>CAVTGV010000005.1:0-226888 GCA_963734365.1 uncultured Thermoleophilaceae bacterium | reverse complement strand
GTTCGGCTGGGACGGCGCCATCGACGGCGGGGTCGTGGAGTGCGGCACGAGCCGGGCGCTGTGGCTGCCCTATGTCGCGGTCGCGGACATCGAGCAGGCCACGCGGCGTGCCGAGAGCCTGGGCGCAACCGTCCTGCTCACCCCGCGCGAGGGTCCGGCGGGCTGGCGCAGCGTCGTGGTCGCAGAGGACGCTGCCGAGGTCGCCCTGTGGCAGCCCAAGGGGGCGCCGCGGGCGCGTCAGGCAGCCGCGGTCAGCGGATCGCGCACGGGCGGGGCCAGCGTGTAGGCCGCCTCGTCGAACTCGCGCAGCTGCCGGCGGAAGGGCCAGGTGAAGCTGGGCCAGAGCGTAGAGTTGTGGCCGTTGCGGTCGATGTAGTAGCTGTCGCAGCCGCCGGAGACCCATACCGTGCCCTCGGTCATGCGCTCGATCCGCGCGCCCCAGGCGGCCTGGGCCTCGGGCCGCACTTCGAGCGTCCCGGCTCCGCGGCGCCGCATCGTGCGCAGCGCTCCCGCCACGTACTCGATCTGAGACTCGATCATGAACACGATCGAGGTGTGCCCCAGGGCGGTGTTCGGCCCGACCATGAAGAACAGGTTGGGGTAGCCCGCCACCACGGTGCCCTTGTAGGCCGCGGGCGAGCCCTGCCAGACCTCGGCGAGCGTCCGGCCGTCGCGGCCGCGTATGAGCGCCGCGATCGGGAGATCGGTCACGCGGAAGCCGGTGCCGAAGATGATCGTGTCGACCTCGCGCTCGCTGCCGTCGGCGAGCACGATCGAACGCGGGCGTATCTCGCGGATGGCGTCGGTCACCACCTCGACGTTCGGCTGCACGAGCGCCGGATACCACTGGTTGGTGGGCAGGATGCGCTTGCAGCCGATCGCGTAGCGCGGGGTGAGCCGCTCGCGCAGCTCGGGATCGGCCACCTGGGCGCGCAGGTGGCTCCGGGCCATCCGCTCCACGAGATGGCCCGTACGCGGGCGCCGGAACTGCAGCACGAAGATCTCCCGGGCCCAGTAGATCGCCGCGCGCATCGCCTTCTGCGCCGCTGGGAAGACCCGGTAGAGAGCGCGCTCGAAGCCCTGCATGGGCCGGTTGTTGTGCGGCATGACCCAGGGTGCGGTGCGCTGGAACACGTGCAGCCGCTCCACCTCGGGCTGGATCTCGGGCACGAACTGGATGGCCGAGGCGCCGGTTCCGATCACCGCCACGCGCTCGCCCTCGAGGTCGTGTTCGTGGTCCCACTCCGCCGAGTGGAACGCGGTTCCCGTGAAGGTGTCGAGGCCGGGGAGGGCGGGCACGCTCGGCTCGGAGAGCGGGCCCTGGCCGGCGATCAGGACGCCGGCGGTGAGCTCGCCCTGGGAGGTGTCGAGGCGCCAGACGCGCTCATCGTCGTCCCAGGCCGCCCCCAGCAGCTCGTGATCGAAGCGCACGTGCCCCATCACGCCGTAGCGCTCGGCGCAGTCGTGGAGGTAGTCGAGGATCTCGGCCTGGGGCGAGAAGGTGGACGACCAGCCGGGATTGGGGGCAAAGGAGAACGAGTAGAGGTGCGAGGGGACGTCGCAGCGGCAGCCGGGATAGGTGTTGTCGCGCCAGGTGCCGCCGATGGCACCGGCGCGCTCGAGCAGGACGAAGTCGTGGCGGCCCTCCTGCTTGAGCCTTATCGCCATACCCAGGCCGGAGAAGCCGGTGCCGACGATGACTATCTCGTGATGAGTCAAGTGAACCTCCGGAGTCCGGGAAGAAGCAGCTCGACAGTCCAATCGGCGAGCCGCTCGATGGGCTCCTCCGGGTGCTCCCACATCCAGTGGGCCACGCCCTCGAAGGCGGAGTTGACCGCGTGGGCCACCACCTGCAGCTCACGCTCGTCGACGTCGCCGGGGGCCATCTCTCTGAGCAGCTCGAGCACCAGCGCAGCCTGGCTGCGCCGCACCTCCACCGCGGTGTCGGAGAAGCGTCCCTCCATCATCAGCTCCCAGGCCACCCTGTGGTCGGTGGCGAAGCGCAGGAAGGCGAGCCCGCCGGCGCGCAGCCTGGCCTCGGGCTCCTGCTCGGCCCGGACCGCCTCCGCCACCTGCTCGGCCAGCCGGTCGGCGGAACGCTCGAGGCAGGCGCGAAACAGGCCGTCCTTGCTCTTGAACAGCTCGTAGATGATGGGCTTGGTCACACCCGCCCGGCGTGCCAGCTCGTCCATCGAGGCGCCCTGATAGCCGCGCTCGGAGAAGAGCTCCTCGGCGAGCTCCACCAGCTGGCGCTCGCGCACCTTGCGCGGCACCCGCCCGTGCTCGAAATCCTCTATGCGGGGACTGAGAGCATCCACACTACCGACGGTAGGCTACCCACAGTAGCCAGCGCCCGTCAAGCGGTGGCCGGCTCAGCCTTAGGCGTCTTCTGCGCGCCGTCATCCGACTGGACCTCCGCCTCGGCACGTTCCTCCTCGGACTCGCCCTTCGGCGGCTCCTTGGCCCACTCCTCGTCGAACTCCACCCGCCACTTGCCCTCGGCGTCCTGCTCGAGCCGGAGCTTGGCCCTGAACGTTCGCCCCGCGCGGCTGCGAAAACCGGTGACGGCCTTGGCCGTGCGGCCCACGCCGGGGTCCTCACCGCTCTCGCGCGAGGCGCGCAGCGACTCGATCAGCTCCTTGGCCACCGACACGGGCAGTGACTTGCCGGCCTTTCGCTTCCAGATCACGAAGCCGCAGCCCGGATCCTCGCGCGACCAGCACGAGTAGCCCTTGCGGTTCTCGGAGATCTCGCGCCCGCAGACCGGGCAGGGACCGAGCTTGGCCCGCTCGATCCGGACGCCCTTGAGCTTGTCGAGCTCCTCGACGGTCTCGGTGGTGAACTTGGCGATGTCGCCCATGAAGGCGTCGTGGCTGTCCTCGCCGCGCTCGATCAGGCCGAGCCGCTTCTCCCAGTTGCCGGTGAGCTCGGACGAGGTGAGCGGATGGCCGTTGAGCAGGCGGATCACCTGGATCCCCTTCTCGGTGGCCACCAGTGCGCGGCCTTCGCGCTCGATGTACTCGCGCCCGATCAGGAGCTCGATGATCCCGGCCCGCGTGGCCGGCGTGCCGATCCCGGAGTCCTTCATGGCCTCGCGCAGCTCGGCGTCCTCGATCTCCTTGCCGGCGGTCTCCATGGCGCCCAGGAGGGACGCGTCGGTGAAGCGCCGCGGCGGCTGGGTCTCCTTGCGCAGGAACTCGACCGCGCGCGTGTCCACCGTCTCGCCCTGCTCGAGCTTCGGGAGCAGCTGGTCGCCGCCCGAGTCGTCCTCGCCGGGCTCGCCCTCGGCCTGATCGCCGTAGACGGCGCGCCAGCCGGGCTCCACCAGGCGGCGCCCGCTCGTCCTGAAGACGTTCTCCGCCACGGTCGTCTCCACCCGCGTGCGCTCGAACACGGCCTCGGGGTGGAACACGGCGAGGAAGCGCTTGGCCACCAGGTCGTAGACCTTCAGCTCGTCCTGGCCCATCTTCGAGAGGTCGTGCTCGGAGCGGGTGGGGATGATCGCGTGGTGATCCTCGACCTTCGTGTCGTTGACCACGCGCTGGAGTGGCAGCTTGTCGAGTGCGACCACGAACTCCGCACCGCGCCGGTAGCCGGGGTTGTGGCCCACCAGCTCGGCCGTGGGCTTGATCTCGGCGACCATGTCTCCGGTGAGGAAGCGGGAGTTGGTGCGCGGATAGGTGAGCGCCTTGTGCTCCTCGTAGAGCCGCTGCGCCGCCGACAGCGTCCGCCGGGCCGAGAAGCCGAGCAGCGTGTTGGCGTGCCGCTGCAGCGAGGTCAGGTCGTAGAGGAGTTGCGGCTTCTCGCGCTCCTCCTTCTTCTCGAGCTTCGTGATCTCGCCGGCCTGGCCGGTCACGGCCTCGACGATCGCCTTGGCCTCGTCCTCCGAGGGCAGGCGCTTGCCGCCCAGGTAGCGGCCCCGGTAGAGGCGCTCGCGGTCGGCGGCGAAGCGCGCCTCCACGAGCCAGTAGGGCTCGGGCTTGAACGCCCGGATCTCCTCCTCGCGGCGGGCGAGCAGCGCGAGCGTGGGTGTCTGGACGCGGCCGAGCGATACCGCCCCGTCGAAGGCCGCCCGCAGGCGGATGCTGGCGGCGCGGGTGGCGTTCATGCCCACCACCCAGTCGGCCTCGGAGCGTGAGCGGGCCGCCTCCTCGAGCGGCTTCATCTCCTCACCCGGGCGCAGCCCCTCGAATGCTTCGGCGATCGCCCTCTTGGTCATCGACGACAGCCACAGCCGCAGCACGGGCTTGTGCACGGGCGCGATCTCGTACAGGTAGGCGAAGATGAGCTCGCCCTCGCGCCCGGCGTCGCAGGCGTTGACGATGGTCTCGATCTCGTCGTCGGCCATCAGGCGGTGGATCGCCTTGAGCTGCTTGGCCGCCCGCTCGTCGTTGGGAACGAGCTTGAACTTGTCGGGAATGATCGGCAGATCGGCGTAGCGCCACTTCTTCAGCTTCGGGTCGTAGGCCTCGGGCTCGGCCAGTCCCACCAGGTGTCCCACGGCCCACGTGACCACGTAGTCGTCGCCCACCAGATGGGTCTTGTCCTTGGAGTTCGTAAAGGAACCGGGCAGGGCCGAGCCGAGGTCGCGAGCGACCGAGGGCTTCTCTGCAATTACTAGGGTCTTGGTCATCGCAGTCCCCAATCACCATACGCAAGTGGGTCGTCATAACGCGACGGGCTGGTGGCTCGATGAGGCCGGCGGGGTCGAGGCTCGCCCCCCGCTCAGCGAAGCCCTCGATGCCGACGTGCTGGTGATCGGCGGCGGCTATGCCGGCATGTGGACCGCATGGCACGTACTGGAGGCCGAGCCGGGCGCGAAGGTGGCCCTGCTGGAGGGAGACCTCTGCGGGCACGGTCCCAGCGGCCGCAACGGCGGCTTCTGCGAGTCGCTCTGGTTCAGCGCCGCGACGGTGCGCGACCGCTTCGGCGACGAGCCCGCGCGGAGGCTGCTCGAGGCCGCGAGCCGCACCGTGTCCGACATCGGCGCGTGGTGCGAGGCGAACGAGGTGGATGCCTGGTTCGACCAGTCGGGCTACCTGTGCGTCTCGACGGGCGAGGCCTTCGACGGCGTCGGCCTCGCGGCGGTGGAGGCCGCGGCGGCCCTCGGCTCACCCGAGGCGGTTCAGGACCTGTCCGCGCAGCAGGTGGCGGAGCGCTGCCTGTCCCCCGTGTTCGGGCGCGGCGTGTTCGTACCCGACTTCGCCACCGTGCAGCCGGCGCGACTGGCGCTCGGTCTGCGCCGGCGGCTGATCGAACGCGGCGTGGAGGTGTTCGAGCACTCGCGCGTGAGGGCCCTCCGCCACGAGCCGGCCGCCGGCGGCTCCAACGGATCCGCGCGCCCGCACGCCGTGGTCGCTGAGACCGACGCCGGCTCCGTACGCGCCTCCGCGGCGGTGCTGACCGTCGGGGCCGCTGCCCGCTCGGTCGCGGCGCTTCGCTCCCGGCTGTCGGTCACCTCGTCGCACATCGTGATGACCGAGCCGGTGCCCGACCTGCTCGAGGAGATCGGCTGGACCGGCGGCGAGTGCATCACCGACGGCCGCACGCTGCTGCATTACTTCCGCACCACCCGGGACGGCCGGATCGTGCTCGGCTGGGGCGGCGGGCGCCTGGCCTGCGGCGCGCGGCTGAACGGGCGCGTGGAGGTCGACGGCGAGGTGGCCGCCGAGACGATCGGCGGGCTCGAGCGAATCTTCCCCGGGGTCCGCGGCCGGCGCATCACCCACGCCTGGGGCGGACCGATCGACGTCTCCCCCAGCCACCTGCCCCAGGTGGGCACGCTGCCCGGGGCGCCGGTGCACTTCGCCTTCGGGTTCACCGGCAACGGAGTGGGACCGACCTTCCTGGCCGCGCGGGCGCTGTCCGCGCTCGCCCTGGACCGTCGCGACGAGTACTCGCGCTTGCCCATCGTCGAGTCGGGAGCCGGAGCGTGGGTGCCGCCGGAGCCGCTGGCGTTCGTCGGGGGCTCGGTGGTGCGCTCGGCGTTGCTGCGGGTCGAGAAGGCAGCGGAGAACGGGGAGCGGCCGGATGCCGTCTCTCGGGCGGTCTGCGCTGCTCCCCGGCTGGTGGGGATGCACCTCGGGCGCTGAGCTTGCGTCGCTGCTCAATCGAGCTCCACCGTGATCACCCTGTAGCCCAGATCGAGCTCGTCGAGCTCGAGCAGATCGGCATGGCGGCGTGCCCAGGCGCCGCTGTCCAGATCGGCGCGCAGCCTCTCGACGCGCCCTGCTTACCGCCGCCTCCGGGACCTGTGAGAACACCGAGATCCCCGCTCTCACCACGGGATCGAGGAACGCGGCCGGGCGGCGCCACCAGGCGCCGTAGAAGCCGTCGCGGCAGTCGTGCGGGACCGGCACGGCCTCTACCTGCAGCCGTCCGGGCAGCAACTCGCCGAGCTCCTTCTCCCATCTCGTGGGGCCGCCGGAGCCGGAGACGAGGCTCATGACCTCGGGGAGGTACTCGCGTGTCATCCAGAAGCCATCGGTCTCCGCCGGATCGATCCCGAACACCACCACCCGCCGCCGCGCCACGCGGCGCAGCTCGCGCAGTCCCGCCGCACGATCGTCCCAGTGGTGGATGCTGAGGATCGCCATGGCCGCGTCGCAGCAGTCGTTCTCGAGCGGCAGCTCCTCAGCTCGGCCGCGTACCACGCGCGCGGCTCCGGGCGGCCGCTGGGCGATCATCACGTCCGACGGCTCGACGGCGATCACCTCGCGGTCGCGCGGCTCATACGAGCCCGTACCGGCCCCCACGTTCACCACCGACCGCGCATCCCCCAGCGCCGCCACGATCGCCGCAGCGATTCGGGGCTCCTCGCGGCGCGTGGCGCGGTAGCTGCGGCCGATCGTGTCGTAGATCACATCCATGACATGCGAGATGATGGAGCCTCAGATGCGGATGCGCCGTAATTTCCTCCCGAGACACCGGTTGGAAGGGCGATGGCCATCACAGCACAGCCCTTCGCCCTGCCTTTTCCGAAGCACACACATAGGAGTACCTTGGACACCGTGGCCCTGAGCGAGGATCTCGCAAGCGACGAGACCGGCCTGGCTCGGCGTGCCGTGGCGGGAGACGGCGACGCCTTCGCCGAGCTCTACAGCCGCTACGAGAAACGCGCCTACAACCTCTGCCTGCGGATCGTGGGCTCCGAGGCCGACGCCGCGGACGCCACCCAGGAGGCGTTCGTCAGCGTCCTGCGGCGCCTGCCCAAGCTCGAGGGCCGCGACCTCGCGTTCGGCTCCTACCTGTTCACGTCCGCGCGACACGCCTGCTACGACCTGATCGAACGCCAAAAGCGCGCCGAGCCGAGCGATGAGATCGCCGAGGGCGCTGTCCCGGTCGGGGGTGGCGTGGGCGGCGGGGGGCTCGGCTTCGAGCCCGGTGACCCGGGCGACGATCCGGAGCGCAACGTCCTCCTCGAGGCGCGTCAGGACGAGATCCGGGAAGCCAACCTCATGCTTCCCGAGCGCCAGCGGGAGGTGCTGGTGCTGAGGGAGGTCGAGAACCTCTCCTACGACGAGATCGCGGACATCATGGAGATGAACCGCAACTCGGTGGCTCAGCTGATCTCGCGGGCGCGCATCAACCTGCGCGATGCGCTGCGGGGCACCGCTCTCGCCTCGATCGCAACATCGTCGGCGGACTGTGAACGCGCCATCGCGCTCCTGGCCGCCGAGCAGGACCGCCAGCCCGCGGAGGATGCCGACTGGCTGCGCCTGCACATGGCGGACTGCGAGACCTGCCGCCTCAGCCGTGAGGCGATGGAAGAGGCCGGGGTGTCCTACCGGGCATGGCTGCCCGTGGCCGCCGCGCCGCTGCTGTTCCGGGAGACGATGGCCCGGGCCGCCGGCGCGGTGGGCGAGGACTGGAGCGACGTCACCGCACGCCACGAGGCGAGGCTCGGCAACGGAGCCGGCAACGGCGCCGGAGGCGGGTTGCGGGCGCGGCTCAGCGGGGCCGGCGGCGGTGCGGCGGCCGGCGCCGCAGGCGCGCCGGCGAGCGCCCGCGCGGCCCTCCTGCGCCACCGCCGGCTCGACCTCGCGCTGATCGGCGGCCTGGCAGCGGCGATCCTGCTGGTGCTGCTGGCCGCAACGGTCCACGACGGGACGAAGGTCGAGGACACTCGCCCCACCGCCGACGAGTCGCAGACGGTGAGCGACGATCCCGCCCCCAAGGAGCCCGCGGCGTCGAAGAAGAACAACAAGAAGCCCGCCGACAAGAAGGCTCAGAAGGGAACGGCCGCGCCGGCCGCAGCGGACGAGCCCGGGCAGGCGGACGGGCAGCCGGCCAACGACGAGCCGGGAACCTCATCCGGCGGGCAGACCGACCGCGCGGCCAAGGACCCGGTGCGCAAGCCGCAGGGCGGCCAGCAGGGAAGCACCCGTGGGCAGAACGGCGGCGGCGGTGGTGGCGAGAACCTGGCCGGAGACGATCCCCCGGTGGTCACCGACCCGCCGGACGACCCCCCTGTGGTCACCGACCCGCCGGACGTTCCGCCCGTGACGACCGACCCCCCGGTCGTGGTCGATCCGCCCACGCGGCCGACCTGCGGCATCCCCGGAACGCCGCCATGCCCGCGCGTTCCCGGCATAACCGTGCCGCCGCGCCAGCCCTAGAGGGGCCGCCCGGCCGGGCGGTGCGCCCGGCCGGGATCAGCCATCCCCCTGAGGAGCGCTACTGGGCGCGCGCCTTGACGGTCGCCGTGCCGAGGGTCAGTCCCTCGGTGAACGCCGACACGCTGAACGCCTGGTTGAGGGCCGTGGCCGCGGCGGCGGTCAGGTTGGCCTTCACACCGGCCAGCGTGATCTTCCTGCCCGACACCTTCGCCTGAAGCTGCGACAGGTCGAGCGAGAGGATCGACACGCGCTGCCCGCCCACGAGGGCGGTCAGGTCGGGGTCGGAGTCCACGTTGATGGTGAAGTCCGTGAGCTCGACCTTGGTGGAGCCGGCAGTGAGGCTGATGCCCCCGCCGTGCCGGATCGACCCGGCGAACGTCTTGGCGTTGACCTTGCCGCCCGTGATCGGGAAGTTGAGCCCGTCGGACTCCGCGGTGGCCGGAGCCACCACGCCGGCGGTCACGCCCAGCGACTGCAGCGCCGACGCCGCTCCCGGATCGAGCTGCAGAGCCGTGGAGCCGCCCTTCAGGGCAACCTCGGCCGGCTTCGCCTTGACCGACACCTTGCCGATCGGCAGCCCCTTGGCGAACAGATCCGTGTCGAAGGCCGCGTTGAGCGCCTTCGCCGCCTGGCCGGCCAGTACCGCCCTGATGCCGGTGACGGTCGTGCCGAGCCCGGGGCGCTTGATCTTCGCCTTCGACAGGTTGAGCGACAGAACCGTGATGCGCGCCTTACCCGCCTTCGCGGTCAGGATCGCCCGCTTGGCACCCACGTGCACGCGGAAGTTCTTGATCGCCACCTTCGCGCCGCCCGCGCGGAACACGAGGCCACCGGAGTGATCGATGCGCCCCCGCGCGGTCGCGGGATCGATGGCTCCGCCGGTGATCGGGAAGGCCACTCCACCGCCCTTCACCTTGGCGGGTTTGAGGGGGGCCACGCTCGCGCCGGCGTCGGCCAGAGCTGCAGCCGTACCCGGGTTGAGCTTGAGGGTGGTGGAGCCCCCGGCCAGATTGACCTTCGCTGCGCCGGCGACGGGTGCGGCCACGAGGAACGCAGCTACGATCGCCGTCAGCACAAGGATGGAACGTCTCACGTCATACCTCCGTCGGTGGTTTCCCTTCCTGGGCTCCTACGGACCCCGGCCGACGTTCGGTTGGGCAACCGCCGGTCGCTCGCCGGCCGTACCCCCCGGGATGGCCGCAGTGAACCTCGTGCCTCCGGTGCTGTCCCGCGCCGCACCGCTCCTCGAAGCCCGCGCGGGGTCGTTCCTGCGCCGCGGGAGCGGGATTGAGCACGGGGGTCACGGCTTGGCCAAGCGCCTGCGCAAGCGCGACCGCGCGGCGCTCGAGAGCCTCTACAGCGAGTACGCCCCCACCGTGCTCGGCTACCTGATCAACTCGCTGGGCGACCGCGGCGCCGCCGAGGACGTGCATCAGCAGGTGTTCCTCGAGGTCTGGCAGCGAGCGCCGACCTACGACCCGGAGCGCGCGAGCGTTCTCACCTGGATCATGACCATCGCCCGCAGCCGCGCGGTGGACGAGCTGCGCCGGCGCCGGCCGGAGCCCCACGACCCCACGGACGACTTCGACGTGGCCGAGGATCCCGGGCAGTCGCTCGACGCCCTCGTCGAGCGCTGGCGGGTCGCCCACCTGCTCTCGCTCCTGCGGACGGAGGAGGCCGAGCTCCTGCGGATGCGCTTCTACGAGGGGCTGAGCCAGTCCGAGGTGGCCGAGCGCACCGACATTCCGCTGGGCACGGTGAAGATGCGCATGGTCACCGCGCTGCGCAGGCTGCGCGACCTGATCGAGGACGAGGAAGGGGTGGGGTCGTGAGCGACAAGTCACTCGACGATCTCTCTCGGCGTCTGGAGGAGCTCCCGCGCGAGGCGTGGGACCGGCCGGTGCCGCCGCCCGCGCCGTGGCCCGCCGAGGCGGAGCGCGCCCGGCGCGGCCGCAGCCTGGTGCTGCGGCCGGTCGTGGCCGTGGCGGCGTCGGCTCTGCTCCTCGTGGCGGGACTGCTGGCGGGCCTCGCGCTGTGGGGCGGCGACGACGGCGGGGGCGGCTCAACCGTGACGGCCCAGAAGATCGAGCTCAGGTCGATCGGCCGTCCCAACGCCGGGGCCGCCGGGGTGGCCGAGCTCACGGCCCGGCCCGGCGAGGACGCCAGCGTGCGAGTCTCGGGGCTGCGTCCGAGCGCTGACGGCGAGTTCTACGAGCTCTGGCTGCTGGGCGACAAGGGCAAGCTCGTGTCGCTCGGCTCGTTCGCCGTTCCCAAGTCGGGGGTGGCCGAGCTCAAGGTGCCGGTGCCCGTCGACGCGAAGGGCTTCCGCTACCTGGACGTCTCGCGCGAGCCGGCGGACGGCGACCCGGCGCACTCCGGGGACTCGGTTCTGCGCGGCCCGACCTGAGCCGGGCCTCAGCGGCGACGCAGGCGGCCCAGCAACGAGCGCGGGCCGCGGCGCGGCCGGTCCGTATCGGGCTCGGGCGCCTCCGGCGCGCTGCCGCGGATGTCGAACACCACATCCCCGCCGCAGTGCGGGCAATCACCCGCGCCGATCACGACGGGGCTGTTCACCCGCCGGTCGCAGCTTGTGCAGCGAAACGTTGGCATAGGTTCGAATCGGCGGACGGGCTGCCCGCATCAAGCGGTCGCGGATCGTGCTGGACGGCCTCCGACCGCTAACCCGGCGGTGTGTAGGAGAGCCGGGGATCGTACGAACGTCCCAGCTCCCTGCCTTTACACCCCGAACGGCGCTTCTTGGCGCGAAAAGGCAGGCGGACAATCGTCTGAGCCTCGTTGTTGTCCTCGTTCGACTCGTAGATCCCGTTCTCCGGATCGGCGATGTGCACGTAGGCAAAGCAGCCGCGCAGGCCGGTCACGTCGATCCACTGCTCCGGATAGGCGGGCGGGTAGATGTCGGCCCAGCCCGGCGAGGTGCCGAGCGTGACGTGGCGGCGGTTCGGGTTGGTGTTGCAGGCCGGGTAGACCCGCCGCCGAGGCGAGCGCTCGAGCTTCGGGCGCGTGAGCGTGAGGTCGCGCAGGCAGTAGGCCACCTTGGGGCCGGTCCTGACCTTGACGCTGCGGCGTCCCCGCGAGTCCACGCGCCAGAGCTCGAAGCGCGCAGCGTTGTAGAACTTCCACCAGTAGCGATGCTGGTGCGCAAACTTGAACCGAAGGCGCGCCCCCGTCCGCACCACCAGACGCCCGCCGTCGACACGATGAATGCGCTGGTTGGCGGTCATCCAGCGGGCACTCGCACGCGTGCCGCGCAGCTCCGCGGGGCCGGCGCCCACGCTGTCGATCACGTTGCCCGCCCGCAGGACGGTGCTGCCCGCCTTGGTGAGCCGGTCCGTGTACAGGCCGTAGGGACGGCGCATCACGAGATCCGGGCAGCGCAGCCGGGCAGCATTCACCCCTATGCAGGGGTTCTCGTCCACCTGGGCCCGTTCGGGAGCGCTGCCCGGGGGCGGCTCGCCCGGCGCGGCCAGGCCCAGGGCAAGCAGAGCTGTAGCGACGGCACGCACCCGGATTAGTTGTAGCGGTTAAGTTCGACGACATGCGCGTACTGGCGATAGACGGAGGAGGGATCCGGGGGCTGATTCCCGCCCTGGTGCTGACCGAGATCGAGCGCCGCAGCGACCGCCGGATCTTCGAGCTCTTCGACCTGATCGCGGGCACCTCCACGGGCGGGATCCTCGCCTGTGCGCTGTGCGCCCCCGAGCCACTCCCCGCGCTGGAGGTGGTCAAGATCTACGAGGAGGAGGGGCCGGAGATCTTCTCGATCTCGCTGGCGCAGCGAATCCGCTCGGCCGGCGGGCTGCTCGACGAGAAGTACGACTCCGCCGCCCTCGATCGCTCCCTCGCGCGCTTCCTGGCGGACAAGCGCCTCAAGGACGCCCGGCCGGACCTGATCGTGCCGGCCTACGACACCGCCGAGCCGGGGCCGTATTTCTTCAAGAGCATGAAGGCGCGCGAGACTCCGGCCACCGACGACTTCCCGCTCTCGGTCGTGGCCCGCGCCACCTCGTCGGCCCCCACCTACTTCGAGCCGCTCGAGGCCGGCCCGCGCTCGCTGGTCGACGGCGGCGTGTTCGCGGTCAACCCGGCGATGAGCGCGTTCGCCGAGGTGGTCCGCCACCACCCGGAGGCCGAGGACGAGATCGTGCTGCTCTCGCTGGGCACGGGCCAGCGCACGCGCAAGCGGCCCTTCGACGAGGTCAAGGACTGGGGCCTGGTGGAGTGGGCGCGCCCGATCCTCGACGTGGTCTTCGACGGGATCTCGGACGCGGTCGACTACCAGCTGCGCCACGCCCTGCCCGAGGACGCCTACTGGCGCCTGCAGACCGAGCTCGTGGGCGCGAGCGACGACCTCGACGACGCGAGCCCGGACAACCTCACCGCCCTGCGCAGCCTGGGCGAGGCGCTGATCGCCGAGCGCTCCGCGGACCTCGACGCGGTGATCGCGAAGCTCTAGGCGCAGGGCCCGGTGTCCACCGGCGACTGCGCTCGATCGAGTCCCTGCCTCACGATCGAATCCGGCACGCCGAAGCCCGAGCGTCCGCTGTCGGAGACCGACGCGGCGAAGATCGTGGTGAGCACGCGCCCGGCCGAGTCGATCACGGGACCGCCCGAGTTGCCCGAGCGCACCCGGCCACGGACCGAGGTGATCTTGCGCTCCACCGGACCGCGGCCGTAGGCGTCCTGGGTGACCACCGTCGAGGTCTGGCCCAGGCGGGCCGGTCGCACGTCGTAGGGCCCGTTCTGGGGGAAGCCGAGGATGGCCGCCGCTGTTCCCCGCTCGGCACTCTCGTTGCGCTTGAGCGCCCGGGCGTCCCCGAGGCCGGGCACGCGCAGGATCGCCACGTCGTTGCGTGGGTCGAACCAGATCGCCTCGGCGTCCAGGGACTCTCCCTCCCCCCGGAGCTCGACCGTGGTGTCGTCCTGGCCGGCCACCACGTGCGCGTTCGTGACCACCGTTCCGGGCGCGGCCACCCATCCGCTGCCCTGAACACCGAGCCCGCACGCGGTGCCCAGCACCTTGACCACGCTCGCCGCGGCCCGGCGCACGTCGCGGTCGCGCGCGATCTTCGAGTCCGGCGGCGGCACGTCGGCATCGGGCCCGTCGATCTCGGGGAAGGGGTCGAAGCGGGCCAGCGCCTGGATCAGAGGGCCCGACGGCGGCAGGCTGGCGTTGAGCTCGCCGAGGATCTTCGAACGCTGGATCGGCTCGCGCAGGTCGGTCGCACCGGGAGTGTTGAGGGCCACGGCTCCGCCCACCCAGGCGAGAAACAGCCCCAGGCAGCCCACCAGCAGCGCGCCGGCCACGCCGTCGAGCACTCCGAGCCTCTGCCCGAGCCGGCCGCGCAGGCGGAAGCCGAGCAACTCGAACAGCGACGCCAGGATGCCCCCCACGAGCACCGCTCCGATGAGCGCCGACAGAGGGGCGTAGGGCGACTCGGCGCCGTCGTCGAGCACCAGCGGCCCCAGGCGTGAGCCGACAAAGGCCCCCGCGGCGAAGCCCGCCAGCGAGAGCGCGCCCACGATCAGCCCCTGGGCGTATCCCCATGCGGCCATCACGACCGTGAAGGCGACGATGATCCAGTCCAGTGTGGTCACGGCCGGGCTGAGCGTAGTGGTCTTGCGCCACACCCTCGATGGCGCTGGTGCGGCGGTTTACCATCGCTTCTGCCCCCCGTGAACGAGATCAACGCCGAGCGCCGCAGGCGCCTCACGCATCGTGCGCTACCCGTCCTGGGCGGGCTGGCCGGCGTGGCCCTGGCGGCCGGTGTCCTGGTGGGGTCCACGGCCGCGTCGGGCTCGGAACGCACGGCCACCGACTTCGTCGAGGCATGGGAGCAGGACGACGTGCGAGGCATGCACGCGCTGCTCTCCGACTCGGCCCAGCGGGAGTGGCCGCTCAAGCGCTTCAGGGCCCTCTACCGCAGCGCAGCGGCCACGTCGACACAGACCCGCGTGGAAGCCGACGGCGCCGACGGCGAGCGCGACGGCCAGGTGGTGGTCCCGGTGGTGGTCGACACCGAGGTGTTCGGGAAGCTACGCGGAGACCTGCTGGTGCCGGTGTCCGAAGAGCGGATCGACTGGCGGCCGCGCCTCGTGTTCCCGGAGCTGCGCGACGGCGAGCGCCTCAACCGCGACAGCGTGCCCGCCGAGCGCGCCACGCTCCTGTCGCGCAACCGCAAGGTTCTGGCGCGCGGGCCCGCCGGAGAGCGGTCCTCGCCGCTCGTCGGGATCGCGGACTCGATCGCGGGGAGCATGGAGCCCGAGGAGACCCGTTCGGAGCGCGCGGCGCTCTACGCGGATGGCTTTCCCCGCGACTGGCCCGTGGGCCAGAGCGGGCTCGAGGAGGCCTTCGAGAACCGGCTGCGTGGCCGCCCCGGCGGAGAGCTGCGGGCCGGCCGCCGCGCCCTGGCCCGCGCCCGGCCGCGGCCCAGCCCCGCGGTACGCACCACGATCGACACACGCATCCAGGAGGCCGCCGTGGTGGGCCTGGCGGGGCGCTTCGGAGGCATCGCGGCGCTCGACCCCTCGAACGGCGAGGTGCTCGCGCTGGCCGGGATCGCCTTCTCCGCTCCCCAGCCTCCCGGCTCGACCTTCAAGATCGTGACCACCACGGCGGCGCTCGAGCAGGATCTCGTCAAGCCGTCCACCGAGTTCCCCGTGGAGAGCGCGGCCACGATCGACGGGGTCGAGCTCGAGAACGCCAACGGCGAGTTCTGCGGCGGCAGCTTCACCGAGAGCTTCGCCCACTCGTGTAACTCCGTGTTCGCGCCGCTCGGGGTGAAAGTGGGAGCCGAGGCTCTCGTGGACGCCGCCGAGCGCTACGGCTGGAACGCCAAGCCGATCATTCCGGGCGAGGTGTCGAGCACGCTGCCGCCGGCAGCGGAGATCAAGACGCCGCTCGAGGTCGGCTCGACTGCGATCGGGCAGTTCAAGACGCTCGCCACCCCGCTGCAGCTCGCCTCGGTGAGCCAGGTGATCGCCGCCGACGGCGTCCGCTACGTGCCCACCCTCGCGGCCGGCGAGGGCACCGAGCGCGTGCGAGTGACCAGGCCCGACGTGGCGCGCACGATCGAGTCGCTGATGGTCGACGTGGTGGCCTACGGCACCGGCACGGCGGCGGGCATCACGGGAGTGAAGGTCGCGGGCAAGACCGGCACCGCGGAGCTCGAGGACACGCGCGGCCCCGATGCCGAGGGCTCCGATCCGTCCAACACCGATGCCTGGTTCACCGCCTACGCCCCGGTGCGCAAGCCGAAGATCGCGGTGGGAGTGATGTTCGTGCGGGCCGGGGCGGGTGGCGCCACCGCGGCGCCCGCCGCGCGGGTGGTCTTGGAGGCGGGTATCTAGATGTCGAGCTCGAAGGTGAGCTTCTCGTCGCCCTCGCCCTGGACCTCGAGCTCGAGCGGCCGGTTCTCGGTCGTCTGGAGCGGGAGCTTGAAGAGCAGCATCGCGCCTCCGGTGGGACCGAGCTGAGCCACGCTCCCGGCCTCGGGGATGCATTCCTTCGAGGCGAGGTCGCGCGGCGTATAGGCGAACTGATTGTCGTCGGCCAGCGGCTCGGGCTCGAACTCGTTCCCCTGGTTGTCGACGATCTTGAAGTCATCGACCGTCTGGTGGGAGTCGTCCGAGTGGTTACAGGCCTGGAGGAAGACGCCGTACAGGTTCTCGTCCGGCCCGGGCTCGGGGCCGTCGTACACCGCGTCGTCGGCCGGGATCTTCGGGTTGAGCTGGCGGGTGATGAACACGTTGTAGTCCACCCCGTCGAGCGGGAGGGCCAGGCCTTCCCGGGCGGGCTCCTCCACGCCCTGTTCCTTGCCGCACGCCGCGACGGTCGCAGCGAGCGCCACGAGGCACGCGAGCAGCGTCAGAGCACGAACGAAGGGCATCCGGCCCGGCAGTCTAATGACGCGCTGGGCGCGCCGGGTCCGTTCCGGCCGCCACTCCGAACCTCGGCGCCTTCGCAGCCTCGTAGCCCGCGACCGAGGCCCGCCGGAGGGGCTCCTTCGGCGGTTCCTCGAAGATCATCCGCAGCCGGTCGAGCTGCTTGCGGGTCTGC
This sequence comes from uncultured Thermoleophilaceae bacterium, assembly GCA_963734365.1. Taxonomy (GTDB): domain Bacteria; phylum Actinomycetota; class Thermoleophilia; order Solirubrobacterales; family Thermoleophilaceae; genus JACVRW01. Next base: position 210,193 of record CAVTGV010000005.1, on the reverse strand, counting down.
CGGCGCATGTAGCTCGCGGCGCCGAACTCCTTGATCCGGTCCACGAACGTGGCCGGCTCCGCGTAGGTGGTGAGCTCCACGCGGGTCACGGCCGGGGCCTCACGCGTGAAGTCGAACACCGCAACCGAGCGGTTGCGTCCGCGCCGCCCCACGGCCAACTGCTCGACGATGCGCCGGGGGCGATCGAACTCCGCGACCGAGAGCTCGGCGTACTCACGGCCGAAGGGCAGCCGCAGCCGGAAGCGCGCCGCCGCGCCCTCGCCCACCGCGTTGATGCGGGCGAGCCGGTAGTCGTGCATGTAGTGGTCGGTCCAGGCCGGCCGGCCCGCGAGGTCGGAGACGAAGTCGAAGACCTCTTCGCGAGGTGCGGATATCACCGTATGGACGCTGACCTCGCGCATGGCGCGGCCATCCTACGGGAGTGGCGGCTCAGGCGGCTCGGGGCGCGACCGCGAGCGGGCGGTCGGTGGCGTGCACGCGCTCGCTGCGCACGGCGTGGCGCCGGTCGGCCGGAAGCTGCCGGAAGCACAGCTCGCAGAGCACTCGGCCGCTGTCCAGCTCGTGTGTGCTCTCCCCCGCGAGCGGGGTGCGCTGACAGGCTCCGCAGCGGGCGGCCGTGGGCGACAGCGCGCCCAGCGACGTGTGCATGATCAGCGCGCCGAGATCGGGCATCACCCCTGCTTCGCCTCTCGATGTCGCAGTCCTGCCCGTGCGCGCCAGACGGGTGAAGGCCTGCATAACGCGGGGCCCGGCAGGGTATCGGGAGGCCCAGACATTCGTCCAAAAAACCCGCAAATAGCGGGGATTTAACTTGGCATGGGCAGGCGCCTCGTTACCATCCCCACTTCCCCCACCCCCTGAGGAGAGACAATCCGATGGAAGCCTTTGCAGCCGGAACCCTTGCGGGCGCCGGCTCTTTCCGGTGCGAAGCGTGCGGCTTTGCCGTAGCGCTTCACGAGAGGGACGAAGTACCCGACTGCCCCGAGTGCGGCGGTGAGCGGTTCCGCCGCGCGTCGCTGTTCGGCGAGGAGGCCCACCTGCCCCGCCACCTCGACCTCGAGGCGACTCCCGACTGGCTCGAGGAAGCGCGTGAGGCGCTCGTCCGAGGCGGTGACTATCTCGCCTTCGAGGACGGCGAACGTGTCCGGGTGGTGCCGCTGCAGGACGGCTGGACCCGGGTCGGGCGCAGCCTCTCGGCGCACGTCCGCTTCGACGACCCGACGGTCTCGCGACGGCACGCTCTCATCTACCGCGACCAGGACGGTGCGCGGGTGCTCGACGACCGCAGCCTCAACGGCGTGTTCCGCAACGGCGACCGGATCGAGCTGGCCGAGCTCGACGACGGCGACGAGATCGCCGTCGGGCGCTTCAGGCTGTTCTTCGTGAGCCTGGCCGGCGAGCTCGAGAGCAGCGGCCAGGCAACCACGAGCGCGCGCTAGCCCGCCAGCTCAGCCAGCCCCTGCTCCCGCGAGACCACGGGGCGGTAGCCGAGATCCGTCTCGGCGCGTGAGATGTCGATCGTGCACTCCTGAGAGGACACCCACACCGCAAAGCGGGTGATCGGCGGAGCACCCGACCGCTTGGTCAGCCGCCAGACGCGCTCGCCGGCGAGCGCCACGGCCGAGGCCAGCCCGGCCGGCACCGACTTGTCCGTCGGCGTCACTCCCTGGGTGGCGAGCATCCGGGTCACGAAGTCGCGGAAGACCACCGGCTCGCCGTCGGTCACGAAGTAGACGCTCCCGGCGGGAGCGCGGGTGGCGCCGAGCCAGAGCCCCTCGACGGTGTTGGCCACGTGCGTGGTGGCGGTGAGCTGGCGGCCGCCCCCCACCCAGCGGAAGCGTCCTGCTCGCACCATCTCGGCGAGCGTGGGAAGCAGAGTGGTGTCGCCGCTGCCCCAGACGAAGCGCGGGCGGATCACCACGGTCTCGAGGCCGTCGCCGTTGGCCGCACGGACCAGCTGCTCGGCCTTGGCCTTCGAAGACGAGTAGAGCGCCGGCGAGTCCGGCCGCAGCGCAGCGTCCTCGTTGACGTTCACGAGCGGATGGCCCGCCATGAGCGCGGCCTCCGTGCCCACGTGCACGAGCCGTTCCACGCCGGCCGCGCGGCAGGCGTCCACCACGTTCTGCGTGCCGCGGACGTTCAGGCGCTCGAACTCGTCCGGGTCCCCCCAGTCCTCCACCTTGGCCGCCGAGTGAAACGTGACCCCACAGCCCTCGCTGCCCTCGCGGAGCGCGTTCGGGTCCTCGAGATCGCCGCTCACCGGCTCGGCGCCGAGGGCCCGTACCGCATCGGCCGAGCGCTCCGAGCGGGCGAGGGCACGCACGTCCCAGCCCTCGCGCCGGAGCCGCTCGATCAGGGCGCCGCCGATGAAGCCGGAGCCGCCGGTGACGAAGGCGCTGGGCACGCTCCCGACGCTACCAGTGGCTCGGGCGCTAGCCCCGGATTGCCGCCCTCGCTGCCTTCGACGCCTTGAACGCCGGACAGACCAGGCTGCCGGTGGTGACCGGAACCGACGCGTAGGGATCGCTCCGCACGCTCGGCGCGGTCACGCTCGCCATGCTGCCGGCCGCCGCCGCGCTCGTACCGCGGCGCAGCTTGAGCACCTCGATCCCGCGGTTCATGTCGAACAGGTACCCCGGTTGGGCCGAAGGGAATCGTCGAGCGGGGGCCCTCAGCGCTCGTCGCGCGGGCCGCTCCAGAAGGCTTCGCCCACGGTCACCGTGCGCGCGATCTCCGCCTGATGGCGCAGCGAGTAGGGGTCGCCGTCCTCGAAGGCGAACAGCGCCTCCGCCGGCACCCGCCGGATCTCGCCCGAGCCGCCCAGGTACTGGTCGACCACCCGAGCGCAGCGGCGGCCCTCGGCGATCGCCGTGACCACCAGCGACTGGCCCACGCGCGCGTCGCCACACGCGAACAGCCCCTCAACCTTGGTTCCGTAGACCGGCGCCTTGACGTTGCCGCGCCGGTCGAGGTCGAGCCGCAGCTCACCCACCGGGCCGTCGTGGTCGGGGTGGTCGAAGCCGATCGCCACCAGCACCAAGTCCGCCGGCTCCTCGAACTCGCTGCCGGGTATCGCGTGCAGGTCGCGTGACGAGCTGCCCTCCACGTGGCGCCCCTCGATCCCGGTGACCCTGCCGTCCTCTCCCTGCAGGGCGATCACCTGGGTGCCGAAGCGGCGCTTGCCGCCCTCGTCGAGGGCGTAGGTGGAGGTGGTGCGCTTGGGCGGCAGCGGCCACGGAGTACCGGCCGGGCGCCCGCTGCTGGGCAGCTGGGGGTAGACGTCGAGCAGCAGGACGTCGGACGCGCCCTCCCGCAGCGCGTTGGAGATGCAGTCCATTCCGGTGTCGCCCCCGCCCACGACCACCACGCGCTTGCCGGCGGCGCTGATCACGCGGTCGGGCAGAGTGGGGCGCGCGCTGCGACCCTCCATCGCCGCCACGGCACGGTTGCGCTGGTAGAGGTACTCCATCGCGAAGTGCACCCCGCGCAGCTCGCTGCCCGGCACGTCGAGGTCGCGGTGCACCCGCGAGCCCGTGGCCACGATCAGCGCGTCGTGATTGCGCAGCAGGTCGCCCGCGCTCACGTCGACGCCGACGTCGACCCGGCAGCGGAACTCGATCCCCTCCTCCTCGAGCAGCCGCACGCGCCGGTCGATGATCCACTTCTCGAGCTTGGCGTCGGGCACGCCGAAGCGCAGCATGCCGCCCGCTCCCTCGTCGCGCTCGTAGACGGTGACCCTGTGCCCGAGCTTGTTGAGCTCGGCGGCCACGGCCAGCCCGGCGGGGCCCGAGCCCACCACCGCGATCGTGCGACCGGTCCGGATCTCCGGCGGCTCGGGAACGATCCAGCCCTCTTCGAAGCCGCGCGACACGATGGCCAGCTCGATCTGCTCGATCGTCACCGGGTCGTCGTTGATGTCGAGCACGCAGGCCGACTCGCACGGCGCTGGACAGATCAGGCCGGTGAACTCGGGGAAGTTGTTGGTCTGGTGGAGCTTGATCAGCGCGTCGCGCCAGTGGTCGCGGTAGACCAGGTCATTCCAGTCCGGAATCAGGTTGCCGAGCGGGCAGCCCTCGTGACAGAACGGAACGCCGCAGTCCATGCAGCGCGCGCCCTGATCGCGCAGCACCCGGTCGTCGGGCAGCGCGAAGTACTGGCGGTAGTCCCCAACCCGGTCCTCCGGATCGCGCTTGTCGAAGCCGACCCGGTGCAGGCGCAGAAAGCCGCCCAGCTCGCCCATCAGCACCCCGTTCCTCACCGGCGCCGACACCACCACGGCGCCCGCGGCGTAGCCCGGGCTCGCGGCAGGACCGGCGGCCGCAGCCGCCACCTCGGCCTCGCCCTCGGCCGCCAGCTCCAGGAGGGCGCGCTTGTAGTCGTGCGGCATCACCTTGACGATGCGGTTGAGCGAGGCCTGCCAGTCGCCGAGCACCCGCTCGGCCACCACGGATCCGGTGCGTTCGCGGTGCTCCTCGATCCAGCCGCGCAGCTCCTCCGACTCGTCGGGAGTGATGGCGTCGAAGCCCACCAGCTCGGTGTTGCAGCGATCGCGGAAGCCGCCGTCCTCGTCGAGCACGTAGGCGATCCCGCCGCTCATCCCCGCGGCGAAGTTGAGCCCCGTCCGGCCCAGGATCACCACGCGGCCGCCCGTCATGTACTCGCAGCCGTGGTCGCCCACGCCCTCCACCACGGTGAGCGCGCCCGAGTTGCGGACGGCGAAGCGCTCGCCCGCCAGCCCGCGGAAGAAGGCCTGGCCCGAGGTGGCGCCGTAGAGCACCGTGTTGCCGACGATCACGTTGTCCTCGGCCGCGAACGTCGCGCCGGCCGGTGGGCGCACCACCACGGTCCCGCCCGAGAGACCCTTGCCGCAGTAGTCGTTGGCGTCTCCCTCGAGGTCGATCTCGACGCCGCGCGCGAGCCAGGCCCCGAAGCTCTGGCCGGCGGAGCCCTGGAGGCGCAGGTCCACGCTCCCGTCGGGGAGGCCGTCGTCGCCGTGCACCCGCGCGATCTCACCCGACAGGAGACCGCCCACGGCGCGGTTCTTGTTCTCCACGCGCCGCTCGAGGCGCACGGGCCGCCCCTCCTCGATGGCTGGGCGGCAGCGCTGCAGCAGATCGACGTCGATCGAGTCGTAGAGCACCGGGTCGGGGCGCCTGGTGCAGTGCAGCGGAGCGTCGGGATCGAGCCCCTCGGGCCGCTCGAGCAGCGCGGACAGGTCGATGTCGGCCGCCTTCCAGTGCTCCACGGAGTCCACCGGCTCGAGCAGCTCGGTGTGGCCGATCAGCTCGTCCATCGAGCGCACGCCCAGCCGCGCCATGATCGCGCGAGTCTCCTCGGCCACGAGGAACAGGTAGTTGACCACGTGCTCGGGCTGGCCGTCGAAGCGCTCGCGCAACTCGGGATCCTGGGTGGCCACACCCACCGGGCAGGTGTTGAGGTGGCAGACGCGCATCATCACGCAGCCCAGCGCGATCAGCGGCGCCGTGGAGAAGCCGAACTCGTCGGCGCCCAGGATCGCCGCGATCGCCACGTCACGGCCGGTGCGCATCTGGCCGTCGGCCTCCACGAGGATGCGCGAGCGCAGGTCGTTTCGCAGCAGCGTCTGCTGGGTCTCGGCGATCCCGATCTCCCAGGGCACGCCGGCGTGGTGGATCGACGCCTGGGGCGATGCCCCGGTGCCGCCGTCGTGGCCCGCTATCACCACGTGGTCGGCGTTGGCCTTGGCCACGCCGGCGGCGACGGTGCCCACGCCCACCTCGGACACGAGCTTGACCGAGATCCGCGCCCGCGGGTTGGCGCAGCGCAGGTCGTAGATCAGCTGCTTGAGGTCCTCGATCGAGTAGATGTCGTGGTGGGGCGGCGGCGAGATCAGGCCCACGCCCTGCGTGGAGTGGCGCAGCCGCGCGATGTAGCGGTCGACCTTGTGCCCCGGCAGCTGGCCGCCCTCGCCCGGCTTGGCGCCCTGGGCCACCTTGATCTGGATCTCGTCGGCGTTCACGAGGTAGTGCACGGTCACGCCGAAGCGCCCGGAGGCCACCTGCTTGATCGCGGAGCGGCGCTCGTCGGAAAAGCGCTCCTGGTCCTCGCCGCCCTCTCCGGTGTTCGACTTGCCGCCGAGCCGGTTCATGCCGGCGGCCAGCGTCTCGTGCGCCTCTGGCGAGAGCGCGCCGAGCGACATGCCGCCGGACTTGAAGCGCCGGACGATCTCGAGAGCCGGCTCGACTTCGTCCAGGGGGATCGGATCGCCGCCCTCGCGGAAGCGCAGCAGCCCGCGCAGCGAGGAGCGCGGCACGGCCACCTCGTTCACGTAGGTGGCGAAGCGCTCGTAGGCCTCCGCCCCGCCCTCGGTACGCGACGCCTGCTGGAGGGTCGCGATGGTCTCCGGGTTCCAGCCGTGGTACTCGCCGTCGCGGCGCCAGGCGTACACGCCGCCGGCCGGCAGCAGCTCGGAGCTGGCCGCCGGGTAGGCGCGCCGGTGACGGTCGATGGCCTCCCAGGCCAGCACGTTCACGCCCACGCCGCCCGACCCTCGACGCCGTGCCGGTGAAGTAGCGCTGCACCAGCTCCTGCTCGAGCCCCACCGCCTCGAAGATCTGTGCGCCGGTGTAGGAGCGGATCGTCGAGATCCCCATCTTCGAGAGGATCTTGAGGAGGCCCTTGCCCACCGCCTTGATCGTGCGCTGGACGGCCTCGTCGGGCTCCATCCCCTCGGGCAGGCGGCCCGCGCGGTGAAGGGCGTAGAGCGACTCGAACATCAGGTACGGGTTGACCGCCGAGGCGCCGTAGCCGATCAGGCAGGCCACGTGGTGGATCTCCTTGGCCTGGCCGGTCTCCACGATGAGGCCGATCTTCAGGCGCGTGCCCTCGCGGACCAGGTGCTGGTGCACGGCGCCCACCGCGAGGAGCGACGGCATCGCGGCGCGCTCCGGGCCCAGGTTGCGGTCGGACAGGATGATGATGTTGACCCCGCGCGCCACGAGCTCGGACGCCTCCGCGCCGATCTCCGCGAGGCGGCTCTCCATCCCCATCGCACCCTGCGAGACCTGCCAGGTCATGTCGATGGTGCGCGCCTCGAACACGGTGTGGTCGACCTGGCGGAGCTTCTCCAGCTGCGGGCTGAGCAGCAGCGGCTGCGACATCACGAGCTGGTGGCAGTGGTCCGGGGTTTCGCCGAGCAGGTTGATCTCGGGGCCGATCACGGCCTCGAGGCTCATCACGATCGACTCCCGGATCGGGTCGATGGCCGGGTTCGTGACCTGCGCGAACAGCTGCTTGAAGTAGGAGAACAGCGGCGGGCGCATGTCCGACATGACCGCCAGCGCGGTGTCGTTGCCCATCGAGCCGGTGGGCTCGGCGGCGTCGCGCGCCATGGGCGCCAGCGTCACGCGCAGGTCCTCCTCGGTCCAGCCGAAGGCGAGCTGCTTGGCGCGCAGCGGCTCCACGCGGGGCACACGCGGGCTCTTCTCGGGGAGGTCCTCGATGTGCACCACGCGGTCGGCCAGCCACTGGCCGTAGGGGCGCCGGGCCGCGAGCTCACGCTTGATCTCGTCGTCGGGCACCACGCGCTCGCGCTCGAGGTCGACCATGAAGAGCTTGCCCGGCAGCAGCCGCCCCTTGGCCTCGACGTCGCCGGCGGGGATGTCGAGCACGCCGGCCTCCGAGGCGAACACCACCCAGCCGTCCTTCGTGGTCAGCCAGCGCCCGGGGCGCAGGCCGTTGCGGTCGAGCGTGGCGCCGATCATGCGGCCGTCGGAGAAGGCCACGGCGGCGGGGCCGTCCCAGGGCTCGACCAGCGACGAGTGGTAGGCGTAGAAGTCACGCACGTCCTCGGACAGCTCGGGCCGCCCCCGGAAGGCCTCGGGTATCAGCATCGACATGGCGTGCTCGGGCGTACGGCCACCGAGCACGAGGAGCTCGAGCAGGCCGTCCAGGGAGGCGGAGTCGGAGATGTCGTCGCGCAGCAGCGGCCTGATCTTCTCCACGTCGTCCCCGAACACCGGTGACGACAGGTGCAGCTCGCGCGCCCGCATCCAGTTGCGGTTACCGCGCAGCGTGTTGATCTCGCCGTTGTGGGCGAGCATCCGGTAGGGGTGGGCGAGCTCCCAGCTCGGGAACGTGTTGGTGGAGAAGCGCTGGTGCACGAGCGCCAGGCGGCTGGTGGCGCGCTCGTCGCGGAGGTCCGGGAAGTAGCGCGGCAGCTGGGGCGCGGTGAGCATGCCCTTGTAGACGACCGTCCGCGACGAGAAGCTGGCGATCGCGAGGTCGGGAGGCGCGGCGCGCTCCGCCACCCGGCGGATCACGTACAGCTTGCGTTCCAGAGCGTCCTGGTCGGCGATGTCGTCGGCGGCCCCGACGAACAGCTGCGCGATGCGCGGGGCACACTCGCGGGCAGTGGTGCCGCAGGCGCCCTCCGCGACGGGCACGTCGCGCCAGCCGAGGACCGTCTGCCCCTCGGCCTCGACGCTCTCCTCGAGCAGGCGCATGGCCTCGGCGGGATTGCCGCGCGGGAGAAAGCACATGGCCACGCCGTAGCGGCCCTCCGGCGGCAGCTCGACCTCGGCCTCGGCGCGCAGGAACGCATCCGGCAGCTGGAGCAGGATGCCCGCCCCGTCACCGGTGTCGGGATCGGCCCCTTCCGCGCCGCGGTGCTCGAGGTGCTCGAGCGCCGTCAGGGCGCGCTCGAGCACCTCATGCGAAGCGGGCGCGCGCAGGCGTGCGACAAACGCGACGCCACATGCGTCGTGCTCGTAGCTCGGGTCGTACAGGCCGCGCGCTGCCTGCAAGGGTGTTCAGCCTCCTGGGTGGGTTCCGCGCCTTCTCCGACTAGGCGCGCGACGGGGGATCGGGGGCGAAAAACGATACTGGGTAAGGTCGAGCCCGTGGGCCAAACCATCACTGTTCTTTCGCAGAAGGGCGGCACGGGCAAGACGACCACCGTGCGGTCGCTCGCCGATGTGCTGCGCCGCATCGAGCTCGACGTCCTGGTGGTCGACCTGGACCCGCAGGGCAACCTGTCCGACTACTACGACGTACCGGCCGACGCAACGCCCACGGTGGCCGACGTCCTGGCCGGCCATGCCAAGGCCGCGGACGCGATCCACGACGGCGTGCTGCCCGCCAACCTGGGCCTCGCCGAGGCGGAGGTCGTGCTCAGCGGGAAGATGGGCCGCGAGCTGACGCTCAAACGTGCCCTGCGCGAGGTGCGCAAGGACTACGACCTGGTGCTGGTGGACTGCCCGCCCGCGCTCGGCCTGCTCACCGTCAACGCGCTCGTAGCGGCCGACCACGCTCTGATCTCGAGCGAAGCCGAGTACTTCTCGCTCCAGGGCGTGGAGCAGGCCCTCGAGGTGGTGGAGCTCGCCAAGGAGTCGCTGCACCCCGAGCTCGACTGGATCGGGGTGGTGCTCAACATCGCCGACATGAGGCTGGTTCACGCGCGCGAGGCCCAGACCCAGCTTCGGGAGCGCTTCGGCGAGAAGCTCTTCGAAACCGTGATCCGGCGCAGCGTGCGCTACGCCGAATCGGCCGAGCGCGGCGTGTCCATCCTCGACTACGCCCCGGACCTGGCCGCCGACTACCTGGCGCTGTCCGGCGAGCTGCTGGAGCGCCTGGGCGGGTTCGAGGAGCCACGGGAGCGGCTGGACGCGCTGCTGGCGCCGGCCTGAGGGCCCTCGGCTGTTCGCGCTCCGCTCGGGCGCCGCGCGCTTTCAGCGCCCACGATTGGCTGGGGAAGGGAGGGCTTGGGGCGCTATGCATCTATTTGATGCATAGGAACCCAACCCCCTCCCCAGCCGCCTTTCCCTTAGGCTCGCCGCCACGTGAACGAGCTCATGTTCAAGCCCGCCGGCGAGCTGGCCGCCCTCGTTCGCGGCGGGGAGATCAGCTCGCGCGAGCTCGTCGACGCCTGCCTCGAGCGGATCGAGGCTCTTCAGCCGGAGCTCAACGCCTTCGTCCACGTCGACCCCGAGGGCGCCCGGGACAGCGCCGACGCGGTGAAGGCCGGCGACGAGCGCCCCTTCGCCGGCGTGCCCATCGCCGTCAAGGACACCGCGGCCGTGGCGGGCATGCCGTTCACGATGGGCTCCGACGTCTTCGGCGACTTCGTGCCCCAGCACGACGCCTACCTGGTGCGCCGGCTGCGCGACGCGGGCTTCGTGATCGTGGGCAAGACGAACCTGCCCGAGTTCGGGATCGTGCCGGTCACCGAGCCGCGCCGCTTCGGGCCGGCGCGCAATCCCTGGGACCGCGAGCGGACTCCCGGCGGCTCGTCCGGCGGGGCCGCGGCGGCCGTGGCCGCCGGCATGGTGCCGCTGGCTCACGGCAGCGACGGCGGCGGCTCGATTCGCATTCCGGCGGCCTGCTGCGGACTCGTCGGGCTCAAGCCGGCGCGCGGGCGAATCTCGCGCGGACCGGAGCAGGGCGACGACTTCCTCGTCCAGGACGGCGTGCTCACCCACACCGTGGCCGAGACCGCGCAGATGCTCGACGTGCTGGCCGGCTACGAGACCGGTGACGCCACCTGGGCGCCGCCTCCACGCGAGCCCTTCGCCGAGGCCGCCACGCGCGACCCCGGGCGCCTGCGCATCGGCATCACCAGCGACTCGCCGATCGAGTCCGAGCTCGATCCGATCTGCGGCAACGCGGTCGCCGTGGCCGCCGAGGCGCTCGCCGGCCTCGGCCACGACGTCGAGGAGATCCCCAGCGCGCCCTGGAGCGGCGAGGACGTGCTGCGCGTGTTCACGATGGTCTTCAGCACGCCGATCTCCGCGGGCGCGTTCTTCGGCGGCATGGTCACCGGGCGCGAGCCCAGCGAAGAGCTGCTCGAGCCGCTCTCCTGGACGATCTGGAAGGAGATCGGCGAGCGCAGCGCACTCGAGTACTACCTGGCCCGCACTCAGCTCAACGCCTACTCGCGCGGGATCGTTGCGCTATGGGACACCTACGACGTGGTGATGACGCCCGCGCTGGCGCAGCGCCCGGTCCGGATCGGCGAGATCGATACCTGCAGCGACGAGCCCTGGGAGGACTTCCGCCGCTCCGGCGCGTTCACCCCGTACACCGCGATCTTCAACGTCACCGGTCAGCCCGCGCTCTCGCTGCCGCTGGTCCACGGCGACGACGGGCTGCCCGCGGGCGTGCAGCTGGCCGGCCGCCCGGCCGACGAGGCCACGCTGCTGTCGCTCGGCGCCCAGCTGGAGGCAGCGCATCCGTGGGCGGACCGCCGGCCCGCGCTCGCCGCGGCCTGAGTCACACCGCGCCCAGCACGTCGCGGTCGCGATCGTAGGTGAGCAGGCGGAGGGCCTCATCGGGCGGGACCCAGCGCAGCTCGTCCACCTCGTCGTTGGGCGCGAAGCCCGGATCGTGCTCGACCTCCATGAGCCAGTAGCGAACGACCTTGGGCCGGTCCTTGTTGTCGCGGTACTGCACCGACGGCAGCTCCCTCACGAGCCGCGCCCGCAGGCCGGTCTCCTCCTCCACCTCGCGCAGGGCGGCCTGCTCGAACGACTCGCCCGGATCGAGCTTGCCCTTCGGCAGCGACCAGTCGTCGTACTTCGGCCGGTGCACCAGCGCCACCCGGCCCTGGGAGCCGAGCACCACACCGCCCGCCGCCTCGACCGGGCCCGTCACAGCTCGCGCACGTCCGCGCCGCCGGCGGCGAAGGTCACGCGTCGCACCCCCGCGTCCGGAGCGGCGTTGCGCACGCCCTCGATCACGGCGCCCGTCTGCTCCCACTGACACCAGAACAGGACCGTGGGCCCGGCCCCCGAGATCGACGCCCCCAGCGCCCCCAGCTCACCCGCTCGCTCCACCAGCTCCATCGAGCCCGGGTAGAGCGCGCGGCGGCGGGGCTGGTGAAGAGCGTCGGCGAGTCCGCGGCCGATCAGCGAGAGGTCGCCACGGGCCAGGCCGAGCACGAGCAGGGAGGCGTGCCCGACGTTGTAGACGGCATCGGCCAGCGGCACCACGGCCGGCAGAGCGGCCCGGGCCTCGCTCGTGGGCACCTCGTGCGGGGGGATCGCCACCACCCCCTCGAGCTCCGGCGGGGGCTCGAGCCGGGCCGGCTCCGACTCTCCGGCGCACACAACGAAGCCGCCGTACAGCGCCGCCGCCACGTTGTCCGGATGGCCCTCGAGCGCGCGGGCGTGCTCGAAGAGCGGAGCATCGAGCTCGTAGAGATGGTCGGCGGCTGCCAGCCCGGCCACGATCGCGGCGGCGCTCGAGCCCAGTCCGGCGGCCGGTGGTATCTCCGAGCTGATGCGAAAGCGCAGGCCGTCCGCCGGGTGCAGCAGCTCGAAGGCGCGCACGCACAGGTTGTCCCTGTCGAGCGGAACCCCGGGCAGATCGCACTCCACCGAGAACTCCCCGGTCTCCTCGACCTCGAGCTCCAGCGAGGGCGAGAGGGCGGCCGCCAGCACGTCGTAGCCGGGACCCAGGTTGGCCGAGGATGAGGGCACCCGCACGAGGCGGCGCCGCCTCACCCGAGCACCGCGCGTTCCACGCTTTGGAGGTCGGGCTCACAGGGCACCACCGAGGTGGCGCTGTTCATCGCCGTCTGCGGATCCTTGAGCCCGTGACCGGTGAGCACGCACACCACCCGGCCCTCCGCGCCATAGCGAAGCAGGCCGGCCACCGATGCTGCCGAGGCCGGCTCGCAGAACACACCCTCGTGCCGGCCCAGCACCGAGTAGGCCTCGAGGATCTCCGCGTCGGACACCGTGCGCACCTCCCCGCGTGAGGAGGTGAACGCGCTCATCGCGTCCTCCCAGCGCGCGGGGTTGCCGATCCGGATCGCCGAGGCCACGGTCTCGGGCTCCTCCACAGGCGCGCCTCTCACCAGCGGCGCGGCGCCCTCGGCCTGATAGCCGTGCATCCGCGGAGCGGCGCCGTATTCCTGAAAGCCCTTCCACCAGGCGGTCACGTTGCCCGCGTTGCCCACCGGGATCGCGATCACGTCCGGCGCCTCGCCCAGGTCGTCGCAGACCTCGAAGGCGCCGGTCTTCTGGCCCTCGATGCGAAAGTCGTTGACCGAGTTGACGAGCGCGATCGGGTGCTCGTCCACCAGCCGGCGCACCAGCGCCAGGGCCTGGTCGAAGTTGCCGCGCAGCGCGATCACTCGCGCGCCGTGCATCAGGGCCTGAGCCAGCTTGCCGGTGGCGATCTTGCCCTCAGGCACGATCACCGCCCCGCGCAGGCCGGCGCGCGCGGCGTAGGCCGCGGCGCTCGCCGCGGTATTGCCGGTGGACGCGCAGATCACCGCCTCCGCGCCCTCGGCCACGGCCGCGCTCACCGCGACGGTCATGCCGCGGTCCTTGAAGGAGCCCGTGGGGTTGGCGCCCTCGAGCTTGAGCCACACGTCGGCGCCGGTCCGCTCGGACAGATGGGGCGCCCGCACGAGCGGTGTGTCGCCCTCCCCCATCGTCACCAGCGGCTCCACCGGAAGGCGGTCTCGGTAGCGCCAGAGGGACATCTAGAACGTCTCCTCGATGACCCTGATCACCCGCGGCGGCTCGCGCACGAAGTCCAGTCGCGAGATCAGCTCCACCGCCGCGCGGAATCTCGATTCGAGCACCGGGTGCATCACCATCACGAGGCGGGCCTCCGCCCCGAGCCCCTTCTGCACCACCGACCTGATCGACACGCCCTGCAGCCCGAGCACCTCGGCCACCTGGGCGAGCACCCCGGGCCGGTCGTCCACCTCGAGATGGAGGTAGAAGGAGAACTCGGTGTCGGTGACCACCGGGATGTCCTGGGCGGGAGCGGGCAGCGAGGGCGGCGGGATCATCGCCGAGACCACGTCGCCGAGTACCGCGCTGGCGGTCTGGATGCCGCCCGCACCAGGTCCGCTCAGGGTGATCTCGGTGATGGCCGGCGACTCGATCGTCACCGCGTTGAACGCGCCGTTGACGGACGCGAGCGGATGGTCGGCGTAGAGGAAGGCGGGATAGACGTGCACGGCCAGGCCGCCGTCGATCCGAGCGGCCGAGCCGATCAGCTTGAGCGACAGCCCGAGCTCCTTCGCGTAGGCGATGTCGTCCGCGGTGAGCAGCTCGATCCCCTCGTAGCTCACCTGGTCGAGCCTGACCGCGGCGTTGAAGGCCAGCCGGGCGAGGATCGCCATCTTGGCCGCGGCGTCCTTGCCCGTCACGTCCTCGGTCGGATCGGCCTCCGCGTAGCCCAGCCGCTGTGCGTCCGCGAGAGCGTCGGCGTAGGACGCGCCGGTGCGCGCCATCTCGGTGAGGATGTAGTTGGTGGTGCCGTTCACGATGCCGTGCACCCGTTCGATGTGCGCCGCCGCAAGGCTCTCGGCCATCACCCGGATGGCCGGCACCACGCCGGCCACCGCCCCCTCGAAGCGCAGCTGCACGCCACCGGCGCGGGCGGCCTCGAACACCTCCTCGCCGTGCTGAGAGAGCAGCTGCTTGTTGGCCGACACCACGTGCCGGCCCGCGCCCAGCGCTCGCAGCACGTACTCGCGCGCGGGCTCGAGTCCGCCCATCAGCTCGACGATCAGGTCGCTGCGCTCGAGCAGATCGTCGAAGTCGCCGCGGCTGCGGGTGAGCACTCCCGAGAGCTCTGGGCGGAGGCCCACCTCGCTCTCGATCGCCTCGCTGCGCTCCTCGAGCAGCGCGGCGAAGGCGCCGCCCACAGTCCCGTGGCCGAGCAGGCCGATCCGGAATGCCTCAGGCATCGCGAGCGCTGAGGTCCGAGTAGGTCTCGCGCCTGACCACCAGGCGCGCGTCACCTTCCCGGCAGAAGATCACCGGCGGCCGCGGCACGGCGTTGTAGTTGTTGGCCATCGCATGACCGTATGCGCCGGTGGCGGGCGTTACCAGCACGTCGCCCGGGCGCGGGTCCGCCAGCTCCACGTCGCGCACCAGCACGTCGCCGGACTCGCAGTGCATCCCGGCCACCGTGCACAGCTCGCCGCCGTGGGTAAAGCGGTCCGCGATCTCGGCCTCGTAGCGCGCGCCGTAGAGCATCGGGCGCAGGTTGTCCGACATGCCGCCGTCCACCGACACGTAGGTGCGCACCCCGGCGATCCGCTTGACCGTGCCCACCGTGTAGAGGGTCACCCCTGCGTTGGCCACCAGCGCCCGTCCCGGCTCGGTGAGCACCGTGACTCCGTCGGGCGCGTGGCGCAGCAGGGCGTCCGCATACTCGTCGATCGACGGAGGATCGTCCTCCGCCGTGTAGGCCACGCCCAGACCCCCGCCGAGGTTGAGCAGCGGCCACTCGCCCAGCCCGGACAGCACCTCCGCCAGGCGCTCGAACGCGCCCAGCTCGAACACCTGCGAGCCGATGTGGGCGTGCAGGCCGCGCAGCTCGAGCCCGGCCGCTGCGCAGGCCTCCACGGCCCGCGGGACCTCCGTGAGCGGGAAGCCGAACTTGGAGTCCGCCTGACCGGTCTGGATGTAGGAGTGCGTGGACGGCTGAATCCCGGGCGTCACCCGGATCAGCACCCGCACGCCGCGGCCCCGCAGGCGCTCGATCTCGTCGAAGGAGTCGACCACTATGTGGCCCACGCCGCTCTCGATGGCGTAGTCGAGCTCGGCCGGCGACTTGTTGTTGCCGTGCAGGTAGAGCCGCTCACCGGTGTAGCCGCCCGCGAGCGCCAGATGCAGCTCACCCCCGGAGGCCACGTCGGCCGAGAGCCCCTCCTCGGCGAACACGCGGTAGGCGGCCGTGCAGGGGAAGGCCTTGCTCGCGTAGATCACCTCGAAGCGCTCGCTGCGGGAACGGAACGCCTCGACGAACGAGCGGGCCCGGGCACGCATGTCGTCCTCGGCGTAGACGTACGCGGGCGTGCCGAACTCCCGCGCGAGCTCGAGCGCGTCGCAGCCCCCGATTTCGAGCGCGCCGCGCTCGTTCAGGCGCGAGCCGAGGGGATATACGTGTGAGACGCCCACCGCTGCCATGATCGGCGGCGATTATGAAGCACGCTTCACCCGCGGCGCCCGAGCTCCGCAGCCACGACGGCCTGTCCTACGCGCTCTTCATGCCCGCGGGCGAGCCCGACGTGGGCGTGGTGATCATGCACGGCGCCGGCTCGGCCAAGGAAAGCCACTTCGACTTCGGCCGCGGCTGCCGCGACGAGGGCATGGCGGCGCTGGCCTACGACGCGCGCGGGCACGGGCGCTCGGAGGGCGTCTTCGGACCGGGTGCAATCGACGATGCACTGGCGATGATCGAGTTGCTGCGCGAGCACGTTCCGCGGATCGCCCTGAGGGGCTCCAGCATGGGCGGCTTCAGCGCCATTCACGCGGCCGCCCGCTCACCGGTGGCGCCCAGCGCTGTGGTGGCGATCTGCCCGGCGCCGGAGGACAGCCTGCTGCGCATGCTGCGCTCCGAGGAGCCGCTGCGATTCGAGTGCGACGTGCCCGCAACGCGGGAATGGCTCGAGTCCCTCGACCTGTACGAGGCCGCCGCCGCGCTCGGGCCCGAGACCGCGCTGCTCCTCCTTCACGCGCGCGGGGACGAGCAGATTCCCTTCACGGTGAGCCAGGACCTGCTCGCCGCCGCGCGCGAGCCCAAGCGCCTGCTGCTCCTGCCCGGCGGGCATCATCGCTCGCTCCAGCACGACCTCGAGCTGCAGGCCGCGTCGCGCGGCTTCATCCGCAAGGCAAAATGAGAATCATTCTCGTTTAGGCTTCGCGGGTGCCCTCGCCCGTCGACCTGGTCGAGCTCCCGTTCCTGCGCGACGCTCTGCTCGAGCTCGCCCTGCTGGGTGTGGCCGGCGGTGTGCTGGGGGCTTGGATCGTGCTGCGCCGGCTGGCCTTCTTCTCGCACGCGGTGGGCTCGGCGACCTTCCCCGGCCTGGTGGCGGCCGATGCCTCCGGAGTCAGCCCCACGATCGCCGGCGTCGCCGTGGCCCTGGGCTATGCGGGTGGGGTCGAGCGCATCGGCCGCGCCGGCCGCGAGCCCGGCGAGGCCACCGCCCTGCTGCTGGTGGCGGCCCTGGCAGGGGGAATCGTGCTGGCCAGCGACGTATTCGAGTCCGGCGGGCAGGTCGACCGGCTGCTGTTCGGCACGCTGCTGGGACTCGACACGGCGGACCTCGTCTTCTCCGCCGTCGCGGCCGCGCTCGCCGCCCTCGCCAGCCTCGCGCTCGGGCGTACCTGGGCAGCGGTGGCCTTCGACCCCGACGGTGCCCGCTCGCTCGGAGTGCCGGCCGGGCTCGCCGACTTCCTGCTGCTCGCGCTCGTGGCAGTGGCGGCGGTGGCGGCGATTCCCGCGGTGGGCGCTCTGCTGGTGACCGCGATCTACGTGCTCCCCGCGGCGGCAGCGCGGCTGCTGGCGCGCTCGGTTCCCGGGCTGATCGCCTGGGCCCTCGTGCTCGCCCTGGCGGAAGGACTGGTGGGCCTGTACCTGGCGTACTGGCTCGACCTGCCGCCGGGACCGCCGGTGGCGGTGCTCGGCGCGCTCACCTGTCTCGTGCTGAGCCTGGCGGTGAGGCGGTGAGCGTGCTGGACGTGAAGGACCTGGCCGCCGGCTACGGGACCGGCGCGCCGGTGCTGCGCGAGGTCTCGTTCAGTGTCGAGGCGGGCCGGTCGGTGTGCGTGCTGGGCCCCAACGGCGGCGGCAAGACCACCCTGTTCCGGGTCCTCCTCGGAGAGCTCGAGCCCCGCGCCGGCAGCGTCGCCGTGGAAGGGCCGCCGGCCTACGTGGCCCAGACCGAGCGCACACGACTCGATTTCCCGGTCACGGCCCTCGACGTGGCACTGATGGGGAGCCTGGCCCAGGGCCGCTGGTGGCTGCCCCCGCGGCGCGCGCAGCGTCAGGCGGCCCTGGCGGCGCTCGAGCGCGTGGGCCTGGCCGGCAGCGCCGGCACGACCTTCGGCGAGCTGTCCGGTGGCCAGCGCCAGCGCACGCTGCTCGCCCGCGCGCTCGTCCAGGACAGCCGCCTGCTGCTCCTCGACGAGCCGCTGTCGGGCGTCGACCCGGCCAGCGCCACGCTGATCGCGGGCCTGTTCGGCGAGCTGCGGGCCGGGGGCCACACGCTGCTCGTGTCGAGCCACGACGTGGACAGCGCGCGCGAGTTCGACCTCGTGCTCTGCCTGCACGGACGCCAGGTGGCCTTCGGCCCGCCGGGCCAGGTGCTCGACCGCGCGACGCTGGAGGCCACCTACGGCAGCGAGATCATCGTCCTGGGCGACGACCGGGCGGTCACCGTCCAGCACCACGAGCACGGGCACGGGCACGGCGCGTGATGGAGGTCCTCGACTTCCTCCTCGATCCGCTGCGTTCCGGGATCGACCGGCGCGCGCTCGCCGAGATCGCGCTGGTGGGGGCGTTCTGCGGCGCGCTCGGGTTCTGGGTGGTCACCGAGCGGCTGACCTATCCGGCCGAGTCGCTCGCACACGGGCTGCTGCCCGGGCTGGTGCTGGCCGCGCTGGCCGGGACCTCGCTGCTGGCCGGCGCCGCCGGCGGAGCCCTGGCCGCCGCGCTGCTGATCGCGCTCGCCGCTCGCGACGAGCGGATCGGTGCGGACAACGGCACCGCGGTCGCGGTCACCGGGCTGATCGGGCTTGGGGTGCTGCTGGCCCTGGCACGCGACTCCCCCCAGCGCCTGACCGAGCTCCTGTTCGGCGATCCGCTCGGCGTGACCGACGCGGACCTGGCGGCCGCGGCGGGCCTGCTCGTGCTCGGGGTGGTGCTGCTCGCGGCACTGCACCGGCCGCTCACCGCGCTCGCCTTTGACCGCGACGGCGCGGCGCCGCTCGGGCTGCGTCCCGGGCGCGTCCGCCTCGCCCTGCTGCTCGTGCTCGCGATCGCGATCGCCGTGGCCGTGCAGGGCCTCGGCGCTCTGCTGGTGCTGGCCGTGCTGGTGGCGCCGCCGCTGGCCGTGCGCCGCCACACCCGCACCCCGGGCCGGGCGATGGCCGGCGGTGCGCTCGTGGCCGTGCTGGCGGGCCTGGTGGGGCTGGAGGTCTCGTTCCACGCCGGCACCGCCACCGGCGCTTCGGTGGCACTGGCCCTGTGCGCCGCCGCCGCGCTTGGGGGGCTCGTGCCTAAGCGAGGACGGGCCGCGGGGCGTTCCGGCGCGCGATCACGATGGCCGCGCCGAGCGCCAGCAACCCGAGGCTGACCAGCTGGGGCTGGGTGAGGCCAGCCACCACCGAGTCGTTGCGCCGGATGATCTCCACGAGGAAGCGCTCGCCGCCCGCGAGCATCAGATAGAGGCCGAACACCACGCCGTCGGGGAAGCGGTCGCGCAGGTGCCACAGCACGAGCGCGCCCAGGCCCATCGTCAGGGTCTCGTACACAGGCGTGGGATGCACCTCCTGGGTGGTGGGCACCGTGCCGTCCGGATAGGCCATCGCCCAGGGCAGGTCGGAAGCGGTGCCGTAGTCCCCGTCGCCGGAGAGCTGGCATCCGATGCGGCCCACGGCGTAGCCGACGATGAGGGGAACCGAGCAGGCGTCGCAGAGCTGCCAGCTCAGCCAGCCGCGCCACCACGCCCAGAGCAGCACCCCGATGGCGCCGCCCAGTAGCCCGCCGAAGAACACCAGGCCGGAGCCCGAGAAGATGTTGCCCAGCAGGTCGTCGGAGACGTCCGACCAGTGCTGGACCAGGTAGTCGATTCTCGCCCCGATTAGCCCGCCGATCAGTGCGGCGAAGACCATCTCGTAGACCCAGTCGGCGGGCTTGCCGAGCTCGCGCAGCCGCCGGCTCATGGTCAGGCCGGAGGCCAGGAAGGCAAAGGCGAGGCAGATGCCGAACGTCTGCAGGTCGAGCGGTCCGATGGAGATCTCGGGCAGCACCGCTGCGGCAGGCTAGCGGGAGGCTGCCTTACCATCAGACCGCAATGCGGAGAGCGGTGGCAGCGACCCTCCTCTGTGCGGCGTCGCTTCTCGCCGCGACGCCCGCGAGCGCCGACACGATCGACCGCGCCGCGCTGCGCCAGGTGCTGCGCGGCCAGGCTCGGGCGTCCTCCGCAGCGCCCGTCCCACTCCCGCTGCCGGGGCCCGGCCGCAGTGCGGCGCAGGCCGCAAGCGCGTCATCTGGGCGCGGCGCGCAGGAGCTCGCCGCCATCGCCCGCGACGACGGACCGGCGCGGCTGCTGGTGGGCCTTCGCTCCCACCCCGACCGGGCCGCCGTGGCCCGCGAGCTGCGGGCCCTCGGAGCCGAGGTCGAGCAGTTCGGCCTGATCGGCGTGATCGCCGCCCGTGTGCCCTCGGGGTCCGCCGCGGCGGCCGTGCTGCGGGACGACCCGCGCGTGGCCTACGTCGAGCGCGACCGCAAGCTGCGGGTGGCCGCGGACCCCTTCGACAACGTCGACCCCGCGACCGGGATCAAGTACACGTGGTTCTACGACGAGGTGCGCGCGGGCGACGCGATCGCAGCCGCCGGGGGAGGCTCGTCACGCACCGTCGCGGTGATCGACACCGGACTCGACGTCAACCACCCCGAGTTCGGCGGCCCCGCCCGCATCGCCCGCACCTTCGACACCCGCACCCGCGGCACGAACGTTCCAGACGCGATCGGCCACGGCACCTTCGTCGGTGGCCTGATCGCGGCCATCGACGGCAACGGGATCGGCGGCAAGGGCGTGGCCGGCAACACCCGCCTCGTGGCCGTGCGCGCCTCGCGCGACGGCTTCTTCACGGCGAGCGACCTCATTCGCGGCATCGCCTTCTCGATCCGCAGCGGCGCCGACGTGCTGAACATGAGCCTGGCCGGACGCGGCTTCTCGATGAGCCAGGCGCGCGCCCTCGAGGCCGTCTTCTACAACGACGTCCTCCCGGTGGCCGCGTCCGGGAACAACGGGCAGGCCGGCAACCCGCTCGAGTTCCCGGCCGCGGCGGTGGGCGGCGTGCGCGGCCGCCCGGGCATCGGCCTGTCGGTGGCCGCCACCAAGCCCAACGGCGGCGTGGCGCCCTTCTCCAACCACAACCGCTTCGTGTCGCTGGCGGCGCCGGGCGCAGGTCCGAGCGGGTGTCAGTTCGGGGTCTTCTCGACGTTGCCCGCCAGCCTGGGCACGATCTTCGACGGCGGCTGCTCAGGCGTCTTCGTCGCCGGCCTCGCCCGTTACGGCTACGCCGAGGGCACGAGCTTCGCGGCCCCGATCGCGGCGGGAGTCGCCGCGCTGGTCTGGCAGGTGGAGCCCAGGCTGGCCTCCGAGCAGGTGGCCGAGGTGCTCACCCGCTCGGCGCGCCAGACCCTCGGGCGAGGCTGGAACGAGTTCTCCGGAGCGGGCGTGGTCGACGGCCGGGCGGCGACGCGTCTGGCCCGGGTCTACGACGTGACCGCTCCTCGCGCCCGCGGAACCGCCCACAGGCTGGGTACCTCCGTGGTGGTGAGGCTGCGCCGCTCGCGCGACCGCACGATGCGCGGCCGCAAGCTCGCCGGCCATGTCAGGTACGGACTGCTCGTCTCACGCAACGGCGCCCGCAGCTTCAGCGTGGCGGCGCGGCGGGCGCGGCCGATCGCCACGACCGTGCGGCTGCGGGGCCGCCGGCTGAACGTGCTCGTGGCCACTGCGTGCGACCGCAACGGCAACTGCGGCACCAAGCGGCTCGGGCGCTTCCGGCCGTAGGGGTTCGCTCCAGCTAGAGGTAGCCGAGCGGATCGACCGGGGAACCGCCCACGCGCACCTCGAAGTGGAGGTGGGGCCCCGTGGAGTTGCCGGTGTTGCCGCTGTAGCCGATCACCTGGCCCTGGCTCACGCTCGCGCCGTTGGAGGTGGCAAAGCGCGACTGGTGGGCGTAGCACGTGGACAGGCTGGCGGTGTGCTGGACACAGGTGTAGTTGCCGTAGCCGCCCACCCAGCCCATCAGCGCCACCCGCCCGGCGTCGGCCGCCCGGATCGGCGTTCCCTCCGATACCGAGATGTCGATACCGGCGTGCATGTGCCCCGGCCGGGCCTCGCCGAACGAACCGGTCACGGGCCCGTTCACCGGCCAGATCAACGAGCCGCTGCCCTGCTTGATCGGCCCGGGAGCCGGTGACCCGGCGAGTGCCGCCTGGACCTTGGCCTGCTCCGCCTCGAGGGAGGCGAGATCGTCCTCCAAGACCCCGCGCTGGTCGCGCACCTGGGTGAGAGCGCCGCGCTTGTCCGCGCGGGCGGCGGCCAGCTCGTCGCGCGAGCCCACGAGCTGCGCCTCGACCGCCGCGATCTGGTCGCGCCAGCGAAGGATGCGCTCGGCGGCGAGCTGCTCGCGCTGCTCGAGCTCGGCCAGCTTCACCGCCTGCGCCTTGGCCTGGTCACGCAGCCGGCGCACGCGGTCGGTGATCTCGCGGTCCTGGTCCGAGATGCGGTCGAGGAACTCGGCCCGCTCCAGCAGGTCGCCGAAGCCGTCGGCCTCGAGCACGACGGTCAGGGCGTCGGGCGCATCGGCCTTGTAGATCTCGACCAGGCGCGCGGCCAGCACCTTGCGGGCCGTGACCAGCTCGCTGCGCAGCCGCTCGAGCCGGTCCTGAGCCTCCTCCAGGCGATCGCGCACCGCGAGCAGCTCGGCCTTCTGGGCGTCGAGGCTCTGCTGGGCCCGGTCGAGGCGCACCTCGGTCGCCGAGATCTCACCCTGGACCGCGTCGATGCGGGTGCCGTAGCGCTGGATCGTCGTGGACAGCACACCCTCCTGCGCCTTCTTGTCCTCGATCTGCGCGCGCTTCTGCTCGATCCGCGAGGACAGGGGCGCCGACATGCCCGGAAGGGGCAGCACGAGAAAGGCCGTCAAGGCGAGTGCTATGGGTAGCCAGAAGGTCTTCTTCATTGGGAGACGAGCGCCTCCGGGTGCCCCACGTTTACACGCGTTATGCAGGGGAATTAGGCGCTCGCGACGCGGCCACAATACCAACGCCCGTCGCGCCCGCAAGCGGATTTCCTCGGCCTGCAAGACGCTGTGCACCGATCACTAATCTTCACTGTCCAATGGCACGACAAAAGGCAGTCTTCCCGCGCGACGCAGGGCTCCAGGCCAGGATGCTTTTGACGCTGTTCCTGCTGGGGCTGCTGTACGTGGTCTTCATTGCGGTGCTGGCCACGGCGGGCGCTGGAGTGATCACGATCCTCGTGGTGATGGGCGGGCTGTCGCTCGCGCAGCTCTTCTTCTCGGACAAGCTCGCGCTCCGGTCCATGGGCGCCAAGGTGGTGTCCCCCGAGGAGGCCCCGGGCCTCCACGCGATGATCGAGCGCCTATGCATCCAGGCCGACCTCCCTAAGCCGCGCATCGCAGTGGCTGACACGTCCGTGCCCAACGCGTTCGCCACCGGCCGCTCCCAGAAGTCGGCCACGGTCTGCGCCACCACCGGCATCATGCGCACGCTCTCACCGAGCGAGCTCGAGGGCGTGATGGCGCACGAGCTGTCGCACGTCAAGCACCGCGACGTGCTGATCATGACCATCGCCAGCTTCTTCGCCAGCCTGGCGTCGATCATGCTGCAGTTCGGCTTCTTCTTCGGCGGAGGGGACAGCGACGAGAACCCGAGCTTCCTCGTGATCCTCCTCGTTTCGGCGCTCGTCTACGTGCTCTCGTTCTTCCTGATGATGGCCCTCTCCCGCTACCGCGAGTTCGCGGCCGATCGTGGAGCGGCCATAGTCACCGGGCGGCCGAGCGCGCTGTCCTCGGCTCTGGTGAAAATCTCGGGCGCGATGCAGACCGTGCCGCAGCGCGACCTGCGCGAGGCCGAGGGCATGAACGCCTTCTTCATCGTCCCGGCCAGCGTCAAGGGCTCGCTGAAGTCGATCTTCTCCACCCACCCGCCGATGGAGAAGCGGATCGAGCGTCTCCAGGAGCTCGAGCGCCAGCTCCAGCAGGGTCCCGCCGCAGCCGCGGCGTAGTACCGGCTTGGGTTTCCTGGACGCCATCTTCGGCTCCAAGGGCCGGCTCAAGGGCCCGGCGCCCGACCGGCTGTTCGCGATGACCACCGCGTACGTGACGCTCGAGACCGGCCTGGGGCTCACCAGCCGGGGCGTGGCCGGCATCGTCTTCCAGCCGCTGGGCACAGCCGACTTCGAGGGCATCCTCGCCGAGACGGAGGAGCTCCTGGCCGGCACCACCGAGGAGACCGGCAGCACGGTGGAGAGCAAGGAGGACGAGTTTGGCTACCGCTGGCTCGTGCTGTCCGACCCGGACTTCGAGGACCTCGTGGTGGCGCTCAACACGGTCTCCACCCAGCTCCAGGGCGGAGGCTACGGCGACCGTCTGCTGGCTGCCGTCTTCGCCTTCGAGGAGAAGGGCAAGCCGATCTACCTGATCTACAACTTCAAGCGCGGCGCCTTCTACCCGTTCGTGCCCGCCAAGGGCGAGCAGGCACGCAATAACGAACGCGAGCTGCGGCTGAAGGCACAGCTCGGCAACGAGCTTCCGTTCGAGGAGGAGATCGGCCGCTGGTTCCCGCTCTGGGACGTGCCGCTCTAGCTGTTGGCGCGGCGCGTTGGGCGGCCCTCGACGCGAACCCGTGCTCAGGCTAGGCTGCTCGCGTGGCCACCGGGTCTCCGCGGGCGCAGCAGCCGGCGTCGCCGCTTCGCTTTCGGCGCAACGCTGATCGTCTGACCTCAGGACAGCTGACGTTGGTGCGGAACGCTTTCGCGGCGGTGTATGCGCTCGACGATGATCGCGGCTACGCCCACCACGCCGGAATTCACGGTTTGCCGCTTCCGATTGGCTGCGACAACGCCCATGGAACGCCCTTCTTCTTGCCCTGGCACCGGGCCTACCTGTGGTTCTTCGAACGTGCCCTGAGGGATCGGGTGGCCGACGCGATGCTCACGTGGTGGGACTGGCGTACGGCTCCCGCGCGGCCGGCGCGAGTGCCGGAGCCGTTCGCCCGTACCCGCGTCGCGGGAAAGGCGAATCCGCTGCACTCGGCCCGAGTCTCGAGGCTGGCTCTGGAGCAGGGCCGCCGGGCCGGCGTGACCGTTTCCGGCCGCACCCGAAGAGAACCGGGCGAGGCCGATCAGCTGCCCTCCGTGCAGGAAGTGCGCAGAGTGCTCGAGCTGCGCGACTTCCTGGACTTCAGCGCCGCGCTCGAGGGGCTGCACGACCGGGTACACGTCTGGACCGGCGGACACATGGGGATCATTCCGTTCGCAGCCTTCGACCCGATCTTCTGGGCGCACCACACCATGGTCGATCGTGTGTGGCGGCTTTGGCAGCTGCGCCACCCCGGCGCACGGCCCCCTCGAGCCATTCTCGATGAGGCCTTGCCGCCTTTCCGGATGACCGTCCGGCAGACGCTGGACGTTACGGCGCTCGGATATGACTACGCGGTGGCCAGTGCCTCGTCGCGAACAGAGGGCACAGGATGACGCGTTTCCGTTCCCGCCCCCTCGATCTCGCTGCTGACCGCGAAGAGATCACTCGCGCCGACCTCGTCTTCTACGGCGTCGACCACGCCGGACCGTCGTACGAGGCACGCGTCTTTCTCGACAATCCAAAGGCCGACGCCGACACCCCGCGGGAGCGCGACAGCGGATACGCGGGTTCCTTCGCTGTGTTCGGCCATGGCGGCTGTTTCGGCGACGAAGGCCATTGCGCGCCCGACGACCGCTTCGAGGACGAGTTCGATCTGCGTGCAGAACACCCCCTCACGCCCCAGACGCGCAGCCTGGAAATCACGGACGCCCTGAAGCGCACCACTGGAGCCAAGGTTCGCGTAAGCGTCGTCATCGTGGTTCGCGAGTCGAAGATCGGGCTGGCCAGCGACCACGTGTCGCCTTGTTCGGAGATTCGGCTGCTCGCCTTCCAGGATTAGCCGGCGCTGTCCAGTGCGGCCCTCAGGGCCTCCAGGTCGGCCGCGCCGAATACCACGCGATTGCGCGTGGCCACGTACACGAGATCGATGTCCACGCCGGCCCTCGCGATCTTGCGGGTCAGGTCTGCCAGCACGCCCGGGCGATCCTCGACATCGACCACCACCACCTCGCGTTCGCGGCTGACCGCGAGATGCGAGATCGCCAACGCATGCCTGGCGGCCCCGGCGTGCGGGACGAGGATGTGGAGCTCGGCCCGTTCGCCCGGCCCGACGCACGTGGCGGCGGCGATGTTCACGCCGGCATCGCTGATCGCGGCCGCGACCTCCGCGAGCGCCCCGGGCGTGTTCTCGATGTCAATGACGAGGTCGACGGACATGTGCCTCCCGCGGCGGAGCTCACGAAGCAGGCTTCAGCCTAATGACTCTCCGCCGTCTGGCGCACCTGCAGGCTCGAAGACATGCTCTGCGTCGCCGGGTGAGATCAGGATCAAGCCCAGGAGCGCTCCGTCGCCGGAGTTCCACGCCGTGTGGGGCATCCCCCGTGGGATGAACACGAAGTCACCGGTCCCCGCACTGACCTCGCGGTCTCCGAGGAGAAAGGTCCCCTGCCCGCCCGCGATGTAGAACGCTTCGTCGGTATGCGGATGGACGTGGAAGGGAGGCGCAGGCTGACCGGCGGGAATGGTGCCGGCGAGCACCCTGTAAGCGCCGCCCATCTCCGCCGGACCGAAGCTGGCCGGCTCTGGCTCTTGGGACGAACTGATCACGGTGCAGCCGTTGATGGTTTCCATGACTGCTGACCCTAAGGCGAGAGCGCGGCGATGGCGATCTCCCAGTGCTCGATGTAGCTGGCGAACCCGTCCGCGAAGGTCTCGAGCCAGCTCGCGCCGTCCGGGCTGAGCGCGGTCAGGTCGTAGCTCACGCGGACGCGGGTCCGTGTGGCTTCCGCGTGGAGCGTGGTGACGGCGACCGTGCCCGGCGCTGACGCCGGGGGTGACGCGCGCGTAGCGCACGCCGTGCTCGTCCTGGTCGATGGTGATCCACGTGGTCCTCTCGCCGGAGTGCGCGGTCACGAACACGGCGCCCGGGCCCTCGGTGCGCTGCGGGGCCGGGAAGGCCGGGTCCCAGCCCGGCGCCCAGGCGCGTTCCCCCTCCGCGGTGAAGAGCGCCAGCGTGGCGGCGCGCGGCCGGTTGACGGTGAGCTCGGCGCTGCAGGCGATCGTGTCGGGCATTGGGCGCAGTGTTGTCGATGCTTCGCCGCAGGTGGAGCGGAATGAGTTCCTCGGCAGGGCTATATGACGTAGATTCTGCGGTGATGGACTCGATCGACCGCGAGATACTCGGCAGCGTGGTTGCCGATGGGCGGATCACCCTGCACCGGCTCGCCGAGCGGGTGCGCCTCGGTCCCAGCGCCACACGCGAGCGGTTGCGGCGCCTCGAGGCCACCGTGATCCGTGGCTACGCCGCGATCGCCGAGCCCAGCGCCCTCGGCTTTCCGCTCGACGCGCTGGTCGAGCTCGATCTCCCGCCGGACGCCGACCTCGACGTCTTCGAGGCGGCCCTCATCGCAGCGCCGCAGGTGGTGGAGGCCCTGCACGCCACCGGTGAGCACGACTATGTCGTCCGGCTTCGCTGCGCAGACACCGAAGAGCTGCACGCGACCGTCCGCCGGCTGAAGACCGAGCACGGCGCGGTACGCACACGAACCAGCGTCGTGCTCAGCGAAACGCTGCCGCGCCGGCAGCGCCTACTTCATCGCTATGATCCGCGACGCACCGGCCTCCTCGCACTCCTGCTCTGCTGCTGGTTCGCTGCCTCTGCGCAGGCGTCCAACGTGGTCTTCGTCTGCGGCAAGGACCTGTGCTCCGCGGCGAGCGACGGGTCGGGGCGCCTGCGACTCACCGACAACGGCGCGAAGGGCGGCTACACGAGCCCGAGCGTGTCGCGCTCGGGCAAGCGGATTGCCTACACGCGCGGCAAGCGCGGACGCGTCTACACAGCCCGCTTGGTACGGCGCGACGGCCGCGTCCGCGGACTGAGGAGGATCCGGCGCATCCCGGCGTTTCGCGACGGCGCGCGAGACGCCACGCAGTTCGACGTCGCCCTCTCCAAGGACGGCTCCGAGGTGGCCTGGGTGGAGCTGCGCATCAACCTCGTGTTCGACACGATCGACTACCGCCGCTACGTCTCCCGCTTCGACGGCTCACGGGCACGGCAGGTGGCGGCGTCCGGCGGCCGGCCGTTCGTGGCCTGGGGATCCGGGTCACGCACCCTCAGGGAAGGACTGACGATCGAGACCGATGCTCAGCAGACCGGGGAATCGGTGGACTCCGGACTGTGCACCGCCTCGCCGGGCTCCGCACAGAACGGCACCTGCCGCGGCCCGGGTGCGCGACAGCTCGCCTTCGACCCGTCGGGCCGGCACCTGCGCCATCCGGACGTGTTCGGCAACCGCCTGGTGGCCACCGCCTACGCGTTCGGCGCCGGCGAGCCCGACAACGCCACTCAGCGGCCCGGCTCGATCGTCCTGTTCGACGCCGCCACGAGCAGGCCGGTCCGCGACCTCACCTCCGCGACCACCGACAGCTCGCCGGTCTTCTCGCCGGACGGCCGCCGCGTGGCCTTCGAGCGCCGCGGCTCGGTGTTCACCGTGCGCGTCTCGGGTGGCGCCCCGCGACGGCTCCTGCGCCGAGCGCGCGAGCCGTCCTGGTCGCGCTGAGCAGCCGCCTCGTCGTCCACGGCAGGATCCGGCCGCACTGCACGAGCGCGCCGGCCTATGACCGGCGTTAGCGTTATGCCGGTCTGATTTACTACCCAAGCCGGGTCATGGAGGAGCACGACAAGCGACGTGTGGGCGAGCAGATCGAGCCCGGGGGGCGACCCAAGGCACCCGGGCGGCTCGAGCTGCTTCAACGCTTCGTCAACTCCCACAACCACGACTTCCCGCCCGAGTGGGATCGCATCGGAACCGCGGAAAGGGCCCGGGCGTGGCTGCGCCAGAAGCGGCTCGTTGGGCCGGGCGACCGCGTCTCGGAGGCCGACGTGGCGCGCCTCCGCGAGCTCCGAGAAGCGATCCGGGCGCTCGCGATCGCGAACCGGGGAGGCCAGCCGGCAACGGCGGCCACGGACGTCGTTCGCCGGGCCTCGGAGGCGGCTCGGCTCCGCGTCGCCATGGACGACACCGGGCGAACGGCCCTCGAACCCGAGTCACGGGGCGTCGATGGCGCCGTGGCCACGCTCCTGGGCATCCTCCACGAGGCTCAGCTCACCGGTGACTGGCCGCGCCTGAAGGCCTGTCGCCGGTGCGAGTACGCCTTCTTCGACCGCTCGAAGAACCGCTCGGCGGCCTGGTGCGACATGTCGATCTGCGGCAATCGGACGAAGAACCGCGCGTACTACCGGCGCCGCCGCACCGGCGCGAGATGAGCGAAGCCGCAGCCCCACGGCCGCGCTCCGCCGCGCGCATGAGTGCCCTCGGGACACCTCGAAGTACGCGCTGGCTGCTGGCCGCCGCCGGCCTCGGCTGCGCCGCCATCGTGCCGCTCTTCCTCGGCGAGGGCAGCAACGCGCTGGACAACCTGGTCCTGGCGGCGGCCTACGTGATCATGGCGCTGGGCCTGAACATCGTCGTGGGCTTCGCCGGGCTGCTCGACCTGGGCTATGTGGCGTTCTTCGCGATCGGGGCGCACGTGGCCGCGTACTTCGGGTCCGGGTTCTGGGACAACGCCGCCGACGGAGCCGGCATCTCCCTCTTCGTCGGCGAGCCGGCGGCGGGGATGCCCGGCATCCACTTGAACTTCCTGATCATCCTCGTGCTCGCGGTGATCGCGACGACGATCGCCGGCGTGCTGATCGGGGTGCCGACGTTGCGGCTGCGCGGCGACTACGTCGGCATCGTCACGCTCGCGTTCGGCGAGATCATCGGGCAGGTCGCGGCCAACGGCCGGGACATCCAGTTCTTCGGTGGATCGCTCACCGGGGGACCCAACGGCATGTCGGCCATCGACAAGATCGACCTGCCGTTGCTCGGGCGCTTCGGTGCGCTGGACCTGCGTCCCTGGTACTGGTTCGCCCTCGCACTCGTGGCGGTGGTGCTGTTCGTCAACTTCCGGCTGCGCGACTCGCGGCTGGGCCGGGCGTGGATCGCTCTGCGCGACGACGAGGGCGCGGCGGCGAGCGTGGGCGTTCCGATCGTGCGCACCAAGCTGCTGGCCTACGGAGCGGGAGCGGCGCTGGGCGGGGTGTCCGGCGCCTTTCTCGCTTCGTACCTGAGCACGGTCAACTCCCATCAGTTCACGTTCTCGTTCTCGATCTTCATCCTCGCCATGGTCGTGCTCGGCGGGCTGGGCTCGATCTGGGGCGTCGTGGTCGGCGCGATCGTCCTGTCGGGGATCAACAACTATCTGCTGCCGAGGGTCCTCTACGACGTTCCCGGCAGTGTGGGCCTGGACTTCGACCTGTCCGAGGTCTCGGCCGGGATCTACGGCTTCCTGCTGGTGATCATCATGCTCCTGCGACCGGAAGGGGTGCTGCCGGCACGGCGCCACAGGATGGCCTTCCGGCTTCCAGAGCGCCAGGACGCGTAGTCACCGGCCTGCCAGGCGGTCGAGGAGGCCGGCGAGAGCGTCGGGGTCTTCGGCCATCGGGAAGTGGCCGCCGGGGATTTCGATCGGCTCCACGCCGAGGAGCTCGCGCGCCATGAACCGCTCCCAGGCCGGCTCGAAGAACTCGTCATCGGCTGCGTACACGAGGACGGTCGCGACGTCGGGATGGCCGGGCAGCGGGTAGTCGCCGGCCGGCGGAGCCATCGGCCGCAGGCGCTGCGCCAGCGCGCTCGCGGTCTCCACGGGCAGGCGTCCGTACATCGCGCGGATAGCCGCATCGGCATCCCAGGCGCTCGTGCCGTCCGGACGGTCGGCCGGGAACGGGAAGCCCTCGCGGAAGGTGCGGGGTGCGCCGGGCGGCGGCGCGAGTCCGCCGAGCCTCGGGCAGAGGAGCACGAGGAGGGAGCCGGGACGCGCCGACGCGACCAGCGCCGCGTAGGCGGATCCCATCGAGTGGCCGACGACGACCACGGGGTCGGCGGCGCGGTCGAGCGCATCCAGTACCGGCCGTACACGCTCCTCGAAGCCCGTCTTCGGATCGTGAAACGGCAGGTCGGGTGCCAGCGCCGCGTGGCCCCGCCCCCGTAGGTTGCGCACGACCGGCGCCCAGCACGAACCATCGTGCCAGGCGCCGTGAATCAGTGCGAATGTGGTCACGCGCGGGTCGCGCGTCTGTCTTGGCTAGCCGGTGGCGGCCACGGGGTCGGGCCGAACGATCACCGTGTCGGCCACGAGTGTTACCTCGTCGGCCGGCATGCCGGCGCGTTCGGCGTGCTCGCGCACCTTCTCGGCGCTGGAGCCCTCGTAGATGCAGAGGGTCCCGAGGCGTCCGGACTCCTCCTGCACCACGTAGGTGCGGATCCAGCGGATGTCATCGGACATCTCCTCGCCGGCCTCGGTCGAGCGGTTGGCGGATTGCTGTAGGGCATCGGCGCTGTCCCAGAAGTCGCGCCTGCGAATGGTGTAGAGGTTCATGCGACAACCGTACGGCGCACGCACGCCGTGGACATCCGCAGATCTACCGTAATTGCACGGCTCGATGCCGTATTCGGCCCGGATTAGACTCACAGCATGGACGCGGGAGGGGTGATCGGCCGGGAAGCCGAGCGCGCCTGGCTCGAGGAGGCGGCAGCCGAAGCGATCGCGGGGAATGGGTCGCTCGTGCTGCTCGGAGGCGACGCGGGGGTCGGCAAGACGCGGCTTGCCGAGGAGGTGGCCACCAGCGCCGACGCGACGTTTCTTCGCGGTGCCGCGAGCCCGGCCGCGCCGCCCTACAGCCCGATGGTCGCTGCGCTGCGCAGCCATCTGCGCCATGAGCCGGACGCGCTCGAGGACTGCGGCCGGCTACGCGGCCATCTCGCGCTGCTGCTGCCGGAGCTCGGCGACGCCGTGGCGGAGAGCGACCGCGCCACCCTGTTCGAGAGCATCCGCTGCGGGCTGGCCACCATTGCCGGCCGCCATCCGGCGATCATCCTCCTCGACGACCTCCAGTGGTCCGACGACGCGACGCTCGAGCTGCTGGCCGCCCTCGCCACCAGCCTTCCCGACCTGCCGGTGCTGCTGATCGCCGCGTACCGCACGGACGAGATGCCGCGCTCGCATCCGCTACGCGCGCTGCGCACCGCGCTCCGCCGCGATCGGATGCTGCGCGAGCTGGTGCTCGAACCGCTGACGCCCGAGCAGACGGCCGAGCTGACCGCCGTCGTGCTCGAGGCTCCCGTCTCACCGGCGCTCGCCCGCATCGTGCACCATCGGACCCAGGGCGTGCCCTTCTTCGTGGAGGAGCTGGTCACCGCGTTGCGGGGGGACGACCGGCTGCAGAGCGGTGCGGCCGGGGTCGAGCTCGCCGGTGAGAGCGAGGTGCCACTGCCCGAGACGATCAGGGATGCCGTGCTGCTGCGCACCGCCGGGCTCTCGGTGGAGGCGCGCACCACCGCTGAGGCGGCCGCGGTGGCCGGGCCGCGTTTCGAGATCGAGCTCGTGGCCGCACTGGGCTGTGCCGACGGTCTGGAGGAGCTGGCGGCGAGCGGCGTGATCGTCGAGGGAAGTGGCGACCAGGCCGCGTTTCGCCACCCGCTCGCCCGCGACGCGATCTACGAGGACATCCCCTGGCTACGTCGTCGATCGCTGCATCGCGGCCTCGCCGAGCTCCTGGACGGCCGTGACGGCAAGAGCTCCGAGGTCGCCGCCCACTGGCTCGCCGCGCGCGAGCCGGTTCGCGCGCTCGACGCGCTCGTTCGCGCGAGCGAGGAGCTGATGGCGGTGCATGCCTACCGCGACGCCGCGCGTGCCGGCCGTCAGGCGCTCGAGTTGTGGCCCGAGGGCGAGCGAAGCGCAGATCGCGTGGCCCTGCTGGAGCGCCACGCCCGCTGCTGCGAGCTCGCGGGCGAGCTGACCGAGGCCACGCGAACGCTGCGCGAAGTTGCCGCCGCGCACCGGACGCACGGTGGCGGGCGCGCGCTTGCCGATGCTGAGCGCCGCCTCGCCGGCGTGTTCGAGCTGCAGAGCGACCGAGATCGCGCGCTGGCCGCGCGCCGAGTGGCGGCGGATGTGTTCACGGCGAACGGCCTTCCGGGCGAGGCGGCCGCCGAGCACCTGATCGGGGCGGGCTACCTGCAGAGCGCGGGCAAGCACACGGAGGCGGTCGAGCTGGCCGAGCGCGCCGTGGAGGAAGCCACGCACGCCGAGCGCACGGACCTGCGCGCCCGCGCGCTCGGCCTCCAGGGCGTGGCGATGGCCAAGCGCGGCGAGCTCGAGGCCGGCCTCCAGACCGTCCGGGCGGGGCTGTCGCTGGCGCTCGAGCACGAGCTGACCGCCGAGGCCGCCGAGGTCTATCAGCGGCTCGGCACAGCACTCGAGGTCTCGGCCGACTACGCCGGCGCCGAGACCGCGCTCACCACCGCCGTCGGGCTCTGCCGCACCGACGGCGTCGACGCTCTCGAGCACACCTGCCTCGCCTGCGTGGCGTATGTGCTGCGCGAGTTGGGCGACTGGGGCGGCAGCGAGGAGCTCTGCCGTGACCTGCATCAACGCGCCGGGGGCGCCGATCTGGTCGCCGATGGGGTGCTCGGGGCCATCTACGCCTTCCGCGGCGACACCAGCGCCGCTCGCCCGCTGCTGCTCCGCAGTCTCAACGCCGCCTCCCGCATCGGCGTCGTCTCGATGGAGGTCGACTGCGCCGCCGCTCTGGCCTGGGTCGAGCATCACGAGGGCGCACACGAAGCCGCCGCCGAGCGCTGCCGCTTCGTGCTCGCTCGCTGGGAACGCTCCGAAGATCACCACTACGCCGTCTGGGGATTGCGCTGGGCGGCGTGCTTCTTCGCGAGGCGCGGCGCGCTGCGGGACGCACGTGCCTGCGCCGACGCGCTCTCGGCGATCGGCGCGTCGTCGGGGTACCCGGACGCGGTCGCGGCGCTGGCCCACGCACTCGGCGAGATCACGCTCGCCGAGGGCGACGCGCTCGCCGCCACCGAGCAGTTCACCCGCGCGCTCGAGCTCCAGGCTGCGCTCGACATCCCCTTCGAGCGAGCGCAGATCCAGCTGCGCGCGGGCGTGGCGCTGGCCGCTTCCGGCCAGCGCGACCTGGCGCTCGAGCGGCTGGTGGGTGCCTACCGCACCGCACGCAAGCTCGGCTCGCGCCCGCTCGCAGACGAGGCCGCGGCCGAGGTGGCCAAGCTCGGCGAGTCCGTGGAGCAGCGCCTCGGCCGGCGCGCCGCCGCCAACCACCAGGGTGCCGGCCTGTCGCGGCGCGAGCTCGAGGTGATGCGGCTCGTCGCAGTCGGCCGAACGAACCGCGAGATCGCGGGCGAGCTGTTCCTCAGCCCGCGAACGGTCGACATGCACGTACGCAACATCCTCGCCAAGCTCGGCTGCCGCACGCGCACGGAGGCCACCTCGAGGGCCGCCGAGCTGGGCCTGCTCGTGGGCTGACGGCCGAGCTCAGGGCCCTGGACGTGAGCGCGATCCCGTACGAGGCCGGCGAGTTCAACCTGAACGGCATCGTCGCCACGAGCAGTCGGACGCTGGTCGCGGTGGATAGCAACAGCGGTGGTTTGTTCCGGATCGAGCTGGGCAACGCCGGCGCCTCGGTCCGCGAGATCGCGCAGGTCGAGGGCGCGACGGTGCCAGGCGGTGACGGCATGCTGCTCGACGACGGCCGCCTCGTCGTCGTCCAGGGAGACCCGGCGCAGCTGTCCTTCCTGAAGCTGCGCGGCGGCGCGCGGCGCGCCACGCTCGAGCGCACCCAGTCCAGCGACCTGCTCCGCGGCCCGTCCACGGTCGACCGGGCGAAGGGCCTGTACCTCGTCGTCAACGCCGACTTCGATACCGGGCAGCTGCCGTTCACCGTGGCTGGGCTTCCACGGCGGCCCCTTACTGGATCTGCATCCCTGAGATAGCCCGGGCGATCACCAGCCGCTGGATCTCCGACGTGCCCTCGAAGATCGTGTAGATCTTCGCGTCGCGGTGCATCCGCTCCACCGGGTACTCCCGCGTGTAGCCGTTGCCGCCCAGGATCTGGATCGCTCGCTCGGTGGCCCAGACGGCCACCTCGCCCGCCTTCAGCTTGCTCATGGAGCCCTCGGCGGCGTCGAAGGGCACGCCGGCCTTGCCCATCCACGATGCGCGCCAGACGAGCATGCGGGCGCAGTCGATCTCCATCTTCATGTCCGCCAGGGCGAAGGCGATCGCCTGGTTCTCGATGATCGGCCGTCCGAACTGAGAGCGCTCCTTGGCGTAGCCGAGCGCATACTCGTAGGCCGCGCGCGCGATGCCGAGGGCCTGGGCGCCCACCGTCGGCCGGCTGACCTCGAAGGTCTTCATCGCCGCCTGGCTCTTGGCCCGCGTGCCCTCCCGGGCGCGTGCCAAGCGCTCGTCGAGCTTCTCCTTGCCTCCGAGCAGGCAGCTTCCCGGCACACGGCAATCGTCGAGGAACACGTCGGCGGTGTGCGACGCGCGCAACCCGTGCTTCTTCACCTTGGTGCCCATCTCGAGGCCCTTGGTGGCGGGCGGTATCACGAAGGCCGCCTGACCGCGGGCCTTGAGCTCGGGCTCGACCGACGCCACCACCACGTGCACGTTGGCGATCCCGCCGTTGGTGGCCCAGGCCTTCTGCCCGTTGATGACCCACTCGTCGCTCGCCTCGTCGTAGCGGGCGCGGGTGCGCAGCGAGGAGACGTCCGACCCAGCGTCGGGCTCCGACACGCAGAACGAGCCGACCTGCGGCTCGTTCTCGCTGCCGAAGCACTGCGGCACCCACTCGCCCAGCTGCTCCGGAGTGCCCGCGCTGAAGATCCCGGCCACGGCGAGGGAGGTGCCCATGATCGACATGCCGATGCCGGCGTCGCCCCAGAACAGCTCCTCGTTGACCACCGGCAACGTGAGCCCGCTCGGATCGGCCCAGAACTGGGCCAGCCCCTCGAAGCCGTAGAGCCCGATCTTGGCGGCCTCCTGGATCACCGGCCAGGGAGTCTCCTCGCGCTCGTCCCACTCCGCCGCGGCCGGGCGGACCGTGTTCTCGGCGAAGCCGTGCACCCACTCGCGAATGTCGCGCTGGTCCTGGTTGAGCGCCATCGAGAAGGGGGTGTCCACCGGGGCGGGCGGCGGCGCCATGGCCTCCTCGGCGGCGGCCGTGGCCTGCTCGGTGGTCACTGCGGTGTCGTCTGCGGCACGGGTGTCGGCGTCCATTCCCTGGGAGCTTTGCATGCCGCTGCCTTCCGCTCGGGCCTGCGCGACGGTCGGGCGTGATCCGGTTGGCAGTGAGGGGGGTGAGTACGAGACGTGCGTGGGGGGTTCCTGACGAAAGTGACGCTATAGGGCACCTAACGTCAGGAACCCCCAGCACACGCCCGGTCCACGGGGCGCAGCACCACCGCGGACCTGCCACGCCGCGCTCACCGTATGGAGGGCATGACCACCCGCGCCCGCATCGCGACACTGCTCATGCCGCTCGTCGGCAGCGTCCTCGCTCTGGCCGTGGCTCCCCCCGCCGCGGGGGCAGACGGCCAGCCCGTGGTGGGGGTGGACGCGCGCCCGATCCAGGCTCCGGGCGAGGGAGTGGCCTATATGACGCGGCGCGCCGGGACCGGCACGGCACTCGAGGCGATCGACGCCGACAGCAGGCGCCGCCTGCGGCGGGTCGTCGTGAAAGGGCGGCTGACGGTTCCGGTCGTGGCGTACGACGCCACCCCGAGTGGGCTCAGCGCGGACGGTCGCACGCTGGCCCTGATCCAGCCGCGGCGAGCCCTTCCCCATAACACGACCCGGTTCGCGCTGGCCGACACCGAGACGTTGCGGATCCGGCGGCGATTCGCCCTGAAGGGCGACTTCAGCTTCGACGCCCTCTCACCCGACGCGCGCACGATGTACCTGATCCGCTACCTGTCGCCGAGGGACCCCGCCCGGTACGAGGTGCGGGCGTACGACCTGCGCCGTGAGCGCCTGCTGAAGAAGCCGATCGTGGATCCGCGCGAGCCCGATGAGCGCATGAACGGGTGGCCGATGACCCGCGCCACCGGGCCGGGAGGGCGCTGGGAGTACACCCTCTACAAGGGCTCCGAGTACGCCTTCATCCACGCGCTCGACACCGAGAAGCGCAGGGCGTTCTGCATCGACCTCGAGGGCATGGCGACCGGCCCGGATGGCCTGTGGCACTCCAAGCTCGATCTCGACGGAGGCACGCTCGCCGTGCTGGCCGGACAGCGCACGCTAGCCAGCGTCGACACCGCCACGTTGCGCGCGAGGATCGCCGGCCACCGGAGCGCGACGATCCGCCGGACGGAGCGCGAGACCGACGACGGCGTGCCGTGGCTGCTCGTGCTCGGTCTGCCGCTGCTGGCGGGCGCCGCGCTGGTGGTGGTCCTGAGACGTCGCGCGGGCCTGCGCCGGACAACCCGCGCCGAGACCGCCTAGCGGTTCAGGCAGCGAGGGCCCACAGCTCGGACTCGCCGGCGGAGAGCTGGGACTCCGCCGCGTCGGCGATGCGCCGGGTGGCGCTGTCGAGCGCCCCGGCCGACAGCAGCGTGGCGGCGGCGTTGGCCACCAGGCGGCCCCTGAGGCCGCCACCGCGGCGCATGGCCACGGATGCGCTGAGCT
Source organism: uncultured Thermoleophilaceae bacterium (assembly GCA_963734365.1). Classification (GTDB taxonomy): domain Bacteria; phylum Actinomycetota; class Thermoleophilia; order Solirubrobacterales; family Thermoleophilaceae; genus JACVRW01. Next base: position 172,799 of record CAVTGV010000005.1, on the reverse strand, counting down.
CGGACCCGGTGCCGTCTCCGGTGACCTCGTAGCGCACGTCCAGGCCGATCGGGCCGTCGGCTGACAGCTCGAGTCCACCGTCGCCGGCGGCGTGCACCTCCACGTCGAAGCCCACCGCCACCCCGGCCAGCCGGCCCGTGACACGGACCCGGGCGCCGGCGTCGAGGCGGGCGTCGTCGCTCTCGCCGAGGTCGAACGAGACGGGCGACCAGCGCCGGATCTCCTCCGGATGGGTGAGGACCTCGAGGAGCTGCTCGGGGGTCGCGTTCGCTGTTGCTGTAGCTGTCCAGGCGGCCACGACGGTGAAGATGCCAGCACGAGCGCCTCCGGTATGAGCGATCGCGCACACTCTTGTGGACATGAGCACCTCCCCAGACACAGACGTACGCCGCGCGGGCGCCGCCGACGCCGAGGCGATCGGCCGCCTTCTCCACGACTTCAACACGGAGTTCGACGACATCACGCCGGGTCCGCAGGCGCTGGCCGAACGCGTGCGGATGTTGCTCGGCGAAGGTGAGCTCACGGTCCTCGTGGGCGGACCCGGCCCGGACGGGCTCGCGCTGCTGCGCTTTCGCCCGGCCATCTGGACCAACGCTCTGGAGTGCTACCTGGCCGAGCTGTACGTGGTTCCCGGCCGGCGGGGACAGGGACTGGGACGCGCGCTCATGGAGGCGGCCATCGAGGTCGCCCGAGCGGAGGGCGCCGACCACATGGACCTCGGCACCGGCGAGGACGACACGGCCGCCCGCGCTCTCTACGAGAGCCTCGGCTTCGACAACACCGGAGGACGACCGGGCGGGCCGGTCAACTACTTCTACGAGCGCGAGCTCTGACGGGCGGAGCGGGCGCCGCTCAGTCCGGGATCAGGCCCTCGCCCGTGAACTCGCCGCTGGCCTCGTCGAAAGAGATGTCGCGCGGCGGCAGGATCACGTCGGACTCCACGAGCTCGTCGTCGGAGACGCGATTGCCGTCGCCGGCCACCAGCTCGAGCATCTGCGACCACAGCTCACGGAAGCCGGTCTCGTCGCCCTGATCGATCGCGGCGACCGCGCGGTTGTCGAGCTCGTTCAGGCGATCCGAGTCCTCGTCGGGCAGGTTGAACTGGCCCTCGCCCGAGATCCGGACGATCACGCGTTCTCCTTCCCTTGCTCAGCCCCCTGCTCAGCGCCCTGCTCGAGCGCAGGCGAGTCGCCGCCGCCCGAGCCGAGCTCGGCCTTCATCTTGGCCAGCTCGTCGTCCACCTGCGCGCCGCTGGTGAGCTCGGAGAGCTCGCGCTCGATGTCGTCCTGGCCGGAGCCCAGCTGGGTGATGTCGTCGAACGTACCGGCGGCCTCGAGCTCCTCGACGGCGCCCGCGCGGGCCCGCATCGTCTCGGTCTTGTCCTCGGCGCGCTGCATCGCGAGCCCGAGATCGGCCATCTCCTCGCCCACGCCTGAGGCGGCCTCGGAGATCTTGACCTGAGCCTCGGCGGCCGAGTACTGCGCCTTGATGACTTCCTTCTTGGTCCGGAAGGCCTCGATCTTGGTGCGCAGCTTCTGCTCGTTCTCGGTGAGCTTCTCCTGCTGGCCCTGGAGCTCGGTGATCTGAGAGTCGAGTGACTGCAGCTCGGTCTGGGCGAGGGTCTTGCGCTCGAGCGCCATGCGGGCGAGGTCCTCGCGCCCCTGAGACAGCGCCTGGCGGGCCTGGGTGTCGAGCTTGACCACCTGCTGCTCGAGCTTGGACGACTGCATCTGCAGGCGCTTCTTGGCCGTGACTACGTCGGCGATGCCCTTCTTGACGTTCTGGAGCATCTCGACCTGCTTCTGGTAGCCGTAGTCCAGGGTCTCCCCCGGATCCTCGGTCCGGTCGAGCATTCTCGAGATCTTCGCCTTGATTACGGTGGACATGCGCCCGCCGAGACCTGGCATCTGGCGCCTCCTTCAAACTCGCGTTCGGATCGCCTCCCCACTCGGAGGCGGTGCAGCAAGACTAGCCAGCCGCGCTCGCGTGTGATCCTTCACGCCCATGACCCCCAAGCCACCCTCCGACTCGAGCTCGGTCCTCAGCCGCTGGATGGGGGTGGGCCAGGCCAACATCGCCGGCAACGTCCACGGCGGCGTGATCCTGCACATGTGCGACGAGGTGGCGGGAATCGCCGCGGTGCGCCACTGCGGCCTGCGCGTGGTCACCGCCGGTATGGACCGGATGACGTTTCGCCACCCCGTCTTCGTGGGGGCGCTCGTGACCGTACGGGCCACGGTCAACGCCGCGTGGCGAACGTCGATGGAGGTGGGCGTGCGCGTGGAGTCCGAGAACGTGCGCACCCGCGAGGTCACCCACACCTCCACCGCGTACCTGACCATGGTCGCACTGGACGATGAGGGCCAGCCGGCGGAGATTCCGCCCCTGGCTCCCGAAACGGCCGACGAGCTACGGCGTGCGCGCGAGGCGCAGCTGCGGCGCGACAACCGGCTTGAGGAGCGGCGCCACATGGAGGAGCACCGGGAGCGCGGCTAGATCGGCTCGCCCGAGCGGTCCTGCTCGTCGTCGCCGGGCAGCTGCACGAATTCCGTGAAGTGCTCATCGCGGAAGCGCAAGCGCACCCGCACAATCCCGTGGCAGGGTCCGCCGGGCCCCCTCCGGATGCGGAACGAGGCGAGTGACCTCCTGCCCTCGTCCTTGAGGCGGACGAGATCCGCACGGCACGGCAGCGCCGCGTTGAAGCGCCGAGCCGCGGCGGGCGAGGTGAGCCGGTAGGGGACGCCCTGGTCGACCAGCGCCCCCGGGGCGAACGACCTCGCGGCCCGGGCGTAGTCGTCGCGCTCGAGAGCCGCCAGCCAGTGCCGAATCAACGCGCCCTCGGGCGAGCGCAGGCCCTCTCCGTCCTGGTGCTCCGCCCGTGGAGCGGTCTGCTCGCCGCCGGGGCTGTCGGAGCTCGGCTCGGAATCGGAATCGGAATCGCAGCCCACCAGCGTGAGCAGGATGCCGAGCACCACGATGACGCGCGCCGGACGCACTGGAAAGAGAGTACGCCCGGTGCGGATCCTGCCGCCTCAGTTGGCGCTCAGGGTGAGCGCTGGTAGCGCTCCAGCGTTCGCCTGTAGGTTTGCTTCGAGGGTCGAATGAACGAGACGAGCGCTCTGGACATCGCCCGGCGTCTGTTTCGGGCCTACGCGGACGGGGATTTCCAGGCGGTGCGAAGCCTGCTGGCCGACGACCTCACGGCCTACGTGACGAACGCAGAGTCGGGCGTGGACGAGGTCCGCGGCGCCGATGAGTACATGCGCCGTCTCCCGGATCTGCGGGCGGCCGGCGGGAGCGCACGCGTGACGCAGACGCTGGCCGTGGACCAGCACAGGGTGATGACCATGGTCGAGATCCAGGCCGAGCGCGAGGGCAGGCGACTCCACAACTTCGCGGCCTTCCTTGCCGACGTCGACGACGGCCGGGTAAGCCGACTCTGGATGGTCGAGGCGCTCCCGGCCTACAGCGACGAGTTCTGGTCCTAGCTAGGCGGCGGTGATCACGTCGCCGGTGGCGTTGCCCGGCGCCTGCTCCAGCACGGCCTGGGCCTCGATCAGCTTGCGCTGGTAGTCGGCCCTCTGCATGCGTGAGACCACCAGCCGCTGGACCTGGGCCGTGCCCTCGAAGATCTGGTAGATCTTGGCGTCCCGGAACCACTTCTCGAGCGGGCAGTCCGTGGTTTGGGCGAAGGGGCCCACCAGGTCCATCAGGGTGGTGGTGGCCCACATCGCCGTGTCGCCGGCCTTGAGCTTCGACATCGAGCCCTGTCCGGCGGTCATCGGCACGCCGTTGCGGCCCATCCAGGCGGCGCGCCACACGAGCAGGCGCGATGCCTCGATCTCGGTCGCCACGTCGGCCATGGTCTGCTGGATGCGCTGCTGCTCGAGCAGCGGCACGCCGTTCTCCTCCTTGTCCTCGAGGTACTCGAGGGTCCATTCGTAGGCGGCCTGGCCGATGCCGAGCGCGGAGGCGCCCACAAACGGCCGGGTGAGCTCGAAGGTGGCGAGTGCGCCCGAGGAGCGCCCGGTGGACTGGCCCGAGCGGGCGCGCTCGAGCTTGGCCTGAAGCTTCTCGTAGCCGCCGAGCAGGTTCTCCATCGGCACGCGGCAGTCCTCGAGGATGAGCTCGGACGTCTGTGACGCGCGAATGCCGAGCTTGGACTCCTTCTTGCCCATCGAGAAGCCGGGCGTGCCCTTGGGGACCACGAACGAGGCCTGGCCGCGATGGCCGAGATCCTTGTCGATGGTGGCCACGACCACGGTCACGTCGGCGATGCCGCCGTTGGTGATGAACACCTTGGTGCCGTTGAGGACCCATTCGTCGCCGTCCTGTACCGCGGTTGTGCGCAGTGAGCGCACATCCGAGCCCGCCTGGGGCTCGGTGACGGCGTAGGCGCCCAGCTTGACCTCGTCACCCTCGCCGAAGCACTCCGGCACCCAACGGCCGATCTGCTCGGGCGTTCCCGAGCTGGCGATCCCAGCCGCGGCCAGCGAGCCGCCCGAGATCGCGAGCGCGATGCCCGCGCAGCCCCAGTGCAGCTCCTCGGCGTAGATGCAGGCCAGGATGCCGTCGGGATCCGAGCCCACCTTGGTGATCTGGTCCATGCCGTGGAGGCCCCATTCCCGAGCCTGCTTTATGACCTCCCAGGGCACGCCCTCGGTGCGGTCGTACTCGGCGGCCACCGGTCGCATCACCTCGGCGGCGAACCGCCGACAGGTGCGCTGGAACTCGAGTTGATCTTCGTTGAGCCTGAAATCCACGGTGTCGGTGCCTCCACAGTCGCGTTGACTGACTAGTCAATCGTACATGTGCCGGCGGGTTTGTGGCGAAGCACCCGGCTCGGCCGGGTGCGCACGACTGGTTTACGCCTCACGCGCGGCTATCGTGCGCCCGGTATTGGTCCGCTTTGGCGCGTCACTCCTGCTCCTCGCCCTGGCCCTGGGCGGGTGCAGCCTCGGCGACGAGGACGAGAAGAGCCCACCCCAGCTCGGGGTGCAGCCCGACGACGACCAGGCCGCCCAGAAGCTCGGGTTCCCGTCCAGCGCCACTCGCAACACCGTCCGGGTGGGCGGCAGCGATGCGGTGGCCGACGCCGCCGGCGTGGCTGACGCGCTCTTCCCGGCCACCGGCGACGCCGACCGGCCGACCGCCGTGGTGCTCGTCGATCAGGACGACTGGGTCACCGGCATAGCCGCCTCGGTGCTGGCCGGGCCTCCGATCGCCGCCCCACTTCTGCTCACCGACGGCGACGAGCTGCCGGCCGTCACCGGCGACACCCTCGAACGGCTCGACCCGAAGGGCTCCGATCTCTCCGAGGATGCCCAGGTGATCCGAATGGGTCGCGATGTGGCCCGGCCCGAGGGCTTCAAGACCGCCGTGGTCGAGGGCAAGGACCCGTTTGCCCGCGCCGCCTCCATCGACCGCTTCTTCTCTGCCGCGCGCGGCGAGCCGTCCAACGACATCGTGCTCTACTCCGGCGACAGCGCCGAATGGGCCATGCCCGCGGCGTCCTGGGCCGCCCGCTCGGGCGATTCCGTGCTGCCGGTCAAGCGCAACTCGATCCCGGCGCCCATCCTCAAGGCGATCCGCGAGCACGAGCGCCCGAACGTGTTCATCCTCGGTCCCGAGCGGATCATCTCGAAGAAGGTCGCGGACCAGCTCGACAAGGACAGGAAGCTCGCTCGCTCCGTCGAGCGCATCGAGGCCGACACTCCGGTGGAGAACGCGATCGCCTTCGCGCGCTACGAGAAGGGCGACTTCGGCTGGGGAGTGGTGGTGCCGGGCTACAACTTCGCCGTCGCCAACCTCTCGCGTCCCCTCGACGCGGCAGCCGCGGCTCCGCTGGCCACCCGTGGCCTGTTCGCGCCGCTCCTCCTCACCGACGACGCGGCCAAGCTGCCGCAGCCGCTCGAGGAGTACCTCCTGAGCGTCCAGCCCGGCTACGAGGACGACCCGGGCCAGGCGGTCTACAACCGGGCGTGGATCCTCGGCGACGACACGGCGGTGTCGGTCGACCAGCAGGCGCAGATCGACCAGGTCATGGAGCTGATTCCGGTGCAGCCCACCTCGCCGTGATGGCGGCCATCTAGGATTCGCTTCGATGTCGGAGTACGAGCGTCCCGACCGCTTCACGCGCGAGCCCACCGTGGAGGACGTGCGCCAGCTCATGGGCGCGTCCACGCCGCACTTCGCGCTTCAGCTGCGCAACCGCATCCAGACGCTGATCGGCGGCTTGGCATCGGATCATCCGGCGCGGATCGAGGGCGAGCGCGAGATCGCCCGGCTGGACGCGATCGCCCTCGGCTCGGAGCGGCGCGGGCCGATCCAGGAGCACGAAGAGGGTCTGCCGAGCTATCGCGGGCCGGAGTAAACGAAGGCTCGCGGGCACCGCCCGCTCGCCGGATAACGAAGGCTCGACCCACGCCCCCGGCTGTGACAGGCATCACAGTCAGGGAATAGCAGGCGGATATCGCCGCTCCTGACCATCGGAACCCCCCAATCCGATTGCGAAGGAGCTTCAGATGTCTCGAAGGAAGCGCACCCGCCTCGCCGGTTTCTCGGCGATGGCGGCCATGGGCCTGTTGGCCCTCCCCGGGGTGGCTAGTGCCACCGTGACCTCGAACGTCGGCGCCGGCGGCGTCCTGAACGTGACGAGCGACGGGAGTGACCCCATCACGATCGTCTGCACGGGCGGGAACGTGCAGGTCAACGGCGCCGATCCGGGCGGTACGGCCACGGCCTGCTCGGCGATCGCCTCGATCGGCGTCCGCGGCGGCCCGGGAGCGAACAACATCAACCTGAACGGCGTGACCACCGCCGCGTTCACCGGTCTCAACAGCGTGATCGTGAACGGTGGCGACGGCAACGACACGATCGCCGGAAGCGAGTTCCCGGATCTCCTCAACGGCAGCACGGGCAACGACCGCGTGATCGGCCAGCGCAACGCCGGCGGCACGCGTGACCAGATGCTCGGCGGCGTCGGCGACGACACCCTCGTGTGGAACCCGGGTGACGGCGACGACACGATGGACGGCGAGGCCGGCTTCGACACGATCGAGGTCAACGGTGGCGGCGGCGGCGAGGAGTTCGAGGTCAAGCCCTCGGCGACCGCCGGCCGCGTGCAGTTCGACCGCCTCGGCCCGTCACCCACGCCCGGTCCCTTCAACCTCGACATCGGCACCTCCGAGAAGCTCGACTTCAACGGCAACGGTGGTGACGACACACTGAACAAGAACGGCGGGGCCGCGGGCCTCAACCCGTTCGTGATCGACGCCGACGGCGGTGAAGGCAACGACATCATCCAGACCGGCGACGCTCCCGACGTGCTGCGTGGGGGCCCCGGCAACGACCGGCTCGTCTCCCAGCGCAGCCCTTCGGGTGACGACGACGTGGTGGCCGGCGGCGACGGCGACGACACCCTGGTCTGGAACCCCGGTGACGGCGACGACACCATGGACGGCGAGGCCGGCACCGACACGATCGAGGTCAACGGCGGCAACGTCGACGAGGACTTCGTGGTCAAGCCGTCGGCAGACCGCGGCCGCGTGCAGTTCGACCGGGTCGGGCCGACACCTCCGGGCCCGTTCAACCTCGACATCGGCACGTCGGAGAAGCTCGTGCTGAACGCCAACGGCGGCAACGACACGCTCATCGGCCGCAAGGGCCTGGCCCGGCTGATCAAGGCGACCCTGAACGGCGGTGACGGCAACGACCGCATCAAGGGCACCGACGGCCGCGACCGGATCAGCGGCGGCAACGGCATCGACGTGATCCGCTCCCGTGATCGCGCCGCCGACCGCGTGGAGTGCGACGCCGGCTTCGACCTCGCGCTCGTGGACAAGCGGGACACCGTGCGCGGTTGCGAGATCGTGCTCGGTGGCTCCCTGCGCGTCAAGCACAGCGCCAAGTCCGTCTCACTGACCGGCAACCGCGCCGAGCTCAAGCTCCGCTGTCTCTCCAGCGGCACTTGCAAGGGCAAGGTGAAGCTGGTCTACAAGGGCAAGAGCCTCGGCTCCAAGTCCTTCAAGATCAAGTCCAAGAAGTCGAAGACCATCGCAGTCAAGGTCGGCAAGCGCGGGATGCGCGTGCTCGCCAAGGGCTCGAACAAGGGTCTGAAGGTCAAGCTCCGGATCGACGCCCGTGACTCGAAGGGCAACGGCTGGCGCACGACCGACCCGCTCCGCCTGAAGCTCTAACCCGAGCAGAGCGGACACCAGCAGTCAGAGCGCGGCGGGCGGCCTGTTTTCGGGCCGCCCGTCGCGCTACTCTCGTGTCAGACGTCATTTGGCAGAGGAGACTGCGATGGCCTGGGAGTTCAGCGTGCTGGTGGTGGCCAACGTCACGGCCACGGCGGATGAGCTGACGGCGGCCCTGCGCGAGCGAACGGAGAAGGGCCCCTGCCGCTTCGTGCTCGTCGTGCCGGCGGGAGCGACCGAGGGCAAGGCTCAGCTCGATGCGGCGCTCGAGAAGATGCGCGCCGCGGGCCTCGAGCAGGTGAGCGGCCACGTGGGAGACCGCGACCCGGTGGTGGCGGTGATGGAGGCCTTCGACCCGATGAAGTTCGACGAGATCGTGGTGTCCACCCTCCCGAGCGGCTCGTCGCGCTGGCTCGGTCTCGACCTGCCGCGGCGCTTGGGCAAGCTCACCTCCGTGCCCGTCCAGCACGTGGTCTCCGAGCCTCGTCCCGAGGTGCAGACCCAGCCGGTGCAGGCGCGGGACAAGCTCGGGGTGCTGGCCCCGCTTGCCGCGGCGCTGACCAAGCCCCGCTGACGGGCGGCCTGGGGCCTACGCGACGGCCGCGGGAGCTTCGAGCCCGGAGCGCTGAGCCACACGCTCGCGATGCTCGGCCGCCGAGCCGAACATCAGCGCGTTGGTCTTCGCGCGCTTGAGGAAGAAGTGCAGGTCGTGCTCCCACGTGAAGCCGATGCCGCCGTGCACCTGGAGTGAGGAGGAGCACACCCGCCAGCCGGCGTCCGACGCGTAGGCCTTGGCCGATGAGGCGGCCAGCGAGCGCGATTCCGGCTCGGAGTCGGCGCACCAGGCCGCGTAGTACACGCCCGAGCGCGATCCCTCCACCTCGAGCAGCATCTGTGCGCAACGGTGCGAAACCGCCTGGTAGGCGCCGATCGGGCGGTCGAACTGCTTGCGCTCGCGCGCGTAGGCCACCGCCATCTCCATGGCCCGCTGAGCCACCCCCACGTTCTCGGCCGCCACCGCCGTGGCGATGCAGTCGAGAGCCGGACCCAGGTCACCGGGCAGCGGGTCGCCGCCCTGTGCGCGCACGCGAGCGAAGCGACGGGTGGCGTCCATGCTCTCGAAGGGCTCGACGTCCGCGGCAGAGCGCTCGACGACCACACCCCCGTCGGGGCCGGCGAGCACGATCACGTCGGCGCTGTCTCCGTCCGGGACGAGGCGGGCCTCTCCCTCGCGGGCGAGCCCGACCGTGCCTGTGAGCTCACCCGAGGCAAGTCCGGGCAGCCAGCGCTCCTTCTGCTCGTCCGAGCCGGCGTAGTGGAGCGCCAGTCCGGCGGCGGCGCTCGAGAGGAACGGCACCGGAGCGAGGGCGTAGCCGAGCTCCTCCATCAGGATGATCAGCTCGACGGTGCCGAGCTCCTGGCCGCCGTGCTCCTCGCCGATGAAGATGCCGGACCAGCCGAGCTCCGCCATCTCCTTCCAGGCGTCCTCGTCGTAGCTCTTGGCCTCCGCGAGCTCACGCACGCGCTCGGGCTTGAAGCGCGCGGCGAGGAACTCGTTGGCCGTGCGCTTGATGGCCTGTTGGTCGTCGCTGAAGTCGAAGTTCATCTCGAAGGCCTCTCTAACGCAGCTTCGGCAGACCGAGCACGCGCTCGGCGATGATGTTCTTGAGGATCTCGGTGGTGCCGCCCTCGATCGAGTTGGCGCGCGAGCGCAGCAGGCGGTAGGTCCAGGTCGACTCCCAGTCCGCGCCGTCCTCGCCCAGGATGTCCACCGCCAGCTCCGTGAGCGCCTGGTTGATCTCGCCCCACTGCCACTTGGGAAGCGAGCCCTCCGGTCCGGGCACGCCGGTCTTCATGATCGAGGTCAGGCCGCGCCAGGAGTTGAGTCGCAGCAGCTCGACCTCGATGGTGAGCTGGGCGAGGCGCTGGCGGATCAGCGGGTCGTCGGCCACGCCGCGCTCGCGCGCGAGGTCCTTGACGTCCTCGAGAGCGATCCGCACGCCGGCCGCGGCCGACGCACCGAGCCCGGCACGCTCGTTCATGAGCGTGGTGATGGCCACGCCCCAGCCGTTGCCCACGCCGCCGACGACGTTCTCGTCGGGGATACGGGCCTCCTCGATGAAGAGCTCGTTGAACTCCGGCTGATTGGTGATCTGGTGCAGCGGGCGGACCTGTACCGCGTCCTGCTCCATGTCCATGATGAAGTAGGTCAGCCCCTGGTGCTTGGGCGCGTCCTGATCGGTGCGGGCCACGAGCATGCACCACTTGGACTTGTGGGCGAAGGTGGTCCAGACCTTCTGGCCGGTGACCACCCACTCGCCGTTGTCCTTGACCGCCCTGGTCTTCAGCGAGGCCAGGTCCGAGCCCGACTCGGGCTCGGAGAAGCCCTGGCACCAGATCTCCTCGCCGGTGAGGATCGGCTTGAGCCAGCGCTCCTTCTGCTCGTCGGTGCCGTGGTGGATCACCACCGGACCGCCCATCACCATGCCGAGCACGTTCGCCGGCTGGGGCGCGCGAGCGCGGGCCATCTCCTCGCCGAACAGCGCCTGCTCGATCAGCGTGGCGCCGCGCCCTCCGTACTCCTTGGGCCACGAGAAGCCGGCATAGCCGGCGTCGTAGAGCCGGCGCTGCCACTGGCGGCGGTGATCGAAGGCCTCGTCCTCGCCGGGCGGATCCTCGCCAGGATGGTTGTCGCCGAGCCAGGAGCGCAGCTCGTCGCGAAAGGCCTCTTCTGAAGGCGAGAGCGTCAGGTCCATGCGCGGTAATGTACCAAGCGGTACACAAGTGGCGGATACTGAGATACCTCGCCGGCTGCCACGCGGAACGCATGGGCTCGACCCCCGTCTCGTGGCGCAGTCGCAGCACACGCGCCTGCTCGAGGCGGTGGGCCGGGCCGTTGCCGAGAAGGGCTACGCCGCCACCACGATCGACGACATCGTCCGCGGGGCCGGCGTCTCCAAGAAGACCTTCTACGAGCACTTCCGCGACAAGGAGGACTGCTTCCTCGCGGCCTACGAGACCGCAGCGGACGAGCTCTTTGCCCGCGTGCGCGAGGCCCAGTCGGACCCCGACCCGTGGCTCGAGCGCACACGCGCGGGTATCTCGGCCTACCTGCGCTGGCTGGCGGCCGAGCCCGCGCTCGCGCGAGTGTTCCTGATCGAGGTGGCCGCGGCAGGCCCACGCGCGGCCGAGCGCCGCGAGGCGCTGCGCGACCGCTACGCCGAGCAGCTCGCCGAGCTTCAGCGCGAGGCCCGCAGGGAGCTACCCGAGCTGTCCGAGCCGCCGGTGGAGATCTACCACGCGGTCGTCGCGGCGGTGGACGATCTCGTGGTCCGGCGACTCCGCGAGACCGGTGGTGAAGACCTCGGCGAGCTCGAGCCGGTGCTGCTTCAGCTCCAAGTGGCGCTGCTCGCCGGACCGCGGGTCGCCGCGGAGCTCTAGGAATCAGTCGATCGTGAGCACGGCCTTGCCGCGCACGCGGCGCTCGATCAGCGCCTCCAGCGCACTGGCCGCCTCGCGCCAGCTCGACACGAGGTCGACCTGGGTGTCGAGCCGGCCGGCGGCCACCTCGCCCGCGAGGAAGGTCAGGTCGCGCACGGCCGAGTCGTTGCGATCGACCTCGTCGAAGACGCGCAGCCCGTAGAGACGCACTCCGACCTGCGGGTAGAAGGCCGACGCGTTGAACGTGCTGTCCTCACCGGAGGAGATCCCGAAGTTGATGACGATGCCCCAGGACCTGAGCCGGGTCATCGCGGTGGCGAGCGTGGCGCCGCCCACGGACTCGATGACCACGTCGTAGCGCGGGCCCTCCGGATCCAGGTCGAAGATCAGCTCGTCCGCTCCCAGCTCGGACAGGCCCTCGGCCCGTTCGGGCGACGAGGCCATCGCCGTGACGTGCGCCCCGCCGCGATGGGCGAGTTGAACCGCGAAGCGCCCGACCCCACCCGACGCTCCGGTCACGAGGAGCCGCCGGCCGAGCAGCGGCCCGGCAACGTCGAGCGCCCGCACGGCGGTCATTCCGGCCACCGGCAGCGTCGACGCGTCCTCGAAGCTCACCTCGCCGGGCAGCTCGGCCAGCCGCCGGGTGGGCACCGCGGCAAGCTCGGCCCAGGCGCCCTCGTCCACCAACCCGACCACGCGTGCTCCCTGCTGCGGCCCGCTGCCGTCGGCGGCGGGCTCGCGCACCACGCCGGCCACGTCCCAGCCGTGGACCGTGCCCTCCTCGCGATTGGGCAGGTAGCGCGCCTCGCCGCGGTTGAGTGAGACGGCACGGACCTCCACGAGAGCGTGGTCGCGTGCGGGCGAAGGTGCTTCGACCTCGGCCAGCTCGACCCCCTGGGGAGCGGAGGGACGGGCGACGAGTGCGCGCATGGTGGTCATTCGGCTCCTCAGTAGCTCTTGGGCAGCCCGAGCGAATGCTCGGCCACGTAGTTGAGGATCATCTCCCGCGACACCGGCGCCGTCCGCGTGAGCCGCGCCCCCCACCACATGTCGCTGAGACCGTACTCGAGCGCGAAGCCGTTTCCGCCGTGCGTCTGGATCGCGCGGTCCACGCACTTGATCGCGGCCTCCGCGGCGGCGAACTTGGCCATGTTGGAGGCCTCGCCCACAGGCGAAGCAGCCGGCTTGGCCGGCTGCGCACGATTCCGATCACCCGGCGCGCCGGCGTCGTAGAGAGCGCCCGCCTTCTGGGTCATGAGCCGAGCCAGCTCGAGCTCGATCTTGGCCTCGGCCAGGGGATGAGCGACCCCCTGGTGAGTGCCGATCGGCGCGTTCCAGACGGAGCGCTCGTTCGCGTAGGCCGCCGCCTTCTCGAGCGCGCGGCGGCCCATCCCGCAGGCGATCGCGGCGCCCATGATGCGTTCCGGGTTGAGGCCGTCGAACACGGGGCCAAGGCCGCCCCCCTCGCCGCCGATGAGGCGCTCCTCGTGGAGCTCGACGCCGTCGAAGAAGAGCGTCCACTGCTTGTCGGGGCCCACGTAGGGCATGGGGATCTCATCGCGCGTGAAGCCGGGAGCATCCACGTCGACCAGGGCCAGCGAGGGAAGGCCGAGCTGCCCGTCGGGCAGACGGCTGCGGGCCACCACCAGCACGGCGTCGGCGTGCTCGACACCCGAGATGTAGGTCTTCTGCCCGTTGAGAACGAAGCCGTCGCCCCGGCGGTCGAGCGACGTGGCGAGGTTGTGCGAGTTGGTGCCGGCGTCGGCCTCGGTGATCGCGAAGGCCACCTTCGTCGTGCCCGCCGCGATCCCGCGCAGCCACTGCTCGTTCTGCGCGTCGGTCCCGTGGCGGGCGAGAATGCTCCCCACGATGGCCGGCGAGACCACGATCAGGAGCAGCGACTTCCCTGCGGCGGTGATCTCCTCGCCGACCGCGGCCAGCACACTCATCCCGAGGCCGCCACCTCCCCACTCCTCCGGGACGTTCACACCGAGATAGCCCTTCTCGGCCAGCGCGTCCCAGAGCTCGGTGGGCGGCAGGCCCTGCGCGTGCTTGGCGCGCGAGTAGTCGGCCGGGAAGTCGTCGCAGATGCCCCGCACCGCGGCTCGGATCTGACGCTCCTCGTCGGACGGGATGAGCTGCAGCACCGCCTCGGTGGTGATGGTCATGCGCAATAGGATGCCATCGTGCGCATCGGCCTATACGTCGCCTACTGGCCCTGGTTCTCGCCACAGGAGCAGATCGAGCTCGCCCGGCAGGCCGATCGCGCCGGGCTCGACTCGGTCTGGGTGGCCGAGGCCTGGGGACAGGACGTGGTGTCGGTGCTCGGCCACCTGAGCGCGGTCACCGAGCGGATCGATCTCGGCTCCGGGCTGATGCAGATTCCGGCGCGCACGCCCGCGATGACCGCGATGACCGCCGCCACGCTCGACACGCTCTCCGGTGGCCGCTTCCGCCTGGGCCTGGGGGTGTCCGGGCCGCAGGTGTCGGAGGGCTGGCACGGCGTTCCCTTCGCACGCCCGCTCGCACGCACCCGCGAGTACGTGGAGATTGTGCGAAAGGCGCTCGCGCGCGAGGGCGGGCTCCAGTACGAGGGCGAGGAGTTTCGCCTGCCGGTGGATCCGGACGGCCTCGGCAAGCCGCTGCGCCTGCTGGTGAAGCCGGTGCGGGAGCGCATTCCGGTCTACCTGGGGGCGATCGGCCCCAGGGCGGTGGAGCAGACCGCCCGCATCGCCGACGGCTGGCTGCCCTTCATGTTCACGCCGGAGCGGGCCGAGGAGCTGCTCCAGCCGTTCGCCGGCACCGACCTGGACATCGCGCCGGTGGTGATGGTCTGCGTCGACTCGGACCTGGACCGAGCCCGCGACCTGGCCCGTCCCTGGCTGGCCCTCTATCTCGGCGGGATGGGGGCCAAGGGCAAGAACTTCTACGTGGAGACGGCCGAGCGCTTCGGCCAGGGCGAGGCCGCCCGCGAGGTGCAGCGCCTGTTCATGGCCGGCGATCGCGCCGCGGCCGGCGCCGCGCTCACGCCGGAGCTGATCGACGGGTCGGCCATCTGCTGCCGGCCCGCGGAGCTCGACGAGCGTCTCGCGGCCTACGAGCGAGCGGGTGCCACCACGCTGCTCGCCATGCCCTTCGGCGATCGCCCGGCGATCGTCGATGCCCTGGCCTCCGCGGTTCCGGCCTGAGGCGCTACTCGCGCGCAGCGGCGTCGCGAGCGAGCTTCAGCTCGCGCTTGACGACACCGGTCTGGTTGGGGATCTGGAGGCGCGCCTCCAGGACCGGGATCGCCTCGGACGGACGGCCGGCGAGGCGCAGCGCCTTACCGAGGTTGAAGAGCGCGTAGGCGTAGTTCACGTCGCCGGTGCCCGCCGGGAATGACTGCACGGCCCGCTGGAGCAGAGGGATCGCCTCGTCGTAGCGGCCGCTCTGGAGCAGGTCGAAGCCCTGCGAATTGAGCTCCGCGCCGCCGGTGTCGGCTGGCTGGTCGGGCTGCGGCGCCGGCTCGGGCTGGGGCTCGGGCTCGGGCTCCGGCTCGGGTGCCGGGGCCGGCGCTGGAGTCGCCTCTGCCTGCTGCTCGCCGGAGGAGCTCTTCTTCGGCTTCTTGGGCTTCTGCGCCTTGCCCGCCGGCTGCCCACCGCGGTCGCCCCCTCCGGCGGGATCGTCGCCGCCGCCTCCGCCCGAGCTGAGCGCCACCGCGACAGCCGCCACGGCAAGGGCGAGGATCACCGCGGCGGCGATCAGCGCAAGCCGTCCCGACCGGCCTCGAGAGCCGCCCGCCCGGGCGGGCGCCGGCATCGGCACCGGCGCTGCGGGCCGTACGCGCTTGGTGGGCGCGGTGGGCGGTTCGTCGAGCGCGCGCGCCAGCTCGGCACCGAGCTGTCCGGCCGAGCGGGGTCGCTCGGCGGGGTCTCGAGCCATTCCACGCGCCAGCAGCTCGGCCGCGGCCGGCGGCGCGGCGGGCCAGTGCGTCCGCAGGTCGGGAGCCGGCTCGGAGGCGATCGAGTGCGCGATCTGAAGTGGTGTGGCGCCGTCGCGGGGCTTCTGCCCCGCGAGAGCCTCGAACGACACGGCCGCCAGCGCGTAGACGTCAACGGCCGGCCCGGGCTCGTGACCCTCGAGCTGCTCGGGCGCCATGTAGGCGGCCGTGCCCAGCACGGTGCCGCTGCGGGTGATGCGGGTGCCGTCGGCCGCGGTGGCGATGCCGAGGTCCACGAGCTTGCTCACCCCGTCGTTTCGCAGCAGCACGTTGCCCGGTTTCACGTCGCGATGGATCACGCCGTGATCGTGGGCGTGGTCGAGGGCCGCGCCGATCTCGGTGGCCATCGTGCCCACCCGGTGAGGGCCGAGCGGCCCGTGACGCACCGCCCGTGAGAGCGGCTCGCCGGGCACGTACTCCATGACGATCAGCACGCCCTCGTCGTCGACGGCGGTGTCGTACACCGCCACCAGGTTGGGATGGTTGAGCGACGCTCCGAGCTTGGCCTCGCGAGCGAAGCGCTTCTCCACGTCGGCCGGGCTGTCGGCATGCAGCCGCTTGACCGCCACCAGGCGGTCGAGGCGCTCGTCCTGGCACAGGAGCACGGAGGCCATTCCCCCGGAGCCCAAGTGCCTGATCACCCGGTAGCGCCCAGCCAGGAGCGTCCCCTGCGTCGAAACCGGCACGTGACGGGTGTACCCGTCGGGTGTCCCGCCCAACCGTCGTAGCGAGCGGGTCCTACAGGCGCTGAATCAACGTGCCCGTGCCGAGGCCTCCGCCACAGCACATGGTCACGAGACCGACCTCCTTGTCGGAGCGCTCGAGCTCGTGCACCAGCGTGGTGATCAGGCGCGCGCCGGTGGAGCCAAGGGGGTGGCCCAGGGCGATCGCCCCGCCGTTGACGTTGACCCGGTCCATGTCGGGCTCGACCTCACGGCGCCAGGCGGCTACGACCGAGGCGAAGGCTTCGTTGACCTCGAACAGGTCGATGTCGCCGATCGTCATCCCGTTGCGCTCGAGCAGCTTCCTCGTGGCGGGGATCGGCCCGGTGAGCATGATCACGGGGTCCACGCCGACGGTGGTCTGGTCGACCACACGCGCGCGCGGCTTGAGTCCGAGCGACTCGGCCTTGCCGCGCTCCATCAGGAGCACCGCGGCGGCGCCGTCGGAGATCTGCGAAGAGTTGCCGGCCGTGATCTTGCCGTCCTCCTTGAAGGCGGGCTTGAGCTGCGAAAGCGCCTCGAGGTTCGTGTCCGGGCGGATGCCCTGGTCTGCCACGTGGGTGTCGCCGTTGACCTGGAAGGGGACGATCTCACGCTCGAAGCGACCCTCCTCGGTGGCCCGATGGGCGTTCTGGTGTGAGCGCATCCCGATCTCGTCGAGCTCGGAGCGCGGAATCTCCCACTGGTCGGCGATCATCTCGGCCGAGATCCCCTGAGGCACGAGGTTGTAGCGCTCCATCAGCTCGGGCGGCCAAGGCGAGCCCACGTCGTCGACCCACTTGAAGCCCACGCCCATCGGAATGTGGCCCATGTGCTCGACGCCCGACCCGATGGCCACGTCGTGCGCCCCGGAGGCGATCAGCGCCGCCGCGAAGTTCACGGCCTGCTGCGCCGAGCCGCACTGGCGGTCGACGGTGGTGGCCGGAGTCTCGACCGGCAGCCCGGCCTGCAGCCAGGCGTTACGGCCGACGTTGAACATCTGCTCGCCGTACTGCTGCACGCAGCCGGTGATCACGTCCTCGACGTCGGAGGCTTCGATGCCGGCGCGCTCGATCACGGCGTTGAAGGTGGACCCGAGAAGCTCGTTCGGATGGGTGTCGCGGTAGTACCCCTTCTCGGGGTGGCCGCGCCCCACCGGCGTGCGTGCCGCCTCGACGATTACGACCTCGCGAGCATCTCCATTGCGCATACTGTGGCTTCCTCCGCCGTCGGATCCGGTCGTTCTGTGCTAAGCCTACTTCATTGACTGACCAGTCAACCAAGGCTCGAAAATGGCTCATCAACTGGGAATAGTGGGAAGCGGCGCGATCGCGTGCGGCCTGGCGAGGGCGGCCGAGGAGCACCACGAGGTGGTGGTGTGGGCCCGCAGCGAGCGCTCGGCCACGCGCGCGGGCGAGAAGGCGGAGAACGCCCGCGTGGTCACCGATCTCGAGGAGCTTCGAGGCTGCGCGGTGGTGGTCGAAGCCGTGATCGAGGATTCCGGGGTGAAGGGCGACGTGCACCGTCGCCTGGGCGAGCTGCTGCCTCCGGAGACGGTGCTGGCGACCACCACCTCCTCGCTGTCGGTATCCGAGCTCGCCCGGGAGAGCGGCCGGCCGGACCGCTTCGCCGCCCTGCACGTCTTCAATCCGGTGGAGAAGATGAAGCTGGTGGAGCTGTCCTTCCCCGAGGAGGCCACCGAGGAGACGCGGCGTGAGTTGCGTGAGCTCTGCGAGCGCCTCGACAAGACCGCCGTGGAGGTGCCCGACGCCGCCGGCTTCGTGGTGAACAAGCTGCTCTTCCCCTACCTGTTCGACGCCGTCCGGCTGCTCGAGCGAAACGGGATCGAGCCGGAGTCGGTCGACACCTGCATGAAGCTCGGCGCCGGGCACCCGATGGGCCCGCTGGCCCTGCTCGACTTCGTGGGCCTCGACGTGGCCGCGGCGATCGGCGAGTCGATCGGCGCTGACGTACCGGACCGGCTACGCCAGCTGATCGCCGAGGGACGGCTCGGCCG
This sequence comes from uncultured Thermoleophilaceae bacterium, assembly GCA_963734365.1. GTDB lineage: Bacteria > Actinomycetota > Thermoleophilia > Solirubrobacterales > Thermoleophilaceae > JACVRW01. Next base: position 154,463 of record CAVTGV010000005.1, on the reverse strand, counting down.
CAAGGCCGGTTCGGGGTTCTACGAGTACGAGACCCGCTAGCGGGTCACTGGACCTGGAACTTCCTGATCGGCCCCTCCTGGATGCAGTCGAACCCCCTGCGGCCGGGAATCCGGGTGCAGAAGATCCGGTAGGCCTGCCAGTAGTAGGTGCCCGGCCGGTTCAGGTAGTACTCGGGGAACGTGAACTTCTCGGGCGTGAAGGTGTAGAGCCGTCCGCGCCGGGTCTTCGCGCCCTTCTTGCCCCGGTCGATGTCGTCCGGATCCTTCGCGCAGGCCTGGCCCTCGTTATCCCGCTTCTTCGACTGACAGATGCGGAAGTACACGACGCCCTTGCCCTTGACCCGCACCTTGAAGGTCGGCGTGGTGCCGAGCGGGACCACCGCGCCGTCCTTGGGCGCGAGCGATCGGACTCCGTGCTTGGCCTGCGCGGCCACGGCAACGGAGATCGACGACGCCGCGGCGGCGAAGACGGCGATGGCGAAGATGAGCAGCGCCGGCTTCGGGCCTCTACGCCTCATGTCGGGTATCTCCTGGGGGTTGATTGGGGGATGCGGGGTTCCTCGACCGGGCAGTGTGCCGGACCAGTCCGCGACGCGCGTCCCCTGCTCCGAGGCCGGGGAACCTAGGCGGCCCGCGGGCCGGCGGTGAGGTCCCAGACCACGTCGGCCTCCCCTATGCCCTGGCGATCGGCGAGCTCGGCGACCCGTTCCCACGGCAGCGTGGCCTCGGGGAGGTCGTCCCAGCGGGCGAGGTCGAGCGCTTCGAGAGCTGCTTTGAGCACCTGCGGCGACTGCTCGTCGTGATCCTTGAGCAGCCCACGCAGAGCGTCGCGCTGTGAGTCACTGAACTTCACGCACCACACGTCCCAGCGCACCTCCTGCACCGGCACCGCTTTCCCGATGCGAAGGTAACCCGCCTGGCGGACAGACCGGCTCAGGCCTGTGGCCGCTCGCCCTGGCCGCGCGGGGTTGACGCGGCCTGCTCGATCGGCCGGTTGGCGCCGTTGCCGGGCTCTGTCTCGTCGCGCGGCTGGTGGTCGCGGATGCGCACGGCCTCCACGCGGTTCTGGCGCACGGCTTCGACGCGCAGGGAGTAGCCGTTGGCCTGAACCATGTCCCCGCGCTTGGGCAGCCGGCCGAGCTCGCCGAACACGAAGCCGCCAACCGAGTTGTAGGCCTCGGAGTCCACGGGGAGGTCGAGGCCGTAGTCGGCGAGGTCGGTGATGGGCACGTGGCCGCGGACCCACCAGTCCCCGTTGGCCAGGCGCCGTATTCCGGCCACGGCCGGGTCGGTCTCGTCGGCTATCTCGCCCACGACCTCCTCGATGATGTCCTCGACCGAGACGATCCCGGCGGTACGGCCGTACTCGTCCACCACCACGGCCAGCGAGGCGCGCTCGCGCTGGAGATCGGCCAGGAGATCGTCTAGCGGCTTGGTCTCGGGCACAATCAGCGCGTCCTTGACGCTGTCGCCGATCGGGGCGCCGGGGCCCTCGGTCATCAGGCGACGCGCCAGCGAGTTCACGTGCACCATGCCCTTGATGCGGTCGGTGTTCTCGTTCTCGGTGACCACCAGCCGGGTGTGGCCGGAGTCGATCGCCCGCCGCAGCGCCGTCTCCACCGTCTCGGAGGCATCCACGGTCACGACCGCCGGGATCGGCGTCATCACCTGGCGCGCCTGCTGCTCGTGCAGATGAAAGACACCGGAGAGCATGCCGGCCTCACCCGGGTCCAGCTTGCCGCCAGTGGCGCTCCGCGCGATGATGAGCTTGAGGTCCTCCGAAGAGCTGATCTCCTCGAACTCCGCCTTGGGGTCCACGCCCACCAGCCGCAGGATCGCGTTGGAGGCCGTGTTGAGCAACCAGATCAGCGGGCTGAGCGCCACTCGGAACCAGTGGAGCGGCCGAGCCACGCGCAGAGCGGTGCGCTCGGCGTGCACGATCGCGTAGATCTTGGGCACCTGCTCGCCCACGGTGATGTGCAGCGCTGTGGTGATCAGGTAGGCGATCGAGATCGAGATCGCCAGCGAGAAACCATGCGACACCGACTCGCCGAGCCCGCTCTCGATCAACTTCGCGATGGCGGGCTCGCCCAGGAAGCCGATGCCCAGCGAGGCCATGGTGATACCGAGCTGGCAGGCGGAGAGGTACTCGTCGATCTTGTCGATCTGCGCGAGTACCAGCGGCGCGCCGCGGCGGCCCTCGTCGCGCATGGCCTCGATCCGTCCCTCGCGCGTGCGCACGAGGGAGAACTCGGCGGCGACGAAGAACCCGTTCGCGGCCACAAGCACGACCACGCCGAGCAGCAGGAGCAGCTCGGTCATCTAACGGCGCGGCTGGTGAGCCGTGTCAGCCGCTTACTTCGAGGTCGATCGTCGTCGCTCATTCAGGGGGACTCGCGCGAGCGTAGCAGAGGGTTTCTGGTCGTTCTCGTCGTCGCTCAAACGTGCCATGCTCGTCTTCGTGCGCATCGCCTCTCTCGTCCCTTCAGCCACCGAGACGCTCTTCGCTCTCGGCCTCGGCGACAGCGTGGTTGCCGTCACCCATGAGTGTGACTACCCGCCCGGTGTCGAACAACTCCCGCATCTCACCCGGAGCATGATCGGCGACGGCCTCTCGGCCGCCGAGATCGACGCTGCGGTGCGCGAGCGAACGGGTCGCGGAGATGCGCTCTACGAGCTCGACGACGAGCTCCTCGAGGAGCTCTACGTGGACCTGATCGTGACCCAGGCGGTGTGCGAGGTGTGCGCGGTCTCGTTCGAGGACGTCCGCGCCGTGGCCGCCAAGACTGCCCACGGAGCCGGAGGTGATCTCGCTCGACCCGTCGACGTTCGGTGAGGTGCTGGCCGACATCCCGCGCCTCGCCGAGGCCGCCGGGGCGGCCGAGGCGGGCGAGCGGCTGGCCGATGAGGCCGCCGAGCGGGTCGAGGAGGTGGAGCTCGCCATCGCCGGCGATCCGCGCCCGCGTGTGGCCGCCCTCGAGTGGCTCGACCCTGTCTACGTGGGCGGGCACTGGGTGCCCCAGATGCTCGAGCTGGCCGGCGGCGACGATGTGCTGGGCATGCCCGGCGAGAGGTCTCGCACGGCGGACTGGGCCGAGGTCGAGGCGGCGCGCCCGGAGATCGTCGTCTCGATGCCCTGCGGCTACTACGCCGAGCAGGCCGCCGCCGAGACGATGCTCCAGCGCGAGCGGCTGGCCGCGCTCGGTGCGCGGGTGGTGGCGGTAGACGCCGCCGCCTACTTCTCGCGCCCGGGACCGCGTCTCGTGGACGGCGTGGAGCTTCTCGCGCACATCTTCCACCCCGACGTGTTCGAGGCGCCACCCACGCGGCGTTCGATCGAGCTGGACCTCGGGCGTGTGAGGACCTAGCCGGCCACGGCGATCGAGCCCGCCACCGCCATGACGCCCAGCGCCGCACAGATGATCGAGGTCACCGCCTCCCCCAGCCGCACCTGATCGCGCAGATCGAACAGCACCAGTGTGGCCAGGGCGCCGCCGACCAGGCCGCCGATGTGGCCCCCGATGGAGATCCCGGGCACGACGAAGGTGATCACCAGGTTGAGCCCGATCCATACGCCTAGGCCGCTCTCCATCAGGCTCAGCCCGCGGTTGCGCGCGTAGATCGCCGCCGAGGCCATGAGCCCGAAGATCGCGCCCGAGGCGCCCACCGTCAACCCCGTGGGCTCGATCAGGAGCGCTCCGAACGACCCGCACAACAGCGACACGAAGTAGATGAGCGCGAATCGTGCGCGGCCCACCGCCGGCTCGAGGATCGAGCCGAGGATCCACAGGGAGAGCATGTTGAGGAAGAGGTGGAAGAAGCCCGCGTGCAGGAAGCCCGCGGTCAGGAGCCGCCAGTACTCGCCGTCGGCGATCGCCGTCCGTGACAGGGCCCCCTCGGTCAGCAGCTGGCTCCCGCTCACCCCGCCGCCGGTGGCGCTGGCACCGCCGAGCGTCGCGCCCAGGAACACGAGCACGTTGATCCCGATCAGCAGATAGGTCAGCGTCGGCTCGCTGCTCGCGGAGCGCATCGTCCGGACCCGGGTGCGCTGGTTGGCGCATTCCGGGCAGCGCATGCCCACCGAGGTGGAGGTCATGCAGTCGGGACAGATCGGCCGTCCGCAGTTGGAGCACTGAACCCCGGTCTCGCGCTTGGGGTGGCGATAGCAGACGTCCATACCGGACGCTCAGATTAGTGAGCGGCGATGGGGGACGGCGCCGCTAGAGCGGGACGTTGATGACCGGGCGCTCTGTGGGCGCCCGTGCCCCGCCGCGGCGCTCGCGGGTCACCAGCACCGCCTGGGCGTCGCTCAGATCCTCGGGCACCGCCGCGGCTCCCGCGCCATCGGCCCCGACCTCGAAGGTCGGCTGCGCAACAAACGCTCCGTCGCGCTGAACCCAGGCCTGGTAGACCTGCCCCGGCTCGAGCGTCGGCATTCCCCGCAGGCGCAGGATCGCGCCGTCCTTGCCGTTGTCTTCGACCTGCAGGCTGCCGCTCGCGCGCGGTAGCCGGCTCTGATCGACGGTCGCGACGACCGTGCGCTCGTCGTCGCCACCCAGCTGGGACACGGCGAATCCCGCGACCAGGCCGAGCAGCAGCGCTCCGGCCACGAGCACGGGGCGCAAAGCAGGCATGCGGAAGCGTTCGCGCAGCGAGCGCCTGCGCGGGGAGGGCGCCTTCTCGGGAGCTGCCTCCCGCGCCTCTCGCTCGACGACCTCCATCAGCGCGGTCTTGAGGCCGGCCGGCGGCTCGACCTGCTCGACGGCACGCGGCAGCGCGTTCGCCGCGGGGCGCAGCTGCTCGATCTCGTCGCGGCACTCCGCGCAGTTCGCGATGTGGCTCTCGAACGCCTGGCGCTCGAGGTCGGTGAGCGCGCCGAGAAGGTAGGCGCCGATGTCGTCCCGGTAGTGAGTGTGGTCCCTGGTGGTCATGCGAATCCCCCTGCCGCGTAGCCCTCCGCGAGCTGGCGCCGCATCTTGTCCAGGCCGAGGCGCATCCGGCCCTTCACGGTACCTACGGGCTCGCTGAGCAAGTCGGCTATCTGGCTGTGGCTGTAGCCACCGAAATAGGCCAGCTCGATCGTCTTGCGCTGCTCGTCCGGGAGCGTGTCGAGCGCAGTCCGAATGGTGCGCGCCTCCTCGCGACGCGCCACCTCCACGTCGGTGCGCTCGCGCGCCTCGTGGCGCTCCTCGACTCCCTCCATCGTCTCTCGCCGGCGGTCATGGACCACGTTGCGCCGGAGTGCGTCGACCGCCCTGTTGTGGACGATCCCGAGCACCCAGGTGCGGACGCTCCCGCGCGTCTGGTCGTACCGCAGCCGGCTTCTCCAAATGGACAGGAACGCCTCCTGCGTCACGTCCTCCGCGGTCACCCGGTTCCCCACCATGCGGTACGAGAGCGAGAACGCCGCGCCGCCATGTCGGTCGTAGAGCAGCTCGAACGCACGGGGGTTCCCGTCCTGGACGAGCTGCATCACCTCTTCGTCCGCGAGATCGCGGATGTCATTCGCCATGGCGAAGACTTCCTTCGGCGCGCAGGGCAAACTGGATCAGCACCGAATGCTTGATTCACCATGGACGCGCGTTCTCCCGCTCAGGTCTACGCAGTCGTGATCGGGCTCACGCTCGTGGCCGCCGGGATCCTCGGCTTCTTCTACAACGCGAGCTTCACCACCGGCAGCGGCATCGAGCGCGACGCCGTGCTCGGAATCCTGGACGTGAACGGCTGGCACAACGTGGTCCACATCGCCACCGGGGTGCTGGGATTGGCGGTGGCCGGCTCCTACGACGGCTCGCGCGTGTATGCGGTGGCGTTTGGCGTGATCTACCTCGTGGTGGCGCTGGCCGGCTTCATCGCGGGCGACGGTGGCGAGATCCTCAGCCTGATTCCGGTGAACACCGAGGACAACTTCCTCCACCTGCTCATCGGCATAGCGGGCCTCGGCGCGGGACTGGCCACGCCGTCTACCACCGCGCCCAGCACTGCCTGAACTCAACCGCCTGGGGCGCCGGCTCCGTCGTCGAGGAGTGGGACCCCGGTGTGGTGGAGGCCGAGTCGCCCGGCCACAGGCCGGGTGCGACCAGGACGGCCTGGAGCGGGCACTGCGCGACCGAGCGTGAGGCCCTAGCGGCCCAGGCGCTTCTGGATGTCGCCCGCCACGCCACGCACGCTCTTCTCCAGCGCGCGGAGGCCGGTGGACTGGCGCTTGCGCTGTTGCTGGCGCGTGCGCACGAGCACGAGTCCGCCGGCGGCTGCCGTGCCGACCACGATCGCGGCGGCGGTGGGCACCCAGTTGCGCGGGTCGCTCATGGCCGACAGCTCCCAGTCGGCCAGCTCGTCGGCGGCCGCCTCGGTGAGCCCCGAGAGACTCCGCTCCATCCGGTCGGCGAGCCTCTCCGGAGGCTCGACCGGCACGAGCGCGGAGCGCAGCAGCCGCTCTACACGGTCCACGTCACTCATCCGAGCCCTCCCTTTCCTGCTCGAGCCCGTGCTCGAGCTGCCGAATCGCCCGGTGTAGCAACACCTTGGTGGCTCCTTCGGAGCGCCCCATCGCCCGCGCGATCTCGCGGTTGTCCATGTCGAGCGCGAAGCGCATGATGAGCGCCTCGCGGCGGTCCTCCGGCAGCTTGGAGACGCCGGCGAGGACCTCCTTTACCTCCTCGCGCCCCTCCACCAGCCGCTCGGTGCCCAGCGGTGAGCTGATCACCGCGGCGTCGTCCAGGTTGGCCTGAGGCTTGCGCGAGCGGTCCCGGTAGTAGTTGGCCGCGAGGTTGTGCGCGATCCGGATCAGCCAGGGTCGCAGCGGCCGGCCGTTGGACTCGCGCTGCGCGCGCTCGAAGTGCCGGTAGGCCTGCAGGAACGTCTGCTCGGTGATGTCCTCGGCGTCGTGGTGGTTGCCGATCCGGTAGTACGAATACGAGTAGACGTCGCGCAGATGAGCCTTGTAGAGCTCTGTGAAGTCGCGATCCAGCCGCTGTTTGTCGAGCTCCTCCGGCACCGGTCATCGCAGAGCCTACTCCCGCTCAGGCGGCGTGAGTCCTTCGCTCCGGGCGGCTCGCCGAGCGCACGCTCTCGAGCCACTGATCCGCCGACGCCTCGCCGTCCAGCACCCGGCGAAGGCCGACGGTCACCGGCGCATCGATGCCGCGGCTCTCGAAGGCGAGCCCGAGCAACGGGACCGTGTCGAGCGACTCGGCGGTCTGGTTGATGATCGCCTCGACCTGGCGACTCGGGAGGCCCGATCCCACCAGTTCGCCGGCGCGGCGGTTGCCGCTGGCCTCGGCGATGGCGCTCGCCACCAGGTCACCGGCCCCGGCCAGGCCGGCGAAGGTCTCGCTGCGGGCGCCGCTTGCCACGGCCAGCTCGTGTACCTCGGAGAAGATGCGCCCGGCCGCCGCGCCCGCCAGATTTGCGCCGCCGTGGATCGCCGCGGCCGAGCCGAACACGGCCGCGTTCTTGGCGCAGGCGGCGAACTCGGCGCCTGTCACGTCGTCGGTGGCATCCGCGTTCAGCCCGCCGGCTTCAAGCACGTCGCGCAGCTGGCGGCGAAGGTCCGGATCCCGCGAGGCCACAACCACCGAGGCGCCCAGCTCAATCGCCTCGCGCGCCTCGGCGGGTCCCGCGAGCGTGGCCACGGCACGCGCCCGCACGCGCTCGGAGACGTAGGCGCTCGGCGTGGTGCCGAGCGGCGCCACCAGGCCCTCGGAGGCCACGAGGACGGCCGACCGGTCGCTCACCCGAGTGCCGAGCTCACCCATCACGGCAGGCAGGCTCGCGCAGGGCACGGCGAGCAGGACGAGGTCGACCCCCGCGAACTCGATCTCGGAGACGGTCTTGACCGCGATGGCGCGGTCGAGAGGCACGCCCGGCAGGTAGGCCACGTTCTCGCGCTCGGACGCCACGCGCTCGGCCTGAGCCGCGGACCGGCAGCCGAGCTGCACCTGGAGGCCCGCGCGCGCGAGGACGGTGGAGGCCGCCGTTCCCATGCAGCCCGCCCCGACCACGGCGGCGGTCCGCAGCGGCGGCAGTCCCCCGAGCCACTCCCACTGGAGGCACACACAGGGCCAGATCCGCTCGGTGACCTCGCCGGCGAGGAAGTGCGAGGGATTCTCCACGCGCGGGAACGTGAGCGGCGCCCCGAAGCGGATGTGCACCCTGACCGGCTTGATCTTCCACCCGTCACGCGCGCGCTCCGATCCCGTGACCGCGATCGGCACCACCGGCTTGCCGCTCTCGAGCGCGAGGCGCCCGACGCCCCGCTTCGGCGTGCCGAGCGAGCCGGAGGGGATTCGGGTTCCCTCGGGGAAGATCACCACCGCCTCGCCACGTTCGAGCAGGGCCAGCGACGTGGCCACCGACTCCAGATCGGACTCTCCCCGGCGTACCGGAAAAGCGCCCAGGCAGTTGAGCAGCCAGCCGAGAAGCGGATTCTTGAACAGCTCTTGCTTCGCGACGAAGTAGATGGGGCGTCCGATGCAGCAGCCGATCGCAAACGGATCCAGGAAGCTGCGGTGGTTGGCGGCCAGGATCACGCCGCCTTCAGGGATGTGCTCGCGGCCGAGGCGACGTAGCCGGAAGTAGAGGACAATCGCCGGCTTCACGAACATCCGGATCGACCAGTACACGAAGGAGTTGACGCCGCGCCTGCGCGTGCGCTCGTGGTAGAGCGCGAGGGGTCGCGTTGTCACCTTCCCTCCTCCGTACGCACGCCTAGACCTACCCGAGTCCGAATCTGTCGTTACGCTGGCGGTTCATGGAGTTGCGAAGGCCACTCAACGGGGCGCTGGCCGGAGCCACGGCAGCAGCGGTGTGGGCCGCCCAGCAGCCACTCGACAAGCGGGTCTTCGGCTCGCACTACGACGACGTGGAGCTGCTCGGCAAGCTGGTCACTCGCGGTTCGGCCTGGCCGGCCGCCGGCCTCGCGATCCATATGCTCAACGGAGCGATCTTCGGTGCGGTCTACGCGCTCGCCCGGCCGCTCGTGCCGGCGCCGCCCCTGGCCACCGGCGTGGGCGCGGCGATGGCCGAGCACCTGGGGCTGTGGCCCCTCGGCCGGGTTACCGATGCGGTGCACCCGGCCCGCGCCGAGCTCGAGCCGCTCACCGGTAACCGCGCCGCGTTCGCCCAGGCCACCTGGCGTCACCTGCTCTTCGGCCTGGTGCTCGGCGAGCTCGAGCGGCGCCTCAACGACATCGCCGACTTCGAACCGCTCGAAGACATTCCGGCCTCGTCGAACGGGCATGGGAGCCTGGAGCAGGCGGCGGTGGGCACGGCGAGCTAGCGAGAGCCCGCCGTCGGATTCGAACCGACAACCCCTTCATTACAAATGAAGCGCTCTGCCAGTTGAGCTAGGCGGGCAAGAGGTAGTCGGCGGCCCAGCGAATTCCGCGCTCCTGGTTGTACGCGGTGGGGGCCACGCGAAGCTTGACCTCGCAGGCACCGACCTCCTCGACGTCGACAGCATAGACCTGCTCGGTGTCAGCGCAGTAGACGAGGAATAGATCCGCTTCACCCCTGTAGCCCCGCACCAGAGCCTTGGTCGTATTGGATCTGATGCTGACGGCACGAAAGAGGATGCACCCGTTTCGCAGGCGCCCGGTCTTGCATTGCGCGCGCAAAAACCAGCCGTCCAGATCGATGACGAGGTCGTAGCGATGGTTTACCCCGAATGGCAGCAACACGCGGTAACCCCGCTTGACCAGCTCAGCCAGAATGATCGCCTCGGTGCGCTGACCTGTGGCGAGCCGCCGAACGGCGATCGGCCGGCTAGAGCAGCACCTGCCGGGACTCCAGGTGCGCCCCTACCTTGCGCTTCACGCGCTGCAGGGCGTTGTCCACGGTCTTGGTGTCGCACTCGAGCCGGCCGGCGATCGCCTCGTAGCTGTAGCCGTCCAGGTAGAGCGAGAGCACGGCGCTCTCCAGCTCGGACAGGACGCTCGAGAGGCAGGCCACCAGGCTGTGCAGCTCCTCCGTGGAGATCACCTGGTTCACCGGGTCGTGCGCGGTCGGGCCCGGAAGCAGCTCGTCAAGCGTGGGGTCGCTGTCGCCTCCGCCCGCGGCGGGCGTCTGCGAGAACGAGACGTACTCGTTCAGCGGCGTGTGCTTGTTGCGGGTGGACGTCTTGACCGCTGTGATGATCTGGCGCGTGATGCAGAGCTCGGCGAAGTTGCGGAAGCTCGACTCGCGGTCGGTGCGGTAATCGCGCACGGCCTTGTAGAGCCCGACGAGACCCTCTTGGATGAGGTCGTCCGAGTCTCCTCCGATGAGGAAGTACGAGGAGGCCTTGAGCCGCACGAAGCCGTAGTAGCGCTTGACGATGCGGTCGTATGCGTCGCGCTTGCCCTGCTTCGCGAGAGCGATCAGGTAGTGGTCATCAAGCTCGACTAAAGACTGAGACTTGAGCCCGGGCGGGCGCGAGTATGCGGAAGTAGCCATCGAAACTCCCCTCAGGCCAGCAACGGCCCTTGAAGCTCGGTGACGCACTACCTCCCCTGGCGCCAGGTTCTCTGAAGTCGAGGCCCTAAAGCTCGACTTCAGCCTGATCTGCGGCGCAAGTATTGCCTTGTTATGGAGCCCTGTCAAGACCCTGCCGGAAATGCAAGATCCCGTACACCAGGGCGGCCGACGCGGTCGAGACGTTCAGCGAGCTCACCCGTCCCCGGGTCGGAAGGCGCACCAGCTCGTCGCAGACCGAGGCCACGCGCGGCCGCAGCCCGCGCCCCTCGGAGCCGAGCACGAGCACCACACGGCCGCGGTAGTCCGGACGGTGGTAGGGAACGGCAGCGTCCGCTGCCGCGCCGTAGACCCAGGCCTCGCGCTCCTTGGCGGCGACCAGCCAGTCGGCGAGGTTGCGCACGCGCGCGACGTCGAGATGCTCCACCGCGCCCGCGGACGCCTTGCATACCGCCGGCGAGACCTCGGCCGAGCGCCGCTCGGGCAGGACCACCCCCGCGGCCCCGGCGGACTCGGCCACACGGCACGCGGCGCCGAGGTTGTGCGGGTCCTGCACCTCGTCGAGCGCGATCACGAGAGCGTCGTCGGCGTCGAGCAGCGAGTCGGCATTTGCGTACGGGTAGGCCTCCACCTCCGCGCAGATCCCCTGATGGTCGGGCGACTCGGATCTGCGCTCGACCTCGCCGGCATCCACGATCTGGCTCTCCACCTCGGCCAGGAGCACCTCGCGGGCCGCGCGCTCCGTCGCGTATACGCGCTGAACGCGGCGCTTGCCCCGCAGCGCCTCGCGCACCGGGTTGCGTCCGTAGACGATCACGAGCGGCGAACGAGCTGTCCGCCCTCGGAGGTGTCCCGAACCTCCCAGCCCTCCGCGGCGATCCGGTCGCGCAGCTCGTCGGCCCGGCTGAAGTCGCGTTCGGCCCGCGCCTCGTCGCGCTCGTTCAGCAGACGGCGCAGCTCCTCCGGCGCCTCGTCCTCGGAGCGGTCGTCGAGGATCGCGTCGAGGCCGAGCGCGTACAGCATCTCGCCGAGCCGTCCGGGCCCGAGCGTCTCGCCCGCGTCGATGCGGCGGTTGCCCTCCGCCACCCAATCGAAGAGAACCGCGCGGGCCTGCGGCGTGTTGAAGTCGTCCGCGAGGGCGTCGAAGAAGCGTTCCGCGTAGTCGTCCATCCCGGGCGCCCCCGCCTGCGGGTCCAGGCGGCGGACGAACTCGCGCAGGCGGTCCAGCGAGCGCCGCGCGTCCTCGACCGCCTCCGCGGAGTAGCTCACGGGCTTGCGGTAGTGCGCGCCCACCATCCACATGACGAACGCTTCGCGCCCGAACTCGTCGAGCGCCCCGGACAAGAGCTGGATGTTGCCCACCGACTTCGCCATCTTCTCGGAGTCCAGCTCGACCATCCCGTTGTGCATCCATACGCGCGCGAGCGCCTCGCCGCGGCCGGCTTCAGTCTGGGCGATTTCGTTCTCGTGGTGAGGGAAGACGAGATCGGAGCCGCCCCCGTGGACCTCGAAATCGAGGCCGAGGATGTTCTCGGCCATCGCCGAGCACTCGATGTGCCAGCCCGGCCGGCCCATTCCCCAGGGCGAGTCCCAGCTGGTGTCCTCACCCTCCTTGTGGGCCTTCCACAGCGCGAAGTCCTGCGGCGACTCCTTGACCTCGGCCGCGTCATCGCCCTCGCCCTGCTGCATCTCCTCCAGCGGCCGGTTCGAGAGCTTGCCGTAGCCCGGGAAGCTCGCGACCCGGAAGTAGACGTCGCCGCCCGCCTCGTAGGCGTGACCGGATTGAACGAGCTCCTCGATCAGCTCGACTATCGGGCCGATCGTCTCGGTGGCCCGGGGCTCGGCGTCGGGACGGCCCAGGCCCAGGCGGCCGGTGTCCTCGACGTAGGTCCGGGTCATCTCAGCGGCCAGCTCGGCGCTCGGGACGCCCCGTTCGCGGGCGGCGTCGTAGATCTTGTCGTTCACGTCGGTGATGTTGGCCACGAACGTGACCTCGTAGCCCTCGTGCTCGAGGAAGCGCTTGAGCAGCGAGAAGACCACGTAGGGGCGCGCGTTGCCCACGTGGATGCGGCCATAGACCGTCGGGCCGCAGGCGTAGATCGCCGCGCGCCCCGGCTCGCGGGGCTCGAGCGCCACGACGGTGCCGCGCAGGGTGTCGCTCAGGCGCACGGTCCGCACGCGCACAAGGCTAAGGCGCGTGGGAGCGGAAAGCCGCGTGCGGTCAGGAGACCGGCGGGCGGCGCGCCGTCCAGCCGAGGTCGGCTTCGAGCTGGGCGGCCAGCGCGAGCAACGTGGCCTCCTCGCCGTGCCGGCCCACCAGCTCGAGGCCCACGGGCATGCCGTCCTCGGCGCTGCCCGCGGGCACCGCCACCGCCGGCTGTCCCGTGAGGTTCCAGTACGCGGTGAACGGATAGACCGAGACCATCTCGAGCAGCGTGCGCAGAGCCGAGCGGCCCTCCCATTGGCCTGCGGCCACCGCAGGTCGAGCGGTGAGCGGAGCCACCAGGACGTCGTGGCGCTCGAAGAAGGGACGCATGCGCTCGCTGTTGTCTTCGCCGAGCGCCCAGCGCATCAGCGGTGGAGCGGCAACCGCGCGGCCGAGGCGCGCGAAGCCGCGCGTTCGCCGCTGCAGGCGCTCCGGTCGCTCCACGCGGGCGGCGTCCTGCGCGATGCCGCCGAGGTAGCGGTTGATCAGCGGGCTGACGAGCGGGTACGGCGGATCGGCCGCCTCGACCTCGTGGCCGAGCGCGCGCAGACGGCCGCCGAGCTCGTCCACCAGCCGTCCCATCAGCGGATCGACCCGAGCCGGGAGCACGGGCTTGGATGACGTCGCCACCCGCAGGCGGCCCGGCTCCGCGCCGGCAGCCGTGACCAGGCGCGGATCCTGCGCGCCCACACCGGTCAGCAGCCCGGTGTCGGCCACGCTGCGAGTGAGGAAGCCGACCACGCTCAGGCCGTACCAGTGCTCTGGATGAGGGGAGAGAGGGATCCGGTCGCGCGTGGGCTTGAGGCCCACCAGTCCGCAGTTGCCCGCAGGGAGGCGAATCGAGCCTGCGCCGTCCGAGCCCGTCGCGGCCGCGCACAGGCCCGCGGCCACGGCGGCAGCGCTGCCTCCGCTGGAACCGGCTGCGCTGCGCTCGAGATCCCAGGGATTGCGGGTGATCCCGAAGCTCGGGCCCTCCGTGTCGCCCATGATGGCGAGCTCGGGAAGGTTCGTCTTGCCGATGATCACCGCCCCGGCGGCACGCACCCGGCGCACGAGCTCGCCGTCGGCCGGCGCCCGCGTGAAGTTGGCGGCCGTGCCCCAGCTGGTGACCTCCCCGGCCACGTCCTCCGAGTCCTTCACCGCGATCGGCACGCCCAGCAGTGGCCGCTCGTCACCGCTCGCGCGGCGCGAGTCCGCCTGCTGCGCGTCGGCGAGGGCGCGTTCGGCCATCACCACGCGAAACGCGTTCAGCTCGGGCTCGAGGCGTTCGATGCGCTCCAGGTACAGCTCGACCAGCTCGCGCGCCGAGACCTCTCCGCTGCGCACCAGCTCGGCCTGGCGCACGACTCCGGCGAAGGCCATCTCATCGCGGTCGGCGGGCGGCGTGCTCATGGGGCGGCGAGTCTAATTGCGGCCACCGCCAGTGCCGCGATTCCCTCGCCCCTGCCGATGAAGCCCATTCCCTCGTTGGTGGTGAACTTGACGCTCACGGCGTCCGTGGCGAGGCCGAGCGCCCCGGCGATGCGGGCGCACATCGCGTTCCGGTGCGCTCCGAGCTTGGGCGTCTCGCAGATCACGGTCGCGTCCACGTTCAGCGCCAGCCAGCCGGTTCGGTCGAGCAGTCGCCCCACCTCGCCCAGCAGCGTCACCGAGTCGGCGTCCCGCCAGCGCTCGTCGGTGTCGGGAAAGTGCGCGCCGATGTCGCCCAGAGCGGCGGCGCCCAAGAGCGCATCCATCACCGCGTGGGTGAGGACGTCCGCGTCCGAGTGGCCACCGAGCCCTCGCGGTGCGTCGGGAATCTCGACGCCCCCGAGGATCAGCGGACGGCCCTCGGCGAAGCGGTGCGAGTCGTAGCCGATCCCGCTGCGCGGTCCGGCGCTCACCCGAGCGGCTCCAGACGCCGCCGGCGCCCTTCGAACACCGCCAGCTCGTCCACGCCGAGGCCGCCGAGCCAGTCCACGGCGCGTTCGTACTCGTAGCCGAGCTGGTCGGGGGTGTGGGCGTCGCTCGAGAGCGCCACCGGGCGCCCGGCCTCGAGGCACATCTCCAGGAAGGGCGCGGCCGGGTAGATCTCCGCCACCGGCTTGCGCAGCCCGGCGGTGGAGACCTCGATGGCGACGTCCGAGTCGGCGATGCCGTCGAGTGCGCGCTCATAGAAACGACGCAGGTCGCCGTCCGGGATGGGAACGCGGTCACCCCAGACCTTGACCAGATCCGGGTGGGCGAGGATGTCGAACATCCCGGTGCGCGCGGCCTCCCCCAGCGTCTCGAAGTAGCGCGACCAGACCTTTTCAGGGTCGGCGCCGCGCCAGATGTTCCAGGGCTCCCACTCCGGATAGCCGTGGAAGTCGACCGCCTCGTCGGCCAGGAAGTGAACCGACCCCACCACGTAGTCCCAGGGACGGCCGTCCAGCAGGCCCGCGAGCCGGTCCTCGCGCCCGGGCAGGTAGTCCGCCTCGATGCCTAGCCGCAGCCCGGAGTCGGGCACGAACGCGCAGTACTCGTCGATGTCGTCGGCCGCCCAGTGGCGATACCAGGGATGGCTCCAGACGTCGAGGGCCTGCACGAAGCGGTGGATGTGCTCCGCCACCCCGAGCTCCTCGATCCCGCGCTCGGCGGCGGCCTCCCGATAGCGCTCCACGTTGTCCGCCGTGAAGTAGCGCTCCGCCGACGCGTCGTCCTCGTCGGGGCGCAGGTGCACGTGGTAGTCGGTCAGCACAGAGCGGACTCAACCATGCGCAGGTCGCCGGCGGTCGTGACCTTCACGTTCCCCGCAGGCGCCTGAACCACGCGCACGCTCCCGCCGGCCGCCACCACCAGGGAGGCGTCGTCGGTGGCCCGCGCGAGCGCGGTTTCATCGACATCGAGAGCGCGTCGCAGCAGATCGGCGCGGAAGACCTGGGGAGTCTGGGCGGCCCAGAGCGCGGAGCGCGGTGGCGTCGAGGCGATCACGTCAGCTCCGTCCACGGTGTGGATCGTGTCCGTTACCGGAGCAGCGGCGATGGCGCCGTCCGCACCTTCGAGGGCATCCAGGCAGCGCTCGACGAGCTCACGGGTCACGAGCGGGCGAGCGGCGTCGTGCACCACCGCCACGCTCGCCTCGGGTGCGGCGGCGAGGGCGTTGCGCACCGAGGCCGACCGCGAGGCTCCTCCCGGCACGCGGTCGCCACCGTCCTCGTAGCCGCGCGGCACCGCCACCACCACCCGCTCGCAGACCGACGCCAGCACGTCGAGGCTCCAGTCGAGCAGCGGACGGCCGGCACAAACGACGAACGCCTTGGGCCGGTCGGCACCAAGGCGTTCGCCGCTCCCGCCGGCGGGAATGATCCCGACGACGGACATATGTCTCGGGCTAAGCGGTCGCCGCCGCGCCGTTACGGCCCGCGTGCGCCTCGGCGATCAGGTCCTCCAGATGACTCTCGGCCTCGTCCTCCTCCATGTCGAGCGCGTACATCAGCTCGGACGCGAGGATCTTCTTGGCTCGGGTGTACATCTGCTTCTCGCCGGTGGAAAGACCCTTCTCGGTCTCACGAATGGCGAGGTTGCGAACGACCTCGGCCAGCTCGAAAACGTCGCCGGTCTTGATCTTCTCGCGGTTGTGCTTGAAACGACGGTTCCAGTTCTTGGGCATCTGGCTCACGTCGTCGCGGAGGACGGACAGCACCTTCTTTACGTCTTCCTCCCCGATCACGCGCCGAAGACCCGCCTTGTCGGCGTTGCAGCACGGGACCATGACCGTCATGTCGTTATGAAGGATCTTGATGGTCAGGTACTCACGCTTCTCGCCGAGTACCTCCTTCATCTCCTTCTTGAGGACCTTGCCCGCCCCATGATGGGGGTAGACCACCTGGTCGCCGATCTCGTAGACCGCCGGCGGGCGATCTATCTCGAGGTCCTCGACGAATTCGTCTTCCAACACTACGTCGCTGATGGTGTTCCCTCCTGCGTCGGACGCGCGCCGGACGGCGCCACGCCGTGGTCGTCTTCAGGTTTGCAGATACCTATCCACGAGGTTGATCTCCTGCAGGCGGCGAAGGCCCTCGCGAATGTCCTTCGCACGCATGTCCCCCACGCCCTCCACGGACTCCATCTCCGGATCCGCGGCGGCGAGAATCTCGTCCAGCCCTTCGAACTCGCTGACGATCGACTGCACCACCATCTTCGGGAGCCTTGGGATACGTCCGAGGATGCGGTAGCCGCGCGGCGAGGCGGGATGGTCGAGGGTGTTCAACTTCCGGTCGTAACCGAGAAGCTCGGCCAGACGGCCGAAGTCCAGAAGGTCTTGATGGGGCAGCCGGGCCAGCGAGTCGAGCACCATGGCAAAGCCCTCCTCGGAGGACTCGACGATGTAATCGCGCACCAGCGCCGACTTGTCGGCGGCCACGCCGACCATGGTCTCCTCGAGCTGCATCTCGATCAGGCGGCCGTCGGCGCCCAGCTCCACGATGTAGCGCTCGATCTCCACGGCCATGCGGGTCACGAGCTCCGCGCGCTGCAGCACGGTCAGCACGTCGTGCAGCGTGACCCCGCCCTCGAACTCGAGAGCGGTGAGGCGGGTGGAGACCTGGTCCAGGCGACTGCGGTACTTGTCGAGCGTGGCCAGTGCCTGGTTGGCCTTGGCCAGCACCACGGGGATGTCCTCGAGGAGGTACTTGGCCCCGTCGAGGTAGATCGAGACCACGCTGCGGCTGGCCGAGATGGCGATCACCAGGGCGTCGGTCTGCTTCGACACACGCTCGGCCGTGCGGTGCCGGGTGCCGGTCTCCAGCGACAGGATCGTGGGGTCGGGCATCAGCTGGACGTTGGCCCAGAGGATCTTCGTGCTGTTCGAGGCCAGCACGAGTCCCCCGTCCATCTTGGCGAGCTGGTAGAGCAGCGCGGGGGTGTAGTCCACGTCGAGCTTCACCCCGCCGGACAGCAGGAAGCTGAGCTCCTCCGACTCCCCGATGCAGATGAGGGCGCCGGTCCTGCCCTGGACGATGTTGTCGAGGCCCTCCCTTACGGCAGTGCCGGGCGCCACCATCTCCAGTGCCCGGACGAGCCTGGGTTCCTGCCGTGCCTCGAGCTCTGAAACGTCGTCTCCGGCATACGGCATGGGCACAGATTCTACGTGAATCTCGTGAAGGTGACGTTATAGGCCAGCGTTTGCAGCACTTTTCTGGCCCGGCGAGGGCCGGAATCCAGGTCGTTCCGCCCCTCCAGATCCACCCCCTTCCCCAGCCAATCGGACCACGCCGGTCCCGCCACGAAGGAGAGAGCGGAGCGCCCGCCCGCCGGCGCGCGCGCCGGCTCCTAGGAGCCCGACAGGCCCGGAATCCAGGCCGTTCCGGCCAGCGGCACACGGGCCATTGCGGCGGCCTCGAGCGTGAGCGCCACCAGGTCCTCGGGCTCGAGGTTGTGGAGGTGCGATTTGCCGCATCCGCGCGCGAGCGTCTGGGCCTCCAGCACCATCGTGCGCAGGTAGTTGGCCAGGCGCCGCCCGCCGAGCTCGGGGTCGAAGCGCGCGGCCAGCTCGTCGTCCTGGGTGGAGATGCCCGCGGGGTCGCGCCCCTCGTGCCAGTCGTCGTAGAAGCCGGGTGCGCTGCCGATCGCCTCGTAGCCGTCGCGGTGCTCGGGGGCGTTGTCGCCGAGGGCGATCAGCGCCGCCACGCCGATCGAGACGGCGTCGGCCCCGAGGGCCAGCGCCTTGGCCACGTCCGCCCCGTTGCGGATCCCTCCCGACACCACGAGCTGGACCCGGCGGTGAACGCCCAGCTCGAGCAGCGCATCCACCGCCGGCCGGATCGCCGCCAGCGTGGGTATGCCCACGTGCTCGATGAACACCTCCTGGGTGGCCGCCGTGCCGCCCTGCATGCCGTCGAGGACCACCACGTCGGCGCCGGCCTTCACCGCCAGCGCCGTGTCGTAGTAGGGCCGGGTGGCGCCGACCTTGATGAAGATCGGCTTCTCCCAGTCGGTGATCTCGCGCAGCTCGCCGATCTTGATCTCGAGGTCGTCCGGGCCGGTCCAGTCGGGGTGGCGGCAGGCGCTGCGCTGGTCGATCCCCTTCGGCAGGTCGCGCATCTCGGCCACGCGGTCGGAGATCTTCTGCCCCAGGAGCATTCCGCCTCCGCCCGGCTTGGCCCCCTGGCCCACCACGACCTCGATGGCGTCGGCCTTGCGCAGATCGTCGGGGTTCATGCCGTAGCGCGAGGGCAGCAGCTGGTAGACCAGCAGCTTCGAGTGCTCCCGCTCCTCCGGGGTCATGCCGCCGTCGCCCGTGGTGGTGCTCGTACCGACCGCGCTCGCACCGTTGCCCAGGGCCTCCTTGGCCTGTGCCGACAGCGCACCGAAGCTCATGCCCGCGATCGTGATCGGTATGTCGAGCTGGAGCGGCTTCGACGCGTGCCGGTCGCCCAGCACCACATCGGTGTCGCAGCGCTCCCGGTAGCCCTCGAGCGGATAGCGCGACATGCTCGCCCCGAGGAAGAGCAGGTCGTCGAAGTGCGGCACGCGCCGCTTGGCCCCGAAGCCCCGGATGTCGTAGATGCCTTCGCGCGCGGCGCGCTGGATCTCATGGATGGTGTGCCGGTCGAACAGCGCCGACTCGCGCAGGGCGGGCGACTCGCTCACGACGTTCAGTACTCCCCGGCGTGATCGATGTCGAAGTTGTAGAGCCGCCGCGCGGAGCCGTAGCGCCGGAAGTCCGAGGACGACAGTCCGCTCACGCCGCCCGCCTCGAGGAGCTCGTCGAGCTCGGCGATGTGCTCGGCCCGCAGCTCCTTCTCGACGCAGTCCGCGCCCAGGCCCGCCACGTCGCCGCGCACGTACAGGCGCGCCTCGTAGAGGGAGTCGCCGAGCGCATCGCCCGCGTCGCCGCAGACCACGAGCCGGCCCTTCTGGGCCATGAAGGCGCTCATGTGGCCCACCGAGCCATGCACCACGATGTCCACGCCCTTCATGGAGATGCCGCAGCGGGCCGAGGCGTCGCCCTGGATCACCACGAGGCCACCGCGGCCGGTGGCCCCCGCGGACTGGCTGGCGTTGCCCTCCACCACCACCCTGCCGGACATGATGTTCTCGGCCAGCCCCACCCCGCAGTTGCCGTGGACGCTCACGCGGGCCTCCTTGTTCATGCCCGCGCAGTAGTAGCCCACGTGGCCGTCGATCTCGACCTCGAGCGGGGCGTCGATCCCCACGGCCAGCGCGTGCGCTCCCCGCGGGTTGAGCACCCGCCAGCGGCCGCTCACTCCGTCGGCGTGCAGCGCTGCGTTGAGCTCTCGCAGGGACGTCTCCGCCAGGTCGACCTCGTGGATCGTGGCCGCGCTATCGACGGCGGTCACGAGACCCGCTCGCGCTCCCAGCTGTAGACGCGGCCTGGCTCCGGCTCCCACATGCGCGCCGTGTCGGCGTCGGGCAGCGTGGCGATGGCGCGGTACTCCGAGGCCATCGCGACCCAGTCGTCGGTCTCGGCCATCACAGCGGGCTTGCAGGCGATCGGGTCGCGCAGCACGGCGAAGCCGTCGACGGTGCCCACGGCGAAGGTGTAGAAGCCGTCGAGATCCTCGAGGCAGCCCTCGAGGGCCTCGGCGAGCGTCGCCCCGTCCCGCAGCCGCCAGGTGAGATAGCCGGCGGCCACCTCGGAGTCGTTCTCGGTCTGGAACTCGATGCCCTCGGCACGCAGCCGCTCGCGCAGGCGATTGTGGTTCGAGAGCGAGCCGTTGTGGACCAGGCACAGGTCGAGCCCGGTCGAGAACGGGTGCGAGCCGTCGGTGGTGACCTTCGACTCGGTGGCCATGCGCGTGTGGCCCAGCGCGTGGCTGCCGCTCAACTCGGAGAAGGCGAAGCGCTCGAGGAACTGCGCGGGATGGCCGGCCTCCTTGTAGATCTCGATGGCCTCCCCCGCGCTCATCACGCGCAGCTCCGGATAGCGCTCACCGAGCCAGCCGACGGCGGCGGCGGCGTCGCTCTCCACGACCACCACGGCGTGGCTGGCCCGTACCTCGATCTCGCCCGCCCCGAACGCGTCCGCCAGCGCCGCGCGCACGCCCGGCCAGTCGTAGCCGGGCTCAGGAGTGTGCAGAGTCACCTTGCAGGAGCCCGGTGGCGCCGGCTCGCGATAGATGGCCACGCCGGCGCTGTCGGGACCGCGGTCGCCGAGCTGCAGCAGCATGTCGCCGAGGTGACGGCCGAGGCTGTCGCTCACCAGTTGCGACTTTGAGAAGAGACCCGCTATCCCGCACATGGACAACCGAGTGTAGGCAGGGCACACACTCGGGCGTATGGGGCGCTGAGCACAATTCGTCTTGAGCGTGTGTGTGCTCTCCACACTGTGCGCTCTCACATCCACGGCGGGCCAAACATGTCTCGAGTCCACATTGGCCGGTTGCAACGCAGGGGATACTTTGCGCCCATGAGCCAGCCATTCACCGCGCCGGCCTCCCGCGAGGACGTGGAGCGCCACATCCGTGAGAACGACGTGGAGTTCATCTTCGCGCAGTTCGTGGACATGCACGGCAAGCCCAACGCCAAGCTGGTCCCGTCGCGGCACCTCGACGGGCTGCTCGAGGACGGCGCGGGCTTCGCCGGCTTCGCTGCCGGCGCGATCGGGCAGAACCCCAACGACCCGGACATCGCGGCGATCCCGGACGTCCGCTCGTACACGCCGCTTCTCTGGCGGCCGGGCGTGGCCCGCATGGCGTGCGACGTGACCGTCGAGGGCGAAGAGTGGCTCTATTGCCCCCGCACCATCCTGCGCAGGCAGCTCGAGCGCGCGCGCTCACTCGGCTACGAGTTCATGCTCGGCGCCGAGCTCGAGTACTTCCTCGTGCGGCTCGCCGAGGACGGCACGATCGAGCTCGCCGACCCGCTCGACACCCTCGACCAGCCCTGTTACGACATGCGCGCGCTCACGCGCAACCTCGACTTCGTCTCGCAGGTCTCGCGCTACATCACGGAACTCGGCTGGGACAACTACGCCACCGACCACGAGGACGCCAACGGCCAGTTCGAGCAGAACTTCGACTTCGCCGACGCGCTCACCACCTGTGACCGCGCGATCTTCTTCCGCTACATGGTCGAGTCGCTGGCCCAGGAGCGCGGCCTGATGGCGACCTTCATGCCCAAGCCGTTCTCCCACCTCACCGGCAACGGCTGCCACTTCCACATGAGCCTGTGGCACGACGGCAAGAACGTGTTCGAGCGCGATCCCGCGGACGACCCGCGCGGGCTGGGCCTGTCGGACGAGGCCTACCAGTTCATCGGTGGGCTGAAGGCACACGCCAAGGCCTACATCGCCGTGACCGCACCGACGGTGAGCTCCTACAAGCGCCTCGTGGTGGGCACGCGCAGCGGCTCAAGCTGGGCGCCGGTGTTCGTGAGCTACGGCTACAACAACCGCACCCAGATGCTGCGCGTGCCCGCGCCCGGCCGCGTGGAGGACCGCACGGTCGACGGCTCCTGCAATCCCTATCTCGCGGCCGCGGCAGTGCTCGCCGCCGGGCTCGACGGCATCGAGCGCGGGCTCGATCCGGGCGAGCCCACCACCGAGCTCAACCTGCACGAGCTGACCGAGGAACGCCGCGAGGAGCTGGGCGTGGAGCTGCTGCCGGCCAACCTGCTCGACGCGACGCGCGAGCTGGAGGGCTGCGAGGTGCTGCGCAAGGCGCTCGGCAACACCGGACGTGAGGACTACATCGACTACTTCGTGAAGATCAAGCAGGACGAGTTCAACGAGTGGCACAACCAGGTGACCCAGTGGGAGGTCGACCGCTACCTCCAGCTGTTCTAGGCGGCCTCCTGCCCAAACGCTCCCTGGATCGCCCGTTCGCGCGGCTCGAGTAGACCGAGCCGCTCAGCCAGCCAGCGCGCCGGGACGGCCTGCACGAGCAGCGTGAGCACGATGGCCAGCGCCACCACGCTCGCGAAGACGTCGTTGTAGGGCACCCCGAGCCCGGCGAGGACACCCACGAGCGCGGCGGGGATCACCCCGGTCTCACGCGTCCAGCAGATGAAGATGATCTCGTTGCGCTCCCAGCGGCCGCCGCGGTCGGGCAGAAGGCAGGCCAACACGGTGAGCGGCCGGGCCACCAGCAGCAGCACTGCAAGCACGGCCAGTGCCGGTAGGAGGTTGTCTGCCACTGCGTCGAACGGGATGTTGGCCCCCAGCACCACGAACACGATCAGCGTGACCAGGTCGGCGAGGTTGTAGGCGAACTCGCGTATCTCGGTCTCGTGCGAGCCGTGCAGGGACAGCCCGAGCTCCTCCATGTTGCCCACGATCAGGCCGGCCAGGAAGGCACCGAGGTAGCCGCTGCCACCGGCCGTGTCGAGCGAGAAGAAGCTGATCGTGACCACGGCCAGCACGGCGATCGCCGCGCTCTCACGCCAGATGCCGGCCCGGTTGCTCGAAACAGCGGCGGCCAGGACGATGCCGGCCACGATCCCGATCACGGTGCTCACTGCGAGGTCGACCGCGAACTCGGAGACCGGCGCCCCTATCGAGTTGTCGCCGGTGAGCACGATGCCGGCAAGCGCCAAGGCGAGCGCGGCCCCGGTGGGGTCGTTGAACGCCGACTCGGCCACCACCGTCTGAGCCACCTTGGCCCTCACCCGCGATCTGACGAACAGCGGGATCAGGATGGCCGGATCGGTGGGCGAGAGCACCGCACCCACCAGCAGCGCCGCCGACCAGGGCAGGTCGAACACCAGGTAGGCCGCCGCCCCGACCACGACTGCGGTGAGAACCACGCCGGGCACCACCAGGAGCCCGAGGCCCACCCACACCTTGCGCAGCACCGGCAGCGAGAGGTTGAGCCCGCCGTAGAAGAGGATGATCGACACCCCGAGCGTGAAGATCAGCTGGGCGCCGAGCGACTCGAAGGGCACGTCGATCACGTCCAGGCCGTACGAGCCGAGCGCGGCGCCGATCGCCACCAGCATCAGGATCTCCGGTACCGGTATGAGCGAGGACAACAGGCGAGCCACGAGCGCGGCCATCAGCAGCAGGCTCAGTGTGAGGAGGACGTCGTCGGTCATTGCGGGGGCTCGCGGCGGAGCCGCTCCCCCTCGAGCGCCATGCGGGCGAGGTCGTTGGCGGTGAGGAGAAGGAGCACGATCACGATCACCGCGCCGAGCGCCACGGCCACCAGGCGCTTGCGAGCGTCGTCGCGCTCGTCGTCGAACTGGGCCTCGGTGCCCCCTCCCGCTGCTCCTGATAGCGGGCGAGCCGCTCGGCCGTGCCGGCCGTGGCCTCGAAGTTCTCGATCTCAGGGCCGAGGAGGATCCGCTTGGTCACGTTCTCACGGCCACGCTCGAGGGCGGTCCACGCCACGGCGTCGAGCCGCATGAAGTCGCCGAAGTTCGCTTCGAGCTCGCGCAGCAGGGACCGTTCCCGCGGGCCGGTGAAGGCCTCATCCGCCCTTCGCAGGTCACGCCGGAAGTCGGCCACGGCGCTTTCGAAGCGGGGCCGCGAGAGACCGTCGTCGTAGCCCCAAGCGGTCTGCCAGCCGTTCACGTCGGTCACGCCGAACTTCAGGTCGAGCGCGAGTGCCCGCCGGGCGGAGCGGTCCTGAACCTCGTCGAAGCGGTCGCCCAACCGATCCATCCCGTTGAGCGCCACGGCGATCGTGACCATCGGTCCAACCACCGTCAGCAGGATGGCCAGGTAGAGCTTGGTCCGGATCGTCAACAGCGCCCGCCCGGGCCGCCGCCGCGTATATGGTGGCTCTCGTGCTGCTCTTCCTGCTCACGCAGCAGTTGCCGTTGATCTTGCTCGTAGCGCTGCTGGTTATGTGCTACCTGACGGCGATCGAGGTGCGCAAGGAGGACGAGCCCTTCCTCGTGAAGGCGTGGTGGGTGCTGCTCGTGTTCCTCACCAACCTGTTGGGCTTCGCAGGGTTCTGGATCTGGCTCACGGCGCGCCGGCGCCGGCGCAGCGCGGAGAGCGCTCACCGGCCCGGCTCCTCGCGCACGCGCTGAAGCCGGGCGACCTTCAGCGCGAGCTCTAGCGACAGCAGATCCTCCTCCTGCAGGTCGAGCCCCGTGACCTGCTGGATGCGCTCGAGCCGCTGGCGCACGGTGTTGGGGTGGATGTAGAGCGCGCGGGCGCTGGCGGCCACGCTGCAGCGCGCGGCGAGATAGCGCTCGAGCGTGTCCACCAGGCGCGCGTTGCGTGCGCGGTCGTAGTCGATCAGGGCGGCCACAGCCTGCCCGTAGCGATCACGGGGCGCCTCGTCGAGCTCGAGGTTCACGAGGTAGCGGTACGCGCCCAGCCGGTCGTAGGAGACGGCGCCGCCCCCGGCCGCCAGCGAGCGGCCGATGCGCGCGGCGTCCGCGGCCTCCCGCATCCGGCGCCGCGCTCCCGCGGCGCCGCGGTCCACGTCCGAGAGTCCGATGTTCAGCGACAGGTCGTCGCCGAGGTCCTCGCACGAGCGGCGTAGCTGCTCTCCCGCGCCCTTGTCCAGGGCCGGCAGCGGCACGAGCGCGCGCAGCGCGTCGTGTCGCGCGTCGAAGAACGCGCGCCGGTAGAGCCTGCGCAGCCGCGACTGGAGTGCAGAAGCGAGGTCCGGCCAGGGCGCCTCGTCGGCCCCCGCGGCCGGAGCCCGGGTCGCGTGCACGAACACGTGGGGGCGGCTGAGGTCGCAGCGCGCCTCGATCGCCTTGGCCTCGGCCGTCTGGACCGAGCCCGCCGCCAGGGCCTCGAACATGTCCTTGACGATGTTCTCGGCGGTGAGCCGCTCGATCAGCTCGGCCTTCTTAAGTCCCACCGCAGTCTGGTTGGCCACCGCGCCCAGCAGCTCGCCGGCATCCTCGCCGAAGCCCCTTCCGGTCACCGCGCAGCAGAGCAGGCCGAGCTGCTCGTCCCCGGCGGCCAATGGAGCGACGAGCAGACGCTCGCCTCCGTCCAGGTCCCCGCGCGTGGCCTGATTGCGCCCATTGCGCTGCTCGCGCCGCACCATGTCGAGGAGCAGAGCTGCCCGTCCCGGCCGCGGGCTCGACCCGGCGGGCTCCGGCGGGTCGGCTGCCGCGAGCACGAGCTCGTCGGCCTCCTGGTCGAGCCGCCAGATCTGGCAGGAGTCCGCCCCCAGCAGCTCTCGAGCCCCACGGGTCACCGCGTCGTGCAGGTCCTCGCGCAGCGTGACGGCCGCGAGCGCCTGGCTCAGCCGGGTGAGAGTGGTGAGCGCGTCCACGCGCCGGCGCGTCTCCTCGTAGAGCTGGGCGTTCTCGATCGCCCCCGCCGCCAGCGACGCGGTGTGGACGAGGAAGTTCAGGACCTCGTCGTCGAACTCGCGCGGCGCCTCGGTGTGGAGCACCACCACACCGATCACCGCGCCGGAGCGGTACAGGAGTGGCACGGCCACCATCGACTGGAAGCGCTCCTCGTCGAGCTCGGGCACGTACTTCATGCGCGGGTCCTCGAGCGCCTTCTCGCGGATGAACTCGGGAGTGCGAGTGCGCGCCACCCAGCCGGTCAGCCCCTCGTCCACTCCCCATTCCAGCGCGCCCACCAGCTTCGAGTAGCGCGGCGAGGCGGCGCGCAGCACCAGCCGCTCTCCCTCGAGGAAGTAGACGAAGCAGGCGTGGCAGCTGGTGGCGTCGGTGGCGATCTCCACGAAGCCGGCCAGCACCCGGTCGAGGGAGAGTGACGACGAGACGGTCTCGATGACCGCGTAGAGCGTCTCGTTCTCGCGCCGGACGCGGGCGAGGGCATCCCCGCTGTCGGTCACCCGTGAGACAGTCAAGCGAGCCTTCCTTTCCGTGGCGGTGATCGTAGCCCCGGTCGCTCGGCGACCCTATGTGAGCATCCCACACTCGTGGGCGAGGAAGCCTGTGTGTTAGTCACATTGCAGCGCGCGCCAAGCCGAACTACCGTCGCGCGCAGGCAGGTGCCGCTAACTGCAGTCTCTTGAGTGCCCCGCGCGCCAACGCGTGCGCCGGGCCGGGAGGATCGGATGCTCGACTTCGTCATTGCGCAGGTTGACAGCCTCAAGGACGCCGCACCGGTGGAGTCTCAGACGCTCGACAGCGCGATCCTGGGCGAGCAGTTCTACTTCTTCACGGTCGTACTCATGTGGCTCATCCACGCGGGCTTCATGTCGTACGAGACCGGCATAGCGCGCAAGAAGAACGCGCTCGCCACGGCGATGAAGAACATCCTCACGATCGCCGTCGTCACGCCGACCTTCTACTACTTCGGCTGGTGGATCTACAACTGCAACCAGCCCGGCCTGCCGATCGGCCCGAACTCGAGCGACTTCACCGCCGCGGCCTGCCAGGGCGGGATCCCTTGGTCCGACACCTTCGGCCCGAACCTGACCAACAACATCAACCTCGTCTTCTTCCTGGCCTTCCTGCTCTTCTCGTGGACCACCGCCTCGATCATGTCCGGCGCGATCATCGAGCGCGCTCGGCTGTCGGCGTACCTGGTCCTCGCGTGCATTCTCGGCTCGGCCGTGTGGATCCTGGACGCGGCCTGGGGCTGGAGCGCCGGCGGCTGGCTCACGCTGCGCTTCGGGTTCCACGACTCGATCGCGTCCGGAGTCGTGCACGGCGTGGCGGGCGCCTTCACCCTCGGCGTGCTCTTCAACCTAGGGCCGCGAATAGGCAAGTACACGAGGGAAGGCTTGGCGAGGCAGTTCAGGCCCCACAACCTGCACATGACCCTGCTCGGGCTGATGCTGATCTTCACGGGTTTCTACGCCTTCTACGCGGCGTGTCTCGTGATCGCGTCGACGACCTTCCCGGGCTGGGCGAACATCTACCTGAGCCCAACCACGCTCGGCTCGATCGCGATGATCATCACGATGGGCTTCGCGGGCGGCTTCACCGGGGGCTACTTCGCCTCTCGGGGTGACCCGTTCTGGACGGTCTCGGGCGGCCTCGCCGGCGTGATCAGCGTCTCCGCGGGCGCCGACGTCTACTCGCCGACGCTCGGTTACCTGATCTCCATGGGGAGCGCGGCGATCGCGGTCTACATGGGCACCTGGATCGAGACGAAGATGCGCGTGGACGACGCCGTCGGCGCCGTGGCCGTGCACGGAGGGATGGGCTTCCTCGGCCTGCTCTGGGTCGGCGTCTTTGCGGCCGGCTACCCCACCGGGGTCAACAACGTCGACAGCTCGATCGGCGGCCAGCTGATCGGGATGGCCACGTTCCTGCCGCTCGGCTTCCTGTCCGGATGGGTCGCCTCCTTCGTGATGAAGAAGCTGAACATCCTGCGCGTGCCGCCCGAGGTCGAGCTCATGGGCCTCGACGTTGCGGAGTACGAGCCGAACCTGTATCTGCCCGAGGTGGCCGTTGCCGAGGAAGAGCTCGTCGAGCCTGACGGGACACCGGTCAAAGCTTTGGCGGTCCTTGAACGATCGAGAGAGGAGGTGCTCTAGATGCCGGCCATCATCAACAGCGCCCCTGACTGCATAACGCACGGCGCGGGCTCGGAGGCGGCGCGTGTCGACGACACCGCCGACTTCATCCTTCAGAACAACTTTCAAGACTGCGCGGGCTTCGGCACCTTCATGCCGGGGTCCACGTACGGTGAGGACGGTACCGGCGCGGAGACCATCTACTACATCGTCACCTGGCTCGGAATCGTGGTGATGGTGGCGGTGCTCGTCGCCTGGGTCGTGTACGAGAACCGCCGCTTGGTGCAGGCGGTGGTGGCATCGCGAGGTGGGCGCGCAGCGGGCGGGCCACCGCAGCCCGGAGGAGTGGGAGACAGTCAATGATCGACAACGGAAGCAGCAAGCGGCAGATCGAGTTCCCGCCCCTCCAGACGCACGTCAAGGGCTTCGAGGTGGCCATGCTCGCGCTCTCGATCATCTGTGTCATCGTGGTCCTGGTGATCGTGCTGTTCACGAACATCGGCACCGAGTTCCGTCCCACCGTCTGAGCCCCACACCGAGCCCGTGACACCCGCCGCCGACGCGAAGGTCGGCCGCTGGGGAACCCCGCTCACGGGGGGCGGACCCACCTGGCTGCGCGCTGGCGTGATCGTGGCCGTGCTGGTGGTCGCGTTCGTGGTTGCTCAGACCTGCCAGAAGGCGTCCGTCCGCGTCGACAAGGACCAGGCCGTCGCCAAGGCGGAGCAGCAGGTGGACTTCACGCCGCAGCGTACGCAGATCCGGTTCCTGCGCCAGGGAATCACCTCGAAGCCCTACTGGGTGGTCTCGCTGTCCGTGCCGGGCCGGGTGGAGAACACCTTCCGCAAGCTCGCTGTCGTCCGGATAAACGCCAACTCGGGGAAGGTCGAGGGGGTCAAGCAGCAGAGCGGGCGCTGACCTGCGTCACGGCCAGCGCCTGGCGCAGGGTGGTGAGCCCGTCGCGCGGATGCAGCACCTCCCGCAGCCCGAACTTGCGCGCCTCGGCGATGCGCCGGTCGGCGTGACCGACGTGCCGCAGCTCGCCGGTTAGACCCAGCTCCCCGAAGGCCGCCAGCGGCTGTCCGGAACCCAGCTCGAATCCCTTGGCCGCAGAGACCAGCGCGAGGGCCACGGCCAGGTCCGCCCCCGGCTCGTCCACCCTGACCCCGCCGGCCACCGACACGAACACGTCGCTGCCGCCCAGCGAGGCGCCGCCGTGGCGAGCCAGCACCGCGAGCACCAGCGCGAGGCGGTTGCGGTCCACCCCGTTGGCCACCCGGCGCGGCGGCACCAGCTCGCTCGGCGCCACGAGGGCCTGTACTTCCACGAGCAGCGGACGGGAGCCCTCCATGGCGCACAGCACCACGGATCCGGGCGCGTGCGTGGCCTCGGTGACGAAGCGGGCGCTCGCGTCCTCCACCTCCACGAGGCCGCGCTCGTGCATCTCGAACACGCCGACCTCGTTGGTGGAGCCAAAGCGGTTCTTGAGCGCCCGCAGCGTTCGGTAGGTGCGCTCGCGCTCACCCTCGAAGGAGAGCACGCAGTCCACCAGGTGCTCGAGCACGCGTGGACCCGCCAGCGAGCCCTCCTTGGTCACGTGCCCCACGAGCACCACCGCCACGGCGCGCTCCTTGGCCATCCGCATCAGGCGCCCGGCGACCTCGCGGACCTGGCCCACCGAGCCTGGGCTGCCCGACAGGGCCGGGTCGTAGAGCACCTGCACCGAGTCGACCACGCAGACCTCGGGCCGCTCCGCCTCGATGGTGGCCAGCACGGCGTCGAGGTCGGTGTCGGCCACGATCGGCACGCTCAGCGCGGCCGGCCCGAGGCGCTGCGCCCGCAGCTTGACCTGAGCCGCCGACTCCTCCCCTGACACGTAGAGCACCTTGCGCCCGGAGGCGGCCAGGTTGCCGAGGGCATCGGTGGTGAGCGTCGACTTGCCGATCCCGGGAGAGCCGCCGATCAGCACCAGCGAGCCCGGCACGAGGCCTCCGCCGAGCACGCGGTCGAGCTCGCCGATGCCGGTGGTCATGCGCTCGACGGCCGGCGCGCGCACCTGGCCGAGCGGCACCGGCTCGAGCGCGCGTGCGGAGCGCCTCGTGCCCGCGCTGCCGCCGCCCCGGCGGGCCGGTGCGGCGGAGCGCGTCTCCTCAGCGAGCGTGTTCCACTCGCCGCAGCCCGGACAGCGGCCGTGCCACTTGGGGCTCTCGTGGCCGCAGGAGGAGCAGGCAAAGACGGTGGCGGATCGGGCCATCGTTCGAGGCTAAGCGGCGGGGTGGACGGCTTCGCCCCAGTAGGTCGTGCGCTCCGCTCGATCGCGTGCGAAACATCCGACGTGGTCCGATCGGCAACAAAGAGGGCTCTCGAAGGGGTCCCTGCAGAAGCGTCCATATCCCGGACGGAACTGCAGGAACCCCCTACCCGGCAGCTCCCCTCCCCAGCCGATCGGACCACGCCGATCGCGTGGCGCCGCATGAGCGGAGCGCACCGGGGCAAGCGATACGTCAATCCGTCCGACCCGAGGAGTTGCATCGGTCGTTCGTGTCCCTACTCGCGCAACCGCTCGCGCCGGCCGAGTTCGTGGCCGTGGACACCGAGACCAACGGGCTCGGCGGCGACCTCTGCGAGATGACCGAGGTGGGCGCCGTGCTCGTGGGTGGAGGCGAACTGCACGAGACATTCGACTCCCTGGTCCGGACGGAACGGCCGTTGTCGCGGGGCATCCAGCGCTTCACCGGCATCACCCAGGGGATGGTCGACGGAGCACCGCCGCCGGAGGAGGTCCTCCCCGAGCTGGTCGAGCTGCTCGAAGGCCGGGTGATCGTGGCGCACAACTCGCGCTTCGACCTGCGGGTTCTGCGCCAGGCCTGCGAGCGCCTCGACCTCGACTGGCCCTCGCCCCCGTCGCTGTGCACCGTCACGCTGGCCCGCCGCTTCGCGCCGCTGGTGCGCAGGCGCGGGCTCGCGTCGCTGGCCGACTCGCTCGGAATCGAGGTCACCGAGGTTCACCGCGCGCTGCCCGACGCGCTCACGTGCGCGCGTGTGTTCTGCGCGCTCTTTCCCCGGCTGTGCGCCAACGCCGCGACGGTCGGTGAGGCGGTGAACCTGCTGCGCTCGCGGCGCCGGGCGCGCAAGACGGAGCCGTCCGAGCGGATCCCGCCGGATCAGCGCCCCGATCTCTCCACGCTGCCCGACGACCCCGGCGTCTACGTGTTCCGCGACGAAAATGGGAAGCCGCTCTACGTGGGCAAGTCCGTGTCACTGCGCACCCGCGCCCGGGCACACTTCTGCGCTCCCGCCGGCTGGACCGAGCGGGCGGAGATCGTGGACTACCGGCCCACCAACTCGGAGCTCGGTGCGCTGGTGCTCGAGAACCGGCTGATCAAGGAGTGGAAGCCGCCCGGGAACAAGAAGCTCAAGCGCACAGAGCGCTACTGCTACCTGCGCTGCCGGCTCGACATTCCCTACCCGGTGCTCGAGGTGGCCTCCGAACCTGCCCCGGGGAACGCGGTGAACGTGGGTCCGCTCGGCAGCCGCGCGCTGGCCTCGGAGCTGGCCGACCAGCTCACGTCCCTCTACCGGCTGCGCCACTGCGGGAGGAAGCTCAAGCTGCGCGAACATCCCTCGGCGTACGGTCAGATGGGACGCTGCGTGTCCCCCTGCCTCGGCGACCTCGACCCCAACGCGTACCGGCGTCAAGTGGATCTCGCCCTGGCCCACTTCGAGGAGCCGGGCGCGGGCGAGCGGGTGATCGAGGAGATCGACCGCCGCATGCGCGAGGCCGCGCTGGGGCGCCGCTACGAGCGGGCCGCCGCGCTGCTGCGCCGCAAGGAGCGGCTGGCGTGGGTGATCGACCGCCTCGACGGGGTGCTGCGCGCCACCCACGCGGCGCCGCGCCTCGCGCTGGCCCGCCACCCGGTCAAGGACCGCTTCGATGCGTTCTGGATCGTCAAGGGGCGCCTGGTGGACTGGGGTCCTCTCCCCGGTCCCACCGAGCTTGCGCGGCGCACGGCGGAGGCGCTGGCGCGTCCGCCCGGGCGGACGGTCATCCCCGTCACCGAGATCGACGAGGTGCGTATCGTCGCCGGCTGGCTCGCCGAGCACGAGCCGCCCGTGCTCGAGCTCTCGGAGCAGACCGGCGCTCCCGCCCTCATGCGCTTCGTGGCCGCCGCCACGCCGGCGGCGCGGCCGTCCGCCCCACCGGCCTCTCGCAGCCGGGCCGCGCCGGTGAGCTCGGTCCGATAAAGGACAAATAGGTACAATCAGCCCGCTCGCATGAGCCCCCCACGTCGCGCCCGACTGGTCAGAATCCCGCTCGAGGGAAGCGTTCCCGCGCACCGCGGCGCGCTCCTGGTCCGCGGCGACGCCCGGCCGTTCGCCCTCACCGGCGCGTGGGCCGGAGGCGGTGCGCTGGTGGGCTCGGAGCCGCTCGCCGTCGGTGGCGCGACGGATGATCCCTTCGCCCTGCTCGACCAGCAGCCCGAGATCGAGGGCGAGTCGGAAGCGGAAGACGCCGTGGGCGGCGGCTGGTTCGGCTACCTGGGCTACTCGCTCGGCGCGACCGTCGAGCCGGTACCGCCACCTCCGCCCCGGCCCGCGCCGCTGCCGGCCTTCGCGCTCGCCTTCTACGACCACCTGCTCCGCCTCGACGAGACCGGCCAGTGGTGGTTCGAGGCGCTCTGGACCGGCGCGCGAGAAGGCTGGCTGAAGGAGCGGCTGGCCCGTCTATCGGGCCGGCTGTCGGCGGGCGTGCGCGACCGCCCGGTGTGGGTGAGCGGCTTCGGTTTCACGCCCCCGGGCGCGGCCGGCCATGTGCAGGCCGTGGCCGAGTGCCGCGAGCGCATCGCCGCCGGCGAGATCTTCCAGGCCAATATCTGCCTGCGCCTGGAGGGCCGCGTGGAGGGCAACCCGGCGGACCTGTTCACGCGCGCGGCGGGCGAGCTGCGCCCCCGTCACGCCGCCTACCTGCGCGGACCCTGGGGCGCGTTGGTGAGCATGTCGCCCGAGCTGTTCCTGCGCCGGCGCGGCCGCGAGGTGCTGAGCGAGCCGATCAAGGGCACCGCTCCTCGCCACGCCGCGGGCCGGGAGCTGCTCACCGGCTCGGCCAAGGACCGAGCCGAGAACGTGATGATCGTCGACCTGATGCGCAACGACCTGGGGCGCGTGTGCGAGTACGGCTCCGTGTCGGTGCCGGAGCTCACGGCCCCGCGGCCGGCCCCGGGGGTCTGGCACCTCGTGTCGTCGGTGGCCGGCACGCTGCGCCCGGAGGTCGGGGACGCCGGCCTCCTGCGCGCCACCTTTCCTCCCGGTTCGGTCACCGGGGCGCCCAAGATCCAGACCATGCGCGTGATCGCCGAGCTCGAGTCCACCGGGCGGGAGGCGTACACGGGCGCGATCGGATTCGCGAGCCCGGTGGCCGGGCTGGAGCTGAACGTGGCGATCAGGACACTCGAGATACACGGCGACCGGATCTGGCTCGGCGCGGGCGGCGGCATCACAGCCGGGTCGGACCCACGGGCCGAGCTGGAGGAGTCGCTCCTGAAGGCCAGGCCCGTGGTGGAGGCAGCGGGCGGCCGCGTGATCCCGCCCGCCGGCGATCTCCCGCAGCCGGTGCTCAGCCCCCCGCGCGCCCTCGACGGGAGCGCGGACCGGCCCGATCCCGGGCTGGGCGTCTTCTCCACCATGCGGGCGAGCGCGGGGCATGTGCTCGACCTCGACTTCCACCTCACCCGGCTGCGCGCGAGCGCGCGAGCGCTCTACGGACTGGAGCTTCCGGGCGAGCTCGAGAGATCGATCCTCGAGCTCGCGGCCGCGCACCCGCACGCCCGGCTGCGGGTCCGGGTGCGCCCGGGCGAGGGGGCGGAGGCGGCGATCGACGTGGAGGGCCAGGCCCTGCCGTCCGCCGCGGCCGGCGCCCCGAAGGCGGTTGAGCTCGCGCCGGCCCTGCTGCCCGGCGGGCTGGGCGAGCACAAGTGGACCGACCGGCGGCTGCTGGCCCGGCTCGAGGAACGGCTGGGTGCGCTGCCGCTGCTCGTGGACCTCGACGGCGAGGTGCTGGAGGCGGCCCAGGCGAACGTATGGATCGTGGAGGGCGATTCTCTGGTGACCCCTCCGCTCGACGGCCGGCAGCTGCCGGGCAGCGTCCGGGCGCGCCTGCTGGCCCGGCCGCCCGAGGGGCTGGTGGCCAAGGAGGAGACGATCACGCTCGAGCGCCTGGCCGCGGCCGACGAGGTGCTGCTGTCCTCGTCCGTGAAGCGACTGACCCCGGCGGCGCTGGCGGGCCGGACGCCGCGCTTCGGCGTCGGCGGCCGGGTGTTCGCGGCAGTGGCCGCGTTCGCCGAGTCTCAGTCACCCTCCGCTCAGGACGACCTGTCGCCGCGCCGGGGCCGCGGCCGCGCGCCCGACCCGCGCGGCTAGTGCTGGTTTCCCGTCGCCCGCCCGCGGGCCGAGGCAGCCCGGGAGGCCGCCGCTCGTGCGGAAACCGCAGCGGCCGCAGAGGATCGGTCGCCCGCGTTGACCTCGACCAGTCCCGTGGCGGCGGCCGCTGCGGCCTCGGCGAGGATCACCCCCGTAACGGCGTCGCCGCGGACCGCCGCGTCGGCCACCCCGGCCACGCGCTCGCCCAGCTCCGCCACCTCGGCCGCAGTCTCGGCGATGTCGAGCGGGCCGAGGCTGGCCTCGTCGAGTGCCTCGTCTATACGTGCGGCGCGGGCCGGGTCGCCCGCCGGCATCCGCCGGGCCTCGAGCACCGGCGCGTACGCGGACAGCTCGGCCTCGGCCAGGTCGAGCGCGTGCCGCCGCAGCCCGGCCACGCGCTCGAGCCCCTCCTCGGTGAGGACCGCATTCTCGCCACGGCGCAGCTCGATGCGCATCGCCATCTCCACCAGCCCCGCGCCGAGCGCGCATGCGAGCGCCGCTCCCGATCCGCCGCCGGGAGCCGGGCTGGCCGACCCCAGTTCGTCGAGCAGTTCCGCGAGCGGTTGCCGGGGCAGATCCGTCATCGGCGGCGATGGTAGCCTCGACTCCGGTGGCTGCCGTGTCCGCTGAACAGGATCTCGTTCGGGACGTGAGCGACGAGCAGGTGGAGAGCTTCCGCCGCGACGGTTTCCTGATTCTCGACAAGGGCTTCCTCTCGAAGCCTTCGATCGACGTGTTGCGCGACCGCTTCGCCGCGCTCTTCGAGGAGGACTACGCCACCGGGATCGCCCCCGACGAGGTCAACTGGAAGCAGGGCCGCGACCCCGAAGACCGCACCCGCCAGATCTGCAACGGCTGGCGCTCCGACGACTTGATCGCCGCCCAGGTGCTGAGTGAGCGCGTGGGCCGGATTGCGTCCAGGCTCATGGGCTACCGCGGCGCCCGCATGGTGCAGGACAACTGTCTGTGGAAGCCGCCCGGCGCCCGCTCGCTCGGCATGCACCAGGACGCCTCGTACGCCGGCTACCTCGTCCCCCAGGAGATGATCACCTGCTGGGTGGCCCTCGACGACACGCAGGCCGGCGGTGGCACCGTCGAGCACGTGCGGGGATCGCATCTGTGGCCCAAGACACCGCCCGACCGCGGCAGCTTCCACGCGCCCGAGGACTGGCTCGCCCCGGTCGCGGGCGCCACGCCGGACGGAGTCGAGCCCGAGCGCGTGCCGGTGGTCGTGGAGGCCGGCGGGGCGGCCTTCCACCACGGCTGGACCTTCCACGGCTCGGGTCCCAACGAGGCCACCGTCGAGCGCCGGGCGCTCGTGACCCACATGGTGCCGGTGGAGGCCCGCTTCCACCCCGAGAACGCGGACCCGATCTACTCGCGCTACCGGCGTCGTGGAGACCTGTCGCTCGACGAGTCGTTCTTCCCGGTGCTGTGGGACGAGACCGGCGGGCGCAGCGCCTGGCTGGCCGGCCTGCCCGAGCTGCCTTAGCCGCCAGACTCGTCAGGCTGCGGCCGCCAGCTCCATCATGTGCGCGCGGCCGCGCGCCTCGAGATGGCGCCGGAAGGCGGCGTTGGCGTAGAGGCTCGCCATCGCCGTGGCTGCCGCCTGCGCGGACACATCCGCCGCGAAGGAGGGGACGATCTCCAGGTGCGAGCGCTTGCCGGACGCCTCGGCCGTGCTCGACCCGGGCTGGAAGAGCCCGCAGCGGCGGGCGATCCACAGGGCACAGAGCACGTCCGACGCGTTCTCGGTGTCGGTGATGAAGAGCGTGGTGTCGCCCGGACGCTGCAGGTGCCCGTTGGCCGTGCCGCGCTCCAGGCAGGCCGTGGTGAGCACTCCCATGCGCTCCGGCTCGCGGCGCGCAGCCCCGTAAGCGGGGAGGAGAACCCTGCAGATCTCCTGGAGGAGCGCTCCGGGAAGCCGTAGCGGCTCGCCGGAGGTCATTGCCCCACCGCCCGCGGGGCGGTCGCGTCCCCGCCGTCCAGCTGCGCCTGACGTGCCTCGATCTGGCCGAGCTTCGAGAGCAGGTTCTCGGCCATCCGGATCGAGGCCGCGTCGATCAGGCGGCCGTCGAGCGACACCGCGCCCTTCCCCTGCGCCGTCGCCTCCCTCATCGCCTCGACGATGCGCCTCGTGCGCTCCACCAGCCGCGGCGAAGGCGTGTAGACCTCGTTGGCCAGCTCGATCTGCGAGGGGTGGATCGCCCATTTGCCCTCGTAGCCCAGCACCGCGGAGCGCCGGGCCGCGGCGAGGTACCCGTCGGGATCGGTGAAATCCCCGAACGGGCCGTCGATCGGGCGCAGGCCGTGCGCTCGGCAGGTCACCGCAATCCGCGCCAGCGGGTAGTGCCACTGGTCGCCCCAGTGCCGGTCGCGGTCGGGCGAGCCGTTGGAGTCGGTGAGCACCGAGTAGTCGGGGTCCACGCCGCCGATCGAGGCCGTGTGGCTCTGGATCGACGCCGCGTAGTCCGCCACCCCGAAGATCATCGCCTCCATGCGCTCCGGGCAGGCGGTGGCGATCTCGTCCACGTTGACCATCCCGATCGCCGTCTCGATCAGCACGGCGAGGCCGACGCGGCGCTCGAAGCCCATGGCGTCCTCGATCTGGGTGAGCAGCGTGGCCACCAGGTGCACGTCGCCCGCGCAGCTCACCTTGGGGATCACGATCGCGTCGACCGTCTCGCCGGCCTGCTCGATCACGTCGACCACGTCGCGGTAGCAGTAGTGCGTGTCGAGACCGTTGATGCGCACGGACACCGAGCAGCGCGACCAGTCCTCTTCACGCAGCGCGTCGATGATGTTGATTCGCGCCTGCTCCTTGTCGTCCGGAGCCACCGCGTCCTCCAGGTCGAGCATCACCACATCGGCGCCCAGGGAGGGCGCTTTCTCGAGCATGCGGACGTTGCTTCCCGGCACGGCGAGCTCGCTGCGGTGGAGCCTGGTCTTGGTCATCGTCGGACCAGTAGAGCGGCACTCGGCCGAACGAGCAAGCCCAAATAGACAAATTCGTCTAGATGGTTCGCCGCTCTCGATACATAGATGTTCGCCGTGGTCTTGCGCAAAAGTCTTAGGTTGCACGCCAGGCCACCCTCAGGCACGCTGGGGCGATGAAGCGCGAACTGCCCCTGCTCGATCCGCCCCAGCGACTTCTCTGCGGCCCCGGGCCGTCCAACGTCGCGCCGTCCGTGCTCGAGGCGATGCAGCGGCCGATGCTCGGCCATCTCGACCCCGCCCTGCACGTGATCCTGCTCGAGGTCGTGGACATGCTGCGCGAGGCCTACCGCATGCCCGACGGCCTCGTGCTGCCGCTCCACTGCACCGGCACCGCCGGCATGGAGGCCGGCCTCTCGAACCTGCTCGAGCCGGGCGATACGGCGGTGGTGGCGCAGTCGGGCTACTTCGGCCTGCGGATCGCCGAGATCGCGCGCCGCTGCGGTGCCGACGTGGTCGAGGTGAGCGCCGACTGGGGCGAGGCCGTGCCGAACGAGCGCCTCATCGACGCGCTCGACCGCCATCCCGACTCCCGGCTGCTGGCGGTGGTCCACGCCGAGACCTCCACCGGAGTGGAGCACCCGCTGCGCGAGCTGGGCGCGGCAATGCGCGACCGGCCCACGCTCCTGATGGCCGACTGCGTGACCTCCCTGGGCGGCGTGGAGCTGGACGCCGGCGCCTGGGGAGTCGACTTCGCCTACTCGTGCACCCAGAAGTGCCTGGCGGCTCCGCCCGGCATGTCTCCGGTGGCGGTCTCCGAAGCGGCGCTGGAGCGCATCCGCTCGCGCGCCACCCCGGTGCCCTTCTCCTTCGACCTGCTGTTGCTCGAGCGCTACTGGGTCGACCGGCCAGCCGTCTATCACCACACGGCCCCCATCCTTCACATCTACGCGCTGCACGAGGCGCTGCGACTGGCGCTGGAAGAGGGCATGGAGGCGCGCTGGGCGCGCCACTCGCAGGCGGCCGAGCGGCTCCAGAGCGGCCTTCGCGCTCGGGGATTCGAGCTGCTGGCCGACCCCGCCCACCAGCTCGCGCCCCTCACGGCGGTCCGGGTGCCCGACGACGTGGACGGCAAGCTGATCCAGTCACGGATGCTGCTGGAGCAGGGGATCGAGATCGGCGGCGGTCTTGGCCCATCGGCGCCCGCTATGTGGCGCATCGGGCTGATGGGCCACAACGCCGACCTGGATACGGCTAATACGGTGCTGGAGGCGCTCGACACGGTGCTGGCCGACTCACCGGCGCTCACCACAGCGGGCTAGACGCCGGCCTGTACCTTCAGTGCGTGTCCCCGCGCACGCGCATCCTGGCCTATGGGTCGTTCGCGGGGCTGGTGGTGGCCGGTGTGCTCTGCGCCGTCCTGATCGACGGCGTGGCCGGCGAGGCGATCATGATCGGGCTGGTGGCTGCCGGCCTGGGAGGCGCGCTGCTCCTGCTGTTCGCCGAGGTGGGCCTCAGCGAGGATCGGGAGAGGGACGCCGAGGAGGACCGTGCTCAACGAGGCGCGCGGCGCCGGCCCGAGCGCCGGTCTAGGAGGCCCGCAGCGCCCGACGGCCCGCCGGCGAGCCGCAGAAGGCCATGAACTCCTCCACCTCCTCGCGCAGCGGCGCGAGGGCCGGGCGCACCACGTGCCAGCGGCGGGTGGGGAGGCCGCCGCGGGGAGAGATCGTGGCCAGCAGGCCAAGCTCGAGCTCCAGCTCCACGGCCGCCGCCGACTGCAGCGCCACGCCCAGACCGGCGCGCGCCGCCTGTTTGATCGCACCGTTGGAGCCGAGCGTCAGCACGTTCGGCTCGAGCTCGCGGCCGGCGAGGTACTCGAGGCAGAGGGTGCGCGTGCCCGAGCCCTCCTCGCGAACGAGCCAGGAGCGCGTGGCCAGCTCCTCCAGCGCCACCCAGCGCCGCTTGGCCAGCGGATCGGCCGCCGCGGTGATGAGGACGAACTCGTTGTCCGCGAAGTCGTGGCCGGTCATGCGCTCGGGATCGGGTATGCGCCCGGTGATGGCCACGTCCACCTTGTGCTCCAGGAGGCGCCGGAACACCACCTCGCGGTTGCCCACATCGAGGCTGATCTCGAGCTCCGGACGGCGCTCGCTGAAGGCCTGGATCAGCTGGGGCAGCAGGTACTCGCCCGCGGTGGTCACGGCGCTGATCCGCAGGGAGCGGGCCTCCTGTCCCGCCGCCGCCCTGGCCGAGCGCGCGCCCTGGTCGAGCAGCCCGAGCACGTCGGCGGCGTAGACGGCGTAGGCCTTGCCCGCGGCGGTGGGGCGCAGCGTGCGCCCGGCGCGTTCGGTGAGCGCGACCCCCAGCTCGCGCTCGAGCGCGGAGACCGCCGCCGAGACCGAGGGTTGGGTCACCACGAGCTCCTCCGCCGCAGCGGTCACCGAACCGCGTCGTACCACGGTCAGGAAGGCCACGAGCTGTGTGAGGGTCACGGCCATGGGTCAGAGCCGACCTATAGACGGCAGTTTACGTCGCAGAAGCGCGTCGTGTCAGCCGTGCAGCGCGGAGTCGGAGCCCGGCGCCCAGCGCGGCTCGGCGCGCGGCGGCGAGCCGCCGATGGCCAGCGCTGCCCGTGCCGTGACCACGTGGTAGAGGATCAGCAGCTGGACCAGCGCCAGCGAGTCCGAGCGCAGCAGGTCCGTGCCCACCGTGAACTCGCCGAGGCGACGGATGCGCAGATGCGACGCGAAGCTCATGCGCTCCCAGACCGCCTCCTCGAGCTCAGCGGCATGCTCCGGATCGAGATCGCCCGGGATACGCAGCAGCCACTCGCGCTCGCGCTTGATCAGCGCGGGGCCGGGTGAGCTGTCGCCGAGCAGCGGCGAGAGATCCGGGTGCGGCAGCGTGTCGCGCAGCACCACGTCGGCGTCGAGATGGGCCGGATCCCCGGTTCGCCCCGGCCGGAAGGCCACCACGATGTCGGCGTGCTCACGCTGTGGCTCGATGAAGGCCGCGGTGTCCGCCAGCCGCCGATCGAGCTCGGCCAGCACCTCGTCGGTGGTGTAGCCCCGCCGCGTGCAGTCGCGCTTGAGCTTCCAGGCGCGCCGCAGCCGCTCCGGCGGCGTGAGCATCACCCGAACGTCGTGCACGCTGCGCAGCGTCTCGGTATGGAAGTTGAGCAGCCCCTCCACCAACAGGAAGTTCGCGGGCCTCACGTACTCCGGCGGCTCGAACCCGCCGTTGCGATGGCTGTAGACCGGCTTGAGCACGGGCTCTCCACGGCGCAGGTGGATCAGGTGCTGGGTGAGGATGTCGAGGTGGTTCGAGTCGGGGTGCAGCGGGGTGACCCCGAGCTCCCGCCGGCGGCGGCGGTCGTAGCGGTGATAGTCGTCGGCCGAGACGTGCGTGACGTGCTGGTCGCCCAGCACGCGCACCAGGCCGCGGGTGATCGTGGTCTTGCCGGCGCCGGAATCGCCGACCACACCGACGACGATGGAGCGCGCCACCGGCCTTATCTCGACCTGGATCGGGCCACGTGACGATTCTAAGGGCCTCCGGCCCAACCGCAGGTGGCGCACTTGTCCAAGGCCCTGGCGGTTTGTAGGGTTCGCTGCACAAATTCGTCCAGCGAAGGGAGTGGGATGTCCACGACGGCACTGAAGCGGAGCGCCTTCTACGACGCGCAGGATCAGCTCGGCGCCGAATGGACCGACTGGGAGGGCTGGGCGTGGGCCGACCACTTCGGCGACGCGACGGCAGAGCACCAGGCCACGCGCAACGCGTCCAACATCTGGGACGAGTCGCCATTGCGCAAGTGGGACATGAAGGGCCCTGACGCCCTGGCGCTCGCCGACGTCCTCTTCACCAACGACATGTCGGCGCTCGAAGTCGGCCAGGTGCGCTACGGGGCCATCTGCGACGAGGACGGCCTCATGGTCATGGACGGAACGATCTTCAAGTTCTCGGATGACCACTGCTTCTCGATCACGAGCTACGACTCGGACCTCGACTGGTTTCGCCAGGTGGCCTCCGATCGCGGGCTGAGCGTCGAGATCGAGGACGTGACTGCCGACATGCCCCACCTTCAGGTTCAGGGCCCGAAGTCGCGCGACATCCTGGCACCGATCACCGAGGGCATCGACCTCTCACAGCTGCGCTACTTCCGGTTCGAGACGGACGCCAAGGTGGGCGGCGTCCCCTGTCTGGTCTCGCGCACCGGCTACTCGGGCGAGCTCGGCTACGAGCTCTATTGCGAGCCCGCCCGCGCGTCCGACCTCTGGAACGCCGTGCTCGACGCCGGCCGGCCAGAGGGCATGCTTCCGATCGGGCTCTCGGCCATCGAGACGATCCGGATCGAGTGCGGCCTGCTGTTCCCGGACGTGGACTACTTCCCCCACAAGACCGACCCCTTCGAGGTTCGCCTCGACAAGATGGTCAAGCTCGACAAGCCCGGCGACTTCGTCGGCAAGGACGCGCTCAAGCGGATCGCCTCCGAGGGGACGCCGCGCCAGCTCACCACCCTGAAGATCGACGGAGACACCACCCCCGAGTACGGGGCCACGGTCACGCAGGACGGCCGCGAGGTCGGCATCGTCCGCAGCCCGGCCGAGAGCCCCAGCATCGGCGGGCAGATCGCGATGGCCGCGATCGACCGCGACCTGAACAGCGAGGGCACGAAGGTCGAGGTGGCGCTCGGCGACGGCACGGTGCCCGCCACGGTGGCCGCCTTCCCCGTCTACGACACCGAGAAGGCGCGGCCGCGATCGTGAGCTGACCATCGGCCCCCCGGCGACGTCGCCGAGGGGCTCGCCGACCCTCAGTCTGCCTTGACCCCGGCCGGGCTCAGCGGCTCAGGCTCGGCCTTACCGAGCGCCTCCTCGATCAGCTCCGTCAACTCGCGCAGCTCGATCTGCTCCGCGTTGCCCGAGGTCTTGATGGCGTCTTCGTACATCGTCACGTCCTTGGGGCAGCTGACCACGAAGTAGTCGAGCTCGCCGAGCGACACCGCCTCGTTGATGCGGTTCTCGGATGGCCGCTCCACGCCGGGCTCGTCGGGGATCCAGATTCGGCCCCCGCCGGCGCCGCAGCAGAACGAGTTGTCGCGGTTGCGCGGCATCTCGACGAGCGTGCACCCGAGTGCATCGAGGATCTCCCGCGGAGCGTCATAGCCGCCGTTGTGGCGGCCCAGGTAGCACGGGTCGTGGTACGTGACGCGATAGTCGAGCGCCCCTCGCAGCGGCAGCCGCCCGGACTCGATCAGCTCGAGCAGCAGCGCGGTGTGGTGGGCCACGCTCCACGAGCCGCCGAGCTCCTCTGAGATCAGGTCCGGGTACTCGTTGCGCAGCGTGTTGAGCGAGTGGGGATCGCTGGTGACGATGCGGTTGAAGTCACACTCCTCGAGCGTGGCCACGTTCTGCTCGGCCAGCGCCTCGAACAGGCCCTCCTCCCCGGCGCGGCGCACGTCGTTGCCGGAGTTGCGCTCGCCGTCGTAGAGGATCCCGAAGTCCAGCTCGGCGGCATGGAACAGCCGCGCCAGCGCGCGTGTGACCTTCTGGCTGCGCGGGTCGAAGGAGGCGTAGTCGCCCACGAACCAGAGCACGTCGACCGCTTCCTTGCGCGCGTCCTTGATCTCGAAGTCGAGCTCCTCGGTCCAGCGGCCGCGCTTGCGCGCACGCTCGCCGAAGGAGTTGCCCGACTTGTGGATGGTCTGAAGCGCGGTCTGCAGGTTGGCCGGCAGCTCGCCTTCCTCCACCAGACGGCGGCGAAGCTGGTTGATGATGGGCGCCTGCTCGATGCCCACCGGACACGCCTCGACGCAGGCGTTGCACTGCATGCAGGACCAAACCGTGTCAGCGCGCACGCCGTCCTCGCGCACCACTTCACGCGTGAAGGCGCCGTCTCCGCCGGTCTGCCCCTTGATCAGCACGCCGAGCACGCCGCCCACGCCCACCTCGCGCATCGCCGCGTTTGACTGCTCGCGCAGCTCGAGCACCACGTCGCGCGGAGAGAGCGGCCGGCCGGTCGCGAGCGCGGGGCAGGCCTCGTGGCACTTGCCGCACTTGGTGCAGGCATCGAGCTGGAGCAGGTGGACCTCACTGAAGTCGGCGAGCGCCCCGTAGCCGGCCGGCTCGGACGCCAGCTCGGGCGGGATCGGCTTGAGGCGCTTGCCGGCCTGCGGGTCGCGCACCACGAGCGAGCCGAAGCTCGCCAGCATGTGAGACGCCTTGGTGTAGGGGATCGAGGCCACGAAGGCGATCGCCAGCAGCCCGTGCGACCACCAGATCGTGTGCCTCACCACGCGCAGGGCGCCGTCGCTCGCCCCCAGCGCCTCGAAGCCCTGAGCGGCCACCCAGCCCGCGGGGGAGTACTCGTTGTAGCCGGGGTTCTCCATGGCGATGCGGGCGCCCTCCAGCACGTAGCCCGACAGCACGAGCACCAACAGGATCACCACGAACGCCCAATCGCCCCAGCGATACAGCTCGCGTCCGTCCTCCTCGCGGTCGGGGCGGGTGTAGTCCAGCTTGGCCGGGCGCATGATCCCCCGCCGGACCATCATCAGCAGCAGTCCGATCAGGAGGGCCAGGCCCAGGACATCCAGGACGATCGAGTAGCCGAGGTAGAAGTTCCCCTCGAAGAAGCGCCAGCCCAGCACCGGCTCGGTGAAGTCGGTGTTGATCCCCAGGATCACCGTGCCGATGAACAGCACGACGAAGCCGTAGAAGATCCCGCGGTGGGCCCACCCGGCGTACGGGTCCCGGCGGCCGATCGAGGCGTGGCTCATCAGGATCCGCAGCGCCTCGCGAAAGCGGGATGGCAACTCGGAGCGAGGCGGCCAGCCGCCGCCGTGCGAGCGCCGGTACTTGGCGATCGGCCGCGCCACCCCGTACGCGAACACGAACACCGAGATGCCGGCCAGGACGTACCACAGCACCTCCAGGGCGGGCTCGAAGTCCCAGAAGACCTCGCGGGTCTTCTCGGCGGCGAGCGGTGCGAGAGCCGCGAGCGGTGAGAGCCCGCTCACGATCTAGCCGCCGAACTGGTCGGCCAGCTCGTCCGCGACGTCGAAGAGGTCCGCCACCGCGCCGTAGTGGGCAACCCGGAAGATCGGGGCCTCGGGGTCGGTGTTGACCGCGATGATCGTGTCCGCGTTCTGCATTCCGGCCAGGTGCTGTACCGCGCCCGATATCCCGAGCGCGAGGTAGACGCGCGGCTTGACGGTCTTCCCGGACTGGCCGACCTGGCGGGCATTCGAGACCCAGCCGGCGTCGACGAGCGGCCGCGACACGCTGAGCGTGGCTCCCATCGCCTCGGCCAGCTCCTCGAACTGCGGCAGCGCGTCCTTGTCGTCGATGCCGCGCCCCACCGAAAGGAGGAACTCGGCCTTCGTGATGTCCACGTCGCCGGCCTCGACCTCGCGGAAGCCGAGCTGCTCGGTGCG
The DNA here is from genome assembly GCA_963734365.1 of uncultured Thermoleophilaceae bacterium. Lineage (GTDB taxonomy): Bacteria > Actinomycetota > Thermoleophilia > Solirubrobacterales > Thermoleophilaceae > JACVRW01. Next base: position 109,678 of record CAVTGV010000005.1, on the reverse strand, counting down.
CGGCTCGGCCGCGGCGTCGACCTCCCGCACGGACGCCTCGCCCGTCTCGGCCGGCGCCTCGAACGCGCCGGCGCGCAGCATCAGCAGAGTCGTCTCCTTGCCGGGGAAGTCGAGCTCCACCTCCACCTTGCCGCCGTAGGCCCCGCGGGTGGCCACCGGCCCGTCCTCCCAGCTGAGTCCGGTCACGTCGCTGGCGAAGCCGAGCCCCAGCCGTGCCGCCAGCGCCGGCCCGAAGCCCAGCGAGTCGATCGTGTGGCCGAGCAGCACCACGCCGGGCTGCTCCTCCGCGATCAGCGCCTCCAGCACGCCCTCGTGCGCGTGGGCCTCGCAGTTCTCCGGCGCGCCGGCCACCGTCAACACCTCGTCCACCCCCGGGGCGGCCAGCGCTCCGGCGTGGGCCTCGCCGCCGGCGCCTATCAGAGCCACGTTCACGGGCCCGCCCGCCTGCTCCTTTAGGGCCAGCGCCGCACCCACCAGCTCGAGCGAGACCTCGCGCAGCTCGCCCTGCCGGCTCTCGGCGACGACCAGGATGCCGCTCATCCGGTCATCCGCTCCTTCACGATCTCGGCGATCCGCTCTGCCACCGAGGCGGGCGAGCCGTTGAGCATCTCGGCGCCGCCGCCGGTGTCGGGCGGTGCGAGCGAGCGCACGCGCGCGCCCGCCGCCTGTTCGACCGTTTCGGCGTCGAGCCCGAGGTCGTCCGGCGAGGTGACCTCGAGCGGCTTCTCCTTCGCCTGCTTGATCGCGCGCAGATTCGCGTAGCGGGGCTCGTTGATGCCGGTCTGGATCGTGAGCAGCGCGGGCAGGCGCACGCGCAGCAGCTCGATCAGCCCGCCCTCCAGCTCACGCTCGACCGTCGCGGATCCCGCTGAAGCGTCGTAGTCGAGGGCCTTGACCACGGCCACCCGCGGCAGGCCGAGATGCGCCGCCAGGGCCACGCCGGTGGCGCTGTTCACCGCGTCGCTCGACTGCACGCCGCACAGCACGAGGTCGGGGGACTCGCGCTCGACGGCAGCCGCCAGCACACGCGCCACCGCCAGGGCGTCGGCATCCTCCAGCGCGTCGTCCCAGATGCGCAGCGCGCGGTCGGCACCCTTGGCCAGGCACGCGCGGAGCCCCTCCTCGGCCTCCTCGTCTCCCACGGAGATCACCACGATCTCGCCCTCCCCCTCCGCCTCGCGCAGCTGCAGGGCCGCCTCGAGCGAGAAGTCGTCCCACTCGTTCAGCTCCCACTCGATGGCGTCGGGGTCCACTCCGGGACGGTCCTCGAGGAGCTCGAACTCCTCGTCGAGGACCGCCACCTGCTTGACGGGGACGACGATCTTCACGGAGCTACTCGGCCACGCTGACCATCGGCCCGATGTCGGGCGTGTTCAGGAGCCGGCCGTCGTAGTCGTCGTTGGTCACCTCGCCCCACAGCCGCCGCTCGCGGATGAACGGCAGGGGCATCGCCGGGTTCGGGCTGTCGATCTCGCGCGCCAGCCGGTGGCCGTCGAAGATCGAGTCCGGGATCATCCGCGGGGCCGCGGCGTCGCCGATCATGTAGACGGCCTCGATGCCCTCGCTCTCGAGCTTCTCCTTGTCGGAGCGCAGCTCGTGGTACAGCTCGTCGTTCGACAGGCGCTGGGTGCAGAGCACCACGGTGTCGACCTCGAACTGCTCCTTGTGCGCGGGCTTCCAGACGTTGTAGGCGTGGCAGACGCCCGGCTCGATCTTCTCGAGCATCGTGTACGGATGGATCTTCACGTCGAGGCGGTGTAGGTCGCGGTGGAGCATGGGCGCCTCGAGCGTGAACTCCATGTAGTTGGCCACATCGCCGAGCTGAGTCAGGATCGTCACGTCCTTGCCCTCGCCGGCGAGCTTCTGGGCTATCGAGACGCCCATGTAGTAGCCCTCGTTCTCGAGCACGAGCACGCGCTGGCCGATCTCCTTGTCGCCCTCGACGACCTCCTTCGGAGTCAGCTGCCAGTCGAGCGATGTGTCGGCGCCCTCGATCACGTCGTGGGTGGCCGGGTTGAGGCCGTCGGTGGCGAAGTGGGAGCCCGCCGCGATGATCACGATCTCCGCCCCGTACTCGAGCACGTCCTGCGCGGACAGGCGCGAGCCCGTGTGCACATCGACGTTCTTCAGCTTGTCGAGCTGGATCTGGCGGTAGTTGACGATTCGCTTCCACTCGCCGAGGCCGCGGGCGGTGCCGCGGGCCAGGTTCTCCTTGCCGTCCGAGTGGCCGAGCTGGGAGATCCAGTTGACGCAACCACCGATCTCCTTGTCGGCGTCGACCAGGTGAACGGCCGACATGTCGCGCTTGCCGAGCACCATCGCGCACTCCATGCCCGCCGGCCCGGCGCCCACCACGAGCACGCCCTTGTCGCGATTCGCAGCCGGGTGGAACTTCTCGGGGTGCCAGCCGCGCCGGTACTCCTCGCCGGCGGTGGCGTTCTGGGTGCAGATCATCGGCGGGCCGCCGATCTCCCAGCGGGAGATGCACTGGTTGCAGCCGATGCATTCGCGGATGTCGTCGGCGCGGCCCTCCTCGATCTTCTTCGGGAGGAAGGGATCGGAGATCGACGGGCGCGCGGCGCCGATGATGTCGAACTGACCCGAGTTGATGATCGAGACCATCGTGTCGGGATTGGTGATCCGCCCCACTCCGATCACGGGCTTGTTGGTGTGGTCGCCCGCCTTGACCTGACCGGTGTATGGCTTCTCGTGGTTCTCCTCGAAGAAGCGAGACGGGCCGGCGTTCTGGCCCCACTCGGCGATGTCGCCGACGGTCAGGTCCCAGACATCGACCAGGTCGTCCACGTACTCGACGAAGCGAATGCCGTCCTCGCCGATCTCGATCGCGGACGGGCCGTAGAGGGTGTCGACCGCGAAGCGCGAGGCGATCGCGCAGTCGTCGCCCACGGCCTCTCTGACCTGCTCGAGACACTCCTTCCAGAAGCGGGCGCGGTTCTCGAAGCTGCCGCCGTACTCGTCGCTGCGCTTGTTGTAGAAGGGGGAGAGGAACTGCAGCGGCAGGTAGGAGTGCGCCCCGTAGACGTAGATGATGTCGAAGCCGGCCTCGCGCCCGCGCACCGCGGCGTCCACGTACATCTGCTGGACCAGCGCGATGTCGTCCTTGTCCATGTAGCGCGGGTGCGTGTTGACCTCGAAGTCCGACGGGATCTGTGAGGGTCCGCGAGGGTTGTGGCGCGACTCCATGCAGGGCGCGTGCGGGCCGCCGTACCACAGCTCGATGCCGGCGAGCGCGTCGAACTCGTGCAGCCGGTCGCACATCACCGCGAGGTTGCGCACGTCGTCGTCGTCCCAGATCCGAGCCGAGACCCGCATGGTGTCGTCCGACTCGGGGTGGATGGAGCAGTACTCGGTGCAGAGGGCGCCCCAGCCGCCCTCAGCCTTCACGCCCCGGTGATAGGCCTGGAAGCCAGGCTTCTCGGAGCCCGCACCGATGCAGTGAGGCACCTGGTAGAAGCGGTTCTTCAGCGTCTTCGGCCCAAGCTGGATCGGCTCGAAGAGGATGTCGTACTTCGGGTCGCGCGCCATTACTCCCCCAGGTTCTTCGAACAAATATGTACAGCAGCCTTGTATCGCATTCGGGGGCGACTGTCCATCACGCCCGGCTCGGCGGCCTCGTGGGTCAGCCGTCCGGTGCGATCCACACGAGACATTCCGCGTCGCGCCGCACCTTTCGGGCCGCCGAGCGAAAGCGGCGGCGGCTCGTCAGGCGCAGGTCGGGACCGAACACCAGCAGCCCCGCGTCGCGCTCGCGCACTACCTCGAGGAGCGCGGGCACGGCGTGCCTGGTTCTGACCCGCAGCAACTCGGTCTTCACGCCCAGATCGGCGGCGCGGGCGGCAGTCGCGCGCACGGCGTCGAGGTCCTCCTCGTGGGGCAGCGTCGTCCTCTCCGGGCCCAGGAGCACCATCGTCGTCACGTAGAAGGCCAGCGGGATCAAGTTCACCACCACGAGCGGAACCCCGGCCTCGACCGCGCTGTCGATTGCCATCCGCTCGGCCGTCGGGTCAACCCGCACAGCCAACGTCGCGAGCACGACGGGCCTCGCTCTGGTCGGCTCAGCGCGAGGTGAAGTTCTGTGCTCGTCACGGTCACGTACCTGCGTCATGGACTCACCGGCGAATCGTAACCGCCGGTTGACCCAGTCCGAAGACCGTGGTAGAAGGGTCAGCGAGAGCGCCGTGTACCAATTGGTACGACTGCGCTCGCACGGGGTCGCGGCGAGCGAGAGGAACATTCATGGCGTCTGCTGAGGTCGAGGAGAGGCAACTTCTCAAGGCGATGACCTGGTGGGACGGCTTCGTCGTCGCCCTCGCCAACCCCGCCTTCCTGATCGCGGCGCTGGGCGCCTCGATCGGCGTGCTCGGAACGACGGGCGCCTGCGTCCTGTGGACGATCTCCGTATGCATCGGCGCACTGCAGAACAACGTCTATGCAGAGATGGCGACGATGTTCCCCAACAAGGCCGGTGGGATCTCCCTCTACGCGCACGAGGCTTGGCGCAAGTACTCGTCGTTCGTCGGGCCGTTGGCCACATTCGGCTATTGGTTCGCGTGGTCGAGCGTGTTGGCGATCAGCGGCTACATCATCGGGACGCTTGCTCAGGCGGAGTGGTTCTCGGACACCACCTTCACGCAGGATGTGGGGAATTTCCAGTGGAGTCTGCCGGTCTGGATAGGCATCGGCTGCATCATTGCCGTTTGGCTCTTCAACGTCTTCGGGGTGCGGCCTGCGGTCTGGGTCGGCTACGTGACAGGCGCCATGTTGGTTCTGCCGGCCGCGGTTCTGATGTTCCTGCCCTATCTCACGGGCGACTGGTCGAGCGACAACATGACGTGGGAGATCGGGGCGGGTGGCGGCCTGGGGCTCGCCATGACCTGGCTCTACTTCATGGGCTGGTCCTCGTACGGTTTCGAGGCGGTTGCGGCGTTCGCACCGGAATACCACTCACCTGAGACCGACACGCCTCGGGCCCTGCGCGCCTCGGCCGCCTTCTCGGTGCTGGTCTACGCCCTGCTGCCGCTGGGAATCGGAGGCACGCTCGGCACCGCGACCATCGCCGACGACGCCACCGCCATCGCCTTCTACAAGACGGCGTTCGACGAGCTCGTCGGCAACGCGCTCGGCCAGGTCCTGATCGTGTGCCTGATCGGGGGGCTGTTCCTCTCGATGAACACCGCAACCATGGACGGCTCGAGGGCGCTGTACGGGATATCCCGGGACGGCATGACGACCAAGTGGCTGGGCAAACTCAACCGCTACAACGTGCCGGGCATCGCAATGACGATGGACGCAATCCTGAACCTGTGGCTGATCTCCTACTTCGGTTACCCGCTCGACATCCTGGCGGCGGGCAATCTCGGCTACATGCTGGCGCACGTGTTCGCGCTGAGCGGGTTCCTGCTCCTGCGCAAGGATCGGCCGAACTGGCCGCGGCCGATCAGGCTGAGCGCAGCCTGGGTCCCGATCGCGGGGCTCCTGGCGGCGGTCAACCTCGCGTTCATCGTCGTCGGCGGGTTCATCTACTCAGGGGGCTTCCTCGGTATCGACACGGCGTACGGCTACGGCTGGGACAAGACCCGCATCGGCCTGATCGTGCTGGCGGTGGGACTGCTCCTCTACATCTACCGAAAGGTGGTGGAGGATCGCACTCGAATCCACCTGCGTGAGGAAACGCCCACGATGCCGGAGGAGGCGCTCCCCACCACGGCGCCGGCGGCAACCACGACCTAGGTGACCAGTCACTCCGGGCTGAGATTCCAGCGCGGCAGGTCGGCGATCGCCCGCCGGTAGCGGCGCCGGTGGGCGGGCCGGATGAAGTAGAACCAGATCATCATCGCCGAGCGGAAGCAGGACGAAGACCGAGAACACGTTGCCTGTGAGCGTGAAGAAGATCGCGGTGCTCGCTACGACCAATCCGTAGGCAACCGGCAGCACCCGGAAGCGCAGTTGGGTCCGGCGGATCGCCTCGTACTGCTCCGCTGGGATCTGGGCGGTGTTCCAGCGACGACCGCAGCGCTCGCAGTCCCAAGCCTCGCCGTAGTGCAGGTCGCGCTTCTCGCCGCACTCGCAGGACACCGATATCGGTGGCCCTCGCAGGACCACGCCCGGCTGCTCGTGGCCGAGGCGCTCACGCGCGGCGCGCTGTTTGCGGCGCCAGGGCAGGGCCGGCGGCATACGCCGATGCTACAACCGGCGTACGCCGCTCAGCTCCAGGGATACGGGCTGTTCGACACCGGGTGCAGGTCCCCCGTGGCGAAGCGCTCGTAACGGAAGGGGTGCAGCAGGCTCGAGTGCTCGCCGGCGAGGACGCGGGCGATCTCCCTGCCCACCGCGATCATCTTGTAGCCGTGGTTGGAGTCGGCGGCCACGAAGACGTTGGGACGCATCTGGTCGAACACCGGGAAGTTGTCGGCCGTGAACGCGCCCACTCCGCCCGAGCGGACCTGCTTGTAGAGCGGGCGCTTGCCCTCGAAGCGGCTCATGCAGTGCGACAGCGCCGCGCACCACAGATCCGGGAAGCCGGGCTCCGCGCTGCCGGTGGGATAGGGGTCCACCTGGAACTCGTGGCCCCTGGGCAGCGGCGAGGCCCCGCCCTGCACGCTGTGCTTGTCCTGCTTGAAGTAGACGCCCCACTGCTCGCCGGCCACGAGCCGGCCCTCGTCGTCGTGCAGCGGGGCATTCGAGTCCACGTGGATCACCGGCGGGAGCGAGCCGTCGGCGGTGACGAACATGTTCGGATCGACGTCGATCTCGCCCTCCTGGAGGTACCAGTAGGTCCACATCTCCTGGTCCTCGGCCACACTCCCGTCGGGGGCGCGGATATCGAGCCGGCGGGGCAGTCCGAGCATCTGCCACAGGTACGGCGTCCACGGGCCGGCGGCCACCACCACGTGCTCGGGCGCGATCGGCCCGGCGCTCGTGTCCACCCGGGTCACCGCACCCGAGCCGTCGAGCTCGAAGCCGGTGACCTCCACCCCCTCCTCGATCGTCGCCCCCGCCGCGCGCGCCTTCGAGGCCAGGCCGAGCATCGAGTCGCGGTTGTAGGCGAAGCCGCCGCGCTTCTCGTGCAGGCAAACGCTCAGGCCGGGAGCGCGCCAGTCCGGGAAGAGGGCGCTCATGTGCTCGGCCACCTCGCGCTCGCCGGTGACGAGCTCGGACTCGTAGCCGATGCGCTGCTGGCGCTCGAACACGGTGGCGAGGTCGTCCTCCTGCGCGCCGTCGCCGAGGGCCACGTAGCCCGAGCCGTGGTAGGCGAGCGTCTGCGGATCGGACTCCCAGATCTCCACGCAGGCGGCCATCAGCTCGGACATGGCCGGCTGGAAGTAGTTGTTGCGCACGACCCCGCACGCGATCCCCGACGCCCCAGCGGCCACGCCGGACTTGTCGACCACCAGCACGTCGCGCTCGCCCTGCTCGGCGAGGTGCCAGGCGGTGGAGAGGCCGTGAACGCCGGCGCCTATGACGAGGTGCCGTACGGAACGCATGTCAGTGGGCCGGCGGCTCCCAGCCTTCGAGTACCGGCGGGCTCCAGTCCGCGCCGACCGTCTTCGAGTCCTCCACCCAGGGCCCCAGCTCGGGCTGCGCGAACTTGCAGTGCTTCTCCTTGAGACGGATCCCGTACGAGTTCCCGGACTGCAGGTGCGCCATCAGCACCTTGCGGGCGATCTCGTTCTCCTGACCCTCGGGGATCGGGAAATAGATCTTCAGGAAGGAGTTGGAGTAGCGGTCGAAGACGGCGGGCATGCCCTCTTCCTCGAGCAGCTCGATGTCCTCGAGCCAGTTGATGTCCTCGCCCGGGGTGGAGGCCAGCAGGTCGATGTCCTCGATCTCCCCGATGTCCTCCTGGTAGGGAAAGCGCCGGCCGGACAGGAACTCCGCGTCGATCGACTGGATCTTCTCGGGCTCGTGGCGTCACTGCTGCACCCGCTGCGTCTGGGGCAGCTCGTCGATCGGGTTCTCGAGATAGCGGTCGAGCATCGTCTTGATCTCGTCGAGCGCGCGCGACTCGCTCACGCCCGGGATGTAGTCGGTGCCGGCCAGCGGTACGCGTGCCATCGCGGAGGCCTCGGTGGTGAGCGCCGCCAGGTCCTCTGGCTCGAGCGAGTGGATGTTGGTCTTGCCGCAGGCGCGCGCGAGCATCTGCACCTCGAGCGTGAGCGTGTGCAGGAAGTTGTAGACCCGCCCGGCGGCCTCCTCCACGTTCAGGCGCTTGCGCAGCTCCGGGTCCTGGGTGGTGATGCCCACCGGGCAGCGGCCCGTGTGGCAGTGGTAGCACTGGCCGGCCGGCACGCCGATCGTGCCCTCGTAGTCGGTGACCCCGGGGATCTCCTTGTTGCAGTTGAGCGCCATCAGCGACGAGTGCCCGATCGCCACCGCCGTTGCCCCGAGCGCGATGCACTTGGCGATGTCGCCGCCGTTGCGGATGCCGCCCGCCACCACGAGGTCGATGTCGTCGGCCAGGCCCACGTCCTCGAGCGCGCGCCGGGCCTCGGGGATCGCCGCCATCAAGGGGATACCGGTCTCCTCCGAGGCCACGTGCGGCCCGGCGCCGGTGCCGCCCTCGGCCCCGTCCAGGTAGATGATGTCCGGCCCGCACTTGGCCGCCATGCGCACGTCGTCGTACACGCGCGCGGCGCCCAGCTTGAGCTGGATCGGGATCTCGTAGTTGGTGGCCTCGCGGGTCTCCTGCACCTTGAGCGAGAGGTCGTCCGGGCCGAGCCAGTCCGGGTGGCGCGCCGGCGAGCGCTGGTCGATGCCCGCCGGCAGCGAGCGCATCTCGGCCACCTGCTCGGTGACCTTCTGGCCCATCAGGTGGCCGCCGAGGCCCACCTTGCAGCCCTGGCCGATGAAGAACTCCACGGCGTCGGCCAGCATCAGGTGGTGCGGGTTGAACCCGTACCGGCTCTGGATGATCTGGTAGTACCACTTGGTCGACAGGTCGCGCTCGGGCGGGATCATCCCGCCCTCTCCCGAGCAGGTGGCGGTGCCGGCCATCGAAGCGCCCTTGGCGAGCGCCATCTTGGCCTCGATCGACAGCGCTCCGAAGCTCATGCCGGTGATGTAGACCGGGATGTCGAGCTCGATCGGCTTCTTGGCGAAGCGGGCGCCCAGCACGGTCTTGGTCACGCACTTCTCGCGGTAGCCCTCGATCACGAAGCGCGTGAGCGTGCCCGGCAGGAAGATCAGCTCGTCCCAGTGCGGGATCTTCTTGAACATCGAGAAGCCGCGCATCCGGTAGCGCCCGAGCTCGGCCTTCATGTGGATGTCGTCGATGACGTCCGGGGTGAAGATCTTGCTGCGGCCGAGCACCGCCTTCTTCGAGGGGGCGTTCTCGTCGGTCATAGCACCAGCTTTCGCTCGCTCGGCTCGAGGCTGTCGTAGTTGTAGAGCTTCTTCCCGCACACGAACTTGGTCAGCTCGGGGGGCGAGCCCAGGCCGTAGATCGAGAACTTGCGCTCGATCAGCTCGGTGTCGGCGTCGGTCCATTCGCCCTCGACGCAGTCGATGCCGAGCGAGGCCACCTTGCCGGCCACGTACAGGGTCCCGTCGTACATCGAGTCGCCCAGGCCGTGGCCCACGTCGCCCAGGATGATCTGGCGGCCGCGCTGCATCATGAAGCCGGTCATCGACCCGGCGCTGCCCATCACGATGATGGTCCCGCCCTTCTGGTCGATCCCGGTGCGTGCGCCGGTGCGGCCCTTGATCACGAGGTCGCCGCCGCGAATCGCGGCTCCGGCCAGCGAGCCGGAGTTGCCCTCGATCACAACCGTTCCGGACATCATGTTCTCGGCCACCGACCAGCCCACGCGGCCGTTGACCTGAACCTCGCCGCCGTCGAGCAGGCCGAGGCCGAAGTACCCGAGGCTGCCGTCGAACGTGAGGCGGCAGCGGGTGAGGATGCCCACGCCCAGCGAGTGACGCGCGCTGGGGTTGAGCACGGTCACGTCCTTCACGCCCTGCTCGTAGAGCAGCCAGCGCAGCTCGGCGTTGATCTTGCGGGTACTGAGCTCGCGAGCGTCGAAGCGCGCCGTGTCCCCCTCGATCTCCGCGATCTTGGGTATCGATCCGTCGAGCTCGACCAGCCCGCGGTCGTCGTAGGTGGCGGTCATCTGCTCCACACGAGCACCTCGCCCTCGTACGGATCGTAGGTCTCGATCTCGCGGTCGACCACCTTGCGGATGGCGATCTCCTCGGAGGCCAGCGCCACGATGTCGTCGGACTCGTAGAGCACGAGCGGCTTGGCGCCGAGCTCGTCCTTGGCCACGCCCAGCGCGTCCTCGGTCACGCAGATGTAGGTGAAGGCGCCGTCGAGCTCGTCGAGGCTGCGCCGCATGGAGTCCTCGAGCGAGTCGCCCTTGGCCATGCGCTCGGCCAGGTAGACCGCGATGATCTCCGAGTCGCAGTCGGACTGGAAGCGGTGGCCCGCACGCTCGAGACGCCGGCGCCACCCGTGGTAGTTGGTGAGCTGCCCGTTGTGGACCACGGCTACGTCCGGGAACGGGTAGGCCCAGTAGGGGTGGGCGTTGGCGATGTCCACGTCGGACTCCGTGGCCATGCGCGCGTGGCCGATCGCATGTGTGCCGATGAAGTCGGCCAGCTGATAGTCCGCGGCCACCGTCTCCGCGTCCCCGAGGTCCTTGATGATCTCGAGCGTGTGGCCGAGCGAGAGCACCTCGGTGTGGCGCACGTCCTCCAGGTAGTCGGCCAGCTCCTTCAGGTCGCCGTCGAAGTCGAAAGTCACGGTCATCGCGTGGTCGGAGGTGGAGCGGACGTCCTCGACCTGCGCGCCCATCGAGCGCATGCGACCTTCGATCTCGGAACGCTGGCGGCGCAGCCGGGCGTCGAGCTCGAAGTCGGCGTGCCCGTTGGCCTCGGCCAGCTTCACGTGGACGACGTAGTTCTGAGCGGCTGGGCGATACAGCGCGTAGCCGGTGGAGTCGGGGCCACGGTGCTTCATGGCCTGGAGCATCGCGGTCATGTCCGCGCCGACCCTGTGCTCACCGCCTCCGTTGCGGTAGATGATGCCTGCGATTCCGCACATGACGCCCCTCTAGGGGAGGACCTCCAGGTACTCGTCGCGCTCCCAGTCGGTGACCGCGGCCAGGTAGCGCTCCCACTCGTCGCGCTTGTACCAGTCGAACACCTTGTAGAGGCGTCCGGGCATCGAGGCCTGGACGACCTCGTCCTTGGCCAGCTCGTCAAGCGCCGCCCCGAGGCTGTCAGGCACACGCTCGATCTCAGAGCCGCTCTCCAGCAGCTCGTAGGTGTTGCCCGTCTGCGGCGGGCCGGGGTCGCTCTCGTTGCGGATCCCGTCGAGCCCAGCGACGAGCAGGGAGGCGATCGTGAGGTATGGGTTGCAGGACGAGTCCACGCCTCGGTACTCGAAGCGCCCGCCCGACGCGACACGCACGGTACAGGTGCGGTTCTGCCAGCCCCAGTTCTTGTACACCGGAGCCCAGAAACCGTGGTCCCACATGCGGCAGTAGGAGTTGACCGTGGGGTTGCCGACGCACATCAGCGCGCCGAAGTGATCGAGCATCCCGCCGAGGAAGTGGCGGGCGGTGTCCGAGAGCTGCGCGGCGCCGTCCGGGTCATGGAAGACGTTGTTGCCGTCCTCGTCCATAAGCGTGAAGTGGTGGTGGTGGCCGTTTGCGGAGACTCCGGTGAACGGCTTGGGCATGAAGGTTCCGAGCAGGTCGTGCTTGCGGCCCACCGCGGCGATGATCTGGCGGTAGGTGGTGATGTTGTCGGCCGTGCGCACGGGCCGGTCGAAGCGGAAGTTCAGCTCGAGCTGGCCGGGGGCGTCCTCGTGGTCGCCGTAGCTCATGTCCAGGCCGAGAGCCTGCCCGTACTCGACGACGTCGAGCAGCACCGGACGCAGCTCCTCGAACTGATGGATGTGGTAGCAGTAAGGCTTGGTCACGCCCTCGGGCGCCGAGCCGTCCTCGCCCTTCTTGAGCCACATCATCTCCGGCTCGATGCCGATCAGGAAGCTGTAGCCGAGCTCCTGCTCGAACTCAGATACCACGCGCTTCAAATTCTGGCGCGGGTCGGCGTCCAGCAATTTGCCCGTCTCGGTGTCGTAGCAGTCGCAAAACACGCGCGCCACGCGGGAGTCCCAGGGCAGGATGGCGAAGGTGTCGAGATCCGCGATCGCCGCCAGCTCGGACTCTTCCGGCCCGAAGCCGATGTAGTTGCCGTCACGGTCGGTGAACAGGTTGGCGGTGGCGCCGTAGACGAGCTGGTAGCCCTTCTCCGCGACCTGGGGGAAGAAGTCGGCCACCACGCCCTTCCCCATCACCCTTCCGGTAACCGATACCTGCTGGAAGAAGACGTACTTGATCCCCTCGGACTGAATACGCCGGGTGATCTCCTCGATTCGCTCCCGCCGCCCGGGCTGGGTGCGGGCCTCTTCGAGCGTGGCGGGCGGCATCTCCGAGCGGGCGCTCTTCAGCACCGTCCCCACATCGCCACCGAAACCGTTGGGGGAAACACCGTCGACGGTGACGCTCTCGCTCATGCATCTTCCTCCGGTGGTCGCTGAGGCTCGGGCCAGGCCGCCCGCGCGCGGCGACTATATCACCGCTTTGAGCAAATTTGTACAGGAGAGATCAGGACTCCGCCCGTACGGGCGCAGTGCGGCTGATGGCGGGCACGGGCGGCAGATCTTCGAGCCAGCGCATCACGTGCAGGTCGATGCTGTTGGGCAGGAACACATCCACCGAATGCATCACCGGTGAGCCCTCCGCGGTGGAGGTCACGTGGTCGACCTCGATCGCGGCCAGCGTCTCGCCCACGTCGAGCGCCTTGCCCACGCGGTCGCGCCTGGTGAGCACCCGGGCGAGGATGTGGGCGCGCGTGTAGGCCACCGGAATGCCCTCGCCGAGCAGCACGTCGAGCACCATGTCGCCGCGCTCGAGCATCTGGCGCAGCCGGGACGGGGCCGGCAGCTCGAAGCGGGGATTGACCACGTCGCGCATCCACGATCCGCGCTGACCGTCCATCAACAGCACGCGCGTGACCGTCATCGCGGGGGTGTCGGGGTCGAGCTCGAACAGGGCCCCGGCGTCGGGACCGAGGCGCCGGTCCTCGAGCTCGAGCTCGCCGAGCTCGATCTTCACTCCCCGCTGGCGGGCCAGCTCGCTGTAGGAGATCAGCTTCTCGAGGCCCTCGTCGAGGCTGCTGGTGGGCGCCCGCCCGACGTAGGTGCCGCTGCCCTGACGGCGCACGATCTCGCCGCTCTCCTCCAGGCGCTGCAGGGCAGTGCGCAGCGTGCCGCGCGAGATGCCCAGGTGCGAGGACAACTCCTGCTCCGGCGGCAGGCGCTCGCCCGGGCGGTGGCGGCCGGTGGCGAGCCAGGTGCGCAGCGCGTCCTCGGCGATGTCCACCAGCGACGGCCTGGCCTCCCTGGAGGTCGCGCCTGTCTCTGCGCCCTCGCTGGTCACCGGGGAGATACTAGACCCGCCTTCCGCCGCCTAGAAGAGCCTGGCTAGAACAGCCCGACCGTCCGTCCGTCGCCGTCGATGTCGACGTTGAGGGCAGCCGGTGTCTTGCCAAGTCCCGGCATCTGCTGGATGTCACCGCACAGGGGCACGAGCCAGCCCGCGCCGGTGTACGCGCGGATGTCGCGAACCGGCAGCTCGAAGTCCTCCGGCGCGTTCAGGAGCGCGGGATCGGCGGACAGCGACAGGTGCGTCTTGGCCATGCAGATCGGCAGCTTGTCGAGGCCCTCGTCCTCGTACTGGCGCATCCGGCGCCTGGCCTCGAGGTAGAACACCACGTCCTTGGCCCCGTAGACCTTGCGCGCGACCTTGCAGATCTTCTCCTCGATCGAATCTTCGTCGTCGTAGGTGTAGCCGAACTCGTTGGGCTGCTCGGCCGCGTCCGCCACCGCCTCGGCCAGAGCCGCCGCGCCCTCGCCACCGCGGGCGAAGCCCTCGTTGACCTCTGCGCCGAAGGCCCCGGCCTCGAGCGCGAGCGAGCGGACCAGCTCGACCTCCTCGTCGGTGTCGCCCGGGCGCCTGTTCACGGCCACCACACAGGGCAGGCCGAAGGTCTTGACGATGCCCAGGTGCCGGCGCAGGTTGGCGAAGCCCTCTTCGAGCGCGGTCCTGGCCTTGGCGGCGTCCACGCGTGGGTCGTCCTCGATCCCGCCGTGGTGCTTGAGCGCGCGCACCGTGGCCACGAGCACCACGGCGCTGGGGGCGATCCCGCCCTTGCGGCAGACGATGTCGAAGAACTTCTCCATCCCCATGTCCGACCCGAAGCCCGACTCGGTGATCACGTAGTCGCCCAGCTTCTGGCCGATCAGGTCCGCCACCAGCGACGAGTTGCCGTGCGCGATGTTGGCGAACGGGCCGGCGTGCATCAGGCAGGGCTGGCCCTCGAGCGTCTGAATCAGGTTGGGCTTGAGCGCATCCTTGAGCAGCACCGTCATGGCCCCGGCCGCGCCGAGGTCCTCCGCGGTCACGGGCTTGCCGCCGTCGTAGGAGCTGGCCACGGTGATCGCGCCGAGGCGGGCCCGCAGGTCGTGGAGGTCGCGCGCCACAGCGAGGATGGCCATCACCTCTGAGGCCGCCGTGATGTCGAAGCCGGACTCGCGCGGGTAGCCGTTGGCACGCCCGCCGAGGCCGAGCGCCACCTGGCGCAGGGCGCGATCGTTCATGTCGAGCGCCCGCCGCCAGCCGATCCGCAGAGCGTCGATCTTGTGCGGGTTGCCGTGCAGGATCGAGGCGTCGAGAAGCGCGGCGAGGAGGTTGTTGGCCGCGCCGATCGCGTGGATGTCGCCCGTGAAATGGAGGTTCAGGTCCTCCATCGGCACCACCTGCGTCAGGCCGCCGCCGGCGGCTCCGCCCTTGATGCCGAACACGGGACCGAGCGAGGGCTCGCGCAGGCACAGCAGCGGGTCCTTGCCGATGTGGCCCAGACCCTGGGTGAGCCCGACGGCGGTGGTGGTCTTGCCCTCGCCGGCCTTGGTCGGCGTCACGCCCGCCACGCAGACGATCTTGCCGTCGGGCACATCGGCCATGCGCTCGATCACGTCCAGCGACACCTTGGCCTTGAAGCGGCCGTAGGGCTCGAACTCGTCGGGCGTCAGGCCGGTGCGCTCCGCGATGGTCTCGATCGGGAGGAGCTCGGCCTCCTGGGCGATCTCGAGGCTGCTCTTCATTCGTGGTCCTCCCTCATGTCAATGACTCACGGCGGCAGCCGCGAGCTCCGATACCAGCTTGTCCTCGTAGAAGCGCTCGAGCGCGAACGGGGCAATCAGCTCCGGCGTCTTGTTGGTGGCCGCCAGCTCGGCCAGCGTCTTGCCGACGATCGGCGCGGCCTTGAAGCCGTAGGTGCCCCAGCCCGAGCTCACGTGGAAGCCCTCGACCTCGGTCTTGCCGAGGATCGGGCTGTAGTCCGGGCTGAGGTCGCAGAGGCCCGCCCAGCTGCGCAGGATCCGCGCCCGCTCCAGCTGCGGGAACAGCTCGAGCGAGTGGCGGCAGACCTCCTGCAGGAAGTTGAGCGTGCCCTGCATCCGGTAGGTGGTCCAGGGCTCGATCTCGGCGCCCATCAGGAACTCGCCGCGGTCGGTCTGCGAGATGTACACGTGCATCTGCGAGGACACGATCACCACGTCGAGCAGCGGCTTGACCGGCTCGGTCACGCAGGCCTGCAGGATGTGGGTGGTGATGGGCATCTCCACGCCGGCCATGTCGGAGATCAGCGAGCTCCAGCCGGCGGTGCAGTTGAGCACCGTGCCCGCCTTGATCCTGCCGCGGTTGGTGGTCACGCCCGCCACCCGCCCGTTCTGGCGCTCGATTCCCGTGACCTCGGTGTAGGGATGGATCTCGGCCCCGCCGTGGTCGGCCCCGCGGGCCAGGCCCCACACCACCGCGTCGTGGCGGATCACGCCGCCCGGCGGGTGGTAGAGCGCACCCATGATCGGGTGCACGGCGTGGGGGTTGTCCACCTGCATCGCCGGGGCGAGCTTCTTGATCTCGTCGGGATAGATCAGGCTCGAGTCGATGCCGTTGAGGCGGTTGACCTCCGCGCGGTTGGCCATCACGAACATCGCGCGGTCGGTGTGGGCGAGCGTGAGGTGGCCGATCTGCGAGAACAGCAGGTTGAAGTTCAGCTCCTGCGAGAGCCCCTCGTAGAGCTTGACCGAGGCGTCGTAGAAGCGCGCGCCCTCCTCGGTCTTGTAGTTCGAGCGCAGGATGGTGGTGTTTCGGCCCGCCGCGCCGGAGCCGATGTAGCTCTTCTCGAGGATCGCCACGTCGGTCACGCCGTGGTCGCGTGCCAGGTAGTAGGCGGTGGCCAGCCCGTGCGAGCCGCCGCCGATGATCACCACGTCGTAGGAGTCCTTGAGCTCCGAGCGCCGCCTCCACATGCGCCGGGTCCGGAACAGGTCACGCACCGGGCGACACCCCAGCCACCGGCTCTTCGACCGGCTCGAGCGCGTCGAGACCCACTGGCCCGCCGCCGAGGCTCTCCGCGGCGTCGGCCACCACGGTCCATACGTACTGGCCTAGCGCAAACCCGAAGGTCATCAGGAAGCGGTCCTCGCCCTCGCGCAGGACCGCCCCGGGCGTGCGCGCCACGGAGCCGGGCCGGAAGCCGTGCATTGGCAGCGACTGCGGACGCAGGTCGAGCGCCGTGAAGCGCGCGAACGTCTCACGCGCCAGCGGGCCGGCGATGGTCATGGCGCCGAACACGCAGGTCACGTCGAGCACCGAGGCGTGACCCGCGGCTCGCGCGGCCGCCTCATCGAGCGTCTCGAGCAGCGCGGCGGCGTCGCCCGGCTCGCAGAGGACGATCGCGCGCTCGCGGGTGTACGGGCACCACCACGCCCCGGGCGTGCGGGTGGCCCGGCCCAGGTCCAGCGCGCCGGCCCCTCCTGCGGCGGCGATCGCGGCCAGATCGTCGCCACCGGCCTGGATCTCGATCTTGCCCAGGTGGGAGACATCGGTGAACCCGACCGTCTCCCGCAGGCGCTCGCGTTCGGCGTCCTCGCCGTCGAAGCCCACGGCCACGTTCCAGCCGTCGCGCCGCTCGAGCCGCCCTCCGGCGGCGAGTGCCTGGCGCTCCATCGGGCTGAGGGCCGGAGCAGCGGAGCCGGGCGACAGGAAGCTGATGCTCACGAGCGCAGCACCTCGCCCTCCGGGTCATAGAACGGCTTGGTGACCACCTCGGCGGCGAGCCGCCGGCCGTTGTCCGAGATCGTCACGCTCGCACCGTCCTCGGCCAGGGCGGCGGGCACCCAGGCGAGTCCTATCACCCGATCGAGCTGAGGTGAATAGCGCGCGCTCGTGACCTGGCCCATCGGGCTCTCGCCGTCGGGCATGATCGCCGCTCCCTCGGTGGGCACGTGACCGTTGGCGAGCGTGAAGCCCACCAGCGCGGTCTCCAGCGGTTGGTCGGAGTAGTGCTCGAGCGCCCACTTGCCGATGAAGTCCTGCTCCTTGTCGAGCTTGACGATCCAGGGCATCGCCGCAGCGAAGGGGTTGGACTCCGAGTCCGTGTCCTGGCCCACCAGGATGTGCATCTTCTGCAGCCGCAAGAGCCGCTGCGGCTCGAGCCCGAAGGGCCTGACGCCGTGCTCGGCGCCGGCCTCGAGCAGGGCGTCCCAGAGGTGCTCTCCCTGTGCGGCCGGGCAGTGGATCTCGTAACCCACCTCGCCCACGAAGCCGATGCGCAGGATGAGGCACGGCACCCCCGCCACCTCGGCCTGCTTGCCGTCCAGGTATGTGAACGCCTCAGCCGAGCAGTCGAGGTCCGTGACGGCGCCCATGACCTCCCGCGAGCGCGGGCCGGCGAGGTTGATCGCGGCGAGGCCCTGCGTGACGTCGGTGAGGTGGACGTCGAGATCCCAGTCCGCGAGCCACCACGAGAACCACGCGTAGACCGCCCCGGCACCGCTCGACGTGGTTGTGACGTAGAAGGAGTCGTCGTCGAGGCGGCAGACGGTCCCGTCGTCCATGATCCGGCCGGAGTCGCTCGCCATCACGCCGTAGCGGATGCGCCCGGGCTTCAGGTTCGAGAAGCGGTTGGGATAGAGCCGGTCCAGCAGCTCGCCCGCGTCGGGCCCGCTCACGATGAGCTTGCCCAGAGTGGACACGTCGATCAGCCCGGCGGCCTCGTGCACGGCCACGGCCTCGCCGCGCGGGTCGCCGTAGTCGTAGGCGCGGCGCCAGTCGCCGGCCCACATGATGTTCCCGCCCAGCTCGCGGTGGCGGGCGTGGATGGCCGAGCGCTTGGCGGGCTCGAACGGGCGCCCGGCCAAGACCCCCATCGGCACGGTGACCCAGGGCGGCCGGGCGGTGGTGGTGCCCACCTCCTCGAGGCTCTGGCCGGTCTCCTTCGCCATCAGCCGGACCGCGGGCAGCTGACACATGCGCCCCTGGCACGGCCCCATGGTCGTCGTGGTGTAGCGCTTGGACAGCTCGATCGAGTCGTAGCCCTCCTCCACGCTCAGGTGCACGTCCTTGGTGGTCACGTCCTCGCACAGGCACGCGAAGCACTTGCCCTTGCGCTCGCTCGTGACCGGCGGCGGCACCGCCGTGGGCGTGGGCCAGGCGGGGCGGCGCTCGAGCGACTCGCGATCGGAGGCGGCCCGCTCACGGGCGGCGGCGTCGCCGAAGCCCAGCGACAGCGCGGCCTCCGCGCCCGCGACGGAGCCGGACAGCTCGGCGCCCTCGAGCTCGCCGGCACCGGCCACCTCGCCGGCGGCGTACACGGCGGGCGGCAGCTCGGCCACCGCGAAGTGCCCGCGCTCCCCGTCGTAGGCGGTGCGGCCTCCGGCCTGGGTGATCAGGGACGCGGCCGGCGCGCTGCCACCGGAGACCACCAGCAGGTCGCACCCGATCGTGTGCTCGGCGTCGTCCCCGCCTCCGGGCGGGCCGACGATCACGCTCTGCACCTGCCCGCGCCCGCGGGCCTCGAGCACGGTCGCGCCGCGCAGCACCTTCACGTTGCGGCGCTGCAGCTGCCCGCTCACCGACGAGCCGCCGTTGGGGCGCAGGTCGGCCACGCAGGCCACCTCCACCCCGGCGTCGAGCAGGGCCAGTGCGGCGTGCAGGCCGCGGTCGCCCATCGTGGCCACCACCGCGCGCGTTCCCGGGCTGAGCGCGTAGAGAGAGATCAGGCGCAGCGCGCCGCCGGAGAGCATCACGCCGGGCAGGTCGTTGCCGGAGAACAGCAGGGGCTGCTCGATGGCGCCGGTGGCGTAGACCTGGGTCCGGGAGCGGACCTGGTGCAGCGTGTCGCCCTGCCAGATCGGAACCAGACCGTCGAAGCCGCCGAGGGCCGGAGCGTTCTCGAGCACCTCCACCCCGGCGGCGCGCGCCCGGGCCACCAGCTCGCGGGCGTAGTCGGCGCCGCCCTCGGCCAGCAGGCGACCGCCCGGCTCCGGGCCCTCGTCGGCGAGCACAGTGTCGGCCCCCAGCTCCGCTGCGGCCACGGCCGCCGACAGGCCGGCCACGCCGCCTCCCACCACCAGCACGTCGGCGTGGCGGCGGCGGTACTCCGTGCGCCACTCGCGGTCGGGCTGGCGCTTTCGCAGCCGGCCGAGCCCCGCTGCGCTGCGCAGCACCTTCTCGTAGAGCGGCCACAGCCGCCGCGGGCGGATGAAGGTCTTGTAGTAGAAGCCGGGCGGTGTGAACGGGCCGCCGAAGATGTCCGTCGCACGCATCGCGTCCAGCTCGAGCGACGGCGAGGCGTTCATGTGCGTGACCCGCATGCCCTCGCGTATCGGCTCGGTGCAGGCTCGCACGCCGGGAGCGTCGTCCACCTGCACGAGGCAGTTGGGGCACTGCCCGGCGCAGCACATGAGGCCGCGCTTTCGGTGGTACTTGAAGCTGCGCGAGAAGGTGCGCTGGCCCGCGGCGAACAGGGCCGAGCCGATCGTGTCCCCCTCGTGGGCGCTCACCTCACGGCCGTCGAAGCTGAAGCGGATCTCGGTCGCCCGGTCGATCCGCTCGCCGCGCTGCTCGGGCAGCCGGCTCACAGGCCGGGTCCCGCCCCGTCCGCCCCGCCGGCGGCGGCGCCGGCGCCGTCGGCCGGCGCTTGGGAGTGCGGCAGCTCCGTGAACATCACCTCGTTGGTGCGCGTGTCCCGCTCGGCGATGAACCACGCGCCGCAGCCGGAGCGGTGGCACCACCACTCGCGCTGGATGCCGGCGACGTTGCGGCGGAAGTAGTTGTAACGGCCCAGCTCGCGCAGCGACGGCGAGGATCGCGGCCGCGGATTGAGCTCACCGCCGAAGCCGAAGTCGGTTACCTCGCGGGGACCGCAATTGGGGCAGGTGAGGACGTAGGACATGCGCGAGCTCCACTTCCGAGGAGCGCGGGCATCTTAAACAAATTGGTCCAAAGGATCAACCGTCGTCCGCGTCGGCCTCCTCCACCGCCCGTTCCGCCGCGGCGAAACCGATCTTCGAGTGCGTGCCGTCGCAGAACGGCTTGGTGGTCGAGCCGCCGCAGCGGCAGAGCGCCACGGCCTCCCCCTTGTCCGACAGGTCGTACTCGTTGCCGTCCGCATCGATCACGCGCACCGGGCCGGTCAGCTTGTAGGGCCCGTTCTCGCGGGCCTTGATCACCACCTCTTCCATGACGTCATTGTTCCGCGCGATGCAACGCGTGGCCAGGCTTGACCATCCGGAGGTGCACGAGATCGTGCCCTCCCACCACTGCGTGATGCGCTTTCGCCAGCGCCAGCCGGTGCGCGAACGCGGCGGCGACGCCGTGGCCGAGGCGCTCGTGGCCGCGCTCGAGAGCGCGGACGTGAGCCGCTGGCCACCGGCGTGGGCCGTGAGCGATCGCCGCACCGAGCTGTGGGCGGTCAACGCCGAGCTGGCCTTCCCGCTCGAGCGCAGCGAGCGCCACGGCCGCTATGTCGCCGTCACGTGTCTGTCACGCGGCCGCTGACGGACGGATGTTCTGGTTCACGGAGAAGAGGTTCTGCGGGTCGTAGGTCTCCTTGATGCGCGCCAGCCGGTCGTAGTTGTCGCGGTAGCTGGCCCGGACCCGCTCCTCGCCCTCGTCCATCATCATGTTCACGTACGCGCCGCCGGCCGAGTGCGGGTGGAGCGCCTCGAAGTAGTCGATGCTCCAGCGGCTGATCGTGTCGGCGTTGGCCGGATCGGGGTCCACGCCCGCGAAGACCGAGGCGTAGTTGGCGTCGCGATAGCTCCAGGCCGTGTCGGACGGCGACAGGTCGTGGGCGGCTCCGTCGATCGGGTACAGGTGCATGGTCGACTTGATCGTCGGCAGCTCGGCCCCGAAGCGCGCGTGGATCTCCACCGCCTCGTCCGAGATGTCGTTCACGAAATCGGCGCGCCAGTACCACTGGTCACCGGGCGGGTAGAGCCCGTCGAACGCGCCCTGCAGGGCGGCGTGCGGCATCGGCTGAGGGCCGTGCAGCAGGGGCTCGGGCAGGGCCTCGAGCAGCGGCGCCATCGCGGCGGCGGCGCCCTCCTCGTCGCCGACGTAGCACCACACCACGCCGCAGATCTTCTGGCCGTGGAGCTCCTCGGGGAACGGCGGCGCCGGCGGCACGCAGCCGAACAGGAAGAAGCCGCCGAGCTCACGCGGAGCGTTGGGCAGGAAGTCGCGGTAGGCCTTGAGCACCTCGGCGCCCATGTCGACCGGCCAGAAGGTGGGGCCGCCCACCACGCTCGGCACCTCGTGGAGCCGGAAGGTGAACGAGGTGACCACGCCGAAGTTGCCGCCGCCGCCGCGAATGGCCCAGTACAGGTCCGGGTGCTCGTCGGCGCTCGCACGTACGCGCTCGCCACTCGCCAGCACCACGTCCGCCTCGAGCAGGTTGTCGATGGCCAGCCCGCAACTACGCGTGAGATGGCCGAGTCCGCCGCCGAGGGTGAGACCGCCGACGCCGGTGGTGGCGATGATCCCGCTGGGGGTGGCGAGCTCGTGCTCACCCGTGGCGGCGTCCACCTGGCCCCAGGTGGCCCCGCCTCCCACCCGGACGGTGCGCGCTCCCGGATCGACCTCCACCTCGTCGAGCGCCGAGAGGTCGAGCACCACGCCGTCGTCGCAGGTACCGAGCCCGCCGCCGTTGTGTCCTCCGCCGCGAATGGCCAGGAGCAGGTCGCGGTCGCGGGCGAAGTTCACGATCTTGACCACGTCGTCGGGGCTGGTGCAGCGTGCGATCAGCGCGGGACGCTTGTCGATCATCGCGTTGTAGACCGCGCGAGCCTCGTCGTAGCTCGCCTCATCCGGCCCGATCAGCTCTCCGGCGAAGTCGCTGCCGAGGTCCTTGCGGGCAGCCTCGGCTGCGGTGGTCATGGTGCTCATCCAGATTCTCCTTCAGGTAGGGACCAGTCTCTGCCCCTGAGGCGTGAACCCGGACGGAACAGTTGTGGCGCTGCCCGGGTAGTCAGCGAAGCAGCCGGCTTGGCCGGCTGCGCACGATGCTCTTACACCTTCCAGCGCGGAGGCGCCTCGCCCGGCGGGGCGTAGGAGCAGAAGCGGCCCGTCCGGATGGCCGCGCGTCAGGTGCCCGGCCAGCGCGGGCGAGTCCCTGTCGATGAGCTTGATCGCCGTTCTGATCGCCTTGGTCACGCTAACCCGGGCCCGCTCCGCGGCCGACGACGACGGACGGTCGCGCCCCCCGAGACCCGCCGCGCGGGCGAGCTCGCTCACCAGGGCGTCGATCTCCTCCTCGAGCAGCGCGGCGCGCTCCTCGTCGGCGAACCGGCGCGCCTCCTCGAGCTCGGCGCGCAGCTCCTGCAGCCGCTGTCGGTAGTCCTCCCGCGCCTTGGGATCCAGCATCGGACCGAGATCCCCCGGCCTGGATGCGCGCAGGCCGTCGTCCGCCAGGCCCGCCGGCGCCGGGCCGCCCGGAAGTCCCTCCGCGGCCGCCACCAGCTCGAGCACGTGCAGCTCGCAGCCCGGTGCGGCGAGCATCGGCGCCAGGTAACGGAGTCCCTTGACGTCGCGCAGCCGCATCGTCTCGCCCGCGTAGGAGATCGTCCAGTAGTCGCCCTCGCGGGCAAAGCGAGCCTCGGGAGCCGGGGTCGGCCGCGCCGCCGTGGCCGCCGCCAAGGACGTCACGCGCCGCAGGATCCCGGCCATCCCCAGGTCGTCGCTCAGGGTCCGCGCCTCCGCGAGCAGCGACGCCGAGCGCTCGGCGTCGCCCTGACGGGCGCGAGCCATGAGCATGCGGGCGTACTCCAGGAGCACACGCGCGCGCACCGCGCGCGCACCGAGCAGGTCGCAGCGAGCCAGCGCCGTCTCGAAATGGGCCTCGGACTCGTCCCAGCGCTCGAGCATCGCCGCGAGGCCTGCCAGCCGGAGAGCCACCGGCCCGAAGGGCTGTTGGGTGAGCGCGACCGCGTTGTGGTTCGCGAACGGCTCCAGGAGCTCGTACAGGCGCAGGCCCTGTTGACGGTCGTCCACCACGATGCACGCCTCCGCGAGCGCGCACAGCCGCAGCAGCCAGACGCCGTCCCGTGGCAGGTCGGCGAAACCCTGGCCGCCGGCGCGGGTGATCTCGAGCGCCGCGGTGCTGTGATCACCGCGTTCTGCCGCCGCCAGCGGGTCCCGCCAGCGTGGGATCCAGAGGTAGCGTTCCCCGTGGTCCTCGATCTCGGGCCAGTACTCGGCAAGGTTGCCCTGCGCCCAGCGGATCGCCACCATCTGCGCGTAGGCGTAGACGTAGGACGCGTACTCGCTGTGGCGCAGCCGCGCGATGCGCAACGCCTCGCCGGCGAGGCGCTCGGCATCGGCGAACCGACCGTCGAGCTCGGCTCGGATGACCTGGAGACAGACCCCGTGCCAGCGGTAGAACGGCTGACGTATCCGGTCGGTCAGATCGATCATGGCCTCGATCTCGGCGTCGATCCCGGGGCCGTCGCACAGCTCCAGCAGACAGTGGAAGCGCGAGTTGTGGGCGAGGAAGGCGAGCTCCTGGTTGCCCATCTCCAACGCGGCGACGAGCATCTCGTCCGCGTTGTCGAGCCGCTCTCCGGCCATTTCGGGGGCCCCGAGGGCCCAGTGCCGGGAATGCAGCGCGGTGATCAGGGCCTCTGGGTCGTCCAGCCGTCGCGCCATCGCGATGGCCTCCGTGCTCAGCGCGAGGCGCCGCTCCACCTCGTTCGAGGAGTACATCTCGACCGTCAGGCGGGCGAGGAGACGCGCCCGCAGGGGGCCGTCCTCTTCGGGAAGAGCCGCCAGCGCCTCCTCGAGCAGGCCGATCCCGGTCGCCCCTGCCTCGAAGCGGGCGAACAGGAGGAAGCCGCCCAGGCCGATCACGTAGCCGAGTGCGGCCCGCGCGAGCATCTCGCCGTCGCCGAGCCTGCGAGCCAACTCGGCCGCCTCATCGAAGCTCGCTCGCGCGGCGCGAGTGTCGCCGGCTCGCCAGCGGGCATCCCCGAGGCGCAGCAGGAGCTCGCAGCGGCGCTCGCGAGAGGACACCTCGGCGGCGTCCATCAGCCCCAGAGCGCGTTCGTAGTGCAGCCCGGCCTCCTCGTACGCGAACAGGCCGGCGGCCCTGTCGCCCGCTCTCACCAGGTAGTGGACCCCGGCCGACGGGTCGCCCACGGGCGCGGCCAGAGCCAGGTGGTGCGCGAGCGCGGAGAGGTGGGGATCGAGGTCGTTGCGGTAGAGCCGCTCGAGCGCGGTACCGATGGCGAGGTGAAGCTCGAGGCGCCGAGCCGGGACCAGATCTTCGTAGAGCGTCTCGCGCACCAGCTCGTGGACGAAGGCGTAGCGCCTCGGCACGGCGGGATCCTCGGCGATCACGCCGGCATCGGCGGCTCGGTCGAGCACCTCGAGCAGCCGCGCTACGTCCAGCTCGGTGGTGGCTTCGAGCACGCGGAACTGGAACTCCCGGCCCACCACAGCGGCCACCTCGAGCGCGGCCACGGCGTCTGCGGGAAGGTCGGCCAGCCGGCGGCGCAGCAGGGTTCGCACCTCCTCGGGGAGCCGGCCCACCGGGTCGGAGACACCCTCGCCGCCGTTCGGGCCCTCTCGGAGCACCAGGCGCACCGCCTCGCCGAGGAAGAAGGGGTTGCCGCCCGTGAGCACGTGGAGCTGGGCGCTGACCGCCGCAGAGGGCTCGGCGCCCGTGATCCCCGCCAGGTAGGTCTCCACGTCGTCGACGCTCAACCCGTGCAGCGACAGCCGGGTGCCGAGCCGGGCCAGCTGGGCGAACGACTCCGAGTGGTCGTGGGCCTCGACCTCGCGCTCGCGGTAGGAGCCGACCACGAGCACCGGCGTGTCGGCTATCGCCTCGCTCACGAACCGCAGCAGCACGAGCGATGCGGCGTCCGCGGCGTGGAGGTCGTCCAGGGTCACGATCAGCGGCCGGCTGTTCGCCGCCTCCACGAGGAAGCGCGCGGCGGCGTCGAAGAGGCGAAACCGCAGCGTCTCGGGATCGGCCGACTCCCGCGTGGCGGTGGCCAGGCGCTCGAGGTCGCCGCCGAGCGAGCGGACCGCCTGGATCCAGGGCCAGTACGCGGGCGCGCCGCCCTCCTCCCAGCAACGTCCGGCGGCCACCCGCCAGCCCCGCTCCCCGGCCTCGCGGGAGAGCTCCTGCATCAGACGCGTCTTGCCTATGCCCGGCTCGCCGCTCAGGAGGATGAGGGCGCCGCGCCCCTCCTGCGTCTCGGCAAGTGCGACGCGGAGCTCGTCGAGCTCGCTCGCCCTGCCCACGAACGGCCGTCCGAGAGTCCGCGTGGTGGAGATCGTGCTGGCCAGCTTCTCAACCATCGCTCAGGGACCAGTCTCGTTCAGAGGCGTCCGCGTGTCCAGACGCGCGACTCTACGATCCCGGGGCGCGTCCGAGTGTGATCATCGCCACTCTGAGCTGCCTTGCGCTCGTGGCCTGCGGTGGCGACGACGGGGAGGGCGGCGGCGGGAGCGACCTCGCGTCCCGGCTGCCCGGCGACGCCCGGGCGGTGAGTGTGATCGATCTCACAGAGGTGAAGAAGCGGCTCGGACTACCCGAGGACGCGGATCCCACGAACCCGCCCGGGGACGACGGCGCCGAGCTCGCTCAGGCGCGCCTGTTCGGCTACGACGTGCGCCCCGGCGTAGCGCCGACTCGGGCGCTGGTCGCGAACTTCTTCCGGCCCTACCGCTGCCCGGGTTCCTGAGCACGGAGCCCCGCGCCTCTGCCGAAGCGCGGGGCCCCCGGAATCAGGTCATTCCTCTGTCTTGTCCTCGGGCGCAGGCGGTGCGTCGGGCACGTCCGGCAGCACCTCCGGGTCGTCCGGGAAGTCCGGAGCGTTCTCGCTCGACGGGTCGGTCGAGGAGCCCTCCTCGCGGGCGTCGCCCTGAGCGCCCACGCCGACCGTCTCGCGCTTGCGCTGCTTGGGCTTCGTGACCGAGATCTTCATCTCATCGGCGTCCGCTTCGGGCGCCGCGTCGACCTCGATCGTCGAGCCGGGCGGCATGGACTGCGACAGCACCTCGTCGGCCAGCGGATCCTCGATGTAGCGCTGGATCGCCCGGCGCAGCGGGCGCGCACCCATCGCCGGGTCCCAGCCCTTCTCGACCAGGAAGTCCGCCGCCGCGTCGGAGAGGTTGAGCGACAGCTCGCGCTCTGCGAGGGACTCGCGGATACGCCGCAACAACAGCTCCACGATGGTGGTGATCTCCTCCTTCGTGAGCTTGTGGAACACGATGACCTCGTCGATGCGGTTGATGAACTCGGGCCGGAAGACCTTCTTCAGCTCTCCCATGATCCGGTTCTTCATGTCGTCGTACGAGAGGCCGGTCTCGTCGCCCACCGTGAACCCGATGCCGGTGTTCTTGGCGATCTCCGAGGCGCCCACGTTCGAGGTCATGATCACGATCGCGTTGCGGAAGTCGACCGTACGCCCCTGCGCGTCCGTGAGCCGTCCGTCCTCCAGTATCTGGAGCAGGATGTTGAACACGTCGGGGTGCGCCTTCTCGATCTCGTCGAGCAGGAGCACGCTGTAGGGCTTGCGCCGCACAGCCTCGGTGAGCTGGCCGCCCTCGTCGTAGCCGATGTAGCCCGGGGGCGACCCGACCAGCCGGGACACGGAGTGCTTCTCCATGTACTCCGACATGTCGATGCGCACCATCGCCTCCTCGTCGCCGAACAGGAACTCGGCGAGCGTGCGTCCCAGCTCGGTCTTCCCGACACCCGAGGGGCCGAGGAAGATGAACGAGCCGGTGGGCCGCTTGGGATCCTTGAGCCCGGCGCGCGAGCGGCGGATGGCCTTCGAGACCGCCTCGATGGCGGCGTTCTGGCCGATCACCCGCTTGTGGAGCTCCTCCTCCATGCGCATGAGCTTCTGCGTCTCGGCCTCGGTGAGCTTGAACACCGGGATGCCGGTCCACATGGACACGATGTCGGCGATCTCCTCCTCGCCGATCTCCGGGCGCTCACCCGACTCGCCCGAGCGCCACTGCTCCTCGAGCTCGCGCTTCTTGTTGGTGAGCTGGCGCTCCTTGTCGCGCAGGTTCGCGGCCTTCTCGAACTCCTGCGCCTCGATCGCCGCCTCCTTGTCGCGCCGGGTGGTCTCGATGTCCTCCTCGAGGTCCCGGTACACCGGCGGGGCGGTCATCGACTTGATCCGCGCACGTGACGCGGCCTCGTCGATCAGATCGATCGCCTTGTCGGGCAGGAAGCGGTCGGAGATGTAGCGGTCGGCCAGCTCGGCCGCCGCCTCCAGCGCCTCGTCGGTGATGCCGACGCGGTGGTGCTCCTCATAGCGGTCCCGCAGGCCCTTCAGGATCTGGACGGTGTCCTCCGTAGAGGGCTGGTCGACGCGGATCTGCTGGAAGCGCCGCTCGAGCGCGGAGTCGCGCTCCAGGTACTTGCGGTACTCGTCGAGGGTGGTGGCCCCGATGGTCTGGAGCTCGCCCCTCGCCAGGGCCGGCTTGAGGATCGAGGCCGCGTCGATCGCGCCCTCGGCCGCGCCGGCACCCACGAGGTTGTGCAGCTCGTCGATGAACAGGATGATGTCGCCGCGCTGGGTGATCTCCTTCATCACCTTCTTGAGGCGCTCCTCGAACTCGCCGCGGTACTTCGAGCCGGCCACCAGAGCGGCCAGGTCGAGTGTGTAGATCTGCTTGTTCTTCAGCAGCTCCGGCACCTCGCCGTTGGTGATCAGCTGGGCCAGGCCCTCGACCACCGCGGTCTTGCCCACGCCCGGCTCGCCGATCAGCACCGGGTTGTTCTTCTGGCGGCGCGAGAGGATCTGCATGATCCGCTCGATCTCGGTCTCGCGACCGACGACCGGATCGAGCTTGGCCTCGGCGGCCAGCTTCGTGAGGTTGCGGCCGAACTGGTCCAGGAGCTTCGAGGACTTCTTGCCCTCGCCCTGGGCTCCGGCGCCCGCAGCGGCACGGCCCTGGCGTCCGCCGGGACCGGACAGCATGCGGATGACCTCGTTGCGGATCTTCTCCGAGTCGGCGTCGAAGTCGAGGAGGATGCGGGCGGCGACGCCCTCGTTCTCCCGGACCAGGCCGAGCAGGATGTGCTCCGTGCCGATGTAGTTGTGCCCGAGCGACAACGCTTCGCGCAGCGCCAGCTCGAGAACCTTCTTTGCGCGCGGGGTGAAGGGGATCTGCCCCGAGGTCACCTCTTCGCCGGAGCCGACGATGCGGACGACCTGAGCGCGTACGCGCTCCACTGTGATGTCGAGCGACTCGAGCACGCGGGCTGCGAGTCCCTCCTCTTCCCGTAGCAATCCGAGGAGGATGTGCTCGGTTCCGATGTAATTGTGCTTGAGGATGCGGGCCTCTTCCTGGGCCAGTACGACCACCTGCCGGGCCCGCTCGGTGAAGCGCTCAAACACGGCTGCTCTCTATCTGTCGGGATCAACGGGGCGGGTGTTGCCCGTTCTTTCCCACTGAATCGGCAGGTTGGGCCGATCGAATGAGAGATTCCGGGTTCCACCGACCCGAGTTGAGCGAGTTTACCAACGGTCCTCCCTGCATTTTTGCGCTTCATGAAGGCCTAAAACCCGCGTCTTCCGCCGTATTTGGCGCTAGGCTGCCCCACCCATGACCAGGACTCGCATTGCGGCGGTTGCGCTCGTGCTCGTCGCAGCCTCGTTTGGCGCGGTCGGCTGTGGCGGTGACGACTCCGACAGCTTCAAGGAGGACTACAACACCGCGGTCAAGCCGCTGAGCGAATTGAACGAGGACATCGGCGGCTCGATCGGGGGTGCGTCGGACAAGTCGAACCAAGCGATCGCCAAGCAGTTCGACAAGCTCGCCGACAAGGCCGCGGAGACTCGCTCCAACCTCCGGGCGCTCGAGCCGCCCGAAGACGCCAAGAGCGCCTTCGACGATCTGATCGCCGCGCTCAAGGACGGCACCGACGACCTGCGCGCAGTGGCCGAGGCGGCGAGGGACAGCGATCCGGCGGCGGCCACCAAGGCGTCTCAGGACCTGACCGAGTCGGGTCAGGAGATCCAGAAGGCCGAGACGGCGCTGCAGAAGGCCGTCGACGGCTGAGCGGCCGCTCGCGGCCCTCTAGGACCGCATCGCCGGGAAGAGCACCACCTCGCGGATCGAACGCCGGCCGCTCATCAGCATCACGAGCCGGTCGATCCCGATCCCTATGCCCCCCGTGGGCGGCATGCCGTGCTCCAGGGCCCGCACGTAGTCCTCGTCGTAGGGCTGGGTCTCCTCGTCGCCCGCCGCCTCGTCCTCGCGCTGCTGCTCGAAGCGGGAACGCTGCTCGTCGGGATCGTTGAGCTCGGTGAAAGCGTTGGCGAACTCCATGCCGCCGGCGAAGGCCTCCCAGCGCTCGACCAGCCCGGGCTCCGAGCGGTGGTCCTTGGCGAAGGGTGAGAGCTCCTTCGGGTAGTCCATGACGAAGGTGGGGCTCTGCAGGTCGGGCTCCACCCGCTTCGAGAGCAGGTCGTCCACCCGCTTGGCCCAGGTGCCCTCTCCAGGGAGGTCCTCCGCCTGCGCGATGTCGATGTCCGTCTTCTCCCGGATGGCCTCGCGGAGGGTCACGCGCCGCCACGGTGCCGAGAAGTCGATCGGCCCCTCGTAGCCCACGTCCTCGGCCACGTAGGCGATCAGGCTCTCCAGCCGCGCGGCCACGTCGTGGTAGTCCGCGTAGGCCTCGTACCACTCGAGCATCGTGAACTCGGGGTTGTGCTTGTGGGACACCCCCTCGTTGCGGAAGTCCTTGCCGATCTCGTAGACCCGCTCGAGCCCCCCGACGATCAGCCGCTTGAGGTAGAGCTCGTCGGCGATGCGCAGGTAGAGCTCCCGGTCGAGCGCGTTGTGGTGGGTCACGAAGGGCCGGGCCAGCGCGCCGCCGTAGAGCGGCTGGAGCACGGGCGTCTCGACCTCGAGAAAGCCGCGCTCGTCGAGCCAGCGCCGTAGCGCGCGCACGATCCGGCTGCGCAGGATGAACAGCTCACGGCTGTCCTCGTTGGCGATCAGGTCGAGCTCGCGGTGGCGGTAGCGCGTCTCCACGTCCTCGAGCCCGTGGAACTTCTCCGGCGGAGCGCGCAGGGACTTGGCCAGCAACGTCCAGGCGGTGGCGCGCAGGGAGAGCTCGCCGCGTCGCGACTTGAAGACGGTGCCTTCCACGCCTATGACGTCGCCCAGATCGAGGTGAGTGAGCGTGTCGAAGGCCTCCTCCCCCAGGACGTCGCGCTTGGCGTGGACCTGGAGCTTGCCGCTGCGATCCACCACGTCGATGAAGGCCGCGCCGCCGTGGCCGCGCCGGGCGGTCATGCGCCCGGCGATCCGGTAGGCGGAGTCGGTCTCCTCGCC
Source organism: uncultured Thermoleophilaceae bacterium (assembly GCA_963734365.1). GTDB lineage: Bacteria > Actinomycetota > Thermoleophilia > Solirubrobacterales > Thermoleophilaceae > JACVRW01. The sequence goes on along the minus strand of CAVTGV010000005.1, from coordinate 78,932 downwards.
GTCCTCGAGCGCGTCGTGGGACGCGTGGATGTCCTCGATCGGCGTCACGTCGCCGAACGTGTGCGGGAAGGGATCGATGCCCTGCTCGCGCAGGCGCTCGAGCTTCGCCCGGCGGTCGTCCACGGTAGGGGAACCTACTAGCGGGCCGAGCTAGCGCTCGATCTTGGTGATCTTGAGCTTGCGGGCGGGACCGCGTGGCACGGGGACCGTGACGGTCTCGCCGCGCTTGTGCCCGAGGAGGGCCTTGCCGACGGGCGACTCGTTGGAGAGCTTGCTGTTCGAGGGGTCGGCCTCGGCGGAGCCGACCAGCTTGAACTTCGTCGACTTCTCGGTCTTCTGGTCCTTCACGTGGACGGTGGCGCCCACGCCGACGACGTCGGTGTCGACCGACTTGGAGTCGATCACCCGGGCGCTGGCAAGCCGTTCCTCGAGGTCCGAGATCTGCTTCTCGAGCATGGCCTGCTCGTTCTTGGCGTCGTCGTACTCGGAGTTCTCGGAGATGTCACCGAACTCGCGAGCCTCCTTGATCCGCTCAGCCACCTCGCGCCGGCGCTCGCCGCGCAGGTAGGTGATGCGGTTCTTCAGCTCCTCGAGGCCCTCGGGGGTGAGAACTGTGTCTCGTGCCATCGCCATAGAAAAACCCCCCGTCTAGGACGCCGGAGGGACGGCGCAGTCTAGCAAGGGGTAATGCGGTCGCCCAGGGGCTATCGATCAGGCCGCGAGCGGTGTCTCGGCTGCCGCAACCCGGCTCCAGATCTCGCGTGCGTGGGCCGTGGTCGGGGGCGTGACGAGCGGCTCGCGCTCGCGCCTCGTGAGGCCGAGACGCTCCGCGTACCAGGGGTAGAACTTGCGCAGATAGCGGCCCGCCCGCTCGCTGCCGAGGTGATCCTCGGCGCACTCGATCACCCAGTCGAGCTCGGCGGCCACCTCGCGGGGCGAGGGCTCGCCGTCGTAGGTCTCGAGCAGTCTTCCGAAGAGCCAGGGATTGCCGAGCGAGCCGCGCGCCAGCATCACCGCGGCCGCGCCGCTCTCGTCGAAGGCCCGGATCACTCGCTCCTCGCTCGACAGGCCGCCGGAGAGGATCACCGGCACCTCGAGCGACTCGACCAGCTCGCGTGCCAGCGCATAGTCCGGCGAGCCGGAGTGCTGCTGGGAGGCGTGGCGCGGATGAAAGGCGATCCCGGCCACGCCCGCCTCCGCGGCAAGCCGCCGGGCCAGCGTGACCCCTTCGCGGCCTCCGGGCGTGAGCCCGGGACGCAGCTTGACCGTCACCGGGAGACCGCTGCCCTCGTGGGCCGCGCGGGCCAGCGCCACCGCCCGGTCCTGGTCCTCGAGAAGAGCCGACCCCGCTCCGGTCTTCATGACCTTGCGCACGGGACAGCCCATGTTGAGGTCGATCAATTCCGCCCCGGCCTCGGCCACCATCGCCGCGGCCTCGCGCATCACGTCGGGGTCGTGGCCGAAGAGCTGCATGGACACCGGGTGCTCGTCGGGATGGATGCGCAGGAACTCGCGCACCGTCCGCTCGTTGCCGTGGGCGAGTCCGAAGCTCGACACCATCTCGGAGACCACCAGGCCCGCCCCGTAGCGCTTGGCCTGAAGACGCACGAACCAGTTGCCGATACCCGCCAACGGCGCGAGCACCACGCGGTTGGCGAGCTCCACGCCGCCGAGGGTCCAGGGGTCGGTGAGCTGGGGCACGGTCGGGTAACGGTAGCGCTACCCGGGTAGCCTGCGGGCATGGACGAGGAGGCCTTCAACCTGTCGACACGCCGGTTCCTGAAGCAGCTGGGCGTCACGTCACAGCGCGAGATCGAGCAGGGGGTACGCGAACAGATCGACGCGGGCCGCCTCAGCGGAGACGAGCGCCTGCCCGCGCGGGCGACCGTCACCGTCGAGGGCCTGCCCGAGCCGATCGTGATCGAGGGCGAGATCTCGCTGAGCTAGTACCGCGACGGATCCGCGCCCAACAGGTGTTGCAGATCTGCGGCCAATCGGCCCCGGCTCGTGCTGAGCATCCGGTAGGTGACCCTGATCGGTCGCCAGCCCGCGACACTCAGGCGGCGGTCACGCTCGCGGTCGGACTCGAATGCCGGGCGTGTGTCGTGAAAGCGGCGACCGTCCAGCTCGACCACGAGGCGTTCGCTACGCCATACGCAGTCGGCCTCGAAGAGGGTGCCACCAACGCTCAGCGGCACGTTGCACTCGGGCCGTGGCAAGCCGAGACCGTCCACGAGCTCGATGAACATCTCCTCGAGCTCGCTCCGGGTGACCGTCGCGTGCGCGCGCCGATCCCGGAGCGCGGCCCTGACCGCGGCCGAACCGGCGCGCCGCGGATAACGGTCGAGGAGATCGTCGAGGGAAAGGCGGTCCCATAGGTGCTGGACGTCGGCTTCGTTGATCATTCGCTCGACCTGGCGGGTCGTCGCTGTGGCGGCCTGGTCGAGGATGGTTCGCGGGACGGTGGTGGTGGGGATCCCCTGGTGGACGGTGACCTCGTCGGACGGCAACCGCGAGCAATGAGGGGCCAGGCCCGGTCGGGTGCGTCGTCGTCGCTCGGCTGTGATCTCGATCGGTGCGGTTTGCCCGGGCTTGAGGCCCCACAACTCCGCCGCGGAGCGGTGGCTCAGCACGGCTCCGGGGCCGGCGGCGAGGACCGCCGCCATCCAGCGGCCCTCCTTCGTGACCACGCGGTGGCCCACCCCGTAGACGCCGCGGTGGTGCGGATGCAGCCGTTCGGCTTCGATCCGGTGCCCGATCGCCCGGCGGCCCATCCCGAGCTGGAGGAGCTGACTCCGCTCTACGAAACCGTGCTGTCGGTCGGCGATCCGGGCAATCGCCGAGTCCCAGCCAGGCTCGTCACGTTCGGCCCCATATGGGGGCTCAACGTAGCTCGCGTGCTTCGTTGGTCGGGCCACCGCCCCATCGTGGCGCAGGGCGCGCGACGCCTCAGCACCTCTGCGTTACGACTCAGCCTCGGTTTCGTTCCCAGATGAGCTTCAGCCCCTTCAGGGTCAACAGGTCGTCGACCTCGTCCACCTGGTCGCAGAAGGGAGTGATGGCCGCTGCGTAGCCGCCGGTGGCGATCGCCGTGGCCTCCTGACCGAGCTCCTCTCGCAGGCGGCCGAGGATTCCGTCCACCTGGCCGGCGTAGCCGTAGACCACCCCGGATTGGATCGCCTCCTCGGTGCCCTTGCCGATCGCGTGCTTGGGTCGCTCGATCTCCACGCGCGGCAGCCGCGCGGCGCGAGCCGCGAGGGCTTCCAGGGAGATCTCGATGCCGGGTGAGATCACGCCTCCGAGGTACTCGCCGGCGGAGGACACGACGTCGTAGTTGATCGCCGTGCCGAAGTCGACGGCGATGCAGGCGTCGCCGACGCGGTCGTAGGCCGCAATCGCGTTGGCGAGCCGGTCGGCGCCGAGCTCCTGCGGGCGATCGATGCGAATCGGCATCCCGGTCTTCAGGGAGGAGCCCACCAGGGCTCCCCGACCGGAGAAGTAGCGCGCGATCACCTCCTCGAACTCGTGCGCGAGCGTGGGCACCACCGACGAGACCATCACGGCGTCCACATCGGCCAGGCGCATGTCGCGCAGTCCGAGCAGGCCGGCCAGCACGGTGGCCAGCTCGTCGGCGGTGGCGAAGCGCGTGGTGGCGAAGCGCCAGTGCTCCACGAGCTCGTCCTCGCGGAACATGCCCACGTGGGTCTGGGTGTTGCCGACGTCGATCGCGAGCAGCACAGCCGGGCGATTATCGCCCGTCACGAACTCGCGCAGCGGGGCGCCCATCGCGTGAAAGCCGCCGTCCACGTGCAGGATCTCGCCCGACACGGCCCGCGACCAATCGGACAACAAAAAGAGAACGGCATCGGCAACGGCCGAGGGATCACCGGTGTCCCACCCCATGGGTGCCTGCTTTTCCCACAGCGACGCCAGCTCGTCGAAGCCCGGAATGCCACCCGCGGCCGGGGTGTCCACCGGCCCCGCGGAGACCAAGTTCACCCGCACACCTGAGGAGCCCAGATCGCGAGCCAGATAGCGCGACACGGACTCGAGCGCCGCCTTGGCCACGCCCATCCAGTCGTACACCGGCCAGGCGACTGAGGCGTCGAAGTCCATCCCGACGAGCGAGCCGCCCCCGTCCATCAGCGGCGCCACGGTCTCGGCCAGCGCCTTGAACGAGTACGCGCTGGTGCGGAAGGCCACCTCGGCTGACTCCGGCGGCGCGCTCATGAACTTGCCACCCAGGGCGTCGCCGGGGGCGAACGCGATTGCGTGCAGCGCGCCGTCGAGGCCGCCCCAGCGGGACTCGAGCTCGGTTGAGAGGGCGGCGAAGTCATCCGCGCTGTTCACGTCGAGCTCCAGCACGTCGGGCGGGTCGGGCAGGCGGGCGGCCGCCCGCTCGGTCATGCGGCGGGTTCGGCCGAAGCCGGTGAGCACGATCTCGGCGCCCTCCTGCTGCGCGCGCTCGGCAACCGCGTAGGCGATGCTGCCCTTGGTGAGCACCCCCGTGATCAGGAGGCGCTTGCCTTTGAGCATCAGATCAGGACGGGTTCGGCGTCCGCGCGCGTCTCTTCCACGCGCGGCATGCTGTCACGTCGCCAGACGAGCTCGACGGTGGTGAGCGCCACCAGACGCTCGCGCTGGTTGACCACTCGCCAGCGTGTCTCCACGAGGCCGTGGCTCTCGTCGAGCTCCGTCTTGCCCGTGATGCGCCCCTCGACATGGAGCGTGTCGCCGATCTTCACGGGCTGCTTGAACACCGCGTCACCCACGCGCCGCAGCGCCACGATGCGCTCGGGATCGAACGGCATCAGCCCCGAGGCGTACGAGATCACCAGCAGGCCGTGGGCGATGCGCTCGCCGAAGCGGCTGCCCGCCGCCCACTCGGCGTCGGTGTGCTGGGGATGGGTGTCGCCGGTGAGAGTCGCGAAGGCGGTGATGTCCGCCTCGCCGATCGTGCGCCCGCGCGTGACGTAGCTCTCGCCCACCGTCAGGGCGTCGAAGTCCTTCTCGAACGTGGTCATGCCGACGGCACCTCCTTCGGAGCGCGGACCTCCCTCGACCCGCGCCTCCACTGGCGCCCGCCCATTCGCTCGCGAAGCGCGCGCATGAACTCGCGCGCGGCCCGCATGTGGCCCTCCTCGGAGGGATGGAAGCCGTCCTCGCCGAACGTCGAGCGCTCCTGGGCGGCGGGGTGGTCGAAGCCCTCGAGCAGCACCACACCGTGGCTGAGAGCGACCTTGCGCGCCGCCGCGTTGAACACCTCCATCCCCTTCTCGACCCTGGCCCGCGAGCGCGGGCGCAGATCGAGGAAGCGCGAGATGTCCGGATAGGTGGCCGACATGATCTCGGCATCGGGGGCCTCGCGGCGCAGGCGGCGGAACATGCCCGCCAGCCGCCGGGCGTATTCGCCGGCGTCGGGCCGCGTGGACGCCAGCACGTCGTTGGCGCCGCAGACCAGTGTGATCAGATCCGGCTCGAGCTCGATGGCCCGGCTCAGCTGATAGCGCTCCACGTCCACGCTCGTGGCTCCCACCACGGCGAGGTTCTCGTAGCGCACATTCGGGCCCAGCTCGCGCGCGATCACGTCCGGCCAGCGCGGCTCGTCCGGATCGAGACCGGCCGTGAAGCTGTCACCCATGGCGACGTAGACGGTCACAGCGGGATGTTCCCTCCACCGTTGCCGTACTCGCATCCGTGCGAGAGGGCGGCCAGAGCGCCCGCCAGGCGGCGGCGGGTGTCAGCCGGCTCGATCAGCTCGTCGATGTGACCTCCGCTGGCCGCCACCTCGGCGTTCACGTGGCCGTCGGCGTAGTCGGCGGCCAGGCGGTCACGCTCGGCCTCCGGATCGTCGGCCGCCGCGATGTCGCGCCTGTTGACGATCTTCACGGCCTGCTTGGGCCCCATGATCCCGATCTCGGCGTCGGGCCAGGCCAGAGCGAGGTCGGCTCCGAGATCCTTGGAGTTCATGGTGATGTATGCGCCGCCATAGGCCTTTCGGAGCACCACCGTCACCTTCGGCACCACAGCCTCGGCGAAGGCGTGCAGCAGCTTGGCGCCCTGACGGATAACGCCAAGGCCCTCCTGCTTGGTGCCGGGCAGGTAACCGGGGGTGTCTACCAATACAACGAGCGGCAGTCCGTAGGAGTTGCAGATGCGCACGAACTTGGCGGCCTTCTGCGAGGCGTCAGCGTCGATCACACCTCCCAGGTACCAGGGCTGGTTGGCGATAACCCCAACCGGGCGCCCATCGATGCGGCAGAACCCGGTGACCATGTTGCGCGCCCAGCGCTCGGACATCTCGAGGATGGCGCCGTCGTCCACCACGGCCCGGATCACGTCGCGCACGTCGTAGACCGAGCGCTGTGACTCGGGCACGAACGTCGACGGATCCACCGAGGGCACCATCGCCGGACCGCCGTGCGGCAGTTCGTCGCCGGCCTTCTGGGGAAGATGGGCGAGCAGGTCGCGGGTCAGCCGCGCGGCGTCCACGTCGTCCTCGGCCACGAACTGGCACACGCCGTTCTTCGAGTGCACCCGCGGGCCGCCGAGCTCCACGGCGTCCACGTCCTCGCCCATGACCTCCTTGACCACGCCCGGACCGGTCAGGAACATCGCGGACTGCTCGGTCATGATCACGAAGTCGGTGAGCGCGGGCGAGTACGCGCCGCCGCCGGCCGACACCCCGGTGATGATCGAGATCTGCGGCACGCGGCCGGACAGACGGACGCTCTCGCGGAAGATGCGGCCGTAGCCGCCCAGGGCGGCGATGCCGTCGTCCATGCGAGCGCCGCCCGAGGCGACGAAGCCGATCACCGGCACGCCGGCACGGCCGGCCAGCTGCATCACGCGCACGATCGTGTCCGCGTGGGCCTCGCCGAGCGAGCCGCCCACGAATGTCTGATCCTGGGCGTAGCAGTAAACGGGACGGCCGGCCACGGTGCCCGCGGCGCCCACCACTCCGTCGCCCGGCTTGACCCGCTTCGACTCGCGCTGCGGGAGCACGGTCGAGCGAATCACGTGCAGGGAGCCGGGGTCGCAGAGCGCCTCCAGACGCTCATACGCCGTCAGCGTGCGTGGCTCGTCGACTACGGCCGCGGCGTCGTGCCGGGTCGTAGCAGTCCTCTCAGCGAGTGCGCTCATGAAGCCTCCAAGCAGAGCACGGCGTTATGGCCTCCAAAACCGAATGCGTTCGAGATCCCGAGAGCGCGCGCGTCGCCGTTCTGCAGCGGGCGCGCCTCGTTGGGTACGTAGTCCAGGTCGAGCCCCTCGTCGGGCTCCTCGTAGTTCAGGGTCGGCGGCGCGATGCGGTCGCGCAGTGCCAGCAGCGTGGCGATGGCCTCCACCGCACCTGCGGCGCCGAGCAGATGCCCGATGGCCGACTTGGTCGAGCTCACCGGGACCTTCCCGGCGAGCTCGTCGCCGAGCGCGGCCTTGATCGCGTTGGTCTCGGCACGATCGTTGAGCGGCGTCGAGGTGCCGTGCGCGTTCACGTAGATCACGTCCCCAGCCTCGATCCCGGCGTCCTCGAGGGCCAGCTCGATCGCCTTGGAGGCTCCGCGGCCGCTCGGCTCCGGCGCCGTGAGGTGGTGGGCGTCAGAGGTCGACGCGTATCCGCGCAGGTAGCCGAGGATGCGTGCACCGCGCTCCTTCGCGGCCTCCTCCTCCTCGAGCACGAGCACGCCCGCGCCCTCGCCCATCACGAAGCCGTCGCGGCGACGGTCGAACGGGCGCGACACTCCGCTGTCCGACAGCGCGTCCATGCGGTCGAAGGCGGCGGTGGCGAGCGGCGTGATGGCCGCCTCGCTGCCGCCGGTGACCACCCGGTCGGCGTCCCCGTAGCGGATCATCCGCTCGGCGGTGCCGATCGCATGCGCGCCGGCCGCGCAGGCCGAGACCGTCCCGTAGGACTGTCCGCGCAGGTCGTACTTCATGGCCACGACGCCCGAGGCGGCGTTGGCCATCAGCAGCGGGATCGACAGCGGCGAGATCTTCTGAGCCCCGTCCTCGCGCAGCACGATGTGCTGGCTCTCGAGGGTCCCGATCCCGCCGATGCCCGTGCCGATGACGCACGCGCTGCGGTCCGGGTCGCCGGGCGGCCCGTCCTCCCAGCCCGCGTCCTCCAGCGCCTCCTTGGCGGCGGCGAGAGCGAACTGGGTGAAGCGATCCGAGCGGCGCACCTCCTTGACCGAGAGGTGCTCCTTGGGCTCGAACTCCGTGGCACGGCCGTAGCCGTCCTCGATCCCGGACACCCCGGCGCTCCAGCGCTCGTGCAGGGTGCGGGCGCCGACGCCCAGGGGCGTGACCGCGCCTACTCCGGTTATGACGGCGTTCCGCGTCATCCGAGCTTCGACATCACCAGATCGACGGCCTGACGGACGGTCGTAACGCCCTCCATGTCCTCGCCCTTGAGCTGGACGCCGTAATCGTCTTCGACGATCTGGGCGAGCTCGACGAGGTCGAGGGAGTCCACGTCCATGGCCTCGAACTCGGCGTCGGGGCCGATCTGGTCCGGCTCGGCGCCGAACTCCTCGAGGGCCTTGAACACCCGGCTCTCGATCTCCTCACGTGTAGCTGTGGCTGCCATTCGTCTCCTTATCGCTTTCCGAGACCGCCTTAGGCGGTCAGTCCTCCATCGACGGTGAGGCACACACCGGTCACGTACGCGGCGCCGTCCGACGCCAGGAAGCGCACGCACTCGGCAACCTCATCCGGGGTGCCCGCCCGGCGGGCGGGCACGTGTTCGAGCAAGTTCTCGCCGATCCCCTCGGTCATGTCGGTCTCGATCAGGCCGGGGGCCACGGCGTTGACGGTCACCCCGCGCCGCGCCACCTCGGCGGCCACGGTCTTGGTCATGGCCACGAGGCCGGCCTTGGAGGCCGCGTAGTTGGCCTGGCCGGGGTTGGCGCGCATGCCGACGATCGAAGCGATGTTGACCACGCGGCCGTAACGCGCCTTGAGCATCGGCCGCAGTGCGCGGCGGGTGAGCCGGAAGGCGGCGGACAGGTTGGTGTCGATCACCCGGGCCCAGTCCTCGTCGTCGATCTGGGGCGAGAGGCCGTCCGCGCGGACACCGGCGTTGTTCACCAGCACGAGCACGGGGCCGAACTCCTCCTCCAGCGCCGTGAAGAGGGCGTCGGCGGTGTCGGGATCGGCGATGTCGCCCTGCAGGGCCTTTGCGCGGCCACCGGCGCCGGTGATCTCGGACACCACGGCCTCGGCGGCGTCGTCGTCCGAGCGGTAGTTCACGCCCACCGGCCAGCCTTCGCTCGCGAGCTGCTTGGCGATCGCCGCACCGATCCCGCGTGAGCCGCCGGTGACCAGTGCGCTTCCCTCTGGGCGTCCGTTCATGGAGCCCATTCGATCACCCCCGCGCCCCAGGTGAAGCCCGCGCCGAACGCGGCGAGCAGGACGTTGTCGCCGCTCGAGAGCATTCCGCGTTCGCGGGCGTCGCACATGGCAATCGGAAGTGTGGCTGAGGAGGCGTTGCCGTAGCGGTCGATGCAGTCGATTACGCGGGACTCGTCGATCTCGAGCTTCTCCGCCACGGCGCGCAGGATGCGGATGTTGGCCTGGTGGTAGACGAACAGGTCGATCTCGTCGAGCGAGAGACCCGCCAGGTCCACCGCCTCGAGCGTGGACTCGGACATGCGCTGTACCGCCGCCTTGAAGGTGTCGTGGCCCTGCATGCGGATGATCTCGTCCTTGTGAGAGGCGCGGATCGAGGGGCCGCCGAGGCCGTCGGAGTGGAGGACGATCTCGCCGATCTGGCCCCCGGCCCCGTTGGCCGGAGAGACGACCGCCGCGCCGGCACCGTCGGCGAAGATCGCCGAGGTTCCGCGGTCGGCGGGGTCGATGAAGCGGCTGAGTACCTCTGCCCCGATCACCAGCACGTTCTCCGCCCGGCCACCTTCCACCTGGGCCGAGGCCATCGACAGCGCGTACAGGAAGCCGGTGCAGGCCGCGCCCAGGTCCATGGCGCCGGCGCGGTGCGCGCCGAGCTCGGTGGCCACGAGCGGGGCCGCGTTCGGGAGGATCTCGTCGGGCGAGACAGTCGCCACGAGCACGAGGTCGAGCTCGCCGGCGTCGACCCCGGCCGAATCGAGCGCCTGACGGCCGGCCGCGCTGGCGAGCGAGAGGACGCTCTCGCCCTCGCCGACGTAGCGGCGCTCGTGCACGCCGGTCCGGTGGACGATCCACTGCTCAGTGACGCCCGCACCCTCGGCGATCACGTCGTTGCCCACCACGCGGTCGGGCACGACCATCTCGATTGAGGCCAGTGCGGCCGGGCGCAGGCTGCGCTGGTCGGCGAGTGCCGTCGCGCCCTGGCTTCGGGTGAAACGGCGATCAGGCACGGGCTGCCTCCATGGCGAGCGGGGCCTCGGCTTCCACTCCGTCGAGCGACTTGCGGACGAGGTTGCTGAGCACGCGGCCGGGTCCGGTCTCGACGAAGCGGCGGGCGCCCCGGCTCTCGAGCTCCTGCATGACCTCCAGCCAGCGCACCGGGCTCGTGATCGCCTCCACGAGGCGGACGCGGACGTCGTCGAACGGCTCGGCGGTCACGCAGGACAGCACGGGCACGCGCGGCTGCGAGACCTCGGTGTCGTCCACGAGCGCGCGGAAGGGCTCGACCGCGGGCTTCATCAGCGGAGAGTGGAACGCGCCGGCCACCGGCAGCCGCTTGGCGCGCACCTTGCGCTCGGCCAAGGCAGCCTCGGCCTCGTCCAGAGCCGAGGTGGCCCCCGAGAGCACGAGCTGGTCGGGTGCGTTGTCGTTGGCCAGCGAGAGGCCAGTGGACTCGGCCACCTCGTGGATGGGTGCGCGGTCGCCGCGGGCGCGGACGGCGATCATGCCACCGTCGCCGGTCTCCTCGGCGGCTTCCTGCATCAGCCGCCCACGGGCGGTGACGAGGCGCAGCCCGTCCTCGGCGGATATCGCCTCGGCGGCCACGAGAGCGCCGATCTCGCCCAGTGAGTGGCCGGCCATCAGGTCGGGCTCCACGCGCTCGCGCAGCTGCTCCCAGCCGGCCAGCGCGGCGCAGAAGATCGCGGGCTGGGCCCAGCGGGTGCCGTCGGCGGCGCGCTCGAACACCTCCGGGCCGGCCTCCTCGAGCACCTGTTCGAGGAGGTCGGGACGGTGGCGCTCCACGATGTCGCGCATGTCGTCGGTCTGGCTGCCCTGTCCGGGGAAGAGCAGCGCTGTGCGTTCGGCGTTAGCCATCTATAGGAGGTTTCACCGGAAGTGCCGCTGAGTTACCTGCACGAGGGGCAGTCCCCCCGTCCGGGGGGTCCCGCGGGGTGAGGCGGGGGGTGAAGCGGCCTCTAAGCGGTCAAGCCGAGCCGCTCGGCCCGCTGTACGGCCTCGGCGCGGTTGCGCACCCCGAGCTTGCGGTACAGCGCGCTGGTGTGCTCCTTGACGGTGTGCGGCGACAGGAACAGCCGCTCGGCGATCTCCTTGTTGGTGGCTCCGCTCGCCATGTGCGACAGCACCTCGCGCTCGCGCTCAGACAGCGGTGCGGAGGGCTGCTCGGCGCGCGGGGCGAACACGGTCATCCCCTTTCCCACCATGCGCACCGCCATCGCCACGTCGTGGGCCGACCAGTCCTTGGACACGAATCCGGAGGCGCCGGCGGCCTTGGCCGCCTGAGGCGAGATCCAGCCGGCGCCGGAGATCAACAGCACCCGCGTACGCGGCGACTCACGGCGGATCGCCTCGCACAGTTCGGCCCCTGACTCTTCGCCGAGGAACAGGTCCACGAGGGCCACGTGCGGCTCGTAGCGGCGCGCCATCCCGAGCGCCTCTTCGACGCTCGAAGCGGTGAGGCAGCGCTCCACCCAGGGCTGCTCGGTCAAGAGCAGGCGAAAGCCCCAATGGACCACGTCGTGGTCGTCCACCACCAGCACACGTAGGTTGCGCTCCGGACTCACTCGCTTGCGTCCTCGTCGTCCAGCGGAACCACGAGCCGGACGCGCCAGTCCGAGTCGTCCTCGGGACCGAACTCCACGAGTGCGCCGCGCTGGAGGGCCTCCACCGCGGCCAGGCGCAGGCCCATGCCCGTACCGCGGGAGTTCGGCTTCGTGCCGTCGTTGCGGACCTCGAGCACGAAGGTGCCGTCGCTCACACCCACGCGCACGCGCACGCTGGTGGGGTGGGCGTGCTTGTCCGCGTTACGCAGGGCCTCGGCGAGCACCGACTGGGCCAGCGCCTCGATCTCCTGCGGGACCTCCACGCCCTCCTCCCACTCGAGCTCGAGCGGGAGGTCCTTGTAGTGACGCCCGAGCCGGGCGAGCTCCTCGCGCAGGGTCGCGCCGGTGTCGAGGCTCGGTGGCGCCAGGGGGCGCGCCAGCGCCTCGCGCAGGTCCACCAGCGCGGCCTGCATCTCATCGGCGCAGCGCCGGCGTGCCTCCTCGGACAGGCCATGCTCTGAGCCCAGCACCAGCGAGACGCCGAACAGCCGCTGCAATACGCGGTCGTGGATCTCGCGCGCGAGGTCGATGCGGGCCTGGAGCAGGCGGGCCCGGCCCTGGTGGTTGGTGGCGATCCTCACGCTGGCGGCCAGGGCAGCCGTCTTGCCGAGGGTCCAGAGAGCGTGGCGCTCCTCGTCGGTGAGCTCGAAGCGGACGCCACCGCGGTCGGCGAAGATCACGCCGAGCCAACGGCCGGCCGCGGCCACGGGCGTGCACGTGAGCGTCTCGACCCCGTCGAAGCGGGCGTAGCGCTCGGGGATCCAGCGGCCGAGATCGCCCGTGACCTCCACGGCGCGGTCCTCGGACAGCGCCATCTGCGCGATCGGCGTCTCCTCGAGCGTGCCGTAGACCTCGGTCAACAGCCACTCGTCGATGCCGTGGCTGCCCACCGGCACCACCAGCTGGCGCACCTCGTCGTAGAGCAGCATCACCGCGCGGGTCATCGACGCCATCCGGCACAGCGCCTCGCAGAGACGGTCGTAGAAGGCGCCGCCCGTCGGGTCGGACGAGCCGTCGAAGGCGCCCAGCAGCTCGACGATCACCTCGAGCGCGTCGGTTCGCGGCGAAAGGGTTGGGCCCTCGGCCATGTCCGGCTACACGCTACTCGGCGGGAGCCGCTATGCCGTCTGGAGCGACAGGCGCAGCGTCTGCTCGGACGTCAACGAGACCTCGCGCGTGTAGCCACACGAGCGGCAGCTGCACTGGACTTCGCCCTCGAAGTCGTCGACTTGCAGCGACCACTCCACGTCGCCGGACAGGCACTGGCGGCAGGCAAGCGCGGCCGCCACGAGTGACGGGTCGTCGTCACCGCGGAAGCTCGCGAGCTCGAGATCGTGCTCCACCATTGGATCTACCGTTCCGCGATCGGCCGTTTCTAGGAACGCGGCGCGGGCCAGGAACCCCCGCTTGGGGGGTCAGAACCGGCCCAGGCGGCGGACCGGCTGGTCGCGCACGGCCGCGAGCCGATCGGCCAGGGCGGTGCCGTCGGGCAGCGCCAGGTCCGGGTCGAGCTCGAGCAGCGGCTCGAGCACGAAGCGGCGGCTCGTGACCTCGGGGTGAGGCAGCGAGAGCCGCTCGGAGTGGTACTCGACGTCGCCGAGCAGCAGCAGGTCCACGTCGATCGGCCGCGGCCCGTGACGCGGCCCGCCGGCGTGGCGCCCGAGCGCACCCTCCACCGCCTTGCACGCGTCGAGCAGCTGCTCCGGCCCGAGCGCGGTGCGCACGCGCAGGCAGGCGTTCAGGAAATCGGGCTGGTCGAGCAGCTCGCCCTGCGGGGCGGTCTCGTAGGCCGAGCTCGAGGCCAGCACCTCGATCTCGTGCGCGCCGAGCGCGTCGCGCGCGTCGCGCAGCATGGCCTCCCGGTCCCCGACGTTGGAGCCGAGGCCGAGGTAGCCGGTCAGACCTCTTTCCACACCTCGACCGAGACCTCGTCCACGGGCAGCGCGATCGGCGGCTCGGGCTTGGCGGCCTTGACCCGCACCGACTCCGCGCCGAAGCGGTCGATGAGACGGTCGGCCACGGCGGAGCAGAGTCGCTCGAGGGTCTTGTAGGAGCGCTCCTGGGCGGCCAGCGCCACCTGCTCGCAGACCTGGCCGTAGTCGATCGTGTCCTCAACGCGGTCGGTGACCGTGGCGTCGCAGTCGTCGAGCTCGAAGGAGACGTCGAACACGAGCCGTTGGCCGAGCTCGCGCTCTGCCTCGCTCACCCCGTGGCGCGTGTACAGCGAGAGCCCGGTGATGTCGATCGAGACCGCCGGCGAGGTCGATGCGCGCTCCTCGTCGAGACCGTCGTCGTCGACATCGTCGAACTCGCCGTCGTGCTCCTCGCGCTCCCAGGTCACCGAGCCACCGTAGCAGCGGCCACCGCGAGCGCATCGGCCACGGGAGCCACGTCGTGAACGCGGAAAATGCTGGCTCCGCGCTCGAGTGCGAGCACGTTGGTGGCGATCGTTCCGGGCAACCGCTCGGCCTCGGCCTTCCCGCCGGTGAGCTTGCCGAGAAAGCTCTTGCGCGAGGTCCCCACCACCACGGGGCGGCCGATGGCAACGATCTCGTCCAGCCGGCGCAGCAGCTCGAGGTTGTGCTCCACCGTCTTGCCGAAGCCCACGCCCGGATCGAGCCACACGAGCTCCTCCTCGACTCCCTCCGCGACCGCGAAGGCGAGCCGCTCCTCGAGGAACGCCTTCACCTCCGAGACCACGTCCTCGTAGCGCGGGCTCTCCTGCATCGTGCGCGGCTCGCCGAGCATGTGCATGAGGCAGCAGCCGGCGCCGCGCTCGGCCACCAGCCCCGCCAGCTCGGGGTCGAAGCGCAGGGCGGAGACGTCGTTCACCAGATCGGCGCCCGCGTCGAGCGCGGCGCGCGCCACCTCGGCCTTGGTGGTGTCGATCGAGACCCGGTGTCCGGCGGACGCCAGGCGCTCCACCACCGGCAGGACCCGCGCGATCTCGTCCTCGGCTGCCACGGGAGCGGCGCCCGGACGGGTGGACTCGCCGCCCACGTCGAGAATCGACGCGCCCTCCGCGGCCAGCCGCGTGCCGTGCTCCACCGCGGCAGCGGCGTCGAGGAACAGGCCGCCGTCCGAGAACGAGTCGGGCGTGACGTTGACGATCCCCATCAGGGCGAACGGGCGCACCGGCGGAAGTATCGTCCTCCGCCGTGACGCTCCCGTTCGACGCGGTGATATTCGACAACGACGGCCTGCTCCTCGATACGGAGAGAGCGTGGACGCGCGCGGAGGAAGACCTGTTCGAGCGCCACGGCCAGGAGTTCACGATGGAGCACAAGCGCGCCCTCCTGGGCAACTCGAAGGGAGTGGCCGAGGGCAAGCTCGAGTCGATGCTCTCACTCCCGGGGCAGGGACCGCGCCTGTTGGACGAGCTGGAGGAGCTCGTGATGGAGGAAGCCCTGGCCGGTGTGCCGCCGAGGCCCGGAAGCGGTGATCTCGTGGAGGCGCTCGTCCACGCGGGGGCCCGGGTGGGGCTCGCGTCCAACTCGTCGCGCCCCTTCGTGGAGCGAACGCTCGGCGTGTCGGGGATACCGGCCTCGAGCTTCGCGGTGATCGTGACCGCCGACGACGTGGAGCATCCCAAGCCCGCGCCCGACATCTACCTCTCGGCCTGCGCGAGCCTCGGCGCCGACCCGGAGCGCTCGGCCGCGCTCGAGGACTCGCAGCCGGGCATCAGCTCGGCCCGGGCCGCCGGGCTGTTCGTGATCGCCGTGCCCTACTTCGAGGACCAGACACTCGAGGGCGCGTCGCTGATGGCTCCCTCCCTGGCCGATCCGCGCGTGAGCGAGGCCCTCGGGTTACGGCCGTGACGAGCGCCGCCGAGGCCGCCGAGGCCATCGCGCCCGTGGTCGCGGCCGGGGCCGAGCGCGCCGAGCGGGCCCGGCAGCTCGAACCCGATGTCGTGCAGGCGCTGCGGGACGCGGATCTGTTCCGCCTCTGCGTGCCCGGATCGCTGGGCGGGGCCGAGGGTTCGCCGCGCGAGCTCGTCGAGGCCGTGGAGACCCTGGCCCGCACCGACGCGAGCGTGGCCTGGGTGCTGGCTGTGACCGCCACGAGCGGGCTGCTCGCGGCGTACATGGACGAGGAGGCGGCGAGGGAGATCTACGGCAGCGCCGGGGTCGCCGTGGGCGGGGTGTTCGCTCCCCGCGGGCAGGCCGTCCCGGACGGCGACGTCCTCACCGTGAGCGGCCGCTGGACCTTCGGCACCGGATCCATGTTCTGCGACTGGCTCCTCGGGGGCTGCACCCTCGGCGACGGGCCGCCGCGGCTGGTGCTCTTTCCCCGAGCCGAGGTGGAGATCCACGACACCTGGACCGTCTCCGGCCTTAGGGCCACGGGGAGCCATGACTTCAGCGTGGACGGCCTGCGCGTTCCGGCCGCCCGGGCCGCCGCGGTGATCGGAGCGCAGCCGCGGGACGACGGTCCGCTGTACGCGTTCCCGCTGTTCGGGCTGCTCGCCCTCGCGATCGCGGGGGTGATGCTCGGGATCGCACGCGGAGCCCTGACCGACGTGACCGAGCTCGCCGGTGTCAAGCGGCCTGAGGGGAGCCGGCGGCTGCTGAGCGAGCGCGCGACCGTCCAGGCCGAGATGGCGCGAGCGGAGGCGGCGTTGCGAGCGGCGCGCGCCCTTCTGATGCAGGAGATCGACCGGGCCTGGGAGCTCGCCCGCGACAGCCGGACGACCTCGATCGAGACGCGTATGTCGCTGCGGCTGGCCGCGACCCACGCCGCCCGCTCGGGACGTGAC
This sequence comes from uncultured Thermoleophilaceae bacterium, assembly GCA_963734365.1. GTDB lineage: Bacteria > Actinomycetota > Thermoleophilia > Solirubrobacterales > Thermoleophilaceae > JACVRW01. The sequence goes on along the minus strand of CAVTGV010000005.1, from coordinate 62,210 downwards.
GTGGTGGACAGCGCCTACGACCTGGCCGGCGGCTCGTCGCTGTACGAGAGCGGGCCGCTGGCCCGCCGCTTCCGCGACGCCCACGCAGCCAGTCAGCACATGCTGGTGGCCCCGGCCACGTGGGAGCTCACCGGGCGGCTGTTGCTCGGAGCGCCGTCGGACGTGACGCAGCTCTAGCGGGCTACTTCACCCGGTAGCGGAGATGGGTCGCGGCGGCGGTCTGGATCGTCTCGGCCGGCTCGAGCTCGATGTGAGCGTCAGCTCCTCGAACATGCGGATGCCGCCGCCGAACAGCACCGGCACCAGGTGGATCTGGATCTCGTCCACGAGTCCCGCGCCGATGTACTCCCGGCCGGTATGCGCGCCGCCCATCACGGTCACGTCCTTGTCGCCGGCAGCGGCCTTGGCCCGTTCGAGCGCCGCTTCGATGCCGTCGGTCACGAACGTGTAAACGCCTCCCTCGGGGCTGTCCGCCGGCGGCTCGTGGGTCAGGACGAACAGCGGAAGCCGACGGTCGCCGGTGGGCCCGTCGGCTTCCCACCAGGGCAGCGAGTCGTCGTAGGTGGTGCGCCCGCAGATGACAGCGCCCAGGCTCTCTTGCGCCTCCTCGAGGTAACGGCGGTTGCGCTCATCGTCGTCACTGAGCGCCCAGTCGTGCAGCCGCTGTCCGCCGTCGCCCAGCGGCTCCTCCGGGCGCATATTCGCTGCCGTCATGTAACCGTCGAGGGACATGCTGATGTCGAAGACCACTCTGGCCATCACTGCCTCCAATCGATGCCGTTTACCCGGACGTCGAACGAGAAGCGGCGGAATCGACATCCCCGGCCGTGGGACTCCAGGCCCGGCCATCCGAGCTCGGCCTGGAGCCGCTTGGACAGCCCGGCGACCACGAGGTCGTAGGAATCCTCGATCAGATCGGCGATGAGGTCGTCGCCGAGCGAGCCGTCGACGTCGACGGTGATCCAGTGGCGCTTGTTCAGGTGGTAGCCGGGCCGCACGGCGGCGTGGCTCGCCCGCAGTTGCTCGCCGATCTCGGGGTCGCACTTGAGGCTCACCGTGAGCGGCTTGGCCTTCAGCGGGCTGATAGCGAAGATCTTGCCGCCGACCTTGAAGACCGACGTTCCCTCGCTGAAGGGAAACTCCTCGGCCGACCCCGGAAGATCGAGACAGCGACGCCGAAGGCGGGCTGGGGTGAGCACGGCGCTGATGCTACGGCCCGAAGCTCAGCTCCGCTCACTCAGCTCGCCCCTCTCCGCCATCTCCTGAGCGAGCTGCCCGAACGCCGCCGCCACCGGCCGCCGGCCCGGCGGTCCCACGAGCTGGAGGGCGAACACCGGCGGTTGCTCCAGCGCCACCAGGCGCACGCCGCGCACACTCGACACCGCGGCGCAGCGCGCGGTCAGGCCCACCGCCGCGGCCGATCGCACCGCTGTCTCCCAGGCCATCGGGCCGCTGGGATCGCTGACCGTGCGGGGCTCGAACCCGGCCGAGCGGCAGAGGTCGACCACCGCGCCGTTGTAGCCCGGCCCGTCGTCGGCATCGACCATCGCGATCAACTCGGAACGGAGCTCCGCGAGAGCGACCGACTTGCGCCCGGCCAGCGCGTGAGAGTCCGCCACCGCGAGCACGACCGGCTCGTCGAGCAGGTGCTCGCGCTCGAGCGAATCCTCCGGCAGCGCACAGAAGCCGATGGCCAGGTCGAGCTCGCCGCGGGCCACCGCCCGGCTGAGCGCACCGGTGGAGTCCTGCCGCGCCCGCACGTGGACCTCGGGCCGGCGGCGCGCATGCTCGGTGAGCAGCGCCCGGGCCACGTAGTGGACCCCGGGCGAGACGCCGAGCCGCAGCTCTCCGCGATCGCCGTCCGCGTGCGAGCGTGCCAGCTCGTCCAGCGTGTCCGCGGCGCCGACCGAGGCCCGCGCGGGCGTGAGCAGCTCGCGGCCCACCGGCGTGAGCTCCACGTGCTTGCGCGAGCGCTCGAACAGGATCACGCCGAGCTGCAGCTCGAGTCGCTTGATCTGCTGGCTCAGCGCGGGCTGGGCGATGCCCAGCCGCGCGGCGGCGCGCCCGAAGTGCAGCTCGTCCGCGAGCACGGTGAACGACCGGAGCAGCCTCGGATCGCCTCTCATGCCCGCAGCTTATTAGCGACACCCCGGACCGTATTTAGCGGGACCGCCTCCCCCCTCTACCCTGCCCCGCTCCATGCTCAGGACCGCCCTCCTCGCCGCCGCCGTGCTCGCCCTGGCCGCCGGCTGCGACGACGAGGAAGCCACCAAGCCGGCCAAAGGCCCCGAGCGCACCCAGCCCACCGAGACCGAGCCCGCCTCGCCCGCACCGCCGCCCGACGCCGGCACCCAGACCGGCCACGGAGCAGACCAAGCGCGCCGAGTGAAGGTGCCGGACTCGGACGCGAGCCCACCCTCCGCCACCATCGTCCTGGAGGACCCGCCGGGCCGAGCCCGGGCCCGCGCCGCCGAGCCCGGACAAGAACCGCACACCACCGTGCGCCTCAACCACCCCACGCTCCAGGGCACCACCATCGGACTCGACGAAAACGGCGGAGTGGCGCGAGTCCGAGTCTCCATCCGCGAGGAGATCACCTGCACCGCCGGCAACGAGCCGCTGCGCCTGCGTACCCGCTACTTCCCGCCGCCCCAGGTGGAGCGAATCCGCTCCACCCCCGGAGCACCCCTACCCACCCGGAAGACGCGCTCGCTGCCGATCGAGCTGAGCACGAGCCGCTGCCGGAGTGGCGCCGAACGGGTGCACGGCGAGCTGTGGGGCGAGGCAATAAACGGAACCGGCCTCGAAGCGGTGACGCCTCACATCCGCTTCACCCACGAAGTGGGCGGCCAGGGCTCCTAACCCGCCTGCCCAGCCGCACTGGCAGAGTGCAAGCGCGTATGGTGCCCGTCCGCGCGCCGAGTGAGGAGGCCGATGGCTGAGTTCGACTACCTGATCGTTGGAGCCGGTGCGGCCGGCTGCGTGCTTGCCAACCGGCTCTCCGCCGACGGCGCCAGCGTCTGCCTGATCGAGTCGGGTGGGAGCGACCGGCACCTCGGGGTAAAGGCCCCGGCCGCGTTTCCGACCCTCTTTCAGTCCGCGCGCGACTGGAACCTGCTGTCCGAGCCGGAACCCGGTCTCTACGGGCGGCGCTGGTACCTGCCGCGCGGGCGCATGATCGGCGGCTCCTCGTCGATGAACGCGATGTTCTACGTGCGCGGGCACCGCAGCGACTTCCACCGCTGGGTCGAGGACTTCGGTGCGACCGGCTGGAGCTACGACGAGGTGCTGCCGCTGTTCAAGCGCTCCGAGCGCAACCGGGAGATCCGCGACGAGTACCACGGACAGGACGGCGAGCTCAACGTCACGCGCAGGCGTTGGCTGTCGAGCTACTGGGAGCCGTTCCTCGACGCGGCGGCCGCGGCCGGCATCGCACGCATCGACGACTACAACGGCGCGCAGATGGACGGCGCCAGCCTGTTGCAGATCACCACTCGCAGGGGCAAGCGCCACAGCGCGGCCGAGGCCTTCCTCAAGCCGGTCCGAAAGCGCGAGAACCTGACCGTGCAGACCGACGCCCACGTGCGCCGCATCCTCATCGAGAACGGGCGGGCCGTCGGCGTCGAGCACGCGAAGGGCGCGGAGCGGGCCGGTCGCGAGGTGATCGTCGCCGCCGGCACCTACGGCTCGCCGCAACTGCTCATGCTCTCGGGCGTCGGCCCCTCCGAGCACCTGGGCGAGCACGGCCTCGATGTGCTCGTCGACAACCCCAACGTCGGCCGGCACCTGCAGGAGCACCCGATGGCGTTCGTGAACTGGCGCGTGAGAGGCGACACCCTCGACGACGCGGCCAACCCGAAATACCTCGCGCCGTGGGCGGTGGCCGGCCGGGGAAAGCTCTCGTCGAACATCGGCGAGGGGGTGGTGCACTGGCGGAGCGATCCCTCGCTACCCGCGCCCGACTTCCAGATCGTGCAGGCGCCCGTGTACTTCTGGGAGCACGGCTTTCGCAAGACCGGCGCGCCGGCGGTGACGATCGGCGCCGCGTATCTGGGGCCGCAGAGCCGCGGGACGGTGACGCTGCGGTCCGCCGATCCGGCCGACCACCCGCGGGTCCTCAACAACGCGCTGACCTCGCCGGGCGAGGTCGAGGCGATGCTGAGGGCAGTGGAGCTGGTCCGCGAGATCGCCTCCCAGCCTCCGCTTCGCGATCTCCTCGATGAGGAGCTCAACCCGAGCGCCGCCATCCACACGCCCGAAGACCTCACGAGCTGGCTGCGCGCCACCTGCGAGCACGAGTACCACCCGAGCTGCACCTGCCGCATCGGCTCACCCGAAGACGGCGTGGTCGACGCCGAGCTTCGCGTCCACGGCGTCGAGAACCTGCGGGTGGCCGACGCGAGCGTCCAGCCGCGAATCGTCTCGGCGAACACCCAGGCGGTCACGCTGATGATCGCGGAGCGCTGCTCCGACCTCTTGCTCGGCCGGCCGGCGGAGCCGCGGCCTTAGCCCCGATGCTTTAGTTCGGATCGTGGGAGACGAGCCTCCACTCGGCGCCGAGGTCGACTGGACGCCGGTCGAACGCCCTTCGCGCGCGCCACTGCGTGGCGCCCATGTCCTGCTGAGGCCGGTCGACGCCGCCGCCGACCTCGAGGCCCTCCACAGCGCCTCGCACCCGCCGATCGGCGACCCGGCAATCTGGACCTATCTGCCGTACGGCCCGTACGAGCGCCCCGCCGAGATGCGCGAGCTGCTCGCCTGGGCACAGACCTCGGAGGATCCCCTCTTCTTCGCGCTGGCACCCCTGCCGGACGAGCAGCCGGCAGGTCTGGCCTCATACCTGCGCATCACGCCGGAGTTCGGCGTGATCGAGATCGGCCACATCTGGTTCGGCACGGCCGTCCAGCGCACGAGCGCGGCGACCGAGGCCATCTACCTGCTCGCCCGTAACGCGTTCGACGCGCTCGGCTACCGCCGGCTCGAATGGAAGTGCAACGCGCTGAACACCGCCTCACGACGAGCGGCGGAGCGCTTCGGCTTCACCTTCGAGGGCGTCTTCCGCAACCACATGGTGGTCAAGGGCCGCAACCGCGACACCGCCTGGTACGCGATCACCGACGCCGACTGGCCGGCAATCCGCTCCGGATACGAAGCCTGGCTCGCACCCGAGAACTTCGGCCCCGACGGCCGGCAGAAGCGTGCGCTCGGGGACCTGATGGACGAATCGCGCCGCTGACGCTACCCGCGCCCGGCGAAGGCGGGCGTGCGCGGCACACCCGGCCGCAGAGCATGTCAGAGCGAGCCGCTTGCGGCGAGCGAACGAGCGCGAAGCGCGAGAGCTCTGCGGACGGGAGTGACGCGCACGCCCGCCCGACAACAACAACGCGAAGCTACGTAGTAGAAGGCTTGCGCGGAAAAGCCGAAGCCCGCATCTCGGCCGTCCCACCGGCCAGCCCGGGCCGCGGCAACCCCTTGGGCGTCCGGTCCGGCTTGCGCTCGGGCGCCTCGGGCGCCGCCGGCGGCGGCACCGGTAGCGGCGGCTCGTCGGTCCCGAAGACCTCGTCCTCGGTCTTGCCCGCGAGCAGCTCGATGAACTGCTCGCGCTCGATGGTCTCCCGCTTGAGCAGGATCTCCGAGGTCACGTCGAGCGACTCGCGGTGCTCGTCGAGAACCTGGCGGGCCGTCTGGTGCGCCTCCTCGACGATGCGCCGGATCTCGTCGTCGATCTCGCGGGCGATCTCGTCCGAGTAGTCGGGCTCGGAGCTGAACTCGCGGCCCAGGAAGGGCTGGCCGTGGTCGTGGCCGAACACCCGCGGTCCGAGCTTGTCGGACATGCCGAAGCGCATGACCATCTGCTTGGCGGTGGCGGTCACCTTCTCGAGGTCGTTCGAAGCGCCGGTGGTGACCTCGCTGAACACGAGCTCCTCGGCGGCACGGCCGCCCAGGGTCATCGCCATCGTGTCGGAGAGCTCCGCGCGCGTGGTGAGGAACTTGTCCTCGGTGGGCAGCGAGATCGTGTAGCCGAGTGCCTGTCCGCGCGAGATCACGGAGATCTTGTGCACCGGATCGGTGTTCTGCAGGAAATGGGCGACCAGCGCATGGCCCATCTCGTGGAAGGCCGTGACACGGCGCTCCTTCTCGGACATCACGCGGGTCTTCTTCTCCGGCCCCGCGATCACGCGCATGATCCCCTCCTCCAGCTGGAGGTGGTCGATCTCGCGCTTGCCCTGGCGAGCGGCCAGCAGGGCGGCCTCGTTGACCAGGTTCTGAAGGTCGGCGCCGGTGAAGCCGGGGGTCTGCCCGGCAAGTGTGTCGAGGTCGATCGCCTTGGCCAGCGGCTTGCCGCGCGTGTGCACCTCGAGGATCTTCTGGCGGCCCTTGCGGTCCGGCCGGTCGACCACGATCTGGCGGTCGAAGCGGCCCGGTCGCAGCAGGGCGGGGTCGAGGATGTCCGGCCGGTTGGTGGCGGCGATGAGGATGATGTTGTCCTTCATCTCGAAGCCGTCCATCTCGACCAGCAGCTGGTTGAGCGTCTGCTCGCGCTCGTCGTGACCTCCGCCCAGGCCGGCGCCGCGATGGCGGCCGACGGCGTCGATCTCGTCCATGAAGATGATGCAGGGCGAGTTCTGCTTGGCCTGCTCGAACAGGTCACGCACGCGCGAGGCGCCCACACCCACGAACATCTCGACGAAGTCCGAGCCCGAGATGGAGAAGAAGGGCACGCCGGCCTCGCCGGCCACGGCGCGAGCCAGGAGCGTCTTGCCGGTGCCCGGTGGGCCGTAGAGCAACACGCCCTTCGGTATTCGGGCCCCCAGCGCCTGGAACTTCTTCGGGTTCTCGAGGAACTCCTTGATCTCGTGGAGCTCCTCCACCGCCTCGTCCACCCCGGCCACGTCCCGGAAGGTGATCTTGGGCGCGTCCACCGACATTCGCTTGGCGCGCGACTTGCCGAAGGACATGACCTTCGAGCCGCCGCCCTGCATCTGGTTGATGATGAACAGCCAGAACAACAGGAAGATCACGAACGGCAGGATGTAGGTGAGGGCCGTGAGCCAGCCCGAGCCGCCCTTGGGCTTGACCGTGATCGGGACGTTCTCGGCGCGGAGCTGGTTGGTGAGGTTCTGCTCCGTGTTGTCGGGATAGGCGGTCTGGTACTTCTTGCCGCTCTTGAGCTCGACGTCGATCCGGTTGTTCTTCGTCGAGAGCGTGACGTCCTTGACCGACCCGTCCTCGATCTGTGTCAGGAACTGCGAGTAGTTGGGGTCCTTCGTCTGGTTCCCAGGGCTGATCAGCTTCTGCGCGAAAAACGCCAGAACGACGACGATCAGGATGGGGAAAGCGGCACTCTTAAAGAATCGGCTCACGGACTAGACCAAACCTGCCTCCGAGGTGAAACGCAAGCGTAGCAAGGGGGTATTCGTCCCTTGGCCCTCTTTCGGATGCCTCCGACGGCGCTCTACACCTCGTTGAGAACGGCCACGTAGGGCAGGTTGCGGTAGCGCTCGGCGTGGTCCAGGCCGTACCCGATCGCGAAGCGGTTGGGGATCTCGAAGCCGGTGTACTTGATCGGCAGCTCGATCTCGCGCCGGTCGGGCTTGGTGAGCAGCGCGCAGACCTCGAGCGACGCCGGGTTGCGCGCCGTGAGCATGCGGAACAGGTAGGACAGCGTGAGCCCCGAGTCGACGATGTCCTCCACGATCAGGACGTCCTTGCCCTCGATCGGGTTGTCGAGGTCCTTGAGGATGCGGACCACCCCCGATGAGTCGGTGGAGGCGCCGTAGGACGAAACCGCCATGAAGTCGAGCTCGCACTCGATCTCGAGGTTGCGCATCAGGTCGGCCAGGAAGAAGACGGCGCCCTTGAGAACGCCGACCAGCAGGAGGTTGCGCCCGGCGTAGTCGCGCGAGACCTCCTCGCCCAGCTCTTTCACGCGGTGAGCGAGGTCGTCGCGCTGGACCAGGATCTCTCCGAGGGCGGGATCGGCCATCGGCGCGGGAGGTTACCCGCGCGCCTACGTGTCCGTGCGGTCGATCCACTTCGGCTGCATCGCCCCGGGGTCGTAGTCACGCAGGCGGCCGATCAGCTCCACCGGGTCGTCGTCCACCAGCAACATGGCGCGGTTCTGCTCGCGCACGAAGCGCTCCTGCACCGAACGATCGAGAAAGGCGGTGAGCTCGGCGTAGTAGCCCTCGACGTCGAGGAGCGCTGACGGCTTCGTGTGCATGCCGAGCTGAGCCCAGGTCCAGACCTCGAACAGCTCGTCCAGCGTCCCGAGACCGCCGGGAAGGGCGATGAAGGCGTCGGAGAGCTCGGCCATCAGCGCCTTGCGCTCGTGCATCGAGTCCACCACCCGCAGGTCCGAGAGGCCCTCGTGCGCGATCTCCTTGTCCACGAGAGCCTGGGGGATCACCCCGATCACCTCTCCACCGGCGGCCAGCGTGGCGTCGGCCAGCACCCCCATCAGGCCCACGTGCGCGCCGCCGTAGACCACCCCGATGCCCTCGGAAGCCAGGGCGCGCGCGAGCTCGACCGTGGTCTCGGCGTAGGCGGGCCGGGCTCCGGGACTCGACCCGCAGAACACGCAGACTCGGTTCACCGGCTCAGCGTAGATCAGGCGAACGGCCGGCCCGGGAGCTCCGCCGCCTCGCGCCCGGTCAGCCAGCGCAGCACGGTTGCGCCGACGTCGGCCAGCGGGCCGTCGTGGCGGCTGCCGTCCTGGCCGGCGAAGGTGGCCAGCAGAGGCGAGTACTCGCGCGTGTGATCGGTGTGCGGGGCGTCGGGATCCACTCCGTGGTCGGCGGTGAGGACGAGCAGATCGTCCGCGCGCAGGAGCTCGAGCCAGCCCGCCACCGCGGCGTCGATCTCCCTCAGGGCGCCGTGGAAGCCCTCGACGTCGTGGCGGTGGCCGAAGACCTGGTCGGTGTCCACCAGATTCACGAAGATCAGGCCCGACGCCAGCGACCGCAACAGCTCGCTCGTTGCGGCGATGCCCTTGGCGTTGGTGGGACCGTCGTGCTTGGCGTCGATGCCCACCCCGGCGAACAGGTCGCGCACCTTGCCCACGGCGTGCACCTCGAGGCCGGCGCTCTGGATCTCCTCGAGGTACGAGCGGCCGGGGGGTGGTGCGGCGTAGTCGCGCCGCCCCTCGCGCCGGCGAAAGTCGCCCGGCTCCCCCTCGAAGGGGCGCGCGATCACCCGCCCGACGGCGTGCTCTCCGGCGAGCGCCGCCCGGGACGCCTCGCACGCGGCGTAGAGCTCCGGCTCGCCCAGCACGTCCACGTGCGCGGCCAGCTGAAGGACGGAGTCGGCGGAGGTGTAGAGGATCACCTCGCCGGTCTCCATGTGCCGAGGCCCGAAGTCGTCGATCACCTCGGTGCCGTTGTAGGGCCGGTTGCAGCAGAAGCGCAGGCCGGTCACCCGCTCGAGCGTCTCCACCACCTCCGGCGGGAAGCCGTCGGGGTAGGTGGGCAGCGGTTGCTCGGGCACCACGCCCATCAGCTCCCAGTGGCCGGTGGTGGACTCCTTGCCCGGGCCGAGCGGATGCAGCCGGCCGTGCAGCACCGGCCGCGCGGCGGGCGCGACGCCGCGGATCGGCACGATCGAGCCCAGCCCGAGACGCTGGAGCGTCGGCAGCTCGAGGCCACCCGCCCGTTCGGCCAGGTGAACGAGCGTGTTCGAGCCCTCGTCGCCCGCGTACTCGCCCGCATCCGGCAGGGCGCCCACCCCGCAGGCATCGAGCACCACAACCGTCGCACGCGCCATTGCGGCGCGATTATGTCGCTCCCGCGAATGGCATCGTGCGCGCCCACCGGGCGCTTCGACAAGACGCCATACTCAGGGGGTGATCCGGAGGCTTCCGCACGTCGACCGCGTCGGGATCGAGGAGCGTGCCGCCACCCTCGGCAAGCGCTCCATCAAGACCACGGCAAAGCAGCAGGGAATCCGGCTGGCCGTGTCCATGACCGATCTCACCACCCTGGAGGGCGCCGACACCCCGGGCAAGGTCCGCCACCTGTGCGCCAAGGCGGTGTGCCCGGCCCCGTCGACGCCCGAGATTCCCTCCTGCGCGGCGGTGTGCGTGTACCCCGCGCTGGTGGGCGTGGTGAGCGAGGCACTCGAGGGCACCGGTGTGCGCACCTGCTCGGTGGCCACCGCCTTCCCCAGCGGGCAGGCCTCGCTCGAGGTCAAGCTGCAGGACACCCAGGATGCCGTGGCCGCGGGCGCGGGCGAGGTGGACATGGTGATCTCGCGCCAGGCCTTTCTCGCCGGCGAGGACACCCGCGTGATGGAGGAGATCGTCCGGGTCAAGGAGGCCTGCGGCGACGCTCACCTGAAGGTGATCCTCGAGACCGCCGAGCTCGGCTCCTACGAGCACGTCCGCCACGCCTCCATGCTGGCCATGGAGGCCGGCGCCGACTTCATCAAGACCTCCACCGGCAAGGCGTCGAGCGGTGCCACGCCCGGTGTGACCCTCGTGATGCTGGAGGCCATCCGCGACTACGCGGAGCGCAGCGGCCGGGCGGTGGGGATGAAGGCGGCGGGAGGAGTGTCCAACAGCAAGGCGGCCCTCCACCGCCTCGTGCTGGTCAAGGAGACGCTCGGCGACGAGTGGCTCACCCCCGAGCGCTTTCGCATCGGCGCCTCCTCGCTCCTCAACGACCTCCTGATGCAGTACGAGAAGACCGAGACCGGGCGCTACGCGCGGCCCGAGGACTTCTCCAGGGAATGACCACTCAGGAGTCACGCACCCGACTCGTCTGGGACTACGCGCCCGCCCCGGAGTCGCCCGACCACGTCCGCCTGCGCGACTCGTACGGGCTGTTCGTGAACGGCGAGTTCCGCGCTCCGGACGACGGCCGGCGGGTCCCCTCGATCAACCCGGCCACCGAGGAGCCGGTGGCGGAGGTGGCCTTCGCCGGGCCCGCCGACGTGCGCGCGGCGGTGGAGTCCGCCCGGGCGGCTCAGGCGGGCTGGGCCGGGCTGAGCGGCCTCGATCGCGGCAAGTTCCTGTTCCGCATTGCGCGCCTGATCCAGGAACGAGCCCGCGAGCTCGCGATCGTCGAGTCGCTGGACGGCGGCAAGCCCATCCGCGAGTCGCGCGACGTGGACGTTCCCCTGGCCGCGGCCCACTTCTTCCACTACGCCGGCTGGGCGGACAAGCTCAGCTACGGAGTGGGCGGCCGTCCGGTGGAGCCGCTCGGGGTCGCGGCGCAGATCGTGCCCTGGAACTTCCCGCTGCTGATGGCGGCCTGGAAGCTCGCCCCCGCTCTCGCCTGCGGCAACACCGCCGTGCTCAAGCCGGCGGAGACCACGCCGCTCACCGCGCTCCTCCTGGCGGAGATCATCCAGGAGGCGGAGCTGCCGCCGGGAGTGGTCTCGATCCTCCCCGGCGACGGAGCCACCGGGGCCGCGCTGGTGCGCGAGCCGGACGTCGACAAGGTCGCCTTCACCGGCTCCACCGCCGTGGGCAAGGACATCCAGGCGGCGCTCGCGGGCAGCGGGACCTCGCTCACCCTCGAGCTGGGAGGCAAGTCCGCCAACGTGGTGTTCGAGGACGCGGCGCTCGACCAGGCGGTGGAGGGGATCGTGAACGGGATCTTCTTCAACCAGGGACACGTCTGCTGCGCCGGCTCGCGACTGTTGATCCAGGAGTCCGTGGCCGACGTGGTGATCGGCAAGCTCTGGGAGCGGATGGGCCGGCTGCGGGTGGGCGATCCGCTCGACAAGAACACCGACGTCGGGGCGATCAACTCGTCCGAGCAGCTCGAGCGCATCGAGCAGCTGGTCAGCGAGGGCGAGCAGGAGGGCGCGGTCCGGCGCAGCATCGCCTGCGATCTCCCCGACCGTGGCTGGTGGTTCGCGCCCACGATCTTCACGGAGGTGGCTCCCGCCCACCGCATCGCGGTGGAGGAGATCTTCGGGCCGGTGGTGTCGGTGCTCACCTTCCGCACCCAGGCGGAGGCCATCGAGAAGGCCAACAACTCCGCCTACGGGCTGGCGGCGGGGATCTGGACCGACAAGGGAGCCAAGGCGTTCGAGGTGGCCGGCGCGCTGCAGGCCGGTGTGGTGTGGCAGAACACCTACAACCACTTCGACCCGACCGCGGCCTTCGGCGGCTACAAGGAGAGCGGCTTCGGCCGCGAGGGCGGTCCGGCGGGCCTGCGCCCCTACCTGCGGGTGGTCGCGTGACCCGGCTCGAGGTGCGCAAGACCTACAAGCTCTATGTGGGCGGCGCCTTCGTGCGCTCCGAGTCCGGGCGCTACGACCGCGTCCGGGACCGCAACGTCCCGCGCGGCTCGCGCAAGGACGTGCGGGACGCCGTCAAGGCCGCCCGCGCGGCAGCGGGGCCGTGGGCGGCGCGCACCGCCTACAACCGCGGGCAGATCCTGTACCGGGCCGCGGAGGCGCTGGAGTCCCGCGCCGACGAGATCGGTGTGGAGCGCGCCGAGGTCGACGCGGCCATCGACGTGCTCGTTCACTACGCCGGCTGGACCGACAAGTTCCAGCCGGTGCTCGGAGGAATCAACCCGGTGGCAGCGCCGTTCCTGTCCTTCTCCGTGCCCGAGCCCACCGGCGTGGTGGGCGTTCTCGCACCCGACGCACCCGAGCTGCTGGGCCTGGTGGCGGAGCTGGCCCCGGCGCTGGCCGCCGGCAACTCGGTGGTCGGCGTGCTGTCGGAGTCCGGCCCGCTGGCCGGGCTCGACTTCGCCGAGGTGCTGGGCGTGTCGGACGTGCCGGGTGGAGTGGTCAACCTGGTGTCGGGCCGGCGCGAGGAGCTGGCGCTCGCTCTGGCTGGGCACCGGGATGTGAATGCGGTGGTGGACGCCTCCGGCGCCGACGGGCTCAGCGCCGAGATCGACCGTTTGGCCGCCGACAGCGTCACGCGGGTAAGACATGCGGCGCCCACCACGGGCTATGAGGAAGCGGTGCGCGACGCTCTCGGCCGGCTCGAGGCCGTGCTCGAGCTCAAGACCGCCTGGCATCCCGTCGGGGCGTGAAGCGGGCCCGGGCCGCCGCCGGAAGCCTCGCCTTCCTGCTCGTGGCGCCGGGCGTGGTGGCCGGACTGGTGCCGTGGCTCATCACGCGCTGGGAGGTGGACGAGGAGCTCGCCTGGGTTCCGCTGCAGGTGCTCGGCGGCCTGCTGATCGCCGCCGGCGTGGCGGTGCTCCTCCACGCTTTTGCCCGCTTCGTGGTGGAGGGCCTGGGAACCCCGGCCCCGGTGGCGCCCACGGAGAAGCTCGTGGTGGGCGGTCTCTACCGGCACGTGCGCAACCCGATGTACGTGGCGGTGGCGTCGACGATCATCGGCCAGGCCCTGGTCTTGGGCCGGCCCGTCCTGCTCGCGTACGCCGCGCTGTTCATGGCCACGGTCGCGGCCTTCGTGCATCTCTACGAGGAGCCCACCCTCACGCGCCAGTTCGGTGACGACTACACGCGCTACCGCCGCGCCGTGCCGGCGTGGCGGCCGCGTCTCACTCCGTGGCGCGAGTTGTAACCGTGCGAAACCCCCTGTAACACGGAACGCGAGACCCTTGGTGGGTGGGCCCTTCCAGTACCGCATACGGGGATCAAAAGGGCCCACCCCCGGATGTTCTGGTGGGCCGGATCGCGGCACGTCAGCAGAGCCTGGTCACCGTGGAGCAGCTGGCCGCCTGCGGAATTCGCAGGAACGCGGTGAGCCGCCGCGTGAGCAACGGCTTCCTGTATCGCCAATTCCGCGGCGTCTACAGCGTCGGGCAGCCGAGGCTGACCAGAGACGGGCGCTTCATGGCGGCCGTCCTCGCTTCCGGCCCTAGCGCGGCCCTCAGCCATCTGGACGCCGCAGCGCTGTGGGGACTGTGCAAGCGCGCGCCGGGCGCACGTGTGCACGTGACCACACCCGTCCGAAGCCGCAAGGCGCAGCGGGGCATCCGTCTTCATCGCGTGCGGCAGCTGTCCGAAGACGACGTGACGGTCAAGAACCGCATCCCGGTCACCACCGTCGCCCGCACGCTCGTCGACCTGACCGACACGTTCGGCCGCGAGCGCCTCACCCGGATCATCCGGGAGGCCGAGTTCCAGGGCGTGCTGGACCTGGCCGCGCTCGATCGAGCGATCGAGCGCGCGAAGGGCCGCCATCGCCTTTCCACCCTCATTGCGGCAGTTGAGACGCACCGGCCTGGCGCGATCGTAAGAAGCGAGCTCGAGCACGCCTTCCTCGAGCTGTGCCAGATCGAGAGCATCCCGGAGCCCGAAACGAACGTGCCGATGATCGTGGGCGGCAGAAGCCGCAAGCTCGACTGTCTCTGGCGCGAGAAGCGTGTCGTGGTGGAGCTCGATGGCAGGGCGGCGCACGACAATCCGGCCGCCTTCGAGGACGACCGCGCCCGCGACGCCGCGCTGACGGCGGCGGGTTACCGGCCGCTCCGCTACACCTGGCGCCGAGTAACGACCGAAGGACGCGCGGTTGCCCGAGAACTCCGCGCGGTCCTCGCCACCCCTCAGTCCAGCGCGCCCTCCAGCCGCAGCACCCTCCGGGCTATCGCGAGCGAGGACGCGTAGGTCGAGTCCATGCCGTAGTACGAGAGCCCGCGGGCTCCCAGGGTCCGGGCCTGGGTGTAGGGCGTGTCCGAGGCGTAGTGGATGACCCCGAAGTCGAGCGGCAGCTTCGAGAAGTTCACCGCCTCGCCCACCGGGTGGCGGTCGGCGTCGGCTATCTCGTAGATCGCGTTGCAGTAGGGGCCGGCCTCCATCTCCACGACCGTGAAGGCCTCGCGGTAGTAGAAGTCGAGGTAGGCGCGGTTCTGCAGGAAGGTGCTCTTGACCGACACCGCGCGCTGGTTGTCGAGCCCGGTGCCGAAGCGCAGATCGCCCATCAGGTCCTCGACCCCGAACGCGTTGTCGAGCCAGTAGGTCGAGGAGGAGTGCTCGTCGTGGATGACGCTCGAGAGCATCACGTCGCCGACGTCGGCGTTGAGCGTGGCCGCCTTGCCGAGCACGTACACGCCGCGCAGGCTCGCCGAAGACACCGCCACCTCGCGCAGGATGTTGTAGGCGGCCACTCCGAGCGGGTAGTCGATGTTCACCATCACGGCGTCGGTCGCGCGCAGCGCCTCGGCATCGACCTCGCCCAGGCGCGGGTCGAGGCGCTCGGGGTGAAGACGCCCCAGCGGGATGATCTGTGCCGGCACCCGCAGCGCGGTGCGGCTGGGGAGATGGCTGATGCCGCTCTCGGCCTCGGACTGGCGCCGCGCCGCGCGGCCCTCCGCGCCGTGGGAGTCGAAGTAGAGCCGCGCCACGAAGTAGAGGTAGTTCTCCCACGAGCCCTGGGCGCGACCTTCGCGGAAGCGGGCCAGCTCCTCGCGCAGGATGTCGCCCTCGGGCAGCGTCTCCACGTACTCGATCAGCTTGTCCTCGCGCTCGCGGGCGGTACCGCTCACGATGTTCACCAGGCTGTGGGTGTTGGAGCTCACGAAGTAGACGGGCACGTCGGCCAGGCCCTCCGCCGCCAGCTGGTTCTGCACCGGCAGCCACCAGCGCCGTGTCATGCGCGCGTAGCCCACCTGGGTACCGCCCAGCATGCGCACCCGCAGCGCGAAGCTGCGTTCTGCGATCAGACGCAGCCGCTCGTCGAAGCGGTCGCCCCAGCCCTCCTTCAGCCGCAGCCAGTCGTCGGCCGACCCGCCCAGCGTCGCGGAGCACTCCTCCGGCGTGGGCTCAATGTCGGGCGGCCAGCCCGCCGCCCGCTGGCGCAGGCGGAGCTTGTTCCACTCGATCTGAAAGGCGACCAGGGTGGGGATCAGGTCGTCCACGTCGGATGCGCTGGCCAGGAGCACGGCGTGCACGCCCTCGCCGCCGTCGTGCCAGCGGCGCCGGCGGGCCGGAGCGTCGGCCTCCTCCCATTCGTCGATCACGATGCCGTTCTTTGCGAAGACCTCCGCCTCCTGGCCCATGATCACGAGCTCGGCGTCGACGATCCCGTCCGGCAGACGCCGGATCGCGTAGATGAACGCGCCCAGGTCGGGCTCGTCGCTGTCGGCCAACGGATGGAGGCTCGAGCCCATCGCCCGGTGCGACGACTCGAGCACGCGCAGCGCCGTCTCTCCGCTCGATCGCAGCAGGGTGTTGTAGGTGCGCTGATAGAGCTCGACCTCGTCGCTGAGGCGTCCCGCCGACTCCTCCGGCGGGCTGGCAAGCGCAAGTCTCGAGACGGTCAAGTCCTACTCCTTCACGTACGGAATTCCGATCGAGGCGGGCGGCCGCGACCGGCCGATCACCCCCGCCACCACGACCAGGGTAAGGACGTAGGGCAACGCCTGGGCCAGCACGGCGACCGAATCGGAGAACTCGGGCAGCCGCTGGGCCACCGCGCTCGAGAAGCCGAACAGCAGGGCGGCGGCGAGTGCGCCGAAGGGCCGCCAGCTCCCGAAGATCACCGCGGCGAGCGCGATGAAGCCGCGTCCGGCGGTCATGTTCTGGGAGAACGAGCCGAGCAGCGCGATCGACAGGTAGGCGCCGCCCAGCGCGGCGAACACGCCCGACGCGATCACTGCGACGTAGCGGGTGGGTATCACCCGCACGCCGACGGTCTCGGCGGCGCGCGGCTTCTCGCCCACCGAGCGCAGGCGCAGGCCGCGCGGGGTGCGAAACAGATAGAGCGTGAGCAGCGGCACCAGCAGCAGCGCGACCCAGGTGAGCAGGCTCGCGCTCCCGATCGCGTCGCCGATGAAGGGGATGTCCTCTACCAGCGGAAGCGTGACCTGCGGCACCCGCGGCACGGCACCGGGCGTGCCCCGGTCGCCGTAGTGCGCGGTGAAGACGTAGCCGGTCACGCCGAGCGCCAGCAGGTTCACGCCCGTGCCGCTCACCACCTGGTCGGCGCGCAGGGAGATCGACAACACCGCGTGCACGAAGGCCAGCGCACCGCCCGCGGCCATGCCGATCACGCAGCCGAGGAGCCAGGAGCCGGTGAGGTCGGCGCCGAAGATCCCGAAGAAGGCCCCCATCAGCATCATGCCCTCGAGGCCGATGTTGATCACGCCGCTGCGCTCGGACAGGATCCCTCCCAGCGCGGCCAGGATCAACGGCGTGGCGAAGCGCAGCATGGCGGCGAACAGCGCCGACCAGACGAAGACCGCCTCCAGGTTGCCGACGCCCGAGCGGGTGGAGACCACCGCGCCCACACCGCCGATCACTCCCGCGGCCACTGCGCCGTAGCCCAGCCGGCGGTCGTCGCGCCGGGCCACCTGGACGCCGAGCCCGACGGCCACGAGCGCAAGCACGAGCGAGGGCAACGCCGTGCGCAGGAGTATCGGCGGCAACGCGATGTACCAGGCCAGCGCGCCGAGCGCTATGCCCAGCCATCCGAGCTGCCGCGCGCTCACCCGGCTCGGCGCGGCCGCCTCGGCCAGCGCGCTCATCCGCCCCCTCCCGGCGTGGGCGGCTGCGGGGGCGTTCCCATTGCGCCGGCGCTCACGCCGGCCGGCGGGGAGCCGCGCCCGCGCCCGCCTCGAACCACGTTGCGCCCTCGCCGCCACAGGCCGAGCACGAGTACGTCGGCGCTGACCACCAGCACCACGAGGCCCTGGATGATGTAGGTCAGGTTGGTGGCCAGCTCCGGCTCGAAGATCGTGGGATCGAGGTTGCGTTGCGAGGTGCCGCTGATCAGCGCGCCGAACAGGAGCGCCGCCGCCGCCGTTCCCACCGCCGTGTTGCGCCCGAGCAGCGCGACCGCGATGCCGAAGAATCCGATGAGGGAAGTCTGGATGTCGTTCGTGGCCAGCCGGAACTGCCAGCCCAGGACGTCGAGCGAGCCGGCAAGGCCCGCGAAGGCGCCGCAGACCGCCATCACCAGCACGTAGTTGCGGCTCACACTCATGCCGCCGTAGCGAGCGGCCTCCGGGTTGAGTCCCACCGCGCGCACCTCGTACCCCCGCGTCGAGCGGTTGAGCAGGAGCCAGAAGAAGACCAGCGCCGCCAGCGCGATGAAGAGCCCGATGTGCAGACCCTGGAGGTCGGGGTCGCCCCAGAACACCGGGAGCTTGGCCCCGTCGACCACGTCGTCGGACACCGGCAACGACGCGTCGCGGGAGTTCTGCAGCGGTCCGCCCAGGCCGAACAGGTAGAGCCCGATGTAGAGCGCCGTGTAGTTGAGCATGATCGACGAGATCACCTCGTTGGCCCCGGTCGTGGCCTTGAGGAAGCCGACGATCCCGGCCCAGAACGCGCCCGCCCCCACCGCCGCGGCCATCGAGAGGAGCACGTGCAGGACCGCCGGCATGCCCGCGAACGAGGAGCCCACCCACACGGCGGCGATCGAGCCCATCACGTACTGGCCCTGGCCGCCGATGTTGAACAGGCCGGCCCGGAAGGCGAAGGCCACCGCCAGGCCGAGCAGGATCAGCGGCGTGGTCACGATCAGCGTCTGCTGCAGGTTGAGCCCGGCCAGCGTGCGGTCGTCGCCGGTCACCCAGGGGAAGAACCACTGCAGGCCGGTGCCGCGGAAGATCGCCTCGTAGGTGGCGATCGGGTCCTTGCCGGTGATGAGCACCACCAGCCCGCCGAGCGCGAAGGCGAGCAGGGCAGTGATCACCGGGACGATCACCCCGCCGCCGCGCACGTAGGCGGCCAGCCGCGACGCAGGGGTCTGGGAGCGGGCGTTCAGCGCGTCCAGGTCGACGGGCGCCGGCGCGTCGGGCTCTGCGCTCGGGCTCGGGGCCGGGCTCCCGCGGGTCTCGTCCGTCGCTCACGCGGGGGCTTTACCCCGGCCGCCCGTCATCGCAATCCCGACCTCCTGCTCGGACACGTCGGGTCGGAACTCGCCCACGATCCGGCCCTCGTAGATCACGAGGATGCGATCGGCCAGCGAGCGCACCTCCTCGAACTCGAGCGACACGAGCAGGATGCCGCGGCCCTTGTCGCGCTCCTCCACGAGACGCCGGTGAACGAACTCGATCGCTCCCACGTCGAGTCCGCGGGTGGGCTGGTGGGCGATCAGCAGACGAGGGTTCGAGGCGATCTCGCGCGCGATGCAGACCTTCTGCTGGTTGCCGCCGGAGAGCGACGACGCGGGCAGGTCAGCGTCGCGGTTGCGCACGTCGTACTCGGCCAGCAGCTCGTTCGCGCGCGACCTCATGGTGCCGACGAACAGCCACCCGTGCCGCGACAGGGGAGGCCGCCGATACTCGCGCAGCGCGAGGTTCTCGGCGAGCGTGAAGTCGAGCACGAGCCCGCGCAGCTGGCGGTCCTCGGCGATGTGGGCCACGCCCGCGTCGCAGGTGGCCCGCACCCCGCGGCCGGTCACGTCCTCGCCGCCCACCGCTATTCGGCCGGCGTTCGGGACCCTCAGCCCGGCGATGGCATCCACCAGCTCCTGCTGCCCGTTGCCGTCCACACCCGCGAGGGCCACCACCTCGCCCGCCCGGACCTCCAGCGACAGCTCCTTCACCGCCTCGAGTCCGCGGTCGTCGTGCACCACCAGGTCCTCCACCTCGAGCACCGGGTCACCCGGCTTGCTCGCCGGCTTGTCGACCCGCAGCAACACGTCGCGGCCGACCATCAGGCGGGCGAGGCTCTGCTCGGTGGCGCCCTCGGTCGGCACGGTGTCGATCTTGCGCCCCCGCCGAAGGACGGTCACGCGATCCGCCACCTCGAGCACCTCGCCGAGCTTGTGGCTGATGAAGACGATCGCCACGCCGTCCTCCTTCAGGGCCCGTAGCACCTCGAACAGCTCGCCGGCCTCCTGAGCGGTGAGCACCGCGGTGGGCTCGTCGAGCACCAGGATGCGCGCGCCGCGGTAGAGGGTCTTGAGGATCTCCACCCGCTGCTGGGTGCCCACGGTCACGTCCTCGATCACCGCGTCGGGGTCCACGGCGAACCCGTAGCGGTCGGACAGCTCCTTCACCCGCCGGCCCGCCTCGCCCACGTCGAGCAGGGCGCCGCGCCGGGGCTCGGCGCCCAGCACGATGTTCTCGGCCACCGTCATCACGGGCACGAGCATGAAGTGCTGGTGGACCATGCCGATCCCGCGCGCGATCGCGTCGGACGGGGAGTGGATCTCAACGCTCTCGCCGTCGATCTCGACCTCGCCCTCGTCCGGGCTGTAGAGCCCGTAGAGGATCGACATCAGCGTGGACTTGCCCGCCCCGTTCTCCCCGAGCAGCGCGTGCACCTCGCCGCGGCGCAGCTCGAAGTCGACCCGGTCGTTGGCCACGACCGGGCCGAACCTCTTCGTGATTCCGCGTAGCTCTAGGGCTCGTTCTTCAGCGGGCACCCCGGCGCAAAGTACCTGCTACTTGACCGTGTCGGGAATGTCCGCGATCTCGCCCGATGCGATCTGGTCCTGGATCTTCTTGACCTGAGCCGCGTACTTCTGGCCCTCGGCGCTGATCTTGCCCAGTCCCACCCCGCCGTTCTTCACGGTGGCGATCACGTCGGTGCCGCCCTTGAACTGGCCCTTCGTGGCCCGGTCGATCGCGTCGTAGACGGCCACGTCGACCTTCTTCAGCGCGCTCGTGAGGACGTGCTCGCCGAGATAGGCCTGGTCGGCGTCCACCCCGATGCCCTGCACGCCCTCCTGCTTGGCCGCGTCGAGCGCACCGAGGCCGCACTGCCCGGCCACCTGGAAGACGACCTTCGAGCCCTTGGAGATCTGGTCGAGCGCGATCTCCTTGCACTTGGCCTGGTCGACGAAGTCCTGCGAGTAGCCGTTGAGCGTCTGGATCCCCGGATAGGCCTTCTTGGCGCCGGCCTGGTAGCCGGCGATGTAGTGGTCCACCGGCGGGATCTTCTGGCCGCCGACGGTCGAGACGACCTTGGCGTTGTTGTCCTTGGCCCACAGCCCGGCCAGGTAACCCGCGAGGTAGCCCGCCTCCTGCTCCTTGAAGAGCAGCCCCTGCACGTTCTTCGGCTTGTCCTTGAGCCCGGAGGCGGAGGAGTCGACGATCGCGAAGTTCGAGGTGGGGATCTTGGAGGCGACCGTGTTGGTGGCGTCGGCCATGAGGAAGCCCACGGGAACGATCAGGTCGTACTTCTGCTGGGCGAGGGTGGTCAGGTTGGGCACGTAGTCGCCATTCGACTTCGAGATCAGCACGCGACCCTCGGTGTTGAGCTTCGATTCCGCGTCCTCGAGTCCCTTGTTGGCCAGGAAGTTGAAGGAACGGTCGTTGAGGCCGCCGATGTCCGTGACCACGCCCGCCTTGATGGACGCCGTGTCGCCGGAGCCCCCATCACCGCCGCCGCTGCCACTGTCGTCGTCGTCGTCCCCGCCGCAGGCCGCGAGTCCCAGCACGAGTGCGGCGAATAGCGCAAGCACGATCGCTCGTAGCTTCCTGTCCACCCTGAATTCCCTCCTGGTTCGAGCCGGGCCTGACGCCCGCTGAGCGCGCATCACCCTACAGGCTTTGAGTGAGGCCCTTCATTAGGTCTGTCTTGAGCTTTTCCTCGCAGAATGCGGCTTTTAGCGCGGTTCTCGTGACCTCGAGGAGGACCTCGTCGGCCCAGCCGATGTGCTCCGCGCACACCCGGTACTCGCCGCCGATCGAGGCGCCGAACCAGGGCGGATCGTCCGAGCCGAGCGTGACCGCGACCCCGGACTCGGCGAGCACGGAGAGCGGGTGCTCCTCGTAGGAGGGATACAGCCCGAGCACCACGTTGCTCGTGGGGCAGCACTCGAGCACGATCCCGCGGGCCGCCAGCTCCTCCACGACGGCCGGATCCTCGATCGCCCGCACCCCGTGGGCGACGCGCGTGACCGGTAGCCCGAGCGCGGCCCGCACGCTCTCGGGGCCGTCCCATTCGCCTGCGTGCACGCTGCAACCGAGGCCGGAGGCGGCGGCCAGCGCGAAGGGCTCGGCGAAGTCGCCGGCCGGGAAGTTCTCCTCGTCACCCGCCATCGAGAAGCCCACCACGTAGGGATGAGGGCGCTCCGCGGCGTAGCGGGCCACGCGCATGGCCTGCTCGACCCCGAAGTTGCGCACGGCGCTGATCAGGATGCGGGCCTCGATGCCGTGCTCGGCGCGGGCGTCGTCGATTCCACGGGCGATGCCCTCCAGGTGCTCCTCGTCGCTCAGCCCGACGAGCGCCGCGTGGTCGGGCGAGGCGGTGAGCTCCACGTAGATCGTGCCCTGCGCGGCGCAGCCGGCGAGATACTCGTAGGTCACGTCGCGGTAGTCGTCCCCGGTGCGGATTGCGCTCGCCGCGACGTCGTAGGCGCGCAGGAAGTCGAGGAAGTCCGCGTAGGCGAAGCGGTCCGCCGAGGCGAACAGCCCATCGGGAAGCTGCACCCCGTTGCGCTCGGCCAGGCGGCGGACCAGGGCCGGCGGCGCGGTGCCCTCGAGGTGCACGTGCAGCTCGGCCTTCGGGACGGGCGGGACGGCCACGCGGTCAGGGGCCGATCCGCTCGATGAAGCGCACCAGCAGCGGGGTGAGGTCCTCGGCCGCGCGCGCCGCGTCGGCGAGCGTCTGGTCGTGGTCGAGGGGCTGGTCGCCGATGCCCTCGGCCAGGTTGGTGATCGCCGAGATCGCGGCCACACGCATGCCGCCGTGACGGGCGACGACGGTCTCGTGGACGGTCGACATGCCCACGGCGTCGGCCCCGAGCCGGTCGAAGGCGCGGATCTCGGCCGGGGTCTCGAAGCTCGGCCCCGCCACCGCCAGGTACACGCCCTCGGCCAGCTCGATGCCTAGCTCCCCGGCGGCGCTGCGGAGCTCTCGCCGCAGCTCCGGGTCGTACGCGTCGCGGAGGCCGGGGAAGCGCGGGCCGAGCTCGTCGTCGTTCGGGCCGGTGAGGATGTTCGTCCCGCTCAGGTTGATGTGGTCCGAGATCAGCATCAGGCGGCCGGGCCCCAGGTCCGGGCGCAGGGAACCCGCCGCGTTGGTGAGCACCAGGATGTCGGCGCCCGCGGCCCGGAGCGCTCGCACCGGCGTGCGCACCTCCTCGGCGTCGCCTCCCTCGTAGAGGTGGGCCCGGCCCTGCAGCACCGCCACCGGCACCTCGCCGACCCGGCCGAGCACGGCCCGTCCCGGGTGTCCCTCCACGCGCGGCCGCGGGAAGCCCGGCAGGTCCGCGTAGTCGATCTCCACCGGCTCCTCCACGGACTCGGCCACGCCGGCCAGGCCCGACCCGAGCACCACCCCCACCCGTGGGCGCAGCCCCGAGCGCTCCACCATCACCTCTGCCGCCGCGCGCCAGCTCACGAGGACTCGAGATCGAACGACAGGGGCAGCAACTCAGCCAGCGTGGTGGTCCTCCGGGGACCGCCGGGGCGGCCGAGGGTGACCGGCGTGTCCGGCCGGCCGAACTCCGACAGTCGCTGCCGGCAGCCGCCGCAGGGCGGGCAGAAGTCCATCCGCTCGGCCACCACCGCCACCGCCGCGATCTCGGTGTCGCCCGCGCTCACCAGGGCTCCGATCGCCGAGGCCTCCGCGCACTGGCCCTGGGGATAGGCCGCGTTCTCCACGTTGGCCCCGGCGTGAATCGTGCCGCTGGGCGTGCGCAGCGCCGCGCCGACCTTGAAGTCCGAGTACGGAGCGTGGGCGTTGCGCATCGCCTCGTCGGCCGCCTGCAGCAGAAGCTCCGCCGAGTCGAGCAGGAGATCGGAGTAGCTCGCCGCCACCAGTGCGCCGTCCTCGATCCGGAGCTCTTCGCGCAGACGCGCGACCTTCTCGTGCTCGGCCGTGAGATCCGAATCGGCGGGGGCCATCGCCTCCAGCTCGACGAAGCGTCCCAGCCCGCCGACCTCGTCGAGATGGATGCGGACCTCCTCCCACACGAGCAGCCGGCGGCGCTTCTCCACCACCACGAGCGTTCCGTAGGCCTCGTCCAGGGCCTCTCGCAGCCCGCCGGCCGCGCCGGCGGCGACCCGCCGGTAGTGGCTGGTGCGCGCCTCATCCGCGTCGTCGCGCCGGTACTGGATCAGCTCCGTCTCGCCTGGTTCCTGCTCGCGCAGCTTGAGCCGCCCGCGTGCGCGCGCGAAGTACGTGTCGCGCTGGGAGATCTCGCCGCGGTCCTCGGCGCCGAGGGCCAGCGCGAGCTCGAGCGTGCGCCCGGGATCCGCGTCGCGGGCCTTCACCTCGATGTTGCGCCGGGCTGCGGGCAAGGCGCCGCCGAGGCTATCGTCGCGCCATGGCGCAGCGTCTCGTCGTGGTCGAACACCCCGTGCTCGCCGATCGCATCACGGTCCTGCGCGACCGCTCGACCGGGCACGGCGCGTTTCGCCAGGCGCTGTTCGAGGCCTCGGCCATCCTCGCCGTGGAGGCCGCGCGCGAGCTGCCGGTGGAGCAGGTGACGATCGAGACGCCGCTGGAGCCCACGAGCGGCCACCGGCTGCCGCGCGAGATCGCGGTGGTGCCCGTACTGCGCGCCGGACTGGGCATGGTCGATGCCTTCCTGCGCCTGCTGCCCGACGCCCGCGTTGGACACCTCGGCCTCTACCGCGACGAGGAGACGCACGAGCCCTTCGAGTACTACGAGCGCCTGCCACCGCGGCTGGAGGATGCCTTCGTGTTCGTGGTGGACCCGATGCTCGCCACCGGCGGCAGCGCCGTGCACGCGCTCGACCGCCTCAAGGCCAAGGGCGCCCGCCAGCTCTCGCTGGTCTGTCTGGTGGTGGCTCCCGAGGGTCTGACCGCGGTGGCGAAACACCATCCCGACGTACCCGTCTGGACCGCGGCCCTGGACCGCGAGCTCGACGAGAACGCCTACATCCGCCCGGGGCTCGGCGACGCGGGCGATCGCGTGTTCGGCACGGACTAGGCGGCGCGGGCCCGGAAGCGGAAGGCGTCGCGGCCGGTGTCGACCGTCACGTCCTCGAAGCCCGCCTTCCTCAACCGCTCCGGCAGTCCGGCCGGATCGATCAACACCTTGGTGTCGCCGATGTGCAGCAGGGCGAAGCCGAGTCCCCGGCCCACGCTGTCGGTGCCCACGAACGGGGCGCCCGGCGCCAGCACTCGGCGGGTCTCGGTGAACAGCCGGTCCTGCGCCTCGGGCGAGGGCACGTGATGCAGCATCGTGAAGCAGGCCGCCGCGCTGAAGCGACCGTCTTCGAAGGGCATCGCCGTCCCGTCGCCTTCGACGATCTCCACGTGGCCGTCGAAGCGCTCGCGCAGCGGCCGCGCCAGCAGCGGGTCGATCTCCAGCGCGGTCAGGTGCTCGGCGCGACCGGCCAGCACCTCGGTGGCGGGGCCGAAGCCCGGGCCCACCTCGAGCACCTCCGAGCCGAGCTCCACCCCGTCGATGGCCGGCGGCACCAGCTCCTCGCGCACGTGCCGCTTCCAGCTCTCGCGGCTGCAGTACCAGTGGTGGAGGCGGTTCACTGGCCCGAGAGTAGTCCGGTCCAAGCTCGCGTGATCGCGTCCAGTACCGCGGCCCGGGAGGCGCGCGGGTGGTCGAGCCACCACAGCACCACCGCGGCCATGCCCATGCTCATCATCTCGGCGAGGGGCTCGAGCTCGCGGCGTGGGATCGGCTCCTCGCTGAGCGAGCGGATCACGCCCACGAGCACCGCACGGGCGCGCGCGTACACCTCGAGGCGAAACGCCTGGACGTCGGCGCCGCCGCCCGAGTCCCGGAACAGCATCCGCCAGGCGTAGGCGTGCGTCTCGACGTAGGCCACCCAGACCGTGAGCACAGCCCGGACACGCTCCTCCAGCGGTCCCTCGGCCGGGATGATCTCGGCGAAGCGGCTCAGGTCGTCGCGGTGGCGCTCGAGCAGGGCCAGGTAGAGCGCCTTCTTCGAGTCGAAGTGGCGGTAGAGGATCGGCTTCGTGACCCCGGCCGCGGCGGCCACGTCGTCGAGGCGCGTGCCGTCGTAGCCACGCTGCCCGAACAGGCGGCCGGCCGATTCCACGATGAGCGCCCGGCGCTCGAGCCCCGGCATCCGCCTGCGCTGTTCCACGGCCGTCACTTTGTTACCCTGCAGTAACTTACACGCCCAGGAGGTCGCCATGCCCGAAGTCACCGCCGCGAAGATCCACGATCCCGTCCACCGGTCCTCGTACGCGTTTCGCCGGGAGGGCGACAGCCTCTGGGTGAGCTCGTGGCTCGAGGACGGGGCGCATCTTCCCGAGCACTTTCACCCCTCCTTCGAAGAGCGCTGGGAGGTGCTCGAGGGCTCGGCCCGCCTGAAGCTCGATGGGAACTGGCTCGACCTCGGTCCCGAGGACGGACCGGTGCTGGTGGAGCGAGGCGTGAGGCACGAGCTGCGCAACACGAGCGGGCGCCAGGCCGCGCTCCAGACCCAGGTCACGCCCGGCGGCCGGCTCGAGGAGTTCCTCACCGAGAGCGCGCGAGCCGCTCGCGAGGGCCTCTACAACGGGCGCAACCTGCCCACCAGCATGCGCGGCGCCCGCTGGCTCGTGGAGTTCGCCCAGCGCTTCGGTGACGAGACCGTGATGTGCTCGCCGCCGCCGGCCGTTCAGCGCGTGCTGCTGCCGCTGGCAGCCCGCGTCATCCGATGATGGTCGAGAGCATCGCCGAGTAGTCCTCGTCACCGCGACCCTCGCGTTCGGCGCGCTCGAGCCACGACTCGGCTGCGCCGGCCACCGGCAGGTCGAGGCCGGCCTCGCTGGCGGCGGCGAGCACGAGGCCCGCGTCCTTGCGGGCGAGCGCGAGGGCGAAGCGGCGCTCGGGCGTCTCGTCACGTTCGAGGAACGCGGCGCGGCGCTCGGCCTGCTGCGCCACCGGGCTCGCCGCGAGCACGCCGAGCGTGACCGCGCGCGACAGTCCCAGCGCGTCGCCCAGGGCCACAGCCTCGCCGAGCACGCCCAGCACTCCGAAGAGGGTGGAGTTCGCCACCAGCTTCGCGGAAGCGCCGGCGCCGAGCTCCCCGGCGTACATGGGCGTGCCGAGCGTCTCGAGCAGCGGCATCCAGCGCTCGGCCAGCTCCGCCGGACCGCCCACGAACAGCCGCAGCGTGCCCGCCTGCGCCTCGTTGAGCGAGCCCAGCACCGGCGAATCGAGCAATCCCGTACCGTCGGGCAGGAGCTGACGGAGGCGGTCGATCTCCGCCGGCCCCACCGTCGACATCTCGATCACGGTCGAGTCGCTCGTGAGGCCTCCGGCCAGGCCGTGGTCGCCCTCGATCACCACCCGTAGCGCCGCGGGGTCGGCGAGCATCGTGATCACCAGCTCGGCTGCGCGCGCTGCCTCGGCCGGTGATCCCGCCGCCGTCGCCCCCGCCTCCACCAGTGCACGCGCTCGCTCCGGAGTCCGGTTGTAGACGGTCAGGTCGTGCCCGGCCTCGACCAGACGGGCCGCCATGCGGCTGCCCATCCCGCCGAGACCGAGGAAGGCGATGGAGGTCATTGCGGAATTTTTGCTGATCCGCGACGGTCGACTATGTGATGCGTGAGATGGGCGAACGCCTCGAGTGCGTGATCGTCGGCGCCGGCCAGGCTGGCCTGGCCACCAGCTGCGAGCTCGCGCGCGCCGGGGTGGAGCACGTGGTGCTCGATCGCGGACGCGTGGCGGACACCTGGCGCGGGCGCTGGGAGAGCTTCTGTCTGGTGAGCCCCAACTGGAGCCTGCAGCTCCCGGAGGGCGCCTACGAGGGCGATGACCCCGACGGCTTCCTGCTGCGCGACGAGATCGTGGCTCATCTCGAACGCTACGCCGCCCGTATCGAGGCTCCCGTACGCGAGGGCGTGGAGGTGACCTCCCTGCGCCCGCACGCCGACGGCAACGGCTTTGCGCTCGACACCTCCGAGGGTCCGCTCGAGGCGCGCGCCGTTGTCGTGGCCAGCGGCGCGTACCAGCGTGCCCACCGCCCTGCCCCGCTCGCCGCCCTCCCTGCGGAGCTGCCCCAGGTCGACGTGGCCGGCTATCGGAGCCCCGACGCGTTGCCCGACGGCCCGGTCCTGGTGGTGGGCAGCGGACAGTCGGGAGCGCAGATCGCCGAAGACCTCCACGACGCAGGGCGCGACGTGTTCCTCGCCTGCGGGCGCGCGCCCTGGCTGCCGCGCTGGATCGGCGGCCGAGACCTGTTCTGGTGGGCAGTCCAGACCGGCTTCGCCGACCAGCCCGTGGAGGCGCTCCCCTCGCCCGCGGCGCGACTCGAGGCCAACCTGCTGGCCACCGGCCGTGGCGGCGGCCACGACCTCCACCTGCGCACACTTCAGCGGATGGGGGTGACCCTGCTCGGCCGGCTCGAGGGTTGCGAGGGCCGTCGGGCCCGCTTCGCCGGCGATCTGGGCGAGAGCGTGGCGTGGGGTGACGAGCGCTACGCGCGCTTCATGGGACTCGTGGACAGGCTCGTGGCCGAGCGCGGGTGGCCCGCTCCGGTGGTTCCCGAGCCCGAGCCGATCGCGACAGACACGCCCGAGTGGCTCGACCTCAGCGGGTTCGGCGCGGTGGTGGTGGCCGGGGGCTACCGGCCGGACTACCAATCCTGGGTCGACTGCCCGGGCGCCTTCGACGAGCTCGGCTTCCCCCTCCAGGTGGACGGGGCGAGCACCGCCTCGCCCGGCCTCTACTTCGTGGGCGTCCACTTCCTGCGCACGCGCAAGTCCGCGCTCCTGGCCGGCGTGGGCGAGGATGCCGCCGTGGTGGCCGGCGCGCTCAGCGCCCGGCTCTAGCAGTCGTCAGCGACCCACGGCGCGCGCGCTCAGACCCACCGTGGGCGTCTCGCCCGTGGCGGCGAAGCGCTCGTCGAGCGCCACTCCCGCCACCCACACGATCTCGCCGCCCGCCTCGACGATGGGCAGGCTGCGGCGCAGCGCGCGGGGGATCTTGCGGTCGGTGAAGAGGTCCTGGAGGGTCTTGCTGCCGCCGAGGCCCACCGGCCGCATCCGGTCCCCCTGGCGCCAGCCGCGCACGGTGGCGCCCTCGCCGAGCGCGCCGGCGAGCACGGACACCTCGCCCGGCGCTCCCGCTGCCGCCTCCACCTCCCAGTCGCCGAAGCGCGCCCGGCCGGGCACCGGCAGCGCCACCGGCGCTGGTGGCTCGTCCTCGGCCTCGCGCGTGCGCGTGAAACGCAGCGTTCCGTACTCGGCCACCGCCCTCAGCCCGCCGCCGAGGTCGAGCGACTTCGTGCCGCGGTCGCCGAGCTCCATGATCGAGTCCGGCACCGGGAGGTCGCCGGCCAGCCGGCGCAGCAGCAACCGGCGCACGGCCGGCGGGTGCTCGCGCAGCGCGGCCAGCGACACCGCGGGGCCGCCGCCCAGCTCATCCAGCGCCTGGTCCACCACCGCGTCCAGCACCTCCGCCTCCTCGCGCAGCTGGCGAGCCGTCTCGGCGAGCGTTCGCTCCGGCGCCGGGCCGATGCTGCGCAGCGCGTCGAGCAGGTCGTGGCGGACGCGAGCCCGGGCAAAGCGCCGGTCGGCGTTCGAAGGGTCCTCGCGCCACGCCAGGCCGCGCGCGCCCAGATAGGCGCGCACCTCCTCGCGCGTCACGGCGAGGAACGGCCGGACCAGCCGGCCCCGCCGCGGGGGCATGCCGTGCAGCGCCCGCGAGCCGGGCGACACGGCCAGGCGATAGAGCACCGTCTCGGCCTGGTCCGAGGCGGTGTGGGCGGCGGCGTAGTCGGCGGCGGCCAGCCGCTCGGCCAGCGCGTAGCGGGCGTCGCGGGCCTGCTCCTGGAGGTTGCCGGTGTCGTCGCCGAGCTTCACGCGCTCGGCCCGCAGCGGCACCCCGAGGCGCTCGCACAGCTCGCGCACCAGCGCCTCGTCCGCGTCCGCCCCCTCGCGCAGCCCGTAGTTCACATGGAGGGCGGCGACGCGCGCGTCCAGCCGCACGGCCACGTCCAGGAGCGCCACCGAGTCGCCGCCGCCCGAGACCAGCACCAGGAGCGGCTCACCGGGCCGGATCAACCCGCTCTCGCTCGCGGCGTGCAGCGGGGCCTCGGTCATGGCTCCACGCGCAGGCTGGCGCGGCAGAGCTGACGCGGCTGGTCGAAGCCCTTGAGCTTGACCTGGCCGATCCCCTCGAAGGCGAGGTGGGACGAGCCGCCCACGGCGTCCACCACCGCATCACTCACCAGCACCTCGGCGCCGCGGGCCCGGGCCACCACCCGGGAGGCCAGGTTGACCTCGCGCCCGTAGTAGTCGCCGTCGCGGTAGAGGGCGATGCCGTAGTGGATGCCGATGCGCGGCTCGGGGCGTTCGTCGAAGAGGCCGGCGAAGCCCACGGCCCAGTCCACCATGGCGTTCACGTCGTGGCCCACGATCATCACCTCGTCGCCGATCGTCTTGACCACGCGCGCGTCCTCGGGGAGCGTGTTCGAGACCCCCTCCACGAAGCGCTCCACCGAGGAGAGCGCCTCCTCGTCGCCCTCCTCCTCGGTGAAGCGGGTGTAGCCGGCGAGGTCGGCGAAGGCGATCGCCACCCGGACGCGGCCGAGCGCGAAGTCCTCGCCCTCGAGCTCGGTCTCCATGTGGCCGACCACGTCCTGCTCCACGAAGTGCATGAGGTAGCGCTGGTGCACGTAGTCCATCAGCGGTGAGGCGAGCGGAAGCAGGTCGCGCGCGAGCCCCTGCATCTCCTCGGCCATCTCGAGGCCGGGCACGCCTTCGCGCATCAGCGGCTCGTGCACGTACAGGTGGAAGAGCCGTACCTCGGCGTCGGCGATCTGGGCCAGCGACTGCCCATACACGCGCACGAGCTGGAGGAAGGCATCGAGCGGGAAACCGGCCTCCACCACCGAGGCCACGTAGCGCAGGGCCTGCACGTCCTCGTCTGTGAGCTGGTCGAGACCCGTGGTGGGCAGACCGAGGTTGACCCAGAAGCGCTCGATCAGCTCCGGCTCGAGGCCGGTGTCGCGCGACGCCTCCTTGAGGGTGCGCCTGTGCTCGGCCCCCGCGAACATCTCCTCGATGTAGCCGTAGGCCAGCCGCCCCTGCTCGCCCGCCTCCCGGATCTGGGCGAGCCGGTGTCCGCGCTCGCGCAGCCGGGCCACGATGCGGGCGTGGGCCACGGCCGTGGTGGTCCAGCCGCCGCCCCCGTTGACCTCGGGAATAACGCCCGCACGGGCCCAGCGGCGGAGCGTCCCGGGCGTGACACCCACCCGTTCGGCCGCCTCCTTCAGTGACAGGGGCTGATCCACGCAGATGATTGTGCCCTGAAGACATTAGGATCGCGTCCGCACCCGGGGAGGCACTCTTTGAACTACTTCGTCACCGGCGCGACCGGCTTCATCGGCAGGCATCTCGTGGCCGAGCTACTCGAGCGCGATGGCACGATCTACGTGCTCGTCCGCGAGGGCTCGCGCGGCAAGCTCGACGCGCTGGTGCAGCGGCTGGGCGCTCCGGAGGGCCGCATCGTGCCGGTGAGCGGAGACCTGTCCAAGCCCGGACTGGGAGTCGAGGGCTTCGACGAGAAGATCGACCACCTCTTCCATCTCGCCGCGGTGTACGACGTGGAGGCCGACGAGGAGTCCTCCGAGCGGGCCAACGTCGAGGGCACCAAGCACGTGATCGAGTTCTCGAACGCCCACGACGTCGGGCGCTTCCATCACGTGAGCTCGATCGCCGTGGCGGGCAGCTACGAGGGCGTGTTCCAGGAGGACATGTTCGACGAGGGCCAGACCCTCCCCCACCACTATCACCGCACCAAGTACGAGTCGGAGCGGCTGGTGCGCGAGGGCGTCGAGGCTTCCACGCTCATCTTCCGGCCGGGCATCGTGGTCGGGCACTCCGAGACCGGCGAGATGGACAAGGTCGACGGTCCCTACTACTTCTTCAAGCTGCTCCAGCGGCTGCGCTATGCCCTGCCGGAATGGTTCCCGCTCGCCGGGCCTCAGGGGGGACAGACCAACATCGTGCCGGTGGACTTCGTGGCCCGGGCCATGGACCACATCGCCCACCTGTCCGACGCCGACCTGCCGAGCCGGACCTTCCATCTGGTCAACCCCGAGCCGATGACCGTGGGTGAGGCCCTCAACCAGTTCGCCAAGGCGGCCCACGCTCCGCAGTTCGCGATGCGCGTGGACCAGAACGTGACCAACGCGGTGCCCGCGCCGGTGCGCGCGGGCGTGATGGCGCTGCCCACCGTCAAGCGAATCCGCAATCAGCTCTACCACGATCTCGGGATCCCGCCGGCCGCGATGGAGAATCGCGACTTCCAGGCGAAGTTCGACGCGCGCGACGCCCAGCGGGCGCTCAGCGGCACCGGGATCGCGGTGCCTCCGCTGTCCACCTACGCGCCGCAGCTGTGGGACTACTGGGAGCGCAACCTCGACCCCGACCTCTTCCGCGAGCGCTCGCTGGCCGGCTCGATCAGCGGCAAGAGGGTGCTGATCACAGGCGCTTCGAGCGGCATCGGGCTCGAGACCGCGCTCAAGGTGGGCGAGGCGGGCGGCGAGGTGCTCCTCGTCTCGCGCACGCGTGAGAAGCTCGAGGAAGTGGCGCGCCGCGTGGAAGAGGCCGGCGGCGTGGCCCACGTTCACCCCGCCGATCTGG
The DNA here is from genome assembly GCA_963734365.1 of uncultured Thermoleophilaceae bacterium. Classification (GTDB taxonomy): domain Bacteria; phylum Actinomycetota; class Thermoleophilia; order Solirubrobacterales; family Thermoleophilaceae; genus JACVRW01. The sequence continues at coordinate 29,840 of CAVTGV010000005.1, read as the reverse complement.
CCAACCTGGACGACATCGAGCGCCTCGCCGCCGAGGTGCTGTCCGAGCACGGCGGCGTGGACGTGCTGATCAACAACGCGGGCCGCTCGATCCGCCGCTCGGTCGCGCGCTCCTACGACCGCTTCCACGACTACGAGCGCACCATGCAGCTCAACTACTTCGGTGCGCTCAAGCTGATCCTGGCCTTCCTGCCCGGAATGAGGGAGCGCAGGTCGGGCCACATCATCAACGTCAGCTCGATCGGGGTGCAGACCAACACCCCTCGCTTCTCCGCCTACGTGGCCTCGAAGGCGGCACTCGACGCCTTCGCACGCTGCGTCGCGCCCGAGTGCGTGAACGACAACGTGAAGTTCACGACCGTCTACATGCCGCTCGTCCGCACGCCGATGATCGCCCCCACCGACATCTACAAGGCCTTCCCCACGCTCACGCCGGACGAGGCCGCGCAGATGCTCGCCGACGCGATGATCGACAAGCCCAAGCGCATGGCGTCTCGGCTCGGGACCTTCGGCGAGGTGCTCTACGCGGTGTCACCCAAGACGGTGGACATCGTGCTCAACACCGCCTACAACCTCTTCCCCGACTCGTCGGCAGCCAAGGGCCCCAAGGACGGCAAGCCGGCGCCCGCGGACGAGAAGAAGGGCGGCGGCGAAATGTCGAGCGAGGCGGTGGCGATGGCCTACCTGCTGCGCGGCGTGCACTTCTGAGCGCCGGCCCACGACCGAGCCGCGCGCCACGGTTCACGCGCCTGGCGACACCACACTGAGCGGCACCCACTTCGGCTTCGAGCGGTTGCCCACCCGGTCGATCGCGACCGCCACCGCGCGGTAGCGGCCCTCGGGTAGACGCCGCTTGCGCACCCGGCTCGAGAAGCGCAGGCTCCCGGGGCCCGGGCCGGCGCGGCGGCGGAGGGTGGCCACGCGGCGCCAGCGCTTGCAGCGCCGGGCGCTCTTGCGCGCCTTTGCCGGGCTCACGCAGCGCCCGCTGACGCGGCGGCCGGGACGCGCGCGGCGCAGCGCGACCGACACGCGGACCCGCTCGGAGACCCTGAAGCGCAGGCGCACGGCGCGAACGATGCGCTTCCGGGTGCCGGCGGCGGCCACCGCGCCGGCCGCCCCGCGCGCCCGGGCCCGCGCCGCCAGGCGGCGGGCCGACGAGCGCAGCCGGCTGAGCACCGGCCGGATGGCGTCGACCGTGAGCATGGCCGTCGCCCGGGCCTCGGCCGTCCCGCCGTGCGGGTCGCGCACGCGCACGCGGGGAATGAGAGTGGTGCTGGACTCGAACGAGTGCGACACCCGCGGCTCCGCCCCGCTCGCGGTCTCGTAACGGCCGTTGCCGTCCAGGTCCCACTCGTAGCGCAGGGGCAGGCGCTCGGGGTCGGTCGAGGCCGAGGCGTCGAAGGTCACCGGCCGGCCGCCGGCCACTCTGCTCGGGGAGAACGTCAGCGCCGCCGCCGGCGGCCGGTTGACCACGATCGCGACCCCCAGTGGGTTGTTGAACAGCGATCCCGAGCGCAGGATCCGCGCCTCGCCGGTTGCGCGCACCACGCTCACGAGGCCGCCCTCTCTGGTGTTGAGGGCGTAGTCGGACACCACCAGGTTGCCGTCCGGCGCCACGGCCACGCGCTGCGGCTGCTCGAAGGTGTCCGTCGGGCTGGCGTTGGGAGTGATCGTCTGCTGCAGGCCGGTGGCCGGGTTCACGGCCTCCACGGCGGCGTCGGAGCTGCGCTGGTTGGCCACCAGCAACGTGCCGGTGGGCTCGACGGCGATGCCGATGGGGCCGAGGAAGAGGTTTCCGAACGGGTCGCCGTTGAAGGAGCGCCACTGCTGAGCCCCGCTGGCCGGATTGACGCCGATGACGCCGCCTCCGGTGGCGGTGCAGACGACGCTGCCGTCGGCCAGGCTCCCGAAGTCCGTGACCAGGATGCCGCCCTGGCGATCGACCGCGATGCCGAACGGGTAACACATCGGCGCGCCGCGAGCCACGACCGTCTGGGCGCCGGTGGCCGGGTTGATCCGGATCACCGCCGGGTGCTTGGCGGCGGGGAGCGGATTGCGCGGGTTGCCGCCCACACCCACGTTCTCCACCACGAGCAGTGAGCCGTTGGGGGCCACGGCCAGCCCGGCCGGGTCCACCAGCTGGCCGCCCCACGACACCACGCGCTGCGCCCCGGTGGCCGGGTCCACGCGGATCACGCGGCCGTCGGCGGCGGGGGCCGATCCGGACGCGAACTCGCCCATGTCGACCACGTAGAGGCTGCCGCCGCCCGGCGCCACCGCGACGTCGTAGGGATGGCGAAACAGATTGCCGTGGGGGCCGTTGCGTGACACCTCGACGAGAGCACCGGTGGCCGGGTCGGCCCTGAGGATCACCGCTGAGGGGCTGCCCGCGCGGTTGACCACCGAGTTGGCCACGTAGGCGACCCAGGGGTCATCGGGCGCGGCTTCGGCCACGCCTGCCAGCGCGAGCAGGGCGATTACGACGGTGATGATCAGGCAAGTCGGGCGAATCCCCGTGACCGTAGGCACCGCTTCCGGGATTTTCAACAGCGGGGAGCCGCCCTGCAGCAACTCCTAGACGAATGGAGGACCCCGGCGCACGAGATTGGCGTAGACCGCCTCCTGGATCGCAGAGCGCACACGCTCCGAGAGCTCGAGCACCAGCGGCCGGTCGGCCGCCGCTGCGGGACCGTAGCCGGACGTGGGGATCGGCTCGAGGAACTCGATCCGCCAGCGCGACGGCAGGGGCACCACTCCGAGAGGCCCCAGCCAGGGGAACGTGGGAGTCACGGGAAAGAACGGCGCCCGCACCAGCCGCGCGAGTAACGGCAGCTCACCGATCTTCGGGTAGATCTCCTCGCTGCCCACCACGGCCACGGGCACGATCGGCGCCCCGGTGCGCAGCGCGATCTCCACGAAGCCCCCGCGGCCGAAGCGCTGCAGCCGGTAGCGCTCGCCGAAGGGCTTGCTGGTGCCCTTGACTCCTTCGGGGAAGACCGCCACGAGCTGATCCTGCTCGAGCAGGCGCATGGCGTTGTAGGGCGAGGCCACCACCCCCCCCACGCGGCGCATCGCAGTGGATACCCAGGGCAGGTCGAAGGCCCAGTTGAGGACGAGGAAGCGCGGGTGGCGGGGCAGGGGATGCTCGCGCAGGATCGCCATCGAGATCATCGTCGCGTCCCAGGGCAGGATGCCCGCGTGGTTGGCGGCCAGCAGAGCCCGTCCATGGGCGGGCACGTTGTGCAGGCCGTCCGCCCGGACCCGCCACCAGGTGTCGTAGAGAAAGCCGAACAGGGGCTCGATCAGGTCGGCGAACTCCTCGTCGAAGCCCCACTCGTCCTCCTCGTAGTCGCCGTCGATGCGATCGATCAGGCGCTCGACCGTCGCCCGACCGTCGCGCGGGAGCGCGGCCGCGCCACGAGCCACGGCATCGGGGAGATCGAGTCCGGCGTCGAGTCCCTCGCGCAACCGGCGCATGAAGGCGATGGCCGACTCCGTCACGCGGCGGCCGCCTCGCGTGAGCGCCGCCCGACCCAGTCCTTCACCGCGGCCACCGTCGAATGGCGCGGCCGGAAGCCGATCTCATTCACCAGGCGACCGGTGTCCACGCCGCGCCCGTAGCGGAGCAGGCGCCGGAAGTCGTCGGAGTACGAGGACAGCCCGATCCGGCGTCCGGCACCGGTGATCGGAGCGAACAGGGGGCCGGCCAGCGGCAGCGCCGCGCGGCCGGCCAGCCGGATCATGCGGGCGAGTCCGATGGTGCCCTCGCCGGCCACGTTCACCGCGCCCGACACCGGGTTGCGCACCGCCGCCACCAGCGCATCGAGCGCGTCGTTCTCGTGCACGAGCTGGATGCGGGGGTCGAAGCCGAGGTAGGTCGGGCAGGCCGGCTGGGAGAGGTAGCGGCTGATCTGCGTCTGCAGCGACGGCCCGATGGCGGGCTGGTAGCGGAGCATCGTGCAGGTCACGCCCTCGTGGCGGCGGGCGTAGGTCTCGAAGTAGTTCTCGATCTCGGCGACGTCGCGCTGGAAGCGCGTGCGCAGCGGGAACAGGCGGGTCATCTCCTCGCCGAAGAACTGCGGGGCGTGCGGCTCGGCCCCGTAGACGCCCGCCGATCCCCTCACCACGATGGTCTCGAGAGTCGGGGCCTTCTCGCAGGCGGCGAGCAGCTGCAGCGATCCGATCACGTTGACGTCGTGCATCGCGCGCGAGGACATGCCTGGGCTGGGCTGGCGAACGATCTGCTCGTGGACCAGGGTGTCCACCTCGAGCCGTGGGACCACCCGGGCGATGTCCGCGTCACGGATGTCCGCCTCGATCCACTCCATGCGCTCGAGCCGCCTCCGCGGCCGGCGAGTATCGAGCCCGGCCACGTAGGCCACGCCCGGATCGGCCTCGAGCCGTTCGGCGAGCAGCGTGCCGAGCTGGCTGCCGACGCCGGTGATGAGCACCCGGCGGCCCGCCACTAGGACGAGCGCTTGGAGGCGGACCGCTTGGCCGGAGCGCGCTTGGCCGGGGCGCGCTTGGCGGAGCTCCGCTTGGCGCCCTTCTTGGCCGGCGTTCGCTTGGCGGGCAGCCTCTCCTCGATCGCATCGAGGCGGCGGCCGATCGCGCGCAGCTCGGTTCTGAGCTCGCGAAGGTCGTCGGCGGTCGCGGGGCGGCGGCCCTCGATCGCCCCGGCCATGCTGCGCCGCCCGCGCGCCAGGCGCTCCTCGGCGCCCCGCCTGAGCTCCTCGACGGATTGCACGACATCGTCGAGCGCGCCCTGCGCCGCGTCGCGGCTGCGCTCGGCCGAGCCGAGGGTGGACTCCACCGTGCGCTCCACCGCCTCGCGCAGGTCGCGCGGGTTTGCCGGGCGTTTCGCCATTACGCCCGAGCCTATCTCCTATCTTCCGGTGCGATGTCCAACCAGCCCGCGACTCGCGCGCTTCACCTTCGCCCCTCGGCCGAGCTGGCCGAGCGCGTACTCCTGCCCGGCGATCCGCACAGCGCCCTCGCCGTGGCCCAGGCCCTGCTCGACGGGCCGAAGATGTTCAACCACGCGCGCGGGCTGTGGGGCTACACGGGCGTGGCCGACGACGGCGAGCCGCTCACCGTGCAGTCCACCGGACTGGGCGGGCCGAGCGCCGCGATCGTGTGCGAGGAGCTGATCGGCATGGGCGCGAGACGGCTCGTGAGCATCGGCACCGCCACCGTCCTCGGCGACGGCATCACGGCGGGCAGCCTGCTGGCCGCCGAGTCCGTGCTCGCCCTCGACGGTGCCGGCGCGGGGCTGGCCGGCGCGCAGACTCGACTCGAGCCCGACCCGGTACTGCTCGCACGGCTGGTGGACGCCGGCGCCACGCCGGGCACCGTCGCCAGCACCGACCTGTTCTACGACCCGCCCCTCGACAGCCTCGGCGCGGTCGCGCAAGACGGGCCTCTGGCGCTGGATCTCCAGGCCGCCGCGATCCTCGGAGTGGCGGCCAGACGCGCTGCCGAGGCCGCGGTCGTGGTGGGCGTCACGGCCCAGGACGGCGAGCCGGACGTGTTGGATGACCTCGGCGTGAGGCTGGGCGAGGCGGGCTACGCCGCGCTCAGGATTCCGTGACCGTGAGGCGCTCCTGGGCCCGCGGCACCGGCTCGTCCGCCGGCAGGACGGCCGCGCGCAGGGCGGCCATGTCCCGGGCGATCTCGTCCAGGCGCTCCCCGATCGAGGCCAACCCGTCGTCGTTGACCGCGCGCGAGGCGGCGCCCACGCGCTCCTCGAGACGGTCGATCGCGTCCTCGATGCCCTCCAGGCGCTGGGACAGCGACCGCAGCCGCCTGGTGACCCGCTCGATGTCCGCCGCCGAGGGCAGGTTCAGAGCCCCCAACGCGGCCTCCTGGGCCTGCAGAGCCTTCTCGCGCGCGTCGAAGGCGCGCGCGATCGCCCCGTTCACCACCGGGTTCGCCACCAATTCCTCGGCGATCCTGCCCAGGGCCTCCTCGCCCGTGCGCGAGATGCGGTCCACGAAGGTCTCGTCCTGCTCCGGCTCAGCCATGGCGGGCAGAGTAGCCAACGGACGGCCCAAGGCGGCTGCGCCCTACGCGCCATTCGACCTCCAGATGACCGAGTCTAAGCCTCGAGTCGAGCCTTACGGCAGGTTTCGTCACGCCACTTGCTGGCGAAAGGGAACATCTGGACGCAGAATGGGTCGAGGACAGGATGTCCAAATCACACGGCCGCGGGATTGAAGTTATGGGCGGGATGAGTCGATACAGGGAACTGATCCCGCAGCGCCGCCCGCGCGCACACACGGAAGACCACTCGCCTCTCTCACCTCTCGGAACCCCCGTTGCACACCGGAAACTCACCCAGTAGCGTTCGCTCAGCGGCAGGCTCACCTGATAGCTTGCGCACTCCCGCGGCCGGCGCCGCGCGGGGACCCGAGGGAGGACCTGGAAGAGCACGGATGAAGAAGCGGCTTCTAACACTCCTGCTTGCCGCAGGAGTCATGCTCGCTGCCGCACTCACGTCCTTCAGCATCCCCGCCGAGGCGCAGACGCAGACCGTCTACGTGAAGCTGCCGAGCGGCGAGGTCGTGCCGGTGATCGTGGACGTCCCCCCGGGCTCGAGCATCAACGACGTCCAGCTGCCGGGCACGCCGGTTCCGCCGCCCACCAACACGCAGACGACGCCGACCACTCCCACCACGCCCACCACCCCCACCACGCCGACCACTCCCAAGCCCAAGCCGAAGCCTCAGAGGCAGCCGGCCCCCGCTGAGCCGCGCGAGAAGTCCGACAGCGGCCCGAGCGCCGGGGGCGGCTCGCCGCAGGGCCAGACCAACTCGGGCCAGAAGGTCAAGCACAAGAAGGAGCAGCCGGCGGACGAGCTGAACGGCAACATCAAGTCTCGATCCAAGGATGAGGGTTCGGCGGGCGACAAGGAGAACCACCGCGGCCGCCGCTCGCCACTGCGCAACGACGACGGCACCCCGACCTCGAGCAATCCCGGCTTCGTCGACGCCCTCCCCGGACCGTCGATGGCCACCGGCGTACCGAACTTCATCATCCGCAAGTTCCGGGTGCCGCCGTTCCTCCTGCCCATCTACCAGGCCGCGGGAATCGAGTACGGCATCCGCTGGGAGATCCTCGCCGCGATCAACGAGATCGAGACCGACTACGGCAGGAACCTCAACGTGTCCTCCGCCGGAGCGCTGGGCTGGATGCAGTTCATGCCCTCCACCTGGCAGCAGTACGGCACCGACGGCAACAAGGACGGGCGCAAGGATCCCTACAACCCGGTTGACGCGATCTTCGCCGCCGCCCGCTACCTCAAGGCGGCCGGCTATTCGGACAACGTGCGCGACGCGATCTGGGCCTACAACCACGCCGACTGGTACGTCGACTCGGTGCTGCTCCGGGCACGGCTCATCGCCGGAGTGCCGGCCGACGTGATCGGCTCGCTCACCGGCCTCACCGAGGGCCGCTTCCCCGTGTATGCACGCGCGCGTTACGCCGACGACATCGCGGAGGCCGACCTGCTCAAGCGTGTGAAGCGCGGTGAGAACGCGGCCCACCTGATCGAGTCGAGCGACGACCGTCGCAGCATCGACATCTTCGCGCAGCGCGGCGCCCCGGTGGTGGCGGTCAACGACGGCGAGGTCAAGGAGATCGGCCGCTCGAAGAAGCTGGGCCGCTACCTCACGCTTCAGGACGTGTACGGCAACCGCTACACCTACGCGCACCTGGGCTCGGTGTCGAAGTACTACCCCGTGCCCAAGGACGAGGCGGACGCCGACCAGATCCGTGCCGCGCGAGCGATCAAGGCCAACGGCGACGACGACGGCGATCCCAAGCCCTCCCGCCCGGCCTCCGCGGGGCGCCAGACCGACGACTCCGACACGGCGCCCGCACGCGACCGCGGTGCCGAGGTCGAGTCGCACGACGCCCCGCAGGCCACCGCGCCCGTGAAGGAGCGGCTGTTCGCGCATCCGGACATGCCCGGCGCGCGCGAGGCGGGCGGCCTCGAGCAGCAGCTCGACGCGCTGGCACGCAAGGGCGGCCGCTTCGAGACCTACAAGAACTTCTTCTCACGGCCCTTCGGCCTCGACCCCAGCAAGGTCCGCCTGCGCGCGCTGCGCAAGGGCTCGCGGGTGATCGGCGGCACGATCATCGGGCGCGTGGGCCAGACCGTGCCCGGCAAGGCCGCGCATCTCGACTTCTCCATCCGCCCGGCCGGCCGCGGCGCCCCGAGGATCGACCCCAAGCCGATCCTGGACGGCTGGAAGCTGCTGGAGGCCACGGCCATCTACCGGGCTTCCGGGCGCAACGTGCTCTACGGGCGCGACCGCGCCGGGGCGATGTCGATCGGCCAGATCCTGCTCCTGCCCAAGCCGCTGCTCGAGAAGCGCGTGCTCTCGGATCCGCGCATCGAGATCTACCCGTGTGGGCAGGACGACATCCGCTCGGGCCAGATCGATCGCCGGGTGCTCGCCACGCTCGCCTACCTGGCCGAGTCCGGCCTCAAGCCGTCGGTGACCTCGCTCAAGTGCGGCCACGGCTTCTACACCACCTCGGGCAACGTCTCGCACCACTCGTCGGGCAACGCCGTCGACATCTCACAGATCAACGGCATCCCGATCATCGGTCACCAGGACCCGGGCGGGATCACCGAGGTCACCGTGCGGCGCCTGATGGCGCTCCAGGGAACCATGGCCCCCGCCCAGATCATCTCCCTGCTCGATCTCGGCGGCGCCACCCTCTCGATGGCCGACCACAACGACCACATCCACGTGGGCTTCCAGCCGATGTTCGGCCAGAACAAGAAGCTCGGCAAGCAGGCCCTCGCGGTGCTCGAGCCCGGCCAGTGGTCCGACCTGATCTCGCGACTGGGTGAGATCGAGAACCCGGTCGTGCCCACCAAGCCGTCCAAGTACGCGCTGCCGGTCGAGAAGAAGGACCGGCGGGCGAGCAAAGCCCACGCCGGCGAGTAGCGCGACGGCCGCGCGCGGCGACGCAGGCGCTTCGGATCTCTTCGGCTGCGTCCAGCTCGAATTCGGCTTCCTGCTCGGGCCGCCCGACGGCCGGTACCTGGTGCGCGACCGCTCCGAGGGACCGGTCGAGGCCGTGCTCGTGCTGGGCACGCTGGGCGCCCCCGAGCGTCGCTGGCTACGCGACCGGCGCGGGCGAGCCGTGGAGGAGGCCACGCCGGAGCCGGTGCCGACAGCGCGCGTGACCATCGTGAGGGCCGAGCCGTTCGAGGGGCGGGCCGAGGCGGAGGCGTGGCTCGACGAGCTGCGCCGCGACGCCGATCTGCGCGAGGCCGAGCTGAACGGCGCCGCGCGGGTGCTCAACCGGGCTCTGCACGCCCAGCGGGTGGCGGCCGCGGATCCGTACGTGGGCGAGCTCTCGGCCGACCGCGCTCTGGCCGCCCGCCTCGGGTACGGCGACGGCCGGCGCGTGTCCGACGGCCGCTTCGCCCAGGCGTTCGAGCTGCCCAGCCCGGGAGCCCGCCGTGTCCGGCGCTCGATGGAGGCCCCCGAGGAGCGCTTCGCGGCGATCCTCGGAGGCCGCGAGACGGTGCTCGCGGCCGAGGAGCTCGTGCTGCGGGCGCGCGCCGACCTCGACGCGGGCCGCAGCCGCGAAGCGGCGCTCCAGGCGCGGGTGGCGATCGAGGCGCTGCTGGCGGAGACCGGCGACCGCTCACTGGAGGACCATCGCGAAAGCGTGGTGCGCGCGGCCACGGCCGCGCTCGACGGCGATCCGCCCGAGGGGCTCGCGGATGCGGTGGGCGCGATGGAAGCCGTGCTGCGCAGGCGGCGGCTGGGCGGCTAGCGGTCGAGGGCCGCCACCACGGCGCCCAGTTCCTCCACGACGTCGCCGTCCAGCTTGATCTCGGCATCGTTGTCGTAGGGCGTCGGGCCCTGGGTCACGATCACGAGCCGGCCGCCGGCCCCGTGAGTCATGGCCGGCAGCCCGGCAACGGGATAGACCTCGAGCGATGAGCCCACGCACAGCATCAGGTCGGCGTCCATGGCCAGGGCCTGGGCGTCGGCCAGGGCGCGCTCGGGCAGCAGCTCGCCGAACAGGACGACGTCGGGCTTGAGCGGGGCCACGCAGGCGGCGCACTCCGGCGCGCCGTCGGTCTCGGCGAGGAGCTCGACCACGCGCTCGAGTGACTGCCTGCCCCCACATTGGAGGCAGACGCTCCACTCGATCGAGCCGTGGATCTCCACCAGGCGCTCGCTGCCCGCCATCCGGTGCAGGCGATCGATGTTCTGAGTAATCACCCCGCGCACGAGCCCGCGGCGCTCGAGCTCGGCCACGGCGACATGGGCCGCGTTCGGCCGCTTGTCGGTGAGCGACGCGAAACGCTGCCCGTAGAAGGACCAGAAGCGGTCCGGGTCGTGCCGCCACGCGTCGATGTGGGCGACCTCCATGGGATCGACCTTCTCCCACAGACCGGTGCCCGGGCTGCGGAAGTCGGGGATCCCCGACGGCACCGAGATTCCCGCCCCGGTGAGCACCACGGCGCTCTCGGCGCTGCGAAGCAGGTCGGCGACTCGCTCCGCCTTTGTGGCGACCGTGCTCACTTGCCGCGGAACTTCGGCCGGCGCTTGGAGAGGAACGCCGCGATGCCCTCGCGCCCGTCCTCGGATCCGAACGCCCGGGCGAAGCCCTCGCTCTCGGTGCGCAGTCCCTCGTCGAGGTCGGGGCGGTTTGAGCGCTTCTTGATCTCCTCGACCGCGATCGGCGCCTGTTCGGCCAGCTTGCGCGCCCAGCCGAGCGCGGCGTCGAACAGCTCGTGGTCGGGCACCACCTGCGTGGCGAGGCCCACCCGGTGCGCCTCGTAGGCATCGATCGGGTCGCCGGTGAGGTTCATCTCGAGCGCCTTGGCCTCGCCCACCAGCCGCGGCAGCCGCTGCGTGCCGCCGAAGCCGGGGATGATCCCCAGGTTGATCTCGGGCTGGCCGAAGCTCGCCGACTCGGCGGCGATGCGGAAGTCGCAGGCCATGGCCAGCTCGCAGCCGCCGCCGAAGGCGATCGAGTTGACCGCCGCGACCGTCACGGTGGAGGACTGCTCCATGCCGCGCATGAAGCGGTGCGCGCTCTCCACCAGGTCGGCGCCCTCGGCGCCGGCCGACATCTTCGTGAACTCCTTGATGTCGGCGCCCGCGCTGAAGGTGAAGATGTTGGACGAGGCGATCAGTAGAGCGCGCACCTTGCCGTCGACGGCCTCCCACAGGTCGATCAGGTCGCGCACCGCCTGCGGCGAGAGCGGATTGGCGGGTGGGCGGTTGAGCCAAGCGATGGCGATGTCGCCGCGCGTCTCGAGCAGCACGGTCTCGCGCTGGTCGCCGGCGTCGGGCTGCGGGTACGCAAAGAAGCCCTGCCCGGCCTTCCTGCCCAGGCGGCCCTGAGCCACGAGCCGGCGCAGGATGGTGGGAGGCTCGAACGCCTCGCCCCATTCGTTGTGGGCGGACTCGAGCTGCTCGAGCACCGTGTCGAGGCCGGCCTCGTCCGCGCGCGCGAACGGGCCCGGGAGGATGCCCGCGCCCATCATCATCCCGACCTCGATGTCCTTGGCCGAGGCCACGCCCTCCTCGAGGACGAGGCAGGACTCGACCAGTGTCTTGAGACCCATCCGGTCGACGATCGACGCGACCGCGGAGCTGCCGGTCTCAGCCGTGCTCATAGAACCCCCTCCCGGTCTTCTGGCCGAGGTCGCCCGCGGCCACCAGCTCCTGCATGCGCTCGGCCACGTGGAAGCGCTCGCTGCCGTAGGAGTCGCGCAGGTGCTCGGCCACGTGCAGGACGGTGTCGAGGCCGAGCAGGTCGGTGAGGAAGTAGGGGCCCATGGGCGTGGCGCCCGACTCCTTGATCGCCCGGTCCACGTCCTCCACCGAGAGGTCACCCTCCTCGGTGGCCTTCCAGACCTCGGACATCGCCGACGTGAGGATGCGGTTGACCACGAAGCCCGGCACCTCGCCGCAGCGCACCACCGTCTTGCGCAGCGCCTGGGCGAAGTTGGAGGCGGTCTGGAGCGTCTCCTCCGAGGTGTCCTCGCCCTCGATCACCTCGATCAGGCGCATCATCGACGCGGGATAGAAGAAGTGGAAGCCGCAGACCTTGTCGGGCCGCAGGGTGGCCTCGGCCATCTCGGTCACCGACAGCGACGAGGTGTTGGAGGCGAGGATCGCGTGGCCCGGCGTGAGCTGGTCGAGCTCAGCGAACACGGTCTGCTTGATCTCCATCCGCTCGGGCACGGCCTCGATCACGAAGTCGACGTCGCCGAAGCCCTCGTAGCCGGTGCTCCCGGTGATCCGGCCGAGCACCTCCTGGCGCTGGGAATCGGCCTGCTCCTGGGTGATCTTCTCCTTGCCCACCAGCACGCTGAGCTGGGCGTCGGTCACCTGGCGGGCCTTCTCGACCCCGGTTTCCACGAACTCCTGCTTCACGTCCTTGAGCACTACGGGGATGCCCGCGGAGGCCACAACCTGGGCGATCTCCCCGCCCATGGTGCCGGCCCCGACGACGGCTGCTTTGAAGACGAACACGCCCGTGACCCTATCTGAGCCCTGCCTCCTCCTGCGCCTCCACCGTGAAGCGAAACAGGGTGCGGCGCAGGGCGTCGCGCAGCGCCCTGCGGATGAAGATCGCGTCCGCCACCACGCTCAGTGGGCCGTACTTCACGAGCGTGTACTCGAGGCTCAGCTCCACCTCGGATCCGTCCGGCGCGGGCAGCGCCCACAGCCCCTGGCGCCCCATCAGAGCGTCCTCGAAGACCATCGTCACGAAGCGATCGGGGGTGCGCTCCACCACCTTCTCGGTCACCCGCCCGCGACCGCCCGGGGTCGACTCCCAGATCACCCGCTCCTCCGGCGCGGGCCAGCCCGGCGAGCACTCCGTGATGTGAGCGAAGCCCTCCACGAACGAGGGCCAGCGCGAGGTGTCGGACCACAGCTCCACCGTCTCCTCGGGCCGCAGCGGCACGCGGCCCTGCGCACGGGCCGTCCTCACTTGCCGTAGACCTCGTGCACGATCTCCTCTATCGAGCTCTTGACCGAGTCGAGGAAGGGCCGCACGTCCTCCACCAGGCGCGCGTACTCCTCCCGCCCCGCGTCCGTGAGCGAGTAGTAGCGCCGCGAGCGGCGCTCCGGATGCTCCCAGCTGCCCTCGATCAGGCCGCGTCCCTCGAGCTGGCGCAGGAGCGGGTACATCGTGTTCGGGTTCACGGACAAGACGCCCGCGGTCATCGCGCCGATCCGGTCCATCAGCTGGTTGCCGTAGCTCGGGCCCTCGCTGATGAGGTGGAGCACCAGCAGGGGGAGAATCGCGCGCTTGCGCAGCTCGGCGGTGAAGGGATCGGCGCTGCGCTTGGGCGCGCCGACGGCCGCGTCGACCCCGCCGGCCTGGGCCACCGCGTCCCGCACGGCCTCCCTGCTGCGCTCGCGCTTCGAGCTGCTCACGGGGCCCCATGCTGACAGGAGTGCGGAGGACGTTCCCGGGAACAGGGCCGCCATGGAGCCCACCGAAGCAACCGGTTCTGACGAGCAAGGCCCTCAGCTGCAGCGCGGCCTGAAGCCCCGCCACATGACGATGATCGCGCTCGGCGGGATCATCGGAGCCGGCCTGTTCGTGGGCTCGAGCGCGGTGATCAGCACCGTCGGGCCGGGGGCCGTGGTCTCGTATCTCGCCGCGGGGATCCTGGTGATCCTCGTGATGCGCATGCTCGGCGAGATGGCCGTGGCCAACCCCAGCGTGGGCTCCTTCACCGATTACGCCCGCACCGCCATCGGGCCGTGGGCGGGCTTCACCACCGGCTGGCTGTACTGGTACTTCTGGTCGATCGTGCTCGCCATCGAGGCGGTGGCCGGCGCCGAGATCCTGCAGCGCTGGATCGACGCGCCCACCTGGCTGATGAGCCTCGTCCTGATGGCCCTGCTCACCGGCACCAACCTGTTCTCGGTCCGTTCCTACGGGGAGTTCGAGTTCTGGTTCGCCTCGATCAAGGTGGCGGCGATCGTCGTGTTCATCCTGGTCGCCGGCGGCTGGCTGCTCGGCATCGGGGGCGGCGACTCCCCCGGCCTCAGCAACCTCACCGGCCAGGGCGGCTTCGCTCCAGACGGCGCGCTCAGTCTGCTCAGCGGAATCGTGATCGTGATCTTCGCCTTCGTCGGGGCCGAGATCGTCACGATCGCCGCCGCCGAATCCGAGGAGCCCGAGGAGGCAGTGGCGGGCGCCGTGCGCTCCGTGGTCTACCGGGTGCTGCTCTTCTACGTCCTGTCGATCTTCCTGCTCGTCTGCATCGTGCCCTGGACCGACGTGCCCTCGGGCGAGTCCCCCTTCATCGCGGCCCTCGACCGGATCGGCATCCCCGGCTCGGCCGACGTGATGAACGCGATCATCGTGACCGCGGTGCTGTCCTGCCTCAACTCGGGCCTGTACACCGGCTCGCGCATGCTGTTCGCGCTGGCTCGTCGCGGCGACGCGCCCAAGGTCCTGCTCGAGGTCAACTCGCGCGGCGTGCCGGTCAAGGCGATCCTGCTGACCACGAGCATCGGCTTCCTCTCGACGATCCTCGCCTGGCTCTCACCCGAGACGGTCTTCCTCTTCCTCGTCAACTCGTCCGGTGCCGTGGCCCTGTTCGTCTATTTCCTGATCGCCGTGACCCAGCTCGTGATGCGGCGCCGCCTCGAGCAGGAGGCGCCGGAGAAGCTGAAGGTGAAGATGTGGCTCTATCCATGGCTGACCTGGCTGTCGATCATCGCCATCGTGGCGATCGTCGGATCGATGGCGTTCGTAGAGGACGAGGCCACTCGCTCGTACCTCGTGCCGAGCCTGATCTCGCTGGCCGTCGTGCTGCTGGCGGCCTTCGTGCGCGGCCGCGCCGCGAGCTCCCGGACCGCCGAGCAGAGGCCGTTGCAGGCTCCGCGCGGGGCGGCCTGACGCGCAGGCGGTCACCGAACGTGGCCGTCAGAGGTCGTGGTCGTGGAGCCATTCGAGGATCCTGGTGGTCACCATCCTGCTCGTCCTGTGGAAGAGGCCGACGTGCCCGGCGTTCCGCTGGATGTAGACAGAGAGGTCGCAATTGCAGCCGTTCCGCCACATCGCGATCTCGGGGGTCACGACGTCGGGGTCCGTGACGTCGTGCAGGACGCCCGGGAAGGCGGCGTCTCGGTCCGAGAACACGAGCAGCGCGGGAGTGGGACCCACGTTCCCGATGGTGGCGATCGTGTTCGCCTGCAGAGCTGGGAGCGCGCTCTCGCCGCTCGGCGTGGGGAAGGCAGTTTGCGCGTAGTAGTCAAGCCCGCAGAGCTGCTCGAGTGAGTCGTCTCTCATTCCGGGTGCGTAGAACAGGAAGCGCTCGCAGAACTCCGAGTAGCCGTCGGCGCCGTCGAGGAAGAACTCGACGTAGTCTTTGCCGGCGGCGAGCTGCGGCGCCAGAACGCCGATGAGCGTCTGGAAGGCCGCCGACAGCCGCGGCTGGTTGGACCAGGACATCGGAATGATTCCGTCGACGTCGTGGTGCCGGGTGGCGTAGCCCTCGACGATGGCGGCTCCCGAGCTGAAGCCCGACAGGACGACGCGTGCGGCGCCGCGTCCCGCCGTCTTGCCCGCGCAGTCGGTATGCGAGCCGGCGCGGATCTGGCTGACCATCTGGTGGGTCATCTCGATGTAGCCGTCCGGGGTCAGCAGCGAGCCCGATCCCGAGGGGCGCTCATAGGGACTCTCGCCGTAGCCGAGGCGATCGATGGCGAACACCGCGTAGCCGTTCCTGGCCAGGGACCGCGCCATGTCGTGGGTGCGCCGTATGAAGGGCGCACCGCCGCTCCAGGCACTCCGCTCTGAGACCGCGCCGTGTTGCAGCAAGAGGGCCGTAGAGCCCGAGCGAGATCTCTTCGTCGAGCGGAAGAGAGTGCCACGGACCGTCGCGGGGATCGGGTCACCGATGTTGTTGACCGTGAAGCACACGTCCGCAGCGACTGTCCTCTTGCCGTGACTGCGGCCGGGGACCACCTTCACGGGCTCGCACCACCTGCGGGTGTCGGTCACGCGAGATCCGGTGCGCGTTCTTGCGATGGCGCAGACACGGCCGACGCCATTTCCAAACCGGGTAGGCCGGCGGGCACGCGCCGTAACCTGCCAGTGCTGGACCTTGCCCGTGCAACGGCGCTTCCACCCGCTCCGGGCGCGGACCGCTGTGTCTCGCTGGCGAACGGTGACCCTGATCGAGATGCGCTCGCCGCGCGTGCAGGCGATCGGCCCGCTCACGCGCACCACCCTGCCGTTCTTCTTGTAGGTCGCGCGCCCGTCGATCGTGTTGGCGCTGATGAAGGCACTTGCCGTCTCCGCGCCGCAGAGGAGCACAAGAGCCAGACCTGCAATTACCGCTGGCGCAGTCCGCATCACATTCCTCCTGCGCTCAGCTCGCCACCGCACACAGCGCGAGCCCGGGAATTTCGTAGCCGCGCTCGGCCGCGTAGCGCGGGAACGACTCCTCCACGTCCGCCTTGACCGCGGCCCGCTCGGAGTCAGAGAGCTCACGTAGCGTCAGGCCAAGCGGTCCGCTGGTGTCGGCTACCACGCTCAGGTACTCGTCGACGTCCGGAGTCTCGAATTGCACCGCGACCTCCTCCGTCCGCACGTCAGCGAATCCGGCGCCCTCAAGGAGCGCCGTTGTGCGCTCGGCGCTCGCCATGCTGAAGACCGGCGGTCCCGGGGGCTCGGGCATCGGCAGGTGACCGTGCTGGACGAGGCTGATCGCGATCGTCACGAAGAACGGGTTGCGCTCCTGCGGGCCCCACACCGCCAGCGCCAACCGCCCGCCCGCGCGCAGGACGCGGCGCGTCTCGGCGAGCGCCGCCGCCTGGTCGGCCATCAGCATGTAGCCGAACCGGCACAGCACGGCGTCGACCGAGTCGGAGTCGAGCTCGATCCGCTCGGCGTCCAGCACCCGGTACTCGACGTTCTGTAGCGCAAGCTCGGTACCGCGGCGACGGGCGGCCCCGATCATCGCCGGCGAGAAATCGGTGGAGAGCAGGCGTCCGCGTTCGCCAAGCGTGGCGGCGGCTTCGAAGCCGGTGTCGCCGACTCCCGCAGCGAGCTCGAGCAGCGTCTCGCCGGGGCGCGGAGCGAGCTCGGTCAGCAGCCACTGCCGAACGGGCGCCAGGACATCCTCCAGATAGGCCCGACGTGCCTCCCATGTGGGCGCGATCGCCTCCGCGATCTCGTAGGTCTGTCGCCGCTGCTCCTCGATCGTGTTCGCACCCATCTCTTCCTCCTTCGCCCGGTGGCGATGGCGGGGTCTTCAAGTTGAGGTGCTGACGCTACGAGCGCTAGGACGGGCGCACAATCGGGAGTTCTCCCCATGCGACCAGGCCATGCTCCATCGCGAACAGGGTCGCGCCCGCACGGGTCGAGACGCCGATCTTGCGATAGGCGTTCTGGATATGACGATCCGCGGTCTTGACCGAGATCCCCAAAGTGCGAGCGACCTGCTTGGTCTGCCGGCCGCGGGCGAGCATGGCGACGACCTCGACTTCGCGGTCTGTGAGGCCAGCTGGCCGCTCCAGTCGCGGCACCCGCTGGCCGGCCGCCTCGACCACCGCGGCGACGGCGTCAGCGTCCAGCCTTCCCGCGCTCGCGTCCCGGCCGAGCTCCTCGGCAGCCCGCTCGGGCGCGACTGGATCGCGGTGCGCTCGCGGCTCGGTCATCGCGTGGAAGACATCGGCCGCGGCAAGCAAACGAGCGGGAAGCGCGAGCTCCGCTCCGACCGATCCGCGGTGGTAGCCCGAGCCGTCAAGCCGCTCGTGGTGGGCTCCCGCAACCGGCGCGAGCGCCGAGAGGAACGGCGAGCGCGAGAGGACGCGTTCGGTGTGATACGGATGCAGCCGCACCTGCTCCCACTCGTCGGGTGTCAGCGGACCCGGCTTCTGCCATATTCCGGGGTGGACCGCGACGCGTCCGAGATCGTGGACGAGCGCCGCGCGACGGATCGTGGTGCTGGCCACGTCATCGACCCGGCAGCGCTCCGCCGCGGCGCGCGCCAGCTCTGCGACGCCCGCGGAGTGCCCGGCAAGGTAGGGCGAGACCAGATCGGCGAAGTCACCGATCGCTGCCAGCGCGCGGTCGATCGCCTCGCCCTCCAGCGTCAGTTCCGGTCGCGGCTCGCGGCCCAGCGTCTCGTCCCAGGCCGGCGTCTCGTGGGCGGCCGCGAAGATCTCCTTGGCACTGTCGGCGAGGCAGTTGGCGACCTCGGGGTCGAACGCGTGGCCCGCCCGCTCGCGGACGATCCGGACAGCGAGCTCGTCCCCGCCCAACCGGCGCTGCAAGGTGGCGTCGCGGGCGACCTGTGCGATCCGGAGCGCGAGCGGGATCTCCTCCCCCTTGGCTCGACGCAGATATCCCCTGCCGTCCCAGCGCTCAGTGAGGTGGACAAACAGCTCCCCGACCGACTTCGGAAGCCCAAGCCGCTCTGACAACATCTGCGCCACCTCGCAGATCGCGGCCAGGTGGGGATCGCGCTCCCTCGCCGCCTTTGGGAGCCGGCGCGCGATCTGGATCGCGCGCACGGGTGCCGGACTTGCAGGCGTCGGCAGCGCGCGGACGATCCCCGTGAGCTGCTCACGCTCGGAGCCGAACATGACCGGCGCATAGTGGGTCACCATCGAGCCGCCGAAGGTCTGCGCGGCGATCTCGGCGTCCGCGGTGCAGCCCGAGTAGCTCAGCAGGCAGGCGTAGTAGGTCTGCGAGGCCGTTTCTCGGTCAACGCCGAGGCGCTGACCGAGCCGCATCGCGGTCAGCGTGCTGTGCAATCCGTGCTCGAACGGCAACCCCGTGCCGAGATCGGTCGCTAGGCAGAGAGCCGCCGCTACCTCGGCGGCCCGGATCCGTTCCGGTTGCTGCGGCGCTTCGCCCGGCACCCCGCGACACACTAATGCCCGGCCACGAGGCCGGCTGGAATCGGGCGAGTGGCCTCGGCGTGGGTGCGGACCACCGGTGCACTAGGGACGCCAAGCCCACGGGCAAGCCACCGAGCTTGGCGAGCCAGGTCGTACGGCGGTCACCCTCGGCGGCGAGCCAGGCGGAAATCGAACCTTCGAACTCAGGGTCCGCCCCGACCCCGGCCTTCCACAGCGAGCGCAGCGACGCAATCGCGGCGATGTCGCCCGCCGGCCACTCGCACGATCACATCGGACGGTTGCGAGTCCACTGGGAACGTTGTAGCCGACGCGAGGTCATGTGATCGAGCTCAGGCTGGGCTCGCTCGGGCTCTCAGTCTCCACGGCTGACTCTTCGAGCGCCTCGCCGGCGCGGACGGGCGCTGGGATCATCGCTGCCCCTACGAGTATCAGCGCGAACGCCGCGAGGCGCACGCCTATCACGAAGGCGTCGTTGCCGAGCCGGTCGCCGAAGACGGCCAGCCCGGCGAGGATCGTGGAGAGGTTCGCCGCGACCGAGGTGACGGCGATCACGGCGACGCCGTCGCCGATCTGGAGGCTGCGGGCGGAGGAGAAGAACGAGAAGACCGCGGCGGTGACGATGATCACGCTCCAGGGGCTGAGGAAGTCGATTGGCCCGTGGAGGTCACCGGAGAGCGCCTTTATCGCCACGTCTGAGATCCCGAACCCGAGCCCAGCGGCAATGCCGAGCAGCAGGCCGGGCTGCGCACGGATGCGGTCGATCAGGTGGGAGGAGACCAAGAGCACGCCCACGCCGATGGCGATGCCCTCGAAGATGATCATCCCCGCGAGGGAGTAGTCGGCGTGCGCTCCGCCGCCTCCGCCGCCGCCGGTCAAGGTCAGCAACGTGAGCGAGAGCGCCACCAGGCCGATCCCGATCCACTGGCGCCTACCCAGCTCGAAGCCGAAGAAGCGTTCCGCGAGCACCGCGAGAAAGACGAGACCTCCTGCGAGCACCGCCTGGCCGATCGAGATCGGAGCGAGGCTGAGTGCGGCAACGTGCAGCGCGAACGCCACCGCCGCCACGCCCCAGCCGATGCTCCACCACCTGGAGCGAAAGAGATCGATCGCGCTGCGCAGCGGGTGGCGCATGTTGACGTCGGGAGCCGCGACCGCCCCTTGGTGTTTGAACAGGAAGGCCAGATTCGTGCCGAGCGCGGACAGCAGCGCACAGACAAGCCCCACGCCGACTGCCAGCGAAACGTCGCTCACGGCGGGCCCGTCGTCCGAACGTGCATCGGGCGCATATGCGCTACCGCCCGACTGTGAGGCCCGCTCATGCCAACCAAGGTACGCCGCCTTGCGTTCGAGTGGTTCTGCCGCTGCTCGCGCAAATCAGAAGTGACTCAGCCCGCGCCCGCGTAGCCGACGGGGAAAGCTCAACCGCGACTTGCGCTCATCTGAGACTATGGGCCGTGCGGCCCGGGTGCCGGGCAACCTGATCGGGAAGGAACGGCATGGAGGTCCTAGCAAGAGGCGGTCGGTCGAGGACGCTCGCGGCGATCGCAGTCCTGGCGGCAATCGCAATCGTCACTGCGGGCGCTTCGCCGGCGGAGGCGATCCCGATCAAACGGGGGCAGGCAACGCTGATCCTGGACCAGAACATTTTTTCCGGTCTGGACCCCCTGGGCGTCGGCATCCTGCCGATCGCGCCCGCGGAGGCACGCCTTGGCGGCGAGTCGTTCCCGATCAGTGGCGGCAGGGTCAGCCCTAACGGCCGGCGTGCGAGGATCAACCATGTCGGCGGGATCGTGTTCGGCGGTGACAACTCGGCCGTGAGGGTGGTGCGGCTCAGGGTGCGCCTCTGTTGTCGTAGTTCCCAGCTGAGCGCGTCGGTCGATGGTCAGCGGATGTCGTTCCTTGCCCTCGCGGGCGGGTCTCGTACCTCCCGCGGACGCCTCCTCACCTACCGCGGAATCAACGCGTTTCTGACCCTGGAGGCGGCGGACGCGCTCAACCAAGCGTTTGCGACCAACTTCTTCCAAGAGGGCACGCGGCTCGGCACGCTGCGCATCCGCATGACGCTGGTCCTCTAGCACGACCGACGGGACCGCGACAAACGGGCGGGCATCCGGGGAGAGGCCGGGAGTGAGCCGCTCAGCCGTCTTCTCGGGCGCTCGTCCGCTTGCGTTCGCCGCCCGCTGCTCGTTGTAGGCCGTCGAGTGATTGCTCGCTCCAGCTGCGGAAGTAGAGCCTGCCCATCGCGAGGTCCAAGAGGCGATCGCCCAAGCGTCTGGGTTCCATGCCCATCTCCAGCTCTACGAACGTGCCGCCCTGCGCAGGGGTCAGGAGCCAGTGGGCGAACATGCCGGTCAACTGGCAGCTCATCCGAATTTCGCGGAGGTCCTCGCGGCGCTCGAGCAGGAAGCTCGTTTCCACGATGCTTGTCGGGTCGCGTGTCACCTGCACGTACTCGTCGCCTTCCTCGAAGCGCTCGCCTCGTACCTCCACGACCCGCGGCCACCATTCCGGGTAGCGACCCGGAGCGCCGACGAAGCCCCACACCACTTCCACGGGCGCTTCGAGGTACGCCTGGCGCCGATACGCGGACACAGGGGAATTCTTCCAGCCGGCCCAGCGGTGCTGTCGGCAAGGGGGCTGCGACACTGCCGCGTATGGCTGTCCGACGCATCATGCCCTATTACGAGTCAGGGGATGTCGAGGCCACGCGCGCCTTCTATACGCAGGTGCTCGGTCTGGAGGAGGGCACCTTCGGCGGCGGCTACATCGGCTTCGGATCCGGCCAGGCGCAGGTTGTCTTCGGGCCGCCGGGCGTCGAGCCGGTCCTGCCCGACATGGGCGTGGACGTCGATTCGCGTGAGGCCGTCGACGCGGCGCACGCTGAAGCGGTGCGGGCCGGGCACGAGGTGATCTACGGTCCGGTCGACGAGCCCTGGGGCGTCCGACGCTTCTTCGTACGCGATCCGCAGGGTGTCGTCATCAGCGTTCTGGCGCACGGGTAGCCACCTCGTAACGGAGCAGGACCGCGCCCGAAGCGAAGGGCCGTGTCTCCAGCAGGGTCAGGTTGGTGTCGGTCGCCTCGAACAGTCGTGCGCCGCGCCCCACGACCACCGGGAACACGAACAGCCGGTACTCGTCGACCAGGTTGGCGGCGATCAAGCTGTGCACCAGCCGCACGCTGCCGGTCGCAACGATGTCACGACCCGGCGTCTCCTTCAGCGCTTGCGCCTCGTCGACGACGGGCCCGGACAGCACGGTGGAGTTCTCCCACCCCGGGTCCTCCAACGTGCTCGAGACCACGTACTTGTCCACGGCGTTCAGATAGTCGGAGACCCCCGTGGGGTCGTCGGTCTGCTTCGGCCAGAACTCGCGGAAGGTCTCGAACGTGTTGCGTCCGACCAGCAACGCGTCGGCGGCCTGCTGATGCTCCTTGGTGGCTGCCGTGATGTCGGACTGATCGACGTTCTCGTTCAACGGGTCGAACCACCCCGCCGACATGTCGATGACGCCGTCGAGCGTCATGTTCTCCGTTACCACCAGCTTGCGCACCGGGCCTCCTGCGTAATCGGGTCGTGAGTTCAAGCAGTAGACCGGTCCCAGCCAGAGCACTCATCGCCGGCGACGGTTGCGACTCGTGGATCAGGCGGGATCGGTGAGCGGCTGTGCCAGCTGCTCCAGCATCGCCGCGGTTGGGACGAAGAACGTGGTTCCGGTGACCGCGGTCGAGAAGTCCAGCAGCCGGTCGTAGGCGCCGGCCGGCACCCCGGCGAACATCCGCTCGAGCATTTTCTCGATCACCCACAGCCGTCCGGCATAGCCGATGAAGTAGGTGCCGAACTCTCCGGCGCCAGGACGGCCGAAGGGCATGTTGTCGCGCAGGATCGGCAGCTCGCCCCCAGCGTCATCCTCGATCGTCGCAAGCGACTTGTGTGACTTTCGTGGCGCGTCGTCGTCGTCGATCTCGATGTTGTCGAGCTTGGTCCGGCCGATGATCGCCTCTTGCTCCTCCGTGGACATCGCATTCCATCCGGCCAGGTCATGTAGGTACTTCTGGACCACCACGTAGCTTCCGCCGGCGAAGTGGGGATCGGCATCGGCGCCGATCAGGGCGGCCACGGGCAGCTCGGCGCCGGTCGGATTGGCCGTACCGTCGACGAACCCGAGCAGGTCGCGCGCGTCGAAATAGCGAAAGCCGACCGTCTCGTCGGCCACGCTCGCCGCGTCGCCGATCACCTCGAGCAGTTGACGCTCGAGCTCGAAAGTCATGTCCGCGCGCTCGGCCCGCACGTGAAACAGCAGATCCCCCGGCGTCGCCGGAGCAGTGTGCACCGGTCCGCGGACCGGTTCGAACGGGCGCAGGTCTGCCGGCCGGCGTTCCGGCGACAGCCGATCCCACAACGTCGACCCGATCCCCACGACGCACGACAGCCGGCCACCCAGGTCCCGGAAGCCCACGTTCTTGACCAGGTCGCCGACCGCGCCGAGCACGTCGCGGATGCCGGCCAGAGCACCGTCACCCTCGCCTGCCGTCATCACCAGGAACACCGCCGCGCGCGATAGCGGCGCCTCCACGCTCTGCGCCTCGATCGGGACGCGCTCCCACGCTCCGGCCGCGACGGCGTCGATGTTCTCACCCATTCACGTAGCGAGCTGGCCGAGGATCGTCGCGGAGTCGAAGTAGACGCGCTCGCAGACGATGCCGTCGCCCTCGGGCTCGAACTCGAACACGGCGATCATGCGGCAGGTGAACTCTTTGCCGGTCGGCTCGAGGCCGCGCAGTGGGCCGCGATGGGTGCCTTTCAGATCGAATTCGACGATCACCGCGGCGTCGGCGTGATGCAGGGCAATCAGCTCGTTGCGCTGGTCGGGAAAGGCTGTACGGGTCTCCTTGAAGTACGCCATCACCTCCTCGGGCCCGTCGTGCACGTCCCCGGTCGGGACGATCTCGTAGCGGGGGTGGTCGAAGGTGCCAAGCGTGGTGTCGAAATCGTGCTCGTTCTCCGACTCCATGTGCTCGCGCACCACGGCCTCGCGTCGTTCGCGCAACGGGTCCATGGCGCAAGTGGTCAGCTGTAGCAGTACGAATCCGACGAAGCGTCGCCGCCCTGCAGCCGGATCTGGTGCACGCGCAGGCCTCGGAACTCGTCGCCGTGCGGGAAGAAGCCCTCGTCGATGCTCAGCCCGCCGTCGGGGTCTGCGTCGAGCTTGGCCATCCAGGAGCCGACCCCGTCCGGGTAGAACTGGTCGTCCCACGCCCCGTACAGGGAGTTGGTGAAGTAGACCCGCCTGCCGTCGCGGCTGACCTCGACCATCTGCGGTCCGCCGGACAGCGGCATGTCGGGCTGGGCCGGGTGCGCGGCGCGGTCCACGATGCCGCCGAGCCGCACCGATCCCACCTCTTTCGGGTTCGCCGGGTCCGACACGTCGAACTGCTTCATCTCGCCGGTACCCCAGCAGGACACGTAGAGGAACCTGTCGTCGACCGAGAGGTCGATGTCGGTGATGATCGGCGGTACCGCGCCGAAGGGTTTCAGCGCGGGCGGCAGCAGGTCCGCGTCGGCGGGCTCGGCGGGGATGGAGATGACCTTCTCGACCTTCCAGTCGTCGCCCTCGCGGAACCAGCGCCACACCGAGCCGGACAGGTCCTCGGTGGAGATCACGACGCCGACGAAGCCCCAGGTCGCCTCGGGGTCATGCGACGGGCGGACCTCCAGCGCCATCTGGTGCTCGGCGCCCAGGTCGACGCGCTGCAGGTGCTTGCCCGCGGCGAGGTCCCAGAAATGGAGGGCGTGGCCGTACTTCTGGCCCAGCAGCAGCTCCGGCACGATGCCGTCCTCGATCATCGAAGGACTGCCCCACTCGCTGGAGATCAGCACGTTCTGGTTGAGGTGCCACCAGGCGTCGTAGTGGAAGTGCTGCGGCCCGCGGTCGGTCTCCCAAGCGCGCAGGACGTCGAAGGTCTCGTGATCGAGCAGCGCGATCCCGCCCGGTCCGTCGTCGTCGCCCTCGGGGCCGCCCAGGCAGGTGAGAAAGACCCCGTCGGGTCCGCAGTGCATCGTGTGCGGACGGGAGTAGCCGGCCTTCTCGGACAGCGCCTTTCCGTCGATCGTCTTGACCAGCGTCGGCTGACGTGGGTCCGACGCGGTGTCGAGCACGTAGATGTTCGACGAGCGCAGGCCCGGCACGAGGAGGTAGCGCCGCGCGAGGCCGTCCATGTCGTGGCCCTCGTGCTTGAGCGCGCTGCTGCAGGCGTTCCAACCGAAATGGTGCAACTCGTCGCCACGTCCAGGGATATCGGTCCAACCGACCACCCGCCCATAGGTGTCGGAGGCCGGATTCACATCGACGACGGTCATCGCGTCGTTCCTCTCCGCCTCCCGATCGAAGGCGACCACGTAGGCGAGCTCTTCGCCGGGAGCAGCCGCGGCCTCTGCAGCGGTCCGATAGAAGGTGGGATCGATCGTCGATTGAGCCATGAGACCTCCTCAGCTGGGAAGGTGCAGCCGGTTGTTGGTCTCATCGTAGTCCCGACCAGGCGACATCCGCGGCCTCGCGCGGCGGGTCATGGGCAGGGCGGCCGTCCACCGGTGGAGAGGATGTTGTTGCCGGTCTTTCTGGCGATGACTTCGCCGTGATCGTCGTATGCGGTTACCTCGACCGCGTCGGGGTCGTAGGGGTGCTCCTCACCGAGCCGAGCGGTCCGCAGCCGTGTGTCGGCAGCTTCAGCCCGTCAGCCTCCTGTAGACCCGCCATTCGCGTGCGACCCGGAAGCCGACGTCTCGGTACAGCCCGATGGCCTTCTCGTTCTCGGCCTGCACTGCGCGCGCCAGCCACGTCACGCCTGGCTTGAGCGGATGTCAGGCGGGTATGCGTCGGGAGTGACCGTAAAGCACCCAACTGAACGAGGCAAGGAAGGTCGGACCCGGTTTGACCGGGCGGCGGAGGCCGCCTCGAACTTCGCCAGTAGCCCCATGTTCTTTGCCGTATGTGGACTGCTGGTGGCGGCCTGGGGCGCTTCGTACCTGCTGTCTGGGAGCGACACGCTGCACCACGTACTGGCCGAGACCATGGCGGCGCTCACCCTGCTGCTGGTGGCGCTGCTCAAGAACGCGGAGCTTCGAGCCGAGGATGCGGTCCAGGGCAAGCTCGACCGGTTGGCCGAAGCCATGCTCGCCGAGCGGCGCGACCATCCACACGATGGCGCGCAGGAACTCGAGGAGGCCGTAGGCCTACACGACGAGGTCTGACGCGCCTGCCTGGACCAACGTTCGTCAGCCGTTCGTCTTCGCGCAACTCAGCGATCTCTGGCTGTGCTGAGCGTTCCGAGCACGTACGTACAAGCGCGGCTGAACCTCGGCTCGGAGGATCTCGTATTCGCCGCGGACCCCGCCGGCTTCGCTGTGCACGCCGTCCTCGATGGCGAGCTGACCTCACACATCCAGCCGGTGGACTAGGGACGACTACTAGGCCGTCGGCCGCCCGTAGACCCGCCATTCGCGTGCGACCTCGAAGCCGACGTCTCGGTACAGCCCGATGGCGTTCTCGTTCTCGGCCTGCACCCCGAGGGCGAGCGAGGTCGCACCTCGAGTCAGAAGCTCGGCGAGCGAGTGCAGCAGCAGCGCCCGGCCGAGCCCGAGACCGCGCGCGGAGCGGGCGACCGCGATCTGCTGGACCCATCCGCGCCCGTCGCTGAAAACGCGGCCGACGACCCATCCGACCGGGCGCCCATCGCGACGCGCGACCCAACCGCGGTAGTCCGGCGTCAGCATCGACCGCCACGCCTCCAGCGACAGGACCGTATGTCCGGCCACCGCGCCCCATGCGGCGTCGACGTAGATCAGCGCGTGCACGGCATCGTCGTCCTCGCCGCGCCGGTAGGGCGCCACGGCGATCCCGTGGGGCCAGACCGCGGGGGCGAGCGGCGGGTCGATCCCGCGTTGGAGGTCGAAGGCGGAGCGCCGGTGGGTGAAGCCGTGCCCCTCGAGCCACGCGATTCGCCGCGCATCGGCGGCGTAGGTGTCGACCTGGTGATGGCCGCACTCAGCGAGCCACGCGACGAGCGCCTCCAGCGCCGGCCCGGGGGGCTCGCCCGGGTCTGAAAGCAGGATCGTGTCGCCGCCTTCGCCGACGGCCGCGTAGCCGGCCACGCGACCCCCGCGCTCGAAGATCACCCCCGGCGCGTACTGGTCGATGAACTCGCCGGCCTCCTCCGCAGACACCTCGGGCGCACGGGACCAGGCCGCGTCCTCGGCGAGCGCGAGCGCGATCAGGTCGGGACGGTCGGAGGGCGTGGTGGGGCGAAGCATCGCGGTCATCTTCCCCGCGCTGGGGTCACCGAGCTCCGTGGAGCGTCAGATATGGGCGGGCGCGACCGGTCGTCGAGCGCGTTTTCTATACGCGGCGAACGCGCCAGCGCCGACGGCGATCGCCGGCGCCACGAGATAGATGGCGCTGATGTCGAGCGCGGCGAAGATCGCAATGCACACGGCGAAAGCGACGACAAACGTCACGACGCCCAGCATCGCGGCCTGTCGGTGGACCCGCTCTACTGAACCGACATAGCGACCCTCATAGCGTCCTCGGTCGCCACGAGGTGATCGTGAGCGTCCGAGCCCAGGTCGAGCTTGACCCAGTTGACCGCGCCGCTGAATCGCTGTCGCGTGTGCTCGGCCGAGACCGGAGTTCCCGCCTCGTAGGCGACATCGGTGGTCTCGTCGGCGGAGAAGATCAAGGGATGGGTCGCCTCCACGCGGCCTTCGCCCGCCGTCTCGCCGTCGTAGTAGAGCGTCACGTCGCCGCCCTTGGCGAGACCGCCGCCGTCGTAGTCGAACTCCATCCGCAGCTGGCGTGTGCCGGCAGGAATGGGCTGCTCGGCCTCGGTCACGAACAGCTGCAGGCCGAGCACGTTGTAGACGAAGGCCGCCCGGCCGCCCTTCACGTACAGGCCCCAGCCCCCGAAGCGACCGCCCTGAGCCACGATCGGGCCCTCGGCTCCGCCTTCCGGCACCTCGATCTCGGCCGTGATCGAGAAGGACCTGTTCTTGATGTTCAGAACGCTGTGCTCCGACAGCCGGCCCATACCGCCGAACAGCATCTGCGAGGTCCCGCGCACGAGCTGGGGCCGGCCGGCGGCATCCGCATCGAAACGCTCGGCTCCTCGGTCGTCCAGGGGAAGGACGTTGTACTTCGTCGCCTCGATCAGCCACAGGCGCTGAAGCTCATGGAGCTTCTCCGGCATCTCGCTCGAAAGGTCCTTCGCCTGGCTCCAGTCGGTCGAGCCGTCGTAGAGCTCCCAGACGTCGTCGTCGAAGGCCGGCAGCTTCGTCGCGCCCATCACCCACGGAGTGCGGTGCTTGGTCACCGCACTCCAGCCCTTGTGGTAGATGCCGCGGTTGGCGAACATCTCGAAGTACTGCAGGTCGTGGCGCTCGGCGGCATCGGCGTCGTCGAAGCTGTAGGCCATCGACGTGCCCTCGATCGGCGCTTGCTGGACGCCGTTGACCATCACCGGGTGCGGTAGGCCGGCGGCCTCGAGCACGGTCGGGCAGACGTCGATCACGTGACAGAACTGGCTGCGCAGCTCCCCGCGCGACTTGATGCCCGCCGGCCAGTGGACGATCGTGCCGTTGCGTGTCCCGCCCCAGTGCGAGGCCACCTGCTTCGTCCATTGGTAGGGGGTGTCCATGGCGTGCGCCCAGCCCACCGAGTAGTGGTTGTACGCCTCCGGCGAGCCGAGCTTGTCCATGGTCTGGACCAGGAACTCGGTGGTCTCGAGCTCGGCCATGCCGTTGAAGTTGGCCATTTCGTTGAAGGCGCCGTTGAGAGTGCCCTCGGCCGAGGCCCCGTTGTCGCCGATGATCACGTAGACCAGCGTGTCCTCGAGGGCTCCGAGGGCCTCGATCGCGTCCACGAGCCGTCCCACGTGGTGGTCGGTGTGTTCGAGGAAGGCCGCGTACACCTCCATCTGGCGGGCGAGCACCGGCTTCAGCTCGTCCGGCATCTCGTCCCATGCCGGGATCTCCTCGTGCCGCGGCGTGAGCTCGCAGTCCTGCGGGATCACGCCGAGCTCCTTCTGCCGGGCGAAGGTGCGCTCCCGTTGGCTGTCCCACCCGTCGTCGAACTGGCCCCTGTACTTCTCGATCCACTCGCTCGGCACGTGGTGTGGCGCGTGGGTGGCGCCCGGCGCGAAGTACATGAAGAAGGGCTTGTCAGGCATCAGGGCCTTCTGCTGACCCACCCAGGCGATCGCCCTGTCGGCGAGGTCCTCGGTCAGGTGATAGCCCTCCTCCGGGCTTTTCTGCGGCTCGACCGGCGTGGTGCCCTCATAGAGAGCGGGATTCCACTGGTTGTCCTCGCCGCCGATGAAGCCGTAGAAGTACTCGAAGCCCGAGCCCGTCGGCCACATGTCGAAGGGACCCATCGGGCTCGTCTGCCAGACGGGCACCTCGTGGCACTTGCCGAGCTGGGCCGTGGAATAGCCGTTGAGCCGCAGGGTCTCGGGCATCGGCGCCTTCGTGTTCGGTCGCAGCGAGTTGTTCCCCGGCGCGGAGGTGGCTATCTCGGTGATGCCGCCCATGCCGACCGAGTGGTGATTGCGCCCGGTGAGAAGCGCGGCGCGGGTGGGAGCGCACAGGGCGGTGGTGTGGAAGCGGTTGTAGCGCAGACCGTTGTCCGCCAGCCGCTCGAAGGTCGGGGTGCTGCACGGGCCGCCGAAGACGCTCGAGGCGCCGAAACCCACGTCGTCGAGCAACACGATCAGGACGTTCGGGGCGCCCGCCGGCGGCCTCACCGGCTCGATGGGCGGGAACGAGGTGTCCGGATCCTTAGCGTCATAGGTGGTCAACCCGGCGGGCGGGATGTCCGGGCTCGGCAGGATGTCCCGCGGGATATGGCGCTCGTCACTCATTTCGCCGAATGTAGGTCGAGCCGCTCGCAGCCACCTCATCCA
>CAVTGV010000004.1:0-1129560 GCA_963734365.1 uncultured Thermoleophilaceae bacterium | reverse complement strand
GCGCCGCGCGGATCGCTGCGCGTGCCCGCCTCGCTGGCTGGTGGTTGTGAACCCACCTCCCGCGACCGTAAGATCGTGTTCGCCCTCGTGCCGGTGCTCGTGCTGGCCGGATTCTGGTTCCTGGGCTCGCGCCGAAGCGCGAGCAGGCGGCGAGCGCCGAGCAGAGCGCGGCCAAGCAGGAGCAGCGCGCGGAGACCGCCCGGACGCAGCTCGCTCAGGCCAATCGCGCCGAGACCGACTTCGCCTCCGACTACGGCGAGATCGTCCGCCTCGGCAAGGCCGTTCCCGCGAGCGTGGACATGCCGAGCCTGATCGTGCAGCTCGACGAGGCCGCCGAGGGCACCGGCATCCGCTTCACGAAGATCGCCACCGGCGACCGCACCACCACCGGTGCCGCGCCTCCCACCGCGCCCCCGCGACGCCCCCGAGCGGTGACACCGGGGCCCAGGGGACGACTCCCGCGGCGGCGGGTGGTGAGCCGGCTCAGAGCGCTCCCGGCGCGGCGGCCGAGTCGGCCAACAACGCGGCCGCCACCTCCAGCCAGCGCAACGCCGCGGCCGAGCAGTCCGGCGTGAGCCCGAGCGACGCCCAGACCTCCACCTCCTCCGGCCAGGGACTGCCCGTGGGCGGCGGCACGGCCGCGCCCGGCGTGCCCGGCGCCGCGGGCACGAGCTCCGTGGCCGGCCTCGAGACCGTGCCGCTCGAGCTCGAGTTCACCGGCGACTTCTTCAACCTCGCCGACTTCTTCCATGACGTGAAGCGCTTCGTGCGCGTGGCCGGCACCAGCGTGGTGGTGGGCGGCCGCCTCATCACGATCGACGGCGTCAAGTACGCCAGCGATCCCGAGCTCTTCCCGAAGATCAAGGCTGAGCTCACGGCGACCGTGTACCTCTCACCGAAGGCCGAGGGCGCGAGCGCCGGCGCGACTCCCGCCGGGCCGTCCGGCACCACTCCGGCCAGCACGCCCGCGGCCGTGGAGGACTCCGCGCCCGCGACCCCGGCCCCGACCGCAGCCGCGACTCCATAGGGGGCCTGGCGATGAAGCTCTTCCTCACCGATCTCTGGCACGACCTGCGCGAGAAGCGGCTCTGGCCCGTGGCGCTCGTCCTCCTGCTCGGCCTCGTGGCCGTGCCCGTGCTGCTGGCCAAGCCGGCCGGAAACCCGGCTCCGCCGCCCGCGGCCGCGGTGCCGGCGCAGAAGGCGCAGTCCGAGGACGAGGATCTGGCCGAAGTCGCCCGCGTGGAGCTCGGCGACACCGACGGCGCGGGCTCCGGCTCGACGCTGGGCGTGTTCGACCCCTCCGACCCGTTCCGGCCGCCCAGCAAGGTGACCAAGAAGGCCGAGGAGGAGGAGAGCGTCCTCAACGGCCTCGACGCGCCCTCCGGCGGCATCGGCGGCGACGTCGTCCCCTCGGGTGGCGGCGACGCTTCGGGCGGCGGCGTGGACCCGGGCAGCGGCGGCGAGACCACCACGGGCGGCGGCGAGACCGGCGGCGAGACCCCCGGCGGCGGCGACGGCACGGAGACCACGACCACCACCTACAAGTACGTGGCCGACGTGACCTTCAGCGCCAACGGGCGCACGCGCCGGATCAAGGGCCTCGAGAAGCTCGACATGCTGCCGAGCCAGGCCGCGCCGCTTCTGATCTTCATGGGCGTGACGGCCGAGGGCGGCGACGCCGTCTTCCTGGTCGACTCCACGCTCGACGCGGCCGGTGAGGGCCGCTGCAAGCCGAGCCCCTCCGACTGCGCGTTCGCCTACATCGGCGCCGGCTCGGAGCACGTCTTCACCGAGGAGGACGGCGACAGCTACACCCTGCGGATCGACGAGATCCGCAAGGTCAAGGTCCCGCCGAAGGCCGAGCAGGCCCACGCCGGCAAGGCGTCCGGTGCCCGCGCGACGGCCGCGGTGGGCACCTCCCGGCGCTTCGCCCTGCCGCTGCTCGCCGACCTCGTGATCGAGGCCAAGAACCGATAGGGAGACCCAGATGCGACGCACCCTGATCACCTACCTGACACTGGTCTCCGCGGCTCTCCTGATGCTGCCGGCCACGGCCGTCTCCGCGCCTTCGAAGAAGCGCGCTAAGGCGTCCACGCCCACCATCACGCGGGTCACGCCGATGCGGCTACGCGTTGGCGCCCTGCTCACCATCCGCGGCCGCAACTTCAAGGCCAAGCGGACCAAGAACACCGTGATCTTCCGCGGGCCGGACGGACGCAGTGCGTTCGCCAAGCCGCGTCGCGCCAGCCGCAAGAAGCTGGTGGTGGCGGTCCCGAGCGCCGTGGCCCGCCTGGTGGCCAAGAACGGCGACGGACCCAAGCCCACCCGCTTCAAGCTGCGCGTCCTGGCGGGCAAGTTCAGCAAGTTCACACCGCGCCGGCTCTCCCCGGTGATCGTCTCCGCCGGCAAGGGCCGCGGCCCCGGCGGCGGCGGTGGTGGTGGGGGCGGCGGCAGCAGCGCCGGCTGCCCCGGTACCGACTACGACCACGACCTGCTCTCCAACGCGCTCGAGGCACAGCTCAAGCTCGATCCCTGCATCGCCGACACCGACGGCGACTTGGTCGAGGACGGCTACGAGTTCCAGGCCGCCATCGACCTGAACCACTATCCGCGCACCAGCCCGCTGCCCTACCCGGGCAAGCGGCCCTACCCGAACCCGCTCGACCCCTCCGACGGCACCGCCGACGGAACCGACTACGACGGGGACGGCCTCCTGCTGCGCGAGGAGTTCCTGCTCTGGCTGAGCTACTCGGCCGACGGCGTCCGGCGCGGCTCACACCCGCCGGCTTTGGGTCGGCTGGTGTACAGCGACGGGCTGCAGAAGTCGATCGACTCGCCGCCCCCCGCCGCTCCCGCCGGCGTGCTCTACAACTGGGCCATCGACATCGACGACAACGGCGTGCTCTCCGACGACGAACGTGACGCCGACGCCGACGGGCTGGGCAACTGGGACGAGGTGCGGGGCCGCATGACCGACGAATGGTGGCCCGCCCAGCACGACGGGGAGAACGAGCCCAAGGAGTCGGCGTACCCGGGCGTCGAGTTCCTCAACAACACACCCGCCGGCCCCGATCTGCCGCCGTTGAACGCCCATGTCGACCCGGACCTGGACGGCGACGGCGTGCTCGACGGCGCGGACGACAACGACCACGACGGCCTCAGCAATCAGTTCGAGGTGCGGCGGCCGAGCGACTGGATCTCCGACGCGATCGTGGGCTTCCCCACGGCGGCCAACCCCTGGGCCTACGTCAACCCGTTCAACCCCTGCAAGCCGTTCAACTCCGAGCGCTGCCACGCACACCCGCC
The DNA here is from genome assembly GCA_963734365.1 of uncultured Thermoleophilaceae bacterium. Taxonomy (GTDB): domain Bacteria; phylum Actinomycetota; class Thermoleophilia; order Solirubrobacterales; family Thermoleophilaceae; genus JACVRW01. Next base: position 1,126,254 of record CAVTGV010000004.1, on the reverse strand, counting down.
GTTCGGGTACTACGAGAGCGACGAGGTGCCGCCGATCGGCCCCAATCCACCTGGCGGCTACCCCACAGTCCACCCGGTCACGCCGGACGGCTGAGCGGCTCTGGCCACGCGCTGCGTGGGCGGCGTGCGCGCACGCCCGGCCGCAGAGCATTCACGAGCGAGCCTCGCTTGCGGCGAGCGGCGCGCACGACAGGCTCTGCGGACGGGTGTGCCGCGCACGCCCGCCCGCCGCGCGCTCGGCAAGACCCCTGAGTAGGGTGTTGGGCGCCTTGTCTTTTCGCTTCGTAACAGCCGGAGAATCCCACGGCCCGGGGCTCACCGCGGTGGTCGAGGGCCTGCCCGCCGGACTCGAGCTGCGCCCCGAGGACATCGACCGCGACCTGGCCCGGCGCCAGCTGGGGCACGGCCGCGGCGGGCGCATGAAGATCGAGAAGGACCGCGCCGATGTGACCGTCCGGCGTGCGGCACGGACGCACCCTCGGGAGCCCCGTTGCCCTGCGGATCGAGAACCGCGACTACCAGAACTGGGAGGAGCGGATGAACCCCTGGCCGGTAGAGGCGGAGGTGGCCGAGGTGCACCTCCCGCGGCCGGGCCACGCCGACCTGGCGGGGATCCAGAAGTTCGGCTTCAGCGACGTTCGCAACGTGCTCGAGCGGGCCTCCGCGCGCGAGACCGCCGCCCGGGTGGCGGCGGGCGGGCTGGCCAAGGCCTTCCTGCGCGAGCTGGGGGTCACGATCCGCTCGCACGTGACCCGCATCGGAACCGTGTCCGCACCGGAGCGCGACGGCCTGGCCGCCGGCGACTTCGACGCTGTCGACGAGTCTCCGGTGCGCGCGCTCGACGCCGCGGCGAGCGCGGCGATGGTGGCCGAGATCGACGCCGCCCGCAAGGCGAATGAGTCGCTGGGGGGCACGTTCGAGGTGATCGCCTTCGGGCTCGTTCCCGGGATCGGGTCTTATGTCTCGTGGGAGGAGCGCCTGGACGGCCGTCTGGCAGGCGCGGTGATGTCGATCCAGGCGATGAAGGGTGTGGGCATCGGCGACGGCTTCGCCCTCGCCGAACGCGTGGGCTCCCAGGCTCACGACGAGATCTTCTTCTCCCCCGAGCGCGGCTACTACCGCGAGACCAACCGGGCCGGCGGGCTCGAGGGCGGGATGACCACCGGCGATCCGCTGGTGGTGGTGGGCGCGATGAAGCCGCTGCCCACGCTCACCAAGCCGCTGCGCTCGGTGGACACGGAGTCCAAGGAGCCGGCCCAGGCGCTGCGCGAGCGCACCGACTCCTGCACCGTTCCCGCCGCCGGTGTGATCGGCGAGGCGATGGTGGCGCTGGTGCTGGCCTCCGCCTACCGGGAGAAGCTCGGCGGCGATCACATCGACGACGCGCGTGCTGCGCTCGCCGCGTACGAGGACCGCATCGGCTGGAGGAGTGAGCGATAGCCCCCGGCGCGTTTGTGCTGGTGGGCTTCATGGGTGCCGGCAAGTCCACCGGCGCACGGGCGCTCGCGGCAGAGCTCGGGGGGGAGGCGCTCGACTCCGACCGCGCGCTCGAGCAACGGCTCGGTGAGCCGATTGAGGTCTTCTTCGACCGCGAGGGCGAGTACGCCTTCCGCGCGCGCGAGGAGGAGGTGGTGCTCGAGCTGCTCCAGCGCCCCGACGCACTCGTGATCGCTCTCGGCGGCGGCGCCGTGGGCTCGGAGCGGGTCCGCGACGCGCTCGCCGCCGGCGGCCATACCGTGGTGCATCTCGAGGTCGAGCCGGCTGAGGCATGGCGGCGCGCCTCCAACCACGGCCGGCCGCTCGCCCGCGATCCCGATCGCTTCGAGCAGCTTCACCGCGACCGCTCCGCGGTCTACGAGTCGGTGGCCGGCGCGGTGATCCCGCCCGGCCAGCGCGAGGGCATCCGCCGCACCGTGCCCGCCCTGCGGGCGCTCGCCGAGGCCCCGGCGGGCACGCGTCTCGTCTGGGCCTCGTCGGCCGGTGGCGACTATCCGGTGTTCCTCGGCGAGGGCCTCGTGGCCTCCGGTTTCTTCTACCCGCGCGAGGGACGGCGGCTGATCGTGACCGACGAGAACGTCCGCGCGGCGGTTGCCGTCCCGGGCGCCGAGGACCCGATCGTCGTGGCCGCGGGGGAGCAGACCAAGACGCTGGCCGGGGCCGAGGAGCTGCTGCGCTCGCTCGCCCGTGCCGGAGCCGAGCGCTCGGATCTGGTGGTGGCGCTGGGCGGCGGCGTGGTGGGAGATCTGGCCGGCTTCTGTGCCGCCGTCTACCAGCGCGGCATCCGCCACGTGCAGGTGCCCACGAGCCTCGTGGCCCAGGTCGACTCGGCCTACGGCGGCAAGACGGGGGTGGACCTGCCCGAGGGAAAGAACTACGCCGGTGCCTATCACCAGCCCTCGGCCGTGCTCTGCGACCCGGCCGTGCTGGCCACGCTGCCCGGCGCCGAGCTCGCGGCGGGCTACGCCGAGGTGGTCAAGACGGCTCTGATCGCCGGGGGGCCGCTGTGGGCGCGGGTGCGCCGCGGCGAGGACGTGGACGCCGGAGTGATCCTCGGCTGCCTGCGCACCAAGCTCGCCGTGGTGGCTGCCGACGAGCGCGACGAGGGACGTCGCCAGGTGCTGAACCTCGGTCACACCGTGGCTCACGCGATCGAGTCCGCCACCGGGTACCGGCGCTACCGCCATGGCGAGGCCGTGGCCATCGGCCTGCTCGCCGCGCTGCGGCTGTCGGGCCGCGAGGCGCTCCGCAGCGAGGTGGCGGCGCTGCTCGAGGCGCGCGGGCTGCCGCCGGCCTTCGAGGGCGCGACGGTCGACCAGGTGCTCGAGCTGATCGAGCGCGACAAGAAGCGGGAGGGCGGGCGCGTGCCGTTCGTGCTCGTCGAGGCGCCGGGCCAGGTGAGCCCCGGCCACGTGGTGGATCCCGGGGCCCTGCGGCGGGCCCTGGAGGAGGTGCACGCCGGATGAAGACGCGGGTGGAGGTGCTGCACGGCGTGAACTTCGACGTGCTCGGGCAGCGCGACCCCGAGATCTACGGGGGCCTCGGCCTCAAGGAGCTCGAGTTCAAGGTCAGCGGGTTCGCGCGCGACCTCGGCCTTGACGTGAGCTTCTACCAGTCCAACCACGAGGGGGAGTACTGCGAGTTCCTGCACCGCGCCGGTGAGAGCTCGGATGGGCTGATCCTCAACCCGGGCGCGTGGACCCACTACTCGTGGGCCATCCACGACGCGCTCGAGGTGGCCGCGCTCCCCGCCGTCGAGGTCCACCTCTCGGCCGTGGACGAGCGCGACGAGTGGCGACGGGTCTCGGTGATCGGCGACCTGTGTGTGGGCCGGGTGCAAGGCAAGGGTGCAGACGGCTACCGTGATGCGCTTCAGATGCTCAAGGAGGCGATGCAGCGATGAACGTGCAGGCGGCCGGGGCCGTGGAGGCTCGCACCGACCAGCTCGTGGAGCTCCTCACCGAGCGCGAGCTCGACTGCCTGCTGGTGACCGAGCTGATCAACGTGCGCTACCTCACGGGCTTCACGGGAACCAACGGCGCCTGCGTGGTCACGCGAGACGAGCGGCTCTTCCTCACCGACTTCCGCTACGTCGAGCAGGCCGCCGAGCAGGTCCACGGCTATGAGGCCGTCCAGGTGGGCCGCGACATGGCCGGCGACATGGCGCGCCGCCTGCGCGGCCGATCGGGTTTCGACGACGAGCACGTGAGCGTCGCGCTGCACGGCAAGCTCGCCGAGAAGGCCGGCGACGCCGTGGAGCTGGTGGGCGCCGGCGGCCTCGTGGAGCGGCTGCGGGCGGTGAAGGACGAGACCGAGGTGGCCGCGATGCGGCAGGCCGCCGAGCTGGCCACCGAGGCCTACGAGTCCCTGCTGGAGCTCGGCTTGGCCGGGCGCACCGAGCGCGAGGTGGCCACGGGGCTGGTCCGCTTCATGGAGGACCGCGGCGCCGAGGGCCCGTCCTTCGACCCCATCGTGGCCTCGGGCGCGCACGGCGCGCTGCCGCACGCCGTGCCGCGCGACGAGCTCATCCCCAAGGGAACGCTCGTGGTGGTGGACCTCGGCGCACAGGTGGACGGCTACTGCTCGGACTGCACGCGGACGATCGCGACGGGTCCGCTCGATGACACCGCCCAAGAGATCTACGACCTGGTGCTGAGCGCCCAGGTCGAGGCGCTCGGGGCCGTGAGGGCCGGAGCGGGCTGCGCCGCTGTGGACGCCGTGGCGCGCGACGTGATCGAAGCGGCCGGGCACGGGGAGCGCTTCGGGCACGGCCTGGGCCACGGGGTGGGGCTCGAAGTGCACGAGGCGCCGCGTCTGGGCAAGACCGCCGAGGGCGACCTCGAGGCGGGCAACGCGGTGACGGTGGAGCCGGGCGTCTACCTGCCCGGGGTGGTGGGCGTGCGGATCGAGGACCTGGTGATCGTGACCGAGGGCGAGCCGGAGATCCTCACGGGCTTCCCCAAGGACCTGGTAACCGCCGAATGAGATCGACTGCTCGCGGACGCCGTCCGCTCGCCTGACGTGGCCCTGGCGGCACTCGCCGCCCTGCTCGGCGCCTTCGTTGGGTCGGCCACCGGCTTCGGCTTCGCGCTCGTGCTCTCCCCGGTGCTGTTCTCGGTGCTGGAGCCGCTCGAGGCGATCTACATCATGCTCGTGCTCTCGCTGGTGCTGAACGCGCTGGTGCTGTTCGAAGGGGGACGGCCGCTGCATGTGGACTGGCGGCGGCTGACCCCCCTGTTGCTCGCCGGGCTGCCCGGCCTCGCCGCCGGAGCCGCTCTCCTCCTCGTACTCGACCGGCAGACGCTTCAGGTGGTGGTGGGGGTGGCGGTGATAGCGGGCGGAGCGTGGCAGCTGCGCTCGCGCGCCCGGGGACAGCGGGTCCGCCGCCCGCTGGCCGGCGCCGCAAGCCTCGCGGTGGGCTTCACGAGCGGAGTGCTCACCACCTCGCTGAGCGTGAACGGACCGCCGATCGTGCTCTGGCTCGAGGCGCACGGTGTGCGGCCGGCCGAGTTCCGGGCCACGCTCGCGGCCAGCTTCCTGGCGCTCAGCAGTGCGGGCGGGGCGCTGTTCCTCGTGGCCGAGGGCACCGGCGGCCTGGACCTGGGAGGGCTGCCGCTGCTCCTCGTCCTGGTGGTGGCCGGCTACTTCCTCGGTGCGATCGCGTTCCGGCATGCCGAGCACGAGCGCTTCTTTGTGCTGGCACTGGGGCTGGTGGTCCTCACCGGTGTGGGGAGCGTGCTGGCCGGCCTGGGCGTGTTATGAGCTCGTCCCTGCCCTCGGTCTCACCGGGCGTGAATACCGTCTTGCACGCCGCCTCGATCAATGCGAACATGCGTTCGTATGATCGTCTGCGTCCTCTACCCGCGCTTCGAGCTCCTGGCGGCGCTCGGCGATCGTAGAGCGCTGCTGTCCGAGCCGGTGGCGCTGGCCCCCGAGGCCGGGCGCGAGCAGATGGTGGGGGAGGTGTCGGCACCGGCCGAGGCGTACGGACTGGTTAAGGGCATGCGGATGGGCGAGGCGATGTCCCGCTGCCCGGCGCTGCGGCTCGTGCCCCCCGATCCCGAGGGAGTGCGCTCGCTCTGGAACGACGTGCTGGACCGCCTGGAGGGCATCGGCGCCCAGGTGGAGTCCGACGGCGCGGGCGCGGCGTTCTTCGAGGCGAGCGGGCTCGAGGGCATTCACGGCGGCGAGCTCGGTCTCGTGCTCGGCGCGGCGCGCCGGGCCCTGGGCACGGGTGCGCGCTTCGGAGCCGCGCCCAGCCGCTTCGCCTCCCACGCGGCCGCCCTTCAGGTTCGTCCGCGTCGAGGCCGGCACTCGCTGACGGTGGAGGAGGAGAGGATGGAGGCCTTTCTGGCCCCTCTGCCCGTCGCTCTGTTGCGCACTCGTCCCGAGCTGGAGGCGCTGCCCGAGCTCTTGGAGCGGCTCGGGATCCGCACCCTTGGTGAGCTCGCGGCCCTGCCCGCGCGGGCGCTGGCCGAGCGCTTCGGGCATCCAGGGCTGCTGGCGCTCGACCTGGCGCGGGGGCGCGACCTTCCCCTCGAGCCGCGCCGTCCGCCCGAGCCGGTGAGCGAACGGCTCGATCTCCCCGAGGCGGTGTCGGGCCAGCAGCTCGAGCGGGCGCTCGAGCTGCTGATCGCCCGCGTGCTCGCCCGGAGCGAGCGGCGCGGCCGCTCGCTCCGGGCGCTGGCGGTGTCCGCTCGCTTCGTGGCCGGTGGCACCTGGCGGATCGCGGTCACGCTCCGTCATGCGAGCGCCGATCCCGCGCGCATCCGGCTCGCCCTGGCCCCCAAGCTGGCCGAGCTGCCCGCTCCCTCCGAGTCGCTCGGGCTCGAGGTGGAGGCCTTCGGGCCTCCGGCACAGGATCAGGGGCGTCTGCTCGACGAGGCCGCCGCGGTCCGCCGCGGCCGGTTGGGTGAGGCCGTCCGCCAGGCTCGCCAGGCGGCGGGAGCGGATGCCGCCCTGCGCGTTCTCGACGTGGATCCCGACTCGCGCATCCCCGAGCGCCGCGCAGTGCTGGCGCCCTTTCCGGACATCACCACGGTGACCCCCGGCTCCTCACGCCGGCTCGGTGCCCCCAAGCCCACCTCGGTTCTCCCCGGCGACGGAGGCGCGCCGCGCGTCGTGGCCGGCGCACAGGTCGACACGGTGCGCGAGGAATGGGTGGTGGAGGATCGCTGGTGGACGGCCCGGCCACTGCGGCGGCGCTACTTCGAGGTGGTTCTCAACGACGGACGCAACGTCGTGCTGTTCCGCGACCTGGTCGGCGGGGGCTGGTTCCTCCAGCGGGCTTAGCCCGTACCCCCGGCGTCCTGAAACGACCGCGTAGGTCCGATAGGGGTTGAGGGGAGGCGGGGCCGGGTCGATACTGCAGGTGATGAGGGCCGACCGGCTCACCACCCTTGCTCGCCTCGGCGCGATGTTCGAGCGGACCACGAGTGTCCGCAGCGAGGAAGATCTCCACAAGGTCCTGGAGGACGTCTGCCGCACGATCGCCGACCTGCTCGGCTACAACGCCGTGGTGGTCAACGTCTACCGGCCCGCGTACGACGACATGCTCACCGCCTCCGCCGTGGGCTCGGAGGCCTCGGTGCAGGCTCTGGTGGGCAAGGCCTCGCCCGCGGAGACCTGGTATCCGCTGCTGGCCGAGCGCTTCGAGCGCCGCGGCGCGTACTTCATCCCCGGGGAGGAGTTCGACTGGGACGAGCTCGGCGTGGACACCTTCGTGCCTGACATCGCGCCGAGCGACGATCCCAACGCCTGGACCGCGGAGGACGCGCTGTTCGTGCCTCTCTACGACAGCCGGGGCGGGCTCATCGGGGTCATCTCGGTGGACGAGCCGCAGACCGGACGCCGGCCGGGCGACGGTGAGCTCGACGGCCTCGTGGCGATCGCCCGGCACGCCGCGCTCGCCCTGCGCATTGCCCAGGACACCGCCGACAGCCTGCAGCACCAGCAGATGCTCGAGGGGGTGCTGGCGGTGTCGGCCCGGCTCGCGGAGGCGGACGAGACCGACGAGGTGCTGCAGGCCGTGTGCGACGGCATCAACCACGCGCTCGGCTTCGACAAGGTCGCCATCGAGCTGGCCGAGGAGGACGGCGCGCCGCTCGTGCCCGTGGCGGCGAGCGGCTGGCCGCTCGACGCGGAGGCCGTGAACCATGGACTTCCGCTCGAGGCGGTCGAGCCTCTCTTCACCGCGGAGTTCGAGGTGGCGGGCTGCTACCTGATCCCCACCGAGGCGGCCGAGCATCTCCTGGGCGCGAACCGGGTGAACTACCGCTCCGAGATGAACGGCATGGGTCCCCACGCGTGGGCGCGCCACTGGCTGCTCGTGCCCCTGGAGGAGCCCGAGGGCAACCGGCTCGGCCTGATCTGGGTGGACGACCCGCGCGACCGCCTTCTGCCCACGCGGGCGCGGCTGCAGGCCCTGCGGCTGTTCGCCAACCAGGCGGTGGCGGCTCTTCAGACGGCCGACCGAGCCGTGCGGCTGCGCCACGAGGCCACCCACGACACGCTCACCGGGCTGCCCAACCGGCGTGCCTTCCTGGCCCGCTTGAGCCGCGAGGTCAATCGCCCCCGGGGCGAGCTGGCCCTGATCCTGTGTGACATGGACAACCTCAAGCGAGTGAACGACGAATACGGCCACGAGGCCGGCGACCGGGCCCTCAAGGCGCTCAGCGACGCGCTGCGCACGGGCCTGCGGCGCAGCGACGACGCCTACCGCCTGGGCGGCGACGAGTTCGCCGTGGTGCTGAGTGGAGCGGGCCGGCTCGACGCGGAGCGGGTGTCGCAGCGCCTCCAGGCCGCGCTGGCCGTAAAGCGCAGCACGGGCCAGGAGGTGGAGGCGAGCTTCGGCATCGCCGTCCATGAGCTCGGTGAGAGCCCCGAGCAGCTGGTGGGCAGGGCCGACGAGCTGCTCTACCGGGCAAAGCGCCGCCGCTCGGTGGCCTGAGCTCGGCGGGCCGATACGCTCGCTTGGATGTCCGCAGAGAACGTCGAGTTCCTCCGCGAGGGCTACGAGGCCCTCAGCCGCGGCGACATGGACACGTTCAGGTCGCTGTCGAAGGAGCGCCTGCACCCGGAGTTCGATTTCCACTCGGTCTGGGACGGCCGGGTCTTCAAGGGCCTCAAGGGGACCCAGGAGTGGATCTCGGACACCCGCGAGACCTGGGAGGACTACGACCAGGAGCTCGAGGAGATCGTCGACCTGGGGGATGACGTGCTCGTGGTGCTGCGCATCTCGGCTCGCGGCGGGGAGAGCGGCGTGCCGGTGACCCAGGAGCTGGCGGTCGTCTGGACCTTCGAGGGCGACCAGGCCGTGGCGGCGCACTCGTTCGCGTCGAAGGCCGAGGCTCTGGAGGCCGTCGAGAAATAGCGTCCTTTCCACGTGCGAACATGTGTTCGTGTCCTACGTGGAGCTGCACTGCCACTCGGCCTACTCGTTCCTGGACGGGGCGTCGCACCCGGTGGAGCTGGCCGGTGCCGCCGCCGAACAGGGTCACAGTGCGCTCGCCCTCACCGACCACGACGGGATCCACGGAGCCATGGAGATGGCCCAGGCGCTCAAGCCGCTCGGCGTCCGGCACATCACGGGAGCCGAGATCACCCTGGACGACGGGTCGCACCTGACGCTGCTGTGCGAGACGCGCGAGGGCTACACCAACCTCTGCCGCCTGCTCACCGCCTCCCACTGGCACACCCGGCGCTGGGCCCGTGAGGGCTGGTCCGATCCCACGGCGCAGGTCACCGACGGGCGCCGGCCCGGCCAGGACCCGCTCGACGAGCAGCCGTCCGTCTCGCTCGACGAGGTGGAGCGCAACTCCGCCGGGCTCGTGTGCCTGTCCGGGTGCGCGGGTGACGGCGCGGTGGCCTCGCGGCTCGAGGCCGAGGACCATCCCGGTGCCGCCGCGGCGGGCCGCCGCCTGCTGCGGATCTTCGGCCCCGACCGCTTTCGGATCGAGCTGCAGCGTCCCTTCTGGCGTCACGACCGGCGTCGCAACCGGCTCCTGACCGAGCTCGCCGGCCGGCTCGGGGTGCCCTGTGTGGCCACCGGCAACATCCACGCCCACGCCCGCGAGCGCATTCCTCTGCAGGACGCGATGGTGGCCGTGCGGCTGGGGGCCACCCTCGACGAGACCGAGCCACGCCGTCGCGGCAACTCCTCGCACGTGCTCTCGCCGCCTGAGCGGATGGCCCAGCGCTTCCGCGAGCACCCCGACGCCGTGGAGGAGAGCGGCCGCCTGGCCGAGCGCCTTCGCTTCGACCTCACCGAGGACCTCGGCTATCGCTATCCGGGCGCGGAGGACCCGGACGCCGATCGCAACCTGGCCGAGCTCTGCCGGGGGATGTTCGAGGAGCGCTACGCCGGGCGCCGCAGCCGCGAGGAGGCGCTCGGCCGCCTCGACGAGGAGCTGCGTGTGATCCGCCATCTCGGGCTGTCCGGCTTCTTCCTGCTCCACCGCGACATGCTCGAGCTGGCTCGTGGGGTGGCGGCGGAGGTGCGGGGGCCGGAGTCGGCGCGACGGCTGATGCCTCCGGGGCGGGGGAGGGGCTCGAGTGTGTCCTCGATCGTCTGTTACCTCACCGGCCTCTCGCACGTGGACCCGATCGAGAACGAGCTGCTGCTCGGGCGTTTCCTCAACGAGGAGCTCACCGCGCTGCCGGACATCGACCTCGACTTCCCGCGCGACATCCGCGACGTGCTGATCCCGCGCGTGCACGACCGCTACGGCCGCGACCGCTGCGCGCTGGTGGCCGCCTTCGCCACCTTCCAGGTGCGCTCGGCGGTGCGGGACTTCGCCAAGGCGCTCGGGCTCCCGCCAGGCGAGATCGAGCGCTTGGCCCGGGCGGTCGATCCCTGGAAGGACCGCAACGACATAGGTGAGGAAGTGCCCGAGCAGGACGCCCGGGGCTATCGCTCGCCGCGCTGGGACTCCCTCGTCAAGCTCGCTCGCGACGCCTGGGGCCTGCCGCGCCACCAGTCCCAGCACCCGGGTGGGATGGTCATCTCCACCCAGCCGCTGATCGACCTGTGCCCGGTCCAGCCGGCCTCCATGGAGGGGCGGCAGATGGTCCAGTGGGACAAGGACTCCTGCGGCGACGCCGGCTTTCTCAAGATCGACCTGCTCGGGCTGGGGATGCTCTCGGCGGTCGAGCGCTGCGTGGACGAGATCGCGCGGGTGCGGAGCGAGCGGATCGACCTGTCGCGAATCCCCTACGACGACCAGGAGGTCTACGGCCGCATCCAGGAGGCGGAGACCACCGGGGTGTTCCAGATCGAGTCGCGCGCCCAGATGCAGATGCTCAAGCGCACCCGGCCCGAGAACCTCGACGACCTCACTGTTCAGGTGGCGCTGGTTCGCCCGGGGCCGATCGTGGGCGGAGCGGTGCATCCCTACATCGAGAACCGCAAGGCGCTGCGGGCGGATCCCTCGTACCGGGTGCCCTATCTGCACCCCACGCTCGAGCCCGTGCTGCGCGACACGCTGGGCACGATCGTCTTCCAGGACCAGGTGCTCGAGGTGGCCATGGCCTTCGCCGGCTTCAGCCCGGGGGAGGCCGAGGGTCTGCGGCGCGCGATGAGCCGCAAGCGCTCGGAGGCGGCGATCCGCGTCTACGAGGAGAAGTTCATCGCCGGCGGGGCCGCCCACGGCGCGTCACGGGAGGTGGCCGAGAAGGTCTGGCACCAGATCGTGGGCTTCGCCGGCTTCGGCTTCCCGAAGGCGCACTCCGCGGCCTTCGGGCTGCTCGCCTACCAGTCCACCTGGCTGCGCGTCCACTACCACCCCGAGTTCCTCTGCGCCCTGCTGAACGAGCAGCCGATGGGCTTCTACCCGCCCGACAACCTGGTGCACGAGGCCCAGCGCAGAGGAGTGGAGGTGCTGGCGCCGTGCGTGGTGCGCAGCGACGCCAAGTGCGTGGTGGAGCCGCTCCCGGTACCCAAGTCGGGGCTGACGCCCCTCGGGGCACAGGCGGCCTGGGTGTGCGTCTGGGACTCGGATACGTGAGCGGGGTGCGCGAGCACGAGGTCAAGGCGATGGCCGCCGAGCGCCACGGGGGAGGCGAGTGGCGCTCGCTCGGCGACCTGGCCGGTCGCTCGGGGGCGTCGGGGGAAACGCTGGGGAGGCTCGCCTGGGCGGGGGCGTGCGACGCCCTGGTCGACGGTCCCGAGCAGGGCCGGCGCCGGCGAGCGCTGTGGATGCTCGGCGTCGCGGTGCCCGGCACGCCGGTGGAGGAGGGCACCCAGCTCGCGCTGCCGCTCGACCCCCACGAGGGCCCCGAGCTACGTGCGCTGTCGGCCTGGGAGCGGATGCTGGCCGACTACGGCTCCACGGGCGTCACGCTGCGCGAGCATCCGCTCGAGCTGATGCGACCCGGCCTGCCGGACGACCTGCGCACCAGCGAGCAGCTCGAAGAGCATCAGAACGGCCGCCGGGTTCGCGTGGCCGGCCTCGTGGTGGCCCGCCAGCGCCCCGCAACGGCCAAGGGAGTCACGTTCATGCTGCTCGAGGACGAGCACGGCACGCTCAACCTGATCGTGCCTCCGCCGGTGCACGATCGCTTTCGCCTGGCCGTGCGCACCGAGCCGCTGGTGCTGGCCACGGGCCGTCTCGAGCGGCGGGACGGCACCACCAACGTGCTGGTCGACCGCATCGAGCGCCTGGAGCGTCCGGACCTGCCGCGGGCCAAGGTCACCCACATCGAGCCGCGCCGCACCTGGTCGAGCGAGGCCGGCGACGACGTGATGCGCGGCGGCGACGAGGCCGACCTGCGGGCGGTGGCCCCGGCCGGGCACTCGTTCGGGAGGCGAGGCCGCTAGACGCCGGCGAGCTCCCTATTTGTCCTCGCGGTTGCTGTCGTCGCGCTGGCGCTTGAGCCAGTCGCCCAGCTGCTGGCCCACCTCGGAGATCGAGGAGCCGGCCTGGGCGAAGGCGCCCGCGATGTTGTCCGAGTAGAACGTGCGGGCGGTCTCGGCCTCCTCGCGCGCGCTGGGCTCCTCACCGCGACGCAGGTACTCGCCGCGCGCCATCACGTCGTAGTCGCCCTCGCGCACCCAGTCGAGCAGCATCTTCACTCGCCGCACCGGCATCGGGTGGGTCACGCGCAGGTCCTGCATCATCTTGGTCAGCCGCGCGAGGCCGTCGCCCGGATCGTCGTAATCCATCCCCTGCGTGATGAAGGCATCGAGGTTGAGGTTCTCGGCCTCCTCGCCCGCGGCCAGCACCATCATGGTGCGGCAGACCGCCAGCGGGTCGCGGGTCACCAGCGCGGCGGCGCGGTCGCAGGACAGCTCGGCGGCCCGAAACCATTCGAGCAACGCCAGCTGGATGGCCAGCAGGGGCAGGCCGGCCAGGATCGGCAGCCGCATCGACGACCCGAGCCGGAGCAGGATCAGCAGCGCGGTGCGGTAGAGCACGTGATCGGAATGCACGTGTGCGGCCTCGTGTGCGAGCACCACGCGCCGGGCCTCGTCGTCGAGGATCCGGATCAGCTCCGAGTTGAGCACCACGATCGGCTTGCCGGTGCCCATCGCGTAGGCGTTGGCGAGCGGGAACTGCGTGATGTACAGATCGGGCACCTCGTCCATGTCCAGCGTGTTGAACACCTGGCGGTGGAGCACCCAGATGTGCGGGAGCTGGTCCTGTCCCAGCCTCACGGAGGAGCCCAAGGACGCCGCGCGCAGCGCGCGCTCGTAGCCGAGGGCCACGAGACGCCGGACCACCTGGTCGAGATAGGGCACCTTGGCCAGCGACGCCGTGGCCGCGCGGTCGGCCGGGTGCTGATAGGCCTTGGGCGAGATCCCGTCGAGCCTCCAGGCCTGTTCGATCTGGTCGGCCATCACGGTCAATCTAGCTGGGCGCCATCGAGCCCGCTCGGGCGTCAGGATGTGCGCCATGGCCGGGCGCATCCTCGTGGGCACCTCGAGCTGGGCCGATCCCGGCTTCGTGAAGGAGTGGTACCCGCGCGACCTGGCGGCCAAGGAGCGGCTGCCCTGGTACGCGCAGCGCTTCGAGGCGGTGGAGCTCAACTCGAGCTTCTACGCGATTCCGGATCGCAACGCCGTACATGGCTGGGTCCAGGCGACCCCCGACGGGTTCACCTTCGACGTCAAGGCCCACCGCGCCCTGTCTCGCCACTCCGCCCCGCTCGACTCCCTGCCTCCGGACATGCGCGACGGCGTCGAGACCGGCCCGCGCGGCCGTGTGCTGCTGACCCCCGAGCTCGAAGCCGCGCTGGTGGCGCGCCTGCTCGACGAGACCGCCCCGCTGGCCGAGGCCGGCAAGCTCGGGGCGTATCTGGTGCAGATGACACCGGCGTTCGCGCCCGGCAGGAACCGCCTCGAGGAGCTGGACGCGCTCGTGGAGGCCTTCGGCTCGAAGCGCCTCGCCCTGGAACTGCGCCATCGCGGCTGGGTGCGTGAGAAGCGGCGGGAGGAGACGTTCGGCTGGTTTGCCGACCACGGCGTCGCGTTCGTCTCCGTGGACGCGCCCCCCGGCGACCACGTGCCGATCATGCCGTCGGACCTCGACGCCGTGACCCGCGACGATCTGGCCTACATCCGGCTGCACGGGCGCAACACCGACGGCTATCTCACCGGGAAATCCGTGTCCGAGCGCTTTGCCTGGCGCTACACCGACGACGAGCTCGACCAGGTGAGGGGCCGCGTGCTGGCGATGGCGGAGCAGGCCGGCGAGGTGCACGTGGCGTTCAACAACAACCGGGGCGACGACGCCCCCACCGCGGCCCAGCGCTTTCGTTCCCTCCTGGGCCAGGCGCCGCCCGAGGAAGAGCAGCTGACCCTCGGCTAGTTCGCGACGCCAGGCCGGCGCAGCTCGAACCAGACGCGCGTACCGTCGCCGTCGCGCACCACGCCCCAGCGGTCCGCCAGGCGCTCGACGAGGAACAGGCCCCAGCCGGTGTGGTCGGCACGCGGTCCGCGGTCCGCTTCGGGCTCGAAGCCGTCCCCGTCGTCGAAGATCTCCGTGAGCACGGTGCCGGGCCGGACCAGCACCGTCAGGCTCACCCCGTCGCTGCGCGCGTGCCTGATGCTGTTGGCCACGATCTCCGAGACGAGGAGCCGCAGGGTTTCGAGGGTCGGCGCGTCCACGTCGGCGCGCAGCCTGGAAAGTGCGCGTCGCGCCCGCGCGGGCGCTTCCTTTCCACCTCCGAGGCGCACGCTCAGGTCTTCTTCCACGGCGCGCGGCGGGTGCAAGAGCCCGGGTGGGGGCCGGCGAAATGGACGCGCTCGGACATGGAGATCTCTTACCCGTAGCGCCCCGCGGCGCAACATGCGGGTGGCCCGGCGGCGCCCTTTGGGGCTCAGCGCGCGACCCGCAGCACGAGAACGGCTATGTCGTCGTGGGCCCGCCCTTCCTGCGAGCGCAGCGCCGCCTGCTCCACCTTGTTGGCGACGGAGTCCGCGTCGAGGCCGGCGCAATCGTTGAGGACCTCCTTGAGCCCCTGGCCGTCGAGCGACTGGCCGGGGGTCCGCGACTCGATCACGCCGTCGGTGTAGAAGACCAGCACGTCGCCCCGGGAGAGCGACACCGCCCGGTCCTCGAAATCCGGGTCGGGCACCACGCCGATGAGCGTGCCCGCGGCACCCAGCTCCTCGACGGTGCCGTCCCCGCGGACCAGGAAGCGGCAGCGGGTGACCGCCGCTCGCGAAGCCCAGGCGCGCCCCCTCGTCGAGCAACTCGAGGTAGGCGTAGGCCACCGTGCAGAAGCGCCGGTCGTCCCGCTGGCTCAGCAGCGCCTCGTTGAGCCGCCGCAGGCTGCGGCTCGGGAGGCGCTCGTCCATCGCCGCGGCCCGCAGCGTGTAGCGGGCCAGAGCCGTGACCGCGGCGGCGTCGGGCCCCTTGCCGCACACGTCGCCCATCACCACGGCCCAGCCGCGCCCTCCGCTCTCGAACATGTCGTAGAAATCGCCGCCGACCTCGTTGCCCTCACCCGTGGGCCGGAAGCGAGCGGCGGCCTCGATCCCGGGTATGTCGGGCAGCTCGACCGGGAGCAGGCTCTGCTGCAGGGTGCGGGCGATATAGGAGCGTTCGCGGTAGAGGCGCGTGTTGTCGATGGCGGTGGCGCAGCGGCGGGCGAGCTCCTCGGCCACCGCCAGATCGGTCTCGTCGTAGCGGCGGCCCGACGGCCCGGTCACGAAGGTGAGTACGCCCAGCGTCCGGTCGCGCGCTGTCATCGGCACGATCAGTGCGGAGCGCATGCCGAGGCCGCGGAGGAGCTCGTACTGCTCCTCGTCGCGAGCAGAGACGCGAACAACCTTGTCGGTGATCTCCGGGTGGAGCTCCGCCACGCCGTTTCGCATCACCCGGTGGACGGCCGAGGAGTCGGGATCGGGTGGGTAGCGCCGGTTCAGCTCGCGCGCGTAGTCGCGCCGGTCCGGGTCGGCGTGAGTGAGGGTCACACGCTCGAGCTCCCCCGACTCGGTCACCAGGTCCACGGCACACCAGTCGGCCATCTCCGGGACTGCGAGGCCCGCCACCCGCTCGAGCAGCTCCTCGGTACCCACCCAGTGGCCGAGCAGCTCGCTCGTGCTCGAGAGGAAGCGCTCCGCCAGCTCCGAGCGCTTGTGTGCGCTGATGTCCTCGATCACGTTGATGGCCATGTCAATCGCGCCGTCGCCGTTGCGGATGGGGGTGGCCTTGATGTTCGCCCAGCGCTCCTCCCCGGTGGCCTTCACCCGGAAGCGGACCACCGCCTCGGCGCCCTCCTCGCCGTCGATCGCGCGCCGGCCCGGGAGCTGGGCCAGCGGGAAGGGCTCGCCCTGAGGATCGAAGACCTCGAAGGCGTCCAGGACCTGCGCGGGCGGAGTGGCCAGCAGCGCGCTGGTCGACTCGAAGCCCAGGGTCTTGACGGCCGCATCGTTCACGAACAGCAGGCGCCCGTCCGGGGCCTGGACGGTCACGGCGTCGGCCACCCCGCGCAGCATCGCCTCGAGCTGGTCCCGTGACTGGCTGGCGTGCAGCTCGCTCTCACGCACCGCGTGGGTGGCACGCACTCGCTCGAGGAACTCGCCGATCTGGGCGCCCAGCGCCTCGGTGAGCGCCACGAGCGGCCGGTCGAGCTCCCGGTGCTCGTGCGAGAACAGCTCGATCACCGCGGCGGGGCGCTCGGCGCTCATCGCCGCGAAGGCCATCCCGCAGCGCAGTCCGGCGGCCGCCGCACCCTCCCTGCGCAGGAAGTTCTGGTCGGTGCTGAGATCGCGTACCCACGCCGGGCGGCCCGACTGCCACACCCGTCCGGGCAGGCCTCGGCCCGGTTCAAGTCGCAGCTCGTGGGAGATCTTCTCGAACTCCTCCAGCTCCGGACCGGCATCGGACCAGGTCGCCGTGCACCAGAGGCGACCGTCTTCCCCCGGCTCCCACAGGTGGGCCACGCGCCAGCGCAGCGGCCGGGCGATGGCCTCCAGGAGGCGCGGCCCGGCCTCCTCCGTGGAGTCGGAGTCGGCGAGCACCCGCGCAACGCCGTACTGGACGGCGAGGCGGGCGGAGTCGCGCTCACCGGCCGAGCGCAGCCGCGCGATCACCACGGCGAGCACACCGCCGACCGCCACGGCGATCACCCCGGTCAGGTGCGCAGGGTCGAGGAAGGCGTCGCTCACCAGGCCCTCGGGAATCGAGACCGCGAAGGCCAGTGCGGCCACCGCGGCGGTCTCGGCGACCGTGGCTCGGGTGGCGGCGATCAGGGGGGCGACGATCAGCAGCTCGACCAGCACGGCGCGGTCGCCCACGGCGGCATCGGCCACCACCACAGCGATCATCACCGCGAGGGCGAGCAGTAACGCACCTCGCTCGCTCGAGAACCCCCCCGATGGTGTCCGCCAGCGCAACGCGGGCCGAGGATACTCCGCTACAACCCTCGTCGTGGAGGCTTCCGACCGGGACCCCGAGGGCATCGTTCGCGTGCGGGCATCGAACCCGTCGCCGCTCACGCTCGACGGGACCAACAGCTACGTAGTCGGGCAGTGGGTGGTGGATCCCGGCCCCGCGGACCCCGACCACCTGGAGGCGGTGCGCACGGCGGCAGCCGGCGGGATCGAGGGCGTGGTGCTCACGCATTCGCACTCAGACCACTCCGAGGGCGCGGACCGGCTGGGCGCCCCGGTGACCCTCCCCGCGGGTGGCGAGGAGGTCGGCCCGTTCCGGGCGCTGGCCACGCCCGGGCACTCGGCCGACAGCGTCTGCCTGATCTGGGAGCGCGTGTGCTTCACCGGCGACACCGTTCTCGGCAGCGGCAGCGTCTTCATCGCGCCCGGCGAGGGCTCGCTGTCCGCCTATCTGGACTCGCTTCGCCGCCTGCGGGAGCTGGATCTCGAGCTGCTCTGTCCCGGCCACGGTCCGTACGTCCGGGACCCCGCCGCGAAGCTCGACGAGTACCTGGACCACCGGCTCGACCGCGAGCGACGCCTGCTCGAGGCGCTCGACGCCGGCGCGCGCACGCGCGACGAGCTGCTGGACGCCGCCTGGTCCGAGGTCGCGGAGGAGCTCCGGCCGGCAGCCGCGCTCACCCTGGCCGCCCATCTGGAGAAGCTGGCCGAGGAGAAGCGGCTGCCGGCCGACGCCGGCTGAGCTCCGCTAGCCGGACAGGTGGAACACGAACAGGAACTTGGTGCCGTTCGCGCGCGCCTTGAGGTCCATCTCCCCGCGCGCCTTGCGGTACGCGCCCGTGCCACCGGTGACGGAGAGGACGCTGTCCTTGGCGTCGTAGAACGGACCCTCGACCGTGATGTTCCCGCGGGCGAGCAGAACGGTGAAGTTGCACTCATACGAGACGCCCGGCACGGTGCGGACGCAGTAACCCTGGTCGGTCCCCACCTTGCGGGTGTCGGTCCGGTCGAAGACGTCGTTGGCGAAGGTCAGCAGGTCGCCGGCGCTGTCTCCGGGGGCCCCGGTGTCGGTGGTCACGTCCGTGTCGGCATGCTCGATCACGGCGATGGTCTTGCCGCCGTGATGTCCGTGCTTCCCGCCGGGCTTGGCCCAAGCGGTCACGGCGATCGCCAGCACGGCGATCGTCCCAATTGCGAACAGGGCGGTGAACAGGCGCTTCATGGCACTCCTCCTTTATGGGTGTAGGCCTGCAATACCGGCCGGGCGCAGCGCGGTCAAGTCAGGCGTTGACACGGCAACCGCGGGGCGCCACGCTGCGGCCATGAGCACAACGAGCAGTGAGAGTCAGACGGCGAGCGCGGCAGAGGTGGCCCGCTCCTACCTGGAGGCGGTCGGGCGCCAGGAGCGCGACGCCCAGATGCGCTTCTACGCGCCGGGAGCCACCGGCCGCATCCACGGCGTGCTGGACTCGGCGGGGCTCGAGGAGGTCAAGGCTTTCTTCGCCCAGGTCTATGCCGCCTTCCCCGACTTCTCGCTGGAGGTGCTCGACGTGGTCGGGGACGACGAGAAGGCCGTGGGCCGCTGGCGGGTGCGCGGCACGTTCAACGGATCCGGGAGCTTCCTGGGGATGCGGCCCACGGGCCGGGCGGTCGACCTCGACGGCATGGACATGCTCTGGGTCCGCGACGGCCGGATCGAGCGGATCGAGGTCTACATGGACGGCATGACAATGGCCCGCCAGCTCGGGGCGATGCCGCCCAAGGACTCCGCGCCCGAACGCGTGATGACAGCCGCGCTGAACGGCGTCACACGCGTACGCGAGGCGATCGACAAGCGCCGAAGCGGCGCTGGTTGACCGGAGCGGCGCCGGCGGAGTAGCGTCGCTGCATGGGCCGGCGCACCCTGAGCCTCATCGCTGCGCTGCTCGCCCTGGCGTGCGCCGGGTGCGCCACCGGCGAGACCGGCTCGAACGTCGTGCTGTCGGAGAGCGGGGCCTCGGTGGACGGCCGGATCACGAGCTCGGTGGGCGGTCCCGTCGAGTACTGGGTTCAGTACGGCCGGACCACCGCGTACGGCGCCGAGACGGCCCACGCGACCGAGACGCTCGAGCCGAATTCGCCGCGCATCGTCTTCGTCGTGATCGCCGGTCTCGCGCGGGAGACCGAGTACCACTACCGGCTCTGCGCCCGCGACTCCCAGCAGGACGCCGGCAGGCCGGGCTGCGGGGCCGACCGCTCCCTCGTGACCGAGAGCGAGCTGTGCGGAGCGACCGTCGCGGCCTCCGTGCGCCTGACCGGCGACGTCCTCTGCAACTTCGAGGACGGCCCGGCCCTGATCGTGGGTGCCGACGGCATCGACATAGACCTCGACGGCCACCGCCTCGGCGTGCAGGTGTCATCCGGGGGCGGCCAGCTCGCGATCCGCAACGAGGGCCACTCGGATGTGACGATCCGCAACGGCACCGTGGACGGAACGATCGACCTGCGGGGAGCCAGCCGCAACCTGATCCGCAACATCCAGGTGAGCTCGACGGGCACGGCGATCAACATCAACGGCGGAGAGGGGAACGAGGTCAGGGCGAGCCGGGCCGCCGCGCGTGGCTCGGCCGTCAGCGCGTTTGACTCCGACGGCCTCGTCGTGGCCGGCAGCGAGGTCACCGCGGCGCTCGGCGCGGGGATCCAGGTGGTGGGCGAGCGTGCACGGATCGTGCGCAACCGCGCGGTGGCCGGCACCCCGAATCTTCTGCGCGGCATCGAGCTGAGCGGCTCCGACGGCCGGATCGCCGGCAACGGCGTGACCGGTGGGTGGCTGGGCGCCGGCATCCTCGTCGAGGCCGGCGCCCGCAACGTGATCGCCGGCAACGAGGTCTCCGACATCCGCTTCCTCGCCGGGCAGACCGACGACCGCTTCGGCGACGGCATCGTCGTCGATTCGCCCACCACCGGCACGCTGGTGCGCAACAACCTCTCCCAAAGAAACGACGGCGACGGAATCGAGATCCGGGCCGCCGGCACCCGGCTGCGGGACAACGGCGCATTCGACAACCGCCTCTCGGGCATCGACGCGGTCGCGGGCGTGACGGACCTGGGCGGCAACCGCGCGCACGGCAACGGCGACCCCCTGCAGTGCCGCAACGTGTTCTGCTCGCCGTAGGGCCCGACGCGCGACTACCCTAGGCCGCTGTGGTCTCGACCAACCAGTTCAAGAACGGCATGCACGTCGAGGTCGACGGCCGGATCTTCCGCATCGTCGAGTTCCAGCACGTCAAGCCCGGCAAGGGCGGCGCCTTCGTGCGCACGAAGCTCAAGCGGGTCGACGACGGCGCGGTGATCGACCGGACCTTCCGGGCGGGCGAGAAGTTCCGCCCCGTCCGGACCGAGTCGCGGAAGATGACGTTCATGTACGCCGACGGCACCGACGCCCATTTCATGGACGTGCAGACCTACGATCAGATGGCGGTGCCCGAGGACTCGGTCAAGGAGTCCCTGAAGTGGGTCATCCCCAATCAGGAGGTCGAGATCCTCTACGTGGACGAGTCGCCGAGCGACGTGCAGGTGCCGAGTGCCGTGGAGCTCTCGGTGTCCGAGACCGATCCGGGCCTGCGCGGGGACACCGCCTCCGGCGGCGGCGACAAGCCGGCCACGCTCGAGTCGGGCGTGGTGGTGCGCGTGCCGCTCTTCGTAAACGTGGGCGACCGGGTGCGGGTAGACACCCGCTCGGGCGAGTACGTCTCACGGGCGTGACGCGCCGCACCGACCAGCGCCGGGCCGCCGTCGTGGCCCTCTACCAGCAGGACGTGACCGGTCGTCCGGCCGCGGATCTGGTGGACCGCGACGCCACGCCGTTCACGCGCGAGCTGGTAGACGGCGTGCTGGCGGACCGGGCCGAGCTCGACGCCCTGATCGAGCGCTACGCCGAGGGCTGGTCCCTCGATCGCATCGCGCCGTTGGAGCGCAACATCCTGCGCGTGGCCCTGCACGAGCTGCGCAGCAGGCCGGACATACCGGCCGAGGTGGCCATCGACGAGGCGGTGGAGGCGGCGAAGGAGCTCTGCTCGACCGACGCCCCGGCCTTCGTCAACGGGATCCTCGGCGCGGTTCAGCGCACGGAGGCGGCACACCCGTGAACGAGCCCGATCCGCTCAGCCGCCTGACCGACGAGCTCGAGAAGGTGGCCGAGAGGCTGCGCACCGGCGAGGTCGGCCCGGACGAGGCCGCCGAGCTCGTGGAACGCTGCGCCGAGCTGGCCGCCCGGCTCGGCTCCGAGCTCGACGTGCGGGCGCGCGGCGCGAGCGAGATGGAAGGCCAGGAGCGCCTGTTGTGAGCTCAGTGGAGGCGGACGCCTACCCGGTCGAGCTGCAGCGGGAGGTGGACGCCTACCTGGAGGGCCTCCAGTTCGCCGCCGAGCCGGGCACCGCCGGCTTGGGCGAGGCCATGCGCTACTCGCTGCTGGCCGGCGGTAAGCGCATCCGCCCGGTGCTCTCTCTCGCCACCGCCGAGGCTCTCGGGCGGATGCCCGCCGAGGTGCTTCCGCTCGCCGCCGGAATCGAGATGATCCACACCTACTCGCTGATCCACGACGACCTGCCGGCCATGGACGACGACGAGCTGCGGCGCGGCAAGCCCACCTGCCACGTGGCCTTCGGCGAGGACGTGGCCATTCTGGCGGGGGACGGCCTGTTCGCTGAGGCCCTGCGTCTCATGGTCACGCGCCAGGAGGGACAGCCGGCCCACGTGCTCGCCGCGGTGCGCGAGGTGGTGACGGCGGCGGGTGTCGAGGGAATGGTGGGCGGCCAGTACCTCGACGTGGCCGCCGACGAGGCCGTGCCGCTGCGCCATCTGCACGAGCTCAAGACGGGGGCATTGATCACCGCCTCCGTGGGCGCGGTGCTGGTGCTCGAAGGGCTCGAGGGACCTGCCACAATCCCCTACCGGCGTTTTGCGGCCGAGCTCGGTGTGGTATTCCAGATCGTCGACGACATTCTCGACGTGACAGGAAGCGAGTCCGAGATCGGCAAGCCGCAGGGCTCCGACGAACGTCATGGAAAGGCCACCTACGTGAGCGTCCACGGTGTCGAGCGTGCCCAGGAGCTCGCTCGCGAGTCGCATGCGAAGGCGAGGGCCGCGCTCGCAGAGGCCTCGGGCCGCACCGAGCGCCTGGCGGGGATCGCCGACTACGTTCTCACCCGCAGCGCATGACCAGCCTTCTCGACAACATCGACGGTCCCGCGGACCTGAAGGGACTCTCCGAGGACGACCTCCAGGGGGTCGCCCAGGAGGTGCGCGAGCTGATCATCGACACGATCGGCGAGATCGGCGGCCACTTCGGAGCCAACCTCGGCGCGTGCGAGATCGCGGTCGCGATCCACTCACTGCTCGACTCGCCGCGCGACAAGGTGCTCTGGGACGTGGGCCACCAGGCCTACCCGCACAAGGTGCTCACCGGCCGCCGCGACGATCTCGCCACGATCCGCAAGTACGGCGGCCTGGCGCCCTTCTGCTCGATACACGAGTCGGAGCACGACGTGATGGGCGCCGGCCACGCTTCCACCTCGGTCTCCTACGCCGTGGGCATCAAGGAGGCGATGCGCCGGGGCGTGTCCGAGGACGGCCGAGTGGTGGCCGTGATCGGCGACGGCGCTCTCACCGGCGGCGTGTCCTTCGAAGCGCTCTTGAACGCCGGCGGCCTGGACATGCCGATCGTGATCGTGGTCAACGACAACGGCATGTCGATCGCGCCGAACGTGGGAGCGCTGTCGCGCCTGTTCACTCGGATGCGGCTCAATCCCAAGCTCTACCACGCCCGCGAGGACGCCGAGGAGACCCTCACGAAGCTGCCCGCCGGCATCGGCAGCAAGATCGAGCGGCTGGGCCCGATCCTGAAGGAATCGCTCAAGGCCTACTGGGCTCCCGGGCTCTTCTTCGAGGAGCTCGACCTCGCCTACGTCGGGGTGATCGACGGCCACGACGTCAAGGCGCTGCGGCAGGCGATCGGCGACGCGCTCGAGGCCGACCGCCCTGTTGTGGTGCACTGCAAGACGGTCAAGGGCAAGGGCTTCGTGCCCGCCGAGGAGGGCGGCCTCGAGGGCATGGAGCAGTGGCACGCGGCCAAGCCGGGCTCGATCGTCAACGGCCTGGCGGCGCCCAAGAAGAAGAGCAGCGGCGCCACGGTGGCGCCGGCCGCCCCGCCCCAGTACACCGCGGTCTTCGGCGACGCGCTCGTGGAGGAGGCGCAGCGCGACGAGCGCGTGGTGGGCATCACCGCCGCCATGAACTCCGGCACCGGCCTCAACATCCTCCAGAAGGCGCTGCCCGAGCGCTACTACGACGTGGGCATCGCCGAGCAGCACGCGGTGCTGTTCGCCGCCGGGCTGGCGCTCGAGGGAGCCAAGCCGGTGGCCGCGATCTACTCGACCTTCCTGCAGCGCGGCTACGACCAGATCGTCCACGACGTCTGCCTCCAGGGGCTCAACGTGGTCTTCGCCATGGACCGGGCGGGCCTGGTGGGTGACGACGGCCCGACGCATCACGGCGCCTTCGACATCTCCTACCTCCGCTGCCTCCCGAACATGGTTCAGATGGCGCCCCGCGACGAGGCGATGCTCGTCCACATGCTGCGCACCGCGCTCGTGTACGACGACGGGCCGGTTGCGCTGCGCTACCCGCGCGGCGAGGGCGAGGGCGTGCCGCTGCCGGCGGCGCCCGAGCCGATCGCGATCGGCCGCGGCGAGCTGCTGCGGGAGGGCGAGCGCGTGGCCTTCCTCGGCTACGGCTACGGGGTGAGCGTGGCCCTCGGGGCGGCCGGCCTGCTGGCGGACGAGCACGGCGTGGACGCCACCGTGGCCGACGCTCGCTTCGCCAAGCCGCTCGACGGTGAGCTGGTGGAGCAGCTCGTGACCGAACACGACCTGCTCGTGACGGTGGAGGAGAACGTGCTCGCCGGCGGCTTCGGCTCGGCCGTGGTGGAGCACCTGGCCGACCACGACCTGATGGGCCGGGTGCGCGTGCTCAGGATCGGCCTGCCCGACCGCTACGTGACCCACGGCAAGCCCGCGCTGCTGCGCGAGGAGGTCGGCCTGACGCCGGAGGCCGTGGCCGAGCGCGTGGCCCAGGCGGTGCTCGAGCCCTCGCTGGCCTAGCCTCGCCGGGGCGAACCCGGAGCCGGGATCACTTGACCGCCGTATGGGTGGTCAAGACATCGCGGTGGAGACGAAAATCGCCCGGTTGGGCACGCGGGCTCACGGTGTCGTCACGCGCGTGGAGCTGCTGCGGGCAGGAGTCAGCGGCAGGCAGATCGATCGGCGTTTGCGCATCGGCGCGCTGATCCCGGAGTACAGGGGCGTCTACCGAGCCGGTCACGCGGCACCGAGCATCGAGGCGCATTACATGGCCGCCGTCAAGGCGTGCGGAGACGGCGCCCTGCTGAGCGGCAGCGCGGCCGCCTACTTGCTCGGTCTGCTCAGGGGCCCGGCGCCACCGCCCGAGGTCACGACCTCGAAGCTCAAGCGGATCGAGGGCTTGAAGACGCGACGCTCGTGCGACCTCGGGCCCCGCGACGCCACCGTGTGGCGCGGCGTGCCCGTGACCGGCGTGCCCCGAACGCTGTTCGACCTTGCCGCCTGCCTGCCGCCCGCCGAGCTGGCACGCGCCTTCCACCTGGCGGGCATACGCCACCACACCAAACCGGGGCAGGTCGAGGCGGTGCTCGCCCGGCGCCCGAACGCGCGCGGGGCGGGCGACCTACGCCGGGTCCTGCGAGGGGACGAGCCGGTAATCCTGAGCGAGCTGGAGTCTCGGTTCCGGACGCTCCTGTCCGGGGCCGGGATCTCGCTGCCTAAGACGAATCGCCACGCCGGCGCTCACTTCGTCGACTGCCGTTGGCCTAGGGCACGGCTGACTGTCGAACTCGACAGCTACCGCTATCACGGCTCGCGGCATGCTTGGGAGCAGGATCGGGCCAGGGAGCGCGACGCACGCGCCCGTGGAGACGAGTACCGCCGCTACACCTATGGCGATGTCTTCGAGCGGCCCGTCGTGATGCTGGCGGAGCTTCGCGGGCTACTCGCTACCAGCGCGCCAGGCTAGTGTCGTCCTCCAGCCGCAGCGCGAACGCGGCGATCACCGCGATCGCCGCCTCCACGTCGGCCAGCTCCACGAGCTCGACCGGCGAGTGCATGTAGCGCAGCGGAATCGAGAGGATGGCCGTGGGCACGCCGCTGCGGCTCAGGTGGATCGAGTCGGCATCGGTGTGGGTGGCGCGGCCCGACACCTCGGTGGTGATCGCGATTCCCTCGGCCTCGGCCGCCTCGTCGAGCAGGCGGTTCACCCGCGCGTTCACGATTGCTCCGCGGGTGAGCACCGGGCCGTCGCCCAGGCCGTGCTCGCCGAGCTCACCGGGCTCGACTCCGGGAGCGTCGGTGGCGTGGGTCACGTCGACCACGATGGCCACATCGGGTCGCAGCCCGTAGGCCATCGCCCCGGCGCCGTGGGTGCCGATCTCCTCCTGCACGGCGGCCACGGCCGCCACCGGGCCCGCGCCGCCGCCGGCGTCCGCCACGCGGCGCGCGCTCTCGAGCGCCACGTACACGCCGAGGCGGTTGTCGAGGGCACGCGAGACCAGGCGCCCATTGGGAAGCTCCACCGGCTCCGCCGCGATCACGATCGGGTCGCCCTCACGCACCAGCCCGCGGGCCTCCTCGGCGTCCTTGACGCCGATGTCCACGTGCAGGTCCTTCAGGCGTACGGCCTTGTTGCGCTCCTCCTGCTCCAGCAGGTGAATCGGCTTTCGGCCCACCACCCCCGGCACCACGCCGTCGTGGGTGAGCACCTCCACGCGCTGGCCCACGAGGATCTGCGGATCCCAGCCGCCGGACGAGACGACCTTGAGCATCCCCTCCTTGCTCACGTGGCTCACGAGCACGGCGATCTCGTCGATGTGCCCGACCACGGCCAGGAGCGGATGCTCGCCGCGGCCGTCCACGCGCGCCACGGGGGTGCCCATGGCGTCGACGCTGACGCTGCTCGCGAAGGCCTCGGCGGCCTCGCGCCAGACGGTCGCGGGGGCCTCTTCCTGTCCCGGCGCACCGGGTGTCCGGAGCAGGCGGTCGAGCACTTCGGGCACGCCGCTCGACGGGGTCACGCCCGGACCTCCGCGCGCTCTATCACCGGCTCGAGGCGCATCTCGCTGTTGAGGCTGTTCGCGATGAAGCACTGCTCGTGGGCCAGGTGCACGAGCTTCAGCACGCGCTCGTCGCCGGCGTCGCCGGCGATCACGATGCGCGGCTGCAGGGTGATCTCCTGGATGCGCACCGGCTCCTCGTCGAGCGGCATGAGGCCGGTGGCCTCGTCGGTGTACTCCACCACGTCGATCCTCGCCTTCGCGGCCAGGTGCAGGAACATCAGCATCTGACATGACGACGCGGCCATCACCACGAGCTGCTCGGGATTGAGCTGGGCCGGGTCGCCCTTGGCCTCGCCGGTGGTCACGGTCAGGGTCTGCTCCGCCGGAGGGGCGCTCACGCTGTGCGCGCGGTCGTAGTGCTCCCAGCCGAGCCCGGTGGAGCCGCTCCAGTGGAGGCGGGATTCGTAGCGATGGGTGGGCATTGGGGTGAGTCTACGAGGGCGTCGCGGGCGGCTGCGGACGGGTGGTGAACGGAAACGACCCCGCTTTCGCGGGGCCGTTTCACTGAGGGAGGAGTGATGCTATGTGTGATGCGTCGTTGAGAGGAAGTTCAGTGGGCCGGGCGCACGCTGTAGCGCGTGATCGTGGTCACCACGAGAGCGCCGACACCGGCCGTGGCGAACACGACCAGCGCCGCCGAATCGTCGGCCAGCCCGAAGATCGCGGCAACGATCAGCAGCCCGATCGCCAGCCCGCGGTCGTACACGGCCTGGGCCGATATCGGCAGGGTGCCGCGGCCCTCGGACTCGGTTCCGGCCAGTCCCAGGGCGATCGCGAGAGCGCCGGTGATCGTGCCGGTCACGATCGCCGCGGTGCCCAGCTGCAGCAGCAGCGGCGCAGCGAGTAGCCCGCTTCCGGCGATCATCAAGAGACCGGACCGGAAGGCGGGAGAGATGAGTCTCAACAGCGTCATCGAGTTCGAGGTTACGCTCAGTAGGTCCGCTTTGTGTGATGTCGGTCACAGAGACCTGCGCGGGTAGTGTGAGCGCGTGTCGAAGCGGCGCCTGGACACCCTCCTGGCCGAACGGGGTCTGTTCGAGACGCGCTCCCGCGCGGCCGCGGCGGTGATCGCCGGGGACGTCCGAGTGGCCGGGCAGCCGGCCCGCAAGCCCGGCACGATGGTGGCCGACGACGCGGATCTCGCGGTGGCGCAGCCGCCGCCGTTCGTGTCGCGAGGAGGGATCAAGCTGGCCAACGCCCTGGACGCGTTCGGCGTGGATCCCGGCGGCCGGCTCGCACTCGACGTGGGCGCCTCTACGGGCGGCTTCAGCGACTGCCTGCTCCAGCGCGGCGCCGCCGCGGTGACCGCGGTCGATGTGGCCTACGGAGAACTTCATTGGCAGCTGCGAAATGATCCCCGCGTGACGGTGCTCGAGCGGCAGAACGCCCGCTCGCTCACCCCGGACGCCCTGCCCTACGCGCCGGACCTGATCGTGGCCGACCTCGCCTTCATCTCACTCGTCAAGGTGTTGCCCGCGGTGCTCGCCTGCGCGGCGCCGCGCTTCGACTGCCTCGCCCTGGTCAAGCCGCAGTTCGAGGTCGGGCGCGAGCGGGTGGGCAAGGGAGGCGTGGTGCGATCCGCCGACGACCGGCGCTCCGCGCTCGTGAGCGTGGGGGAGAGCGCGCGCCGAGAGCTCGGGGTGGCGGTGCTCGGCTTCACGCCCTCGGGGCTGCCCGGTCCCGCGGGCAACCGGGAGAGCTTCGTGTGGCTGGCGGAAGCCGGCCGCGGGGGAGACGCGCCCGACCTCGGCGCGGCGGCGCGGAGCGCCGAGCCGTGAATGCCGCTCCCAGGGCGGTGGCGGTCTACAGCCACGCGCGGGTGGGGGAGACCGGCGGGGCGCTGCGGCGCACGGTCGAGCTCGCCCGGGAGGCGGGCGTGGAGATGCGGCTCGCGCCGGACGAGGCCGAGAAGCACGGGCTCGGCGCCCACGATGGCATCGCCATCGCCGAGGACCCTGCCGCCGGAGCCGACCTGGCGCTGGTGCTGGGCGGCGACGGCACGATCCTCTCGGTGCTGAGGCGCTTCGCAGGAACCGGGGTGCCGGTGTTCGCGGTCAACTTCGGGGCGATCGGCTTCCTCGCGACGGTCGAGCCCTCGGAGCTCGAGGAGGGCATGCCGCGCGCGCTGGCGGGCGACTTCGACGTGATGCAGTTGCCCGGGCTGGTGGCCGACACGCCGGTCGGCCCGAACCTGGCGGTGAACGACATCTCCTTTCACCGCCGTCAGAACGGGCGGGTCGCCGAGCTCGCATACTCGGTGGAGGGCGAGCAGCTCGGCTCGGTCCGCTGTGACGGGCTGGTTGTCTCCACCCCCGCCGGATCGACCGGCTACAACCTCGCCAACGGCGGCCCGGTACTGGCCTGGGGTGTGGAGGGGTTCGTGGTCTCGTTCATCGCGCCCCACACGCTCACGGCCCGCGTGCTGGTGGTGGCGCCCGGGCACACCCTGTCGGTGTCCAACCGCTCGCGTGAGGACGAGGTGGACATGACCACCGACGGCCGCTCGGTCTGGACGCTCGAACCCGAGGCGAGCGTGGACGTCCGCTTCGAGGAGGACCAGGTCCGGCTCGCCCAGGCGCCCGGGGCGACCTTCTACCACCGCCTGCGCGACAAGTTCGGTCGTCTCTCCTACTGAAGGCGCGCAGTTTGCGCACAGGCGTGTCACGGTCCCGGCGCTCCGTCGGGCGCCGCTGGTAGACCTGATCCGTGCTCCTCGAGCTGCGTATCGAGAACCTGCTTCTCATCGAGCGAGCCGAGCTGCGGCCCGGCCCCGACCTCACGGCCATCACCGGCGAGACGGGCGCGGGCAAGACCGTCCTGGCGCACGCCCTCGACCTGCTGCTGGGCGGCAAGGCACGCTCCGGCATCGTGCGTCCCGGGGCACGCGAGGCCTATGTGGAGGGGCTGTTCGAGCTCCCGCCCGGAATCCTGGACGAGCCCGGGCTCGCCGAGCTGTGGGAGCGCGTCGGGGAGCTCGACGAGGACGAGTCGGGCGACGGCTCCCCTCGGGAGATCGTGCTGGCCCGACGGGTGAGCGCCGAGGGGCGCACGCGCGCCTTCGTACAGGGCCGTGGCGCCTCGGCCGCCGACCTCGCGGCGCTGGGCGGTCGTCTGGTGGCCTTCTTCGGCCAGCACGAGCACCGGCGGCTGACGGTGGCCTCGGCGCAGCTCGACCTGCTCGACGGCTTCGGCGGCCGCGAGCAGCTCGCGCTGCGGGCGCGGCTGGGGGCCTCTCACGCGCGCGCCCGGGAGCTGCGTGGCGAGCTGGAGCACCTGCGCGAGGAGGCGGGCACGCGCGACCGCGACCTCGACCTGCTGGGCTTCGAGATCGAGGAGATCGAGGCGCTCGGCCCGAGCGAGGCCGAGCGTGAGGCGCTGGCGGCCGAGCGCGAACGGCTGCGGCAGATGGACGGGCTGCTCGCCGCCGCGGGAGGCGGGGCGGAGGCAATCGCGCCCGCCGCCGGCGAGGGGGGCG
The DNA here is from genome assembly GCA_963734365.1 of uncultured Thermoleophilaceae bacterium. GTDB lineage: Bacteria > Actinomycetota > Thermoleophilia > Solirubrobacterales > Thermoleophilaceae > JACVRW01. Next base: position 1,096,263 of record CAVTGV010000004.1, on the reverse strand, counting down.
CGGCGATGCTGCTCGCGGAGGCCGAACGTCTGGCCGAATCGCTCCAGGGCGTCGACAAGGAGCTCGACTCCCTCGCCGGGCGGCTGGCCGCCGTGCGCCTGGAGGCCGAGGAGCTCGGCGGAGAGCTGCGCCGCTACGCGGACTCGCTCGAGGCCGAGCCGGGCCGGCTCAACGAGGTGGAGGAACGGCTCGAGCTCTACGACCGGCTGGAGCGAAAGCACGGTGGAAGCGTGGCGGCGGTGCTGGCGCACGCCGAGCGCTGCCGCGCCGAGCGAGAGCGGCTCGAGCGGGCGGAGGTCGAGACCGAGCGCGCCCAGGCCGAGCTGGCGTCGGCCGAAGCGGAGCGCGACGAGCTGGCCCGGCGGCTGGGCGACGCCCGTCGCAAGGCCGCTCCTCGGCTGGCAAAGGGAGTTCAGAAGGAGCTGGCGGCCCTCGCCATGGAGGGCGCCTCCTTCGAGGTGGTGCTCGAGCCGCGCGACGAGATCGGGCCCTCGGGGGCGGAGCGCGTGGAGCTGATGCTCGCTCCCAACCGGGGCGTGCCGGCCGCGCCGGTCCGCGACGCCGCGTCCGGGGGCGAGCTGTCCCGGGTGATGCTCGCCCTCATGACCGTGGCCGGCACGGGGGAGTCGCGCACGGTGGTGTTCGACGAGGTCGACGCGGGTGTCGGTGGCCAGACCGCGCGTGCGGTGGGCGAGCGCCTGCGGGCGCTGGCGGAAGGCCGGCAGGTGCTCTGCCTGACCCATCTCCCGCAGATCGCCGCGCTGGCGGGGGCGCACTTCAGGATCGAGAAGTCGGCGGCGGGCCGCACGGCGCTGACCACGGTGGAGGCGCTCGAGGGCGACGGCGTGGTCAGCGAGCTGGTGCGCATGCTGGGAGCCGACGCCTCCGACGGCGCCGCCCGCCGCCACGCGGAAGAGCTCTTGGCGGCGGCATGACTGCGAGCACGCCTCCGCCGGGCCGACGAGTAGACTGGGATCCCCAGAGGTTGATGCCCGACTCCAGTCCTGCCACACGCTTCATCTTCGTCACCGGCGGGGTCGTCTCGGCTCTCGGCAAAGGCATCGCCGCCGCGTCTCTGGGTCAGCTGCTGGTCGCTCGCGGACTGTCCGTGACGATCCAGAAGTTCGACCCGTACATCAACGTCGACCCCGGGACGATGAGCCCGTTCCAGCACGGCGAGGTGTTCGTCACCGAGGACGGCGCCGAGACCGATCTGGACCTCGGTCACTACGAGCGCTTCACCGACGTCAACACCAGCCGCGCCTCCAACGCCACGGCCGGGGCGATCTACAACTCGGTGATCCGCCGCGAGCGCCGCGGCGACTACCTCGGCGGCACCGTCCAGGTGATCCCCCACATCACCGACGAGATCAAGAACCGGATCAAGCTGGTGGCGGAGTCCACCGACGTGGACATCGTGATCACGGAGATCGGCGGCACCGTCGGCGACATCGAGTCGCTGCCCTTCCTCGAGGCGCTGCGCCAGTTCGCGTCGGACTTCGGCCGCGACCGCTGCATGTTCGTCCACCTCACGCTCGTGCCCTTCCTGGGCCACGCGGGTGAGCTCAAGACCAAGCCGACCCAGCACTCGGTCCAGGAGCTGCGCCGGATCGGCATCCAGCCGGACATGGTCATGTGCCGCAGCGAGGAGCAGCTGGGACGCGACATCCGCGAGAAGATCGCGCTGTTCGCCAACCTGCCGGTCAGCTCCGTGACCTCGGCGCGCGACGTCGACTCGATCTACAAGGTCCCGCTCGAGTTCGCGAGCGAGGGCGTGGACGAGGCGGTGCTGGCGCACTTCGGGCTGGAGGCCCCCGCGCCCGAGCTGGGTGACTGGAAGGGCCTCGTCGACCGGATCGAATCCGCCACCCGACCCGTGCGGATCGCCCTCGTGGGCAAGTACAACCAGCTCGCCGACGCCTACCTGTCGGTGATCGAGGCCCTGAACCATGCGGGCTCGCACCACGGCGGCCGGGTCGAGGTGCACTGGGTCGACAGCGAGCGGCTCACCGACGGCGAGGTCGAGCGCGAGCTGGCCACCTGCCAGGGCATCCTGGTGCCCGGCGGCTTCGGCGTGCGCGGCATCGAGGGCAAGATCCAGGCCGCCCGCTACGCGCGCGAGCACGGGGTGCCCTACCTGGGCATCTGCCTCGGCATGCAGATCGCGGTGGCCGAGTTCGCCCGCCACGTGGCCGGCATGGAGGGCGCCAACTCCACCGAGTTCGACCCCGAGACCCCGTACCCGGTGATCGACCTCCTGCCCGAGCAGAAGGAGGTCCAGGACATGGGCGGGACGATGCGGCTGGGCGCCGACCCGGTCAAGCTGCACGACGACACGCGCGCCCGCGATGTCTATGACGAGGCCGTCATCTACGAGCGCCATCGTCACCGCTACGAGGTCAACAACCACCTCCGCAAGCGCCTCGAGCAGGCCGGCCTGGTGTTCAGCGGCACGTCCCCGGACGACCGCCTGGTGGAGGTCATCGAGCTCCCCGACCACCCGTTCTTCGTGGCCTCTCAGTACCACCCCGAGTTCAAGTCGCGCCCGCTGCGCCCCCAACCGCTGTTCCGGGAGTTCGTGGGAGCGGCTCTCGAGCGCTCCGCCGAGCGCGCTCCCGAGGTGGAGCCGCAGGTGCGGGCCGAGTCGCGGGCCTGATGTAGGAAACCTCAGCACTCCGCCGAACAGTGGGCGATGGATGCTTCTCGCGGCGGCCGGATGCTGGGCTCGATCAGAGGGCGACTGACGTTTGCCAACGTGATGGCTTCGATGGCCGTCTTCATCGCGCTCGGTGGTGTCTCGTACGCGGCCGTGGCGCTGCCCAAGAACAGCGTCGGCTCCAAGCAGCTGCGCGCGCACTCGGTCAAGCAGGGCGATCTCGCCGCCGGGAGCGTCGGTTCGCGGCAGCTGCGCCGGCGGGCGGTCAGCGCCCGGAAGCTCGCGACGCGCGGGGTGACCAAGCGCTCGCTGTCCTCCTGGATCCGCGGCCAGCTGCGCCGCCGGGCGGCGACAGGTCCGGCCGGGCCCGCCGGGCCGACCGGTCCGCGCGGCCCCGGCGCCGTGCCCGTGCGCTACTCGGCCACCGCCGGCACCACGCCGGCCTTCAAGACCGCCTTCGACGTCGGCGGATTCAGCATCCGGGGTAGCTGCAACGTCACCGGAGGCACCGCGCTGAACGTCGTCCTTCGCTCCGCCCAAGGAGCCACCGTCTACCAGACGATCGCGCTGGACCAAGGGCCGGTGCCACCACCGCCTGCCGAGTTCCCGCCTACGCAGGGGGACGCCGACGTGGCCAACCAGCAGCTGACCCTGACGGCCGGGACCCCGTTCGATCCGGGCGGACCCGAAATAACCGACGGGTACATTCGCATTGCCGTCAACGGCGTCTATGCGAGCGGCAACAACACCCTCGACTACCACTTCGTGCTGGTGGTGACCGACCCGGCAGGCTCAGCTCCCGGCCGCTGCTCGATAAACGGCGTGATCGTGCCCGCCTGAGCTGGCGCGGCCGATAGGAGAACGCTGCCCTCCGGCGAACACTGGGGCCATGGATGCTTCCCGCGCTGGCCGGATGCTGGGCTCGCTCAGAGCAAGACTGACGTTCGCGAACGTGATGGCCTCGGTGGCGGTGTTCGTCGCCCTCGGCGGGGCCTCGTACGCGGCGGTGTCGATACCGAAGAACAGCGTGGGTTCGAAGCAGCTGCGCCCCCATTCGGTGAAGCAGGGCGATCTTGCCACCGGCAGCGTGGGCACCAAGCAACTGCGCAAGCGTTCGGTGACCGCGGCGAAGGTTGCCAACAAGGGAGTGACCAAGCGCTCGCTGTCCTCCTGGATCCGCGGCCAGCTGCGCCGCCGGGCGGCTACGGGTCCGGCGGGGCCCACCGGGCCGGCCGGCCCGCGGGGACCGGGCGCGGTTGCGGCTCGCTATTCGGCAACCGCCGGCACCACCCCGGCCTTCAAGACCGTGCTCGACACCCCCGGGTTGACCCTGAGGGCCAGCTGCGACATCGGCGCTGACCCCAACAATCCGAACAATCCCAACCTGGTCACCATCTTGAACCTGAGCGCGCGCTCCTCCGAGGCGGCCACGATCTACGAGACGATCGCAGCGGACAGCGGCGCCGACCCCGCCAACAGCCAAGGGCCCGCCGACACGGCCAACCTGCAGTTGACCGTTCCGGCTGGGGGCGCCTCGCCCACCGGGGGCCCGACCGCCGAGGACGGCTACGCACGGGTGGCGGTAGAGGGCGTCTACGTCAGTGCGAGCCGGACGCTCGATCTCCACCTGTTCCTGCTCGTGACCAACGCCCCCAACGGGGACACCGGCAGCTGCTCGATCCACGGTGTGATCGTTCCCGCCTGAGCCGGGGCGACGGCGGGCCGGTAGCGTTGCCCGCGTGACGCGGGCAGCCTCGGAGCATGAGCGCGAGCAGCTGGTGGCGGAGTTCATCCGCCTCTGCGAGATCGAGAGCCCGTCGGGCCGCGAGCGCGGCATGGCGGACGCGGTCCGCACCGAGCTCGATCGGCTCGGCCTCGAGCCCGAGGAGGACGCCAGCGGCGCCGAGACGGGCTCCGACGCGGGCAACGTCCTGGCGCGCATCCCCGGTCCGGAAGGCTCGCCCACCGTCCTGCTCTGCGCGCACATCGACACCGTCCCGCTCGCGGCCCCGGTCGAGGTGGCGCGCGACGACGGACTCCTGACCAACCGCCACGAGGCGATACTCGGCGCCGACAACAAGGCGGCGGTGGCCACCATCCTCGCCGCCGCCCGCCACCTGGCACGCGATGGTTCCCCCATCGGGGTCGAGCTGCTGTTCACCACCTGCGAGGAGCGGGCGCTGCGAGGCGCCAAGGCCTTCGACCGCGGGCGGCTCTCGGCGACCTTCGGGTACGTGTTCGACCACGCCTCGCCGGTGGGAGAGATCGTGGTGGCCTCGCCGACCTACTACCGGCTGGCCGCCGCCTTTCGCGGTCAGGCCGCGCACGCCGGCATCCGGCCCGAGGCGGGCTCGAACGCGATCGCCGCAGCTGCGGTGGCGGTGGCGAAGATGCGCCTGGGGCGTCTCGACCCGGAGACCACCGCCAACGTCGGCCACATCGAGGGCGGGACCGCGGCGAACGTGGTGGCCGAGCGCTGCGAGGTGGAGCTGGAGGCCCGCAGCCTGGACGACGGCCGCGCCGGCGAGGTGATCTCGGAGATGGTCGACGCCTGCACGGAGGCGGCGAGCGACGGTCATTGCGATGTCGAGACGTCCGTGGAGCGGCTCTTCCAGGGCTACCGCCTGACCCGCACGGCACCCGCGGTCGACACCGCCGCCCGCGCGCTGGAGGCCTGCGGCGTCGAGCCCTCGTACATCGCCACCGGGGGCGGCAGCGACGCCAACGCACTGATCGCCGCAGGACTGCCGGTGGTCAACCTCGCCAACGGCACCGAACGCAACCACCAGCCCGACGAGGCGGTGACGGTGGAGGCGCTGGAGCAGATGCTCGACGTGACGCTGGCGCTGGTCCACGAGGCCGCTAAGCCGGCCGCAGGATGAAGTTCGAGCGTCTCAGCTCCCGGACCGAGTGGGAGGGCCGGATCGCCAAGGTGAGGGTCGACCGCTACCGCTACGAGGACGGCGGCGAATCGGAGCGGGAGATCGTGGAGCACCCGGGTTCGGTGGCGATCCTCGTCCACGATGGCGAGCGGCTCTTCCTGGTTCGCCAGCCGCGCGAGGCGGTCGGCGAGGAGGCTCTACTCGAGCTTCCGGCCGGCAAGCTCGACGAGGAGGGGGAGAGCCCGCTCGACACCGCCAGGCGCGAGCTCGCCGAGGAGATCGGCAAGGCCGCCGACGACTGGCGACACGTGATGAGCTTCTACCTGTCGGCCGGCTTCGCCGACGAGGAATGCCATCTGTTCCTCGCCACCGGGCTGCGTGACGAGCCCGCCGAGACCGACGAGAACGAGCGCATCGAGGTCGTGACGGTGCCGCTGGCGGAGCTCGACACGGCCATCGACGACTGCCGCGACGCCAAGACGCTCGTGGGCCTGCTCTGGCTTCGCGTGCACGGCCACTGACGCTCGCGTTGCAGCACCAAGGGATGCCCGGCCGGCGGCCGAAGCTCCCAGGGAATGGCGACGATTTCGCAAGCGCGCGGTGCGCGCGAGCCTTCGATCTCTGAACGCCCGCCGGCCCAGCGCCGCTTCGAGCACATGCTGCTCGACTTCCTGTCCTACCTGGAGTTCGAGCGCGGTCTGTCGCGTAACACGCTCGAGGCGTATCGGGGCGATCTGCTCCAGTACGGCCGCTTCCTCGACGAGCGCGAGCTCTCCGCGCTCGATGCCGGACCCGGGGACGTCGCGGACTTCCTCGAAGGTCTCGCTCGCGGCAGCGACGAGCGGCCGCCGGCCTCTCCGGCCACGGTTCACCGCAAGTCCGCGTGCCTGCGCTCCTTCTACCGCCACCTGCGCCGCGACGGGCTGCTCGAGACCGATCCCACAGCCGTGCTGAGCTCGCCGCGGCGGGCGCGCAAGCTGCCGCACGTGCTGAGCCGGGGCGAGGTGGAGCGCCTGCTCTCGCAACCGCGCGGCACCGAGCCCGCGGCGCTGCGCGACCGCGCACTGCTCGAGGTGATGTACGCCTGCGGGCTGCGGGCGTCCGAGGCCACCGGGCTCGAGTTGGACGACGTGGACCTGGACGAACACGTGCTGCTGGCGCGCGGGAAGGGCTCGAAGGAACGGTTCGTTCCGATCGGGCAGGCGGCGCTGGGGGCCCTGCGGATCTACCTCGAGCGCGGACGGCCAGCGCTCGTCAAGCAGCTTCCCGAGACGCACCTGTTCGTGAACTTCCGTGGCGGCCGGCTCACCCGCCAGGGCCTCTACAAGATCGTCCGCCGGCACGCGGCGAGCGCCGGGCTGGCCGACCGGATGAGCCCCCACACGCTGCGCCACACGTTCGCCACGCACCTGCTCGCGGGGGGCTGCGATCTGCGAGCGGTCCAGGAGATGCTCGGCCACGCCGACGTGGCCACCACCCAGCTCTACACCCACCTCTCGAGCGAGCGGCTGAAGGACGTCTACTTCAGGGCTCACCCCAGGGCCACGGTCGGCTGAGCGGGGCCTGCTAGAACCGGGCTGTGCCCGAGCTCCCCGAAGTAGAGACGATCCGCCGCCAGCTGGCCCCCGCGCTCGAGGGACGACGGCTCACGCGCGTGCAGGTGCTGGACCCGCGCTGGTGCGAGCCGGCTCCACCAGAGGCGATCTCGGACGCCCTCGACGGGCGCCGCATCGAGGCGCTGGGACGCCGCGGCAAGTACCTGATCGTCTCGGTGGAGGACGACATCCACCTGGTGATGCACCTGCGCATGACCGGCAACCTCCTGCTGGTGCCGGCGAAGGAGGACCGGGACGACCGTGCTCACCTCCGCGTTCGATTCGAGCTCGGCCGCATGCGCGGCCGGCCGTCCGAGCGGCTGCTGTTCGTGGACGTGCGCCGCTTCGGGACGGGCGACGTGCTGCTGGGCAGCCACGCGCTGGCCGAGTACTTCGCCTCGCGGCTGGGGGTGGAGCCGCTCAGCCCCGACTTCACCGCGGAGGCCATGCGAGCACTGGCGCGCGGGCGCAAGCAGCCGGTCAAGGCCTTTCTGCTCAACCAGGAGCGCATTGCCGGCGTGGGCAACATCTACGCCGACGAGGCGCTCTTCCGCGCGAAGATCCATCCTCTGCGCCCGGTGGGAACGCTGAAGCGCCCACAGATCGAGGCTCTGCGTGCGGGTGTGGTGGAGTCGCTCGAGCTCGGGATCGACTCGAAGGGCGCATCGATCGACGACTACCGCCAGGTCGACGGCGCCCGCGGGAGCTTCCAGGACCGTTTCCTGGTGCACACGCGCGAGGGGGAGCCGTGTCCGCGCTGCGGCACGCCGATCCAGAAGCTGCGCGCGGCGGGGCGGGGCACGTACGTGTGCCCGAACTGCCAGCGCCGGCCGCGCCTACGGCGCCGGAGCTGAGGCGGTTTCAGGCCGCGAGCAGGGTCTCGAGACCGCCGGCGCGGTCGGCCTCGAGCAGCTCACGGAAGCCGCCGATGGCCCGCCGGCCCACCACGATCTGAGGGAAGGTCATCTGGCCGGTGAGCGCTACGAGCTCGGCGCGGCCGTCGGGGTCCTTGGCGAGGTTGATCTCGCGGTAGTCCACGCCGCGGGCCTGCAGCAGGGACTTGGCCTGGCGGCAGAAGCCGCAGGGCTCGGTGGTGTAGAGCACTACCCCGTTCGTGTCCGACATCGGATTCAGAGTGTATTTCGTGCCCGGGTCCTTCAAGACCGAAGCCATCGTCCTGCGCTCCATCCGCTACGGCGAGGCGGATCGCGTGCTTCACCTCTATACCGCCGACCACGGCCGGGTGGGTGCGGTGGCCAAGGGCGTGAGGCGGGTCAAGTCGCGCCTGGGCGGCCGGCTGGAGCCGCTCAGCAGAGTCGGTCTCGTGCTGCACCAGGGCCGCGGCGAGCTGTGCACGATCAGCCAGGCCGACACCGTGCACGCCCATCCGGCTCTGCGGGAGCGCCGGGAGTCGCTGGAACGCGCGTCCCAGGCCTGTGAGGCCGTGCTGCGGCTGCTCGACTCCAACGAGCCCAACCGCCCGGCCTACAACCTGCTCTCGAACGAGCTGGCATTGCTCGATGCTCATCCCGAGCGGGCCGGGCGCGCCCAGGCGCTCGCCTTTCGCCTCAAGCTGCTGCTGGCCGCCGGCTTCGCGCCCGAGCTGGCCTCCTGCGCCGCCTGTGGCGACGTCGAGCACATGGGTGGCTTCTCGCCGGCAGCGGGAGGGGTGGTCTGCGCCGGCTGCGAGGCGGGCTCGTTCCCGCTGGGAGAGGAGGCGCACCGCTTCCTGGTCGAGGCTCTCGCGCGGCCGCTCTCCGATACGCCCGACGCTCCGGGCCGGGCCCTCTCGCAGGCCGACCGCGCGATCGCCGAGACGCTCGAGTACCACGCCCACGTGAGACTGAGGCGCGTGGCGTAGGGGGCGCCGGGTAATACAGTCCGGTCACATGGAGGCCGCCGCCGCGACCAAGCTCGTCTACGACTTCACCGAGGGCTCGCGCGACATGCGCGACCTCTTGGGTGGCAAGGGCGCGAACGTGGCCGAGATGACTCGCGTGCTGGGGGCCGAGCGCGTGCCCGCCGGCTTCACCATCACAACAGACGCGTGCGTGGCCTACATGAAGGCGGGCAACGAGTTCCCGGACGGGCTCGACGAGCAGGTGGCCGAGGCCCTCGGGCGCCTCGAGGAGCAGGCGGAGAAGAAGCTCGGCGACCCCGACGAGCCGCTGCTGGTGTCGGTGCGCAGCGGCGCCCGCGAATCGATGCCGGGCATGCTCGACACGGTGCTCAACCTGGGTCTCAACGACGAGTCGGTCGAGGGCCTGGGTGGCGACCGCTTCGCGTGGGACTCATATCGCCGCTTCGTGCAGATGTTCGGCAACGTGTGCCGGGGAATCGCGGGCGAGCGCTTCGAGGAGCTGATCGAGGAGCACAAGGGCAAGGCGGACGTATCGGAGGACACCGACCTGTCGGTGGACGATCTGAAGGCGCTCACGGCTGACTTCAAGAAGCTCTTCAAGGACGAGACCGGCGAGGACTTCCCGCAGGAGCCACAGGAGCAGCTCGAGCAGGCGATCGGCGCTGTGTTCGACTCCTGGACCGGCGAGCGGGCCGCGGAGTACCGGCGCATCAACCGGATTCCGGACGAGTGGGGCACCGCGGTGAACGTGCAGCAGATGGTGTTCGGCAACCGCGGCGACGACTCCGGCAGCGGGGTGGCCTTCTCGCGCGACGAGATCACCGGCGCGCCCGAGCCCTCCGGCGACTTCCTGCCCAACGCCCAGGGAGAGGATGTGGTGTCGGGGGTGCGCACGCCGCGCGACATCTCGGAGATGGCCGATCTGATGCCCGACGCCCACGCGGAGCTGATCGAGATCCTGCGCACGCTCGAGCAGCACTACGGCGACATGCAGGACACGGAGTTCACCGTGGAGGAGGGGACCCTCTACATGCTGCAGACGCGCAACGCCAAGCGGCCGGCTCAGGCGGCCGTGCGCTTCGCGGCGGACGCGGTGGAGGAGGGTCTGCTCGAGCCCGCCGAGGCGATGGCCACCATCGACGCCGAGCGGCTCGACGCCCTGCTCCATCCCGGCTTTGCCGCCCACGCCGAGTTCGAGACCCTCACCGAGGGGATACCGGCATCTCCGGGCGCCGCGAAGGGCGCGATCGTGTTCACCGCCGACGACGCCGTGGCCGCCGCGGCCGACGACAAGGACGTGATCCTCGTGCGTCCGCACACGGACGCCGGCGACGTGGCCGGCTTCCACGCCGCGCAGGGCATCCTCACGAGCAGGGGCGGCAAGGCCAGCCACGCGGCCCTGGTGGCCCGCGGGATGGGCAAGCCGTGCGTGGCCGGGGCCGCGGAGCTCCAGATCGATTTGGACGCCAAGACGATCAGCGCGAACGGGACACAGTTGAAGGAGGGCGACACGATCGCCATCGACGGGTCGAGCGGAGTGGTCACGGCCGACGAGGTCGAGCTCGAGGCCCCGGAGGTGAGCGACTACTTCGAGACCGTGCTCGGCTGGGCCGACGAGCTCCGAACGCTGGGGATCAGGGCCAACGCCGATACGGCCGAGGACGCATCGAAGGCACGTGAGTTCGGCGCCGAGGGCATCGGCCTGTGCCGCAGCGAGCACATCTTCCTGGGCACCGACAACCAACAGAAGATGCAGGCGATGATCATGGCCGAGACCGACGAGGATCGCGAGGCCGCGCTGGATGAGCTCCTCGAGCTCCAGCGCGAGCACTTCGACGGCCTCCTGGAGGCCATGGAGGGACTGCCGGTCACGATTCGCCTGCTCGATCCGCCCCTCCACGAGTTCATTCCGGACGCCGAGGACCTCGCCCAGCGCGTCGAGCGTGCGCGCATGGAGGAGAGCGACGATCTAGAGGAGCTCGAGCAGACCCTGGCGCGCGTGCACCAGCTGACCGAGACCAACCCGATGCTCGGCACCCGCGGCGTGCGCCTGGGCGTGCTCCAGCCCGAGGTCTACGAGATGCAGATGCGCGCGATCGTGCGTGCCGCCCGGTCGGTGCACGAGCGCACCGGCGAGGAGCCGCTGCTCGAGGTGATGGTGCCGCTGGTGACCTACGAGCAGGAGCTCGAGCGCATGCGGGGCCTGCTCGAGAAGGTGGTGGAAGACGAGGACGCCACCGGGCTCGAACTGTCGATCGGCACGATGATCGAGCTGCCGCGAGCGTGCTTCGTGGCGGACCGGATCGCCGAGCAGGCCGACTTCTTCTCCTTCGGCACCAACGACCTGACCCAGACGGCGCTCGGCTTCTCGCGCGACGACGTGGGAGAGATGCTCGCCCGCTACCTGAAGCTGAAGCTCGTGGACCGCAACCCGTTCGAGACCATCGACAAGCCCGGCGTGGGCTGGCTGGTGCGGCTGGCGGCCTGGGTCGGTCGCGAGGCCAAGCCGGACCTCAAGCTCGGGATCTGCGGCGAGCATGGCGGCGATCCGGACTCGATCGGGTTCTTCCAGCTCGCGGGGCTCGATTACGTGAGCTGCTCGCCCTACCGCGTGCCGGTGGCCAGGGTCGCCGCCGCTCAGGCGGCTGTAGCCGAGGCCGCAGACGACGACGGCTGACACAATCGGGGCGAGCATGCCCTCGCAGCTCGCCCGAACCTCCTTCGCCGAGCGGATCGAGCGGCTCGAGCGCGAGTCGCTGTCCCCGCTCGCCACGCGCTCCTATCCGGCCATGCGCGATATCGAGGAGCCCGACTCCGACCACCGGACCCCGTTCCAGCGCGATCGCGACCGCATCGTCCACACCAAGGCCTTCCGGCGCCTCAAGCGCAAGACGCAGGTCTTCATCGCGCCGGAGGGCGACCACTACCGCACGCGGCTGACCCACACGCTCGAGGCGTCGGGCATCGCCCGCAACGTGGCCCGCGCGCTGGGGCTGAACGAGGACCTGACCGAGGCCATCTCGCTCGGGCACGACCTCGGCCATCCGCCCTTCGGCCACATCGGGGAGGCGGTGCTCGACGAGTGCGCCCGCGAGCGCTGGGGGAGCGGCTTTCGCCACAACGAGCATTCACTGCGTGTGGTCGAGAAGATCGAGGCGCTCAACCTCACCGTCCAGGTGCGCGACGGGATCCGCCACCACACCGGTCCGGACCGGCCCCAGACGCTCGAGGGGCGCATCGTCAAGGTCGTGGACCGGATCGCCTACATCAACCACGACATCGACGACGCGATCCGGGCGGGCGTCCTGCGCTATGAGAACCTGCCCCAGGCGGAGATCGAGCTGCTCGGCTCGACGGGCTCGGAGCGCATCGAGAGCCTCGTGGTCGACCTGCTCGCCCGCTCGGAGGCGGCCGGCGACATCGTCCAGGGCGAGGAGGTGGGCGGCGCGATGCTCCGCCTGCGCTCGTTCATGTTCGACAACGTCTACCTGGGGGCCGACGCGCAGCGCCAGACCCCCCGTATCGAGCGCATGCTGCGCACGCTGTTCGCCCATTACGCGGACAACCCGCCGCCGCCGGTGGTCGAGGGTGCGTCAGAAGAGGAGCGCGTGATCGACTGGCTTGCCGGGATGACCGATCGCTTCGCCATCCGCGTGTTCTCCGACCTGTCGCTGCCGCAGGGCTTCTGATGGCGCTCTACACGCGCGACTCCATCGAGCGCCTGCGCGATACGGTCGACATGGAGGACCTCGTGGGCACGAAGACCGACCTGCGGCGCGTGGGCTCGCGGCTCACGGGGCTGTGCCCCTTCCACGACGAGCGCACGCCGTCCTTCTCGGTCAACGTGGCCGACAAGCTCTTCTACTGCTTCGGCTGCCACGCCAAGGGCGACGCGATCGGCTTCGTGGAGCAGACCGAGGGGCTGGATTTCCGCGAGAGCGTGGACTTCCTCGCCGAGCGCTACGGAGTGGAGCTCGAGCTCGAGAACGAGGATCCGCAGGCTGAGACCCGGCGCCGCAGGCGCGAACGGCTGCTCGCCCTGCTCGATCGCGCTGCGGGCTTCTATGCCAACTATCTGTGGGATTCGGGCGAGGCGGCCGCGGCGCGCGACTACCTGACCGGCCGCGGGCTCTCCGCGGAGACGCTGCGGGCGTTTCGTGTGGGCTACTCGCCGAGCGCGTGGGACCGCATGCTCGTCGGGGCACGGCAGGGAGGGTTCTCCGAGGAGGAGCTGATGGCCGCCGGGCTGGCGCAGCGGGGCCGCGGCGGCGGGATCTACGACCGCTTCCGCGGGCGCATCATGTTCCCGCTGGCCGACGGGCGCGGGCGCATCCTCGGCTTCGGCGCGCGTCAGATGGGGGAGAGCCGCGGCCCGAAGTACCTGAACACCAGCGAGAACGAGATCTACCACAAGGGCCGCCAGCTGTTCGGGCTCGACCTCGCCCGGCGCGAGGCGGCCAAGAGCGGTCGGATCGTGCTCGTGGAGGGTTACACCGACGTGCTCGCGCTCCATCAGGCCGGGATCGGGGAGGCCGCGGCGATCATGGGCACCGCGCTGACCAACGAGCAGCTGGCCGAGGTGGGCCGAGTGGCGGCGCGGCTGATCCTGGCGCTCGATGCCGACCGCTCCGGCCAGGAGGCGATGTTGCGCGCAGCCCGGCTGGCCGAGGAGCGCGGATTGGACCTCCGGGTGGTGGAGATGCCCGAAGGTGCCGATCCGGCAGACCTCGTGAGCGCAGGCGGCGCGGATGCGTTCGTGGAGCGGATGGAGCGGGCTCTCGGCATGATCGAGTTTCAGGTGGGTCGGGTTCTTGCCGATGCTGAACTCGACACGCCGTCCGGCCGAGACCGGGCGTTGCAGGAGGCCCGCAACTTGATCGCAGCAGTACCGGAACGCACAGCAACCAGGGATGCGCTCGTCCGCCAGGTGGCGGACCGGCTCGATGTGCCCGCGGACTACGTCTCGGCGGCTCCGGCTGCGCGGCGCCCCCAGGGCGAGCCCGAGAGCGCGGCGCCGGCTCCGCTCGAGCCCGCACACGCCGCCGAGCGCGCCTTTCTCGCGCTCTGCCTGGCCAGCGGGACGCTGGGACGCGACTACCTGAGCCGGCTCTCCGAAGACCACCTCTCATCACCCTCGGTGCGGGCTGCGCGAGAGCACCTGCTCGCGCGTTTCGACGATCCGCTCGCCGGCCTGCCGGAGGACGACCCGGCCACTGCCGCCCTGGTCACCGGAGTGGCGATGGCGGCCCAGGAGCAGGCTGAGGCCACCGAGCCGGTGCTGCGCATGAGCTTTCTCCAGCTCGAGCTGCGCCGGATCGAGCGCGAGCTCCGGCGGGCCGCCCACGAGGCCGACCTCTCCCGTCGCACCGAGTTGGCGGGCGCCCGCCAGCAGGTGAGACACGAAATGGACCAAGTTATGGGTCAGACCGCATGAAATGGTTACCCTTGACGCATCGCTGCGGGTGTGAACGCCCCCCTTGGACCACAACCGTGAGCGCTATCGGCCATGGATGAGCGCCTTCCCCTGAACGGCTCCTCCGACCCCCAGGAGGACTCCGACGCTGCGTCCCCCGCCGACGCAGAAAACGGGGAGCGCGAATCCGAAGATCTCTACGACGCGGGCGGCGTGGTCACTGCAGGGGTGCCCGTCGCGCCCCCCGAGCAGGGCGCCGAGGACGCCGTTCGGCTGTATCTGCGCTCGATCGGCCGAGTGCCACTGCTCACCCGGGAGGACGAGGTTCGGCTGGCCAAGCGCATCGAGCAGAACGACATGTCGGCCAAGAACTCGCTGATCGAGGCCAACCTGCGGCTGGTGGTGTCGATCGCCAAGCGCTACACGGGACGGGGCCTGACGCTGCTCGACCTCATCCAGGAGGGCAACCTCGGGCTCATCCGCGCGGTGGAGAAGTTCGACTGGCGCCGCGGCTTCAAGTTCTCCACCTATGCGACCTGGTGGATCCGGCAGGCCATCACCCGCGCACTCGCCGACCAGTCACGCACGATCCGCATCCCCGTGCACATGGTGGAGCGGATGAATCGCGTGGCCCGGGCCAAGCGGTCGCTGCTCCAGAAGAACAACCGCGAGCCCACGCCGGAGGAGATCGGCGACCTGGTGGAGATGCCGGCCAAGAAGGTCGAGGAGATCCTGAAGCTCGGCCAGGAGCCGGTCTCGCTCGAGGCGCCGGTGGGCGGCGAGGACGGCGACGCCTCCCTCGGAGACTTCATCGAGGACGCGGCCACCGACCGTCCGCTGGAGATCGTGGCCAACCGCATCCGCGACAAGGACCTCCTCAAGGTGCTCGACTCGCTGGGCTGGCGTGAGCGCAAGGTGATCGAGCTGCGCTACGGGCTGGGCGACAAGGGTCCGATGACCCTGGAGGACATCGGCCAAGAGGTGGGCGTCACCCGTGAGCGCGTACGCCAGATCGAGTCCAAGACTCTGGCGATGCTCAAGAGCTCCGGCGGGGCGGACCGGCTGGCCGGGACGACCGACGAGCCCTGACCTCCCGATCCCGGCCGCGCCCTGAGCGATCGGGAGCTTTTCATCTATCGTGGTTTTTCATTCCGGGGTAGCTCAATCGGCAGAGCATTCGGCTGTTAACCGAAGGGTTGTGGGTTCGAGTCCCACCCCCGGAGCTGAATCGGTCAGGGCAGCCGCGCCGTAGCCCGCAGCCCCAGCCCCGCGGCCGCCAGCAGCAGCAGCACCCCGCCGGCCGCAAAGGCCGAGGTCACCTCGCGACGTTCCTTCTTGGTGGCCACCCGCGAGCCGAGCTGCTTGTAGATCTCGCCGAGGTCGCCGGCGTCGTCGGCCTGGTAGTCGCGGCCGCCGGAGATCTCCGCGATGCGGCGCATCGTCTCCGGATCGGGGGGCACGGCGAGCAGCGCGCCGCTCGGCGTGGTGATCACGGCGCCGCGGCTGCCCAGGGCCACCGTGTTGATCGGGATGCCCAGTCGCTTGGCCTGGCGGGCCACGGGCAGCGGGTCGCGGCCGGTGGTGGCCTTGCCGTCGGAGAGGAGCACGATGGCCGCCGGAGCGCGGTTCTTGCCGCGCCCGTCGATGAGCTTCAGCGCGGCGGCCAGGCCGTCGCCGGTGGCGGTGCCGCCGTCGGCCGACAGCGAATCGATCATCGCCTCCACGTCGTCGTGGTCGTCGGTGGGCGGCTCGATCGTGTGTGGCTGCTCCGAGAACGCGACCGCTCCCACGCGCGCTTCGTCGGGAATCTGGTCGAGAAAGTTCTTGGCCGCCGAGCGCGCGGCCTCGAGGCGGTTGGGGTCCACGTCGTCGGCCAGCATCGAGCGCGACACGTCGGTCACCAGGATCACCGTGGCCTGCTCACTGGGCACGGCGACGGTGGTGTGCGGGCGGGCCAGCGCGAGGGCCAGCACCGCGAGCGAAGCGAGGAAGAGCCCCAGCGGCACGCGGCGCCGCCAGGCGCCTGAGGCCGGCACGAGCGCCGCCAGCGTCGGCACCCCCGGAAAGCGGATGGCATAGCGGCGAGCGCGGCGCCTTCCCAGTACATAGAGACCGAGCAGCAGCGGCACGAGCGCCAGAGCGGCCAGCCAGAGGGGAGAGGCAAAGCTCACCGCAGGCCCCGTCCCAGCGCACGGGCCCAGGAGCCCTCGGTGGACAGCACGACGTGCCCGGCCCCGGCGCGCCGCAGCGCCTGCGCTATTCCGGCACGCTTCTCGGCGGCCGCCGCGGCGAAGCTCTCGCGCAGCCGGCGGCTGCGGGTGTCGACCTCCACTCGCCGGCCGGTCTCCGGGTCGACCATGGCCACCCGTCCCACGTCGGGCAGGGCGTCCTCACGCGGGTCGCGGATCTCGAGCGCCAGGACGGTGTGCCGCGCCGCCAGGGCGGCCAGGGGCCTGGCCCACTCGTCAGGAGGATCGCCGAAGTCGGAGACGATCACCACCAGGCTGGCCAGCCGGGCCAGCCGTCCGATCCGGACGATGGTCGCGTCGAGCGGCTCGCCGCCGGAGCCGTCCGTGGCCACGCCCTCGGACAGCGCGCGCTGGAGTCCCACGCGCGCACCGCGCCCGCCGCGTGGCGGCAGGAGCCGGGTGACCGGCGCCCCGAAGGTGACCATTCCCACCTTCCCTCCGCGGCGCACCGCGAGCGTCCCGACCACGTCGACCACGCCCTCGACCACGTCGCTCTTGAGCCGCTCGGCGGTGCCGAACGCCATCGAGGCGGAAAGATCCACCGCCAGCCACACCGTGAGCATGCGCTCGGGCACGTGCTCGCGCACATGGGGAACACCGGTGCGGGCCGTGGCGGACGGGTCCAGCTGGCGCACGTCGTCGCCGGGCTGGTAGGGGCGAAGCTGAGCGAGCTCGGTCCCGCTGCCCACGCCGGTGCCGCGGTACTCGCCCGCGAGCACGCCCCCCGCCCGGCGCACGAAGGCGAGGTCGAGGGCCTTGACCAGCGCGCCGGGCACCGATCCGCCGCCCTGGCGCCCGGCCGGCGCCGACAGACCCGCCGGGCCGGAGCCCGGGCCCTGGCGCACGGACAGCCTCACGCCGCGAGCGGCTCCCCGGGCTCCCCGCCTGTGCCCCGCTCGAAGTCGGGCTCGGGCACCGCCTCGAGGACCTGCTCGAGCAGCGAGTCGGCGGACACGCCGTCGCTCAGCCCCTCGTAGCTCAGCACCAGCCGGTGGCGAAGCACCTCGGGGGCGAGATCACGTATGTCGCCCGCCAGCACGTGGCGCCTGCCGCGCAGGAGCGCCAGTGCCCGGGCCGACTGTACGAGCCCGATCGGCCCGCGTGGGCTCGCTCCATAGCTCAGATGGCCCTCCACGTCGGCCAGGCCGTAGTGGCCCGGACGCCGGGTGGCGTCGGCGAGGGCCACGGCGTACTCGATCGACTCGCGGTCGACGAACACGTCGCGCACCGCGACGCGGAAGCGCAGCAGGTCGTCGACCGTCAGCCTCACCTCGATGTCGGTGGCCTGGGAGAGCGAGCTCTCGACCACGGCGGCCTCGTCGCCCGGGGCGGGGTAGTCCACGAGGATCTTCATGAGGAAGCGGTCGACCTGCGCCTCGGGCAGCGGATACGTGCCCTCGGACTCGATCGGGTTCTGGGTGGCGAGCACCAGGAAGGGAAGCGGTACCGGGTAGCTCTCGCCGCCGATCGTGACCTGCTGCTCCTGCATCACTTCGAGCAGCGCGGACTGGACCTTGGCCGGAGCGCGGTTGATCTCGTCCGCCAGCAGGAAGTTGGCGAACACGGGTCCGAGCTCGGTGTCGAACTTCGCGCTGTCGGGCCGGAAGATGCGCGTGCCCACGAGGTCCGAGGGCACGAGGTCGGGCGTGAACTGGATGCGCCGGAAGCTGCCCCCCACCGCGGAGGCGAGCGTCTTGATGGTGAGTGTCTTGGCCAGGCCGGGCACGCCCTCGAGCAGCACGTGGCCGCCTGTGAGCAGCGCCACCATCACCCGCTCGAGCATCGCGTCCTGGCCGATGATCACGCGCTTGATCTCGTACAGGGCGCCCTCGAGCGCCTCCCTCGCCTCGTCGTGCGTGCCGTTCTCGCTCATGGCCGCCAACCTAGGCCCCCGCTTGTCACCGGCGCATAACGGCTCACTAACCTGAACTGCGTGCGCGTGCTCGTGGCGGAGGACGAGCGCCGGGTGGCCGACGCGGTGGCGCGTGGCCTGCGGCGCGAGGGAATGGCGGTCGACGTGGCCTACGACGGCGCCGAGGCGCTCGACAAGGCCCGGCTCAACCCCTACGACGTGCTGGTGCTCGACCGCGACCTGCCGGTGCTCCACGGCGACGACGTGTGCCGCGCGCTGCGCAGCGAGGAGAGCGACAGCCGCGTGCTGATGCTCACCGCCTCGTCGGGCCTCGAGCAGGTGGTGGACGGGCTCTCGCTGGGTGCCGACGACTACATGCACAAGCCCTTCGCCTTCGCCGAGCTCGTGGCCCGCCTGCACGCCCTCGCCCGCCGCGCCCACCCGCCCCGGCCGCCGATGCTGCGCGCCGGAGACGTGGAGCTCGATCCCGTGCGCCACGCCGTGACCCGCGCCGGACGCGCGATCGACCTGACTCCCAAGGAGTTCGCGGTGCTCGAGACGCTGATGTCCGCCGCCGGCGGCGTGGTGTCCAACGACGAGCTGGTGGAGCGCGTGTGGGACGAGAACGCCGATCCGTTCACCAACTCGGTGCGCATGACCGTGCTGCGGCTGCGCCGCAAGCTCGGCGAGCCCCAGCTGGTGGAGACGGTCAAGGGCTCGGGCTACCGGGTGTGAAGGGCCTGCGCACAACGGTCCGGGCGCGGCTCACGGGGCTCTACGCGCTGCTCGTGGGGGTGTCCACCGGCCTGATCCTGCTGGTGAGCTACTGGCTGCTCGGCCGCCACTTCGACCGGACGCTCCCCGACGGGCTCGCCAACGAGGCGCTCGGGGAGGTGCGCTTCCAGTACCTCGTCGCCTTCGCCGGCATCCTCCTGCTGGCCGCGGCCGTGGGCTGGGCGGTGGCGGGCCGCATGCTCGCGCCGGTGCGGCGCATCACCGGCACCGCCCGCCGTGTCTCCGACGAGCGCCTGTCCGAGCGCATCGAGGTGACCGGGCCGCATGACGACCTGCGCGAGCTCGGCGAGACGCTGAACGAGATGCTCGATCGGCTCGCCGACTCGTTCGAGGCACAGCGGCGCTTCGTGGCCAACGCCAGCCACGAGCTGCGCAGCCCGCTCACGGTGATCCGCTCCGAGGCGGAGGTGGCGCTCGCCAATCCCGAGCCCGACGTGGAAGAGCTGCGCGAGATGGCTGCCTCCGTGATCGAGGCGAGCCGGCGCACCGAGGCCCTGCTCACCAGCCTGCTGATCCTCGCTCGCAGCCAGCGCGGCCTACTGCGCGAGGAGGGTCTCGACCTGGCCAAGGCGGCGGCCGCCGCGGCGCGCCTCGCCGAGCGCGAGGCCGGCGCCCAGAGCGTCCGGATCGAGCAGGCGCTCGAGCCCGCGCCGGTGCAGGGCGATCGCGCCCTGCTCGAGCGCCTCGCGGTCAACCTCGTGGAGAACGGAGTGCGCTACAACCGCCCGGGCGGCTTCGTCTCGGTGCGGACGCAGCGCGGCCGGGACGGCTGTGCCGAGCTGCGTGTCGAGAACTCGGGGCCCAGGGTCAGCCCCGTCGCGGCGGCGCGTCTCTCCCAGCCCTTCGAGCGTCTCGAGCGGGGTGCGGACGGCCGCGGCGCCGGCCTGGGCCTCTCCATCGTCAGCGCCGTGAGCGAGGCGCATGGCGGTGAAGTGGTGATCGAGCCGCGCGAGGCGGGCGGCCTGCGGGTGTCGGTGCGCCTGCCTACGAGCGGCGATCGTCGCGCCACGGACAGTGGTGATGCCCGCCAGGCGGTCGTTCCTGCTTGACCTCCACGGCATCGCGGGCGCGGTCGCTGGCCGCCAGGCGGCCGTCGAGCTTGGCCAGCCCCTGAACCGAGCTGGCGAGCAGGCCGAGGCCCACCACCACGGCCACCAGGATGAGGGCACGCGTCCGACGCACGTTCAGAAACCTAGTGGACCGTTCACGGCAGCCTCCCGAACCAGCGCAGCGAGAGCGCGCCGCCCAGGATGAGCAGGACGATCGCTCCGCCGGCGAAGGCCGAGGTCACCTGGCGGCGCTCCTCCCGGGTGGCCACACGGGAGCCGAGCCGCTCGTATACCGAGGCGAGCTCGTCCCCGGCGTTGGCCGCGAAGGTGCGGCCGCCGCTGATCGCGGCGATCCGGCGCATCGTGTCGCGGTCGGGCGGCACCCGGCGGGTCACCGTGGAGCCATCGGGGCGCTTGACCTGGATGCTGCCCGAGTCCGTGCCGAGCGCGACGGTGTAGACCGGCACACGCGCCCGGGCGGCCTCGCGAGCCACGGGCAGGGGGTCGCGGCCGTGGGTGGCCGCTCCGTCCGAGATCAGGATCACGGCGGCGGGCTCGCGGGGAGCCCGCTCGCGCCGGCCGCCGGCGGCGTCCGCGCCGGGCGGCTGGTCGCGCGCGCGGTCCAGCAGGCCCAGGGCGGCGGCCAGACCGCTCCCGGTGGCGGTGCCGCCGCTGGGACGCAGGCCCTCGATCAGGGCGCGGGTGCGGTCTCGCTCGGCACGCGGCGGCTCGATCGCCTGGACGGCCTGATTGAAGCTCACCGCTCCGACCCTCAGCTCGCCGGGCGCGCGGTCGAGGAAGTCGAGTGCCGCGCGGCGCACAGCGGTGATCCGGGAGGGAGCCACGTCGCGCGCCTGCATCGAGCCACTGGTGTCGGTAACCAGCACCACCGCCGCGCGCTCCTCGGGCACCGCCACCGTCGCCTCGGGCCGCGCCAGCGCGATCGCCCCGATCGCCAGCGCCAGCGCGTAGGCCGCGAGCGGGAGGTGGCGCCGGATGCCGGGCCGGACCGGCGCCACGGAGGGCATCAGCCGCGCGGAGGCAAAGCGCTCCGCGTCCCGGCCGCGGCGCCTGTCGATGATCAGGTAGCCGGCCACCACGAGCGGCAGCAGCGCCAGCAGCAGCAGAAACCAGGGCGCCTGGAAGCTCACGGGGTTCGCTGCGGTCGTGCGCTCAGGGTCACGGTGATGGTGCGCGGCTCGCCGTCGCGCACGAGCTCGATCTCCACCCGCTCACCCGGCTTCTTGCCGGCGATCGCCTCGGACACGTCCTCGGGCTCGCTCACCGAGCGGCCGTCGACGCTCGTGATCACGTCGCCCGTCCGCACGCCGGCGTCCGCCGCCGGACCGCCCGCGGCGACCTCCACGACTCCCGCGCCGCGGGAATCGGGCGTGGTGGTGACGCCGAGGAAGGGGCGCCGGATCGTCTCGCCGCGCGCCAGTCGCGGGATCACATCGCGGACGGTGTTGGCCGAGACGGCGAACCCGATGCCGACGTTGCCCTGGTTGCCCGCGGTGGCGATCTGGGAGTTCACGCCGATCACGCGCCCGCGCACATCGAGCAGTGGGCCGCCGGAGTTGCCGGGATTGATGGGAGCGTCGGTCTGGATCGCCTCCTCGATCTGAAAGCCGTCAGGAGCCTGGATCTCGCGGCCCACGCCCGACACGATCCCGGCGGTGGCCGTGCGGTCGAGGCCGAACGGGTGGCCGATGGCGATCACCTGGTCACCCACGCGCACCCTCTTCGAGTTGGCCAGCGGCAGGGGGCGGAGGTTGTCCACGCTGCCGGCGTCCACCCGCAGCGCGGCCAGGTCCGACGACGGGTCGATGCCGAGCACGTCGGCCTTGAGCAGCCGGCCGCTGTCGTTGAAGCGGACCGTGGCCGTCTTGGCGTTGGCGACCACGTGGGCGTTGGTCACGATCGTGCCGTCGGAGCGGACCACGAAGCCCGTGCCGGACGCCGATCCGGCCTGCACCGACACCACGCCCGGCCCCGCCGACTCGTACACGCGGTTCACCGCACTGGCCGGGACCGGGCGCGAGTCCGCGGCGCCGGGTAGCGAACCGGAACCGCCGTCGTCGCTGAGCAGCGCGAACCCGCCCAGGGCCAGCGCGGCCAGGGCAATCGCCAGCGCCGCCAGCGGGAGCAGCCCAGTGCGGCGCCGCCGCGGAGGCTCGGGCGGGCGCTCCGGCTCGGTCGCGGGCGGCCGGGCTGCGCGGGCCTGTCGGTTCCAGCGGGCGGACGAGAACGGCCCGCCGTCCGCGTCGCGCTCGCGGTCCACCCAGAGACTGTCGGGACGCGTCACGCTCGCGACGGTACGCGGGCCGGCGTCACTGCGGCATAACGAGGCGCGCGCGGCCCAACTCCTCCACGGCGTCGGCGGCGGTCGCCGCGCCGTCGTGGCGCGCAGCCCAGCGGCCCAGCTCGGCCGTCCGTAGGGCGTACCCCGGATCGGAGAGGAGGCGACGTACGGCCAGGCGCACGCCACGGGCGGTCTGAAAGCGCCGGGGCAGGGAGACGCCGAGGCCCGCCCAGCGGATGCGGGCCGAGTTCTCGGCCATGTCGCCCGCGTGCGGGCAGGCCACCACCGGCACACCGCAGGCCAGCGCCCGCGCGAGCGTTCCGTGCCCGGCGTGGCAGACGACCGCGCGGCAGTGCGGCATGGTCTTCGCGTACGAGACCCAGTCCACCACGCGCGCGTTGGCCGGGGCCGGGAGCGGCCGGGCCGGGGCTCGCCGGTTGGTGGTGGCCAGCACTCGCACGGGCTCGGCGGCCAGTCCTTCGAGGGCGGCTCGCAGCAGCCGGCCGTCGGGGTCCTGGGAGGTGCTCGGCGCCACCAGCACGAGCGGATCGTCGCCCGCGGGCAGGTCGACGTCGCCATGGGGCTGCTCCCACAACAGCGGGCCGGTGATCCGCATGGCGGCGGGCGGCGCCTCGCGCGGGTACTCGAGCTGCGGGAAGGTGGCCACGAGGGCGAGCTCGCGCGAGATGCCTCCGTGCACGTGGGCCAGCGGCGGCAGGCCCACGCGTGCGCGGGCACCGTTCAGCTCGCGCCGCCCCTGCTCCTCTCCGCGCATGAGCAACGGACGGGTGAGCTCCCACATCCGCCGGCCCGCGCCGGTGCGCGGGTAGACCGCTCCCACCGCGTAGACGGGGAAGCCGCGCTCGCCGGCGGGCATCACGTGCGGCACGAGCGTGGCCCAGGGGCGGCCCTCGAGCTCCGCCGCGAGCGCGGCCGCCACCGTCAGGATGTCCGCCACCACCACCTCGGGATCGAACGAGCGGATCAGCTCGCGGGTGACCGACGATGCCTTGACGGCGGCCTCGTACGGCTTGAGCGGCCGCTCGCGCGTGGGGAAGACCTGGTACTCGGGCGCCGGCGAGAAGCGCATGCCCTCGCGCTCGGCCTGCTCGCGCCAGCGGCCCCAGGTCTCGAGCGTCACGTGGTGTCCGCGGCGGGCGAGCTCGGCGCCCAGCGCGATCGCCGGGAAGGCGTGGCCCGGGTCGCCGAAGGCGGCCAGCAGGAAGCGCCGGGGGTGGTTCAGGCCAGCTCCGCGAGCTCGCGGACCATCCGCGTGCGCTCCTCGGGATCGAAGGAGACCGGGCTCACGATCAGGGTGCCCACGCCGGCGTCGCGGTACACCGCCAGGCGGTCGCGGATCTTGTCGCGGGGCCCCACGAGCGTGATCGTGTCGATCAGCTCGGCCGGGACCGCGGCGGCGGCCTCCTCCTTCTTGCCCTCCAGGTAGAGGTCCTGGATCTCCTTCGCGGCGTCCTCGAAGCCGTAGCGCTGGACCAGCGAGTTGTAGAAGTTGCGCTCGCGTGAGCCCATCCCGCCGACGTAGAGGGCGATGAAGGGCCGCATCTGGTCCCGCGCGCGGTCCACGTCGTCGTCGATGCTCACGTTGACGGTGGGGGCGATGTCGAACGCGCCGTCGAGTGTGCGGCCGCCCCGCCGGGCGCCCTCCTCCAGCAGCTTGCGGGATTCGCCCACGTGCTCGGGCGAGAAGAAGATCGGGATCCAGCCGTCGGCTATCTCGCCGGTGAGCTGCATGTTGTTGGGGCCGATAGCCGCCACGTAGATGGGGATCCGCTCCTGCACCGGGCCGATCATCAGCTTGAGCGCCTTGCCGGGACCGTCGGGCAGCGGCAGCGTGTACTGCTCGCCCTCGTAGACGAGCCGTTCGCGCGCCAGCGCCTTGCGGACGATGTCCACGTACTCGCGGGTGCGCTGCAGCTGCTTGGCGAAGCGCTGGCCGTGCCAGCCCTCGGCCACCTGCGGACCCGACGAGCCGATCCCGATGATCATCCGCCCGCCGGAGAGCTGGTCGAGCGTCGCCGCGGTCATCGCGGCCATCGCGGGAGAGCGCGCCGGCATCTGGAAGATCGCCGAGCCGATCCTGATGCGCGACGTCTGGGCGGCCAGCCAGGCCAGCACGGTGGCGGCGTCCGAGCCGTACGCCTCGGCGGCCCAGACGGAGTCGAAGCCCGCGTCCTCGGCCGCCCGCACGAGCTCGAGCTGCTGCTCGGAGGTGATCCCGAGGCCCCAGTATCCGACGTTCAACCCGAGCCTCATGCACTTCTCCTTTCGCGGCTTGCGAGCCTGGCCAGGCACGAGCATCCTACGTCGCGAGATGACCCGCCGCCGTCCCGCGCGCGACCTTCGCACTGCGATCGACTGCCTTCCGCTCACCACCCGGCGGGCGATGCTCGCCGGGGTGGAGCAGAACCGCATCATCGTGGGCGCCTACACCGATCGCACGGGCGGCGTCTGCCCCATGCTCGCCGCGCACCGCAACGGTGGCCGGACGAGCCTCGTGAGCTTCGCTCACGCGTGGGACCGCTACACCGGGGTGCGCCGGCACCCGCGTCCCGCCACCGAGCGCGAGCTCAACACGCTCACCGCGATGCTCCAGGCGAGCATCCTGCTCGAGGAGACGCCGGCGCTGCCCGCCGCTCCCTTGCACGCGCGCCGGCCGCGCCCGCGCCGCCTCACCGGCGAGCGCCACCGCGCCTCGGAGCTCCGCCACCAGCCCGGCTGGGCGTGGCTGCGGCCCTTCAGGCGCCTCGACGAGTACGAGCGGGCCCTGGCCGAGCTCGAGCACGCCGGCGCGCCGACGGCCGACCGCGAACGCGAACGCGAACCGGTCTAGAGCTCGCGGTCTTCCCGCCGCAGGAACTGGATCTCCGGCACTACGCAGTGGGAGGACGTGCGCAGCAGGAAGCGCACCGACTCGGCGATGTCCTGCGGCTGGATCATCTTCTCCTTCGGAACCTGGCCCTCGACCCAGTCGGTCATCGGCGTGGCGACGAAGGCGGGGCACAGGGCGGTGACCTGAATGCCGTCGTCGGCGAGCTCCTTGTGCATGGCCTGGCTCAGCCCCACCACGCCGAACTTGGTGGCCGAGTAGGCCGACAGCCAGCCCTGGCCGGACTTGCCGGCGATCGACGCCGTGTTCACGATCAGGGCCTTGCCGTGCTCGGCGCCCGCCTCCTTGAGCATCGGGATCGCCTCGCGCGCGACGAGGTAGACCGCGCGCAGGTTCACGTCGAGCTGGAGGTCGAGCTTCTTGGTCTCGGTGTCGGCCACCGCCGCGCCGATGCCGATCCCGGCGTTGTTCACCAGAACGTCGAGGCGCCCGCGGCGATCGCGGTGCTCCGCCACCACGCGCCGGATGTCCTCCTCGTCGGCCATGTTGGCGGCCACCTCGACGGCGTCGATCCCCTCGGAGCGCAGCTCCTCCGCGGCGGCCTGCAGCTTGTCCGGACGCCGGGCGGAGAGAGTGATCCCGTAGCCGTCCTGCCCCAGCGCCCTGGCGATGGCCAGGCCGATGCCGCTGGAACCTCCGGTGATGAGCGCTGCGCGTTCCATATGAGCCTCCTGAGGCGAATCGGGCGAGCCGGGGGCGGGCAACCCTATTTGAACGCGGGGCGTCTCCTACAGTTCCCTGCCCGTGACCACTCGCCGAGCCCTAATCGCCGCCGCCCTCCTCGCCTGTTCCGTGATCGCCGGCTGTGGCGGCGATGACGACGACGGCGGCAACCCGGCCCCGCCGCCGGCGAAGGCCGCGGACTTCCCGAAGGCCGCCGGCAAGACGCTGGCCGAGCTGGGCCGGGGGCTGCCGCAGGGCGGCCCGGTGCTCGCTCCGTCGGTGTCCCAGCTGACCACTGGTGAGAACCGCTTCGGCTTCGGCCTCTTCACGCGCTCGCGGGCGCAGATCGCCAATGCGACGGTGGCCGTCTACGTGGCGCCCGCGGGAGGCGGACAGGCCAAGGGCCCCTACCCGGCCCGCTTCGAGTCCCTCGCGGTAAGGCCGCAGTTCCAGAGCCGTCAGACCGCCACCGATCCCGACTCGGCCAAGGCGGTCTACGTCTCCCGGATCCCGTTCGACGCGCCGGGGGAGTACGAGGTGCTCGGCATCGCGCGAGTCGGCAAGCGCCTGGTGGCCGCCACCTCTGCCGTGCCGCGCGTGCCGGTGCTCGACACCGCCGAGGACACGATCCCGCGTCCAGGCGACCCGGCGCCGCGCATCCACACGCCCACCGAGGCCGACGCCGGCGGCGACATCGCCTCGATCGACACCCGCATCCCGCCGTCCTCGATGCACTCGAACGACTTCGCCGACGTGGTGGGCAAGAAGCCGGTGGTGCTGATCTTCGCCACCCCGGCGCTGTGCCAGAGCCGGGTGTGCGGCCCGGTGGTGGATATCGCCGAGTCGGTCAAGGCGACCGCCGAGGGCGAGGGGGTGGACTTCATCCACCAAGAGGTCTACCGGGACAACATGATCGACAAGGGCCTGCGCCCGCAGCTCACTGAGTTCAACCTCCAGACCGAGCCCTGGCTGTTCACGGTGGGCAAGGACGGCAAGGTGGCTGCGCGGCTGGAGGGCGCGTTCAGCGCGGCCGAGCTCGACGACGCCATACGGAAGGCCAAGGCGAGCTAGCAGCGCGCTCTTGACTTTGCGCGCCACGCGTGGTGAGGTCGAGGCATAGCGGACAAAGTTCCGGAGTTGATCGCACTGGCCGAGGCTGCCGGAGCAAGTGCCCAGTGGCTGGAGGCTCTCGATTACGCCTCCCAGGCCCTTGCCGCGGATCCGAGCCAGACCGCTGCCGCGGCCCTTGTCGGCACCGCGCGACAGCGGCTCGGCACTCTCACCAAGGCCAGCGCCGAGCTGCGGCAGATCACCGTCGTGGCGGTCGACATGCACCGCTCCACCGCGATCGCCGCTGAGCTCGGCCCGGAGGCGATGCGCGAGCTCATGCTCGAGGTGTTCGAGGTCTGCGTCGACGCGGTCACGCGCTACGAGGGCCGCGTAACCAAGTACCTCGGCGACGGCATCCTCGCCCTGTTCAGCTATCCCGTGGCCCACGAGGACGATGCCCGCCGAGCCGTGCTGGCCTCGCTCGCCATGCTCGAAGGGGTCGAGGCCCGAGCAGCCGAGTGGCAGGAGACCTTCGGCGTGCCCGTGAAGGTCAGGATCGGTGTGGACAGCGGGGTCGTGGCGGTCGGGCCCGTGGACGCGAATCCGTGGGCCACCGAGGAAATCGCCGGCGACCCACCGAACATCGCCTCGCGCGTGCAGTCGACCGCCGAGCAGATGACGGTTCGGGTGACCGACGCGACCAACGAATTGATCCAGGGCTGGTTCGATACCTCCCCGGTGGGACCGGTCGACCTGCGCAACTACCCCGAGCCGGTCCACCTGCACACCGTGCTCGGGCCGACCAGGGCCGAGACGCGCCTGGAGGCCCGCGGCGGCGCGAGCCCGCCGCTGCTGGGCCGCGACGCCGAGCTGGCGGTGCTGCGGGCGGCCTGGAGCCGGCTCGTAGCGAGCGGCGAACGGCAGATCATCAGCCTCGCCGGCGAGCCGGGGATCGGCAAGTCCCGCCTCGTCGAGCACCTGATCGCCACCGCGATCGCCAGCGGCGGCTCGCACGTGACCTTCGCGTGCTCACGTCTTCACCAGGAGAGCTCGCTGAGGCCCGTGGCCCGTGCGCTGGCGCGCTTCTTCAGCCTGTCGGTGCGCGAGCGCGACAGCGACGCCCTGTCGCTCGACGCGATCCGGCGACAGCTCGAGCAACTGGCCAACCGCCGGCTCACGACCGAGGAGGTCGTGCCGATCTACGGCTGGCTGCTCGGAGTGCGCTCGGCGGTGGACCTCGAGCCCGAGGACCTGCGCAGGAAGACCTTTGGTGCGGTGATCGACCTCCTGGAGGCGATCGCCGTGAGCTCCCGGCTCGTCCTCTGCGTGGAGGACGTGGACACCGCCGACCCGTCCACGCTCGAGCTCCTGCGGGCGCTGCTCGAACGCCCGGCCACGCCGATGCTGGTGGTGCTCACCGCTCGTGAGCCGCTTCCCGAGCTGGCCGGCGCCGGGGAGCTGCTCGAGCTCACGGGCGTGACCGGAGCGGCGGCGGAGGAGCTGGTGCGAGCCGTCGCGCCGGGCCTGGACGCGGACGTCCTCGACCGGATCGTCAGTGGCTCGGGCGGTGTTCCCTACTTCCTCGAGGAACAGGCGCGTGCGGCTCAGGAGGCCTCCGGGCGCGCCGGCGCGCCGCTCGAGCTGTCGGTGTTCCTGGCCGCGCGGCTGGACGAGCTCGGGCCCGCGCCCAAGCGCCTCCTGGGGGAGATCGCGGTGGCGGGCGAGGGCCTCTCCGTGGACGTGCTCGCGAGCCTGACCGAGGCGCCCGCGGGCGAGTTCGACCGCCTGCTCGACGAGCTCTGTGACCGGCGGGTGCTCCTGCGCACCGGCGGTCCCAGAGCGGACGTGGTTCGGTTCCGTCATGGGCTGATGCGGGAGGCGGCGCTGGAAGCGCTCTTGGAGTCGCGCCGCGCCGAGCTACACCGCGATCTGGCCGAGCTGCTCGCGGAGCGTCCCGGGACGGCGCCCGAAGACCTGGCGCACCACTACGAGCTGGCCGGCGAGCACGGCCAGGCCGCGAGGCGGTGGCTCGAGGCCGGCCGCCTGGCGGCCACCGGCGGGGCGAACACCGAGGCCGTGAAGCTGTTCCGCCGCGGTCTCCGCGCGCTCGACGGGTTGCCGGACGACAATGCGCGCACGGCTTTCGAGCTCGATGTGC
This sequence comes from uncultured Thermoleophilaceae bacterium, assembly GCA_963734365.1. GTDB lineage: Bacteria > Actinomycetota > Thermoleophilia > Solirubrobacterales > Thermoleophilaceae > JACVRW01. Next base: position 1,066,830 of record CAVTGV010000004.1, on the reverse strand, counting down.
AGCTGGGGCTGGGCACCACGCTCTCGACGCTCGAGGGCTATACGTCGCCCGACGCTCGCGCTGCGTTCGAGCGCGCGGTGACGCTGGGCGAGCGCCTCGGCGACAGCGCCACGCTCTTTCCCGCCCTGTGGGGCACCTCGTCGTACTGGTTCGTGTTGGGCGAGCACCGCACCGACTCTGCGCTGGTCAAGCGCCTCGTGCGGATCGCCGACGAGCAGGAGGACCCCCGCTTCAGGTTCGAGGCGGGCTTCGTGGCCGGCTATCGGGCCCTGCATCTGGGGGAGTTCGAGAAGTCGCGGACCGAGCTCGAGCGCGCCACCCGGCACCTCGGGCTCGAGCCGATCACAGATCTCTCCGAGGACTCCGGCATCGTGTCCCGCTCGACTCTCTCCATCGCTCTGTGGTTCCTGGGCGAGGCGGAGGCGAGCAGGGAGGCCGCCGCGGAGGCGCGCGAACTGGCCGATGCCCTCGAGCCGAGCAGCCGAGGGGCGGCGCTCACGGCCTGCTGGGTGAGCACGAACCTCGCCTGGCACTCGGAGCTTGACGGCGCCTCGGAGGCGGCGATCGAGTGTTCTGACCGGGCGGTGCAGATCGCCGTGGAGCGCCACTACCCGACCTGGTTCGCCGCCGCCACCCTGCACCGCAGCATCGCCCAGTGTCGCCTCGGGCGATTCGACGAAGGCCTGCCCACGCTCGCCGCGATGGTCGAGGCCTGGCGGGGCGCCGGGCGGGATGAGAGCGGCCGGCAGCTCCATCCGATGCTGATGACGCCGTACTTCGCCGGCCGCCTCGCGGAGGTGCGGCTGACGGTGGGTGAGCTCGACGAGGGCGCGCGTCTCGTGGACGAGCTTCTCGCCGAGACGGCCCGCAGCGGCGAGCGTTTCTGGGACGTCGAGCTGCTGCGCCTGCGCGCGAGGGCGGTGCGGGAGCGCGGCGGCGCAGCGGCCGCGGTGGAGGCGGATCTCAGCGCAGCGAGTGAGCTCGCCGCCGAGCAGCGGTCAGAGGGGCTCGCGAACGCACTCGACGGAGGGAGCCAGACATGATCCCCGAGAACCTTCCCGACTACGTCGAGCGCGGCGGGCGCCAGGTCTGGCGTCCCCCGTACTCCGCGAAGCACGCGGAGCTGTTCGGGTTCGTGCTCGACGCCGAGCGCCCGGCAATCGACGCGCTGCTTCACCACGACCTATGCGAGCCGTCGAACGGCGGGGTGGACTATCGCTGCGCCCACCCGAGCATCGTCGTCGTCTTCGCGAAGATCGATTCCCTCACCTCCACCGATGAGCCGGACAGCGCGCGCGGCTATGTGTCGGAGCTCGAGGTCTCGGTCTGGTGTCTGGTCGCGGACTGCGCCGTGGCCGGCCGCCTGCTCTGGTACCTGCCCTACGTCTTCGTCACCCCGGGTCAGGCCGTGGCGAGCGGACGCGAGGTTTTCGGCTACCCCAAGCAGATGGGCGAGTTTCCGGACGGCTTTCCCGACGCGCTGTGGGACGGAGGGGAGACGATCGTCGAAGCCGAGGCCATCGATCACTTCGGTGCCGCCGCCCAGGCGACCCAGCGGCCGATGATCGGGGCCGAGCGGGCGGCCGCGAGCGCCGGGGACGCGGGGGTCACCGGCCAGGGATCGGAAGCGTTCAAAGCGCTCAGTGGCCACCTGGAGGCGAAGCTCGAGATCGACACGGAGATCCCGTTCGGCCCGGCGCCGCCGTCGTCGGCGGTGATCACCCCGAAGACCTCGCCGCCGCCGTCGCCCACTTCGGCGGCGACCGTCCCCGCCTGGGCCGCCCGCCGCGTGCTCGACACCCTCTCGGGCCGCGAGTTGGCCAGCGCTCCCGGCGATCTGGTCGCCGACCTGGTGGCCAACCCCAATCTCCTCTTCCTCAAGCAGTTCCGCGACGCCTCCTGTCCCACGAAGGCGTGCTACCAGGCGATCCTCGAGGCGCCGCTGTCGGTCCACCCGCTGTCGGCGAATTACAAGTCGCTGGATCCGGCGCTGTTCGAGATCACAATCCAGAACTGGGACAGCCATCCGATCGCCACCGACGTCGGGGTCCAGGCCGGCACGCCGCTCGAGCCCACGCTCGCGTTCCGGGCAGCGCTCGACTTCGACATCCAGCTCGGCGACGAGGTCTGGCGGGCGCAGACGTGAGGCACGCGCCGGCGGTCGCCCGCTGATGGACAAGCCGCGCATCGCGATTCTCGGCGGCGGCGCGGGAGCCGTGAGCGCCGCGCTCCAGCTCTCCAAGCCCGGCTGGAAGGACCACTTCGAGTCAATCACCCTCTACCAGCAAGGATGGCGCCTCGGCGGCAAGGGAGCCTGTGGGCGCGGCCAGGACCTGCGCATCGAGGAGCATGGCCTGCACCTGTGGTTCGGTTTCTACGAGAACGCCTTCCAGCTGCTCAACCGCGCTCACGAGGAGCTCGACTCGCTGGCCGAGGGAGACAACCCTCAGCCGCGCTGGGACCTCGCGTTCAAGGATGTCGAGACCAGCTTCAGCCGTCTGGACCACCTCGCGGTGGCCGATCACGACGGCTGCTCCTGGAAGCTCTGGCTGGCCGATCTCTTCGACGACGACGACGACCGGCCCTGGCTCGAGCCGGACCCGCGCGACCCCGATGAGCGTCCGGATCGCTGGTCGGTGGTGTTCTACCTCGTGCGCTGCCTGCGCCTCGCCGCCGACGTGGCGGGCTCGCTCACGCAGGCCGGCCCGGAGCTGGAGATCTCCGGCGCGCCCGGCGGGGAGCCCGCGGCGGGTCCGGCGGATCTCGACGATGCCGTCGAGCTCCTGCGTGCCGCGCTGGGCGGCGACATCCAGCGGCTGCTGGACGCCGCCGCCGAGCTGCTCGATGCGCTCGCCGAGGAGGCCTTCGACGAACGTACCGTTCGGTTCGCGCTCGGGATGGTGGTCCGCGCGCTCGACGCCGGCGTCGACTTCACCCGCCGCCGTTACGACGAGTTCGTGCGCTACCACGACTCCGCGCGCCGCGCGTATTACGTGGTCGATCTGCTGCTTGCCGTGGTGCGCGGCGCGATCGAGGACGACGTAGTGGAGCACGACAGCTTCGACGCAATCGAGGACGTGGACCTGCGCGACTGGCTGCTGGCCCACGGCGCGGCCCGTGAGTCGATCGACTGCGGACTGATCCGCGGGATCGTCTACGACCTCGGCTTCGCCTACGAGGACGGCGACCCCCAGCGGCCGTCCTGCGCCGCCGGGACCGCGCTGCGCGGGCTGCTGCGGGCCTTCTTCACCTACCGGGGCTCGCTGATGTGGAGGATGAACTCCGGGATGGGCGACGTGGTCTTCCTGCCCTTCTACGAGCTCCTCAGCAAGCGCGGAGTCGACATCCGCTTCTTCCACAGGGTCGAGCAGCTGCGGGTCGCCGGCGGACGCGTGCAGGAGATCGAGATCGACGTCCAGGCCGAGGTCGCCCCCGGGCTCTCGCCGGAGGACTGGGTGACCAAGGCCACCGCCACCACGCCGACACCGGTATGGCCGGCCGACCCCGGGCCCCTCCTGGATTCGAACGGGCCGCCGGGGCTTCCGGCGACCAAGTACGAGTCGTGGTACGCAGGCCGGGCAGACTCCAGGGTCGGGCAGAAGACGCTCGTGCGCGGCGCCGCCGGGGCCGACGGCTTCGAGCTCGTGGTATTCGGCCTGCCGGTGAGCTGCGTGCTCAACGTGGCACCGCAGCTCACGACGGAGCCGCGCTGGAAGGACGCCGTGGATCATCTGAGGACCGTGCCGACCCAGGCGATGCAGCTCTGGCTCAACACGGCTGCCACCGATCTCGCCGACGTCGACTCGGGCATCGTGGTCAGCGGCTTCGTCGAGCCCTACGACACGTGGGCGGACATGCCCCAGCTCGTGGCCCGAGAGAACGTGCCGGGCTCCAAGACCGTCGCCTACTTCTGCAACGTGCTGGCCGACTCGGCCCCACCCGTCCCCGGCCAGGAAGATGCCTGGTTCACCGCACAGAACGAGCTGGTCAAGCAGCAGGCGCTGCGCTTTCTCACCCACGACGTGGGCTCTCTGTGGCCCGCCGCCGTGGACACGGCCAGCCGCGCCTTCAAGTGGGGCCTGCTGGTGGCGCCCGGGGTGCCGGCGGGCCCGGCACGCCTCGATGAGCAGTACCTGCGGGCCAACGTCGAGCCGTCGGAGCGCTACGTGCTCTCCGTCCCGGGATCGAGCCGCTACCGGATCAAGCCCGACGACACGGGCTTCGAGAACCTGTACGCGGTCGGCGACTGGACGGCATGTGGGCTCAACGCCGGATACGTCGAGGGGGCGGTCATCTCGGGCATGCTCGCCGCCAACGCGATCCATCGCAGGCAGAAGGCCGAGGGCAGGGTGGATTCGATCATCGGGTTCGAGGGCCCGTAGGAAGGAGGAGCGCATGGCAGACGACCAAGGCTCATCCCGGCGGCGTCCCGTGGATCCCCTGGTGGCCGGTGTGAGCGAGGGTGTGGCCGCGGGTTACCGGGCGCTCGAGCTCGTAATCGACGGCCTGGGGGAGAGCATGCGCCGCAACCCCCGTGCCGGTGATCCGAGCGAGACGCGGGCCCGGCGAGCCGGCACCGGCGGCGCTCCGCCGGCGGGCGGGGCCGACGCCGACCTCGCCGAGCTGATCGCGGAGGTGCTCGCTCGCGTGGCCGACTCGCTCAAGGACGTGTCGGAACACGTGCGGGTGCGCCGGCCGGGCGCCCTGCCGCCCGAGCGGCCCGTGCTCGGGCTGAGGGGCCCTGCCGGCACAGCGGTGACGGACGAGTTCCGGATCACCAACACGGGCGCGTCAGCCCTGCGCAAGATCGAGTTCGAGGTCACGGAGCTGATCGGGGCGGCCGGTGAGATTTCCGGCGGACGCGGTGACGGTCGACGTCCACGGCGGCGAACGCGTTGAGCGGCTTCGGCCGCGCGGCTCAGACACGCCCACGGTGACGGTCGCGATCCCCGCTGACGCCCACGCGGGGATGTATCGAGGCGTGATCGCGGCCCGCGCCGAGGGGGCGCGCGGGCGGGAGTCGGCCGAGGCCGGGCGCGACGGGGCGTGGGCTCTGCTCGAGCTCGAGGTCATCCGCACCGACCCCCGTCCCAAGAAGCCTCACGACGACAAGAAGAAGGCGCCGAAGAAGAAGGCGCCGAAGAAGAAGGCGTCGTGACGGCCGTCGCTGCGCCCACCGGGCCCGAGCTCGTGGCCGCCACTCTTGCGAGCGACGGGCGCCGGACTCGCGAGGCCCTGCTCGACTACCTCTCGGGCGACGGTCTCAGCGACGAGCTCTACGACCTGGTCAGCGACTACCCGCTGCGGCCCGGCAAGGGCATCCGTCCTGCGCTCTGCCTCGCGAGCTGCCGGGCGCACGGCGGCCGTGACGACGATGCCCTGGCCGCCGCGGTGGCCATCGAGCTGCTCCACAACGCCTTCCTGGTCCACGACGACATCTGCGACGGGGCGCTCACGCGGCGGGGCCGCGAGGCCCTGCACGTTCGCCACGGGATCCCCCGGGCCCTGAGCGCCGGCGACGCCCTGGCCTGGTCCGCGCTCGGGCCGCTGCTCGACGAGTCGCTGGCCCTCCACCCGCGGCTCGCGTTCGATCTCCTCGCCGAGTTCGACCACCTCACGCGGCGGACCATCGCAGGGCACACGCTCGAGCTCGGCCTGCGTGAGCGAGGCCTGCTCGGGGTCGATGTGGACGACTACCTCGGCCTCGTGCTCGACAAGACATGCTGGTACTCGGCCATTCACCCGCTGCGGGTGGGAGCGCTGCTCGGCTCGGGCGGTACGGCCGACCTGGAGGCGATCGCCCGCTTCGGGTTCTTCCTCGGCGCGGTCCTGCAGATCCGCGATGACGTCGAGAACGTGACCGACAGCTTGGAGGATCACGGCAAGGACTTCGGGAGCGACATCATCGAGGGCAAGCCGACGATTCCCCTGATCCACCTTCTGAGTAGCGCTCCGCAGGCGGCCAGGGAGGAGGCCCTGCGCCTGGTGGGCGCGGCCGGAGAGTCGTCGGGACGCTCGCGCGGCCAACGGATCGAGCGCGTCGCGGGCCTGCTGGAGGAGAACGGCTCGGTCGACTACGCGTGCGCGTTCGCCGACGGGCTCGCGGGCGCCGCCCTGGCCGAGTTCGAATCCGCGCTGGGCGGCCTGCCGGACTCGCCGGACAGGACGTTCCTGCACTCCATCGTCCTCCACCTGCGCGATCCGGAGATCCGCGGCCGCTGACCCGGCGCCCGCCCGCTCCCCTGCGAGAATCCCGGCGCAGGGGCCGGTAGCTCAGTGGTCAGAGCAGTGGACTCATAATCCATCGGTCGCAGGTTCGAGTCCTGCCCGGCCCACTAGGAGAGGCCCGCTTCCTGAGCCGATTTGGCCCCCCTGATCGTCCGATGAGGGGGGAATGACGCGGTTGTGGGGCCACCCCTGGGGCCACCCTTGGAGCGCTAAGGGCCTGCCCGGAGCCGCGCCTCACTGGACAAGACGACCACTCATGCATGGGGCCGCGCGATTCAACGGGCCCCGCGTTCGCGCGTTACGTTTCGCACCGATGAGCTTCAACTTTCTGACGATCCGGGAGCGCTTGGGCGAGCCGGATGAGCTTCCCGGACACCCGCGACGAAATGATCAGGGCCTAGCCGGACGCACTCCTAGCGGGTCGGGCCACCGGGGCGACACTCTCAGGGCGTCGGTGGCTTGTCCGTCTTCTCCGACCGCAGGAGCGCGTTCAGCGCCGCGTTGATTCTGAGCATCTCGGGCGGGAACATGTCGGCCATCGAGACGTCCATTAGTCGGTACTTGGTGTCGTTGTCATCGGGGCGGAGCAAGAGAATCGGCCCATCATCGTTCGGACGCACCGGTTGCAGGCCGTCAGCGGTCCTGGCAGTCATAGCCGTCCATTCCGTCTCGATCGCGACCACGGGCATCGGGTACAGCCCCGTCAGTTCCTGCATCGCCTCCGCCGCCGCTGGCGAGGCCTGGTAGCCCGAGGCTGTCGCTTCAAGCGGTTTGGCGCAGGCCTCGCACACGTAGACGTCGCTGCCTCCGGAAGTCCGGGCCCGCACAACGAGATTCCAGGGAATCGTCCGTGTCTCACCGCGTTGTTCCACATCACCGGCCGCCAATCCACAAGCCGGGCATGGGAGTCCGGCCACCTGTTTCCTCGGGGGAGGCGGCAACCGGGAGATCGCCTGAGCTGTCTCGGATGCAGCCGAGTCCCACAGATGGAACGCCCGCCGGAAGTCCATACCCTCAGCGACGGGCGGCGCAACGATGTTCCCGTGAATGAGGTCACGGAAGACCCTTTGGAAGTTCTCGCCTTGTTCGATCAACTTCAGCGTGAGAGCCATTTCCTCCGAACCTTCCGCGAGCCTGGGGATGCCATTCCGCAAACGGTCCAAAGTCGCGGTTGTCTCTCCGCCCCACTTCGAGAAGCGCCTGTTCGCGAAGCGGACCCGTCGCCCGCACCCGCAGAAGCACTGAGCCATCGACCGAGCGTAGCTCGCGTGATGCAACTGCGATGTCTCACGTTCGCACCCCGTCGGGTGCGCTTGTCATGCCGGGTGTCCTTGGCGGGGTCCCAGTGATGCGATGCGCGTATGGCGGCCGACGCGCGGTTGGGGTACTGCGCGTCTTCACGCCGGACCTGCCATACGAATGCGAGCTGGAGGGGATGCGGGTCCGGTAGGACTTCCATTGGTCCAAGAAGCACGGATTCGGCTACAAGAGAAGGCTCATGGAAGCGGAAGCAGGAGCTGCCGCTCAACTAGCACGCGGAAGTGCTTCGACAGGCTCGCAGCCAGCGTGCGGTCGCGTGACAGGATGCCCGCCTCGATGTTGCGGTCGAAGGCCGCCTCGGTCATGTTCGCCGAAGTGACGAACGCCGTCTCGTCGTCGACCACGATGGCCTTCGCGTGGAGCACGGTGCCTTCTCCTTCGAGGTCGAGCGACCGCGGGTCGTAGGTACACCTCCGGTTGCCGCTTGCCGGGCCAGTCATTGTTGCGGAAGCGTTCAGCGAACTTGACGATCAGTTGCTCGGCGGTAGTCGTGTCGCCATGCTTGCGCTGGATGTTGAGCAGCAGGGTGGCCTTCAGCGACGACGTCGTGTCGAGCCGCTTCGCCAGGGACTTGAACGCCTTCGACCCGTCGTAGTAGGCGTACGTGCAGAGCCAGATCGACTGCTCTGCGGCGGCGACCAGCTCGTCGTACACGCGGCGGGTGTCGCGCGCGTGAAGGCCGGGGACCCCGCGGCCTGACCAGACGAGATCGGAACGATCGATTCGCGCGACTGCCTGGTCGACCATCGACAGGGCGGTCGCCCGCGCCGCTCCTTCCATGCCTCGGGCTGCACATTGCTCGAGCGCATCACGGACGCCGTCGACGTCGCTGATGCCGAGCGCGGAGCGAAGCGCCGTGGGCGCGTACGGCGCCGACACCAACCCTGTATCGAGGGCCCGCGACAGTCGTTCATGCAAGGGGGCGGGCAGATCGAGCAGCGCCTTGATCATCCCACCGGCTTGAAGAAGGCCGCCTCCGGATTGGCGAGGATCGGGACTGGCATGGTCGCCTCTGGCGGCGGCGCGAACAGAGCTGAAGCGTCCGGCATTGGTCGTTGAGGCGTGGAACCAGCGCTGGATTGCATGGGTTCCCGGTTGCGGGTTGCGCATTAAGCGCTCAGCCCATTGACACCGAAATCCCGAAGGTGCGAGATTCGAACCGAGCCATGACAATCGGGGTCCTCATCGTCAGCGAGATCGAGTTGCTGCGGGAGGGTCTCGAAATGCTTCTCGGCCGCGACGAGCGCATCACGATCGAGGGTCGGGATCCCGATGTCGTCCTGCTCGACACGGCGATCGGAGAGGGGCCGGCGGCTGTGCGCGAGGCAGTGGCGCTGATGCCGCGTGCGCGCATCGTGGCGCTGGGTGTGAGCGAGACGACCGAGGAGCTGCTGCCCCTCGCCGAGGCCGGCATCGCCGGCTTCGTGACCCGCGGGGCGACCCACCGCGAGGTGGCGGACGCCGTGTGGCACGCCGCCCACGACGAGCTCGACTGCTCCCCGCAGGTGGCCTCCAGCCTGCTTCGCCACGTGCGCTTCCTTGCCACCCGGCGCCCGCGCGACGCCGCCGCCGCGGCGCTGACCCGGCGCGAGCGCGAGATTGTCGGCCTGATCGATCAGGGGCTCTCGAACAAGCAGATCGCGAGCCGGCTCTGCATCGAGCTCCCGACCGTGAAGAACCACGTGCACAACATCCTGGAGAAGCTGCACGTGAGCCGGCGCGGCGAGGCGGTGGCGCGGCTCCGCGAGACCCGCCGCGTGGCCGGGATCTAGATCGTCCGATCCGTACGGGTGCGGATCCGACCCGGATCCAAGATCGTCCCAATGGCCCATTCCGGCGCCCGCCACGCCCGGCGATAGTCGGCGGATCGGATGCGTGGATGCAGCGGAAGCCTCTCCTCCGGCACTTCTGATCAACGTGCCACAGCTGATCGAGGACATCGTGGCCGATGTCTACGGGGGCGACGGCGTCGAGCGCCTGACGTCCAACCGGCCCGCCGCGGCGCTGCTCTCGTCGGCGCAGACGCGGGGCCGGCGCCTCGTGATGGTGCGGGCCGAGCGCAGCGAGCTCGCGGAGCTGCGTGAGGCCGTGGAGGACCTCATGCGCCTGCGGGTCCTTGTTGTGATCGGAGATGGACCGGCGGGCATCGTCTACAAGCTGCTACCGACCCCGGTGGAGATCGGATCCGTCACCCGCGAGCACATCGAGCACGCCATCGAGCCGGGGCAGACGGCGTGAACTTCGAGGACGCCACGCTCGTCCTCCTGGCCGACGAGACGACACGCGCGGGCGTGTTCGACCAGACGGCGCTCGAGCAGCTCCTGGCCTGCGCCTACGACGTCGACACGATGGGGCCGCTCCAGGGCAAGTACGCGCCGCTGTTCGACGAGTTCGAGGTGGGCTTCGCGCCACCGTCGCTGGCGTTCGTGGACGGCACCTGGTCCGCGGCCGGCGGGGCAGACCGCACGGAGGCGCGCTTCCAGGTGTCCGGGCTCGCGTCGGACGCGCCGCGCGTGGACGCGCTCTGGCGCGGGTCGATCCTCGCGCGCTACGCCGACGTGGGGGAGCCGATCATCGACGCCCGCGTGGCGTGGCCGGACAAGGACGAGATCGACGCGGCTGTGGCGGCCGCGAACGGGGGCGCGCTGCCGTCCGGGAGCGCGCTCGAGGACGGCCGCCGTGACGAGCTGCTGGCCAGCCTGAGGCAGCAGTTCGGCGACACCACCACGCCGTTCGCGCTCGACGAGGACGGGATCAGGGCGCTCGTGGACGGGGCCGGCGCCACGTCGGTGGGGAACTTCCTCCAGAACGCCCAGGCCCCGGACTTCGCGACCGCCCTCATGTCGCTCACCTTCGACGCGCCGGCCGCGGTGTCCACGCAGCGCAGGCCGCTCCCCGTGACGGTCGCGCTGCTCGTGCGGAACGCCCCCCTTGCCGTGGCGAACCTGCTCCAGGACACCGCGAGGGTGAGGGAGCGCCTAGGCGGCGTGGGCGTGGAGCGCCCGCAGTCGAACGGCTCGCGCCCGCGGGTGCCGATCGTGGTCGCGTGGGTCGTGCCCGAATCCATCTTCACGGACGGCGACTGGCCCGGCCAGGACGAGACAGAACGGCGGACGAAGGCGGGCGAGTGGATGGCCCGCGAGGGGATCGGCCTGGTGCCTGTCCCGTGAACCACCACTTCGACAGGAGGAACACCGAATGGCCGTAGCGGCACCACCCGCATATCCGTTCGTTGACGTCAGGATCAACCTCGACGGGCTCAAGGCGATCGCGAAGCGCGCACCCGGCGTGGTTGCGATCGTGGGGGTCGCGAGCGCCGGCACATCCAACGAGCCGACCGAGGTGGGCGACTCGAAGGACGTGAAGACGAAGTTCGGGGCCACCGGCGACCTCCAGTCGTCGCTCAACATCGCGCTCCAGCAGGACCCGCGGCCCTCGAAGATCTACGGGGTCAGGGTGTCGGTGGACGGGAGCGGCATTCCGGACTACAAGGCCGCCCTGTCGACGATCGAGGGCGTGGACGACATCACGATGGTCTCGCTCGCGGCGGAGCCGGCGCTGGGCACGACCGCGAACCCGCGCCTCCTGGCTCTGCTCGACCACGTGACCTCCGTGTCGGCCGACGGCAACAGGCGAATGGGCTTCGCGATGGTGGACCCCGGCCTGCTCAAGGACCAGACGCCGGACTACCCGTCGAAGGTCGAGACCAACTACGGCGCCCTGAAGACGAGCGGCTACCGGATGGTGCTGGTGGCGGCGCGGGGTGCGGTTACCCCGGGCGGCCAGCAGGCGGACGTGGCCACCGCCGCGATGGCCGCGGTGGCGGGCTACCCGCCGCACATCTCGGCCGTGCTCAAGTCGGTCGGCGGATTCAAGATCCCGCCGAAGTCGCTGTTCAGCGGCACCGAGGTGAAGCAGCTCTCGAACAACATGGTCATCCCGGTGCTCGATCCGGCGCTGATCCCCGGCGAGGGGCTGTTCCTCGGCGAGGGCCGCTGCTACACGACCAGCGACAAGATCTTCTACATCGACATATGTCGGACGCTCGACCAGATCGAGTTCGACCTGAAGGCCGGCCTGATCGGAAGCGTCGGGGACGCCCGGATCACCAAGGCCGGCCTGATGGGCGTGCGGCTCCGCACGGAGGCGATCCTCGGCTTGGCGCAGCGCCGGGAGATGATCGACGGCTTCAAGGTCGTGATCCCCGTGCTCGACGCGATCCTGATCCCGGAGACCGCCCGGTCGGCCGTCGACACGGCGATCATCCGCGACGCTCGCCAGACCCGCCAGGTCGAGATGAACGTCGAGATCACGTACGGCCCGGCCGTGCACAACCTGCTCGTGAACCTCAGCCTGGTCTACGCGTGACCAGAGAAAGGCGGCTCTAGCGATGGCCGACTGGAAGGACACCAGACTCGTCGTCACCTACAACGACGGAACCGGGGACGTGGAGGTATCGCCCATCGAGACGATCGCCCCCACGTTCGCCCTGAACGCCGAGGCGATCCACTCGATCGAGAAGACGCACTGCGGCGTGGTCTACACCCCGCAGGCGATCACGTTCTCGCTGACCGTCAAGGCGATCGGCGACGTGGCCGCCAGGCTGACGGTGCTCGCGCTCAACGGGACACCGTTCGACGTGGTGCTGAAGGAGAAGGTCGGCGACGACTGGGCGTTCGCGAACGTGGTGATGTCGGACTGCATCATCACGAGCTGCGTGCCCACCACGGCGACGCCGAGCGGCGCACCGACGGCCACGTTCTCTGGCTTCAGCATGGGCGCGAGCGCACAGACGAACGACCAGACGCAGGCGCGCGTCGGGGCGTAGGCGATGGCGGACGAGCCAGAGCCGCTCGCGCGCGAGCCGGCCGGGCCGCCCGCGCCCGTTGTGGGCGCGACCGCCGACGGAACCTACGTCGAGTATCGCTTCCCGGTACACGTAGAGGTGCTTGGGGGCGAGGCGGTCGACGCGGACGCGATCGCGGACGCCGCGCTGGCGAAGCTGGCCAACGCGCTGCGCGGGGCGTGACGTGGGCGACTCCACGACCGTCGCGGTGCCGATCGACCTGAAGGTCGATCCGGTGGCTCTGTCCGGCCGCGCGGACGACGTGGACGGCGCGGTGAGCACCTCCACGGCGAAGGTGGTGAGGACTGCGAAGCAGGTGCCGGCCCTCCAGGACCGCGACCACGTCCTGGGCGAGGTCACCATCGAGTGGAGCGGTGAGGCGCTCGCACAGATGTCGGCTGACGACCGGCGGAGGCTGGAGGAGCGCATCAAGGCTGCCATCCGGAAGTCTGCGACGGCAGGCGGGGTCGAAGACCGGATCGATCTCAGGCCGTTTGGGCTGGGCGGGGGCGAAACCGCCCGTGCGGTGGCCGCCACGCCGCCCGCCGGCGAAATCGACGCGCAGGCGATCCTGGCGCGGCTTCAGAGCTCCGATGTCACGGAGCGCGGGCTCGCGATGCTCGACATCGGCGAGGCGGCCCGCCAGGGCGACGAGGTGGCGGTGTGGCTCACGCTCATGGCGATCCGGGCCGACGACGCGAGCCCGACACAGGTGGCCATCCAGGCGCTTCGCGAGCTGTGGAAGGGCAACCCGGGGCGGTTCCGCGAGCTGATGCAGGGCCTCATGCTCGCGCCGCCCGCGGAGGTAATCGTCCGGGACGAGTGCGACTTCAAGATCGACGAGATGATCCGCCAGGGCTTCGCCCCGCTGCTCGGCGCGATCGACCGGATCGCGCGCGCGATCCCGGAGGCCAAGCTCGGCGCGAGCCCGCCCGTCGGGGCGATGGGGACGCTGCTTGGCCTGCTGGACGCGTGGCGCGAGGCGTGGATCGAACTGGTCCAGTACCTGCACAAGAGCCCGGAGACGACGGATCCTCAGCTCCTGAAGGCAGCCGATGAGCGGCCGGCGAACGTTCAGGGCTTCGCCGGGATCGTTCGCACCTATGCGGACGACAAGCGGATCGCGAAGATGCTCCCCGAGCTGGAGGCTGACGTTCGCGGCGCCACTCGGCTGACGTTCGCCACCTCCGCCGCGATCGTGCAGCTCGACGGCCTGCTGGCGATCTACCGCGACGCGTTCGGAAAGGCCGCCGAGACCCAGGAGGAGGTGAAGGTCCTCCTCGAGACGCGCACCGCGGCCCTCCGGGCGCTGATCACCTGTCCACTGCCCAGCGCGCCGCGGCTCAAGGAAATCCAGCAGGAGCTGGCCGAGGGCCTGGCGAGCTGGCGCTCCACCGCAGGCGAGCGGCGAGTCGCGCGGTTACGGGCCGTGATCATCGAGATCGGCCGCGACGCCGGCGAGCTGCACGCGATCAGCCCCTACTACGAGCGCGTGATGTGGAACCGGCCGTGGGAGGACGTGCGGGTGCCGTTCTACGGACGCGCCGAGCGCCTCAAGCAGGAGATCGGCGGGCTCGGGGCGGAGCTCGACGTGATCGCGGAGGACGCATACGACCTCGCGAAGCTGCTCGCCATCGAGGCCAAGGTCGGGATCGCGGCAGCCCGCGTACCGGTGCTGGGCCTGTACATGGCCACTCTCGAGCTCGAGAAGTACATGCACGAGCCGTACAACATCGGCAGCGGGAGCGAGCACCGCCGCTGGATGCAGCGGATCGAAGACCTTCGGAAGAAGTTCGTCGAGGAGTTCGACCACCCGAAGCTCGATCCCGTCCCGGGCGAGGAGGAGCTCACCCAGATCGCCCGGAACATCGACTGGTGGCACAAGGACATCGAACGCATCGCCCGAGAGCTGCGGTCGGCTCAGCGGCGCGAGCTGATCGAGGGCATCGCGATCAACATCGCGGCGCTCCTGATCACGAAGAAGTTCGTCGGCGTCGGAGGCACGGCGATCTCGATCACGCGTGTCACGTTTGCGGAGGCCGCGGTGTTCACGGCGATCAACGCGTTCGGGCAGGCGGTGTTCCTCGACAAGCCGACGGACCCGAGCAAGCTGCTCACGGAGACGGTGGACAACTTCATCATGTTCGGCGCGTTCCACGTGCTGGGCCAGGTGATCGAGGTGGGCGCGCTCGCGCTCTTCCGCGGCCGTCCCACGGTGCAGCTGATAGCGATCCTCGGCACCCAGACCGTCGTCACCACGGGGCTGCCGGTCCTGATCTCGCGGCTCGGGGTGGCCGCGAGCGGGCAGGAGCAACAGCCGCTCGGCGAGGCCGAGGCGGCGTCGATCGCGACCGGCGTGGTGCTGAACGGCGTCATGGCCGCGATCGGCGGCAGGGCGATGCTCACCCGGCTCCGCGGTCTGGCCGCGAACGAGCTGGCACTTGAGATCTCGCAGCTCAATCCGCAGACGCTGAAGTGGGCCACCGAGTTCCGCCAGTTCATGGACAACCCGGGGTCGAAGGCGCAGTTCAACGCACTTCAGAAGCGCGGCGTGGCGCTGTGCGACAAGCTCGAGACGGCGCTCAGGCGGATGTCCGCGCTGCCGGAGGAGATCCACGCACAGCTCGGCACGACGAAGAACGGCCTCGCCGGCTACGCCGACGGCATGGCCACGTGGAAACAGCGCTTCGGCTCGATGGAGTACGACCCGTCGCTCGTGCGGCGGCTACCCGCGCCGGGCCAGGCCGTCGGCGGCGCGCTGCTCGTCCAGCGGCCGGGCGGCGTGTACGAGTACGACCCCGCGCAGCCGGGCTCGTCGCCCAAGCTGCTCGAGGCGAAGCTGAAGGGCGCCGGCTATACGGTCCGGAGCCAGGGCGGCGGCGTGCTGACGCTCAGCGCCGGCACGGGCGCGCCGATGTTCCGGCTGCTGCCCGCGCCCAAGCCACTGCTGCTCCTGCCCGCGGGCCTGTCCGAGGCCGAGGTGATCGTACTCGGAGCGGCCGGGCCGGGCCGGGCGGCGGTCGCGGAGCTCTTGAGGCAGCCGCGCGGCACGGAGCCCGTGAGTCACGGTGCGGCGCTGCTGCGGGTGGCCGAGCTCCAGCCAGAGCTGGTGCGCCGCGCCATCGCGGCGGACGGCGCCGCCGCGAAGGTCGAGGCGGGCCGGCTCGCGCTGGCGCTGCGCGACCTGGCCCTCGACAAGGAAGTCGTGGACGCGGCCATGGAGGCGGTCGCGGCGGCGAACCGCGCCCGCGCCGCCGCCGAGTCGGCCGGGCCCCGCACGAATCTGTTGGTCGGCGCGGGTGGGAGCATCCGCGCGCGCGAGGTGCTCGCGAGTAGGGACGGGCGCGTGCTGGTCGAGGCGGCCACACTGGCGCCGAACGAGACCCTGGGCGTGCTCCTCGTGCCTCCGTTCGCGACCGCGGGCGCCAAGGACGCGGCGGTCAAGGCCTGGCAGGAACGCGGGCTCTCCGTCGAAAAGGTGGTCGCGGCGGCGAGTGCGCTCGACCGGCTGATCGCCGCGAAGCTCAGCACGCCGCTGACGGCGGACGCCGAGCTGATCGAAGCGGTCGGCCTGGGTTACCGGGAGCTTCCGGCCCTCGACCGGATGAAGAAGGAGGACCCCGCTGGCTACGCCGCCCTGGTCCGCGCGGTCCAGGAGGAGCGCGCGCTCGTGCGGCGCGCGATTCGCGCCGAGGAGCAGATCACGCTCACCGACGCGACGTCCGAGCTGGTACGACGCATGCAGGCGGCGAACGCGCCGAATGCCGAGATCATGTCCGTGGGGAACGCGCTGGCCGATCTAAACAAGATCCGCCGCGCCTCGGCGCTCGAGGGGGAGAGGTACCTGAAGCAGGTCGAGCGCGTCAAGGACCTCATCGACGAGGAGGGCTTCCGCCGGGACGCGCCTGTCGTGATCAAGCGGTGGGCAAGCCCGCGCAAGGAACGTGCGCAGGAGTGGCTCGACAGCACGAGCGGCGGCATGCGCTCTGAGATCGGGCTGTTCGCAGAGGAGGTCGGGCGGTCGAAGGTGGCCACCGATCTCGCCGCGCATGGCGGCGTGACCATGCTGCGCCAGCTGTGGACGATGTACCGAGCCGGCCGCACGAGTTGGCCGAAGGTGCAGTTCCCGGAGTACGTCGAGATCCTGCAGCGGACCTACCGCGGCCTCCACGGGGAGTACCAATTCGGCTTCTGGGCGGGCAAGAAGTACATCGTCATGAAGGCGCCCGACGCCAACGTGACGCTGCCGGGGACGGACATCATCCTGATCCCGAAGGGCGGAGGCCCGCCGATCTGGGTCGACAACAAGGCGCTCAGCGAACTGGTAGTGCGGCGGGTGAGCGCGCTCGGGCGCAACCTGCCGAAGAACGCCGCCACCGACCATCAGATGTTCGTCGACCTGCTCACCAGTGGTCACGAGTACCCGCCGGAGCTGCTCCAGGCGCTGCCGCTTCAGGCCGAGGCCAACCGCCGCATCCAGCAGATCACGAAGGGCCTGTCCAAGGACACGGTCGAGAACGACCCGATCGTGCGCGGTCAGATCGCCGATGCGTTGAAGGACCTCGGGATCAAGCGTGTCGTGGGTGTCGAGGGTGGCCGCGTCGAGGATCTGGCCGACGACCTCAAGCTGCTTGACAAGTTCGAGCTCTTCGCCATGGACGAGGACTGAGATGGCCGAGAGCTTCCAAACCTATGCGGGCAAGCCCTCGGCGATCATCTCGGACGGGCTGGTCACGGTGCCGCTCTACGCGGTCACGAGCCTGTCGCTGTCGGAGACGTATCAGCTGCCGCCGATCGGGTCGTCCGGGCTCAAGGCGGCGGTGGCGGTCCACGACGACACGATCTCGCTGTCGGGGAGCCTCATCGGGCGGGAGCGGTTCGCCTGGAAGCTGGCGCTCGAGAACCTCGCGGAGGTGGGGAAGAGGGGGAGCGCGCTCGCGTCGGTCACGGGCGGGCGGGTCACCGGCCTCGTGCTGGTCACCGCGCTCACGATCCGCACCGACATGCAGATCCAGAGCCTGTCGTTCACGGCGTCGGCCGGGCGCCGGGAGGCGCTCGATGTCTCGATCTCGCTCGCCTACATGCCGCTGCCGGGAATCCTCGGAAAGCTGCTGGACGTCGCCAGCCTCGGGGTCGCCGCCCTCGCGGACATGGAGACCGCCTGACATGGCCGTGTACTCGGACGTGGTCCGATCCCGGATGACGCCCCCGCCCGGGGTGCAGGCGCCCGAGGGATACGAGCGCCGGCTCGTGCAGCTCGTGAACGGGCTGCCCGCCACCATCGACCTCGACCGCGACCTGTCTCTGGTGCTGATCGCGCCGAGCGGCCTGGCCGCGACGTGGCGCGACCAGCCCGGGGACGCCGTCGTGAGCACCAGCGACGATGAGCGCCAGCCTCGCCCGGACCCGTCCCAGGCCACCCCGGCGCCGGTCGGCGCGGTGGAACGGTTCCCGCTTCGGCTCGTGGAGCGTTTCAGCGGCACGGCCGGCGCCGCGCTGCCGCTCACGGCGGGCCTAGACCGCGAGGTGCCCGACTCGGGTGGCTCGTCGAACGGGGCGGTGGCGGACGTGGCGCTCCTGTCCTGGGACATCCGGGCGGGCACGCTCCGCGGCTCGGGCGACTTCGGCTCGCGGATCGAGCTGGCGTGGCGGCGGGCGGACGGCGACAACGCCGACGCGGAACCCAGGCCGCCGCACCCGCGCGTCCTCGAGCGGATCGGAGCCGGGCTGTGAGCATCACGAGCGCGGGCCAGCTCCTCGACAGCTCGGCCGTGGGCAACGACGCGGGCTGGGCGCTCGGCTTCTACACCGAGGTCGCGGGCACGATCTCGCCGGTCCCCACGCTGCTGGTGCGGCGCGAGGACTACTACGCCGAGATCCAAGCCACGTTGCCCGGCGACTTCTCGGGCGGGACCTACTCGTTCACGATCGAAGGGCTGATCGACGAGCACTACGCATTGATCGCGCAGGGCCACAGCAGCTCGCCGACGGTGGTGCGGCTCTACCTGTACTGGCGAGACGCGGCGACCGGGATCGCCGGCTACATGGGGAGCGTGGCCGGCCTCAGTGACCTGCTCGGCGCGACGGCGGCCACCGCGCTGGAGCCCGCGCTCGTGGCGGAGCTGTCCATTCTGAGCGTGAGCCGGAAGACCGGCACCCGGATGTACGAGACGGAGGTTACGGCGCAGGAGCGCGCCTTCCATCACGCGCGGAGCCGGCGGGTCGGAAAGGCCGTGGACGAGGCGACCGTGGACGACGCCGTGAACCGGCTGCTCGGCGACCTGCACGTCCCGGTCGAGATAGCCACGGCGCCGCCGGGGGGCACCCCGGCGCCCGCCGACGCGGCGCGAGTGGCGATAAACCACGGCACCAGCTACCGCGAGGCGCTCGGCAAGCTCGCCGGGCGCGCCGAGCAGACCTCCGGCAAGGCCGGTCGCGGGATGATCCTGATCCGGAACGGCAAGGTGTACTTCGGGCCGCGCAAGGTCCCGCTCGACAACGGCGACCCCAAGCCCCTCAACGCGAGCGGCGGCCTGGTCGAGGTGAGCCGCACGGGCGACGAGCCGCGCGACCCGAACGCCGACGTCACCGACCCCACGGCCGACACGGGCGCGAGGGCCGGCTACACCCTCACGCTGAAGGGACGTCCCGACATCAAGCCGGGCGACGTGGTCTCGCTGCACGTCCCCAAGGAGGACCTCTCGGCCACGCTCCCTCCGAACCCGCTCCCGGCCATCGCGGCGCCGTTCACGTCGCCGCTCGCCGAACTCGACGAGGGCGAGGAGAAGCTCGTCTACGTGAGCTCGGTCGAGCACCGGCTCGGGCGCACCAGCGCGTTCACCACGACCGTCGCCGGGCTCGAGATCGCGAGCAAGACCGACGCATGGGACCAGCCGAGCGGCGGCGGGTCGAACGCCTCCGCCGACGGCAGCAGCGCTCGCGGCCCGGCGGCCACGCCGATCGCCGCCACAGTGGACGCGCTCCGAGGCATGACGCAGGAGGCCGCGGCCGCGCACCGCCCGGCCGAGGCCGCCGAGGTGCGGGCCGTGGCCCAGGACGACTCCGTGGCCGAGCGGCCGCGCCAGACCCAGCGGCTGTTCCGAGGGCTCGAGGAGCCCGACGGCGGCGGGCGCCAGGCCGCCCGTATCCCGATCGACCGCCAGAAGCCCTCGCCGGTGGACGGGGTGCCGTACGTGTCGCCGTTCGCGTGGGGGGAGTGCGGGCTCGTGCTTCCGCGCTACCCGGGCACGCGCGTGATGCTCGTGCACCGGAACGGCGACGCCGAGGACCCGGTCGACGTGGGCGCGCTCTGGGAGGCGAAGGCCGGCCCGGACACCGCCCAGGCCGGCGACTGGTGGCTGGTCCTGCCCGTGGGCGTGCAGAACCGGGCGTCGGCAAGCGGAGACGGCGCGGTGACCGCGCACGGGGGCGACGTGACCAACGACCTGGTCGACGGCGACGGCAACCGGGTGATCGAGGTGGGCACACTCACGATCCGCGTGGGGAGCAAGAAGGGCCTCCACGCGGTAGGAGCCCGGCCCGAGGCGCTCACGGCCAAGGACGAGTCGGATCAGGCCCACATCACGATCGACGGCAACGGCGCTGTGACGATCCACGCCGCCAAGGACCTCATCCTCAAGGCCCCGAACGGCGACATCAAGCTCGAGTCGAAGAACGTGGACGTGAAGGTCTCGACCGCCATGGACGTGCACAAGTAATGGCGGGCGTCCAGGAAGAGCGCGACGCGGTAAGGAGGCGCCTGCTGGGGTGGAGCCTGGAGGCCGACCCCGTCGAGCTCGGCGACCACGGGCGCGACCTCGTGCCGGCGAAGGATGCCCAGGGCCGGATCGTCGACCTCGCCCGGGTGGGTGATGTGCAGTGCCTGGGCCAGTCGCTCACCGTTGCGCTCACCACGGCGCTCGGCTCCGACATCTTCAACACACGGTTCGGCTTCAACGGCCTGCGCGCCCTGACCGAGGGCACGGGGCGGACGCTCACGCGCGAGACGCTCAGGGTGGCCGTGATCGACGTGCTGCGGGCGGAGCCGCGCGTGGGCCGCATTCTCGACGTGGGCCTGCCGGACGAGCAGGACCCGCTGACAAAGCTTGGATACCTCGAGGTCACCGTGATGTTTGAGACCGTCTCGGGCGAGCGCGTGGAACTCACTCTCGGAGGAGGTGGCGGAGATGGCTGACGCTACGAGCATCGACACGGCCGACGTCCTGGCGATCGACGCCGCGGTGGCACGGACGACCGGTGCCGACGGGTTCGGCATCACGCGCGACGGCTTCGTGCCCAAGCCGTTCGCGCGCCTGCTCGCCGAGAAGCTCGCGCTCGCGCGAGCGTTGTTCGGGAACGAGCTCGACCTCGGCTCGGGCTCCGCGGTGCGCAAGTTGCTCGAGGTGAGCGCGCTCGAGGACTGGCGCACGTGGAGCGCGCTCTCGGCGATCTACGACAACAGCTTCGTTCCGAGCGCGCGCGGCGATGCGCTGTCGCGGCTCGGCGAGGAGGTGGGCATCGAGCGGCCGCACCTCGAGGCCCAGGGCAAGGTGAAGCTGAAGCTCACGGGCGCCGCGAACCTGCCCGCGGGCAGCGACAGCATCAGCCTGCCGCGCGGTTCGCGCATGACCTCCGCCGACGGCGCCTACCACGCGGCCACGGCGGAGACCGTGACGCTCTCGGCCTCGACCACGGAGCAGGAGGTCCAGGTCACGGCCTTCTACCCCGGCCAGAACATCTCGGCCACGAACGCGGCTCAGAAGCTCACGAAGTGGAACGCGGAGGACCCCACGCTGCAGCCGTTCTTCGACGCCCAGAAGGACGCCCAGGCGCCCTTCGACGTACAGCTCACGCACACGGTCTCGCTCACGGGCGGCGAGCTCCTGTGGTCCGACGAGCGCTACCGGGCGCTGCTGCTCCGGGCGCCGCGCTCGATCTGGACGGCCGACTCGATCGAGCTGGCGGTCTCGCTCGTGCCCGGGGTGCGCCGGGTCCAGGTGCGCGACATGTGGGGCGGGCTGGACGTGAACCAGTCGATCTTCGGCAACTTCAACTTCATCCAGCGGGTGTTCGGGGCCGAGCGCGACATCGGCACCCCGTACTACCTGACCATCCTGGTGGCGCCCACGCCGTCGGCGATCTGGACCGGGCCGACCGGCCTGCGCGTAGCGGTCGAGTCGGCGATCGAGGACCTGCGGCCGATCAGCATCTTCCCCCAGATCCAGGAGGCCGAGGAGATCGGCGTCGGCGTGGCCGCGGAGCTGTCGGTGCGCGACGTGCCGCTGCCCTCGGGCGACCCGCAGACCCTGAACAACCGGCCCGAGGCGAAGCACCTCAAGGCGATCCTCACACAGCGGCTCCGAAGCTATGTGGAGGGCCTCAGCTTCGGCGAGCCGGTCCGCGCGAGCGAGGTGGTCTGGGCGCTGATGAACGAGCACGGGATCGCCGATGCGCGCGACGTCGAGCTGCTCCGGTATCCGCCCGGGTTCGACGCCGTCGACTTCGGCGAGAGCCAGGCGAAGCCGCCACCCGAGCGGCTCGGCTGCGGCGACAACGTGCAGCTCCAGGCGAACCAGGTGCCGCGGCTCGTGGACGACCCCGACAGCCTCTGGATCGTCTAGGGGCGTTCGTGGCCATCTCAGTCGATCCCGACATCCGCCACGCCGGCTCCCACCTCAACATGGCGGACCACCTCACCGCGCCGTTCGAGGCGGGCGCGCGGTTCGAGCCGCTCGCCATCAGCGCGACCGGGGACGTGACGGTGGACTGGGCCACCCGCCACCCGGTCGTGCTGGTGGCGCCGGCTCAGCCCCTCGACGACGTGCCCTGGAGCGTGGAGCTGCGGCCGACCGGCACGACCGACGTGATCATCGTCCGCTTCGCCCCGTACACGGAGGAGGACGCCTTCCTGCCGGCGCTGGTGCCCGGCGTGGACTCGCTCGGCACCGCGGCCACCTTCGGCTTCAACCTGAAGCTGCGGGTGGACGGCGCGCTGGTGGCGCAGAACACCGTGACCCAGCAACTCCACGTGCAGGTGGCGGAGGGAGTCACCGCCAAGACGCTTCTGCTGCTCGGCTCGGAGAAGCCGCGCGTCAGACGGCTGGGGCGCGAGCTGGCCGCGATGCGCCTGCTCGGCCGCGCGCGCGACGACGCGCTCGACAAGCTCGGCGCGGAGGTGGCCGTGCCGCGCTTCGCGGATCGGCTCGAGTACAAGTTCGGGGCGCTGGTGTCGAGTGCGAAGCGCGAGCCCGACGACGACTACCGGCGCAGGGTCCGGCTCTATCGCCGCTCGTTCCTCAGAGTGCCCGGGGAGATCCGCGACCTGTTGAACGGGCCGGGTGCGGACACCAGCCCGAATGCCGGTGCGATCGGGAAGCTGGCCGAGAAGGTGCCGGTGGCCAAGCGCGGTCCCTACACGAAGCGCTTCAGCGTGGACGAGCAGCCGGACGAGCTGGCGATCGGCATCCACCTGGTCGCGGCCGGCGACTCGAAGTACCGCGACAACTTCCTCGAGTTCGTGCGCGCGGTGCACCTGATCTGGCCGCGGCAGACGGCTCAGGCGGACGCGGTGCACGAGGCGCGCTACCTGCCGCGCGGCAAGGGGGGCCGGGAGGAGCGCTACGACCACGAGCAGCGGCTCCGGAAGGAGCTGCGCTCGCTGTTCACGTTCTCGAGCCTCGAGGCCGGGGCCGAGCCGGCGCTCGCGGTCGGGCTGTCTGAGGCGCTGATCCGGGCGGCGCGCTGCATCAAGGCGCTGGGCGGCCCCGTGCCGCTGCCCGCGTTCCGCACCCAGCGCGGTGACCGCGGCAGCCGCTACGAGCTCGGGCTGGGCGCCGACGTGAAGCGCCTGACGGGGGCCGAGCTCGCGGCGATGCGCACGCAGCACGCCGCGCTCATGGCCGCCGATCCCGAGTTCGGCCAGATCGCGAACCCGGACCCGAACGACCCGCGCGTGAAGAAGGAGATCCAGGGCCTCCTGAAGACCATGCAGCCGGCCACGGCGGCGGCGGACCCCGACGGGCTATGGCTGTTCGAGCCCTGCGGCCTGCGGACCGTGCACCGGCTGCCGTCGCAGGCGAACGCGCCCTGGCCGGTCACCCATCTCTCCCACTTCCCGGTCCACGGGATCGTGATCGAGGAGCGTGCGCCGCAGCCGGCCCTTCCTGTCGGCGGCTGGACCGAGCTCGCCGCCGGCTTTCCTGGGAGGAATGACTTCGATGTGGTCGTCTCGTACGAGCGCGAGGCGCACGCGGGTCAGCTGTGGAGCACGGAGGGCGACGGCACGCTCACGGGCAGGACGCGCGACACGACCTGGCAGCCGACGATCACGCACATCGCCATGGGTGCCTTCATCGCGGACTACCAGGACGCGATGCTCGTCTACGACGCGAGCACGGAGACGCTGCGCATCCACGGTGTGACGCAACAGGGGGTCATGCCCACACCCGTCGTGACGAAGACGAACGTGGGGTCCAGGTGGACCGACGTGGCGCCGCTTCCAGTGGGAGGGCTCGACGTCTATCTGGCGCGGGTGGTTCTGTACGACCGGCGGTCGGGCGACCTCATAATCTACGACGTCCAGACACTCGCCAGCGGCCAGCTGAAGCTGGTGGAGCACACGAAGAAGCAGAAGTGGCGTCCCGGCTGGACGCACATAGCCGCCATCACGAACGCTCAGGGGAGCGGTGAGCTGTTCTTCTACGACCGGCTCCGGGAGGAGGGCGCGTTCTACGAGCAGACGGGCGCGGGCGACCTGGTCCTGCGCGGGCACGTCCACCACGACCTGGGCTCCTGGACGCACGTGTTCTCGGGAGACTTCGGACCGGCCCTGGGGGAGGGCGTCGCGTTCTTCGACCAGGGCAGCGGCCTGGCGGAGCTGCGCGACGGGGACTTCGCGCTCCTCGGCCGACACCGCAAGTGGCCGCGGACCGCGAGCCAGTTCGTGTCGGGGCACTTCAGCGACGGGTCGAACAGCGACGTACTCGTGTACGAGCGCGTGACCGGCCACGTGTCGATCTGGCGGACCTCCGACAAGGGCGAGGTATCGCTGCTCCGCGACTCCAACACGTTCCCGCGGAGCCCCGGCTACGAGCTGGTGGCGCGCTACCACGCGCCCGGCGACCCCGGTACGAACGCGGTGCTCGCCGACGGGCTCGCGAATGCCCTGAGCGCATGGACCGGTCTCGGCGAGCCCGCGTGGACCGTGCTGACCCGTAGCCAGACCGGTCAGGCGTGGCAGCAGGCGGCGCCCCACGCGACGGCCGACCCGCCGCTGGTGGCATTCGCGAAGGCGGACCTCCCGACCGTGACCGATCCGCAGGCGCTGGTACCCAAGTTGCTCGCCATCGAGCCCGAACAGGTGGCTGCCATCCGGCTGGACCCGACCCAGTCGCAGGCGATCGTCTCGAATACCGCCGCCGCCGAGGGGATCCTCCGCGGCATTGCCGGGCTGCTCGCGAACGAACAGCTGACCTCACTGCTTCCGCTGGTGACGACTGGGAACGACGTGGTGCTCGTGGTGGGTACGGAGCCGCTCCCCGCGGCCGGGACCAACCTCTACGAGGCGCCCAGCACCGGCTTCCGCTGGTACGTCGTGCCCATCGAGGGCGCGCCGGGCGCGATCCGCGCGAGCGGCGCGAAGACCGAGTACGCGCCCTCGGAGCCGGGGCTGTGCGCGCTGGTCTGCGTCGGCTACGCGCGTCGGGACGGAACGGAGCCGTACGAGTTCCGCGTCAAGCTGCCCGCGGGTGCCCTGCTCACCTTCGAGCAGTACGAGTGGCTGATGAACCTGTTGGGCCACGCGTATCCGGCGGGCGTGCGCGTGAACACCTGGTCCATCCGCCAGCAGCACGTGGACCTGAAGATCGACCAGACCACGGCCCCGCTCGACCCCGCGATCTCGCGGACGTTCCGGGCGTTCCGCCGCATCCGGCAGCGCGGGCTGTCGAGCGTGACGCTTGACGAGGAGACCTGAAGCCAAGGAGGACGTCATGGCAAAAGTCAACGGAAACACCATCGAGCACCTGCTCACCACCGTCGAGAAGGCCACCGACAAGGCGACCGCGTACGAGCTCGTGGCCGCGTATCTCGCCGATCTCGGCTTCAGCGTCGGCCGCCCCGGCTTCACGTTCAAGACATCGTTTCCGAAGACCAGCCCGACGTGCGTGTCGAACTTCTCTCGCAAGTTCCAGCACAGGGACTGGCGCGACGGGCAGGATCTCGTGCAGGCGGAGCAGACCGCGGGCGAGGACGGCTTCAACCTCCGCTTCCACCTGATCGAGACCGACCTCGACGCGTTACGGGACGACATTAGGCGGGCGTTCGACTGCCTCGCCTCGATGCGCGCGTCGGTCTTCGACATGCTGACCGAGGTCAAGACGGAGCTCACGCTGATCAACGGCGACCTGAAGAAGCTCGAGGCGTGCTGCCGCGACCACGACACCGAGCCGGAGCGGGTCCAGCTGCCGGACGACCCGTACTTCACCAACAAGTTCCTGGGCACGGTCAACTGGCTCGGGAAGCCGGGGCTCGCGTTCATGACCGGTCGCGGGGTGGTGGTGATTCCGCGGGTGAACCCGCCGGACGGGCCGGGAGACCCGCGCGTTCAGCGCGTGGCCGGTCTCGCGAAGGTGTTGAACGAGAACGCCAAGCTCAACAAGGTGTTCGCCGGCGGGCCGGTGGCGACGGAGGAGCTCGTCAAGGATTTCGGAGACGTCGAGATCGATGGCGGGTGGACGCTCGAGGAGGTGTTGAACATCCTGCCGAAGGGCAGCAAGTACGTATCCCCGGAGACGCTGCTGAAGGCGGTCATGGACCGCGAGGAGGCGGCCCTGCGCACCACCCAGGATGCCGACGTGATCCTGGCTGCCGAGCTGGGCGGGTTCTCGAATGGGAGCGTCGCGGCCGCGCCGGTGGAGACCTTCGAGTCGGTGCCCGCCAACCTGCGTTCGGCATTGTCCACGTCCGGGATCAAGACGATGGGCGATCTGGCCGCGGCCGACCCGAAGAAGGTCGCGGCCGCGACGGGAGCCGGGGTGGGTGACGCGGCTGGCTGGGTTGCCGCGGCGGCGCTGATCACCCACGTGGGCTAGGAGGCACCCGTGTCGAAGCCCGTCTGCTGCAAGGGTGACGTGGTCGCCACGCCGGACTCCTCACCGTTCCCCGGCTCCGACGCCCAGTGGCAGGCGGGCCAGGTCCAGTACAAGACGTACTCGCACCTGAAGGTGGGAGGGAAGGAGGTCGCGTACGAGGCCACCTGCACGTTCTCCTACAGCGGGAAGACCACCTCTACGCCGAGTTCTCCGGTCAGCGGCAGCGAGGACGTCACCTTGAGCGCCACGAGCGAGCTGCTCGAGAAGGGATCGTCGAAGGTGCTGCTCAACGGTGACTCGAAGCAAGGAACGATCAGCTCGAGCAACAAGCTCGAGGTCCAGAGCTCGCAGATCTTAAAGAGCGACTAGGCGGCGTATCGCGCGGCACTCCCGCGCCAAAGTGCGGTGCTCCGGCGGCAAAATGCCTGTATACCGCCCCGATAGCCACACCCGCAAACAGCCACAAACCCATGACCGACTCATAATCCATCGGTCGCAGGTTCGAGTCCTGCCCGGCCCATCCCCGCCTAGCTAGGGACCCGGAGGGACTAGGGGGACACCGCCCCGCAATCTCCCCGCGTACACGCCGTTTACGGCCAATCGCGGTCCCATGGGCGCCGAGCGTCCCGGCCCGGTCTCGGTAGCGAATCGGGAGGAGCCGGCGCCCGACTCGGTAGCAAACAGTCTCTCCCGAACGAGCGAGGGCCGCGCATCAGCGCGGCCCTCGCCCAACCCTTGTAACTACCCCAGCCCGGAGGTCGCCGAAAGGTAGGCGACGCTTGCGACAACGTCCCGCGCGAAGGGCAGCGTGAGGCAGCGGAGACGGAGTGCGTCGCTGCCGCTCGGTGAGCAAGGGCCTCCCAAAACGCACAGGGCATCCGAGGGAAGTGACAGAGCCAGGGTCAGAAGCTCCTGCAGGCGGCTCCCCAGAGATGTGACAGGCCGGAGGGCACCGCGACGACTGCGTACCGCAGGTGACGAGAGACCACGTACGGGCCAGGCCCTATCCACCCGTAGGTGCAGGCCCCCTTCGAACGGGGCCGCCAGAGGAGTGCGGAGGTTCTCTTGCTGAACCGATCCCGAAACGGAAGCGTCCCCATTTGAACTCAGCGAGCCACAGGACAGCGACCGAGCTCGTGCTCGCCACCAACAGCTGGCGCAACTCCCGCGGTCGGGCCAGTGGCTAGTTAGAACGTGTAGCCGGCGACGTTCGTGGTGAGCACGTCACCGGCACCCTCGATGAACAGGCGCCTGCCGGACTTGGAAAGGGTCACGACGGCGACGTGCTCGTGGCGGTCGCTGAAGTAGCCGATCGTTCCGGCCGGTGGCGTGTCCGCCGGGCTGGCGAGCCTGACGAGCCGGTTTCTCTTCTTGGGATCCGCCTGTGCGACCAGCTGGGTGTGGCTGGGCCAGCCGGTTATGCCCAGATCTTCGGCCACGAAGCCTGCAGCAATCAGCAACAACTGAAGCTGGCGCGCTTTCGACTCCTCGTCGAGAAGGACCGCCCCGCTCTGTGTGAGCGGCACGGAGACGATCAGGCGTCGGGCGATCCGCACTCGCCTGTCGTGACGCCCGACCGTGCGCGCCGGGAGCCACACCCGGCAGTAGTCCATGCCGCGCGTGAGGTCCCCCGTGACCAGCTTCCGGCGGTGCTTCGGCGCGCGCATCGTCACTCCACCGCTGTCACCCGTCACCAGCCCTCCAGGATGGTGGGGTCCAATGAAGGTCTCCGCCCGTGGCCGGCGCTCACGAGGCTGCCAATCGGTGCACTCGACGTCAACGAGCCTGCCCGCGATCCGCTTGTAAAGCTTCGCCGCGCGTTGCGTGAAGACCACGACGAGTGCGCCCTGCTCCCTCACGATGCTCACCCCGTGCGCCTTGCCGACCGGGAGCTTGTTCTGCGCCGTGCCGGTCGAAGGTGCGACCAGCAGGACCACGGCCGCCGCAACGCCGATGATGAGGGCCTTCATGTGCGGTTGAGCCTACCGACCGGTCCCATCCGACGCGAACGGAACAACCCGGCCCACCTCGGTAGCGGCTACTCCGACAGCCTCACGGCTTCGAGGGCCTCCGACCGCTCCGCGAACTGATCCATGCGCACGATTTTGCCGTCGCGGAGCGTGAAGACGTCGTAGAGGCAGGCGTCGACCTCGATCCCGCTTCCGCGGCCACGCGCTCGGAAGCGGACGGTTGCGACAACGCGGTCGCCCATGTCGGCGAGCTCCTCGGGAATCAACTCGTAGTCGTCCCATTCGCTCTTCCAGCGTTCTGTGCTGGCCCGCACCGCCTCGGGGCCCTGCGCCGACGATTCCTCCACCGGGTTCCAGACGATGCCAGGATCGACGTGCGCCAGCGCCTCGTCGAAGTCTTCGACGATCAGGAACCTGCGCACGATCTCCACGTTCTCCTGCGACATTGGGCACTCCGGGCGTCGGTCATACTAGAACCGAGGTTGCGACCCGGCGCGATCAGGGAAGCCGACCCTCCCGCTCACCCGTATCCCTCTCGTGCCCACTCAAGCCACACTCCCGGACCCGCATGTCGTGGTCCTGTTCGGCGCCCGCGGCGATCTCGCCCGGCGCAAGCTCCTGCCGGGCCTGTTCCGTCTGGTGCGAGCCGGCTTCATGCCGGAGGACTTCCGGGTCATCGGATCCGGCCGCCACGAGCCGGAGGGGGATTTCTCCGAGGAGGTCCGTGCGGCGCTGGAGGAGGGTGCCGACGGCGAGCTCGACTCGGACGCGTGGAACAAGCTGTCGGGGCGCCTCTCCTTCGTAACGTCCGCGGCCGATGACGGCGAGGAGCTCGCCCAGGCCGTCCGCTCGGCACGCGAGGAGCTCGGGGACGATTCGCGCACCCTGCTCTATCTGTCGGTGCCGCCGTCGGCCATGCGGCCGATGGTGGGGATGCTCGGCGACAGCGGGCTGGCGGACGAGCGCGCGCGGATCGTCCTGGAGAAGCCCTTCGGCTCCGACCTCGAGTCGGCGAAGGCGCTGAACGCCACGCTGCACGAGAACTTCGGCGAGGACGCGATCTTCCGCATCGATCACTTTCTCGGCAAGGAGCCCGTGCAGGACATCCTCGCCCTGCGTTTCGCCAACGGCGTCTTCGAGCCGATCTGGAACCGTGAGCACGTGGCCTCGGTGCAGATCGACATCCCCGAGGAGCTCGGCCTGGAGGGCCGCGGTGCGTTCTACGAGGAGGCCGGTGCCTTCCGCGACATGGTGGTCACCCACCTCAGCCAGATCCTCGGCTTTCTCACCATGGCCCCGCCCGCGTGCACTCGACGCCGGCGCCCTGCGCGACGCCAAGGCCGCCGCGTTCTCCGACCTGCGTCCGTTCGCTCCCGAGCACGCCGTGTTCGGCCAGTTCGACGGGTATCGCGACGAGGACGGCGTGGCCGGCGACTCACGCACCGAGACCTTCGTCGCTCTGCGCGCCGAGCTCGACAACGATCGCTGGCGCGGAGTGCCGTTCCTGCTGCGAACGGGAAAGGCGATGGCCGAGGGCCGGCGCGTGGTGACCGTGTGCTTTCGCGACCCGGCTCAGGTGCTGGTACCGACCGCCGAGGACACGGACGGCCGTCCCGACGAGCTGGTGCTCGAGCTCACCGACGACCCGCGGATTGCGCTCGAGCTGCGGGTCAAGCGCCCCGGCCCGGCTCTGGTGGCCGAGCGCACGACGATGGAGCTGGACGTGGAGCGAGCGCTGCACGCGGTGGGGCTCGAGGCGTACGAGCGGCTCCTGCTGGACGTCATGCACGGCGATCACCTGCTGTTCACCCGAGCCGACGAGGTCGAGCTGCTGTGGGAGCGGGCTGCACCGCTCCTCGAAGCGCCTCCCGAGGCCCTTCCGTACCCGCGCGGCAGCTGGGGCCCGGAGGCCGCTGCGGAGCTCGCGGCCCCCCAGGGCTGGCGGCTGCCCGAGAGCGCCTAGCGCTCCCGCCGCCTGGCGTCCGCGCTCGCGTCCTGTCACCTTGCCCTGATGGCACGGCTCCGTCTGCCCAGCGCCTGCGCCGCCATCCTGCTGGCCGCGGCGGCGCCGGCGGCCGCCACGGCCTCCGAGCTGCCGCTGGGGCCGCGCTCGCTCGACGAGCAACGTGAGCGCGTGGACGTCGCTCCGGGTGTGCGCTGGACCTCGATCGCCCGCGAGGGCGGCCCGTGGCGGGTGAACGTCCTCTCGATCGACCGCACGGTGGCAGCGACGCCGGTGCGCGGCGTGCTGTCGAACCGCCGGGTCGCCGGCCTCGAACGCCCCACGGCCATGGGCCGCCGCAGCCGGGCGATCGCGGGGGTCAACGGCGGCTTCTTCGCCGTGGACGGCGATCCTGTGGGCGCCCTGGCGATCGGCGGGCGGCTGTTGAGCGAGCCGGTGGACGGCCGCTCGGCGCTGATCGTGCCCGCCGACCCCGCCCAGGCCCCGCGCGTGGCGCGCACGGAGTTCGCCGGCAGCGTGCGCGTGGGTGCGGACAGCCGGATCCTCGACGGCGTGGAGCGCCGGCGCGGATTCGTGCCCGCGTGCGGCGGCCGCGGGGGCGACCGTCCCACCGAGCGGCCCAACTCCGCGCTCACGTGCACCGACCCGAGTGAGCTCGTGCTGCTCAGCTCCCGCTACGGCGGCTCGCCGCCCACCACGGGTGTCGAGGCCTCCGTCCGCGCTGGGCAGGTCACACGCCTCGGACGGCCGAGCGGCGCGCGGGTATCGCGCGGCGGTCTGCGGCTGACCGGCAACGCTGGCGCGGCCCGGTTCCTCGCGCGGGCACTGCCGGTGGGCAGCCGGCCGGAGGTGGACCTTGCGGTCCGGGCGGCCGGCCGGCCGCTGTCGCTCGCCGGGCAGGCGCTGGTGACCGGGGGAGGCCCCCGGCTGCTCACCGACGGGCGGGTGTCGGTGGCCGCCCGGCCGGAGGGCTTCGCGCCGCTCGAGGCCCCCGGCTTCTTCGGCTCGTTCGTCGCATCCCGCCAACCGCGTACGCTCGCGGGCGTGAGGGCCGACGGACGTCTCCTGCTGGTCACCGTGGACGGGCGCCGCCCCGGCTGGAGCGCGGGCGTGACCCTGCCCGAGGCGGCCCGGGTGATGCGCTCGCTCGGCGCGCGTGACGCCCTCAACCTCGACGGCGGCGGATCGTCGGCGATGGTGGTCCGGGGCGAGCTGGTGAGCCGGCCCTCGGACCGGTCGGGCGAACGGGCCGTGAGCGACGGGATATTCGCTGGGCCATGACCGCCGGCAGGACAGTCCTGACGGCGTGCCTCGCACTGATCGCGGTGACGGCAGCGGTGGCCGCCGCTCGACCGGGCGGCGACGGCACCCCAATCGTGCCCGTGGACCCGTCACCGGGCCGCGCGGTGGTCTGGGCCGTTGGCGACGCGGCCACCCCGACCAGCGGGGCACGGGCGGTCGCGCGCATGATCCGCCGCGCCCGGCCGGACCGCTTCCTGTACCTCGGCGACGTCTACGACGAGGGCACGCGGGCGGAGTTCCGCGATCACTACGACCCGCTCTACGGACCGCTGGCCGAGATCACCGATCCCACTCCCGGAAACCACGAGTGGGCCAACCGGCGCTCCGGCTACTACCCGTACTGGCGCGCGAAGAAGGGGAAGCGCCAGCCGCCCTACACGAGCACGAGGGTCGCCGGCTGGGATCTGATCAGCCTGAACTCGGAGGCCGCTCACGGCCGGGGCTCGCGCCAGCTCGGCTGGCTTCGGCGTGTGCTGGGCCGGCGCGCGGGTGACTGCCGCATCGCGTTCCTCCACCGGCCCCGCTACACCGCCGGCGCCTACGCCGGCGCGGGCGGCGATATCGCCCCGCTGTGGAACGTCCTGAGAGGGCGGGCGCGAGCCGTGCTCAGCGGCCACGACCACAACATGCAGCGCCTGCGACCGGTCGGCGGCCTCGTTCAGTACGTGTCCGGGGCCGGAGGGCAGGTGCGCTACCAGCTCCACCGCGGTGACCCGAGGCTGGCCTTCGGAAACGACTCCCGCTTCGGTGCCCTGCGCATCGTGCTCGAGCCGGGTGAGGCCACGTTCGAGTTCCGCGACATCCGCGGCCGCCTGCTCGATCGCAGCCGAAGCACCTGCACGTCGCCCTGAGGCAGATCGATCAGATCGGGCGCCCCGACGCGTGGGCGGGCAGCGGCTCGAGGTCGTTCTCGAAGCGGGGCGTGCCCTCCACGCGGTCGAGCCACGCGGCCACGTGCTCATACCCGCGCGGATCCACCCCGGCGTCCCCGGCGCAGCCGACGTACCCGTACAGCGCGATGTCGGCCACCGTGTAGTCGTCGCCGGCCGCGAACGCCCCGCCGCCGGCGGCCAGGCCGCGGTCGAGCGCCCCCAGCGCATCGGTGCCGCGCTCCACCCGGTTGGCGAACACCTCGGGCATCTGCTCGCTGCGGCCCGATAGGGCCAGGAAGCGCGCGTAGCCCAGCTCGCCCTCGATGCGGTTCTGCTCGAACAGCATCCACTGGTGCACGCGGGCGCGAGCCAGGCGGTCGCCGGGCAGGAGCGCGGTTCCCTCGGCCACGTAGAGGAGGATCGCTCCGGACTCGGGGATGGTCTCGCCGGAGTCGAGCTCGAGCACGGGGATGCGCCCGTCGGGGTTCCTCGCGAAGTGCTCGGGCGTGCGCGTCTCGCCGGTGAAGAGGTCCACGTTGACGCTCTCGAACGGCAACTCGAGCTGGCGCAGGGCCAGCCGGCACTTGAGGCAGTTTCCGGAGGCGGGGTGTTCGTAGAGGATCACGACGGAAACGCTACCGGCGCGCGCCGCGCGGCAACCCGGCGGAAGGAACTGCGCCGGAGCCGACGAAAACCCGTCCGTGACCCGAACCGGGACGACCGCTCTCAGCCTCTCGGAGGAGATCCGCCAGCGCTTCGACGAGTTCAGTCGTTCGCAGAAGGACGTCGGCCAGTACATCGTGGACCACCTCGAGGAGGCCGCGTTCCACACCGCCGAGGAGCTCGCCCGGCGTGCCAACACATCGAGCTCCACGGTCGTGCGCTTCGCACAGGCGCTCGGCTTCGAGGGCTTCCCCGAGCTGCAGGCCGCGGCGCGCGACGAGTACCGGCGCGCGCGCGAGAACGGCGCATCGTCACCGGACCTCGTGCAGCCGCCGCTGTTCCCGATCGACCAGACCGAGTTCGAGACCGCGATCGCGGCCGACCACGCCAACGTGGCGGAGACCGCGCGCAAGATCGACCGCGACGAGGTGGTGGCCGCGGTGGACCTGATCTCGCGGGCCGACCGCATCGTCCTGTGCGGCACCGACCAGATGGCCTTCTTCGCCAGCTACCTGCGCCACCTGCTGATGCTGCTCGACCTACGGGCCGAGGTGGTGGCCTCGCCGAGCCAGGAGGGACTGGCCAAGCTCGGCCGGGTGGACGAGAAAACCGTGATGGTGGGCTTCTCCGCCGGTCGCCCGCATCCCCTCGTGGTCCGCGCGATGAAGCTCGCGCGCAACCGCCGCGCCGCCACCATCGCGATCGCCGACGCAACGCTCTCCGAGGTGGCCAAGCTGGCCGACCACCGCCTCTACTACTCCTCGAACAGCCCGGCCTACGTGCGCTCGCACGCCGCCCTGCTCGGGGTGATCCAGGCGCTGGCCTACGGCGTCTACGCGCTGGACGAGTCCGCCTACGCGGACCGCATCAAGGCCTTCCGCCTCAAGTAGCGGGCTGGCGCCGGCGCGAGATCCCGTTATAGGCTGGGCCCGGCCTATGAGGAGAGGGCTCCTGCTCGCGGTTCTCGTCGCTGCTCTCGGTGCCGCCGCTCCGGCCGGCGCGGCGCCCAGGGGATGCGACCCCATCGATCCGGGCGCCTGCCTGCTGCCGTGGCCCAACGACCACTTCGTGAAGCACGGCCACCTGGCGCTCGACAACTCGATGACGCCGCGCTCGAAGGACGGCAAGCCGGTCGAGGCGAGCGACTACAACCGCTCGGATGGCTTCAGCCCCGGCCAGATCATCGTGACCCTGGTGCCGGGCCTCGACCTGGCGCGCAGCAGGGTCGTGCCCAACACCGACATGGGGCAGGCCTTCGCTCGCCGCCAGCCGGTGGTGGTGATCGACGCCAAGACGCTCAAGCGTCAGTTGGTGTGGGCGGAGCTGAACGTGCGGGCCGCGGACCCGGCCAAGCGCACCCTCAACATTCATCCGGGCGTGGGCTGGAAGGAGGGCCGGCGCTACATCGTGGCCCTGCGCAACCTCAAGCGCGCCGACGGCTCGGTGATCCGGGCGACACCGGGCCTTCCGGGTCTACCGCGACCGGCTGCGGGCGCCCAACCGGGCCGCCGCGCGCCGCCGCGGGCACTTCGAGGCGATCTTCGCCAAGTTGCGCCGCGCGGGCATCCGCCGCGGCGACCTCTACCTCGCCTGGGACTTCACGATCGCGAGCCGCAAGGGCCTGACCAAGCGGCTGCTCTCGATGCGCGATCGCGCCTTCGGCGCGCTGGGCGACCGCAATCTCGCCGATCTCAAGGTGGCCGGCTCGGCCCCGAAGTTCAGCGTCGACGAGGTCCGCCCCATCAGCGGCGGCCAGCGCGTGAGCGGCCGCGTTGCGGTGCCCTGCTTCCTGGATCAGCCCGGCTGCCCGCCCGGGTCGCGCTTCAAGCTCAACCGCAGGGGCCTCCCGGTCCGCACGCCGGGCAACGTGCAGCAGGCGCGCTTCGTCTGCGTGGTGCCCAGCACGGCCTCGGCCTCGAGTCCCGCGCGCCCGCTGATCTTCGGCCACGGGCTGTTCGGCTCGGCCTCGGCGGTGGACGGGGTGTCTGCGCTCGCCACGATCGCCAACGCGGTGATCTGCGGCACCGACTTCTCGGGCATGTCCGCCGAGGACGTGCCCAACGCGATCGCGATATCGAAGGACCTGTCGCGCTTCCCGACGATGGCCGATCGCCTGCAGCAGGGGCTGCTCAACTTCATGTTCCTCGGGCGGGCGATGCTGCACCCGCAGGGCCTCTCGTCGCACCCCGCCTTCGCCGGGAAGATCGACACGCGCCGGCTGTTCTACTCGGGGGCCAGCCTCGGCGGGATCCTGGGCGGCGCCTACACGGCCGTGGCTCCGGACTCCCAGCGCTCGGCGCTGATCGTTCCGGGCTTCCGCTTCAGCCTGCTGCTCACCCGCAGCACCCAGTTCAGCACGTTCGCCGACGTCCTCTTCCCGACCTATCCCGACCCGGTCGATCAGGCCATCATCAACTCGATGATCCAGCTGCTGTGGGACCGCGGCGAGGCCAACGGCTACGCGTGGCACATGACCCGCGACCCGCTGCCCAACACGCCGAGGCACACCGTCCTGCTCCACGAGGCGTTCGGCGATCACCAGGTGGCCAACCTGGCCACCGAGACCGAGGCGCGTCTGCTCCGGGCCCGGCTGCGCACGCCCGCTCTCGATCCGGGCCGCAGCCTGGACAAGACGCCGTTCTACGGCATCAAGCCGATTCCGCGCTACCCGTGGAGGGGTAACGCGCTGGTGGTCTTCGACACCGGGCCCCTGCGGCCGCCCGGCTGTGGCGCCGCGGGTGCTCCGGCGTGCCTGGGGACCCCGCCCGCGCCGCTGACCAACACGATCCAGACCCAGGGGGTGGATCCTCACGGGCTCACCGGGTTCGCCCCGGCGGCCGTGGCGCAGTTCGTCGATTTCCTCGCCATCGACGGCAAGTTCCAGAACACGTGCGGGACCAAGCCCTGCTACGCGGCCGGCTGGACCGGCCCCTAGGGGAGTAGGCTGCCTCGGCTCGGCCGCCTTCACACCGCAGGAGGAACCCGTGATCCGCAGGATCCTGGCGCTCTCAGCTCTCGCCCTCGTCGTTCTCGTCGCAGCCGCCGCACCGGCGTCGGCCACGCGCTGGGTGGCCGGTGCTCCAGGGGCGGGTGACCCCTTCTTCCCGAACGCCGGAAACGGCGGCTACGACGTGCGCCACTACGGGCTGGCCATCAGCTACGACCCGGCCGACGACGTGCTGTCGGGCCGCGCCGCCATCTTCGCGCGGGCCACGGAGAACCTGAAGAGCTTCAACCTCGACCTGCGGCCCTTCCTCGCGGTATCGCGCGTGACCGTCAACGGGCGGCGCGCCTCCTACACGCGCGAGGGCGACCACGAGCTTGTGATCCAGCCGCGCCCCAAGCTCAGGAAGGGCCGCCCGTTCGTCGTGACGGTGCGCTACGAGGGCACGGTGGAGGCGATCATCGACCCGGATGGTTCGCAGGAGGGCTGGGTGCCCACCGACGACGGGGCGTTCGTGGTCAACGAGCCGCAGGGCTCGCCGGGCTGGTACCCGGCCAACGACACGCCCAAGGACAAGGCCACCTTCGACTTCGCGATCACCGTCCCCGAGGGACGGACCGTGATGGCCAACGGCCGGCTGGCAGCGAAGTTCGACCACGGCGGCAAGAGCACCTGGATCTGGCGCGAGCACGACTCGATGGCCACCTACCTCGCCACCGCCACCAACGGCACCTTCCAGACCGACTTCGACGGCGTGGCCTCCGGCGACATCCCGCTCTACAACGCGGTGGACCCCAACACCAAGCGTCGCTCCAGCCCGGCACCCGAGCCCGATCTGGCCTGGGAGCGCCTGGCCCGCGAGCCGGAGATCATCGACTGGCTCGAGAGCGTGTACGGCGAGTACCCGTTCCGGGCGGCCGGCGCGATCGTCGACTGGGCCCCCGACGTGGGCTACGCGCTCGAGTCGCAGACCAAGCCCAACTACGCGACGCTGCCGGGCGTGAGCACCATCGTGCACGAGCTCTCTCACCAGTGGTTCGGCGACTCGATCTCACTCGAGCAGTGGCCCGACATCTGGCTGAACGAGGGCTTCGCCACCTACACCGAGTGGCTCTGGTCCGAGCACGAGGGCGAAGGCACAGCGCAGGAGATCTTCGACGAGACCTACGCCACGCCGGCGGACAACAGAGACCTCTGGTTCCCGGCGCCGAACGCTCTCGAAGGCCCGGCGCAGCTGTTCGGCACACCGGTCTACGACCGAGGCGCCATGACCCTGCACGCGCTGCGCGGCAAGATCGGCGACGACGTCTTCTTCCGGCTGCTGCGCGACTGGTACGCGCAGAACCGGGACGGGAACGTGACCACGGCCGACTTCATCGCGCTGGCCGAGCGCGAGAGCGGGCAGCAGCTCGACGGCTTCTTCGACGTCTGGCTGCGCGAGGAGGGCAAGCCGGCGAGCTGGTGAGCGAGCAGAAGCCCATCCGTACATAGCGGCGCGCGCTGCTGCGCCGCAGAGTCCCAAAGTCAGCTCCGATGGGGGCCCGGTCCCATCCGCGGGCTATCCTCACTGTGCAAATGGAGACCGGGACGTTCAGAGTCAAGGCAGGCCTCGCCGAGATGCTCAAGGGCGGGGTGATCATGGACGTGGTCACCGCCGAGCACGCACGCATCGCCGAGGAGGCGGGCGCGGCCGCGGTGATGGCGCTCGAGCGGGTGCCCGCGGACATCCGCGCCGACGGCGGCGTGGCTCGCATGTCCAACCCCGGAATGATCGAGGAGATCCAGCAGGCCGTCTCGATCCCGGTGATGGCCAAGGCGCGCATCGGGCACTTCGTGGAGGCCCAGGTGCTCGAGGCGCTCGAGGTCGACTACATCGACGAGTCCGAGGTGCTCACCCCCGCGGACGAGGCCCACCACATCGACAAGTGGTCGTTCAAGATCCCCTTCGTGTGCGGCGCCACCAACCTGGGCGAGGCGCTGCGGCGCATCGCCGAGGGCGCGGCCATGATCCGCTCGAAGGGTGAGGCGGGCACCGGCAACGTGGTCGAGGCCGTGCGCCACATCCGCATGATCACCGGCGAGCTGCGCCGGCTTGGCGCGCTCGACCCGATGGAGCTGCCCAGCGCGGCCAAGGAGCTCGGCGCGCCTCTCGACCTGGTGCGCGACGTGGCCGAGAAGGGCCGCCTGCCTGTCGTGCTGTTCTGCGCGGGCGGCATCGCCACGCCGGCCGACGCCGCCCTGATGATGCAGCTCGGTGCCGAGGGCAACTTCGTGGGCTCGGGGATCTTCAAGTCGTCCGACCCCGAGCGCCGCGGTCGCGCGATCGTCGAGGCCACCACGCACTATCAGGATCCCGAGCGGGTGCTCGCCGCCTCCCGCGAGCTGGGCGAGGCGATGCCCGGTCTCGAGATCGGCACGCTGCAGGACAACGGCGGCCTGCTGCAAGACCGCGGCTGGTGAGCGCACCGACCATCGGCGTGCTTGCGCTGCAGGGCGACTTCGAGGCCCATGTCCGCGCCCTCGAGGAAGGCGGCGCAGCTGCCCGCGAGGTCCGGACCCCGGAGGATCTCGAGGGGCTCGACGGCCTGGTGCTGCCGGGCGGCGAGTCCACCACGATGACGCTCGGGATCGAGCGCGAGGGGCTGGCCGAGCCCCTGCGTGAGCTGGTGCGCAGCGGCCGGCCCGTGCTCGCCACCTGTGCCGGCCTGATCATGCTCGACCGCGAGCACCTGGGCATGCTCGACCTGACCGCCCGCCGCAACGCGTTCGGCCGCCAGCTCCACAGCTTCGAGGCCGGCCTCGAGCTCGACGGCCTCGGACCCGTCCGCGCGGTGTTCATCCGCGCGCCCTGGGTAGAGGACCACGGGCCGGGCGTGGAGGTGCTCGCCGAGGTGGACGGCCACCCCGTCGCCGTGCGCCAGGACAACGTGCTCGCGGTGGCCTTCCATCCCGAGTTGACCGACGACCGCAGCCTGCATCGCTGGCTGCTCGAACAAGCAGGAGTTCTCTCATGAGGGACCAGCGCGCCGAAGCGCTCGCCCAGATCCTCGTCCGCTACTCCACGCGCGTCCAGAAGGGCGACGTGTGCGTGATCCAGTCCAGCACGGCTGCCGAGGTGCTG
Organism: uncultured Thermoleophilaceae bacterium; assembly: GCA_963734365.1. GTDB lineage: Bacteria > Actinomycetota > Thermoleophilia > Solirubrobacterales > Thermoleophilaceae > JACVRW01. The sequence goes on along the minus strand of CAVTGV010000004.1, from coordinate 1,027,511 downwards.
GTGCAGGCCGTGTACGAAGAGGTGCTGAGGGCCGGGGGGCTGCCGGTGATGGCGCTCACCACGGACGGCGCCCAGGCCGCGTTCTACGAGCTGGCCTCGGACGACCAGCTCGACTGGGTGGCGCCCACCAGCGAGTGGGCTGCCGAGCACGCCGACGTTCGCATAGGGATCATGGCCGACGTGAACCCGCGCGAGCTCTCGCGCGCCGATCCGGCCAAGCAGGCGCGCAGCCAGAAGGCGCGCAAGCCCCTGATGGAGACCTCGATGCGGCGCTCGGCGGCGGGGGAGCACCGCTGGTCGCTAACGCTGTTCCCGACCCACGGCTACGCGAGCGAAGCGGGCATGTCGCTGGCCGACTACGAGGACTTCTTCTACTCCGCCTGCCTGGCCACGGACGGCGACCCGGTGACCGCGTGGCAGCGCCAGTCCGACCAGGTCAAGCACCTCACCGAGTGGATCCAGGGCAAGGAGGAGGTCCGCATCCAGGCCGAGGGCACCGACATCACGCTGGGCGTGGCCGAGCGCAGGTGGATCCCCTGCGTCGGCGAGTTCAACATGCCTGACGGCGAGTTCTTCACCGGGCCCGTGGAGGACTCCGTGAACGGCGAGGTGTCCTTCTCCTTCCCAGCGAGCTACGGGGGCAGGACCGTGTCCGGAGTCCGCTTCCGCTTCGAGGACGGCAAGGTCGTGGACGCATCGGCCGAGCAGGGTGAGGACTTCCTGCTCGAGATGCTCGACACCGACGACGGCGCGCGCCGGCTCGGCGAGCTCGGGATCGGCACCAACTTCGGCATCGCCACCGGCACCAAGGAGATCCTGCTCGACGAGAAGATCGGCGGCACCGTGCACATGGCGATCGGGATGTCCTATCCCGAGAGCGGAGGCGTGAACGACTCCGCGGTCCACTGGGACATGGTCTGCGACCTGCGCCGCGGCGGCTCGATCACCGTCGACGGGATCGAGCTGCAGCGCGACGGCAAGTTCCTGGTCTGACCGGTGGCCTCTGCGCCGGTCCGCCACCCGCTGTTCGCGCGGCTGCTCGAATGGAACGCCGGGCGTGACGAGAAGCGCGGCCAGGCAGAGCTGCGGGGCGAGCTGCTCGCCGGACTGAGCGGGCGGGTGCTCGAGGTGGGCGCCGGGACGGGCGTGAACTTCGCGCACTATCCGGCGTCCGTCGAGGAGCTCGTGGCCGTGGAGCCGGAGCCCTACCTGCGCGGCCGGGCGGCGGAGGCGGCCCGCCACGCGGCCTGCCCGGTGCGGGTGGTCGACGGGTTGGCCGGCGAGCTGTCCTTCGAGGACGCCTCCTTCGACGCCGCCGTGGTCACCGGCGTCTTGTGCTCGGTCCCCGACGAGCACGCCGCTCTGGCGGACATGCGGCGCGTGCTGCGCCCCGGCGGTGAGCTGCGCTTCTACGAACACGTTCGCGGGCGCCGGCCCGCCCGGGCGCGCTGGCAGGACGCGGTGGATCGGGTGTGGCCGCGGCTCATGGGCGGCTGTCATCCCAACCGGGACACCCTCGGGGCCATCGAGGAGGCCGGCTTCCAGCTCGATCGCTGTCGCGGCTTCCATTTCCCGGCCGGTGCTCGCGTGTTTCCCGTGGCCCCGCGGATTCTCGGCGTGGCCAGGCGCTGAGTAGGCTTTCGGGCGATGGCCGGTCACTCCAAATGGGCCTCGATCAAGCACAAGAAGAAGGCCGTTGACGCCAAGCGCGGCGCTCTCTTCACCAAGCTGACGCGGGCGATCACCGTCGCCGCCCGTGAGGGCGGGGGAGACCCCGAGGGCAACCCGTCGCTGGCGCTCGCCATGCAGAAGGCCAAGGACGCCTCGATGCCGAAGGACAACATCGAGCGCGCCATAGGCAAGGGCACCGGGGCCGATGCGGACGCCGACGCCTTCGAGTCGGTCCTCTACGAGGGCTACGGCCCGGGCGGCGTGGCCATCCTCGTCGAGGCGCTCACGGACAACCGCAACCGCACGGGCTCGGAGGTGCGTCACGCATTCACCACGCACGGCGGCAACCTCGGCGAGCCGGGCTCGGTGGCGTGGACCTTCGAGAAGAAGGGCGAGGTCGTGGTCGACGGCTCGCGCTACTCGGAGGACGACCTTCTGCCCGCCATCGACGCCGGCGCCGAGGATCTGGCCCTGGACGGAGACGTCTGGGAGATCGTGACCTCTCCGGCCGAGGTGGCGGCGGTCCGCGAGGCCCTCGCGGGGGAGGGCATCGAGATCGAGTCGGCCGAGCTGGTCCAGCGCCCCACCACGCGCGTTCCGGTCGAGGAGAACCGTGTGGGCACCCTGATGCGCCTCATCGAGGCATTGGAGGAGCACGACGACGTGCAGGCGGTGCACGCCAACTTCGACGTCGACTCCGACGTTCTCGAGCGGGTGGCGGCGGCTTGAGCGACCGCCCCCCGGCCAGGCGCCTCGTCCTGGCCGCGTTCTGGATCTTCGCGGGCACGATGCACTTCGTGATCCCGCGCACCTACCAGGCGATCATGCCGCGCTACCTGGAGCGCTGGAAGCGCGAGCTGGTGGCCGCGAGCGGCGCCGCCGAGATCGCGGGCGGCCTGGCCGTGCTGCCCGACAGCACGCACAGGGCGGGTCGCTGGTGGCTGCTGGCCACGCTCGTGGCGATCTTCCCGGCCAACATCAACATGGCGGTGAACGCCCAGCACTTCCGGAAGATCCCCGAGCCGCTGCTGTGGGCGCGCCTGCCCTTCCAGGGCGTGTTCGGGTGGTTCATCTGGCGCTGTACGCGCTGACAACGCCCGCCCGCCGGAAGGCGTCCGCCCCGCCACGCAGAATCCCACCCATAGGTGGTCGTACTCGGCATCGATCCCGGCACCGCGCATACGGGGTATGGCGTGGTGCTTTCCCGTGGGCAGACGCTTGCGGCGCTCGACGGCGGGGTGATCCAGACCCGGCCGGGCACGCCGCTCGAACGCCGGCTCGCCGACATCCACGCACGGGTGTGCGACCTGATCCGCGAGCACGAGCCGATGGCCGTGGCGGTGGAGGATCTCTACTTCGGGCGCAACGCCCAGAGCGCGTTCGCGGTGGGGCAGGCGCGTGGCGTGGTCCTGCTGTCCGCGGGCATGGCCGGCATCCCCTGCTTCTCGTATACCCCCCAGGTGGTCAAGCAGGCGGTGTGCGGCAGCGGCGGCGCGGCCAAGGAACAGGTGCAGCGGATGGTCGGCGCCCTGCTCTCGCTGCCCGACCTGCCGCGGCCGGATCACGCCGCCGACGCTCTGGCCGTGGCCATCTGCCACGCCAATGCGGCTCCGCTCAAGGCGGCTCTGGCATGAGGTGGCGCCGGTGATCGCGTTCGTGAGAGGCGAGGTGATCACACGGCTGCCCGGGGAGGTGGTGATCGAGGCCTCGGGAGTGGGCTACCGCCTGGCGGTCTCCTCCGAGACCCTGGCCGACGTCCCGGCGGCCGGCCGCGAGGGCCGGCTGTTCGCGCACCTGGTGCTGCGCGACGACGGCATGCAGCTCTACGGCTTCTCCACCCAGGCCGAGCGCGAGCTGTTCCTGATGCTGATCGGCGTGCAGGGCGTGGGGCCGAAGGTCGCTCAGGCTGTGCTCTCCGGCGGAGCTCCCCGCGAGCTGCTGAACGCGATCGCGTCGGGTGACTCCGCTCGCTTCCAGGCCGTGCCGGGTATCGGCAAGCGCACCGCGGAGCGCATCATCGTGGAGCTGCGCGAGAAGGTCGCCGGCCGGGTGAGCGACGACATCGTCGTAAGACGCACCGCTTCCGACGACCCGCGCACGCTCGCCCGCGAGGGGCTGATCGGCCTGGGCTTCACTCCGCAGGAGGCCGACTCGCTGCTCGACCAGGCCGGCGGTGAGACGCCCGAGGACCTCATCGCCGAGGCGCTCAGGGCGGCACGGTGAGCGGGGGCATCCGCACCCCGGGCGTGGAGCGCATCCACGACCCCGCGCCGCAGGAGGCCGAGGACGAGCTCGAGCGCTCGCTGCGGCCGCGGCGCCTGGAGGACTTCGTGGGCCAGGAGAGCGTGAAGGAGCAGCTGGCGATCTTCATCGAGGCGGCCCGTGCCCGGGGCGAGGCGCTCGACCACGTGCTGCTGGCGGGGCCACCGGGCCTCGGCAAGACCTCGCTGGCCCAGATCGTGGCCAACGAGCTCGAGGCCGAGTTCGTGCCCACCGCGGGGCCGGCGCTCGAGCGCAAGGGCGACATCGCGAGCTATCTCACCGCGCTCGCGCCGCGCAGCGTGTTCTTCGTGGACGAGATCCACCGCCTGCCGCGCGCTCTCGAGGAGACCTTCTACCCGGCCATGGAGGACCGCCGGCTGCCGATCACCGTGGGCCAAGGTGCGGGCGCCGCGGTGGTGACGCTGGACCTCCCCGCCTTCACGCTGATCGGAGCCACCACGCGCGCGGGGCTGCTCACCACGCCGCTGCGCGACCGCTTCGGTGTCACCCACCGTCTCGACCTTTACGAGCCGGCCGACCTGGCCCGGATCGTGCGCCGCTCCGCCGGCATCCTCGAGGTGGACGTGGACGACGCGGGCGCCCAGATCATCGCCTCGCGCTCGCGCGGCACCCCGCGCGTGGCCAACCGCCTTCTCAAGCGGGTCCGCGACTTCGCCGAGGTGCGCGGTGCAGGACGCATCGACGAGCAGGTGGCGCGCGACGGGCTCCAGCTGCTCGAGGTGGACGAGGCCGGCCTCGATCGCCTGGACCGCGACATCCTCGCGGCGATCTGCCAGAAATTCGGCGGCGGGCCCGTGGGCCTCTCGACCCTGGCCGTGGCGGTGGGGGAGGAGCCCGACACGATCGAGGACGTCTACGAGCCCTATCTGCTTCAGCAGGGGCTCCTGATGCGGACCCCGCGCGGCCGGGTGGCCACGGAGGCGGCGTTCGCGCATCTCGGCCTGGAGCCGGCGGCCGGCGGGGCGCACCGCCTGTTCTGAAGCGCGTTGATCTCGACGGCGCCAGGCCCGCGTCCCGCCGGCCGACCGTCCCCGCCGGCTCTTCTAGCATGAAGCACCCATGCCGATCTTCATCTGCCCCAACTGCGGCAACCGGACCGAGTCCGCCGAGCGCACCGCCGGCTTCCAGAGCCGGGCCAAGGGCTGCAAGAAATGCGGCTTCGGCTTCCTGTTCGAGCTTCTTGACGACTACTACCCGGCGCCCAACGCGGCCTTCTTCATCCTCGACCAGGAGGGTCGCCTGATCGGCACGGGCAGGGGCGCCCGCGAGCTCACGGGGCTGGGCGAGCTGGACGTGATGGGCCGCTCGGCTCAGGACGTTCTCCACCTCAGGTTCGAGAACGGCGACGACCACATCGCGACGGCGCTCGAGTGGGGCGTGCGGGTGCTGGACAAGCCGGTGGTCGTGCACGCCGAAGGGGATCGCCCCGAGCCGGCGAAGGCTGACATCTTCCCCGCGTACGACGATGATGGGGGTCTCTTGCTGGTGCTGACGCCCAGATGACGAGCCGGACCCGTAACTTCGCGATCCTCGGGGTCGTCCTGGTGCTGCTGGTGCTGTCGCTGCTCGTGATCGTGCCCGGGTCGCCGCTCTCCAAGGACACGAAGCTGGGGCTCGACCTGGAGGGCGGCATCGAGCTGGTGTACCAGGGGCGGCCCACGCCACAGGTCCCCGAGGTGACCCAGCAGGCCCTGGACGACGCCACGGAGACGATCCGCAAGCGCACCGACGCGCTCGGCGTGTCCGAGCCCGAGATCCAGCGCTCGGGCAAGGACCAGATCTCCATCGGCCTCCCCGACGTGCAGAACGCCGAGCGCGCGATCGAACAGGTGGGCACCACCGCGCAGCTCCAGTTCTACGACTGGGAACCGAACGTGCTCGGCGACCGCGGGCCAGACAACCCGTTCGCCGGAACCAAGGCCCTGTACGACGCGGTCGAGTTCGCGTCCACCCAGAAGCCCAAGGCCGAGCAGACCGACGTGCCGCCGGACTCCGATCTCACGCCGGCGCAGGCCGACAAGCAGAACAACACTACGGGCGACCAGTACTACATGTTCGGCCCGGACCGGCTGCCGATCGGCCCCGACAAGAAGCCGGTTCGAGTGGCCGACTACGAGCCCTCGTCGACCTGCAAGGAGCTGCTCGCCGACTACGACAAGGCTCCCGGGAAGGCGCCCGAATACGCCAAGGGCACCGATTGCCTGCCCCAGCTGGAGGCCCTGGGCGGGGGCGGCCCGCCGGCCGGATCGAAGATCTACAAGGTGCCCGAGGGCGTGCTGGTGGTGGAGGGCGAGCCGGCGGAGAACCAGCCGCCGCAGATCAAGCGCTTCTTCGTGATCGAGGACGACTCGTCGCTGTCCGGGAAGGACATCAAGGACCCCAAGCAGGATTTCGACCAGAACCAGCAGCCGGTGGTGTCCTTCCAGTTCACCGACAACGGCCGCAAGCGCTTCGCCGACGTGACCAAGCGCATCGCCCAGCAGCCGGCCCTCGAGCGCATCGGCCGGATCGCCCAGCCGGGAGAGGACGAGTCGAACTTCCGGCGCTTCGCCATCACGCTCGACAACAAGATCGTCTCGCTGGCCAGCATCGACCCGGTGGACCTGCCCGAGGGCATCGACGGGCGCACCGGAGCGCAGATCGAGGGCATCGGCGACATCAAGGCGACGCAGGATCTGGCCGAGAGCCTGCGCATCGGCGCCCTGCCGATCGAGCTCAAGCTCATCTCCCAGACCCAGGTGTCGGCCACGCTCGGCCAGCAGGCTCTCGATCAGGGTCTCTTGGCCGGAGCGGCGGGCCTGGCCCTGACGATCCTGTTCCTGCTCATCTTCTACCGCGTGCTCGGCGTGGTGGCGACCGTCGCGCTGCTCATCTACGCGGTGTTCCTGTTCGCGCTGGTCAAGCTGATCCCGATCACTCTCACGCTCCCGGGCATCGCCGGAATGGTGCTCACCTTGGCGGTGGCGGCCGACGCCAACATCGTCATGTACGAGCGAATAAAGGAGGAAGTGCGGACGGGACGCTCGATACCGAGCGCGATCTCGGCCGGCTACTCCAAGGCGCTCAAGACGATCATCGACGCCAACGTCGTGACCATCGGCGTGGCCTTCATCCTCTTCACCCTGGCCACGGCGGGCGTCAAGGGCTTCGCCTTCACCCTCGGGGTGGGAACGCTCGTGTCGCTCTTCACCGCCGTGCTGGCCACCTCGGCGATCCTCGGCACGATGTCGCGCTGGCGCCTCTTGCGGCGGCCGAGCGCGCTGGGCGTGAACCCGGAGAAGACGAAACGCTGGCAGTTCGACTTCATGGGCAACTCGCGCTGGTTCTTCTCCTTCTCCGGCGTGATCCTGCTGATCGGCGCGATCGCGATCGCCACACTGGGCGTCAACTTCGGCATCGACTTCGAGTCCGGCACCCGGATCACCACTCCGCTCGAGCGAGCGGCCAGCGTGGATCAGGTGCGCAGCACCCTCGAGCCGCTCGGCTACGCGGACGCGAAGATCCAGGAGGTCGACGACCCCGACCTCGGTAACAACGTGATCCAGCTGGCGGTCCCCCAGCTCGATCCCGCAGATGTGGATCGCGTGGAGCGGGCGCTCAATAGCGATTTCGGGGTGTCGCAGGCCGACTTCTCGGTCACCTCCGTGGGGCCGACCTTCGGCGAGCAGATCGCCCGCACCGCCATCCTGGCGGTGATCGCGTCGCTGCTCTTGATCGCGCTCTACATCGGCTTCCGCTTCGAGTTCAAGTTCGCGGTGCCGGTGCTGATCGCGCTGGCGCACGACCTGCTGATCACCACGGGCGTCTACGCCCTGTTCGACCGGGAGGTGACGACGTCGACGGTCGCGGCGCTGCTCACCATCATGGGTTACTCGCTCTACGACACGGTCATCGTGTTCGACCGAATACGCGAGAACGTGCCGCGCATGCCGCGGGCCACGTACTCGCAGATCGCCAACCGCTCGATGTCGGACGTGTTCACGCGGTCGCTGGCCACGAGCTTCGTGGTGCTCATGCCGGTGGGTTCGCTGATGATCTTCGGCGGCGAGACGCTCCAGGACTTCGCCTTCGCGCTTCTGGTGGGAGTGGCGTCGGGCGCGTACTCCTCGATCTTCATCGCCACCCCGGTGCTGGTGGAGTGGAAGGAGCGCGAGCAGACCTACATGCGTCGCCGGCGCCTGATCCTTCAGCAGAACGACGGACACGTGCCCGCCTTCGCCAGCGGCGTGATCGGCGCACCCGAGCCCGCGCCCGCAGGCGCCGGTGTGACCGCGGCGACCGCGGGCGCCGAGGCGCCGCCTCGCTCGCGCCGCGAGCGGGCGGCCCGGCGCGCGCGCGGAAGACCGGCGGCGGGCGCCCGTCCACCCGCACCCGCCCCGCCGCCTCCGGCCGAGCCCGAGGCGCAGCCGCCCCAGCCGGCCGCCACTCCCGAGCCGGAGCCAGAACCGCAGCCGACGCCTGAGCCCGCTGAGCCCGCCGAGCCCGCCCGACCCCCGGTCGCGGGCGACGCCGCCGGCGGCGACGGTGACGGCGCTGGGGGCGCCCCGGCCGAGGAGAAGCCCGCGGGCCGGGCGCAGTCGCGCGTGACGAGCACCTCGGGCCCCTCCAAGCCCAAGCCCAAGTCAAAGCGCCAGCAGCGCACTCGCAAGAAGCACGGGAGGCGCTGAGCATGGCCATGGTCGTCTGGCTGATGATGGGCATCGCGCTGTGGCACTTCACGGTGTTCCTGCCCGACCGCTTCTGGGGCGGCATCGTGGGAGCGTTCCTGGTGTCGGCGCTCGGCGCGGTCGTGTTCGGCTATCTGGCCAACGGGTTGACGATCCCGGGCCAGAACGACACCGGCCTCGTGCAGGCGCTGATCGCGATTCCGGGAGCGGTGATCGCGCTGGCCATCTCGTACTGGTGGGGCGCCCGCGCGGACAGGGAGCACGGCGTGGACCACGGCTACACGCGCGCGGGCTCGCACTAGCGGCTCTCCCGGCCCGGGGCGAGATCTCGCGTTCCGTCCGCTCCTCCTCGGAGGATGCGTCGGATGCAGCCGCGACCGTCACGCTGGGCGTGCGACCCCTATGAGGTCGCCCTCGGCGAGCGCCTCGCGGCCGGTCTCGGCCTATCCCCGGCCATCGGGACGGTGCTGGCGCGCCGTGGCTTCCGCGAGGTCGAGGAGGCGCGGGCCTTCCTGGCCGCCGGGGAGCGCCACGACCCGCTCACGCTTGCCGGGAGTGGCCCAGGCGCGTGAGCTGATCGGCGAGCACGCGCGCCGCGGTTCGCAGATCGCCGTGTTCGGCGACTACGACGTGGACGGCGTCTGCTCCACGGCGATGCTGGTGCGTACGCTGCGCGCCCTCGGCGCGGATCCGCTGTGGGAGCTGCCGAGCCGCTTCGACGAGGGCTACGGGTTGTCGACTGCCGCTGTCGAGCGCCTCGCCGCGCGCGGGGTGGCGCTGCTCGTGACGGTGGACTGCGGCATCACCGCCGTCGAGCAGGTGGCGGCCGCGCGTGCGGCCGGCCTGGACGTGGTGGTGACCGATCACCACCGGCCCGGTGCCGAGCTGCCGGACTGTCCGGTGGTGCACCCGTCCCCGGGCGGAACCGCTGCGTACCCGGCCGACCTGTGTGCGGCAGGGGTCGTGCTCAAGCTCTCCGAGGCGCTGCGCGGCGAGGCCGGCGAGGAGGACCTCGAGCTGGCGGCGCTGGCCACGGTGTGCGACCTCGTGCCCCTCCGCGGGGAGAACCGGCGGATCGTCCGGGAGGGCCTGCGCGCGCTCTCGCGCAGCCGGCGGCCCGGGCTGCGGGCGCTCATGGACGTGGCCACTGTCGCGCCCGCGGACGTGTCCGAGCACAGCTGCGGCTTTCGCCTCGGCCCCCGCATCAACGCTGCCGGCCGGATGGGTCGTGCCGACGCCGCGCTCGAGCTGCTGCTCACCGAGGACGGCGCGCGCGCGGAGGAGGTGGCGCGCGAGCTGGATCTGCTCAATCGCGACCGGCGCGAGGCGGAGACGCGCATCCTGTTCGAGGCCGATGCCGCCTGCTCGGGCCAGGCCGCCCAGGCCGCCGTGGTCGTCGCCGGCGAGGGCTGGCACCCCGGCGTGGTCGGCATCGTGGCCTCGCGCCTGGTGGAGCGCTGGCGCCGTCCCGCCGTGGTCATCGCGCTGGATGGGGACGCGGGGCGCGGCTCGGGCCGGAGCATCTCCGCCTATGACCTCCACGCCGGGCTCGCCGCCTGCGAGACCCACCTGCGCCGCTTCGGCGGCCACCGCATGGCCGCCGGCGTTGAGCTTGAGGCGGACGCGGTGGACGGCTTTCGCCGCGCGCTCGCAGCGCACGCGGGTGGCCTGCTCGCTCCCGGCGACCTGATCCCGGTCGAACGGGTGGACGCGGTGGTGCCGGGAGGTGCGCTGGGCCTGGACCTGGCCGAGGAGCTCGAGCGGCTGCGTCCCTTCGGGATGGGCAACCCTCAACCCACCCTGCTCGTGCCCGCGGCCCGGGTCCGGAACGTGACCGGCATGGGCGAGGAGCGCCAGCACGCGCGCTTCACGCTCGTGACCGGTGCCACGCGAGCCCGCGGCGTGGCCTTCGGCGCTACCCAGCGCTCACTCGCGCCGGCGCTCCACGAGCCTCACGACATCGCCGTGCGCCTCGAGCCCAACCGCTGGAACGGGGCGGTGGAGCCACGCGTGGTTCTTCGCGCTCTGTGCGAGCCGCGGCGCGGCGAGCTGAGCGTGCTGGGCGAGGACGAGCCGTTCTGGGAGCGCGTGCGGCGGGAGTTCGCGGCCGACCCGGCCGGGCCCGGCACAGCGGCCGTTTCAGGGGGCGCAGCCAGAGCCGCTCCGGTGGACCGCCGCGGCGAGGGCTTCGCGGGTGTGGCCGTGGACCTGCTCACGAGCGGAGAGAGCGTGGTGGCGGCGGTGGCGGACGTGCCGCGCCGGCGCGAATCGCTGGAGCGCCTGGTGGCCGGAGCGGCGCCCTCCGGTCTGACGCTCGTATCCACGGCCGCGCTGGCCCGCGATCCCGGCCTGGTCGCCGGCTTTGCCCACTTGGTGGCCGTCGACCCGCCGCTCGCCGGCGAATGGGACGCGCTCGCCGGTCTCGGCCCGCGCGCCCACCTCGCCTGGGGTCCGGGGGAGATCGACTTCGCGCTCCAGGTATGGCGCGCCGAGCTCGACCTCAGGCCCGCGCTCACCGACGCCTTCCGGGCCCTGCGAACGCTCGCGCCGGAAGCCTCGGCCCCCGCGCTCGAGCGGGCGCTTCGCGGCTCGGCTGCCTATCCGCGCTCGGCGGAGTGCTGCGGCCGGCTGCTGCGGATCCTCGACGAGCTGGGACTGGTGGAGCTGGCGCTCGAGGAGCCCCGCTGCCGCGCGCTCGATGGAGTGCGCACCGACCTCGAGTTGTCGTCCGCCTACCGCGCCTACCGCGGGCGGCTCGCGGCCGCCGAACGCGCGCTGGGCGTGTCCGCGCCGGCACCGGCGGTCGCGGCGCCGCTGCGGCAGGCCTCGTGAGCATTACTTGACAGTTATATAACCGTACATGTATGTTGCTGGCCGATGCCCGCAACCTTCGCCGTCCTCGCCGAACCCGCCCGCCGGCAGATCCTCGACCTGATCCGCGACGAGGAGCGCCCGGTGGGGGACCTGGTGGAGCGGGTGGGCCTGAGCCAGCCGGGCGTCTCCAAGCACCTGCGGCTGCTGCGCGAGGCCGGCCTGGTGGAGGTGCGCGTGGATGCCCAGCGGCGCCTCTACCGCGTTCGCGCTGAGCCGCTCGCGGAGATCGACGCCTGGCTCGCGCCCTACCGCCGCCTGTGGGCGGGCCGGCTCGACCAGCTCGAACGACACCTGAACGAGACCGAGGAGTGATTCGATGAACGCAGCCGCCGACGGCACCGTGGAGACGAGCGGAGGCACCACGGTGATCCGCTTCGAGCGCCGCCTCGCCCATCCGGTGGAGAAGGTCTGGTCCGCGCTCACCGAGCCCGAAGAGCTCGAGCGCTGGCTGGCCGCGGCCGAGCTGGACCTGCGAGAGGGTGGCGACATCCGGCTGCGCTGGCTGAACAGCGACGAGCAGGGCAACCAGGCCGTGCTCAACGGAGTCATCACGCGCCTCGACCCGCCCCGGCTGATCGAGTACGAGGGCGACATCCACGGCACGCTGCGCTGGGAGCTGCGGGCCGACGACGGCGGCTGCCTGCTCACCTTCACGAGCACCCTGTCCGGCCTCGAAGGCGACATGACCCACATGGTGCCCGCCGGCTGGCACATTCACCTGGACTTCCTCGAGGACGCGCTCGAGGGCGGCAGCGTGGATTGGCCGAACTGGCCCGTGGAGCGCTGGGAGCGCTACGACGCGCATTACGCCGAGCAGCTGGGGCGTAACCAGCCGAAGCCGGTCTAAACTCGGGAGACGATGCCGAAGCTCCCGCGTACCACCGGGAAGACGAGCCCCACCCCGGCCGGCGTGCCCAATGGCGCAGGCCAGGACGGCAACGGCACCGAGCTGTCGGCGGCTGATTTCGAGCGGCAGCGGGTCGACGAGCACCGCGGGCAGAGCCCCGCCGGGCCGCGGGCCAGGCTCTCCGAGGACCAGCGGGTACTCCTGGGCGACCTGTTCGCGGTGGTGGAGGAGCACGCCGGCGAGGCTGCCGAGCAGATCGACCGCGGCCTGGTGGAACGCTCCTTCGTGTTCGCCTGCGAGCGCCACGCCGACCAGCGCCGGGCCACCGGCGAGGACTTCATCGTGCATCCGGTGGGCGTGGCCAAGATCTGCGCGGGGATGCGCCTCGACACCGCCACCCTGTGCGCGGCGCTCCTGCACGACACCGTGGAGGACACCAGCGCCTCACTCGACGAGGTACGGGACGAGTTCGGCGACGAGATCGGCCAGCTCGTGGACGGCGTGACCAAGCTCTCGGGAGTCACCTTCCAGAGCCGCGACGACCGCCAGGCCGAGAACTACCGCAAGATGATGGTGGCGATGGCCCAGGACATCCGGGTCATCCTCATCAAGCTCGCGGACCGCCTGCACAACATGCGCACGCTGAGCGCGATGCCGAAGCCCAAGCAGCAGGAGAAGGCCAAGGAGACGCTCGAGATCTTCGCGCCGCTGGCCCACCGGCTCGGTATCCACGCGATCAAGTGGGAGCTCGAGGATCTCGCCTTCGCCACGCTCCACCCGCGCAAGTACAACGAGATCAAGCAGCTGGTCTCCCAGCAGCGCGACGACCGCGAGGCCTACGTGTCCCGCGCCGGCGAGTACCTGGGCTCCGAGCTCGGCGCCGTGGGAATCGAGGCCGACATCTCGGGCCGCGCGAAGCACTTCTACTCGATCTACTCGAAGATGACCAAGAAGGGCCGCGAGTTCAACGAGATCTATGACCTCACGGCGATGCGCGTGATCGTGGACTCGGTCAAGGACTGCTACGGCGCGATCGGCGTGATCCACTCGCTCTGGAAGCCGCTGCCCGGGCGCTTCAAGGACTGGGTCGCCATGCCCAAGTTCAACATGTACCAGGCGCTGCACACCACGGTGATCGGGCCCGAGGGAAGGCCGCTCGAGATCCAGATCCGCACCATGGAGATGCACCGGACGGCCGAGTTCGGCGTGGCCGCGCACTGGATCTACAAGGAGGACGCCTCCAAGCCGATGGAGAACAAGGTCGAGTGGCTGCGCCACCTGCTCGACTGGCAGGAGGACACGAAGGACCCGCAGGAGTTCGCGGAGACGCTGAAGGCCGACCTGTTCGAGGACGAGGTCTTCGTGTTCACGCCCAAGGGCGAGGTCAAGTCGCTCGCGTCCGGCGCCACCCCGCTCGACTTCGCTTACGAGATCCACACCGACGTGGGCCACCGCTGCGTGGGCGCCAAGGTGAACGGGAAGATCGTGCCGCTGCACTACGAGCTGCAGTCGGGAGACATCGTCGAGGTGCTCACCTCGAAGAAGGAGCGCGGGCCGTCGCGCGACTGGCTGGCGCTGGCCAAGACCACCCGGGCGCAGTCGAAGATCCGCGCCTGGTTCAAGCGCGAGCGCCGCGAGGACTCGGAGCGCAGCGGGCGCGAGATGCTGCAAGAGCACCTGAAGCGCGCGGGCCTCCCGCCTCAGAAGATCGCCGGCTCGCCGCTCTTGGCCGACGTGATCCGCGAGATGGGCTTCCGCAAGGGCGAGGACTTCTACATCGCTCTCGGCCAGTCCAAGATCTCCCCGAAGACCGTCGTGAACAAGCTGATGCACCGGCTCAAGGAGGGCGAGTCGGCGGTCGAGGAGCCGTCACCGGCCGCGGAGCTCCTCGAGCGCAAGGAGACGCCGAAGAAGACGGCGGCCTCGTCCACATACGGCATCAAGGTCCAGGGCGTGGACGACGTGATGCTCAGGCTGGCCAAGTGCTGCCGCCCGGTGCCCGGCGACCCGATCGTGGGCTACATCTCGCTCGGCAAGGGCATCACGATCCACCACGCCTCCTGTCCCAACGCCGTGGCGCTGCGCCGCAACCCCGAGCGCTTCACGAAGGTGGAGTGGGAGGGGGACACCACGTCATCGTTCCGGGTCGAGCTGCAGGTGGACGGCTGGGACCGCCACCGCCTGCTGGAGGATCTCTCCCGGACCTTCGCCGAGACCGGCATCAACATCCTCGAGGCGCGCTGCACAGTGGTCCACCCGATGGTCAAGAACCGTTTCGTGGTGGAGGTGGGCGACACGCAGTCGCTGAAGACCTGCATCACCCGGATCCGCAACATCGAGTCGGTCTTCGATGCGTACCGGATCACACCCACCGGCTGAGCCGGCGAGGAGGAGAAAAGTCGTGTTCGGCGGGGGAGCGCAAGTCGATCCGCCGGGCCGCCGTTTCTTCAGCGACCCTCCGTTGTCGCCTGTACGCGCGCGGACGGTCGTTGTGCCCGCTCGAGATGGGGAGGGCCCGCCGGCCCTCCCCATCTCACCTTTCTCCTCAGGCGACCGTGACCAGCCCGCCGGGCGTGACTCCGAACTCCACGTCGTCGAACTCGCCGATGTAGTCGCCGTCCACCTGCAGCGGGAAGAGCCGGTCGTCGAGCGCCTGCACCCGCATCGTCGACAGCTCGGGCAGCGGCTCGATCTGGCGGTGGCGCATCACTGTGCGGGCCCGCATGGACAGCAGGCGCGGGATGAGGGTGGGCAGCTCGAGAACGGTCGCCCGTTTCAGCACGGCCGCCGAGAGCGATCCGGTGGCGAGGCCCGAGGGCTCGACCACGCGTATCGGGCGCTGCCGGAAGTAGGTGAACGGATCGGAGTTCTGGACTATCACGGTCACGCCCTCGACCTCCTGGCCGAGTGCGCTCACCCGCACCCGGGGCGGATTGACGAGATAGCTGCGGTTGAAGATCGCCACGCCCGCCCAGCTGTAGTACCACGCGCCCAGGCGGGCCTTGCGGTAGGGGTGGGCGTCCACTCGCCTGACCACGCTGGCGTCGAGGCCCACGCCCGAGGCGAAGACGAAGTGGCGGTCGTTGACCCGGCCGAGGTCCACCCGCCGCGGCTCCCATTCGTCGGCCATGCTCAGCAGGTGCTCGGTGGCGTCCACCACGTCGTTGGGGATGCCGAGAGTCCGCGCCCACACGTTCGTGGAGCCGCCCGGAAGCGCGGTGAGCGGCGTATCCGAGCCCACGAGGCCGTTGGCCGCCTCGTTCACGGTGCCGTCGCCGCCGAAGGCCACCACCGCGTCGTAGCCCTCGCTGGCGGCCTCGCGGCAGATCTGGGTGGCGTGGTTTTTCTCCTGCGTGTCGATGGCCTCGACCGAGTAGCGGGACTGCAGCGCGTAGACCACGAGGTTGCGAAGCCGGTCCGACAGCAGGGTGGCGTACGGGTTGACGATCACCAGCACCCGCCGCTTGGGCGTGCGGCCGGGGAGGAGGCGCTCGGTGAGCTCCTCCGCGCGTTCGACGGTTGTCTCGGCGGCCACGAGACAGAAACCTACCGCCGCGGGCGTCTCGGCCTCCACGGTGTAAGAACCGAGGCTGACGGGACGTTTATCGGGTGCGAGGCTGAGGGGCTCTCGGGAGAGAATCCCGGATCGGACTCGCAGTCCTGGGGCGCCGCCCGCGCCCCGTTTGGCCGCCTGAGCGGGAGGGGCTCCGCGCTCTTCCCGCTCGGAGGCCGGCCGTCTGGCCCGGGTCCCGCCGCCCAGACCGACGCGAGGAAGGTGGGGAAAAGGCGGAACCGCGTTTACGCACGCTTCCTTGCGGCGTTTGATTCTGTAGACGACCTGCGACAACTCTGCTGGACTGGTGGTTACTTGGAGACGCGCGATTTGAGAAGGCTGATGCTGCACGTGGATGAATTCGCGCTCGAGGCGCTCGAACGCAATGTCGCGGTTCAGGGCGGCTCCACCGCGGCCATCGTCCGCACTGCGGTGCTCTACTACCTGGCCGAACGCGACAGCGCCCGCCAGGCGTGGCGCTACCCCCGCTTCGCCCGGCAGGACCGCCCCGGCGGCGGCCGCGAGGTGGAGATGGACGAGGACACCTGGGCGGCACTCGACGAGGAGGCAGGCCGCCAGGGAGTGGAGCCGTCGCAGCTGGCCGGCCACGCCTGCCTGTTCTTCCTGGCCGACCTGGACAGCGGCCGGCTGGCGGGCAAGCTCGAGGGGATTCTCGAGGACCGCTAGCAAGCCGAGGGGCCGGTTGCTTGCGCGGTTTCCAAGGCGCACCTACTCTGGAACGCAGGTGCGGGCTTGGAAAGACTCTCCCTCGCGGACGAAAAAACCCCTGGGCTGATTGAGCGCGAGGCGCTGCTCGAGCGTGCGGCTTCGGCCGTGGCTGGGGCGTGCGCCGGTCGTGGATCGATCCTGCTGGTACAGGGCTCAGCCGGCCTCGGTAAGAGCGCCGCCCTGGCCGCTGTCCGGGCGCAGGCCGCCGAGGACTCCATCGAGGTTCTGTCCGGCACGGGACGCCGCCGCGAGCAGGAATTCGGGCTGGGCGTGGTGCTGCAGCTGTTCGAGCGCCGGGTGGCCCGTGCTGATGCAAGCGAGCGCGAGCTGCTGCTCGCGGACGCCGCGCACCAGGCGACCCTGCTGCTCGACCCCGCCCCCGGGCGGCCGGTGCCGAGCTCGTCCTTCGACATCATCCACGGCCTCTACCGGCTCTGCGTCCACCTCAGCGACGTGCGACCGCTACTGATCACGGTCGACGACGCGGACCTGGCCGACGCGGCGAGCCTCGAGTTCCTGCTCTACCTGGCCGAGCGCGTGGACGATCTCCCCGTGGCGGTGATTCTGACCGCGGGAGCGCTGTCGCGGCGAGGAATGCCGCCGTTGCTGGCGGAGCTCAGCGGTCAGCGCCACACCGAGCGCCATCAGCTCGGGCCGCTGACGCACGAGGGCAGCGCGCAGCTGGTACGCGAGCGCTGGCTGAGCGGCGCCTCCGACGAGGTCTGCCGCGCCCTCCACGAGTCGGCCGCCGGCAACCCCTTCCTCATCGACGAGCTGTGTGCCCTGCTGGACGCGGAGGATGCCGGCGGGCCTCCGGAGCGGATCAATGAGCGCGTTCCGTCCGCGGTGGCCGAGTGGGCTCGCGCCCTGGCCGCGAACGTGGACGAGCGTGCGCCGGCGCTGCTCGCCGCCGTCGCGGTGCTCGGCCCCCAGGCTGACCTCAGGCACGCCGCCGCGATCGCCCAGCTCGAGACCGAGACGGCCGGCCGCCTGGTGGATGAGCTCGTGGAGGTCGGCTTCCTGCGAGCCGAGCCGCGCCTTACCTTCGTCAGTCCGGTGGTGGGTGCGGCCCTCGACTCCGCTCAGCCGGCCGGGCAGCGCGCGAGCCTTCAGCTGCGGGCAGCGGAGCTCCTTGCCGCCGAGGACGCTTCACCCGAGCTGGTGGCCGCCCACCTGGTTCGGGCGCCGTGCGCCGGCAACGCGTGGGCCGTGGAGTCACTCACGGCAGCTGCGGCGGTGGCCCTGGGACGCGGGGTGCCATCGGAAGCCGTTCGCTATCTGCGCCGGGCCCTCGAGGAGCCGCCGCCCCGGTCGATGCGCGCTCACGTGGTGCTCGAGCTGGGCCGGGCCGAGGCCACGGCGGGCGAGCCACAGGCCGTGGTGCGGCTGCGCGACGCCGTCCAGCACGTCCAGGAGGCACCCGAGGGCGCTCGCGCCGCGCTGGAGACCGGCCGGGCGCTGTTCGCGCTCGGCAAGCCGCTCGAGGCCATGAGTGTCTTCGAGCGCGGTCTCGAGCAGTCCGGCAACGGCGACCAGGAGGTGATGGCGCGGCTGCGTGCCGCGCACGCGACCTCGGTGTGGCTGACCCGGCCCACCGAGCCGCTCGATCCCACGGATGCCCCGCCGACAGGGGACACCGCGGGCGACCGCGCCCTGCTGGCCCTGCACGCGATGGAGTCAGCGGTGCGCGGGATCAGCGCCGAGCTGTCGATCGAGCTCGCCACCCGGGCGCTGCACCGCGGCGCCCTGCTGGACGACGAGACCGCCGACGGCCTGACCTACTATCTCGCGGCCGGTGCGCTCGCCATGGCCGGCGACCTGCAGACCGCCGAAGCGGCCCTCACCGCCGCCGTCGAGGACGCGCGCTCGCGCGGCTCGGTGCTCGGCTTCGCCACCGCGTCGCACATGAGGGCGATGGCCATCCTGATGCGCGGCCGGGTCACGGACGCTGCGGCGGACGCCCGCCACGCCCTCGCCGTCGAGCACCACGGCTGGCGGCTGGGCCTCGGCGGAGCGCGTCTGGTACTGGCCAACAGCCTCCTCGAGAGCGGTGACCTGGACGGCGCTCGTCGCCACATGAAGGAGGCCGACACAGCCGTGACCCGGGACGACCCCACCCGCCTGGCGCTGCTCGCCACCCGGGGACGACTGAACGCGGTCGACGGCAACCACAGGGCGGCGCTGATGGACTTTCTCGCCTGCGGGGACCTCGGCGAGCGTTCGGGAGCGGGCAACCCCGCCCTGGCGCCCTGGCGCTCCGAAGCCGCGCTGTCACACGCGGCGCTGGGCGAGATCGCCGAGGCCGAGCGACTGGCTGAGAGCGAGGTCCGGCTGGCCGAGTCGTTTGGCGCTCCCGGGCCGATCGGGCGCGCTCTGCGCGCCCTGGGCACGATTCAGGGGCCCGAGCGCGGCATCGAATCGCTCGAGGCGGCCGTCGACCGGCTCGATTCGTCCCAGAACGCGCTCGACCGGGCACGCGCGCTGGTGGACTTCGGCGCCACGCTGCGGCGCTCGGGCCGCCGCCGCGAGGCGCGCGAGCCGTTGCGGCACGGTCTCGATCTGGCCAAGCGGTGCGGCGCCCTCCCGCTGGCGGAACGCGCGATGCGCGAGGCCAAGGTGGCGGGCGCGCGGCCGCGGCGCACGGCGATGTACGGAATCGACTCGCTCACCGCTCGCGAGCGCCAGACGGCGGCGCTGGCGGCCGAGGGAATGTCGAACCGCGACATCGCGGAGACGCTCGTGGTGACCGTCAAGACCGTCGAATGGCACTTGAAGCACTCCTACCGCAAGCTCGGACTCACCTCGCGTGCACAGCTACGCGACATCTTCGACGCGGACGAGCGTTGAGGTTTCGCCGCCGGGCTAAAGATCCGCGCTGACCGGTCCGATAGGACCGGAAGTGGACCTCCTACACAACAAGCAGTCGGTCAGCCGCAAGCTCGCGCTGCCCCTTCACGGCTTCGGTCGTGAGGCCGTGGAGACGCTGGCGGACCGTCACGGCATCTCACATTCGCACTTCGTGCAGTGCGCAGTGGAGCACCATCTCGAGCGGGACGTGCCGCGGCGGCCGGGCAGCAGCCCGCCGCCGTTTCAAGAGGAGCCGGGGGGCGACGACCTGGAGGTCGTGGTGGCCCTGCCGGCCGAGGCCTGGGAAGCCCTCGAGCTCGAATGCGGGCTGGAGGGCGTGACGCTCGAGCGTCTGCTCGAGCACGCGGTGCTGTCGCTTATCGCCGATCTCGACTCCGGCCGCGTGGCGGTCCGGATCGCGGCGCAGCTCGACTGAAGCGGGCGCTGACGGCAGGTCAGCCGGTGGCGACCACGGGCGCGGCCTCGAGCTCGCGCAGCGCCTCCTGCAGCGCTCCGCGGCCGCGGTGATGCAGGCCGTGCACCGAGCCCTCGGTCTTGCCGAGGCGCTCAGCGATCTCGCCGGGGGAGAGCCCGGCGATGTGACGAAGGACGAGCACCTCGCGCTGCTCGGCCGGCAGCCGGCGCAGAGCGTCGCGCAGGCACTGGGAGCGCTCAAAGCCGATCTGCTCGTGGCCGTTGTCGTCCACGCGCACTTCCTCGAACGGGATCTGCCGGCGCGCACGGATGTGGTCGAGGGCCACGTTGCGCGCCACCCTCAGGATCCAGGCGGCGAACGGCACCTCGCGCTGTTCGTAGCGGTGGATCGCCGTCATCAGCTTGGCGAACACGTTCTGCGTGATGTCCTCGGCCTCGTGGTGATCACGCACGATGCTGCGCACGTAGCCGCAGACGTCGTCGGCGAAGCGCACGTACAGAAAGTGAAGGGCGCTCTGGTCGCCTTCCTTCGCGCGGGCAACGGCCTGGCTCACCAGTGCCGTGTCCTTGCTCGGGTCGTCCGTCCGGGTGAAACGTGTGGTCATCGAGTCCTTCCAAGAGGGCGCTGAGGGGCGCGTCAGTCGTTCAGGGGATTCACCGACCCTAAGCTCGACCGCCGTTTGCCGCACTAGGGGCGCTACCCCAGTTTTTTCCGCGGGGAGCGGCAACTAAGACGTTTCTCGTACCTCTGCGCTACCCCGTCCGAGGCTCCCGCAGCGTTTGGGCCCAGGAGTTCGTGCAGAAGCTCAGGCGAGCGAAACCTCGGCGCCTTCGCCGATGTTCAGCCTCATCGCCTTGGGCAGCCGGAAATCGCGAAAGATCCGAGCCCTGGGGCCCACGACGCTCGCCTCGAGACGGCCTCCGAGGTGGGTGATCGACGCGCCGGCGAGAATGATCGAGTGCTCGATCTCGGCTCCCTCGATGAGCACGTCCTCGCCGATCGACGTATACGGACCGACGTAAGCCTGGCGTAGATGGGCGCCGGCGGCGATCACCGCCGGACCGCGCACGATGCTCGATTCGAGGCGGGCCGAGGGGTGGATCGACACGGGACCCTGGATCCGCGAGTCGGTCAGGTCCGCCTCCACCGGCTGGGGCTTCAACGCACTGAGCACGAAGCGGTTGGCGTCGAGCAGGGCGCCCGGCCGCTCGCGGAAGCGCCACCACTCGCTCACCGGCCGGGCCCACACCCGCCCACCCAGGTCGGTCAGGCGGCGGACGGCGCGGTTCACATCGAGCTCGGCGCTGCCCGAGCTGGGCGCCTCGCAGAGGGCGTCGAGTGCCGCGGGGCCCAGAACCCAGACGCCGGCGGCGAACTGCTCGTCCTCGTCCGGCGAGCCGCCGGCGCGCCGGCGGGCGAGGTCGACCACGCCGTCGTCCGCGACCGTGTCCTGCACCAGCACGGTGGAGTCGTGGTCTGCGCCGGGGGCGTCGATCAGGGAGCTCAGGCAGTCGCGGTTGAGGCTGTCGGCGAGGTGAAGGACGAAGGGATCGCTGCCCACGAAGCTGCCCAGATCCGCGAGCACAGCGGGGAAGGGATCCCCGTCGCGCTGCTCGACGCACGTGATCTCGGTGTCGAGGGACCCGTGCTGGCTCAGCTCGTGCTCGAGCTGAGCTCGGAACTCGGGCTTGACCGTCACGGCGGCGCTGGTCACGCCCGCCTGCGAGAGGGCCGCCAGGGCGTGGATCGCGAGGGGGCTGTTGGCCACCGGCAGCAGGTTGGTGGGCTGGGCGGCTACGACTATCGCCTTTTCGACCATTGCTTACAGAACGCGCCTGCGTAAACGGATCTAGCGCGTTTTGCTCTCAATGGGGTCTGAACTTCGTACCGTGAGCGCAGCCGTTCACGCTTCGTTGTTTCGGAGTGGCACCTCGAAATGACGCTCCACACCGGCTGATCAACGACGTCGAGTTCGGCGATGACGTAACCGTCTACTCGTTCACCAACCTCTACGGCTGCCGGATCGGCTCGGGCAGCCGCATAGGAACCTTCGTGGAGGTGCAGCGCGGAGCCCGCATAGGGGAGCGCTGCAAGATCCAGAGCCATTCCTTCGTCTGTGACGGCGTGAGCATCGGCGACCGCGTATTCGTCGGGCACGGCGTGATGTTCATCAACGATCGCCGGCCGCGGGCCACGAGCGGGGGCGGAGGGCTCCAGACCGAGGACGACTGGGAGCTGGCCCCGACCGTGGTCGAGGACGAGGCTTCGATCGGCTCCGGTGCCACGATCCTGGGCGGTGTCCGCATCGGCGCGGGCGCGCTCGTGGGCGCGGGGGCGGTGGTCACGAAGGACGTGGCGCCGGGAGCCACAGTGGTCGGCAACCCGGCGAGGCCGTTGGGCTGACTGAGGGGGCGCGGATGCGCTCCGCTCGGGTCATGCGTCGAGAGGAACGTTGTGCACCTATACGGGGGCAAACATTCCTCTCGATCGATCAGCGATCGCCCGGGCGCCCTTCCCCAGCAGGACAGACCACGTGCCGACCAGCGCGCACGCACGGGCGGAGCGCTCCGCTCAGGCCCGGCGCGGCCGCCCGCGACGTGGTCCGATGGGCTGGTAAGGGGCTGGGTCCCACCTTCCTGCTGAGCGCGTGACGCCTTCTCCGTCTATGCGACGGGTAAGGCGTCACAGATCCTCTCGATCGGCCGCGATCGCCCTCACCCCTTCCCAGCAGAACGGACCACCCGCCGGACCACCGCGCACGCACGGGCGGAGCGCCGCTGGCAACTACCGCACGAAGCTGATGCGCAGCAGGTCGCCGTTCGAGGCGAAGTTCGTCGCGCGGGTGCAGCGGACGCGCACGCGTACCTCGCCGTCGCCGGTCGTGCCGCTCACGTAGTCGGCCGCCGCCCCGGTGGGCGTGAGGTTCAGCAGCGCGACCTCGGTGGTGCCGACCGCGCGGGAGTCGAGCTGGACCCAGGTGCTGGTGGTCCAGCGCCAGATGTGCACGGTCTGGGTGCACGACACCGAGTTGCGGCCGCGGTAGTTGGCCCGCAGGTTGCTCAGTCCGTTCGCCACGCCGGTGAAGCTGCCGTACCAGGAGCTCGTGCGCGTGCCGGTGAGCGTCGAGTTGACGTTGTAGAAGACGTTGTCGTCGGCGCTGAGCGAAGCGAACGTGCCGCCGCCGGCCGTGCCGGTCTCGATCACGGTGGCGTTGGGCGCCACGTCGACCGCCTGGGGCACGCGGAAGTTGGCCGGCGTGGCCGGTGGCGCCGGGGACTGGGCCGCGTTACCGGCCGCATCCGCCGAGCGAACGCGGTAGTGGTAGGTGGCGCCCGGAGTGAGTCCGCTCAGCTGAATGCTGTGAGAGGTCACGTTGGCGGCATCCGAGGCGTTCTGGCTCAGGTTGTCCGGCGCAGTTCCGAAGTCCACGCGCGAGTTCGACGCCTCGTTCGTGGCCCAGGTGACCGTGGCGGTCCCGTTCGTGTTGGCCGTGGCCGCCACCGACGAGATCGCCGGCGGGGTCGTGTCGGGCGGCGGTGGGACGTTGACCGCGTAGTTGGCCGAATAGCTGCCGGCGGCGGCGCTGAACAGCGCGTACTCGACGCCCTTGATCGTCTCGGTGGTGAAGCTCACGCCGCTGCCGCCGCGGGTGATCGCGTTCAGCGTCCGGTTGCCCGAGCGCAGCGGGAGCATCCCCTGCAGCCCCGTCGAGCCGCTGGCGGCGTTGACGGCGAAGGTCAGCGTGCCGGCGCTCCAGTTGATCGATCCGAACGAGGAGCTGTTGCGCCCGTCAAGCCACGTGAGCATCTGCTCGCCTGACACCACCGGCACGCCGTGGTTGATCGCCGACTGGACGGTCGCGTCGGACTCGGGGGTCGTGTTCTGGTCGGTGTGCAGGTTTGCCGTGAAGGCGCCGTAGTAGCCCTGCGGCCCCAGCGCGCGGTCGAGCAGGGTGTTCGGGGTGAAGGGGTAGTCCTGACCGGACTCGTCGGTCATCTGGGTGGTGGCCTGGTAGACGTCGATCATGCTGCCGTCGAGATCGGCGAAGCGCATGGGCATGCCCGAGCCGGTGAACATGCCCGGGACGTTGGCCACCCAGGCCGGCGGCCAGTAGTAGTAGTTGGTGTCGAGCCGTATGCCGTTGGCGGCCTCGACCTTGGGCTGAGTGGCCCAGTCGCCCCAGGTGATGCAGTGGGTGCGGTGCGTGGTCTGCGGCGGCAGGCTCGGGAACTCGGTCCGGAACTCTCCCAGCTGGGTCGAGTAGTAGTCCTCGAGCTCGCCCCGACCCGACCAGTCCGAGCAGCCCGTGTTGAGGTGGACGCCGAGCTCGAAGCCGTCCGCCTCGAAGCCGGCCGCCGCGGTGTTGGACATCGGCGTGCTCGGGAACATGTACGAGCTGCTGCGGATGCACTCCCACTGGGCGACGTTGCAGCCCGCGGGGCTGAGCTGCTTGTACTGGTTGAAGCGTCCTGCGGTGCCGTTGTTGCCGTGGTCGTCGCCGGTCATGACCACCACCGCCTTCTCGCCACGGGGGAAGTACCAGAAGCGGGGCAGCGGCTTCTTGTCCTGGTTGACGTGACCGATCAGGTTGGCGAGCAGCCGTTGCTGCTCGTCGGCGCTCGGAATGGCCACCTTGCTCAGGTCGACCCAGTTGGACTGGCTGCCGCCGAAGAACAGGTCGTCGGACCGAATCGGCGTGACCCCGTCGCGCTCCTGGTTCTCCCAGGCGGGATTGCCCTGGCGCGTATAGACCACCGACTTGGCGAGGTCGAAGGTGAAGGCCGCCGCCTGACCGCCGTTGGAACCGACGTCGCGGACGGTGACCGCCGGGTTGCTGGTGGCGGTGCCCGAGCCCGAGAACAGCGTGGCCACAGTGGTCGCCCCGTTGGCGACGTAGCGGTCCGCGCCTCCGTGGTACTGCATCGTCTGGTCGACGATTCCCGCGCCCGGCGCCTTGGAGGTGTCCACCTTCAGGTAGGCGTCCTGCAGGGTCGCGGAGGCGTCGAGCAGTCCGAGCAGGCCCGCCAGCTGCTTGTCGGGCCGCATGGCGATCAGGTTGCCGCCGGCGTTGACCCAGTCGGTGAGCATCGTCACCTGGGCCGCGGTGAGGCTCATCTCGCCGAGGACCACCACGTCATAGCCCGACAGCACAGCCGGGGTGACGGTGGTGATGTCCTTGGTGGAGAACTCGTTGAGACCTTCGTTGCGCAGGATCTCCGCGTAGTAGCGCGAGAACGGATTGCTCGACTTGCTGATGCCGAGGATCGGCCCACCGGGGCCGTCGTCGGGCGGCGGAGGCGGCGGATCGGCCGTCGTGAAGGTCCAGGTGCGGTCCGCGGCCAGCGCGTTGCCGGCCGAGTCCTTGACGCCGCTCGAGCCACCCTTGACCGTCGCGGTGTAGGTGGTGGAGTCGCTCAGCTGGTTGGCCGGATCGAGCACGGCGGTGCGTGAGCCGGCCGTGTAGCTCACGTCGGCGTTCACGAGCGCCCCGCCCGGGCCGCGCAGCTCGAACGTGGTGCCGCTGATGCTGGCGGCGCTCATCGGCTCGTTGAAGCTCGCGGTGACGTTCGAGCCGGCGCTCACGCCGGTGGCGCCGTTCTGGGGCGCGAGCGTCGTGATGGTCGGCGGCGTGGTGTCGCCTCCGCCGCCGCTGCCCTGGAAGACCACGTCCACCCAGTAGTTGGTCGACTGCCAGTTGTTGTTCGGGAAGCTGCGGCTGGGCCCGTAGGCGTACACGCCGTTGCCGCCCTCGTCGCTGTTGGCCAGCGCGCGCAACGGTGGGTTGTCCACGCCGGCGCTCGCGAAGAAGCCGCTGTTCCAGGCGTAATTCCCGTTGGGGGCGTGGTAGGAGGCCACGTAGGTGGTGCCGGCGGTCACGCTCACCGGGCTCGACAGAGTGACCTCCTGCCAGCCGCGTGGAGTCTCGTTCGAGAAGGTGGCCTCGGCGAGCATGCTGCCGGTGGCCGACCACAGGTGGCCCACGTGGGTGCCGGAGTTGGTGGTGCCCTTGTAGAAGCGCAGGCCGGTGATCTGGCCGTTCTCCTGCGGCCGGAACTTCACGCCGAGCTCCACCGCGCTGGTGTCGCCCGTCTGGGCCTCGTTGGCGGGCACCGTTGTGCTGGGCCAGATCGAGCACGGGCAGCCGCCACCCGGCGGAGGCGCCTGGGCGGTGGTGAAGGACCAGGTGCGGTCGCTGGCGAGCGCGTTGCCGGCCTGGTCCTTGACTCCGCCCGCGCCGCTCTTGACGGTGGCGGTGTACTCGGTGCTGTTGGCGAGTGCGCCGGCGGGATCGAGCGTCGCCGTCCGGGTGGTGGGGTCGTAGGTCACGCCCGCGCTCACCAGTCCGCCGGCGGGACCGCGCAGCTCCACGGTGCTCGAGGTGACCGTCGAGGCGTTCATCGGCTCGCTGAAGGTGGCCGTTACGTTGGCCCCCGAGCTCACGCCGGTCGCGCCGGCGGCCGGGCTGACCCCGGTGACGGTCGGCGGCGTGGTGTCCGGAGCACCGCCACCGTTCTCGAAGACCACGTCGACCCAGTAGTTCTCGGAGAGATAGGTGTTGCTCGGGAACGTGCGGCTGGGGCCGTACCCGTAGACGCCGTTGCCGCCGTCCTCACCTTGCGCCAGAGCGCGCAGCGGGCCGCTCTCGAATCCCGAGCTCTCGAAGTAGCTGCGGTTCCAGGCGTACTGGCCCACCGGAGCGTGATAGGACGCCACGTAGGTGGTGCCGGCGGTCACGTTCACCGGGCTCGAGAGCGAGACCTGCTGCCAGCCGCGCGCGGTCTCTCCCGTGAAGGTGGCCTCGGCGAGCATCGTGCCGGTGCGCGACCACAGGTGACCGACGTGCGTGCCGGTGTTGGTGGTGCCCTTGTAGAAGCGCAGGCCGGTGATCCGTCCGTCCACGTTCGGGCGGAACTTCACGCCCAGCTCGACCGCGGCGTGGTCGTTGGGCTCGACCTCGTTCGCCGGCACCGTGGAGCCGTCCCAGATCGAGCACGGGCAGGTCCTCGGGCCCACCGTGCCGGAGATGCCGGCCGACGCGGTCTCGCGGTTGGCGCTGTCGTCGACCGCGCGGCTGCGGATGTTCCAGGTGCCCGATCCGCTGGGCGTCCAGTTGAAGGTCCAGTTGCCCCGGCCGTTGGCCATGCGCCAGGTGGTGCCACCGTCCACGGACACCTCCACGGCTCCCACCACGCCGCCGCCGGTGTCGGAGGCCGTGCCGGTGATCGTGACCTGCTGGCCACCGGCCAGCGCCGCGCCGTTGGCGGGCGAGGTGATGGTCGAATTGGGTGCCGTGGTATCGGTGCTGCGGACGGGCGCTACGAGACCGGCCTGCAGGGTCGACGGCTGCGCACCCATGTCGGAGAAGAGGTTGGCCGTGGCCTGCTGCATGCGGGAGTCGGCCGCCGCGCTGCCGCGGTCGTGCTGGTTGTCGAGGCCCCACGACCACTGAACCGTGCCGGCGCCGAATACGAGCGCCCCGCTGGAGGCCTTGTACAGCGTCAGGTGGTGGTTCGCCACACCGGATCCGAAGTTCGAGCCGTTGTCGGTGAGAACCGGTGCCGGGTTGACCGTGGTGCTGGACATGCGGACCGACCCGGCGGGCCGGAAGCCGTTGTCGGGATCCTCGTCCCACTCATAGCCCAGCGTGCCGTCGGGGAGGACCGCCTCCTGGCCGGCGCCGAGCGAGGCCACGCTCGTGTTGCGCCAGAGGCGCATCTTGCCGTCGTCGGAGGGCACGCGGATCGAGGTGGTGGCGCCGTCGTTGACCATGAACAGCTGGCCGGTGAGCGCGTTCTCGGGGCGGCCGCCGTCAGCCGGCGGGCTGAAGCGGGGGTCGCGCCACGTGCCCGTCCAGACTCCCGGCTGGGGATCGATCTTCGCCCCGGCGTGGGTCTCCTTGTAGCTGACGAGGGTGCGGTTGGCGGTGGCCGAGCTGTCGATGCTCGGCTCCCAGCGGGTCTTCCAGAACACCTCGTTGCCGGAGAAGAAGGCGAGGTTCACGCCCGCCGCCCGGGCCGCCTCGAAGTTCGCGCGCTGCCCGCCGGACCAGTACTCGTCGTGGCCCACCGACATCACCGTCTCGTGCTCCAGCAGCTCGGCCCCACGGCGCTGGCCGTCGACGCCCGTGGAGTAGCTCATGTCGTAGCCGTTGCGCTCGAGCCAGCGCACCATCGGGTACTCGGCGTTGAAGACCCAGTCCTCCGGCGCGTAGCCGCGGGTGGTGAAGGGGCGGTTGTAGCTGACCTTGTAGGCCCGGCCCGGCCCGGTGCCGGGGCCGCCGGTGTAGAGGCTGTTGCCGCCGTAGCGGTTGTAGGCCTGCCAGGTGGTGTCCGAGGTCTGGAACAGGAGCTCGGAGGCGCCGTCGTCGTCACGTACGACGAACATCACGTGGCTCGAGCCGCCGCCAGCGTCCTCGCGCACCAGCTTGGCGAAGTAGATCCCCGACACGGCGTCGGCCGGCACCGTCCACGACGCGGATTGCGACCAGTTGCCGCAGTCCACCAGCCCGGTGGCTGCGTTGGTCAGGCAGGCCGGCTGCTGTGGGGTGCCGGTGAGCGGGCGCACCGTGGCGACCTTGCGGGCTCCCGAGCCGCCGTACCAGCCCATGCGGTAGATGTCGAGCCGGTACAGGCTCGTCACGGAGTCGATCTTGAACTGGACCGTCTGGCCCTGGTCCGCGCTGATGTCCGTGGTGAAGCCCTGGATGTTCGGATCGCCCGAGCCCGAGACGTCCCACTCGCTGGCCGGGTTGCCCGGCTTGGTGTTCTCGCAGGCGACCTGGCTCTGGATGGGCGCATCGCAGGGCGCCGCTGCTGCCGGAGCAGGGGTGAAGCCGAGTGCCGTCACGATGACGGTCAGCACGCCTAGCAACAGCGGAGCGCGGCGCACTACGGAACCGGCCAGTTCAGCGAGTCCATGTGCCCCGATCAACGACGGCACTGGGCGAGAACTGCTGGCCCGGGAGTCTGAACTTCGGACCTGGGTCAGGCGGCCACAGCCACCGCGTGGGTGGCGAGGCGATCGACCACGTAGTCCTGCTCCTCGGTGGTCAACTCAGGAAAGATCGGAAGCAGCAGCACTTCCTCGGTGGCCGCGTCGGTGTGCGGCAAGACCGGAGCGCCGTCGGCGTAGGACAGCTCGTGGTGCGTCGCCATGATGCCGCGGCGAGTCGCGATGCCGTCCGCGAGGAGCCTCCGCATGAGCTCGGTCCTGTCGACCAGGGCATCGCGCCCCAGACGAACGGGGTAGGACTGCCACGTGCGCACCGCGTAGTCGGGCTCGAAGGGCGGCGCGAGCCCCGGGAGCTGCGCCAGCGCCTCGTTGTAGCGGCCGGCGACGCGCGCTCGGGAGGCGAGGATCCAGTCGAGCACCTCGAGCTGACGCAGGCCGAGCGCTCCCTGGAGGTCGGTCATGCGTGCGTTCCAGCCGCGCTCGGGATAGCTCTCGAAGACGATGTCGGTGGCGTTGTGCCGGGCGAGGTCGGAGAGGTCCATGGCGTGCTGGCGCAGCTTGCGCAGCCGCTCGGCGAGCTCGACGTCGTTGGTGGTGATCATTCCGCCCTCACCGGTGGTGATCACCTTGCGTGGGTGGAGCGAGAAGCAGGCCGGCGGCCCGAGCGAGCCGATCGGCCGGCCGCGGTAACTGGCGCCGATCGCGCACGCCGCGTCCTCAACGAGAGCGAGGTCGCGTTCGGCGGCGATCCGCAGGAAGCCGTCCATGTCGGCCGGCAGCCCGATCTGGTGCACGGGCATGATTGCCTTGGTACGCGGGGTGATCGCGGCCTCGGTCGCCGACGGATCGAGGTTGTAGGTGAGCGGATCGATGTCCGCGAACACCGGCGTGGCGCCGAGGTGCCAGACGGCGTTCGCCGTGGCGATGAACGACAACGAGGGCACGATGACCTCGTCGCCCGGACGTACCCCGACGCCGTACAGGGAGAGCGCCAGCGCGGTCGTGCAGTTGGTGGTGGCCACCGCCTCGGCGGCGCCCACGCGGGCCGCGAAGGCGACCTCGAAGTCGCGCACGCGTGGCCCCTGCGAGACCCAGCCGGACTCGACGACCGCGGTCAGCGCCTCACCCTCACCGCCACCGAAGTAGGGCTTGGTGAAGGCGACGTTCATGCGAGCACGCGCCCGGCGACGCCGGTGCCGGCCGATCCGTTGGCCGCCGCGCGCTCTGACTGCCACCAGTCGACGAGCCGGGTCAGCCCCTCTTCGAGGCCGACCTCGGCCTCGAAGCCGAGCTCGTCGCGGGCTGCCGCCACGCTCGCGAGGCGGCGACTGACCTTGTTGACCGAGCGCTCGGGACCATGCTCGACGTCGAGGTCGGATCCCATCACGCGCAGCAGAGCTTCGGCCAGCTCGAGCAGGCTCGTCTCGGTGCCGCTGCCGACGTTGTAGGCGCGGTCGGTCACGTCGCTCTGGGCGGCCAGGACGTTGGCGCGGGCCACGTCCTCGACGTATATGAAGTCCATCGTCTGGGACCCGTCGCCGAGGATCAACGGCGGGGTGCCGGAGGCGATGCGCTCCATCCAGCGCACGAGCACCTCGGTGTACAGGCCATGGATGTCCATGCGCGCCCCGTAGACGTTGAAGTAGCGCAGCGCCACGTAGTCGAGCCCGCTCATCGAGTGAAGGCTGCGCAAAAGACCCTCGTTGAAGGTCTTGGCCGCGCCGTACAGCGTGTCGTTCGCGTAGGGGTGATGGGACTCGGTGGTGGGAAAGGTCTCCGCGAGCCCGTAGACGGAGGCCGATGAAGCGCAGACCACCCGGTCCACCTCTGCGTCGACCGCAGCCTCGAGCACGTTGAAGGTGCCGGTCACGAGCACGTCGAGAGCCAGGCGCGGCTCTTCGGCGCACTGGGTGATCCGGATCGCCGCCTGGTGAAAGAGCACGTCGATGCCCGCCATGAGCGAGCGCATGCGGGCCTCGTCGCGGATGTCGGCGTCGACGATCGTGACCGGGCCGCTCGCGACCGCGTTGGCGAGGTTCTCCCGCCGGCCACGCACGAAGTTGTCGACCACCACGATCTCGGACGGCCCCAGCGGGATCAGCTGATCCACGATATGGGAGCCCACCACGCCCGCTCCGCCGGTGACGAGGATGCGCCGGCCGCGCAGGGAATCCGTCCGCTCAGGGTTCATAGTCCACTCAACGGGCCGCTGGACATCCTTCTTTTGACGCACTCGGCTCACACGCCCCGGAGCTTCCAGCGCAGCCGGGCCGCGTGGTAGCTCAGCCGATGGGCGATGCCGGTGACGATGAAAGGCGGGAAGAGCTTCGACCGGCCCTCACCGATCATGCGCCGTAGCTGGAGGCCGCGCCATTCCCGCAGGTGCTTGGTGTCGGGATAGACCTCGAGCGCGAACTCCACCAGCTCGTCGAAGGGCGCGGCGTCGGCGCCCCGGACATGTCCCTTGTCGACCGCCCGGCTCGCCTGCCATAGCGCCTGGCGGGCGAGTGCGCGCATCGCCTGGGCGTGCAGCTTGCCGGGGTCGCGAAGCTTGGATCCGCACGCCTCGAAGAAGCAGTCGAAGCCGAGTCTGCGCTCGCGCAGGTCCACCAGGGGCCCCTCCTGGCTGCGGAGCATGCTGCCCGGATGGATGCGGTAGATGGCCTGTGGGACGCCGCGGATGTACGCGATATCCGACACGGCGGCGATCCGCAGCCACATCTCGAGATCGCTCGTGTGAAAGCAGAGCGGGTTGTAGCCACCGACCTTTCGCTGCACCGAGTTGCGCACGACGGCCTCGGGCGAGGAGATGCAGTTGTGGCCGGTCCGGCAGCGCAGGCCGATCCAGTCCTTGCCGGGCCACGTGGTGGTGCCGCGCCACCTGCCGCCGGGCACCGGCAGCGGCCGGCCGGAGGGAGCCAGCAGCGGACGCCCGTAGACCATGCCGACGCGCGGCTGCTCCTCCATCACCGTCGTTGCGCGCTGGAGCGCGCCGGGCACCAGCAGGTCGTCGGCGGAAAGCAGCAGGACGTAGTCGCCGTCCGCCCATTCGAGGCCTTCGTTGGCGGTGGCGATCAGGCCCGCATTGAGCTCGTGGCGGCGGTACTCGACCCGCGGGTCGGCGTTCGCCAGCGCCTGTCCCACGGCCGGGGTGTCGTCGGGCGAGCGGTCGTCGATGATGAGAACCGAGACCTCGACGCCCTCCTGTGCGAGGACGCTCTCGACGCACCCGGTGAGAACGTCGGCGTAGCCATAGCACGGCACGATCACGCTCACCCGGGGCAGGCCCGGGGAGTGGTCGCGGGTCACGGACGGACGGAGGGGTCGCGTCCGGCGGTGTAGGCGTCGGGCTCCCCGTTCTGGGCCGGGACGGGCTCCAGATCGTCGGCCATCAGCTCGTCGAACAGGTAGTCGTCCTGTCCGAGCTCCTCGAAGGTCTCGTACTCCGGCTCTCCGGCCATCGGGCGGCGCTCGGCCGAGGTGCTCGCCGCCAAGAGGATGGCGCCACAGCCGGCCAGGAACACGGCGATCGCCGCTGCCAGCGCGAGTGGCAGACCCGGTCCGCGCGTGGCCTCCTCGATGCGCGGCGATCCGAGCGGGCTCACCGTCAGCCGGTCCTGGGATTCGGTGTCCTCCTCGGCCGCCTTGCGGTCGAGGGCATCCGACAGTCCGGTGACGGCCGCGTCGGCGAGCTTTGCGGCGGAAGCGGTGTTCGGCGCCTCGGCCTCGACCTCCACCAGCGGCAGCTGCGCGCCGTCGGTGTTGATGAGGACTCGGGTGGTGAGCGAATAGTTGGCGCTCGCGGTGCTCACTCGCGCCGCGCGTGACTCCTCCGGCGCGGCATTGGCCGACTCGACGGTGGACTCGGTGGTCGCCAGCAGGTCCTTGGGGCTCAGCCCGGCGCGCTTCGCGATCGCGGCCTTGATCTCACCCTCCACCATCAGGCTGGCCAGCAGGCTGGCCCGTTCACCGAGGGTCTCCGAGCCCTTCGGATTGACGTTCACGACCTGAGAGCCCGGCGTGTCCACGAGCACGCGGGTGCTCGCGATGCCCACAGTCTCCTGGCGGCTCTCGAGACCGGGTGGGAACAGCGAGACCTTGTTCGTCACGAGGACGCCGACGGCGATCGCGAGCACGAGGACAGCGCCGACCAGGCGGCGGCGCCGTGTGAGCTCATAGCGAATCGTTGCTGGATCCATGAAATTTCGAGTCGGTGCCGGGTGAGGGCGGCTAGTCCCTTACCCGCACTAACGGGTGTCCGGACCGGTTCTTTTCGCTCACCGAGACGCCGAGTAGCGGTAGAGCGCCTCGCCGAGACCCCGGCAGATCCACTCGGGCCCACGCTGGATCGCGGCCTCCATGGCGCGTCCGACCGCTCCGTGGCCGCCGCCCGGGATCGTCGTGGAGTAGACGAGCGGGCGCTCGACTGCGCCCCAGCGGCTCTTGAAGTCGCGCAGGCCGGGATTGTCGAGATCGGTGCGGCCGAAGTCGAAGCGCCGGTCGCCTCGGGCGCAGGCCTCCTGGATCGCGTGCCAGAACAGCGGATGGTTCGGGCGCATCTTCCAGGCCTCCGGATCGGAGGCTCCGAACTTGTAGATCGTGGTGCCGTTCCAGGAGAGGAACAGGGCCCCCGCGAGTGGCCGGCCACCGGCCTCGGCCAGCAGGATCGAGCCCAGGCCCTGCGCCAGCAAGCGCGACCAGAGCAGGTCGAAGAACCGTCGCGGCTGTATCGGCACGCCCTGGCGCCGGCGCGTACGCAGATGAAGGGCATAGAAGATGTCGAGGTCGGCAGCCGAGCTCGCCTCGCGCACCGTCACGCCCTCGCGCTCGGCGCGCTTGATGTTGCGCACGACCTGGGACTTGCTGAAGCCGCGCTTCACCTCGTTCGCGTCCTCGACGAGCTCGAGCTCGTGGATCACCGCGCCGGCCGAGGTCTGCCAGCCGATCGCGGCGGCAGAGGTGCGCAGGTCGAGGCCGGCCGGGGCGCCGAGCTGCTCCTCGGCGGAGGCGAGAGACTCGAGGAAGCAGCGCTCGCTCGCAGGATCGGCCGCAAGAAGCGGGCATTCGTCGGTGAACGGCAGCGACATCCAGCGGCGCTTTCGCGTGAGGGTCCGGACCTCGAGGAACGGCGCGCCGGCGACGATGCTGCCGGCGTCCTGCAGCACCAGCGCGAAGGCCGGGAAGCTGTAGGTCTCGGACAACAGCGCGGACCACGCGGGGTGGTGAAACGGTGTTGCCGTGGGGCACGCCGACGCGAAACGCTCCCAGCGCGGGTCGTCCAGCGAGAGCCGGGTGAGCCGCGGCTCGCCCTGGTCGACGGACTCGTCGCCGGGGCCGGCCTGCGGGCGTTCGCTCGTCTGAGCCGGGGCCGGCATGCTCGTCATGACGTCCAGGCGACCTTCAGGCGCCCGCTGTGGAGGGCGCCGCGCGCGCGGGCGCGGCACTCGCCTCGGAGGAAGGTGCGGTAGTCGGGGTCCTCGACCTTCGCGACCCGCGTGAGCGCCGCGCGTGCGTAGCCGTAGAGAAAGGCCAGCCCGGACACGCCCTCGGGAGGCGACGTGGCCATCTTCAGCGAGCGCACCAGCACCCACCAGGCCGGAAAGCGAAGTATGTAGGCCGTCGTGCCGTAGCGGGCACGCCCGCGCAGGGTGCCGTCCGCGCTACCCCAGGCGCGGTGGTGGACGGCCACGATGCCCTCCGCGACCGTGCGGGTCCCAAAGCCGTGCATGCGTGCGTAGGTCTCGTCGATCGTGTCCCAGCCGAGCCGCTCGCGGATACCGCCGATGGCCCGGAAGCAGTCGATCGAGTAGCACTTGAGCGCCCCGCTCACGTGATATTCGAGCGGGATCTGCTTGAGGCGCGGCTCTCCGTGGACGAGCTCGGTGTAGCGCCCGCCGGCAATGCCCAGCGCGGGATCGCGCTGGAACTCGGCGAGCAGCCGCTCGTAGTAGTGGGGCGGCAGCTCCATGTCGCCGTCGAGCTTCGAGATGTGGGTGTATTCGCCCCAGCCGACGGCGTCCAGGCCGGCGTTGAAGGTGCGCGGCGCCGCGGCGGCGGCGAGCCGGTCGCGTGTCCGGGTCTGGGTCTGGGCCTGTCGCTCTGGCGCGCGGGCCGACACGAGGAACGGGATCTCCCGGGCGAGCTGTGCGACGAGCTCCGCGGTGCCGTCGGTCGAACCGTCGTCGACGACCACCCAGGTGTCCGGCGGCCGCGTCTGGGCGGCCATTGCCCGCGCGACGCGCTCGAAATGCGCGGCCTCGTTGCGAACGGGCGATATCACGAGCAGGCGGCTCATCTAGGAGGACAAACGGCCGGACCGCTCCGGAACTGATGCCGCGGCCAGCAGCGGCTCGCCCGGCGTGGGGGTGGGCGATGGGGAGCCGTCGCCCAGCGCGCGCCGGTAGGCGGCCAGGAGCGCACGCTCCTGGTGCTCCCAGGCGAGCAGGCTCTCGGCGCGTCCGCGTCCGGCGGCCCCCAGCTCGTCACGCAGGTCCGGCCGGTCGAGCAGGTCGTCGATCCGCGTGGCGAAGTCGTCCACGTCGTCGGCCCGGGCGAAGACGGCCGCGGGCCCGGCGGCGAACCTCGACTCCGGCAGGTCGTAGGAGACGATCGGCCGGCCGATGGCCATGTACTCGGAGAGCTTCACCATCGAGGAGAGATCGTTGAGGGGATTGCTGGGATCGGGCGCCAGGCATACGTCCGAGGTCGACAGCACCCGCCGGACGGTGTGGTGCTCCGCCCAGCCCGTGAACTCCACCATGTCGCCGAGCCCGAGCTCGGCCGCCAGTGCGCGCATCTCGCCGAGCACGTCGCCGTCGCCCATGAAGATCGCGTGCCAGTCCGTGCGCCGCTCGCGCAGGCGGGCCAGCGCGCGCAGCGCATGGTCCACGCCGTCCTGAGGACCCATCACGCCGACGTAGCTGAGCAGGTGGCGCTTGCCGCGGCGCAGGCTCGGATCCGCATCGGTGGGGGTGAACTTGGTGAGATCCGGGCCCGTGCGGACCACGAACACGTCCGCCGGCCGGCGCCGCCCGCGCGTGAGCGCGATCTCCCGGTAGGAGTCGTTCACCGACAGCACGACGTCGGCGAGCCGGAAGGCGATCTGCTCGGCCACGAGGGTGACCTTCTGGACGAGGCCGGCGCCGAAGCGGGTGAGGTAGAGCTCCGGCGTGAGGTCGTGGTGGTCGAAGATCAACCGCGTGCCGGTGCGCTTGAGCGGCAGGGCGGCCAGCAGCAGGAAGTCGGGAGGGCTGCAGGCGTGGACGACGTCGAAGCTCCGGCGCCGTGCGAGCCGGCGCGTGAGGCGGCTCATGTGCCACATCGCGGAGGCGTACTCGCGCAGGTAGTCGAGCGTGCCGCCCTCCGCGCGCACCGGCTCGTAGCGGTGGATCTCCACGCCCTCGATGTCCTCGCGCAACGCGCGGTCGCGCCGTGCCCCCGTCGGGCAGATGACCGACACCTCATAGCCCGCGCCGGTGAGCGCCAGGCACTGGTTCCAGACGTGACGATCCGAGGGCACCGGCTCGTTCTGCACGAGGATGAGAACCCGCTTGGGGGCGAGATCAGACACGCAGCGCCCCGCCCGCGTAGTCGATGGCCAGCTCTCCGCCGGACTCGCTCACCCAGGCCAGCGTCGCCCTGTCGGCGCCCGCACCCGTGATCAGGGCGTCGCCGTCAGGGGAGACCTCGCAGCGCAGGCCCTCGCGGGTCCTCCACCAGCCGGCGACTTCGTCGGGACGCGCGTACCAGCCGTCGCGCCGGCCGGCGAGGAAGATCAGGAACTCCTCGTAGAGCGCCAGCCGCTCGGGCGTGTCGAGGTAGTCGGGGTGGGTGATCAGGTTGATCAGCCCGTGGTTTTCGATGATCCACTCGCTCTTCTCGGTCCAGCGATCGATCGACGGCTCGCGCAGGATCTCCCACAGCGTGTGGTCCTGCACGAGCGTGATCGGGAGCTCCACGAGCTCGCCGAGCATGAACGGGAGGATCGAGCAGCAGCCGCCGGGCTGCGGCTCGAACGGGTCGGTGTCCGGGAACGAGCTGTCGTAGAGGCAGCCGAGCTCGGGCATCCAGTCCGGATTGCGGTGGGTCGCGGGCGAGCGGAAGCCCACGGCATCCCACTCGCGCAGGTAGTGCCGGATCTTCGGGAGGTCGGCCTCGAAGTTGGCGCGGCTCTCGAACAGCTTGCCGTCGTGCTTGATCGCGTGGAGGCCGATCTCGCCGCCGGCGGAACGGATGTCGTCGAAGAGCCCGTCCTCGATCGGGTACCACTCCGCGACGAAGTTCCACGACGAGACGAAGCCGTGGCGCTGCTCTATCTCCATCACGCGGCGGACGTTGGCCACGCCCTTCGGGCCCTCCACGTCGTGGGTGAGAACCGCGGCAAAACGCCTGCCCTCGGGCCAGAAGTTGATCATCGGGACCTGTGGCTCGCCGCTCGCGGCGAGCTGGGCGCGCAGATCCTGATTGCGGCGCTCCACCAGGATCGGCTCGATCGGCCAGCGAGGGAACTCCACCCGGGCCTGACGCTTGGCGTAGGCGCGCCGCAGCTGCAGCTGGAGAGTCCGCGGCAGAGCGGGCTTGATCGCGTAGTACGGGGCGAGCAGGCGCGACCGCCCGG
The DNA here is from genome assembly GCA_963734365.1 of uncultured Thermoleophilaceae bacterium. Classification (GTDB taxonomy): domain Bacteria; phylum Actinomycetota; class Thermoleophilia; order Solirubrobacterales; family Thermoleophilaceae; genus JACVRW01. Next base: position 990,035 of record CAVTGV010000004.1, on the reverse strand, counting down.
CCTCCGCGCGGTAGCGCTCGCGCAGGTAGTGAAGGTTGTCGAGGCCGCCGGACACGCCAGTAACTAACGCGGGGCGCCGAGGCGGGCTTGCGAGCTCACGTGGCGTCCACCGGACGCGGCCCGAGCACGCTGATCAGCCGCCCGCGGCGGTGGCGGCGCCAGAGCGGGAGCACCACGGCCGCGGCGTAGAAGGCGAGGGCCAGTGGCGCGGCGATGAGCAGCTTCTCGAGGTCCGTCGTGAGCGGCGCCTGCAGGGCGAGTGCGATGGCGGCCATCGCCGCTCCCCCCGCCAGCGGGCGCGCGATCGGACCCCAGATCGAGGCTGGCTCCACACCCATCCGGCCGAGGACGAAGAGGTGCGTGGGGATCACGACGGCCGCGAAGACGGCGAAGTGTGCGGCACCCACGCCCTCGATGCCGCCGACGTGGGCACCCACGATGAGAGACGGAACCAGGGCGATGAACCAGGCCAGGCTGAGCCGCAGCGCGGCGCGCGACCTGCCCGCGGAGACCAGGAAGTCGTAGGCGAGCTGGGTGGCCACGCGCCCGGCGCCCAGCGCGGCGAGGAACACGAGCGGGGCGGCCGCGGCCGACCAGCGTTCGCCATAGACCACTCGCACGAGAGGACCGGCGAAGGTCGCGAGGAGGACGCAGAACGGCACCACCGGGATGTACATGAGGCCCAGCGCCTGGCCGAAGCTCGCCCGGAAGCGCTGGGGGTCGTCCCGCAGATTCGAGAATCCCGGGAGGCTGACGGCACGCACCGTGAGCGAGAACGCGTTCACCGGCCAGCCGGAGATGTTGAACGCCAGCACGTAGAGCCCGAGCGCGGTGGGGCCGAGGATCGGCCCGATCACCATGTAGTCCACCTCGAGCAGACCGATGAACACGAGGCTTGCCCCGGCGAGCGGCAGGCCGAAGCGCAGCAGGGCCACCGCCTCGTCGCGCTTGAACCCCGGCCCGTAGCGCTGCGGCGACAGTGCGAAGAGCAGCAGTGCGGACACCAGGTGCAGCGCGAGACGTGACCAGACGAGCGCCCAGACCCCGTATCCCTTGGCGGCCAGGACGACCGCCAGGGCGCTCGAGAGCACGAAGGCGATCGTGTCGGCGGTGAGCTTGCGCCCCTGCAGGAACTCACGCTGGAGCAGCGCCCCGGGCACGGCGGCAAAGCCCGCCGTCACCAGTGCGAGCGAGAGCACCCGAAGCGGATCGGTGGCACCGGGCGCGCCCAGCGCGCCGGCCACCAGCGGGGCGGTGAGTGCCATCAGGGCCCCCAGCAGCGTCCCGGAGGCGATCGAGAGCGTCGTGACCACCGGAGCCAGCCGGTCCACCTCGGACCGCTCGGTGGCACGCACCAGCGCGAGGCTGACCCCGAGCTCGCTCACGCTCTGGACCACGGTCATGACGACCAGCGCGGCGGCGTAGACGCCGAACTCCTCGGGCGCCACCAGCCGGGCCAGGGCGATCCCGACCATCAGCTGGCCGACGCGGTTCACCACCGTGTTCACAGCGCTCCAGCGCAGACCGGAGCTGACCTTCTTGCCGAGGGACTCGCTCACCGCTGGATCAACGCCTCACGGGGGCCGGGGTTTGCGGCGTCAGTGCGCGGCCGCGGTACGCCTACCGGCTCTGAACGAGCGGGCGAGCGCGGGCACGATCAGCAGGCCAGCACACCACAGCCCGAAGAAGATCACGGCGCCCGCGAGGGCCATCACCCGGCGCGGGCGGCTCACGCTCTCGCGGCTGGTGACCTGCGAAACGTCGTCGACGGTGAAGATCGGCCGGCCCGAGCCCGCATCGGGGACCGAACGCAGCTCCGCGGCACCGGCCGTGGTGAGCTTGCGCGCCGCGTCCACCGTAGGCGCCGTCGCGTTCAGGGAGATGATCGGCACCTTGGTGTTGAGGCCGACGCTGAGCACGTACGGCTCGGGGTGTATCGCGGCGACCTCGGCCGCCTTGGTGGGCAGCGGCGTGGCCCGGGCCGGGGCCTCGAGCCGCGGGATGGTGATCACCAGTTCGCTCGGGTCGAGGCCGAGTTCCGCCGCGATCTTCTTCTCGGTCTCCTCGCTGGCCATCCCGTAGCCGGCCAGCATGCTCTGCCAGGTGAGGTTCAGCACCCGCTTGGGAGCCGGGGTGACGATCTGAGAAGGGATCGTGTCCAGCACGAGTACCTGCGACGCCACCCCCGCCCGGGTGGCGGACTTGTCGGCCTTCATCAGGCCGACGACGCCGACGGCGACGGTGAGCAGCGCGCCCAGCACCACCAGCCAGCGCCGCCGCCACAGCTCCTCGAAGATGCTCGCGATCTCCATCGTGCGTCCGCTCAGGCGGCGAAACGATGTCGGGTCCGGGCCAGCCGGTAACCCTCCCGGACCCGGCGCAGCAGCACGAAGGCCGCACACGAGAGCCCGAACGCCAGGATGAAGGCCACCACTCCCAGCTGCCAGCGCACGCCCGGGTTGATGACGCCTGAGGGGGCCGCCGGCCCGAGCTGCAGCAGGCGAATCTGGTCGCGCGAGGCCGTGTCCTGCGCCACCGCGATGTTGTCCAGGTACTCGCGCAGGCCCTCCACGGCGGAGTTGGCGATCCGCTCGGCGGTCTCGGGGGTCGGCGCCTGTGCGTAGAGGGCGAGCACCGGGACGGTGGGGTTGGCGCGAATCGCGAGGCGGTATTCGGCGTTGGACTTGACGAGCTCACCCGGTCCGCGCTTCTTTCCCAGGGCGGCCGGGGCGCGGGGCTGGTCGGGCGTGAGCGGTGCGGTGACCTGGAGCAAGTCGACCGGGATCGAGGCCTGTTTGGCGATGTACTCGCGAACCGGCGGGCTGGCGATGAGGTTTCCGAGCAGCACCGAACGGTCGGTCAGGCTCTGGATGGCGTAGCTGTCCTGCCGCACGTCGAGGATCGCGGAACGCGGCGTGTCGACCACCACCTGAGTCGACGAGCTCGCGATCTCCGCCTCCCTCTCCGCCTTTCCGGGCGGGAACAGGGTGATTCCGCCGGCCGCCCAGGCCGCCGCGAGGAGGCCCACGGCCACCGAGACCAGCGCGCCCCAGCGCAGCTGCTTGAACTGCCAGATTCGCCTACCCAGATTCATGCCCGCCCCACAAACGCCGCGAGAGCGGGTGCGCTTCCGGCTCTTTCTCGGCCCGTGCTCACCTGTGCTCGGCTCTCACGGCGCCCTCGCTGCGGCGCGCCGGAGCACGCACCCGCGCGGGCGCCTGCTTCGACACACGGGTCCGGGGCCGCCGGTCGTGTGCGGACCCGGGCTCGGCCTCGGGCTTGGTGAGCACGCAGGCGACGATCGCGGCTGTGAACAGGAAGATGTAGGTGGCGTGCGGGAACGACAGCACGTCGAAGAGAACGGTCACGGTCAGGAAGCCGGTGGCTGCGCTGGCCCCGATCAGCGCGGCATCGGAGCCGGGGCCGCGCGCGCGGATGAGCCTGCGCGCCGCCATGATCACCGACAGGATCAGCAAGAGGTAGGCCGCGAGCCCGAGCACGCCGGTCTCCACGAGACGGTGGAGCAGGTCGTTGTCGAGGATCCGGAAGCGGGTGTACTCGTAGCTGCCGAAGCCGCGGCCGAGCGGCAGCGCGGACCACACGTCCGGTCGCAGCGCGTCGTAGTCGGCCGCACGGTCGCTCACGGTGTTCACGCCCAGCCGGTCGGGCTCGAGCTGCTCGGCGGTGGAGCCCAGCGCCCCCGGCGAGAGGATGTGGACCGCGATCAGGCCCACCACGACCAGCGGTATCAGCTTGAAGACGTGCTCCCGGCGGAAGTAGATGATCGTCGCGCCCACCACCACGGGAGCGATCAGGCCACTCTTGCGGTAGGTCGCGATGACGGCCGCCATGATGATGCAGGCGGCCACGAGGTAGAGGATCCGCGAGCGCCGCTCTACCGCGCTCATGACGCCCACGATCGCGATCGGCAGCGCCATGGCCAGCATCGCCACCGCCTCGAGCGGCACCGCCGCGGGGCCGGCGACCTCGAGCCGCCCGATCCCGTCGACCGCGCCGGCCTCGCGCGCCTCGACCGCGAAGAAGCCCGGGAGGAACTTGTCGGGGAGCGAGTAGAAGATGTTGTAGCCGAAGCGGTACTCCCAGATCATGCCGACGCTCACGAGCACGGCGAGGCCGAGCGTGAACTTGAGGAACGCGGGTACCTCCCTCCGCCTGATCACGCTGGCGGCGATCACGAACAGAGAGATGTAGGACACGAGCAGCGGGAGCTTCTTCAGCGCCTGGTCGAGCTCGAGCGTTCCGTTGAGGTAGGTCGCGTTCACCACCACGCTGAGGAACGCGGCGAAGACGAAGATCGCGACGCCGGCGTGCACCCACGTGAGCCGCAGCCGGGGGGCCAGCGGCCCTCCCACGGCGAGAGCCAGCGCCCAGACCGCGAAGACCAGCGGCAGGACGAGCCGGTCGAGCTCCAGGTCGATCGGCAGGGAGGCGTCGATCTTGATCGAGCTGAACGGGATCAGCCACACGAGCACCATGAAGCCGGCCAGCAGCCACGGCAGCAGCCGGCCGGTGCGCGGCCAGTCACCCCCGCGCAGCCGAGCGGCCGGCGCCGCGTCAGCGGACTCGGCGGGGGTGGGGCGCGCCAGGAGATAGGCCAGTCCACCGAGCAGGGCTACGCAGAAGGCGAACGCCACGATGAACGTGAGCAGGGCGATCTGAAGCCGTGTGGCCCCGCCGGACACCACGCCGCCGCGAGCGGTCCCGAGTTGCTTCACCACCAGCGTGTCGGCCTCGGGAATCCCGTTGTCGGCCGAGAGCCCACCAAGGAACTTGCGAAGGCTCTTGACGGAGCCGTTGGCGAGGGCGAGCGCCTGCCCGGTGGTGGGCGCCTGGGCGTAGATGTCGAGCACGGGGTCGTCGGGGCGGCCCTGAACCTCGAGCCGGTAGGGCGCGCTCGATCCGAGGATCTGCGCCGCGCGCTCTTCGCTGGAGGGCTCCTTCAGCGCCTGCTGCACCGGCGCGGTGTCGCGGGCGAGGCCGAACAGCTGCGCCGGCGGTACGCCCGCGGCCTGAGCTGTGTCCTTCAGGACCTCGGGGCTCACCACCATGCGACCCAGGATCTCGGCCCTCTGGATCAGGATGTCGTAGTCCTGCGTGAGCGCCTCGGGATCCAGAAGCGTGCCCCGCGGGCTGTCCACGGTCACGTGCGTGGTGGCCACGGCGAGCTGCGTGTCCTCCCGCGACGAGTAGAAGACCGCGCACACGAGTGCGATCAGCACGCTGGCGACCAGCACGGCACTTCTGCGCCGGGCCCGCGGAGAGGAAAAGCCGAACATCAGGCCTCCGCGGCGACCGCCACGGCCGAGCGAGCCTCGCCGGCGTGGCTCTCGACCAGCTCACGGACCGCGCGTTCCACCTGAGCACCGGCGAGCTCCCAGGTGGTGCCGGCCACACTGGCCGCTGCCGCCTCGGCCGCCGCCGTCCGCTCCGCCCGGGAGCGATCGACGCGCTCGGACAGCGCCGCCGCGAGGTCGAAGGGCGTGGGGGAGGCGTAGGCCACGTGGTCGTTGTCGAGCACGATCCGGTTGTGCTCGGCGTCGTTCATCACCGGGATGCAGCCGGCGGCGAGCATCTCGTGCGGGACCAGGGATACGTTCGTGGCCGACAGCACCAGTCCGGCGACGCAGCGGTTGTAGAGCTCGTTCAGCTGCTCGGGGGTCTGGAGGCCGTGATCGATGGCCCGGAAGGGGAGGGGCCCCGGCGACTGGCCGTAGAGGTGGATGTCGACCTCGGGATGCCGGGCGGCGAAGAGATCGAGCGCGCTGATGGCGAGTGTGTGAGCGCGGCGTGGCTTGCCGGGGTAGCTGAAGTGGCAGATGCTCGTGCGCTCGGCCGCCGGGTCGTACGAGTAGCGCTCGAGGTCGCAGCCGAAGTCGAAGTGGTCCGCAGCCATCCCGTAGTTCTCGGTCAGCAGCTGGGCGAGCCAGCGGCCGGCGGTGACCCCGTGAAAGCCGAAGCGGTAGGTGGCCTCCGCAAGGAGGCTCTCGCTCCCCGCCGGGTAGAACGAGGGCTCGAAGTCCTGGACGAAGTAGCAGCGCTTGCCCTTTGCCGGAGAGGCCAGCACGGCGTACGCCGAAGACCAGCCCGTGGCGAACACCACGTGAGCGTCCTCGATGCCGTCGGCCAGGTCGCGCACCTCGGCCTCGAGCCAGGGCCACCAGGCGCGCGTGGTCCGGCGGTGCTGCTCGAGGCTCCATCCGTCGCCCACCTGGAAGTAGAGGATGCAGCGGTGGCCGGCCCGCTCCAGGGCCGCGGCCATGCGGAACATGGTGGTGTGTCCCCCGCCGCCCGCGCTCGGCGGCGTGCACACCCAGGCCACCGTGAGCGGCTCGCCCGCAACGTGCGGAGCGGGCCCCGGCAACGGCTCCCCGGAGTCGGTCAGCTCGGCCGCGCGCAGGAGATCGCCGCGCGGAATCGGCAGCCCCGCGGGACGGGACGGCTCGAGTGCCCGGGCGGCGCGCACCCGCAGGCGGTCGGTCACGCCGGCCGCGCCCTCGCTGCCGAGCAGCCGTCTGGTCTGGCGCAGACGCTCGTGGAGCCCGGGTCCTCTCACACGCTCACCGCGGAACGGGCCGCTAGGCCCGGGCCAGGTCGCCGCGCACGGCGAATCCGTACGCGCCCCGGTCGACCGGGGTGATGTTCTCGAAGCCTTCCTCGGCGAACCACTCCGAGATCTGCTCGACGGTGTAGCGGTGCTGGTAGAGGGGGGAGAAGAAGTCGACGAGCTGCTGCATCTTCTCGTGGCGGGTCAGGCGCTCCGGGCTCCGGCCCAGGCGAGCGCTCAGCGCCTGCTTGGCCAGGTAGGGGGGCACGAGAGCCGAGTAGATCCCACGCTGCACGCCGATCGGCAGCTTCGAGGTGACTCTCCTGCGGATCAGGTCGTAGACCCGCAGCTTGCGGTGGTCGTCCGGGTGGTGGCGCGCGTCGATCGGGTGGTACATCCAGATCAGGCAGCGCCCGCCCGGCTTGAGCCGCCGGGTGATCGCGCGGAAGCCCGCCCGGGCGTCCGGCACCGCGACCAGGACACCGGCGCAGTACACGTAATCGAAGATCCTCTGCTGAAGGGGCGGATCCAGCACCGACGCCTGGAGGAAGCTCACGCCCGCGTCGCCCTGGCGCTGCTGTGCACGCTCGACGCCGAAGGCCAGATCCATCGCGACCACGTCCATGCCCAGGCCGCGCGACATCTCGATGGACAGCTCGCCGCTCCCGCAGCCGGCGTCCAGAATCCGCTTGCCGCGCAGCTCCGCGGGACCGCCACCGTTGGGGCTGGCCGGGTCGAAGCCCATGCTGCGGATGAACAGGTCGCGCCGGTAATCCATGTTCTGGCCCCAGTTGCGCTCGCCGCTGCGGAAGTTCTCCCACTCGAGCGAGAAGGTCTTCTGGGTGCTCGACAGCTCGGCGCTCAGCGCGGGGGGCAGCAGCCTCGGAATTCCCCCCCGCACGGGATAGTCATGGCCGCAGGCGCAGGACAGGGTTCCCTGGGAGAGCTCACCGTTGAGCGCTCCCGACCGGGCCGGAACGAGCGTGAGGCCGGCCTGACCGCACTGCGGGCAGGCCAGGAGATCGACGAGTTGGGTCTTCATCAGCCGCGGTCCTTTTCGTGCGTTCGAGGGATCACTTGCGACGCCCAGTCAACGAGGCGCGAGCGCCCGTACTTGCGCCGCAAGCCACCGGCCGCGCGCGGCGTTGATGGTCAGTGACAAGCCGTCTGCCGCATCCGTCCCGGGATCGGGTCGCCCGAGAGCTCTTTCAGCGCCCTCGTATCTGGAAATACCGGGCGGCATCGAACTGCAAGCACGTGTCGGGCAGGCCGATCGTCCATCAGCCGCTGCTGCTTCTGGGCCGTGGGGCGATCGCGTTCGGCGAGTCGGTCGAGCTGGGATGGCCGACCTCCCCGCATTTCTGGACCGGCTACTGCCACCTGGAGGCCTCGCAGTCCGGGTCGGTGATCGAGCTGGGGGATGCGGTGCAGCTCAACAACAACGCCTTCCTGAAGAGCGAGGGCGAGGGCATTCGGATCGGCGCCCATGGGCTGCTCGGCTCCGACGTGAAGATCTTCGACAGCGACTTCCACGAGCTCGATCCGCATCACCGCCGCGGCGGGCGGCCGAAGACCGCGGCGGTCGAGCTGCACGAGAACGTCTTCGTCGGCGAGGGCAGCATCATCCTCAAGGGAGTCTCGATCGGGCGCAACTCCGTGATCGGCGCGGGCAGCGTGGTGTCGGCGTCGATACCGGCGGACGTGATAGCCGCCGGCAACCCGGCTCGGGTGGTGCGCGAGCTGGCCTCGTCTAGCGTAGGAATATGACCTGGTCGAGGGTGGTGCCCTGCGCGCTGGCCGCGCTCGTGCTGCTGTGCGCGGCGGCGGTCCCTGCCTCGGGAGCCGAGCGCGAGGCCTCGCCGGGAACGCTCGAGCGGGTCTTCTCCGCCGCCCGGGGCGGCGACACGATTCTGCTGGCGGCCGGCGACTACGGCACGTTTCGCGGTGGGCTGAAGTCCCGCCGTGTCACGCTTCGGCCCGCACGCGGAGCGAAGGTGACGATGCGCCTCGCGTTCGCGCCCGCGGCCAACGTGACCGTCGCCGGCGTGACGTTGTCCGAGGTCGAGATCGGCAGCTCGCGCTCGCGCAACATCACGGTGCGCAACTCGGACATCCCGGGCCAGGTGACGCTCAGGACGAGCGAGCTCCAGAACGCGAACATCGTGTTCGCGCGGAACATCCATCGAGACTGGGACAAGTGCGACGGCTGTGCCGAGGGGCGTGTGTGGCTGCCCGGAAAGACGGGGCGCCGGACCGGCATCACGATTCGCCGCAGCGAGTTCCGCGGGGGCCTCTCCGACGGCATCCAGAACGGCTCCTACGGCACCCGCATCGTCGGTAACGAGTTCCATCGCCTCCAGACCGGGTCGGCCGAGGGTGTGCACGCCGATGCGATCCAGCTGTACGGCTCGCGCGGCACCGTGATCCGGGGCAACTGGTTCCACGACCTGCCCCAGGGCGTGGGCAACATCCTGGCGGCCGACGGGGCCGATCACGAGCTGATCGAGGACAACGTGTTCCAGCCCATGCGCGGCGGCGGCAGGACGCGTCCGTTCGCCATCGACCTGTTCTCCGACGACGGCTCGGTGATCCGGCACAACACGCTGGCCGACGGCGCCTGTGAGTTCAACCTGCGCTGCGGGATCATCGCGCTGGGCTCCAAGGACGGCGATGACGCCGGGCGGGGCACGGTGATCAAGGACAACGTGCTCGGGGAGATCTCGTGCTGCAACGGCCCCGCGGACTATTCGAGCAGTCACAACCTGGTCAGGCAGGGCAGGCGCGCGGCCAAGGACATCAGAGGCCGCCCGCGCTACGTGGGCGGCGCCCGCCCGCGCGGCTACAGGGGCTTCGCGCTCGCGCGCGGCTCACGCGGGCGCCGCAACGCCAGCGACGGGCGCGATCGCGGGGCTCGCGTGAGGGGAGTGGGTCCCGTCGGGCGCGCCGCGGTCAGCGAGCCGCCGGCGGCCACGGACACGCCCGCCTCCCGCGTCGAAGCGCGCGTTCTCCTGCGACTGCGAGCGCTGCTCGACGCGCTCAGGCGCTGACGGCCGTGAGCTGCTCGTCGGACTCGCGCGCGCCGGGCTTGGTGGCCAGCACGCCGAACCCGTAGGGCCCGGTCTCCGTCAGCCGGACATCCTCGAAGCCGAGCTCGCGGTACCAACCGCTCAGCTCGTCGGGGGTGTGCTCCCAGCGGTAGCGCGGCGTGTAGTGGTCGAGAAGCGTGACGAACTTCTCGCGATAGGTGTTGTTGTCGTCGGCGCGCGCCCGGCCCATGCGCACCCGCAGCTCCTGGCGCAGCATCGACTGCGCGGTCCAGGGATGGAAGATGGCCCGCTGCAGACTCGAGGGAAGCGGGGTGATGACCCGTCGCGCCGCTCCGCGGACCTTGTTGGCCACGCCCGGGATGGTCTGGTAGAGCCAGACGTAGATCGACCCTCCGGGAGCCACCAGCGGCGCGATGGCGTCGAGCGCCTCCCGCGTGTCGCGGTTGTGGTGCAGGACTCCGCCCGAGAAGACGAGATCGAAGCTGCCGGGCTTTAGCGGCGGGTGATTGAGGTCGGCCTGGAGGAATTTGATCCGGCCGTGGTCGCGCCCGTGTGCCGCATGCTGAGCTTCGTCGACGCTGCCGCTCACGTCCGCCGCCACCACCTCGGCGCCCCAGTCGGCCAGGATCCAGGAGAGCTTGCCGGCACCGCATCCTGCGTCGAGCACCAGGCGCCCATCCAGCCAGTTCGGATCGCAGTCCAGCTCGCGCAGCGCGATCTCGCGGCGGTGGTCGATCGACTGGCCCCAGGGCCGGTCCTCGCCGTGCTTGAACGCCGACCACTCGCTCGAGAAGCTCGCCTGGATCGAACGAACATCCATGTTCTCGTAGTCGCGAAACAGGCGCGGTATTCCGTTCACCACGGGAAAGCGGTGGCCGTTCGAGCACACGATCCGGTCGTCGGATCGGTCGGGCCAGTCGCCGCCGAAGGCTGTGGTGCAAACCGGGCAGGCGAGCAGGCTCGTGGTCAGGCGTGAGGTCATCTTGGCTCCGGGATCGATTGGCAGACAAACGCTCTCGGAGCGCCCCTACTTACGGGTGACCGGGTTCCGGCGAGCGGCCTGTATATACTCGCCGCCGCTCCTGAGGGAGCTGAGTGAGGCTTCTGCGCCACGCTCAAAGGCACGCTCCGGGGGGACCGTGCCGACCCCGATCGCATCGGTGGGTTTCTTATATGGCCGGTACCGACCGTCCACGTCGTACACAGACACGTCTTGTTGTCGCTGCGCTTGTCGCCATGGTCGCGGCGCTGGCGGCCCCATCCATCAGCTCGGCCACGGTCCTGACCGCGTCTCCGGCAACGCTCGGAGGAGTGTTCGCCTCGGCCCAGGCCGGGGACACCATCCTGCTCACTGCGGGCGACTACGGAACCTTCTCCGGCGGGATCAAGCCCGGATTGGTCACGCTGCGCCCGCAGCCCGGTGCGGCGGTGAGCATGAGCCTGAACTTCCGGCCGGCGACGAACATCGCGATCGAGGGCGTGCGGTTGCTCGGTGCCGAGCTTGGCACCTCGGCCACCCGCAACATCACGGTGCGCAACTCGGACATCCCGGGCCAGGTGATCTTCAGGACGAGTGAGCTGGCGAACGCCAACGTGCTGTTCGACAACAACGTCCACCACGACTGGGACAAGTGCGGCAACTGCGGCGAGGGGCGCGTGTGGCTGCCGGGCAAGACCGCGGCGCCCTCAGGCGTGACGATCCGCAACAGCGAGTTCCGCGGCGGCCTGTCCGACGGGATTCAGAACGGGTCCTACGGCACTCAGATCATCGGGAACGACTTCCACAACATCGAGACCGGCTCGGCCGACGGCGTGCACGCCGACGCGATCCAGCTGTACGGCTCAGGGGGAACCGTGATCCGGGGCAACTGGTTCCACGACCTGCCGCAGGCCGTGGGGCAGATCATGGCCGCGGACGGGGCAGACCATGAGGTGATCGAGGACAACGTGTTCTCGCCACTGCCGGCGGGCGGCCAGACCCGTCCGTTCGCCATCGACCTGTTCTCCGACGACGGATCGATCATCCGCCACAACACGATGGCCGACGGGGAGTGCGAGTACAACCTGCGCTGCGGCATCATCGCGCTCGGATCCAAGAGCGCGGATGACGCCGGCCGCGGCACGGTGATCAAGGACAACGTGCTGGGCGAGATCTCCATGGGCGACGGGCCCGCCACCTACAGCGCCAGCCACAACCTGATCCGCGAGCGCACCTACGGGCCCAACGACATCCAGGGCCTGCCCATCTTCGTCGGCGGCGCGCGGCCGGGCAGCTACAGGGGCTTCGCGCTCGCCGCCGGCTCCGCCGGCCGCCGTAACGCCAGCGACGGGCTCGACCGGGGTGTCCGCTTCAGCGGCCCGGCGGGCACGGTCGGGGCCCCGCAGACGCCCGCTGCCGGCGGTAAGCGGCGCCGCGTTCGCGGCCCGCGGATGCGCTTCCGCGTCCGTTCGCACATGCGCGCGCTCAAGCGGACCCGGCGAGTGCGGCTGACCGCCTGGATGACCCGGCCCGGCCGGATGAAGCTGCGCGGAAGGGTCCGGGGCACGCTCGGCAAGGGTCGTAGGAAGTCCTTCAAGGTCCATCGGACCAGCTTGCGCTACCCGCGTGCGGGCAAGCGCAAGTTCACGATGACGGTGACCAGGAAGGCGCGGGGGAACCTCCGCCGCAAGCGCGCCGCGCGGCTCACGCTGCACGTGGTGGCCGTCGACCGCGCCGGGCGCAAGCGCGTGCGCAGCGTCAAACTGAGGATTCGAGGCTCGGGCCGGCGTGGGGCCCACAAGGTGCGCTGATGGCCTTTGCTCGTTTCGCCTGCGCGCTGCCGCTCCTCGCGAGCCTGGTGCTGGTGTTGGCTTTCTCGGGCTGCGCCCCTTCGGGGAGCGCCCCCTGCTCCCAGAACGTGACCCCGGCGACCTTCGCCGCCGCATACCGGTCGGCGCCCGCGGGGGCGGTGCTGTGCCTCTCGGGGGGCTCCTACGGAACCTTTGCCGGAAGCCTGCGCTCGACCCCGGTGACGATTCGGGCGCAGGCCGGCGCGTCGGCGGTGATGGCGCTGAGCTTCCGCCCGGCGGCCAATATCACGATCGAGGGCTTGCGTCTCACCGGCATCGAGCTGGGCGACGCGCGCACGAAGAACATCACGGTGCGCGGCTCTGATGTGGTCGGGCAGACGATCTTCCGTACGGGCCAGCTCCAGAACGCGAACGTACTGTTCGACAGCAACCTCCATCGCGACTGGGACAAGTGCTCGGGCTGCGCGGAGGGGAGAGTCTGGCTGCCGGAGAAGACCGGCCAGCCCTCGGGAATCACGATCCAGAACTCCGTGTTCTGGGGTGGTCTCTCGGACGGGATCCAGAACGGCTCGCGCGGAACGCGGATAATCGGCAACCAGTTCCTGAACCTCGAGTCCGGCTCGGCCGGCGGTGTCCACGCGGACGCGATCCAGCTGTACGGGAGTGCCCAGACACTGATCCGCGGCAACTGGTTCCACAACCTGCCGAACGGGGTCGGGGTGATCATGGCGGCCGACGGCGCCGATCACGAGGTAATAGAGGACAACGTGGTCGGGCGGGGCGTGAGCCGGCCCTGGCTCGACCTCTACTCGGACGACGGTTCGATCGTGCGTCACAACACACTCGTCGACGGCGCCTGTGAGTTCAACCAGCGCTGCGGGCAGATAGCTCTCGGCAGCAAGTCGGGCGACGACCTGGGCCGCGGCACGGTGATCGAAAACAACGTCCTGTCGGCCATTAGCGCCCAGAACGGCGCGACCTTCTCGTCGCGCAACAACCTGCTGGCGTCCCAGAATCCCATCGGCCCGGGCGACCGGCGTGGCTCGCCGGTCTACGTGGGCGGCTCGGCTCCGACGAGCTACAAGGGCTTCAAGCTTGCCGCCGGCTCGCTCGGGAGGCTGGCGGCCTCGGACGGCCGCGACATCGGGGTGCGCTTTCCCTAGGGCGCTTTCCCTAGGGCACTAGCCCTTGAGGGCCGCCCGGCGTCGGCCGATCCCCCGTAGCGCGGAGGCGAGCTGTTGGCGGGCGTACTCGGCCGCCCGCACGGTGTCGAGGCCGCGTCCGTCGGTGAAATGCCCTGCCGGGACCGCGAAGGCGCTGGGCGCGAAGCGGCCCTCGCGCAGCGCATCCACCAGCTCACCGGCTTCGGCCGGAGCGTCGAGGCCGGCCTCCATTGCTAGCGGGAAGAACTGACGGGCCGTGTGGAAGTCGAGCCCCACGAACGGCTGCAGGCCGTGCCGGCGCGCGAGCTCGATGCCCGTCGCGCCCGGCGCGACGCCGTCGTACTTGCGGTTCCAGATCTCGATGCCGGTGGCCAGCTCGAAGCATTCTCGGGCCAGTGTCTCCCCGGCCCGGCGCCGGCCCGGGTGCGCGATGACGCTCACACCCTCATGTGCGTCCTCGAGCAGCTCGGCCGTGGGTCGGTCGCGCCCCAGAAACTCCTCGACGCCCCAGACGGCCGTGTGGACCAGGTTGTCGGCGTCGCTGTACTCGATTCCGGGCACGAGGAGGGCGCCGGCGGCGCTGGCCTCAGCACAGGCCTCTTGGTAGTCCGCCCAGCGGGCCGCGTCGAAGGTCCGGTCGTGCTCGGCCATGAGGACGGCGTCTCGACCCTGGCGGGCGAACGCACGAGCCAGCGCCTCCAGCGTCCAGCTCCCGTCGTAGGACCAGGTCGAGTGGACGTGACAGGCCACTCGCAGGGCGGTCACCTCTCACCCCGGCGGACGGCGTCCAGCAGCGTGTCGACGGTGTCGGCGAAGAACACCGACGGATGCTTCGCCGACCAGTTGTACCAGCGCTCGCCGCGGCGGATTCGGGCAACGTCGAGCAGTGTGCGCCAGCGTGACGGCCAATCGGCGGACACGTTCGACCGGGGTCCGCGCACCACGGCGCCCACGTGCAGGATCTCGCGACCGAGATGACGGCACACGACCCCTTCTCCGTTCGGCGACAGGCTGGGAGCGAGCGGCGCAGATGCGAGGCCGAGCACGTCCAGAGCCGCCCACGCGGGGTACTCGAGCCCCAGCCGTCGTGCCAGCGCGAGGCTGCCCCAGCTGCGGCCGTTGAGCTCCATGAACCACGGTGTGCCGCTGCGGTCACGGAGGAACTCGAGCATGAACAGGCCGCGCCAGCCGGCGCCCGCCAGCATCTGCGCCCCGGCCGCGATGAGATCGGCGTCGGGTGCCGTGGACACGCAGGCGCTGGATCCCGAGCCCTGCGGGTTGAGCATCCGCAGCCGCCGATGGGCGCTCGGGTGTCTGATCTCGTCGCCGATCGCGATCCCGAACAGACCCTCGCCGGTGCCGGTCAGGCGTGGCTGGACGAGCAGCGAACCGAGGTGTTGGCGGTCGCGGATGGCCTCGCGCAGCTCGGAGCTGTCGCCGCAGAGCGCCGGCGCCCCCCGGATCAGCCGGCCCCGTGTTTCGCTCACGGCGAGCGCCGGCTTGACCATCACCGGATAGCCGGTAGTGGGCGGATCGCCCTCTGCGGTCACGACCTGCGTCGGCGGGACCGGCAGGCCGGCCTCCGAGGCGGCGGTGATCTGGAGGGCCTTGTTCAGGGCCAGCTCGGCCTGCGCGCCGGTGGGCCCCACCACGGGCAGGCCCGTTCGCTGTGCCGCGCGGTCGCACAGCCACAGCGACGCGTCGTCGAGCGGCATCAGCGCCACGGCTCCCAGGCGGACCGCCAGCTCGGCGAGCTCGCCCGCCGACGAAGCGGCATCGTTCTCGGGGGCCACGATCCCGTGCAGGGACACGTCCTTGCGGCGGCGCAGCGGCGTGCGGCCACCGCGGCGCTGGAAGGCGGCCACGGGTAGATCGGCGCCGAGAAGGCTCGCGGCCGCCTCGGGGGCGGCCAGAGCGTCGGCGAAGCCGATCAGAACCGGGCCGTCCGGGCGCCGGCCGTTCAGCGCCATCGCTTCACGCAGCGCTTCAGCGCGAGCTGAGCGCGGTCGGCCTGGCCGGGCAGCTTCGCCAGCGCGTCCGGCGGGTCGGCCGTCGTCACGGTGCTCCGGGTCTGCAACCAGGCGTCGGTGCGGGCCGCCCCGCCGTCGCTCGTGAAGGCGCGCTGGTATCCGCCCTCGCGCCGCACGCAGGCGAGCACACGCCGGTCGTAGGAGCCGAACGGAACCGACACGTCTGCGACGGGCCGCTCCAGCACGCGCTCGAGGATCGCGCGCGACTCGCTGATCTCCCGGGCCAGCGCCGCGTCGTCCAGGAGCCGCCAGTCGGTGTGGTCGAGGCCGTGCGACCCAACTTCCATTCCCGCTCCGACCAGCCGGTCGAGCTCCTCCTCTCCGAGGTGCTCGGGGTCGTCGAGCCGGCCGGCGAGCACGAAGAAGGTGGCCCGCAGCCCTCGTTCCAGCAGAGCGGGGAGCGCCACATCGACGTCGGAGCGATTGCTGTCGTCGAAGGTGATGCGCACGTCGTCTCTGGAGGCCACCGCGTCGAGGGCCGCGGCGAGGTCGTCGGTCGTGAGCCAGCACTCCGCCTCACCCGGGGTGAGAGCCCGGGGCGGATCTCCAACGCCGTGGAAGGTGAGGTTGTGCACCACGCCGTTCGTCACGCCGGAATGCGTTCCAGAGTCGCCTGCAGGGCGGCGCGGTGGCCGCGCCGGTGTGCGGGCCGACCGGCGCTGCCGAGCAGATGGGTGAGCGCGTGTGCGGTCACCCCGGCGCGAACCAGGGCGGCCGACAGCCGGCCGCCGTGCCGGCGCGCGTAGCGGACCCGGCTGCGGATGAGTACCGCGCGCAGGCTGTTGTACGGAGCCGAGTGCCCGCCTCGGTGTCGCACCACGGCCTCGGGCTCGTAGCGAACGCGCCCGCCGGCGGCGCGCAGCCGGGCACACAGATCCATGTCCTCGCAGTAGAGGAAGAAGCCCTCGTCGAAGCCTCCCACCGCCTCCAGCGCGTCGCGGCGAGCGAGCATGCAGGCGCCGGACAACCATTCCGGGTAGGCCGCGGCCTCGTGCGTCGATGCGCGTGTGTCGATCTCGTGCGCCCACTGGACCGAGCCCGGAAGGAACCGGTGCAGGTAGAGCGCCTCCGCCCATACCGAGCTGGGCCGCTGGTAGCGCCGTACGGTGGGGATCAGGTCCCCCGAGTCGTCGAGCAGCCGCGGCCCTACCAGCGCCACGTCGGGCTCGGCCCTCAGCACGTCGACCATTTTCTGCAGCTCATCGGCCTCGATGCAGGCGTCCGGGTTGAGGAACAGCACCAGCGGGCTGGAGCCGGCGGCCATGCCGAGGTTGCAACCGAAGCCGAAGCCGCCGTTTCGTCCCGACTGGATCAGCTGCACCGGCAGATCGGCGACCGCCGCGAGCGAGTCGTCGGGCGAATCGTTGTCGACCACCGTGACCGCGACGCCGGGGATCGCGGCCAGCGGCTCAACGCACTGGCGCAGCGTCTCGCGGCTGCGGTAGCTGACTACGACGGCGTCGATCTCCGCGGTCATCGCCGCCTCCTCAGGCCGCCTCGGCCAGGCTGTTCCCGGCGCGCGTGTCGACGAACTCGCGGTGCCAGAGCTCGAGCATCACGAGCGCCCAGATGCGCTTGGCGTCGCCGTCGGTGCCGGCGTCGTGGCGGTCGAGCAGCCCGCGTACGGCATGCTCATCGAAGTACCCGCGGTCGATGCTCGCCGGGTCCAGGAGCACCTCCTGAGCCCACGGCCGCAGGTCGGACCGAAGCCAGGCCGAGAGCGGCACCGTGAAGCCCTGCTTGGGACGGTCGAGAATGGAGTCGGGCAGCCAGCCTCGCAGCGCCTTGCGCAGGATCCACTTCTTCTCCCGGCCGCGCACCTTGTACTCGGCCGGGATCGACGCGGCGAGCTCCATCAGCCGGTGATCCAGGAGGGGCGAGCGCGCCTCGAGACCGTGGGCCATCGTGGCTATGTCGATCTTCGCGATGAGGTCGTCGACGAGATAGGTCGAGACGTCGACCTCGAGCATCCTGTCCACGACGGCGCTCCCGGACGCCGAAGCCCAGGGATCGCCGATCACGTCGCCGGCTGCGTTGGCGGCCCGCGCGGCGAAGTCCGCGCTGTACAGCTCATGGCGGTGCGCCTGGTTGAACCACGCCATGTAGCGGGCGTAGCGGTCGGGGCCGTCCAGCGCGAGGGTGCTGGAGAGCCTGCGGGCCTTGTTCGCCACGCTGGCGACGTTGCCGCTCTCAGGAATGCGACCGCCGAGCGCGGCGATGGCGCCGCGCAGCGACTGGGGGAGCTGATCCAGGCGGCCGGCCACGGAGTTGGCCACGTAGCGTGTGTACCCGCCGAAGGACTCGTCTCCGCCGTCGCCGTTCAGAGCGACGGTCACGTGGCGGCGTGCCATCTCGGCGAGGTAGAAGCTCGGGATCGCCGACGAGTCCGCGAACGGCTCGCCGTAGTGGCGAACCAGCTTGGGCGCGATCGCCACCGCGTCGGCCTCTACGCGGAACTCCTCGTGGACAGTCCCGAACCGCTCTGAGATCTCGCGCGCGTAGCCGAGCTCGTCGAAGTCCTGATGGTCGAAGCCGATAGAGAATGTCCTCACGGGCTCGGAGGAAGCCTCGGCCATGGCCGCCACGACGGCGGACGAGTCGATCCCGCCCGAGAGGAAGGCGCCGAGCGGAACGTCTGAGATCAGGCGGCGCCGGGTGGCCTCACGCAGCTCGTGGCGGATGCGCTCGCAGAGCTCCTCCACCGCCACGCCTTCGAGCTTGGTCGAGTAGTCGAGCTTCCAGTAGCGGCGCAACACCGCCTCGCCGTCGCGGACGAGCATGGTGTGGGCGGGCGGCAGCTTGCGCACGCCTCGCAGAGCCGTCAACGGGGTGGGTACGTAGCCGTAGGCCAGGTAGCGGTCGAGCGCCACCGGATCGGGCTCGCGCGCGATCTCGCCGTCCTCGAGCAGCGCCCCCAACTCGGAAGCGAAGCTCAGCGCGCCGTCACGATGGGCGTAGAGCAGCGGCTTCTTGCCGACCCGGTCGCGCGCCAGCAGCAGCTGCCGGCGACGCTGGTCCCAGAGCGCGAAGGCGAACATCCCGTGGAGGTGGCGCACGCAGTCCTCGCCGTACTCCTCGTAGAGATGGACGATGACCTCCGTGTCTCCCTGCGTGGTGAACGTGTGTCCCGACCGCGCGAGGCGCTCGCGCAGCTCGAGGTAGTTGTAGATCTCGCCGTTCATCACGACGGCGACGGTACGGTCCTCGTTGTAGACGGGTTGGTCGCCGGTCGCGAGATCGATCACGCGCAGCCGCTGGATGCCGATGCCCGCCTCGGGCGAGACGTGCACGCCGCGCGCGTCCGGACCGCGGTGCTCGAGTCCGGCACACATGCGCTCGATCAGCGCCTCGGAGACCGGGCGGCCGTCGTCGCGTACCTGTCCGGCTATCCCGCACACGCAGGACAAACGGCCCGCGCCGGCCCGAGCTTGCGACAGCCGGCTACTGCAGCCGGCTGGCGGCCAGCGCCGCGCGCTCGCCATCGGTGCGGCCGTCGCGCTGGAAGCGAGCCTTGCTGCTGCGCATCGCCTGGGCCAGCGTGAAGTCCCGCACGGTCCCCTTCGGGCTCAGGTCGTCCACGCCGCCGGCGACCTCGACCCCGAGCCGCTCTTCCTCTCCGTCGACGCCGAGCATCACCGGCTCGCCCGACGACGTGAGCGACATGTGCGCAGCCTCGAGCACCTTCACGATCTCGAGCCCGATCCCCGCGTGCGACCTCGGCAGCGAGCCGGTGTTGATCGCGTTCGCGAAATCCTCGAGCTCGAGGCCCAGCGGCTCGGCCGGGTCGAGCCGCGGCACCACCATGTCGCCCGACCGGTAGGTCAGCTGGTACTCGCCGAAGTTGGCCGGCTCGGCGAAATCGAATCCGCGGTCGTACACGCGGATCGCGTCGTCGGCGGCCGTGTCGTCGTAGAGGACCATGCGCTTGCTGCCCACCACGACCATCTGACGGACCTTGCGGGGCGCGAGCCAGGACACCTGCACGTTCGCCGTCGGGCCCTCGTCGAAGCAGAGCGTGAGGAACGCCGTCTCCGGCACCCCGTTCTGGAAGACGGTGCAGCCCGAGGCGGCCACGATCGACACCGGCTTCTGCAGCCAGTAGAGGAGGATCGACAGGTCGTGCGGCGCCAGGTCGCAGACCACGCCGTCGGCCTGGTAGATGCCGAGGTTCATCCGCGACGAGGTGACGAAGTAGACGTCGCCGAGCTCGCCGTAGTCGATGAGGTCGCGAACCTTGTTCACGGCCGGGCTGTACAGGAAGGTATGGCCGGGCATCAGCACCAGCCCGGAGCGCTCGGCCAGCTCCACGAGCTCCTCGGCGTCCGCCGAGGTCGTGGCCAGCGGCTTCTCCACGAGCACGTGCTTGCCGGCCTCGAGGGCACGCTTGACGAGCGCGTAGTGGGTGTTGGGCGGCGTGGCGATGGAAACCGCGTCGACGCTCGGATCGTCGAGCACCTCGTCGAAGTCCTCGCAGGTGCGGGCTCCGGGATAGCGCCCGCTGAACCGCCTGGTCTGATCCGGGCTCAGCTCACACAGCCCCCAGAAGTCGATCTCCGGGCGCTCCATGATGTTCCGGACGATGTTCGGGCCCCAGTAGCCGTAACCCACAACGGCCATATTGATCTGGGTCTTCATCACGCGGCCCCCTTTCCGTGCGCCACGACCAAGAGAGTCTTGGCCAAGATGCGCAGGTTCAGCCAGAACGAGCGGTTCTGGACGTATTCGAGATCGAGCTCAACCATCCGGTCGAGACCGACTGTGCTCCGCCCGTTGACTTGCCAGAGGCCGGTCATACCGGGCTTCACGCTGCAGCGCTCGCACCATTCCGGCGGGTATGACTCGACCTCGTACTGCAGAGAGGGACGCGGGCCCACGAGGGACATCTCGCCCACCACGACGTTCCACAGCTGGGGCATCTCGTCGAGGCTCAAGCGGCGCAGGACGCTGCCGACCCGTGTGATCCGCTCGTCCTCTTCCATCTTGTAGAGCGTGCCGCCGTCCGCCGGGCGGCCGTCGCGGATCAGGCTCAGCACGAACTCGCGGTGTCTCTCCGCGGACGTGCCCGTGTGCATGGTCCGGAACTTGTTCATGGTGAACTCGGCCAGGCCGAGCCCGAAGCGCTGCTGGCGAAAGAAGACCGGGCCCGGTGAGTCGATTCGGATCGCCAGCGCTATCACGGCGAACACCGGCGCCAGCAGGATGAGAAGAGGGATCGCGATCACGAGATCGAGCAGGCGGCACCCGAAGGCCGTCGCGGTGGTCGACTCGTAGGGGGTCACGACCGGCAGGCTCACGCCCTCCGGATGCACCTGGGTGGCCGACATCACGCAGCCACGCGCTCCCGTGCGGAGTGGAAGCGGGCCACCGCAGCGGCGACCCTGTCCACGTCGTCCATGCTCATGCCCGGGAAGATCGGCAGTGAGCAGATTCGCTGCGCGAGATGCTCCGCCACCGGGCGCGAGCCCGGCTTCAGGCCGAGGTCCGCGTAGGCACCCGAGCGGTGCACCGGTATCGGATAGTGGATACCGCTGCCGATCCCCTCCTCTTGGAGGTGCTCGCGCAGCCGGTCGCGCTCGTCGCTCTCCACGACGTACTGATGGAAGACGTGATCGGTTCCCGAGCCCGCGGGGACGGGCGTCTCCACGCCGCTGCCGGCGAGTGACGCGCGGAGCGCGGCGCCGAGACGACGCCGCTCGTGGTTCCAGCCCTCCAGGCGAGTCAGCTTGATACGCAGTACCGCCGCCTGGATGGCGTCGAGGCGCGCGGTGGTACCGACGATCCGGTGGTGGTATCGGGGCCGCTCGCCGTGGGAACGCAGCAGTCGCACCTGGTCGGCGATCTTGGGATCGGAGCTGACCACGGCTCCGCCGTCGCCCCAGGCGCCGAGGTTCTTCGCCGGGTAGAAGCTGAAGCAGCCGCAGTCGCCCATCGAGCCGACCCGGCGGCCCTGGTAGCGCGCGCCGTGAGCCTGGCACGCGTCCTCGATCACGGACAACCCGTGCTCACGGGTCAGCGCGAGCAGCGGCTCCATCTCCACGGTGCGCCCGTAGAGGTGAACCGGGATCACGCAGCGGGTGGCGGGACCGATTGCCGGCTCCACGAGCTCGGCGGTGATCAGATGGGTCTCGGGGTCCACGTCCACCGGGTGGGGCGTCGCGCCGACGATGCTGACCGCCTCGGCGGTGGCGATGAAGGTGTTGGCGGGGATGATGACCTCGTCCCCGGGACCGATTCCCAGAGCCCTGAGCGAGAGCGCCAGGGCGTCGGTGCCCGAGCCCACGCCCACGGAGAACGACGTCTCGCAGTACGCGGCGAACTCCTCCTCGAAGGACTCGACTTCGGAGCCGAGCGTGAAGGCCGATCGGCTCGCCACCTGTTCGACGGCGGTCATCAGCTCGCCGAACAGCTTCGGGTCACCCCCGTCGAGCCGGGTGAGAGGGACGGTGATCTCGCTCATGCGTGGTCGCCCGCCTGGAGCGTCCCGTTCGCAGACGAGGGCGCGAGGCCGACGAGCTCGAGACCGAGCTTCTCGTCTGGATCGAGCGCGAGCGTGACGGCCTCGCTGCGCGAGCCCACACCGAGCTTCGAGAACACCGAGGTGAGATGTGTCTTGACCGTGCTCTCCGCCAGGAACAGGCGCGCGGCGATCTGCTGGTTGGTCAGGCCGCGAACGACCAGGGCGAGTGTCTGCCGCTCACGATGCGACAGCGCCGGCCGGACCATCGAACGGCGCAGCGCACGCGGCGCCACCAGCTGACCGGCGCGCACCGCGCGGATCGTCGCCGGGAGAGACGCCTCGAGCTGTGCTTCGAGGACGATGCCGGCGGCACCGGCGTCGAGAGCCTTGTGGATTCCGGTCAAAGCCAGAGGCGCGATCAGCACCACGGGCACGTTCGGGAAGCGGCCGGTCGCGGCGCGCACCAGCTCCTTGCCCTCGCATGCGCTGCTGCCCCCGACGAGAATGACGGCCACGGCGTCTCCGGCTTCGTCGCCGAGGTCCTCCAGCTCAGTCGCCCGGTAGCCGAGCTCCATGCTGTCGCTCCGCAGTGCGGTCAGAACGCGGTGAGTCACCTCGGGTTCGGAGGAGACGATCGCAACGCGCTCGGTCGCGGAGGAAAGCTGGACTGGAGTGTCCGGACCCGTCGGGCTCGCTGCGGTAACCGCCTGCATGCCAGACAGAACGGAAATCGAGCACTTTTGCTTCCGTATGAGAAAGGTCGGGTCCGCCGAGACGGCGGCCGCGGGCTCAGCCGAGGGACGTCGGAGACGCGGCTCGGGCGAGCATCCGTTGCGGCTGGCCGCCGCCGTTCGCGGGCGTCATGAACACGTCCGCGCCGTCGCCGTAGAGCACGAAGTCGTCGTTCAGCCACTCGAGCTGGTCGTCGATCGAGCGCGTCTCGGCCAGCGGCCGGTCCGCGCCCGTCTTCAGGTCGAGAACGTGAGGTCGCCAGCGCCCGCCGCCCAGGGTGCGCTTGTAGGCGATCCTCGTGCCGTCCGGAGACAGCGAGGGGCATTCCACGCGGTCGCGCAGCACGTCGACCCTGCGCTCGCCCACGTCGCCGTGCACCAGATAGCGGTGGTCTGCGGTGGACAGGGTCGCGTAGAAGCCGCGGCCGCCACGCTCGAACGTCACGCCCCAGAAGTTGATGTCCGGCGCCTCGATGCGACGGCCGTCGCGGAAGACCTCGAAGTCCTCGAGGTTGGCGATCCAGCGGCCGCGGCGAAGGTCGAGCAGCCGGGTGCTCGTGGAGAACTCTCCCGAGTCCGCGTAGGAGTGCCCGGTCACGAAGCTCGTAACCGAGCCGAGCCGCCCGTCGGGCGACACACGCGCGCGACTGGGCAGCCCGTCGAGGCCCAGCGACTCCACCGGCTTGAAGTTCCGGTCGAAGATCACCGCGGTGTAGTCGAGGCCGGTTCCGGCCAGCGCCAAACAGAGGCCGCGGCCGCCCCCCATGTACACGCGCTGGCAGTTGAGTCCGGTGCCGCGGGGTGCGCCCTCGCCGAGGCGGACGACGCTCACGCGCCCGTCGAGCCCCGGATCCTCGGAGTCCACCGCCCGCACCAGCACCTGCCGGCCGCGCACCGCGGCGGGCACCTTGCCCGCCGACTCGACCTCGGCCACGCGCGCGTCGGAGGTGGTCCCTTCGGACGAGCGCGCCGACGCCAGCACGTACGCCGTGCCGCCCAGCACGCACAGCACCACGACCACGGCAAACGCGATCAACCGGGTGCCTGTCGAGTCGGGGCTGTTGTGGAGCTCCGGCATGTTCGTACGAAAAACGGGGGAGAGGGTCGTGTTCTCGCGAAACGATGCGTTTCGCGCCGGGTGCGCGGAAAAGCCTGCTCTCCCCGGGCGTTTACCCCTCGGGCATGTACCAGGCCGAGAGCGCGCGAATCCTGCTGCGGCGACGGGAGCGATCGAAGCCCCGTGGGCTCCGCGTGTCGCGCAACGTCCTGCTGCTCGGGCTCACGAGCCTGCTCACCGACGTCTCCGCGGAGATGGTGGCCACGGTCCTGCCGATCTACGTGGTCTTCGAGCTCGGCGCCTCGCCGCTGCTCTATGGCGTGGTCGACGGGCTCTACCAGGGGGCCTCGGCCCTCGTCCGCCTGGCGAGCGGCGTGGTGTCGGACCGCTGGCGCCGGTACAAGGAGGTCGCGGCGCTCGGCTACGGGATCTCCGCCGCCTGCAAGGCTGCCCTCCTCGTGGCAGGCGGGACTGTGGGCGGTCTGTCGGCCGTTGTGGTGGCCGACCGGCTCGGCAAGGGCATCCGCACGGCTCCCCGCGACGCCCTGATCTCACTGAGCAGCGCTCGCGACCGGCTCGGCACCTCCTTCGGTGTGCACCGAGCCATGGACACCGCCGGGGCGATGCTCGGCCCGCTCATCGCCTTCGGGCTGCTGCTGGCGGCGCCGCGTGACTTCGACGCCGTGTTCGCGGTCAGCCTCTGTTTCGCGATCGTCGGCCTGGCCGTTCTCGTGCTGTTCGTCCAGAACCGCCACGGGCGCGTGGCCGAGCCCGCAGCCGAGCGGGCGGTCGAGCGCCCCTCCTGGCGGAGCGCGCTGTCGCTGCTGGCCCAGCGGCGCTTCCGGGTGCTGGTGATCGTGGGGGCCGGGTTGGGCCTCGTGACCGTGAGCGACGGCTTCCTCTACCTGGGGCTCCAGAAGCAGTTCGACTTCAGCCCGAGCTTCTTCCCGTTGCTGTTCGTCGGCTCCGCGGTGGCCTACATGGTGCTCGCGGTTCCAGCCGGCGCGCTCGCCGATCGGGTTGGTCGCGCGCGGGTGTTCGTCGCCGGCTACGCGCTGCTGCTCGTGGTCTACACCTCGCTGCTGCTGCCCTCGCCCAGCACACCCGAGCTGATCCTCTACCTCGGTCTGCTGGGGGCGTACTACGCGATGACCGACGGTGTCCTGATGGCCATCGCCAGCGCGGCGCTGCCGGACGAGCAGCAGGCGAGCGGGATGGCGCTCCTGGTGACTGCGGTCACGCTGGCCAAGCTTGCCGCGGCACTGGGGTTCGGCGCGCTGTGGACGGCGTTCGGTCTCGAGACCGCGGCGCTGGCTTTCATGGCGGCGCTCGCCGTCAGCGTCACCAGCGCCTGGGCCGTGCTGGCCCGGGGCTGAACTTCGGACGAGGCCCGAAAGCTCCGCGAAGCCACGCCCGTTTGAGCGTTGTCATGAGTTGCTCTCACAGGGGATTTCACACCGTCTCGTCGCACTACGATCGCGATCGCGGTCTGCTCGTCTACCACTGGACCTGCGAGCGCTGCGGGGCTCGCTTGAAGGAGGCCCGGCGCGACGACTACCGGCCGAGCTTCGATCCGCGCGGCAACGATCCGTACCTCGCGACCGCGTCTTAGCCTGATCCTGCTTCGAAGACGCTCACTCCGTCGCGCTCGGTCTCCCGGACGCGGCCGGCATTGAGCAGCACGTCGACATGGCCCAGGACCTCCGACAGCGTGAGGTACGCCTGGGTCACGGCGATGTTTCCCCACAGCGCCTGAGCGATCTCGTGGGCGGTACGGGGGCGCTCGGCGATCAGGCGCTGGATCTTCGTCGCGCGACGCTCGTGGAGGTCGAAGCGCTCGTCGATCAGGGCACGGTGACCGGTGATCGGTTCGCCGTGTCCCGGCAGCACGAGCTCGACATCCATCGCCCGTGTGGCGCGCAGAGACTCGAGATAGGTCACCAGCGCCTGAGGGCGCTCCCCCGACCCGTCGCGCGGGCGCGTGATGAGCGGGTTGGAGGAGATGTGCTTGAGCAGATGGTCGGCGGCCACCAGGATCCCGCGCTCGGAGTCGTGGAACACCGTGTCCGTGGGACTGTGGCCGGGCCGGTGGTGCACGCGCAGCGTACGGTCGCGGAAGCGCATCTCGTCGCCGTCGTGGAGAACACGGGTGACCTCGGCGCGCGAGCCCCAGGCCTGGAACGCGCGCGAAACCGAGCGCAGGGCTGTGGCCACGTCCTCAGGGATGCCGTGGCGCAGCATCATGTCGTAGGCGAAGTCATCGTCGGCCTGGGCCTCGTCGGAGTAGTTCTCCACGTAGGGCACCGCAGCATCGATTGCCGCCACCTCCGCTCCAGAGTGGCCCGCCACCAGCGAGACCAGACCAAGGTGGTCGATGTGCTGGTGCGTGAGGATCACCAGTTCGATGTCCTCGAGTGAGTGGCCCAGGCCGGCAACCCCTCGCTGTAGCGCGTCGAACGAGGTACCGGAGTTTGGGCCCGCGTCGACCAGGGTGAGCGGCTCGTCTTCGATCAGGTAGACGTTCACCCGTCCGACCGCGAACGGCGTGGGGATCGCCAGACGGTGGATGCCCTCTTCGGCCGCCGGCGCGAAGGAATCTTCGCTCATTGCGGCCACCCTAACGGCGGGTCGGAAGTACCTCGCCGCGGCATCAGTTGATGGGACGTGAAGGGCACACTGAGTGCGGCGGCGCTCGCGGTGATCGCGATGGCGATTCCGTCCTCGGCAGCAGCCGAGACGCTCGCCCGATGGCCCCTGGACGAGGGCTCGGGTCAGGTGACCGCCGACACGTCGGGCAACGGCCATGACGGCCGGTTGGGACTCTCCGGCGCAATCGACAGCCACGACCCCGATTGGGTCGCGGGGCGCTTTGGCAACGCTCTCCGCTTCGACGGAGACAGCAATGACTTCGTCACCATCGGGGCGCCCGGCAGCCTTCGCCCGGCGCGGATAAGCGTCCAGGCGTGGGTGCGACGGCTCGGCAGCCCCGGCAGCTGGCGCTACATCGTCTCCAGCGGAGCGAGCGCCTGTGACTCCGCTCCCTACGGGCTCTACTCCGGTTTCGGTGGCGGGCTCGCCTTCTACGTCTCCGACAGGAACAGGTACGTCCTGTCGGGGGAGGCCACGGCGGGGGCCGTCTGGGACGGGAACTGGCACCTCGCAGCCGGCACCTACGACGGACAACGAGTCCGGCTCTACGTCGACGGCGCGCCGGTTGGCAGCGGCACGCCCGGCGCGCTCGGGATCCACTACGGAGGCTCGGTCAGCAGCGTGTTCGTAGGGACCTACCGGGGCTCCTGCGACCTCCCCTTCACGGGCGACATCGACGAGATCACCATCAACGATCGTGCGCTCACGCCGGGCCAGATCGCCGCCGGGGCCAGCCGCTCGGCCCAGCTCCCGGCGCCGCAGCAGCCTCCGCCGGTGGCGGGCCCGCCCGCGGACAAGCCGGCGGGCGCGGCGCGCGGGTGTCCGCGGGTAGGAGTCAATCCGAGACGACTCGTGGCGCGGCTGCGCACCTCGCTGCGGATCTCCGTACGCAAGTCCGGCCGAGCCGCGGTGGGCGTCCGCGTGACGGTACGGGGCAGCGGCGTGTCGCGTCGTGCGCGGACCGGCCGCAAGGGCCGCGTTCGCTTGTCGGTGCGGCCCCGCCGGCGCGGGCGCGTGCGCGTGACCCCCGCTGGGCAGCCGCGCCGCTGCGGCCCGGAGTACATCCGGGTCCGCGCGGGCCGCTAGCGCGGCCCTCGGTACAGTCCCGGCAATGGCGGTGATCGTCGCCTGCACGCTCGTATTCGCGGCCGCGGCGGGATTCATCGCCGGTCGTGAGCCGCAGGACTACCGGGCGCGCGCGTACGTCATCCAGGTGCCGTCCGATCTCGGCGGCCAGCGTGGGGTGGAGCTCGCGCGCAGCGACCGGGTGCTCAATCGGGCGATCCAGCTCTCTGGCGTCAGCGGCGTCGATCCGCGCGCTCTACGCCGTGATTCCAAGGCCGAGATCACCTCACGGCTCGACTTGGCCTTCACGGTGGAGGCCCCCGAGGCCGAAGACGCTGCGGAGCTGGCTGCCGGCTACGCGCGTGCGTTCCGTGAGGCGATACCCGACGACAGGGGCCTCCCGGTCCGCGGAGTGCGGGCTGGTGCGCCGGAGCGCGAGCTCGGCCCGTGGGGCTGGGCCCTGCTCGGCGGGTTCGTGGGCTTCGGGCTCGGCGCGGCGCTCACACTGCTGCGAAACGGGCTGCGCGGTACCCGTATGGAGGGCGCCGCCCCCTCCGCGGGTTAGGTCAGACGTCCAGCGCGCGGCTCGGCCAAGCGTCCAGTCTGACGCCTGTGGCTCGGCGCCGGCGAAGCCGCCACCGAGGGGTGAGGAATGGCGTCCCTGCTTCTCGACGGCCGCCGGACGGCGGTGGCGCTTGGCATGGCGGCGGCGCTCGTTGCAGTGGGGGCCACCGGCAGCGCGGCTGCCCGGACGGCCGATCCCGACCACGACGGGCTCGCGTCACGCCTCGAGCGATTAAAGACGCACACCGACCCGCGCAAGCGCGACACCGACGGCGACGGCCTCGGGGACCGGCGTGAGCTGAGAAGGGTCGGCACCAATCCGAGGCGTCGTGACACCGACCGCGACGGTGCGTCGGACGGGCGGGAGGTCAGGCGCGGGACCGACCCACTCAGGAGGCCCAGACGAGCCCGGCGGAGGGCTCCTTCGTCTCCCGGCGCGGTCGCTGTCCCCAGGCGAGCGGGTCCGAAGACACCGGCACCGGCTGCGCCGTCGCCGCCGCGGTCGAGCGAGCCCACGCCGCGCTCGGAGGTGGCGCCGCCGCCTCCCGAGCCGCCGCCAGCACCCGAGCCGGCGCCCGCCACCTGCACACGCGAGGTCACGCCGGCGACGTTTGCGTCCGCGTACAGCGCAGCCCCGGCAGACGCCGTGCTCTGCCTTGCCTCCGGGTCCTACGGCACCTTCCGCGGCTCGCTGCGCTCAGTCCCGGTGACCCTCAGGCCGCAGGACGGGCACTCCGCCACGATGTCGTTGAGCTTCAACCCGGCGTCGAACATCACGATCGACGGCCTGGTGCTCGACGAGGTCGAGCTGGCTGACGCGCGCACGCGGAACATCACGGTTCGAAACTCCCGCATCACCGGCCAGACGATCTTCCGCACCGGGCAGCTGGCGGACGCGAACGTGCTGTTCGACGCCAACGTCCACCGCGACTGGCACAAGTGCTCGTCCTGCGGCGAAGGTCGTGTCTGGCTGCCGGAGAGCACCGGCCGTCCGTCGGGCGTGACGATCCAGAACTCGGAGTTCTCCGGCGGTCTCAGCGACGGCATTCAGAACGGCTCGAACGGGACGCGCATCATCGGCAACGAGTTCCACAGCCTCGAGTCGGGCTCGGCCGGAGGGGTGCACGCCGACGCGATCCAGCTCTACGGCTCCAGCAACACCGTCATCCGGGACAACTGGTTCCACGATCTGCCCGACGGGGTGGGCATCGTCATGGCCGCCGACGGCGCGGACCACGAGCGGATCGAGGACAACGTGATCGGCCCCGGTAATCGCCGCCCCTGGCTCGACATCTTCTCCGACGACGGCTCGCTGATCAGCCACAACACGTTCGTCGACGGCACCTGCGAGTACAACCAGCGCTGCGGCCAGATCAGCCTCGGGTCGAAGACCGGGGACGACGCCGGCCGGGGGACCGTGATCCGCGACAACATCCTCACCGCCATCTCTTGCTGCAACGGGCCCGCGAGCTACGGCGCGGATCACAACACACTTCACGCACCGAGCTACGTGGGCCCGCTCACGAGCTACGCGGGATTCCGGCTCGCGCCCGGGTCGTCCGGCAGCGCGGCCGCGACGGACGGGCTGGATCTCGGGGCGCGCTTTCGATAACTGGCCGTGGAACCGATCGTCTAGACGCTCGGGGGCGTCGCCGCCGGAATCTCGCGGGCGTCTCCCAGCGGTACTGGTGATTGGCCTGCGGCCGGGCGCCGGCGGCGTCCGCCGCCGTTCTGGCCGTGCGGCTTGGCTTTCGGCTTGGCCCTCCGTCTGGGCTTTGCCTGTTGTGTCTGTGCCGCCTCCAGCACCAGTGGCCGAAGCAGCTCCGCTACACCCACCACCACGGCGGCGGTCCCGAACTCGTCGAGGGCCGAGGCGGCCTGGGTTCTGACAGCGGGGTCCGGGTCGCGAGTGGCACGCACGAGCGGCCCGACGGCGATCGGATCCCCGATCTCGGCGAGCCCGGCGGCACATTCGGCTCGCACGCGCGCGTTCTCGTGCTCCAAGCCGTCGACCAGGACCTCGGCCGTGCGCGGGTCCGCAATCCTGCCCAGTACCCAGGGCACTCCGGGCGGCGCCGACTGCGCGCTCAGCCGCTCGACCACAGCGGGCGTGCTCGCGGGGGCGAGCGAGACAAGGAGATCCGCGGCGCGATCCACAACGGCGTCGCGGTCGTCGGCCAGCGCATCGATCAGCGCTCCGATGGTCTTGGCCCTGGGCGGGCCGTCCTCGTCGCCGAGCAGCATCGCGAGCATGGCGACGTCATCGTCGCTCAGCTCCCTCCCGTCTTCGGCGTGGATCAGCGCCGTGGCCGCTTCGCGCGGGTCGATCAGGTCACGAAGGCTCGCGACGGCACGCCGGGCCAGGTCGAGCGACTTGCCCTGCGTGACGGCCAGGCGTGGGAGAGCGTCCAGCAGGACGTTGGCCTCCTTGTGGCCGTGAAGCACTCGTACCGCGGCGCAACGGACGGGATCCGCGGGGTCGCAGAGCGCCGCCTGCAGGGCGCCCCGGGTCTCAGCGGGATCGAGCGCGGCCAGCGCGAGAACGGCCTCGGCGCGCGTAGCGACGCCGGCATCCTGTGACGACCCCTCGGTTGTGGGCACTCGATCGGTGTAGCGCGTTGCCTCGACCAGACCCTCGACGTCCTCGGCTTGGGCGAGGGAGCGAACGTTGGGCTTGCGCTGACCGAGAAGGCCCATCTTTCACACACAACGCGCCAAGGGGCGCCGGCTTTCGTAGGAGGCGAAAAAAGAACGAGTTCAGGCGAGTCGCTCAGTAAGCGCCGTTGCCGCGCGAGACCGCCGACGCGGTTCGCATCAGCAGCTTCACGTCGAGCCAGAGCGACCAGTTGGTCACGTAGAGATAGTCGAGGTTGACCATCTGCTCGAACGGAATATCCGAGCGACCGTGCACCTGCCATAGGCCGGTGAGGCCCGGGGTGAGCGACATGCGGCGGCGGAAGCGGCCCTCGATCTGCGAGTCCTCGGTCTCGATCAGGGGCCGGGGGCCGACGAAGCTCATCTGGCCGCGCAGGATGTTGAGGAGCTGGGGAAGCTCGTCGAGCGAATAGCGCCGCATGAAGCGCCCCGTGCGCGTGACTCGCGGGTCCTCCCGGATCTTGAACATTCCGTTGTCGTTACCTCCGCCGTGGAAGTTCAACGTGGCGACGTCGTCCTTGCGACTGTCGGCGTCGGCGTACATGGAGCGGAACTTGAAGACCTCGAAGGGGTGATCGTCGCGCCCGACCCGTCGCTGGCGGAAGAGCACCGGTCCCGGCGAATCGAGCTTGATCGCGATGGCACACACCAAGAGCAGCGGCGCGAGGGCCAGCACCATCAGGCTGCTGAGAGCGAGGTCGAGGGCTCGCTTGAGGCGCAGCGAGGTGCGTGGAAGGCGCGGGCGGGGCATGGTCAACACCGGCATGCCCTCCATCTGATGTACCTCGAAACGGGTTCCCACCACGTCCGACCAGCTGGGAACGAGGTCGACGTGGAGTCCCAGCTCAGACAGCTCCCACACGATCTCCACGCGCCGGCGCGACGCACTCAAGGCGGGAGTGAGCATCACGCGGTCGACATCGAGCCGCTCCACCAGCTCGGCCACGTCGAAATCGCCCCGCACGCTCGGCACGAAATCGAGGAGTTGAGAGGAAACCGGGGAGGCGTATCCCGAGCGTGAGCCTTCCATGCAGGCCACGACGTTGATACCCCACTCCGGGTGGCGCACGATCTTCTCCAGGATCTCGATCGCCTGTCGCTCGGGCCCGATGATGAGCGCGTTCTGCAGGTACCAGACCTGTCGCCGCGCATAGGTCCGGGCCGCCGAGCGCAGCGCCATGGTGAAGATCAGCGTCAGCAGCCAGAAGAGCGCCACCTTCCCCACGGTCGTGTACTCGGGACGGATCACCGAGAGAGCGAGCAGGACGCACCAGCTCCAGAGAGTGGCCGCCTGAAGGACGGGGCCGATCTCGTCCGCCGCAGTGTGATCGGCGCGATAGCTGTCGAGGTGGTAGAGACGATGGCCGTAGGCGAGCAGCACCCAGACAGGGATGCTCAGGAGCAGGAGCGCCAGGTCCGGGAGCTCGAGGTCACCGGACAGGGCCTGGATCGCGAAGAAGGCGGCACAGAGAGCGACGATGTCACCCGCGAACAGGAGGCGGCGGAGCATCCGCGCTCGCACCTCGCCGGGCCGCCCGACCGGACGCGCGGGCGCATCGTCGACGGTCCGAGTCGGGAACCGCCTGACGGCGGCCCCCGAGCCGTGGGCTTCGGCGTCCAGTGCGACTGCCGGCTCAGAACTTGTCCTGTTGAGCATGGTCTTGTGTGACCAACGCGCGGCGAGTGCGTGCACTGCCGCGCTCATCCGTAGGAAATTGGGTTGAGGCCCGTCTTGGCGCGAGCCGCCACACGCAGAGGGGCCGGCTTCTCGGCCGGCCCCTCTGGGTGAGTCGTGCTACGTGAGTCGCGCTAGGGCATCTTCCACTGCTCGAAGTTCGAGATGTCGGCGCTCTGATCGATGTTGATGTCGTCGGAGCGAGTGATGCCGCCCTTCCAGAAGTGGCGCCCAGCGGTCTGCGAGGTCACGCCGGTCGTCTTACCGACGTAGGTCCCGTCGATCCACCACTCCAGGTAGCCGGTGGGCTGGTCGGTCCAGACGCCGTGCACGATGAACTGGTGCCAGGCATTGATGTCGAACGGTCCCGACTGCGACATCGGAAGCTGCTGCCCGCGAATGTACATCCGCTCGCCCGGAGCCGAATTGACGAACAGCGCCCCGTCGACGGGATTGCTTGCACCGCCGCCCCCTGCGGGCCTGTCCTCCTGCCACTGCTGAAGGGTCACGAAGTTGGCCGCGCCCCAGTTGGCGAGGAAGGTGTTACCCACACGCATCTTTGTGCGGTACCAGTACTCGCCCGGCTGCGACGCGTGGTCATAGCCGCCGAAGCTGAGCTCACAGCGCTCGAGGCCGGCCGTGGCAACGGCATCGGCAGGCACGTCAAGGTGCGCGTAGCCGTCGCCCGCGTCCTTTCCGGACGACACCGTGCCGGAGCACTGCGGGCTCAGGCCGGACCACGGCGCCGGCGTGTCGAACGTCTGGAAGTACTGCAGCTGGGCGTTGGCCGGGATGGGGCCGCTCGGCATCGGAGGCGCCGGGTTCCCGGGGGACCCGTTGGGCGGCTGGCCGCCCGATCCACCGTTGCCCTGGCCCTGGCCCTGGCCCTGGCCGTTGCCCTTGCGCTTGAGCGTCACCTTGTAGCGGGCGCCGACCCGTTCGCCGCTGCTGGTCTTGAAGAAGACCTTCACGGTCAGGGTGATCCGGCTGGCCTGCCGCATCAGTCTCTTGCCCGACTTGGACGCCTTGAGCCGGATGCTGGCCTTGCCTCGCCGGGCAAAGGCCCGCGAGCCCTTGGCCACGGTCAGGCCGTTGGCCTGCGTGGACACGACCGCAGGTGCTCGAACCGAGCGCACCTTCGCACTAGCCGACGCCTTTCCGGCCACGAGGGCACGGACACGCTTGAGCGCAAAACCCTTCGTCTGGACCCTCGAGAGGTCGAGCTTGCGTACGCGCTTGAGTGCGCGCTTGACGTCCTTGCGCAGCGTCACCTTGACGGTCTTCAGACCAGGAGCCTGAGATGCCGTCGCCGCAGTGGCACCGGCCGAGAACACAAGAACGGATGCCGCGACTACCGCGGCGATCACCTTTTTCATAACGGACTACCCCTCCCGCATCTGTTTGACTGTCATAACCCCTGCCTGCTCCCGAAGAAATGGCGTCGCGGCCTACGGGACCTTGTAGATCTCGAGACTGCTGACGTCGCTGCTCTGAAGCGTGTCGATGCCGTCCGCACGCTCGATTCCTGCCTTCCAGAAGTGGCGGCCACCGGTTTCCGAAGTGACCCCATCCGTGCGGCCGACGTAGACACCGTCGATCCACCACTCCAGGAAGCCGTTGGGCTGATCGGTCCAGACCCCGTGCACGACGAAGTCATGCCAGGCATGGATGTCGAACACCCCCGCCTGCAGAAAGTCGAGATGATCCCCCTCGATCAGCATCCTCTCCGCCGGGCCTGAGTTCACGAAGATCGCGCCGTCGACCGGGCCGGTGTCGGCGCCCGGCGCGGGCTCGTCCTCGTGCCACTGCTGGATGTTCACCCAGTTGTCCGTGGCTGCCGCCGGGGGGAAGCCGGCCCCTGCTCGCTCGCGCGTGCGATACCAGTACTCCCCGGGCGGCATGGCGTTGCCGAAGCCGCCGTGGCTGACCTCGCAGCGCTCGTGCCCGGCCACCGTGGGCTCCTTGGGGCGCACCTCGAAGTGGGCGTATCCGTCGCCGTTGTCGGTGCCCGACCCAACCCGGTGAGCGCACTGCGTGCTCAGGCCGGCCCAGGGAGCGCGGGTGTCGAAGGTCTCGAAGTAGACCAGCCTCGCGCTCGGCGCGATGGGGGCCGTCGGCGCCGGCAGCGGCCGGCGTGCGAGCGTCACCGTAGAGCTCGTCCGGCCTCCCGGACCGGAGCGCGGTGCGAACTTCGCATTCACGGTGAGGGTGATGCGGCGCGCCCTGCGGAGCAGCTTCTTGCCCGACCTCGAAGGCTTGAGACGAACGCTGGACCTGCTCCGCCCGCTGAAGTTCCGCGAACCTCCCAACACCGTCGTCCCGTTGGCTCGCGCGCTGACGGACGCCTTTCCGGCTACGAGCCCACGAACCCGCTTGAGCTTGAAGCCCTTCGTCTGGACCTTCGCCAGGTCGAGCTTCGCCACGCCGGCGAGAGCGCGCTTCACGTCGCGCTTGAGTGCCGACTTGATCGCGGCCTGCGACGGGGTCGCCGCCTGTGCGGCAGCCGGGAAAGCGACTATGGAGGCGATGGCTAGGACGGCGGCTGCGTGTTTCATGTCACCGAACAACGACCGGGCGGCGCTCGCCCTTTCACGCCCGGAGATGGCTTGGCGCGGCAGGTCAATCCCCCATCACGGACTCGCGGCTTCGGCCCACGCGGTAGCCGTCGACGTACTCGACGCTGGTGCCGGTGGAGGCCGGGGAGCGGTAGATGCCGGTCTTGAAGGACCCTCGGCTCGCACCGCGGGTCGCGCCGTACATCCGCGTCCTGCCGTTCTTCAGCCGCTGCTGCTTGCCGTCCAGCCAGACCTCCACCCAGCCCTTCGACGGCCTCTGGGAGAGGTAGACGCCCACCACGATCTCATGCCATCGGTCGCGCCCGAGCTTGCTGCTGCGCCAGTAGGTCCGGGAGGAATCGCCGCGCCGCAGCGACCACCGCATCGGCAGGCCGTAGTTGTGGAACAGGGCCAGGGGTGGGGATCCTCCGTAGTTCGAGTACCACTGCGCCATGATCTCCCAGCCGTCCGGCGGGTCCGCGCTCGAAGGGATGTAGATCGCCTGCCGGTACCAGCGTTCGCCGTCGCCGGGAAGCGAGGGGCCGACTAGCTCGCAACGCTCGCTTCCAGTGTCCGGCTCCTCGTCGCCGTCGCGCACCTCCAGCCGCGCGCGGTCGCTGCCCTCGAACGCCGCTGGGCGCTTCGATCCGACCGAGAGGCGGTCGTCGAGACACTGGCGCTCGCGCCATTGCGAGAAGTCGCCGGTCTCGAAGCCGCTGCGATCGACCGTCGTCGACTCCGGGCCGAACAACGACACATCCGCCGCGGCGACGACCAGCAGGGCAACGAGCGCGATAACCAGCACCTTCAAGAGCAGACCCTGCAAGGCAGGCTGGGCGGGATGGTTGACACAACAGTCGTCACGTAGTACCAACGCCGTGGAGCCGGGCGAGCTTATGGCACGCTCGTTCGCCTGGCCGCTTGGCGCGCACACGCGGGCGCCAGGCCGCAAGTAGCCTGGGCAAGCATCCGTTCTTCTCGCGACGCATGAGGCGACTACTCGACACCGTGCGGGCACGCGTGTTCCGTGGATCCTCGACCTTCAAACGCGGCTTCCTGTCGACGTTCGCTTTGAACATCACGGCGCGGGGCCTGAGCGCGGTCGCGATCATCCTCTTGATCCGGAGCCTCGCGGTCGAGGATTTCGCGTACGTCGTGCTGCTGCTGACCGTCGGCTCGTTCGCGGGCAGCTTCGCGGCCGGCGGGATCCGCATGCGCTACGTGCGCGAGGAAGCAGAACGAGTCTCACGTGGCCTCGACGACCAGACTCCGTTCCTGGTGGCCCTCTGGGGGAGCGCGGTGCAGATCGCCGCAGCGGCTGCCCTGGGGCTCGTGGGCGCAGCGCTGCTGGGCGTCGGCGGCTCGGGGGCCGACCGCCTGACCTTCGTGGGCTTGGCGGCGATCTACACGCTCGGGCACGCGTCCACCGAGCTCGGCATGTACCACCACCAGGCCCATCTCCGTTTCGTGCGAGGAGGCGTGTACGGCGTGCTGCGTGGAGCATCCAACTTTCTTGCCGCCGCGCTCGCCGCCTTGGGCCTGATCAGCTCGGGACCGGTTGTGATGCTCTGGATCGCGCTGGGCACCCTCGCGGTCGGAATCGCCGTCTGCGTCCCGCAGGCATGGGCCACGCGCCGGGTCCGCCATGGTGGTGCGGGGCGATTTGCCTTCGGCGCGGAGTCGAACTGGCTCACGCTCTACTTCATCGCGTCTGCCGGGTTTGCCTACGGCAGCCTGTTCCTGGTCGCCAGTCTCCTCGACGACTCGGCCGTGGCGAGCTACGGAGCCGCAGAGCGCTACGTATCGATCGTTCTCGGGCCCGTGGCCGCGCTGATGACGGTGCTGCGCGTACGCACCTCACAGAGTGACCTGGTGGACTCGCACAAGGCCCAGATCACGATGCTGGTCCAGTGGATGAAGCGCTCGAGCCTCGCGACCGCTGCCGTGGTGGGCAGCATGGCCGCCCTGGCGCCACTGGTCATTCCTGTGATCGACGGCGGCCGCTATCCGGACTCGATCACGATCTTCCAGCTCCTCATGATCGACGCGTTCTTCGTCTACGTGTCGATGCCGGCGCCAAACCTCCTGATGACCCAGCGCCGCTATCGCCTCCTGGCCGTCGTCTACTCGCTCTTCCTCGCTGCGCTGGTGGGCGCGCAGGTATTCGCCGGGAACGAGTGGGGCGTGATCGGGATCGCCGCGCTGGCCGCAGTGTTCGGGGTGGTCTCGCGAGCGGCGCTCATGGCGCTGATCCTGTGGTCGCCGGTGCCCGCGACGAGGCTTCGAGAACCGGCGCTCACCGCCGATTAGCCCGAGCCGGCGCCCGCGGCCAGAGCCTTACCTCGTCAGCCGGCGCGCTTCGCGCTCCGCTCGGGCCGTGCGCAGCGGGTTGGCGTGCCCACGTCTGGCAGTGAGGGGTGTGGGAGCGATGCCGCGCGGCGGTTTGTGCTCGATTGACCCTCTATAGGGGGGTGAAGGCAGGACAAACTCCTCGAGGTACCCCTTCCCCAGCCAAGTCGTGCGCTCTTCGAAGAGTCGTGCACGCCTGAGCGGAACGCAGAACGGCAGTCGCTCGCGGCCGGAGCGCTACCTCGTCAGCCGGCGCCGTTCGAGCTGCCCCAGTGGATGTCGCGACCGCGGTCGTCGGTGGTCGCCAGCCTGCGGGTGGTCCCGGGCCAGGTGGTGAGCAGCAGCTCGGGCTCGCCCCCGCCTTCGGGCCACTCCAAGCTCAGTCGCGCGAGCGGCGCCTGTGCGGTCGCCCGTCGGCCGGCGGCCTTGAGCGCCGCTTCGAACCGGGCCCGTTGCTTCGCGTCGAGGAAGTGGATGAACAGTGAGTGGAACACCACCGTGGCCATGCCCGGCTCCGGCTCGGCCAGCGCCGCCTCGATCCAGTCGCAGGCATCGGCGGCCTCGACGGCGACGGGCACCTGCTGAGCGACCTCCAGCGCGGCCTTGAGCAGCTCGAACCGCCAGGTCTCGTCGGCCCAGACGTACGACATGAGCGTCAGGCGGTCGGTCTCCGAGTTCGGGTCGAGTGGAGCGGCATCGCATCCTCGGCGCTCGGTAACGGTGGCGGAGAGGTCGAAGGGCGGGCGACCCTCGGCGTAGGCGCCCTCGAGCTGAGCCGGCGAGCTGGGGTCGCCCCAGGACTGGTCGCGCTCGACGTAGTGGTACTCGGGCGCCCGCAGCAGCAGGCCCGCGCTCGCGCCGACCTCCAGCAGGCGCAGGGGCAGCCCCGTCTCGCGCGCCACCAGCAGGAAGCCGCTCAGCAGCGCGGTGCAGCGCGAGATCTCGTTTGTCTGCACCGGCTCCTCGAGCAGATCCAGCAACCGCTCCCGGTGCGCCGTGAGCGTCTCCGCGAAGGCCGGCCACGGGTCGCCCTCATCGGTTCCGCCGGCCGACGGGTAGAAGCGGGCCAGCTCCGGCGCCGCGCCCTCGAGGACGAGCCGGTGCACCGAGCCCATGAGCCGCACCGACACAGGGCGGCAGGCCGGCCAGCGCTCGGACAGCACCTGCCAGGACGGACCCTGCGCCTTTACGTCGTCGGCCACCCGCTCGAGCAGCGAGCCGTAGAGCGGTGAGCCCAAACGGCGGCTGCCGGCGGCCTCCCGGCGCAGTTCCTCGGCGAGCATCGCGCGCCGTCCGCGGTTGCCGGCCGCCCGGTAGTACCAGCGCTTGGCGGCGGGCCGCGCCGAGGCCGGCAGCAGCTTCTTGAGAGCGGCGCCCGGCCGGTGGGGCCTGGGGGCTGCGCGGCTGCCGCCGTCGGCGGCGTCTTGCTTTGCCTCCGGGCGTGCCTTCGCCTTCAGCTTGCTCGTCACGCGGCGGGCTGCGTGGTAGCCGCGCCCGCCGAAGAACGCGAGCAGCGGGACGGGGTCGGCCAGGGTAAGGCCGCTGATGGTCCGCACGCCGCGGTAGGAGCTCAGCAGCTCACGAATCGACAGGTCGCCCTCGCGGACGTACGCCGGAGCCGCCATGAGCTCGAGGCTGGGGACGACCACCTTCACTCCGTTGCGCTGGGGCGGCTGCGGCGGGAGCGGAATGTCCGCGAGCGCGGCGTAGAGGCGCCACGACGGCTCGACGCCCGCGGCCTCGCCCAGGCCGAGGTTCTGCGGGATGCGCACGTTGATCTCCATGAGGACGTGCTCGCCGGTCACCTCGTGGCGCTTGGCCTCCAGGCTCGAGAAGCCGACGAAGCCCGTGGCGTCCAGCAGGCGGCGTGCCATCTCCATCGCCCCCGGCGCGGGCACCGTCTCGAGCACCGATCCGGCTCCGAAGTAGGGCGGGTGCTGACGCAGCTTTCGCCGTGTGTAGGCCAGCGGGTACGAGCCGTCCTCCAGGCGGATCGTCACCGCGCCGAAGAGGTTCGTCTCTGGGCCGGGTATCAGCTCGGTCACGAGCCAGTCGAGCCCGGCCTCGAGGGCCGGCGTCGCGGCGGCGCGCAGCTCCTCCGGGTTGTGGACGAGGATGTTGCGGTGGTGCCCGAAGAGCTCGCGGTAGCGGTGCGAGAGCGTCGGCTTGAGCAACGAGGGGTAGGCGGCGCCGGCAGCC
Source organism: uncultured Thermoleophilaceae bacterium (assembly GCA_963734365.1). Lineage (GTDB taxonomy): Bacteria > Actinomycetota > Thermoleophilia > Solirubrobacterales > Thermoleophilaceae > JACVRW01. The sequence goes on along the minus strand of CAVTGV010000004.1, from coordinate 950,484 downwards.
ACGTCATCGAGCTCGTCTCGGCTGCGCAGGAGCTTCACCACAGGCACCCGGAGGCCCGCCTCGGCAGCCAGCGAGTACAGCGAGCCCTTGTCCATGAGCTTGGCGTGAGCGCTGGCCGGCCCCTCGAAGGAACGCAGGGAGGCCGGGATGCGATCGCGCTCCTGCGCAGCGAACTCCACGGCCGGATCGGAGGCGGGGATGAGCACCCCCGGGCCGCGCGAGCCCACCTCGTCGAGCTCGGTCAGCCACTGGTCGGGGGTGGTGGCACGCCGGCCGTCGACGTCACGGGCGCGCGTCACCCAGCCCTTGCTGATCATCGTCACGGGCACCCCGTGCCGGAGCAGCGCACGCGCGCCGGCGTAGCCGCCGTCGGCGCCGTCAAGGATTACGGCACGGGTCGGGATCACTGATTCAAGCTAGGGCGGGCACCGGGGCGTGTCAACCGAACAAAAGGCTAGCCCTGGTCGAGCGGTGAGTACCATTGCGCCGCTCCATGACCGACGCCACGAGAACGGTCCAGCCGGAAAGGCTCGTGGAGCCTGCGCTCGATGCCCTGACGCGCATGCTGTTGCCCTCGGACCTCTTCTGCTGGGAGGTGGTGGAGGGGGAGCCCGCCCCCCGCGGGGAATCGGTGCGCTACACGCTCATCGTCCTTCTCGGCCTGCTTCGCGCCAGGGAAGCCGGCCTGTCGCTGCCGATCGAGCCGGAGCGGCTGCGCGACGGGATCGACCGAGGCCTCGGACGGCCGGAGGTCACCCCCGGTGACTTCGGCCTGCGCCTGTGGGTGGAGTCACGTGCCGACACCGGGGCAACGGGCCGGCTGGTCGACGCCCTGGACGAGTCTCTGCGCGCCAACGGTGGATTGGCGGCAAGGGAGGGGCTCGAGCTCGCGTGGATCGTGACCGGCCTCGCCCTCACCGACGCTGCGAACGGGGGAGGGCGCCCACTGCTCGATCAGGCCCTGGATCAGCTGATCAGCGCAAACCAGGCCCCGAGCGGACTCTTCCGGCACTTCGGGAACCTGGGCTCCCGGCGCCGCTTCCCGAACTTCGCCACCCAGATCTACTCTGTGCTCGCACTCGCGCTGGTGGCGCGTTCGGGGCTCGACGCCCGAGCGCTGCCCGCGGCGCGCCGGGCCGCCGATCGCCTGCTCGAGCTACAGCTCCCCGACGGCGGCTGGCCATGGCTCTTCGACGCTGAGAGGGGAGGCGTCGTGGAGCGCTACGAGGTGTACTCCGTCCACCAGCACGGCATGGCGCCGATGACGCTGCACGAGCTGAGCGGCGTCGCGGACGACAAGCGCTATGCCTCGGCGGCGGACCGGGGCCTGCCGTGGCTGTTCGGAGCCAACGACCTGGGCCAGGACATGGTGCCGCTCGACCAAGGCATGACCTACCGCTCGATCAGGCGCAGACGTCCGCTCGACCGGGGCTGGCTCTACCTCAACACCGGGCTCTCGGCCGCTGTCGGCCGCCCGCGCGCGGGGCGTGCACGGGCTCTGGAGATCAACCGCACGTGCCGCCCCTACGAGCTCGGCTGGCTCGTCGAGGCGTGGGCGGAGGCGGCGGCCCGCTGAGCGGCTACTCGTGCGCCAGGCTGCGGCGCAGCGCGCGCCGGGCCAGGGGCCGGCAGGGTGAGAGCGAGAGCGTCCGGTAGGGCGCCGTGAGCTTGCGGCGAAAGCGCCGCTCGTCGTCGCGGTGGTCGACGCTGATCCGAGGAATGCTCAGCGGGTCGGCGCTCAGCTGCGACCCGTCGGGCAAGGTGAAGCCGTAGGAGTAGCCCGCGTCAGCGGCCGCGCGAGCGACCCTCTCGCTCCAGTCTCCGAACGGATACGCGATCGAATCGCAGCGGCCGAGCCGCTCCTCGATGCGCCGGCGTGAATCGAGCAGCTCTTGGCGCAGCTCGTCGTCGCCGAGCGAGCTCAGCACGGGATGGCTGAGCGTGTGGCTGCCGAACTCGTGACCGCCCTCGGCCATCGCCTCGACCATCGGCCATGTGAGCGACCTCATGACCTCGGGATACGCGGCCACCCGATCCTCGACCCTGGGCCAGTCGAGCGCGTCACCCCGGTCGACGCGCGGCGGCAGTAGGAAGAACAGCCCGCGGAAGCCGGCAGCGTCGAGCAGCGGGCGCGCGGTCTCGTGGTTGTCGAGATAGCCGTCGTCGAAGGTGAGGAACACGCGCTTGCCCTCCAGCTTCTGCCCGCGGGCCAGCCGCTCGAGGTCGGCGTGCCGGCCGGACCGGAAGCCCAGCCGGCGCAGGGTGGCGAGCTGCCGCTCGAAGGCGCTCTCGGACACCGAAGTGAAGTCTGGTCCCTGGTCGGCGATCGAGTGGTAACAGAGGAAGACGGCGTCCCGGCTTCGGTTGCACAACGGCCCTCTGGTGCGAGCGCTCATCGGCGGGCAGCGTCCTTGGCGAGCAGCTCGTCGTAGAGAGCGGCGATGCGGCTGAAGATCCTGTCGCGGTTGAACTCCTCCTCGACGCGCGCCTGGGCGGCGCCCCCGAGCCTCGTGCGGAGCTCCCGATCACCGACGGCGCGCAGCACGCCGGAGGTGAGGGCCACTGGATCGTCCTGCGTCACGAGGATCGCCTCGGCATCGTCGGTGACCACGTCCGGGATCCCGCCCACGGGGGTGGCCACGATCGCGCGGGCGTAGGCCATGGCCTCGAGCAGGGCCACCGGCATGCCCTCCGAGACAGACGGCATCACGAACACGTCGCACCGTGCGAGCTCCTCACGGGCCGCGTCGTGTCCCAGCCAGCCGGCCCAGCGCACTCCCGGGTAGCTGCGCTGTATCGCCGCCAACTCGGAGGGGGGAGCATCGGAGCCGGCGAGCGTCACGCGCAGGTCGGGACAGCGCTCGAGGATGTCGGGAAGCGCGCGCAGCAGCACGTGGCCGCCCTTGGCGGGGTTGGCGAAGCCGCCGAGGAAGAGCGCCTGTGGCGCGCTGCCGTTCGCGGCGGCCGGGCGCACCCCGTTCAGCGCCGGAGCCGGGTTCGGCACCACGACGATGCCCTCGACGCCGAAGTTCTCCTCGATCCGGCGGGCGCCGGCCCGCGAGACGCTGATCACGATGTCCGCTCGGCGCATGGCGGCGCCGAACAGCGCCCGCCGAACGGGATCGAGCCGGGCCGCGAACGCGTCGATGTCGCCCGCTCCGGCATGCAGCTGAAAGATCACGGGCCGGCCCGCCAGCGCGGCCACGGCGACGCAGAGCGACTTGCGGTAGATGCTGCCGCGCACGGCGGAGTGAATGTGGACCAGGCGTGGACCGCCGCCACGGCAGAAGCGGGCCAGGGCGCCCACCGCCCTGACGAAGTCGAGCATGCGGCGAATCGGCCGGTGCGTCCGGTAGCTGGCGATCAGGTGGAGCCGGTAGCGGGTGCGCAGAGGGGAGGCGAGCAGGTCGCGCAGAACGGCCTCCATGCCGCCGATACGGTCGGGGTGAGGCCCAACGTGGGCGATCCTGGCAGTGCTGCTCCCTTCCGCGGGCACATTGCTTAAACGAAGCGCCGGGGACGGAGCTTGCGGCGCCCGACCGGCTGGCGCGGTCGTGCCCAGCACCAATACTTTCGTACTGGAGCAACCGGGCGCAAACTCACGCGCACGCGCGGGGGCTCCCGCTCCGTTGTTCCTTCGTGAGACGGGCACTGCAGGACCGACTGTCGGGCACATCCGGCGGGCAGGCGACGACCTGGGCGCGGGGCAACCAGGACGTGCTCCCGCTCGTGATCGCCGCTGCCGCCGCGGTGGCCGTGGGGGGCCTCGTCACGCGCTGGCCCGTGGTCGGGATCTCGCTCGCGGCGGCGCTCGCCCTCTTTGCGGCCGCCACTCGCATCTCGCTGGTCGGTGCGGTCCAGTTCCTTCTCGCGATGCTGCCGTGGCTGCTCGTGTTCGACGCGTTCATCCCGCCGCTCACGCGTACCTTCGTCACCGCCGCTGCCGCGGCCGGCGTGCTCGCTCTCTCTGTTCCCCTCACCTACCGGAGGGTGCTGGGCCCGGTGAGCGCCGTGGTGTTCGCGGCCATCATCCTGGCCCACGCAGCGGGCGCGACCGATGCCGAGGCGTTCACGAAGCTCGCCAAGTTCCTGATCTTCCCGATCCTCGCAGCGGCGGTCCTGAGCAAGCGTGGGCAGGAGGTGCTGCCCCAGGTCCGGAACGTCGTGGTGGCGAGCGGGCTCGCCGCCCTCACCGTGCACCTGTTCATCGTCACCGCCGGCCTCGGGGAGCGCGGCTACCGCTATGGCGTGGGCGAGAAGATCGGGTTCGGCCCCGAGATTCCTCACGAGCTGGCGTTGCTCGCCGTCGTGATGGCTGCCGCGGGACTGACCATGACCGAGCGGGTGCTCCCGCGTGCGGCGCTGTTCGCGCTCGGCGTGCTGCCGGCGCTCCTGACCGGAGTACGCTCCGCGCTGATCGGCATCGCCCTGATCCTGGTGGTGATGCTCTACCAGTCGCGCTTCAGCGGGCGCTCGGTCGCCGTGGTCGCGATTGTCGCCGTGGTCGCGCTCGGGACGGGCGCGCAGGCGGCGCTCACCGAACGGCTCTCGGCCGACGTGGGCAGTGATGCGACCTTCAACGGCGTCACCAACGAGCGCAGCGACATCTGGGGTGCCGCCCTCGCAAGCTGGTGGGATCCGGGCCCGGGCACCTGGATCGTGGGCACCGGCGCCGCATCCATTCCGAAGGTGCTGGATAGGGAGCTGGGCCAGCCGCTGATCGGCCACAGCGACATCGTCGAGATCCTGGTGGAGCTGGGGGCCGTCGCCCTCGCCGCGTGGCTGCTGCTGTGGATCGCCCTGTTCAGAGGCGGGCTCAACCCGATACTCCTGATCCCGGTGGCGGTATACGCCGTCGTCAACGGCGCGATCGGATACACCGCGCCGATGGCGCTCGCGCTGGTGCTGTCTGCAGCCTGCCGTCCGCCACAGCGGACAGAGCCCACTCCGGAGCCGGAGGAATCCAGCCCGCAGGATCCGCCGCCCCCTCCGCGGCTCCGCTCGCCTCGGCGAGCCTCGCCGGCCCGGGCGTAGATCCGGCGTCACGCGCCGGGGACTCGGCGGCGGCAGAACTCTGCGCGCGGCTACCGGCTGGGTATGGCGCGACCGACGTAGGCCGGAGGCGCACCGCCATCACGGTCGGAGCTCAGCGGCGCCAGCCGGAGCCTGTGCCCGGGCCGACTGCGGCTGGGGGGACGGGTTTGGCGCGAAACCGGACGTATGGTCCGGAAAGGCGCCACACGCCCCCTTCACCAGCCAATCGGACCACGTCGGACCCGCCGCGCAGGCACCGAGCGGAACGCGGCAGAAGTTCCGCCAGCCCGCTCAGCCGAGCGTGCGCAGGACCCGGTTCCGCACCGACGGGGGCATGCGCTTGGCCGCGCGCGCCGCGCTGACCGCGGCCCGGCCACGTGGGCCACGGGGGAGGGCCACGGTCTCGAGACCCTCGTCGCGGGTGGCGAAGCGCTGCTTGTAGCCCTCGTCTCCACGGAGGAAGGCGTAGGCCGACATCCCGTCGTCGAAGGCGCTCTGCAGCGTTCGCGCGAGCAGGGTGACTCCCACCGAGGAACGGTCCCATTCCGGGTCGCGGCCGGACTGGTAGTACCACTCGACACCGCCGAAGCGGAATCCGTACCAGGCGGCGACCGGTCGTTCCTCGACCTCCAGGGTCCACAGGCGCAGCCATCCGCGCTCGAATGCTCGCGCGGCGAACGCGCGATGGAAGGCGGTTCTCTCCTCGGTGAAGGAGCGCGGCTCGCCCCAGCGGGCGTGGTGGAGCCTCACGAGGGTGTCGAAGTCCTCATCGACACGCGAGCGCTCGTCGGTCAGGCGAAAATGGGCGCCGTGCTTGCGCTCGAGCCGGCGGCGCTTGTTCCGGATCTGTCCGCGCATGTTGCTGCTGCACGACGCGAGGAACTCGTCCCAGCTGCGGCCCTCGATGGGCAGCAGCGGGTTCGCCTCCTCCTGGACGACGTAGCCCGGCAGAGCGTCGGAGAGCGTGCCGCTGGGCATCCGCTCGGCGAGCAGCAGATCCCATAGGCGTCCATGCTCGGCCACGGTCTGATGCAGGGTGGATGCGGCCAGCGCCGCGTCCTGCGGGGCGCAGACCGGCCCGAGGACGTCGCCGACGCCGTGGCCGACGAAGCGAGCCATGCGCAGTCCGGCGCGATTGGAGAGGTAGAGCGGGAGGATGGCCGCGAGCGTGCCGTCCGGCCGGCGGGACGCTGTGATCAGAAGTGGCCGATCCCCGCCGAAGTGCTCCCACCAGGTGGCGGCCCACTCCCACGTGGAGAAGGGGTTGCCGGAGAGCTCGGCGAGGTCGGTCCATTCGTCCCGAATCGCTTCGAGGTCGTCGTACCGCTCCAGTGCTGGAGTGGCCTCCGCCGCCGCGCGGGTGAGCGTGGGGGCGGGCGAGGTCAAGCCGAGTCGCGGATCCGGCTGGTGCGTTTCGCGGAGCGCTTGGGCGGCTCGCGCCCGTCATCTTCCCGACGGGGCTCCCGGCCCTCTTCGGGCGCCTCGGCGAGGAACACCTCGTGCCGGCCGTATTCGTACTCGCTGCGGCGACCCACGCTGCCGTTCAGCACCACGCCGAGCACCGGCGCGTTGACGTTCGCAAGCTGAGTCCTCAGGCGCTCGACCGCGTCGCGATGGCTGTGGCCCAGTCGCACCAGGATCACCACGCCGCTGACCATCGGCACGAGCGGGATCGCGTCCGCCACCACCGCGGCCGGCGGGGTGTCGATGATCACCCGGTCGTAATGCTTCTCGCCCCACTGGATCAGCTTGCGCATGCGCTGCGACTCGATCAACTCCGCCGGGTTCGGCGGCAGCGGACCGGCGGTGATGACGTCGACTCCGTTGACGGTCGTGACCACGTCCTCGGCGTCCATCACTCCCGCCAGGATCAGCGACAGCCCTCCGTCGGCGGCCACATCCAGGCGTGTCGCCAGCGTGGGCCGGCGCATGTCGGCCTCCACGCACAGCACGCGCTTCCCGGCCCTCGCCTCGGCGCGAGCGAGGTTCCAGGCGATCGAAGTCTTCCCCTCCTCGGGCTCGGCGGACATCACGAGGATCGAGTTGAGCTCCTCGTCCACGTTGAAGTAGCGCAGGTTGGTGCGCAGCATCCGGAACGCCTCGGTGTCGAGCCGCCTGAAGGGAGTGTCGGTGGCGACGTCCTGCCGCGAAGCGCCGCGTTCCTCCGCGATCACCGAGAGCACGGGCACTTCCAGGAGCTCCACAACGTCCGCGGGGTCGCGCAGGCGGCGGTCGAGCTGCTCGCGGAGCAGGGTCAGGCCGACGGCGAGAAGCAGACCCAGCACGAATGCGATGGCCACGCTGCGCAGAGGCTTCGGCGATGAGGCGTCGGTGGGTGGCTGAGCGCGCTGCACCACCTCCGCGTTGCCTGTCTGGAGCGCGGCGATGACCTCGAGCTCACGGGCGTTGCGCTCGAGGTCCTGGCCTGCGGCTGCCGCTCGCTGCTCGGGTGTCATCACGTCCAGCCTTCGCTGGACGAGGTCCAGGGCCTCGCGCACCTTCGCTCGGTCCCGCTGCCGGCGGAAGACGACGTACTCCCTCGCGAATGTATTGGCGAGCAGTGCCGCAAACTCCGGATCGGTATCCGTGGCCTTGATCGTCACGAGGTCCGACGGTCCGTCCGCCGTGACCTCGACCGCCTTCGACACATCCTTGCGACCGAACCCGGGCTCGTCGAGCTTGCGGGCGGTGATGGTGGCCATCGTGTCGAGGGAGACGAGCCGCAGATTGGTGGCCGCGACGCGCGTCTCGTCCTCTCCCTCGCGGAAGAACGGGGTGCCGGTGAACTTCGTGTCGAGACCCGGGTCGCGGAAGAGCAGAGCGGAGGTGGCTGTGTACTCCTTGCTCTGGACGAGCGAGAGCGCGAGCGCGGCGACGGGGGCCAGCACCAGGCAGAGCAGGATCAGGCCGGTGTTGCGCCTGACGATCGGAATGACGCGCTGAAGCGTGCCTTCGCGACCTCCGTCGGATTGCGTGGAGCCCGCCTGTTTCGAGTTGTGGGGAAGCGACAGGAGGTTCATGGTGATATCGAGGTGTCCATTCGCGTCGTGTGTGCCCGGGCGTCGCGCTTACGTCGATAAAGGAACGGGACAGCCTGCCTGGGTCTTTCGCGCGACTCTTTCTGGCGCTTTTCGGCAGCCCCGCGGCCGGAAGCCTTCTCGCCGCGCATCCGTTGGTTTCGAGCCGGATCCCTCACTCGACTGGAGCAACGTGGCCGTTCGACTGGACCAACTGTTCGAAACCTTCCGCAATAGCCGCCGTGCGACTGCGCTGTTCGCGGGGGTTCTGGCCTCCGCTGTGCTGCTGGCATGCCTGGCGGCCTCGGCCCACGCGGCCGATCGTGTGTACTGGGCGAACGACGGATTTTCCGCCGGGAGCAGGATTGCCTACGCCAACCTGGACGGCAGCGGCGGCGCCGGCGTTCTCAACACAACGCTCGCCCCGAGCGGCTCGCCCCGCGGGGTGGCGATCGACATAGCGGGGGGGAGGGTCTACTGGACGAACCGCCAGCAGGGCGTGATCGCGTTTGCCGGCCTCGATGCGAGTCTCGGCGGTAGCCTCAACACCTCTCCGCTGGTCCCCAGCTTCCCGAACGCCGCCGCCGTCTACCCGGGCACCGGAAAGCTCTACTGGGGCAATGAGGGCGGTGACAGCATTGCGGTCGCGAACCTCAACAACACCGGCGGCGGCGTGCTCCCCACTGGCACCGCGACCGCGGACGGGCCGATCGCTCCAGCAGTCGACCCCGGCTCGGGAAAGATCTACTGGGGCAACGCCCAACCGGCAAACAAGATCTCCTACGCCAACCTGAACGGCAGCGGCGGCGCGGACATCAACACCAGCGGCGCGACGGTGAACAACCCGCACGGCGTGGCGATAGACCCCGTGGCGGGCAGGATCTACTGGGCCAACATCGGCAACCCTGCCGGCTCGGCCAGCTCGATCGCGTGGGCCAACCTGGACGGCACCGGCGGCGGCAGCCTCAACACCACAGGCGCCACCCTCAACACCCCGATCGGGCTGGCCATCGACCCGTCGGCCCGGAGGATCTACTGGGCCAACGAGGCGGCGGGAGCCAACACGATCTCCTACGCGAGCCTGAACGGCACCGGTGGCAGCAATCTGAGCACCCCCGGCGCCACGCTCTCCGGCTCCCGCTCACCGGTCCTGCTCAAGAGGCCAAGCGGTACCGGCGCGCCAGCGATCTCAGGCGGCTCGTCCGTCGGATCCGCGCTCAGCTGCTCACGCGGTTCCTGGGCCGGCGATCTGCTCGGCTCCTGGCTCTACCGCGCCCCTCAGAGGCTCGGCTACTCCTGGACCCGCAACGGCGCGGCCATCTCCGGGGCGACCGGTGCCTCCTACACAGCCACAACGGCGGGCGCCTATCGCTGCATCGTTACCGCGTCGAACCCGGCCGGCAGCGCCTCACAGACGAGCGCTGCGCGCGTCATCGCAGCGCCCTCCTTCGGCGCCAAGACGCAGGTGACAGTGCGACCTGCCCGTCCGGCGAATCCCCGCTCGCGGCCCGGTCAAGGTCGTCGTCGCCAACAAGAACATCTTCGCCGTGTCGGCGCGGCTGTCGATGCGCGTTCTGACCCGGCGAGCCCGCGGCTCGCTGGCGGTGGCCGTCAGCAACGGGAACGACTTCAGCGCCGCCGGACGCGTCCTGGCCCAGGCTTCCAGGCGCGGCCTGGTGGTGAAGAGCAAGTCGTTCACGGTTGGCGCACACGCCAAGAAGCGCGTCAAGCTGAAGCTGTCGAAGCCCGTCAGGCGCCTGCTCAAGAAAAAGCACAAGCTGTCCGTGCGGCTCACGCTGAAGGTCACCGACCCGGCGGGTAACAAGCGCACCCTGAGCAAGAGGGTCGTGCTCAGGCTCAAGAAGACGTAACCAGCTGAGAAAGGGGCGTGTGGCGCGTTTCCGTCCCATATGTCCGGTTTCGCGCCAAACCCTCTCCCTCCCCAGCCGCAGTCGGCCCGAGCGCGGGCCCGGCCCACCCTCGAGCTGACCTCCGCGCGTAGTGGTCCGCGCCTGCGCGTCGGGCGGCAGCGGTTACTGCCGTCAGGAACGCGGGGTCAAGCGGCCCAGCAACGCGACGGCCACCATGAACGCAAAGCGCGTGTTGGTGACGGCGTAGCGGCTGAACATGCGCCGGGGCTCCTGTAGGAGCCGGAACAGCCACTCCAGGCCGAGACGCTGCCAGGTAACCGGGGCACGGCGCGTGAGACCCGCGATGACGTCCACGGCACCACCCACGCCCATCATGAACTCGGCGCCGAGCTCGGGCCCCCGCTCGGCGAGGAAGTACTCCTTGCGCGGCGTGCTCATCGCGACGAAGACGATGTGAGGCCGGCTGGCCCGGATCTCGGCACAGACCTGTGCCTCCTCCGTGCTGCTGAAGTAGCCGTTGCGCCAGCCCGCGAACTGCAGGCGGGGATAGCGCTCGCGAATCCGGGCCACGGCCTGATCGAGCACGTCCTGACGCGCGCCGAGTATGTAGACGCGGTAGCCCTTTCGCTCCGCCAGGCCGAGCAGCTCAACCATCAGATCGATGCCCGCCACTCGTTCCGGCAGAGGATCGCCAAGCAGCCGTGAAGCCCAGATCACTGCCTGACCGTCGGCGTTGACCAGGTCGCAGCGCTGCACGATCTCCCGCAAACGGTCGTCGTCGTGGAGGCTCACGAGCTTGGCCGTGTTGATGGCCATGTGCTGGTTGAAGCCGCCGGCGGAGATCAGGTTCTCGACCCGGGCCAGCGTCTCCTGCATACCGACACGGTCGATCACGCAGCCCAGGACTTCGGCTCTCGGCGTCACGCGAGCGCCGCCAGGTCGTCGGCGGCGATCGCCGGGTAGCTCTCCAGCAGAGCATCAGCGGCCCGCTCCGCCGCGTGCCCGTCCCAGAGCGGGATGGCACAGGGGGTCGGCGGGCGACCCGAGGGACGGACGCGAAGCAGCGCCTCGGGCCTGTCCCCGAGCAGCTCGTTGGTGCCATGAGTCATGGTCACCGGCCGCTCGGTGTTCGCGCGCAGCGTGTAGCAGTCCACGCCCAGTGCGGAGGCCTCCTCCTGGACTCCGCCCGAGTCGGTGACGATCGCGCCCGCGCCGGCCTGGAGCGAAAGGAAGTCGAGATAACCCACCGGGTCTACGCAGTGCACGCCGCCCTCGGTGAGCCGGCCGAGCAGGTCCGCGTCCACCAGGCGAGCCCGGGTGCGCGGATGCACAGGGAAGATGACGGGCGCCTCGGCGCCGACTGCGGCCAGGGCGGTGACGATCTCGGACAGCCGGCCCGGCTCGTCGACGTTCGACGGGCCGATGCAGCGTCACGAGGACGTACTTGCCCTGCTCTACTCCGTGGGCTCGCCAGGCCGCGCGCTCGCGAGCCTGGGTCTCGTAGCGGCGCAGTGAGTCGATCATCGTGTTGCCCACGTAGCGCACGCGCGACACGTCGACGCCCTCGGCCTCGAGGTTCGTGGTGGCCTCCGGGCTGTGGGTCAGAAGGAGGTCCGACAAGCGGTCGGTCAGGACACGGTTGATCTCCTCGGGCATCGTCCAGTCGCCCGATCGAAGACCAGCCTCCAGATGGACCACCGGTATCCCGAGCTTCGACGCCGCGAGTGCGCAAGCCAGCGTCGAGTTCACGTCCCCCGCGACGACGACCACGGCCGGGGGCTGCTCGAGGAGGATCTGCTCGAAGGCCATCAGAACCTTCGCGGTCTGCTCGCCGTGCGGGCCCGAGCCGACGCCGAGGGAATGATCGGGCTTCGGGAAGCCGAGATCGACCAGGATCTCCTCCGACATCCGGCGGTCGTAGTGCTGTCCCGTGTGCACCACGAGCTGGCGATTGACACCCCGCTTGCGCAGGGTCTCGATCAGCGGCGCCATCTTGATGAAGTTGGGGCGCGCGCCGACCACGTGGATGACGAGCTGTGACTCGCCGTAGGGCAGCGCTGCGGACACTGCGGCCATTCCTCAGGCGGCGACGAGCCGCGGTCCCGATCCGCGGACGAGTCCGTTGGTGTAGGCGAAGCGGCTCGCCTCGGTGCGGTTCGAGACGCCGAGCTTGCGATAGATGTTGGACAGGTGGAACTTGACGGTCTGCTCGGTCACCCAGAGCTCGCGTCCGATGCGGGCGTTCGGCATCCCGTCGGCGACGAAGCGCAGGATCTCCCGCTCGCGCCGGGTCAGCTCCTTGGCTTCGCCCGAGAGCGCGACGTCCCCCAACGACGCCGGCATCGCGCTGATGATGCTGCGGTCCGCGACTGCCTCGATCAGCACGCTGACCATCGGCAGGTGCGTCGCCTTGGACAGACATGCGTCCGCGCCGGCATCGATGGCCTGCGCGACCCACTGATCGTTCATCCGCAGGCTCAGCAGGAGGACAGACGCGGCCGGTGCCTTGCGGCGAGCCTCCCGGATCCGGTCCAGGGTGGCGGCGGGATCCTGCATCTCGTCGACGAGCACGACGTCCGGCTGGTGCTCGGCAATGGCATGACCGATGCTCGCGCCGCCGTCCAGCGTGGTGAGGACCGTCAGACCTGCGGAGTTGCGCAGGGCGAGCCGAATGGTCTCGATGACAAACGAACTATCGGCGACGATCACCAGGCTCTTCACGGCGTCCCCTTCTGCCCTTGGCTATGCGCGGCGCGTCTTGCCCCGCACTCGACCAACGGCTGGGTCGCCGGGTTTCTTTCTGACCTTTCTGGGGGTCTGTCGGCCTACGAGTGGGCGGCGGGCAGCTTGCCCCGCCGCTGTTGCGCTCGCGCGGACCGAACAGCGTCGTGGATCATCGGCTGCAGCAGAGCCTCGACCGCGATGATCACGGAGGAGGCACCCATCCGCTCGAGCGCGGTGGCGGCCTGTACCCGCACGCCGTGATCGAGGTCGTGGGTGGCCCGCACAAGGGGCATCACGACCTCGCGAGCTTCAAATCCGCCAAGCGCGGCGGCGCACTCGCGACGGACCCGCGGATCGTCGTTGCGCAGCGCATCCAGCAAGGGGCCGATGGTCTGACGATCGCTGATCATCCCGAGGACGTAGGCGGCGTCGGCCGCAGTCGTGCTCGATCCCAGCGCGGCGACCAGGGCGTCGACGCTCACCGGAGCGAGCCTGACGAGCAACTCCGCCGAGCGATCGACGACGATTCCACGCTCGTCCCCGAGAACCTCGACCAGCCGCCGGATAGCTGCCTGCTGGGCCGCAGGCTCGTCCCTTTCGATCTGCGCCACCAGCAGCCGGCCAACGCGCTCGTCCAGAAGGTCCTCGCCGGCGCCCTGGGCGAGAGCGGCGGCCAGCACCGCGGCGCTCATCGAGTCCTTCAGGTCGGCCAGTGCCAGGATGGCCAGCTCCCGGGCCTCCCCTTCGGCGGGCAGCGTCCCGAGTTCCTCAGCGAGGGCGACTCCGTCTTGGCGGGCATGGAGCACACGCACGGCCGCACAGCAGACGCTGTCGTCGGGGTCGGCGAGGGCGTCCCGAACGGCCTGCCGGCCCGCATCGTGATCGAGTGCGCCGAGCGCGATAATCGCCTCAGCTCGCACTCGGCTACCCGAATCGGGGCCATCCGTGGGCGGGTCCGTGTCGGTCGGCGAATAGGCCGATGCGTCGATCAACGCCGAGATGTCCCGCCGGCGGGCGAGCGATCTGATGTTCGGCTTTGGCGTCCGCACAGCGCTACGACGCGCGGCGCTCTTCGGCGGAACGCGGTTTATCCGGTGCCTGTGCGGATCGGCCGTTGGGCCGATGTCGAGGGCGGCTACGCGCGGGTGGTCCCGCCGGCTCCGAGCGGGCGCCGGCCTCCTTGTCGGCTCGTTCGATGGCCGTCCGCACGGCCTCCTCGACCATCGGCTCCATGAGCGCGGCGACTCCCACGATCACTGCAGCGCTCCCCAGGCCGTCGAGGGCCAGGGCCGCCTGAGTGCGTACGGCATGGTCAGGATCGCGCGTCGCGCGCAGCAGCGGCTGGACGGCGGCCGGGTCTTGGAGCTCGGCCAGCGCCGCAGCGCACTCCTTACGGACCTTCGCGTCCGTGTGCCGAAGCCCCATCATCAGTGCGGGCAGGGTCCGGGGGTCGCCGATGCTTCCGAGGACGTAGGCCGCGACGGCCGGATTGGAGCCCTTGTCGAGCTCGCCCACCAGGGCGTCGACGCTGTCCGGAGCCAGCCACACGAGCATCTCCACCGCGCGGTCGACCACGATGTCGCGGTCGTCGTGGAGCGCGACGACAAGCAACTCGAGCACGGCCGACACGTCCACGTCCTCGCGTTCCAGCAGCGCGAGCACCAGCTGGGCGGCCTCCTCGCCGATCAGCTCGTCGTCATAACGGTGCACCAACGCATCCGCCACGGCCGGGAGCGAGACCTCTTCCTCGAGGTCGGCGAGGGCATCCAGGGCGAGGCCGAACGACGGCTCTTCCTTCGACAGCCAGCGCAGCGCCTGCGCGATCGGCTCGGTCGCGTGCAGCGCGCTCAGGGCTCGCAGGGCCTCGCAGCGCACCTCGTCGGTCGAGTCGTAGAGGCTCGCTCTCAGGACCGGGCCGGCGCGGTCGGGCGCGAGCTTGCCCAGCGCCGCAATCGCCTCGGCGCGCACCCCAGAGCCTGAATCGTCGGCGTCCCCTACTTGATTCGGAATGAAGCTCTGGTAGGTGGCCGCCTCCAGGAGACCCTCCAGGTCTTCACCGTCGACCAGCGCGTTGATGTTCGGTTTGCTTTCCGCCAATTCCTTAGCACCCCACTGAAAAGGGTCTGTCATCAGATAACGGTACTGGCGGCCTGCACTTCCGCGCTCTACCATTCACGCCTGATGACGCGCCGTCTGGCGCGCAGGAGCAGGGGATAAGGAGTTGGCAGTCGCTGTGGACGTTGGCCCGACCGAGCGCTACGGAGAGCAAACGTGAGGGACCCCAGCCACCCGACACGGCTGTCCCCGCGCCGGCCCGGTGCCGCGCGCAGGCTCGACGGGCGCACCTCATGGCAGCGCCCGAGCGAGCGACGCGAGATGGCGGAGGGTCCCGGTGGCTGGTGGGTGGTGATCGGCGAGACCGACCATGCCGCTGCCCCGCCGGCTTCGGAAGAGGCGCAGCCGCAGGCGGAGACCGTCGCACTCGCCTCGATGTCGAAGAAGGAGCTCTACGCAGAGGCGAAGAGGGCGAGCATCAGTGGTCGCTCGGGGATGAACAAGAAGCAGCTCGTCGAGGCGCTCCAGAGCCATCACGGCGAGGCTCCTGCGCCTGAGCGCCAAGACCAGCGCCAGACCCCGCCCCCCGCTGCCCCCGCGCGGGATGCGCCCGAGTCGCGCCCACGTCCTCGCCGCAGGTCCCAGGCTCCAGATCGGTGTGCGATCGCCTACCGAGAGTCCGACGACCAGGGAGAGTTCCAGGTCGTCGTGGCCGAGGAAGACGGGTCGCTCAGGCCCGCAGCCAGCTCGCCGGCCTTCCCCGCCAGCGGCGGCGATGTCCGCCGCAAAGGCGCGGCCCGGGCGGCCCACGATGTGCTCGTCCAGCGGCTCCTGGTCTGCGGCTGGTGGCCGGCGGACTCTGGCGGAGAATGGCCGGAGCTGGAGTTCATCCGAGGCGAGTCCGCCGACTGGGAGGGGGGCCGGTCGCTCGTCACGGTCGTTCGTGACGGCGGTCGCGCCCGCTTCGTGGCGGACGAGCTCGACAGCTTCGGCAACCCGACGCCTCTCGAGGCGTCCCACCCGTTCAGGGCGTCTCCGCTCGTTTCGGTGCGGCCGTCGCGGCAGGCGAAGGCGGCCATGAAGCGGCTACTCGCGCGCTTGGAGCTCGACGGGTGGAAGGTGGCTGGACAGGTCGGCGACGCGTGGTACGCGATCTCGTTGTCCCGGCGCCGGGGCTTCTCACCCGGCGCGCCCGAAGAAGCGTTTGGCTAGGACCGCCGGATCAAGCCCAGCACCTCGTCGCGCTTCTCCTCCATGTGCTCACGCGACACCACCGACTCCAGGTTCAGTCGCAGCAGGGGCTCCGTGTTCGAGGCCCGCACGTTGAAGTGCCAGTCGTCGTAGTCCACCGACACGCCGTCGAGCTCCGAGATATCCCCGTCGGAATAGCGCTCCTTGAGCTCGCTGATCCTTGCGTCCTGGTCGTCGACCTCTGAGTTGATCTCACCCGAGATGAAATAGCGCGAGCGCAGGGGCTCGAGCAGCTCCGAGAGGCTGCGGCCCTCGCTCGAGAGGAGCTCCAGGACGAGAAGGGCCGGGATGGTGCCCGAGTCCGCGCAGTAGAAGTCGCGGAAGTAGTAGTGCCCGGACACCTCGCCGCCGAAGGCCGCGCCGGTGTCGCGCATCCGCGTCTTGAAGAAGGCGTGGCCCACCCGGTTGATCAGCGCGCTGCCGCCCGCCCGCTCGATCACGTCGGGCACGGCGCGCGAGGCGCGCACGTCGTACAGCACGGTGGCCCCTGGCTCCTTGCCCACGATCGACTCGCCCAGGAGCGCGGTGAGGAAGTCGCCGGCCACGAACTCGCCGGTGTCGTCGATGAAGAAGCAGCGGTCGCCGTCGCCGTCCCAGGCGATGCCCAGGTCCGCCCCGGTGTCGCGCACCTTGTCGATGATGAAGCGCCGGTTCTCCTCGAGAAGGGGGTTGGGCTCGTGGTCGGGGAACTCGCCGTCCGGCTCCCAGTAGGTCGTGACCTGCTCCACGGGGAAGCCGTCGAGCAGGGGGCCCACCATCGGTCCCGCCATGCCATTGCCGCCGTCGAGCACCAGCTTGAGGGGGCGGATCTGGTCGGGATCGATGTACTCGAGCGCCGCCTTGCGAAACGGCACGGACACGTCCTCCGTGGTCACCACGCCGGGAGACGGCGCGGGCGGTCCGGGCTCGCCCGAGCTCACGAGGTCGCGCAGCTCGCCGATTCCCGAGTCGCCCGACAGCGCGATCGCGCCGCGCCTGACGAGCTTCGCGCCCGTGTACGAAGCGGGGTTGTGGGAGGCCGTGCACATCAGACCGCCGTCCAGACCGCGAGACCCCACGGTCCAATAGACCATCTCCGTGCCGGCCATGCCCACGTCGAGGACGTCGGCGCCCTCGTCGGCGAGGCCACGTGCGTACTGCTCGGCCATGGCCGCTGCCGACAGCCGCATGTCTCGCCCAAGGGCGACCCGTAGCTCGGTGACGGGTGTGTCCTCGAGCTCCGACAGCACTCGCGCGAATCCTCGCCCGATGCGGTAGGCGAGCTGCTCGTCCATCTGGTCGGGGTAGGTCCCCCGGACGTCGTAGGCCTTGAAGATCGAAGCGTCCACGGACGGCTTGGACCCTACAGCCAGCCGCGCCGCCGGAAGTAGCCGACCATCCCCACCAGCACGACGATCATGCCGCCGAGGATGCCCCAGAATGCCGCGACTCCGCGGGCGAACGGGAAATCCACGTTCATGCCGAACACGCTGGCGAACAGCGTGAGCGGCAGGATCACGACGCTGAAGGCGGTGAGCACGCGCAGCACCTCGTTGACGCGGTGCGAGAGCACGGACTCGTTGGTGTCCTCGAGCGCCTCCACCACCTCCTTGTAGTTCTCGAGCATGTCCCAGATGCGCTCGGAGGCATCGACGATGTCGTCGAAGTAGATCTCGAGGTCCTCGGCCAGGTAGCGGGCCTTGGTGCGCTCGAGGTCGCGCAGCACCGCACGCTGGGGCCGGATGATCTTGCGGAAGTTGATGATCTCCTGCTTCGAGTTGGACAGGTCGCGGACCACTTCCTCCGCCTTGCCCTCGAAGATGTCCTCCTCGAGGCGCTCGAGCTTGTTGCCGATCTTGCGCAGCATCGGGAAGCAGTAGTCGAAGGAGTCGTCGACGATCTTGTAGAGCAGGTAGCCGCTGCCCTTGGAGAGCAGGCTTTCGCGCACCTCCTCGGACGACCGGCAGCGCTCGAAGAGATACTCCACCGGCGGGACCGGCGTGTTCGGCAGCGTGATCAGGAAGTCGGGGCCGATGAAGATGTCGAGCTCGGCCGCGTTGAGCCGGCCGACCGCCTTGTCGAAGACCGGGAAGTAGAGAACGATGAACAGGTAGTCGTCGTACTCGTCGATCTTCGGCCGCTGGTTGCGGGACAGGACGTCCTCGTAGTCCAGCGGATGGAAGTCGAAGTGCTCCTCCAGCCAGGCGCGGTCGACGCTGCCCGGACGCTCGACGTTGATCCAACGCAGGCCGCCGTGGCGGACCTCCTCGACGTTGGGCTCAGCCGAGGCAGCCCGCGCGGGATCGACCCGCGCGCGGGCGGAGCGCCTGAGGCGTGGCTTCGGAAGGCTCGGCATCAGGTCTTAGCGGGTCGTCCAGCACGTTCACGGCTTCATTCTACTTCCGTGTCTTGTTATCCTCGCCCGAGACATAGCCGTTGCATCGAGAGGGGTGGAGGGATATGGCCCTGTGAAGCCCCGGCAACCGCCGCCGGTTCGAGGTTCTTTTTTGCCTCTGACCGGAGGAAAGGTGCCAAGTCCATCGGACGACCGAGTCCGGAAGATGTGACAGGAGCGCTGAGAGGCCTCCGTCGTCACAGCAGCGGCGGAGGCTTTTTCACAGGAAAGGAACATATGCCCGTCCAGGCGCTCCAATGCAAGGAATGTCATGAGAGCTACCCGCTCGAGGCCCGCTACGTGTGCGAGCAATGCTTCGGGCCGCTCGAGGTCGGCTACGACCTGAGCGGGCTCGATCCCGCGTCCACGCGGCGAAGCATTCAGGCCGGCCCGCACACCATCTGGCGCTACTCCGAGTTCCTGCCCTTCGAGGGACCGCCGGCGCCGGGCCTGCCGGTGGGCCTCACGCCCCTTCAGCGGGCGCCGCGCCTGGCGGAGGCGCTCGGCCTCGGCGAGGTGTGGGTGAAGAACGACACCGCCAACCCCACCCACTCGTTCAAGGACCGGGTGGTGGCCGTGGCCGTGGCCAAGGCCCAGGAGCTCGGCTACGACACGGTGGCCTGTCCCTCCACAGGCAACCTGGCCAACGCCGTGGCCGCCCATTCCGCCGCCGCGGGGCTCGACTCGTACGTCTTCATCCCCGCCGACCTCGAGGAGCAGAAGGTGCTGGCCACGGGTGTCTACGGGACCAACCTCGTGGCCGTGCGCGGCAACTACGACGACGTCAACCGGCTCTGCACGGAGCTGTCCGGCGATCGCGACTGGGCATTCGTCAACGTGAACGTGCGTCCGTACTACGCGGAGGGCTCGAAGACGCTCGCCTTCGAGATCGCCGAGCAGCTCGGCTTCGAGCTGCCCGACCGCGTGGTGGCCCCGATCGCGTCAGGATCGCTGTTCACCAAGATCGGGCGCGGATTCCAGGAGTGGCTCGAGGTGGGGCTGATCGAGGGCGAGCTGCCGACCTTCAACGGCGCCCAGGCGCAGGGATGCTCCCCGGTGGCCTCGGCCTTCGAGGCGGGCCACGAGGTCTGCCGCCCGGTGCGCCCGGACACGATCGCCAAGTCGCTGGCCATCGGCAATCCCGCCGACGGTCCGTACGCGCTCGACCTGGCGCGGCGCTCGGGCGGCTCCATCGATTCGGTGACCGACGACGAGATCCGCGACGGCATCCGTCTGCTCGCGCAGACCACCGGGATCTTCACGGAGACCGCCGGCGGCGTGACCACCGCCACGCTGCGAAAGCTGGCCGAGCGGGGCGACATCGGAGCGGACGAGCGAGTGGTGCTGGTGATCACCGGAGACGGCCTGAAGACGCTCGACGCGGTGCGTGGAACCTTCGACTGTCACGAGATCGACGCCAGCGTCGAGTCGTTCGAGGCGGCCCTCTCCGGAGCGGCTGTCGGCGCCGTGTAATCTGGCGGATCCGCATGACCATCACGGTCAAGATCCCCACCCAGCTGCGCAGTGTCACGAGCGGCGACTCGGAGACCTCGGTGGCCGGCGCGACCACCGTCGGCGAGGTCCTCGACGGCCTGTACGACCGCTATGACGGCCTGCGCGAGCGCATTGCCGAGGATGGCGACCTGAGGCGCTTCGTGAACGTCTACGTCGGCGGCGAGGACATTCGCTTCCTCGACGGCCTCGAGACCAGCGTGGAGGACGGCGACGAGGTCACGATCCTGCCGGCCGTAGCGGGCGGCTGAGCGTCCTCGTCACGGGGGCGCAGGGCTTTATCGGCTCGGCGCTCACGGAGCGGCTGCTGGAGCGGGGGGAGAGGGTGGTCGCGCTGCGGCGCGACGTCGACCCGGGATCACGCTTCGCCGCGGAGGGCATCGGGGAGCGCTGCGTGATCGCGCTCGCCGACCTGTCCGATCATGGCTCGCTGGTGAGGGTGTTGAACGAGCACCGGGTGAGCTCGGTGTTCCACCTCGGGGCCCAGACCATCGTCGGCACCGCCAATCGCTCGCCGCTGTCCACCTTCGAGGCCAACATCCGCGGCACGTACAACCTGCTCGAGGCCTGCCGCCTGCAGGGGGACTCGATCGAGGGCGTGGTGGTGGCGTCGTCGGACAAGGCCTACGGCGCGCACGATGAGATGCCCTACCGCGAGGACTTCGCGCTCGAGGCGGCCTTCCCGTACGACGTATCCAAGGCGTGTACCGATCTGATCGCGCGCTCGTACGCGGCCACGTTCGGCCTGCCGGTGGCGGTCACTCGCCTGGCCAACGTCTACGGCCCGGGGGACGTCAACTGGTCCCGGCTCATCCCCGACAGCGCGCGAGCGCTGGTGCGCGGAGAGGCACCCGTGATCCGCTCCGACGGCACCCCGGAGCGGGACTACCTCTACGTCGACGACGCGGTGGAGGTCTACCTCGCAGTCGCCGCCTCGCTCGAGCGGCCCGAGCTGTGGGGGCGGGCGTGGAACGCCGGCCGGGGCGAGCCGCTGAGCGTCCTCGAGGTGGTTCGGCGCCTGATAGAGGTGTCCGGGCGCCAGGTGGAGCCCGACATCCGCGGCCACGGAACCCCGGCGGGGGAGCTCGACCGCCAATACCTGGACTCGGGCGCGATCCAGGCGGAGCTCGGCTGGACCCCGGAGTGGGACCTCGACCGAGGTTTGGCGTCAACATGGGAGTGGTACCGGCGATACCTCGGCACCGATTCCCCCGCCCGCCGAGCAGGAGGACGCCCATGACGGCCATGCTCCCCACCAGCGCGGCTCGCCGTTGGAGCAGCGAGCGCTCGTTTCACCATCAGCAGTTCTCCGTGGCCGAGCTGGCCGCGGTCAAGCGCGACACGGTCTCGGTCTGTGTTCCGGCCAAGGAGTGCGCCGCGACGGTGCCGGTGGTGGTGACGGAGCTCGTGCGGCTGCAGGCCGCCGGGGTGGTGGACGAGGTGATCGTGGTGGACGCCGACTCGCTCGACGGCACCGCTTCCCTGGCCGCCGAGCACGGCGCGCGCGTGGTGTCCGAGACGCAGCTTCTGCCCGAGTTCGGCCCGGTGCTGGGCAAGGGCGACGCCATGTGGCGGGCGCTCAGCGCGGCGGGAGGCGACGTGGTGGCCTACGTGGACGGCGACACGGTCGACTTTCGTGCCCATCTGTGCACAGGTCTGATCGGGCCTCTGCTCCATCGCGAGGACGTGTCCTTCGTCAAGGGCTTCTTCCGGCGTCCGTTCGCCCACGCCGAGGGCGTGTCCCCCGAGGGCGGCGGCAGGGTCACCGAGCTCGCGGCGCGGCCCCTGCTCACCCGCTTCTGGCCCGAGCTGTCCGCTTTCCGCCAGCCCCTGGCCGGCGAGACCGCAGCCCGGCGCCGGCTGCTCGACCAGCTGCCCTTCTCGACCGGCTACGCCGTGGAGACGGCAATGCTGATCGACGCCTACCGCGCCGTCGGCCTCGACGGACTCGCACAGGTGGACCTCGACGTCCGCCAGAACCGCCACCAGCCGCTCGGAGAGCTCGTTCCGATGGCGTACGCCGTTCTGCGAGCGGTCACGGACCGCCTCGAGAGCGAGGGGCGCCTTGAGGCCTCGGCCGTGCCGCCGCTCCTGTCGGGACCGGTTGGCGCGGAGCAATCGCGGTCGGTCCGGGTCGAGCAGCGGCCGCCGATGGCGAGCGTGCGCCGGGCCCGAGGCGGCAAGACGCCGGCCTAGTCCGTTCTGCTAGGACAGCGGCATGCGTGCCGCGCTGTATCGCACCACGGGGGCGAGCGACGTCCTCTCGGTCGAGGAGATCGAGCCGCCCCGGCTGGGGCCCCGGGACGTGGCGGTGAGGGTCGTGGTCTCGGCCGTCAATCCCACCGACTGGAAGGAGCGCTCGCGCGCGGGGACGCTGGACGGGCTCGACTTCAAGGTCCCCGATCAGGATGGGGCCGGGGTGATCGAGGCCGTGGGCGACGAGGTCGATCCGGGGCGGACCGGTGAGCGCGTGTGGCTCTATTTCGCGGCCTGGCAGCGCCAGTGGGGAAGCGCCGCCGAGCGCTGCGTGCTGCCGGCCGAGCAGGCGGTGACCCTGCCCGGCGGCGTGAGCCTCGACCTGGGCGCGAGCATGGGGATCCCGGCGCTGACCGCGCACCGGTGCCTGTTCGCCGACGGGCCGGTGGGCGATCTCACGGTGCTCGTGTCCGGCGGTGCCGGCGCGGTCGGCCACTACGCGATCGAGCTGGCCAAATGGGGCGGGGCGCGGGTGATAACCACGGTCTCGAGCCCCGAGAAGGCGGAGCTGGCGCGGGCGGCGGGCGCGGACGACGTGGTGAACTACCGCGCCGAGGACGCCGCCGAGCGCATTCGCGAGCTCGCCCCGGAGGGCGTCGACCGCGTGGTGGAGGTGGCACTGCACCACAACCTCGAGCTGCTCAAGCTGGTGTGTGGCGACAACGCGGTGATCAGCGCCTATGCCAACGGCGGATCGACACGCCTGTCCGCCTCGGACCTGATGAGCCGCAACATCGCGCTCCGGTTCGTCCTCGTCTACACGATGCCGCGCGCGGCCCTCCGTGAGGCGGTCGCCGGTGTCTCCGAGGCGCTTTCGGACGGGGCCCTGAGCGAGCTGCCGGCGCACCGCTATCCACTCGAGCGGATCGCCGACGCCCACGACGCGGTCGAGGGCGGGGCGGTCGGCAAGGTGCTGGTGGACGTCGACCCGAGCCCCGACGCAGAGGCAACGCAATGACGCCGTCCGGCGACCAGGAGCCCGACGACGAGCTGATCGAGGTTCTGTCGGTGCGGCTCGACAACTTCGAGCGCCACGCCGCCGGACATCTCGTGGGCTGGCTGCAGCAGTGCGGCCTCTCGACGACCGAGTTGCAGGTGCTGCTCGCGCTCGCCGACGGCGAGCCGCGCGAGGGGGGCGAGCTGGCCCAGGCATCCGGCGTGCCGGTGGATCTCACCTACCCCGCGCTCCACAAGCTCGCTGCCAACGGCTGGCTCCACGAGGAGAACCGGCGACACTCCCTCAGCACTGCGGGCCAGGACAAGGTCGACGAGCTGTCCGACGTGCGAAGGGCCGCTGTGGCCGACTTCGTGAGCAGTCTCTCGCCCCAGGAGCGCCGCGAGCTCGCGACCGGGCTCGGCGTCGCGTCCGTCTAGCCGCGCAGCGGGGCGCCGGTCTTCATCCGCTTGGCCACGTAGTACGAGGCCACCACCAGCACCGCGGCCAGCACCTGGGCGGCCAGCGTCTCCCAGATCGGATAGATCTCGAACCAAGCCCCGAGCCAGTCCGGCACGTCGAAGGGGGTCTCGTCGCGTGGTATCCAGCCGAGGTCCGCAAACGACAGCGCGGTCCCCCCGATCATCACGACGAGGACGATGCCGACGATCACGCCGGTGGCGATGAGCATCTTCTTGTACGGCAGCTTGCGCTGCAGCCAGAAGGTGAGGATGCCCACGCACGCCGTCGCCGCGAGGCCGATCAGAACGCCTTCGAGCACGGTCCCCGAGCCCGACTTGAGCTCGAGGTTCTGCAGGAAGAGCACGGATTCGAAGCCCTCGCGGTACACGCTGGTGAAACCAAGGGCCACCAGACCGACGGTTGCCGCGAGTCCGGTGCGGGCGATGAGCACCTTGCGCCGGCGATGGTGGCGCCCGATCCACTCCGACCAGTAGACCCGGTGCACGAACCAGTTGAGAACGATCAGCAGCACCACCACCGCGATGAAGCCGGTGATCGCCTCCAGGCGCGGGCCGAGCGGGCTAGCCACGTCGAGCAGCGCCTGAGCGGCGAACCAGGTGAGCACGGACGCGCCGAAGGCGACGAGGGCGCCGGCCACCACCGGACGGCGCCGGGCGGCGTGTGCCCCGCTCAGGCCCGCGGTCACCGCGGCGAAGATGAGCACCGCCTCGAGACCCTCGCGGAAGATGATCGCCGCCGAGTTGAAGACCACCGTGGCCTCGCTCTGGCGCTCCGCCACCTCCGTCGGGTCCTGGGGACCGGTGTCGGCGGTGGCCATCAGGTACACGAGGCCGGCGACCGCGAGACCCAGCGCAGACCAGATGAGGGCGCGGGCGGCACCGGGGGAGAGGCGCCCCGAGCGGACGGGGGAAGTGGACGCCTGGCGAGTAGCCATTAGGGCACCCTAACTAGTTCGCGCCGATTACGGCGTTACGCGGTCACGCAGCAAGTCCCTCGAGCCATCCCTCGGTGGCGGCCAGCCACTCGCGCGGCCGCTCGGCGTGCGCGTTGTGGCCGCCGCTCTCGAGCACCGTGATCGTCCACGCGGGGTGACGCGCGGCAGCGGCGAGCGCGAAGTCGAGCGGCACGTGATGGTCGTCTCGCGCATGCACCACGAGCACCGGGGCCCGGACGTGGCCGGCCATCCAATGGAACGCCTCGGGGCGCAGGCCCAGCCGTGCCAGCGAAACGAGCCCGCGGGCACCGCCTCCGCTCGGGCGAGGACGCGAGCCCCGCGCGGCCATCCCGCGGGCGACGGCGATTCGGTGGGCAGCGTAGTCGCGCACGCTGGCCACGATTCCGCGACCGTTGCGCGACGGCGGGAAGAAGCTGTCGGTCAGAAGCACCCCCCGCACCCGATCGGGTGCCCGCGCGGCCGACCTCAGCGCCACGACGCCGGCCATCGAATGGCCGATGAGGATCGTGCGCTCCGGCAGATCCACGGTGGTAGCCATCAGCGCGTCGACCCCGCCGCGCGGCAGAGCGAGCGCGTGTACGTCCCCGTGGCGCCTCAGCCCCGCCTCGACGCCATCCCAATCGTGCACTGAGCGGCCCAGACCGTGCAGGCACATCAGCGTTGACGTCTTCGCTGCCTCCGGGCCCACGCGTCCACTGTGCCAGGCCGCTAGGGCAGGATCAGGTGGACGTCACCGAACTCGTGCCACAGGTACCCGCGCTCCGCGGCGCAGCGGTAGCTGCGCGCCACCAGGTCGGGCCCGCCGATGGCCTCGAGCATGTCGAGGTGCGACGCCTCGGGGTCGTGCCAGCCGGTGAGCAGGCCGTCGACCGTTCGCACCCCGGAGTCGGCGGTCACCACCAGGCCCGTCCAGCCCTCGCGCGCCGCCACGGCCGCATCGGTCCCGGCGGCATGTTCGAGGGCCCTGACCACCGTAGTGCCCACCGCGATCACGCGGCCACCCCCGTTGCGCGTGGCGTTCACGAGCCGGGCCGTGGACGGCGACACCCGGCACCACTCCGGATAGGGCCGCTCGCCCCGCTCGAGCGACGAGACCCCTGTGTGGAGAGTGATCGGGGCGATCGCGGCCCCACGGGCGACGATGGCCGTGACCAGCTCGGGCGAGAGGGGCCGCCCCGCGCTCGGCATCTCGGCGCTCCCGGGGACCACGGCGTAGGCGGTCTGGAAGGCGGCGAGGGGAAGCTCCTCACGCAGATAGGGGTAGGAGATCGGCCGTCCGTGTGCTGCGAGGTAGTCGAGTAGCGGACTGGGGAGCCGAAGCTCGGCCACCCACAGGCGCCGCCGGCCCAGGTAGGGCGACAGCAGCTCCGCCGACGCGTCGCCGGGAAGCGCGAGCCGCTCACCCGTGCGCCCGTCAGCCAGCGGGCCGCGCTCGCGGCGCAGCTCGAGCACGTAGCGGAGCGGCCCGCCGGCCGGCGCCGCGCCGGGCACCGGCGTGGACAGGTGGAGGCCCACCGGCTCGCCGTCGGACCTGCGGGCACGGAGCGCGGCCGGCAGCGTGGCCGAGTTGTTCACCACCAGCAGGTCGCCCTCGTCCAGATGTCTCGGGAGATCACGAGCGCGTGCGTGCTCGAGGCGCCGGTCGCCGCGATGGGCCACGAGCATCCGCACCTCGTCGCGCCGCAGGCCGCGTGCCTCGGGAGGCTCGTGGGCCTCCGCGCGCCCGGCCAGTTCCATGGCCTCCGCCGCGCTCACCGCTCGACCTCCACCAGCTCCGCCGCCCGGTAGCGGCCGCTCGGCAGCTCGCCCTCGATCAGCGCCAGCAGCCCCGGCACGCTCTCCTCCGGGTCGGGCCGGTCTGAGATGTCCTCGCCCGGAAAGGCCTCCTGGTGCATCTGCGTCCGCATGTCGCCCGGATCGACGCTGTAAACGCGCAGCCCGCTGTGCTCGGCGGCCAGGATCGCTGTGAGCTGCTCGAGCGCAGCCTTGGACGAGCCGTAGCCGCCCCAGCCCTCGTAGGCCTCCAGCGCGGCGTCGGAGGTGATGTCGAGGATCGCCGCGCCCGGCCGGAGGCGGGGCAGCGCCAGCTGGACGAGGGCGAGCGGCGCGACCAGGTTCACCTCGTACACGCGCCGGAGCTCGTCCAGCGGGTAGTCGGCCAGCGCGGGCTGCGGACTGGGACCCAGCAGGCTGGCGTTGTTCACGAGCAGGTCGATCCGCTCCCCGGCCGCCTCCACGAGCGCGTGCCGGTGGCGGGGGTCGGCCACGTCGCCGGCGATCGCCTCCACGCCGTCCAGGCCACCCGCGCTCGAATCGAGCGCCTCCCGTCCGCGGGCATCCACCACGAGTCGCCAGCCACGCTCGGCCAGTGAGCGGGCGAGCGCCAGGCCAAGGCCTCGTGAGGCTCCGGTGATGATTCCGACGGGCATGGTCGGTTGATGATGCATCTTCAAGCGCACTTGAAGTCAAGTGTGCGCGCGAAGTTACGGTTGCCGGTCTTCGGCGGCGACCGTGCCCGCCTCGATCAGCCGGCCGATCTCGGCGTCCGAGCGCCCGAGCAGTCCGCTGAGGATCTGCTCGGTGTGCTCGCCGAGCAGCGGCGCGCGGCGGACGGGCTCGCGGGGAACGCCCGAGAAGTCGAGCGGCGTACCCGGCATGCGGTACGTCCCGACGCCCGGGTGCTCAACGTCCTCCCACATGTCCGTCGCCACACGCGGGTCGTCCTCCACGAGCTGCTTGAACGTCTGGTAGATACCCCACGAGACGCCGGTGCCCTCGAACGCAGCCCGGATCTCGGAAAGCTCACGTGACTCGAACCAGGGCCGCAGAATCGCGGCGATCAGGTCGCGGTCCTCGAAGCGGCCTGACTCCGTGTCGAGGTCCACTCCGGTGGCCTCGTTGATCTTCGACATCTGCTCGTCCGTGCCGGTCACGTCGAGCAGCGACTGCCACTGCCGGTCGGTGAGGGCCACGACCATCACGTGGCGCTCGTCGCGGGTCACGAAGTCATGTCCGAAGGCGCCGTAGAGGTAGTTGCCGTCGCGGCGCGGCGAGTCGGTGGCCTCGAGCTGGGCCTGGGCCACGCGGCCCAGGTGGCCGGTCACGGCGAAGGCCACGTCCGACAGAGCGGTCTCCACCAGTTGGCCCTCTCCGGTCCGCGAGCGGTGGCGATCGGCGGCGAGCAGGCCGATTGCCGCCAGCTCACCCATCGCGATGTCCCAGGCCGGCAGCACGGAGTTGAGCGGCTCGGTGAGGTTGCGCGGCCCGGTCGCCCATGGGAAGCCGGTGGCGGGGTTCACCGTGTAGTCGACCTCGCTCGAGCCGTCGCGGTTGCCCTTCAGGTGGACCATGATCAGGTCCTCTCGCCGGTCGCGAAGCGTGTCGTAGCTCAGCCAGCCACGGGCCGGGAAGTTGGTGAGGAACGCGCCGGCGGCGGCGATGACCTCCGTCACGAGCTCGCGGCCCTCGCCGGAGCGCAGGTTCACCCGCAGGGAGCGCTTGCCCTTGTTCAGCCCCGCCCAGAACAGCGATTGCCCGTTCCGGGCGAGCGGCCAGCGGGTGTGATCCAGGCCGCCTCCGATGTCGTCGAAGCGGATCACGTCGGCGCCGAGTTGCGCGAGCGTCATCCCGCCCAGGGGTGCTGCCACGTACGCCGAGCCCTCCACCACGGCGAGTCCCTCGAGCACGCCCGTCATGGCATGAGGGCGACCAGGCGCCAGTCGAGGACGTCACGCGGTAGGTCGTCGGCGCCGGTGGCGGTGCTCTGCACGCGCAGGTGCACCAGTCCGCCGTCGGCCAGCGGCTCGAGGGCCGTGATCTCCAGTCGTGAGTGCAGCCGGTCGCCCTCGAAGCTCGGCCCGAGGTGCTCGCAGGACTCCCAGGCGAGGATCGTCGCCATGTCGGGCAGCGCCCGCGTGACGTGCGCGGCGGCCACGCCGATCACGTGGCCGCCGTACACGAGGCGCCGGCCGTGCGGACCGGCGCCGGCATCGGTGTGGGTGTGGGCGATGTTGAGCGACATCCGCACGAGCTCAGTGGCGGCGGTGATCGTCTCAGCCGCGTCGCCGGCGTACGAGTCGCCCTCGCGCAGCTGCGCGAAAAGCGTGCCGAGCGCCCGCTCCCGCAGCGGTTGGAGATCCCAGCCGGACGGCACGAGGGCGGCGGCGTCCACCGGCTCGCCGACGTCATCGAAGTCGTCGTCGGCCTGATCCTCGTCGCGCGCGGGGAGGAGCGGGGCACGGTGGAAGTCGAGCACCGGCTCGCCGCGCTGGTCCACGGTTCGCACGCGCAGGGCGACGATGCCGCGGCCGCGCGACGCCGGCCGGCGCGCCACGACCTCCGTCGTCGTGCGCAGCGTGGTACCGAGCGGAACGGGACGCGCGCCGAGACCGCGGTAGAAGAGGTTGCCCAACACGCGCGCGCTCGGCGCTGTGGACTGTCCGATCGCGACGTCGCAGACGAGCATCGGGTGTGCCAGAAGGCCCGGTGTGCCGGTCACCGCCTCGAACAGTGCGGCGTCGAGCGACAGCCGCAGGCGATCGCCGACGATCGACTGGTGAAGGGCTGCATGTCCCTCGGTGAGCGTCATGCCCGGAGCGGTGAAGGTCGCGCCGGTGGCAAGGTCGTCGTAGTAGGGAGCAGCCACCCGATGCGTCGGAACCGGGGCGGCCGGGGGCTCGGGCGCCGCGGGCAGCTCGAGCAGCCGCGTCGCCCGGCGCACCATCGCCTCGTCGACCATGGCGCCGTCGAGCGCGGCCGCGGCGCCGCCGCCGGCCCCTGCGGCCGCCACCGCCTCGGTCACACGGGTGGCCCAGCCCCGCTCGCCCGCGGATGCGGCGAACGCATCGTTGATCGCCTCCACCTGCGCCGGATGGATCGCCCACTTGCCGTCGTAACCCAGCTCTCGGGCCGCCCGGGCCTCGGCGGAGACCGCGCGGGCGTCGCGCAGGGCGAACGAGGGCCCGTCCACGGCCAGCGCTCCGCCGATCCGTGCCGCGGCCAGCAGCGTGTCCTGCGCCACCAGCCAGCGCGCAGGGTCGTGCTCGGCTCCGCGGCGGCCCAGCGCCGCGGCCAGATCGGCGTAGCCCAGAATCAACGCGACCACGCGCGGGTGCGCCGCCACCTGCGCCGCCACCGCCAGCCCGAGTGGCGACTCGATGATCGCCTGCACCGGCGCGACGGCGGACGCGGCCTCGATGTCGCCGACCGCCTCGACCTTTGGGACCACGACGGTCAGTGCGTCGAGGCCGGCGGCGGCGCACATCTCCAGGTCTTCGGCCTGCTCCGCCGAGCCGGGCCCGTTCACCCGCACCGCCACCGGCCGGCCTGTCCACTCGGGCTGCGCGAGAGTCTGCGCCACCTGCTCGCGGGCCGCTGTCTTGCCGTCGGCGGCCACGGCGTCCTCGAGGTCGAACACGACCTCGTCCGCACCGGCGTCCAGCGCCTTGGCGTGCATGCCGGGGCGGTGACCGGGGACCACGAGGCGCGAGACGATCACGCCGCGAGCTTAGGCCGATGCTGCGTCCGGTGCCGACGCCGCGTCCGGCGCGCCCTGTGAAATGTGTCCGAGCCCAGACAGAGGAGCGCCACGTGAACGACGAGCATCCGGTCCGGTTCTCGGTCGACTATCCCGACCGCTCCCTGAACCGCCTGACCACCGCCCTCCGGATCTTCACGGTGATCCCGATCGCGATCGTGCTGGCGAGCATCGGGGGCTACGCCGGCAACAGCGGCTACGACGCAAGCGGCGACGCTCCAACGATCGCCATCGGCGGAACCGGCCTGCTGTTCCTGCCGCCGCTGCTGATGATCGTCTTCCGGGAGAAGTACCCGCGCTGGTGGTACGACTGGAACCTGGAGTTGCTGCGCTTCGTCAACCGCGTGGGCACGTACTTCGCACTGATGGACGACCGCTATCCCTCCACGGACGAGCAGCAGTGGGTGCGTCTCGACATCCCTTACCCCGACGCGAAGAACGAGCTCAACCGCTGGCTGCCGCTCGTCAAGTGGTTGCTCGCCATCCCGCACTACATCGTGCTCGCGTTCCTCTACCTGGCGGTGCTGGTCGTGTTGATCGTCGCCTGGTTCGCGATCCTCTTCAACGGGCGCTATCCGCGCGGCATCTTCGACTTCGTGGAGGGAGTGATCCGCTGGCACAACCGCGTGGTCGGCTATGCGTTCATCCTGGTCACGGACCGCTACCCGCCGTTCTCCCTGCGCCAGCAGGTCTCAGTCTGAGCACACGCACAGTCGCGGAATACCCGGCCCAGTAACGGGTCCTTACAAACGGGCAGGGCTTGTTCCGACGAAAGGATTCACGATGAAGCGTCTCATTCCACTGATGGCCGCGTTCGTGCTGTCGTTGGCCGTTCTGGCCTCGTCCGGGGTGCTCGCCGGCTCCACGGCCGACGCGCACCATGGGTACGGCACCGGGAGCACGCACGGCTTCGAGCGGTTCCTTGACCGCTACGAGTCGGCCAACTCGGCCTTTGTCAACGGCGACCCGGCAGCGTGGTTGTCGATCACCGCCGAGAAGGACCCGGCATCGATCTTCGGCGGATTCGGCGGTCTGGGAGAGGCAGGCGTCGCCGAGGTCCACGAGCGCTATCTGCTGGCCGCGCGAGCGTTCCGCCCCAGCGGCGCCCGAGTCGACTTCGACTACCTGGTCAAGGACGTGCGCGGCAAGTTGGCCTACACCGTGGCGATCGAGCGCGCCAACGTCCTCTACGCCGGTCACACCAACACACAGGAGCAGGTGCTGCGGTCCACGATGATCTTCCGCTTCGAGCGGGGCGCCTGGAAGATCGTCCACCGGCACGCGGACACGATGGTCGATCTCCAGCTACCGACACCGTAGGACCACTCGCACCCGTCGATCCACGCCCGGAGGCGCTAGTCAGCCGCGGGAGCCCGGGCGTGGACGGCGGTGAAGGCGATGGTCTGCGTCCACCAGCGCGGGTCGGCGCAGTGGGCGAGGAACCGCTCGACGCGCTTCTCGTCGAGCCTCCCCGAGTTCACGAGCACGTCGCGTAGCTCGGTGACCGTCTCCGTCCAGTAGACCGCCCACGGCGACGCCCCGTTGTAGACGGCGGTCTCGGCGGTGCCGGCCACCTGCTCGAGGCCCAGGGCCGCGAGCCGCGGGGCCAGCTTGCGACCCACGTGGTAGTCGATCCCCTGGTCGCGCGACCATGCGAGCCACCCGTCCCAGAACGCTCGCACCTCGGGCGGCTCGGCCACGCTGACCGGCAGGAAGTCCGGCTCGATCAGCAGGATCGAGCCCCCTGGAGCCAGGCTGGC
This sequence comes from uncultured Thermoleophilaceae bacterium, assembly GCA_963734365.1. Lineage (GTDB taxonomy): Bacteria > Actinomycetota > Thermoleophilia > Solirubrobacterales > Thermoleophilaceae > JACVRW01. The sequence continues at coordinate 918,722 of CAVTGV010000004.1, read as the reverse complement.
GACGAGGTTTCGCATCGCCGCGTCCACGTCCGTGACGTGGTGCAGCACCGCCCGCGCGGTCACGAGATCGAAGCCGCCGGGGTCGACCGGACCGGCGACGATGTCCCCCTGTTGCAGCTCGAGTCCCGGCGCCCGCACGTCCACGAGCGACAGGTCGAGATCCATGGCGACCGCCCGCCCGTCAGGGGCTACGCGCTCGGCGAGCCAGGCGGAGATCGAGCCGTTGCCGCAGCCGACCTCGAGCGTCCGAGCGCCCGGACCCACGCCGAGCGACTCGATGTACCTGCGGTGCATCGGATCGAGCAGTCGCGACATCAACGCGAGCCGTGAGCCCTCACCTTCGAGGTGATGGTCCAGGACGTACTCCGGCACGCGGCCGATCCTACGCCTAGCTGCGCCGGCGCAGCAGCGCGTGCAGGTCGGCCACCGGCCCCAGGTGTCGCAGCTTGTCCGGGTTGACGATCGAGCTCACGCCCTGGATCTGGCCCTCCGCGACGTCGAGGATCATCACGCCGAGCAGCCTGCCCTCGCGGTCGAAGAAGAGTGCACCCGGTTGCCCGTTCACCTCCTGGCGGCGCGTGATGAGGCCACCGATGCGGGCGTCGAGGCGTCTCAACCCCTTCGACAGCACGCGCGCCACCCTGGCACGGCCGTGCAGCGCACGTGCGAGGGCCGGTGCCTTGCCGCCGCCGTCGCCGTGGAGCACCACGTCGTGGGCCAGCAGTGTCTCCAGCCCTTGGAGATCGCCCTCCTCGGCGGCCGCGAAGAAGCGCGTCGCGAGCTCCTCCCGCTGCTCGCGCGAGGCCTCGAACCGTGGGCGCCGCTCCTCCACGTGGCGCCGGGCTCGTGTGGCGAGCTGGCGGGCGTTGGGCTCGCTCGTGCCGACGATCTCCGCGATCCGGTCGTAGGGCTCGTCGAACACCTCGCGCAGCAGGAACGCGGCGCGCTGCTCGGGCGACAGACTCTCGAGCAGGACGAGGAAGGCGAGCGACAACGAGTCCGCCATCTCGGCCTTGCGGGCGGGATCGTCGTCGGCGCTCGCCACGAGCGGCTCAGGCAGCCACTCACCCACGTAGGTCTCGCGCCGGGCCCGCGCCGAGCGGAGCTGGTCGAGCGAGAGCCGCGAGACCACCGTCGAGAGGTAGGCGCGGGGCGACTCGATCCGCTCGCCGCCTTCGCGGGCCCGGTGGAGGCGGAGGAATCCCTCCTGCACCACGTCCTCCGCCCCGCTCACGCTGCCGAGCATTCGGTAGGCGATGGCGAACGCCGACGGGCGCAGCTCGTCGAACTCCTCCTCGGTCATCGCTCAACCGAGTCCCTGCGCGAAGCCCTGCCGCCAGCTTGGATAGCGCGGCTTCCAGCCGAGCTCGCGCTTGGCCTTTTCGTTCGAGGCTCCGCGCACCTCGGTCATCATGAGCGTTGCCGTCTCACCGGCCGCCAGCCGCCCCAGCCAGCGCGGGATGCGCCTCGGTGGCTTGGCATCCAGCGCGCTCGCCAGCGCCGGCAGCCACTCCCGTACCGGCGCGGGCTCGTCGTCGACGATGTTGTAGATACCCGGCTGGCCGTGCTCGACCGCGACGACGGTGGCGGCGGCGGCGTCTTCGATGTGGACGTGCGAGTGGACGCCACCACCGTCCCCGACGATCGGGAACCGACGCTTGCGGACGGGCGCCGCGATCACTGCATCCGGAGCCAGGCTGATTCCGGTCCCCGGACCGTAGAAGCTGCCGTAGCGCAGCACGAGACCCTCGCCCCACTCGATCGAGGTCACCGCCCGCTCCAGATGGAGGATCCCCTCCAGCGGAGCCCGCAGCGCCGCCGGCGGGTCAGGATCGAGGGGATCGGCCTCGGTCTGGACCGGCCCACCCGTACGGGCGAAGCGAAAGGCCGCAAAGCTCTGCGCCACGAAGCGCCGCGCGCCCACGTCACGACCGGCGTCGAGGAGATGGTCCGTCCCCTCGGTACGCAGCCGGTTGGTCATGGTCGCCGCGGGGGAGCGCTCGGGGTGCCGCATGTCCCTCACGGACATCTTCCCCGACAGCGCCGTGAGCTCATGCACGATCACTTCGGGCTCCGCGGACGCCACCGCCTGAGCGACCGCGTCGGCGTCGAGGGCGTCGGCCACGGCCGGGCGCGCTCCCAGGCTGCGGACCACGTCCTGCTTCGACGCGCTGCTGGTCATCCCGACCACCTCGTGGCCCCGCGCCACCAGCTGCGGGACGAGCTGTCTGCCGAGAACGCCTGTGGCGCCGGCTACGAAGATCTTCATGACTGCTCCTTTCATCTCGTCTGTTCTTGAGACGAGATGGAGGCGCCGTCTGTGACAGTGCTACCCGTCCGCCGTCGCGGGTGCATAGATCATGTTCACCACGCCTCCCTCGAGCGGACGCGATTCGACGAGGCGCAGCGCGATCTTGTCCTGCGTCTGCCCGAACAGGCGATCTCCGGCACCGAGCACGAGCGGGTAGACCAGTAGGCGCACCTCGTCCACCAGCCCCATCTCGATCAGTGCCTGCGAGAGGCGGCGGCTGCCATAGACGAGGACGTCGCCGTCGAGCTCCCTCCGCAGCCTGGCCACCTCCTCCGGCCAGTCGTCGCCGAGCACGGTCGCGTTCCAGGCCGGGTCCGTGAGCGTCGAGGAGACGACGTACTTCGGCAGCTCGTTCAGCCTGGCGGCGAGCTCACCTTCCGCTGTGGGCCAGAACGCCTGCATGGCCTCGTAGGTGACCCGTCCGAGCAGGAGGGCCCCGGCTTTCTGCGCCTGCTCGAGCCCGCCCTCTCCCTCGTAGTCGAAGTCGAAGTCCACGGCCCAGCCCCTGTACTTGAACGGGACGTCCGTGGGGCCCGGCGACTGCATGACCCCGTCGAGCGAGGTGTTCTGGCTCAGCGCGACCTTTCCCATCTGCTTCTCCTTGTCGTCACGTTGTCTTCTGGTCGGGTTGGGTGGGTATCCCGTCGCGCTCAAGAGCCGAGGAGGGCGGCGATCGCGACGTGTCGGGTCGGCCAGCATGGAACAGCTCGTCGACGACCTCCTCGGCCAGCTCATCTACAACCATATGGTTGTAGATTATCCGACCGACCACCGGCTTGGGTGCGACGACGACCTCGGCACGACGGCGCGGTAGCGCTTCGGGAAGGAAGACGGATGTCCAGCTCCGTTCTCTACATGTCCATGTCGCTCGACGGCTTCATAACGGGGCCCGACGACAAAGTCGGCCAGGGCCTCGGGGCTGGGGGAGGCGAGCGGCTGCACGAGTGGCTCCGCGAACGGACTGACACCTTTCCGCCCGCCGCTGACCCCGAGGGCGAGAGCGCGACCGTCTACGACGAGCAGCTCGCGACTGGCGCTGTGGTCGTCGGGCGACGGACCTACGACCTCGCCGGTCAATGGGAGGACCATCACGCCGGGGTGCCGATGTTCGTACCGACTCGCGGCGAGCCTCCGGAGCCGGCTTCGGAGCTGGTCCACTACGTGACCGACGGCGTCGAGAGCGCGATGCGTCAGGCCAAGGAGGCCGCGGGCGACGCGAATGTGATGGTCCATGGTGCCGATCTCGCCCAGTCGCTTCTGCGCGCGGGCCTCCTCGATGAGCTCGAGATCCATCTCGTGCCGGTTCTCCTCGGCGAGGGGCGCCGACTCTTCGAGCACCTGGGCAGCGAGCACGTCGAGCTCGACCTCGTGCGCGTCCTCGACGCGCCTGGCGTCACGCATCTGCACTACCGCGTGATCTCGTGATCTAGCGCCGGAGGACCCTCGGCTGAGCTCCCGTGCCCCTGGTGCCCGCTTGGTTGTGGTCTCTGCTGGGTGCTGGCAGACTCGCGGTTCATGGCCGGTGCCGGGAGTGAGCGGCTGATCCGCTACGGCGGCGCTTTTGCCGAGGATCTCGTGGTTCGTGCGAGCGGCTCGTGGCTGGAGACGGCCAGTGGAAAACGCATGCTGGATTTCACGGCCGGCCAGATTTGCGCCACCGTCGGGCACAACCATCCGCGCGTGACGGCCGCTATCCGTCGATCGCTGGATGAGGCGATCCACCTCAACTCGTGGATGCTGTCGCCGCCCGTGCTGAACCTTGCCGAGGCGCTGCTGGACACGGTGCCGGCTCCACTGGAGCGCGCGATGTTCCTGTCGACCGGCGGCGAGTCGATCGAGGTCGCGGTCAGGATGGCGAAGCTCAGCACGGGCCGGTTCGAGGTAGCGTCGCTGACCCGCAGCTGGCACGGGCTGACGGGCGGCGCCGCGGCGCTGACACTTGCCGCTGGGCGGCGTGGGTATGGGCCGACACTCCCGGGCTCGTTCGCGCTGCCGGCGCCGTACGCCTATCGCTGCCCCGTCCGGGCGTGTGACGGCGAATGCGACTGCTCATGCCTGGAGGCCGGCTTTGAGCTGTTCGACCAGGCTTCGGTGGGCTCGCCCGCTGCGCTTGTGGCCGAGCCGGTGCTGTCGGCGGGCGGCGTGATCGTGCCGCCCCCCGGCTACTTTGCCCGCCTGCTGGAGCTGTGCCGGGAGCGCGAGATGCTGGTCGTCTTCGACGAGTGCCAGACCGGCCTCGGGCGGCTGGGGACGATGTACGGCTTTGAGGCGTTCGGCGTGGTGCCGGACTTCCTGGTCCTGTCGAAGACGCTAGGCGGCGGTGTCCCGATCGGGGCGGTGATCACGAGCGCCGAGATCGAGGCCGCCTGCCACGAGCGCGGCTTCGTGCACGTGACCTCGCACGTGTCGGACCCCATGCCCGCGGCGGCTGCGCTGGCCGTGATCGAGGTCGTCCGCGAGGACGACCTGGCGGCACGCGCCGCGCGCGCCGGCGAGCGGCTGCGCGGGCACCTCGACGAGCTGGCTGTCCGCCATGAGGTCGTCGGTGATGTGCGCGGGATGGGGCTGCTGTGCGGGCTCGAGCTGGTCGAGGACCGTGAGAGCCGTCGACCGGCAGAGGCAATGGGGCTGGCGCTGACCGAGGAGTGCGAGCGGCGGGGGCTGTCGATCAACCTGGTCCGCGGCGGCACCGGAGGCGCCGCCAACTGCTTGCGCATGGCGCCGCCACTGACGATCTCTGACGACGACATCGACCTCGCGGCCGAGATACTCGACACGTCACTCGCGGCCCTGCCGACCGCGGCCCGTATCGGCTCAGGCTAGAGCCGCCGCTTCGGCGGAGGCCGAGGGCTCTACGTCTGGCAGGCGCAGCATGCGGAAGGAGCTGAAAAGGCCGAGGAGGCCCGCGAGGATCGGTACGAGCAACGCGATCTGTAGGGAGAGGTTCGTGGCATCCGTGTTGATGCTGAGGATCTCTTCGCGGACGGCCGGCGGCTCGTCGGCGAGCAGCTTGTCGAGTTGGGTGTTGCTCACGACCTGAGCGTCGTCCTCCAGCGTCTGCGCGATCTGCTGCTGCTGGGTGGAGGGGATTACGGGGCTCGCGTTCGTCATGTTGGTGAATGCCAGGGAGAGGGTCGCCAACAGGACGCCGCCGGCCACCGCGAGGCCGAACGAAAGCCCGAACGACCCCGACGCCGAGTTCACCCCGGCGGCCTCGCTGATCCGCTCCTCATCGATCGGGGCGAGCGTGTAGTTGTTGAGCTGCGACACCAGCAGTCCGAGCCCTGCGCCCGCGATCACCAGCGGGATGGCGAGGTACCAGCCGGAGTCAGCCTCGGGAACGATCGGGATCAGCGCCGCCAGGCCCAGCGTGGTGAGCGCGAAGCCGGTCCGGACGAGCCTGGCGGGGCGCCGGCCGCCGGACGCCCGACCGGCGAGGATCGCGACGGCGAACATCGTCAGCGAGAGCGGGGCGAGCGACAGGCCGGTCTGCATCGCGTCGTACTCGAGCTTGATCTGCAGGAAGATCGGCAGCGCGATCATCGCCCCACCCAGCGTGATGTTCTGCAACATCTGCGCCGAGATCCCGATCCTGAAGTGCGGAAGCCGGAACAGATCCGGATCGAGCACCGTCACCTTCCCCTCCCGGTGGCGCCGCACGAGCCAGCGGGCGAGGGACCCGAGCGCGAGCGCACCGAGCGCTATCAGCAGCAGGACGTAGTCGCCGCCCTCCTGCCACACCAGGATGCCCAGCACCACGCCGCCCATCCCCAGGACGGACAGCGCCGCGCCGACCGTGTCGACCCGCCGCTCTCCCGTGTACGGGACGTCCTTGAGCAACCCGATCTGCGACAGCACGACGGCGATGACGACAACCTCGAGCAGAAAGCCGACGCGCCAGGACAGGTAGGTGGTGACGAGGCCCCCGAGGAGCGGCCCGACCGCGGCGGCGATGGCGGCGGAGGCTCCGACGAGCGCATAGGTCTTCTTCTGTGCCGCTCCCTCGAAGTTGCCGTGGATCAGGGACTGCATCGCAGGCAGCAGTAGCGAGGCGCCGAGGCCGCCGATGATCGCCCAGAAGACGATGATCGCTGCCAGGCCCTGCGCCAGCGTCATCGCCAGAGCGCCAACCGCGTACGCCAGCAGACCCAAAACGAACGCACGCTTGCGTCCGAACAGGTCGCCGACCTTGCTGCTGATCAGGATGAACGCAGCAGAGATCAGGGCCTCGAGCGCGATCGCGCCCTGAACCGAGCTGACCGTCGTGTCGAGATCCCTGACTACCGCCGAGATCGACACGTTCATGAGCGACGTATCGACGACGAGCACGAACATCGCCGCCGCCAACAGAAGCGACAGGCGCAGGTTCCCCGCGTCCTCGCCAGAAGCACCTATGGTCGCTTCGCTACTCACGGGCTCATCGACCCTACACCGCTCGCGGCAGGGGGTTGTGCAGGCGGTAGAAGGCGTGGTACGTCGTCGACGCCGCGGGAACCTGCCGCGGCAACCCGGGCCGGTTCGGTTCGACTGCGTAGTGGCGTGACCGTCGCCGCATGAAAGCGCGAGCTCCGGGTACCGGGCGGAGACCTATGGCCCTTGATGAGCAGGACGAGGGGAAGCCGGGGACCGGTTCTTCCGAGTCTCAGGACCGGGATCCGGGCGATCGCTCTGGGGATGAGGAGGCGCACCACGCGCTCACAAACCCGGTCGAAGATCCGGATGACACCGAGTGGCCCGACCCCTACGAGAAGCGCGAGGATCCGCGCGACCAACCGGGGCCGTCGGGTCCAAGCACCAGCGAGCCGCATCCGTCCCAGGATCCGGAAGCCCAGCCGACCGAACCGCCGGAACGCGACAAGCTCGACGACTAGCGGCGGACTGCGCGGCGCGGCCGCAGAGCCCGCCGTTGCGAGCGTGGAAGTGCCCAGCCCGGGTATGCGCCCCCTGTCGCAGACGTATGTCTCGGCACCCTGCGGGAGCCGAACCTAGACCGGGATTCGAGAGGAGACCGGTTGACGGGGCGGCTCCCGCTTCAACGCCGAGTGACGAGCCGGGATCTGTCCGCTGATAGACAATCACTCGGTGACCCCCGTGAACCCGACTATGAACGGCGAGTCGCTGTGGCCGCGGCTCGCGGAGCTGCCGCTCGTGATCGAGGCGTGCCGTTACGACCGCCTGCACGCCGTCCTCGCCCACGAGTCCGAGCGCATCACCACCCACGTGCGGCTCGCCGGCGAAGGCACCGACGGCCTGGGTGAGGACATCTCGATCCTCCGCGAGGACGGCACCGCGCTGCACGAGACCCGCCCCTCGCTCGGGCTCGAGGGCGAGTGGACGCTGGCCGGCTTCTGCGACCACCTCGCCACGCTCGAGCTGTGGCCGGAGCCCCCGGAGTGGGAGGGGGCGCTGCGCTTCCGCAACTGGGCGTTCGAGTCGGCGGCGCTCGACCTCGCGCTGGCCACCGCCGCTCGCTGCACGACGTGCTCGGCTGGAGCCGCAGCCGGTGCGCTTCGTCAACTCGCTCGGCCTCGGCAAGGAGCCGTCGTTCGAGCCTCTGCGCCGGCGGCTCGCCCGCTCCCCCGGCGTGCGCTTCAAGCTCGACGCGAGGCCACGTGGGCACCGGCGCTCGTGGACCAGGTCGCGGCGACAGGCGCGGTGGACACGATCGACGACGGCGGGCGGCGCCTACCTGATCGCCGACGCGGAGAACCATCGGGTGCGGCGGGTGTCGCCGGCGGGCACGATCGCCACCGTGGCCGGTAACGGGACGGCGGGGTCCTCGGGCGACGGCGGGGAGGCCACCGACGCCCAACTCGAGGACCCGGAGGGGGTGGCGGCGACCGCTGACGGCGGCTTCCTGATCGCCGACTTCGGAAACGATCGGGTGCGGCGGGTGTCGCCGGGGGGCACGATCACCACCGTGGCCGGCAACGGCACGACGGGGTTCTCGGGCGACGGTGGACCGGCTACCGCCGCCCAGCTCGACGGCCCGGTCTGGGTGGCGGCGACTGCCGGCGGCGGCTTCCTGATCGCCGACGTCGACAACAATCGGGTGCGGCGGGTGTCCCCAGGCGGCACGATCACCACCGTGGCCGGCAGCAGCGCTACCTCGGGGTTCTCGGGCGACGGCGGGCCGGCCATCGCCGCCGAGCTCGGCAGCCCGGACGGGGTGGCGCCGACCGCCGACGGCGGCTTCCTGATCGCCGACTTCGACAACCATCGGGTGCGGCGGGTGTCGCCAAACGGCACGATCACCACCGTGGCCGGCAGCACTCAAGGGTTCTCGGGTGACGGCGGGCCGGCCATCGCCGCACAGCTCAACGGCCCGGCCGGGATCGCGGTGACCCCCGGCGGCGGCTTCCTGATCGGCGACATCAACAACAATCGCGTGCGGCGAGTGTCGCCAGGCGGCACGATCACCACCGTGGCCGGCAGCGGCGCCGCGGGGTTCTCAGGCGACGGCGGCCTGGGCACCGCCGCCCAGCTCAGCCTTCCGGTCGGGGTGGCGGTGACCGCCGACGGCGGCATCCTGATCGGCGACACCCTGAACAATCGGGTGCGGTTCGTCGATGCCGACCTGCGCTTCCCGCGGGGGCCGGCCGGATCGCGGGGGCCGGTAGGGCCGCCGGGTGCCCAGGGGCCGGGCGGGCCCGCAGGACCATCGGGGCCGGCAGGGCCGGTGGGTCGAGCGCCGCTGGCCTTGGCGTTGGCGGACACGCGGCTGAGCGTGCGGGCGCGGCGGCGGGTCACGCTTCGCTACGCGGCGACCGACCGCGCGAGGGTGCTGGTCCGGGTGGTACGCCGCGGGCGCACACTCACGCGGGCGCGCGGCAGCGCCCGAGGCGGCGCCAACCGCATACGAGTCCGCGCCCCCCGGCGTGCGGGCCGCTACCGGCTGCGGGTCACGGCCACCACCGCCGACGGCCGCAGCGCTAGCGCCCGCGCGCGGCTGATCGTCCGCCGGGCCGGTAGGGGAGGCGCTAGACGCTGAACGGCGGATTGCCGAGTCCGCCGCCCTCAGCGGACCACGAGCACGCTGCGCAATGACGGGTCGGAGGCGCCGCGGACAAGGGCGCCCCGCTCGAGGGCCGTGCTGAGGACCTCCAGCGAATCCTGGTCGAAGCGTTCGCCCACCACGACCCGAGGGATCCCAGGGGGATAGACCGACAGAGTCTCCGCGCTCACCCTGCCCTTGCTCTGCTTGAGCGGAACGCGCTCGTGCGCCGAGAAGAACGCCGCACGAGGCACCACGATCTCGCCCGGGTTTCGCGGAGGACGCGCCCCGACCGGGCTTGGCTGGGCGGCCGGAGCCGCGTGAAGCTGCTGCAGAGCGGCGGCGAGCGGTTCGATCGAGCCTCGTGCTCCTCGCCGGCGCCGATCACGGCCATGACCACCGCGCCCTCGCCCAGCTCCACGAACACGCCGCGCCGCTCGAGCTCCTCCTTGACCCACGCCCCTGAGCGGCCGGTTCCGCGCACGTCCAGGCAGAGGTGCAGCGGATCGAGTTCGGCGATTCCGAAGGCACCCACGCGCTCCTGGCCGAGGACCTCCACGCCCGCGATGCCTCGCAGCCTGGCGTCGATCCCTTCACGGGCAGCCAGCGTGAGCTCGAGCGCCTCGGGCCCCCGCGTGGCGAGCCAGGCCCGCGCGGCGTCCAGTGATGCGGCCAGCAGCGCGCTCGGGCTGGTGGAGTCGAGCAGCCGGAACGCGCGCTCAACCTCATCCGGGCGGACGGTCCGGCTCTGGCCGAGGTGGAGCAGGGCGGTCTGCTCGAGACTGCCCCCGGTCTTGTGCGCGCTCGAGACGACGAGATCGGCGCCGGCGCTCAGTGCATCCGTGGGGTAGCGCCTTCCAAAGGCCAGGTGACTGCCCCACGCTTCGTCGACCAGAAAGGCGGTGTCGTGTTCACGGCACGCTGCAGAGATGCCCCGGAGGTCCGGTACGGCGCCGAAGTAGGTAGGCGAGATCACCAGGACAGCACCGATCGCCGGATCTGCCTGGAGCGCGGACCGCACGCGTTCGGGGGTGAGGCAGTGAGCGATACCGAGCTCATCGTCCAGTTCGGGGTCGATGAACAGGACCTCGAACCCGGCGAGCACGAGACCGTCTATCACGCTGCCATGGCAGTTGCGCTGGACGAGGATCCTCCCCGTCGTCGCACGCGCCGCGATCAACGCCGTGCGAATGGCATTCGAGGCTCCTCCCAAGACGAACCAGGAGCGCTTCGCACCCCAGGCGTCGGCGGCGAGCCGCTCCGCGTCCTCGTAGGGGGTGGGGGAGGGACCACGGTCCACGCCCTCGATCAGCCCTGGGATGTCGGCCGCACGGAGGTCCGCGCCGGTCAGGTCCTCGAGGGTCGGACCGGAGCTGCCACCGTGATGGCCCGGCGTGTTCAGCCGCACGGGTTGCGTGTGAAGGTGCGCGCGAAGCGCGCTCAGGTAGGGCGTACGGGTGTGGTCCATCTCGTGCTCAGCGGCGCGCTTCGACGCGCGGAACGGCGCGCTCGTAGTCTCGCGCGCGAGACGAGATGCTGCTCCATAGAGCGCTCTCGTGCGACGCGCCCGCAGGATTCGGACCCGCACTCCTGCCTCCGGAAGAGACGCTTGCCGGCTTCGGACCGGCGGCCTAGGATGCGGTCTGGCCGCAAAGGGGGCTCGCCGTGACGGTCGAGGAATGCGCACTCGCCGCGTCTGCTTTCTTCTCGGGGCTGGCGTCTGGCCTCTTGGGATGCTGACCACAATCATGCATCCGATGCTCAGGGCGATGGAGGGCCGGGACTTCCGGAACTTCATGCAAGCGTTCCTTCGATTCGCGCGGAAGTCCTGGTTCAACTATGCCTGGTCGCTCGGAATGGGCATCGCGCCGATCGTCGCGCTCGTGTTCCTCTGGGACGACTCCGGCTCCACCTCGTTCGTGCTGACCGCGATCGGCCTGGCTGTGGTGATCTTCGGTGTGTACATAGTCGCGAACGTGTGGAAGGAACCGCACTACGACGTGATCTTGGCTTGGGATCCGGAGGCCATGCCGGCGGACTGGGAGCCTGGACGGCGGCGCTACTTCACGATCAACTGGATCCAGTTCGCGACGACCTGGGCGGCGTTCGCCCTATTCCTGGCGGCTCTGGCCTCCCTCTAGGCGGCCCCCGCAGGGCGGAGGAGAGTTCCGGCCGCTTACCGGCCAGGCGCCTGGTTGGGCCGGCCTTTTGGGAGGTACGCTGGTCGCTCGGGCCTGGCTTCGGTCGGAAGGGAGTTGCAGACGCGGGTTGTAAGGGCAGTCGCGCTGACGAGCGCTTTCGCTGCGGTCGCGGCGGGAACGGCCGCTGGTGGGTCGTTTCCTCCTGGCGCTGTCCCGGCTCCGGGTGGGATCCGCGCTCACCTGTCAACCCCCGGTGCGGGCGAGGATCGCTGGACGCTCGACGTGTACCGCCGGCGGGTCTCTGGTCGTAGGTCGGGCAGGCGGATTGCGGGTTCGATCGATCTTTGCCTGGCGGTTTCGCGGGCACGCGGTCAAGGCCGGGCGCGCTGGCGGGGCAGCAGCTGCGCCCTCTCGGCAGCGGTCGCGGTCCGGGTGAATCGGCGGGGGCTCCGGCTCGACTGCTCTGCCGGAGGCTATGTGCTCGGCCGCCCCGCCAAGGCGGTGCCCACCTGCGGCCTGGTCGCCGGTGAGTGCAGCGGGTGGCGGTGTCGGCCCCAGACGGCGTGGCGGTGCCGGCCGTGCTCTCGAAGCCCTTCCGCGTGCGCTTCAACAAGGACGCCCGCATCCTCAAGCGAGCGGGCGTCGATCCTCGCCGGGTCCGGGGGCTCCCGACAGATTTCCGGATGCGGGGGTTCCTGGCCTTCGTTTCCACGCCCACAACCCGGCCGGGCGAGCGGTTCCCCGTTCTGACGGTGGCCGCAACTCGCGCCGACGAGACCGTGCTCACCCAGATGATCGGCGGCGAGGTCTGGCCCGAGCCTCCGCCCTTGCCCTTCCCTCGTCCCGAGTAATCAGCCCTGGATCGCGGATCGGGCGCTCCTGGTTCGCGCACCTCCAGGAGCCGCTCCTCGCGACAGCGCGGCACGGCTTGCCGACGCCCCTGGATCCCTTCGAGCGGCAGCGATGAACCCGTCGGGCGACCTGGACACACCAGGGAGCAGACCAGGGCATCCCCGGGCGCGACGCTGGAGCGACACCACCAACCTCCTGCGTATCACGCACAGTCTCGAAAGGAGATCCTCATGAGCTCGCCCGATGCGTTGACCAGCGCTTGTGTCGGAAGGCGGGACCGAACTTCGGGAGGGCTATGCCGAAGTCGGGGACGTGCGGCTGCATTACGTCGAGGCCGGCGACGGGCCGCTGATCGTTCTGCTGCACGGCTTCCCGGAGTTCTGGTACGGCTGGCGGCTGCAGATCGCGCCGCTCGCGGCGGCGGGCTTCCGCGTGGTCGCGCCCGACCTGCGCGGCTACAACCTGTCGTCGAAGCCCGACGGCGTCGCGGCTTACACCGCCGGCAAGCTGGCCGCCGACGTGCGCGATCTCATCCACGAACGCGGCGCCGAGTCCGCGCTGCTGGTCGGCCACGACTGGGGCGGAACCGCCGCCTGGACGCGCGGCGATGAACCACCCCGACGTCGTGGACCGGCTGGCCATTCTCAACGCGGCCCATCCGCGCAAGCTCAACGAGGGATTGCGCCACCCGAGCCAGCTCGCGCGGTCCTGGTACTTCTTCTACTTCGCGCTGCCGAACCTGCCCGAACACCACGTGCGTTCGAAGGACTGGGAGTTCTTCCAGCACTTCCTGCGCGACGCCCAGCCGCCGTACACGAAGCAGGAGACCGATCGCTATATCGAGGCGTGGTCGCAGGAAGGCGCGGCGGCCGCGATGATCGACTACTACCGCGCCGCGGTGCGACCGCCGAAGGGCACCAAGACGGAGCTTCACCCGATCTCGGCGCCCACGCTCGTCATCTGGGGCGAGAAGGATCGTTACCTCGGCCCGGATCTCGCCGAGCCCCACCACGAGGACGTGCCCAACCTCGATCGCGTCGAGCGCCTGCCCGACGCCTCGCACTGGGTCCACCACGACGAGGCCGAGCGCGTCAACCAGCTGCTCGTCGACTTCTTCGCTCCCGCCAGGACGACGTCGACGACGTAACGCGCAGGCAGTCGCGTGTCAGCAACAGAGCGAGAACAGCTGCGCGGCGCGCTCGGGCCCGTCCAGCAGATCGCGGCCGGCCTCCTCGACGTCGGCTACGTCGACATCGGCCCTCCCGACGGTCCTGCGGTCGTTCTGCTGCACGGCTGGCCGTACGACATCCACACCTTCGGCGAGGTCTCGCCGCTGCTGGCGGCGGCGGGCTACCGGGTGATCGTCCCGTACCTGCGCGGCTACGGCACGACGCGCTTTCTCTCCGACGAGACGTTCCGCAACGGGCAGCAGTCGGTCCTGGCGGTCGACACCGTCGCGTTGATGGACGCCCTCGGGATCGAGAAGGCGGTCGTCGCCGGCGCCGACTGGGGAGCGCGGACGGCCGACATCGTCGCGGCGCTCTGGCCGGAGCGGTGCGCCGGGCTCGTCTCGGTGAGCGGGTATCTGATCGGAAGCCAGCAGGCCGGCGAGCTGCCCTTGGCGCCGGAGGCCGAGCGGCAGTGGTGGTACCAGTACTACTTCGCGACCGAGCGCGGCCGGGCCGGGTACGAGCGCTACCGGCGCGAGTTCGCGAAGCTCATCTGGCGGACGGCCTCGCCGCAGTGGGACTTCGACGACGCCACGTTCGAGCGCAGCGCCGCCTCTCTCGACAACCCGGATCACGTGGCGATCGTGATCCACAACTACCGCTGGCGGATCGGCCTGGGCGACGGCGAGCCGAGTACGACACGCTGGAGCGCCGCCTGGCCGAGGCGCCCGTCATCAACGTGCCGACGATCACCCTCGAAGGCGACGCCAACGGCGCGCCGCATCCGGACCCCAGCTCCTACGCGAGGAAGTTCTCGGGCCCGCACTCGCACCGGACCATCACCGGCGGCATCGGCCACAACCTGCCTCAGGAGGCGCCTGAGGCGTTCGCCCAGGCGGTCATCGACGTCAACAACCACTAAGGAGCTCTCATGTCCGAGGCAACCTCCAACGCCCCGCTCACCGTCGTCCTCGTCCACGGCGCCTTCGCCGACTCGTCGAGCTGGGACGGCGTCATCGAGCGCCTCCAGGCGGCCGGTATCCAGGTGACCGCGGCGCCGAATCCCCTGCGCGGCATCTCCCACGACTCCGCCTACGTCTCCAGCTTCATCAAGCAGGTCCCCGGACCGGTCCTCGCCGTCGGCCACTCCTACGGCGGCGCGGTCATCTCCAACGCGGCGACCGGGCTCGACAACGTCGTCGGGCTCGTCTTCGTCGCCGCGTTCGCCCCCGACGAGGGCGAGCGCCTGGGCGAGGTGACCGCCGGCTCGCGCGACAGCGCCCTGGGGACGGCGCAGGTCGCGCTGCAGTACCCGACTCCGGACGGCGCGGGGACCGCCACCGAGTTCGCGATCGATCCCGCGAAGCTCCACGACGTGTTCGCCGCCGACCTGCCGGCGCAGCAGGCCGCCGTGATGGCCGCAACCCAGCGGCCGGTCTCCGAGCTGGCCTTCACCGAGCCGTCCGGGCCGCCGGCCTGGAAGTCGCTGCCGTCCTGGACGGTGCTCGCGTCCCCCGACAAGGCGGCCGGCACGGACGTCGTCCGGTCGATGGCCGAGCGCGCCGGTGCCACCATCACCGAGGTCGAGGGCTCGCACGTGATCATGATCTCCCGGCCCGACGTCGTCGCCGACGTGATCAAGACCGCGGCCGCCGCGGTCAGTCGCCCGCTTGCCGCCGCGGGGCGGCCGGCCAACTAGGCGGGCTGGACCACTGGTTTGCGGAGCGTGGGTGTTGCCGGTTGCTGACGGTCGCGCCGTCAGCGGCTTCGTCGCGCCAGTGGAGACGCGTGTGGGTCACACCGACCGGAATCCACGCCCCAGACGACGCCGGTCTTGCAGTAGGTCCGTCCCCAGTCCCAGCCGCACTGATCCAACTTCGCCGTCGAATGCGAACAACGGACATGACGCGCCTAGGCGCGATCGTCAACGGGCGACAGCAGGCACTTCGCTCCCTTCTCGGCCTGGTCCGGCCCGGGGACGGTCTCGACGACGCCGAGTTTCGACACGAAGCCGCCTTTCGAGAGCAACTGCGGCGCGAGTGCGCACAAGCCAGGGACTCCGGGCAGCGACTTTCAGTGCTCGTCGGCTCGGTCGAACTGACTTCGCCCGCAGACGACCGGACAACCCCCGCACCGGCACTCGGGACGATCGCGAACGACCTGGACAAATGGACGCGACGCGCGGACTCGGTCACGCATCTCGACGCAAGCGTCGTTGTCGTGCTGCTCCCCGACACGGGCCGCGCTGCCGCCGCTCTCGCCGCGAAGCGGCTCGCCCGCACCATTCACCGCCACCTGGACGATCAAAGCCGACCGGGAACCATCAACTTCAGCCACGCCACCTACCCCGACGATGGCAGCGACCCCGACAGGCTCTTGGACGCGGCCCTCGAATCGGCCACCCACCGAGTCGAAACCGACGAGTCCTCTACGCGCGTGACCCGGTAGGTCGAGTGAGGAAATGCAGGCGTCCGGAAGACGCCCGAAGGTCTTGTGGCCGATCTCGCATCGACCCAATCACGAAACACGGAGCGGTCGCGGACCTGACCGTCCGGGACGTCACCCCTGAGCACGGTCAGTCCGTTATGTCGACTCGGCTGGTTTCAAAGGTGGGCACCGGCTGGCCGTCCTCATCCTGGCGCCACCGGGCAGGGCGTTGGAGCCGAGCCTTGAGCGAAACGGTGTCGGCACCGGCCACAGCGGTGGTGGCCGCTTCGCCGGTCAGCTGCTGGCCTCCCGCGTCGAACACCTTCGTCTCGGAGCTGATTAGCGCGACCGCTTCTCCTCCGGCGAGCTGGGCGGCCTCGCTCTCCAGCCGCTTGGGAACGTCGCACACACTCTCGATCGAGATCGGGAGCTCATCGCCGTTCAACCCATCCGCCGAAGCGTTGAGGGTGATCGTAATCGCGTAGAACGGATCGCTGAAGGTCGGCGGCGCGTCGCCACGCGTAGCCCACAGGCCGCCGGCCACGAGCCTGGGCTCGGCCGGGGGGCTGGCGCAGGTCTGGCCCGTGCCGGGACCTGCCGCCCGTGCCGCGGCTGCCGGGGCCGCCGCCGCCTTTCGGCGATCTTTACGGTCTCGCAGCCCCTTATCTTGGCCTGATCGGTCGCGTCGACCCTGCAGATGTCGTTGCCCGGGCCGCCGCTGACGACACGGTCCCGCCGGCCGTCGACCGCGTTCAACCGATCGGCGCCGCGCCCGCCGAAGAGTCGATCGCGGCCACCGCGGCCCTTGATCCGGTCGTTGCCGCGAAGAGACTTGATCACGTCGGCCTTTGCGGTGCCCGCGATCTTGTCCGGCCCCTTGGTGCCGCGGAACCGCTTCGCCTGCGCAGGCGCCGCCGAGGCCAGCAGCAGCGACGCAAGAGCGGCGACAACCCCCAATGCCGCGGGCCGCCTGCCCAGCCGGAGGAGCTGCCGCTCATGGGACTCCCTGACGGATGTCCGCCGAGTCGCGGCGTCGGTCATGCCGTGGGTCCGTTGGAGGTCGTCGGAGCAAGAGTGCGCATGGGCCCGAGTTTGCGCCCGCGCACGCCGCCGTCGCGCCCGTGAACACCCTGGTTCTACACGGGCTCGGGGCCAATTTGCCGCTCGGGTCACCAGCGGTGCCGCGCTGGGGTGGCAGTAGGCTGCGCGCGCGGCGCTGCGGTCGCCCGGGTATCGACCAGGGTGTCCCGCCAGGGTGTTCACGGGCGCGAGGGCTGGGCCGGGGAGCGCAGGCTGTGCGCATGCGGTCGGTGTTTGCCCACGTCTTGGGCCTCCTCGGACTGACACTCTGCTTCCTGGCCGTCTGTGCGTTCGGCGCTCCGGCGAAGGCGGTTGCGGGTGGGGATGAGACACCAAGCTCCGCCGAGCGCGGGACCTCTGGGTCCTTGGGACGATCGCTGAGGTAGGTGAGGGCGAGGATCGGCCGTACAGGCCCACGGACGCGCGACACTGCCGGCTCGGCAAGACACGGAGCGCGGGCCCCGGCTCCGTGCTCGGGGTGTGGGTGGTCGGTACGCGCTGCCGCAGCGGCACGCGCGTCGTGCGCCACTACCAGCGCTGCCTGAACAGCGCAGCCGGCCGCAAGGCCCGTTGCTACGGGCGCGTGGAGAAGCGCTGCGTCAGGCCAACCTTCCTCGGCCGCTGCTGGATGCGCGACCGCTTCTTCCGGCGCCGGGTCGGCGGCTACGCCTGCACCGAGCGGCGCGCGTACGAGCTGCGCGGCCTCTACGAGGGCCGGGTCCTGTGCCGCCATCGAACCCGCCGGATCAGCCACCGCTACACGCTGCTTCCCGAGGAGCCGATCGCGGTCAACAACGAGTCGGAGCTGCGGGCTGCGTGGAGCAACCCACGCGTGACCGCAATCGACGTCAAGGCGGACATCTCCCTCAGAGCGTGCGAGCTGGGCGACCCGCTCCGCGAGTCGGCGCGTCCCGTTGCTCCTGGACGGGCACGGCCACACGCTCCGGCAGACCTGCTTCGAGAAGCGGCTATTGCGGTCGGACGGCACGGGCTTCATCGAACTGCGCAACGTGACGCTCACGCGTGGCGGCAGCGACGGGCCGGGCGGCGCCGTGACCACCCGGGGCGAGATCAAGGTGGTCGACTCCAAGGTGCACGAGAACCTCGCCGAGGAGCCGGGCGGCGGGATCATGTCCCAGCGCCGGGCGACGATCGTCCGTTCGGTCATCACCGGCAACCTCGCGAACGACGACGGCGGCGGCGTGTACGCGCGCCGCGGCGGCATCCAGGTCTTCGACTCGATCGTCAACGGCGAACCTGGTCGACGGGTCGGGCGGTGCGCTCGCCTCCACCGGCGACATTCTCGTGGTGCGCTCGCACGTCGACGGCAACACCACCGACGGCGACGGCGGCGCGATCTACACGGATGAGGACGGCGACGTCACGGTGATCGACTCGACCGTCAATGGCAGCGACGCCGACGGCCCGGGCGGCGGGATCTGGGGCGCTCGAGGGGGACATCACGATCGTCAACTCGACCGTGAACGGCAACCGCGCCGATGATCGCGGCGGCGGGATCGGGGGCGAGGCCGACGTGACCGTCATCAACTCCACGATCGCCCGGAACGCCGCGGTCGCGCACGTCGGCGGAGGCATCTGGTCGCGCAGCGACGCGTTCATCGTGAACTCGACGATCAGCGACAACTACGCCGAGGGCGTGGGCGGCGGCATCTTCGCGGCCGGGATCGTCGGGCTCGTCAAGTCCACGGTCCTCGACAACGTCGCGCCGGTCGCGGCGAACATCGGCGCGGGCGAGCGGCTGGACGCCTTCGGCTCGATCATCGGCCCGGCGAAGCTCGACCCGATCGGCGGCGAGGCGCAGCCGACCGAGCCGGAACTGCCAGGACGCCGGCTGCGCGGTCGTACGGCTTCAACTTCGTCACCGATGCGTCCTGCGGCCTGAGCGCCGGGACCGACATCGTGAACGGCGAGCGACCCGATGCTCGGAGAGCTGGGTGACAACGGCGGCCTCGGCGAGACCCGCCACCCCCTGACGGGCAGCCCGGTGCTCGACCGCATCCCGGCGGCCGACTGCAACTTCCAGCCCTTCGGGGACGTGCTCGAGGGCGAACAGCACCTGGACGGGCTCGTTGCGGATCGCCTCGCGCTCGCCGCCACCGATCAGCGCGGCGTTCCGCGACCCCAGGGACCCGCCTGCGACGTCGGTGCCGTGGAGGTGGCGAGATGACGCATCGACCCGATTCCGGCTGCTCCGCGCTTCTGACGGCCGCCGTCCTGTGCGGCTGCGGCGCCGCCGTCGCGCTTGGCTTCGGAGGACCGACCGGCGCGGATGCCGGACCGAGGCCGAGGCGGCGGGCGAGGACTCGCCGTGGCCGCGGACCAACGCCGTGCGGCCGAACATGCGCGTGCTGCGGCGGGAGCTCGCCCGTCTTGGCGAGCAGGTCGAGCTCATGGAGCAGTCGGCGGAGAACTACGAGGACTGGCAGACCTGCCTCAGGTACGTTCCCGTCAACGAGCAGGGCGACCGCGATCGGCAGTCCGGCTACCTCTACGACGAGCGCGACGGGACCGGCGTCGGCTTCATGGACGGCATAGCGGTCGACAGGCGGCGCCGGTGGGGCCGCGAGGACTACCTGTTCATCCACTTCAGCCGTGCAGCCGCCTGCCGGAACGACAGCCCGCAGCCCGGAGGTACCGCCGAGCCTGCGTCGGTCGCCGGCGCCGGCAATCCGACAACCGCGAGGTCCAGCGCGCGCTCGCGTCGCCGCTACAGCAGGCCGCTCAGGTTCCCGGACCAGCCTCGAGCGCGAGCTCACGCGACTCGAGCGGAAGGAGGCCAGGCTGTTCGCGAGATCCCAGCGACTGGAGACCATCTCCGAGCGCTTCGACGAGTGGGAATCGTGCGTGTCGTGGGTGCCCGTCACCGAGATGGGCGATCCAGACCAGAAGTTTGGCTACCTCTACGGGCGCAAGGGCGCTCCGGCCGGGCTACCGCGCCGCGCTGCATATCGACCGTGCCGACTGGGACGACCCGGACTACATGTTCCTCGCGCTGGTGGGCGGTGACCGTCCCGGCCGCACGTGTCAAGACGAACCAGGAGAGGCGATCTGATTGATATGCGCCGAGCTTTGATCCTCATGTGCGTGTGCGCCGCGCCGGCCGTATGGGCGCCGGCGGCGCTGGCGGGCGGAGACGGGCCGGACAGATCAGCGTCGGTGCGCGATCGGATCGAGGACCTCCAGGAAGAGGTGGAGTCGCTCACCGAGGACGTCGAAGACCTGGGCGAGCCGGTGGAAGAGTTCGACCTCTTCGACCAGTGCGCGTACACGATCGGCGTGACGCAGTACGGGGAATGGGGCGGCGACACCGGCTACCTGTTCGGGCCCGGCGGCGAGCGGCGCCGGCCCGCGCTGGCCATCGACATACACGGCTTCGGCACCCCGACAGTACGATTTCCTCGCATTCCCGGGCGAGGAGCCGCCCAGCATCGAGTGCAACGAGGATGCCGGCGAAGAGTTCATCGACAACTGAGCGGCTGTGGCTGTGCCTCGTCCCCACGGTGGCCGCCGTGACTCTCTGCAGCGTGGCACTGGCGGCTGCCCCGGTAGGCCAGGGCGGGGCCACGCCTGAGTCGGCGCTCCTGCCCGACCTCGACCAAGAGGTCCCGTGGGACCTCGAGATCACGCAGAGCAGGCCAGGCGCGCGCCCGGAGTTCCGGCTCGGCTTCGGCTCCGCGGTACGAAACATCGGCCACGGCCCGCTGATCATCGCGGGGCGGCGACGGGCGGGCGCGAACGGGACCATGACCGCCGACCAGCTCGTCAAGAGTCGCGGGGCTGGGCTCGCCCTGATCGAACGGGTCGGCCGTCTGCGGTACGTGCGCTCGCCCGACCACGAGCACTGGCACCTGCTGGAGTTCGAGCGTTACGAGCTGCGCCGGCCGGGACGCCGGGCCCCGCTCGTCACCGATCGCAAGACCGGTTTTTGTCTCGGTGACCGGTACCGCGCGCGCGGCCGCGACCTTCCGCGGCGGGCGCCAACCCCGGTCTACACGGGGCGCTGCGGTCTCGGCGCGAGTGCTCGGCTGCGGCTCGTCGAGGGCATCTCGGTCGGCTACGGGGACGACTACGCGGCGAACCTCGAGGGCCAATCGCTTGGCCTGTCAGGGCTCGACGCGGGTCGCTACGTGCTCGTCCACCGGGTGAACGCCGACCGGCGGCTGCGCGAGGCGAACTACGGCAACAACGCCTCGTCGCTGCTGCTCGGGCTCCGCTGGCGGGCAGGCGGACCGCGCGTACGCGTGCTGCGTCGGTGTCCCGGCACGGAGCGCTGTGACTGACACGCCCTTTCAACCGAGCAGGGGCGCCTCGCGAAAGGAAGCCACGTGAACCAAGACGACAACCCGGCGAGCTGCTCCCGTCGGCGGAAACGGTGGCGAGATCATCATGGAGCTGCTCCAGCTCTCGAGGGAGATCCTCCAACTCACCAGAGCTTGGCGGTCCGAGAGCAGTGACCCACTGCGAAACGTGATCAAACCTGAACAGGAGGAGAGAAGGGAATGTCGATTCACACCAGCACCGACACGGAAGTCCGTCCGTTCGAGATCGAGGTCTCGGACGACGAGCTCGACCGATCTGCGCAGCCGCATCAACGCGACGAAGTGGCCCGACCGGGAAACGGATGCCTCCCAGGGTGTGCAGCTCGAGACGATCCAGGCGCTTGCCAGCTACTGGGCGACGGACTACGACTGGCGCAAGTTCGAGGAGCGCTTCACGGCCCTACCGCACTTCATCACCGAGATCGACGGGGTGGACATCCACTTCATCCACGTCCGCTCCGAGCACGACGACGCGCTGCCGCTGATCGTCACCCACGGGTGGCCGGGCTCGACCGTCGAGCAGCTGAAGATCATCGATCCGCTCACCAATCCGACGGCGCACGGCGGGAGCGCCGCGGACGCCTTCCACCTCGTGATTCCGTCCTTGCCGGGGCACGGGTTCTCGGGAAAGCCGACCGAGACCGGCTGGGACCCCATTCGGATCGCACGGGCCTGGGTCGTCCTGATGCAGCGCCTGGGATACACGGAGTTCGTCGCGCAGGGCGGTGACTGGGGGAATGCCGTGACGGAGCAGACGGCTCTCCTGAAGCCGAAGGGGTTGCTCGGCATTCACACCAACATGCCGGCGACCGTTCCGCCCGACGTGTCGAAGGCGCTCGCCTCCGGCGGCCCGAAGCCGGATGGTCTCGCCGCCGACGAGGACCGGGCATTCGAGATCCTGAAGCACTTCTTCGCCACCGGCGTGGGCTACTCCGTCGAGATGGCCAACCGCCCGCAGACGCTCTACGGCATCGCGGACTCGCCGGTCGGCCTGGCGGCCTGGATGATCGACCACGACGAGCGCCAGCTACCGGCTCATCGCGCGCGCCTTCGCCGGGCAACCCGGTGGCCTGTCGCGAGACGACGTGCTCGACAACGTCACTCACTACTGGCTCACCAACTCGGGGGTCTCCTCAGGTCGCCTCTACTGGGAGAGCCATCTGGCCTTCTTCGACGTCAAGGGCGTCGAGCTCCCGGTCGGCGTGACCGTCTTCCCGGACGAGCTCTACCCGGCTCCGCGGAGCTGGGCGGAGCGGGCGTATCCCAAGCTCATCCACTACAACCGCGTCGACGCAGGCGGCCACTTCGCCGCCTGGGAGCAGCCGCAGATCCTCTCCGAAGAGATCCGGGCGAGCTTCAGGTCGCTGCGTTAGCCGTGGCGCGCTCGGTCGCAGCGGACCTGTCGTTCGAGGGCAGGTTCCCCGAACTGGACGGCGCCACCGGTTGGCTCAACTCGGAGCCCCTGACGCCGGCAGGGCTTCGCGGGAAGGTCGTCGTCGTCCAGTTCTGCACCTTCTCCTGCGTCAACTGGCTGCGCACCCTTCCCTATGTCCGCTCCTGGGCCGAGAAGTACCGCGACGACGGGCTGGTCGTGATCGGCGCACACTCCCCGGAGTTCCCGTTCGAGCACGACGTCGAGAACGTCCAGCCCGCCCTCGAGGCGATGGGCGTCAGAGTACCCGATCGCGCTGGACAACGATTTCGCGGTTTGGAATGCGTTCTCAAACCGGGCGTGGCCGGCGCTCTACTTCGTTGACGCCCAGGGGCGGATACGGCATCACCACTTCGGCGAGGAGGACTACGAGCGATCCGAACGGGTCATTCAGCATCTGCTGGCCGAGGCCGGACGCGATGTGCGCCACGAGGATCTGGTCTCGGTCGAACCCGTCGGCGTGGAGCTGGCGGCCGACTGGGACCGGCTCGGTTCACCGGAGACCTATGTCGGCTATGCCCGGGCGACGGGGCTTGCGTCTCCCGGCGGCGTGGAACCCGACCGGCGCCGGGTCTACCTGGAGCCGCCGAGGCTCGAGCTCAACCAATGGGCGCTGTCGGGCGATTGGACGGTCGGCGAGCAGATCACGACGCTGAACGAGCCCGGCGGACGGATCATCTTTCGCTTTCATGCCCGCGACGTGAACCTCGTGCTGGGCCCCCGGTCGGATGGCCGAGCCGTGCGCTGTCTGGTGCTGCTCGACGGGAAGCCGCCCGAAGGCTCCGCGGGTATCGACGTCGACCAGCCGGGAAACGGCGTCGTCGCCGACGCGCGGCTCTACCAGCTGATCCGCCAGGACGGCCCCATCACGGATCGCACCTTCGAGATCACGTTCCTCGATCCAGGTGCGCAGGCCTACGTGTTCACCTTCGGCTAAGAGACCGGAAGCTCGCCGACCGAGACCTCACGGCACCATCCAGTCGAGCACCGGGGTCGACTGCAGGTAGACGATCACGCACATGATCGCCACGAGGGCCACGCTCCACCTGAGCACCGAACGCATGAGGTCGCCCTCGCGGCCGATCATGCCGGCGGCAGCGGCGGCGATCGCCAGGTGCTGCGGCGAGAGCATCTTCGCGAAGACGCCGCCCGAGCTGTTTGCTGCCGCCACCAGCGTGGGCGATAGCCCGGCCTGATGCGCCGCCGCCACCTGCAGTTCGCCCAACAATGAGTTCGACGACGTGACCGAGCCGGTGACCGCGACGCCGAGCCAGCCGATCAACGGAGCGATCAGCGCGAACATGCCGCCGGCGCCCGCGGCCCACAGCCCGATCGTGACCGTCTCCCCGGAAAGGGTCATCACGTAGGCGAGCGCGAGCACCACCGGGACCGTGACGATTGCCTCTCGCAGGCGAACGATCGTGTCGACGTAGGCTCGCAGCGCGATACGGGGGCGGATGCGCAGCGCGAGGACGGTGAGGAGCCCGGACACCAGAAGCAAGGTGCCCGGCGCCGCGAGCCAGTCGAACTTGAACGTGAGCGCCGGCAGCTCGCCGCCACCCGCGCTCGTCACGTCGAGACCGGGCCAGCGAAACGACTCGCTCCGGTCGGCCAGGAAGCGCTTGATCGGGCCTAGCTGCGCGAGCGTGAGCACAACGATCAGGATCAAGTAGGGCGAGAGTGACGCGATCGTCTCGCGCGTCATGCCTCGGCGCCGGGCGCGCCGTGGTCAAGGAGCGTGTCAACGCGATCGCACTCGCGCCCGTCGAGGAGTTCCGTCGCGATTCCGACCTGTTCGGCGAGGGAGTGCGTAGTCCCGAGGCCCAGAGGCAGATCAGCGCCGCGCTAGAGCACGGCCTGCAAACCCGGGACGGAGAAATGGCCCTGGCCCGCGTCTTGGGTGACTTGACTGCTCGGTGATCGAAGCAACATCGCCAGCGCCCACCCGCCCACAGCCGCGCGTCCTCGGCTGTCACGTTTACTGCTCGCCGCCTGTCATGGGAGTAGTGACCACGACCACCGGAGGAAGAGCAGTGCTGGAGAAGATTTTCTACACGAGCGTGCTCGTGAGCGACCAGGACAAGGCGCTCGGCTTCTATACAAACGTCCTTGGCCTCGAAAAGCGCGTTGAGAACCCGACACCCGACGGTCCACGGTTTTTGACGGTCGGCGTCAAGGGGGACGACTTCCAACTGGTTCTTTGGCCCGGGACACCGGGGCAGGCGGAGCCGGCGATGGGACGCCCCCCAGCGTCGATCACGATCGAGACCGACGATTGCCGGAAGACGGTTCAGGAGCTGAAGTCGCACGGCGTTGAGTTCGTCTCGGACGTGCTCGAGTTCCCCTGGGGCTACGTCGCGCAGTTCCAGGACCCCGACGGCAACCGGCTCCAGATCCGAGAGGGCCGCTAGTTGCGGAGCGGAAACGGCTTAGCGCCTCGATCGCGCCTCGCGCCGCTGAGATTGAGCATCTCTGGCGGCGCCGGCGCGCGGGATCGTGGCCGCCGCCTCGCCTCGCGATCGGCGAGCGGCTGTTTGCCAGCGAGTCCGGGCGCGCTGGTGACGACCTACGCCCGCCGTCCATTGAACGCGGAGGTCGTGCGCGAGCTGGGGTGTCACCCGGCGGACCCCAGCTGGCGTGGGGGGCTCGCGGCGGCGTGACCGAGCGCGAGCAGCTGCTCGACGAGCTGCGCCCGGTCGCGTTCGCGATCGCCTACCGGATGCTCGGCAGTGTCTCCGAGGCCGAGGACGTGGTGCAGGAAGCTCTGCTGCGGATCCATCAAGCCCTCCAGGCCGGCGAGCGGATAGCTTCGCCGCACGCGTTCGTCGCCACCGTGACCACCCGGCTGGCGATCAACGAGCTGCGCTCCGCGCGCGCCCGCCGTGAGCGCTACGTCGGCGAGTGGCTGCCCGAGCCGATCGTGACCGACAGCCAGGATGATCCGGCCCGGCACGCCGAGACGGCCGACTCGCTGTCGCTGGCCATGCTGGTGATGCTGGAACGCCTGTCCCCCGAGCAACGCGCCGTGCTGCTGCTCCACGATGTGTTCGGCTACCAGTTCGCGGAGGTCGCGGCGATCGTCGGCAAGAGCGAGGACAACGTGCGCCAGCTCGCCACCCGTGCCAGACGCCACGTCGAGCAGCGCCGACCCCGCTTCCAAACGACGCGCGAGAAGCAGGAGCAGCTGGCAGCCCGGTTTTTTGCGGCCGCCGAGCAAGGTGATCTCGCTGGGCTCGAGGCGCTGCTCGCCTCAGACGTGCAGCTGACCGGCGACGGCGGTGGCAAGGTTCCGACGCTCGCGCGGACGTTCCGGGGCCGCACCCGCGTCGCGCGCACGCTGGTCAACTGGCTTCGCCGGATCGCGCGGGCCCCCGGCGTGTCGTTGCGCCCCGTCGAGGTCAACGGCGGCCCCGGAGCGCTCCTTCTCGACGGCCAGCAGCGGCTGATCGGCGTATGGGCGCTCGATATCGCCGGCGGTCAAATCATGAGCATCCGCTCGATCGTCAACCCCGACAAACTGACGCACCTCGGGCCCGTAGGCGACTTCCGAACGTTCCTGAAGTCGGCAGGCTGACGCTCCGGCGCCTTGCCGCGCCTGTAGCCCACCGATTTTTAGCTACGCGAGCTCGCTAGCCATCTGCAGTCACCTCGCGCGCCGGGCGAGCACGAAGTAACGGTCGCTGTCCGCCGCCCAGGTGCTCGCGACGGGTTTCATTCCGGCGGCGCGCAGCTCGGCGTCGAGCGTCTCGCGTCGGAAGGGCCAGAACGGCATGCGCTCGCGGTGGACCGCCAGGCCGCTCTCGCGCAGCAGGGCGACCGCGATGTCCATCTCGTGCGCCTCCTCCCAGCTCTCGGCGATCGTCCAGGCGTACATCACGACGCCGCCGAGGCCGCGCCGGCGGACGAGGCGAGGGAAGACCTCGAGCCGCGAGCCCCGCGCGCGCTGGGCGTCCCAGTTCCGGGTAGCGACCACGAGCGCCCCGGCGGGACGCAGAACGCTCGCCATCGCAGCCAGCGCACGGCGACGAGCGGCCTCGCCCCGGGCGTGGGGGAGCGAGTTCCCGACGCAGAAGACCGCGTGAAAAGAGGCGTCCCACCCTCGGCCCTCGAGCTCCTCCCAAGGGCACGCCTCGGCCTGCACCTCGACGCCGCGCGCATGGCCGAGAGAGCGCGCGCGCTCGAGCATCACGTGGCTCGCGTCGGTGGCCGTGACATCGAAGCCGCGCAGAGCGAGGCCCACCGCAAGCTCGCCTGTCCCCGCGGCGCAGTCGAGCACGCGGGCTCCCGGCGGGAGCTCGCCGACGACGTCGGCGAAGGCTCCGACCTGGCTCTCCGGCTCAAGCAGCTCATCGGGCACAAGCCACTCGTAGACCTCGGCAAGCGTCCCGTACTGCTCCTCGGCCACACGAGGAACGTACCGGTGAGCGCGTGGAATGGCCTGGCGACGAGGCTCCCGGGATCCGGGCTGGGACGAGGCCGAGGAACTGTCGGCCGGTATAACAGCTCGACTGTGAGCGAGTACATAACACCGCCCCGAGTCCCAGGCTTCCTGGATCCGGACGATCCTGTTCTCTTCCCGCATCTCTCGCCGGCACAGATCGATGAGTTGGCTGCGCGTGGCGAGATCCTGTCCCTCGCCCGGGGCGAAGTCCTCTTCGAGCAGGCCCAGCGCGATACGCCCTTCTTCGTCGTGCTCGAAGGGGCGATCGACGTCATCGACCGCCAGCCCGACGGGGATCGCTACTTCACCCAGTGCCAACCGGGGACCTTCGCCGCCGATATATCCATGTTCACGGGCGAGCCGACCCTCGCCCGCGGCGTCATCGCGGAGGAGAGCTCGATCCTCGTCCTACCGCCCGATGAGCTGCGCGGAGTGGTTGCGAGCTCCACGGAGCTCGGCGACCTGCTCCTTCGGACCATGATCACCCGGCGTGAATGGCTGAAAGGCGAGGGGTACGGCTATGAGCTGCTTATCGGCAGCCCCTCATCTGGCGAGGCCTTCGCGATTCGTGAGCTGCTCGAGCGCAACCTGGTCCCGTTCAGCTGGCACGACATCGACACCGACGCCGAAAGCCAGGCGCTGCTCCAGCGACTCGGCATCCGACCGGAAGAGAGCCCGGTGCTGGTCCGCACGCACAACGTGCTCCGGTGCCCGACGATCACGCAGGTCGCCGACGAACTCGGCCTGCGCGCCCAAGTCGATAAGCGGACCTTCGACGTCGTTGTGCTCGGGGCGGGTCCGGCCGGCTTGGCCACCGCGGTGTACGCGTCGTCGGAAGGGCTGAGCACGCTGGTCATCGAGCGCTTCGCCCCCGGAGGCCAGGCCGGAACCAGCGCTCGGATCGAGAACTATCTCGGCTTTCCGACGGGCCTGTCGGGGTGGGACTTGGCCCAGCGGGCGACGTTGCAGGCGCGCAAGTTCGGCGCTGTCATCTCGAGCGCTCATGAAGGATGTCGCCTTCTCGAGTCCACGACGGATGGACTCTGGGATCTTGTCTTGGGCGACGGCCAGGAGGTGCGCGCTCGTTGCGTGGTGCTCGCCACCGGTGCGGACTATCGACGCTTGCCGGCGAAAGGAGCGGAGCGCTTCGAGGGCCGGGCCCTCTACTACGCGGCCACTCACCTCGAGGCTCTACACGCCTCGGGCGAGGACGCGATCGTGGTTGGGGGCGGCAATTCGGCGGGCCAGGCGACGATCAACCTCGCCGCTTACGCCCGCCGCGTCTACCTGGTGGTTCGTCGCGCCCTGGGCGCGACGATGTCGCGCTATCTGATCGATCGCATCGAGGCCGCCGAGAACATCGAGGTATGTGAGGGTTTCGAATTGAGCGCCCTACACGGCGATGACGATCTCGAGGCGGTCACGCTCCTGGGCCGGGATCAAAGCGAGCGCCGACTCGAAGCCAAGGCCGTCTACGCGATGATCGGCGCATTTCCGCGAACCGAAGACGTGGAGGGCTTGGTCGGCCTCGACGACAAGGGCTTCATCGTCACCGGCGACGATGCGCGACATCACGACAGCTTCGCCCAGCATCGAGACGGCGACGACCGCCAGCCCCTGCTCCTGGAGACCACCCGACGTAACCTCTTCGCCGTCGGCGACGTGCGGTGCGGCTCGACCAAGCGAGTGGCATCGGCCGTCGGGGACGGCGCCCTGGTCGTCCGCTCGATACACGAGGCGCTCCGCGCCGGCGCCGTGCAGCCGAAACGGGCGCAGGCCCGCTGACCGTGTTCGCTCACATCTGGGGCAAGGCCGGGGGTCGGAGGGAAGGCCAGATGTCTGAGCGAAACGGATTCGAACCGGGAGTGCCTGCTAGGGGCGAATAGGGCCGAGTGGGCTTCAGCTGATCTCGTATCTACGACGTGCCAGGGGCAACTCTCGACCAGTCGACCGAGGCGATCGACCGCTACATGCAGTCGGGCCTAGGAGAAGCGCTGGAGCAGGCCAACTTCCCCGAGCCACAGATCACCGACTTCGAGGTCCACAAGCTCGACTGGGCTGAGTAGAGCCAGCCGCGGTCCGTCGCGATCAGCACGGCCTCGGCGCGGTCGCTCGTGCCCTGCAGCTGATACCGCAGTGACCGCGAGACACGCGCGGCGCAACAGCCTCGAGGACGCTGGCTAAGCGCTCAGCTCTTTACCGAGCGCAGCGGTTCCGAGCCATCCCAACCCTCAGCGGCGCCCCTCACCATCGCGAAGAAGTCGTGCAGACCCTCGTTGTCGGCATGGATCTCGATGTCGTGCCCCAGGGCCGCGGAGGCATCGTGGAGAGTGGTCTCGACTGCGCCGAGCCAAGTACTCACGTACTGCGGCAGACCTCGCTCGTCGAGCGTGCTTCGCAAACCGACTACCTCCGTTGACGGCACGACGTAGGCGACGTGCTGGATCCGCGGCAGCGGAGCGGAGAACCGCTTCTCTACGCGCTCGGGCGCCAGGCTTACGGTTTCGATCAGCTCGATCGCGCCGTCGCCGCAGTAGCCGAAAGCCGAGTTGTGAACGAACTCCGCCGGCTCACCGCGCGAGAGGACGTTCTCCAGCGGCACGTTCTCGATCACGAAGAACGGCCCAGCGCCGAGTTGATCGACCAGGCGGCTCACGGTCGTCTCGATGTTCTCGACGACGTAGGCGCAATGGTGCGGCGCGCCGAGCTGCGGTCTGAAGAGGTCCTTCGGCACGGCGACTCCTATCGGTAGCTGTTCACGCTAAGGGGTCGAGCATGGACCACATCAACCGGCCCCACGCCTCCCGTATTCCTTCGTCGCGGGAAGCTAGTCCGTCGGGCAGGCTGCCTGGGCCGACAGGAAGCGCGTTGCGAGCATCCGGTGCTAGTCGCCGACCTCCGCGGCGGCGAGCGCGAAGGGGCTGCCCTCGGAGTCCCGGCACACAGCCCAGCGATCGCCGGGATGGATGACCGACCCGCCCAGCTCGCGCACACGCTCCAGTGCCGTGGCCAGGTCGGCGACGGTGAAGTAAGCCAGGCAGGCGGTGTCGCCAGGGCCAGACCCACGCTCGTGGACTCCGAGGCGCAGCTCGTCGGTGTCGGTCTGCCACCCCGCTCCGGCCACGGCGGGACGCGGCGCGAGGGTGATGCCGAGAACTCCGTGCCAGAACCGTCGGGCGCGATCGGGATCGTCAGCCGGAAACTCAATCAGTGGCGCGCGCATGAACGGAGTATGGCCAGCGCACTTCTCCCCGTTTGCGCGACGAGGAGAAGCGACCTCATGTGTAGCCGTCTGGCTGCTCGTCCTGAGCTGCAGCACCAGCGTCGCCGTGAACGACTCAGGCGTTAGGCTGCGCTGCCATGACCCTTCATTCGCGCCGGATCCTGCGCCTGTCCATGGTCGCGATCGGAGGGTTGCTGGCGGTGCTGGTCGCGGCCGGTCCCGCCGCGGCTCGTCCCGACAAGGAGGCGGTCCTGGCTCCGCTGGGTATGAGGATCGACCATGCGCCCAGTGCGGTGGTGGGCGCGGACGGGAGGAAGCATCTCGCCTACGAGATAACGATCGTCAATCAGAGCCCATCTGAGGTGGCGATCGACCGGGTGCAGCCCCGTGCGCGCGGCGGGTCATTCGGCGCGGCCGTCCAGGGTGGCCGGCTGGAGAGGCTGTTGCGGGTCCCCGGCGGCGGTGGCCCGGCCATCCCCGGGGGCGGGAGTGCGCTGCTGTTCATGGATGTGACCTACCCGAGGCGGGCGGCCACGCCCAAGCGCCTGACTCACGGCTTCGAGCTGACCGTCCGTGCCGCCGGGCAGCCCGATCAGAAGATCGCCTTCGTGGGCGTTCCCACCAGGGTGGGGCAGAAGCGGGCGATCGAGATCGCTCCGCCGGTGCGAGGGGCGGGCTGGCTGGTCCGCAACGGCTGTTGCGACCCGATCAACGCCCATCGCGGCGCGACGCTCTCGATCGACGGGACCGTGCATGCGCCCGAGCGCTTCGCGATCGATTTCTCCCAGCTCAACGCCAACGGCCGGCTGTACGAGGGGCCGATCCCCGACTTCTCCAGCTGGGGGTTCTTCGGCGCTCGTATTCATGCGGTCGCGCGCGGCAGGGTGGTGGCGGTGCAGACCGGCCAGTCCGAGCAGACGCCCGGGACGCTGCCCACTGGCCAGACCGTGAGCACGGCCGGCGGGAACTACATCGTGGTGAAGATCAGCAAGGGCCGCTATGCGTTCTACGCCCACCTGCAGCCCGGCGGTCTCCGGGTCGGCAAGGGCGACCGTGTGCGCAAGGGTCAGGTACTGGGCCTGCTCGGCAACACCGGCAACACCGACTCGCCGCACCTCCACTTCCACATCATGGACGGCCCCTCGCCGCTCCAGTCCAATGGCCTCCCGTTCGTCTTCTCGAGTTTCACCGGTCAGGGACTCCTGACCGACAACGATGCCCTCAACGACGGGCAGGTGGCGGCCATCGACGGCGGCAGGCTGAAGGGCTCCTACCGCCATCGCATGCCGCTGGGCGATCAGGTGGTGAACTTCGGCGGCTGATCGCCTCCGCAGCGGGACGGGTCGCTCAACCGCTCCATATAGCGCGCCAATGAGCGGCTCCAAAGTCGTGACGAGACTCCGCTTCGTGGACTGACCCCGCACGGTCTGGGGCGCGGCTTTGCGTCTGTGCTGTACGCGACCGGGGAACCGCCGCCGGTGGTGATGGCTGAGCTGGGGCACACCGATCCAGCCTTTGCGCTGTCGCTCGACGCCCACGCGATGGCTCCCACAGCGCCGAAACCCGCTCGGAGAGCGCGTTTCCCGGAACGCGCCCGGCAGGATTCGAACCTGCGACTTCTGCCTCCGGAGGGCAGCGCTCTATCCACTGAGCTACGGGCGCGAGCGTGGTTGAGTGTAGACCGCCCTTGTTGATCGCCGTCATATCCGACACCCACATGCCGCGGGGGGCCCGCCGGCTGCCAGACGAGTGCGTGACACGCATCGCCGAAGCGGACCTGCTGCTGCACGCCGGGGACTTCTCCGAGCTCGAGGTCCTGGAGGAGCTCGAGCGCATCGGGCCGCCGCTCCTGGGCGTGTGCGGCAACGTGGACAGCTCCGAGCTGCGGGTCCGGCTGCCTACCACGCGCATCGTCGAGGCCGCGGGCGCCCGCGTCGCGCTGGTTCACGACGCCGGTCCGAACCGGGGGAGGCTGGAGCGCATGCGGCGCCACTTCGGGCGCCGCGCGGACGCGGTGGTCTTCGGCCACTCGCATCTCCCGCTCCACGAGCACGCCGAGGACGGCTTCCAGATCTTCAACCCCGGGAGCCCCACCGAGCGGCGCCGGGCCCCGGCACACACGATGGGCATGGCCCGCGTGGACGACGGTCGGATCGAGTTCGAGCTGATACCGTTTACGGCATCATGACTCCTGGAGAGCTGATCCGTGACCTGCGTGAGCGTAAGGGCCTGACCCAGCGTCGGCTCGCGCTGCGCGCGGGCACGTCCCAGAGCGCGATCGCGCGCATCGAGCGGGGCGAGGAGGACGTGACCTGGGGGCGGCTCGGCTCGATCCTCACGGCGATGGGTGAGGAGCCGGAGCTAGCGTCGCATCCGCTCCCCGGCCGCTACCGCCCCGAGCACCTGCTCCAAGATCGCGCCATGAGCGCACGCGCGCGGCTCAACGGTGGACTGCGCTTCAACGAGTTCGCGGGACAGCTCGAGGCGGCCGGGCGCAGCGCGAAGGCACGGGATAGCGACGGGTGAGCGTCACTTTCAGCCTCAGGAGATCCTCGAGACGCTGGTGCGTTTCGGCGTCGATTTCGTGATCGTCGGTGGTGTGGCGGTACAGGCGCACGGCTATCTGCGGGGCACCGGCGACCTCGACGTGATCCCGCGCCCCAGCTCGCTCAACCTGAGCCGGCTGGGGGAGGCCCTGGCCGATCTCGAGGCGGAGGTCTGGAGGGCCAGACGGCCCGTGAACGTGACCGATCCGAATCTGCTCAGACGCGCACCGCAGGTTCCGCTCGTCACGCGTTACGGCAGGCTCGACCTGCTCAACATCGAGATGACCGCGGGAGCGCCGGCTTCCTACGAGGACCTCGCCGGCCGGGCGCTGGTGGTGGAGATCTCCGGGCGCGACGTCGCGGTGGCCGGGGTGGACGACCTGATCCGCATGAAGCGCGCCGCCGGGCGCGAGCAGGATCTGCTCGACATCGCGGCCCTGGCCCGAGCCGACGAGGAGCTCGAGCGCGACGTGGCGGAGGGCAGGCCCTAGCGATGGACCTCGACGTCCTCTTCCTGGGCACCGCGGGCTCCTCGCCCAGCCCGCGGCGTGGGCTTCCCGCCACGCTGATCCGGCGCGGCGGCGACCGGCTGCTCGTGGACTGCGGGGAGGGCACTCAGCGCCAGCTGATGCGCTCGGTGGGTCTCGTCGAGCTCGAGGAGCTCCTGATCACCCACTTCCACGCCGACCACGTGCTCGGGCTGCCCGGAATGCTGAAGACCTTCGCCCTGCGCCAGCGCGAGCGCGAGCTCACGGTCTACGGGCCGCGTGGCCTGCAGCGGCTGTTCGATCGGCTCGCGCCGGTGATCGGACGGCTGACCTTTCCGGTCGAGCTGGTGGAGCTCGAGCCCAACGACGAGCTCGCCCGTGACGGCTACCGAATCGCCGCCTTCGAGGTCGATCACGGCGGCCGCGGGCTCGGCTACGCGCTGGTCGAAGAGACCCGGCCGGGAGTGTTCGATCCCGCGCGCGCGCGCGAGCTGGGCGTGACACCCGGGCCGGACTTCGGCCGGCTGCAGCGCGGCGAGACCGTGAACGGAGTCGAGCCCGGACAGGTGATGGGGGAGGAGCGTCGCGGGCGCAAGCTGGTGCTGACAGGCGACACCGCCCCCTCCGACCTCACCCGGCTCGTGGCCTGGGAGGCCGACCTCCTCGTGCACGAGGCCACCTTCATGGAGGAGGATGCCGAGCGGGCGCGCGAGACCCGCCACTCCACGGCCGCGCAGGCGGGTGAGATGGCGGCGGCGGCGGGCGTGGAGCTGCTGGCACTCACGCACATCTCGCCCCGCTACTCGGGCGGCCAGGTGCGCGACGAGGCCCGCGAGCGCTTCCCGAACGCGGTGGTCCCGCGCGACTTCGATCGCATCGAGATTCCCTTCCCCGAGCGCGGTGAGCCGGTGCTCATCCGGGCGTCGGACAGCCCGCCGCTGCCGGCGGCCGCCCCCGGAGGCTGAGCCGGAGGGCTACTCGCCGAGGCGGACCAGCTGAGCCGGCCCGCACGCCTCGAGGTCCTGCAGCACCTGCTCGGCGTGGGCGGAGTCCCAGCGCTCGGCGCCCACCAGCGTGCCGGTGAGGTCGCCCACACGGGCGAGCGCCTCCTGGGCCTCCTCGTCCAGCCCGATGTCCTGCGAGAAGAACACTGAGTCGGCCGCTTCGCGCAGCAGAGTCCGCTCGCTCGGCTCGAGCGCCTCGGGGCCCTCGGCCGCCGCGACCTCCATGAGCCTGCCGTATGCCTGGGCGCGGTCCGCGTTCACCTGACTTCACAGTAGCTGGCTCGCCGGAGGGTTGCCAATCTGGGCGTCGGCGGGCGCTGGTAGTCTCGCGCCAGGTTCCTTTAACCCGGTCCCGTGAGGCCAGGAAGGGCATGGAGATGAACGAGAAGACGGTCCTCGATCGCGAGGACGTGCGGCGCACACTGGTGCGCATCGCCCACGAGATCGTCGAGAAGACGGGGGGCGAGGGAGTCGCGGTCGTGGGGATCCACCGTCGCGGTGCTGTGCTGGGCGCCCGGTTGCGCGACCTGGTGGCCGATCTGGTCGGCGAGCCGGTTCCCCTCGGCGACATCGACATCAGCTTCTACCGCGACGACGTGGGGATCCGCGGAGCCGACTACCAGCCGGTGGTCCATGCCTCTCACATCGACTTCCCCGTCGAGGACACCACGGTCGTCCTGGTCGACGACGTGCTCTACACCGGCCGCACCGTGCGCGCCGCGATCGACGCGCTGTTCGACTACGGCCGGCCGCGCCGCGTCCAGCTGGCCGTGCTGGCCGACCGCGGCCACCGCGAGCTGCCGATCCGGCCCGACTACGTGGGCAAGAACCTTCCCACCGCCCGCGGCGAGCGGGTGAACGTGAGGGTCGAGGAGATCGACGGCCACGACGAGGTCGGGATATCGGAGGCCTGGATGGAGGAGACGAGCGATGCATAGGCACCTGTTGACGGTCGACGACCTCTCGCGCGACGACATCGAACGGATACTCGGCCGCGCCGAGAGCTTCGCGGAGGTGTCGGGCCGCGAGATCAAGAAGGTGCCGACCCTGCGCGGACGCACGGTGATCAACCTCTTCTACGAGGCCTCGACCCGTACCCAGTCGAGCTTCGAGCTGGCGGCCAAGCGGCTGTCGGCCGACCTCGTGACGATCAAAGCCGCGGGCTCCGCGGTCGAGAAGGGCGAGTCGCTCAAGGACACCGTGCAGACCCTGTCCGCGTACGACCCCGCGGCGATCGTGATCCGCACCCCGCACGCCGGGGCGGCCGGCCTGGTGGCGCGCTGGACGCGGGCCTCGGTGATCAACGCGGGCGACGGCAAGCACGAGCATCCCACCCAGGCTCTGCTCGACCTCTACACGCTCAAGCGCCGCGCCGGCTCGCTCGAAGGACTGCGCGTGTGGATCGTCGGGGACGTGCTCCACAGCCGAGTGGCCCGCTCGAACATTCTGGCCTTCACGCGCATGGGCTGCGAGGTCACAGTCTGCGGCCCGCCCACGCTGATTCCGCGCGGGATCGAGTCCCTCGGCTGCCAGGTGCGCCACACGCTCGACGAGCTGCCCTCGGCCGACGTGGTCTACGCGCTGCGGATGCAGCACGAGCGGATGACCGGGTCGTTCGTGCCGTCGCTGCGCGAATACGCGGCCTGCTATCAGATCGACGGCCGCCGCCTGGGGCCCAACCAGCTCCTGATGCACCCCGGACCGGTCAACCGCGGGGTCGAGCTCTCCGCCGAGGTGATCGACTCGCCCCAGGCGCTCATCACCGAGCAGGTGGAGTCGGGCGTGGTGGTGCGCATGGCGGTGCTGTACGAGCTCCTGGCCGGCCGCGGGGCGCCGGCGGCTGTGGGCGCAGGCGCCGAGGCGGAGCCGCAGCCCGCATGAGGACCGCCACGAGCGAGGCCGCCGGCGCCCTCCAGCTGGACCGGGCCGGCGCCCCCGCAGGAACGGTGCTCCTGCGTGGGGCGCGGCTGCTCGACCCGCGCGCGGGGCTGGACTCGACATCCGACCTGCTGATCCGCGACGGGCGGGTGGCTGAGATCGGCGACTCGCTGGAGGCGCCCGAGGGCGCCGAGCGCGTCGACGCGGAGGGCCTCCACGCCTTCCCGGCGTTCGTCGACCCGCACGTGCACCTGCGCACGCCCGGACGCGAGGACGAGGAAGACCTCGACTCCGGCACGCGGGCGGCGGCGGCCGGCGGCTTCTGCGCGATCATCGCCCAGCCCAACACCGAGCCGGTGGTGGACTCCGCGCCGATCCTGCGCTCGCTACGCGAACGGGCGCGGGCCGAGGCCCGCATCCCCACCGGCTTCATGGCCGCCATCACCGTCGGCCAGCGCGGCGAGGGCCTGACCGAGATGGCCGAGCTGGCCGACTCGGGCGCGGCCGGCTTCACCGACGACGGCCTTCCGGTCCGCTCGGCCGGAGTGCTGCGACAGGCCCTCCAGTACCAGCGGCTCGCCCGCCTCGTGATTGCCCTGCACGAGGAGGATCCCGCCCTCTCGGCGGGCGGCGTGATGCACGAGGGCGAGGTCTCGGCGCTGCTGGGCGTGGCGGGGATCCCGTCGCTGTCGGAGTCGACGATGGTGGCGCGGGACTGCGCGCTGGCCCTCTACGAGGGCGGGCGCATTCACGTTCAGCACGTGTCCGCGCACGAGACCGTGGAGGCCATCGAGCGCGCCCGGCAGAGCGGCACGGCGGTGACCTGCGAGGCCACGCCCCACCACCTGCTGCTGACCGACGAGGACGTCCGGTCGCTCGACGCCAACCTGAAGATGAACCCGCCGCTGCGCGCACCGGCCGACCGCGAGGCGCTGATCGCGGGCCTGCGCTCGGGCACGATCGACTGCGTGGCCACCGACCACGCGCCTCACGCGCGCGAGGAGAAGGAGCAGCCCTTCGAGCTCGCGCCAATGGGCGTCACCGGACTCGAGACCGCGTTCGCCGCGCTGCACACCGGTCTCGTGCTGCCCGGGCTGATCGGCCTCGATCTGCTGGTCGAGCGCATGACCGCCGGAGGCGGGCCCTTCGGGCTCGAGCTGCCCAGCCTGGCGCCGGGCTCGCGCGCCAACGTCTGCCTCGCCGACCTCGACGCGGAGTGGGAGGTCGGCGAATCCGGCTACGAGAGCCGCTCGGAGAATTGCGCGTTCGCGGGCCGCCGGCTCACGGGCCGGATCCGCATGACCGTGGCCGACGGCAGCGTGGCCTACCGCGAGCGCTCGTTCGCCCTGGGAGCGGTGGTGTGATGGCCGCCGGCGAGGCCTACCTGCTACTCGAGGACGGCAGCCGCTTCGACGGTGAGGCGGTGGGCGCGCCCGTCCCCGGCACGGGCGAGGTCGTGTTCAACACCGCGATGTCCGGTTACCAGGAGGCGGTCTCCGATCCCAGCTATGCCGGGCAGATCATCGTCTTCACCTATCCCCTGATCGGCAACTACGGGGTGGCCGGCGCCCACATGGAGTCCGACCGCATCCACGCGCGCGCGGTGATCATGCGCGAGGGCGTGGATCGCGAGGACGCCGCGGCCGCCGAGGGCGGCTGGCTCACCTGGCTCGCCGACTGCGGCGTCCCGGCTCTCTCCGGAGTCGACACCCGCGCCCTGGTCCGCCACATCCGCGACAAGGGAGCGATGCGCGGTGGCGTCTTCCGTGCCGACGTCCCCGAAGCCACGGCGCGGGAGCGGATCGCCGCCGAGCCGTCGATGGTGGGCCGAGACCTCGCGCGCGAGGTTACGCCGGACGAGCCCCAGGTCCTCGAGGGCGACGGGCCGCGCGTGATCGGCATCGACACCGGCATCAAGAGCTCGATCGTGCGCAACATGCGCGACCGCGGCGTGCAGCTCGAGCTGTACCCCTGCCACGTCTCCGCGGACACTCTCCTCGCGCGCGAGCCCGACGCCGTGTTCCTGGCCAACGGCCCGGGCGACCCCGCGGCGCTCGACTACGTCGTCGACACCGTGCGCGGGGTGCTGGGCAAGGTGCCGGTCTGGGGCATCTGCCTGGGACACCAGCTGCTCTGCCGCGCCGTGGGCCTCGAGACCTTCAAGCTCCCGTTCGGCCACCGCGGCGCCAACCACCCGGTGAAGGACCTCGAGACGGGCCGCATCGAGATCACCTCCCAGAACCACGGGTTCGCCGTGGTGGGCCCCGACGGCGAGCGCACCATCGCCGGCGACGAGCCGGTGCGCTGGGAGACCGACTTCGGCGTGGCCGAGCTCGGGCAGCTCAACCTCTACGACCGCACCGTCGAGGGCCTCGTGCTGCGCGACGTGCCCGGCTCCACGGTGCAATACCACCCCGAGGCCGGGCCCGGGCCGCATGACGCTGTTCACCTCTTCGACCGGTTCCTCGAGCGCCTGGTGGCCGCCTGATGCCGCGCCGCAACGACCTCCGCAAGATCCTCGTGCTCGGCTCGGGCCCGATCGTGATCGGCCAGGCGGCCGAGTTCGACTACTCGGGGGCGCAGGCCTGCAAGGTGCTGTTGGAGGAGGGCTACGAAGTGGTGCTCATCAACTCCAACCCGGCCACGATCATGACCGACCCGGAGTTCGCCACGGCCACTTACATCGAGCCGCTGCTGCCGGGCTCGGTGGCCCGGGTGATCGAGCGCGAGAAGCCGGATGCCCTGTTGCCCACGCTCGGCGGGGGCACGGCGCTCGACCTCGCCCGGCAGCTGTCTGAGGACGGCACGCTGCGCCGGCACCGGGTCGAGCTGATCGGCGCGGACTACGAGGCCATCCGGCGTGCCGAGGACCGCGACCTGTTCCGCACAACCATGGAGCGCGCGGGCCTGCGGGTGCCGCGCAGCGCGGCGGTCAAGTCGATGCGCGAGGCCGAGCGGGCGCTTCCCGAGATCGGCCTGCCCGCGATCGTCCGCCCCGGGTTCACCATGGGCGGGGCCGGCGGCGGCATCGCCCGCAGCGAGCCCGAATACCGCCAGGTGGTGGCCGAGGGCCTCGCCGCCAGCCCTATCGGCCAGGTGCTGGTGGAGGAGTCGGTGATCGGCTGGGGCGAGTTCGAGCTCGAGGTGATGCGCGACCACAACGACAACGTTGTGATCGTCTGCTCGATCGAGAACGTCGATCCGATGGGAGTGCACACGGGGGACAGCGTCACCGTCGCCCCCCAGCAGACGCTGTCCGACGCCCAGTACCAGCGCCTACGCGACCAGGCCCTCACCGTGATCCGCGCGGTGGGGGTGGAGACCGGCGGCTCCAACATCCAGTTCGCGGTCAACCCGCGCACCGACGAGATCGTCGTGATCGAGATGAACCCGCGCGTCTCACGCTCGTCCGCGCTGGCCTCCAAGGCCACCGGCTTCCCGATCGCCAAGATCGCGGCGCGGCTGGCGGTGGGCTACGCGCTCGAGGAGATCGACAACGACATCACGCGCAAGACGCCGGCCAGCTTCGAGCCGGCGATCGACTACGTGGTGGTCAAGTGGCCGCGTTTCGCGTTCGAGAAGTTCCCGGGCTCGGACGGCCGCCTGCACACGTCGATGCAGTCGGTGGGCGAGGCGATGGCGATCGGACGCACGTTCAAGCAGGCCTTCGTAAAGGCCATGCGCTCCCGCGAGCTGGACGTGACCGCCGTCGACTTCCCCGACGATCTGCTCGGCGCCCTCGAGCAGCCCTCGCACGACCGCTACGAGGTGCTCTTCGAGGCGATCCGCCGCGGGCACACCGAGGCCGAGCTGTGCGCCCGCAGCGGCATCGACCCGTGGTTCATGGCCGAGCTGGCGGCGTTGGCCCGCGGCGAGGACCCGCAGGAAGGCCTCGAGCGCTCATTCAAGGCGGTGGACACCTGCGCCGCCGAGTTCGAGGCCGAGACGCCCTACTTCTACTCGGGCTGGGAGCGCCGGGCGAGCCACGAGGTCCGGGCCGGCGAGCGACCCGGCGTGGTGATCCTCGGCTCCGGTCCCAACCGCATCGGGCAGGGAATCGAGTTCGACTACTGCTGCGTCCACGCGGCGATGACGGTGCGCGAGCAGGGCCGCGACGCGGTGATGATCAACTGCAACCCCGAGACGGTCTCCACCGACTACGACACCTCGGACCGCCTCTACTTCGAGCCGCTCACGCTCGAGGACGTGGCGGCCGTGATCGAGCTCGAGCAGCCCGAGGGCGTGATCGTCCAGTTCGGGGGCCAGACCCCGCTCAAGCTCGCGCAGGGGCTGGCCGAGCGCGGCGTGCCGCTGCTGGGCACGCCGGTGGAGTCGATCCACCGGGCCGAGGACCGGCCCAGCTTCGGCGGGCTGCTGGCCGAGCTCGGGTTGAAGAGCCCGCCCTACGCGACGGCCGAGTCGCACGCCGAGGCCCTCGAGGTGGCCGCCGATGTGGGCTACCCGCTGCTCGTGCGCCCCTCCTACGTGCTCGGCGGCCGGGCCATGGAGATCTGTTATTCGCGCGACGGCCTCGCCGGCTACCTGCGCCGCACCAACGGGGGCGCGGGACGCACGATCTTCCTCGACCGCTTCCTGGAGAACGCGATCGAGGTGGACGTGGACGCCCTCTGCGACGGGGAGACCGTCCGGATCGGCGCGATCATGCAGCACGTGGAGGAGGCGGGCGTGCATTCGGGCGACTCGGCCTGCGTGATCCCGGCGATGTCGCTCGGGCCGGACATGCTCCAGCAGGTGGAGGAGGCCACCGCGGCGATCGCGCTGCGGCTGGGGGTGGTCGGCCTGATCAACATCCAGTACGCGGTCTACGGCGACGAGGAGCTGTACGTGATCGAGGCCAATCCGCGCGCCTCGCGCACCGTTCCGTTCGTGTCGAAGGCCACCGGAGTTCCGCTGGCCAAGCTCGCCTGCCGGCTGATGCTCGGCGAGAGCCTGGCCGAGCTCGACCCGCAGATCCCGCGCAGTCCCGGACACGTGTCGGTCAAGGAGGCGGTGCTCCCGTTCGGCCGCTTCCCGCGGGCCGATTCGCTCCTGGGCCCCGAGATGAAGTCCACGGGCGAGGTGATGGGCGTGGCCTCGGATTACCCGGCGGCGTTCGGCAAGGCGCAGGCCGCGGCGGGAGCGGAGCTGCCCGGCTCGGGCACGGTGTTCATCTCGGTCACCGACGGCGACAAGCCCGCCGCCACGCAGCTGGCCGCCGGCTTTCACGACATGGGCTTTCGGGTGATGGCCACCGGCGGCACCGCCACCGCGATCCGGCGCATGGGCGTGCCGGTGGAGCGCATCCAGAAGCTCTCCGAGGGCTCGCCCAACGTGGTCGAGCGCATCGATGCCGGCGAGGTGGAGCTGGTGATCAACACGCCCACCGGCTCAGGGGCGCGCGCCGACGGGTACGAGATCCGGCGCTCGGCGATCGCCCGCGGCGTCCCCTGCATCACGACGATGTCCGGTGCAAGCGCGGCGCAGCGAGCCATCCGCGCCGGCCGCTCTTCCGAGCCGGGTGTGGTCTCACTGCAGGAGCTCCACGGCCTGGCGCCGGCCCGCTCGGAGGCCGGCCAGGCCGCCGAGGCCGAGCAGCGGGGCGCTTGATGCAGCGCACGCTCGCTCCGCCGGCGCGGCGGGTCGCGCGCGTGTCGGGAGTCGAGCGGCTCGGCGCGTACCACGTGATAACCGCGCTGGACCAGGACGGACCTGACGATCCCCAGCCCGGCCAGTTCTACATGCTGGCGTCTGAGCGAGGCTGGGGCGGGGGAGGGGACGAGCGGCCCTACCTGCCGCGGGCCTTCTCCTTCGCGCGCGCGTGGCCGGCGCCGGACGGCCTCGAGCTGAGTTTCCTGCTCGAGGCGGTGGGTCCCGGCACCGAGCGCTTGGGCGCCTTACGGCCGGGCGAGGGGCTGGCGCTACTGGGGCCGCTCGGCGTGGGCTTCGATGAACCGGCTGCCGGCACCCGCTGTCTCCTCGTGGGCGGCGGCATCGGCGTGGCCCCGCTCCTGTGTCTCGAGGAGGAGCTCGAGCGGCGCTCGGGCGCCGGCGAGATGAGGATGCTGCTCGGCTTCCGCAGCGCCGCTCACGCACAGGCCGCGGCGCTCTTCTCCGGAGCCGTGTCGGTGGTCACCGACGACGGCTCGGTGGGCCGCCAGGCGCTCGTCACCGAGCTGCTGGCGGCGGAGCTCGACGCCGATCCGTCGGCCACGGTCTACGCCTGCGGTCCGCCCGGGATGCTCGAGGGGGTGCGGGCGCTGTGCGCCGAGCACGGCGTGGGAGCTCAGCTGGCGCTGGAATCGGGCATGGCCTGCGGATACGGCGCCTGCTTCGGCTGCGTGGTCCCCACTCGCCAGGGCTACGTGCGCCTCTGCGTGGACGGGCCCGTGCTCGACGCCGAGCTGCTCGAGAGCGCCGTCGTGCCCGGGGCGGGGCATTGAGCGCGGCCGCGGGAGCCGGGATCGAGCTGTGCGGGGTCGCGCTCCGCGGCCCGGTCCTGAACGGCTCCGGGACCTTCGATGCGATCGCGGCCCGGCGCGCCTTCGGCGACGCTCTGCTCGAGAGCTTCCCCTTCGACGCCTATGTGTCCAAGACCATCACGCTCGAGCCGCGAGCGGGCAACCCGCCGCCGCGCCTATGGGAGACACCCGCGGGGATGATCAACTCGATCGGGCTGCCCAACAAGGGCCTGGACGGCTTCCTGGCCTCCGACCTGCCCGAGCTCGCCGGCCTGCCCGTGCCGCTCGTGGTGTCGGTGATGGGATTCAGCCGTGAGGAGCTGGCCAGGCTCGTGGCCGCTGTGGGGGAGCGCGACGAGGTGTCGATGATCGAGCTCAACGTCTCCTGTCCCAACGTCGAGACCGGTCTGGTGATGGGCGCCGATCCGGACGAGACGGAGCGCGCGGTGGAGGCGGTTCGGTCCCGGGCGGCGAAGCCGCTGATCGTGAAGCTCACGCCCAACGCCGCCGAGCCGGCCGCGGTGGCCGCGGCCGCGGAACGCGCCGGCGCGGACGCGGTCTCCCTCATCAACACGCTCAAGGGGATGGCGTTCGATCCGCACGGCGGCGGTCCCTGGCTCGGCGGGGTCACGGGGGGTCTCTCGGGCCCCGCGGTGCGCGCGATCGCACTCGAGCAGGTCCGGGCGGTGGCCGGCCGTGTGGAGCTGCCCGTGATCGGCATGGGAGGGATCACGGGCGGCCGCCACGCCGCCGACTTCCTGCGCGCCGGGGCCCAGGCCATAGCCGTCGGGACCGAGAGCTTTCGCGACCCCGCCGCGGGGCGGCGGATCGCCGCCGACTTGCGCGAGGACGGCGCCGGGACCGCGCCTTCGGCCACCGCCGCGCCGGTCTAGCGACCCTCCGTGCCCGATTTACGCAAAGCGGGCGCGTGCGCAGTCACGCCGACGGCCGCCGAAGGTACCGAGTGGCAGCGCCGACGGCCGATCGGCGGCATGCCGAGACCCCCACCACCCGAATCGGAAATTCCTCTAACCCGTGTGGGGGACACGCGGCGACCATTTCTCCGCAAGGTGCAGCATGTTGACGGGTCGAACCTCTCTCGATGTGGCACCGCAGTTCAAAACCCCTGCAAACTCACGCAAAACGCTCAAGCTACCGCAAGCTGCCTAAAGCTGAGGTCGAGGTCGAGCCGAATTCGCGCGTTTTTTGCGTTTTCTGGCTCGCGCCCTGTGGGGGAGCGTGTACTATCGCCGCCCATGCCGGCCGCCCCCCACTCGCCCGCGAAGACTCAGTCCGCGGGCCTCGCGCCCGAGCGCTCGCTCACCCAGCGCATGGATGCGCTGAAGCGGGCAAACGAGATCCGGACCCGCCGTGCGCGCCTCAAACGCGACCTCAAGGCGGGGCGGATGCAGATCCACGGTCTTCTCTTATCTCCGCCCGAGTACCTCGCCACCGCCAAGGTGTTCGACCTGCTGCTGGCGGTGCCCAAGTACGGGCGCGTGAAGGTGAATCGGATCCTCACC
The DNA here is from genome assembly GCA_963734365.1 of uncultured Thermoleophilaceae bacterium. Taxonomy (GTDB): domain Bacteria; phylum Actinomycetota; class Thermoleophilia; order Solirubrobacterales; family Thermoleophilaceae; genus JACVRW01. Next base: position 874,415 of record CAVTGV010000004.1, on the reverse strand, counting down.
CACTGCCGAATCTCGCCCAGCAAGACCATCGGCGGCCTCTCCGAGCGACAGCGCAACGAGCTGGTCTCGTACCTGCGGCGATAGGTACCCCGGACGCCCCGATCCTGGTGGTCACAGGCCCCTCCGGGGTAGGTAAAGGCACGCTCATAAAGTCGCTCCTGGAGCGGGTTCCCGGGGTAGAGCTGGCGGTATCCGCCACCACCCGTGCGGCGCGGCCCGGTGAGCTGAACGGGGTTGACTACCACTTTCTGAGCCGAGAAGACTTCGATCGCAGGGTGGCCGCTCGGGAGTTCGTGGAACACGCCGTCTACTCCGGGCACCGCTACGGAACGCTGCGCTCCGAGCTCGACCGGCCCGCGCAGGCCATCGTGCTGGAGATCGACCTGCAGGGCGCACGCCAGGTGCGCGAGACGCTGCCCGACGCCACCCGCATCTTCATCGAGCCGCCCTCCTTCGACGTCCTTCGCGAGCGCCTCGGCACACGCGGATCGGATTCCCCCGGCGAGATCGAGCGCCGGCTCGCCGTCGCGCGCGAGGAGCTGGAGGCCGCGGCCGAATTCGACCATCGCATCGTCAACGACGACCGGGAACGTGCAGCGACGGAGCTCGCGGAGCTGGTCGCTAGGATGTGTCAGCCGTGATCAAGCCGCGTCTGGACAAACTGCTCGAGCCTGTCGACTCGCACTACGCCTGCGTCATCGTGGCGGCCAAGCGCGCCCGGCAGATCAACTCCTACTACCACAACCTCGGCGAGGGCACCTTCGACGAGTACCCGCCTCCAATGGTCGAGACGGGCTCGAAGAACTACCTCAAGATCGCTCTCGAGGAAATCGCAGCGGGCAAAATTAAGTACCGCTACAGGTAACGCTGCAGCAGCGACATGGCGCGCATCCTGCTCGGAGTAACAGGGGGGATCGCCGCATACAAGGCGGTTGAGCTCGTTCGGCTCGCGATGAAGGCGGGGCACTCCGTGCGGGTCATCCAGACGCCCGCCAGCCTCCATTTCGTAGGCCGCGCCACTTTCGAGGGCGTCACCGGTGCCCCCGTGCTCGTCGACGAGTGGGAGCACGACCCCGCCCGGGGAGCGTTCCCCGGCGATCCGCCTGGCGACCACGACCCGATCTCCCACCTGGCGCTGGTGGAGCGCTGCGACGCCTTCTGCGTAGCGCCCGCATCGGCCAACACGATCGCCAAGCTAGCCCAGGGACTGGCCGACAACCTGCTCACCGGCGCCGCGCTCGCCAACCGGGCGCCGCTGGTACTGGCCCCGGCGATGAACAACCGCATGTACGAGCACCCCGCCACGCAGCACAACCTGGAGCTCCTGCGCGAGCGCGGCGCACGGATCGCCGAGCCGGGCACCGGCAGCCTGGCCTCACGGGGCGAGTGGGGGGTGGGCCGGCTGGCCGAGCCGGCGGAGATCCTCACCCACATCGAGGCGGTGCTGGGGGAGGGTGAGTTCAGGCCGCGCTCGATGGACGGTCTGAGGGTGCTGGTCACCGCCGGCGGCACCCGCGAGCCGATCGACTCGGTGCGCTACGTGGGCAACCGCTCGTCGGGCCGGATGGGGCTGGCGCTGGCCGAGGAGGCGGCCCGCCGCGGCGCCGAGGTCACACTGGTGTGCGCGAACGTCGGGCTGACCCGCCCGGCGTCGGTGCCCTCTCTGGACGTGGAGACAACCGCGGAGCTCGAGGCCGCGGTGAGCGCGAACTTTCCCGCGTCCGACGTCCTCCTCATGGCGGCGGCGCCCGCCGACTTCCGGCCCGCGGCGCCGCTCGACGACAAGATCGCCAAGGCCGGGCGCGAAGGCCTGACCGTCGAGCTGGAGCCCACGGCCGACATCCTGGCCACGGTCGCCGCCGCACGGCGCCCGGGACAGACGCTCGTGGGGTTCGCGGCCGAGCACGGGGCAGGAGCCGTGGAGCGGGGGCGGGACAAGCTCGATCGCAAGGCCCTCGACGCCGTGGTGGTCAACGACATCTCGCGTCCCGAGATCGGATTCGACAGCACCGACAACGAGGTGGTGATCGTGACCGCGGCCGGTTCCCGGGCGGTGCCGCAGGGCCCGAAGGCGGAGGTGGCAGGGGCCGTGCTCGACGAGGTCGAGCGCCTCCGGACCGGCGCCGAGGCGCGGAGTACCTTTGAGGGAGAGACATGAGCGACAGCGCATACGACCTCTTTCAGAAGGGCAGTCGGCTGCTGGACAACGGCGACTTCATGGCGGCCGCCGTGCCGCTCGAGCGCGCACGCGAGCTCGAGCCCGACAAGGGCTCGATACGGGAGGCGCTGGGGCGGGCCTATTTCCGCTCGTCGCGCTTCGACAAGGCGGCCGAGGAGTTCGCCGCCGTGGTGGAGCGCTACCCGGTCAACGACTACGCCCACTTCTGCCTGGGACGCTCGCTCGAGAAGACCGGCCGGAGGGCCGAAGCGCGCCGCCACGCGGCGCTGGCGGCCAACATGCGCCCGGACCGCGCGGACTACCGCGCCTTCCGCGAGCGTCTGCTCGCGGCCTAGCCGCAGCGGGTCCCGGCTACGGGGTCGAGCGCACCCGCTCCGCGTGATCGCGGACAGCCAGCGCCGCCTCGCACACCAGGCCCAACAGGCGGTCGAGCGCGCGCTCGTCGAGCCCGGGAGCGGGCACGTCGGCGTGGACCCATACGTCCTTCGAGCGCGTGCAGCCGAACCGGACGACGCGGGTCTGGCGATTCCACCAGAGGAGCATCCAGGGGTCGAGATCGCCCGCGCCGTGCAGCACCACGGCCTGGGCCCGCAGCAGGCCGTCGGCCAGCCGCAGCCCCACGTCGAGTGGCTCGCCGCCGGCGTTCTCGCCGGGCACCTGGAGACCCCATTCGCCAGCGGACAGTCGGCGTGCGCCCAGTGCGGGCAGGGAGGCGAAGTAGCTGTCGACGACCTCGGGGGCGGCCATTTCGATCAGAGTACGGGTGCTTGCGAGCCCTGGTGCAACGTGTGAGCGAGGCGGCGGTCACGGTCGATGGCCACGAGGTGGCGCGGATCGGTCCGGGGCTGCTCGTGCTCCTCGGCGTGCGAACCGGCGACGGGGAGGCCGAGGCCGACCGCCTGGCCCGCAAGCTGCTGCGCCTGCGCATCTTCGAGGACGCCGAGGGGCGCATGAACCTCGATGTCGGTCAGGCGGACGGGGCGATCCTCTGCGTCAGCCAGTTCACGCTCTACGGCGATGCGCGCAAGGGCAACCGTCCGAGCTTCGTGGACGCGGCGCCGCCACAGCAGGCCGAGCCGCTCTACGAACGCGTACGCGCGGCGCTGGGCGCCCAGGGCGGCGTCTTCGGTGCCCGGATGGACGTCTTACTGGTCAATCACGGGCCGGTCACGCTCCTGCTGGAGGCGTGATGTCCGCGTAGATGGCGCGCAGCCAGATGACCGTCAGGGTGGGAACGAGCTCCTTGCGCGAGAGCGCGGGATTGGCGCTCAGCGAGCTCGTGTAGAAGCAGCGCTCGTTCATCCAGATGAGCGCCGTGGCCAGCGCCTGGGGATCGGGGCCCGGGGGAGCGTCACCCGCGTCGCGGGCCTCGCGAATGCTCTCGGCCGAGCGGTCGACGAAGCGCCGGACCAGCCCCTCTCCGAAGGCCCGCATCTCCGGAACCGTCCCCCAGTTCTGCACCGCCGCCCGCAGCACCGGGCCGTGGGCCTCCCACACCTCGGCCGTGGCCTCGATCGTGCGCATCGTGGTGATCTCGGGAGGCTCGTCGGTGCGGTCGAGCCAGCTCTCCGCCCGCGCGAACATCTCCTCGGCGATCCGCGCCACGAGGGTTCGCAGCACGGCGTCCTTGGATTCGAAGTAGAAGTAGAAGGTGGAGCGGGAGATCCCGGCCCCCGCCGCCAGCTCGTCGACGCCGATCTCGGTCAGCTGCTTGTTCGCCAGCAGCCGCTCGCAGGTCTCGAGGATCGCGTCTTCCTTGAGGTCTCCCTTGGTGGGTCCCCTCCGCCGCGGGGATTTGAGAACGGCGCGCTCGACAGTCACACACCCCCCAGCGACATCGTGCCGAGCGCGCCGTCCATCGGGGCCAACCTAGACGCGATGCCGAGAAAAATCAACGCGCTGTTGACCGTCCCCCGGTGCGAGACTACGCTCGCCAGGATGACCGAGGTCAGGCACCAGGTTCTGCGCGCCATCTGCGACACGGTTTGCCCGCCGCTCGAGCGCGCTCCCGACCCCGACGGCTTCTGGGCCCGTTCCGGATCGGACGTGGGCGCCGACACCGCCCTGGCGACGACCATCGAAGGCCTTCCGCCTGAACAGCGAGAGGGGCTCGGACAGCTGGTCGACGGCCTCGTGCGAATGGGCTTTCTCACCGCGTCGCCGCGCTCGCGCGAGCAGCTTCTGCGAAACCTGGGCACGCTGGGCCCCGAGGCGGAGGCCGGCGGACAGGCGCTGACCGGGCTGGCCCTGCTGTTCGCCTACGGGATGCCGGACGCGAGCGGTCGCAACGCCTTCTGGGCGAGCTTCGGCTACCCGGGCCCGAGCGGTCTGCCGGAGCAGCGGGAGAGGCGGGTCACAGCGCTCGTTCCTCAGGGAGACGAAGCGCTCTACGAGGCGGACGCCGTGGTGGTGGGCTCCGGGGCGGGCGGAGGAGTGATCGCCGCCGCACTGGCCGGCGCGGGACTCAAGGTGCTCGTGCTCGAGGCGGGCGGCCTGTTCGACGAGTCGGACTTCAACCAGTACGAGCTCTGGGCCTACCAGAACCTCTACTGGCGCGGTGGCCCCAACCCCACCGCTGACCTCAACGTGGCCCTCTACGCCGGCGCCACCTACGGCGGCGGCACCACGATCAACTGGACCAACTGCCTGCGGACCAAGCCCTGGGTGCGTGAGCAGTGGGCGCGTGAGTTCGGCCTCGACGGGCTCGACGGCTCCGATTTCGATCGTCATCTCGACTCGGTCTGGGAGCGGCTGTCGGTAAACGACCGCTGCTCGGACCTGAACGGCACGCAGGAGTCGATGCGCCGCGGCGCCGAGGCTCTGGGGTGGTCGTTCACCGCCGTCAACCGCAACATCGACGAGTCGCGCTACAGCCCTGAGACCGCCGGCTACATCGGCTTCGGCGACCAGACGGGCGCCAAACAGTCCACGCCGAACACCTACCTGGCCGACGCCATCGACAACGGCGCCGAGGTGATGGTGCGCTCCACCGCCCAGCGAGTGCTGGTGGAGGGCGGGCGCGCTGCGGGCGTCGAGGTGCTCTACGAGGATCCCGGCGAGGCCGCCACCCGGGTGACCGTGCGTGCGCCGCGGGTGGTGGTGGCCGCCGGCGCACTGGAGTCGCCGGCGCTGCTGCTCCGCTCGGGCATCGGCGGGCCGGCGGTGGGACACCATCTGCGCCTGCACCCCTGCACCGCAGTGTTCGGCAGCTACCTCGACGACCAGCGGGCCTGGTGGGGCGCGCCTCACGCCGGCCTGGTCAACGAGTTCGCTGACGTCGAGGACGGCTACGGGTTCCTCATCGAGGCCACCCAGTACGCACCCGGCACCGGCGCCTCGGCGCTGCCCTTCACCGGCGGCGAGGCCCACAAGCAGGCCATGGCCGAGTACCGCAACGGCGCGACCTTCATCGGCCTGGTGCGCGATCACGGCAGCGGCCGAGTAACGCTCGACCCCGCCGGAATGGCTCAGCCGTGGTACTCGCTGAGCGATGAGCGCGACGTGCGCAACACCCACCGCGCGCTCGACGCCCAGGTACGCCTGCACGTGGCGGCCGGCGCCCGTGAGATCAGCGCGCTCGCTGGTGGTCTGCCGCGCTGGCGCGTGGGCGACGACGTCGACGCCTTCGTGGCCCGGCTTCAGCGCGTTCCGCTCAGAGCGGGCGGGTTCAAGCTGTTTGCCGCCCACCAGATGGGCACCTGCCGGATGGGCACCGACCGGCATGAGAGCGTGGCCGATCCCCACGGTGAGCTTCACGACACGCCGGGGGTGTGGATCGGCGACGCCAGCGCGTTCCCCACGGCGTCGGGCACCAACCCGATGATCACGATCATGGCCCTGGCACGGCGCACCAGCGAGGCGATCCTCGCCGCCGCCCCCGCCAGCCCCCCGCCACCGCCAGAGCCTGAAGGAGGCCCACAGATGTCAGCCATCGCAGCAGACGCCCTGGTCCGCGACCGCCTCTTCATCGGGGGCGAGTGGGTGGAGCCCGCCGGCTCCGGCACGATCGACGTGATCAATCCGGCCACGGAGGAGGTACTCGGCCGCGTTCCCGAGGGCGGCACCGAGGACGCCGATCGCGCGGTGCGTGCCGCGCGGGCCGCGTTCGACTCCTGGTCGCGCACCTCGCCCTACGACCGCGCGCAGCTGGCGGGGGCGATCGGAGCCAAGCTGTCCGAGCGGGGCGACGAGCTGGGCGTGCTGATCGCCACCGAGCTCGGCATGCCGCTCACGCTGTCGCGCATGGTCCAGGTGGGCCTGCCGGCGCTCACGTTCTCGTCCCAGCCCGATCTGGTGGAGGAGATCGCGTGGGAGGAGGAGGTGGGCAACTCGCTGATCGTGCGTGAGCCCGTGGGTGTCGTGGCCGCGATCACCCCCTGGAACTATCCGCTCAGCCAGATCGCCAACAAGCTCGCCCCGGCCCTCACCGCGGGCTGCACGGTCGTGCTGAAGCCCAGCGAGGTCGTGCCGCTGTGCACCTTCGCGCTCGCGGAGATCTGCGAAGAGGTGGGCCTGCCGGCGGGGGTCTTCAACCTCGTAACCGGCTACGGGCCCGTGGTGGGCGAGGCCATCGTCTCGCACCCCGAGACCGACATGGTCTCGTTCACCGGCTCCACGCGCGCCGGACGGCGCGTGTCCGAGCTGGCCGCGCAGGCGGTCAAGCCGGTGTCGCTGGAGCTCGGCGGCAAGTCGCCCAACATCATCCTCGACGACGCCGACCTCGAGCAGGCGGTCACCGACGGCGTGGCCAAGTGCTACCTCAACTCCGGGCAGACCTGCAGCGCTCTGACGCGCATGCTGGTGCCGCGCGAGCAGCTCGACCAGGTGGAGGCAATCGCGGCGGTGGTGGCGGAGTCCTTCACGCCCGGCGACCCCTTCACCGAGGGGACGATGCTGGGTCCGCTCGTGTCCGACACCCAGCGCGAGCGCGTCCGCGGCTACATCGAGAAGGGCCGGGCCGAGGGGGCCAGGCTCGTGACCGGCGGCGAGGCGCCGCCCGAGGGGCTCGAGAGCGGCTATTTCGTCCGGCCCACGGTCTTCTCGGACGTCACGACCGACATGACGATCGCGCAGGAGGAGATCTTCGGTCCGGTGCTCGCGATCATCCCCTACGAGGACGAAGAGGACGCCGTGCGGATCGCGAACGACTCGATCTACGGGCTCTCGGGAGGCGTCTGGTCGGGTGACGAGGAACGCGCCAAGCGGGTGGCCGTACGCATCCGCACCGGCCAGGTGGAGATCAACGGCGGCGCCTTCAACCCGCTGGCGCCGTTCGGGGGCTACAAGCAGTCGGGCCACGGCCGCGAGATGGGCCTCTACGGCGTCCACGAGTTCCTCGAGGCCAAGTCGCTGCAACTCTGAGCGGGACGCTCCGCCGTCACCCGCAAGGCCTCCCGATAACTGGGAGCGAAGCGCCTATAATCGTCGGTCGCTAGGACTTTCAGTCGTACGCGGTCGCCCCAGGGCACCGCGCCTGGAGGTGGGCTTCGCAGCCCACCTTTTTCATACCTGATGCAGACCGATCCACTACAGCCCGCCATCGAGGAGCGGCTCCGAACAGACGAGCCGAACGTCGAGCTGCTCGCATGCGAGCGCGTGGGCTCGGATCGCCTACGTCTGTTCATCGACCATCCCGACGGCGTCTCGCTCGAGCTCTGTGAGCGCGTGACCCATCACCTTCGGGATCTGCTGGCCGACTACTCGCTGGAGGTCTCCTCTCCGGGGCCGCAGCGGGTGCTCACCAAGCCCGACCACTTCCGGCGCTTCCTCGGCCGGCGCGCCCGCGTGCGGCTGCGCGAGCCGAGGGACGGACACAAGAGCTTCACCGGGGAGCTGGTCGGCGCGAGCGACGACGCCGTGACCGTCGCCGCCGACGAAGGGGTCGTCTCGATCCCGTACTCGGAGATCAATCGAAGCAACCTGCTGTCCGAAGCCGCCGGTCCGGCCGGCGGCGTAGGGACGGATTCAAGGGGGGGCGGATGACCAAGGAGATCGTGGAGGCCGTAGGGGTCCTCGAGCGCGAAAAGGGAATCTCGGCCGACCGCCTCATGGCGGCGCTGGAGGATGCTCTTCTCTCGGCCTACAAGAAGACGCCGGGAGCGGCCAAGTACGCCCGCGTGGAGGTCGACCGCGGCAGTGGCGACTTCCGCGTGTACGAGCTGATCCTGCCGGACGAGCTGGAGGAGCAGCTGCTCGACGAGGTCGAGGAGGAGGCCGGCGAGCCCACCGTCGACCCCGAGACCGGAGAGCTCGTCTACCCCGAGGCGCCCGAGATCGATCAGGAGCGGCTGATGCAGTACCGCGACCAGATCGACGAAACCGACGTGACCCCCGAGAACTTCGGGCGCATCGCCGCGCAGACGGCCAAGCAGGTGATCCTGCAGCGGATCCGCGAGGCCGAGCGCGACAACGTCTTCGACGAGTACGAGGACCGGCTCGGCGAGCTGATCACCGGGATCGTCCAGCAGTCCGACTCCCGTTACACGCTGGTGCAGCTGCGCGAGCGCGTGGAGGCACTGCTGCCGCGCGGCGAGCAGGTGCACGGTGAGCGCTACGACCACGGCCAGCGCGTCAAGGCGATCATCACCGACGTCTCGAACCAGGCCAAGGGCCCGTCGATCATCGTGTCGCGGCGCTCGCCGGAGCTGATCCGGGCGCTGTTCGAGCTCGAGGTGCCCGAGATCGCCGACGGTCTCGTGGAGATCCAGAACGTGGCCCGCGAGCCCGGCTACCGCTCGAAGATCGCCGTGGTCTCGCACGCCTCGGGCGTGGACCCGGTGGGCGCCTGCGTGGGCCCGCGCGGCTCGCGCGTGCGCATGGTCGTATCCGAGCTGCGCGGCGAGAAGATCGACATCATCCCCTTCAACGAGGAGCCGGCCCGCTTCGTGGCCAAGGCCCTCTCACCAGCCCGGGTGCGCGAGGTGCTGGTGGACGACGAGGCCAAGCAGGCCACCGTGATCGTGCCCGACGACCAGCTCTCGCTGGCCATCGGCAAGGACGGACTCAACGCGCGGCTCGCCGCTCGCCTGACGGGCTGGCGGGTGGACATCCGCTCGGAGACCGAGTTCGCCGAGGAAGAGGCGGAGATGGGCTACGCGGAGGAGGAGGTCTCGGGCCGCTGCGCCGCCATCCTTGCCAACGGCAAGCGCTGCCCCAACGCCTCGCTCCCCGGGTCGCGCTACTGCGGGCTGCCGGCCCACCAGGCTCTCACCGACCAGCCCACCGATTACGTGGTGCCGCCGGACGAGAGCGGCAACGGCGGCGAGCCGGCCGGCGACGGCGAGGTTCCGGAGCCGGTGGCCGATGAGGGCGAGGAGGCGGTCGAGGAGGAGATCGCGGCCGACCTGGCCTCGTCGGAGGACATCGTCGTAGAGGCCGAGGAAGGCGCGGTCGAGGCCGACGTGGAGATCGGCGAGACGCCGGCCGAAGCGGAGGCCGAGGCCGACGGCGCCGGCGACGCCCCGGCGCAGCCGGAGGGGGCTGAGGAGTCGTAGAGCCACTGCGCCGCTGCGTCGGCTGCGGGCGCTCCCTTCCAAAGCGGGAGCTGCTTCGGCTGGTTCGCGGTGACGACGGAGGGGTGCGGCCCGACCCGTCCACGAGCGCTCACGGGCGCGGCGCCTACGTGTGTGCCCAGCCCGAGTGTGCCGCTAGTCTCGCCAGGGCGCGCCCACTGGTGCGCGCCTTTCGGGCACCCGTAAGGATCGATCAGGAGACCATAGACTTAGTTCAAGAATGGCGAAGAAGCGCGTCCACGAGATAGCAAAGGAGCGCGGGATCACCTCGAAGGAGGCCCTGCAGGTGCTCCAGCAGGCCGGCCTGAAGGTCACGGCTCCGGCATCCAGCGTCGAGGAATCCGACGCCGCTCGCGCCTTCGGCAACGGCGCCGCTCCGGCGGCCGCCGATCAGGCTTCAGCGCCCGCTCCGAGCGAGCCCAAGGCCGCTCCGGCGGCCGACCCTGAGCCGGCCGCTGCCTCCGCTGCTCCCGCAGCCCCTGCTGAGCCCGCCCCGCCCGCCGCCGAGGCGCCGCGCGATGGCGACGCCTCGCCCGGGAGCGACGACGGCCAGGAACGGCGCTCGATCCAGCAAGCGCCCTCGCCGGAGGGCGAGGTGCGCCGGGCCGGGCCCGCCGGCCGCGGGCCCCGGATCTTGCAGGACGCCCCGCCACCGGGCGAGCCCTCACAGGGCGGCTCCCGCGGCGGCGGGCCCCGCCAGGGCGACCGCAGCGGCGGACGCGGCCCGGCAGCGCCTGGAGGCGGGCGCGGACAGGGCGGTCCCGGGTCCGGCCGCGCACCAGGCGGTCCCGGCGACGGGCGCGGACAAGGTAGCCAGGGCGGCGGGTCCGGCGGAGGACGCGGATCGCGCCCCACGCGCGGAGGACGCGCGGGCGAGGGCGGCGGCGGCGACACCGGCGGCCGGCGTCGCCGTGTGGTCATCGACTCGCAGGCTTCGCGGCGCGACCGTCCCGGTCCGCCGCAGCAGTCCCAGCCGCCCCGTCGCGGCCGCGGGCGCCGGCGCCGCCCCCAGTGGGTGGAGCCCGATCTCGAGGCGGAGGCGCGGGCAAAGCTCGAGGCCGAGCAGGCCGAGGACCCTGCGGTGACGGTGCGCTCGGGCTCCACGGTCAAGGAGGTGGCCGAGTCACTCCAGCTCAGCGCCCCCGAGGTGATCAAGAAGCTGATGGAGCTCGGCGAGATGGCCACGCTCACCCAGACGCTCTCCGACGAGGCCATCGAGGTACTCGCCGAGGGCTTCGACAAGAAGGTCGAGATGGTCTCCGCGGCCGAGGACGTCGAGCCCGAGCCCGTGTACGAGGACACCGACGAAGAGCTGATCTATCGCCCGCCGGTGATCACGATCATGGGCCACGTCGACCACGGCAAGACCTCGCTGCTCGACGCCATCCGCGAGACCGAGGTGGCCGCCGGCGAGGCGGGCGGGATCACCCAGCACATCGGCGCCTACCAGGTCCATCACGACGACCACACGATCACCTTCCTCGACACCCCCGGTCACGAGGCCTTCACGGCCATGCGCGCCCGTGGCGCAAAGGTCACCGACATCGCCGTGATCGTGGTGGCGGCGGACGACGGTGTGATGCCCCAGACCGTGGAGGCGATCGACCACGCCAAGGCCGCCGAGGTGCCGGTGATGGTCGCCGTCAACAAGATCGATAAGGAGGGCGCGGACCCCAACCGCGTCCGCGGCGAGCTGGCCCAGCAGGGCCTCACGCCGGCCGACTGGGGTGGCGACACGGAGTTCGTGGACGTCTCGGCCAAGACCCACCAGAACCTCGAGGATCTGCTGGAGACACTGGTCACCCTGGCCGAGATCCAGGAGCTGCGGGCCAACCCCGACGCCCAGGCGTCCGGCTTCGTGATCGAGTCGCGCCTCGACCCCGGCCGCGGCTCGGTGGTGACCCTGCTCGTCCATCGCGGTCGCATGAAGATCGGCGACTCGGTGGTGGCGGGCGACACCTGGGGCCGCGTGCGCGCCATGAACGACTTCCGCGGACAGCGCGTGGACGAGGCCACTCCCGGCATGCCGGTCGAGATCCTCGGCTTCGACGCCGTGCCCGACGCCGGCGAGCACTTCCACGTGGTGGACAACGACCGCGAGGCCAAGCGCGTGGCCAACGAGCGCGCCATACGCGTCAAGCAGGAGGCGCTGGCCCGCCAGGCCCGCCGCCGCGTCTCGCTGGAGGACGTCCTGGCCCGCGCCGAGCGCGGCGAGAAGGAGCTCAACATGGTTCTCAAGGCCGACGTGGCCGGCTCGCTCGAGGCGCTGGCGGACGAGATCGCGCGGCTGCCCCAGGACCAGGTTCAGGTCAACATCATCCGCGAGGGCGTTGGCGGAATCGCCGAGTCCGACGTGATGCTCGCCTCGGCCTCCGACGGCGTGATCATCGGCTTCAACGTACGTCCCGTGGGCAACGCCGCCCAGGTCGCCGACCAGGAGGGCGTGGAGATCCGCACCTACGGCGTGATCTACAACATCGTCCAGGACCTGCGCGACGCGATGGAGGGACTGCTCGAGGCGGTGGAGGTCGAGGACCAGGTGGGCACCGCCGAGGTGCGGGCCACCTTCCGGGCCTCGCGCGTCGGCACGATCGCCGGCTGCTACGTGACCGACGGGACGATCCGCCGAGGCGGACAGTGCCGCCTGGTGCGCGACGGAACCGTGGTCTACACCGGCCGCATCGGCTCGCTGCGGCGCTTCAAGGACGACGTGCGCGAGGTCACCGCGGGGATGGAGTGCGGAGTGGTGCTCGAGAACTACCCCGACCCCAAGGAGGGGGACGTGATCGAAGTCTTCGAGACGCGCAGGGTTGAGCAGACGCTCTCTTGAGCTTCGTCTGCCTGATCGAGATCCAGCTCCACTTTCCCGACAACGAGAGCCTCAAGGGCAAACGCAGGGAGTTGTCGTCGGTGAAGGCGCAGTTGCAACGGCGTTTCGGCGCAGCGGTGGCCGAGACCGATCATCACGAGCTGTGGCAGCGCGCCGAGGTCACCGCGGCGCTGGTGGGGCGGGAGTCCGGCGAGCTGCGGCATAGATCCGAGGCGCTCGAGCGCTGGGTGCACTCGATGTTTCCTGATGGGGTAAGTGTGGAATTGCACCTCAAGTCGAAGAAGGATCTTCTCTAGGATGGCCGAACGCATGCGTCGGGTGAACGAGGCGGTCCGCGAGATCGTCTCAGCGAGAATCGCCGAAGGACTTAGAGACCCACGCATAGGATTCGTGACAGTGACTGCCGTTGAAACCAGCCCAGACCTGCGCCATGCCCGCGTATACGTGAGCGTGCTCGGAGATGAGCATGAGCGCAGCGAGACGCTGGCCGGTCTCGGCTCGGCACACGGCGTGCTCCAGGCGGCGCTGGGCAGCGAGCTGCGCATGAAGCGCACGCCCACGCTCGAGTTCATCTTCGACGAGTCGATCGACCGCGGCATGCGCATCACGGAGCTGCTGGAGGACGAGGAGTGAGCATCGCCACCGACGAGCGGGAGCAGGATCAGGTCCTGTACGAGTTGCGTGAGGCGGACAAGCTGCTGCTCACCACGCACGAGAACCCCGACGGCGACGCGCTCGGCTCGCTGCTGGCCATGCACCGGATCCTCGAGCAGCTGGGCAAGGACTCGGTGATGTTCATGTCGCCCGGCGAGTTCCCGCTGCCCTGGGAGTACCGCGGCTTCACGTTCGACGGCCTCGTGGGCGAGCCGCCCGACGACGTGGCCGAGCGCACCATCGTCTTCCTCGACTGCGGCAACATCGACCGCATGCCGGTCGACTTCCTGCAGGCCGAGGGCCTCCACATCCTCAACATCGATCACCACCACGACAACACCCGCTTCGGCACGGTGAACCTCGTGTGCTCGGTGGCCTCGAGCACCGCGGAGATCGTGTGGCGGCTCGCCAAGGAGCTGGGCGCCGAGATCACCCCCGGCATCGCCGACGCCCTCTACGTGGGCCTCGTCACCGACACCGGGCGCTTCATGTACGAGAACACGTCGGCGATGAGCCACCGCATGGCCGCCGAGCTGATCGAGGCCGGCGTGCAGCCGCATCAGGTCTACCGGCGACTGTGGGAGGACCTGCCCTTCCGGCGCCTGCAGCTGCTCCAGCGCGCGCTGGCCAGTGTGGAGCGCTACGACGACGGCACGATCACCCTGGCTCGCCTCGACAAGGCGGACTACGAGGCCACCGGCGCGTTCGAGACCGACTCCGAGGGCGTGGTGGATCACGTCCGCGCCGTGGAGGGCACGAAGATCGCGGTGCTGGTCCGCGACCAGCTCGCCGACGGCCGCAACGGGATGCGCAAGGTGAGCCTGCGAGCCACGGACGGGAGCGTCGACGTCTCCCGCATCGCCCGCGAGTTCGGCGGCGGAGGCCATCCGCAGGCCGCCGGCTTCTCCAGCAGCCTGCCGTTCCCCGAGCTGTTGAGTCAGCTCCGCGCCCACGTGGGCGAGCAGCTCCGGCCGTAGATGCTCGAGGGCGACGGCGTCCTCCTGCACCGAAAGGCGGAGGGGGTCACCTCGCACGACGTGGTGGCCGGTGTGCGACGCGCGCTCCCGCGGGGCGTGAAGGTGGGCCACGCGGGCACGCTCGACCCCTTCGCCACTGGGCTCCTGCTCGTCCTGGTGGGCCGGGCCACGCGCGCGCAGCGGTTCCTGATGGCTCTGCCCAAGACCTACCGCGTGGTCGCGCGGCTGGGCTGGACGTCGGACACGGGTGACCGCGACGGCACCCTCATCGAGACGGGGCGCCCGCCGGAGCGGCTCGAGATACCCGTGGGGGAGCAGCTTCAGCGCCCGCCCGCCTACTCGGCCGTGAAGGTCGGCGGCCGCCGCGCGTACGAGCTGGCCCGCCGCGGGGAGCGGCCCGAGCTGGCCGCGCGCCCGGTGACCGTCTACCGCTCGGAGCTCCTGTGGCACGAGGGCGAGCGGGCGGCGTTCGAGATCGAGTGCTCGGCCGGCACCTACGTACGCGTGCTGGTGGCCGAGCTCGGCGACGCCTACTGCGACGAGCTCGAGCGCACGGCCATCGGCCCGTTTCGCCTGGAGGACGCAGACCCCGAACGCCTGCTGCCGCTCGCGGAGGCGCTGGCGTTCCTGCCGGAACGGCAGCTCGAGACCGCCGAGGCGGAGGCGGTGAGCCATGGCCGGCGCCTGCCTGACGAGGGCGAGGCCGCGCCGTTCCTGCGCCTCACGCACGACGGCCGGCTGGTGGCGATCGCCGAGCCGCGCGATGGAGAACTCCGGCCCGTCGTAGTGTTCGCGCCCGCATGAAGGTCGTCTCGCTTCACGACGTCGTACCGGGCTCCGGACCCCGCCGAATGGCGATCGGCACGTTCGACGGAGTCCATCGCGGCCACCGTGCCGTGATCGACGGCTCGGACACCGTGCTCACCTTCGACCCGCACCCGCTCTCGGTGATCCACCCCGAGGCGACGCCGAAGCTGATCAGTCCCTTCCCGGTCAAGCGCGACCTGATCGCCGGGCTCGGGGTCGACGAGCTCGTGGTGATCCCCTTCGACCGCGGCTTCTCCGAGCAGACGGCCGAGGAGTTCGTCCAGGACGTGCTGATCGACCGCCTGGGCGCCGAGCGCGTGTCGGTGGGGGAGAACTTCCGCTTCGGCAAGGGCGCGCGCGGCACGGCCGAGTTCCTGAGCGAGCACGATGACTTCGAGACCAGCGTGACCCCGCTGGTGGCGGCCGCGGGGGAGACGATCTCCTCGAGTCACATCCGCGGCCTCGTGGCCGCCGGCGAGGTGCGCGAGGCGGCGGACTTCCTCGGCGGGCCGTTCCTGTTCGAGGGCGAGGTGGTGACCGGCGACCGGCGCGGCCGCACGCTCGGCATGCCCACGGCCAATCTCGTGCCCGACGACGCCTACGTGACTCCCGGTCACGGCGTCTACGCCGCCTGGGCGCACGGCTATCCGGCGGCGGTCAACGTGGGCGTGCGGCCCACCTTCCAGACCGGCCGCGGCCTGCTGGTGGAGGCCCACCTGATCGGCTTCGACGATGACATCTACGGAGAGACGCTGCGGATCGCCTTCCTCGAGCGGCTGCGCGGCGAGCAGCGCTTCGACTCGGTGGACGAGCTCGTGGTGCAGATGAATCGCGACGTGGCCCAGGCCGCCGAGATCTGCGAGCGCGAGGCGGTCAATCTGCGAGCAGGTCGGCCGCCAGGCTGAGCGCCTCCGCCCCGATCAGGCCCCAGACCGCCAGCACAACGGCCATGCCCACGGCAAAGCCGAGCCAGTCGGCCGCCGCGGCGATGCGCTCCCCGGCGCGAGCCGGCGGGTGAGTCTCCTCGCCATCGCTCGGGACCAGCGCCTGCACGAACCGCTCGTCGAGGGCGGCGGGGGCGAGTGCGGCACACACCTGACGCAGGTCGGGGGTATCCGCGAAGTCGACAACGTGCGCCCCGTGCGCGGCGGCCAGCGCGTGCACGCAGGCGCGCCGGGCCGGCCCGGCATCCACGGCCAGGAAGAAGGCCAGCGGACGGGCCAGCTCGGCCCGGAAGCCGTCGGTGTGTATCTCCATCTCGCCCCACGCCTCGACGATGCCGGCCACGTGGCCGGGCCGGACGCTCCCCTTCAGTGCGCGCCGCGCCAGCGGCGACCAGGGATGGAACCCGTGCAGGCCGCAGCCGCACGCCGTCCCCGGCGCGAGGTGGCCGGCCCCGTTCAGACAGCGGGCACGGGTGGGTGCTCCGCCGGTCTCCCACTGCTGGCCCTGCATCCAGGCCGAGATGCGCTCACCCTCCACCGTCCACGCACGCAGCCCGTGAACCGCCCCGGCGATCAGCGGCTCGGCCGGAGCCGGGCTGGAACGCTGCCCGATCACCGGCTCGGGACTGGCTCACGCTCCTTGGGCGGGCGCTGCGGCGGGCGCTTGACGGGCGCCTCCGCCGGTTGCGTGCGCCGTGCGGGATCGGGATCGAGGGGAGCCTCAAGGGGCTCCACCACTATTCGCCGGCTGGGGCCAGGAAGCCTCAGCGTGCATGGGGGTGCGGAGTGCACGTGTCCTCCTTAGTTACCGACGTCACGAAGAATGGTGCAACTGCCGGACGTTTACAAGCCCGTCCAGCCGGGGCGGCCGCCGGATTATCCGCTATATCCGGGTGTGAATGGTGCATGGCGTGCCTGCTACGGTTTCGCGTCGCATGACGCTGACTGCCGACGCCAAGCGTGACATCGTCTCCAAGTACGGACGGGGCGATGGCGACACCGGATCCGCCGAGGTCCAGGTGGCCCTGCTCACCGCGCGCATCAACGAGCTCACCGAGCACCTGCGCGAGCACCGCAAGGATCATCACTCGCGTCGCGGCCTGCTGATGCTCGTGGGCAAGCGCCGGCGGCTGCTCAAGTACCTGCAGCGGGCGGACATCGACCGCTACCGCGCGCTCATCCAGGAGCTCGGCCTCCGCCGATGATCGAGCCCGGCTCGGCGGCGCCGGACTTCACGCTCCCCGACCAGGACGGCAATCAGGTCTCGTTGAGCGATTTCAGCGGGCGCCGGGTGGTGCTCGTCTTCTACCCCGCCGACTTCAGCCCGACCTGCACCGACCAGCTGAACGTCTACCAGGAGGTGCTGCCCCAGATCGAAGAGCGCGGGGGGCTGCTGGTGGGCATCTCGGTGGACGGCGCCTTCTGCCACAAGGCGTTCCAACAGCACCTCGGCGTGACCATCCCGCTGCTCAGCGACTTCCATCCCAAGGGCGAGGTGGCCAAGGCCTACGGCGTGTGGGCCGAGAGCCACGGAGTGGCCGGCCGTGCGCTCGTGCTGGTCGGGCCGGACGGCAGCGTCGAATGGGCTCACCAGTCGCACCCGCTCGAGATTCCTGGTGCCAACCTCATCTTCGACGCCCTGGAGCAGCGCTCCGCCGCCTGATCCCGGCCCGGACGACCACGTTCGTGGCTCGGGACCGGTGGTGATCGAGTACGCCGACCTCGAGTGCCCGTACTGCGCGGCCGCGCACCTGGTCCTCAAGGAGCTGCCGGTCACGCGGGTCTTCCGCCACTTCCCGGTCACGTCCAAGCACCCGCGGGCCCGCGCGCTGGCCTACGCCGCCGAGGCGGCGGGCCGGCAGGGCCGCTTCTGGGAGATGCACGACTCCCTGCTCGAGGACCAGGGGCACCTGGACGACCCCCACCTCTGGGAACGCGCCGAGCGGCTGGGCCTCGACGTGGCCCGCTTCGACGCCGACCGCCGCTCGGACACCCGGGCAGAGCGGGTGGAGCGCGACTTTCGCAGCGGGATCGCGGCCGGCGTGATGACCACTCCGACGCAGTTCGTGGCGGGCAACCCGTACCCCGGCGTCCCCGGTCCGGAGCTGATTTCGCGGCTGGGCCGCTGCTAGCCTTCTTCGCGTTCTAAAGGGAACACACGAAAGCCATGCCGCCAACCGGAGGCGGCCGAAAGGAAATACATGAGTTTTGACGTGAGCCGGGTCTCGCTCGAGATGGGCGGGAGCTCGATCGAGTTCGAGACCGGCAAGCTCGCCAAGCAGGCGAGCGGCTCCGTCGTCGTGACCGCCGGGGACACCAAGGTCCTCTGCACGGCAACCGCCGGCAACACGCGTGACGTCGACTTCCTGCCCCTTACCGTCGATGTGGAGGAGCGCATGTACGCCGCGGGCAAGATCCCCGGCAGCTTCTTCAAGCGGGAGGGTCGGGCCGGCGAGAAGGCCACGCTCACCGCCCGCATGATCGACCGGCCTCTGCGCCCGCTCTTCCCCAAGGGCTGGCGGCGCGAGACGCAGCTGGTGTCGATCCCGATGTCGATCGACCACGAGCACCCCTACGACATCCTGGCCATGAACGGCGCCAGCGCCGCCCTGATGGTCTCGGACATCCCCTTCCCGATGCCGGTCGGCGCCGTGCGCATCGGCCAGGACGGCGAGGGCAACTTCCTCGTCAACCCCGAGGAGGAGTGGCTGCTCGAGTCCCCGCTCGACCTGGTGGTGGCGGGCACCGAGGAGGCCATCCTGATGGTCGAGGCCGGCGCCAGCGAGATCACCGAGGCTGAGATCCTCGACGCTCTCGACATCGCGCACGCCGAGATCAAGCGCCTCTGCGAGGCGCAGCACGAGCTGCGTAAGCAGGCCGGCAAGGACAAGGGCGAGTTCACGCCGCTGCAGGTGGACGAGGCCGTGCTCAGCGAGGTGCAGTCGCGCTTCGGAGCCGCCCTCGAGACCGCCACCCAGGTGGTGGACAAGCTCGAGCGCCAGGACGCCACGAAGAGGGTGGAGGAGGAGGCGCTCGAGGCGCTCTCCGGCAACCCCGACGAGCCCGAGACCTACCACGAGCGCCGCTCGCAGGTTCAGGCCGCGTTCGACAAGCTCGAGAAGGACACCATCCGCCGCCGCATCGCGGTGGACAAGAAGCGTCCCGACGGGCGTGCCGCCGAGGAGATCCGCGAGATCTGGATCGAGGTTCCCGCAGCGCCCCGCGTGCACGGGTCGGCGATCTTCACCCGCGGACAGACGCAGGCCTATTCGGTAGCCGCGCTCGGCACCACGCGTGACGAGATGCGTCTCGACACGCTGGGCCTGCAGGAGACCAAGCACTACTTCCACCACTACAACTTCCCGCCGTTCTCGGTGGGTGAGGCCGGCTTCATGCGCGGCCCCAAGCGCCGCGACATCGGCCACGGCGCGCTCGCCGAGCGGGCGCTCCTGCCGGTGGTGCCGAAGGTGGAGGACTTCCCGTACACGATCCGCGTGGTATCGGACATCCTCGAGTCGAACGGCTCGAGCTCGATGGCCTCGGTCTGCGGATCGACGCTGTCGCTGATGGACGCCGGCGTGCCGATCAAGGCGCCGGTGGCCGGTGTGGCCATGGGCCTCATCAAGGAGGGCGACGACTACATCGTCCTCACCGACATCGCGGGCGTGGAGGACCACCTCGGCGACATGGACTTCAAGGTCGCCGGCACCTCCGAGGGCATCACCGCTCTCCAGATGGACATCAAGATCACCGGTGTGACGTTCGACATCCTGCGCGACGCGCTCACGCAGGCCAAGGACGCCCGCATGACGATCCTCGGCAAGATGCACGACGCGATCGCCGAGCCGCGGGCCGAGCTGTCCCAGTACGCCCCGCGCATCTCGCAGATCCAGATCGACACCGAGAAGATCGGCGCGGTGATCGGCAAGGGCGGCGAGACGATCCGGGCGCTGTCCGAGGAGTTCGACGCCCAGATCGACATCGACGACGACGGCACGGTGCGCATCTACGCCCAGAGCGGCGACCAGGGCGACGCCCTGACCGACCGGATCCGCTCGATGACCAAGGAGGTCGAGGTCGGGGACGAGTTCACCGGCAAGGTCGTGAAGACGACCACGTTCGGCGCCTTCATCGAGCTGGCCAAGGGCACCGACGGCCTGCTGCACATCTCCAACCTCAAGCCCGGTGAGCGGGTGAACACGGTGGAGGACGTGGTCAACCGCGGCGACGAGCTCGAGGTCAAGGTGGTCGAGGTGGACCGCGAGCGCGGCCGCATCGGCCTGCGTCTGGCCGAGGACCCCGAGATCTCCGGCAAGTCCGCCGAGGAGCTCGCCTCGATGGGCACCGGCGACAAGGGCGGCCGTGGCGACCGCGGCGGAGACCGCGGCCGCGGCCGGCGCGACCGCGACAACGGCGGCCGGCGCGACCGCGAGCGCTCGGGCTACCGCGACCGCGACCGGGATCGGGGCCGCTCCGAGTGAGCACCGAGCAGGCACGCCTGACGACCCTGGACTCGGGGGTCCGGGTGGTTACCGAGGCAATGCCCTCGGTCCGCTCGATCGCCCTCGGGTTCATGGTCCGGACGGGCTCCCGCGACGAGGCGCCCGAACAGGCCGGGATCTCGCACTTCCTGGAGCATCTGCTGTTCAAGGGCACCGATCGCTTCACATCGCTCGAGATCGACGAGGCCTTCGACGCGATGGGGGCGGAGGTCAACGCCGGCACCGGCAAGGAGACGACCTCGGTCTACTCGCGCTTCCTGGACGGGCACCTCGAGCGCGCCTTCGACGTGCTGCAGGACATGGTCCTGCGGCCGGTCTATCCCGACATCGATTCCGAGCGCCAGGTGGTGATCGAGGAGATCGCCATGTACGAGGACGAGCCCCAGGACAAGGTGCACGACGTCCTGGCCGGAGCCGTGTTCGGCGACCATCCGCTTGGCCGGCCGATCATCGGCCGCGCCGACGTGGTGTCCTCGGTGCCGGTACCGCAGATCGCGGCCTGGCACGACGGGCGCTATGTGCCCGGCAACATCGTGGTGGCCGCGGCGGGCAACCTCGAGCACGAACGGATCGTGGCTCTCGTGGAGGGCGCGTTCCCGGGCACCGGTGAGGTGCCGGCCGTTGCGGCTTCGCCCAACGGCATCGGGCCCTCGCTGCGCTTCCATCAGAAGGAGACCGAGCAGTACCACCTCTGCGTCGGCGGCCCCGGGATCCCACGCGGTGACGACCGCCGCTTCGCACTGCGTGTTCTCGACACGATCTTCGGCGGCTCCACGTCGTCACGGTTGTTCCAGGAGGTGCGCGAGAAGCGCGGTCTCGCCTACGCCGTCTTCTCCTACGCCAGCCACTACGCCGACACCGGCCAGGTGGCCGTCTACGTGGGCACCCGTCCCGACAACGTGGGCGAGGCCATGGACGTGATCGGCAGCGAGCTCCGCCGCGTGCAGGAGGAAGGCGTGTCAGAGGACGAGCTCGAGCGGGCCCGCGAGAACGTCAAGGGCCGCACCGTCCTCTCGATGGAATCGACCCTTTCCCGGATGAACCGGCTCGGCAGCTCCGTGCTCATGGGCGTGCCGGTGCTCACCGTCGACGAGCTGCTGGCCGCGTTCGACGCGGTGACGCTCGACGACGTGAACACGCTGGCTCGCGAGCTGTGGCAGCCGGAGCGGCTCTCGGCCGCAGGCGTCGGAGGCGACGAGACCGCCTTCCGCGCGGCCATCGAGGCCGTGAGCCCTGCTCTCGCCGCCGCGGCGTGATCAACGTCGCGGTCTCCGGCGCCGCGGGGCGCATGGGGCAGACCGTGTGCCAGGCGGTGGAGGGCGCCGAGGACATGGCGCTGGTGGGCCGAGCCGACCCGTTGTTGGAGCTGGGTATCCCCGATGTGCTCGGCGACGCCGACGTGGTCGTCGACTTCTCCACCCCGGACAGCGCGCTCACCAACGCGCGGACCTGTGTCGAGGCCGGCGTGCACTGCGTGATGGGCACCACCGGCGCTGACTTCTCGGAGCTCGAGGGCGTGGGGGAGGGCAACCTGTTCGTGGCCCCCAACTTCGCCATCGGCGCGGTGCTGATGATGCAGCTCTCCCAGCAGGTGGCCCGCCACATGCCCGACTGCGAGATCATCGAGCTGCACCACGACGGCAAGGTCGACGCGCCGTCCGGCACCGCCGCCCGCACCGCCAAGCTGATCCGCGAAGCGGGGGGCGACGTGCACGAGCCGATCCACTCGGTGCGCCTCCCCGGCCTCGTGGCCCACCAAGAGGTGCTGTTCGGCGGCCTCGGGCAGACGCTCTCCATCCGCCACGACTCGGTGGCCCGCGAGTCCTTCATGCCCGGCGTGCTGCTGGCCGTCCGGCGGGTGGGCTCGCTCGAGCGCTCGCCGGTCGTCGGCCTGGAGCATCTCCTCTAGCTTTCCGCAGGGTGGGCTCCGGCTCCGACCGCACACGACGACTGGCCATCCTCGGTGGCGCGGTGGCCCTTGCGCTGGTGGTGGTCGTGGTGGCCATCGTGATCAGCCAGGGCGGCGATGACGACCCGAGCACGACCGGTACCGACACCACCGCCGCCAAGACCCAGGAGGGACTGGCCGGCATCCCACAGCGGGGCGTGACCCTCGGCAACCCGGATGCCCCGGCCACGCTGCTCGAGTTCGCCGATCTCCAGTGCCCCTTCTGCGCCGAGTACGCCACCCAGGCTCTGCCCACGGTGGTCGACCAGTACGTGCGCACGGGAAAGCTCAAGCTGCAGCTGCGGCTGCTGGCGTTCCTGGGCCCGGACTCCAAGCGCGGCGCGGACGTGGCTGCCGCGGCGACCCTGCAGGACCGGCTCTGGCAGTTCAGCGAGGTCTTCTACCGCAATCAGGGACCCGAGAACTCCGGCTACGCGACCGACCAGTTCCTGCGCGGCCTGGCGCGTGACACCCCGGGACTCGACGTCGCGCAGGGATCGAAGGATCTCGACAGCCCGGCCGCGACGCGCCTTCTGCGGCAGGCGGACCGTCAGGCCAAGGCACTCGGGGTGACCGGTACGCCGAGCTTCTTCATCGTCCGCCGCGGGGCGATGCCCGAGCCGCTCGAGGTGAGCTCGCTCGATGCGGACGGCTTCACGAGCGCGCTCGACACGGCCCTCGGAGGGGGATGAGCGACCGAGCGCTGCGACGGGCCGCCGTCCTGCTGGCGCTCCTCGGCCTGGGCGTGGCCGGCTACCTCACCTACGTCCATTACGCCGAGCTCGAGCCGATCTGCGCCGGCGGCGGGGGCGGCTGCGAGCGGGTGCAGAACTCGGACTACGCCGAGCTGGCCGGAATTCCGGTGGCCGTGCTGGGGCTGGCGGGCTACGCCCTGATCCTGGCCTCGCTCGCGGTGCCGGGTGAGGCCGGCCGGGTGGGCGGCGCCGTGCTCGCGCTCGCCGGCTTCGGCTTCAGTCTCTACCTGACCTGGCTCGAGCTGTTCGAGATCGACGCCATCTGCCAGTGGTGCGTGGCCAGCGCGGTGCTGATGACCGCTCTGGCACTGGTCACGGCGCTGAGGGTATTGCGGCCGGGCGAGGACGCCGCCCGTCAGGCCGCTGTCTGACGGCCGCCGCCGCGCAGGGCGCGTGGCACCACGAAGCGGATCCCCGAGCGCTCGTCGTCGATCGAGCAGGTCTTGTTGTCGATCAGGCCCACGCGCTTGGCGTGCGGAACGAGCGTCATCTGATTGATGTAGTGGTCGTGACCCCGCTTGCGGGTGATGATCCACAGGTAGCCGGTGTCGCGCAGGCGCGCGCGGTAGCGAACCAGGGCCGCCTGCGCCTCCTCCTCGGACTCCACGAGCACGATCGCAGCGTCGAGCTCGCCCGACCGGACGAGTCCGCGGCCCAGCGCATCCTTGACGTCCTGGCGTAGCCCGGGGCCAACGTCACCGATGACCTCGATCCGCTGCTCGGGCTTCACACCAAGCTTCTGGATGGCGCTGCGCTGGCTGTAATCGCGCTCCTCGGACATGACGCAGACCCTCGATTCTGTCATTTGCAGTAGGTGTTCCGGTAGTCCTGCACGCGCGCTATCGTGCGGCGACGCGAATCGAGGAGAAGCGAATGGGCTTCATGGACAAGGCGAAGAAGCTCGCTGAGCAGGCACAGCAGAAGCTCGACGAAGCACAGGAGAGCATCAACCAGCCGTCGCAGCAGACCCCGCCCGAGGGTGAGGGTGTGCGCTACGACGAGCACGGGCGCCCGGTGCGGGAGGACGCGCCGCCGGCGAGCGTCACTCCACCGCCCGCGGCCGAGCCGGCCCCGGATGGGGACGCCAACGCCACCCCCGACCCGTTCAAACCGCTCCAGCAGTGACGGCGCGCTCGGCCGCCCGGACATGGCGATAGAAGGCATCCTCACCGCGATGGTCACGCCGTTCGACGCGGACGGCGAGCTCGACGAGGCCGCCGCCGTCCGCCTCATGGGCCACCTGCTCGAGAACGGCTCGGACGGACTGGTGCTGGCCGGCAGTACCGGCGAGGGCGCGACCCTCACCGACGACGAGAAGGCGCGGCTGTGGGAGCTGGCGGTGGCAGAGTGCCCGGAGGAGGCCACGATCGTGGCCGGCACCGGTACCTACGACACCCGCCACACGGTCGAGCTGACCGCCCGGGCGTCCGAGATCGGCGTCGACGCCGTACTGGTGGTCACGCCCTACTACGTCAAACCCAACCGCCGCGGCATCCTCGCCCATTTCGGGGCCGCGGCCGGCGCCACCCACCTCCCGCTCATCGTCTACAACATCCCCGGCCGGACGGTCACGGACATCCCCAACGACCTGCTCGCCGAACTCGCGCAGATCGACGGCATCGTGGCGGTCAAGCAGGCGCGCTACGAGGACCTCGCCCCGATCGACGGTCTGGACCTACTCGCGGGCAACGACGACGTGCTCGCCAAGGTCCTCGACATGGGCGGAACCGGCGGCATCCTGGTGGCCTCGCACCTGGTGGGCCCCGAGATGAGGCGCATGATCGACGAGCCCGACTCCCGTCACGAGATCGACGCCTCACTCAAGGATTTCTTCGAGGCGATGACCGTCACCACCAATCCGATCCCGATCAAGACCGCCCTCGGATTGGCCGGCCACGATGTCGGCGGCCTGCGGCTCCCGCTCGTGGAGGCCGACGAACGGGAGCTGGCGGTGATCCGCCAGGCGCTCGAACGCCACAACCTGCTGGCGGCAGTTTGAGCAGCCTGCGTGTCCTGCCCCTCGGCGGGCTGGGGGAAATAGGCAAGAACATGATGGTCGTCGAGTACGACGGCCGCATCGTCGTGGTGGACACCGGGTTGATGTTCCCCGCGCCCGATCAGCTCGGAATCGATCTAGTCCTCCCCGACTTCGCCTATCTGCGCGATCGGGCGGAGGACATCGACGCCATCGTGCTCACGCACGGGCACGAGGACCACGTGGGCGCGCTGCCGTTCGTCCTGCGCGAGCTCGACCGCGTCCCGACCGTCTACGGCGGACCGCTGACGGCCGCCATGGTGCGCTCCAAGCTCGACGAGCACCGTCTCAAGGACGTCCAAGTGGAGGATGTGCTGGCCACCCAGAGCTTCGAGGCGGGCCCGTTCTCGGTCGAGATGGTCAAGATGGCCCACTCGATCCCGGACGCGTTCGCCGTGGCGCTCAGCTGCGAGCTCGGCACCATGCTCATGACCGGGGACTACAAGTTCGACCAGACCCCGGTGGACGGCGTTCCCGCGGACGTCTCGCGCCTGGCCGAGCTGGGCCGCGAGGGCCTGCTGCTGCTCTGCGGGGACTCCACGAACGCCGACCGCGCGGGCATGTCACCGTCCGAGTCCTCGGTGGGACCGCGGCTCGAGGAGGTGTTCTCGCGCTGCCGCGGGCGCATCATCGTCACGTGCTTCGCGTCCAACATCCACCGCGTGCAGCAGGTGGTGGACGCCGCCGCGCAGCTCGGGCGCAAGGTGTCGCTCGTGGGCCGCTCGATGCGCAAGAACACCAACATCGGGAGCATGCTCGGCCACATCGAGATACCCGACGGCCTGCTGGTCGGGACCCGCGAGATCGAGGACTTCCCGGACCACAAGCTGGTGATCATCTCCACCGGCAGCCAGGGCGAGCCCCTGTCCGCGCTGCGCCGGATGGCACACGGCGACCATCCGCAGGTGGAGCTCCACGACGGCGACACCGTGATCTTCTCCGCCACCGCGATTCCGGGCAACGAGCGGGCGGTGAACGAGACGATCGACCGCATCTATCGCCTCGGGGCCACGGTGATCACCGCGGCGGACGTGCCCGTCCACGCGTCGGGTCACGGCTACGCCGAGGAGCTCAAGCTCATGCTCAACCTCGTCCGCCCGGAGTACGTGATGCCCGTTCACGGCGACCACCGGCGGCTACGGCTTCACGGCGAGCTGGCCGAAGCGGTGGGCGTGCCCCGCGAGGCGATCTTCCGGGGCGAGAACGGCCTGCCGCTCGAGATCTCCTCGTCCGGGGCGCGCTTCGGAGAGCCCGAGCAGGCCGGGATGATCTTCGTGGACGGGGTGGACGTGGGCGACATCGAGGACGTCGCGCTGCGCGACCGCCGGATGCTGTCCGCCGACGGCATCTTCATCGTGGTGGCCACCATCTCCGAGCAGGACGGGCGCTCGGTGGCCCCGCCCGAGGTGATCTTCCGGGGCGTGCCCTTCGTGGAGGACGACGACGGCTTCGTCGACGAGCTCCGCGGCGCCGTAGAGCAGTCGCTCACGACGTCGGCTGAGGAGGAGGTCAGGGAGATCGACCTCCTCCAGGACCACCTCCACGACGACGTGGCGGCGTTCGTCTACGAGCGCCTGCGGCGCCGCCCGATGATCCTGCCGGTGGTGGTGGAGGTCTAGGCGCCGGGCGGGCACCGCACGGTGAGACCGCAATTGCGGCGGCGACACCGCCGCAATTACGTCTTCACTTTGATCTAGCCCGCCGTCACCGTCCCGCGCACCGCGCAGACGTTCTCGCCCTGGAACGCCGGGGCGTCCTGGGCGGCGTAGACGATCGTGCTCACTGCGCCGGCGGTCGTGGAGACCACGGCGGTGCCGGTGGCGGTGTTGTTCACTCCGCTTAGGACTAGGTCGTCGCCCGGGTTGAGGTCGGCGTCGTAGCCTGACGTCGCGCTGGCCCCCGAGTCGCCCTCAAACGCCGCGTTGGTCTCCGGCGCGCCCGTGATGCCGTTCATCGTGAGGGTCGCTGTGCCGCCGGTGCAGCTCCCCGACAGCACGAAGCCGGTGCCCCGGAAGACCTCGACGTTCGCCGCCCCGGTCGGCAGCTTCGCGAAGAACTTCTTCACGGTCAGGCCGCCGACGTTCGCTGCCGTGCCCGCAGTCGTTGCGTTCGTCGCAGTCGTCGCGCTGTCCGCCGTCGCCGCGCTCGGCACCTTCTGGAGGGTGCTCTCGCGCACATCGGTTCCCGTGACCTGGTTGATCCCGATGTCGCGGCTCTGGATCGTCGAGTTGCGGAGGTCGACCCCGCGCACCTCGTTGTTGCGCAGGTCCCTGGTGCGGATGTCGTTGTTGCGCAGGTCCTTGGTGCGCACGCTGTTGTTCTTGATCTCCCGGCTGTCAATGAAGCCGGTAGCCACCCCGTAGGAGACCCCCGACAACGACACGAACAGGGCGATGCAGGCGATGACCAATGCGGGCGACGGGCGCCTATGCAGCAACGACTTCACGACAGGAGCTCCTAGGAATCCGGGATCGCTTCAGTAGGCGACAACACGCTAGCGGGGTCATCGGAGCGCTGCGGGGCCGCCGGGAGGGTGACCACGAAGCGGGCGCCGCCGCCCTCGGCCTCGCCGAGCTCGACCGAGCCTCCGTGGGCCTCGGTCACCGCCTCCACGATGGCGAGGCCCAGGCCGCTGCCGCCACTCGGGGCGGCGTCGCCACCGCCGCGGGCGAAGCGCTCGAACACCCGTCGGCGCAAGGCCGGCGGCACTCCGGAACCGCGGTCGGCCACCTCGAGAACGGCAGAGCTGCCGTCGCGGCGCACGGACACGGTCACCGGCGTCCCCTGCGGGGTGTGGATCAAGCCGTTCTCGACCAAGTTGCTCGCCAGGCGGTGCAGGTCATCCTCCACGCCCATCACCACCACAGGCTCGGGAGCATCCACCGAGACGGGGTCTCCGGGCGCGAGCGAACCGGCCTCCAGCGCCGCCTCGGTGGCAACCGCGGCCAGGTCGACCGGCGCACGCGGGGCCTCGCGGCCCGCGTCGGCGCGGGCCAGCAGCAGCAGGTCGCCCACCAGGCGCCTCATGCGACGGGAGGAGCGCAGCGCAGAGGCCGCCATCTCTCGCTGCTCGCCGTCCAGCTCCCCCTCGAGCAGCTCGAGGTTGGCGAGGATGCTGGTGAGCGGCGTGCGCAGCTCGTGTGAGGCGTCGGCCACGAAAGCGCGCTGGCGGTCGAGGGTGGCCTCGGTCTCGCCACGCGCCGCGCCCAGCTCTCCGAGCATGTCCTCGAGCGTGTAGGCGAGATCGGCGACCTCGTCGTTGGCCAGCGGCTTGGGCAGGCGCACCTCTGGATTTCGTGTGCGTGCCACCTCGCGCGCCGCCCGGGTGAGGCCGGAGATCGGCCGCATGGCGCGCCGGGCCACCACCAGGCCGCCTAGGAAGGCCAAACCGGTACCGCCGAGCACGCCCAGGGCGAGGAAGAGGCGAACGCGATTGATGGTGGTCCGTAGGCTGCCCTCCGGCTTGGCGTACTGCACGTAGGCACGCGCTTCGGCGACCGGCCGGGGAATCAGGCCGTCGAGCCCGAACGGCGCGGCGGATGAGCGAGGTGCGGTGACCAGCGCCCGGGAGACCATGCGGTAGTCGCCGATGTCGAGTACGCCGGCCGCGTCGGGTGGCCCGAGCGCCGACAGCGCGCCCTCCGGGTAAAGCACCCGCCCGTCGGCGCGAACGACAAACACGAGCGCGCCGCCCGCAGCCGCACCCTCGAGCGCATCACGGTTGACTCGGAGCTGGCCGGCATCGTCGATGCGCGGTTCGAGGTCGTTCTCGAGGTCCGCCGCGGTGGCGCGCAGCTCATCATCGAAGCCGGTCGTGATCCGCTGCTCGGCCACCGCCCCGATCACCGCCGCGAACAGGCACAGGATCACGAAGGTCAGCGCCGCCGTGACCACGGCCACCTTGACCTTCACCGGCAGTCGGGTCCTCACGCCTCTTCCCTCACTACGTAGCCCGCTCCGCGCATCGTGTGCAGCACCCGCGGCTCGCCGTCCGCCTCGAGCTTGCGGCGCAGGTTCGAGATGAAGACGTCGACGGTGTTGGTCTCGGCGAACGGGTGATAGCCCCACACCTCGTCGAGGAGCGCCTGGCGCGAGACCACTATGCGCGCGTTTCGCATCAGGTGCTCGAGCAGCTCGAACTCGCGGGCGGTGAGCTCGAGCTGTCGGTCGCCGCGGAACACCTCGCGCGTGTCCGGGTTGAGCCGCAGGTCGCCCACCACCACGAACGCGCTGCCGCGCGGGGGCCGACGGCGCAGCAGGGCGCGCATCCGGGCCAGGAGCTCATCGCGCTCGAAGGGCTTGACCAGATAGTCGTCGGCGCCCGAGTCCAGGCCCTCCACGCGAGCGTCCACGCCGTCGCGGGCGGTGAGTATGAGGATCGGCACGTCGCCGTCCTCACGCAGGCGCCGGCAGACCTCGACGCCGTCGAGCCGAGGCAGGCCGAGATCGAGCACAACGGCGTCGGGCTCGAAGTTGCCCGACTCCACGAGAGCCGCCTCGCCGTCGCCGGCCACGCGCACCTCGTAGCCCTCCTTGTCGAGCGAGCGGCGCAGCACGCTGGCGATATCGGTGTCGTCCTCCACGACGAGCACCCTCGGACGTCCGGCCATGTCAAGTCATGGTAGGGAGGCCGCGCGCGGCCGCGCCGAACTGGGCCACGGCTAGCCGTCGTTCGGAGTGTCGCCCCGGGCTGTCTGCGCCGAGCAGGTGGCTCTGGAGCGGCACCCCGGGCCGGCGGCCGGAGCGGAACGCCCTGCGGCCCGCGAGCCGCACGGTCACCTCGGGCGCCAGCGCGTCGTCGGCCGCGGCCGTCAGCTCGCGGTTCTCGCCGGGCTGCAGGATGAGCCCGGTCTCGCCCTCGGCGCTCACCGCTGTGCCCGCGCCCGCCACGTCGACTCCCAGGACCTCGAGATCGCGATCGGTCACGTTCTCGACGACCACGAAGAGAGCGGGCTCGGGCGTCCCGGAGGACCAGCGCCAGCGCCGGTCGACGCTCACGCGCAGCGGCGCGACGCTGCGCCGCCACGGTGCGCTCAGCCGCGCGGCGATGGACGGGCCCAGCCGCGAGCCCACCCGCGTGGCCACGTCGCGCGTCGAAGTGGTGCGCAGGCGGCTGGCCAGCGCCTTCACGATCTCCACGCGCTCCTCGCCGAGACCGCCCGACTCGCCGGACGCGCTCACCCCCTCGAGCGCCTGCTGGAGGTTGAAGTAGGCCGGCCGGGTGGCGGCTGACAGCACCAGTCCGCCGGTGTTGAAGTACCAGCGCCTCAGATCCTGGCCGAGCTCACGGGCCGATGCCCGGGTCACCGCTCCCGGCTCGAAGTAGTCGGCCAGCGGCTCGAGCAGCCTCCAGAGCTCGGCGTACGCCTCGATGCGGCGCTCGCGCAGGTCGATGTCGTACTGGACCTCGAGGTCCTTGCGGCTCTTCCAGGCCGTGGTCACAACCCCGGCGAGCGCACCCACCCCGGCGGAGAGGATCACCATGGCGACCTCGGACACGAGCCCGGGCTTCGACGCCGCACTGCGGAGTCCTACGCCGGGCAGGGGGCGGGTCCCGGCCGTCGAATGACCTCGGGATGCCTGCATCACGCCGGACGAAGCGCCGTCGTTCCCGAGCGGCCTGGCTGCCCCACGTCGACCTGCCGCGCCTGGAGCAGCGTCACTGGGATCTCATCGGCCTCGGGCTGGTCGCCTTCGCGGCCTTCTTCACGTGCGTGTTCTACTTCGGCTGGGCGGGGGGGCGGCTCGGGACCGCGCTTGCGGACGCGATCCAGTTCCTGTTCGGCGCCGTCGGCTACGCGGCGCCCGTGGCCCTGCTCGGCGCCGGCGCGATCCTGATCATGCGCCCGTCGCTGCCCAGCACCCACCCCTTCAAGACCGGTGCGGCCTGCCTGGGGGCGGCCCTGACGCTCGGGTTCGCGGCCGGCTCGCTCGGCCTCGGGCCAGGCGACACCCCGCGCGACGGCTTCTTCGACCCCTCCTACCTCGAGCGCCACGGCGGAGCGGTGGGCGAATCGCTCTTGTGGAGCTCCAGCAAGCTCTTCTCGGTCGCCGGCTCCCACATCCTGTTCGTGTTCCTGCTGCTGGCGGGCGTCCTGCTGCTCACCGGCGCGTCGATCGCCGGCCTGATGGCCGCCACCCGCCAGGCCGCCTCCACCACCGGCGACCGGGTGCGGCGCACGGCCGACACCCTCAATCTGCCCACGCGGCCGCTCTCCGCACAGGCACCGCCAGAGGCCCAACCCGAGCCGATGGAGCCGCCCGAGCCGGAGGACCGCGAGCCGGTGGTGCGCGCCACCCACGTGGAGGCGCCCGCGCTCGACGCGTCCGAGCGCTACCCGGACCTCTACGGCGACGAGGATGAGGAGCCTCCGGACGAGCCGGTATGGGACGAGGAGCCCGAGCCGGAGGCGCTCCCGGAGCCGGTGCCCGACGTAGATGAACCCGAGCCGACGGCCGAGGAGCTCACCCCGATGGGCCATCGTCGCTCGCCCGTGACCGAGTCCGAGGGCGTGGACTACCGCATGCCCAAGCTCTCCTTCCTGAAGCGCGCCAACGGGGCCCAGAAGGTCGACACCAAGGGCATCGCGAAGGTTGGAGCCGCCCTCGTGGAGGCGCTCGGCCACTTCAGCGTCGACGCCCGGGTGATCGGAACGGTCACCGGCCCGCACGTGACCCGCTACGAGCTGCGTCTGGCGCCCGGGATCAAGATGTCCAAGGTCGCCCAGCTAAAGGACGACATCGCCTATGCGCTGGCCGCCGACCAGGTGCGCATCCTCGCTCCGGTACCGGGCAAGCAGGCCGTGGGGGTGGAGGTGCCCAACCGCGTGCGCCGCATGGTGCACCTGGGCGACGTGCTCCAGGATCCTCCGTCCGGCTGGTCGCCGCTCTCGGTATGGCTGGGCAAGGACATCGCGGGCAAGGCGATCGGCACCGATCTGGCCAAGCAACCCCACATCCTGATCGCCGGCACCACCGGCTCGGGCAAGTCCGGCTGCGTGAACGCGATGCTCTCGAGTGTGCTGCTGCGCTCCTCGCCCAACGAGGTGCGCATGGTGCTCGTGGACCCCAAGCGGGTCGAGCTCAACTACTACGAGGGCATCCCGCACCTGCTCACCCCGGTGGTTACGAGCCCGCGCCTGGCGGCCAACGTGCTGGCCAACCTGCTCAAGGAGATGGAGGAGCGCTACGGGGTGATGAGCCAGGCCAAGACGCGCAACCTGGTGGAGCTCAACCGCTACCGGGTCAAGCAGGGCGAGGCCCCGCTCCCGTACATCCTCTGCGTGATCGACGAGCTCGCCGACCTGATGATGGTCGCCCCGGCCGACGTGGAGGACTCGATCATCCGGCTGGCCCAGAAGTCGCGCGCCGTGGGCATCCATCTCGTGCTCGCCACGCAGCGGCCGAGCGCCGATGTGATCACCGGCATGATCAAGGCCAACGTCCCGGCTCGGATCGCGTTCGCGGTCTCCTCCCAGACCGACTCGCGGGTGATCCTCGACCAGAACGGAGCCGAGTCGCTGCTGGGTCAGGGAGACATGCTCTTCCGGCCGTCCGGCGAGTCGCGCTCGGCCCGGATCCAGGGCGCCTTCATCGCCGAGGAGGAGATCGAGAAGCTCACAGAGCACTGGCGCCGCCAGGGTGAGCCGGAGCTTCAGGAGGAGCTGCTCGAGGCGGTGGAGCCCGAGGCGGAGGAAGGGGCCGCGGAGGGGGACTTCGACCCCGACCAGGACGATCTCCTGGGCGACGCCGTGGCCACCGTGGTGCAGATGGGCAGCGCGTCCACCTCGATGCTCCAGCGCCGCCTACGGGTGGGCTATACGCGCGCGGGACGCCTCATCGACATGATGGAGCGCCGGGGCGTGATCTCGGGCTATGAGGGCTCCAAGGCACGCCAGGTCCTGATCACGGAGGCCGACCTCCCACGGGTGCTGGAGAGCCTCGCCGACGCCGCCGTGGGCGCGCCCGCCGAGGACTAGGGCGCGATCGTCAGAATCCCCGCTCCATGCCCACGATCGGGGAAACCCTGCGCGAGGCACGGATGCGGCAGCGGCTCGACATCGCCGACGTCGAGGAGCGCACCAAGATCCGGGCCAAGTACCTCCGTGCCCTCGAGAACGAGGAGTTCGGGATGCTGCCCGGGCCCACGTTCGTCAAGACCTTCCTGCGTACCTATTCCGAGCTGCTCGGGCTCGACCCGCAGCTGCTCTTGGAGGAGTACCGGACCCGCTACGAGGCCGGCGACGACGTGGAGCACCTGCGGTCGCTCGGCCCACCCAACCTGGCCCGCGACCGCCGCCGCGGCGGACCGCGGGTGGGGGCGGGGTCCGTGCTGCTGCTCGTGGTGGTCGCCATCGTCGGCGCGCTGGTGGCGATCGGGCTGCTCTCGGACAACGGAGACGACGGTGGCGACGAGGCCGCCGACACGGCTACGCAGACCTCGACCAGCCCGGCCGGCGGCCAGAAGAAGAAACGCGCCGTGCCCAAGCGCGTGGTCCTGCGTATCGCTCCGCTCACTCCCACCTACGTCTGCGTGGACCGGGGGCCGGACACCGAGGTGCTCTTCGAGAACACGATCGACTCCCCTCAGACGTTCCGCGGCAAGCGCCTGCGGGTGAATCTGGGCAAGACCGACGTGGAGATGAGAAAGAACGGCAAGCCGGTGGCCATCGAGTCCGGCCCGGAGCCCGTGGGCTTCGCGTTCACGCCTCGGGGGAGGCGGGCGCTGCCCTCGGGCGAGCGGCCCTGCGCGTGAGCTGATGGCGGCGCGGGCGGGAATCGTCGTGACCGGCACCGAGGTGCTCACCGGGCGGGTCCGGGACCGCAACGGGCCCTGGCTGTCCGACCGCCTGCTCGAGCTCGGCGTGGAGCTGGCCCACATCACGATCTGCGGGGACCGGCCCGAGGACATCGAGTCGCAGCTGCGCTTCATGGCCGCCCAGAAGGTCGATCTCGTGATCACGAGCGGCGGCCTCGGGCCCACCGCGGACGACATGACCGTGGAGGTCGTCGCGCGCTTCAGTGAGCGCGAGCTGGTGCTCGACGAGCGGCTCGAGCGGCGGATCTTCGAGATCCTCCAGCCGCTCATGCAGCGCTTCAGCCATTGGGACCCCGAGGCCATGCGCGCCGCTAATCGCAAGCAGGCGCTGATCCCGGAGGGCGCGCTGGTGATCGATCCCGTGGGCACGGCGCCGGGTGTTGTGGTGCCCGGCGAGCCGACGGTGGTGGTGCTGCCCGGCCCGCCCCGCGAGCTACACCCGATGTGGGCGGTGGCGGTGGAGACCGAGCCCGTGCGCGAGGCGATCGCCGGGCGTACCACCTACGAGCAGACGATGGTGCGGATGTTCGGGCTCCCGGAGTCGGGCCTGGCCGAGACGCTGCGTGACGCCGAGCGCGACGTGGACGGGTTCGAGGCGCTCGAGATCACCACCTGCCTGCACAGGGGCGAGATCGAGATGGTCACCCGCTACGAGCCCGATGCCGCCGGCGCCTACGAGCGGCTGATGGAGCTCGTACGCGAACGTCACAGCCGCGAGCTCTTCTCCGAGGACGGCTCCCGCGTGGACGACCAGGTCGCTGCGCTGCTCGCCGGCCGCCAGCTCGCCACGGCCGAGTCGTGCACCGCGGGCCTGGTGGCGGCACGCCTGACCGACCGGCCCGGGTCCTCGGCCTACGTGGCCGGCGGCGTGGTGGCCTACGCCAACGAGGCGAAGGTCGGTGTGCTGGGTGTCGAGCCTGCGCTGATCGAAGCGCACGGGGCGGTGTCCGAGGAGGTGGCCGAGGCGATGGCCGACGGGGCGCTGCGCCGCTTCGAAGCTGACACCGCGGTGTCGGTCACCGGCATCGCCGGTCCCGACGGAGGCACGGAGGACAAGCCGGTGGGGACCGTCTGCTGGAGCGTGAGGTTGGCGGAGGGGGGTGGGCTCACGCGCCGCGCGCTGCTTCCCGGGGACCGCGCCGACATCCGTGACCGCTCCACCACGGTGGCGCTGCACCTGCTGCGCCGCGCCCTCAGCGGCGAGGACGGCTTTCCCTGAGCGGTCCGCGCTGCCGGATGTTCGTAGCTCTAGATCTGCCCGAGGGCGCGCGGGCGGAGCTGGCGGACTGGCGCGATGGGCTCGTGGCGGGGCGCGACGATCTGCGACCCGTCGCCGCCGAGGCTCTCCACGTGACCCTCGTCTTCCTGGGCTGGCAGGACGAGCAGGTCGCCGGCGAGATCGCCGAGGCGGCGTTCAGCGGGACCGGGGGAGCGCCACCGCTGCTGGCCGCCGGGGAGGTCCGCCCGCTGCCTCCACGGGCGCCGCGGCTGTTCGCCCTCGACCTCGCCGACGAGGACGACCGCGCCGCGGCGCTGCAGGCCGCCGCGTCGGGTGCGCTCGAAGCCGGCGGCTGGTACCGCCCGGAAAAGCGGCCCTTCTGGCCTCATCTCACCCTGGCGCGCGTCAAGCGCGGCCGCCGCCGCGTGCCCCCGCTGGCTGAGCTGGCGGCACCCCAGGAGCCGTTCGAGGCGTCCCGGCTCACCCTCTACCGGTCGACGCTCCGGCCCCAGGGCGCCCTGTACGAGCCGCTCGCGCAGCGGAGCCTCCGATGAGCGACATCCATCCCGACGCGGCGGTTGGCTTCGGGCGTGCGGCCGGTGCCTACGAGCGCGGCCGTCCGGGCTATCCGAGCGATGCGCTCGCCTGGCTGGTGGAGCGGCTCGAGCTGGGTCCCGGGCGCACGGTGCTCGACCTGGCGGCGGGAACCGGGGCGCTCACGAGGGCGCTCCTCACCACCGGAGCGGCGGTCGTGGCCGTGGAGCCGGTGGCCGAGATGCGCTCCGCCCTGCCGGCCGAGGCGCGGGTTCTGAGCGGGACGGCTGAGGCCATCCCGCTCGGCGACGCCACCGCCGACGCAGTGACCGTGGCCCAGGCCTTCCATTGGTTCGACGGCCCGGTGGCGCTGGCGGAGATCCATCGTGTGCTGCGGCCGGGCGGTGCGCTCGCGCTCGTCTGGAACCGCCGCGACCAGGCCAGCCCGGTGAACCGGGCAATCGACGCGCTGCTGGCGCCTTATCGCCGCGACACGCCGAGCCACGCGACCGACGCCTGGCGCGCCGCCTTCGCAGGCTGCACCGACCTGTTCGGGCCTTTCGAGGAAGAGCGCTTTGCCAACCACCAGACGCTCGACGCCCGCGGCATGGCGGACCGGATCGGATCGATCAGTTTCGTGGCTGCGTTGCCGGCCGGCGAGCGCGCCGAGGTGCTGGCCGCCGCCCGGGCGCTGGCCGCTTCCGGTCCGGTCACGATCCCGTACCGGACCGAGGTCGGGGTGTGCATGCGCCGCTGACGCCCTGCGTCAGGAGGGCCGCAGCTCGATCACCGGTATCTCGCGGTGCGCAGCCCTGCGGCGGTAGCTCGTCCAGCCCGGGTAGATGTCCACCCCGCGGGCGTACCAGCGCTCGCGCTCGGCGCCGCTCAGCTCCTTCGCCTCGACCTGGCGGCTCGTCCCCTCGAACACGATCTCCGCATGCGGGTGGGCGAGCAGGTTGTAGTACCAGGACGGGTTGTTGTCCTGGCCGAAGTTCGACGCGATCACGATCAGGCGATCACCCTCGGGCACTCCCAGGACGGGCAGCGTGCGGGGCAGGCCGCTGCGCGCTCCCGTGGTGGTGAGCTGCACCACGGGCAGCCCCGTGACCAGCGAGGTGAACGTCTTACGTCCGCTCGTGGCGCGATAGACGACGCGATCGATGTGGTGCAGCGTGCGCGCGTAGAGCCACGAGATCGGGGGCAGCGAGCCGGACCAGCGAATCAGCCGGTGGAAGGGGTTCGCTTGGTCGTATCGGTACACGGCGGCTCCTCGATTCTCGACCCTATCTCACGGGGGCGAACATACGTCCGAGCTCCCTCTTAGCTTGTGACCCTCTAGAGCTTTCGAGGAGAAACAGCATGGACAAGGAGCAGCAGAAGGCCGCCCAGGCGCGCGAGGCCGCGCTGAAGGGGGCGCTAACCCAGATCGAGCGCCAGTTCGGGCAGGGCTCGATCATGAAGATGGGGGACGACGCCTACCAGGTGAAGGTGGCGGCCGTGCCGACAGGCGCACTGTCGCTCGACCTGGCGCTCGGCGTGGGCGGTGTGCCGCGCGGGAGGATCGTCGAGGTGTTCGGCCCGGAGTCCTCCGGTAAGACCACGCTGCTCTACCACATCCTGGCGAACGCCCAGAAGATGGGCGGGATCTGCGCTTTCATCGACGCCGAGCACGCCATGGACCCGGTGTACGCCAAGCGCATAGGAGTGGACGTCGACGAGCTGCTCGTCTCCCAGCCGGATCACGGGGAGCAGGCGCTCGAGATCGCCGACCTGCTGATCCGCTCCGGGGCGGTCGACATCGTCGCGATCGACTCCGTGGCCGCGCTCACGCCCAAGGTGGAGCTCGAGGGAGCGATGGGCGACCAGTCGGTGGGTCTGCAGGCCCGGATGATGTCCCAGGCGATGCGCAAGTTGGCCGGCAACCTCAACCGCGCCAACACGCTCTGCATCTTCACCAACCAGATCCGCGAGAAGGTCGGCGTGATGTTCGGCTCTCCCGAGACGCAGCCCGGCGGCCGCGCGCTCAAGTTCTATTCCTCCCAGCGGCTCGACATCCGCAGAATCGAGACGCTCAAGGAGGGCACTGAGGCGATCGGCAACCGTGTGCGGGTCAAGGTGGTCAAGAACAAGGTGGCGGCTCCGTTTCGCCAGGCCGAGTTCGACATCGAGTACGGCCAGGGCATCAGCTCCGAGGGCTGCATCCTCGACCTGGGCATCGAGCACGGCATCGTCCAGAAGTCGGGCTCGTTCTTCTCCTACGGAGAGGAGCGGCTGGGGCAGGGTCGCAACAACGTGAAGGGCTACCTGCGGGAGAACCCTCACGTGACGGCGGAGATCGAGGGCAAGATCTACGAGGCCCTCGGCGTGGAGCCCGCCAAGGCGTCGCTGGCCACTGTCGGTCAGGACGCGGGCGACGACGCTGCGGAGCCGGAGAGCGCGGAGCCGCCCGCCGCGCCGGCCGAGGACCGGGAGGCCGCTTAGCCGGACCGGCCGGACTCCTCCCGCATGGACGACTTCGATCTCGAGGCCGCGGCGCCGCCGGGTGGGCGGTCGGAGACCGAGCGGGCCATCGATCTCGCCTACAAGGCTGTCTCGCGCCGCGAGCGAACGGTCGAGGAGCTGCGCACCTGTCTTGAGCGCAAGCGGGTGGGCCCTCAGGCCATCGACGACGCCGTGGCCGAGCTCACCCGCAGCGGGTTCCTCGACGACGCCCGCTACGCCCGGCAGTTCGCCGAGGACAAGCGTCAACTGGAGCAGTGGGGCAGCGACCGCATCGCGCGGGATC
Organism: uncultured Thermoleophilaceae bacterium; assembly: GCA_963734365.1. Taxonomy (GTDB): domain Bacteria; phylum Actinomycetota; class Thermoleophilia; order Solirubrobacterales; family Thermoleophilaceae; genus JACVRW01. Next base: position 835,917 of record CAVTGV010000004.1, on the reverse strand, counting down.
TGAGGCGACGCGGCGTCGGGCCCGAGCTCGTCGACGCGGCGCTGTGCGACAGCAGCCATGAGACCGAGCTCCACACCGCTCTGAGGGTCCTGGAGCGGCGTTTTCCGGTGGCGCCGGCCGACGACCGCGAGCGCGACCGCGCCTGGCGCCTGCTGGTCCGCCGCGGGTTCACGCCGGAGGTGGCCTACGAGGCCGTGCGCACGCTCGAGCGGCGCTCCGAGGCGGCCTGACCGGGCGCGGCGGGCAAGGTTCGGGTGCCGCGCTGCGCCGGTTGCGGGCGCCCGTCCAGAGGGTTACCCTCATGTGACGCGGCCGGCACGGCCGCCGTGAGACAAAAGACGAGCAAATCGCCTGATTTTCCCTTGACCGTAACCTCTACAAGCTCATGCCGACCTCTCGAAAGGAGCATTCGAGAGGGTCCATAAGCGGCAGCCTGCGCGCGCCCTGAGAGGCGCGCGTTTTGCTCCTGGCGACGTCTGGTGTCTTGCGGCGAAAGCGCCGCACCGCTCATCCCAACTGAGGCTGAGACCGGCGCTCTGCGCCGGTGAGAGGACATCGGAAATGGACATCCTGTTGGCGGGGCTCGTGGCGGCAGCGGTCGCGGTGGCGGTGGTGATGCTCGTGCAGCGTCCCAGGGCGGTGCAGGCCGGCGGTCCTGCCGTGTCGGCACCCGAGGCCAGGGCACCGGCAGAGCCGAAGACGGTCGGGCGCAAGGACGGGCTCGAGGAGGAGCTGGTGGCCCGGCGTACCGAGATCGCACGCCAGGAGGAGCGCCTGCACGCCCGTGAGAGCTCGGTCGAGGCGCTCAGCCAGCAGCTGGCGGAACGGGAGCGCTCACTCGAGGACCGCGGGCGCAACCTCGACCACGCCCGCGAGGAGCTCAAGCTCGCCAAGGGCAAGCAGGTGCGCGAGCTCGAGCGAGTCGCCGGGCTGAGCGCGGGGCAGGCCAAGCAGATCCTGATGCACGAGCTCGAGGACGAGCTGCGCCATGAGAGCGCGAGGCTGATCCGGCAGGTGGAGGAGGAGACACGGCGCGACGCCGACCGGCGCTCGCGCAGCATCCTCGCCGCCGTCATGCAGCGCGTGGCCTCGAGCCACTCGGTGGAGACCACGGTCTCCGTCGTGGAGCTCAAGTCCGACGAGCTCAAGGGCCGCATCATCGGCCGTGAGGGCCGCAACATCCGTGCCCTTGAGACGCTCACCGGCATCGACTTCATCATCGACGACACTCCCGGGGCGGTGCTGCTGTCGGGCTTCGACGGCGTGCGCCGGGAGATCGCCCGTCTGACCCTCGAACGGCTGCTTCAGGACGGTCGTATCCATCCGGCGCGCATCGAGGAGGCCTTCCACCAGTCACGCTCGGAGATCGATCAGCACATCGTTGAGGTGGGCGAGCAGGCCGTGTTCGAGGCCAACGTCGGCTCGGTCCACCCGGAGCTGGTCAAGCTGCTCGGCAAGCTGCGCTTCCGCACCAGCTACGGCCAGAACGTGCTCCACCATTCGATCGAGTGCGCGCGACTGGCGTCGATGCTGGCCGAGGAGCTGGGCGCCGATCCGCGCGTGGCCGCACGCGCTGCGCTGCTGCACGACATCGGCAAGTCGGTCTCGCACGAGACCGAGGGCCCGCACGCGCTCGTGGGCGGCGAGCTGGCGCGGCGCTACAAGGAGTCGGAGGCGGTGGCGCACGCCATGGAGGCCCACCACAACGAGGTCGAGCTCCAGACCGTCGAGGCGGTGATCGTTCAGGTTGTGGACGCCCTGTCCGGCGCCCGGCCCGGCGCGCGCGGGGAGTCCCTCGAGCAGTACGTAAAGCGCCTCCACGAGCTCGAGGCGATCGCCACCCGGCACGAGGGCGTCGAGAAGGTCTACGCCATGCACGCCGGGCGCGAGGTCCGGGTGATCGTGCAGCCCGAGACGATCGATGACGACGGCGCCGCACTGCTCTCGCACGAGATCGCCCGAGAGGTGGAGAAGCAGCTCGAGTATCCCGGTCAGATCAAGGTGACGGTGATACGCGAGAGCCGGGCCACCGACTATGCGAAGTGAACGATCGTGCGCAGCCGGCCGAGCCGGCTGCTTCGCCCAGTGAGGCTCTTCTACGTGTGGAGGGGACTCGACGAATGGCGCGCCGAGTCCTGCACGATCGAGCTAGACGACGGAGCCCTGACGGCGCGCGGCGTCCAGATCGGCCGTGGGCATCGGCTCCGCTACGAGCTTCGTACCGATCCTGACCTGATCACCAGGGAGCTTCTGACACGAGTGCACACGGCCGCAGGCGAGCGCTCACTGAAGCTCACGCGCGAGCCGGACGGCAGCTGGCACGCCGACGGCGAGGCGCTGCCCGACGTCCAGGGAGCGCTCGACTGCGACCTGGCGCTCTCGCCGCTCACGAACTTCATGCCGGCGCGCCGGCTCGGCAGCGAGGCGGCCGACCACGTGATGGCATGGGTGTCGGTCCCGGAGCTGGAGGTGCTGCGCTCAGAGCAGCGCTACGAGGCCACTGGGCCCGGTCGCGTGCGCTACACGGGCCTCGACAACGACTTCACCGCGGAGCTCGAGCTCGACGAGCACGGCTTCGTGATCCGGTACCCGGGCCTGGCCGAGCTGGCCTAGCGGCTCAGCCGCTGACCTCGGCGTTCACGCCGGTACCCGCCCCAGATAGGTGACAAGGAAGCGGGTGAGGCCGAGGCGCTCGTAGAAGCGCACCGCATCTCGATTGGAGGCCATCACGGCGACCTCGAAGTGCTCGATTCCCGCCTGCCGCAGCTCCGCGAAGACCCGCGCCACGAGCGCCGAGCCGATACCGTGGCCGCGCTCGCCGGCCAGCACCGCCAGCGACTCGAGCACGCCGATCTGCTCTGTCGCCCAGGTCTCCTCGGGCCCGCGCAGATGCACCACGGCGTACCCGACAGGCCGTCCGTCGTGCTCGGCCAGGAGCGCGAAGGAGCCAGGCTCCGCCAGCCAGGCCTCGTAGAGCTCGCGCCTGATCCGCCACGAGTCCGTAGAGGGGCGCAGCGGACCGATCCTCGTGAGCTCCGGCGCCACCTCTGCGTGGTGGCGGCTGAGCCCGTTCCAGAGCGGCTGCAGATCGTCGAGCCGCTCGGCGCCGGCCCGGACGATCGCGAGGTCACTCATCCGGCCCAGGCTATCCTCGACCGGCGTGAAGCGGTATCACCTCACCACCTTCGGGTGCCAGATGAACGAGCACGACTCCGAGCGTATGAAGGGCATGCTCGAGTCGCTCGGCTACACGGAGGTCGATGCCCGCGATGGCGCGGACCTCATCCTGTTCAACACGTGCTCCATCCGCGAGAAGGCCGACAACCGGCTCGTGGGGCACCTGGGGGAAGCCAAGCGGTTGAAGGGAGAGGATCCGCAGCGCGTGGTCGGCATCGGCGGTTGCTGGTCCCAGTCGATGAAGGAGAAGGTGTTCGAGCAGTTCCCGTTCGTCGACGTCGCCTTCGGGCCCGGCCAGGTGCACAAGCTCGCCGAGTTCCTCACGAGCGACAGCCTCACCGCGCAGGGGTTCTTCGAGTTCGAGGGCTTTACCGGACACCTGCCGATGAAGCGCGCGCGCGAGTTCCAGGCCTGGGTCCAGATCAGCGTCGGATGTAACTGCGCGTGCTCCTACTGCATCGTGCCGTCCACGCGCGGGCGCGAGGTGTCGCGGCCGGTGGCCGAGCTCCTCGGCGAGGTGGAGCGGCTGGCCTCGGACGGCGTCCGCGAGATCACGTTGCTGGGTCAGAACGTCTGCTCCTACGGCCGCGATCTGCCCAGGGGGGCGAAAACCAGCTTCGCCGAGCTTCTCTCCATGATCGACGCCGTCGACGGAGTGGAGCGCATCAGGTACACGAGTCCCCATCCCAAGGACATTCGCGAGGACGTGATCCTCGCCCACGCGGAGCTGCCCTCCGTCTGCTCGCACATCCACCTTCCGCTGCAATCCGGTTCGAGCCGGGTGCTGAAGGCGATGCGCCGCACCTACAACAGGGAGCGCTACCTCGACCGCGTGGCCATGATCCGCGAGCTCGTGCCCGACTGCGCGCTCACCACGGACATCATTGTCGGCTTCCCGGGGGAGACCGAGGACGAGTTCCGGGAGACGCTCGAGGTGGTCGATGAGGTGGGCTACGACTCCGCCTTCACCTTCATCTACTCGCCGCGACGAGAGACCGAGGCGGCGGAGCTCGACGGCCACATCCCGCACGAGGTGGCCAGCGAGCGCATGGGCCGGCTCGTAGAGCTCGTCCAGCGGCACGCCGGCGAGCGCGCCCAACGCTTCGTGGGCCGCACGATGGAGGTGCTGGTGGAAGGCCCGTCGCGCACGGACCCGGCACGACTGCGCGGGCGAATCGAGCACAACAAGACGGTCAACTTCACGGGAGTGGCCGCGCCCGGCGACCTCACCGACGTGGAGATCGACTCGGCCACCAGCACGACGCTGGCCGGCCAGGAACGTCTGCTCGCCCGGCTGGCCTGAGCGTCAGCCGCGGTCAGCCGCGCTGTTCGGGCCCTCGTCGCGCAGGCCCTCGGCGGTCCCGCCGTCGTCGCTCACGCCCTCGGCGATCTCGTTGAGCCGCCGCTCGGCCGAGCCCATGGCCTCGAACGCCTTGGTGGCGTCGGCGATGCGCGACTGGAGCGTGTCGAGCTTCTCGCGCAGGCGGGCGGACTCCTCGCGAGAGGACGACAGCTCGTCGTTCAGGTCCCGCTCACTCACGGCGTGGATCTCGGCCTGGCGCTCGCTCTCGTCCCGCAGTCGGGCGCATTCGCTGCGCGCCTGCTCGGCGCGACCGTCGGCGTCGGCCAGCAGGTCGAGCTGCGCACGTAGGCGGTCGAGCTCGGCCTGTCCCGCCGAGCGCTCCTCGTCGAGCTTGGCCTGGGCCTTGCCGAGTCGCTTCTCGAGCTTGGCGATTCGCTCCTCGGTCTCGGCGGAGCCAGTGGCTCCCGCCTCGAGCTCTTCACGCCGGGCGCGTTCGGCCGACAGCTGATCGCGTAGCTCGGCCGCGCGCTCCTCGTGGGCGGCGCGTTCTTCGTCGAGCTCCTCACGGTGCCGGGCCGAAGCCTCCGCGGCCGATTCGTCTCTCTGTGCGAGCAGCGTCTCCAGCTCGCCGCGCAGGGCGTCGGCCTCGCCGGCGTGCCGGGCGCGCTCGGTCTCGAGCCGGTCCGCGTGGCGCGCTTCGATCGCGGCCAGCTGGCCGGCGTCGATTCCCGCGGAACGCGCCTCCTCGAGTGCCTGGACGTGTTGCGTGCGTTCGGCGGCGAGTTGCAGCTCGTGGCGCGCACGCTCGGCCTCCAGCTCGGCGGCGTGCTTGGCGTTCACGGCGTCGAGCTCGCTGGCCTGGCGCTCCGACTCCATCGAAAGCTTGGCGGCGCTCCGGGCCTGCTCGGCGGCGAGTGCCTCCTTGTGGCGGCCGCGCTCGTGCTCGAGCTCCTTCGCCGCGACGGCCCGCTCGGCCTCGACAGCGTCGTCGGTCCGGGCCACATGGGCGTCGAGCTCCTTCTGGTGGCGCTCGCGTTCCGCGTCGATCGCGCTTCCCGTGCGGGCCCGCTCCTCCTCGAGATCTTCGGCGAGGCGGACGCGCTCGGCGCTGAGCTCGTGCTCGAGCTTGACGCGCATCGCCTCGACGGCTTCATCGGCTGCCGCGGCGGCCTGCTCGGCCTTGGCGCGCTCGATCGCGAGCGCCTCGGCCACCGCCGCCGCACGTTTCTGCTCGGCCTTGTTGCGCTCGGCCCGGAGCGCCTCCTCGAGGGCGGCGTCGAGGCCCTTCTCCGCCTTCGCGCGCTCGGCCTTGACCGCCTCCTTCACGCTGGCGGTCCGGCTCTGCTCGGCCTTGGCACGCTCGGCCTTCAGCGCCTCCTCCACCGCCACCGCGCTGCTCTGCTCGAGCTTGGCGCGCTCGCTCCGGAGCATCTCCTCGACCGCCACCGCCCGGTTCCGCTCGGCCTTGACACGCTCGGCCTGCACGGCTTCGTCGACGGCGGCCGCGTGGCCCTGCTCGGTCTTGGCCCGCTCGGCCCGCAGGGCCTTGTCGAGGACCGCCGCGTGGCCCTCTTCCAGTTTGGTCCGCTCATCCCGCAGGGCCTCCTCGAGGGCCGCCGCGTGTCCCTGCTGGAGTTTGGTTCGCTCGCCTCGCAGGGCCTCCTCGAGCGCCGCGGCGTGGCCCCGCTCGAGCGTGGCCCGCTCGGCCCGCAGCGCCTCCTCGAGCGCCGCGATGTGGCCCTGCTCGAGCTTGGCCCGTTCGGCCCGCAGCGCCTCCTCGACGGCCGCGGCGTGTCCCCGTTCCAGCTCGGCCCGCTCGGCCCGCTAGCGCCTCGTCGAGGGCCGCGGCCTGCACCTTCTCGGTCTTGGTTCGCTCGCTGCGCAGGGCTTCGTCGATTGCCTCCGCACGGCTTCGCTCGAGCTTGGCCCGCTCGGCCCGCAGCGCCTCCTCCACCGACGCCGCGCGGCTCTTCTCCGCCTTGGCTCGCTCAGCCTGCCTCGCTTCCTCCAGCGCGACTGCCGCTCGTTCACGCTCCTCGCGCAGCGCCTGCTTGGCGTCGGCCAGCTTGTCCTGGGCCGCCTCGAGCTCGTCGTGAAGCTTCGCCACTCGCCCGTCGTTCACCGGCGCCGGCGCGCTCACGGGTGCGGGGGCCGCCGGGGCGAGCGACACCGCGGGGCCGGCGGCGGTGTCGTCGGGCGGCACGATCAGGCCGCCGATGGTGTGGGCGCCGGCGACCGCCGGCTCGTCCATGAACTCGAGCTCGTCCAGCAGCTTCGCGATCTGCCCGCGTGCGGCCACGGCGGGGCGGACGGCCAGCTTGGTCATGACCGCGATGTCGCTCAGCCCGAGCGAATCGGTGGGATCGGCGATCGCCACGATCAGGGCGCCTTCGCCGGTGAAGCCGATCGGAGCCGCCTGGTAGCGGCGCGCGGCGGTCTGGCGCAGCACGCCCGCGGCGGCGCGGTCGACCGGGTACTCGTCGAGGTCGATGTGATCCAGGGCGTAGCGCTCGGCCAGGGCACGGGCGAGCTGATCCGGCGTGATCGTGCCGCTGTCGAGCAGGACCCTCTCGGGCGTCATGCCGGGTCGGCGGGCGGATTCCACGGCCTGCTCCGCCACGCTCTGCTCCACGAAGCCCAGCTCGACGAGGATGTCCGAGAGGAAGCGTCGTCCCGCCCCGCTGAGGGTCGGGGAGCTCACTCCGGGGCCGGACAGCGAGCCGCCCGCCACCGCGTTCGTGACCGGCTCGGCGCTCATGCCGCCTCCTCCGCGGCCGAGTCGCCGAGAGGCGCCACGTGCTGTCCCGCCCGCGCGGCCACCTCGGCAAGCTGGACGGCCTGGGCGGCGGTCTCGGCCTCCGCCAGCGACTGTGTGCCGTAGGACAGCGGGGCCGTCTGCGGCCGCGCCGCCTCCACGCGCGCGAGTGCCTGCTCCGCGCGGTGCAGGAACGCGAGCGCGCCCTCGGCTCCCTTGCATCCCACCAGCACGGCCGCCAGGCTGTCGTCGGCCACCCGCCCCAGATGATCGGTACGGCGCACTCCGCCGGCGAGCACCTCGGCCACGTCCTTGAGGATCAGGTCGGCCAGGGCCTCGCCGTGGCGCTCCACCAGCAGCGAACGATCGCGCAGGTGACAGACCACCACGTGACTCTCGACCGTGCCGCGGCGACTGAGCTCCCATTCACGCTCGATTGCCTGCATCAGCGCCGGGCGCGCGAGGAGTCCCGTCACGGGATCGGTGTTGGTGCGGTCACGGGCCTCGTCGGCGAGCCGACGCAGTTCGGCGCGGGTGGAGACGCTCTCCCATTCGTAGGACAGGAGCCGCGCGGCTATCAGCAGCGGAGGGCTCAGCTTTTCGGGGGAGGGCGAGTCGCCACGGGCCGCTGCCAGCAGCACGCCCACGACGCTGCCGTCGGCAGCGTCCAGGGCCGCCGCCGGCCCACGGGCCCGGATGGACGCTGGTGAGCGCGTCGGGATCGATCAGCTCCGCGCTGTCCGGCTCGCCTGAGAGCGCCAGCGCCGCTCCGCGCGCGGGGCCGTCGCCGCGGGAATCGAGCACGCGGCACTCGTTCGCGTCCCAGTCGACCTGGCCGAGCAGCACACAACCGCCGGGCACCGCGCCGCCGAGCAGGTCGAGGACCGCGGTGGCCGCATCGGCAAAGCTCCCGAAGCGGCGCTCAGCCAGCCGGGAGAGGGCGTCGAGGGGCTCGAGGGACATGTCCTTGGACTCCCCATCGGCACTTCCGGCGCTGTTCCGTAGGGGCTGCGGCCCTAAAGGGCGCGGTCGAGATCGCGCAGCGCGGCCCGCGCCGCGAGGATTCCGCCGCCGGACCACCAGGTGCCGGCGTCCACCCGGCGCACTCCCCCCGAGCGCACGACCGACAGCCGCCGCCAGCCCGCGCTGGCCTCGAGGCGCTTCGCCGCCGCCTCCGCGCCCGGAGCGACCGACAGGAGGATCACGTCGCCGTCGAGCGCCCCGATCTGCCCGGCCGAGATCGTCTCCCATTCGCGCAACCCGTCCTGGGAGGGCGGCCGGGCGAGCCCCACGTCGGTGAGCACCTTGCCGGGAAACGACTCGGCCCCGGCGGCGAGAATCCCGCGGTTCCCGACGAGCACCACCGAGACCTTGGTCTGGCCCGGGTTCTCGCCCAGCTTGCCGTCGAGGGCCGCCACGCGCCTGTCCCAGTCGATCAGGAGCCGCTCCGCGTCGTTGGTGCGCCCGAGCGCCTCGCCGTGCAGACGCACGCTCAGCTCCCAAGCCGCTCCGCCGCCATCGGTCATGATCGTCGGCGCGATCTTGCTCAGGCTCCGGTAGAGGCCGCCCTGGCCCTCCTTGCTCCCAAGGATCACGTCCGGCCGGGCCTGCCGCGCGGCGCTGAGATCGTCACGACGCAGCGACGGAACGACCTTGAGCCCGCGCGCCTGCGCCCGCAGGTAGGCGGGTACCTGCCCGCCCGGCAGCGCCGCCATCACGGGGCGCACGCCGAGCGCGAGCGTGTCGCCGAGCGCGTCGGGATTGAGCGTGAGCGGCCGCTCGGCCTGGCCCGGCACCTTCGTCCCGCCCAGGGGGCCCTTGCTGTCCTGGACCTTCAGCGGGCGCGCGGTCTCCTTCGACTCGTCGAAGCCCGACTCCTGGCAGCCGAGGGCGAACGCCGCCGTGGCGAGCGCTGCTGCGAGCATGACTGGAACGTGTCCCCGCACCGCAGGTATTACTAGCGATCGTGGCGGGTATCCCGCCGAGTTCGTGGTAAGCCTGGGTTTGCGGCCTGCGAGAAACGCGGGAAGCGTCTTGAAGCTCTCCCTGATGTGTCTACTGCTGGCGCGCTCCGCTCGCCGGCCGCCTCGAGGAGCAGACGTCGTCGGCCAACGCGGCGAGCAGCGGCCGGAGCACCGGCTCTAGCTGCCATCCGAGCTATGAGGGTGCGTGTCTCGACGGCGACGCGTACGACTATGACTGCGAAGGCGGGAGTGGGGGGGGACGGCCCCGAGTACACCGGTGCCCTCACGGTCACCGGACCGGACGACTACGACCTCGACCGCGACGGGGACGATTCAGCCTGCGAGTGGTAACGGTTTCTGGGCGGCGACCAGTGCGTCGTGCGCGGCGAGACCAGCATTCGCCATCTCGGGCGCGACCCGATGAGCCGCGCCGGCGCGGCCGCCTAACGCCGCAGCCGGATCGTCGTCCGCGCCCGCCCGAGCACCGCCCCGCTCCGCGAGCGGCCGGTCACGGTGATCCGGGCACGCACGCGGCGGCCCTGGCGCAGCGCTCGGCGGGCCTTCACTCGCGCCCGCTTAGGCACCTTGAGCCTCAGCGTCGCCTTACCGGCGCGCACCGGCCGCCTCACCGGACCGAGCCGGAATCGGCGCGGCCGCCGCGCGCGTCGGCGTTGCACCGCGAGCGTTCCGCGTGCCGTGACCCACCTGCAGGGTGCGGCGCAACGCACCCTGATTACGAGCCGCCGCCGCAGGCGCTGGCGCTTCTTGGTCATCCCGAGCCTGGGCCGGCCTCGCGTCAGTCGCGGGTCCCGGGCGGGCGGCGGCGCTGCCGCCGGCGGGGTGAGACGGAGGACGATCGGGGCGCCACCGAGCTCCACGGGGATGCGGCGCGGTTCCTCCCAGCGCACGCGCGCCTGGGCCGAGGCCACCGGGTCGAAACGCCGGGCCAGCGCCATCCGCTCGCCGAGCACGACGGTGAGCCGGTTCGCGGCCGGGGCGATGTCCCGCTTCGTGTCCGGGTCCCAGACGCTGACGCCGCGCCACAGGACGAGTGCAAAGGAGCCGTCGGCCAAACGGAGCAGCAGCCGGCGCACGTCGGGGCCGGCTCCCTCGAGGCCATAGCGCAACCCGCCTGGGGCTGCCACGGGCGCCGAGCCCGCGCCGGTCGCGTTGAGCAGGTTCCGGAGGGCGAGAAACGCCGGCTTCGGGGACAGGTCCGATCGCAGCAGGCCAAAGGAGTTCTCCATCAGGGAGACCCCGCGGGCCTGGGCCTGAGCCGGGGTCCACGTGTCGGCCAACTGGTACACGTAGGTGCGTTGGACGCCGAGCCTGAAGCCCTCGAGCGCGAGACGCGGGATGTACAGCGCCGTGGCCCGCTCGGAAGTGCCCGGGTGTCCCGTCTGCGAGAGGTCCGCGTGGTAGCCCGCCTCCGTGGCGGTGATCGGCTTGGCCGCCGCGATGTGTGCCGTCAGCTGACGCTCCGACACGATGTTGTAGAACGGTGGCCGGCCGCCGGGGTAGGGATGGAAGTTGCCCTGATCCAGGTACGAGGAGAGGTTGCCCACAGCCGCCCGCGACCAGACCACGGCCGGCCCCAGCACGGGGATGTCGGCGATCGCGGGGGTGCCCTTCACGCGCGCGTACAGCTCGCGCTGATAGGCCCGCGTGTGCTCGAGCCACAGCGGGTCGCCGGAGACGTCCGGCTCGTTCGGGGCCTCGATCGACGCAATCGCGCCCTTGACCTGCGTCCGGATCGCGTCGAGGTTCGCCTGCATCTTCGGGACCCCGCCGGGCAGGTCGCCCACGATGACGTTCGCCCTGATGCCGATCGCGGCCAGGCGCTTCAGGCGAGCTATGCCGCCGGCGCACGCGTCACAGATGCCGTCGCGTATGTAGCGCACGCCCAGCTCCCGCAGCCGCGCTTGGATCGTCTCGAAGTGCGCATAGGAGGTGTCGTCCCAGTACAGGTGCGCGTTGACCCCCACCGAGTCGCCGAACGCGCGCGCGGACTGAGCCGGCACGAGCGGCTCGGCGGGATAGGGCGACTGACCGGCGGCACGAGCCGGCGAGAGGAGCGCCAGCGCGCAGGCGGCGATGGCGACCGCGAGCGGGCGCCCGCGTGGGCGACGCCGAGGAGGCATCGGCGCATGATGGCGAATCCGGGCGACGGTCCCTGCCACCCTGATTCGCCGGTCCAAGGTGAATTCGAGACCCCGTTGGATAGCCCATAAATCTACCTGCAAAACGGCAACTTCTCGTGCTGGGCTGGTACAGGCTGTCACCACGCCGCTATTACTAGCGATCGTGGCCCATCCGCACCGCATGATCGCGCTCTTCGGGCCTACCGGCGTCGGCAAGACCGCCGTGGCCATCGCCCTCGCCGAGCGCCTGCGCGAGCGCGGTGACAGCCCCGTGGCGATCTCCGCCGACGCCCTGCAGGTCTACGCCGGCCTGGAGACCCTCACCGGGGCTCCCAGCGCCGAGGAGCGTGCGCGGCTGGAGCACCGCCTCGTCGCCTTCGTCCCGGTGAGCGAGACGTTCTCGGCCGGCCGCTTCGCCGCGGCGGCGCACGAGGAGATCGACTCCGCCCTCACCGAGGGACGCACCCCGATCGTGGTCGGCGGCACGGGTCTGTATCTCCAGGCCGCGCTCACGGACCTCGAGCTGCGCCCGCCGCCGCCCGCCGAGCTGCGCCGGCGCATCACCGCCGAGCTCGACCAGAGAGGACCCGAGGCGCTCCACGAGCAGCTGGCCGCGCGCCGGCCCGCCGCCGCGGCCGCGATCGCGCCCACCGACCGCACCCGGGTGATCCGCGCGCTCGAGCTGATCGAGATGGGGGAGGAGCCGGCGCCCGCGGGCGAGGGCTCGCGGCTGTGGACGGCGAGCCTGCGCCGGCCGACGCTCCTCGCCGGTCTCGTGATGGAGCGCGAGGCTCTTTACCGCCGGATCGACGCGCGCGTGGATGCGATGGTCGAGGCCGGGGCGGCCGACGAGGTGCGTCGCGCCGACGCCGCCGGGGCCTCCGCCACCGCACGCAAGGCGCTCGGCTTCGACGAGCTCCTGCGAGACGACGTCGACGCGATGAAGCGGCGCACGCGCAACTACGCCAAACGTCAGCTCACCTGGATGCGGCGCCTGCCCGGCCTTCGCCTCCTGGACGCGAGCGAGGCCGAGGCGGACGAGTTGGCCGGGCGCCTCGTGTCGGCCGTCTAGAGTGGCCCGCCGTGCGCTTCGAGAAATGGCAGGCGCTGGGAAACGACTACGTCATCGTCGAGGAACGTGAGCTCCCGTTCGAGCTCACGCCCGAGCGCATCCGGCGCCTCTGCGAGCCGCATACCGGGATCGGCTCCGACGGCGTTCTGCTCATCCGGGAGACCGACGAGCGCGGCATCGTGGCCGAGATCAGGATCTACAACCCCGATGGCTCCGAGGCGGAGCTGTCGGGCAACGGGGTGCGCCAGGCGGTGATGTACCTGCGCCGCTCGGGCTGGACCGAGCACGATTCCTTCTCCGTGCGCACGGTGGCCGGGGAGATCCGCCCGCGCATCGACGGCGAGCTGTGCACCATGGACATGGGGCGCGCGCGCCTGCGCGCGCCGGCCGACTTCCCGAGCGGAGCCGAGGACGGCACCGGCACGCTCAGCGCCGCCGGCCGGGAGTTCGGCTTCCAGTTCGTCCAGGCCGGCAACCCGCAGTGCTCGATCGAGGTCGGCGAGGACTTGGACGAGCTCGAGCTCGCCCGTTACGGCCCCGAGATCGAGCGCCATGAGCTGTTTCCCAACCGCACGAACGTGTCCTTCTGGCGCTCCACGGCCGGGGACCGCATCCGCGCGCGTATCTTCGAGCGCGGGGTGGGGGAGACCTTGGCCTCGGGCACCGGCGCCGCCGGCGCCGCGGTCGCCGCGGTGCTGCGCGGCGTGGACAGCCCGGTAACGGTGAGCCTCGACGGGGGCGAGCTCGAGGTGGCGGTGGGGGAGGATCTGCACGTGGACCTCACGGGCTGGGCCCGGCCGGTCTACGAAGGTGTGTTGAGCAAAGAACTGACGATGGAGTTGCATGCAATCGAGTAGCCGCCTGGACCGCCTGCCGCCCTACCTGTTCGCCGAGCTCGAGCGGAAGATCGCCGAGAAGAAGGCCGCCGGCGTGGACGTGATCAGCCTGGGCATCGGTGACCCGGACGCCGCGACGCCTGCCCCGGTGGCCGACGCCCTGGCCGCCGCAGCGCACGACCCCGGTACTCAGCACTACCCGTCGAACCGCGGCCGGCCCGAGCTGCGCGAGGCGTTCGCGCGCTTCTACGAGCGCCGCTTCGGCGTGACGCTCGACCCGGACAGCGAGATCCTGCCGGCGCTCGGGGCCAAGGAATGCGTGTTCAACATGAACCTGGCCTTCCTCGACCCCGGCACCACGGCGCTGGCCGCGGACCCGGGCTATCCGGTCTACACGGGCGGACCGCTACTCGCCGGCGCGGAGGCCGACCTGATGCCGCTCGTGCCGGAGCTCGGCTTCGCGCCTGACCTCGACGCGATCAGCGAGGAGTCGGCCGGCCGGGCTCGCCTGATGTACCTCAACTACCCGAACAACCCGACCGGCGCGGTGGTGCCCGACGGGCTGTTCGAGCGCGCGATCGAGTTCGGTCGAGAGCACGATGTGCTCGTGGTGCACGACGCCTCCTACACCGAGACCACCTTCGACGGCTACGTCGCGCCGAGCTTCCTCGAGACGCCCGGTGCCCGGGAGGTGGGCGTGGAGATCTTCTCGCTCTCCAAGGGCTGGAACATGACCGGCTGGCGCACCGCGGCGCTGGTGGGCAACCCGGAGGCGGTGAACGCCTACTGGAAGCTCAAGACGAACATCGACTCGGGCATGTTCGAGGCGGTACAGCTGGCGGCCGCGGCGGCGCTCGACGCCGGTCCGCCCGAGGAGATGCCCGCGACCTACCAGCGCCGGCGCGACCTCGTGTGCGGCGCCCTGAGCGCGATAGGCGTGGATGTGACCCCGCCCAAGGGCACCATCTACGTCTGGGCGCCGGTGCCGGCGGGTCACAGCTCGGCCTCGTTCTGCGAGCTGGTGCTGGACGAGTCCGGCGTGGTGGTCTCTCCCGGCAGCGCCTACGGTCCCAACGGCGAGGGCTTCTTTCGCATCTCGCTCACCATCGACGACGACCGCTTGAGCGAGGCCGTCGAGCGGCTGCGGGGTAATCTCGCGGGCTGATGCACTACTGCGGCGTGGTTCCCATGCAGGGTCGGCTCCAGCTGGCGATGCTGGAGGAGGTCCGCGCACCCGAGCCGCCGATTCGCCTGAGCGCGATCTTCTTCGAGCCCGGCTCCGCCGCCCAGGTGGCGGCCGAGCTGCGGGCGCTCGGTGACGTCGTGGTGGCCGTGGGCGCGCCCATCGGCGTCCCCGTCGAGGGTCGCCCCGAGCGCGACTGCGACGCGCTGCTCGTGGACCGTGGCGTGAGCCCCCAGCCGCCCGACGGCGAGGCCCTCAGGCTCGCCGGCCTGCTCGCCGATCTCCCGCCCTTCGCTCCACACGAGCACGCCAACGGGCACGGCGGCGCCGTCTGGGAGGGCGCGTACCACCAGTTCCCGCTGTTCGAGACGAACCCGGAGGGCGTGTTCTGCGCTCTTCAGGGGCGGCGCCTGCCCGCCAAGCGCCACCCGTTCGGCATGCAGGTGCGGATCGAGGAGCTGAGCGGCGACCACGTGATCGACGAGGGCGGCGACCTCTGGCACCGGCGCAGCGAAGAGCTCGACGCGGCCGCCTGCGCGCTGGCGGCCCATCGCTACGCCGTGGGGCACGCCTCCTGGCTCGGCGATCCGGCCGAAAGCGTCGTGGTTCTGCCGGGCAGCTCGATCCCCGAGCAGTTCGCCACCCAGGGCGTGATCCCGCCCGTGGAGCGCCTGCAGCTCCCGCCGGTCACCGAATAACGCCCGGCATCGGGCTCAAACCGGCCTAGACTCTGAAGAGATGCAGCGAAGCCGCAACGGACGCAACTCACCCACTCCGACAAGGGATGGAATCCGCAATCCGCGGGCACGGCAGCGCGCGCTGTGCATCGCGGCGACGCCCGGGGAGCCCGATCTCGCCGAGCTGCGCGAGCTTCTGCGCACCGCCGGTGTGGCCGTGGCGGGTGAGCTCGTCCAGCGGCGCGACCAGCCGGATCCCGACCGCTACTTCGGCCGCGGCAAGCTCACCGAGCTGAAGCGGGCCGTGGAGGCCGCCGACGCCAACCTCGTGGCCTGTGACGACGAGCTGCTCCCGCGCCAGGAGCGCAACATCGAGGAGGCGCTGGGCGTGCCGGTGATCGACCGCACCGCGATCATCCTCGACATCTTCGCCGACCACGCCCACTCGGCCGAGGGCAAGCTCCAGGTTGAGCTGGCGCAGCTCGAGTACAACCTCGCCCGCATGCGCGGGCTGTGGACCCACCTCGAGCGCCTCGGCGCCGGCCGTCTCGACGGCGGCATCGGCACCCGGGGCCCCGGCGAGACTCAGATCGAGACCGACCGCCGGCTCGCCCGCGACCGGATCTCGGCGCTGCGACGGCGGCTCGACCAGACCAAGTCCTCCCGCTCCACGATGCGCCGCGAGCGCGAGCGCGCGGGCCTGCCCACGGTGGCCCTGGCCGGGTACACCAACGCCGGCAAGTCCACGCTGCTGAACGCGCTCACGGGCTCGGAGGTGAGCGTGCAGGACAGGCTGTTCCACACGCTCGACCCCACCACCCGCTCCCTGGAGATCTCCGGCCGCAACTATCTGGTGACCGACACGGTGGGCTTCATCCGCAAGCTGCCGCACGCGCTGGTGGACGCCTTCTCGGCCACGCTCGAGGAGGCGCTCGGAGCGGACCTGATCGTCCACGTGGCCGACGCCTCGGTGCCCGAGGACGAGCTCCACGAGATGATCGCGGCGGTGGACGACGTGCTGGCCGAGACGGGCGCCGGCGAGCGGCCGCGCCTGCTGGCTCTCAACAAGGTCGATCTGCTGGACGACGCTCGCCGCCGTGAGCTCGAGTTCCGCTTCCCGCAGGCCGTCCAGATCTCCAGCGAGACGGGGGAGGGGCTCAGCGAGCTGAACGACGCGGTGGAGGCGCGCTTCCTCGCCACGCTCACCCCCATGGAGCTGCTGGTGCCCTACGAGGAGGGCGGCAGCCTCTCGGAGCTGCACGACCTGGCCGGGGAGCTCGAGCGCGAGGACACCGCCGAGGGCGTGCGCATCACCGCTCGCGTGCCGGCGACCGCCGCCCCGCGGTTCGAGCGCTTCGCCCGCAGTGGGGCGGAGGCCAACGGCAGGCCCACGGCTTGAGGCTGCGCTTCCAGCGCCTCGCACAGAACGCGGCGGCGCCCACACGCGCCCACGACGACGACGCCGCCTACGACCTCTACGCCTCCGAGGCGCTGACCATCGCGCCGGGTGAGCGCGCCGACGTGGGCACGGGCCTGGCCGTGGCCATTCCGCCGGCGCACGCGGGCCTGGTGCTGCCCCGCTCCGGCCTGGCCGCCCGGCACGGCATCACGCTGGTGAACGCGCCGGGACTGATCGATCCCGGCTACCGCGGCGAGCTGCGCGTGCTCCTGCTCAACACCGACAAGCAGGAGGCCTTCGAGGTCGCGCCCGGGGATCGCATCGCCCAGCTCCTGATCGTGGCCACCGTGCGGGCCCACCTGACCGAGGTGGAGGAGCTCGACGAGACGCTGCGGGGCCTGGGGGGATTCGGCTCGAGCGGGCGCTGAGCGTCAGACCCCGGCCGCCCGGCGCGCCGAGGCGTGCGCGGCTACCTCGAGCTCGTCGTCGTCGAGCGGGTCGAGCTCGATTCCCAGCGCCAGCTCGATCAGGCGGTCGGCCAGCCAGACGTTCTTCGGGAGCAGCGGACCGTGCAGGTAGGTCCCGATCACGGTGCCCGAGTGGACCCCCTCGAAGCCGTCCTTGCCGTTGTTGCCGTGCCCGCTGATCACGCGCCCCAGGGGCGTCTCCGCCGGGCCGAGATAGGTGCGCCCGCCGTGGTTCTCGAACCCGGCGATCACGCGCGGGCCGGTGCCCAAGTCGGCTTCGATCGCGCAGTTGCCGATCAGCCTCGGGCCCGGCTCGCGCACGGTGCGGAGATCCACTAGGCCGATCCCCGGCAGCTCACGACCACCGAGCTCATACGAGTGGCCCAGCAGCTGGTAGCCCCCGCACACGCCAAGGACCACGGCTCCGCGGGCGGCGGCGGCGTGCAGCGCGTCACGCTTGGTGGCGGACATGTCGGGGGCGATCGCGATCTGGTCGCGGTCCTGGCCGCCCCCGATGTAGAAGAGGTCGTGCGCGTCCGGGTCGGGTCGCTCGCCCACGCCGGCGGCGGCGTGCGCGAACCCCAGGCCGCGCCACTCGCAGCGGGCGCGCAGGATCGCGAGGTTGCCGCGGTCCGCGTAGATGTTCATCAGCTCGGGATACAGCGAGCAGACCCTCAGCGCCGGCATACCACCACGGTACTTCCGATGTGGGACTCGGTCCCGTCGACCGGGTGGCGCGCCTCGGGCCGCAGTCCGTGCGGCTCGGCCTCGGCTTCGAGTTGCTCGGGGGAGAGCGAGTCGAGCCTGAGGGCGTGACGCTCCTCGGTGAGCTCGCCGGCGGGTGAGACCACCTGACGCAGCCACTCCACGGCCACGCCGCCCGGCTCGCGACGGACGTCCAGGGGGAGGCTCGAGTAGACCCAGCCGCGCTGCTCGCCCACGTCGGGAAGCGGCGGCGTGGCGTCCTCCGCCGCCACGGCCTCGTCGAGATCGGAGATGGCAGCGGCGAAGGCGCCGCCGGGGACGAGGCAGGCCACGGCCCGCTCGAGCAGCTCGGACCGCTCGGCGGCGCCGCCCAGGATCTGGACGAACTGCATGGGGGCGATCACGAGGGCGAAGCGCTCGATCGGGGTGAGCGCACGCGCATCCGCGTTCCAGCGCGCGATGCTGAGCTCGCGCTGGCGGGCACGGCGGCCGAGCTCGTCGAGCAGCAGGGAGTCGGACTCGAGGGCGGTGACCTCGTGGCCGGCGTGGGCGAGATCGAGCGCCACCCGCCCGGTACCCGCCCCGAGGTCGAGAACGGGGCCATCGGCCTCATCCGCCAGCCGCCTCCACACCTCCAGGTCGGCGGCGTAGGAGCCGTTCTCCACGTCGTGCCAGATGATGCTGCGGTCGATCACTCCGACCACCTCCGGGCGAGGCCGCGACGAGCGAGCAGGTCGCGCAGCTCGAGCAGCGCGGTGTAGGTGGGTAGAGCAAAGAGCCGCTGCCCCGCCGCGCCTTCGACCGCATCGTCGAGCGCCGTCTCGAGATCGCGCTCCACGTGGAGCTCGGCGTCGATCCCGGCGTACTTGAGCCTCAGCGCCATCTCCTCGGCTCGGGTCCCGGTGCACACGGCGCGGCGCACCCGCCCGGCGAGCAGCTCGAAGTCGGCGTCCCAGATCCAGGAGACGTCGCGACCGTCGGCGATGCGGTCGTTGAGGGCCAGCCACAGGTCGAGGCGTCCGTCCTCGAGGATGAGCGTGCGCAGCACCTCGTTGGCGCCGGCCGGGTTCTTGATCAGCAGGATCGAGACGTCGCGGCCCTCCATGGGAATGGTCTCCACGCGGCCAAAGGAGCCGGCGAAGCCCTCGAGGGCGCGGCCCACGCCCGCGAGCGGCACGCCCAGCTCGAGCGCTGTGGCGGTTGCCGCCAGGGCGTTGTAGACGTTGTAGAGCCCGGGCAGGGGGAGCCTCAGCGACAGCTCGCCCTGCGGTGTGCGCAGGTTCACCTGCGAGCCGCTCATGCCCTCGAGCGTCACGCGGGTCGCGGCGACCACCGGGTCAGGGCGCCTGCGCCCGCAGTTGGGGCAGTGGTAGCGGCCGAGGTGGCCCAGGTAGATCGCGTCGTACTCGTAGGGCGCACCGCAGTTGCGGCAGTGCTTCGAGTCCGCGGCGTGCTGCATCGACGGGAGCGCCTGCGAGTCGTCCTCGAGCCCGAAGTAGGTCACCCCGTCACGGCCGCGACCGAGGTCGGCCACCAGCGGGTCGTCGGCGTTCAGGACGAAGCGGGACTGGCCGTCGAGGCGGCCCACCACCTCGGCCCAGCGATCCGCGAGCAGCTCGAGCTCCCCGTAGCGGTCGAGCTGGTCGCGGAAGAGGTTGGCGAGGAGCAGCAGCCGGGGGTGGAGCTCGGCGGCCACCTTCGGCAGCCAGGCCTCGTCGACCTCGAACAGGCCGAGCTGGCCCCGCTCGCGGCCGGCGTCGAGCAGGGCGGTGGCCACGCCCCAGGACATGTTCGAGCCCGCACGGTTGTGAACCAGCGGGCGGCCGGCCTGCTCGAGGCAGGCGGCGATCATGGCCGAGGTGGTCGTCTTGCCGTTGGTGGCCGACACGAGCAGCGAGCCGTCGTCGAGCTCGCGGCCCATCCGGCCCAGCTCGCCGGGTGAGATCTTCAGCAGAAGCCGTCCGGGCGCCGTGGTGCCGCCGCTGCGGCCGGAGCGACGGCTCACCGCCCGGACGAGGCGGGCGAGGCTGCGGGCGGGCCGGAACATCAGGCGGGGACGACTACCCGCAGGCAGCGCGGCTCGACCGTGATCGTCGCGGGTGTGGCGCCGATCGGATCTCCGTCGGCGTAGATCACGAAGGGACGGTCGGAGGCGACCTCGATGCGCTCGCCGCTGAGGAACACGGCGTTGGGCGAGTCCACGTGCGCGCCCTTGAACACCTTGGGCAGCTCGCGCAGGAAGGTGAGCTTGGACGCCTCCTTCGACATCATCACGTCGAGCCGCCCGTCGTCGAGCTCGGCCTGGGGCAGCACGTACATCCCGCCGCCGTAGGCCTTCGAGTTGCCGACCGCCACCGAGTAGCCGGACAGCTCGTGGCGCTCGCCGTCGACGGTCACGCTGAAACGGGCCGGCTTCCACGCCGCGAGCGCCCGCAGGGCGGCGTACAGGTAGACCGCGTTGCCGCGGATCAGCCGCGCCTCGTTGGCGATCCGGTTGGCGTCGGAGTCGAAGCCGAAGCTCGCGATGCCGAGGTAGGGAGTTCCGTCCACGTTCGCCACGTCCAGTAGACGCTCCGGGCCCTGGACGGCCACCCGTGCCGCGGCCTCGGGGTCGGTGGGGATCCCGAGCACACGCGCGAGGTCGTTGCCGCGTCCGCAGGGAATCAGCGCGACCCCGCCCTGTGAGTTCTTCAGAGCGCCGGCGAGAGGCCGCAGCAGCCCGTCGCCACCCATCGCCATCGTCGTCTCTCCCTCCGCGGCGGCCCGTGCGGCCTCCTCGGCGGCGTGCTCGATGCTGCGCGTGATCACGGTGCGGTGTGCCGCGCCGAGCTCGTCCAGGGTGCCGTGCACCGCGGGGAGGGCGTTGAGGGCCTTGCCCCCGGCGGCCGCCGGGTTGACCAGCAGCGCGAACCGGCGGCTCACTCGGCAGCCGCCGCTGATGCCGCGCTGCGGGCTCGCTCGGCCGCGGCGGCGCCACGCTCGGCGCCGCGGAGGTGTGGGGCCTTGTCGACCCTGCGGATGTCGGCGCCGGCGACGATCTCGTCGCCCAGCAGGCGTTGCGCGTGTGGCTCCTCGAGATCGTCGGGATCGAGCGTGAGCAGCACATCCTGGCCGACGCTGTGCCAGGTCTCGCCGGTGAGCTTCTCGGAGGCCACGAGCAGCTGTCCGGGCCGCGCCACCCAGTACAGGTCGAAGCGCCCGAGGCAATAGGCGTAGAGCTTCTCCCCGTCCGAGAAGAGCACGTTGAGACCCGAGAAGGGCGACCGCTCGACGGCCGTCCCCAGCGCGCGCCGCAGGCTCGCCACAGGGTCAGCCGCGTCGTAGCGGTGCATGAGCAGGTTGAAGAGGTGCTCGGAGTCGGTATCGCCGGCCGGCGGCTGCACGCCGGGCTCGAGCAGGCGCGGATAGGCGACGATCGTGCCGTTGTGACCGAGCGTGTAGCGGTCGAGGCAGAACGGATGCGTGTTCTCGAGGCTCAGATCGCCCATCGTCGCGCGCCGCACGTGTACGTTGAAGATCCGCCCGCGCAGGCCGGTGGCGGCCACGAATTCGCCGTCGGAGTACGCGGCCTCAGGGAAGCGCACCAGCTGCGGCGGGCCACCATCGGCACGCGCATAGGCCGCGGTGCCCCAGCCGGAATCGTGGTCCTCGGACTGGCGGATCAGGGGGTTCTCCGCCTCGAGCAGCTCGTGGCGGATCGAGACCGGCTCCGTGGCGACGCAGCCGAACACGCGGCACATGACCGCCGCAGGATATCGGGGTGGAGGGGGCGAACTCTCACGGCCCTTGTCTTTCCCCGGCATGGAACCGTCGCCACAGGAGCCCAGGCACATCTGGTGGGCCCGGCCGCGCAAGCTGTGCGCGCTCGAGCGTCCCGGGGGAGGAGGGCGAAGCCACCGGCCCGAGCGGCGCACGGCGGAGATCGCGTACCTCAAGGCCCGCGGCGTGAGGCTCGTGATCTCGACCATGGCCACCCGGCACAACCTCGGGGCGTACGAGGAGGCCGGGCTGCGCTGGGGTCACGTGCCGGTCGCGGCGACCGCGGACGGCGCGGCGGCCCTGGAGGAGCTGCTGCCTCTCTTGCGGCGCAACCTCAGGTCCTCGGGCGCGGTGGCGATCCACGGCAACCGCTGGACCGACTTCGTCGCGGCGGTCTGCGCCGCTCATCTGCACGACCTGCGCGGCACTGAGCCGGCGCTCGCCTTGGCGCAGGCCCAGCGCGCCGGCCTGTCGATCACCCCGGAGGCGTGCGCACTGGTGGGAGTGGAGCCGGCGGAGCTCGAGCGACTCGTGGGAAGGGAGCCGCGTGATGCGATGAGCTCCGCCTAGGGCCGGGGCAGCAGCCGTATCTCGCGGCCGTCGATCACGACACGCTCGTTGTCTGTGGTCTGGCTCGCGGGGGCAGCCGCGGCACCCGGCTCCCTATCGATGATGACTGCGGCAATCCGGGTTCCGGCCCGGCCCGCCGCGCGCACCCGAACGACGCCTTTGCCGAACGCGATGTCACTGCTGTCCGCCACCGCTGCGCCGGCGATGCGCCGCAGGAGCTCGCTGAGCCGCTCGGGGTCCTCGGCCTCGGTGTCGATCCGGGCGATGCCGCGGGCTCCGTTGGCGTGCGGGGAAGGGGGTGGGGCCAGGCGTTCGCCAGCTCGGGCGGGGTAGTGCGCTCGGTCACGACCGGCAGGGCCGGGTGCGCGTCCTGGTCCGCCGAAGGCGACATCGAGCCAGGCTCCGTCGGCGCCCCGGTAGACCTCGGGCGCGAGCACGGGCAGGCCGGCGGCGAGCGCGGCCTCGTGCCAGTGCTCGATCCCGCGCGCAGCCGGCCTTGCGAACAGCGGTGCGCAGCCAGCGCATCCCCGGCCACGACCTCCAGGTAGCCGTGCTCGAGCAGGATCCGCCCATGCGCGCCCTCCGCTTCCGGCGTGGGGGTCACGGTGAAGCCCGCTCCCTCGAGCAGCCCACGCGGAGCGGCCAGCGAGACGTGGTCGAGCATCATCTCGTAGATCCGACGCGACCCTACTGGGGGCGGGGCCCTTCGGAGTGTTGTCGGTGTCCCGATCATCGTTTTGGCCGCCGGTAGCCGGCGGCGGATTGGACGCTCGAGGGGCGCCATCTTGTCCCTCCGCGGAGGGTGGGTACGCCGGATTCGTTCAGCCAGTCGGCGATCGCTTGGAGGGTCATGCCACTGGCTCTCATATCGGCGATGCGCTCCTTGAGCTGGGGCACGTCCTGCACCGAGGGGCGGCTGGTTGGACCACCCTTGGTGCGTGTGGCGGCGCGGCCTTGCCGACTTCGCTCGCCAAGCCGTTGGTGCTCCCAGCCGCTCACGGTGACGATCGCATTGGCGGCCTTGCGTCCGGCTGGTCGGGCGGTGTCGACCTGGTCCTCGAGCGAGACGAGGCGTCCGCCGCTTTGCTCGATCGCTTTGAGGATGGTGCCCAGCTCGACCACCGTCGGGCTCAGCCGGGTCAGGCTGCATACGACCAGGCAGGACGCTTGACCGGCACGCATGCGTTGCAGGACACGAGCCAGCCCGGGCAAATCGGGGGCCCTTACCCCCTCCTGTTGTTCGTCTCTGACGATCTCCATCAGGTGCCAGCCGCGCTCCTCACATGCCTCGGCGATGGCCGCGATCTGGTTGTGCACGACCGGCTCCTTGACGGGTCCGCGCGGGGGCCCGCTGACATAGCCGATCGCCCGCACCTGTTGATGCTGCTTGGGCTTGGCCGACCGCGGGTTGTGGTCGGCGGTGTATCCGGTCGTCGACGGCCGCGACTGGGCGGGCGCCGGAACGATCAGGGATCGGGTGATGGTTGCGTTTGGCGCGGTGCGAGAAGGAGTCGCGCGTCCGCGCAGGGCCACGAACAGCGCCGAGACCAGCAGCAAAGGCAGCGCCAAGGCCAGCATGAGACGGCGATCGACGCCTTCCTCCTCGCCCGGAGCGGCCAGCTGAGACACGGATCCTCCCAGCCCCGCCTTCCTGGCCACCTCAAGCGCCGCATCCATGCGCGTGCGCCCGTTGACGAACCGTGCCGAGCGGTCAGCGTTACCGCCGGGCTGGCGGGCCAGCCGGGTGTTCTCGTGCCTAGTGGCGGCCAGCAGCCTCCGAGCCGTCTGGCGCCCGACAACCCCGTCCGCCGCGATACCAGCCGAGCGCTGAAAGCGAACCACTCCGGCTTCGGTCAACGGACCAAACAGCCCATCCACCGGCCCCGGCCGCATACCGAGACCGGTCAGCGCACGCTGAAGCGCCCTGACCCGCCGCTTCTCGAGGCCTCCACCACGCCCATCAGCGGTGGTCGGCGTCCAGTAGCCGGCCCAACGCGCCAACGGGGCGGCGTGCGCCTGGGCGACAGGCGCCAACACCAGGCGCGACTGCCACGAGGCCCCGGCCGCCAAGCCGGTGGCGGGCAGCAAGCACAGGACAAGGGCGGCCAGCAAGGCCACCAGTCCGGCTCGCCTCATGCCCGAGCCATATGTCGATTGCATGATTACTCCTCATCGAGCGATTGGCCCGGGCACAACGAGCACCCGGGCAGACCTAATCGACCCCCGAGGGGCTAACCAGGTCGCTCGACGACGGCCACGAAGGCGGCCGGACGCCACAAGGCCGGCGCCAGACGAAGCCGGCGGCCGTAGCGCACGGCGGCCAACGCCGCCACCGCTGCGAGAAGTCCGAAGAGAGTGCTGAAACCAGCGAAGCCACCGCCGGAGCCCGCCGCCGAACTCGGCGCCGGCAACGGCGGCGGTGACTGCGAGCCACCACCCGCGGAACCGCGCGACTGAGCCTGACCGGCCGGGTCGACCGCCGTGGCGGCGGCGAGGAGCTGCGAGAACCGCGATCCTGCGGAGGGCAACAGGGATGTGGGCGGGAAGCCGGCGGTGACGCCAGACGCGCCACTCGGTCCACCGGACTCGGCCGGGTGGGACGACTCCAGGCCACTCTCGGCCGGAGCGGGGCTCACGCCCGGGAGCGAAACCGGTGCCACATCGTCGGCCGCAACCCTTGGCCCGGAGCCCGGCGTAGTAGACGGCTGATCCGGTGCCGCACCGGAAGCCGGCAGCGGGCTATCGAGCGCCGGTGCCAGGGGCCCTGGAACGGGAGCCACGACCGGCCTGAGGATGACACGAGCGGAGTCGGTGACGGGAGCGAGCAGATCGTCAGACGGGTCGGCCACCGGGGACAGCAGATCGTCGGTCGCGTCGGCCACCGGCGCCAGCAGATCGTCGGTGGCGTCGACCACCGGCGCCAGCAGATCATCGGTCGCGTCGGCCACCGGCGCCAGCAGATCGTCGGTGGCGTCGGCCATTGGCGCCACCAGGTCGTCGGTGGCGTCGACCACCGGCGCCAGCAGATCATCGGTCGCGTCGACCACCGGGGACAGCAGATCGTCCGTCGCGTCGACCACGGGAGTGAGGAGGTCGTCGGTCGCGTCCGCCACTGGCGCCGCCACGTCGTCGGTTGCGTCCGCCACAGGAGTGAGCAGATCGTCGGTCGCGTCCGCCAGCGGCGCCAGCAGCTCGTCGCTTGCGTCGGCCAGCGGCGCCGCCAGACCGTCGGTCGCCTCCGAGACCGGCGCCACCAGGTCACCGGCCGCGTCGTTCACCGGGGCCACCAGCTCGTCCGCGGCACCGCTCAGTGGGGCGATCACGTCGTCGGTCGTCTCCGTGGCGAGGCTGACCGCGTCGTCGGCTACGTCGCTGAGCGGGGTGACATCGTTCGCCGGTTCGGCGGACGGCACGGACGACCCCGGGATTTGGGCGGTCGCCTCGGTGAGCGGGGTGACGAGATCGTCGATCGGGTCGGTGGTCGCTGCGATGGGCTCAGTGGCGTTCTCGGTCGTCGAGGTTGCGCCGGGCGTCTCGTCGGTCCCGGGCTCGGACGGGGCCTCGAACGAGGCGGGCGTCTCGGTCTCGGTCGGGTCGAGCGGGAGCTCCGCGGCCCCGTCGTCAACGCCGTCGGTCGCGGGTGCCGCGAGACCGCCGCGCGCCTCGGCGAGCGGGGCGGCCTGAGCACTGTTCTGATCGTTCGGCGACGCGGCGGCCTCAACAGGGCCGGCGTCCCCCGTGCTGTCCTCGGCCGGCGCACTCACGGGATCTGCCTGCTCGGCGGGGGCAGAGTCGGGCGACGGTGAGTGAGCCGGCGTGGACGGACCGGTGTCGGGCCCCGACGAATCTGTCGGGGCAGCGGGGGCGGCGTCGGACACGGTCGCCGCGCTGGGCTCCGCCGTGGGTGCGGCGCTGGGCTCCGCCGTGGGTGCAGCGGCGGGTTCCGATGAGGCCGGCGCTTCGGGCTGAGCCTCGGTCACCTGCTGGGTGACCTCAGGAGCCGCCTGGGTGACCTCGGGCACGGCCTGCGTGACGCCGGAAACCGCCGCTTCGGCATCGGACAGCCCCGGAGCGGCGGGCACCTGCGCGCCGGCGCTGGGCGCCCACGCCGCCACGGCTGCGCAGGCGACCGCGGCTGCGGTGGCCAGGCGCCTCAGACGGAGCCTTCCGACTCCGGTCCTGTTGTGGTCACGGGGACTGTTCTTGGCGACACTCACGACGGCTTCCCGAACGACTGTTTCGACCTACCCAACCTGTCGCAGAGCGCCCTCGACTCATGCACAAGATCGCTCCGAGTTTCCCGCAAATTGCGAGTTTTCGGCGCCCAAAAACCCGTGCACGTATACGTAATCGGCCCTCAAAACATGCCTCCGGCACGTGGAGAATCAGGTCCAACGGGCGTGGTGCGAGCGAGACGCGATGAGAGGACAGGCGTCGCCTGGGGCGCCAGGCGGATCCGCTCAGTGAGGCTCGCTCGGGGCGGTCGGTGACACCGCCGCGAGGTCGTCGGGCAGCCCGAGCGCACGGAGTGCGACCGGCACCAGGGCGGCGCCGGCCACCAGCCCATAGGCGATGACCACGCACGCCGTGCTCCAGCCCAGGCCGCCGTACACCGCCGCCAGCGCCGGAGCCATGATGATGATGCCGAGCAGCACGGCCGCCTCGTAGAGGCTCGTCCCGCGACCGAGGCTCCCCAGCGAGGCTCGCGCGACCGTCGACTGCTCCACCGGTACGGCCGTGGCGAGGCAGGCCGCGCAGAGCGTCCACATGAGCGCCACCACGAGCGGACTGCCCACCAGCGCCAGCAGGGCGGCGAACGCGGCGCCGGCGACCAGCGACAGCATCAGGGATCGCGTGCGTCCCAGACGCGTCGCGAACTCGAAGGCCGGCTCGGGGAGCACCACGAGCAGCACCGCTCCCGGGAAGAACAGCAGCGCGATCTCCTGAGGATCGAGGTCGAATGCGGCCTGCAGGTAGAGAATCAACACCAGGGCGAGGCCGGACTCGATCCCGGTCGTGAGCGCCGTGAGGGCCAGAAAAGGTGCAAGCGCCGCGCGCACCGCCCGGAGGCCGGCGGGGCGATCGAGCTCAGCTGCGCGCCGGCGATCCTCCGGGGCGTCCGCGAACCACCACGACGAGAGCGGCCAGGTTACCCCTTGCCGACAGAGCCCGGTGGCGTGGCCCGAACGCGACGAGTATCCCACCGACCAGCCGCTCAAGAACCGACAAGCAGCGCGGAGAGCGTCTCCGACACCGCCACCGGCGCCGGATCGAGGCCCTCGGCGTCCTCGCGGCGCGCTCCTCCGCTCAGGACCAGCGCGGAGTCGAGGCCGGCCGCTGCGGCGGCCGCGAGGTCGGTGTCCACACGGTCTCCCACCACGAGCGTCCGGCCCTCGCCCAAGCGGTCGAGAGCGGTGAGCATCAGCTGAGGCTCGGGCTTGCCCACGGTCTGCGCCCGCCGCTCGCTCGCCACCTCCACCGCGGCCAGGATCGCGCCGGTGCCGGGCCAGAGGCCGTCGGGCTGGGGGTAGGTCGGATCGCGCGCCGTGGCCAGGAAGTCGGCGCCGCGGCGGACGGCGAGGGCGGCGTAGCGCAGGTCGTGGTAGGTCAGCTGCTCGGTGCCGCCCACCACCACCACCTCGGCGCGCGAGGCGAGATCGGTGCCGTTGAGCACCTTGAGACCGGCGTTCTCGACGTGACTGCGCAGCGCGGGCGTGCCGATCACGAAGGCCGTGCGTCCGCTGCGCGTATCGGCCAGCAGATGCTGCACCGCGCCGCCCACGGTCACCACGTCTCGCAGGGAGGCCTTGGCCCCGATCTTCCACAGCCGCGCCACGTAGTCCTCGGTGGCGCTGCGCGGGTCGTTGGTCGCGTAGGCGATGCCCTTTCCGGCCTGGCGCAAGGCGTCGAGGGCCTCTACCGCTCCCGGCGTCGGCTCCTCGCCGATCCAGACACAACCGTCCAGATCGAGGATGAACTGGTCGTAGCGAAGGGCGAGGGGAGACAGGGGCACGTCGCTAGCCTACGGCCCCGTGTTTCGGCCGCTCGCACTCCTCCTGTGCCTGCTCTGCTTTGCCGTTGCAGCGTGCGGCGGCGACGACGACGATGGGGACTCGGCGGGCGGCGGAGATGGCACAGCAGCAGCCGAGCAGTCCGGTTCGAAGGGGCGCTGCAAGGACGTGGCCCAACCCGAGCCCAAGCCCGACGGCGGCGCCAAGAAGCCGCGCAAGGCACTCGACCCAAACCGGACCTACGACGTGGCCCTCGAGACGAGCTGCGGAACGATCACGATCCGGCTCGACCAGAAGACCTCGCCGAAGACCGCTGCCTCGTTCGCATCGCTGGTGCGCAGCGGGTTCTACGACGACACCGTGTTCCACCGCATCGTCCCCGGCTTCGTGATTCAGGGCGGCGACCCAACCGCCTCGGGCTCCGGTGGCCCGGGCTACTCGGTCAGAGACGTGCCGCCCGCCGACACCTCCTACACCGAGGGCGTCGTGGCCATGGCCAAGACCGCCGTCGAACCGCCGGGCACAGCCGGCAGCCAGTTCTACATCGTCACCGCAGCGGACGCGGGCCTGCCGCCGGAATACGGGCTGCTCGGAAAGGTCGTGAAGGGGCTGGAGGTGGCCCGGGCGATCGACAAGCTCGGCGACCCCGCCAGCGGCGAGGCCGGCACACCGCTCCGGCCCGTTGTGATCGAGAAAGCGAGCGTGAATGAGTCCTGACCCCGTGCCCACCGTCTACGACGTCGACGAGGCGGACTTCGAGCAGCGCGTGATCGAGCGCTCGCGCGAGCTGCCCGTGGTGGTCGACTTCTGGGCCGACTGGTGCCAACCCTGCAAGCAGCTGACCCCTGCTCTCGAGCGGGCGGCCACCGAGCGGGCCGGCAAGGTCGAGCTGGCCAAGGTCGACGTGGATGCCAACCCCCAGCTCCAGGCAATGTTCCACATTCAGGGAATCCCGGCCGTCAAGGCCTTCCGCGACGGGCGGGTGGCCTCGGAGTTCACCGGTGCCCTCCCGCCGGCCGAGGTCGAGCGCTTCTTCGACTCACTGGTGCCCTCCGAGGCCGATGAGCTCGTGGCCGGGGGCGGGGAGGAGGAGCTGCGCCACGCGCTGGAGCTCGACCCCCGCCACGTGACCGCGCGCCGCGAGCTGGGACGCCTCCTGCTGCTCCGCGGCGACACCGACGAGGCGGTCGAGCTGCTCGAGAGCGCGCACGGCGACTTCGTGGCCGAGGGGCTCGCGGCCCGGGCCCGGCTGGCCGGCAACGCGGAGCTCGAGAAGGCGTTCGAGGCCTGGGACGGCGGCGATCCCGCCACGGCGCTCGAGTTGCTCCAGCAGGCGCTCGCCGCCGCCGGCCCGGACGAACGCGATCAGATTCGCAGGGTGATGGTGGCGATCTTCACCGAGCTGGGATCCGACCACCCTCTGTCGCGCGAGCACCGGCGCAGGCTGTCCGCGGCGCTCAACTGAGCTCAGGGCGAGCCGCGTGCCGCCCGGGCTTTGGACTGGCGCCGCCGTCCCAGCAGCACCAGCACGCCGAGAACGATCACCACGAGCAGGAAGCCGAAGAAGACCGAGCTGCCCACGCCGAGACCGCCGAAGGGCAGCGAGATCAGCTGCACCAGCCCGAAACCTATGGCGAGCAGCACGATCACGAGCAACACCAGAAGCACGATCCCGCGAATCCGGGCCACCATGCCCGCGCTCTGCGGCGGCATGAACAGGCCCATCATGCGCAGCATGAACAGCTGGCGGCTGGAGGGGGCCTCCTGGCCCAGCCGCTCCATCGCGTCGCGCAGCTCATCGGGCTTGCGCTCGGCCAGGGCCAGCGAGGCCTTCATCATCTGCCTCAGGGCAGGGCGCTCCTGGGGGTGGCAGCCGGCCAGCGCCTCGTTGAAGTAGGCACGCGCCGCCTTGACGTCGTAGCGCTCGGCTGCCCGGGCGCCGAGGATGGCCTTGGCGGCCACACGGTGCTTCGACTCGCTCTGGAGCTGCTCGTCGGTGCGCGACTCGAGCTGGGGGATCGCCTGGAGCGCCCCCACCTGCATCTGCATGGTCCTCTGCTTCTGCTTCGCCACCGCGAAGAGTGTGTCAGACGGCTGAGGGCTTGTTTTGAGCCAGGCCCAAGCCGGGTAACCGTCGGCACATGATCATCGGAGGCATCATCGCCATCTGCATCATCCTGCTGGTCCTGGCGTTCCTGCTGCCGCGCCTGTCGCGCGGTCCGCAGCGAGGAGTCGACCGCACGCTGGGTGTTGGCCAATCGGCCGGCAGCAAGGCTCCCGGGCCGATCGGCAAGCTGTTCTCGAAGTCGTTCGGGACCTCACGCAAGGCCACCAACAAGAGCGCCTCCAGCGGGCGCAAGGCGCGCGACAAGACGCCGCTCTAGGCCGCCCTACTCGCGCGGCAGCCGGGCGTCGCTGTCGCTCTGGATCTCGGTGGGCTGTTCGTCCAGCGCGGTGCCGTTGGCGTCGCCCGGCCCGGGCACGCCGTCCGCAGGGGCCTGTTCCGACGCCCCGCCCGGCAGCAGATCGAGCTCCACCTCGGCGGTGGGGGGATCTGACGGGTCGGGCTCGGACTCCGGCTGTTCCGCCAGCACCTCGGGCGCCAGCTCCGAAGGGGGCTCGGGGGTGAGGCCCTCGGGCAGCGTCACGCGCTCGGCGGCATCGTCGGCCGTGGCCAGCACCTCGTCGGCGAGCTGGCGAATGTCCTCGAGCAGGCGCTGGCGCTCCTCCCACAGGAGCTGCGTGTCCACCACCACCTTCTCCGAGTAGTCCTCGGCCTGCCGGCGGGCGATCTCCGCCTCGCGCTCCGCGCGCTGGATGCGACCCTCCGCCTGGGCACGCGAGCGGGCGGCGATCTCATCGGCCGTCTCGTGGGCGCGCTGGAGGATTCCGGCGGTCTCGACACCGACCTCGTCGAGCGCCCGCTGGACCACCGCCTCGCGTGACTGGCGGCTCTCGAGCTCGCTCACCAGGTCGGCGACCTCATCCATGAAGGCATCGACCGCCTGACGGTCGTAACCGCGCACCGCGAGCGGGAACTCGCGATCCCTGATGCGCTCCGCGGCGCTCCGTTCGAAGCGGCCCTGGGCGCTCTGTATGCGTACGTCCTCGCTGATATCGGACTCGGACATGTACCTGAGTATGCCCAGCAGGGCCGACGATGTCCGTTCCTGCAGCACATTGCCCGTCGGCACAGGTTCCGTCTTGACATGCTCACGGGCGGGATAGAGGGTGGAGGACATCGGCCCGGTTGTGCAGCATTTGGAGGGAGCTCTCGGTCGCGGCTTGGCCGAGTTCGAAGCCGTGCTCGACGCTCTTCCGCAGGGAGTGGTGGTTCGCGACCCGGCGGGACGCACCGTGTTCGCCAACGCCAGTGCGATCCGCATCCTCGGGCTCCAGACGCCGGACGAGCTGATGAGCACGCCGTTGGAGCAGCTCTCCCGGCGGTTCGAGTTCTTCGCCGAGACCGGGGAGGAGCTGGCCGTAGCGGAGCTGCCGGGAGCCCGTGCGCTGCGCGGCGAGGGCGCGAGCGACGCGGTGGTTCGCGTACGTACACGCGCAGACGAGCGTGACACCTGGGTCACGATTCGCGGCCGTCCTCTCCACGGCCCGGAGGGGGAGCTGCTGCTCGCTCTGATGACCTTCGAGGACGTGTCCGTGGTGCACGAGGAGCGTGACCGTGAGCGCTTCTTCGAGGAGGTCACAGGCGAGCTCGGCCGCTCGCTCGACTACGAGACCACCCTCCGCAAGATGGCCCGGCTGACGGTGCCCCACCTGGCGGACTGGTGCGCCGTCGAGGTGCTCGACGCCCCCCGTGCGCTGGTGCGCGGCGCGATCGCCCACAGCGATCCCGACCGCGAGCGCTGGGTGTCCGAGGACCCCCGGCGCTTTCCCAGCGCGGCACCGGGCGCAGACAGCGCATCGGTGGAGGAGCTCGAGCGGCCCATGCTCGTGGAGGACCTGCCCGCCTGGCTCGAGGCGGCGGCCGAGGGCGACCCGCGCCGCCTGGGCGGTCTCGGCATGCTCGAGCTGGTGTCGGCGGCGGTTCTGCCGCTGCGCGCCCGCGGGCGGCTGCTGGGAGCGGTGACGCTGGCCACGGCGGAGTCGTCACGCCGCTATTCGAGCGCCGACCTCGTGGTGTTCGAGAAGCTCGCCGCTCGCTACGCGGTGGCGCTCGACAACGCTCGCCTGTTCCGCGATCAGCAGCGCATCGCGATGCGCCTCCAGCGCAGTCTCCGGCCGGGCCGGCTGCCGGCCGTACCCGGGCTCGACGTGGCCGTGCTCTACCAGCCCGCGGGCGACGGAGCACAGGCGGGAGGGGACTTCTACGACCTGTTCGATGCCGGCCCCGGCGGCTGGGTGGCCACGATCGGCGACGTGTCGGGCAAGGGCGTGGACGCCGCCGCCGTGAGCGCCCTGATGCGCCACACGCTGAGAACCGCCGCTCTCGACCAGCGCAGCCTGCCCCGCGTGCTGGCCCTGGCCGATGGGACGCTCCAGTCCGAGGACGAGCCGAGCCGCTTCTGCAGCGCCGTGGCCGTGCGGCTGACCGTGACCGCGGGGGAGACGCGGGCGGTTCTGGCCAACGCCGGTCACCCGCCGCCACTCGTGGTGCGCCGCGACGGGAGCATCGACTGGCCGGACACCTCAGGAGCGATTCTGGGCGTGGACGCAGCGCCTTCGCGGCCCGAGCTCGAGCTCCAATTGCGGCCTGGTGACGCCCTCGTGCTCTATACCGATGGTGTGATCGAAGCCAGGACCGGCGATGGATTCTTCGGCGAGGAGCGGCTGGGCGAGACGCTGAGGCCTTGCGCCGGCGCCCGCGCCGACTCGCTCGTGGATGCGCTGCGGCGCGCGCTCTCGCCTCCGGTTTCGTTGCGCGACGACGTAGCGGCGCTGGTACTCGCGATGCCGGCCGGGCCTTGAGCGCGCCGGTTGCGACACGCGGCGGGCGGGAGCTCGTCTCGGCAGGCGCACTGGTGCTCATCGCGGCCGCAGCAGTCGGCCTCGCCGTCCACTTCGCCTTTGCCCTCGGGGACAGCTCGTACAGCCCGGCCGTCGATGACTGGCTCTACTGCATGCTGTTCGCCGCCACCAGCGCCAGTTGTGCCTGGCGAGCCGTGCGCCGCCCCGACGAGCGTCTGCCGTGGGCGATCGCCGCGGTGGGGGTGGCGCTGTGGATGGCGGCCGAGGTGGTCTACCGAGTCGCGGAGAGCGATCCCGGCGCCGCCTACCCGCCGGCCACCCGGGGCCTTCTCGTGCTGGCCTTCCTGCTCGCCGCGACCACGATCGCGATGCTGGCGCGGCGGCGGGTGCGAAGCGTCGAGACGCGGCTCCTCCTCGACGGCCTGATCGGCGGCCTCGCGATTGCCGCCGTGGCGGCGATACCGCTGTTTCCGGGCTCGGAGGCTTCGGCCGGCGCCCAGCCCGGGCCGCCCGGACTGTTCCTGCTCGCCGATCTGGCGATTCTCGCGTTCGTGATGGTGGTCACCGGTCTCACCGGCTGGCGGCCGGGCTGGTGCTGGGGGCTCATCGCCGCCGGGATCGTGATCAACACCGCCGGCAACGCCGCCCTGGTGGGGGAGACCACCGCCGGCACCTTCGAGCGCGGCGGCCCGGTGGACTCGCTGTTCGCGGCCAGCGCGCTGACCCTGGGCGTGGCGGCGTTCTTCCCGCTACTGCCGGCACGGGTCACCCAGCTCGACCGGCGCCGCCTGCTGGGCCCGGCCGCGTTCGCCCTCGTGGCGGTCGGCGTGCTCGGCGTGGCCGGGCTGTTCACGATCAGCCCCGTGGCGGTGGCGCTGGCCTGCGCCACGCTCGTGGTGCTGGTGGCCCGCACGCTGCTCGCCTTCGGCGACAACGCACGCCTGCTGGAGCGCGCGCGGCGCGAGGCGCTCTCCGACGCCCTGACGGGGCTGGGCAACCGGCGCCGCCTGGCCCGCGACTTCGACGCCCTGGCCGAAGCCGGCCACCCAAGCGCACAGCGGACGCTGGTGCTGTTCGATCTCGACGGCTTCAAGGCCTACAACGACGCCTTCGGGCACCCGGCCGGCGACGCCCTCCTGTCCAGGCTGGGAGCAAGCCTGGGCCAGGCGGTGGCGCCCCACGAGGCCTACCGGGTGGGCGGCGACGAGTTCTGCGTGCTGGTTACCAGCGACCGGCTCAAGGCGGAGCCCCTGATCGCGGCGGGCAAGGATGCGCTCGTGGAACACGGGACGGCCTTCTCGATCACCGCCTCCTACGGAGCAGTGAGCACGCCGGAGGAGGCGCGCACGTGGGAGCTGGCGCTGCAGATCGCCGACCGCCGGATGTACGCCCACAAGGACCGCCGCCGCACCTCCGCGCCCGCACAGACCAGGGCCGTGCTGCAGCAGCTCCTGGACGAGCGCTCCCCGCACACCTCGGACCGCCAGCGCGAGCTGGCCGACCTGGTGACCCTCCTGGGAGAGGCGCACGGCCTGCGCGAACCCGAGCTCGACCACCTGGCGCGCGCCGCCGAGCTCAACGACATCGGGCGAGCCGCGCTCCCCGCCGAAATGGCGACCGGCGACGCAGCTGGCGCCCAAGACCGGGCGCTGCTGGCGCAGCATCCGCTGATCGCCGAGCGCATACTCGGTGCGGCACCAGCACTCGCTCCGGTGGCCCGGATCGTGCGCTCCAGCTACGAGCGCTACGACGGCAACGGCTATCCCGACGGCCTGTCCGGCCAGGACATCCCGCTCGAGGCGAGGATCATCGCGGCCGGCCGGCTCTTCCTGGAGCTCGCCGACGAGGACGATCCGCCGTCCGGACGGACGCTCACGGCGCTGGCGGCCGAGTCCGGCCGGAGCCTCGACCCGTTCGTGGTCGACAGCCTGCACGAGCTGGCCGAGCAGGTGGGGTTGACCGAGATGGACAAAGCCTCCCGCCGCAGGGTCCTCCGCCGCCGGGGGCACAGTCGCGCCGACGCCTCATAAGCGCCTGAAACCGCGCTCAGCCGGTGACGAGCGTGCCGTCGCGCAGCATCGCGCGCATCTCGTCGGAGAGCTCCGGTGCGGCCAGCACCTCGGCAGCCCGCTTGCGCTCTCGCAGTACGACGTGGGCCACGAGCGCGCAGGTGATGCCGTGGCCCGGGGAGTGGACGACCTCGATCGCGTCCCCGGCTCCCAGCTGCCCCTCGGCGACAACACGAAGGTAGGCGCCAGGACGGCCGGCCGCGGCGAACATGCTCACGAAGCGCGGATCACCGAAGCGCAGTCCCAGCTTGACGCAGGGCAGGCGCGGCTGGCAGACCTCGAGCAGAGTCGAGCCGATCGCCCAGCGCTCGCCGATCAGAGCGCCGCTCACGTCAAGGCCGGTGGTGCTGAGGTTCTCCCCGAAGGCACCGGGCTCGAGGGAGGCGCCGAACAGCTCGGCCCACCAGCGCGTGTCTTCGAGCGAGTAGGCGTAGACCGCCTTCTCGGGACCACCGTGCACCTTGCGGTCGGCCTGCCCGTCGCCGCGCAGGTTGGTCGAGGACAGCGGCACGCGGCCCTCGACAGGCTTCTTGAAGATGCCGGTCATCAGCGCCCGGTCGCCGAGCTGGACCGAACGGGGCAGGCTCACGTTGACCGATTCGAGCCGACCGGGCATGACGGTCAGGATAATCGCGCGCGAGGGCTATCACGCGGAAAGCAACGCCTCATAACCTGCCTTATGTCAACTCGATGGTGATTTAGAGGCTGGGCTCAGCCGCCGGCCGGCCAATCAGGCCTGTACCCCGGTTCGAGCCGCAGGCCGTCCAGGATGTGCCAGGCCTCGTCCGCGGTGTCGGCCGGCGTGTCCGGGCCGATTCTGACCAGCGTGTGAAAGTGGCGGCCCGCCTCGCTGAAGTTGCGCCAGTGGATGATCGTGCCCGCCGGCTCGCCGCAGCCGTCGCCGGCAGGCTCCGCGCCGGCCACGGGCCCGAAGCGTGCCGGTCGCGCCGGGAAGCCCGGCCAGTCCGAGCCTGGCTCGTAGCCTCGCTCCCAGACGGTGATCACCACATCGGCCGGGCCCATCCCCGAGCCGGCCGCGCCGGCAAAGGCCTCACAGTTGGTCGGCCGCCAGCGCAGCGGCACGGTCGACAGTGACAGCAGCTCACGCGGCTCGTCGATGCGCGACATGCGCTCGGCCGGGCGATACCAGCCCTCGGGGACGCTCACGCTGTAGCCCCGGGCCAGATCGGCGTGAACGGCCGGCCGCGGACCGGCATCCGCGTCCGGCTCGGGCCGCAGGGCCTGTGCCTGCGACCCGCAGCCGGTCGCGAGCAGGAGAGCGATCGTGAGGAACGAGCGACGGCCCATTCCTCCCAATACGAGCGTCCGCCCTCGTGCGGTCCCCGAGCGGGCTGAGCGCTACGGGCCGCCGCAGACGAAGACGGGCAGGTTGTCGTTCTTCTGGCAGGTGTTGATGCCGGGACCGCCGATCACCTTGTTCTGGCCGGACCCTCCCCGCAGGTGGTCGTTGCCGCCGTAGCCGCGCAGGATGTCGTCCCCGGCCTCGCCCTCCATGTGGTCGGGCCCGTCGCCGCCGAAGCCGCGATCATCGCCGGAGCCGGCCCAGATCAGGTCTCCGCTGTCGCCGGCGCGGAGCCGGTCGCCGCCGTCGCCGCCGAACAGCACGTTGGCACCGCCTTCGCCGCGCAGGCCGTCGGCACCGCCCTCGCCGAACAGCGTGTCGCCGTCGTTCCCGCCCCGCATCGAGTCGTCGTCCGCACCGCCGCGCATCTCGTCGGTGCCGTCGCCGCCCTGCATCCGGTCCTCTCCCTCGTCGCCGAAGATGTCGTCGTCTCCGTCCTCGCCCTCGAGCCAGTCGTCGCCCTCGTCGCCGTGCAGTAGGTCCACTCCGGACGAGCCCTCGATGCTGTCCTCCCCGGGGCCGCCGTAGGCCTTGTCGGCCCCGGACGCGCCGTCGAGGACGTCCGCGTGCTGCTGTCCGTAGAGGCCGTCGGAATCGAGCCCGCCGTTCAGCGTGTCCTCGCCCCAGTTGCCCCGGAGCGTGTCCATTCCCTCGCCACCGTAGAGGCGATCGTCGTAGCTCACACCGCGCCACGGACGCATGTAGCCCGGCGCGTCGCCGTCGATCGTGTCGTCGCCCGAGCCTCCGCAGATCACGTCCTCGCCGCCGCGGCCCTGAATCTCGTCGGCGCCGTTTGCGCCGGCGATCACGTCAGCGTTGCCGGTCCCGACGATCACGTCGTTGCCGGCGGTCCCGGTGATGGTCGGGTGAAGGCCCGCGCACGTGAGCGGTTGTGGCTCGGTTCCCGGGCCGTCACCGGGCGGAGCGGCCAGCGCTCCGGCCGGGATGAACAGGCTCAGGACGAGAATCAGAGAATGAAGCTGACGAGCGCGCACCGCGGTTCTCCTCGGTTGGTTGACGCCCCTCCAACCGAGGAGTCGGGCAGGAATTACGCCATCGCGATCAGGTACGGGCCGGCAGCGGCGCGCCGGTGCGGCGCTGGATCGAGGAGCAGTTCGAGCGCTGGGACAGCGACACCAGCGGCCACATGGCCTTGCGCAAGCGGCTCTGCCGCGAGGAGGCATCCCTCGCCCGGGTCGACCGGTCGATGATGAGCCGCTTCGAGGACCTGTTGCGCGAGGCGGTGGCCGTGGACCTCGGTGAGCCCGCGGACAGCCTGCGTCCGCGCCTCGTGGCCGCCGCCGCCGGTGCGGCCCTCGGCTCGCTCGAGGGCACGCTGGACGAGAACGAGGAGCTAGAGGATGTGCCCTCGAAGGACGAGGCGCTCGAGGTGCTCGACCAGGTTCTGGTGTTCCTGCGCGGCGGCGTGGAGGCGCTGCAGGGGCACGCCCCCGCGGCGCTGCCGGGCGCTCAGTCGGTCACGAGCTCCTGACCACGGGCCTCGGCGACCTTGGCCGCGGGCTGTGGCCCCTCGGGGCTGGCCTCCGCGCGCGCCACCGCGCCCCGGATCTGCTCGTTTCGCATCACCTGGTCGTCCAAGAGGGCCAGCAGGCCGCGAAGCGCTGACGCGGCGGGCAGCCAGCGCGGCGCGGTCACGCGCGGCGCCCTGCGCTCCACCCCGCGCGCCATCGCGTCCGCGGCCCGGCCCACCGGCACGACCTTGCCCAGCCAACCCGGGAACGCCGACCTGATCG
Organism: uncultured Thermoleophilaceae bacterium; assembly: GCA_963734365.1. Taxonomy (GTDB): domain Bacteria; phylum Actinomycetota; class Thermoleophilia; order Solirubrobacterales; family Thermoleophilaceae; genus JACVRW01. The sequence continues at coordinate 797,786 of CAVTGV010000004.1, read as the reverse complement.
TCACGGCAGCAGAATCGGGTGTGAACACGTCGCGCACCATCTGGGTGTCGATGAAGCCGAAGTAGGCCACGCCGGCGCTGGCGCCGAGCGGAGCGAGCTCCGCCCGCAGCGCCCGTCCGAGCTGCTCCACCCCCGCCTTGCTCATCGCATAGGGCGCGGCGAGCACCGGATGGAAATAGGCGTAGAGGGAGGCCACCGGCAGCACGTACCCGCGCCGCTCGACCACGTGCGGCAACGTGGCCCTCACCGTCCGGTACACGCCGAGCAGGTCGATCTCGATGGTGCGCTCGGCCACCGCCGGGTCCGAGCCGAGCACGGTCGTCAGCTGCCCCGACACGCCGGCGTTGGGGATGCTCACGTCGATTCCCCCGAAGCGCTCGACGGTCGCCGCCACGGCGGCCTCGAGGGCAGAGCGATCGGTCACGTCGGCGGCGAGCCCGATCGCGCGGCCGGCGCCCAGCTGCCCGGCCGCTCGTTGCGCCCGGTCCTCGTCGAGGTCGACCACGGCGATGTTCATGCCGCGCGCCGCCAGCCGCCGACCGGTCTCGAAGCCGATGCCCTGTGCCGCGCCGGTGATGAAGGCGGTGCGGCCGGCAAGCTCCCACGCAGCGGATCGCATGGCGCGGCTAGCCCTCCACCAGCTGCGCATCCAGGTCTATCGAATCCACGCTAGCCAGCGCCTTGGACACCGGGCAGCCCTGCTTGGCCGCGTTCGCGATCTCCTGGAACTCGTCGTTGGAGACGCCAGGGACGCGTGCCCGGGTCGACAGCTCGATGCGGCTGATGGCGAAGCCGTCCTCCACCTTGTCGATCTGCACCGTGGCGGTGGTCTCCACGCTGTCGAGGTCGTGCCCGGCTCGGCCGAGCTCCCCGGACAGGGCCATCGAGAAGCAGCCCGCGTGGGCGGCGGCGATCAGCTCCTCCGGATTGGTTCCGTCGCCCTCCTCGAAGCGCGACTGGAACGAGTACGGCCCCTCGTAGGCGCCGGTTCCCAGGCGCATCGTTCCCGCCCCCTCGGTGAGTGAGCCCTCCCAGCGCGCGCTCGCGTTCCTCTTCGGCATCTGCGTTCTCCTCCCGTGTGATGGTTCGCGCCGCGAAGGATCGCGTATGGCTTCCCGCGACGCGCTCCGGTCAGGCGGCGGCGCCCTCGGCGCGGTCGGCGGCTTGGGTGACCGGGCAGCGGCCCTCATGGTGGCCGCACGCGTCCACGTCGCACAGGCGGCATACGTGGCCCGCGTCCGCCCGGCCGCCGATCAGGCCTCCGAGCAGCTTCTCGTGGAGCCGGGTGAGCTCGGCGCGCTCGTCCAAGGTGAGCGGCTCGAGCACGCCGGCCAGCGCGGTCCCGCGCTCGCGGCGGATCCGCTCGGCGGCCGCGAACCCCGCGGGGGTCAGCCGGATGGACACCGAGCGAGCATCCACGCCGGGCTCGCGCCGTGCGAGCCCGGCAGCCGCCAGCCGGTCCGCCAGCCGCACGGCGGCGGAATGCGTGAGCCCGAGCGGGCGGCGCAGCGTGTCTATCGAGGCGCCGTCGAGATAGGTCGAGAGAGCTGCCAGAGCGGCGGGAGTGGCGCCGCTTTGGGCGGCGGCCGCGGTCACGGCCTGGTCCACCCTCTCGGTCACGGCCAGCGCCAGCGTCCCCAGCAGATTGCCCTCCCGGCGTCCGCTCGGATGCATGAGTCATGCATGTATCCTACCCGTGATGTCCAACGAGTCGCCACCCAGCGGAGCGCCCGACATGGGCGGCCGCCCGCGCGACCATCCCGGTTGGACGCCGCCCGGCGGCGGCGGGCGGCGCGAGGCGATGCCCGGCCTGACATCCCTCCCAGGCCGGATCTGGCGCCGGCTGCCGCCCGCCGGGCGGGTGGTGCTCGTGCTCCTGCCCTTTGCCGCCATCGGCCTTGCCCTGCTGCTGGCTCCGGGCATCAACGACGCCAAGCAGAAGCGCAGCAGCGCCGAGGAGCGCCGTCTGGAGCGGCTGCGCGACGCCCGGGTCGAGCGAATCCGCGAGGAGCAGCAGCCCGTCCTTCGCACCGCCTCGGCGCCGCCCGCCGGAGACCTCGCGGCCCGAGGCGCTCTGGTGAACACGGCGGCAGCCGCGGTGCTGTCCGACTCGCGCCGGCGCGTCGCGGCGGGCGAGCTCGACGGTCCGGTTCGGCGCGTGGCCTGCGAGCCGTTTCCGCGCACTGTCTCGGGTGTTGGGGCCGACCAGCACCCAGGCCGGCGCTACGGCAGCTACTCGTGCCTCGCGGTGACCACCGAGATCACCCCGAACGACGCCGGCGAGCAGGAGTCCTACTCCCAGAGCGAGGCCGGCCTGATCGGCCACCCGTACCGCATGCGGATCGACTTCGACAGCGGCCGCTACGCGTTCTGCAAGATCTCGGGGCGCGCCGGCGAGGGCTCGATCGGCGCCCAGCCGGTGGTGACCGTGCCGCGCGTGTGCGGCGGCCGCTGAACCGGACGGACACGGGCGCCGTATCCGGGGCGATAGCGTCCGCACAGACCTCATGACAACTCACAACCGCCCCCTCTCCGAGTCCGACCTCGACCCCGATCCCGCGGTCCAGTTCCGGCGTTGGTTCGAGCTGGCCCAGGCAGAGGACGTCTTCGAGCCCGAGGCCGTGGCGCTCGCCACCGCCACGGCCGACGGCACACCGTCGGTGCGGATGGTGCTGATGAAGGGATTCGACGAGCGCGGGTTGACCTTCTTCACCAACTACGGCAGCCGCAAGGGCGGCGAGCTCGACGGGAATCCACGTGCGGCGCTGCTCTTCTACTGGCCCGAGCAGGGCCGGCAGGTGCGCATCGAGGGGCCGGTGGAGAGAGTCGGGCGCGACGAGACCGAGGCCTACGCCCACAACCGTGCGCGCGGCAGCCAGCTGAGCGCACTGGCATCGCCGCAGAGCCGGCCCGTGCCGGGCCGCGAGTGGCTCGAGCAGCGGGTGGCGGAGCTCGAGGCGGAGCATCCCGGCGAGCTCCCCGTGCGCGAGGACTGGGGTGGCTTCCGGGTGCGGCCCGAAGCGTGGGAGTTCTGGCAGCATCGCTCGAGCCGGCTGCACGACCGCTTTCGCTTCGAGCCGGAGGCCGGAGGCGGCTGGAGCCGCGAGCGGCTTGGTCCCTAGCGACGCTCGTCAGCCGTCGGGATAGGGCTGGATCTCCATGCCGTGGTCGCGCTCGCGCATGCCCACCTCGTAAGCCGCCCCGCCGAGCATCTCGAGCTCCCACCCCGCGCCGCCTCCGCTGCGCTCCACCATCAGCCTCATGTCGGCGATCGAGCAGTTGACGGCGTGGTGCTCGGCTCCGTCCGGGTCGGCATAGACCCAGCCCACGAAGCGCTGCCGCGGCGCCGACACGGTGCCGCGCACCCGCATGCCCCTACCGGGCAGGAGGAACGCACAGCTGTCCGGGGACTCGTCGACGTCCACCCGGCGGCCGGGGCCGCCGATCAGATGGCGCTCGCCGGCGAGGCTGAGGGCACCGTTGGCGATCCACGGGGTCGTCATGGGCCCGAGCTTGATCCGGCCGATTGCGACGTCGAGCCAGTCGCCGTCCCCGGTCAGCCCGTGCAGCCAGATCCAGCGCTCCGCGTGCTGGACGCCCCAGTTGTGGCCGACCATGCCTCGCCAGCCGTCCACCCGGAGCTCGCGCCCGTCTACCGCCAGGCTGCCGTCGAAGCGGGCGCCCGGCAGCACCGTGAGGAGCTTTGTGCGGGGCACGGACGCGCTGTACATCCAGCGCCGGGGCAGGTGAAGCAGAGGCGGCTCGCCACCCTCGAAGCGCAGGTCCCACTCGACCTCGCCCGCGATCGAGCCCTCGGCGCGGCCGTCACCGACGCGGGCCTCCCCCACGCTCAGCCAGTCACCGTCGCCGCTGCGCGGCGCCGGCACGGTGACCTTCGCCGCACGCGGACCGTCCGGCTCGAAGAGGGTGAACCAGAGCGAGCCGGTGGCGGGCGCGCCCGGCCGCTTGTGCACCGTGTAGCGCAGCCACACGCCGAGAGGCTCCTCGGGATGACAGAGCTTCAGGTAGAAGCTCTCGTAGTGCCCGGCCTTCGGGGCGACGCCGGGGAAGCGAGCCGCGACGGGATCCACAGTCGAGGCAGCCTAGCCGCCGCTCCGGGCTGCTAGAACCTCGCACCATGTCCGACGAACCAGTCTTGGTCATCACCGGCGCCAGCACGGGTATCGGCGCCGCCACCGCCCGCCGGGCGGTGGAGTTCGGCTACCGCGCGGTGCTGGCCGCGCGCTCGCTCGACCGCCTCGAGGTGCTGGCCGACGAGCTGGGCGGTGACGAGAAGGCCATCGCCGTTCGCTGCGACGTGACGAGCTGGGACGAGCAGCAGGCGCTCGTGGAGCGCGCCGTAAACGCGTTCGGGCGAATGGATGTCTTCTTCGCCAACGCCGGCTTCGGCGCCAAGCGCGGCTTCCTCGAGGAGACCGTGGAGCACTGGAAGGCCATGATCGACACGAACGTCTACGGCGCGGCGTTGTCGATCCGGGCCGCGCTCGGCCACTTCAAGCGCGAGAACAGCGGCCACCTCGTGCTCACCAGCTCGGTCGCCGGCCGTCGCTCTATGCCCGGCTCCCTCTACTCCGCCACCAAGTTCGCAGTCACCGCCATGGGCGAGTCGCTGCGCCAGGAGATCGCCGACACCGACATCAAGATGACCCTGATCGAGCCGGGCATGGTCGATACGCCGTTCTTCGACAACAAGGTCTCGAACGCCCTCGAGGCCGACGACATCGCCCGGGCGGTGATGTTCGCTCTCACCCAGCCGCCGCACGTGGACGTGAACGAGATCCTCGTCAGGCCGATTCACCAGCCGAACTGAGCGTTAGCGTCTCCGACGACTTGCATCGCCGCTGGCCGTTTGACGCTTATCGCGCGGCGTAGTCCAGCTCGAGGAAGTCGCTCACCTCGGACAGCCAGCGCTCCTGCACGAAGCGGACATGATCTGGGTGATCGTTGTAGCCCTCGTAGGCGGATCGATCCGCAAACTCCATGGAGATCCCGAATCGATAGGCATTCTTGGGACTGACCTCGGCCAGGAGCTGGAACGCCTCGACACCGGGAAGGGTCGCGAGCCGCTCGGCCGCCTCGAGGAAATCGCTTTCGGCTTCGGAGCCCGCTGGATGAGCGAGCGTGAACACGACGGTATGCCGGATGCGCTCCGCGTCCATTCGAGAAGGCTACTGCGCGCGATCCCCGCGGCGCCCTTGCCATTGGCCCAGGCCTCGGTTACTGTGCCCTCGGCCGAGGAATGGTCCGACCATTTGGCCAGTCGATAGGAGCGGTGTGGAGGGAGGGAAGCACGCGTGAGGCTCGCGCGAATTCGCATGAACGGCGGCCCTCCTGTGGCAGCGGTCGAGCGCGACGGCGAGCTCTACCCGCTGGCTCATGACCTCCCAGCGCTGTTTGCGGGTGAGACGCCCATGCCACCGGCCGGGCCCGTGGCCGAGCCCATCCGCCTCGCGCCCGTCGCGCCGGGCAAGGTTGTCGCCATCGGCCTCAACTACCTCGATCACATCCGCGAGTGCGGGCTCGAACGGCCGGAGCAGCCCCTGGTGTTTGCGAAATTCCCCTCGAGCGTCGTGGGGTCCGGCGACGAGATCCGCATACCGCTCGAGATCACGCAGCGCGTCGACTGGGAGGTCGAGCTCGCGGTGGTCATGGGCCGCCGCGCCGCCAAGGTGGCGCCTGAGGACGCGCTCTCGTACGTCTTCGGCTACACGGTGGCCAACGACGTCTCGGCGCGCGACCTTCAGTTTGCAGACGGCCAGTGGGTACGCGGCAAGAGCCTCGACACGTTCTGTCCCCTTGGCCCGGTCGTGGTGACGGCGAACGACATCACGGACCCACAGGCCCTGCGCTTGGTCTGCCGCGTCAACGGCGAGGTGGTGCAGGACGCAACCACCGATCTGATGGTGTTCGGCGTGGCCGAGCTGATCAGCCACTGCTCTCACAGCTTCACGCTCGAGCCCGGTGACGTTCTGCTCACGGGCACGCCGTGGGGCTGCGGCGAGTTCATGGACCCCAAACGGTCGCTGGCGCCCGGCGACATCGTGGAGTGCGAGATCGACGGCATCGGTACCTTGCGTAACCCGGTCGTGGTCCGATAGGAGGAGGAGACCCGCCAGTTGGCACTAACCGTTGAGATACCGGAGTCCGTGGCGGAGGTCGCGGCCTTGCTCGGGGACGACGACGTCGTCCTCGCCGGCGGCACGGAGCTGATGCCGCGCCTGACCACGCGTACGACGGACGTGTCGCGGCTCGTCTGCCTTCGTCACGCCGGGCTGGCGGGCATCAAGGTGAACGGAGGACGCGCGGTCGTGGGCGCCGCCACCACGCTCACCCAGCTCGGCCGGGATGAGCGGCTCGCAGTCCTACGGTCTGTGATGGAGTCGATCGCCTCACCCACGATCCGCAACCTCGCGACGGTGGGAGGCAACCTCTTCGTGCGCCAGCCCTATGGCGACTTGGCCGTCGCGCTGCTCGCCCTCGACGCTGAGGTGAGCGTGGAAGGGAGCTCCGGGCCTGCGAGCCGGCCGGTCGCGGCGGTGCTCGAGGACGGGGTCGGGCCTCGTGAGCTCGTCACCGCGGTCAGCTTCGATGTGCCCGAGCCAGGCACGTGGTTCTACACGAAAGCCATGCGCCGGAGGCAGAACTCGGCATCGATCGTCACCGTTGCCGCCGTCGTTCTGGTGAACGATGGCCACGTGGCCTCGGCTCGAATTGCGCTGGGCGGCGCGGGGGCCAGGCCGGTGCGGGCGGGCGCGGCCGAGGCGGCGCTGACGGGGCACCCGTTCGACCGCCAGCACGTCGAGCAAGCCGCGGGCGCCGCCACGGACGATGCGAACCCATTCGACGACGCCTACGCGAGCGCTTGGTATCGCCGGCGCGTTCTCCCCGTGCACGTGCGCCGCGCCCTCCTCGGGGAGTCGGATCGAACCGAGGACAGCCGATGAAATCGCGCGTAATCGAACTCGTCGTCAATGACGAGCCCAGGGAGTTCCTTGCCCCGCCCGGCACGACGCTACTGATCGCGCTGCGCGAGTCGCTCGGCCTGACGGCCGCGAAGCGCGGATGCTCTCAGGGCACCTGCGGGGCCTGCACCTGTCTGCTGGACGGGGAGACGGTCATGTCATGCCTGGTCCCGGTGGAGACAGTGGGCGGAGCCGCCGTGCACACCCTCGAGGGGATGACCGGAGCCGATGGCGAGCTTGACGAGTTGCAGGCGGCGTTCCTGGAGGGCTTCGCCACCCAGTGCGGGTTCTGCACTCCCGGCATGATCATGGCCGCTCAGGCGCTGCTCGCCGAACGGCCGGACCCGAGTCGCGAGGAGGTCGTTCGCGCGATCTCTGGCAACGTTTGCCGCTGCACCGGCTACGAGTCGATCATCAACGCGATCCTCGATGCGGCCGAACGGCGCCGCGCCACGGGCGCGATCAACTACACCGAGAAGGGCGTGTGATGGCCCGCCAGACCGAGCAGATCGACCGGTCGTACTTCACCACCGAGCGTGGCGAGGACGACCACTCAGTCATCGGCACCCCCGTCCAGCGCGCCGACGCGCTCGGGCACGTGACCGGCAGGACGGAGTTCTTCGAGGACGTCAATCCGACCGGCCTACTGCACCTGAAGATGCACCGCTCGGAGCGGCACCACGCGCTGCTCAAGCGAGTGGATATCACGAAGGCGCTGGAGGTGCCCGGCGTCGTGAGGGTGCTTACGCACGAGGACGTGCCGGCCAACTGGTACACGATCTTGCGGCTCATCGGCGTGGAGCCCAACGACGAGCCGGTGCTGCCGGAGGACCGCGTGCTCTACAAGGGTGAGCAGATCGTCGCCGTGATCGCCACCAACGAGGCGGCAGCCCTGGACGGTGCGGCCGCCGTTGAGGTCGAGTACGAGGACCTACCCGCGGTCTTCGACGTCGAGGAGGCGCTCGCCGAGGGCACGCCGGCGATCAAGCCGCACGGCACCAACTTCTTCGTCTACGAGGGTCACCACTGCCGGCGCATCCGCTTCGGGGACGTCGACGCCGGCTTCGAGGAGGCCGACCACGTCTTCGAGTGGCACTACCAGTCCTCGCCGATCGAACACGCGCCGACGGAGCCGACGGGGTGCATCGTCGTGCCCCAACCAGACGGCCGCTTGCGCATCCACTCCGACACACAAGCGTGTTTTTTCACCCTCGACAACGCCGCCCTGATCCTCGAGACGCCGTTCAGCAAGCTGCGGCTGGTAGGCGGCACGGTCGGCGGCGGCTTCGGCGGCAAGGTCGATGTCATCGTCGAGCCGATCGCCTGCATCGGTGCGCTGGCGACCGGCAAGCCCGTCAAGTACGTGTACGGCCGCGCCGAGGAGATGCAGGTTTCCTCGCCGCGGGCTGCCGAGCGCATCATTATCAAGGACGGGGTGATGGCCGACGGCAGGATCGTGGCCCGCAAGGTCACGCTCTACGTCGACGCCGGCGCGTACTCGCGCCACACCCCCTACGGCACCACGAAGGCGGCGGCGCACATGCCCGGCCCGTACACGATCCCCAACGTCTGGGCGGACGCGCACTGCGTCTACACCAACCGTACGCCGGCGAGCGCGATGCGCGGGTTCGGTGTCACGATCGCCGATTTCGCGCTCGAGTCACAGATGGACCGGATCGCGCGCGCCCTCGATATGGACCCGCTGGAGCTGAGGCTGAAGAACGCCTACCGCGACGGCGACATGAAGGCTCACCGCAAGGTGGCCGAGGGCACCGCGCTGATCGAGGTGATCCAGCGCGGGGCGCAGCTGGCGGGCCACGAGCTGACAGCCGATTACCGCCGCCTGTCCTCCACCGACCCCCGGGAGGCCTGACATGGCGAGATTGCGCGGCCGCGGCTACGCCGCCGTCAACTACCCCACCGGCATGAACCTGGGAGGCGACCCGTCACAGGCGCTGATCCACTCCACGACTACCGGCACCTTCGTCGTCACGCTCTCCTCGGTTGACCTCGGGCAGGGCATCAAGACCATCGCCGCTCAGTGCGCAGCCGAGACGCTGGGCCTGCCCTACGAGAACGTCCTTGTCGACACGGCCGACACCGACACCGGTCCGCACTGCATGGGCACGTTTGCCAGCCGCGGCACCCACCGCGTCGGCAACGCGGTGATCATGGCGGCGCGCGAGGCGCGCGAGATCATGCTCGAGGTGGCTGCCGACGAGCTGGAGGTCGACCCGGGCGACCTCGAGACCGACGGCACCGGCTTCATCAAGCTCAAGGGCTCCGAGGAGAAGAAGATCCACATCGTGGACCTCGCACTGGCCGCCCACTTCCAGCACGGCCGGACGATTGCGGGCCGGGGCATCTTCCTCAAGGAGAAGAACGACCCGGTGCCAGAGACCGGCGAGATGGATCCCGACTCCTGCCAGGCGCATGCTTGCACGGTGGCCGAGGTGGAGGTCGACGACGAGACCGGCGTGGTGGAGATGCTGGCCATGTACAACGTCTACGAAGTCGGCCGCGCGCTCAATCCGGCGATGGCCACCCAGCAGATCGAGGGCGGCGCCTGGATGGGCATCTCCCATGCGCTGTTCGAGGCAACCGAGCCTTACTACCCCGACCGCGAACACGGCCCCGAGGACTTCAGCGAGTACCTCATGCCGGGCCCGGCCGACAACGCTCGCATGGAGAGCGTGATCCTCGAGCGGCCCGCCGACAACGGTCCGTTCGGCGCCAAGGGCATCGGCGAGATGACCGCGAATGCCCCAATCCCCGCCATCGCCAACGCGATCTTCGACGCCTGCGGCGCCCGCCTCGAAGCCATGCCGTTCACGCCCGAGCGCGTCCTGCGCGCCCTCGACGCCGCGCGGGCGGAGGGCGCCGGGGAATAGACGTGGGTGCGGATCCCTTCGCGACGGAGCTCGGCGCGTGCTCGGTTTCCGAGCTCGGAGAGAGGCTCGCCGAGCACCGCTACTACGCCGACGAGGGGCTCCTCACCGCGATCCATCTCGCGCTCATCCTCGGGCGGCCGCTCGCGCTCGAGGGCGAGCCGGGCGTCGGCAAGACCCAGGTGGCCAAGGTCCTGGCCGAGGTCCTCGGCCGCGAGCTGATTCGGCTGCAGTGCTACGAGGGCCTCGATGCGAGCCAGGCGCTCTACGAATGGGACCACGCAAGGCAGCTCCTGCACGTCCGCGTCGCGGAGGCTGAGGGCCGCGATGTCGGCGACCTCTACGACGAGCGCTTCCTGCTCGAGCGGCCGCTGCTTCGCGCGGTCCGTGCCGCACCGGGAGCGGTGCTGCTGATCGACGAGATTGACCGCTCGGACTCCGAGTTCGAGGCATTCCTGCTCGAGTTCCTATCCGACTTCCAGGTCACGGTGCCGGAGCTCGGCACGCTGCGGGCCGAGCGCCCGCCGATCATCGTCATGACGTCCAACCGGACGCGCGAGCTCCACGACGCGCTAAAGCGCCGCTGCCTGTACCACTGGATCCCGTTCCCGGACGCCGAGCGCGAGCACCGGATCCTTCGCGCGCACGCCCCCGGGCTCGACGAGGCAGCTGCGGCCGCTCTCGTCGAGGCAATCAAGCGGGTGCGAACGCAGCGGCTGATCAAGCGGCCCGGCATCGCGGAGACCATCGATTGGGCGCAAGGGGCACAGACGCTGGCTCGCGAGGGCGCCCCGTGGCCGGAAGCGCTGCAGCGCTCGATCGGGCTCTTGCTGAAGGAGCAAGAGGACTTCGAGTATGTCGCGGCGCGACCCGAGCTGCTCGGCGCGGGGACCGGCACGTGAGCGTCGCCGTATTGGCGCGTCAGCACCTGCTCATGTTCCTGCGCGCGCTGGGCGAGGCCGGGATCGCGGCACCGGCGCCCAAGCGCGCCGACTTCCTGCTCTCGATCGCGGCGTCGCCGCCGGAGGACGTCGAGGCGCTCTACTGGCGGGCGCGGATCACGCTAGTCACTGCGGCGGAGGACTTCGCGGATTTCGACGCAGTGTTCGACGCCTTCTTTCGCAGCGGCCAGCTGCTGCTCGAAGAGGCATCCGGCGCGTCTCCCGAAGCTGAGGGCGAGAGCGCCACCCCGACGAGCGGCGACGAGGGCCAACTGGGCGCATTGGAGCCGCGCGAGGGTTCGGGCCTGCACGCGAGCCCACTGGAGAGCGTGGGCATCCGCCGTTTCGGGCGAACGTCGGCCGGCGAGCGCGAAGCCCTGCGGGAGATCGGCGAGACCGTGGCAACCGTGCTGCCCGTCACGACCGCACGGCGCTCCGTGAGCGCGCGCCGCGGCCGGTGCCTCGACCTGCAGCGCGTGCTTCACGAGGCGAACCGAACGGGCGGCGAGGTGCTGCGCCTGGCCTGGCGCCACCGGCCGCCGCGCCCGCGCCGCGTGCTGATGTTGATCGACGTGTCCGGGTCGCAGCGCGCGCACAGCGCGGATCTGCTGCGCTTCGCCCACGAGGTGGTCCGCGGCACAGACCGCGCCGAGGCCTTCACGTTCGGCACGCGCCTGACGCGCGTGACGGGTGAGCTCGACACGCCCGACGTCGACCGAGCGCTCGACGACCTGTCGGCGATCGTGCTCGACGCCGATGGCGGCACGCGTATCGGGGTGGCCCTGCAGCAGTTCCTGGGCGACAGCCGCCTGGTCGCGCTGGCGCGAGGGGCCATCATCCTCGTCATGTCCGATGGCCTCGAGCGGGGCGATCCGGCGGCCATGGCTGATGCCACTGGCCGCCTGGGGCGCCTGGGGCACCGCCTCGTGTGGTGGTCTCCGCTCGCGTGCGACCCGGCCTACCGCCCTGTCACGCGCGGCATGCACGCCGTTCTCGGGGACCTCGACGCGCTCGCCGGCGCGCGCGACCTCCCCACTCTGCTGCGTCAGCTACGCGGCCTACCGGCCATCGTGGGGGGTCCGCGCCGGAGCGCGCGCCGGGCATGGTCGGCGGCATGACTCGCTCTGCCCAGCAGACCGCGGCGACCGTAACCGACTGGCTGCAGGCGGGGCGGCGCGTGGCGGCGGGAACGCTCGTCGCCGTGGACGGATCCTCTCCGCTCGACGTCGGGGCGAGCGTGTACATCGCAGAGGACGAGACGATCGAGGGCTCCGTCACCGGCGGCTGCGTGGAGAGCGCCGTGGCGCAGGAAGCCATGGCCATCCTTGCCGAGGACGGGCCTCCGCGCCTGGTGACGTACGGGATCTCCGACGAGCTCGCCGGCACCGTGGGCCTGATGTGCGGCGGAACCGTCCACATCTTCATCCATGCGCTGCGCGGGGATGCCCGTGCAGCCACGCTCGACGCGTTGGCGGCGGTCGGGGATGAACGCCCCGCTGCTTTGGCGACACTTCTCGACGGCGAGGACGCGGGAGCGAAGCTCTACGTGGACGCCGAAGGAACGAGCGGTGGGCTCGGCGGCGCCGAGTTGCTTGAGCGCAACGTCGCCCAGGAGGCTCGCGGCCTGACCACACAGGGACGCTCGTTGATCCGCGACTACGGCGAGGACGGCGCCTCGCTCGGCCGAGGCCTGCGCGTCCACATCGCCGCCTTTGCCGAGCCGCCACAGATGGTGATCTTCGGGGCGATCGACTTCGCTTCAGCGCTGGCGCCGCTCGCCAAGGGCCTCGGCTACAGGGTCACGATCGCCGATCCGCGGCGGGCCTTTCTCGAGTCGCCGCGCTTCAGCGCCTTCGCGAACACCGTGGCCGCATGGCCAGACAAGGTTCTGGCCGAGATGGAACTCGGGCCGCGCGACGCGACGCTCGTCTTCACCCACGACCCCAAGCTCGATGTGCCGGCGGTGCAAGCCGCGCTTGGCAGCGGCGCCGGCTACGTCGGCGCGCTCGGGAGCCGCAAGACGACCGCGGACCGCAACCGGCGCCTCGCAGAGGCGGGTGTCGCGGAGGAGGACATCGCTCGCGTCTACGCACCGTGTGGCCTCGACATCGGATCCTCCACGGTCGAGGAGACCGCTGTGGCCATCCTCGGCGAGATCATCGCTCGGCGCACCGGCCGCGAGGGCCAGTCGCTCCGGCGCAGCTCGGGGCCCATCAGGCGAGACCACGACGAGTCCGCGCAACTCGTCGGCCTGGACGCTCAGGCCGGCGAGCCGCTCGCCTGAGCCGGCGCCAGCGCTGCGTCCCGGATCCGGCGGATGTGCGCGGCCATCCTCGCGCGAGCGTCGTCGGCGTCACCGATCGCGATTGCCTCGACGATCGCCGCATGCTCGCCGACGGTCTGCTCGAGAACTCCGGGCAGCCTGGCAGTGTAGGCGCGACTCTCCGCCCCCAGCGCGGTGGTGGCCGCCCAGAGGTGCTCGAGCAGCGGGTTCGCCGCGGCCCGGACGATCCGCTCGTGAAGCTCCGTATCGAGCCGCAGCATCGCGTCGGGGTCGTGGACCGCGTTTTCGGCGCGTGCGGCGCAGTCGTGCAGCTCGGACACCGCGTCCGGAGTCGCCCGCTCCGCCGCGAGCGCCGCGGCGCCAGGCTCGAGCAGCAGCCGAACCTCGAAGAGGTGCTCGAGCCCGCCGTCCGCGAGCGAGAGGACGAACTGGAGTGGCGCGAGGAGTTCCTCGACGCTCAGCGACGCGACGAACGTCCCCGCGCCGTGACGACTCTCGAGTATGTGCATCGCCTGCATGGAGCGGATCGCCTCGCGGACCGTGGGGCGACTGATTCCCAGTGCCTCGCTCAGCGCTCGCTCGGACGGGAGCCGCTGGCCGGGCGCCAGCCGGCCGTCGAGAATCATGTCCTTGATCGTCCGAATCGCGTCGGCCACGAAGGTCCGGCGCGCCAGCGGCTCAAACTGCGGCTCGGTCACGTCAACCCATAGTTTCGTAGAACTCGCGCCGCCGGTCGGCAAGCCGTGGGATCGCGTCTCCGAAGCCGTCGCGCTGGAAGTGCTCTGTCTCCGTGTGGGCGGTGTACGCCGCCTCGTCGGTGTACTGCTCGTAGATGTAGAAGACCTTCGGCTCCTCGGGGTCGCGGTGGGCGATCCACATCAGGACCCCTCCCTCCGCGAGCGTGGGCTCCCGCAAGCGCTCGAGCGCGGCCGCGACTGCCTCCTCTTCGCCCTCCTTGGCCGTCCAGGTGACGCTTACTACATAGGCCATGCTGTGCTCTCCTTGGTCTGGATATCAGCGCTCCACGTGGGTCGACCCACCATCGGGGCCGAGGACGAGGTCGCGAGCACGGTCGGGAACGTGGTCCAGCGGCACCGGGGCGAGTGCCTCCATGAAGGTGACCCCGTGCTCGGAGTGAAGCTCGTGCTCGAGACCGCGATTGACGACCACAGTGTCTCCGGCCCGGAGCGTTCGGGTCTCGCTCTCGATCGTCATGGTCACATCGCCCTCCAGGATGTGCATGACCTGCTCGGTCTGCTGGTGGCTGTGCCGCGGAACCTGCTTGCCGGGTTCGTAGGTCACCTTGCAGAGGAGCACCTGCTCGCCGCCGACGGCGTGGAGATGGACACCTTGGACGAACTCGTACGCGTCGATCCCCTCGAATGTGCCGAAGGGCGATGTTCTGTTGCGCGTGCTCACCTCACCGCCTCCTTGGTCCTATCGGTCAAGTGGCCTGGCCACTCTCCGGAGACTATCCGGCTCGGCAGCGCCGGCGCCACCTCCCGTGCTGCGGCGGAGGTCGGGGACCGCGACCGGTGGCGGCCTCCGTCGGTAAGAGGGTCAGAATCCGGCCGTCCTTACCGACCCGTACGCTGGCCACGTGAGCCTGGAAGGTGCGCCCCACGTGTACGCACATCTGGACATGGATGCCTTCTACGTCAGCGTCGAGCTCCAGCGGCGACCGGAGCTGCGCGGCCTGCCCGTGGTCGTGGCCGGCAGCGGCCCGCGCGCCGTGGTCACCACGGCCAGCTACGAGGCGCGCCGCTACGGCATCTTCTCCGCCACCCCGGCCGAGCGGGCCCGGCGGCTGTGTCCGGACGCGGTGTTCATCGGTCCCGACTTCGATCTCTATCGCGAGCGCTCGCGCGACGTGCACGCCGTCCTGCGCAGCCATGTGGAGCGGGTCGAGTCGGTGGGGCTCGATGAGGCCTACCTCGACCTCACCGGGCTCGACCGCCACCGGGCGGCGGCCCGGCAGGTGAAGGAGGCGGTGCGCCGCGACACGGGGCTCACCTGCTCTGTGGGGATCGGCCCGAGCAAGCTGGTGGCGAAGGTCGCGTCCGACGCCGAGAAGCCGGACGGCTTCCTGGAGCTCACCGCCGCGGAGGCCCGGGAGCGCTTCGGCGAGGCCTCCCCCGGGCTGATCCCCGGGATCGGGCCGAAGACCGTGGCCCGGCTCGAGCGTCTTGGTGTCACGAGCCTTGCGGCCCTCGGCGCCAGCCCGGACTCCCAGCTCACTGAGTGGTTCGGCCCGCGCCTCGGGCCCCATCTCGGCGCGCTCGCCCGCTTCGAGGACGAGCGCGCGATCGAGACGGTGCGCGTGGCCAAGTCGGAGTCGCGGGAGACCACCTTCGACCGCGACCTGCATGGCCTGGAGGCACTCGAGCCGGTACTCGAGCGGCTGTGCGGGCAGCTCTCCACCACGCTCTCCGCCCAGGAGCGCCGCGGCCGCACCGTCGGCATCAAGGTGCGCTTCGACGACTTCTCGACCGTCACCCGCGCCCGCACCCTCGAGGCGGCCGTGAACGACCTCGAGACGGTCCACGCGGTGGCGCTCGGCCTCCTGCGGACGCTCGCGCCCAAGCGCCCGGTGCGCCTGCTGGGCGTGCGGGTCGCAGGCCTCGACGAACGCGAGGTGGCGCGGGTCCGAGTGCCCGCGGATCAGCTCTCCCTCTCGCTTTGAGCCGGGCGCGCCGGCTGCGCTAAGTTGGGCGCATGCCCTCCGACCGCCTGACCGCACTGGACACCTCGTTCCTCCATCTGGAGGATGGCGAGGCGCACATGCACGTGGCCTCGGTGATGCTGTTCGAGGGACCCCCGCCAGCCTACGACGAGCTGCTCGAGGGGATCGAGGGTCGCCTCCACCTGGTGCCGCGCTACCGCCAGCGGCTCGCTTTCGTCCCGCTCGCCCAGGGCCGTCCGCGCTGGGTCGACGACCCCCACCTGAACCTCCGCTACCACCTGCGCTCCACCGCCCTGCCCAGTCCGGGCGACGAGCGGCAGCTCAAGGACCTCGCCGGCCGGGTCTTCTCGCAGCAACTCGACCGCGACAAGCCGCTCTGGGAGATCTGGATGGTCGAGGGCCTCGAGGGCGACCGCTTCGCGATGCTCTCGAAGACCCACCACGCGCTCGTGGACGGCGTCTCCGGCGTGGACATCATGTCCGTGCTCTTCGACACCACGGCGGAGCCCGCCGCGCCCACGGCGCCGGGCGATCGCTGGCTTCCCCGCCCCCTCCCCTCGGGCGCCCAGCTGCTGGCCGAGGCGCTGATCGAGCGCGGCACCCTGCCGGCCGAGATCACGCGCTCGGTCCGCGCCGTGTTCCGCGGCCCGCGCCGGATCGCCGCCGGGGCGCGCGACGCCGCCGTGGGTGTCGGCGCCATGGCGTGGGCCGGCCTCAACCCCGCGCCCCAGAGCCCGTACAACCGCTCGATCGGGCCCCACCGGCGCTTCACCTGGGTGCGCGCCGATCTGGGTGAGCTGAAGGCGATCAAGAACGAGCTCGGCGGCACGGTCAACGACGTGGTGCTCGCCACCGTGGCCGGCGCACTGGGCAAGCACCTGCGCCGGCGGGGCCAGAACACCGACGGCCTCGAGCTCAAGGCCATGATCCCGGTGAGCGTGAGGGCCGACGTGGAGCGCGGTGCGCTCGGCAACAAGGTCGCGGCGATGATGGCCCCCCTGCCGGTCTGGTGCCAGGACCCGGTGGCGCGGCTCGACATCCTGCGCGAGGAGCTGCGCGGGCTCAAGTCGAGCGGGCAGGCCGTGGGCGCCCAGGTGCTCACCGACCTCACCGGCTTCGCACCGCCGACCGTGATGGATCAGGCCTCGCGCCTGGTGGCTCGCCAGCGCATGTTCAACCTGGTGGTCACCAACGTGCCGGGCCCGCAGTTCCCGCTCTACCTGGCGGGGCGGCGCATGATCGACCCGTTCCCGATGGTGCCCCTGGCCAAGAACCAGGGACTGGGAATCGCGCTCCTCTCCTACGCCGGCAAGATCAACTTCGGCCTGGTGGGCGACTACGACGTGCTCTGGGATCTCGATGACTTCGCCGAGGACGTGCGCGAGGCGCTCGACGAGCTGGCCGCCGCGGCCGGAGTGGAGCTCGGTGGCGCGCGCGAGGCCGTCGAGGCGTGAGAGACCGGCTGGCGCAGTGCGCGCGTGATCTGGGCATCGAGGTGCACGTACGGCGCCTCGAGTCCTCCACGCGGACCGTGAAGGACGCCGCGGTGGCGGTGGGCTGCCAGGAGGCCGAGATCGCCAAGTCGATCGTGTTCGTGGCCGACGGCGACCCGCTCGTGTGCGTGGCCTCCGGCCGGCACCGGATCGACACCGGCAAGCTGGCCGAGGCCCTCGACGTGGCCGAGGTGCGGCAGGCGGGCGCCGATGAGGTTCGCGCCGCCACCGGCTTCGCAATCGGCGGCGTGCCGCCGTTCGGGCACGACCTGCCCGTGATCTTCGACGAGGAGTTGCTCGAGCACGAGCGCGTCTGGGCCGCCGCCGGCGATCCCAACAGCCTGTTCGAGGTCGATCCCCGCGCGCTGGCTGACTGCGTGGGCGCGCGCGTTCTCGCCGTGGGCGAGTCGGGCCGCTAGCCGGTTGTACAAGCGCCGCGTCTAAATCCTGTACGCGGGGCGAAAGACGTTTCGTGGCCGGAATCGGACGATCCGTACATGGAACCCACGCTCAACGACGCCTTCAGCCGGATCGACACGGTCTGGGTGCTGGTGGCCGGCATCCTCGTGTTCTTCATGCAGGCGGGCTTTCTGCTCCTGGAGGTCGGCTTCTCGCGCATGAAGAACGCCGGAACGGTGGTGGCCAAGGTGATCGCCAACCTGTCGATCGCCGCGCTCTGCTACTGGGCGGTGGGCTTCGCGCTCGCCTTCGGCGGCGCCGGCTGGTTTGCCGGTGACCACGGCTTCTTCCTGGACACACAGGCCCAGGCGGCTTTCCCGGCCATGGAGTTCTCCACCGCCGCGGTCCCGGCGAAGTTCTTCTTCCAGTTCGCCTTCTGCGCGGTCTCGCTGGCGATCGTGTGGGGCACGACGCTCGAGCGCATCAAGTTCGGCGCCTACCTGATCTACGCCGTGGTGTTCAGCGCGCTGATCTATCCGATCATCAGCCACTGGATCTTCGGCGGCGGCTGGCTGCAGGCCAACTTCGGGATGCAGGACTTCGCGGGCTCCACCGTGATCCACCTGATCGGCGCCACCGGCGCCCTGGCCGCCCTGCTGCTGCTCGGTCCGCGCCAGGGCAAGTTCGGCAACGACGGAGAGCCCAACGTGATCCCCGGCCACTCGATGCCGCTCGTGGGCCTCGGCGTGCTGATCCTGTTCGTGGGCTGGTTCGGCTTCAACGCCGGGTCCACGCTCAGCGTGGCGGACGGGCGCTTTGCCGAGGTGGCCATCGTCACGGTGCTCGGCGCGGCCGGCGGGGTGCTGGGAGGCATGGGCACGAGCTACTTCAAGACGAGGACCTTCGACATCGGCATGACCGGCAACGGCGTGATCGCGGGGCTGGTGGCGATCACGGCACCCTCCGGCTACGTCGAGTACTGGGCGGCGCTGCCGATCGGCGTGGTGGCCGGCGTGCTGGTGGTGTTCTGCATCGTCGCCATCGAGAGGGTCCTCGACGACCCGATCGGCGCCCTGTCGGCGCACGGGGTGGCGGGCGTGTGGGGCACGCTGGCCTGTGGGCTGTTCACAGCGCCGAGGCTGGCCGAGTACAACGCGATCGGCGAGGGCGGGCTCTTCTACACCGGCTCATTCGAGCAGCTCGGGGTCCAGGCGCTCGGGGTGACCGCGGCCTTCACCACCGTGTTCGTCGTCTCCTACGCGGTCTTCTACGCGATCAGGTCGGTGTACGGCCTGCGGGTGACCGAGGAGGACGAGCGGCGCGGCCTCGACATCGTCGAGCACGGCATGTGGGGCTATCCGGAGCAGTTCATGCCGGTGCCAGGATCCGAGTATCACCCGCCGAACACTCCGGGTGCGCGGGCGGGCGCCCTCGCGGCGGCGATGTCCGCGCGTACCCAGGAGGGTTAGACATGAAGAAGATCGAGGCAATCATCCGGCCGGAGCGCCTTCAGGACGTGCAGGACGCGCTCGACGGCCTCGGGGTGTCGGGGCTGACCGTGAGCGACGTCGTGGGCTGCGGGCGCCAGAAGGGCTACACCGAGTCCTATCGCGGCACGCGAGCCAACATCTCGCTGCTGCCGAAGATCAAGGTGGAGTCGGTGGTGCCCGACGGCGTGGCTGAGGACGCTGTGCAGGCGATCGCCGGGGGTGCTCGCACCGGTGAGATCGGCGACGGCCGGGTGTTCGTCTACGACATCGAGCAGGCGATCCGGATCCGCACGGGAGAGAGCGGCGAGGACACGGTTCGCCACGCGGTGGCGGAGGGCTGGGGGCACTGAGCTCGCCGCGTCAGTGCACGAGGTCCTGCGGGGCGTCGCCCATCAGGCGCTCGCGGGCCAGCGAAGGCCAGCGCAACGCCTTCAGCCCAACGGCCAGGGCCGAGCCCAGGATGGACCAGGCGGGCCAGAAGTAGCTCCCGTCGGCGGCCAGCCAGATCCCGATCAAGAACAGGTTGATGATCGCCAACCAGCCGGCGTAGAGGCGCAGCGAGCGCCGGTGCCGGGCAGCGCGGATCTCGGCCACGGGCTCCCCCGCCGGCGACAGGTCGGCCTCGCGCACCGGACGGCCACCCAGCACGCGCCACGCGTCGAGGCCGCCGATCAGCGCGAGTCCGAGCAGGGGCCACACCGGCCAGTCGTTGGGGGCGCCCGTGAGCGCCCATACGACCAGGATCGTGGCGGCGAGGCCGGCCAGGAACGCGATGCGCGTGCGCAGTCTTCGCCCACGGCGGGCCTGGAGGGCATCCGCGTCGGGGTCGGCGAGCACGAGGGCGGGGCCGGCCGCCACTGCGACCTCGGTGTCCGGTTTGGGTGCATCGAGGGGAATGACCGCGGTGACCAGCGTGCCCTGTCCCAGCGGGCTGGCCAGCGCGAGCGTGCCGTTCAGGGCCCCCACGCGATCCCGGAGGCCCTGTAGGCCCGATCCGTCGAGGCCCGCGCCGCCGCTGCCGTCGTCGCGGACGGTCACGTTCAGCGCCCCGTGCTGCTCCCGGACCGCCACCGTCGCCGAGTCCGCCCCGGCGTGCTTGTCCACGTTGGCCAGGCATTCCGAGACCACGAAGTACGCCGCGGCCTCCACCTGATCGGGCAGACGCCGGTCCGGCGACTCGGTGACCTCCACCGGCACCGATGCGCGTGAGGCAAGGTCCTCCAGCGCCGCCGGGAGCCCGCGGTTGGTGAGGATCGCCGGGTGGATGCCGCGCGCAAGGTCGCGCAGCTCGGTGAGAGCGAGGCCGGCCTCGTCGCCGGCGTTCTTGATCAGCTTCACGGTCTCAGGGTCTCCGGCCTGGGCGCGGCTCTCCGCCATCCGCAGCGTGAGGGCGAGCGCCACGAGGCGCTGCTGGGCGCCGTCGTGCAGGTCGCGCTCGATGCGGCGCCGCTCGGCGTCACCCGCCGCGATGATCCGTGAGCGGGCGTCCTGCAGGTCCGTGACCTGCGCGGTCAGCTCGGGATCGTTGCCGGTGCCGAGCATCAGAGCGGCCAGCTGCCCGTAGAGGCGCCCGAGAGCCCCCAGTGCGGGAATGCCCACCAGCCCGAGCAGCAGGCCGAGCGGCACCAGGGCCAGCGCCTCGCCGAGCGTGTCGACCGTGAGGATCCCGAGCTGGAAGCCGTCGGGTACCGCCCAGTAGAGGACGGGCGCGAAGAGGGTGCCGAGGATCGCCGCGAGCACCACGGCGGCGATCGTGAACGAGACGATGCCCAGTCCCAGCTGCAGCATCAGGAAGAGCAGGTCCTTCCAGGTGGCCGGGTCGGCCAGGCGCGCCTGCAGGCGCCGCCACCAGCCGCCGGTGGCCGGCGCGGGACGGTAGGGGCTCGCGATCCTGACGCCGGTGAGGGCGCCGATCAGCTTGCGCTCGAGCTCCGCCAGCCAGCGCCAGGCGTACACCGTGCCCACCAGCACCGGAATCCCGATCAGCGTGATCACGGTGCTCACCCCGAACGAGATGGCCGTGACGAGGAAGCTGAACTCCACCACGCCCAGCACCAGCGCGAGGAGCAGGTAGGTGATCCGCCGGTAGGTGAGCGGATCGAGCAGGTCTCTCAGCAGAACCTTGATGGCGAGAGGCTACGGCGCGCGGGCGGTCGCGTCGATACGGACAACCGTACCCCGGGCGGGAAGCCGGCCGCGGCCTTACCCTTCGCGGAGTGCGACTGCGCTCGGGGATCGCGGGGGCGGCTCTGCTGCTGCTGTGGGCGGCGCCGCCGGCGTTCGGCCAGGCGCGCGGGACGCTCGACTACACACGTGTGCTCGACACCTCGGAGGGCGTCTACATCGAGGGCTCGATCTCGTACCTTCGCGTGCGCGCCCTCAGGGGCGCGCTGGTCCTCGAGCGCAGCTCGGGCCCAGGGGTCCGCTTCCGGGTCCGGACGAAGCTCGCGGCGGGCCGCTACCGAGTCACGAGCTTCGAACGGCCCTGTGACGGCAACTGCACCGTGCTGGACCCCCCTGTTGCACGCTGCTCGAAGCGGATCACGGTCTTTCCCGGAGGGCGTACCGGGGTGCGTACGACGGTGCGCCCGACCGACGGCTGCCGAATGAAGGTCAAGGCGCGGCCGGAGCTGTTCCCGCCCGCGGGAAGGGTGGCCGCGGCCCGGCGCTTTCTGCGTGGCCGTGCCGGCATCGAGTCGTGGGCGCTGCTCGACTCGCACGGGAGGATGCACGGGTTCGCACCGCGGCGCATCTACGTGTCCGCCAGCCTGGTCAAGGCGATGCTGCTCGTGGCCTACCTGCGCAAGATCGGCAACCGCATGCCCACGCGCTTCGAGCAGGCCACCCTCGGCCCGATGATCACCGTGTCCGACAACGGCCGGGCCAGCGCGGTCTACGGGCGCGTGGGCGGGTCCGCGCTGCGGGCGCTGGCGCGGCGGGCGGGGATGCGCCGCTTCCACGACGCCGGCTACTGGTCCGGTGCCCTCTTCAGCGCCGAGGACCAGGCCCGCTTCTTCGCCGTCTTCGACCGGCTCACGCCACCGCGCTCGCGCGCCTACGCGCGTCGGCTGCTGTCCTCGATCGTGCGCTACCAGCGCTGGGGCTTCTCGCGCTTCTCGCTGGCGCGCGGGTTCCGGACGTTCTTCAAGGGCGGCTGGCGCAACACGTCACGCGGCAGCCTCGTTCACGAGGCGGCGCTGTTCGAGCGGGGCCCGCTGAGGATCTCGATGGCGGTGCTCACGGACGGCAACCCCTCACACGGCTACGGAACGGCCACGCTGCGGGGAGTGGCGCAGCGCATCTTCGGCGGGCCGAGGAGCGCCGCGGCCGCCCTCGACGGCGACCCGCGTCACCTGCGCGCCGGCCTCGTGGACGTGCACCGCCACGGGCCGGGTATCGCCGTGGACCTCGTCTACCGCACGGCCCGCAACCTCACCGGACGGCCTCTCCCCGGCTACTGCCGCAACTGGGGGTTGTTGCGCAGGCCGGCCGCTCGCGCCCTGGGGCGCGTGCAGCGCTACCTGCACCGGCGCGGGCTCGGGCTGCTGGTGCTCGACGCCTACCGACCGGCGCGCGGCACCCGGGCACTGGTGCGCTGGGCCCGGCGCAGCGGCCGGCCCGACCTGGTGGGCACCTACATCGCCCGGCGCAGCCGGCACAACACCGGCACGGCGGTCGACCTCACGCTGGTGCGCGCCTCCGACGGGCGCCGGCTGGAGATGGGCAGCGGCTACGACGACCTGAGCCCGCGCGCTCACACCGGCAACGCCCGCGGCCGGGCGCTGCGCAACCGCCTGACCCTCCAGCGGGCGATGGAGCGCTTCGGCTACCACGCCTACTGGCGCGAGTGGTGGCACTTCGAGCACCGGCGGCGGTCGAACGCCTATCTCGACCTGCCGCTCGGGTGCTGAGCCCGCCAGCGCCTCCTTGATGTCTCCGGCGAAGGTGCGGTAGTCGTAGATCGGCAGCACCTCGGTCTTCACTCCCGTGCCCATCTCCTTGACGATCGGCAGGCCGGCGAGGGCGCGGTCCACGGTCTCGGCATCGGGCAGGTCGAGCACGCCCACCACGACGCGCTGACCGGCCACCTTCCAGAGATGCTTGACGGCGCCGGCGTCGACCGCTGCCAGCGCAGCGTCCGCCTCACGGTCCCAGATCTCGAGCAGCTCCTGGTTGGACACGTTCTCCGGCTGGTGGATGTCGAAGCGAATGAGGAACAGCATCGTCTCTCCTAACCCTCGGGGTCCTGCGGCGTCTCGAAGGCGCCGTCGATCAGCTCGATTCTGTAGCCATCCGGATCGGCGACGAAGCAAATCCGGAACTCCTCACGGCCGCCGGGATGGTACGGCGGCTTCTCCGGTTCTATCCCCTCCGAGGCCAGCGAGGCGAGCAGGCCGTCGAGGTCGTCCACCTCGAGCGCGATATGCCCGTAGCCCTCGCCGAGGTGGTAGGGCTCCGAGCGGCCCTCGTTGACGGTGAGCTCGAGCGTGTCCCCATCTCCGGGAAGGCCGAGGTACACGTTGTGGGCGCCCTCGAACTGAAGCCGCCCGCGCGGCTCGTAGCCGAGGGCTTCGTAGAAGCGGCGCGACGCGTCGATGTCGCGAACGCGCATGTTGGTATGGGCGTGGCGCACGGCGGCTCTCCTTCTCTCGTGGAGGGATGACGCTCTCGACATAATGGAGGTATGCCGGCGGAACAGGAACTGCTGCGGGTCGGGCTCGCCCAGATCAACCCGGTGGTCGGGGACATCGAGGGCAACGCGCGCAAGATCGCCGAGTACACCGGCGCCGCTCGCGATGGAGGGGCGGCACTGGTCGTGTTCCCGGAGCTCACGCTCTCCGGATACCCGCCCGAGGACCTGCTGCTGAAGACCGGCTTCCTCGACGCAGTGGAGTCGGCGCTCCACGAGCTCGCCGGCCAGACCCACGGCATCGTCGCGGTGGTGGGATTCCCCGAGCGCGCCGAGGACGTCTACAACTCGGCCGCGGTGCTCGCCGACGGCGAGGTCGCGGCCGTCTACCGCAAGATGTACCTCCCCAACTACGGCGTCTTCGACGAGCAGCGCTACTTCCAGTCCGGGGCCGAGGCGGCGATCGTGGAGGTCAACGGAATCCCCGTGGGCATCTCGATCTGCGAGGACATCTGGGAGCCCGGCCCGCCCGCGATGACCGAGGCGCTGGGCGGCGCGCAGGTGATCGTCAACCTCTCCGCATCGCCCTACCGGGCCGGGTACGGGGCCCATCGCGAGCGAATGCTCGTACAGCGCGCGGTGGACTATCTGGCCGCCGTGGTGTTCGTCAACACCGTGGGTGGCCAGGACGAGTTGGTGTTCGACGGCCACAGCCTCGCCATCGACCAGGACGGCACTGTGCTCACCCGCGGGCCCCAGTTCGAGGAGCAGCTCGGGTTCGCCACCATCGACCCGCGCGAGGTGGTGGCCAGCCGTCTGCGCGACACCCGTCACCGCGCCAACGTACGGCGCCAGCGCCGCGCGACCCCGGTTGCGGAACCGCCGGTCTTCACGCTGGCCAGCGTGAACGTGGAGTCGGAGGGCGACACGGTTGCCGGCGAGGTGGTCCCCCTGCTCGATCTCGAGGCCGAGGTCTACGCCGCGTTGCGCACCGGACTGCGCGACTACGTGGACAAGAACGGCTTCGAGCGGGTGGTTCTCGCCCTGTCCGGCGGGATCGACTCGGCCCTGGTGGCTCTGGTGGCCGCCGACGCCCTGGGCGCAGAGCGCGTGACGTGCATCTCCATGCCGTCGCCCTACTCGAGCGAGGGCACGCGTGCCGACGCCCGAGCGATCGCGGAGAACCTCGGAGTCGGCTTTCGCGAGATCTCGATCGCCGACGCGATGCAGGGCTACGACGAGATGCTCAGCGACGCATTCGCAGGCCGCGAGCCCGACATCACCGAGGAGAACGTCCAGGCCCGCATTCGCGGCAACGTGGTGATGGCCCTCTCGAACAAGTTCGGCTGGCTGGTGCTCACCACCGGCAACAAGTCGGAGCTGTCAGTGGGCTACGCGACCCTCTACGGCGACATGGCCGGCGGCTTCGCCGTCCTCAAGGACGTCTACAAGGGCTGGGTCTACCGGCTAGTGCGCTGGCGCAACGACACCGAGGGCCGCGATCTGGTGCCCGCCAGCGTGCTCGAGCGGCCGCCCTCGGCGGAGCTGCGCCACGAGCAGCGCGACGACGACTCACTGCCCCCCTACGACCTGCTCGACCGGATCCTCGAGGGCTACATCGAGGAGGACCTCGACGCCCCGGAGCTCGTACGGCGCGGCCTGCCGGCCGACGAGGTCGAGCGCGTGATCCGAATGGTCGACCGGGCCGAGTACAAGCGCCGCCAGGCCCCGCCCGGCATCAAGATCTCCACCAAGGCGTTCGGGCGCGACCGGCGCCTGCCGATCACCAACCGCTACGTGAGCCGCGTGCGGCGGGGGGTCGAGACCGCGGGTTAGGGTGCGCTCCGCTCGGGGGTGCGCGTGGTCCCGCGTGGTCCGATCGGCTGGGGAAGGGCATGGCTCCGGCCGCCGTGTGAGAACGGAGAACCTCCCGATCTGCACGCATGGGTTGGCCGAGCGTGACCTTCTTCGTCGTGGAGCGGGCAAACCTCCCGATCTTCGCCTGAACCACGGCGAGTGTGAGGTTATCCCTCTTCCCCAACCAATCGGACCACCTCCGATCCGCCGGGCACGTCCGACCGGAACGCGGCGCCGGCTAGGGCTGCGGACGCACGGCGATCGTCACCCGCGACGCCGCGCACAGCCGACCGTCGTCGTCCTTGAAGGTCACGTCCCAGACCCAGCTGGTGCGCCCGCGGTGGATGGGCACCGCCACCGCGTGGACCGTGCCCTCCGAGGCGGGGCGCATGAACGTGGTGTGGTTCGACTGACCCACGGCGAAGTTGCCCTCGTCCTGCACGGCCACGTGGGTGGTGGCGGAGACCATCGACTCGGCCAGCGCCGCAAATGCGCCCCCGTGCACGAGGCCCAGCGGCTGCCTTACGCGGTCCTCGACGGCGAAGCGGGCCCGGCAACTCTCGGGCTTGGCTTCGAGCAGCTCGAAGCCGAGCACGTCGTCGAGCGTGCCGGGAGCGGGATAGGTGCGAAACGGCAGGCTCATCGAGGCGGGCACACTACAGTTCCCCGCCGTGGCCACGTTCGACCAGCTGTCCGCGGAGCAGCGGGCGATCGTCGAGCTCGTTCTGCAGCAGCAGAAGAGCTACGACGAGCTCTCCGGGATGCTCGGGATGCCCGAGGACCGGGTGCGCGAGCTCGCGCGCGGGGCTCTGCTGGAACTGGCTCCGGTGAGCGCCCGCGGGGTCGACGAGGAATGGCGCGGCGAGCTGGCCGACTACGTCCTGGGCCAGCAGTCGGGGGCGCAGGCCACGGCCACCAAGGGTCACCTGCGCCGGTCCGAGGCTGCGCGGACCTGGACGCGCTCACTACTCGACTCGCTCGAACAGCTCTACGTGAACGGCTCGATGCCCCCGGTGCCCGAGGGCGAGCGCGGTCGCCGCTCGGCCGCGGCCGCAAGGACCGCGGCGGCCGACGCCGGTCTGGCGCAGCCGCTGCCGCCCGAGGTCAAGCGCCGCCGGCTGATCGCCGCCGGCGCAGCCACGCTGGCCGCCCTGCTCCTGATCGTGCTGGTGTGGCCGGTGGGCCTGCTCACGGGCGGCGACGACAACAGCCAGCCCTCCGCCGACGAGGGGTCCAGCGCGGCCCAGAACGCGTCCAGCGGCCAGGCCCAGACGGCCGGCGGAGCCCCTGCGGGCATCGCCATCGTGGTGGAGCAGAAGGGCAAGCGCCAGCTGCTGGTACAGGCGGCCAACCTGAAGCCCAGCGAGGAGCGCGAGGCGTACGAGGTGTGGCTCTACAACAGCCGCGGCGACGCCCGCTCGCTCGGCGGCCAGGTCACCGATCAGAAGGGCACCTACCAGGCCGTGGGTGACCTGCCCGCGGACTTCTCCGACTTCCGCTACATCGACGTGTCCCGTGAGCCGCTCGACCAGAACCGCGAGCACTCGGGCGACTCCGCGCTGCGCGGGCCGGTGCCCAAGCTCCGCACGGTCAAGGCCGACGGCAATCAGACAGCGGTGCTCGGCCAGTCGGTGCTCAAGCCGCCCTCGGGCTGAGCGCCCCGCACAGCCTCGCGCTCAGACCGGCGGCAGCAGCTTGCCCGGGTTCATGATCCCCACGGGGTCGAGACGCGCCTTGGCGGCCCGCAGCAGCTCGAGCCCCAGGTCCCCCACCTCCGCCCGCATCCAGGGCGCGTGGTCGCGGCCGACGGCGTGGTGATGGGTGATCGTGCCCCCGCCGGCCATGATCGCCTCCGATGCGGCCGACTTGGCCTGGCGCCACTGCTCCAGAGCGTCGTCGGCCTGCGGGGCCAGGAAGGTGAAGTAGAGCGAGGCCCCGGATGGGTACAGATGCGAGACGTGGCACATCACGATTGAGCGCTCGCCCAGCGCGCCGCGCAGCGCAGCGGCCACCGCGGCGTACAGCGCCGGCAGGTTGCTCCAGCTGGTGGCCGTCTCCAGAGTCTCCACGAGCACGCGGCGGTCGAGCAGCTCGTCACGCAGGTAGGGGGCGCCGAAGCGGGTGTGCAGCCAGGCGTCGCCGGGGCGCCGGCCCAGCGCCAGGCCGCCGCCGGCGCGTAGCATCGCCGCGGCGTGCCGGCGCCGGCGCTCCACGTCCTCGGCGTCCCCCTCGACGCCGATCACCGCGATACAGCCGCCCTCGTGTCCACGCAGCCGCAGGTAGCGCAGCGCGAGCCTCTCGCTGCTGCTGCCGGTGGAGGCCAGGGCCATGCCCAGGCGCGTCTCGTGCTCGTCGGAGAGCCTGGCCACGTCGGGCGAGGCGTGGTGCTGCTCCATCACCCTGAAGGCCTCACAGCCCTCGGCGAAGCTGCGAAACGACCAGCCCTCGTAGTGACGCACGGCGGGCGCAGGCCGCACCCGCAGCGTGGCCTCGCAGATCACTCCCAGCGCACCCTCGGACCCCACCAGCAGCTCGCGCAGGTCCGGCCCGGCCGCGCTGGCCGGCACCGGCCGCGCGCTGATCTCGCCGGCCGGCGCCACGCAACGCAGGCCCTCGACGAGCTCGTCGATGCGCCCGTAGCCCGTGGAGGCCTGGCCGGCGGACCGGGTGGCCACCCAGCCGCCCACCGTGGAGAACTCGAAGGACTGGGGAAAGTGCCCGAGCGTGAGGCCCTCCGCGGCCAGGCGGCGCTCGGCCTCGGGGCCGTACAGGCCGGCCCCGAGCGTGGCGGTGAGCGATATCGGGTCGACGTCCGCGAGACGGTCGAGGCGGCGCAGGTCGAGTGACACGACGCCCTGGAAGCCGTCGGCCACCGGCTCCACCCCGCCCACCACGCTCGTGCCGCCGCCGAACGGCACCACCGCCACACGGGCCCCGGCACACGCGGCCAGCACGGCGCCCACCTGCTCGGCGGACGCCGGGAACAGCACGAGGTCGGGAGCCTTCGAGGCGTCGCCGGAGCGCAGGCGAACCAGGTCGGGATAGGAGCGGCCGGCGGCGTGCACCACGCGCGTCTCGCGGTCGTCACGCGCATGCTCGGCCCCCACCGCCTCCGACAGGCGCTCTCGCACGCCCGCGGACAGCCGAGGCTCGGGCAGCCGCACGGCGTCGAGCTCCACCGGAGGGCGGCGCTCGGAGCCGCTCACCCCGAGCTCCGACCCGAGCAGGGCGGCGGCCGTCTCGGGCAGGGCCACGTCGTGGCCGTCCTCGCCCCAGCCCCACCAGCGCATCAGGCCGGCCCTCCCCGGCCCACCAGCGCGATGAGCCCGTCCAGCGCGCCCTCCACCTGCCGGGCGGCGGCGGAGCGCATCTGCACCGGGCTCAGCCGCGCCCAGCCGCGCGGGCGGTGCTCCAGGGCGATCCGCACGCGCGTGCCCTCGTCGTTCAGGGGAGCCAGGTCGATCTCGGTGGTCGACTCGTGAAGCAGGCGCTCGAACGGCGACTCCTCCAGTTCCTGGCGCCACTTGATGTGGGTCGGCTCCTCGGCCTCGAGGCGGGTGTAGTCGGCTCTCACGGACTTCCCGCCCGGCGAGCGCAGCACCTTCGTCCAGGCCTCGGGCGACGCGTCCTCCACGCGCGCGACCCCCGGCCACCAGGCGGGCAGCCGGTTGGGATCCGACACCACCCGCCAGATCTCCTCCGGACTCGCCCGGAGCGTCTGCTCGCGCCGCACGATCACTCGGCGTCGTAGACCACGAGCGACCTGACGTCGTAGTCGGCCAGACGCGCGCGCCCGTTGAGGAATGCCAGCTCGATCACGAAGGCGCATCCTGCCACGACACCGCCCGCCTGCTCGACGAGGCTGCACAGCGCGCCCGCCGTACCGCCCGTGGCGAGCAGGTCGTCGTGTACCAGCACGCGGTTGCCGCCCTGCACCGCGTCCGAGTGCATCTCGAGCGCATCGAAGCCGTACTCCAGCTCGTATTCGACCGAGGACACCTCGCGCGGCAGCTTGCCCGGCTTGCGGGCGAGGATGAAGCCGGCGCCGGCCGCCGCCGCCAGCGCCGCCCCGAGCACGAAGCCGCGCGCCTCGGCCGACACCACGTAGTCCACCGACCTCGTGCGCGCGTACTCGGCCAGCTCGTCGATCGCGAAGCGCAGCGCCTCGGGGTCGAGGAACACGGGCGTGATGTCCTTGAAGACGATTCCCGGCTTGGGGAAGTCGGGAATGTCGCGAATGTGATCTTCCAGGCGCATGGACGCCCTCCCGGTCTCAGCGCGCGAGCTTGCGCAGATCCCGCACGAGCAGCAGGTGCTTGAGGTGCGAGGCGATCGCCGCGAGGTTCTCGAGCGCTTCCACCGCCTCCTTGCGGCGCTCGGGGTTGCGCGAGCGCAGGGCGGGCGCCAGGATCTGCTCGAGCAGGGCGGCCTCCCGGTCCGCCGACGTACGGAACACGCGCAGGTTGCGGCCCCCCACTCCGAACCGCTTGAGCTCGGTCACGGCTCGTACGATCTCGCGCTCGGTGTCGTCGTAGAGCGTCTCGCCGTCGCTGCGCTCCCCCTTGATGACGCCGAAGTCCTCGAGCTCCTTGACGAGCGCGCGGTCCGCCCCCGTGTCGTCGAGTACCTCCTCGAGCCGGTAGAGCGAGCCGGGTCCGCGCAGCGCGAAGGTCGAGCGTCGCGGACCGCGCGGATCCTGGCCGGCCGCGGAGGCCGCCACCTCGCTGTCGCCGCGCCCGGCGGCCAGCTCCTGGCGGATCACGCGCAGCGGCAGGAACTCGTCACGCTGAAGGCGCAGGATGGTGCGCAGCCGGTCCACGTCGGCCTGGCCGTAGAGCCGGTAGCCCCCCGGGGTGCGCCGCGGCGCCAGCAGCTTCTGGTCCTCCAGGTAGCGGATCTTCGAGATCGAGATGTCAGGGAACTCGCGCTCGAGCTGCTTGCACACGGCGCCGATCGTCAGCGCCTTCTCCTTGCGCGGAGGCGCCTCACCTCTTACCTCCGTGCTCACCGCTCGTCCATATAGGTCAGCTTGTACTTGCCCACCTGCAGCTCGTCGCCGTTCTGCAGCCGGTGAGACTCGATCCGGCGCCGGTTGACGTACGTGCCGTTCAGGGAGCCGAGGTCATCGATGTAGAGGCCGTCGCGCCGGCTCACGAGCAGTGCGTGGTTGCGCGACACCGTCACGTCGTCGAGGAACACCTCGGCCTCGGGGCTGCGGCCGATGGTCATCCGCTCTCCCGTGATGTTGAAGGCCTCGCCCGAGCGCCCGCCTCCCGACCTGATCACGAGCGTGGCGCTCTCGTGCGTCACCTCTTCGAGGTCCACCGCGCGCAGCTCTCCGCTCTCATCGAGCTGGTAGACCTCGGTCGTGTCGCCCGGCTTCTGCTCGGTGGCCTCGCCGAGGAAGGCGCCGCAGCGCTGGCAGTAGTTCGCGCCCTCCGCATTTACGAAGCCGCACTCCGGGCAGTGGACCGCCGCGGACACCTACTCGCGGTGGTCGTCCGCCGGGATGCCCTTGCCGGCGAGGATGTCCGTGAGCTGCTGCACGTCGGCGCCGCTGATCACCGACTGGCCCTCCTCGTGCTCATGGCGCAGGCGGTTGACCAGCTCGGCCCGCAGGATGTCGATCTTGCCGTGCAGGATGCGTCGCCGGTAGGACACCTCCTGCTCCTCCTCGGTGAGCTCGTGGATGAGGTCCTTCAGCTCCTGATCGGAGAGAGCGCCGAGATCGGGAAACGTGTCCAAGCGGGTCCTTTCGGAGGGGGTCGAGCGACCTTAGCAGTTCCTCAAGTAGAGGTTGAGCCTTGCCGGAGCAACCGCAGTCCATCTTGCAGGTACAGCGCGGTGGCTGCAAGGGTCATGGCCAGGCCGAGGTAGAGCAGCGCGTCCACCACCCAGCTCTCCCAGACGAGGCAGAGCGCCAGCGCGGCCATTGTCGGCCAGACGGCCCAGCGGCCCAGCATGTTCACGTTCAGGTCCACGCCGCGGCGCAGTGCCACCTGGGTGAGCAGCAGCATGAACGCCTCGCGCGCGGCCAGGACCAGCAGCGCCCAGCGCGGCAGCAGCTCGAACTCCCAGGCCACGATCGCGCCCGAGATCACCAGCAGGCGGTCGGTGAGCGGGTCGAGCAGCGCGCCCAGGCGGCTGTACTGGCCGGTGATGCGCGCAGCCATCCCGTCCAGGTAGTCGGTGCCCGCGATGAACGCGAACAGGGCGAAGGCCAGCGCGCTGCGCCCGTCGTCCGAGTCGAGCGCCACCACGAGGAACAGCGGGATCAGCGCGAGGCGAGCGAAGCCGATCGCGTTGGGGATGGTGAAGGGATGCAGGGCCTCGCCGCGGCGGGTCTCCGGCGGGGGCCCCCCGGAGCGGTCCAGGCCCGTCAGCCTCCGAAAGGTCAGCGGCTGACGGCTCCCTTTCAGGGGAGGCTCTGCCAAAGCTCCAGGGCCTCGTCCGCGGCCCCCTCCAGGGGCAGCGCGCGCTTGTCCAGCCCGCGCCGGACCTGCGCCTCGATCTCGCCCGCCTCGACGCCCTTTCGGCCCACGGTGAGCCGCAACGGGCAGCCGAGCAGCTCGGCGTCGGCGAACTTCTCGCCCGGGCTCGCCTCGCGCTCGTCGTAGAGCACGTCGAGGCCCGTCTCACGCAGCTCCTCGTAGAGGCGCTCCGAGATCAGCCGGGCCTCCTCGCCCTCCTTGCCGAGCGTGACGAGCTCGATGTCGAACGGTGCCAGCGAACGCGGCCAGGCGATGCCCTTGTCGTCGGCGAACTGCTCGATCGCGGCCGCCACGATCCGGGCGGGCCCGATGCCGTAGGAGCCCATCCAGATGAGCTGCTCCTTGCCCTCCTCGTCGAGGTAGCGAGCGCCGAGCGGGTCCGAGTAGCGAGTGCCCAGCTTGAAGATGTTCCCCACCTCGATGGCGGGCTCGATCGTGATCACCCCGCCGCCCGGCGCGGTGTCGCCGGCCTCGACCCGGCGGACGTCCGCCCAGCTGGGCTCGAAATCGCGCCCCGGCTCCACCCCGCGCAGGTGGAAGTCGGCCTCGTTTGCGCCCGCCACGAGGCCGTGGAGGCCCTCGAGCGCCTGGTCGGCCACCACGTCGACCTGGGTGCCCACGGGGCCGATGAACCCCGGCTCGGCGCCGAAGGCGCTCCTGACCTCGTCGGGCTGCGCCGGGCGCACCGCGGCTCCGAGCGCGTTGGCCAGCTTGATCTCGTTCAGGCGGTGATCCCCGCGCACGACTACGAGGGTCGGGCCGCGGCCGTCCACGACCATCGGAAAAGCCTTGATCAGCGCGCCCGCCGGCACGCCGAGCATGCCGGCCACGCTGTCGATCGTGGTGGCGCCCGGCGTCTCGACCCGTTCCGGCGCCTCGAGCGGCTCCGGCAGGCCGTCGACGGGCTGCGGGTCGGCGCTCGCGACCTCCACGTTGGCGGCGTAGCCGCCGGCCGAGAGAGCCACGTCGTTCTCGCCCGCCGGGCAGGGGGCCATGTACTCGTGGGCGCCGAAGCCGCCCATCGCCCCCACGTCCGACTCCACGCGGTACCACTCGAGGCCGGCGCGGTCGAAGATCCGGTCGTAGGCCTGGATGAAGAGCCCGTAGGAGTGATCCAGGCCCTCCCTGTCGCGATCGAAGGAGTAGGCGTCCTTCATGATGAACTCGCGCGTGCGCAGCACCCCGGCGCGCGGGCGGGCCTCGTCGCGCTCCTTCGTCTGGAAGTGGTAGAGCAGCTTGGGAAGGTCGCGGTAGGAGCGCACCTCGCGGGCCATGTGGAAGGTGAGGGTCTCCTCGTGCGACAGCGCGAGCACCAGCTCCGCGCCGCGGCGATCCTGAAGCTTGAAAACCTCGTCGATGTCGTAGCGCCCGCTGCGGCGCCAGAGCTCGGCCGGCACCATGACCGGCATCAGCATCTCCCAGCAGCCGATCGCCTCGAGCTCCTCGCGAATGACCTGCTCGGCCCTGCGATGAGCCCGCCAGCCGGCCGGGAGCCAGGTCCACAGCCCCGCGCCCACCTGCCGGGCCAGACCGGCCCGAACCAGGAGGCGGTGCGACACCGCTTCGGCGTCGGCGGGCACCTCCTTGACGGTGGGCAGGAAATAGCGTGAAAGACGGGTCACGGGCGCGAGTCTAAAGCGGTCCCGGCTTGCCGCAGCCGCTCAGGTATCGGGTGGTTCCTGCCGATGAAAAATTGGACGCAGTGCCTCACCCATGCAGATGACTCCAATCCAGGTCTCACCCCGGCTTCGCACCGGCCTGCGCGCCTTCTGGGCGCTGGCCGGCCTTGCCCTGCTCGCGTTCGTGGCGCACGCCACGGTCGGCTTCGGCGGGCCGGGACTCGACACGTTCTTCTCGGATTGGGTGTACAACGGCGTGACGCTGGGCAGCGCGCTGGCCTGTCTGCTGCGCGCCTACGCGGTCCGTGAGGAGCGCCTGCCCTGGCTCGTGATGGGCATCGGGCTGCTCGCCTGGACCGGCGGTGACCTCTATTGGACGTTCGTGCTCACGGACGATCCCGCTCCCCCCTACCCGTCCCCCGGCGACGCGCTCTACCTCGCCTTCTATCCCGCCAGCTACGCGACCCTGGTGCTGCTGGCCCGCGCGCGCCTCACCGGCTTTCGCAGCAGCCTCTGGCTCGACGGGGCCATCGCGGCGCTGGCGGTCGGTGCCTTTGCGGCCGCGCTGGCCTTTCCGCCCATCATCGACGCGGCGAGCGGGAATGTCGCCGAGGTGGCCACGAACCTGGCCTACCCGGTGGGCGACCTGGTGCTGCTCGGACTCGTGCTCGTGTTCTGGGGAGCCACGGGCTGGCGGCCCGACCGGCTGTGGCTCCTGCTCGGCACGGGACTCGCGCTCACCGCGCTCAGCGATGTCCTCTATCTGGTCAAGACCGCCAACGGGACCTACTCCGAGGGCACGATCATCGACGTGGCCTGGCCCGCGGCGGCCCTGCTCGTGGCCCTGGCCGCCTGGCAGCCGCCGCGCACCGGCCTGCGCCCCTCGCTCAAGGGCTGGCGGGTGGTGGCGATCCCGTTTGTGTGTGGGCTGGCGGCCAATGCGCTGCTTGTGGCCGATCACTTCGCCCGCATCAACGTGGTGGCCATGCTGCTCACCGCTGCCTGCCTCGTGCTGGTGATCACGTGCATGGCGATCGTCTTCCGCGACAACCAGCGCATCCTGGCCCGCACCGAGACGGAGGCGCTCACGGACTCGCTCACCGGCCTGCGCAACCGGCGCAGCCTAATGCGCGACCTGGAGGGAGAGCTGGCCGAGTCGACCGAGGACGCGCCCAGCGCGCTGCTGCTGTTCGATCTCGATGGCTTCAAGGAGTACAACGACGTCTTCGGCCACCCCGCCGGCGACGGGCTCCTGGCCCGGCTCGGGGCGCAGCTTGCCGGTGCGGCGCACGGTCACGGCCGCGCCTACCGCCTCGGTGGTGACGAGTTCTGCACGCTGGTACGGCCGGGAGCGGCCGGGATCAAACCCCTGGTGGCGGCGTGCGTCCAGGCGCTGTCCGAGCACGGCGACGGCTTCGACGTTCGCCCCTCCCACGGCGCGGTTGTGCTCCCCGAGGAGGCCGGTAGCGCCACCGAGGCGCTGCAGCTGGCCGACCGCCGCATGTACGCCCGCAAGGGCGGCGGGCGCATGTCGGCCGGACGCCAGACACGCGACGTGCTGCTGCGCACCCTCTCGGAGCGCCGCCCCGACATCCACGCCCGCGGCCGTGGCGTGGCCGAGCTGGCCCTGGCCACCGGCCGTGAGCTCGGCATGGGGCCGGAGGAGCTCGACGAAGTGGCGCGCGCCGCCGAGCTGCACGACCTGGGCAAGATCGCCGTGCCGGACACCATCCTGGACAAGCCTGGGCCTCTCACCGAAGCCGAGTGGGGCTTCATGCGCCGGCACACGATCGTGGCCGAGCGGATCCTGCTGGCGGCGCCCGCGTTGCGTCCGGTGGCGCGGCTCGTGCGCTCGAGCCACGAGCGCTGGGACGGCACGGGCTACCCGGACGCGCTGGCCGGCGAACAGATCCCACTCGGCGCTCGAGTGGTGGCGGTCTGCGACGCCTTCGACGCGATGGTCTCCGAGCGGCCCCACCGGCCGGCGATGACCGAGGACGAAGCGCTCGCGGAGCTGCGCGCCTGTGCGAACAGCCAGTTCGACGCCGCGGTGGTCGAGGCGTTCGCGGGGATCGTGGCCCGCGCTCCCGCCCGAGCCTGAGCCGGTCCCCCGCGGCGCTCCGCTCGGGCCTGCGCCACGGGTCGGGCGTGATCCGATGGGCAATGAGGGGGGTGAGCACGAGGCGTGTGTGGGGGGTTCCTGACGTTAGGTGCCCTATAGCGTCACTTTCGTCAGGAACCCCCCCAGCACACGCTCGGTCCCCGCCCCCTCCTCACGGCCAGACGGACCACTGACGCAAACCGCGCAGGTCCGAGCGGGACGCAGCACCGACCGCCCCTAGCCTTCCGCCACCGCCGCACGCTGGGTCGATACCAGACCCGAGCGATAGGTGTTAGGGTGCCCTAACCAAGCCCCGGCGCGACCCGGGCGCAACAGGCAATCACCACCCAGGAGCAAACAGGATGACAGGCATTCGGCGAGGATGGGCGGCGGTGTTGGCGGGGCTGCTGGTGTTGTGCTTGACGAGCCTCGGCGTGGGCTGCGGCGGTGACGACGACGACGATCAGGCGCAGCAGGAGCCGGCGCGCCAGTCGACCGATCTCACCGCGGTGAAGGCCTATCTCCTCGACCACACCGCTCAGCTGAAGCGCGACTCCGCCGAGCTGCGCCGCGACGGCGACGCCTACTACCGCCTGGCGCGCTCCGCGGACTTCGACTACGCCCGCCTGCTGGAGGACAACCGCGCTGAGGTGCGTGCCCTGGTGCGTCGCAGTCAGGACGGCTTCGCCAAAGCCAACCCCGCCTACGAGCAGATGGAGGGTGTGGTGGCCGGCGTGCCGCAGCTGGCTGACTTCGACGTGAGCATCGACGCCGGCGGCGATGCCTCCGATCCCGAGAACGCCGTCCCCTTCTCGGTCGAGACGCCGGCAGGGAAGACCTTCAAGCAGCCCGGCAACTACAACTTCCTCATAGAGACGTCGCTGTTCGGCACCGAGCCGAAGTTCGCGGCCAAGGGGGTCGAGCCCGACCTCGACGGCGACGGGAAGGTGGAGTTCGGCGAGGCTCTCCCGGACGCCGACTTCTACGTGGCCGCCACACGCGACTTCGCGCGTACGGCGGGCGAGCTCGACGAGGCGGCGCGAGCGTGGAAACCGACCACCCAAGACGCGCTCACCGCGCTCGTGGTGATGACGCCGACCATGTCGGAGTACTTCGAGGCGTGGAAGAACTCTCGCTTCGTGGCCGGCAGCCAGGCGACCGAGAAGGCGTTCGTGGTGGCGTCGCGGCTGCAGGACATCACCGACATCCTGGGCGGGCTGGTGCTCGTCTACGACAATGTCAAGCCCGCGGTGGCCAGGGCCGACCGCCAGCAGGCCCGCCAGACCGAGGAGTCGCTGCGCTCGCTGCACGCCTTCGCGCGCCGCCTGCGCAACCAGGAGCGTGGGGGCAAGAAGTTCGACGCGCAGGACGCGGACACGCTCGGCAGCGAGGCGCAGTCGCAGGCCGAGGCGATCGCCGGTCAGATCTCCCAGGCTGCCAGCCAGCTGAACATAAAGCTCGAGACCTGACCTGACTCCGCCAGTGCTCGCCCAGCCGGCACTCCGCCGCACGCTCCTGGTCACGCTTCTGCTCGGCGTGGCCTGGTCGGCGGTGCCGGCGTCGGCTGTGGCCGCGCAGCCACCCTGGCGAGCGGTGGAGACATTGCGGGAGCAGCTGTTCGACGCGCAGAGCGAGCTGATCATCTCGGGGCCGCCGGCCGCGACCGCCGCGGTGGGTCGCGCGCAGGCCGTCTATCGGGCTGCACTCGCGCGCCGCATGCGCGCCGCCGACCCCCAGGCCGACCGCGCCCTGCGCGAAGCGCTGCTCGCCGCGGCCCGCGCGGCGCGCCGCGGTGACCAGGTGGCGTTGGCCGCCGCGCGCGGCAGCGCCCGCGCCGCGGTGTTCCAGGTCAGCTTCCGGGCCGCGTTGTCGGCAACCGCACGCAGCGAGGTGGCCAAGGCACGGGCGTGGCTGCTCGTGCGCGAGTTCCGGACCGCCACGCGATTCACACGCCCCGGCGCCGACGCCACTCTGGCCCTCACGCGGCTGGACTCGGGCTCGATCCGGCCGCCCGTGGCACGGCGGACGGTGGCCAAGGATCTCCTCGACGCCTACCAGGCCCGGCTGCGCGAGCTGCTCGACGACATCGCCGCCGCGCAGCGCCGGGACCTGCCGGTCCGGCAGGCCGAGGCAGCTGCTCAGGCTGCCGGCTACTTCGCGATCCTCACCGACCGCTACCGCCAGGTTCGCGGACCGGCCGCCACCGCCCGCGCCCAGACCGCCTACGCCGACCTGCGCGAGGCCGCCCTGGACGCAGACCGCGCGCGCGTGGCCGAGGCGCGCAGCAGGGCGGCGGACGCCCTGGACGGCTTCACCGCCGCGCCGCTCACCGAGGACGAAGCCGCCCGGCGCGCGCAACAGCTCCTGCAGTTCCTGGCCCTGGTGCCGGTCGAGTACGGCCGTGGCGTGTCCGACGGACGGGTGACCAAGGACTTCGAGATCCAGGAGGCGGTGGCCTTCCAGGGCGGGGCCCGCAGCGCCCTGGCCGACCTGCAGGACCAACTCGAAAAGCGCGCTCCCGAGCGGACGGCCGCGGGCGTACGCGCGCTCGGGGAGCTGGGCGCCCTGGTCGAGCAGGCCACGCGCCAGCCCGACCAGGTGGAGGACCCGGACGAGGTCCAGACGCTCACCGACCGCGCCGAGGACAACCTCAAGGCGGCGATGCCCGCGGATTGGGAGGAGCCGACCGACGAGTCCGACTACGACCTGATCGCGCTGACCCTCGACCGCATGGAGGCGGCCGTGGGCGCCGGCCAGTACCAGCAGGCCGAGCAGGCCCGCCTCGAGGCGTACGCCTTCTTCGAGTTCGGCCCTGAGCGGCGCCTGCAGGCCTTCAATCCGGGCCTGGCCCTCACGGTTGAGGGGCTGATCTGGTTCGGCGCCGAGGATCAGCCGGGACTCGCCCGGCTGATCGCCCAGCGCGCGCCCTACCGCGACGTGCACGAGAACCGGCTGGTGCTCGACGGCCGCCTCGCCGACGCCGCGGCCACGCTGGGTGACAGCGCCAACCGGGCCACGGTGGTCACCAACTCGGCCATCATCGTCTTCCGCGAAGGCCTCGAGGCGGTGCTGATCCTGGCCGCCATCACCGCCTCCTTCGTGGGCGCCCGCCAGGGCCTGCGCCGTCCGGTGCTGATCGGAGCCGCGCTCGGCCTCGTTGCCTCGGCCGTCACCTGGGTCCTGGCCCAGACGGTGATCGCTTCGCTCGAGCGCTACGGCGAGAAGCTTGAGGCGATCGTGGGCCTGTTAGCCATCGCGGTGCTGTTACTCATAACCAACTGGTTCTTCCATCGCGTCTACTGGTCGGAGTGGATCGCGAAGTTCCATCGTCAGCGCAAGCGCCTCGAGCGCCTCGAGGGCACTCGCCTCGCCTTCCTCTCCGCCCAGGTGCTCGGTCTCGCCGTGCTCGGGCTCACGAGCGTCTACCGCGAAGGCTTCGAGACCGTGCTGTTCCTGCAGTCTCTCGAGCTGTCGGCCGGCACGGCCACCGTGCTGGAGGGCGCGGCCCTCGGCCTGGCCATGACGCTGGCCGTGGCCCTCGCGACCTTCGCGCTGCAGCGAAAGCTCCCCTACAAGAAGATGCTCGTAGTCACCGGCCTCATGATCGGCTTCGTCCTCGTCGTCATGGTCGGCCAGACCGCGCGGACCATGCAGGGCACCGGCTGGATCCCGATCACGAGCCTCGACAACCAGCTCCCCTACTGGCTCGGCCTGTGGTTCGGGGTCTACCCCACCTACGAGACGCTCGGCGCACAGCTCGCGGCCGCGCTCTTCGTGATCGGCTCCTTCTTCCTCGCCAAGGAGATCAAGGTGAAGCGCCCCCAGCGCCGGGCCCGCCGCACGCCGGCCGAGCCGCCCAGGCCACAGCCGCGCGGGCGCCCGCCCGCGACTCCGGACACCGCCGCGCCGGCGCGCGAGCTCCTCAGGCGCGAGTGAAGCGCCGCCCGGCGGTGGGCGACTGCTCTTCGTCCAGGCTGATGCGCTTGGCCTTGGCGGCGCCGGCCATCGGCAGGGCGTCGCCGTTTCCGAGCGCGTCCTGAGACGCCGCGGCGGCCTCCATGGCCGCGATCCGCTCCGGTGTCAGCTCGCCCGCGTTCTCTTCTTCGATGCGCTCGAGCCAGGCCGCGCCCTCCGCCGACTTGCCCGCGTCGACCTCGACCGTCCCGCGGTCGATCGACTTGTCGATCTCGCGGAACAGCTCGTCCACCAGGTCGTCCTGGGGGACCTTTCGCAGCGGCTTGCCGTGCGCGAAGATCAGACCCTCGTTCTTGGCGCCGGTTATCCCGAAGTCGGCGTGCGAGGCCTCCCCGATGCCGTTGACCGCGCATCCGAGCACGGCCACCTCGATCGGATCGTCGTAGGCGCGCAGGCGCTCCTCGATCTCGGCCACCACCGTGTCCATGTCGAACTGGAGCCGTCCGCACGTGGGACAGGCGATCAGCACGGGCCCGCGCTCGCGCAGCTTCAGCGCCTTGAGGATCTCCCAGGCGACCTTGACCTCCTCCTCGGCGTGGAAGGTCGACAGCGAGATGCGGATGGTGTCTCCCACTCCGTCGGCCAGGAGCGTGCCAAGGCCGACCGCCGACTTGAGTGATCCCGACCACTTGGTGCCCGCCTCGGTGATGCCGAGATGCAGCGGATTGTCGATCTTCGCCGACAGCAGCCGGTTGGAAGCGATCGTGTTGGGCACGTTGGTGGACTTGATGGAGACCTTGAAGTCGTGGAAGCCGAGCCGGTCCATCAGCCCGACGTGCTCCAGTGCGGCGGCCACGAGCGCGTCGACGGGGTTCTCGCGCTCGAGCTCGTGCAGGTGCTTGGGCAGCGAGCCCGAGTTGACCCCGATGCGCATCGGCACCCCGGCGGCGCGGGCCTTTTCCACGACCTCACCGGTCTTCTCGAAGCCGCCGATGTTCCCGGGGTTGATGCGGATGCAGTGCGCTCCGGCATCGATCGCCTTGAGGGCGAGCGTGTAGTTGAAGTGGATGTCCGCGATCACCGGGATCGGGGACTCCTTGACGATCCGCTCGAGCGCCCGGACGTCGTCGTCGCGGGGCACGGCGCAGCGCACCAGGTCGCCGCCCGCGTCAGCGATCGCGTGGATCTGCTTCATGGTGGCGTCGTAGTCGGCGGTCTCAGTCTTTGTCATCGACTGAATGGCGACGGGCGCGCCGCCGCCGATCTTCACCCCACCCACGTCTATCTGGCGCTTGGAGGCCATCGACCCAAGGGTAACGGGCGCCCTGCCGGGTCCCGCCGGGTCTCAGCCGCCCGGGTCGAGCGGGCTCGGGTGGCTCGGCTCGTACAGGCCGAGCTCGCCGCCGCCCGGCAGCCTCAGCACGGTCATGAGGCCGAAGCCCTCTTCGCCGATCGGCCCGGTGAACTCGGCGCCTCGGGCCTCTAGCTCCTCGACTGTGGCCCGGATGTCGTCGCACATGAGGTAGAGCCGGTGGGAGTCCTCGGCGCCC
The DNA here is from genome assembly GCA_963734365.1 of uncultured Thermoleophilaceae bacterium. Taxonomy (GTDB): domain Bacteria; phylum Actinomycetota; class Thermoleophilia; order Solirubrobacterales; family Thermoleophilaceae; genus JACVRW01. The sequence goes on along the minus strand of CAVTGV010000004.1, from coordinate 756,462 downwards.
GGATGCAGCGCGAGCTCGGCAGGGGGAAGCGCGAAGATGAGCCAGCCGCCACCGGCGTCGACAGAGTCGAGGCCGAGCACCTCGCCGAAGAAGGCCCGGTCGGCCTCGGCATCGTTCGTGAAGACGATCGCGTGGACGCCGGTGATCACGCCGGGCCGGGCCGGGGCGTTCGCCGCATGTACCAGTTCGCCACGCCGATCACCGCCTCCTCGCCCACCACCTCGAACCCGAAGCGCTGGTAGAAGCGCACGTTCTCGGCCTTGTCGGTCTCGAGGTAGCCCAGCTCCCCGGCGCGGTCGAGCCGGCTGCAGTGCTCGCGCATGATCAGCGAGCCGATCCCCTGGCCCTGCAGATGCGCGTCGACTGCGAGCGGGCCGAGGTGGACGTGCGGCTCGGCCGGATCGCGCTCGGCCCAGCAGGAGTTCCAGGCGCCCACCCGCCCCGCCGTCCGCGGCCCGAGGGCGATCACGCTGGGAAGCAGGCGCAGGCGCTGGGCCGTGGTGGGCCGGCAGGTGCCCACCGGAGCCACGCCGGTCACACCCAGGAGGGTCCCGTTGCTCACCGCGCAGATGGGCTCCTGCGTGGGAAGCGCGGCGAACAGACCGCGCATCAGGCGGGTGTGGCAGCGCAACCGCCGCTCGGCGTCGTCGCCGTAGGCCGCCACGTGAAGCGGGTTGTCTCGCATGCCGCGGGCCAGCACACCCACCGCGGCGGGCACGTCCTGCGGCCGCAGATCGCGCACTTCGATCGGGCGAGGCTCACCCACAGCGGGCGAGCCTAGCGCTGTGTCCAAGCTCACGGAACAAACGCGCGACTATTGCGATCAGGAGAGGTATGGCCCACACCCCCTCCTCGCGCCGCGTCCTGTTTCTCGTCTCGGCCCACAACAGCCTCAGCCAGCGTGCCCTCATCGAGCTCGAGGGGCTGGGCCACCGCGTGGACGTGGCGGTGGTCGACACCGCCGCAGCGATGGAGGCCGCCGTGGAGCGTCACGAGCCGGAGCTGATCGTCTGCCCGATGCTCAAGAAGCTGATCCCGGAGTCGATCTGGTCGCAGCACCGCTGCCTGATCGTGCACCCCGGGCCCAGGGGCGACCGGGGCGCGTCCTCGCTGGACTGGGCGATCGAGCTCGGCATGAAGGAATGGGGCGTCACGGTGCTCGAGGCCAACGGCGACTTCGACGCCGGCGAGGTGTGGGCTACGCGCGCGTTCCCGATGCGGGCGACGGGCAAGTCGAGCCTCTATCGCCACGAGGTCCGCGGAGCCGCCATCGACGCCGTGGTGGAGGCGGTGAACACGCTGCTCGATGGCGGGGACCCCCCGGCCATCGACCCGCACGACCCCGGGGCAGTGGGCGAGGCCCGCGCGCTCATGCACCAGGACGTCCGGGCGATCGATTGGAGCTCGGACTCCACCGAGACCGTGATCCGCAAGATCAGGGCGGCCGAGGGCCACCCGGGCGTGCTCGACGAGCTTGAGGGCATCCGCGTCCACCTCTTCGGAGCCCACCGCGAGCAGACCCTGAGGGGAATCCCCGGAACGATCGTCGCCCGCCGCGGCGGCGCCATCTGCCGGGCGACCGTGGACGGCGCCGTGTGGATCACCCACCTCAAGAGGGCTGCGGGCGATGGAGAGACCCACTTCAAGCTGCCCGCGACCAACGCACTGGCCCTGGCCGGCCGCGAGCCCGACGTCCCGGAGGCTCCAGCGGGCCTGCACGGGCAGCCGGCGGCGCGCGAGACCCACCGCGAGATCACCTACGAGGAGGAGGCGGGCGTGGGCTACCTGCACTTCGACTTCTACAACGGCGCCATGAGCACCGACCAGTGCCGGCGCCTGCTCGACGCCTATCACTATGCGCGCTCTCGGCGTTCCACCAAGGTGATCGTGCTGGCCGGCGGAAGCGACTTCTTCTCGAACGGCATCCATCTCAACGTGATCGAGGCGGCCACGGACCCGGACCTGGAGTCGTGGAGCAACCTCAATGCGATCAACGACGTCGTCCGCGAGGTGATCCAGACGGACTCGCACCTCGTGGTGTCGGCGCTCGCCGGCGACGCCGCTGCGGGCGGCGTTCCGTTCGCGCTCGCTGCCGATCTGGTGGTCGCCCGCCAGGACGTGGTGCTCAACCCCTATTACCGGCACATGGGCGGCCTCTACGGATCGGAGTACTGGACGTATCTGCTGCCACGGCGGGTGGGCAAGGAGATGGCCGCCCGGCTCACGGGCCCTCCCTTCACGCCGATCGGGACGCGCCGCGCGGTGGAGATCGGCCTGCTGGACGCGACCTTCGGGTCCACACTCGAGAGCTTCGAGGCCCAGGCCCGCCGCTACGCCGAGGCGATCGCCCGCGACCCCGACTTCGGCCGTGCCCTCCAGGAAAAGCTCCGCCGCCGCCGGCTCGACGAGCAGATCAAGCCGCTCGAGCTCTATCGCGCGGAGGAGATGGCCCGCTCGCACCGGTGCTTCTTCGGCCCGGACCGCAGCTACCACGAGGCGCGCCGGCGCTTCGTCCACAAGCTCGGCGCCCCCTGCGAGGCGGCTCCGCCCGCTGCGCTGCCCGCCATCGGCCGGCCGGACGACGCGTTCGAGCGTCGAGTGGCCTAGGGTCGCGCAATGGACAGCTCCCCGCCCGCCGTGCGTGCGCGGGCTCTGCACCACGCGGTGCAGGCCGCCGTGTGCGACGTGTTCGAGCCCTGGGAGCACGGCACGGTGGTGCGGGCCACGCGCTTTCCGAGCTACTGGGACTTCAACGTGGTGCGGGTCGAGGAGGACCCGGGAATGGACGTGGACGAGCTGGTGACGTTCGCCGACCAGGCACTTGCCGGCCTCCGGCACCGCCGCATCGACGTGGAGGAGACCGAGGTCGGCGAGGCGCTGTGCTCGGGCTTCCAGGACCGGGGCTGGCGCATGGAGCGCCTGGTGTGGATGTTTCACGACGGCTCGGCCCCGCCGGGAGCGGCGATCGAGGTCGAGGAGGTGCCCTACGACAGCGCGAGGGACCTGCGCATCCAGTGGCACGAGGAGGACTTCCCGGGCCGGCCCGCGGACGACTACTACGACCAGGCACGTGAGGCCGACGCCCTCCTGGGAGCCCGGGTCCTCGCCGTGCTGGACGCAGGCACGCCGGTGGCGTTCACCCAGCTCGACTGGATAGGCCGGTCGGCCGAGGTCGCGCAGGTCTACGTGCGCCCGGACCGGCGCGGCCGCGGGCTGGGCACGGCGCTGACGAGCGCCGCGATCGAGGCCGCCGCAGGCGCCGATGACGTCCTGATAGTGGCCGACGACCAGGGCCGGCCCAAGGAGCTCTACGCCCGGCTGGGCTTCAGGCCGGCGTGGACCGCGATGGAGCTGCTGCGGTTGCCGGACCCGGACTAGCCGTCCGCGAACGGCGGCTGGGCGGTCGCAGCTCGCTCCCTCGGCCGGCAGCACGCCCGCCAGCGTGCGGATCATCGTTGTGGACTCCTGCGTCGATCGGGCGGCCCCACTGCCACCCGCCCGTCAAGCGCGTACTAGCCGCGATAGCCGTCACCGACGTGGACTCTTGTCGACGAGCGCTGAGGCGTGAGTGTTCTATCGGGCGCGTGAGCCGGCGCCCGCGGCGGTCGGCTCACCCTGCGAGGCGCCGTCGTCCTGCTGCAGGTTCCCCTCGATCTCCTCCAGGCTGCGGCCCTTGGTCTCCGGCACCTGGGTCTTCACGAAGATGAAGGCGAGCACCCCGATCGCCGCGTAGCCGAGGAAGACCGGGCCCGGGCCCCAGGAATCGAGCATGATCGGGAAGCTCTGGGAGACGAGGAAGTTCGCGCCCCAGTGCAGGAACACCGCGAGGCCCATGGCGGTGCCGCGAACGCTCAGCGGCAGCACCTCGGGCAGCACGACCCAGACCACCGGACCCCAGGTGGCGGCGAACGAGACGATGAAGCCGGCCAGGCAAAGGAGCGTCACGATCGCGGCGGGGTCGCTTGCCGAGTCTGGCTTGGCCAGCGCCTCCGAGCACACGCCGAGGACCACGAGGCTCGTGACCATGCCCACCAGACCGCCCAGCAGCATCGGCTTGCGGCCCACTCGATCCACGATCCGGATTGCCACGATCGTCGCGGCCACGTTCAGTACGCCGATCACGAGGTTGGCGTAGATCGCCCCCTCGGCGCCGTAGCCGACGCTGGTGAGCGTGGTCGGCGCGTAGTAGATGATCGTGTTGATCCCCACCAGCTGCTGGAACACCGCCAGCCCGATGGCCACCACGAGCGCCGGGCGCACCCAGCTCTCCTTCAGCAGCTCCCAGCCGCCGGCGTCTTCCTCCTCGTCGACCCCGCGGATCTCCTCGACCTTCTGATCGGGCTCGTCTTCGGGCGGAGCGTCGTCGGTCTTCAGCTCCTCCAGCACGTCGCGCGCCTCGTCCTCCTCGCCCTGGCGGACGAGGAAGCGGGGAGTCTCCGGCATGAACGCCATGCCGATCAGCAGGACGATCGAGGGCACGGCGGCCAGGCCCACCATCAGGCGCCAGTCGGCCGACGACGCGAGCAGGGCGTTGACGATGAACGCCACGAGGATGCCGCTCACGATCATCAGCTGGTTGAGGGATCCGATCGCCCCGCGCATACGCGTGGGCGCCACCTCGGACAGGTAGAGCGGCACCACCAGGGCGGCGCAGCCCACGGCCAGACCGAGTACGAAGCGCGCCCCGACCAGGGCCCACGCGCTCGGCGCAGCGGCGGCCCCGAGCGCGCCGATCGTGAAGGTGACGGCGGCGATCATGATGAGTCGCCGGCGCCCCAGGCGGTCGGACAGAGGGCCGGCGAGCGCGGCGCCCACCATCGCACCAAGCAGGAGCGACGCCACCACCGCGCCCTGCATGAACGGCGAGAGGCCGAAGTCCTCGGTGATGAAGAGGATGGCCCCGGAGATGACGCCGGTGTCGTAGCCGAACAGCAGCCCGCCCAGCGCTCCGAAGAAATAGATCCTGCGTCCGCTCGCCTGCAGTGCGCCTGCCATGCCTCTCCCCCGATCGGCTCTATTGGGACGCCGGGTTCCCGGTCACGGAGGGGTCAAACGCAGACGTTGCCCTCAGTCAGCGACTAGCGCGCGTACAGCTCCTCGATCTCGCTGCCGTACTTCTCGTGGATCGGCTTGCGCTTGAGCTTCATCGTGGGCGTGAGCTCGTCTCCGCCGGGCTGCCAGTCGGTGGGCAGCAGCGTGAAGCGCTTGATGCCCTCCACCCGCGCCAGGCCCTCGTTGGCGGCGTCCACCCCGCGCCCCACCTCCTCGATCACCGCTGGGTTGGCCGAGAGCGCCTCGATGCTCGTGTCCTCGATTCCCTGCCCGGCGGCGAAGGCCGGAGCCACGTCGGGATCGAGCGTGATCAGGGCGACGTTGTAGGGCCGTCCGTCGCCGATGGCGATCACCTGGCCGATGATCGGGCTCGACGCCTTGACCTTCGCCTCGATGTTCGCCGGCGACATGTTCTTGCCGCCCGCCGAGATGATCAGCTCCTTCTTGCGGTCGACGATCTTGAGGTAACCGTCCTCGTCGAACTCGCCGATGTCGCCGGTGTGGAGCCAGCCCTCCGCGTCGATGGCCTCGCTCGTCATCTCGGGCTGGTTGCGGTAGCCCGACATCACGATCGGCCCGCGGATCAGCACCTCGCCGTCCTCGGCGAGGGTGATCTCGGCGCCTGGCGCCGGCGGCCCCACCGTGCCGATCTTGATGCGCTCGGGCGGGTTGCAGGCACCGTAGCCGCAGGTCTCGGACATGCCCCACAGCTCGGCCACGCGGATCCCGATCGCGTGGAAGAACTCGATCACCTCGCGCGGGGTTGGTGCGGCGCCGACGTTCACGGACTCCACCTGGTCGAGCCCGAGCAGAGTGCGGATCTTGGACAGCACCAGCTCGTCGGCCTTCGCGTGCTCCTGGGCGAGCTCGGCCGGAACCTCTTGGCCGGCCTGCTCGAGGCGCACCTTCTCGAGACCCACCCCGAGCGCCCACTCCGTGGCCTGTTTGCGGGCGGCATCCTGCTCCGCCGCCACGCCGGCCTCGATCGCCGCCTTCAGCTTCTCCCAGATACGCGGCACGGCGAAGAACCAGGTGGGCCTGACCTCGGGCAGGTAGGCCACCACCTGGCGCGGGTCCGGACACGAGGTGGTGGTGAAGCCGAGCAGCATCGGCAGGTAGTGGCTGCAGGCCCGCTCCGCGATGTGCGCCATGGGCAGCCAGGACACCACGCGCCCGTTGTCGGGAAACGCGATCACCTGGTCGAACCCGTTGACGGCCGCCAGGAGGTTCGCGTGCGTGAGCTGGACCCCCTTGGGCGGTCCGGTGGTGCCGGACGTGTAGATGAGCGTGAGCACGTCCTCCGGCGCGACGGCGCGCCAGGCCGCCTCGAAGTCGAACTCCGGGTCGCCCTCGGCCTCGACGTCGGCGATCGTCATGGCCTCGTCGGTGCCCCCGGCATCGACCACGATCACGTGGTCGATTCCCTCCAGTGCCTCGAGGCGGTCGAGAAAGGCCTTCTCGGTCACGACGATGCGCGCACCGGCGTCCTTGATCTGGTAGCCGATCTGCTCGGGCGCGTAGGTGTTGTAGATCGAGAACGGGATGGCGCCGAGGTGCAGAGCGGCGGAGTCGAACCAGTGGAATTCGGGCCGGTTCGTGACCATGATGCCCATGGCGCCCCCGCGCTCGAGACCCAGGGCGGCAAGGCCGGAGGCGAGCGAGCGCACCTTGTCGGCGTACTCGGCCCAGGTCATGGAGAACTCGTCCTGCTGGGTGCGCAGGGCCACGCGATCTCCGTGTGCCGCGGCGGTGAGCTGGAAGGCCTCGGCGACGGTGGAGGCATCGAGGCCCGCCGGCCTCTCGGTGCGGTGGTCGGTCGTGACGCTCATGTGCGGAAACTAACGCACTTGGAAGCCCTCGCCGGACAGCCGCCCGATGTCGTTCGACAGCCCGACGAGGAAGATCAGGATCACGAGCATGAAGCCCACGACTCCCGCCCGTTCCATGACCCTGAAGGACACCGGGCGGCCGCGAACCTTCTCGACAATCGCCCAGAAGATGTGCCCGCCGTCCAGGGGCAGGAACGGGAACAGGTTCACGATCGCCAGCGACAGCGAGATGATCGCGAGGATGCCCACCACCTGGGCCACGTCGTTGAGGATCGTCTGTCGCGTGACCTCGTAGGAGCCCACCACTCCGGAGATCTCCTTGCGCTGCTCGGGGTTGATCAGCCGCGCCGGTAGCTCGATGGTCGCCTTGGTCACGAACCAGAAGCGGTCGACGGTCCAGTCGAGCGATTGACCCACGGGCAGGGTCTCGCGCGGACCCGGCGCGTAGCCGAAGCCGAGCCGTGTTCGCTTGTTGGCGGGGTCATAGATCGGAGACAGCTCGAACGTGCGCTCGCGTCCGTCGCGCCTGACCGTCACGGTGGCCGGCTCGGTCGCCTTGCAGCCCTCTCGCGTCGAGCCACCCGGGCACTTGTGCGCCCCGATCTGCTTGGCGAAGGTCTCCGGGCCGCCGCGCTTGCCGTCCACCGCGATCACCTTGTCGCCCGGCTTGAGCACCGTCGCCGCCGGATAGTTCTTCTCGATCGTGCCGACCTTGGTCGTCGGGGTCTCCGCACCGATCAGGAAGATGAACGCGAACAGCAGAACGAAGGCCAGGAACAGGTTCATCGCCGGGCCGGCGGCGATCACCACGATGCGCTTCCACACCGGTTGCGAGTAGTAGGCGCGTGTGCGCACCTCGTCGGGCAGGTCCTCGGACGGGTTCATGCCGGTGATGCGCACGTAGCCGCCCGCGGGGATGGCGCCGATCGCGTACTCGGTCTCGCCGCGCCGGACGCTGAACAGCGTGGGCGGGAAGAACAGCGAGAACTTCTCCACGCGCATGCCCACGGACTTGGCCGCCCAGAAGTGCCCGAGCTCGTGGAGGATCACGAGCATCGCGAAGCCGGCGAAGGCGAGGAACCAGCTCACGCGGCCACCCCTCGAGCCACCTCGCGGGCCGCGGAGTCGGCCTCGTAGAGATCGCTGAAGTGGCGCACGGGGCGCCCCGGCAGCTCGGAGAGCGTGGAGTCGATGACCCGGGCGATGCCGGTGAACGACAGCTCACCGCGCAGGAAGGCGTGGACGGCCACCTCGTTCGCGGCGTTGAGCACGCAGGGGGCGGTGCCGCCGGCCGCGGCGGCCTCACGGGCGAGGCGCAGGCAGGGGAAGGTGCCGGTGTCGGGAGCCTCGAAGGTCAGCTCGCCCAGGTCCACGAGGTCGAGGTTGCGGACCGGCACGTCGGCGCGATCCGGATAGTGGAGCGCGTACGAGATCGGCACGCGCATGTCCGGATAGCCGAGGTGGGCCAGCGAGGCGCCGTCGTTCAGGTGCACGAGCGCGTGGATGATCGACTGCGGATGCACCACCACGTCGATGCGGTCGTAGGGCGTGCCGAACAGGTGGTGGGCCTCGATCAGCTCGAGCCCCTTGTTCATCAGCGTGGCGGAGTCGATCGTGATCCTGCCGCCCATGTCCCAGGTGGGATGGGCGAGTGCCTCCTCGCGGGTCACGTCGTCGAGGTCGCTGCGCCCGCGGAAGGGCCCGCCGCTCGCGGTGAGCACGAGGCGATCGACGGTGCCCACGCGTTCGCCGGCGAGCAGCTGATGCAGTGCGGAGTGCTCGGAGTCCACCGGGATCAGCTGGGCGCCGGTGGCCTCGGCCAGCGCGGTCACGAGCTCTCCGCCCACCACCAGGCTCTCCTTGTTGGCAAGGGCGACGTCGATCCCCTCCCCCAGCGCCGCCACGGTGGGACCGAGTCCCGCAGAGCCGACGAGGGCGTTGAGCACCAGGTCGCAGTCGCTGTCGGTGATCAGCTCCACCAGCCCTTCGGCCCCGCCCAGCACCTCGAGGTCCGAGTGCTCGGCGGCCCGCGCGGCCGCGTCCGGATCGGCCAGCGCCAAGCGGTTCACGCCGTGACGGGCCGCCTGCTCGGCGAGCAGCTCCCAGCTGCGCCACGCGGCGAGGCCCACCACCTCGAGCTCGGCGCTGCGCTCGATCACGTCGAGTGCCTGCGTGCCGATCGAGCCGGTGGAGCCGACTATGAGGACCCTGCGCACCCGATTCAGTCTAGGGAGGGTCCGGCGCGCCGCATGCCGGCTGCTCGAGCCGGGTAGGCCGTGGTCATGCGCAACGATTACACGGGTGCGGCGGTGGCCCTTGTCGCTGTGGGCATCGTCATCGGATTCACCACCACCTGGATCGCCGGCGTCCTCATGATCGCGGCCGGCCTCATGTTCGGCGTGGCGGCCGCGCGCGGCTGAGCGGCGTCAGCCGCCGTAGCCCAGCGCGATCGCGGCGTAGTAGGCCACCGGGATCGTGAAGAAACAGGCGTCCAGGCGATCGAGCACGCCGCCGTGTGGGCCGAACAGGCGCCCGGTGTCCTTGACCTCGAGGTCGCGCTTGATCAGGGACTCGAACAGATCGCCCACCGGCGCCGACAGGGCCACGAGCGCGCCGATCATGAGCGCGTGGGGGCCGCTCAGCCAGTCCTGGTAGAGACCCGCCAGCCAGAAGGCGGCAGTGGCGCCCACCACGCCGATGGCGAGACCCTCGAGCGTCTTGTTGGGAGAGATCAGCGGCGCCAGCGGGGTCCGCCCGTAGAAGCGTCCTCCGAAGTAGGCGCAGGTGTCGCCTATGAAGGTGGCGATCAGCACGTCGATCACCAGGCCGGTGCCGATCACGATCTCGTCGCCGCCGGCCCCGGGCTCCACCAGCTCGCGCAGCCAGACCGCGTGCGTCATCGCCAAACCGATCCAGAAGACGCCGAACAGCGCCGCGGCGATCGCCCAGGACACGTTCTCGCGACGCGGCCGCAGCAGCGCCAGGAAGAACGTGACCGGAAAGGCGGCCACGAGCACCATCACCACATGCCGGGGCTCCCCGTAGAGCGCGGCCACCAGCAGCGCCGCGAGCGTGATGAAGCCCGCCAGGGCCGGCGGGCGCACGCGGCCCATCAGCGTGTACAGCTCGTGGAGAGCCACCACGCCGAGCACGAACAGACCGAGCGCGAAGATCTCGCCGCCTCGGATGACGATGAACAGGGCGAACAGGATCGCCGGGATGGCGAACAGGATGCGCGGCCCCAGGTCGCTGCCACCGCGCCGCGGGCGTTCGACGTCCTCGCGGCTCAGCCCCTGCTCCCGGGCGGGGCGCTCCCTGCGCGTGGCGGCCACGGTCTAGCGGCCCCCGAACCGGCGCCGGCGCGCCTCGTACTCCTCGAGCGAGGCCACGAACGCCTCCCGCGAGAAATCCGGCCACAGCTCGTCGCGGAACACGAACTCGGAGTACGCGCACTGCCAGAGCAGGTAGTTGGAGATGCGCAGCTCGCCGCTGGTGCGTATCAGGAGATCGGGATCGTGCATGTCGGTGGCGTAGAGGTGCTCGCGAAACTCCTCTTCGGTCTCACCGTTGAAGGTTCGCGCCGCGTCCACGATCTCCGCTCGGCCGCCGTAGTTGAAGGCCACGAACAGCGTGATGCGGGTGTTGGCCGCCGTCTTCTCCTCCGCCCATTCCATCCGCCGCCGCAGCTCCGGGTCGAGCCCCTCCCGACGGCCTATGAATCGCATCCGCACGCCCTCCTCGTCGAGCTCGGGCGTCTCGCGGTCGATGCGGCGGGAGAACATCATCATGAGCCCGTCGACCTCCGCCTGGGGCCGCGACCAGTTCTCCGTCGAGAACGAGTACACCGTGAGCTCTGAGACCCCGAGCTCGGCGGCGTCGCGCAGCCGGGCCTTCACGATGTCCGCCCCGGCCTCGTGGCCCGCCAGCACCGACAGCCCGCGCGCCGTGGCCCAGCGCCCGTTGCCATCGGTGATGATGGCCACGTAGCGCGCCCGGGCGTCGCCCTCGGTCACACCTCGAGGATCTCTTCTTCTTTGCCGGCGAGAGCCGTGTCGATCTCCCCGACATGAGAGTCGGTGAGCTTCTGCAGGGCGTCCTCGGCGCGATGCTCGTCGTCGGAGCCCACCTCGCCCTCGCTCTTCAGCTCACGCAGGTCATGCATCACGTCACGGCGCACGTTGCGCACCGAGACACGCCCCTGCTCCGCGATCCCGTGCACGACCTTGACCAGGTCACGGCGGCGCTCCTCGGTGAGCTCGGGAATGGACAGGCGGATCAGGTTGCCGTCGTTGGACGGGGTGAGACCCACGTCCGACTCGAGGATCGCCTTCTCGATCAGCTTGATCGAGTTCTTGTCGTAGGGAGTGATCGTGAGCAGCCGGGCCTCGGTGGCCGACACCTGCGCCAGCTGGCGCAGCGGCGTCTTCGCCCCGTAGTAGTCGACCTCTATGCGGTCGAGCAGGTGCGGCGAGGCCCTGCCGGTGCGCACGGTGGAGAACTCGTTGCGAGTGGCGTCCACGGACTTGACCATTCGCGCCCGCGCCTCGGCCAGGAAGTCCTGCAGGAGGTCGTCACTCATCGCCTGCTGTCCTCACCACGGTCCCCACGCGCTCGCCGGACACTATCCGGTCGATGTTCCCCTCGTCGTCCATGTCGAACACGTGAATGGGGAGCGAATTGTCCATGCACAGGGAGAGCGCGGTGGAGTCCATCACCGCCAGCCGCCGCTCGATCGCCTGGACGTGGGTGATCTCCTCGATGAAGCGGGCGTCGGGATCGGTGCGTGGGTCTGCGGTGTACACGCCCTGCACGCCGTTCTTGGCCATCAGCAACACCTCGGCGTGGATCTCGAGGGCTCTGAGGGCCGCGGCGGTGTCGGTGGTGAAGAACGGGTTGCCTGTTCCGGCAGCGAAGATCACGATCCGGCCCTTCTCGAGGTGGCGCATGGCCCGACGGCGGATGTAGGGCTCGGCCACCTCGGAGATCGTGATGGCCGACTGCACCCGGGTGTGTGCCCCGATCTTCTCGAGGGCGTCTTGGAGAGCGAGCGCGTTCAGCACCGTGGCCAGCATGCCCATGTAGTCGCCGGTGGCACGGTCCATGCCCGCCGCGGCGCCCATCAGGCCGCGATAGATGTTGCCGCCCCCTACCACCACTGCGATCTCCACGCCGCGGTCGTGGGTGGCCTTGACCTCGCGGGCGATCGCCGCGATCCGATTGGGGTCGGCTCCGTAGGGGAGGTCGCCCATGAGCGCCTCCCCGGAGAGCTTCAGGAGAATCCGCTGGAAAGCGGGTTTCACTCCTCGCCGACCTGGAACTTCGCGAAGCGCCGGATCACGATGTTCTCCCCGGTGTTCGCCGCGAGCTCTGCGCGCAGCTCCTCGAGCGTCTTGCTCTCGTGCTTGTCCTCGTTCACGTGGCGCTGGTGGAGCAGCACCACCTGGTCCAGGCGCTTCTTGAGCTTGCCCTCCACGATCCTCTCCTGGACGTTCTCGGGCTTGCCCTCGGCGGCCGCCTGCTCGCGGAACACGCGCAGCTCGGACTCCCTCCAAGCGTCGTCGACCTCCTCGTCGGAGACGAACCGCAGATCGGGAGCGGCGGCAACGTGCAGCGCCACCTCGCGGGCGAACTCCTGGAAGGGCTCTGTGCGGGCCACGAAGTCGGTCTCGCAGTCGACCTCCACCAGCACGCCGATCTTGCCGCCGGCGTGGATGTAGCTCGAGACGACGCCCTCCGTGGCCTCGCGGCCACCCCGCTTGGCGGCCGATGCCTGCCCCTTGACCCGCAGGATCTCGATGGCCTTGTCCACGTCGCCGCCGGCTTCCTGGAGCGCGTTCTTCGAGTCCATCATCCCCGCGCCCGTGCGGTCGCGCAGGGCCTTCACGTCTTGGGCGGATATGGCGATGCTCATCAGGACTCCTCGTCGGGATCGAAGGTGCGGCGCTCACGCGGCGCGGCGCCTTCGGGCACGGGCTGGGCGGGCTCGTCGGGGGAGAAACCGGCCTCCTCGGCCTCGCGGCGGGCGCGCTCCTCGGCCTCCTGGCGTTCCTTCTCCTCGGCCTCGCGCAGGGCCCGCTCCTCGGCCTCCTTGCGCTCGGCCTCCTCGCGCTCGCGGCGGGCGGCCTCCTCTTCGGCGCGGAAGCGCAGCGCGCGGTCGCGCACCACGTCGGCGATCCCCTCCACCACGACCTTGCACGAACGGATCGCGTCGTCGTTGCCGGGGATCACGTAGGTCACCGGGTCCGGGTCGCAGTTGGTGTCCACCAGCCCGATGATCGGGATCTTGAGGCGCATGGCCTCCCGCACCCCGATGGCCTCGGTCTTGAGGTCGACCACGAACATCGCGTCCGGCGGCCGCTGCAGGTCGGCCACGCCCCCGAGGTTGGTCTCTAGCTTGTCGCGCTCGGACATCGCGCCGATGCGCTCGCGCACCGGCAGCAGGTCCATGGTGCCGCTCTCGGTCCAGTCGCGCAGCTCGTGCAGGCGCTTGATGCGCTTGGAGATGGTCTGGAAGTTGGTGAGCAGGCCGCCCAGCCAGCGCTGGTCGATGTAGGGCATGCCGCACGAGTCCGCGGCTTCCTTGATCGTGTCGCGAGCCTGCTTCTTGGTGCCCACGAACAGGACGGTGCCCCCGCGGCCCGCGAGGTCGCCCGCAAACTCCTGGGCGTTGTGCAGAAGACGTTCGGTCTTCTCCAGGTCGATGATGTGGATGCCGTCCCGCTCTCCGAAGATGAAGCGGCGCATCTTGGGGTTCCAGCGGCGCGTCTGGTGACCGAAGTGGACTCCGGCTTCCAGCAGTTCGCGCAGGCCGATCTCGGTGGCCAAAGAGTGCTCCCTTTTGTTGCTCGTTGAGTTGGCTGGCTGCCCACCGGCCGGCTCGCGGACCCGGGCTGTCTGGATCCCGGGCAGGGCCGCGTAGCGCAATGGCTGGCGGGGTTGATTACTGGACGGCCGACAAGGATAGCCGCCGATTGGGTCCAGACACGAGACGAGGCGGTCCGAAGACCGCCTCGCTCGTAATTCTCAGCCCCCGTCTGGCCCTCCGGAGACTGGCTCCCGTCTCGCTGCGTCAAGTGCTTGAAGCAGATCGACGGGTGGTTTGGACTCGCAAACGGTGATTTCCCCCGTCACCGGGTGCCTAAACATCAATCGCGCAGCGTGCAGAAATTGGCGTTCGAGCCCCAATCGGCGGCCGCAGGACGAGCCTCCGTAGGCCGGATCGCCGCACACCGGATGCCCGATCGCATCCAGGTGGGCGCGGATCTGATGGGTGCGTCCGGTCTCGAGCCGCACCCTCAGGAGAGCGGTCCGCGGCAGGCGTTCGATGACCTCGAAATGGGTCACGGCGCGGCGCCCGCGGTCGGTGCGGGTGGACATCGACGTGCGGCGCGCACGGTCGCGGCCCAGCGGGGCGTCGATGGTGCCGCGCTCGGCGTCGGGCTGCCCGCTCACCAGCGCCAGGTACTCGCGGGTGATCTCGCGCGCCTTCATCATGCGCTGCAGAGCGGCGTAGGCCTCCTCGGTGCGCGCCACCACCATCAGCCCGGACGTGTCCCGATCGAGGCGGTGGACGATGCCCGCCCGCTCGGGATCCTCCCCGCCCGCTGCACGGCCGGCGAGCGCCTCGGCGAGGGTCGCTCCCCGGTGTCCCGGCGCCGGGTGGGTCACCACGCCGGCCGGCTTGTCCACCACCAGCAGCTGCTCGTCCTCGTAGACGACATCGAACGCAACGGCCGCGACAGCGGCCTCGTGGCGGGCGGGCTCGGGCTCCTCCACACGCACCTCCTCGCCCGCGGAGAGACGGTGGTTCTTGGGCCTCGCGCGACCGTCCACGCTGACCGCACCCGCCTCGATCGAGCGCTGGGCCGCGGCTCGTGACGGCGCCGCACCCCGCGCGGCCAGGAAGGCGTCGAGCCGCAGGCCGGCGTCGTCCTCGCTGACGCTCAGGCTTTGGATGCCCTCTCCACCACCCACAGCAACGCGAACACCCCGATCACGATGCAGGAATCGGCGACGTTGAACGCGGGCCAGGCCACGGGATCGATGAAGTCGATCACCGCTCCCTCCCGGGCGCGGTCGGCGAGATTGCCGAGCGCTCCCCCGAGCAGCATGCCCACCGGAAGCCACAGCCAGGGCATGTCGCTGTGGCGCCAGAAGTAGGCGAGCAGCAGCACCAGCGAGATCCCGATCAGAACGGCCACCAGGAGCCCGGCGCCCTCGAACGCGCCGAACGCGACGCCCGTGTTGCGCGTGTTGGTGATCTCGAGGCCGGGGAACACGCTCACGCCGTCGCCACGGGCGACCCCGGAGTCGGCCAGCTGCTTGGTCACCTGGTCGAGCGCCACGACCGTTCCGGCGGTGGCCACCACGGCGGCCGCGCCGCCGAGCCCGGCCAAGCTCAACCCTCGATCAGACGGGCCACGATGCTGCTCACGATGATGAGCGCGAAGGTGGCGATGATCGGGCTTAGGTCGAGAGCCCCGGGCCCGAGGCGCACCGGCGGCAGGATCCGCCGGAACAGGTTGAGGTACGGGTCCGTGACATCGGTGACGAACTTGAGGAACCCGTTGAGCACCCGGTTGTAGGGCATGCGCGGGATCCAGCTGAGGATGATCCGGATGAAGATCAGCACCAGATAGACGAGCGCGAGCGTGCGCACGTAGTCGGCCACGTCGCCTCTGGTCACGGCGAGCAGGAAGGTGTTCACTTCGTGGCCTCCACCACACCGTCCACCGCCGCGCGCACCACGCGGCGCAGTCCCTCGTCCTCGAGCCTGATGAGGCCCTGCTCCGTGGTGCCGCCTGGCGTGGCAACGCGGGTACGCAGGCCGGCGGCGTCGTATCCGTGCCGGGCGAGATAGTCCGCCGTGCCGCCCATCGTCTCAACCACCATGCGCAGCGCGTTGTCGGGATCGAGTCCGTGCGCCGCGCCGGCGTCGGCGAAGCTCTCGGCCACGAGCGCCATGAAGGCCGGCCCGCAGCTCATCAGAGCCATCGCGGGCTCGATCAGCGGCTCGTCGTCGAGCGGGATCACCTCGCCCACGCGGCCCATGAGCTCCAGGATCTCGGCCTCGGGGCCCGCGTCCGCGCCGGGCCCGGCCACGTAGCACAGCACCCCACGCCGCACCTCGACGGGCATGTTGGGAATGAAGCGGTAGATCGCCGCGCCGTGGTAGGCGTCGGCCAGCGAGGCGGTGGAGGTGGCGGCGAGGATCGAGATGACGGTGTCGGTGTGCCCCGCGACCTCGGCGGCCACCTCGGCGAGCTGCTTGGGCTTGTGGCAGAGCACCACGGCGTCGGAGCGCTCGGCCAGCTCGGCGTTCGAGCCCACCGCCTCGCCGCCGAGCTCGTCCGCCAGCGCCTGGGCCTTTGCGCCATCGATGTCCGTGACCAGCAGCGGCTCGCCGATCCCGCGAGCCAGTGCCGAGGCCATGTTCCCTGCGCCGATCAGCCCGAGCTTCATCGGCGGCGAAGCCTACAGCGGGGTCATTCGCCCCCGGCGCCCACGTCGAGCGCGAACGACGCCACGCGGCCGTTTCTCATCGTCGCCCGCAGCACCGGGTAGGGGCTGCCGCCGACGAAAATGTTGACGGCCCGCACGAGCCAGAGCGACTTGCCGTGCCGTGTGGCGCCCGGGTACAGGCGACGCAGCCGCCGCAGGCCGTTGCCGATTGAGAGGCCCCGGCCCGTGCGCCAGCGCCGATCGAAGACGCGCACGACCTGGGCCTTGGTGAGGGCCGGATCGCACGGGCTGCCTCCACCCAGGTTCACGAATGCGATGCGCACTCCCACAGAGCGCCACAGCACGCGACAGGACGCGTTGCTCGTCTGGCTCACCTTGCTGGGCTGACCGAACACGCTCGTGGCCGCCCCGAGAGTGGGATCGCGCTGAGGGTGAAAGCCGCCGATGGCTCGCACCTTGCCCCGGCTGGAGTTGCTGCCAGAGGCCTCCAGCGTGAACGGCGCGGCCTGCGCCGCCTGCGCGGACGCCGCGCAGACCGCCAGCCCCAGCAGCAGTGACGAGCGCAGCCTCAAGACTGGTTGAAGAAGCCCTTCTCGATCAAGCGGGCGCGTTCCTCGGCCGACACCTCGACGTTGCGCGGCGTGAGCAGGAACACCTTGTCGGCGATCCGCTGCATGCCGCCGTCGAGCGCATAGGTGAGGCCGGACGCGAAATCGATGAGCCGCTTGGAGAGGTCGCTGTCGGTGGACTGCAGGTTGAGGATCACCGGGATGGAGTCCTTGAACTGGTCCGCGATCTGCTGGGCGTCGTTGAAGCTCTTGGGGATAACCAGATGGACCTGGATGTCCCCGCCGTTGCCGGTCGAGCGGCCGTTGCCGCCCACGGGCCTGAGCACCCGCGTCTCGCGCCCGCCGCTGCGGGGCTCGTCGGCGAAGATGTCGTCGAAGTCGTCCCGCCTGCGGCGCTGGAGCCGGCGTACGTTCGGGCGGTCCCGGTAGCGGTCCTCGAGCTCGGCTTCGGGCTCCGGCTCAGGAGCCACCGACTCGTAGCGAGGGTCCTCCTCCTCGGCAAGGCCGAAGTAGACCAGCGTGCGGTGCCATGTGTCGCGAAGCGCCATGCTCCTCGTCAGTTCGCCCGTAAGCGGGAATCTCCTTGTCACAGTGTAGGACCGTGGAGCCCAGTTCGTTCCAGGTCTTGCGACAGATTCCCGGTGCGGGGTCGATCACCCTCGAGGGCGAGGACGCCGGCGAGGGCGCACCGGTGGTGCTGGCGCACGGTCTCTCGGCCACGCGCCGCAACGTCGTACAGGGCTCGCGCGCCCTGATCAAGCGCGGCTACCGGCTGATCGCGTACGACGCGCGCGGCCACGGTTCCTCCTCCCCCGGGCCTCGCTACGAGTACGAGGACCTCGTTGACGACCTCACGGCCGTGCTCGACCAGCTCGAGCTCGAGCGGGCGGCCCTCGTGGGCAGCTCGATGGGCGCGGCCACCACCATGGCCTTCGCGCTCGAGCATCCGGAGCGCGTGCCCGCACTCGTGCAGATCACGCCCGCGTACACCGGCTACGCCCGCACCGGCGACGTGGACGGGGATACCTGGGCGCGCATGGCGGGGGAGCTCGAGCAGGGCGGGGTCGACGCCTTCGTCGACGTGGCTGAGCCCGAGGGACTGCCTGACAAATGGCTGGAGATCGCCCGGGAGGCCACCCGCCAGCGCATGGAGCGCCACGAGCATCCGGCCGCTGTGGCGCAGGCGCTACGCCAGGTGCCGCGCTCGATCGCCTGGAAGGGCCTCGAGCGGCTCTCGCGTCTGGAGGTGCCGGTGCTGATCGTGGGGTCGCGCGACGAGATCGACCAGCTGCATCCACTCGGGGTCGCCGAGGAGTACCTGCGCCGGCTGCCCCACGCCGAGCTGATGGTCGAGGACCGCGGCAAGTCGCCGCTGGCCTGGCAGGGCGCGCGCCTGTCCGGGGTGATCGCCGACTTCCTGGAGCGGGTGGGCTACCCGCCCTCGTAGAGCACGCTGCCGAGCCGCACGATCGTGGCGCCCTCGGCCACAGCCACCTCATAGTCCTGGGACGTGCCCATCGACAGCCGCTCGAGGCCGTGCTCGGCGGCCAGCTCGGCCAGACGGGCGAAGAAGCGGCGATTGTCCTCGGGCCGCTCGACGAAGGGCGGCATCGTCATCAGGCCGGTGACGGGAGAGGGACAGCGCTCGATGTACTCGGCCAGCTGGGCGGGATCGACCCCCTCCTTCGAGTCCTCGCCCGCCACGTTCACCTGGATCAGGACCTCGTGGGCCGGGTTCGCCTCCAGGCGGCGCAGGGCCGATTCCGAGGCGATCGAGTGGATGAGGCGGACGTTGGGGGCGATCTCCTTGAGCTTGCGGCTCTGCAGCGCCCCGATGAAGTCCCACGTGAACAGCTCGCCGTGCTCGGCCTGCTTCGCCAGCATGTCCTGGGCCCGGTTCTCGCCCACCAGCTCGATCCCGGCCTCCGCCAGCGCGGGCAGGTCGGCGGGCTCCACGTACTTCGTGGCGGCCAGGATCTCCACCTCGGTCCCGATCTGCTCGCGGACCCGCTCGAGGTTGCGCCGGACCGCGTCAGCGTCCATCGAGCACCACCAGCCCGGCCTGGCGCCCGGTGAGGCCGCGGTCGCGCCGATGCGAGAAGAACAGGTCGGGATGGCAGCTCGTGCAGAGGTCGAGGTGGTGCACCTCGGTCACGCCCGCCGCGGCCAGCTTGCGGTCGATCACCGCGCGCAGGTCGAGCATGCGCCCGTCGGCCACGTGATCGACGTCGGCGAACGCCTCGAGCACCTCGGGGCCGACCTCGTAGCAGCAGCCCCCGATCCCCGGCCCCACCGCCGCGCTGGGCGGGTTCTCGAACCCGGCCACCGCGTTCTCGACGATGCCGCCGGCCAGCGGCCGCCAGCCGCAGTGGAGCATGGCCACACGGACGCCGTCGGACAGGGCCACCGGGTAGCAGTCGGCCACCAGCACCAGCAGGCCCACAGCGCGCAACGAGGTCACGTGGCCGTCGACCCTGAACAGGTCCTTGTCGCCCGGCTGGGCATAGGCGAGGTCGGCCGGCGGCTCGGTCCACTCGCGCACGTCGCTGCCGTGCACCTGCCAGCCCATGGCCACGCGCTCGGCGTCCACGCCGGCCGCATCGGCCAGACGCTCCCGGTTCTCGGTCACGTGCGCGGGATCGTCGTCGGTGAGGATGCCCAGGTTGAGCGAGCGGTAGGGGCCCTGGCTGACGCCGCCGTTGCGGGTGGAGAAGAACGCCCTCGCGCCCGGGAGCGCCACTCCGTAGCCCAGCTCGCTCACGATTGCCTCCTTGCCAGCTCGAGGGCGGTCTCCAGCTCGTCCTCGCGGCCCGAGACCAGGCCGTCGAGCTTACGTCCCAGAGTCTCCTCCAGGGCGCGCCCGAGCGCCGGTCCCTCGGGCACGCCGGCGTCCAGCAGATCGGTTCCGCTGATCTCCAGGCGCACCTCCGAGAGCTCCGCCACCCAGCGCAGTATGGGCTCGGAGGGCGCGCCCATGGCCAGCGCCAGGGACAGGGCGATCAGGGTCTCGCGGCCCAGCAGGTCGCGCAGCTCGGATGGCAGGTGGTCGCGCTCGCGCAGCTCGGTCACCAGCCGGGGTGCCACGCGGGCGGCGCGGCTCACGGCGTCGCGCTCCCACGCGTTCAGGTTGAGGTCGGCGACCCAGAGGTCGAGCCGCCGCGGGGCCTCGGCCGTGAGGGCGGCCAGGCCGGCGAGGGCACGGTCGGCGCCCAAAGCGACGGCGCCAAGCGCGGCCGAGGCCACCAGCTCGCTGTCGGCCTCGAGCGCCGTGTGCAACGCCCGGTCGATGCCCAGCTCGTGCATGCGCTCCACGCCCGAGGGCGCATCGGGCTCGCCCAGCAGATCCATCAGCTCGTCGCGCACGCGGGCGCCGGACACGGTGCGTAGCTGCGCCTCGGCCGCGGCGTCACGGGCCAGCCGCTCGGTGTCGGCGTCCATGCGGAAGCCCAGGCGGGCCTCGTAGCGCAGAGCCCGCAACAGCCGCGTGGGATCGTCCACGAAGCTGCGCTCGTGGAGCACCCGAACGTTTCCGGAGTCGAGATCCACGAGGCCGCCGAGCGGGTCGTACAGGTGGCCCAGGTCGTCGCCGGTCAGCCCCAGAGCCATGGCGTTGATCGAGAAGTCCCGGCGCGCCAGGTCCTCCGCCAAGCCGGCCTCCTCCACGTCGGGAAGGGCGCCGGGCTCGGAATAGGTCTCGCGCCGCGTGGTGGCCAGGTCGAGCGAGAGCCCGTCGCTGCGCACCGTGGCGGTGCCGAAGCGCTCGTGCTCGCGCGCCTCACCGTCGAGGCGCTCGGCCAGGGCCCGCGCCACGGAGCGGGCGTCGCTCTCCACGGCCACGTCGAGGTCCACGGCGTCGGCGCCGCGCAGCAGGTCCCGCACCGCGCCACCCACCAGGTAGGCCGGTGCCAGGCCGCGCAGGGCCGGCAAGAGCTGCTCCATGCCCGGTACATGGCGCACGCGCTCACGCAGATCTGCCGGGTTCGCCCTGGTCACAGCCGAACCGGTATACCAGCCTCCCGCATGCGCTCCTTCGCCTCGCGGACGCTGTAGTGCCCGTAGTGGAAGATCGATGCGCACAGCACGGCGTCGGCCCCGCCCTCCTCCACCGCGTCGACCAGGTGTCCGAGTGTCCCAGCGCCGCCCGAGGCGATCACCGGCACGTCCACGGCGTCGGCCACCGCCCGGGTGAGCTCGAGCTCGTAGCCGTCCTCGGTGCCGTCGCGGTCCATGCTGGTGAGCAGGATCTCCCCCGCCCCGCGCTCGACGCCCTCGCGCGCCCAGGCGACGGCGTCCCGCCCCACCGGGTCGCGCCCGCCGTTCACGTAGACGCCGTAGCCACCGTCCCCGGGCTCGCGCCGGGCATCGATGGCCAGCACCACGCACTGCGCGCCGAACACCTCGGCCAGCTCCCCCAGCAGCTCCGGGCGGGCCACCGCCGCGGAGTTGACCGACACCTTGTCCGCGCCGGCGTCCAGCACGGCCTGGGCGTCGGCGGCCGAGCGCACCCCGCCGCCGATGGTGAAGGGGATGAACACGTCGTCGGCGCAGCGGCGTGCGAGCTCGGCCACGGTCTCGCGCTTCTCGTGTGACGCGGTGATGTCGAGGAAGACGATCTCGTCGGCGCCCTCCTCCTGGTAGCGCACGGCCAGCTCGACGGGGTCGCCCGCGTCGCGCAGGTTCACGAACTCCACGCCCTTGACCACGCGGCCCTTGTCCACGTCGAGGCAGGGGATCACCCGGCGCAGCAGCATCAGTCGCGCGGGTCGAGTACGGCCTGGCCCTCGGCCACGTCGATCCGGCCCTCGTACAGGGCCTTGCCGGAGATCACACCGGCCAGGTTGAGCAGCCGCAGGCCGCGCAGGGCGTGCAGGTCGTCCATCGAGCTGATGCCGCCGGAGTAGAGAAAACGCCCGCGCACCGCCTCCGACACGCGGACCACCTCGTCGAGGTCGGGGCCTTCGAGCATGCCGTCCCGGTCGACGTTGGTGTAGACGAAGCGCGTGACACCGCGCTGCTGCATGCGGCGGATGGCGTCCTCGCCGCGCACCTGGGTCTCACGCGTCCAGCCGGCCACGGCCACTTGCCCTCCGCGCACGTCCACGCCCACGAGGATCCGCGAGGTGAAGGCCGACAGGGCCTCGTCGAGGAGGTCGGGATCGGTGAAGGCCGCGGTGCCCAGCACCACGCGGTCCGCTCCCGCCGCCAGTGCGCGGCGGATCGAGGCGATCGAGCGCAGGCCGCCGCCCAGCTCGAGGGGCACCGGGAGCTCCGTGGCGATGCGCTCCACGTGGTGCAGGTTCGCGGGCTCGCCCTCGCGCGCCCCGTCGAGGTCCACCACGTGCAGGAAGCGCGCGCCGGCGTCCACGAAGGAGCGCGCCGCCTCGAGCGGGTCGTCCGCGTAGACGGTCTCGTCCTCGAAGTTGCCCTGGCGCAGGCGCACCGCCCGGCCGTCGCGGATGTCGATCGCCGGCAGCAGGATCACGCGGGGACCCTCGCGCAGGCCCCGACGAAGTTGCGCAGCAGCGCGAGACCGTGCGGACCCGACTTCTCGGGGTGGGACTGCAGCCCGAACACCGGCGCCGGGCCGTGCTCGCGCGCCACCACGCTCACGAACTCCGTGCCGTACTCGGCCGTGCCGAGCACATCCTCCTCGTGGGCCGGGCGCGCCGCGAAGGAGTTGGCGTGGTAGAAGGCGCACGGGTCCGGGAGCCCCTCGTTGAGCGGGCTCTGCCGCCGCCAGGACACCGGGTTCCAGCCGATCTGGGGGATCTTGAGACCGGGCGCGTCGAGTCCCTCCACCGGCCCTTCGAGCAACCCGATGCCCTGCGCCCCGCCCAGCTCGGTGGTGGACTCGAACAGAAGCTGCATTCCCATGCACAGCCCGATCAGCGGCACGCCGGCCTCCACGCGCTCGCGCAGGAGCTCGTCCAGCCGCAGCCGCCGCACCTCGTCCATGGCGCGCGGCATGGCTCCGACTCCCGGCAGCACGATCCCGTCCGCCTCACGGACGCGCGCGTGGTCGTTGGTGAGCACCGGGCGGGCGCCCACGTGCTCGAGCGCCTTGCCCACCGAGCGCAGGTTGCCCATGCCGTAGTCGAGGATTGCGATGACGGAGGTCAGAGGAGGCCCTTGGTGGAGGGCACGCCGGTCACGCGGTCGTCGTACTCCACGGCCATGCGCAGGGCGCGGGCGAAGGCCTTGAACGTGGCCTCCACCTGGTGGTGAGCGTTGTGGCCCGCCTCCACCTGCGCGTGCAGCGTGAGCTTCGCCGAGTTGGCCACGGCCCGCAGGAACTCCTCGGTGAGATCGGTGTCGAAGTCGGCTACCTGCTCCGCGGCGAAGCGGCCCTCCAGCGCCGTGAAGGGCCGGCCCGACACGTCGATCGTGCACGAGGCCCGGGCCTCGTCCATCGGGACCACGGCGTGGCCGAAGCGGCGGATCCCGGCGCGGTCGCCGAGCGCCTCGTCGAGCGCCTGTCCGAGCGCCAGGCCGGTGTCCTCGACCGTATGGTGGGGCCCGGTCTCGAGGTCGCCCTGGGCCTGAACCTCGAGGTCGAGCAGGGCGTGACGGGCCACGGCGTCGAGCAGGTGGTCGAAGAAGCCGACCCCGGTCTCGCGCCGGCCCTCCCCCGTGCCGTCGAGGTCGAGGCTCAGTTGGATGTCGGTCTCGCCGGTGGTCCGGTGGATCTGGGCGGTGCGGCTCACGCGCGGCGCTCCATCGATTCGGCGTGCACAGGAAAGCCCTCGGCGCGAGCGAGCGCCGCGCCGGCGGGCGCGAGGCGGGCGGGCGCCTCGCCGGGCAAGGATACGTGAGCCACGCGGCGCCGGAACACGAGAGGCGAGAGCGCGGACTGGAAGCGCGCCGCGCCCCCGGTGGGCAATACGTGGTTGGAGCCGGCCACGTAGTCGCCGAACGCCGTGGCGGCTCCCTCGCCCACGAACACGCAGCCCGCCCGGCGCACCTCGCCCGCCAGCGCCTCGACCTCCGCGCCGATCAGCTCGAGGTGCTCCGGGGCAAAGCGCTCGGCCTGCTCCAGCGCCGCGCGCGGGTCGGCAGCCAGGCGGACCTGGAGGTCGGCGTCGCTCACGCTCGGGCGCTCGGGCGCCAGCCGCTCGACGGCCGCCACCACGGCTTCCAGAAGGTCATCGTCGAGTGCAATCAGGGCCACCAGGCTGTCGGGTCCGTGTTCGGCCTGGGCGAGCAGGTCGAGCGCCACCAGCTCGGGATCCGCACCGGCGCCGGCCACCACCACCAGCTCGCTGGGGCCGGCCAGGCCATCGATCCCCACGTGCCCGAACACCTGGCGCTTGGCCTCGGTCACCCAGGAGTTTCCCGGTCCCACGATCACGTCGACCGCGGGCACGCTCTCGGTCCCGTGGGCCAGAGCGGCGATCGCCTGCGCCCCTCCCACGCGGTAGACCTCGCCCACTCCGCACAGCGAGCAGGCGCCCAGGACAGCGGCGTTGACTCCGCCATCGGCGCCCGGCGGACAGCAGACCGCCACCTGCTCCACCCCCGCGGCGCGAGCCACGACGGCGCACATCACGACTGTGGAGACGTACGGCGCGCGGCCGCCGGGCACGTAGGCGCCCGCGCGGGCCACGGGCAGCTCGGCCAGCCGTACCGTCTGGCCCTGCCTCAGCTCCACGGCGACGGGCTCGCGCAGCTGCGCCTCGGCCACCGCTCGGACGTTCTCGATCGCGGTGTCGAGCGCGGCGCGCAGCTCGGGATCGAGCCCGCCCTCGGCCGCCTCCAGCTCGGAGGTGGGGACGCGCAGCTCGGCGGCGGCCAAGGCCACGCCGTCGAAGCGCTCGGTGAGCTCGAGCAGCGCCGCGTCCCCTCGGGCGCGCACGGCGGCGATGATCTCGGCCACGTCCTCGGGGCCGGCCCCCGGCCCGGGCACGCGTCCCAATCCTTCGCGGATGATCCTCACGAGCGAATCCTCTCGACCAGCCGATCGATCTGGGCCGCCTTGAGCTTGTGGGCAACCGGGTTGGCGATCAGGCGGGCGGTGCACTCCTCGATCTCCTCCACCACCCGCAGGTGGTTCTCGCGCAGCGTCGCGCCGGTGGCCGTGAGATCGACGATGCCGTCCACGAGCCCGGTGAGCGGCGCCAGCTCCACCGAGCCCTTGACCTCCACGATCTCCGCCTGGCGGCCGCTGGCGGCGAAGTGCCGCGCGGCCACGCGGGGGTACTTGGTGGCGAGGCGCACCCGGCCCAGGCGCCGCAGGGCGTCAGCGATCGGGTCGCCGGTCTCGGCCGCCGCCACCACCATCGTGCAGCGCCCGTAGCCGAGGTCGAGCAGCTCGTAGACCTTGCGCTGCGACTGCTCGAGCAGCACGTCCTTGCCCGTGATGCCGATGTCCGCGGAGCCGTGCTCGACGTAGGTGGGCACGTCGCTGGGGCGCATCGTCACGATGCCGGCGTCGGCGAACAGCAGCTTGCGGTCGTTCGCGCGCACCTCGGCGGTGTCCACGCCCAGGCCGTCCAGCAGGTCGAGCGTGCCGAAGAACAGGGCGCCGCGCGGCACCGCGATGGTGAGGCGCTCCGCCGAGGCATTCATCCCAGCGCCTCCTCCGCGGCCTGGGCGAGATGCACGCGCTGGACGTCGAGGGCCACGCCGCAGGCCGGCAGGTCGCGGCCGAAGCGGCCGATCAGGTCGTCGTAGCGGCCGCCCCCGCCGAGCGCGAAGCCCACCGCGGGGTCGTAGACCTCGAACACCGCGCCCGTGTAGTAGTCGAGCTCGCGCACGAGGCCGAGGTCGAAGATCACCCGGTCGGCCACGCCGCGGGCCTCCAGCAGCTCGTGCAGCGCCCTCAGGCTCTCCACCGCGTCGGCCACGGGCGCGTCCACCCTCTCGAGGATCTCGGGTCCGCCGCGCAGCTCGGGCAGGCGCACGAGCAGGTCGCGTTCGGGCTGGCCCAGGCCCAGCCCGGTCACGGCCATCTCGAGGCCCACGAGGTCGCGCCGCGAGAGCGTCTCCAGCAACGGCCGGTGATGCTCCTCCGGAACCTCGAGGGAGGAGAGCAGGCGCCGGTAGAGGGCGCCGTCGCCGAGCCCCAGCCGGTGCCTGCGCAACCCGGCGCGGTCGAGCGCCTCCAGCGTGAGCGCCACCACCTCCGCCTCCCCCTCTGCCCCCGCCACGCCGATCAGCTCGATGCCGCCCTGGAGGAACTCGCGCGGCTCCCCCACCCCGCGGTCGCTGGCCCGCCAGGCCCGCGCGAAGTAGGAGAAGCGCAGCGGCGGCTCCACGCCGCCGTAGCGCGTGGCCACCACGCGGGCGATGGGGATGGTCATGTCCGAGCGCAGCGCCAGCACGTCGCCCTGCTCGTCGAACGTGCGGTAGCGGGCGCCGGCGGCGTGGGCGTCGCCGCGCCGGAGCACGTCCTCGTACTCGAGCGCCGGGGTGTGGATCTCGCCGTAGCCCGCGCCTTCGAACCCCTCACGCATGCGGTCGCAGATCCCCCGCAGCTCCCGCATCTCCTCGGGCAGCACGTCGCGTGTGCCCGGAGGGATCGGGTGATTCATGCCCGCTCCTCCGTCGCCGGACTAGGCGGGGACCAGCTCGGAGGCCACGCGCTCGATCCGCGCGCCCAGGGCCCGCAGCCGCTCGTCGATGCGCTCGTAGCCGCGGTCGATCTCGCGGATGTTCGCGATCTCGGAGGTTCCGTCCGCGCATAGCGCCGCGATGAGCAAGGCCATGCCCGCCCGGATGTCCGGGCTCGAGAGGCGCTCGCCGTGAAGCCGGCTCGGGCCGCTCACGACCGCGCGGTGCGGGTCGCAGACGATCACCCGAGCGCCCATCGAGACCAGCTTGTCGACGAAGAACAGCCGGTTCTCGAACATCTTCTCGTGGATCAGGACCAGGCCCTCGGCCTGGGTGGCCATGGCGAGCGCGATGCTCGTGAGGTCGGCCGGGAAGGCGGGCCAGGGGCCGTCCTCGATCTTGGACACGGCATCGCCCTCGTCCGAGCGTATACGCAGCTGCTGGCCCGCCGGCACGAGCACGTCGGCCCCGTCGTATTCGATGCGGCAGCCCAGCCGCTCGAAGGCCAGCTTGGTCATGCGCAGGTCGTCGGCCAGGCAGTCCTTGATGCGCAGCTCACCGCCGGTGCAGGCCGCCAGCGCGATGAACGAGCCGATCTCGATGTGATCGGGCCCGATCGTGTGGTCGGCGCCGCCCAGCTCCTCCTGGCCATGCACGATCATCAGGTTGGAGCCGATGCCCTCGATGCGCGCGCCCATCTGCATCAGCAGCCGGGCGAGATCCTGCACGTGGGGCTCGGACGCGGCGTTGTGGATCACGGTGGACCCCGGCGTGAGCGCGGCCGCCATGAGAGCGTTCTCGGTGGCCATCACCGACGGCTCGTCCATGAAGAAGTCGCAGGCGTGCAGGCCGTCCGGGGCCTTGAGGTGGAAGTAGGAGCGGTCCGAGGCCACCTCGGCGCCCAGGGCCCGGAAGGCGTCCAGGTGCGGGTCGAGGCGCCGGCGGCCGATCACGTCGCCCCCCGGGGGCGGCATCGCCGCGCGGCCGAAGCGGGCCAGCAGAGGCCCGGCGAGCAGGAACGAGGCACGGATGCGCTCGGCGCACTCGCGGTCCACGTCGGTGTGGGAGACCGCGTCGGCCTGCAGGGCCACCACGTTCTCGTCGCGCCATTCGACCTTCACGTCGAGCCGGCGCAGCAACTCCAGCATCGCCTCCACGTCGCGGATGTGGGGGATGTTTCGGAGCACGACCTCTTCGCGCGTCAGGAGCGACGCGGCGAGCACGGGCAGAGCGGCATTCTTGTTTCCTGCGGGGGCGATGGTCCCGGAGAGGGGAGCACCGCCCTCGATGATGAACTTCTGCATGCGGGGATCGGTCCGGGGAAAGGGGCTCGCCAGCGGACGGGCAAGGGTATCGAAGGTCATGAGGGCTTTGTGGGTGTTTGCTGCTGGTCGGGGTTTTCCTTCCACGGGGCGGGTTCGGGTGTTTTCGTTTGTTGTCGGTTGCGGGTGTTGGGTGGCCCCGGGCGGCCCCGGGGTGGTCTTCACCCGAGGATCGCGTCGAGGTCGTCGGCGCCGGCTTCTATGGACGCGTGACCGACCCGACCCCGAACGCCAACTACACGGCGAGCATGAACGACGCCCCGACCCCCGACACCGATGGCGGCAAGCAGGACGAGCTCGCGTCCGACCAAGCGAGGCGGCACGCGCGTTGTACGCTCGTGCGTGCTCGCTCCGGCTACCGGGGCCATGAGCTGCAACGGCCATGTCGACGTCGAGATCGTGGACGCGGTCGAGACGCTAATTGGACGTGCGCCTATCACCACCACACGCGTGTAGAGGGTCCGTCTGTATCGTGCTGTGCCGGTACAGATGGGTTCTGCCTCTCTAGCAGCACACCTCGCGAAGGAGATCGCGGCTGCGCGGTGGTCCGAGGGTGAGTCCATGCCCGGCGTGCGGAAGCTCGCCCGTGAGGTTGGGTGCTCGGCGGGGACCGCTGCGCGCTCCTACACGGCGCTTCGCGACGCCGGTGTCCTGTCCGGAAGCCCCCGATCGAGGTTCGTAGTCGCGGTCGGCGGCAGCGCGCGTGCCGCCCGCTGGCGCGCAGACGAACAGGCGCTCCGCGTGGGCGGCAGTGACGACCCTGCACTCGACCTCCTGCTCCGAGCTGCTGGCAACGCCGTCTCAGTCGTTCCGGGTCCCAGGGGAAGCGTCAACGGCATCGTCCAGCTGTCGCGCGGCGCGGCGGATGCGGTGACCCTGCACTTGCTCGATCAAGCCAGCGGTCAGTGGAACGACCCGATAGCTCGCGGGGCTCTCGGCGGGGCGGCCGTCGAGCTGGTGCACCTCTGGCGACGCGAGCAGGGCTTGGTGGTTGCACGCGGCAACCCGCACGGCATCGAGGCCGTGGCCGATCTCGACGGGCGGCGCATCGCCTGGCGCCCGGCGGGTACGGGATCGCGGCTCCTGCTGGAGCGGCTGATGCTGGCCGCAGGGTGTGCTCCGCGTCCGGAACTGGGCGAGCCGGCGGAATCGCACTTGGCGGTCGCAGCCGCTGTCGCGACCGGCGCGGCCGATGCTGGACTGGCCGTGCGCGCGGTGGCTGAGTCGGCCGGCCTCGATTGGGTGCCGGTGATCAGCGAACCCTTCGAGCTGGCGCTGGACCCAGCCGCGAAGCGCACCGTCGAGCCGCTGCTGGCGACGCTTGCCGAATCGAGCGTGCACGCCCGCCTGGTCGCTATGCCGGGCTACGACCTCTCCAGAAGTGGTGAGCTGAGGCCGGCCGCATGAGGGGCGCGGCGGCAGTCCTTCTCGCCCTCCTGGTCGTGCTCGGGATCGCGGCCTGCGGTGGCGACGACGACTCGGGCGGATCGCAGTCGGGAACCGACAAGGGGCAGATGATTCTCGCCACCACGACCAGCACCCAGGACTCGGGCCTCCTCGACGACCTGATCCCCCGCTTCCAAGACGACTCTGGTTGCTCGGTGAAGACAATCGCCGTGGGGTCCGGTGAAGCACTCGAGCTGGGCGAGCGGGGCGACGCCGACGTTCTCCTGGTGCACTCCCCGGAAGCGGAGCAGGAGTACATGGACGGCGGTCACGGCGTGAGCCGCAAGGCCGTGATGCACAACGACTTCATCGTCGTCGGGCCGGCGGACGATCCGGCCCACGTCAAGGGCAGGGCCTCCGCGGCCGAGGCGTTCACGGGGATCGCGAAGGCCGAAGCGCCTTTCGCCTCGCGCTCTGACGAGTCGGGCACGAATACGAAGGAGCTATCCATTTGGGAGGCAGCGGGGATTGAGCCAAAGGGCTCCTGGTACATCGAAACCGGCCAGGGAATGGGCGAGACGCTCACGATCGCGAGTCAGAAGCAGGCCTACACGCTGTCCGATAGAGGCACGTTCCTGGCTACCGACAACCTCGACCTCGACCTGCTGGTCGAAGGCGGCAAGGATCTGCTGAACCCTTACCACGTGATTGTCGTCAAGAGCCACAAGACGGAACCGCGCCTGCGCGCAGGAGTTCTCCGACTGGATCACCTCCCCGGAGACCCAGGACGAGATCGGGAGCTTCGGCGTCAAGGAGTACGGGCAGCAACTGTTCGTCCCCGACGCGGAGGGCTGATGGACGCCGTCCATGAGGTGCTCGCGCGGTCGGCTCTCGTGTCGCTGAGCGCGACGGCGATCGCTGTCGTGCTTGGTGTTCCAGTTGGCACCTGGCTCGCGCTGGGGCGTCGCAGGGGTCGTGGTGTGTTTGCCACGGCAGTCAATACCGGCATGGCGGTCCCGACGGTTGTCGTCGGGCTCCTGGTCGCCCTGGCGCTTTGGCGCAGCGGCCCTCTTGGCAACCTCGAACTGATCTACACCCTCCGCGGGATGATCATCGCCCAGGTTCTGATCGCGGCCCCGCTGATCGCCGGGATCACGATGGCGGGGCTCCAAGCGCTCCCGGCGGAGCTGCCCGACCAGCTCCGGGCGCTCGGCGCCAACACGCCTCAGCTTGTCTGGCGATTGTGGATCGAGGCGCGCGTCCCCCTCCTCGCCGCCGCGATGGCCGGTTTCGGCCACGCGATCTCGGAGGTCGGCGCCGCGACGATCGTAGGCGGCAACATCCACGGCCAGACGCAGGTCATGACCACATCGATCGTCGAGCAGGTCGGCAAGGGCGACTTCAACGAGGCGCTCGTCTACGCGGCGATCCTGCTGGCGCTCGCCTTCACGATCAACGCGGTACTCACGTCAGTCCAGCAGCGCGCCGCAGCGTGGGCGCAGTCGTAAGCCTGCGCGCCGTCCGCCACCGCCGTGGCGGGCGTGAGGTGCTCGCGATCGACCAGCTCGACCTGGAGGCGGGCGAACGGCTGGCGGTGCTCGGACCCAACGGCGCCGGCAAGACGACGCTGCTCCGCCTCCTCGCCGGCCTCGATGCCCCCACCACCGGGCTGGTCGCGGTCAACGGAGAGCCGATCGCCGACGCGGACCTGGAGCTGAGGCGCAGCGTCGGGTACGCGACGCAGCGGCCGGGTCTGCTCGCCACAAGCGTGGCCCGCAACGTCGAGCTGCCATTGCGCTGGCGAGGCATCGATGCGGCAGCGCGGAGAGCCGCCGCCCTCGCGGCTCTCGAACGCCTCAACGTGCCGTCCCTCGCGGACCGGAAGGCGCTCTCGCTCTCGGGCGGAGAAGCGCAGCGCGTCAGCCTCGCGCGCGCCCTGGCGATCGGACCCCAGCTGCTGCTCCTCGACGAGCCCGCTGCCGGTCTCGACGCCGAAGGGCGCCGAGCCTTCTTCGATGATCTCGAACGCGCCCTAAGCGACCGCTCCATTACGGTCGTCCACGTATCGCACCGCGCCGAGGAGGCGCTGCGGCTCGCCGACCAGATCGCAGTTCTGGCGGATGGGGCGATCCGACAGATCGACGATCCAGCGTTAGTCGTGCAGCAGCCGGCAAACGCCACCGTCGCGCGCCTGGTCGGCTACGAGAATGTGCTGGCGGTCCAGATCGACGGGTCCGGCCAGGTGCTCATCGACGGTGCACCCTGCGGCGTCCCAGCCACGGGCGGCCCTGGCTCTGCGACGCTGGCCACCTGGGCAACGGCGATCCACATGGTCGCGCCCGGCAGCGCCCCTCTCCGCGCGACGGTGGAGCGCGTATCACCCGGTCCTGGACGCTGGGAGGTCGCGCTCGCAGCCAGCGAGACATTGCACATACACCTGCCTTTTGACCAGCCCCCGCCGAGTCCAGGCGACGTGGTCGGAGTGCGCATCGACCCGGCCCGCGCAGTCATGATCACGCCTCCGCGTCCCCCACGAAACCCCTGAGTGCGCAGGAGCAGTACATGAGACAGAAGGCGTCGGCTGTCGCCTTCCATGCAAAGGGGCATCGCGCGACGCGCGACGTGCAAGGCGCTGACCGTGGGGTAGAGAGGATCGCTCACCCTCCCGGATACCCTGCCGTCCTGATGCCGAAGCCCACGCGAGACGAAGCCTGGGGCCTGGTCTGCGAGTGGACCGAGTCCGACTCACTCCGCAAGCACATGCTCGGAGTGGAGACCGCGATGCGCGCCTACGCGCGTGAATGGGACGAGGACGAGGAGCTGTGGGGAGCCACCGGCCTGCTGCACGACCTCGACTACGAGCGCTACCCCGACCTCTCGACCGGCCACCCGCGCAAGGCGCTCGAGCTGTTCGAGGAGCGCGACTACCCGCCCGAGCTGATCGAGGCCGTGGCCGGGCACGCCAGCTTCCTGGGCGTGCCGCGTGAGACACGCATGGCCAAGACCCTCTACGCCGTGGACGAGCTGTCGGGCTTCATCGCCGCCTGTTCGTATGTCCGTCCCGACGGCGTGCACGGAATGACCCCGAAGTCGGTCAAGAAGAAGCTCAAGCAGCCGAGCTTCGCCGCCGGGGTCAACCGCGACGAGGTGCGCGAGGGGGCCGAGGAGCTCGGCGTGGAGTTCGACGAGCACGTGGCCTTCGTGATCGGGGCACTCGAGGAACGCGCCGGCGAGCTGGGCCTCGAGGGGCGCGCTTAGGCGCTCTCGCGGATCCCCGCCTGGCGCAGAGCGGCGGCGCGCTTGTCCTGAACACTGGCGCCGTTCGACGCCCGCTCGGCGCCTCGGACGGGCTCGTAGGTGAGGATGGCGATGCCGTCACCGACGGTCTGCGTGTCCACGAGGCGCACGGGTGTCTTGTCGCTGGTCTCGCCGAAGAGGCGTGCGCCGGCACCGAGCACGACGGGGTAGATCATCAGCCGCAGCTCGTCGACGAGGTCGTGCTCGAGCAGCGTGCGCGCGAGCTGGCCGCTCCCGAAGACGACGATCTCCCCGTCCAGCTCCTGCTTCAGCTTCGAGACCTCGGTCACCACGTCGCCCTTCAGCACCGTCGAGTTGTTCCAGCCGGGATCCTCGAGGGTCGAGGACACGACGTACTTGGGCACGCCGTTCATCTTGTCCGCCAGCTCGCCACCCCGGGACGGCCACGTCGCGGAGAAGAACTCGTAGCTTCGCCGGCCCAGCAGAAGCGCCTCGGCGCTCAGCGTCGTGTCGAGCGTGAAGCGTTCGCCGTCCTCGCCGCGATCGGTCTCGAAGAACCAGCCGCCAAGCCTGAAGCCGTCGACACCGGCCGGGTCCTCGATCACTCCGTCGAGCGAGACGTTCTCGCTTATGACGATCCTCCCCATTGCCGTTCTCCCCTCGTTCGCGTTGTGAGTTCAGACACCGCCGGCGGCGACAACGGAACGGGAGCTGCTCGATCACCAGAGGCCGGGAATCAGACGCTTGGTCTGCGCCTGGTAGGCGCGGTAGCGGTCGCCGAGAACCCTGGTCAGCTCAGCTTCCTCGACCTGGATGCGCCGCAGCAACGCCGGTAGCGGCAGAAAGGCGCACACGGCCAGCGCGAGCCAGTTCCCGGCTGCGAGGCCGCACCCGGTCACGATCATCAGCAACCCGCTGTAGGAGGGGTGGCGGACCCACCGGTATGGGCCGCTGGAGACCACGGCCTGCCCGGGATCGACTTCGACAGTCGTGCGAAACGCGCGGCCGAGCGCTGCGATCGCCCACACGCGGATCCCGAGTCCCAGCCACATCACCACCAAACCCGCCGCCCGGAAGGGGCCGGCGATCTGAGGCGCTGTCGCCCGCGACGCGGCCACCACGGCCACCGCGACGGCGCCCCCGAGCGTGACGGCGACCAGCGCGCGCGTAGCGCGATCATGGGCGGTACTGCCCCTGCCCGCTATGCGTTCGCGTACCCGCAGACCGAACTCGAGCGCAGCCCAGCCGGCGAGCGTCAGCCACAGCGCCACAGCGCCGCCTCCGCGCCGGTCGCGCGCCCAAGAGTGGCCACGTCGAGGCTCTCCCCCGGCTCGAGCACCCGCACCTCGTACGAGCGGTCCAAGGCCGCCGCGCGAAAGCGCGCGGCTTCGTCGGCGACCGGGCGGTACCAGGGATCGAGCTCGTAGCCGTCGTAGTGCATGGGCACGACCGTCCCGGCACGGAGCAGCTCACCGGCGAGCGCGGCCTGCTCCGGGTCCATCGCGGCCGCCAGATCGCTCGAGGGCTGCAGATGTGGAAAGTCGACTCTCGCCCCGTTGATCGGCGCGAAGACGACGTCGAATGGCCCGTGACGGCGAGCCATGCGCCACCAGTAGCCGTGGAAGAGCGTGTCGCCGAGGTGGAGCACCCGTTGACCCTCCGCCTCCACCAGCCACGAGACCTGGGGATCCCCGAGGCCATCGACCGCCGGCAGCGCGGTGAGCACGAACGGGCCGACCTCGACCCGCTCCCACGTCTCGACCGCTCTTCTACTCAGGCCCGCCCGCTCGAGCTCCGCGTTGGCCTGCGCCAACGCGAGGTTCTCGACCTCAGCGCCTCCAGGCCAGACGGGCTCGTGCACCGTGGCGCCGGCGGCCAGGGCCCCTGCGAGGGCGTCGGCGTCGGTGTGGTCGCGGTGCAGGTGACTGACCAGCCCCGCGAGAGCGGTACCTCGAGCTTCGGGGGCCACCACCGACGGCAGCTCGGCCCGGCTCGCGACCTCTCCGAGCGGGGCGAACGTGGCACCGGCGTCGGCCAGCGGATCGATCACCACCGCGGCACCCTCGGCCTCGACCTCCACTCCCGCCCATCCCAGCCACCGGACCCTCATCCGTTCCTCCGTCTATATCGTACGGTCGTACGGTATCATCGCTAGCGATGCCGCGCCGCTCCACAGCAGCCGTCGCCGAGACCCGAGCGGCCGTCACCGATGCCGCCGTCGATCGCGCCTCGGTCGAGGGCCTCGGGGGGTTGACCATCGGGGGCCTGGCCGGCGAGGTGGAGATGCAGAAGAGCAGCGTCTACAGCCTGTTCGGCAGCAAGCAGGACCTGCAGATGGCGGCCCTCAACGCCGCCGTCGACCAGTTCACCGACGAAGTCTGGAGGCCCGTCGCGGATGAGGACCCCGGGCTGGCCCGGCTTCTGGCGCTCTGCGACAGCTGGCTCCACTACCACGAGCGCGAGGTGCTGCCGGGCGGGTGCTTTCTGACCACGGCCACCGTCGAGTTCGACGCCAGGCCCGGCCCGCTTCGCGACGCTGTCGCCGGTGTGGTCAAGCGATGGCTCGGAGTGCTCCAGCGGGAGGTCTCCACCGCCATCGACGCAGGCGAGCTACCGCCCGAGACCGAGCCGGCCGATGTGGCCTTCCAGCTCAACGCCCTGGCCGCGGCTGCGAGCTACGGCTTTCAGCTCTCGCGCGACCCGGAGGTCTTCAGGCGCGCGCGGCGCTCGATGCGGCGGTCGCTGGGCGCCTGACGCTCCACCGCGACGCCTACTGCCAGCGCCCGCCCGCCTTGGCCCACTCGGCCAGATGCTCGACCGAGCAGAAGCCGTCCGGGATCCGATGCTCGCCGCGATGTCGCACCGCGACCACGCGAACCTCTCCGAGCATCTCTCCGCAGTGGCCGCACTGTTCGATCGAGTCGGCCAGGCCCTCCGGCTCCGTGAGCGCACCCGGCTCCCAGTGCGGGCCCTGGACGTACCACGGCACCACGTGCTCGAGCCGGCAGAACGTGGCCCGGCGAGCGCCGGGCACCTCCTCCACACGCCAGCCGTCGCCGCGTTCGACCGCGCGGCCGCACCAGGAGCAATGCTCGGTAGATTGCGCGTCAATGCCGGAGACACTCGGGATTATCGTCCTCGAAGGCGACGAGACGGGTCAGGAGCTCCTGGAGCAGTCGCTGCGCGTGCTGGACCCTGCTGTAACGAGGGTCCCGGTCGAGTTCGAGCACTACGACCTCTCGCTCGCGAACCGGCGCAAGACCTCGAACGAGGTGGTCACTCGCGCGGCAGAGGCGATGCGCGAGGCGCGCTTCGGCATCAAGGCCGCCACCGTCACGCCCGAGGGCGCCGACGACGTGGGCAGTCCCAACCGGCTCCTGCGCGAGGCCATCGACGGCCAGGTGATCATCCGCACGGGCCGGCGCATACCGGGTGTGACCCCGGTGGCCGGGGTCCACTACCCGATCGCCGTGGTGCGCATGGCCGTCGGCGACGCCTACGGGGCGGTGCAGTGGCGCGAGCAGGAGGACGGCGACGAGGTGGCCTACCGCACCGAGCGCATCACGCGCAGCGTCTCGCACGCGGTGGCGGAATACAGCTTCCGCACCGCGGCCCGCATCCACGGGCGCGTCTACGGCGGCCCCAAGTGGACCGTGAGCCCGATCTACGAGGGGATGCTCAAGGAGGAGATGGACGCCGCCTCGGAGCGACACCCCGAGGTGCCCTACAGCCCGGTGCTGATCGACGCCACCTACGCCGGGCTGATCTCGGGCGCAGCCGATGCTCCGCTCGTGATCCCCGCGCTCAACCGCGACGGCGACTGCCTGTCCGATCTCGTGATGCCGATGTTCGGGTCGATCGCGGGCGCGGAGTCGGTGCTGGTGGCCTTCGACGAGGACTTCGAGCCGAGCGTGGTCATGGCCGAGGCGCCTCACGGCACGGCGCCCGCGCTGCTGGGCAAGAACATCGCCAATCCGATGGCGATGATCCTCGCCTCGGCGGCAGTGCTGCACTACGCGTCGACAGTCGGCTACGACGGCGCCGAGACCGCCTCGCGCGCGATCTACGAATCGGTGCTCGAGGCCGTCGCCACCGGCGTCCGCACGCCCGACCTCGGGGGCCACGCGACCACGACCGAGTTCACCGACGAGGTGATCGGGCGGGTTCGCACGAAGATCGACATCTGGGCCTCCCTCTGAGAACGAAGGCTCGCGGGCACCGCCCGCTCGCCCCCCAACGAGGGGCGGCCCTAGCGCGGCTGCAGCGGATCCCTCGCGTGGGGCTTCTTGTGGGGATGGGTGCTGTGGCCGATCGGCAGGCCGGCCGCGCTGCGGGCCGGGTCGCTCAGGTGCTTGCGCCTCTGCGTGACGTAGTAGCTGCGCTGGATGAAGAGCGTGATCACACCCGCGAGGACGATCGAGGTGAGGTTGATGGCCAGCTGGCCGGCGGCCCCGGTCGCCTCGTCCCAGTCGGTGTAGGCCACCGCCACCCCGATGTTGGCCGCCGCGGGAATGGTCGTTACCGAGATGAGCACGCCGATGAGCGCGCCCGACTTGGCGTTGGTGAGCGAGAGCATGCCCGCCGTCCCGGCCACGTAGGCGATGAAGAACGAGAAGAAGTCCGGCTGGGCGATGAAACCGGTGATCACGTCGTCGGAGGGCGTGTAGTTCGACATCAGGCCCGTCCAGCGGAAGATCGCCACTGACAGCAGGGCGAACGCTATGCCCACCGGGAAGCCCACCGCCAGCGCCCTCAGCGAGCGGCGCGCCAGATCGTGCTGACGGTGGACGAGAGCCACCGAGAGGCCGGCCAGCGGGCCGAACTCCGGCCCCACCACCATGGCGCCCACGATCAGGATCGGCTGGTCGAACAGGATGCCCACCACCGCGATCTGCATCGCGAGCACCATGAAGGTGACGAAGCTGATCGACAGCTCGGTCTCCTCGCTCGTGCGCTGCTGGACCTCCTCCCACACCACCGCGTCCGAGGGCGCACCCGGCGCGTCGTGCTCGGCCTTGACCGCCGCGTCCGAAATTATGGTGTCCACGTGCTCCAGGGCGATCGAGCCCACGCGCGGGATCTCGAGCTCCTTCAGGTCGGCGAGGATCACGCTGGCCTCCTCGCGGACCACGTCGCACAGGATCACGTCGCCCGGAGGCTTGTGCGAAGCGCCGTGGAGGTGCACGACGTTCATCACCGCCGGGGACTCACAGAGCAGCTCGAGCGCGTGATGGGCCACCTTCTCCGGGGCGACGATGCGAAGGTGAATCACGACGCCAACCGCCCCGGCTCGGGATCCGCCGTGTCCGCGAAGCGGGTCAGGCCCTCGCGCACGTGCTCTGGGAGCTCGACCTTCTCGTGGCTCTCGACGTCGACGAACACGTGGCGCAGCTCGCCCTCCACGAGGGTCGCGCCGTCGGCGGCCCGCTCGACCCTCATCGCGGTCACGCTCGATGTGTTGC
The DNA here is from genome assembly GCA_963734365.1 of uncultured Thermoleophilaceae bacterium. Classification (GTDB taxonomy): domain Bacteria; phylum Actinomycetota; class Thermoleophilia; order Solirubrobacterales; family Thermoleophilaceae; genus JACVRW01. Next base: position 718,573 of record CAVTGV010000004.1, on the reverse strand, counting down.
CGATGCTCAGGACGCTCGCCACGAGATCGATCTCGTCGTCGAAGCGGGCCGAGCCGCGGTAGCGCACGCCGACCTCGGCCACCATCGCGTCGATGCCGCTCTCGATCAGCCCCGCGTACGAGCCGAACGCCGTCCGCCACAGCTCGGTCATGCCCACGTCGAAGTAGACGAGGTAGTTCGCGTAGAACACCACCCCCTGCGGGTCGCACTCGTCGAAGCGCACACGCAGGCGGTGGCGGAACTCCTCGGCCATCCCGGCCAGCCTACCGGCGCCCATGCGCGCACCTGGCTTGCGGCAGCGTCGGGGGTGCAAGGAAAGTTGCAGCAAATCGGCGCTTCCGTCCGAGCGCGGGCGTACCTTCACGAACGCATGTTCCCTCGGTTCAGAGAGCAAATCGGCACGGCGCTCGACCTGGTGGTCGAGTTCTCGACGCTGGGCGAATACCGCCTCGGCGTGTCCCCCACGCCGGGCGCCCCGGGTGCCCCCGCCGATGCTCCTGGCCACGCCCCGCGGCTGGGAGGCGCCGGCGACCCCCTCGCCGGCCGTGCCGCGGTCCGCGTAGGCGTCGCGGGCGGGGCGGCCGGCATTGTGCCGGCCGCGACCCCCGCGGCGGCTCGCAGGCACGCCACGCTCAGCGCGTCCCCCAGCCCCCACCCGGCTGCCCCCGCGGACTCCTGCCGCGGTGATCGCCGCCATGCCGTGCTCGAGCCCGCGCGAGGGCGCAGCCGCGTGCGCAAGGGCTCTCCGGTGGCGGCCGAGCAGCTCTGCCTGGCCGTCTGAGTGCCTAGTGACCTAGCCGGGCGGCGCCACCAGGCCGCGCCGTGACAGCTCTCCGGCAAACCACCGCTGCGGCTCCGGATCCTTGCCTTCGGTGGAGGCGTCGAGCGCGACGAAACGTGCGAACAGGCCCACGTCGGGAATCCGCGCGAGCATGCGCCGGAAGGCGACGTCGACGATCGGCCGGCCGGGTCGCGCCGGCAGGTGCCGCATCCTGCGCCACAGGTGGTAGGGCCGATCGTGGAGCTGAATCACCGAGAGCAGGCGCTCGTCGTCGCTGTAGTGCTCGGCGAGCCGGCGAGCGCGCGTGGCGTGATGGTTGATGCCCACGTGGGGCAGCCAGTCGTGCTCCTGGTACTTGAGCGAGTCGTGCAGCAGCGCAATGAAGCGCAGGTCGGTCCGGCGTGCGCCCCGCTCACCCCAGCGCTCGATCTGGGCCAGGAGATCGGCCACGTGACGGCCCACGCTGCCCTCCGGGTGCCCGCGGCGCGGCTCTCCCCAGCCGAGCCCGCGCAGCAGCACCGGGTCGGCGGTCACGGCGGCCTCCAGGGCGTTCTCGGGCTCGAAGCCCTCGATGAGACCGGCTGCGCTCCGGTCCGGGTGGGCTAGTCGATCGACTCGGCGCGCCATACGTCGCCGTCGCGAGCGAGCACGACGCGGGCCTCCTGGCCGTCGCCGGCGACCGCCACGAACTGCGCGCGATCCTCTTCCACGCCGGGACGATCGTCGACCAGAACGAGATGGAGGTCGTCGTAGCTCCAGCCGGGACGCTCGCTGGTCAGGGCGGCGCGCGCCGCCGACATCATGGCGTCGCGGTCCCAGCCGCGGTCGAGAGCCGCCGCCTGCTGCAGTGCGGCGTCGGCCTCCGCCACGTCGCGCTCGAAGACGCCCGAAAGCCGCCGGTCACGGGCGCGCACGCCGAGAAAGCCGAGCAGTAGCGCGATCGCGACGACCACCCCAATGACGATGAGGATGATCCCGAGGGTGGAGATGGCAAGCGGGGCGACGTACATTGCGCGCGCAGTCTAGAAAAATGGGCCGCCCCGAGGGGCGGCCCGAAGATAATCGGCGGCGACCTACTCTCCCAGGACCGCGAGGTCCAAGTACCATCGGCGCTGAGGGGCTTAACTGCTCTGTTCGGAATGGGAAGAGGTGTCTCCCCCTCGCTATCACCACCGAAAAATGGCGAGACGAATCCCGGAGGACCCGCCCTCGCCGAAGCTTGAAAACTGCACCGTTGGCCGCCCGCCGGCGAACCGGCGGGCCACGGAAGATCAAAAACATCCGTCAAGCCCTCGAACCATTAGTACCGGTCTGCTGAGCACATTGCTGTGCTTACACATCCGGCCTATCACCTGGTGGTCTTCCAGGGGTCTTACTCCCTCTAGGGGATGGGAGAGCTCATCTCGAGGTCGGCTTCCCGCTTAGATGCCTTCAGCGGTTATCCGATCCGCACGTAGCTAACCAGCAGTGCCCTTGGCAGGACAACTGGTACACCAGAGGTGCGTTCATCCCGGTCCTCTCGTACTAGGGACGACTCCTCTCAACTCTCCAACGCCCACGGCAGATAGGGACCGAACTGTCTCACGACGTTCTGAACCCAGCTCGCGTACCGCTTTAATGGGCGAACAGCCCAACCCTTGGGACCTACTTCAGCCCCAGGATGCGACGAGCCGACATCGAGGTGCCAAACCGGGCCGTCGATGTGGACTCTTGGGCCCGATAAGCCTGTTATCCCCGGAGTACCTTTTATCCGTTGAGCGACGGCGCTTCCACTTGCTACCGCCGGATCACTAAGGCCTGCTTTCGCACCTGCTCGACATGTCTGTCTCGCAGTCAAGCTCCCTTATTGCCTTTGCACTCTGCGTACGATTTCCAACCGTACTGAGGGAACCTTTGCGCGCCTCCGTTACATTTTGGGAGGCGACCGCCCCAGTCAAACTACCCACCTGACACTGTTCACCGCCCGGATTCACGGCGCGGTGTTAGAAGCCCGAGACACCAAGGGTGGTATCTCAAGGGTGGCTCCACAGGAACCGCAGTTCCTGCTTCATAGCCTCCCACCTATCCTGAGCGAGGCGCCTCAGACTCCAATATCAAGCTGTAGTAAAGGTTCACGGGGTCTTTCCGTCTTGCCGCGGGTACTCGGCATCTTCACCGAGACTGCGATTTCACCGAGCCCCTCGTTGAGACAGCACCCAACTCGTTACGCCATTCGTGCAGGTCGGAACTTACCCGACAAGGAATTTCGCTACCTTAGGACGGTTATAGTTACCGCCGCCGTTTACCGGGGCTTAGTTTCAGAGCTTCGCTGTCCGAAGACAACTAACCCCTCCACGTAACCTTCCGGCACCGGGCAGGCGTCACCCCCTATACGTCGTCTTGCGACTTAGCAGAGAGCTGTGTTTTTGGTAAACAGTCGGTTGGGTCAATTCACTGCGGCCCCCTCAGGCTCCGGCCGCGAAGGCCTTTACCTTACCGGGGCGCCCCTTCTCCCGAAGTTACGGGGCCATTTTGCCGAGTTCCTTAACGAGGGTTATCTCGATCACCTTAGTATTCTCTACTTGTCCACCTGTGTCGGTTTTGGTACGGGCACGCACTGTCCTCCCTAGAGGCTTTTCTTGGAGGTATGGCGTCGGGGACTCGCCGGCCTTCCGGCCAGCTGGCATCGCACCTCGCCGTAACGAGCTCGCGGATTTTCCTACGAGCCCTGGCTACGTGCTTACCCCCGCGCTACCGTCGGCGGGGATCCCTTAGCCTTCCTCGTCCCCCCATCGGTGATAGCGGACAGACGTGGTACGGGAATATCAACCCGTTAGCCATCGACTACGCCTTTCGGCCTCGCCTTAGGTCCCGACTGACCCTGAGCCGAAGAACGTTGCTCAGGAAACCTTGGACAATCGGCGGAGGGGATTCTCACCCCTCTTTCGTTACTCACGCCGGCATTCTCACTTCTGAAGCCTCCACGGCTGGGTCCCCCCGCCGCTTCGCAAGCCTCAGAACGCTCTCCTACCGCGCACGCGAACCCGAAGGATCGCGCACACCCGCAGCTTCGGTGGTTAGCTTGAGCCCCGTTACATTTTCCGCGCCCGAACACTTGACCAGTGAGCTGTTACGCACTCTTTCAAGGATGGCTGCCTCTAAGCCAACCTCCTGGTTGTCTCGGCACTCGGACATCGTTTCCCACTTAGCTAACACTTAGGGACCTTAGCTGGCGGTCTGGGTTGTTCCCCTCTTGCCTATGAAGTTTATCCCCCACAAGCTGACTCCCCGGGTACGCCTAACGGTCTTCGGAGTTTGCCTGAAGTCGGTAACCTGGTAGGGCCCCTAGTCCAAGCAGTGCTCTACGGCCGCAAGGTATTGCCGGAGGCTATACCTAAATATATTTCGGAGAGAACCAGATATCTCCGGGCTTGATTAGCCTTTCACTCCGACCCACAGGTCATCCGCCCAGTTTTCAACCTAGGTCGGTTCGGCCCTCCACGGGGTCTTACCCCCGCTTCAGCCTGCCCATGGGTAGCTCGCCCGGTTTCGGGTCTACCGCCTCTGACTGTGTCGCCCTATTCGGACTCGCTTTCGCTGCGGCTCCGCTCATCGCTTAACCTTGCCAGAGACGAGTAACTCGCCGGCTCGTTATGCAAAAAGCACGCCGTCACACCACGAAGGTGCTCCGACCGCTTGTAGGCACACGGTTTCAGGTACTATTTCACTCCCCTTCTGGGGTACTTTTCACCTTTCCCTCACGGTACTAGTCCGCTATCGGTCATCAGGGAGTACTTAGCCTTGGAGGGTGGTCCCCCCAGATTCGGACCGCGTTTCACGGGAGCGGTCCTACTCAGGAACAGGCTCGGGAGACCATCTGCTTTCGCCTACGGGGCTGTTACCCGCTATGGCGCCTGTGTTCCACGGAGCTTCGGCTAGCAAATGATTTTGTGACTCCCGCCGAGGAATGCAGCCCTCGGAGGCCTGTCCTACAACCCCGGTTGCGCAACGCCTGCACGCTTACACGCAATCGGTTTAGGCTGGATCCCCTTTCGCTCGCCACTACTCGGGGAGTCTCGGTTGATTTCCTTTCCTCGAGGTACTGAGATGTTTCAGTTCCCTCGCTTGCCTTCGCGCGCCTATGTATTGAGCGCGCGATGACACCGCATTACCGGTGCCGGGTTTCCCCATTCGGGTATCCGCGGGTCAAAGCCTGTTCAGCAGCTCACCGCGGCTTATCGCAGCCGTCCACGCCCTTCGTCGACTCCTGATGCCAAGGCATCCACCATGTGCCCTTATTATCTTGACGGTGATCGTTGATATTTGCCGGCGCGCTCCGAGGAGCTGCCGGCATCAACGGTGATCTTCCGTTGTTTGGCCAACTGTGCAGTTTTCAAGGTCCGGCGAGGGCGCAACCGGGGGGACTCCCCGGCTGGTCTCTCAAAACTCAGCAGTACGTGGCCACCGGGCCGTAGCCCTGCGGCCGACCAGGTTTGGTCGACGTTCTAGATGCGCCCACAAGCCATGAGGCAAGTGGGCCGGCTCTGCCTTGCAGAGCTCCCTAGAAAGGAGGTGATCCAGCCGCACCTTCCGGTACGGCTACCTTGTTACGACTTCACCCCAATCACGAGCCCCACCTTCGACGGCTCCCTCCCTAAGGTTGGGTCACCGGCTTCGGGTGTTGCCCGCTTTCGTGGTGTGACGGGCGGTGTGTACAAGACCCGGGAACGTATTCACCCCGGCGTTGCTGATCCGGGATTACTAGCAACTCCACCTTCATGAAGGCGAGTTTCAGCCTCCAATCCGAACCAAGACCGGCTTTTTGGGATTCGCTCCACCTCGCGGTATCGCAGCCCTCTGTACCGGCCAATGTAGCACGTGTGTAGCCCTGGACATAAGGGGCATGATGACTTGACGTCATCCCCACCTTCCTCCGGTTTGTCACCGGCAGTCTCGCATGAGTCCCCAACTAAATGCTGGCAACATGCGACGGGGGTTGCGCTCGTTGCGGGACTTAACCCAACATCTCACGACACGAGCTGACGACAGCCATGCACCACCTGTGAACCTGCCCGTGAGGGAAACCGTGTTTCCACGGCGATCAGGTACATGTCAAGCCCAGGTAAGGTTCTTCGCGTTTCGTCGAATTAAACCACATGCTCCGCTGCTTGTGCGGGTCCCCGTCAATTCCTTTGAGTTTTAGCCTTGCGGCCGTACTCCCCAGGCGGGGCACTTAATGCGTTAGCTCCGGCACGGGAGGAGTCGACACCTCCCACACCTAGTGCCCATCGTTTACGGCGTGGACTACCAGGGTATCTAATCCTGTTTGCTCCCCACGCTTTCGCGTCTCAGCGTCAGTAACGTCCCAGCGAGCTGCCTTCGCCATTGGTGTTCCTCCCGATATCTGCGCATTTCACCGCTACACCGGGAATTCCACTCGCCTCTTCCGAACTCTAGTCCGACAGTATCGGCCGGCATCCCAGAGTTGAGCCCTGGACTTTCACAACCGACTTATCGGACCGCCTACACGCGCTTTACGCCCAATAATTCCGGACAACGCTTGCCCCCTACGTATTACCGCGGCTGCTGGCACGTAGTTAGCCGGGGCTTCTTGTGGAGGTACCGTCACCAGGGTCGGCTATTAACCGCCCTGGCTTCGTCCCTCCTGAAAGGGGTTTACAACCCGAAGGCCTTCTTCCCCCACGCGGCGTTGCTGCGTCACGCTTTCGCGCATTGCGCAAGATTCCCCACTGCTGCCTCCCGTAGGAGTCTGGGCCGTGTCTCAGTCCCAGTGTGGCTGATCGTCCTCTCAGACCAGCTACCCATCGAAGCCTTGGTGAGCCGTTACCTCACCAACAAGCTAATGGGCCGCGGGCCCATCCCGATGCGGAGGCCGAAGCTTCCTTTCTTACCTCTGCTGATGCAAAGGCAACACATCCGGTATTAGCCCGGGTTTCCCCGGGTTGTCCCAGTCATCGGGGCAGGTTACCCACGTGTTACTCACCCGTTCGCGGCTCTGCCCCAGGCCGAAGCCTGGTTCGTCGCTCCACTTGCATGTGTTAAGCACGCCGCCAGCGTTCGTCCTGAGCCAGGATCAAACTCTCCATGAAAGTCTGGCGTGGTTTCAAATCCGGACGGACCGAGGGATACCCCGAGCCGGCCGGCTCCACTGTCAGATCAGGAAAGTTGTCAAGTCGTCAATGCTCACCCGCGTACACCGCGGAACGAGCTGGACTCGACGGGTTCTGTTTCAGGCCCTTCACGTATCGCCGAAGCGACCGGAAGGGTTCAAACCTGGACGCGACCTTTCGGTCGCACGTACTGCTGAGTTTTCAAAGACCGCTGCGTCCTCAGGGTGGGGCCTCCACCCGCGTACTTGACGCGACGGACCAGTCTAGCACCGGCGAGAGGGCGCGGGCAAAGACTTTATCCGGGCTTGATGGACCGCATGGGCCGGCGAGCTCGGGCCGGCGCCGCGACGCTCAGGCCCGGCGCAGTCGCCGGAAGCGCCGCCGGCCGACCTGAAGCACTCCGCCGTCGAGCTCCTCGGCGGGCACGTCCAGGCGTGCGCCGTCGAGTGCCTCGCCGTCGAGCTTCACGCCGCCCTGGGCCAGGAGCCGCCGCCCCTCCGAGCGCGACAGCCCGAAGGCCTCCGACAGCAGGGCGGGCACATGGACCGGCCCGTTGCCGGCGGCGAAGGCGTACTCCTCGATCTCGTCCGGCAGCTCGCGGCGCACGTGGATCGTGTCGAAGCGCTCCTGGGCGGCCCGGGCGGCGTCCTCGCCGTGGTAGCGCGCGGTGAGCGCGTATGCCAGTCCCCGCTTGGCGTCGCGCGGCGCGATCGCGCTGTCGAGGGGCTGATCGAGAAGCAGGTCGTAGTAGACCGGCATCGCGGCGTCGGGAACGCGCATCAGCTTGCCGTACATCTCCTCGGGCGGGTCGTCGACACCCACGTAGTTGCCGAGCGACTTGGACATCTTCTGCACGCCGTCGATGCCGGGCAGGATCGGCATCGTGAGGATCGACTGGGGTGCCACCCCGTAGGCCTTCTGTATCTCGCGCGCGAGGAGAACGTTGAACTTCTGATCGGTGGCGCCGAGCTCGATGTCCGCCTCGATCGCCACCGAGTCATAGCCCTGCAGGAGCGGATAGAGCAGCTCGAGGATGGAGATCGGCTCGCCGGCGCCGTAGCGCTGCGCGAAGTCGTCGCGCTCGAGCAGCTGCGCGACGGTCGACGTACGGGCGAGCCGGAACAGCTCCTCCATGCGCATGTCCAGCCATTCGCCGTTGCGGCGAACCTCGGTGCGGTCGCGGTCGAGCACCCGGAAGGCCTGCTCCTCGTAGGTCTCGGCATTGCGATCGATCTCCGCCGGATCCACGAAGGGCCGCATCGAGGAGCGGCCGCTCGGGTCGCCCACGCGCGCGGTGTAGTCGCCCACGATCAGCACCACGTGGTGGCCGAGGTCCTGAAACTCGCGCAGCTTTCGCAGCACCACCGTGTGACCAAGGTGGATGTCCGGGGTGGTGGGATCCACCCCGAGCTTCGCGCGCAGCGGCCGGCCGAGGCCGAGCTGGCGCTCGAGCTCGCCCGAAGGCAGCGCGTCCACGGCGTTGCGGGTGAGAAAGCGGGCGTTCTCTGCGTTCTCGCCCGGGGAATCCGCCATGGCGCCAATGCTAGACTCACGCCCTTCGGTTGGCGCCCGTGACGATGCCGTGCGGGCGGGCGTCCAGACCAAAGCCGCCCTTCCCGTACGGACGCGGGGAACCCCTCATCCGGGGCGCTCACAGCAAATGCCGGAGCCGCCGACGCCCATCACTCATCCAGCCTCTGTGCGTGGGGGCAATGGCGCGAGCCCCAACGGCGGCGGTTCTCACACCGTCCCGCCGCCTCCGCCCCGCAACAAGCCCAAGCTGAAGAAGCTGCGCCTGGCCCTCATCCTGGTGGGAATCGCCGCGCTGGCCCTGGTCTCGACCGTCTTCGGGATGCTGATGGCGGTGTCGAGCGATCTGCCCTCGCTCGAGAACAAGGCTGAGTACCAGCGAGCGGAGAACTCGATCCTCTACTCCTCCGGCCCGGGCTGCAGGCAACCGGGCAACGACGCCTGCCAGATCGCCAAGCTCACCGGCAACAAGAACCGCATCCTCGTGCGCGAGGGCGAGGTCTCGCCGAACATCAAGAACGCCGTGATCGCGATCGAGGACCAGCGCTTCTACGAGCATCAGGGCGTGGACTACTCCGGCATCGGCCGGGCCCTGATCCAGGACGTCCTGAAGCGCCGCGCCGCTCAGGGCGGCTCGACGATCACCCAGCAGTTCGTGAAGAACGCACTTTCGGCGCAGGCCGACCGCACGGTGTTCCAGAAGCTGAGGGAGGCCGCGCTCGCGTATCACCTCGAGCGCCAGTGGCCCAAGGAGAAGATCCTCACGCAGTACCTGAACACCGTGTACTTCGGAAACGGCGCCTACGGAATCGAGGCCGCGGTACGGACCTACTTCGGCAACGGGGACGAGCCCGACGAGGTCGCCGACGCCGAGAACGCCTCGGGCGTCCCGTACACGCCTCCCACCGTCGCGGACACAGACGAGACCGACCCCAACGCGCGTGAATCCGAGGACGTGACCCCGTACCAGGCGGCCATGCTGGCCGGACTGATCGCCTCGCCCAGCCTCTACGACCCGGTGGAGAACCCGCGCAACGCCACGGCCCGCCGCAACCTGGTGCTGTCGCGCATGTACGACCAAGGGATGATCACCCGCGCGGACTACAGGGACGGCCTGCGGCACCTCGTGCCGGACGAGGACGACGTCGATCCACCCACCACGGAGTCGAAGCAGCCCTACTTCACCAGTTGGATGACCCAGCAGCTGGTGGACCACTACCGGGCCGGCCGGGTCTTCAGCGGCGGGCTGAAGATCAAGACGACGATCGACCCCGAGATACAGGCCGCGGCGGAGTCCGCGCTGTCCGGCCGGCTGGCCGGTGTGGGACCGGACGCGTCGATGGCGGTGATCGAGAACAAGACCGGCGAGGTGAAGGCCATGGTCGGCGGCCCCAGCTTCAACACGAGGCCCTTCAACCTGGCCACGAACGGGCACCGTCAGCCCGGCTCCTCCTTCAAGCCCTTCACGCTCATCCGGGCGCTGGACGACGGGATCGATCCCAACAGCGTGTGGGCCTCGCAGCCCAAGGACCTTCCCTTCCAGGGCAAGAAGGGTCCGGAGCTGTTCAAGGTCCGCAACTACGAGGACTCCTACCTGGGCTCGGCCTCGCTGTGGTCGGCCACCGCCGCCTCCGACAACTCGGTGTTCGCCGAGCTGGGGATGAAGGTCAAGCCCAAGCGCATAGCGCGGCTGGCCAACCGGATGGGGATTCGCACGAAGCTGTCCACCAACCCGGCCATGATCCTGGGCGGTCTCGAGGAGGGCGTGACCCCGCTGGAGATGGCCTACGCCTACTCGACCATCGCCAACGAGGGGGTGCGGGTGTCCGGCTCGCTCGCTCCCGGCGAGACCGGGCCGGTGGCCTTCACGAAGGTCGAGGGCAACGGCTTCACCGACAACAACAGAGTCCGCAGAAAGCGGGTCTACCCCGCCGCGGTGGGCCAGCTGGCCAAGGACATGCTGTCCACGGTGGTCACGAGCGGCACCGGCAAGGCGGCCCAGGTGGGCGACGAGTTCATCTGGGGCAAGACCGGCACCACCGAGAACTACGGCGACGCCTGGTTCGCCGGCGGCAACGAGGATCTCTCCGTGGCCATCTGGGTGGGCTACGCCGACCGGCTGCAGCCGATGGAGACCGAGCACGGGGGCGCGCCGGTGGCGGGCGGGACGTTCCCGGCCGAGATCTTCCACGACTTCATGACCTCCTGGCTGACGCTACGCGCCGAGCGCGAGGCCAACCGCAAGCAGCCCGACGACGACGAGGGCACCTCCACCATCCCGGCCGCCCCCGTGACCCCGTCGGAGATCCCGCCCGCCGAGCAGGCCGTACCCGTCTGACGGCGCGCCCGCGGAGCCGGACACGGGCGACGGCGGCGGAGCCACTCCCGCCCCGGAGACGCCCCAGCAGCCACCCGAGCAGGCGCCCGCCCCCAACCCGGCGCCGGCACCGGCACCCGCTCCCACCACGCCGCCGAGCACGGGCGACGGGACCGGCGGCGGTGTGGGCGCGGCTCCTCCGTAGGCCGGCGAAGCTAGTGACGTGAGTCGGAAGTTCGGCTTCAGCTTCCCGAGCGGCTGGGCGTGGCTGGGGACGCACACGGGATGAGTCGATGCCAGAGCATCGGCGATTCCCGTGGGTGGCGCCAGGCGAGCCCAGACGCCGGGAAGGTGCGCACGAAATAACGACTCACGTCACCTAGGCGGCCCGTCGCTCGCGGCGCATGGCGGACGGCCAGGGCCGAGAGACATGCCGGCTGTCGGCGTCGCAGAAGCGCCAGGGAAGGTCGGCCGCCTTGGTGATGCCGATGCGCTCGCCCCGCACGATCCGGGGCGCCGCGGCGCCCGGAGTCCGGGCCAGGACCTCGATCGGACCGTCGATCAGCGAGCTCCCGTTCAGGCCGAGCCCCACGCCCAGCGCCTGGGTGAGCTTGCCGGGACCCGAAGCGAGGTCGCCCTCGCGCACCCCTCCCCGCCGCGAGCGCATCACGCCCTCGCCGTCCAGCGGCTCGAGCGCCCGGATCAGGACCGCCGCCCCCACGCCCTCCTCCTCGCTCACCGCGTTCAGCAGGGAATGGATCCCGTAGGACAGGTAGACGTAGGCCACACCCGGCGGCCCGAACAGGGTGTGGGTCCGGCCCGTGAGCCCCACGTGGGCGTGACAGGCCGGCTCGTCCATGTGGTAGCTCTCGGTCTCGACGATTCGCCCCGCCGTGGCGCCGTGGCGCAGCGTGCAGCCGATCAGGTCGCGGGCCACCTCGTGCACCGAGCGGGCGAAGAAGCGGCGCCCCAGCCTCACGTGCGCGCCTCGGCCAGCACATGGCGCGCCTGCGCGAGCTGGTCCCGAACGCGGGCGAGCGCCGTGCCGCCCTCGGACACCTTCGATTCGAGCCACGCCCCCTGCTCGAGCAGCTCGTAGAAGCGGCCGTCGAGCTGAGGAGCCAGCTCGGCCAGCTCCTCGCGGCTGAGCTCCGAGAGACGCCTGTCGCTCTCCGTCGCGGCGCGCACGATCCCGCCGACTATCCCGTGGGCTTCGCGGAACGGCACGCCCTCGCGCACCAGAAGGTCCGCCACGTCGGTGGCAGCGATGAACTCGTCCGAGGCCGCGGTGGCCATGCGTTCGCGGTCGAAGCGGATCTCGCCCAGCATCTCCGTCGCCACCCGCAGGGAGAGCTCCACGGTGTCCGAAGCGTCGAACAGCCCCTCCTTGTCCTCCTGCAGATCCTTGTTGTAGGTCAGCGGCAGCCCGTGGAGCACTCCGTACAGCGCCGTGAGGCGCCCCACCACCCGGGGTGCCTTGGCCCGCAGCAGCTCGGCGGCGTCGGGATTCTTCTTCTGGGGCATGAGGCTCGAGCCCGAGCTGAAGGAATCGGACAGCTCGCAGAAGCCGAACTCCTCGCTCGACCAGAGGACGAGCTCGCCACCGAGCTGCGACAGGTGGGTTGAGCAGGTGGCGGCGGCGGCCAGGTAGTCGAGCACGAAGTCGCGGTTGGACACGGCGTCGAGCGAGTTCTCGGCGATGCCGCCGAAGCCGAGCTCCTGGGCCACGTACATGCGGCTGGTGTCGAAGTTCACCCCGGCCAGCGCGCCCGCGCCCAGCGGCAGGTCGTCGGTGGCGGTCATGCAGAAGTTGAAGCGCTGGAGGTCGCGCCGGAGCTTCCAGAACCACGCCAGCAGGTGATGGGAGAGGTAGACCGGCTGGGCGCGCTGGAGGTGGGTGTAGCCCGGCAGCGGCCAGTCGAGATGGCGCTCGGCGAGCTTCACGATCGTGGACATCAGCTCGTAGAGCAGCTCGCGCGCGTCGAGGCTGTGAGCGCGCACGAACATCGCGACGTCGGTGGCCACCTGGTCGTTGCGCGAGCGGGCGGTGTGGAGCTTGCCCCCCACCGGGCCGGCCAGCTCGGTGAGCCGCCGTTCGATCGCCATGTGGATGTCCTCGTCGTCGGGCTCGACCACGAAGCTGTCGGCCTCGATCTCCTCCCTGACCGCGGCGAGACCCTGCTCGATCTGCTCCAGATCGGCATCGGAGATGATCCCGCTGCGAGCGAGCATGCGCGCGTGGGCGAGCGACTGCTCCAGGTCGTAGGGCGCGAGCCGGTAGTCGAACGAGATCGAGGAGTTGAGCGCCCGGAAGAGGGGATCCTGGGGATCGCGGAAGCGGCCCATGCCGGCGCGGAGTCTACGCGCGGCCCGGCCACGAGCACTTAGGATTCCCGGCCGTGCGAGCGCTCGTGACCGGAGCCACCGGCAAGGTGGGGCACGCCGTGGCGCTCGCGCTGGCCGAGCGCGGCCACCAGGTGCGTGCGCTGGTGCGCGATCCGGACGCCGCGGAGGTCGTTCTCCCGGCGGAGGTCGAGCTCGTGAAGGGCGACGCCATCCGCCCCTCGACGCTCGGGCCCGCGGTGGACGGGTGCGAGCTCGTGGTGAACGCCATGGGGATCCCGGAGCAGTGGACGCGAGACCCGGACGTGTTCGAGCGGGTGAACGCGCGTGGCACCGCCGGCGTCGTGCAGGCCGCTGTGGCCGCGGGCGTACCGCGCGTGGTGCACGTGAGCACGATCGACGTGTTCCACGCTGATAGCGGCCACGCATTCGACGAGTCGCACGTGGCCACCTATCCGAAGGGCACCGCGTACGAGCGCTCCAAGCAGCACGCCGAGCGGCTCGCCCTTGCTGCGGTCGAGGGGAGCGACACCGAGCTCGTGATGGTCAACCCGGCGGGCGTCTACGGCCCTGGGCCTGGCGGCGCCGGCGCCTCGCTCGAGACGGGGCTGCTGCAACCGGCGATCGAGGGCAAGCGCACCCGCCTACCCTTTCTCCCGCCGGGCGGCATGGGGCTCGTGCATTCCCCGGGCCTCGCGCGCGGAGTCCTGCTCGCCGCCGAGCGCGGCGCGCCGGGCGAGCGCTACATCCTCTGCGACGGCCACATGACTCTGCGGGAGATCGTCGCCACCGCGGTGCGCCTTGCCGGCCGCGGCCGGGTGCCCCTCGTCCTGCCGGCAGCGGCCGCTCGGCGTCTCGCCGACGCCGGGGAGGCGCTGGCCGACAGGATCGGACAGCCCCCGCTCCTCCCCCGAGGGCAGCTCTACTTCTTCCTCTGGAACGCCCGGCCGCAGTCGGACAAGGCCCAGCGCGAGCTCGGGTGGCAGCCCACTCCCCTCGAGGACGGTCTGCGCGCGGCGGTGGACGCTCTTGGCTGAGGTACGCCGGGCCCGGCCCGGGGAGGGACCCACGGCCGCCCGGCTCCTCCACGTGAGTGCGCCGGACATGTACGACCGTTTCGCCGGTGGGCGCGAGCGTGCGCTGCGCACGCTCGAGTACGCGTTCGACAGCGAGGGCAACGCGGCGAGCGCCGAGCGGGTGTGGCTGGCCGATGTGGACGGCGAGGTGGCCGGAGCCATGGCGGCCTTCCCGGTGGACGAGGCGGCCGAGCGCTCGCGCGCCTTTCTGCGCCTCGCCCTGCGCCACGCTCCCGCCTGGCGCTGGCCCGGGGCCCTGCGGCTCTATCTCGTGGGCGGCCGCGCGTCCCCGAGCCCGCCCGCCGCCGCCTTCTACGTGGATGCTCTGGCCACCGGGTCTGGCTTTCGCCGCCAGGGGGTGGCCCGCTCGCTCCTGGCCGAGGCCGAGCGTGAGGCCAGGGGGCGATCACTCCCATGCGTTGCACTCGACACCACGCTCACCAACGATGCCGCCCGCGCCCTGTACGCCGCCGAGGGCTTCGACGAGGTGGCCTACCGGCCGCCGGCACGCGGCCTGCCCGGCTTCGTGGCGCTGGTCAAGCCGCTCGACTGACGCCGGTCAGCGGCCGAGCACCGCGCGCAGCGCCTCCACCACCCGCTCCACCTCGCCCTCGCTCAGCTCGGGAAAGAACGGTAGGGCCAGTGAGCGGCGGGCCACGTCCTCGCACACCGGGAACTCGCCCTCGCGGTGGCCGAAGCGCTCGCGATAGAAGCTCATCAGGTGGATGGCGGGCAGGTAGGGCTTGGACTCCACTCCGCGCTCGCGCAGGCCGCGCATGGTCTCGTCGCGCCCGGCGCCGGGAGGCAGCTGCACCACGTAGACGAACCAGCTGCGGCGGTCACCGTCCGCGTCGGGGCAGGGCAGACCGAGACCCTCCACCCCGGCCAGTGCCTCGCCGTAGAGAGATGCCACCCGGGCGCGCTCGGACAGCAGGGTGTCGAGCCGCTCGAGCTGGGCGAGGCCGAGCGCGCAGGCCAGATCGTCCAGGCGGTAGTTGAAGCCGAGCCGGTCGTGGTCGAGCCAGCCCATGTCCGGCGCGCGGCCCTGGTTGCGCTCGGAGTCGATGCGGGTCTTGACGTCCGCGTCCGGACAGACCACCATGCCGCCCTCGCCGGTGGTGAGCTGCTTGTTGGGGTAGAAGCCGAAGACCGCGGTGTTGCCGCGCGCCCCCACCTCCGCGCCATCGCCGTGGCGTGCGCCCAGCGCCTCGCAGGTGTCCTCGACGATCCAGAGCGCGCGGTCGGCCGCGAGCGCCTCGAAGGCCGGTATGTCGGCGGGGTAGCCGAAGATGTGCACTGGGAGCAGGCCCGAGGTGCGGTCCGTGACCGCCGCCGCGGCCGCCTCGGCGTCCAGGTTCAGCGTGCGCGGATCGATGTCGCAGAACACGGGCCGGGCGTTCTCGTACAGCAGGCAGTTGGCCGAGGCCACGAAGCTGAACGGCGTGGTCACCACGTCGTCGCCGGCCTCCACCCCCGCGGCGCGGATGGCCAGATGCAGACCGGCCGTGCCGCTCGAGACGGCGGAGGCGTGGCCGACGCCGAGCCGGCCGGCGAACGCGGTCTCGAACTCGGCCAGCCGGGGGCCGAGCGCCAGCCGGCGTGAACGCAGCGTCTCGAGGAGCAGCTCCTCCTCGCGCTCGCCCACCAGCGGCCGGGCGAGGGGTATCAAGTGGCTGCCGCGCCGGCCGCTCGTGTTCTCGCCCCGCGCGTGCGCCCGGGGAGCATCCCGGCCTCGAGCGAGTCCACGAGTGCCTCCCAGCTGGCCTCGATGATGTTCTCGGACACGCCGATCGAGCCCCACGTGTCCTGGCCGTCGCTGGCGTCGAGCAGCACCCGGGTGACTGCCGCCGTGCCCTTGCGCTCGTCGAGGATGCGGACCTTGAAGTTGACCAGCTCGATGTCACGCAGCTGCGGGTAGCGCTCGGCAATCGCCGAGCGCAGGGCCCGGTCCAGCGCGTGCACGGGGCCGTTGCCCTCGGCCGTGCGCACGTAGCGCTCGCCCTCCACCCAGATCTTGATCGTGGCCTCAGTCTCCACCCGGCCGTCCTCGCGCTTCTCGACGATCGCCCGCCACGACTCGAGCCGGAACAACGGCTCGTACTCGCCCGTCTCCTTGCGGATCAGCAGCTCGAATGAGCCGTCGGCGGCTTCGAACTGGTAGCCACGGTTCTCGAGGTCCTTCACGCGCTCCACCACCCTGCCGGCGGTGTCGCCGTCCACGTCGCTCCGGGCCTGCACCGTCCCCCGGCCCGACAGCTCGGAGATCAGGACGCGGCGGTCGGCTCCCACCTCTACGGGATCGATGTGCTCGAAGGTGCGCGCGTCGCGGTTGACCCCCGCCACGTGCATGCCGCCCTTGTGGGCGAACGCGTTGGCGCCCACGTAGGGCTGGTTGGGGTTGGGCGTGACGTTGCTGATCTCGTCCACCAGGTGCGAGGTCTCGGTCAGTCGCTCCAGCCGGTCGCGCCCGATCGCCTCGTACCCCAGCTTGAGCTCGAGCGCGGGCAGGATCGAGATCAGGTTGGCGTTGCCGCAGCGCTCGCCGTAGCCGTTCATCGTGCCCTGCACGAGCCGCGCGCCCGCGTCCACCGCCACCAGCGTGTTGGCCACGCCGCAGCCGGCGTCGTCGTGGGTGTGGATGCCCACCTGGACGCTCTCGCCCAGGTCGCCCACCACGCGGGCGGTGGCCGCCGCCACCTCGGCGGGCAGCGACGAGCCGTTGGTGTCGCACAGAGTCACGTTCTCGGCTCCCGCGCCCGCCGCGGCCCGCAGGCAGCTCAGCGCGTAGTCGGGATCGGACCGGAAGGCGTCGAAGAAGTGCTCGGCGTCGTAGATCACCCGCTTGCCGGCCGCCGCGAGGAAGGCCACGGAGTCGGCGATCATGCGCAGGTTCTCCTCGGGCTCGACCTGGGTGACCTTCTCCAGGTGGAGCGACCAGGTCTTGCCCACCAGCGTGCAGACAGGGGCGAAGCTGTCGGCCAGGAGACGCAGGGCCGGGTCGTGCTCTGCAGCGGAGTCGCGCCGCCGCGTCATGCCGAAGGCCACGATCTCAGCGCTCTCGAAGCTCTCCCGGGAGAGCAGGTCGAACAGCGCCTCCTCCTTGGGGTTGGAGGCGGGGAAGCCGGCCTCGATCAGGTGCACGCCCAGTCCGTCGAGCGCGTGGGCCACCCGCACCTTCTCCTCGGCGGAGAGCGACATCCCCTCACCCTGCATGCCGTCGCGCAGGGTGGTGTCGTAGACGACTACCCGTCGGCCTGAGGCGGTCACGCCTGCGATGGGACCGGCACCAGATCGAGCCAGTCCGCGTAGCGCGGCTCACGGCCGCAGAGGGCGTCCTCGAAGACGCCCTGGACCTCGCGGGTGATCGGCCCGGGCGTGCCGTCGCCGATCGCGATGTCATCGATCTCGCGCAGGGGCGTGAGCTCCGCCGCGGTGCCGGTGAGGAAGACCTCGTCGGCGAGCGTGACCTCGGCGCGGGCGATGTCGCGCTCCACGACCTCGTGTCCGAGGTCACGGGCGATCTGGATCGCAGACTTGCGGTTGATGCCGTCGAGGATCGCAGCGGTCTGCGGCGGGGTGTGGATCACTCCGTCCTTGATGACGAAGACGTTCTCGCCCGTGCCTTCGCACACGTTCCCGCTGTCGTCGAGCAGGATCGCCTCGTCGTAGCCGGACTTGAGCGACTCGATCTTGGCCAGCACCGAGTTCAGATACTGCCCACAGGCCTTCGAGCTCGGGATCAGGGAGTCGGACGAGATGCGCCGGTACGACGACACGCGCCCGCGCACGCCCTTGCGCTTGCCCTCCTCGCCGAGATAGGCGCCCCACTCCCACACGGCGATCATGGCCTCGACCGGGTTGTCGAGCGGGTTGAGCCCCATCGGCCCGTAGCCGCGGTAGACGAGCGGCCTGATGTAACAGCTCTTGAAGCCGTTGCGGACGATCAGCTCGTGGGTGGCCTCGCGCAGCTCCGCCTTGGAGAAGGGGAGGTCCATGTAGTAGAGCTTGGCCGAGTTCTCGAGCCGGTCGAGGTGGTCCTGGTGGCGGAAGATCGCGGGACCCTGCTCGGTCTCGTAGGCGCGCTCGCCCTCGAAGACACCGGTTCCGTAGTGCAGACCGTGGGTGAGTACGTGTACCTTCGCGTCCTCCCAGGCGACGAACTCTCCGTTCAGCCAAATGAGATCCGCGGTGTTCACGTACTGCTCCTAGATGTTCGTGAGGACCGCCCGAGTGGCAGCCTCTGTGCCGGCGTCGCCGCCGAGGTCCGGAGTGCGGAGGCCATCCCCGAGCGCGCGATCGATCGCGGATTCTAGGGCAGCGGCCTCGTTCTCCATAGCCAGTCCGTGCCGGAGCATGAGCGCCACCGAGCCGAACATCGCCAGCGGGTTGGCGCTGCCCGTGCCCACGATGTCGGGAGCCGAGCCATGCACCGGCTCGAACAGCCCGGGACCGGAGTCGCCCAGCGAGGCGCTGGGAAGCATTCCCAGCGAGCCGGTGAGCATCGCCGCCTCGTCGCTCAGGATGTCGCCGAACAGGTTCTCGGTGAGCAGCACGTCGAAGTCGCTGGGGCGCGAGACAAGCTGCATCGCCGCGTTGTCGACCAGCATGTGGTCGAGCGGCACCTCCTGGCCGGCGCCCACGCGCTCCACGGTCTTGCGCCACAGGCGGGAGGTCTCGAGGATGTTGGCCTTGTCGACGCTCGTGACCCGTGTGCGCGCGAGCTCGAAGCCCACCCGCGCGATGCGCTCGATCTCACCCTCGCTGTAGACGCAGGTGTCGTGAGCGGTGTCGCCCTCGAGCCCCCGGTCGCCGAAGTAGATGCCGCCGGTGAGCTCGCGTACCACCAAGAGGTCCGTGCCCTCGATGCGCTCGCGCTTGAGCGGGCTGGCGTCGAGCAGCGCCGGGCTCGGCCGCACCGGCCGCAGGTTGGCGAACAGGCCCAGGCCCTTGCGCAGCCCGAGCAGGCCCTGCTCCGGGCGCGGGGCGGCCGGATCGGTGGTGTCCCACTTCGGGCCGCCCACCGCCGCGAGCAGCACGGCGTCGGACGAGCGGCAGGCGTCCAGCACCTCGTCGGTCAGGGCGGTGCCGTGCGCGTCGATCGAGGCGCCGCCCATCACCCGCTCGTCGAGCTCGAACTCTCCGAGCTCCCCCAGCACCTGCACGGCGGCGGCCGTGATCTCGGGGCCGATCCCGTCGCCCGGGAGGGTCACGATGCGCTTGGCGTGGCTCACGTGGAGGCCACGATGTTCAGGCGCACGTAGTCGAGCTCGTCGCCCGAGCGCGCCAGCACGGCCTCCACGAAGCCGGCCCGAAGCTCCTCGGGCAGCTGCTCCAGGTGGTAGCCGAGGCAGACCGTGCGCAGGTAGTCGAACGGATCCTCCGGGGCCACCGGGTAGGGCTGCAGCCAGGTCTCGACCTCCGCGAAGCCGGCCTTCTCCAGGCGCCGAGCGGTCTCATCGGGCCCCGCGAAGTTCCACGGCCCGCGCCAGCCCTTCAGGTACTCGACGTAGGGCGGCTGCGCGGCCACGTCCGCGGCGGCCGCGTGAAAGCGCGCGACGTTGCCCTCGCCCCCGCACTGCGCCACCAGGCGTCCCCCTCCTCGCAGCGCGTCGCGCATGCGCGCGAACAGGCGCTCGTGATCGCCGATCCAGTGGAAGACGGCGCTCGAGAACACGGCGTCCACCGGCTCGTCGAGCGTGAGCTCGGTGAGGTCGGACTGGAACACGGTGGCCCGCCCGCTGTCGGCCAGCGCCTCGCGCGCGTGCTCCACCATGGAGAGCGACTGGTCCACGGCCACCACGTGGCCGCCCGGCAGACGCTCGAGGAGCATGCCGGTCACTCGCCCGGAGCCGCAGCCGGCGTCCAGCACCCTCTCGTCGCCGGCCAGGGCGAGCCGTGTCGAGCACCGCCTCGGCCATCTCGGCCTGGGGGTTGGAGACCCGGTCGTAGGTCGCTGCGTCCCAGTCGCGGGTCATGCGCCTATGAGGTCCGTCGTTACCGGGCCGATGCGCTGGCGCTCGGCCTCGTAGCGGTCGATCTCGTGCTGCTGCTGGAGCGTCACGCCGATGTCGTCGAGCCCCTCCAGCAGGCGCCGGGCGATCTCGGGGTCGATCTCGAACTGGATCTGGCGCCCCGCGAACGAGATCTCCTGCTCCTCCAGGTCGATGCGCGCGTGGCGGGCGGCCATCAGCTGCTTCACGTCGCCCTCGTCGAGGGTCACGGGGAGCAGGCCGATCTTGGTGCAGTTCGAGTAGAAGATGTCGGCGAAGCTCGGCGCCACCACCGCCTTGAAGCCGTAGTCCTCGAGAGCCCAGGGCGCGTGCTCGCGCGAGGATCCACAGCCGAAGTTGCGGCCGGCGGCGAGGATCGGATGGTTGGGCAGGTCCCAGCCCGCCTCCTGCGCCCAGTCGAAGAAGAGGAACTCGCCGAAACCGGTGCGCTCCACCCGCTTGAGGAACTGCTTGGGGATGATCTGGTCGGTGTCCACGTCGGTCCGGTCGAGAACGGACACGTCGCCCTCGATGATCCGCACGGGCTCCATCAGCCCTCCCACTCTCGGATGTCCACGAAGCGCCCTTCGATGGCCGCCGCGGCCGCCATCTTCGGGCTCACCAGGTGGGAGCGGGCGCCGCGGCCCTGGCGCCCCTCGAAGTTGCGGTTGGAGGTCGAGGCGACCCGTTCACCCGGTGCGGCGATGTCGGGGTTCATGCCCAGGCACATCGAGCAGCCCGCCGAGCGCCAGTCGAAGCCGGCCCGGCGAAAGACCTCGTGGAGGCCCTCGGCCTCGGCCTGCTCCTTGACCTGCTGAGAGCCGGGCACCACCATCGCGTCCAGTCCCGACGCCACCCGGCGTCCCTCGACCATCTCGGCGGCCTCGCGCAGGTCGCCGATGCGCGAGTTGGTGCAGGAGCCGATGAACACGCGGTCGAGCTCGATCTCGCGCATGGGCGTACCGCTCTGGAGCGCCATGTACTCCAGGGCGCGCTCCTCGGAGTCGTCCCGCGGCTCCGGCACCGAGCTGGTCACGTCCACAACCATCCCGGGCGTGGTGCCCCAGGTGACCTGGGGCGAGAGCTCTCCGGCGTCGATCGCCACCTCGCGGTCGAAGGAGGCGCCTTCGTCCGTGCGCAGCTCGCGCCAGGCGTCGAGCGGAAGCGGATCGGGCGCGGCCTCGCGGCCCTCGACCCACTCGAAGGTCGTGTCGTCCGGCGCGATCATGCCCGCCCGGCCGCCGCCCTCGATCGTCATGTTGCAGACGGTCATCCGGCCCTCCATCGAGAGCCGCTCGATCGGTGGGCCGGCGTACTCGATCACGTGCCCGACGCCGCCGGACACACCGATGCGGCCGATCGTGCCGAGGATCAGGTCCTTGGCGGTCACGCCGAAGCCGAGCTCGCCCGAGTAGAGGATGCGCATCGACTTCGGCCTGCGCTGACCGAGGGTCTGCGTGGCCAGCACGTGCTCCACCTCGCTGGTCCCGATCCCGAAGGCCAGCGCGCCGAAGGCGCCGTGCGTGGAGGTGTGCGAGTCGCCGCACACGATCGTCATGCCCGGCTGGGTGACGCCGAGCTCGGGGCCGATCACGTGCACGATCCCCTGGCGCGCCGAGCCGATCGAGTAGATCGGCACCCCGAACTCCTCCGCGTTGCGCTCGAGGGTCTCCACCTGGACGCGCGAGAGCTGGTCCAGGATCTGGGTGGCCGCGGTGGAGCCGTCGGTGGGCACGTTGTGGTCCGCGGTGGCCAGCGTGCGGTCCGGGCGGCGCACCGGACGCCCGGCCAGGCGCAGCGCCTCGAAGGCCTGGGGCGAGGTCACCTCGTGCACGAGGTGGAGGTCGATGTAGAGGATTCCCTCCGCGACCTCGTGGGCCTCCCAGATCTTCTGAAAGAGAGAAGTGGGGCTTGCAGGCACGTCAGCTCCTCCTCAATCCGGCGGCCACCACCGCGTAGAAGCGGGCCTCGGCGTCTCCGGGATTCTCGAAATGGTGGGGAAGGTCGGCGTCGAAGGTCACGGCGTCTCCGTCGGCCAGGTCGTGTCCCACCCCGGCGCACACGAAGCGCAGGGGGCCGGTCTCGACCACGGCGGTCTCGCGGCTGCCCGGCTCGTGCATCGGCGGGTCGCCCGGCCCGGCGGTGGATGCTCCCGGGGCGAGGGCGTGCAGGGAAACCTCCGCGCGCAGGCCCGGCAGCGGCGGTGTGAGCACCTCGTAGCGGTGCCGCTGGCCGCCTCCGCGGCGGCGCTCCGCCGCGCGCACCACGCTCACACCGTCGGCCTCGTCGAGGCGCAGCAGCTGCGAGAGGTTGAGCTCGAGGCCGGTGGCGATGCGCTCGGCGATCGCGAGCGTGGGGCTCGTCTCGCCCCGTTCGACCTGAGAGAGCATCGGCGCCGAAACTCCGCTGCGTTCCGCCAGGTCGCGCAGCGACAGGTTCATTCCGTCGCGAAGGCGGCGAATCCGGGTACCAACCAGATGTCCGTTGGCCGAGATGGTGCGTACGTTATCACGAACATCTGTATGCTGCATGTCGCTCGGTGCCCTTCTCGCGGCCGGCGCCCTGGCCGCCTGCGGAGGCGACGACGAGCCGCGCGACTCCACCGACAACGTCCGCTCCCCCCTGAAGGACCCCGAGCGTTCGGGGAGATCCGGCACCCTCGAGCAGACGGCGTGCTCGATAGTGAAGCCGGCAGATGTCCGAAAAGCGGTGGGGCTGGGTTCGGACTACTCGCTGAAGGCGCGTCGCAGCGACTCGCTCGACCTGTCCAACTGCGACTGGACCGGCGGCCCCGTAACGGTCGCCCGGGTGACCATCGATGCGGCGCCGTCGGCCGAACTGCGCTACTACAACCTCTTCTCCGAGCAGCTCGAGTTCCACAACGACGAGCCCGCCCGCAGGCCGCGCCAGGTACGGGGCGTGGGCGCCGACTCGGCCTACGGGGGCGCGGGCGCCTGGTGGACACGCTCGCGCGCGCAGCTGATCGCGTTCAAGGGCAAGCGGATCCTGCGCGTACGCATGGTCGTGAAGGGCTTTGGGAACGCCCAGCGCCGGCGCGCCGCGATCGAGCTCGCGCGCACCACCTTCTCCCGTCTCGACTAGGTACCTAACTAGTTGGCCTGACGGGTGGGGCGCACGACGATCTCGTTCACACACACGTGACGAGGGCGAGTGACGGCGTTGACGATCGCCGCGGCGATGTCGCTTCCCTCGAGTACCTCGCCGATCTCCTCGCGCGACTTGCGCATGGCCTGCTGGACCACCGGATTCTGGTTGTGACCCTGCAGCTCGGTGTCGACGAAGCCCGGGGCGACGGTGGTCACGCGGATGTCCGCGTGCAGGGCCTCCTGGCGCAGCGCCTCGGAGAAGGCATGCACGCCGAACTTGGTCATGTTGTAGACGGCGGCGCCCGCATTGGCCCGCCGTCCCGCCACCGACGACACGTTGACGATGTCGCCCCCTCCGCCTGCGCCGATCAGCGGAAGCGCGGCGTGGGTGCAGTAGAGCAGCCCGAGCAGGTTGACTGACAGCATTCGCCGCCACTCCTCGGTGTCCGCTCCCGCCACCGGCCCGAGCAGCATCACCCCGGCGTTGTTGACGAGGATGTCGAGGCGGCCGAGCTGCTCCCGGGCGTCCGCGATGAACGTCCGCGCCTGCTCCTCGTTCGACACGTCCAGCCCGCGCACGAAGGTCGGACCCTCGATCCGCTCGGCGATCCTCTCCAGCCGCTCCTCACGGCGCGCGCCGAGCGCCACCGCCGCGCCTGCCTCAGCCAGCGCAAGCGCGGTGGCCTCGCCGATCCCCGACGACGCGCCGGTCACGACTGCCACGCGGCCTTCCAGCGGACCCGCCATCGCCGCGATCCTAATTGACTCCGGCCCGCCGCAACAGGCCGTCGGCGACGGTGACGACCCCGGCCACGCCGTCGAGCGTCCGGACCGACGGAGTCGGATCAAGCGTCTGGCCCGCGATCGCGCCGCCGATCAGCACCCCGCTGACTCCCGCCTGATGCGCGGCGGCCACGCTCGCGCGCAGGTTGGGCGCCGCGTGGGGCATCGTGCCGGTGAGGCCGACCAGGTCGGGCCGGTGGCGAGCCAGCAGCTCCGCGAGCGAGTCGCCGGCCACGTCGGCGCCGGCCAGGATGATGTTGTAGCCCGCGTCGTCGAGCAGATCCGCCGCCATCAGGAGACCCACCACGTGCTGCTCACCCTGCGGAGCGCAGAGGAGCACCGTGGTCTCGAGCCGTTGCTGCTCCACCCGGCCGACGTCGCGGACCACGGTGAGCAGCCGCAGCACGATCTCGGTGGCCCGCTGCTCGTCCGCGGGTGAGATCTCACCGCGGGCCCAGCGCTCGCCGATCCCTCGCATGGCCGGCCGGACGATGTGGTCGTCGATCAGCGCTGCCGGCAGCCCGGCGCTCAGCGCGTCCCTGGTCACACGCTCGGCCTCGTCCTGGTCGGCTGTGAGCAGCGCCTGCTCGAGCGCGTCGGAGAAGCCGGCGAGCATTCCCTGTAGACCCCCGGACTCAGCCACGCGATCGGCCCTCGCGCGGCTTCGGGCTCACCGGGCGCACGCCCTCGTGGTCCACCAGCACCGGCTCGACCGCCTCGCCGCAGGAGAGACAGCCCTCGTTGCGGCGGATCATTCGCCGCGCCGAGATGCTCACCCAGAGCCGGCCACAACCCGTGCAGCGAAGGGCATCGATGGGTTCCTTGGTTCCCTGGTGTTCCAACGGCTTCGCCTTATCGATCACGATCCCAGAACGGCGCCGGGCACGCAACGGCCATCGGAAGCGGTCAGAGCGCCGACTGAAGGAGAGCGAGCAGCTCGGGCTCGGCCGGCGGCTGCGGGGTGTTGCGGTAGGCGGGATGAGCGAGCACGGCGGTGGTGACCTGCGGCAGCTGATCCTCGGTCACTCCGAGCGCGGACAGGCTGGTGTAGCCGCAGCGCGCCGACAGCCCGGCGATGCGCTCGGAGGCGGCGTCTGGGCCGCCGGCCGAGGCCCCCAGGGCGTGTGCCAGAGCGCCGAGCGCCGCCGGTGCACGGCCGGCCATCACGCGGGCCGAGTGGGGCAGCATCACCGCGTTGGTCTCGGCGTGAGGGCTGCCCGTCGTACGCACCAGGGTCTGGCAGAGAGCGTGGTGTACCGCGATGCCGGCGCTGGCGGACGCGTACGCCGTGAGCAGGGCCCCGAGCGCCAGCTCGTCGCGTCCCGGAGGGTCGTTGTCCAGCCCCTCCACGATCAGCTCTGCGCCACGCAGGGCCGACAGCTCGGCCACCGGATTCGCGAAGGGCGTGTAGAGCGACTCCATGCCGTGCGCCAGAGCGTTCATCGCACTGGCGGCGAGCTGCGCCGGCGGCTGGGAGGCCATCAGCGCCGGATCGGCCAGTACCAGCGACGGACGCACGAGGCGCGCGTCCTCCACCCCCTTTGGCGTGCGGTGAAAGGGAGTGAGCTCGGCGCCCGAGAGTGTGGTGGGCAGCGCCGCCACCGGCTGCCCGGACGCCCCCGCGATCGCCTTGGCGGTGTCGATCACCCGGCCCCCGCCCAGCGCCACGACGGGCCGTTCACCGGCCTGCGGGAGCAGGGCGGCCGAGAGCTCGTCCACCCGGCCGGCTGGAACGTGGAGCACCTGCGCGGCGCGTTCTCCGAGCTCAGGCGCCTCCTCCTGCGCTCGCTCGGTGGTGACAAGCGTGAAGTCGCCGAAGCCGCCCTGCTCGAGCAGCTCGGGCGCCTCCGCCAGCGTGCCGCGACCGAAGCGGATCAGGCGCTCGCCGTCACGCCAGGTGAAGCTCTCCACGGTCAGGGCGTGGGCGCCTTCTTGGCCTCCTGCTCGAGCACCCGCTCAGCCTCCGAGACCGCGTTGTCCAGCGCGGTCGAGAGCGCGCGCAGGTAGGCCTTGCCCGACGCCTCGAGGATGTCCGTGGACACACCGACGCCCGAGGACAGACGGCCGTCGAGCTCGAGCAGCACGGTCGCCTCGCCCAGCGCGTCGCGCCCGCCCGTGACCGCAGACACGTGGTACTCCTTGAGCCGGGCCTCGTGGTGGGTCGCGGCGTTGAGCGCGCTGAAGAAGGCGTCCACGGGGCCATCGCCGGTGAAGCTGCCGGTCTCCAGCTCGCCGTCGGGCCGGCGCACACGCACGCGCGCGAGAGGCGAGCGGTTGGACGACGCCTCGATGTCGAAGGATTCGAGCTCGAACGCGGCCGGGGCCTGCTTCATCTCGTCCGAGACGATCGCCTCGAGGTCCAGGGCGGTGACCTTCTTCTTCTTGTCCGCCAGCTCCTTGAAGCGCTTGAACGCGGTGTTGAGCGCCGCGCCGTCGACCTGGAAGCCGAGCTCCTCCAGCGCCTTGCGCAGGGCATGCCGGCCCGAGTGCTTGCCCAGCACCAGCGCGTTCGTCTCGAGGCCGATCGTGGTGGCATCCATGATCTCGTAGGTGGTGCGCTCCTTGAGCACGCCGTCCTGGTGGATGCCGGACTCATGCGCGAAGGCGTTGCGGCCCACGATGGCCTTGTTGGGCGGGACCTGGTAGCCGGTGATGCGCGACACCATCCGGCTCGTCCGGGCTATCTCCCTGGTGTCCACCCCGGTCCACAGCCCGTGCGCGGTCTCGCGTACGCGTATGAGCATCACGATCTCCTCGAGTGAGGCGTTGCCCGCCCGCTCGCCGATCCCGTTGATCGCGCATTCCACCTGCCGGCAACCAGCGACGAGGCCGGCGAACGAATTGGCCACCGCCAAGCCGAGGTCGTCGTGGCAGTGGACCGACGTCGCCACTCCGGACAGCCCGGGCACGAGCCGGTACAGCGTCCGCCACATCTCCGCGTGCTCGTCGGGCATCGAGTAGCCCACCGTGTCCGGCACGTTGATCGTGGTCGCGCCCTCGTCGAGGGCGATCTGCAGCACCTCGGCGGTGAACTCGAGCTCGGAGCGGGTGGCGTCCATCGGCGAGAACTCCACGTCGTCGCAGTACTCCCGCGCCTGTGCCACCGCGGCGCGCGCCTGGCCCTTCACGTCCTCGCGAGTGGTCTGCAGCTGGTGCTCGATGTGGATGTCGCTGGTGGAGATGAAGGTGTGGATGCGCGGGCGCTCGGAATCCTTGATGGCGTTCCAGGCGGCGTCCACGTCCTGGGCGTTGGCACGCGCCAGGCCGCAGATCACCGGACCGTGCACCTCGCGGGCGATGGCCTGGACGGCCTCGAAGTCGCCCGGCGAGGAGATCGGGAAGCCGGCCTCGATGATGTCCACGCCCAGCCGGGCGAGCTGGTGGGCGATCTCGAGCTTCTCGCTCTTGTTGAGCGAGATCCCCGGCGACTGCTCGCCGTCGCGCAGGGTGGTGTCGAAGATCCTTACTCGGTCCTGCTCGTTGCGGTCCATCTCGCTCTCTCTCCTACTTGCCTGTCCTGTTCGCTTCCCTGGGTTTGCGGCTACTGGCGGCCGCCACGCGTTATTCCCCCCGAGGGGGGAGGAGGAGAAGTCGCAGGTCGGCGAGGAGCGCCATGCACCGGGCAGGGTACTAGAGCGTGAGCACCACCTTGCCGACGTTCTTGCGTTCGTGCACGTAGCGATGTGCCTCGGCCCCGTCGTCGAGCCGGAACTCGCGCGCGACCACCGGGCGAATGCGGCTCTCGTCGAGCCACTGGCGCAGCGGCGCGACGTACTCCTCGAGCGAGCCCGCCGCGTCCCACAGCTGCAGCATGTTGAGGCCGATCACGGACTTGGACTCCCTCATCAGCTTGAGCGGATTGAAGCGCGGCATCTGGGCCACCACGCGCATGGCCCGCAGCGGGCTGCGCCGCTCGCCGGCCTGCACCTCAGACGCTCCGAAGCACACCAGACGTCCGCCGGGTCGCAGCAGCGAGAAGCTCTGCTTGAAGCTGCGACCACCGATGGCGTCGAAGGCCAGGTCGATCGGCTGCTCCTCGCCCGCCACACGCCGCACCTCGTCGACCACGTCGTGGGTGCGGTAGTCGATCGGGTGGTCCACGCCGAAGCCGCGAATGGCGTCGTGCTTGCCGGGTGACGCCGTGCCGTAGATCTCGGCGCCCACGAGCTTGGCGATATGGGTGGCCGCGATCCCTACTCCGCCGGCGGCCGCTTGGATGAGCACCCTCTCCCCCGCCCGCAGCCCGCCGTAGCGCACGAGGCCCGCGTAGGCGGTGGCGTAGGTCACGGGCAGCGCAGCGCCCTCGGCGTAGCTCCAGCCGTCGGGCATCGGCACGAGGGAGTCCGTGCCGGTCACGGCCAGCTGGGCGTAGCCGCCGAAGCGCGAGCCGCCCATCACGCGCTGGCCCAGCTCGATGCCCTCCACGCCCTCTCCGAGCGCATCCACATCCCCGGCGATCTCGTACCCCACCACACAGGGCGGCTTGGGAGCGTCGGGATACAGGCCCACGCGCGCGAGCAGGTCGGCGAAGTTGACCCCCGCCGCCCGCACTCGCACGCGTACCTGACCGCGGCCGGGCTCGGGGTCCGGCCGCTCCTGGACCCTCATTACGTCCGGGGGTCCGTGCTCTGTGATCACGAGAGCGCGCACGCGCCCTAATCATTCCAGTCCGGGCGTGCTTCCTACGGCCTCGCGGGCCGTGCAGGGCTACTTCTTGGGTGGGCTGCCGGCGGCCCGGCTGCGGCGGGACGGCCGCTTGTAGCCGGCCGCTGCCTGCACGCTCGAGGGCCGCCACTCGGCTCCCCCGCGAACGGTCGGGATGCCCTCGTCGTTGAGAGTGTCCGCGATGGCCTGCAGAGTCATGCCGCTGGCCCTCATGTCGGCGATCCGCTGCTTGAGGGATGGCCGGTCCGCCACCGCGGGGCGCCCGGAGGAGCGACGCCGGTCGCGCGCAGCCTCGAGGCCCTTGCGCGTGCGCTGCTCGAGACGCTTGCGTTCGAGGCCCCCGACCTTCACGAGCGCATCCGCGGCGAGACGGCCCTCGTCGGTCGCCGTGTCGAGATCGATGTCCACCACGATCAGGCGAGCGTCGCGCTCATCGAGGAGACGGATCAGCGCGCCCAGGTTGGCCGCAGAGCGCGTGAGACGGTCGAGGCGCGGAACCACGAGGCACTCGAACTCGCCCGCCTCGAGGCTCTCGAGCGCATACGTCAGGCCGGGCCGGCGCAGGTCAGGCCCGGACTGGCGCTCGAGGTCGCGCACGAGCTTGCTGAGAGAGATGCCGTGCCGCTGGCAGGCCTCCTGGATCTGGCGGGCCTCCTCGCGCAGGCGGGGGCTGTTGGCGTCGTCGCCATCGGGAACGGTGGTGTAGCCCAGCGCGCGGACGCTGGGCTCCGCCTTCGGCGTGGGCGTGGGCGTCGGTGCGGGCAGCTTCCTGCCGCGGAACGGCTGGGCCGACGGCTTCGTCTCGGGTGCGGCGGCCGGAGAGGACGGGGCAGCGGAACCAGCGGGCGCGCCGGCCACCGGCAGATCCGGTTCGGGGCGGGCCGGCTCCATCGTTCGCGGCTTCGGCTCGGCCTTCTGGGGCTTGGACTGGGTCTTCCGGGACTTGGGCTTGGCCTTCTCGGGCGTGGACGTGGGCTCGGGCTCGGCCTCCGGCGGCGCGGGCGCAGGGCCGCCGTTTGCGGTCCCGTTCCGTGTGGCCGGATCGGCCTGTCGGGGTGCTTTGTGGTTGTCGGCCGTGGCGCGCTCGGACGCCTTGGCGGGCAGATCCGGCGCCACGCCGTTCTCAGCCTTGCGCGCCGCACCATTCGTGGTGGTCTTCGAGGCTCGGGCCGCGAGGCCCAGCGGCGCGGTGCCTGGAGCCGGGCGGGACGGCGCGGGCGGGATCTCCGCCGGCTGTTGCGCGGGGGATTCCGGGCGCGCCTCCTGCCTGCGGCGCCGGCGCGCGGGCACGACCCACAGCAGGAGCGCCGCGGCACCGAGAGCCCCGGCGCCCACCGCGACGAACGGGACCAGGCTGCCCCCGCCCCCATCGTCACTGCCGGACTCCGCCTTCGGCGCGTTGCGCTCCGGCTCGGTGGCCTGCGGGCTGGTGTCGTCACCGGGCACCGCCGAGTCGGGCTGCGAGCCTTCCTCGAGCGGGTACTGCTTCCAGAGGTCGGTGGGCGTCTGCTCGTCCTGGGCGAACGCCGGGGCGATCGCCGCCCCGGGCAGAGCCAGCAGCCCCGCGAGCACCAGCACTGTCACACGCCGGCGCATCAGCTGATCGTGATCGGCGTGCCCACCGGCATGAGCCGGGCGAGCCGAAGGATGTCGGGGTTACGCATCCGGATGCATCCGTGTGAGACGCGCCCGGGCACGAGGTCGGGGCGACTGGTTCCGTGGATGCCCACGAAGCCGCCGTCGGGCCAGTCGGTGAGCACCGCCGAGCGGGCGCTGGTGCCGAAGGCGAGCGGCCCGTAGAAGGGGCTCCTGAAACGGACGAGCTTGTTGCGTACGAGGAAGTGCCCGCGCGGGGTCGGCCACTGCGGCTCGCCGACGCCGACGGGTGCCCTCAGCACCGCGCGGCCGTCGCGGAACAACGTGGCGCGCAACCGGCCCAGGTCGACCCTCAGGCGGGTGCGAACGGTCCGGTAGCCGCTGATGGCGGCCCGCGGGAGCCAGCCGGTGGTTCCGTTGGGAAGGACGGCCAGGCGCACCCGGACCCAGACCCTTCCGGCGGCGTCGCGCGTCCGGCTGAGCACCTGCAGGGCGTTCGAGGTGCCCTCCGGTGTACGCCGGGTCACCTGGGTCACCGTAGCCCCCGACGCGTCGGGGGTGGCACGGGCGACGGCCGATCTGCGGATGACGGTCCAGACCGACACGTTGCGTTCCTTCCCGAGCGGCTCCGGCCGGCCCACGTCGAGAGCAGACTCGGGCGGCTCAGGCAGCGCTCGGCCTGTCGAGCCGGCGCCCTTCGAGCTCGGCCAGACGAGCACAGCAAGGACAGAGAGGGTTCCCATCACTCCTCCCATCAATACCAGTGCTCGTCGCCTGCGCAAGGCGACTGTCCGGTCACCCCGTGAAGCTCGGCGCACGCTTCCGCTTCATCGAGGGGGCGGTGGCGATGAAGTTCGTGGACTTCACGACCTTCGTGACCTGCTGCTTGTTGCTCGGCTGGTCGAAGGCCTCGCGCGCGGGGTCGACGCCGAACAGGTAGCGCATCCACGCCGCGTGCCGCGCCTCCACCGAGTGGATCGAGACCGCCGCCGCGAGCGCCTCGCGCGACTTGAGCCGGGTGGCCTGGCCCTTGTACGCGGCCACGGCGAGATCCTCGAAGGCCACGGCGGTCTTGAGGAACTGGTCGGGCTTCTCGGTCACGCCCTGGAAGTCGAAGCTGGGTCGCTTGACGGCTTGGCGGCCGAGAACTTCGTGGAAGGCCTTCACGTGCGCACGCTCCACGGCACCCACCGTCTCGGCCGCTCGCTTGGTCCGCCCGCGCAGCTGCTTGAGGCGCTCCGCCTCCGTGTAGAAGGCCGCCTGCAGGTACTCGAGGGTCAGGGCGAAGTTGAGGATCGCGATGTCGTCCTTGCCCGGCTTCTGGGCGCGCGCCTCCTCGGCGTCCACTGCGCCGAGGATTACCGCAGCCCCTGCGAGCCCCCCGGCGAAGAACCCGGCGCGTGAAACGCCGCCCGCCTCGTGGGCGGTCTCGGCGAGCGCGCCGTCGCGGTCGAGCCGCTCGAAGGAGAATCCTGCTGCCGTCATCGCTTCAGTCCGATCTGTTCGAGTCCCTTGAGCACTTCGTCGGCCGACTGTGGAGTGTCGGTGGCGTCGGGCGCGGGGGGATCGCCCGAGATGCTGCGGATCCAGGCCGCGTGCCGGGCCTCGACCGAGACCACCGTCGCGGCAGCCGCCAGGATCGCGGGGCTCACGTTGGTGGCCTGCCCGTTGTAGGCCGCCACGGCGAGGTCCTCGAGCTTGGCTGCCGCCGCGGCGAAGTCACGTGGATCATTCGTCGCGGAGCCGAAGTCGTACTTCGGAGGGCCGTCGGCCTTCTTGCCCAGGGCCTTGCGTACGAACGCGAGATGCTCGCGCTCCTGGGCTGCCACCTGCCGGGCGAATTCGCGCAGCTCACCCGCCAGGGCGTCGCTCTCGACAGCCTGCTTGTAGAAGGCGTCTTCGGTGTATTCCACGAGCAGGATCAGCTCGAGCGCGCGCGCGTCGCGTGCGGAGAGCTCGGCCGCGTCACCGGTGGCCACGCCACCCAGGACGACGCCACCGGCGAGCGCTGCGCCCCCGGCCACGAGGCCGCCCGCGAGGAAGTCTGATCTACGAATGCGGTTCTGCATGTAGTCCTTTTTGCACTGGATTCACAAAATCGGGGAGCCAAATAGGTGCCGAAGCCGTGTACGCAACCAAGCCGTTGCGTACAGAGAGCCGTTTTCCGGGGCTTTTAGGCGCCCGGCGGTTTGTGCGAGAGAGCGCCCGCGGGAGCCGTGACAGGCAGTTCCCGACCTGGCCGGCTGCGGCACGGGCGCTTGTAGCCGGCCGCCGCCTGCACGCTTGAGGGACGCCATTCGGCTCCTCCGCGCAGAGTCGGCACGCCGTCCTCGTTGAGGCGGTCGGCGATGGCCTGAAGCGTCATACCGTCATCACGAAGGGAACGGATCCGTTCGCGGAGCTCCGGGTTGTCGGTGACAGCGGGTCTTCCGACCCCTCCGCCCCTCTGCCGCGCCGCAGCAAGGCCGCGTCGTGTCCGCTCGCCGAGCTTCGAGCGCTCGAGCTGGCCTGCCGCCACGAGCGCCGCCGCGGCGACCTTGCCGGCCGGCGAGGCGGTGTCGAGCCCGAGGTCCGCGGCGACCAGTCGCGCGTCGTTCTGGACGAACCATTCCACCACGGCGCCGAGCGCCGCAGCTGAGCCCGCGAGGCAGTCGAGCCGGGCTACGACCAGCGCCCCGGCCCGGCCCGCGACCAGCTGCTCCAGTGCGCCCTGGAGCGCCGGCCGGGCGGCCGTGCCGTTGACCGGCTCGGAGTCGCGCACGACATGCCCCAGGTCGAGATTCAGCTCGAAGCAGGCGCGTTCGATCGCGATGGCCTGGTCGCGAAGCGGCGGCCATTCCTGGCGATCTCCCACCGGCAGGCTCACGTATCCGAGCGCGCGGCCGGTCCGGCCCTCGCTCTCGATACCCGACAGCCATGTCGGCATGGGCTTGGTGTGCTCCCTCGAGCGCATGCTGGACGTTCCTAACGTGAGCGGGCGAGATTTGGATCACTCGAATTGGGAGACTGTCCGAGAAGCGCCTATCTTGAGCCCATGGAGACTGCCTCCAGCACCGGCACGGACATCCGCGATTCGATCCTCGACGCGATCGGGAACACGCCGCTGGTGCGCCTCGCGCGGCTCGGGCGCGACCTTCGCCCGCAGCTGGTGGCGAAGATCGAGGCTCTGAACCCAGCGGGCTCGATCAAGGATCGCGCCGCGGTGGCGCTGATCGACGCGGCCGAGCGTGACGGCAAGCTCCGTCCCGGCGGCACGATCATCGAGCCAACCAGCGGCAACACCGGCGCCGGGCTGGCGATGGCCGCCTCGCTCAAGGGCTACCGGGTGATCGCGGTGATGCCCGACAAGATGTCCAAGGAGAAGATCGACCTTCTCCGTGCGTACGGCGCCGAGGTGGTGGTGGCGCCCACCGAGGTGCCGCCCGACTCCCCGGAGTCGTACTACCGCGTGGCCGACAGGCTGACCCAGGAGATCCCGGGAGCGTTCCAGCCCAACCAGTATCGAAATCAGGCCAACCCGGAGGCGCACTACCGCACCACCGGTCCGGAGCTCTGGCGCCAGTCGGGCGGCGCCATCACGCATCTGGTGGCGGGGGTGGGCACGGGCGGCACGATCACCGGCGTGGGGCGCTACCTGCGCGAGCAGAACCCGGCGATCGAGATCATCGGGGCCGACCCGGTGGGCTCGATCTACTCGGGCGGCGAGGACGCGGTGAAGCCGTATCTGGTGGAGGGCGTGGGCGAGGACTTCTGGCCCGACACCTACGACCCCGCCATCGTGGACCGCTACGTGACGGTCTCCGATCGCGACTCGTTTCTCTGGACGCGCCGGCTGGCCGAGACCGAGGGCATCCTCGCCGGCGGCTCCTGCGGACTGGCGCTCTACGCCGCCTACCAGGTGGCGCGCGGAATCGACGACCCGGCCGCGATGGTCGCTGTGATCCTGCCGGACGGCGGCCGCTCCTACCTGTCCAAGGTCTACAACGACGCCTGGATGCGCCAGTACGGGTTCCTCGCCCGGGACGAGGAGCTGCGGGTGGAGGATGTGCTGCGCCGCAAGCACGACGAGGGGGAGATCCCTCCGCTGCTCACGGTGGAGTCGCATGCCCAGGTGCGCGGCGCGGTGGCTCTCCTGCACGAGCACCGGGTATCCCAGCTGCCGGTGGTGTCGTCGCACGATCCCCAGACGGTCGTCGGCTCGGTGAGCGAGCGCGGGCTGCTGCGCCACGCCATGGACGACCCGGCCCTGCTCGGC
Source organism: uncultured Thermoleophilaceae bacterium (assembly GCA_963734365.1). Taxonomy (GTDB): domain Bacteria; phylum Actinomycetota; class Thermoleophilia; order Solirubrobacterales; family Thermoleophilaceae; genus JACVRW01. Next base: position 684,020 of record CAVTGV010000004.1, on the reverse strand, counting down.
GCCCAGATCGCCCAGGTGATGGAGGCCCCCTTCCCCGAGGTGTCGGCCGATGACGGCGTCCGCGAGGCGGTGGAGCTGCTCACCGACCGGCGCGAGGCGCTGCTCGTGAACATGGACGGCCGCGCGGCCGGGATCCTCACCCGCGCCGACCTGCTCGAGTCGCTGGCCCGGTGAGCCGCCTCCCCGAAGACGCGCGCTTCGCCACCCGCGCGGTGCACGCCGGCCTGGACCCCGATCCCAGCTTCGGCTCGGTGATCCCCCCGATCCACCAGACCTCGACCTACGTGCAGCCCGCGCCCGGCGAGCACGTCGGGGACTACGGCTACGCGCGCTCGGCCAACCCCACCCGCACGGCGCTCGAGAACGCGATCGGGGCGCTCGAGGGCGGCCACGGCGCTGCGTTCGCCAGCGGCATGGCCGCCACCCACGCGCTGATCACCGCGCACTGCCGCGCCGGCGATCACGTGATCCTGCCCCATGACCTCTACGGCGGCACCTACCGGCTCCTGGACAAGGTCCTCGCACGCTTCGGGCTTGCGTACGACATGGTCGATCAGAGCGACCTCGAGGCGCTCGAGCGGGCCGTGCGGCCGGACACCACGCTGATCTGGGTGGAGACGCCCACCAACCCGCTGCTGACCGTGGTCGACATCGAGGCCGTGGTCGCGCGCAGCGGCCGGGCCCTGGTGGCCGTGGACAACACATTTGCCACGCCGGTCATCCAGCGTCCACTCGAGTCGGGCGCCGACGCCGTGGTGCATTCGGCCACCAAGTACCTGGGCGGCCACTCGGACGTGGTGGGCGGCCTGGTGGTGTCCGGCGACGAGGAGCTGCACGAACGAGTGCGCTTCGTCCAGAACGCCGTGGGCGCGGTGCCGGGTCCGTTCGACTGCTTCCTGGTTCACCGCGGCCTGCGCACGCTCCACCTTCGGGTGGCGGCACACGGCGAGAACGGGCGCGCGGTGAGCGAGTTCCTGCGTACGGCCGGTGTGCAGGATGTCCGCTGGCCGGGCTTCGGCGGCATGGTCTCGTTCCGGCACCCGGACGCCACCCGGATAGCGTCCGTCACCAGGGTGTTCTCGCTGGCGGAGTCACTGGGCGGCGTGGAGTCGCTGATCGAGGTGCCACAGGCGATGACCCACCAGTCGGTGGAGGACTCCGCCGCCGCGGTGCCGGCCGACCTGGTGCGGCTGTCCTGCGGGATCGAGGCCGCCGAGGACCTGGTGAGCGACCTGGAGCAGGCGATCGCCGATGAATCGCGCGCGGCTGACAGGTCTTTGACCACATGAACACCACCATTGGCACACGCGAGGAGTGGCTCGCGGCCCGCAAGGAGCTGCTCGAGGCCGAGAAGGAGCTCACCCGGCGCAATGACGAGCTGGCCGAGCGGCGCAGAGAGCTCCCGCGCGTTCGGATCGACAAGACCTACGAGTTCGACACCCACGAGGGAACCAAGACGCTCGCGGAGCTATTCGACGGCCGCTCGCAGCTGGTCGTCTACCACTTCATGCACGGTCCGAACACACCGGAGGGCTGTCGGGGCTGCACGTTCGCCACCGACAGCTTCGACGGCACGGTCAAGCACTTGAACGCGCACGACGTGACCTTCCTGCTCGCGTCGCGCTCGCCGCTCGAGGTGCTCGACGCCTACAAGGAGCGCATGGGCTGGGACATCCCCTGGGTCTCCTCGGGCCGCACGGACTTCAACCGCGACTTCAGCGCGTGGACCGAGGAGGACCGCGAGAACGGCACCGGCTTCAATTTCGCCTCACCGGGCGGGGCCGGCGTCGACGTGGCCCACGACGAAGAGCTCATGGCGCTGAGCGTCTTCGCGCTCGAGGACGGGGTCGTCTACCACACGTATACGAGCTACGACCGCGGCACGGACGCGCTCAACACCACCTGGGGCCTCTTGGATCGCACGCCCCGGGGCCGTGGCGAGGGCGCTGAGCCCGGCTGGCCGAAGCGCAGCGACGAGTACGGGGATCCTGGGGAGGCAGCGTGATCGCCCACGCCGGCGTGGTGCCGGTGGAGGAGCTCGTGAGCCTGCTGTTCGCCGGCGCGGGCGGCGTGGCCGGAGCGCGCCTGCTGCTCGCCCGGCTGGTGCGGCCGGCCGAGCAGGAGCGCTAGGGCGACTGTGCCACCGGCGCCGCCCTGCGGCGCCCGGCCCAGACGAGCAGGCCCCAGCACGCGAGCGCGGCGCCGGTCGCAGCGGCGAAGGCGGCCGGGGCCGCGGTGTGAGTGAGCACGGCGGCCAGCACCGTGAAGAACGCGAGGAAGCAGACCATGGCGAGCAGGAGCCCGCTCAGCAGCTCGACCGCCGCCGTCCCGCCGGCGCGTACGTGCGTAAAGCCCGCGAGCACGGCGGTGATGATCGGGAACGGCACGAGGAGGCCCGCCAGGTGAGCCGACAGGCCTCCGGCCGCCGCGGTGAGCGCGAGCACCAGCGCCGCGGTGATCAGGAGCCGCCACGCGAGCAGATCGCCGCCCGACCGGTCTTCGGCGGTGCCCGTGGCGAGCCGGCCCACAAGCCATGCGCCGCTTGCCACCACCGCCAGCGTGATCAGCGTGCTCGTCACGAGCGACAGGTACACGTCCGAGAGCGCCAGCGTGCCGAGCGCGAAGGCGAGCCAGCCGGCGGCGAGCGCCGGCCAGACCGGCGCGCGCAGCGCGACCAGCGAGTAGGCCACGCAGAACGCGACCTGCGAGATGATCCCGAGCACTGCCGCCTGCGCCGCGATGCGGGCGAACGGCTCGCCCTGCTCGACGGCGTAGACGAGCACGATCGGGGCGGCCACCACCGGGAGGCCGCTCACCAGGCCCGCGGCGCGATTGCCCAGCCTTCGCGCCACGAAGGTGGCCGCGGCCACGAGCGCCGGCGCGAGCGTCAGTTTGAGGACGAGGGCCACGGCGATTCGTGCGAGACGCTACCCGGACGTGTGACCGGCGGCGGTACCGGGCAAGACGAATGTGTGGGAGTAGCCCGAGATCCTCAGGAGCTGAGAAAGGTTGCTCGGTTCATAGGCAGGCGGGCCGAACGGGAGCGCGTCCGGGCCGAGGAGGCCGAGGCCGCGGCCGTGTCGGAGGGGCATCCGGAGCGCGCGGCCGGTCTTCGATCGCTGGCTCGGGTCCACGCGGACGCGGAGGCCTTCTACCGGCAGCAGGCCGAGCGCTTCCAGGCGCGGGCAGAGCGCAGAGAGCGGCCCGTCAGGGGGCGCCCGCACCTCATGGTGATCACGGGCGGTCAGGCCCGGGTGCGCTGAACCACGCGGACCTCGACCCGCGTCGGCCGTGTGGGCGGCGCGAGCGAGAGGAAATCGCGCACAGCCCCCTCGTGCAGGCAGAACCCGCAGCCCAGCGGATCCGCAGGTGACAGCGGCAGCTGCGGTGCCACCGGCGCGTCGCAGGCGGGGCAGGCCAGCGTCCCGATGGCCAGGCGCGACGAGCGGGCCCGCCGGCGCCACTCGTGCTGGGCGGCCGGGGCGCCGACCGGCTCGGAGTCGTGGGGCGCCGGGCCGTCGAGTCCGCTTTGAAAGCTCACGCGAAGCAGTCTAGGCCTGGAGGCTGACCGTACGGCCCGCCGCAAAGCCGTCGGTGGACACGATGATGTCCACCACTTCCTGCGGCACACGGCTGTCGGCGGTCACGATCATCACCGCCCCCCCATTTTCATCCTCATCCATACGCCGCCCCACCGCGGCACTGACGATGTTGATCCCCCGGTTGCCGAGCTCGGTACCCACGCGGCCGAGCATCCCGGGCCGGTCCTCGTAGCGGAACACGGCCCAGTGGCGCTCGACCTGGATGTTGAAGCGCGAGCCCCACGCTTCGAGCAGGTGCGGCCGATGGCGGCGGCCCAGCGTGGTGCCGACCACGCGCGTGTGCTCGCCGCCACTCACCACGCTCACCCGCACCAGATCGGTGAAGTCGCGTGCCTGCGTGCTGCTCGTCTCCGATACCGCGATGCCGCGGTCCCGGGAGATCGCCGGCGCGTTCACGTCGTTCACGTCCTCCTCCACGTGGCCGGCCAGCACTCCCTTCAGGACCTGCACGGTGAGCAGGCGGGTGTCCCGCTCGGCGATGCGGCCGAGATACTCGACCTCCACCGAATCGACCGACGTGCGCTCCGCGAGCGTGCTGGCGATCCGGCCGAGGTCGCGGGCCAGCGGCAGGAACGGACCGAGCGCGTCCAGGTCCTCCGGGGCGATCGCGGGGATGTTCACCGCGCTCGTGACCACGCCTCCCGTGAGGGCGGCCACCACCTGCTCCGCCGCCTGGTAGCCCGCGCGGTCGGTGGCCTCCGCGGTGGACGCTCCGAGGTGCGGAGTGACCACGACGTTTGGGTAGTCGAACAGCGGATGGTCGGTCACCGGCTCGTGGCGAAACACGTCCAGCGCCGCGCCCGCCACCCGGCCCGAGTCGAGCCCCTCACGCAGAGCATCCTCCACCATCAGTTTGCCGCGGGCCACGTTGATCACGCGCACCCCGTCCTTCATCTTGGCGAAGGCGGCGCTGTCGAGCCAGTCCTCGGTCTCCTCGTTGACCGGCAGGTGCACCGTGATGAAGTCCGCCTGCGCGTACAGGTCATCCGAGGAGGCCGCGCGCTCCACGCCGAGATCCCGGAAGCGCTCCTCGGCCACGTACGCGTCGAAGGCCACCACGCGCATGCCGAAGCCGAGCGCGCGCTGGGCCACCAGCTGGCCGATGCGGCCGAAGCCCAGGACCCCGAGCGTCTTCTCGTAGAGCTCCACTCCGCTGAACTTCGAGCGCTCCCAGGCGCCGCCGGTGAGCGAGCCGTGCGCCTGGGGCACCTTGCGCGCCAGCGCCAGCAGCATCGCCATGGTGTGCTCGGCGGCGGTGATCACGTTGGACTGCGGCGCGTTGGCCACCACCACGCCGCGCTTGGTGGCCTCCTCGACGTCGACGTTGTCGACTCCCACCCCGGCCCGGCCGACGACCTTGAGCCGGGCGGCGCGCTCCAGCAGCCCGGCGTCGAGCTGCGTGGCGGAGCGGATCAAGAGGCCGTCGAACTCGCCGATGCGCCGCTCGAGCTCCGCCGCCTCCCAGCCGCTGCCCAGCTCGACCACGAGCCCGGCGTCGCGCAACAGCTGGACTCCGGAGTCGCCGATCTTCTCGGCGACGAGAACCTTCATCTGCGACGGATCGGCCTCGGCCGTCGTCACGCCGGTGCGGCGACGGGCACGCCCGCCTCGAGAAAGACCCGCTGGGCCGCGGCCACGCCGGTGCCGAGCTCGAGGTCGAGACCGAGCTCCCGCAGGGTCATCTCGAGCGCCGCGACCGTAACCACGATGTCGAAGGCGCCGAAGTAGCCGCAGTGCGCGATGCGGGCGATGCGCCCCTTGAGACGGCCCTGGCCGCCGGCGATCGTGATGCCGAAGCGGTCGCGCATCAGCTTGGGCACCTTGGCGCCGTCGATCGCCTCGGGCAGCACGATGGCGGTGACCACGTTCGCGTTCTCGTCGCCCCCGCCGAGCAGCTCCAGGTCGAGCGCGCGGGCGGCCTCACGAGTGGCCCGGCCGAGCAGGTGGTGGCGCTCGTAGACCTGCTCGAGCCCCTCGGCCTCTATGAGCGCCAGGGCCACGTCGAGGGCCTGCACGAGCCCCACGGCGGGCGTGAACGGGCTGTCGGGCTGCTCCTTGCGCTGACCGTCGACGGTCCGCTGCCAATCGAAGTAGTAACGGCGGCCGGGTGAGGCGGCGGCGCGGGCGAGCGCCGCGTCGTTGGGGCTCGCGAAGCCCAGGCCCGGAGGCGCCATCAGCGCCTTCTGCGAGCCGGAGACCACCACGTCCACCCCCCACTCGTCCTGAGGGCAGGGCACGGCACCGAGGCCGGACACGGCGTCCACCGCGATCAGCGCGCCATGGCGGTGGCTCACCTCGGCCAGCTCGCGCACGTCGTTGACGACTCCCGTCGAGGTCTCGGAGAGCGTGGTGAACACGACCTCCACGTCCGGAGCCTCGGCCAGCCGGCGGTCGAGCTCGGCCGGGTCCACTCGCTGGCCCCACTCGGTCTCCCAGTGCAGCGTCTGCGCCCCGTACGCGTCACACAGCTCTGCCCAGCGCTCCCCGAACTTGCCGCAGGAGGCCACGAGCGCGGGCTCGCCCGGGCGGACGAGGTTGGCCACGGCCGACTCCATCGCCCCGCTGCCGGACGACGCGAAGACCAGCACCTCGTTGCTCGTGGCGAAGACCTGCTTGAGGCGCGCGAGTACCCGCGCGTAGACCTCGATGAAGGCCGGGGCGCGGTGGTAGAGCATCGGCTCCGCCATCACCTGTGAGACCGCCGGCGGGAGCGGCGTGGGCCCAGCGGTCATGAGGTACTGCTTCACGTACGGATCGGCCATCGGACCATCGAAGATAGCGGGAGGTCAGGTCACGATCTGCGCCAGCAGGCGCACCGCCGGCACGAGGATCAGCGAGATGCTGCGGGACTCGTCGAACTCGTTCTCGAAGTCCTGGCGCGAGTCCTCGTCGACGGCGATCGCGATCACGATGGCGATCCAGGCGAGCGTGGCCACCACTGCCACCACGAGACCCGCGACACCGATCCAGAAGGAGGCCTGGGCCAGGCTCTTGTGCTTGGGGGTCTCGCCCGCGTCGACCTTCTTGACTCCCTTGCGGCCCAGCACGATCGCGGCGATCGAACAGCCGACCGACACGATCGACGAGAGCCCGGCCGAGAACAGCAACAGCGTGACCGAGACGAGCGACAGGACGAAGCCGGCGATCGCCGGGTTGTTGTCCGGCACCTGCGGCTGCGGATAGCCCCACGGCGGCGGGGGCGCCTGCCAGCCCTGTCCCGGCGGCGGACCCCATCCGCCTCCTGGCGGCGCCTGCCAGCCCTGGCCCGGAGCGCCGTAGTAATGGCCTGAGGCGGGAGGCGCGTAGCCCTGGCCCGCCGGCGGTGGCGGAGCCTGGCCGCCCGGCGGAGCCTGGCCGCCCGGCGGGGCCTGGGGCCCGGGATCCCCCGCGGCCGCCCCGGCGGCGGGCTGCGGCCGGCCCTCCAGCTCGGGCTCGGGCCCTGCCGGCTCCGGCGGGAGGAAGCCGCCGCTCTGCTCGTCGGCCATCTCAGAAGTCCTGGTCGATCCAGTCCATCATCGAGCGGAGCTCCTTGCCCTCGCGCTCGATCTGGTGGTTCTTGCCCTCTTCGCGCATACGCAGGAAGTTCTCCTGGCCGGCCTTGTTCTCGGCGATCCACTCGCGCGCGAAGTCACCGGACTGGATCTCGTTCAGGATCTCCTTCATCGAGGCGCGGGTCTGGGCGTCGACTATCCGCGTGCCTCGCGTGAGGTCGCCGTACTCGGCGGTGTTGGAGATCGAGTAGCGCATGCCGGTGATGCCCTTCTCGTACATCAGGTCCACGATGAGCTTGAGCTCGTGGAGGCACTCGAAGTAGGCGAGGCGCGGGTCGTAGCCGGCCTCGACGAGGGTCTCGTAGCCGGCCCGAACCAGCTCGCTCACCCCGCCGCACAGCACGGCCTGCTCGCCGAACAGGTCGGTCTCGGTCTCGTCCTTGAACGTGGTCTCGATCACCCCGGCCCGCGTGCAGCCGATCCCGCGCGCGTAGGCGAGCACGAGCTCTCGCGCGCTCCCGGTGGGATCGCGGTCGATGGCCATCAGGCCGGGCACGCCGTTGCCTTCCACGAACTGCCGGCGCACGAGATGTCCCGGGCCCTTGGGCGCGACCATGCCCACATCCACCTCGGGCCCCGGATCGATCTGCTCGAAGTGGATGGTGAACCCGTGGGCGAACATCAGCAGGTTGCCCGGGGCGATCCCGTCCCGGATCTCCGCCTCGTAGACCTCAGCCTGCTTCTCGTCCGGGAGCAGGATCATCACGACCTCGCCCTCGCTGGCGGCGTCGGCGATCGGGAGCACCCGCAAGCCGTCGCCCTTCGCCTTGTCCACGGAGGATGAGTCCTCGCGCAGGCCTACCACCACCTCCACGCCGGAGTCCTTCAGGTTGAGCGCGTGGGCGTGGCCCTGAGAGCCGTAGCCGAGGATGGCCACGGTCTTGCCGTCGAGCAGGGCGAGGTCGGCGTCCTTGTCGTAGATCATGGGCCGGTCACTTTAGATGCTCGGCTGCCAAACAGGTGAGGCCGCATTTCCGGCACTCTTGCCGCCGCAATTGCGGTTTCACATTGCGTCGGACGGGCTCCTGGGACGCAGGTGCTCGACGCGGACGGCGTAGCGCTCCTCCAGACGCTCGGCTATGAGCGAGCGGTGGCACGCCTCGGGATCGCGCTCCACGCACATCAGCGAGGCCGCGCCGCGCTCCGGGAGGCTCGCGGCGACAGCGTCGAGGTCAGCGCGGTCGAGGATTTCGGTCAGGTAGCGCTCCCGGTACTCCGGTGCCAGCTCGGTGCGGGAGCGCTTACCCACCCCCTGGCGCTCGTCGGCCGCGTACTGCAGACGGCGCAGTTCTGTCGTCGGGGCGAGCTCGAGGTGGTGGCGATAGGCGATGCCGGCTTGCGCCAGCGCGGCCTGCAGACGGCGCGAGTTGGCCCAGGCGTACTGCGAGCCGCGCACGCCGCGGCGCTGGCGCACGTCGAGCAGCACCGTCACGCCGGCGTCGCGCAGAGCGGCGAGAAAGGCCTCGAGGTCGAATCCGTAGACGCCGATCGTGGCGACGGTCTTCATCGCAGCCGGTCGCGCAGCAGCTTGCCCGCGGCGTTGCGGGGCAGCTCGGCCACCCGCTCCACCCGCTTGGGCACCTTGTGCGGAGCCAGGCGCTCGCGGGCCCAGTCGCGCAGCTCCTCGCCGGTCGCCTCGCCGGAGAGCACCACGAAGGCCGTGATCGCCTCTCCCCACTCGGGGTCTGGCACCCCGGCCACCCCGGCCTCGGCCACGGCGGGGTGGGACAGGAGCGCCTCCTCGACCTCCAGCGGCGCCACGTTCTCGCCCCCGGTGACGATGATCTCCTTGAGGCGGCCGTCCACGTGCAGACGTCCTTCGGCGTCGATGTGGCCGCGGTCGCCGGTGTGGAGCCAGCCGTCCGGGTCGAGCGCGGCGCGCGCCACCATCGGCCCGCGCACCAGGATCTCCCCGTCGCCGGCGGTGCGCAGCTCGACCCCGGGCAACGGCAGCCCGCTGCGCTCGCCGGGCGGCGCTGTGACCACCTGGGACGCCGTCTCGGTCATCCCGTAGGTGGGCGACACCGGCAGTCCCGACCGAGAGCGCCCAGTCGAGCAGCTCGCCCGGAAGCGGCCCGCCGCCGAGCAGGATCGCCCTCAGCGCCGGCGAGCCGCGCTCGAGCCCGGCGGCGCGCAAGCGGGCGAGCATGGTGGGCACCAGCGAGGCGAGCGTGACCTCCCCGGCGCCGAGCGCATCGCGTACGCGAACCGGGTCGAAGCGCTCGTGCAGCACGGCTGTGGTGGCGTATGCCGCCGAGCGCAGCAGCACGGCCAGGCCGCCGACGTGGAAGAGCGGCAGCACGCCGAGCCAGCGGTCGTCCTCCGTAACGCCGAGGTGCTCGGCCGACGCCCGGGCGCTCGCCTCGTGGTTGGCGTAGCTGAGCGGCACGGCCCGCGGCCGTCCGCTCGTACCCGAGGTGTGGATGATCGAGTGAATGGCCTCGGGGTCGACGGTCCGGCCAAGCGTCACGTCCGCCTCCGGGCCGTGCAGAGGCGCGTCGACGGTCACGGCGGCCTCGACCCGCACCGGATCGGCCGGGTTGAGCGGCACCAGCACCGCGCCCAGCCGCGGCAGGGCGTGGAGCAGCTCCACGAACGCGGGTCCGGGCGCCAGGGTGGTGGCCACGAGCGAGCCCTCGGCCACGCCGCGGGCGGCGAGAACCCGTGCCGTCCGGGCGGCGGCGGCATGCAGCTCCCCATAGGTCCAGCGCCGCCCCTCGTGCTCGAGCGCGGTGTGCTCGGGCCGCCGGCGGGCCGCCGCTGTGAGCCACTCTTCCACAGGGCCAGGCTACGCGGACAACTATCGTTGCCAGCCGCGATGGCGACCAAGGAGTGGACCGAGCAGCAGGCGCGGCGGGTGATCCGCCCCGCCGCCGATTGGCAGGGCGCCGCCGGCTACGAGGACATCCGCTACGAGGTCGCGGAGGGCATTGCGAAAATCACCATCGACCGGCCCGAGGTCCGCAACGCCTTTCGGCCGGAGACGCTGATCGAGCTCTCCGACGCGCTGGAGCGCGCCCGCGAGGACACGGAGGTCGGCGTGGTGGTGCTCACCGGCGAGGGCCCGCTCGCGTTCTGCTCCGGCGGCGACCAGCGCGTGCGCGGCGACGCCGGTTACGTGGCCGCCGGTACCCGGGTGGGCCGCTTCCACGTCACCGACCTGCACGTGCAGATGCGCCGCTTGCCCAAGCCGATCGTGGCCATGGTGGCCGGCTATGCCGTGGGCGGCGGCCATGTGCTGCACGTGGTCTGCGACCTGACCATCGCCGCCGACAACGGGCGCTTCGGGCAGACCGGCCCGAAGGTGGGCAGCTTCGACGGCGGTTTCGGCGCCGGACTGCTCGCCAACATGGTGGGGCCCAAGAAGGCCAAGGAGATCTGGTTCCTCTGCCGCGAGTACTCGGCCGCCGAGGCGCTCGACATGGGGCTGGTCAACCGCGTGGTGGAGCTCGAGGAGCTCGAGGAGGAGACCGTGGCCTGGTGCCGGGAGATGCTCGCCCTCTCCCCCTTCTCGCTGCGTCTGCTCAAGGCGAGCTTCAACGCCGCCGAGGACGGCCTGGCGGGAATCCAGCAGCTTGCGCATGACACCAACCTCCTCTTCTATGGGTCAGAGGAAGCGCAGGAGGGTCGTGACGCCTACAGGGAGAAGCGCCGGCCGGACTTCGCGAAGTTCCCGAAGCGGCCTTGAGCCACCTGCGCCTGTGGCTGCTCGCCGCACGTCCGCGCACGCTGCCCGCCGCGGTGGCCCCGGTGCTGGTTGGCACCGCGCTCGCCGGGTCCGAGGACGTGTTCCGGGCGCTCCCCTTCGTGGCCGCACTGATCGGCAGCATCTTCATCCAGATCGGGACCAACCTCTCGAACGACTACTCGGACGCCCGCCGCGGAGCCGACACCGAGGACCGGCTCGGCCCGGTGCGGGTCACGGCCGGCGGGCTGATGCCGCCGCGGCGAGTGTTGATCGGGACCTACATCGCCTTCGGCGTGGCGGTGGCGGCGGGCCTGTATTTGGCCGCCGTGGCGGGCTGGGAGCTGCTGCTGGTGGGAGTGGCCTCGATCCTCGCCGGCGTGCTCTACACGGGCGGACCGCGGCCCTACGGCTACGAGGGACTGGGCGAGTTCTTCGTGTTCTTCTTCTTCGGCGTCGTCGCCGTGGTGGGCTCGTACTTCGTGCAGACCGAGGAGCTGCGCTGGGAGGCGTTCGCGCTCGGCGTGCCCGTCGGCCTGCTGGCGGCGGCGATCCTGGTGGTCAACAACGTGCGCGACGTGGACACCGACCGGCGCGCCGGCAAGCGAACGCTCGCGGTCAAGCTGGGGCGCGAGCGCGCCCGGCTGCTGTTCACCGCCATGATCGTGACCTCCTTCGTGGTGCCGCCGCTGCTGGTGCCGGCGCTGTCGCCCTGGGTTCTGCTGGCGCTCCTGGCGCTGCCGCTCGCGCCCCCGCTGATCCGGACAGTCGCCACGCGCACGGACGGTCCGGCGCTCAACGCGGCGCTGGGCGGGGCCGGCCGCCTGCTGGCCGCGTACTCCCTCCTGCTGGCGGTCGGGGTTCTGCTCTCGTGAGTGCCGGACGGAGATCGTGAAGCGCTCGCTCTACCGCCTGTCGATCCCGCTCAAGGATCCCTTCGTGACCGCAAACGGCGTGGTCACCGCGCGCGAGCTGTTGTTGCTGCGCCTGGAGGCCGGGGACGGCGCCGTGGGCTTCGGCGAGGCCGCCCCGTTCGAGCCCTACGACGGCGTGCCCCTGGAGCGCGCGATCGCCGCTCTGACCGGCGGCGGGGGGCGGCGCCCGCCCCAGGCGCGCGCAGCGGAGGAGATCGCCCGGCTGGACCTGCTGGCCCGGCAGGAAGGGCGACCGCTGGCCGAGCCGGGCCGGGACGCCCTGCCGGTGAACATGACGCTTCCCGCCGGGCCGCCGAACGAGGCGGCCGAGCGAGCGCGGGCGGGCCTGCGCGACGGCTTTGCCTGCTTCAAGCTCAAGGTCGGGCTGCCGGATGACGGCGAGCGGGTGGCCGCGGTGCGCGAGGCCGTGGGGCCGTGGCCGGCGCTGCGGGTGGACGCCAACGGCGGCTGGTCGGTGGACGAGGCCGTGCGCGCCATTCGCGCCATCGAGGACCACGACCTCGAGTTCGTAGAGCAGCCCTGCGCCAGCCTGCGGGAGCTCGCCGAGGTGCGTCAGCGCGTGTCCACGCCGATTGCGGCGGACGAATCGGTCTCGACGCTGCGCGAGCTGCGACGTGCGGTCGAGCTCGACGCCTGCGACGTGGTCAACGTCAAGCTCGCCGGCACCGGCGGCTTCAAGCCCACCCGCGAGCTGCTGCGCGAAGCCCGCTCGCACGGACTGGACGCCTTTCTCTCCAGCACGCTGGATGGACCGTGGGGCATCGCGGCGGCCCTGCAGCTGGCCGCGGCGGAGGAGATCTCACTGGCCTGCGGGCTCGCCACGCTCGACCTGTTCGCGGGTGACCTGGCACGGGTCCTGCCCCAGGCGCACAGGGGCACTCTGAAGGTGCCGAGCGGGCCCGGTCTCGGCGTCCAGCCCGACGAGAACGTGCTCGAGCGCGTGGTGGTCGAGACACTGGCCTAGGGCGCGGGCGGCGGCGTCCGTGCCACCGCCCGCGCTCAGGGCTCCGGTCAGCCGCCGCTCCCTAGAACGGGAACAGGCGGTAGCGGATCGTGGCGTCTCCGAGGACGGTGTCGTCGGACAGCGCCGAAACGCCGAAGGCCTGGTTGAGAGCGTCCGCGGCGCCCTGGGTCAGCGTCGTGCCGACCGGGCCGACCTTGATGCGGCCTCCGCGGAAGCGGATGCCCGTCCTCGAGTAGTCGAGGTCGAGCAGCGCCACGGGACCCGCGCCGTTGACCTTGCCGTACAGCTGGCCCTGCAGCAACTTGATGTCGAAGTCGGTCAACTTGACCTTCACGTCGCCGGCGGTGAGCGAGATTCCGCCCCGATGGCGCACGACAGCGGTGCGCAGCGCGCTGCGCAGCGGGTTCACGATCGGGAAGGAGTAACGCGCTCCATCGAGCGTGGCGGGCCTGACGGCGGCGGGCGACACGCCGAGGCTGGTGAGCGCCCCCAGGGTGCCGGGATCGACGTCGAGGGTCGTTGTCCCGTAGTACCAGCCCCACGACGCCTTCGCCTTGGTGTGGTGGCCCGCTGAGGCGGCCGGTGCGACCACCAAGAGGGCGGCCAGCACGGCTACGAGAGCAATCAGTCTGCGATGCACGGAAACCTCCGTTTTCGACTGCGGTCGCAGGCTCCTACGTCGGCGGGCGCGCGTTTGGTTGTGAACTCTCCTACAGCTCGGCAAGGAAGCGGCCCAGAGCCGCGGCCACCGCCTCGGGCTGCTGGAGATGGGCGGCGTGCCCGGCGTTCTCGATCGACTCGGCGCGTGCTGTGGAGCCGTGTCCGCGATCCGGGCGGCCGCGGCGACGTAGCCGTCGTCGCGCATCCCGGCCAGCGCCAGCAGCGGCAATTCGAAGCGCACCAGCTGGTGCCACACGGGCTCGAGCACGCCCTGGCCCGCGGTGCGCAGGATCAGCGCGAGCTCGGCCGGCTGCTGGTCGAGCCGTCCGGGCCGCTGCTCCTCGATCAGGCTCTCCGACTGGTCGGCGAACAGCGGCTGGCGCTCCCAGATGCTCACGATGTCCTCGATCGGCGTGACCTCCATCCAGGCGGCCAGGCGATCGTCGGCCTCGGCGCGGGCGCTGCGCAGCGCAGGCTCCTCGATGCCCGCGGTGGCCCCCAGGGTGACCACGCCGGCATAGCGCTCGGGGTCGCGCAGCGCGGCTCGCAGCGCCAGGCGCCCTCCCAGCGAGTAGCCCACCAGCACCCGGCCCTCGCCCGCCGCCGCGATCTCGCCGAGGCGTCCCTCGAAGCTGTGCTTGGCGTGGTCGAGCAGCACGCTCGGATAGCGTTCCGGCAGGAGCTCACGGACGGGCCGCCAGGCGTCGCCACGCTGCATGAAGCCCGGGATGAAGAGCACCATCGCTCCTGCATGATCCCGATCAACCGCACCTACGCGCCCCTTCAGGTCCTCGTCGACGAGCTTCGGCGCTGTGGCCTGCGCCACGCGGTCACCTCGCCGGGCTCCCGAAACGCGCCGCTGGCGCTCACGCTCGCGGCGGCCGAAGGCATCGAGGCGGTGTCCGTGATCGACGAACGCTCGGCCGGATTCGTCGCGCTCGGCATGGCCAAGGCGAGCGGGCGCCCGGTGGCCGTGACCTGCACTTCGGGCACCGCGGCGGCCAACCTCCATCCGGCCGTGATCGAGGCGTGGGAAGCGCGCGTGCCGCTGATCGTGCTCACCGCCGACAGGCCTCCCGAGCTGCGCGAGGTGGGCGCCGGGCAGTCGATCGATCAGATCAAGCTGTACGGAAGCTCGGTCAAGTGGTTCGTGGAGGTGGGCAGCCACGACCCTGGGCGCGAGACGGCGGTTCACCACCGCGCGCTCGGCTGCCGGGCCTACTGGACCGCGGCGGGCGGGCGGCCCGGGCCCGTGCACCTCAACTTCCCGCTGCGCGAGCCGCTCGCCCCGGTGCCGGAGGAGCTCGACAGCGCGGACTGGACCGGACGCGAGGAGGACCGCCCCTGGACGGAGCTGCGAGAGCACGCAAGCGCACCGCACGCCGACGACGTACACCGGCTCGCCGCCCGGATGGCCGACACTCCGCGCGGCGTGATCGTGTGCGGTGCGGGCGCGGAGGACCTGGGCGAGCCGGCCGCCCGCCTCGCGGCGCAGGCCGGCTGGCCGCTGTTGGCCGAGCCCACCTCGGGCGTGCGCTGCGGACCCCACGACCGCTCGCACGTGATCGCCCACTACGACGTGCTGCTCCGGGCCGAGAGCTTCGCCGCCGCCCACTCGCCCGGACTCGTGCTGCGCTTCGGCGACCTGCCCACCTCGAAGCCGTTACGCGCGTGGCTGGGGGCCGCGCCCCAGGTGGTGCTCGACCCCCACGCCGTCTGGCACGAGCCGACCCGCCGCGCTGAGCTGATCCTCGCCTCGGCCGCAGCGCCCACTCTGGAGGCCCTTGCCGCGGTGCTCGAGATGCGCTCGGCGCGGCGCGACAGCGA
Source organism: uncultured Thermoleophilaceae bacterium (assembly GCA_963734365.1). GTDB lineage: Bacteria > Actinomycetota > Thermoleophilia > Solirubrobacterales > Thermoleophilaceae > JACVRW01. The sequence continues at coordinate 668,796 of CAVTGV010000004.1, read as the reverse complement.
CTGGCTCGCCTCGTGGCGGGCCGCGGACGCGCTGGTGCCCGCCGCCCTGGCCGAGGCCCCCGAGCTGTTCGAGCCGAGGGTGCTCGCCGGGCTCGAGCCCGAGTTGCCGGACGGCGCGCTCGTCTGGGTCAGCTCCTCGATGCCGATCCGCGACGTGGAGGCCTACTTCCCCCAGACCGATAAGCGGATCCGGTTCCTCGCCAACCGCGGGGCCAACGGCATCGACGGAGTGGTGTCGTCGGCGCTGGGCGCCGCCCTCGCCACGGGACAGCCCACCTGGCTCCTCACCGGCGAGATCGCCCTCCAGCACGACGCCGGGGGCCTGCTGGCCGCTCGCCGCGCCGCCGCCGGCAACCTCCAGATCCTCTGCCTCGACAACGGCGGCGGCTCGATCTTCGACTTCCTGCCCGTGGCCGAGCACGCGGATCCGCGGGACTACGAGGAGCACATCGCCACCCCCACCACCGGCGGCCTCGACGCCCTGGCCGGCCCGGGCCTGCGCGTGGTGCGGACCGACCGCGCCACGAACGTCGAGCTGCACCGGGCGCTGGCGGAGCGGGTGGCCGAGCGGCTCGGCTAGGGCCGCGCCCGGGCCAAGCGCAGTCGGGCGTTCCGCTCTGGCGTCGCGGTCGGGCGTGGTTTGATGGGCAGTGAGGGGGTGGTCCTGAGCGCGCTCCACATCTTTGGGCCTATATGGACCACAACATGTGGCGCGTCGCCACGTCACCCCCCTTTACCGCGAATCGGACCACGCCTGCACCGAGCGCAGGCCCGAGCGGAGCGCAGCACCTCACGGCCGCGCCGGCTCCGTCCCCTCGGTGCCCTGCGGCGCCGGCACCCGCGGCGCCCGGTTGCGCCGCAGGCGCGGATACTGATCGAGGCCCCACAGCTGCGGCGGGGCCTCGAAGCAGGGCGGCTCGGCGTTCTCTCCCGAGCCGGACGCGTCGCGCTGCTCGCCCCCGTTGTTGGCGCAGCTGAAGCTCTCGATCACGCCGAGCGGGACGGCGCGATCGTAGGCGTTGGGCGCCGGATAGGCGTTGGCCCGCTCGAACGGCGGCCGGCCGGTGCGGCGCGTGAGGGAGCGTCCGTCGATGATCGCGATCTGCGGGAGGTAGTGCTCGGCCGTGCCTGCGCCCAGATAGCCACCCTCGCCGTTGCCCGCGAGCGCGGCGCCGCCCACGGTGATGAACTGCGCCACCTTCTCCTGCGAGTAGGCCAGGTAGGACAGGATCGGGTTGAGCTCGGGCATGAACTGGTGGGTGGCCTCGAACAGCGGCTGGGCGCCGTCCAGCAGGCGATCGGCCGCCGGCACGCCAGTCTCCGAGGCGTCCACCAGCGGATCGATGTCGCGGAACAGTCGCGTGAGATCCGGTGACAGATCGCCGAGGTCACGCAGGGTCGGAGCCAGATCGTCGACCGGGGCACGCAGGTCGCGCACCAGCGGATCGGTGTTGCGAGCGAAGCTCTCGAGCCGGCGTACGGTCGAGCGGGTCTCGCGCAGGAAGGTGGGCAGGATCTGGAAGGTCTGGGCCAGCTCCTCGTCGCGCGAGGCCAGCGCCGAGAACGTGGCGTCACCGTTCGTGACGAGCCCCCGGAGCTGGCCATTCTCACGCGAGATGGCGTCGAACACACGGCCGGAGTCGCGCACCAGGCGCCGCAGAGCCACGTCCTGCTCGGCGAGCGGGCGCAGGACGCTGGCCCCATCCTCGAAGAACGGCGCCGCGTTCCCGAGCGAATCGTTCAGGTCGCGGGCGTAGCTGCCCGTGCTGAGGATCCCCGCCTCGTGCAGCCACTCCTGGAAGCTGCGCCGGGTGCGCTCGTCGAAGACGCCGAAGATCTCGTCGAGCTCCGTGGTTCCCTCGACCTGCCCGGCGCCGAGGCTGCCGCCGTCCGGCAGCGTCTTCGAGCCCGGAGTGCCGGGCGTGAGCTCGACGTAGGTCTCACCCAGGAGGCTCTTCTGACGCAGCACCGCGCGCGTGTCGCGCTTGATCGGGGCAAAGCGCGAGTCGATCTCGATCTCGGCGACGGTCGTCCGGCCACCCGGGCCGAGCTCCTTGGCCTTGACCTTGCCGACGTTGACTCCGGCGAGCCGCACGTCGGCCTCCTCCACCAGCAGCGCGGCCTCGGGGAACTGGGCGGTGAAGCGGTAGCCCTTCGGGCCCAGCGGCAGCGTGCCGCCGAAGGAGACCCAGAAGAAGATGAGCAGCCCGAACACCGACAGCGTGAACCCCACCATCGCGAAGATCTGTCCGCTGCTGGGCGGGTTCTTGTTCACGGTTGCGGCAGCGCTCCGTAGTTGCAGGAGCCGAACTGGGTGTCGAGCAGATCGCCGATCGGGCTACCGGGCTGGATCAGCGCCCCGGCGCCCCCGATCAGCTGATCTACGAGCGCGGGGTTGGTGGAGCGAACGCTGCCGAGGGTCTGCTGGACGATTGTCTGCACCGCCACCGGGGGCAGCCCGCAGATCGTGACCCGGCGCCAGGGACCCTGGCCGTCCGCGCTGGAGAACAGCGACACGCCGTTCTGGGCGGTCCATGCCAGCCAGTACAGGAAGCCCTCCTGGCGCTGGCGCTGCTGCGGGATCGAGAGGCCGTCGAGGCCCTCCGCCCCGCCGGGGTTGTAGGCCCCGATGTTGAAGAGCCGGTTGACCTGACCGACCGAGGTGCTCAGGTCGGGAGCGGCCCGCGCCGTGTCGCGGGCGGCGAAGCGCAGGTCGTCGGTGAAGGGCCGGGCGGCGCGCACGAAGGGCCGAATGCGCTCACGCAGGACCGGCTCCGTGTCACGCAGGAAGGGGGTCACGGCCTCGTTGGTCTGGTCGAGCCGGCGGATCGGCCGGCGCAGCGACTGCAGCGACGAGCGCAGCACCGGAGCGAAGCGGCGCACGTCCTCGAGCGTGCGCTGGGAGGCACGCAGGGCACCCGGCAGCCGGGCCACCGATTCCGAGATCGAGCCCTGTTCGGTGGCCAGCGCGTCGAACACGCTGCCCGACGCGCCCACCAGACGGCGCAGGTCGCCGGGCCGGCGCCCCAGCTCGGTCATCAGCAGCCCGTAGTCGTGGATCAGCCGCTTGAGCTCCTGGCGCCGGCTCGCGGTGGCGCGGGTCACCCGGGCCAGGTCCTTGTGAAGCGGCTCGAGCCGCCGCAGCACCTCGCGCAGGTCCTCGCCGCGCCCGCGCAGGCCCTTCCCCGCTCCCGACACCAGCAGCTTGAGGTACGGGCGGGTGTCCTCGTCGAGCGCGGCGTAGATCTCGTCAGGGTCGACGTCGGGCAGCGAGTTGGCCGCCGGGATGCGCTCGCCCTCGTCGAGCACCGGGCCGGTGCCGGGGTCGACCTCGATGAACATGTCCTTGAGAGCGGTCTTGGGCCGCAGCAGGGCGGTGGCGTCGCTGCGGACGAGGTTCTCGTAGCGGCGGTCGATCTCGAGGTCCACCACGGCGAGGCCGTCCTCCACCTTCACGTCACCGATGCGCCCCACCTCGATGCCCGCCACGCGCACCGTCTGGCCCTGCCCGGGTTGCACCGCCTGGGCGTTCTGGAGCTCCACCTGGATGCGCTTGGGCGACTCCTCCACGAGCGGGAAGCGGAACTCCTGCTGGCTGAGGATGTAGGTCCCGACGGCGAAGGCGATCACGACCATGCCGCTCAGCAGGACGAAGCTGACCCAATGCTTCTTGATCGCGAGCCTCACGGCAGCGGACCCCCTCCGGCGGAATAGGCCGCGGCCGGGCCGCCGGGCGCCTGCAGGTTCGGCGGCTCCTGGGTCTCGCAGGGCACGTCGGGCCGGTGCGGGGGCGGCTGGGACGGATCGAGCGGCGCGGCGGGCTGGATCTGCCCGACCGTGAGGTTGGAGGGCGCCACGCCCTGCACGTGGAAGACCGGCGTGTTGGCGTCGTGCACACGGCTCTCGCCGGCGAGGCCCACGAAGCTGCGGTTGAGCTGCCGGCGCACCTCCTGGCCCGAGTTGCCGGGCTCGAGGCTCGGGATCCTGGACTCGGCCCACGGCACGAGCACTGTGTTGGTGCACGAGGACAGCGCGCGCAGCTGGTCGAGCAGCGGGATCAGCCGCCCGTTGAGCTTGACCAGACTGGGCACGGCCTGGCGCAGGTCCGCAGCCAGACCCTTGAGCTCGTCCGGTCCCACCAGGGCCCGCGCCTGGGTGATCCAGGGGATCGCCGCGTCCAGCGTGGGCACTGACGACCGCACACCGGGGAGCGCCTCGCGCGCGAACACCCGCAGGGTGGGCAACGTGTCGTTCAGCTCGGCCAGCGCCGGGAGCCCCACGCGCAGGGTGTCGCGCAGCGCCGGCACGGACGCCGCGAGGGCGGAGTCCTGCGACGCGAGGGCGCCGGCCGTGACGTTGAGATCGGTCACGAGGTCCTGCAGGGCTCCGGGGTTCTCGCTGAGTGCCGAGAACACCCGCTGCTGGCCGCGCAGGAGGCGCTGTATGTCGCGCCCGGGCTCCACGCCGAGCAGGGCCTGGTTGGTGAGCGCGGTGTAGCGGTAGGCCGGGGCGAACGCGGGGATCGCGCGGTTGAACGCCTTGGCGCCGCCTCCCTTGAGGGCGACCGTCCCGTACTCGTAGAGCAGCGACTGCAGATCGCGGCGCACGTCTGAGTTGAGCACGTCGAGGATGTCCGGGAGAGTCACGGCGGCGGTGGTCTGCGTGATCGCCACGGTGGCGCCTTCGTCGAGCTCGTCCGCGGACGGCGAGCCCGGCTGCAGGTCGACGAAGAAGTTGCCCTCGAGCAGGATCCGCGGGCGCACCTCGAGCTGGGCGTCCTCGTGGATCGGCCGGGCCTCGTCGCTCAGCTCCATGGTCACGCGGGCCGCTCCGTCCACGGACTCGACGCCGGTGACCTTGCCCACCTCCACCCCGGCCACGCGCACCGGCGCTCCGGATTTGAGGTTCTTGGCGTCGCGGAACATGGCCCGCAGCTCGTAGGGATTCGAGAACGGGTTGGCCTTGCTGAAGCTGAGCCAGATCCCCAGTGTCATGAGGAGGATGGCCACGAGGCCTGCCTTGAACGCGCTCACGGCACGTCCCCCAGCCCGTCGATGCCGAGCCGCCGCGACTTGAAGGTGCCGCCGGCGAGACCCGGCGTGTCGGGATCGACCACCACATGGCTGCCCCCGCCCACGAACCCGGGCCCGGCCTCGTCCGGCGGGTAGCGGGGGTTGGTCACGAGCCGGTTGGGATAGCCCGTCTGTCCCGTCTGGCAGTCGGCTCGCCCGCGCGAGTCCACCGCGGGGGCCCCGTACTGGGTGTGCAGCGCCTGCTGGGCCGGCGCGGCCTGCGGATCCTCGTTGATCGGCACGTCCACCGGGCGGATCGACTCGGTGGAGCCCAGCGTGTTGGGCTGGGTCAGGTCGGTGAGCTTGGCCAGGATGCGCTCACTGGTGCCGCCCGGCACCGCCGTCGACTGGTGCGTGCCGAGCGGGTTGAAGAAGTAGACGAGGTAGTTGCAGACCGTCTGGTACGGAGCCACGAACTCCACCGCGGGCTGCGTGAGCTCCACCGCCCGCCGCAGGTCGCGTAGCGCCAGCAGCGTGTTGGGGTTGTCGCCGAGATCCTCGAGCGAGGCGAAGAGGTCCTCCAGCCGCCCGCTGAGGGCCGGCGTGCGCCGGAAGGCGGGCACTCCCGCGGCGAGCGCCTCGTTGATCGGCGGCAGGCTGCGGGGCAGCTCGGCGGCCGCGGGCTGCAGGCGCCGTGACAGGTCGGCGAAGCGAGCGAGGAAGGGCGTCTGCACGCGGAACGACTCGGTGGCGGCGGTGAGCGTGGGCGGGGTCTCTGAGATCGTGTCCCGCAGCGCCGCCGGGTCGCGCCCGATCGCGGCGAAGGTGTCCGCCATCGCCGCCAGCCAGTCGGCCTGGACGTCCGCCACGGGCGCCACCTCGCCGACCGCCGCGGCGAGCGCCGGGATCAGGTTGCGCAGCTCGCTGCGCGGATCGGACAGGTTGCGCATCACGGGCAGCAGGTAGGCCGTGAACGGACCCAGTTCGCGGATCGCCACGTTGATGTCGGGCCCGCGCCCGGCGAGCCCCTCGCCGAAGCCCTCGAGCGCCGCCCGCGCGTCGTCGCGCGTGGCGGGCTGGAAGGTCGAGAGCACGTCCTCGAGCTCCGGCGCCTCGCCGCCCGCGTTGCGCAGGGGAATGGTGTCCCCGGCGCGGAAGCTGCGCTGCGACCGGCCGGGCACGATCTCGACGTACTTGAGCCCGAGCGCCGAGCGCGGGCGCACCGACAGCCGGGTGTCCGCCGCCAGCGGTTGGATCGACTTGTCGAGCTCGAGGTCGAGCACGGCGATGGCGCGCTCCTCGCCGTTCACGGAGCGCCGCTCGCTGTGGATGTCGTCGACGATCCCGACCCGGAAGCCGCCGGCCCGCACCTCGTTGCCCTTCACCAGCTTCGCGCCGTTGGGCAGCTCGGCGTGGAGGCTGTAGGTGGGCACGAAGGGCAGGCCCTGGTTGGCGCTGTAGGAGATGAACACGGCCACGATGGCCACGAGCACGGTCACCGCCCCGATCAGCACCGGGCTCGCGGTCAGCGGTCGGCGTCCCTCTCTCATGGCCCCAGGAGGAAGTCGAGGGCGGCGGTGTCGGCAGCGGAGGATTCGGCGGCGGGGACGCGGGGACGCCGGCGGGGCCGCGGCTGCCGCCGCGGGAACCGTGGTCGCCGAGGCCCGCCGCGTGGGGTCGGGGGTGGTCACACCCGGCTGGGTCGGGCCGAGGAACTGGTTGCAGGTGTCGAGCTGAGCGTCGGTCGGCTTGACGGCGTACTGGGTGCAGTCGTTGATCATCACGCTCAGGCGCAGCACGTGGCCGATGTCGTCGAACGCGTTGGTGGTGAGCCCCTGCCAGAAGAAGTAGTTCCAGATGGCCTCCATCCCGGTGAAGCCCGCACGGGCGCTGGTGGTGTGGGTCGGGTCGCCTGCCGGGGGGCCGGTCGCGGCGGCCCGCGCGTCGGGCTCCACGGCGCGCCGGCGATCGTCGATCGTCTGCAGGAACTGCCGCAGCGGCTTGGCCAGCGCGGGCGCCCCTCGGGCCAAGCGGCGCAGCTCCTCGATCTCCTCGTCGCTCGCACGCACCGCCCTGAGGCCCACGCGCGACGCGTCGCCGAGTGCCTCGAGCGCGGGCCCGCCCTCCTGCGCGAAGGGGCGCAGGCGCTTGAGGAACACGTCGAGCTCGCCGGACGCCGAGCGGAGGTCGCGCAGCACCGGTATCTGGGCCCGGGTGAGCTCGCCCAGCCGGCCCATGTAGGGCTCGAGCTCGCCCAGGAAGGCGGGCAGCCGAGCGAAGCTCTCGGCCAGGTCGGAGCGGCGCGACGCGGCGATCTCGGCGGTCTCGCCCGCCTCCCGCACGAAGCGGGTCACGTCGGTCTTGCGGTTCTCGAGGGCGCCGACCACGGTCTCGCCGTCGCTGATCAGGCGCTTGATCTCGTTGGTCTGGCGACCGAGGATTCGCAGCGTCTCGCTGGTCTCGCGCAGGCCCGGATGCGCCCGCCGCAACACGTCGGAGAGGTCCTGCGGACGGCCGGCCAGGCCCGCGCCCAGCTCGGCCACGATCAGCCGCAGCCGGTCGCGGTAGGGCCGGCGGATGATGTCGTTCACGAGGTCGAGCGGGATCGTGGAGCTGGTCTGCTCCACCGGCAGGCGCCCGCCGTCGGGCAGGCGCTCGTCCGAGTTGCCGGGCTGACAGTCCACGAAGTACTCGCCGATCAGCGACTGCGGACGGATCTCGCAGCGTGCGTCGCGGCGCAGGTCGGCCAGCCCGGGCTCTGTGACCCTGGCCTCCACCAGCGCCAGCGGCCGGGCCTGGGTCCCGGCGATCCGGAAGCCGCTGGTGCTGCCCGCCCGTACGCCGGCCACCTTGAAGTCGCCGCCTTCCGTGAGGCCGAAGGCGTTGTCGAACAGGATCTCGTAGGTCTTCTCGGCGTCGTCCTCCGCGCCGCCGTTCGCGCCGAGGGCCAGCGCGGCGCCGCAGCAGGCCAGCACCGTGAGGAAGGCCGCCAACGCGCGCCTCACGGGCCCACCGATCTCTGGCTCGGGTCGCAGCCGAGCTGAGCCGCCTCGGCCGCGGAGAAGACGTTGGACCCGTCGGGGGCGGCCGGCTCGTTGGCGCCCGGGCAGCGCCGGAACTGACGTAGCTTGGGCCCCGGCCCGTAGAGGATCTCCGAGAGGTTGATCCAGGCGCGCGAGAAACCGCCGAGGGCGTCGTAGGCGCCGGTGGCCGCGAAATCGTCGAACCAGCCGACGAAGTCGGGCGTATAGGGGCGGCCCAACGCGATCGTGGGCGCGGCCCGGCTCAGCGCCTCGCTGGTCTCGGGGAACGCGCCGCGGCGCTCGGCCCCGTTGATCCGCCGGCTCTCGGTGGCCACCCGCGTGAGCGGCGGGAAGCTCTCGAGCAGCTCGATCAGGTCGTTGCGCGGCCCGCCCGCCTGGATCGTGCGCGAGAGGTCGCGGAAGGTGGGCGCGCCGTCGCGGGCGAACAGGCGCGCCTGCTCGAGGAACGGGTCGAGCCTGCGCGCCACCGGCTTGGCGGCGTCCACCAGGGGGTCGACGTCATCGAGGGCCGCCCGCAGATTCACGAACGTGGTGTTGGCCCGCCGCAGGAAGGGAGGCAGCAGTGCCACCGACTCGGCCAGGGCGTCCTGCTGGCTCCCCAGCGCCCCGAAGGTCGCGTTGAGGTTGCCCACGACCCCGGTGAGGTCGCCGCGGCGCTCGGCCAACGTGTTCACCAGCCGGGCCGAGTCCACGAGGAACTCCTCGAGCAGCGCGTCGTCCTTGCTCAGCTCACCGAACAGCCGGCTCCCGGTCGACAGCGCCGGGTTGAGGTAGTGAAAGCCCTTGCGCAGCTCGTCGCCGCGCCCGCGCAGAGAGTCGGCCTGGCCCTGTACGAAGTCGCGCAGGCCCGCGCGCGTGCGGTCGTCGAAGAGGTCGAAGACCTGGTCGAGCTCCACCGCCGTGTCGGTCTGCTCGAGGCCTATCCGTGCGCCGTCGGCGATCTCCTCCCCGTCGTCGGGGCCGAGCTGCAGGTCCACGTAGCGGTTGGCGATGCCGGACAGCGAGGTCTGCTTGATCAGCACCCGGGTCCCTTGCCGCAGGGGCGCGTAGTCCGAGTCGTCGATGCTCAGCTCGACCTCGGCGGTGCCGTCGTCGGAGACGTCGATGTCCTCGACGCTGCCGACCGCCACCCCGCCGGCCTTGACCTGGTTGCCGGACACCAGCTGGCCGGCGTTGACGAACTCGGCCGTGACCCGGTAGCCCCCGCCGCCTCTCAGCACCACGAAGGCCACCACGGCCAGCGCGAGCACCACCGCGCCGACGGCCACCGCCCGAACAATCGCCGAGTCCCCCCGTTCGCGCAGCCGGACTCCTCCGGGGCCCATCGCGCCATTCTGCCCGCGCGAGGCCGCTAATTCATCCCCTTACCGCGTACGGGGGACAGCGACGCCGACTCGGGGTAGCTTCGGTCAGGCCAGCAGGGGCAGCAGGGCCTGGAGCTTGACCTCGGTCTCGGCGAGCTCCTCGTGGGGCACGGAATCGCGCACGATGCCGCCGCCCGCGTACAGGTGGGCCACCGTCCCGCGCAGCAGCGCGCAACGCAGCGCCACGCAGAACTCGCCGTCCTCGGCCAGGTCGGTCCAGCCCACAGCACCTGCGTACCAGCCGCGGTCGAGGCCCTCCAGGGCGGGGATCAGCGGGAGCGCGCGCTCGGGCGGCTCGCCCCCCACGGCCGGCGTCGGGAGGAGCATGCCGGCGAGCTCCACCACCGGCAGCGGATCGGCCAGATGGGCGCGGATCGGCGTGGCCAGGTGCTGGACGTTGTGGACCTTCACGAGCGCCGGCTCGTCGGCCGCGGCCATCCACAGGCTCACCGGGTCGAGCGTGCGCTCGATGCTGCGCGTGACGATGTTGTGCTCCTCGCGGTTCTTGGCGCTCTGGAGCAGCTGCTCGCCCAGATGGTCGTCCACGGCCGGGTCGGCGCTGCGGCGCGTGGTGCCGGCCAGCGCCACGGTCTGGGCCCGCTGGCCGTCGCGGCGCACCAGCAGCTCCGGGCTGGCTCCCACGAAGGCCAGCTCCGGCGTGCCCACGCACCAGCAGTAGCAACCGGGGAAGAGCTCACGCAGCGCGCCGAACACCCCGGCGGGGTCGTACGGAGCCGGGCCGTGCGCGCGGACCTCCCGCGCGAGCACCAGCTTCTCGAGCTCGCCCGCGCGGATGCGCTCGACGGCTCGTTCCACGGCGTGCTCGTAGTGCGATGGCGGCGCCGCGCTCGCCAGCTGTGTGCGCTCGACGGGGTCCGGGTCGAGCAGCGGAATCGCGGCCGGCCGAAGCTCACCCACCCGCTCGAGCATCCGCTCGAGCAGCGCGCCCGCCTCGTCGTCGGGCTGGACCTCCGCACACACCGTCATGCGAGCTTCCCCCCACTGGCGCACCAGGGCGATCTCGGGAAGCACCAGCAGCGCCGGCGCGAGCGAGCTCCATTCCGGAGTCGCGCCGCCCTCACCCGAGAACGCGAAGCCGCCCACGAACGCGGGTCCGGCGCCGGGAGGGCGGCGTGGGTCGCCGGCAGGATCGTCGGCGTAGGTCCGGCGCCCGACCTCGCGCGCCTGGGCTGCCGTGGCAACGAAGCGCTGGGGACCGGAGGCCTCGACCACCGCCGCCTGACCGAGGGTGGCGATTACGAAGCCGTCGCGGTCGGGCTGCTCGAGACAGGTGAAGCGATCGTCCGTGCGCCGCGCCGCGAGCGCTGCGGCCGAGAGATCCGTGTCGGGCGAGATCGCCGTGGTCACGGCCGCGAAGGCCACCGAGCCGTCCCGGCGGGCCTGGGCCAGGGCCTGGGCTATGCGCCGCTCGAGGGCTCTAACGGCGGAATCACCGAGCACAAAGGGCTCGGCGAAGCTGACGCTGGCGCGGGTGGGCACCCCTGTGATTCTAGGCCCCGCCCGGCTGGGGGTCGTCCTCATCGAACTCGTGCTCGTAGCCCTGGCCAGTGCGGGGCTTCGCCCCGAAGCCGCGCTGAAGTCCTCCCGTACTCACGCCGGGCGGAGGGCCGCCGGGCTGAGGATCGCCCGCGCGCCCGCGCTGCGTCGGCCGCTCCCGGTCGCGGCTCGGCTGCACGCGCTTGGGCTCGTCGCGCTGCTTGGGGAAGTGCGGAGGCCAGGGCGCATCGCCGAGGCCCTCCTCCTCGTCGCGGCGCGCGAGCTCCAACAGCTGATCAAGCGAGCCGGGCCGTTCGTCGATGCCGGCGGACGGATCGCCGAATTCACGCAGCCGCTCGGGCACGGTGTCGATCCTCAGGTCGCCGGGCTCCGCACCGGGCACCTCGTCCCACTCGAGCGCGCACGAGACCCGCGCGTCCTGGCGTGGGCCGGACCGAGTAGCAGGACGCGACCGTGCGGTCGCGGGCGTTCTGGTTGTAGTCGACGAAGACCCCGTGCCGCTCCTCCTTCCACCACTTGGTGGTGGCCAGTTCCGGCGCGCGGCGCTCCACCTCGCGCGCCATGGCGAGCGCGGCCCGGCGCACCCCCAGGAAGTCCCAGTGAGGCTCGACCCGCACGTTCACGTGGATCCCCTTGGAGCCCGACGTCTTGGGATATCCGCGCAGGCCGTGCTCGCTCAGCACGTCGCGCACCACCATCGCGGTGCGCCGCACCGCGTCCCACGTGATCCCCGGTGTGGGGTCGAGGTCCACGCGCAGCTCGTCCGGATGGTCGAGATCGTCGCGGCGTGCGGGCCACGGGTTGAAGTCGATCACGCCGAGGTTCACGGCCCACACGAGATGGGCGGCGTCGTTGGCCACCAGCTCCTCGGCGGTCCGCCCGGACGGAAACGAGACCGTGGCGGTCTGGAGCCAGTCGGGCACCTTCTTCGGCACCCGCTTCTGCCAGATCGGATCCTCCATGATCCCGTTCACGAAGCGCTTCATCACAGTAGGACGCTCGCGCAGGTGCACCAGCGCCGCGTCCGCGACCTCGATGTAGTACTCGGCCACGTCCAGCTTCGTCCAGCCCGGCTTGGGGAAGTAGACCTTCTGCGGGTTGGACAGCCGGACCTCGCGACCGGCCACCTCGAGCATCGTGTACTCGCCCTTGGCCACTGGGCGAGCGTAACGGCGGCCTAGGTGGCGCTGCGCCCTCGCGCCACGGCGATCTCGCCGGTGCGCACCATCTCGACCAGGCCGAAGGGGCGCACCATCTCCTCGAACGCCTCGACCTTGTCGGCGGTGCCCGTGAGCTGGACGGTCACGCTGCGCTTGGAGACGTCGACCACGTCGCCGCGGAAGATCTGCGCGAACTGCATGACCTGGGCGCGCGTCTCGCCGTCCTGGCAGGAGATCTTGAACAGCGACAGCTCGCGCGCCACCGTCTCCGCGGGCGACAGGTCGCGGATCTTGATCACGTTGACCAGCTTGTGCAGCTGCTTGGTCACCTGGTCGATCGGATGTGCCGCGCCGTCGACGGTGAGCGTGATCCGCGAGATCGAGCTGTCGTCGGTGGGGCCGACCGCGAGCGAGTCGATGTTGAACCCGCGCCGGGCGAACAGGCCGGCGATGCGCGCCAGCACACCGGGCTTGTTCTCCACGAGGATCGACAGGACGTGCTTGCGGCCCGTGCGGAGGCCCGCGGTGGCCTGGAGGTCCTCGAGGCTGAGGATTTCCTTGGTTCCGGGTTCGCCCATGCCTCAGCCCACCATGTCCCGGGCGGCCTGACCGGCCGGGATCATCGGGTAGCAGTTCTCCTCGGGCGTGACGCGCACGTCCACGAGCACCGGGCCGTCCTCGGCGAGGGCGTCCTTGAAGGCCCCGACGAGCTCCGATTTGTCCGTGACCTGCATGCCGCGCGCACCGAAGGCCTCGGCCAGCTTGACCCAGTCGGGGCTCGAGCCCATCTTCACCGACGAGTAGCGCTTGTCCCAGAACAGCTCCTGCCACTGGCGGACCATGCCGAGGTAGCCGTTGTTCATCAGGAAGACCTTGACCGGGATCTGCTCGTCGACGCAGGTGGCCAGCTCCTGGGCGGTCATGATCAGCGAGCCGTCGCCGGCCAGGCAGACCACGTCCTGGTCGGGGCATGCGACCTTGGCGCCCAGCGCCGACGGCAGGCCGAAGCCCATCGTGCCCAGCCCGCCCGAGTTGATCCACTGGCGCGGCCGGGTGAAGTCGTAGTACTGGGCGGCCCACATCTGGTGCTGCCCGACGTCGGAGGTCACGATCGCCTGGCCGTCAGTGGCCTCGAACATCGCCTGCACCATGTATTGCGGCTTGATCTCGGCGTCGGCCGAGTCCTCGTAGCCGAGCGGGTGCTTGTCCTGCCAGCCGCGGATGCGGGTCACCCAGCCCTCGAGACGGGTTCCGTCGGAGTCGAGCGCGCGGTACTCGGCGGTCAACTTGGGCAGGATGTTCTTCGCGTCGCCCACGATCGGGATGTGGGCGGGCACGTTCTTGGAGATCTCCGCGGGATCGATGTCGATGTGGATGAACTTGGCCCGCGGCGCGAACTCGGACAGCTTGCCGGTGATGCGGTCGTCGAAGCGGGCGCCGATCGCGACGATCAGATCGGCCTCGTCCATCGCGTAGTTGGCGGTGCGGGTGCCGTGCATGCCGAGCATGCCGAGCCACTGGTCGTGGCCGGCCGGGAAGGCGCCCAGCCCCATCAGGGTGCAGGTCACCGGGAAGGCGTCCGACACACAGAGCTCGCGGAACTCCTTGGAGGCTTCGGCGTTGATGATCCCGCCGCCGCCGTAGATCACCGGACGGCGCGAGTTCGCCAGAGCCTTGGCGGCGAGGCGGATCTGCTTGGCGTTGCCCTCCGTGGTGGGCTGGTAGCCGGGGAGGTGCACCTGCGACACCGGCTCGTACGGGATGTCCGCGCGCGACAGGTCCTGGGGCACGTCCACCAGCACCGGGCCCGGGCGGCCGCTGCGGGCGATGTGGAAGGCCTCGTGGATCGCCTTGGGAATGTCACGCGGATCCTGAATCAGGATCGAGTGCTTGACGATCGGCATCGTGATGCCGGAGATGTCGGCCTCCTGGAAGCCGTCGGTGCCGATCAGCTCCGTGCGGACCTGGCCGGTGAGGAACACGGTGGGGACGCTGTCCATCACCGCGTCGGCGATGCAGGTCACGAGGTTGGTGGCGCCGGGACCGCTGGTGGCCAGCGCCACGCCCACCTGGCCGGAGGCCTTCGCGTAGCCCTCGGCCGCGTGGCCGGCGCCCTGCTCGTGGCGGCATTGCACATGCCGGATTCCGGCGTCATAGAGCGCGTCGTAGGTGGGCAGGTTCGCGCCACCGGGAATGCCGAATACATGCTCGACGCCCTCGGCCTTGAGGCACTCCATGATGGCGTCGACGGCTCGCATACGACACGCGCTCCTTCCTGGGGCTGAGATCGGTCTGCTGGCCGGGCGGCCAGGAGAACAGGCAGTCTACCAGCGGTTTTTCGCGCTCAGACCGGGTTTTGCGCCGCTTCGGCGGGCTCGGGGAACTCCAGATCGCGCCCGCAGTGCCGGCACACCTGGTCACTGATCATCACGATCGACCCGCATTCGGGGCACTGCCGCCGCGGCTCCTGGCGCTCGTCACGCATGAACAGGGCGGCCAGGATCCCCACCCCGGGGAGCGCGGTCCCGACCAAGAACCAGAGGACCACGGAGCCGCCTTTGAGCTTGCCGATCGCCGCCGTGGCCACTCCGAACAAGAGGGCTACGAAGATGAAGTCCACGGGCGGACGCGGGGCCTACAGGACGCGCAGGGCCCAGATGACGGCCACGACCGCCAAGACCGCGAGCACGACCCAGGCGATCCCGAGCACGGCTCCCAGCACGATCTTGAAGAGGACGTAGGCAGCCACCACGAGCACCGCGACGGCAAGGGCCTTGCGAGCGACGTCGGAGAGGGCTTGTCCCATACAGATCAGTTTGGCAGAGCGCCCGAGCGATCCTGAGGGCCTCAGAGCAGACGCGGCGGCACGGTCGGCACGTAGCGGTCGAGGCCGGGGATGGGCACCGACGACATCACCCATGCCGGCCAATGGACCCGGAAGCCGAGCCGGCGCAGACGGTCGAGCAGCCACCAGGAGTCGGTGGTGCAGAAGACGCCGAAGGTCTCGAGTTCGCGGGACTTCGCCACGTGGTCGAGCGCCGCCAGCACCACCGGCACGAGGTCCTCCGGGGTCTCGGCCACGGCGGGGCCGATGTCGCCATCGGAGCTCACCCAGCACAGCCCGCGGGCGCGGCCCGAGTCCGGATCCAGCAGGGCGAGCGAGTTGCGGGTGCGCCCGAAGAAGTCGTGGAGCAGCGGGCGCTCGTGGCCGATCGCTGCAGGCTCGAGACGCTTCCACTCCTCCACCGCGCGCTGAGCGGTCAGGCCGTGCACGGAGGGCCAGGCGGCGTCGACCTCGTGGGCCCGCTGCTCGAGGTACTGATCCACCCGGTGGCGCATATGCCAGTGGCCGCTCACGGGCATCACGCCGAACTCGGTGTAGAGCGAGAGATCCACCGGCGTGCCGATGGCCACCACCACGCGTCCCCGCTCGGGGGTGGGCGACTCGGGCCAGACCCGCTCGAGCAGGGAGCGGCCTATGCCCTGCCCCGCGTACGAGGGCGCCACCCACAGCTCGGTGAGCTCGTCCATCGCGCCGAAGCGCGCCATGCGGGTGTAGGCGACGATCTCGCCGTCGTCCTCGCCGATCCAGAAGGAGCCGTCGGGCTGAGCGGCGACGAACTCGAAGAAGGCGCGCGATTGGCGCCAGTCGGCCTCGAGCTTCTCGGCCCCTCGGCCCTCGTCGGGGCCGAGCAGGCCGCGTGCGCGGCGGGAGGCATCCCACGTCGACTCGCCGAGCTCGAAGGCCGCGTGCAGGTCGCCCGGGCCACCGGGACGGAAGGTGAGCACCCGCGCGAGGCTAACGCGCGGCCCGGCGGGCAGCAGAGAGACTGGGCCGCATCGCCGCCGGCATTCGCCGGCGCACCCGCCAGGGCGCCCCGGCGAAGGCGTGATTGGCGACGGTGGCAAAGCCCTCCTCGTCCACACGCAGGGCGAGCAGGAGGTGGGCGATACGGTCGCTCGGAGGGAGCTCCGGCTCGGTGGTGCGAACGCAGAACGCGTGCACCCGCCGCCCGCGCGGGGTCACGAGCAGGGCACCGGCCTCCCCCACCAGCCACACGCCGAGCTCGCCCCGCTCGAGCGCCAGCCCAGTCTGGCCCTGCAGGTCGCGCTCCTCGTGGCCGAGCAGGTCTCCGAGCAGCCCCTGGGCCACGGGCTCGGCGCCCTCGTTGCGCGGGCCCTTGGGGCGCACGACGCTCGCCCCGCGGAAGGCGTAGAGCTCGGGGATGATCCAGGCGTGGGCGAGCGCCGCCAGCGCCACTGGGGCCGCCAGCGGCTCGAGCCACATCATCCCCACGCCGGCGACGATGAAGGGGACCGTGTAGAGCAGGGTCCAGGCGTGCCAGATTCGCCCCCAGCGCGTGAGCCAGCGGGCGTCGGTGCGCTGGCGCCAGGGAACGGCGGCCAGCTCGGGGAGGGCCTGCTCCGCGGCCACCTCGGAAATGGGTGTTATCCGCCGGAGATCGGCCGGCGCATGATCACGAGGTCCGCCTCGCGGGGCAGCTCGCGCACGTGCGTGGCCTTGCCGGGACCGCCGGGCACCGTGCCGATGTAGCCGAGGCCCTGCTGGCCCTCGAACTCGGTGACCGCGGCGGCAAAGGCCTCGTCGTCCTTCACCGTCCACTCGGCCAGCGTGGTGTGGCCTGTGCCGTCCAACCGGATGAGACGCGACATCGGTCCTCCTCTGAAAGAAATCGCCTCTCTCAATGGTACGGCGCTGGAGTGCCCGGCCCTGGGGTTTGGGCGTCAGATGCGCTCGCGGATCAGCCGCCCGACCTCGCCGCCGTCCGCCCGTCCCTTGGTCTCGCGCATTACGGCGCCGATGATCGCCCCGATCGCCTGGTCCTTGCCGGAGCGGATCTTCTCCACGGCGTCCGGGTTGTCGGCGATCGCGCGCTCGACGATCGACTCGAGCTCGCCCGCGTCGGCGGCGCCCAGGCCGCGCTCGTCGATGACGGCGGCGGGATCGCCGCCCTCGGCCACCAGCACGTCGAGGACCTCCTTGGCCGCCGAGGCAGACACCTGCTTGGCCGCCACCATCTCCACCAGGCGCGCGAGGGCGCCGGGCTCGAGGGGCGACTCGGCGGGGTCGGAGTCACCGATCCGCGCGGCCAGCTCGTTGGTGGTCCAGTTGGCGAGCGTCCGCGCGTCGCCATTGCCCGAGGCGCTCACGGCCTCCTCGAAGAAGTCGCCCAGCTCAGAGCGGAAGGACAGCAGGCGCGCCATCTCGGCGGGTAGCGCGAGCTCGCTCTCGAAGCGCTCGGCACGGGCGGCCGGCAGCTCGGGCAACGCCGCGCGGGCGCGCTCGAGCATGGCCTCGGTGGGTGCGATCGGCACCAGGTCCGGCTCGGGGAAGTAGCGGTAGTCGTGCGCCTGCTCCTTGGAGCGCAGCGAGCTGATGCTGTCCGAGCGCGGGTCGTAGTGGAGCGTCTCCTGCTCGATTTCGCCCCCCGAGCGCAAGAGCGCCTCCTGGCGCGCGATCTCCGCATCGATCCCGCGTTCCAGGAAGCGGAACGAGTTCATGTTCTTGAGCTCTGTCTTGGTGCCGAGCGTGGCCGTACCGGCGGGCCGGATCGAGACGTTGGCGTCCACCCGCAGAGAGCCCTCCTCCATGTTCACGTCGGACACCCCCATGCGCCGCAGCGTGGCCTGCAGGAGGCGCCCGAACTCGGCCGCCTGCGCCGCGGAGCGCAGGTCGGGCTCGGTCACGATCTCCACGAGCGGCGTGCCGCCGCGGTTGAAGTCCACGACGCTCGCCTCCGAGCCGTGGATCCGCCCCGACGAGCCGGCGTGCACCAGCTTCGCCGCGTCCTCCTCCATGTGCACGCGATGGATCCGCACGTCGCCCAGCCGGCCGGCCGTGGCCAGCGGCAGGTCGTACTGGCTGATCTGGTAGCCCTTGGGCAGGTCGGGATAGAAGTAGTTCTTGCGGTGGAAGATCGAGCGCGGAGCGATCTCGCAGTCGAAGGCCATCCCGATCATCAGCGCGAAGTGGACCGCCTCCGCGTTGGTCACCGGCAGCGTGCCCGGGTGGCCCAGGCAGACCGGGCAGGTGTGCGTGTTCGGCTCGTCGCCGAAGGAGAGGGCGCAGCCGCAGAACATCTTCGTGCGCGTGCTCAGCTGCACGTGGATCTCGATGCCGATCACCGGCTCGTAGCTGGTCACCGGACCGGCACCCCCTCGAAGCCGATCGCCTTCTCGAGCGCGTGGGCGGCGTCGAGGATGCCGGCCTCGCTGAACGCCGGGCCGGCGATCTGGAAGCCCACCGGCAGGCCGCCGGACAGCCCGGCGGGAATCGAGATGGCGGGCGTGCCGGCCAGCGGCATGGGCACGGTGAAGTAGTCGGAGAGGTACATCGCCAGCGGGTCGGCGGTGCGCTCGCCCAGCGGGAAGGCGACCGTCGGGGAAGTGGGCGTGACCACGAAGTCGACCTTCTCGAAGGCGGCCTGGAGGTCCTGGACGATTCGCGTGCGCACCCGCTGGGCCTTGCCGTAGTAGGCGTCGTAGTAGCCCGACGAGAGCGCGTACGTGCCGATCATGATGCGCCGCTTGACCTCGTCGCCGAAGCCGTCATGACGGGTCTGCTCGTACATCGAGGTCAGGTCCCCGTTGCCCGTGCGAGGGCCGTAGCGGACCCCGTCGTAGCGGGCGAGGTTGGCGCTGGCCTCGGCCGGAGCGATCACGTAGTAGGCCGACAGGCCGTGCCCGGCGTTGGGCAATTCGACCGCCTCGACACCGCCACCGAGCTCCTCGATCGTGCCGAGCGTGGCCCGCACCACGTCCGCGACCCCGGGCTCGAGACCCTCCTCGTCGAGGCCCCAGACCCCGAAGCGCAGGCCGTCGAGCCGCTCGGCCGTGGGCAGCGGGATCTCGCCCGGGATCCCGATCGAGGTGGAGTCGCAGGGATCTCGGCCCTGAAGGTGGCGGAGCAGCAGGGCCGCATCGGTCACGTCACGGGTGAGCGGGCCGCACTGGTCGAGCGAGGAGGCGAAGGCGATCATCCCGTAGCGCGAGACGGCGCCGTAGGTGGGCTTCAGGCCCACGATCCCGCACAGCGAGGCGGGCTGGCGGATCGAGCCTCCCGTGTCGGTGCCGATCGCCCAGGGAGCCAGTCCGGCGGCCACGGCAGCGGCGCTGCCGCCGCTCGAGCCCCCGGGCACGCGGCTGCGGTCCCACGGGTTCTGCACCGGGCCGTAGCCCGAGTTCTCGTTGGACGAGCCCATGGCGAACTCGTCCTGGTTGGTCTTGCCGAGCACGGACGCCCCCGCGGCCTGCAGGTTGCGAACGCTGGTGGCGGTGTAGGGCGGCCGGTATCCCTCGAGAATCCGTGAGCCCGCCGTGCTCGGCACACCCTCCACGCAGAACAGGTCCTTGACCGCCACGGGCGGGAGCCCGCCGGGGTCGGCGGGCACCTCGTCGGCCACCCACAGGTAGGCGCCGAGGTCGTCGGCGGCGGCACGCTCGCGCCAGAACCCGAACACCTCGGCCGGCGAGGCCTCGCCGGAGCGGACCAGCTCGGCCTGCGCGGCGGCGGTGAGCTCGAGCAGGTCGGTCACGACGCGCCCGGGCTGGGGACGCGAAAGCCGCCGTCGCCCACGTCCGGCGCCGGCTCGAGCGCCTGTTCGGTGGACAGGCCGGGGCGCGGAACGTCCTCGCGCAGCACGTTCTGGAGCTCGACGACGTGTGACGTCGGCTCGACGCCGTCCAGATCGAGCTCGTCCATGCGTTCGACGTGCTCGAGGATCTTGGACAGCTCCGGCGCCATCCGGTCGACCTCCTCGTCGGACAGCCGCAGACGGGCGAGCTTGGCCACGTAGAGCACCTGGTCGCGATCGATCATCGCGCCGATTGTAGGCCGGGAGATCAGCCCTGGGGCTCGGGGCGCGGCGGGCGAATGGCCTCGGGCGGATCCGGCGCAGCCGCGGGGCGCCCGCTCAGGTCGGTCGGCCGCCCGCGACGCGAGCGGCGGTCGTCGCGGAGAGCCACGAGGGAGCCCACGAGAACGCCGAGGGCTCCCGCCAGTCCCAGCCAGAGTGCCGGCATGCGTCCTACGGCGATGTCCGGGAGGTCGATCACGCGGATGAGCACGAGGACGACGGCAAGAAGCCCCGCGAACGTGAGGAATATGTTGAAGGTGAGAGGCACGGCCGGGAGGCGCTGGGCGGCGGTGATCACTGCGAGCCCGACCGCTCCAGCCGCGACCAGGGCGAGCACCACATCGATCACGGCGAGGGACTCCCAGGCCGAGTAGGTCTCCGTGGGATCGCGTGCGAACACCGCCTCGTTGCCGTACCAGGGCAGGAACAGGGAGACCAGCAGGACGACCCCGGACAGGGCCGTGATCCACTCGCCCACTCGCAACCGCCGGAGGTCCATCGCCGGGCAGGGTACTGCCCGTCGCCCCCGGCGCCAGGGTTCGCGCCAGGGATACGACGGGCGGGGTGCGGGTGCGCCGCGAGGGGGTGGCGGCCCGCCCCGGGGCCCGGCCGGGGTTTGTCAGCGGTCCGCCAGGGCCGCTCCAACCGGGCTGGCCCGCAGGCTGTCACCCACCGCCCGAGCGATCTATGGGGGCGTACCGGCGTCCGGGGGTGCGGTTACCCGTACGGCGCCCCGACTGCCCGGCCAGCCATCATTCCTGGCATGAGGACCAACGCCCTCCGCCTGCCCGTGGCCGGTGCGGCGTTTCTCGCGCTCGCCGACACGGCGATCGTGGCCCTCGCCCTGCCCCCGATCCTGCGAGAGCTGGACACGGACGTGGCAGGGGTGGCGGCCGTGCTGGGCGTTTACGCCGTGGTGCTCGCCGGCGCGCTCCCGGTGGCCGAACGCGTGCGCGAGGCGGTGGGCACCCGCTCGGTGTGTCTCGCCGGGGTGGCGCTGTTCGCGGGCGGGTCGCTGGCCTGCGGGATCGCGGACGACCTCGAGGTCCTGCTGCTGGCCCGCGCGGTGCAGGCGCTGGGCGGCGGGGCGCTGCTGGTGAGCGCCTATGCGCTGCTCACCGGGCGGCCAGGCGAGCCCGGCTCCTCCCTCAGCCCGCAGCTGTGGCGGCTGGCCGCCCTCCTCGGCACCGCCGCGGGCCCGGCCATCGGGGGCGCGCTCACCCAGGCCTTCGGCTGGCGCTCGATCTTCCTGTTCCAGGCGCCCGCCGTGCTGGTGGCCCTGCCGGCAGCGCTGGGCGCCGACGACCTGCCCGGGGTCCGCCCCGGCCGGCGCCGCGGCCGCCGCCGCAGCCTCGCGGAGCGTGGCCTGCCGGGTCCGGCCGTTCCGGCCGTCCGGGAGCGGCCGCGCTGGGCGGTGGGCCGTGCGCTCGCCCTCGGACTGGTCTCGGGAGCGATAGCCGCGGCGCTGTTCCTGGTCGTCCTGCTGCTGATCACCGGCTGGGGCATCGAGCCGCTCAGCGCGGCGCTGGCGGTGAGCGTGATGCCGCTGGCGGCTCTCGCCGCGACCCGCATCGCCGGCCCGCCCCCGGTACTCGCCGCGGGCGGGGCACTGCTCGTGGCGGCGGGCACGGGATCGCTGGCCTTCGTGCCCACGGCCTCCGTGGCCTGGACGATCGCACCGCAGCTGGTGGTCGGGGTCGGCATGGGCCTCGCGCTCCCGGCTCTCTCGGGCAAGGTCCTGCCGGAGCGCGACGGGCGCGACGCCGCGCTGCTGCTCTCGGTTCGCCACGCGGGCATCGCACTCGCGCTGCTGATCCTCGCCCCGATCGCCCAGCACGAGCTCGACACGACCCTCGACCAGACCCGCGAGCGCGGCGCCGCGATCATCCTCGACGCCGAGATCGATCCTCAGCTCAAGCTCCAGATCGCACCGCAGCTCTCGGCGAGCGTCGAGACCGAGGATCCGCGCGGCGGCCTGCGGTCGGTGTTCAGCGACGCCCGCGGCGACATCGACGACGACCAGCTCGCCGCCTACGACGAGCTGACCGACCGGGCCGACGAGGTGCTGGTGGACGGCGTGAACCAGGGCTTCTCCACGGCGTTTCTGGTCGGCGCGGCGCTGGCGCTCGTCGCGGCGGCCCTGCTGCTGCCGGCGGCGCTGGGCTACAGCCTGGTCGGGCTGCGGCCGGCGCTGGCGGCGGGGGCCGTGTTCCTGGCCGCCCTGGGCGTCGGCGCCTACGCGCTCCTGGCCGACCGCGACCGCCCCGCCCAGGTGGTGATCGCCGACCCCTGCCAGGACCGCGACACCCCCGACACCGGCGGCCTCACGGGCTTCCTGCAGGACGCGGCGCTCGTGGCGCTCGACCGTGTGGCCTGCAAGGCCGGCTCATCGCGCGAGGAGCTTGTGCTGGCCCTCCTCGACGACGACGCGGCACGCGAGTACAAGGCCCGCCACAACGTGGATCCCCGCTCGATCGCCGACCTGGCCGAGAGCGTGCTACCGGGCTGAGTCCCGGCCGGCCCTCGCCGCCTTGAGCGTGTTCGCCAGCAGCATGGCCCGTGTCATCGGCCCCACCCCGCCGGGCACGGGGGTGATCGCGCTCGCCTTCTCGCTCACCGCCTCGAAGTCCACGTCGCCTGTGAGGCCGGCCTCGGTGCGGTTGGTTCCCACGTCGATCACCACCGCGCCCTCGCGGACCATCTCGGCGCTCACGAGCCCGGGCGAGCCCACGGCCGCGATCAGCACGTCGCCCTCGCGCGTGACCGCCGGCAGGTCGCGGGTGCGCGAGTGGCAATGGGTCACGGTGGCGTTGGCGCCCAGCAGGAGCTGAGCCAGCGGCTTGCCCACGAGGATCGAGCGGCCGAGCACCACCGCGCGCGCTCCCGACAGCTCCACGCCCGCCTCGTCGAGCAGCCTCATCACGCCGGCCGGAGTGCAGGGCACCAGCGCCTCCGCGCGGCCGTGCAGGAGCAGCCCGGCGTTGGCGGTGGTGAGGCCGTCCACGTCCTTCGCGGGATCGATCAGGGAGATGAACTCGTCCTGATCCAGATGGTCCGGGAGCGGCAGCTGCAGAAGGATCCCGTGTACGCGCTCGTCGTCGTTGAGCGAGCGGATCAGGGTCGCCAGCTCGGCGGGCGCCACGTCGGCGCCCGGCTCGTGATGGAAGGACTCGATCCCCACCTCGGCCGAGTCCTCGCGCTTCATGCGCACGTAGACCGCCGACGCGGGATCGTCGCCCACCAGGATCGTTGCCAGCCCGGGCTGGACGTCCAGCTCGGCCACCTCCCGCGCGACCTCCTCCTTGACGCGGGCAGCCACCGCCTTGCCGTCGATGATCCGGGCCGCCATTGCGCGCGGCAGCCTAACCGCTGGCGCCGCTAGCGCTTCTTGAGGGGCGCGTAATCGGCCATCAGCTTGCGCTCGGACCCGTCGCCGGCGAAGCGCACGACCACGAGGCCGCCCGGCTCCAGGCCCACCACCACGCCCTCCCCGAACTGGGCGTGGACCACGTCGTCGCCGAGCGCGAACGACGCCCCTCCCCCGCCCTGCGGCTCGGGCGCCGACGCGCCGCCGCCCCAGGTGGCCGCCGCGGCCGGGCCCGCCAGCGCCTCCTCGTCGCGATCGGTGAACTCCGCCGGGATCTCGTCGATGAAGCGGCTGCGCAGGTTCCAGTCGCGGTTGCCGAACAGCGCACGCGTGCGGGCGTGGGTGAGGTAGAGCTGGCGCTTGGCCCGCGTGATGCCCACGTATGCGAGCCGGCGCTCCTCCTCGAGGTCGCCGGACTCGATCGAGCGCATGTGCGGGAACACGCCGTCCTCCAGCCCGATGATGAACACGGTGCCGAACTCGAGGCCCTTGGCGTTGTGGAGAGTCATCAGGGTCACGATGCCCTGGTCGTCCTGCAGGTTGTCCTGCTCGGAGAAGAGCGCGATCTGCTGGAGGAACTCCTCGACCGAGCCCTCCTCGGCCACGGCGTCGTACTCGCGCCCGACTCCCACCAGCTCCTCCAGGTTCTCGAGCCGCACCTGGGACTCCACGGTGCGCTCGGCGCGCAGGGCATCGGTGTAGCCGCTCTCCTCCAGCGTCTCCGCCAGCAGGTCCCCCACCCCCGCTCCGGCGTCCACACGCTCGCGCAGGCGCTCCATCACCGACATGAAGCGGCCCACCGCCTTCACCGCCGCCGTGCCGAGCCCCGGGATCTTCTCGGGCTCCGAGGCGATCTGCCAGACCGGCTCGCCCATGGTGCTCGCATAGTTGGTTATGCGGGCCTGCGAGGTGCTGCCGATGCCGCGCTTGGGCTCGTTGACCACCCGCCCGAACGCGACGCTGTCGGCGGGGTTGACCAGCAGCGTGAGGTACCCGAGGGCGTCCTTGATCTCGCGGCGCTCGTAGAAGCGTGTGCCTCCGATCACCTGATAGCCCACGCCGTAGCGCACCAGCATGTCCTCGAGCACGCGGCTCTGGGCGTTGGTCCGGTAGAAGACCGCGACCTCGTCGCGCGACTCGCCCTCGTCCACCAGCCGCTCGATCTCCGAGACCACGAAGCGCGCCTCGGCGTGCTCGTCCTCGAGCTCGCACACGTGCACCGGCTCGCCGTCGCCCAGGTCGCTCCACAGCGACTTGGCCTTGCGCGCGCGGTTGTGTGAGATCACCGCGTTGGAGGCGTTCAAGATGGTCTGCGTGGAGCGGTAGTTCTGCTCGAGCTTGACCACCTCGGCGTCGGGATAGTCGTGCTCGAAGCCGAGGATGTTCTGGATGTCGGCGCCGCGGAAGCTGTAGACCGACTGATCGTCGTCGCCGACCACCGCCAGGTTCCGGTGCTCCTCGGTGAGCAGCTGCAGCCAGCGGTACTGGGCCCGGTTCGTGTCCTGGTACTCGTCCACCAGCACGTGGCGGAAGCTGCGCCGGTAACGCTCGAGGACCTCGGGGAAGAGCTCGAACAGGTTGACGCAGCGAAACAGCAGGTCGTCGAAGTCCATCGCGTTGGCCGCGTGCAGCCGCTGCTCGTAGAGCTCGTACACGTCGGCCGAGGTCTGCTCGAAGAAGCTCGAGACCTTGATCCGGTAGGCCGCGGCGTCCAGCAGCTGGTTCTTGCCCTCGGAGATCTGGCGGCGGATCCCGCGCGGAGCAAAGCGCTTGGGATCGATGTCGAGCTCGTCGACGCAGTTCTTCACGAGCCTCAGCGAGTCCTGCTCGTCGTAGATCGTGAAGCCGCGCGTGTAGCCGAGGCGCTCGGCGTCGGCCCGCAGCATCCGCGCGCACGCCGAGTGGAAGGTCATCACCCACATCGCCCGGGCGCGGCCGCCCACCAGCGCCTGCACGCGCTCGCGCATCTCCTGCGCGGCCTTGTTGGTGAAGGTGATCGCGAGGATCTCCGAGTGGCGGGCCTGGCCGCTCCCCACCAGGTGCGCGATGCGGTGGGTGAGCACGCGGGTCTTGCCCGATCCGGCGCCGGCCAGGATCAGCAGCGGCCCCTCGCCATGGAGCACGGCCTCGCGCTGAGGGTCGTTCAGACCCTCGAGGAGGCGGTCACCGGCGGCCGAGGTGGACACTCTTCGAGGATAGGGGCGCGAGCGGCCGTTTCCTCAGGCCCGCACCGCTTCCCCGGCGGGCTCACGGCGCCCGACGAAGTCGCGCTGCCGCACGAGCGCGAAGGCGAGCAGGCCGCCCACGAAGGCCACCACAGCGGCCACCACCAGGATCTCGTCCAACCCGTCGATGAAGGCCGCCCGTGACGGCGTCGAGCAGCGCGGCGCGGGCGCCGGGGGGAGCCGCCTGTGCCACGGCCTGAACGTTCCCGGAGGTCACCGCCTCCGTGAGCCCGTCCTTGGCCCCGGCCGGGACGGGGGTTCCCGCCAGCGCGTCGCTGAGGTGGTCGGCCACGCGTGCCTGCAGCAGTGCGCCGAGCCCGGCTATGCCCGTGGCGGTGCCGACCTGGCGGAAGGTGCTGTTGATGCCCGAGGCGGCGCCGCTGTGCTGCGGCTCCACCACCCCGATCGCGGCCGTGGCCAACGGTGGATTCACACAGCCGATGCCTATTCCGGCGAGGATGAACCCGGGCAGCAGCGTGGTCCAGTCGTCGTCGGGCTGGATGCCGTTCATCAGCACGAGGCCGAGGCCGACGAAGATGAGGCCGGCACCCAGAAAGCCGCGAATAGGCAGCCGCTCGGCCAGCTTGCCCGCCACCGGCGCCACGAGGAACGAGAGCACCGACACCGGGAGAAAGCGCAGACCCGCCTCGAGCGGCGAGTAGCCCAGCACGTTCTGGATGTACAGGGTGAGGTAGAGGAACATGGAGAAGATCGAGGCGTGCAGGCTGAACGCCACGATCTGCGCACCGGTGAAGGCCGGCTTTCGAAACAGCGAGAGGTCGAACATGGCCTGGCTCGTGCGCCGTTCGATCATCACGAAGACCACGAGCAACACGACGCTGGCCACCAGCAGCCCGACGATCGGGGCGCTGCCCCAGCCCTCGTCGTTGCCGCGAATCAGGGCAAAGACCAGGCAGAACAACGCGCCCGTGAAGGTGACCAGGCCCGCCCAGTCGATGCGAGCCGACGGATCACGCTCCGACTCGGGCACCTTCGCCAGGGTCATCGCGGCGGTGGCGATCCCGATCGGGACGTTCACGAAGAAGATCCATTCCCAGCCGATCCCCTCGGTGAGCACGCCGCCCACGAGCGGGCCCACCGCGACCGCGAACCCGGTGGTGGCGCCCCAGAGCCCGAAGGCCGTGCCGCGCTCCTGAGGCTCGAATTCCTGAGCGATCAGAGCCAGCGAGGTGGCGAACATCATCGCTCCGCCGATCCCCTGCAGCCCGCGTGCGAGGTTCAGCATCGTCGGATCGCCCGACAGGCCGCACAACAGCGAGGCCAGCGCGAACAGCGCGATGCCCGCCACGAACACGCGCCTGCGGCCGAGCAGGTCGCCGAGCGAGCCCGCCGGCAGCAGGAGGGCGGCGAGCGCCAGCGCGTACGCGTCCACGACCCACTGCAGGTCCGTGAAGCTCGAATCCAGCTCGCGGCGGATGTCGGGCAGCGCGACGTTCACGATCGTGATGTCGAGCAGCAACATGAAGATCGCGAGACATACCGCTAGGAGGGTCCACCACTTGGATGCCACTTCAGTCTCCGTTCCGAGGTCGCACAGAAGCTACGCGTCAGAGATCGCGACGGGCGAATGCGGTCCGAGCCGCGGCGCCCACCAGCAACAGATAGACGAGCGTCCAGGCCCACAGCAGCGGGCCGCCCTCCTGGGCGCCTCCGAACGGCCCGAGCCGGACGATCACGCCGGTGATCCCGCGGGCGTCCTGGGTGAGCGAGTCGAGTCCCGCCTGGTAGAGCGCCTCGAAGGGCAGCAGCCAGGAGGTGACCTTCGCCACGTTCTCGAGGGTGTCGACGCTCAGGGCGTCGCCGATCTGCCCCAGCAGGCCGGCGGCCAGCCCCGCTCCGAACAGCATGAACACGGCGATCCCGTTGGCGGTCGAGGACAGGAACACCGAGCCGAGCAGCGACAGCGCCGCGATCACGAGCACGCCGGCCACCAGCCCCAGGCCGGGAGCGACCACGTTGTCCGGCCACCAGTCGCCCATCAGGCCGGTGATCAGCAGAGAGGCCAGGTAGACCGCCGCCACGTACACGGCGCACACCGCCGCCGCGCCCGAGAAGCGGCCGAGCAGCAGGCTGGTGCGGCCCACCGGGCGGACCACCAGCGGCTGCAGCAGGCCGCGCTCGGCGTCGCCGCGCACCGCGCCCAGGGTCAGGAACGCCGCCAGCACCGCGCCCAGGAACAGCGTGGTGAACATGGCGAGGCCGAGCAGCGTGGAGCCGGTGAGCACGCGCTCGTCCACCTGACTCTCCACGGCGAGCTCGTCCACCTCGTCGAAGGCCACGTCGGTGCCGAGCGCGTAGAGCGCGAGGAACGCCGCCGTGAGCACCAGCACGACCGCGATCACGCGGCGGCGGGCGCATTCGCGCAGGGCGTAGCCGGCCACGACCAGCGTGCCGGTCATTGCGGGAGCACCGGGCTCGGCTGTGCGGCGCCCACCGCCTCGAGGTAGGCGTCCTCGAGCGTCGACGTGAGCAGCCGCACCTCGTAGACCTGCTCCCCATCCCCCACCAGGCCCGCCACGATGTCCGGCACCTCGTCGCGCCGCGCCCGCGGGTAGCTCAGGAGGCCGGAGTCAGTCTCGATCTCCACCCCGTGCGGCCGAGCGAGCTCCGCCGGGGTGCCGCGGGCCACGATCCGCCCGCCGTTGAGAATCGCCACGCGGTCGCACACCAGCTCGACCTCGCTGAGGAGGTGCGAGTTGAGCACCACCGCCACGCCACGGTCGCGCAGCTCGGCCAGCAGGTCGCGCACGATGCGCCGGCCCACCGGGTCCAGCGCGCTGGTGGGCTCGTCGAGCATCAACAGCCGAGGGGCGCCCACCAGCGCCTGGGCGATGCCGAGACGCTGCTGCATTCCCTTGGACATGGCGTCGACCCGCGTTTCGTGCGCATCGCCGAGCTCCACCAGGTCGAGCAGCTCGGCTCGCTCCTCCGCGCCGCCCTCCGAGCCGGCGAGCGCCTGATGGAGGCCAAGCAGCTCGTCCGCGGACAGCCAGTCGGGGAAGCGAAACAGCTCGGCGAGATAGCCGATGGCGGCCCTCGCCGCGGCGGATCCGGCGGCCTCCCCCTCCACTTCGGCCTGGCCTCCGTCCGCCCTGACGAGGCCGCAGGCGATCTTGGTGAGGGTCGACTTGCCCGCCCCGTTGGGCCCAAGGAGGCCGAGCAGCTCACCGGGCTCGACGGACAGGTCGACCCCCGCGAGCGCGATGGTCGACCCGTACCGTTTGGACAGCTGCTGGCAGGCGAGCGCGGGCGGCACCGGCCTGAGTCTAGGAAGCTACCCTCGCGCGCCAGTGGGGCTGCTCGACGAGGTCAGGGAGAGCTGTGCGGCGATCGCAGCGGACGCGCGCCATGTGCAGATCGACCTGGATGCGCTCGCCGAGGTGGGCGCCGCCCCGGCACCGGAGCTCGATCCCGAGCGCCACTACCTCGAGGGCACGCGCGAGCACGTGGCCGGCTACATGCTCACCCTGGACGCGATCAACTTCGGCTCAGGCTGGTTTCCGACCCTGCGCAAGCGGCCCGGCTGCTCGGGCTACTTCACGGTTGCCTGGGCGCTGGCCGACCGCTGGCGTGAGGCCGGCCCGTGGTCCCCCGAAGAGCTGCGACAGCTCGATGCGGCCACGGTGGCGGGCGTACTGGGCCAGGAGCCGAGTCACGAGCTGATGGCCCTCTACGCGGCGGCCCTGCGCGACCTGGGAACGTTCCTGGGCGCGCGCAGCGCCCTGGAGCTCGTGCAGGAGGCGGGCGGATCGGCCGAGCGCCTGGCCTCGCTGCTCGCGGCCGGAATGCCCTTTTTCGACGACCCCGGCTTCTACAAGCGCGCCCAGATCGCGCCCAACGACCTCGCCCTCGCGGGCGTGGCCGAGTTCGCCGACCTCGACCGCCTCACGATCTTCGCCGACAACCTCGTCCCGCACGTGCTCCGCATGGACGGCGTGTTGCGCTACGCCCCCGAACTTGCCGCTCGCATTGACGCCGGCGAGCTGCTCCCGCCGGGCGAGGAGGAGCGCGAGATCCGAGCGTGCGCGCTCCACGCCTGCGAGCTGATCGCGGCTCGAACCGGCACGCCGCCGCGCGTGCTCGACATCTGGCTGTGGAACCGCGGTCAGGCGCCGGAGTACAAGGCCGTTCCGCGCCACCGGACGCGAACGGTCTTCTACTAGCCCCCGGCCGAGTCCGGCCCGCGGCGGCTCTTCAACGGCTTGACCTCGGCGCCCTCGGGCTTGCGGCCGGTGAGCTCGGCCATCAGCTCCTCAACCTCGGTGAGCCGGTTGGCCAGACCGCGTATCGCATCCGCCACCGGGTCGGGCAGGTGGCTCCAGTCGGCATCGGGGCCACTGGGCTTGCGGCCGTCCACGCGCACCGGATGGCCGGGGTTGCCGACCACCGTGGCGTTGGCCGGCACATCGTGGATCACCACCGAGTTGGCGCCGATCTTCGCGCAGTCGCCGATGTCGATCGGTCCGAGCAGCTTTGAGCCGGCGCCGATCATCACCTGGTCGCCGACGGTGGGATGGCGCTTGCCGCGCGCGAACCCGGTGCCGCCGAGGGTCACGCCCTGATACATCGTCACGTCGTCGCCCACCTCGGCCGTCTCGCCGATCACCACGCCCGAACCGTGGTCGATGAACAGCCCGCGGCCGATGCGGGCGGCGGGATGGATCTCGATGCCGGTGACCATCTTGGTCACGTTGGCCATCACACGCGGCGCGAGCGGCACTCCGGCGTCGTGCATCGCGTGGGTGATGCGGTGAGACAGCAGCGCCTGCACGCCTCCGTAGGTGAGCAGCATCTCCCCTCGGCCCACGCTGCGCGCCGCCGGATCGCGCTCCTGGGCGGCGGTCAGATCCTCGCGGACCTCGCGAGTAACGCGCGCGAATGTGCCCAGGCCGATCACGGGGTGAAGAACGGCAGGCTCACGTAACGCTCGCCCGAGTCGGGCATGATCAGCGCCACGCGCTTGCCGTGCAGCTCCGGTCGCGAGCCCACCTGGATCGCGCCCCACAGTGCCGCGCCGCAGGAGATGCCGGCCAGGACGCCCTCGCGCCGCGCGCACAGGCGGGCGGTCTCGATGGCGTCCTCGTCACTGACGGGCAGGATCTCGTCGATCACGTCGCGGTTGAGCACCTCGGGCACGAAGCCGGCGCCGATGCCCTGGATCTTGTGCGGACCCGCCGAGCCGCCCGACAGCACCGGTGACGCCGCGGGCTCGACGGCCACCACGTACAGGTCGGGGTTGTGCTCCTTCAGCCGCTCCCCGCAGCCGGTGATCGTGCCGCCGGTTCCGACCCCGGCCACGAGCACGTCGATCCGGCCCTCCATGTCGCGCCAGATCTCCTCGGCGGTGGTGCGGCGATGGATCTCGGGGTTGGCCGGGTTGGAGAACTGGTTGGGCACGTAGCAGTTGCCGCGCTCGCGACAGATGCGGCGCGCCTCCTCCACCGCCTCGTTCATGCCACCCATCGACTCCACCAGCACCACCTCGGCGCCGTACATGCGCAGCAGGTTGTCCCGCTCGCGGCTCATGCCCTGAGGCATCGTGAGCACGAGGTCGTAGCCCTTGGCGGCGCAGACGAAGGCCAGCGCGATTCCCGTGTTGCCCGACGTGGACTCCACGATGGTGTTGCGCCCCGGCTCGATGCGCCCCTCGGCCTCCGCGGCGTCGATCATGGCGATCCCGATGCGGTCCTTCACGCTGCCGGCCGGGTTGTAGGCCTCGAGCTTCGCGACCAGCTCAGCGCCGCAGTCGGGCGCCACGCGCGTGAGCCGGACCATCGGCGTGTTGCCGAAGATCTCGGCGAGGTTGTCCGGAATCGCCCGGGTGGGTGGCGACACGCTCATCCGGCACGAGGGTACCGGTGGCGGGTGGCGGACCTAGCGCGCTACGACTCCCGCTTGTGAGCCCCGCGGCGGTGGGTCAGGCCATCCAGCAGGACCTCGACCGGGGACTGGCGGTTCGACTTGTCGAGCTGCTCGCGTACCTGGTGGATGTCGTCTGCGGCGCCGGAGGCACGGTTCGTGGCTGAGCCCAGCTCACGGGCCGCCTTGGTAAGTGCGCCCGCCGCAACCACGAGGCCGCTCTTGCGGCCCACCGGAACGCCGAGGACCTTGCGGCGCGGACTGAGGATGCTGCGGCGCTTGGAGCCCATCCGCGACCCGAGCGCCATACCTCCGATGAGTCCGGCGGTTGCTGCGCCCGCCGCCAGCAGCGGGCCCTTCGCGCTGCCGGCCGCCGACGCGACAGAGTCACCGGCCTCCTTTGCCTTCGCCACCGCCTTGTTGGCGCCGGCGCTGCCGTTCGATGCGGACGTGGGTCGGGTCCGGGTCGTGGCCATGGGGAGTACGGTCCTAGCCCAGGATCTTCCCGATGCGCTCGACCTGCTCGCCGACGCGCTCGATGTCCTTGGACACGGTCTTGGTGGTCTTACCTAGATCCTTGCTCGCCTTGCCCACGGTCTTCGCCATCGAGTGGAGGTCCACGTCGGAGAGGCTTACCTTGCTCAGGGAGCGCGGCACCGGCACGCCCAGCACGGTCTTGCGGCGCATCCGCCCCTTGAGCAGCATCCCGCCGGCGACGCCGGCCGCCGTGGCTCCGACTGCGACCGCCGGGCCCTTGGCCTTGGACGCGGCCTGCTTGAGCGTCCCTACGACCCCGTTGCTCTGCTGGCTGCCGCCGCTGCGGCTCTGAGCCGAGCTCGCCCTGCTCTGGGCCGAGCTCGTCTTGGCCCGGCGCGCGGAGCTCCGCTTGGCGGTGGCGCCGCTCGAACGCGACGAGCCGTTGCTCGAGCGCGAGGCGCTGCTGCGGCTGCGAGTGGAGGCAGCCGTCTTCGAGCGCGATGTCGCCGGCTTCTTTGCCGTCGATTTTTTCGCCGTCGACTTCTTCGCCGGCTTGCTGCCCGATGCGGGCTTGCTGGTGGCCATCTTTCGGATACCTCTCGACTCGAAGACGTACGTCTACAGGGTGCGTACCCATGAGAGGGTGTTCTAACCAAATTGCAGGGAATTCTGCGGGGCGGCGTGCGTTCGCCGATCTTCGGGTAGGCCGTAGTAGACCCGAAGTGACCGATCAGAGAGGACAACCCAAGTGAGTGACACTCCGACCCGCGACGCAAAACTCGTTCAGCTGCTCAACGAGGCGTACACGAAGGAGAAGCAGCTCGAGACGGCACTCACCGCGCACGTGGAGGTGACTACCCGCAAGGACTACGCGAAGCGGCTCAAGGATCACCTGAAGGAGACGAAGTCGCACGCGACTCAGGTGTCGAGGCGCATCAAGCAACTCGGTGGCAGCCCCGAGACGGTCACGCTTCCCGGGCCCGAGGGCTTGAGCAACGCCGCTGAGCGCGTTTCAGAGGTGGTCGGGAAGGCGAAGGCCGCCGCCCAGGGTCCCCTGCACACGGTGAGGGGCGAGGGTGAGCAGGGCAAGATGCTTCACAACGCCCGCACTCAATACGAGGAGGAGGCGTACGAGATCGCGACCTACACGGTCATCGAGTCGCTCGCCTCCGCCGTCGGCGACAAGCAGACGGCGAAGGTGGCGCGCGACATAAAGCGCCAGGAGGAGCGGATGCAGGAGTACCTCGCCGGCCTGCTTCCCGAGCTGTCCGTGGACGTGGCTCACGACGAGATCCCGGTGTCTGAGATCGACGGGAGGGCGTCGCACAGGACCACAACGGAATCCAAGCGCAAGAGTCCGTCCAGCTCCAAGCGCAAGAGTCCGTCCAGCTCCAAGCGCAAGAGTCCGTCCAGCTCCAAGCGCAAGAGTCCCTCCACCCGCGCAAAGGCCAAGGCGTAGCGGTTACGCTCCTCGCTCAGCCGGGGCGGGCCCGCCCCGGCACGCGACAGGAGCGACCGCATGGCCCAGGAAGTTCAGATCGCAGGCACCGCATCGACGGCAAAGGTCCGGAACCCACTCGGGGTCGTCGGGCTGAGCCTCATCACCCTCGGCATCTACTACATCTTCTGGTGGTATTTCATCAACCGCGAGATGCGCGACCTGGGCCGGGCCCGGAACACCGACCTGGGCGAGAACCCGGGCAACTCCGTTCTTGCGATCACCCTCGGCGCGCTGATCATCGTGCCGGCGATCGTCACCTTGTGGACCACGTCCGGTCGCATCGAGCGTTCACAGGAGACGGTCGGCATGGCCAACCGTGCCAGCGGCCCGGTGGTGTTCATCCTGTTGCTGCTGATCGGCCCCGTGGGGCTCTGGTACGCGCAGTACGAGCTCAACAAGGTCTGGGACGCCCAAGCCGAGGGCGCCAGCCCATCGCTTACGGCTCCGGAGCAACCGGCCGCCGCGCCCACCGAGCAGGCACCGACGGAGCCGGCGCCGACCGAGCCGGAGGCGCCGCGGCAGCCGGAGTAGACCTAAGTTGTAGGGCTAGCGCAGAACTCGCAGGTGGTAGGTGATGTCCTGGGAGGTCGGTCCGTCGAAATTGCCCGAACCACCGAACTCGATGGTATGCGTGCCTGCCTTGAGTGGGGCGAGCAGCAAGTAGAACCCGTCGGCCACCGCAGGAGCGTATGTCCCTGCGTCGATCCCAAACAAGTTGCCCTCGGGAAGCGTGAGCGAGAATGGTCGCGCACAGTCGGCGATGGGCGCGGCGCAGGCGCGGTAAGGGGTGGTCCGGGGGTTGAGACTCTTGATCCGGACGCCGTCGACTCTGGCCCGAAGCTGGTCGGCTCGGAACCCGAACGAGAGAAAGTCCTCCCACACCAGTTCGGGCGTGTCGAGACCGTCGCCTGGGACGTGGACGTCGAAGGCGTTGAGCAGGGGAAAGAACAACGCCTTACGTCCGCGTACGGTGCACTGATCGCGCGTGGCTTCCCCAGTCCCGATCGTTCCGACCAGGAAAAAGACCGGGCCGGACTGTCCCACGCGGCATCCGGCGCCGGTCGGATCCTGCAGCGGGTTCGACGCGGCGGGCTGTGCCAGGGTGTACTGCCACCAAGCCACGGACAGGCGGTCGTAGAGCTTCCCGAACGGCGGTATCACGTGCGGGTGTGACGGGTGACCTGACGCGGCTGCGGCGCTGGGCGAAACAGTGAGTGCGACCAGCAGCGCGAGTACCGCGATCGATCGCACCCCCACAGCCACTCCCAGCCGGCCTGTCACGAATCGTCGGACATGCAACGCCGAAAGCGAAGCCATTGCCCCGGCTCCCTTCTCAGAGTTGCGTGCAGACGCGAAACCCCCGCACGTCCGAGGAGCAACCTGCTCGCAACTCGCTCGTGGGTGGTTTGCCGAGCGTACCGCGGGCCGATCAGCTAGGTCAAGGACACTCCGGCGACCGTTCGTACCCGAACGCAGCGCAGTGTTGGCCGAAGCCCCAACCGCAAACTCGCCCCCGGACAGGCAACCGCTAGATGTAGTACATGCCACCGAACCCGCGTCATGA
Source organism: uncultured Thermoleophilaceae bacterium (assembly GCA_963734365.1). Taxonomy (GTDB): domain Bacteria; phylum Actinomycetota; class Thermoleophilia; order Solirubrobacterales; family Thermoleophilaceae; genus JACVRW01. Next base: position 633,807 of record CAVTGV010000004.1, on the reverse strand, counting down.
GCGGCTTTCCGTGGGGTGGAGTGCAGTCGACAGCGCACTCGGGTCGCTAGTCCGTTCCTAGGCGAGCGTCGGGTCCTCCCTGGAGAGTTCCAGAACTCGTCGCGCAAGCGCTCGCAGGATCTTGCGCTCAACGCTCGGGTTCTCTTCGAGCATCTGCTTGAAGTCCCTGGGCGTGAGCACGAAGAAGCGCAGCGGCGTCTTCGCCGTGACGGTGGCGGTACGGGGCGTCGGCTCGAGCAGCGAGATCTCCCCGACGAAGTCGCCCGCGCCCAGCGTTGCCACGCGCCTCCCCTTCCTGGCGACATCGACCTCGCCTTCAACGAGCACGAAGAACTCCCGCCCTCGGTCGCCTTCCTTGCAGAGCACCCTCCCGGCCGGAACTTCTACATCGTCGCTCAACCGGGCGAGCTGGACGAGCTCCTTACGCGAAAGACCTGCGAAGAGAGGCGCGCGTTTGAGCGACTCGACTTTCTTGTCCTGGCTGAACAGCCTCATGTACGCGCGAACCCTAATCGAGCCCGGTCGCCAGGCGACGTGAGGTCTGCCGCGACCTCATCATCGACGGCTGAGCTGCAGCGGGATCGGCCCAGGTCCCCTCGAGAACCGTCGCCAGTGGCAAGCCCACGCCGACCCTTGTTTCCTCGCCTATCTCCAGAGGTAGCCGGCGCGTCACCGGCTCAGGCGAGGCCCTCGAAGCGGTGGGGCACAAAGCGCGGGGCAGGCCGGGACGCGCCCAAACACCGCCGGGCGACGTGTGTCGACCGAGCGGACCCAGCCCGGGGTCGTTGGTCTCAATGTCTTAGCCGCGTCGCCGGGCCGTGATCAGCCAGGAACGCGCATCGAGGACCACGCCGCGCTCGTCGTCGTAGTGCGCCGCGAGCGTGTCGCGCAGGCGCTCGACGGTACTAGCCGCCTCGCGGTCGCTCAGGCTTGCGAGGGCCGCGCTCGTGCCCTGAAACCCCCGGACGAACGCGAGCGCGGCGTCGAGGTCGTGTCCATAGAGGACCGGCTGGCTGACGTCCTCGAAGCGCATCCCGTCGAAGCCGGCGCCCTCGAGCATGTCGGCGGTGAATTCGGCATCGCCGAGCGAGAACGGGTCCGCGCCCCGCTGCGGGGGCTGCGCCGCGTCGCCCAGCGCGGCGTCGATCGCGCGCGCCCATTCGTTGTGCTCGTGTCGCTGCCAGACAAGCAGCACCAGGCGCGCCCCGGGTCGAAGGGCGGCGGCGATGTTGGCGAATGCGGCGGCAGGGTCGGAGAAGAACATCGTCCCGAAGCGGCTGATCGCCACGTCGAAGCCGGCGGGGTCGAAACGATGCACCTGGGCGTCTCCCAGCTCGTATCGGACGTTGTCGAGCCGTTCGGCCGCCGTCACCTGACGGGCGCGCTCGAGCATGCGCTCGGACACGTCCACGCCGACAACGCGGCCTGGCGCCGCGGCGCGCGCCGCCTCGCGAGTCGTGAGCCCGGTTCCGCATCCGATGTCGACTACCTCGTCACCGGGGCTGATCCCGTAGGACGCGCGAAGGTGCTCGTGGTGAGCGCGCAGCTCGGCGTCGTAGAAGTCCAGGCTCCCCCGCGAGGACACCGACGCGATGCTAATCAACCAGGGCAGCGCGACGCGAGTCGCGGCGCTCCGTCGACCACCGGTGCTGCCGCCGACGGTTGAGCACTATGCGAGACACTGGGAACGCGGTGTCAAAGGAGAACGTCGAACTGGTCCGCCGACTCTACGCGGAGCTTGCGAGCGAGGGCTCCACACAAGAGTTCGAGCAGCGCATGTCCGATGACGCTCTCGGCCGTTTCTTGGATCCGGAGATCGAGTGGGTCCCGGTCACTGAGTCATTGCTTGCCGTCGACAGTTACCACGGCTTTGACGGCGTGCGGCGCTTCTGGAGTGAGTTCCTCTCGGCTTGGGAGAGGTACCTGGTTGAGACGCTGAGGTTCGACGACGCCGGTGATCAGGTAGCGGTCGTCGTGCACATCATCGGCCGGACGCACGAGCTCGAAGTCGATGAGACCCGATCCTCGCTCTTGACCGTCCGCGATGGGCGGGTCGTCCGCGTCGAATCCTTTGCCGACCCCAACGGGGCGCGCCAGGCCGCCGGGCTGCCGCCCTAGGCGGAGCCGGCAGTGCCGCTTTGCGCGACGTGCGCAAAGCGACCGCGCCACGGACGACACCTGCTCGTCGTCTCGAGCGACACGCGGGGCCTCGCGGCGGAGACGACCGCAACCACGCGAACGCGACTAGGCGATTCACCTTCCGGCGGGGTAAAAACCGACCTGGCCTCACGGCATCGGATGTTCAGCGACTGCGTCCGCCCGTCCTTCGTGTACCCCCGAGGCTTCCCACACTTCGGCGTGACCGCCTCCGCCGGCGTCGCCGACACGACCAATACCGAAAGCGACGCGGCCACGGCGAGTAGACATCTCATGGCATCTGACCAGTCACTGGCTACCCTCCCCCCGCCGGGGGATACTCGGCTAGCGATGTCGCAGGAGAACATCGAGCTGGTGCGCCGAGCTACCGCTGCGTACAACCGCGGTGACCTCGATGGCTTCTTGCAGGACTGGGCGCCCGACGCGGTACTTGACTGGTCCAACTCTCGTGGAGTCGATGCGGGTGTCCTTCGGGGGCACGACGAGATCCGCGGGTTTGTGGAGCGTTTTCTCGCCGCGTGGGACGAAGTTCGGATTGACCTTCTAAATGACCCGGAGGAGGTCAAGGACGGCCTCTTGGTCGCCGAAAACGTCACCTACCTACGCGGACGAGATGGAGTGGAAGTGGAGGCTCGAAGCGCCTGGTTGGTCACGATTCGAAACGGCGAGCAGACGTCGCTCACGCTCTACCAGACCAAGCAGGAGGCCCTCGAAGCCGTGGGGCTGCGGGAATAAACGTCCCTCAGCAGTCGTCTGCACCGCGGCGCCTTGGAGCTCGGCATCACCCACCGCGTTATCGCCTCGACCACCCGGCGCGGCGCCGCCAATAGCAGTGCCGCCAGGAGGTTCGGACGTGGCGGTTAAGCGGGCCATGCACGACGTGGCTCCGGAAGTCTGAGCAAGGCAATCATTCAGGACCGCGCGGCCCGGTGAGACCGGCGGCAGCACGCTAATGCTGGGCGCCCGTCGTGACGATAACTTCGAAGAGGCCGAAGGCGGACGCTGGGTGACCTGGTGCGACCGCATTGAGACCTTCGCTCACCACGAGACCCGGCGCGAAGTGAGCGGTATGCGGCCACGCCGACGGTCTGGTGCGGACTCTGTGCCGAAGGCATGGACTCACAGCGACTAGCAAGGAGGACTCTCCGATGAAAAAGCCGCGAGCTACTGCCCGGTCAAGGCGAGTGACTGGACCCGTGGTGGCTACCTGGTGATTTACCGAGGCGCGAGCGCGAAGGGCATGAGCTGCTCATCGGTGCGCTATGCGCTGGGCGAGTTCCGGGCCAAGATCCGCCGCCAGGGCGGCCACCCGCGTATGGCGCGGCCGTTCTACGACGGCTACGTGACCTGGTATTGCCGAAAGACCGGCGGCACCCGGATCCTCTGCTCCGAGTACGACAGCGGCACCCGTTTCAGCTTCCGCGCGCGCGTGCGTTACGACGTGGACTACTGAGCGCCGCGAACCTGCCCACTACCGGCGCGCCGCCGGGGTGGGCAGGTCTCCTCGCGGGGGTGCGACGTTTCGGAACGGTGCCGTTGAGGCCGTAGCTTTCCGCGGCGTGTCGGAGCTGCATCGACCTGGCCGCGATCTGCGTCCGTGAGGCCAAGTTGCGCCGGTCAAACGCGGGCCCGCGGCTGGTCAACGAGCAGCAGGTCGAAGCTCTGATGGCCGGTGGCGGCGCGGTTCCGTGGCGGTCGAGTTGCGCATAGGTATGCGGAATCCCGCGCTACGCCTACCCCGCCTCTAGATGTAGTACATCGGGGCCGTGGCCGCCTGGGCCTCGCGCTCCGCGACGTCGGCGATCGTCGCCCCGCCGAGCACGTTCTTGACCGCCTCGACGGCCTCGCTCCAGACGGGGCCCGAGGCGGCCGCGTCCGTGCCGAGCTCTCCCTCGAGCAGCTCCACCACCTCCAGCACCGTCAGCTCGGCGGGCGGGCGGGCGAACGTGTAACCGCCCTTCACGCCGCGCTGGGACTGGAGCACACCTGCGCGGCGCAGGGTCGCGAACAGGCCTTCGAGGAACTGCACCGGGATGTCGCGCGCTCTGGCTATCTCCCCGATTGGGACGGGTGCCGCGTTGCCGCGGCGGGCCAGCTCGGCGAGGGCTCGGACCGCGTAGGGCGACTTGGTGGTTATCACCAGCACGGGAGCGACTTTAGGGTATGGGGATGCCGTCACTCCGGCGCCTCGCACCTTGGCTCGCGCCGCTGGCGCTCATGGCCCTGATCTTCTTCGCCTCGGCCCAGCCGAGCCTCAACTCGGGTCTGGGCACCATCGACCTGATCGGTCGCAAGATCATCCACTTCGCCGAGTACGCGTTGCTCTGCCTGCTGTGGTGGCGCGCGCTCGAGCCCCGGTCCGGGCCGCGCGCGCGCGGCGCTCATCGCCTTCCTGATCTGCAGCGCCTACGCGGCCACCGACGAGCTGCACCAATCGTTCGTGGAAGGCCGCCACGCCACCCCGGTTGACTGGCTGATCGACTCGGCGGGCGCCGGCGTGGTGGCGTGGAGACTGCGCCTCGGCCTGCGCCGGCGCGCCGGTAGGTGATGTTGGGCCGGCTGCCGATCGAGTCGGCGGGGCCCGTGAGGGTCTTCGCGGCCATTCGCGTCGCGGCGGTGGTCGTGGCGCTGCTCGCGCTGGTCGCACTCGGCCTGGAACACGACGTGGCGGCGGCGCTCGTGCTCGGCGGCCTCGCCCTGCCCTGGACGGTGGCCGGCTTCGTCCTCGCTCGGCGGCGACCGGAGTTCGTGCTGAACCCAGTCGTGCCGGTCGTGGACTTCGCCCTGCTCGTGCTCCTCGAACTGGTGGCGCCGGAAACCCTGGGAGCGGTGCGGCTGGCGGCGCTCTTCCTGGTGGCCGCCCACGCCCACTTCCAGGGCGGGCGGCGCGGCATCGCCCTCGCCGCGTGCGGGTCGCTCGCCCTGGTGGTGGCCACCCATCTACGGGGCGACGAGCCCGTGACCGGCGACGTGCTCGCGTTCTACGAGGTGGTGTTCGTGCTCTCCGCCCTGGCCACCGGCCTCGTGGTGGGCATGTTGCGGTCGGCGGAGTCGGCGTCGCGGCTGCGCGCCCGCGGCCTGTCGCGCCGCACCCTTCAGGCCGAGAACGAGGTCCGCCGCCGCGTGGCGGAGTCCCTTCACGACGGCCCGGTGCAGGAGCTGATTGCGCTCGACATGATCCTGTCGGCGGCCGCCCAGGCCGCGGACGACGGACGCGCGGACGAAAGCTCGGGCCTCATCGAGGAGGCGCGCGAGCTCGCCACCCGCAACGTGGGCACGCTGCGTGACGAGATCGTCGACCTGGGCCCTTACGCCTTCCACGAGCTGAGCTTCGACACCGCGGTCGCAGAACTGCATGCCGGTCTGGAAGCGGCGCTACGGCTTCGAGGTGATGGCGACCATCCAGCGCATCGACCTCGCTCCCCAGGTGGCCGGTGACCTGTTCCGGATCGTTCAGGAGGCGGTGGTCAACGCCGGCCGCCACGCCCAGGCGGACACGGTCTCGATCAACCTCCGCAGCGTGGGCCGGGTGGTGGAGCTGCGGGTGGCCGACAACGGTCACGGCTTCGTGAACGGCGACCCGCTCGGGGCCGACGAGCCCGGCCACTTCGGGCTGGCCAGCATGCGCGAGCGGGCCGAGCTCCTCGACGGGGACCTGGACATCGAGACCTCGGAGCTCGGGACCCGCGTGCTGGTGACGCGTGCCGCTGCGGCTGGCCTAGGCGGCTGCGGGCGACACCCGCACCGGGATGCCGTTCAGGAACGCCATTCCCGCCAGCGGCTCGAGGTCGTCCGGGCTGGCCCCGGCCAGCAGGTTCACGTTGGCGCCGGCGTTGCGGTTGGCCAGCTGCCAGCCGCCGCGGTGGCCCCAGCCGTGGGGCAGCGCCACGGTCCCGGGGGTCAGCTCGTCGGTGACCTTCACCGGAACGCTCACCTCCCCGTTCTTGGACTCGAGCCGTGCCGTGCCGCCGTCCTCCAGGCCGCAGGCCGCGGCGTCGTCGGGATGGATCCGCAGCGCCTGCACGCGGCCGCCGCGCATGAGCAGGGGCGAGTTGTGCATCCACGAGTTGTGCGAGCGCAGCTCCCGCATCCCGATGAGCCGCAACGGGAAATCGGGGTGGTCGCCGTTCGACGACCGGAGGCGCTCGATCTCGGACCCGATCTCGGCGGGGGCCAGCTGCACTCGCTTGCCCGGCGTGCGAAGCCTCTCCGACAGTACGCCCGTGGCCACGTGCTCGCCCAGCACGATGCCGTGCGGGTTGGCTCTCAGCTTCTTCAGGCTGAGCCCTCCGCGGCGCAGGCCAAAGCGATCACCGTGGGGCCCGGTGCGAAGCAGCAGGTCTGCGAGTTGCTGCGGCCGCAGGCGCACGCCCAGCTTGGCCAGCCGCCGCAGCGGCGGCGCGCTGTAGGGCGCTACGCCCAGGCGGCGCGAGAGCTCGTCGACGATCGCCCACTCCTGTCGGCACTCGCCGGGCGGCTCGGCCACGGCGTCCGTGAACTGGATGAAGGGCGTGGTGAAGAAGCCCATCAGGGCGATCGGCAGGTCCTCGCGCTCGTAGAAGGTGGTGGTGGGCAGGATGTAGTCGGCGTGGCGGTTGGTCTCGTTCACGTAGAGGTCGAGCGAGACGCACAGCTCGAGCCGGCCGAGCGCGTGCTCGAGCGCCCCGCCGTCGGGCACCGACAGCACCGGGTTGCCGGCGGAGACGAACAGCGCCCGGATCTGGCCGTCGCCAGGAGTCTCGATCTCCCGCGACATCAGCGAGGCGGGCAGGTTGCCGATCACGTCGGGAAAGTCGCCGATGCGCGAGCGCAGCTTGCCGTAGGTGTCGAGGCCCACCTGCTCGCCCACGTCGTCGAGCGGTATCGGCGGGCGGCCGAACACCGCGCCGCCCGGGCGGTCGAGGTTGCCGGTCACCGCGTTCAGCGCGTCGAGCAGGAAGGCCACCAGGGTGCCGAAGCGCCCGAGACAGGAGCCGGTTCGCCCGTAGGCCGCGGCGCCCTCGGCGGAGGCGAAGTCCCGGGCGAGCTCTCGTAGGCGCGCCGCCGGGATGCCCGTGCGCGCCTCGGTCTGCTCGGGGGGATGGCCGCCGGCCAGCCTCTCGAGCTCGCCCGCGCCGTCGCTCATCTGCTCGAGGAAGCGCCTGTCGGCCAGGTCGTCTTCGAAGATCACGGCCAGCATCGAGAGCAGCAGCAGAGCATCGGTGTCGGGCCGGATCGGCAGGTGCTCGAACTGGCGCGCGGTCTCGGTGCGACGCGGGTCGACCACCACCACGCGCCCGACGTCGAGCAGCTGCTCACGCACGCGCGGCGCGGACAGCAGCGAGCCGTGCGAGACGAGCGGGTTGGCGCCCACCATGAGGAGCAGCCGCGTGCGCTTTAAGTCCGGGATCGGCACGAGCAGCGGCGTGCCGTAGAGCAGCGCGCTCGCGGCGAAGCGGTTGTTCACGTCCTGCGAGCCGGCCGAGTAGTAGTGCGGCGAGCCAAGCCCGTCGAGAAAGCCCTTGACCCACAGCGTGTGCGAGTAGGAGAAGGCGCCGGGGTTGCCCATGTACCAGCCCACGCTCGCGGGCGGAACGTGCCGGAGGCGGGTGGCGATGTCCTCCATGGCGGCGTCCCAGGAGACCCGCTCGAACTCGCCCTCGCGCGTGCGGCGCAGCGGGTGGGTCACGCGATCGGGGTCGTTCTGGACGTCGGCCATCGCGATGCCCTTGGGGCAGGCGTAGCCGGCGGAGAGCGGGTGGTCGCGGTCGGGCCGCAGCTTGACCACGCGACCGTCCTCAACGGTCGCGACCATCCCGCACAGGGGCTCGCAGATGCGGCAGAACGTCACCTTCTGCTCGGCGCCCACGTTCCGACCGTACACCTTTTGATGTCCGGCGCCAGCGCCTGGATCCTCGGCGACCAGCTCAGCCACCGAAACCCCGCGCTCGAGGGAGTGGAGCGCGTGCTCATGGTCGAGTCGGAGGCCAGGTTGCGGGCTGCGCCCTGGCATCGCCAGAAGCTCCACCTGGTGCTCTCGGCGATGCGGCATTTCGCGGCGGAGCTCGAGGAGCGCGGCGTGGAGGTCGACTACGTGCGGGCCGAGAGCCTCGCCGCCGGCCTGCGAGGCCACGTCCGGCGGGCGCGGCCAGAGACGGTGCGACTGCTCGAGCCCTCGAGCGTGGGCGGCCGCGGGCTGGCCGAGCTCGGCCGGGTGGAGCTCGTGGAGGGCACGCTCTTCCTCACCCACCCGGACGAGTTCCGCGCCTGGGCGGAGGGTCGTAGGCGGCTCGTGATGGAGGACTTCTACCGCGCTCAGCGCAGGCGCTTCGACCTGCTCATGGACGGCGACGAGCCCGCCGGCGGGCGCTGGAACTTCGATCGCGAGAACCGTGAGCCGCCGCCGCGCGACCAGCGACCGCCCCGCCCGTACCGGCCACGCGAGGACGACATCGACGACGAGGTCCGGCGCGATCTCGACCGCATGCGCCTGTCCACCTTCGGCGACGACGGGCCGCGCCTATGGCCGGCCACCCACGACCAGGCGCTGCCGTGCGCTCGGCCACTTCGTTGAGAACCGCCTGCCGGACTTCGGGCGCTGGCAGGACGCGATGCTCCACGGCGAGCGCTTCATGTGGCACGCCCACCTGTCCTCGTCGCTGAATCTCGGCCTGCTCCATCCGCTCGACGCAGCCGAGGCCGCGGAGCGGGCCTACCGCGAGGGCCACGCCCCGGTCAGCGCCGTGGAGGGCTTCGTGCGCCAGGTGATCGGCTGGCGCGAGTACGTGTGGGGCATGTACTGGCTCCACGCCAGCGACTGGCGCTCGATGAACGCCCTGCGCGCCCGCCGGCGCCTGCCCGAGTACCTGTGGAGCGGCGACACCGAGATGCGCTGCGTAGCCGACTCGGTGGCCGGCCTGCGCGAGACGGCTTACGCCCACCACATCGTGCGCCTGATGGTGTTCGGGAATCTGATGCTGCTGCGCGGGGTGCACGCCGCGCGAGGCCTTCGACTGGTTTCACCACACCTTCATCGACGGTTTCGAGTGGGTGATGGGACCGAACGCGGTGGGCATGGCCACCTACGGCGACGGCGGCCGGATGATGACCAAGCCCTACGCGGCGAGCGGGCGCTACATCGACCGCATGTCGGACTTCTGCGGCGACTGCCGCTACGACCCGGCCAAGCGCGACGGCGACGACGCCTGCCCGTTCACGCGGGGCTACTGGGAGTTCCTGGAGCGCAACGAGGAGCGGCTGCGGGGCAACAGGCGCATGCAGCTGCAGTACCGCAACCTGGACCGGATCAGAAGCCGCTGAGCGCCCGCGACGCCGCCGCGGCGAGCCGGTCGTGGACGAAGCGCACGACCATCGCGCCCTCCCCCACCGCGGTCGCGCAGCGCTTGACCGAGCCGGAGCGCACGTCGCCGGCGGCGTAGATGCCGGGCACGCTCGTCTCCAGCAGCCCCTCCGCGCCCGCCTCGGAGCCGGTGAGCACGAACCCGTGGTCGTCGCGCGCCACCGAGCGGCCGAGCCAGTCGGTGCAGGGAGCGGCGCCCAGGAACAGGAACAGGAAGGAGAACGGGAGCCGATCGCCATCGGTCAGGGTCACCGCCTCCAGCTGCCCGGCCGATCCGTGCAACTCGTTGATCTCGCTGCGGTCGCGTACCGCCACGCCGTGCTGCTCCACTTCGGCGATCAGGTAGTCCGACATCGTCTCGCGCAGATTGCCGCGACGATGCAGCAGCGTCACCAGCGCCCCGCCGCGCGCCAGCCAGACCGCGGCCTGCCCGGCGGAGTTGCCGCCGCCGACGACCCCCACGCGCGTGGCGCCGCAGCGCTGGGCTTCGGGCGGCCCGGCGGCATAGAACACGCTCAGGCCCTCGTATTCGTCCAGTCCCTCCACCGGCAGGCGGCGGTACTCGGCGCCCGTGGCCAGCACCACGGCGCGAGCCGCCACCTCGTGGTCCTCTTCCAGCCGCACCACGTGCCGGTCGCCGTTCGGCTCGAGCGCGAGCGCGCGGTAGGGGGTCGCGGTGCGCGTGCCGAACTTGCGTGCCTGGGTGATCGCGCGGCTGGTGAGCTCGTTGCCGGTAATGCCGGCCGGGAAGCCAAGGTAGTTCTCGATCCGTCGTGAGGCCCCGGCCTGCCCGCCGAGCGCCGTGCTCTCCACCACCAGGGTGTCGAGTCCCTCGGACGCGCCGTAGACGGACGCACCGAGCCCCGCGGGACCTCCGCCGATGACCAGGAGATCGACCTCTTCGCGCGGCTCCAGCTCGAGGCCGATCCCCAGCGCCCGCGAGAGCTCCCCGTTGCTGGGACCGACCAGGTCCTCTCCCCCGGGGAGCCGTACCAGCGGAAGCCGGTCCGGGTCGAGCGCCTGGATGAGCGCCGCGGCCTCGGGGTCGTCGGCATGTTCGGGATCGCGCCAGCTGTTGGGCAGGCGGTTGCGCCTGGCCCAGTCCACCGTCTGCCGGGTCCGGGGCGACGAGGCCGGGCCGACGATCTCGACACCGACCCCCTGACGCTCTTGCAGCGCCTCGCGCCGACGCATGAAGGTGGACAGCAGGAGGTCGGCCAGCGAGGCGTCGTCGAAGAGCAGCGGGCGCAGCACGTCCCGGTCCACGGCGATGTAGCGCATGGCCTTCGTGACCAGGGCGTCGAGGTACACGGTCTGGCCCGACAGCAGGTTCATCTCGCCCAGGAAGCCCGACGCTCCGTGCCGGATGATCTCGGCCCCCGCCGCGTCCTGGATCGCTACCTCGCCCTCGAGGATGACGATGAAGGGATAGCGCTGATCGCCCACCCGGAAGAGGTATTCCCCCACCTCGGCCGTGCGCTCCTCGCCCAGCTCGGCGAAGGTTGCGATCTGGACGTCTGATAGAACCGGACTCGCGGGGGGCGCCACCCGCGAAGAGTACTTAGGGGCTAGATCCAGCCCCGCTCGGTGGCGATCAACACCGCCTGGGCGCGGTCCACCGCGCCCAGCTTGGCGTAGGTGTTGTGCAGGTGCGTGCGCACTGTGCTCGTGGAGAGACCGAGCTCGTGCGCTATCTGCTTGTAGACCTTGCCCTCGGCCAGGCGCTTGAGCACGTCGACCTCGCGGGCCGACAGCGGGCAGGGGTCCACGTGGCGCTTGGCGCCGCCGTTGCCTTGAGGAAGCTCGTACATCACAGCGCGCAGCTGCTCGGTGGAAAGGTCGACCGCGCGAGCGGCCTGCAGGAGCGCCTTGGGGTTCACCGGCTGGGCGTGCCCGTAGTGGGCGAGCATGTCGGCCAGGCGCACGAGAGCGGCCTCGCCCTCCGCGTCGTCGGCGTGGTGGCGCTCGATCGCGGTGGCCAGCCGGTTCGGCAGGGCCCAGCGGCGAGCCAGGACGCCGCCCACCAGGGCGTGGTCCACGCCCAGCTCGAGGCGCTCGCGGTGCAGGCGCTCCTCGGGAGTGCGGGCGGTCAGGTGGACCTGGGACGGATAGCCCGGATACGCGTGGGTGAGCACGAGCTTGCCGATGTCGTGCAGCAGAGCGGAGCAGAGCAGCGCGTCGCGGTCGTCGTACTCGAGCTCGCGGGCCAGCCGGTCGGCGGCGGCCTGCGTGGCCACGGCGTGGAGACGAAAGCGCTCGGGCATGATGTCCCAGCCGGGGGTGCGCTCGAAGAAGTCGAAGGTTGCTGCGCGCGCGGCCAGGGTCTCCACTCCCTCGGGCGAGAGGATCTCCACCGCCTCGGGGATGCCGGCGATCTTGCCGCGCTTGCGTGCGGCGCTGCGGTTGGCGATGCGCAGGACGGTGATCACGAGCGCGACGTCGGACTCCACCGCGGCCACGACCTCGCCGGTCGAGGTCCGCTCCTCGCGGACCACGCGCAGGACCCGGTTGCGCGACTCGGCCAGCGCGGGGAAGGCCTCGAGCGCCTCGAAGGCGGCCGTCAGCCGGCGGCCGTGGCCTCCGCTGGGACTCGGCCTGCGGGGCTTCGTGCGGGCGGGGCTTGGTGTGAGGGCGGCTTCCATTGGGTGATCGAGCGTCGTCACCCTGGCTATCGGCAGCCGCGAGGGGAAAGTTGAGCCCTCGCGGCGGGAAAGTTGAGCCCTATTCGGCGTGCGCGAGCGCCGCGTCGATGCGCGCGAGGGTCTCCTCGCGGCCGAGCGCGGCCACCGACTCGAAGATGCCGGGTGAGACCGTGGTTCCCGTGAGCGCCACCCGGATCGGCTGGAACACATCCTTGGGCTTTACCTCCAGCCGTTCGACCAGTCCGCGCAGCGCGGTCTCCACCTGCTCGGTCGCGAACGGCTCGCCCACCGCCTCCAGTGCTTCCCGGGCGGCCTGCAGCCGCTCGGAAGCGCCGTCCGACATGACCTTCCGCCACGCCTTCTCGTCGTAGCCGGCGGGCCGTTCGACGAGAAATCCGGCCAGCGGCCAGAAGTCGGCGAGTGTCTGCATCTTCTCCTGGCTGATGGCCACTGCCTCGGGCGGCACCTCGCGCCCGCTGCTCTCCTCCAGCCGCGCGCGCAGATCCTCGGGGGCGAGCTCGCGCAGATAGCGCCCGTTCATCCAACGCAGCTTCTGCTCGTCGAACACGGCCGGGTTCTTCGACACCCGCGCGAGGTCGAAGCGCTCGATCAGCTCGGGTGTGCTCATGAAGGTCGTGGACTCGTCATAGCCCCAGCCGAGCAGCGACACGTAGTTGCGCACCGCCTCGGGCAGGTAGCCCGCGTCGCGCAGCTCCTGCACCGAGGCCGACCCGTGGCGCTTGGACAGCTTCTTGCCGTCGGGTCCGTGGAGCAGCGGGAGGTGGGCGTACAGGGGCGGCTCGGCGCCCAGGGCGCGCAGGATCATCACCTGGCGGGGGGTGTTCGAGATGTGGTCGTCGCCGCGCACCACGTGCGTGATGCCCATGTCGCGGTCGTCAACGGCGACCGCGAGGTTGTAGAGCGGGCTGCCGTCCGAGCGCCGGACCACGAAGTCCTGGATGGCCGAGTGCGGAAAGGTGATGTCGCCGCGGATCGAGTCGTGGACCACCGTCTCGCCCTCGTCGGGCACGCGCAGCCGGATCGCGCCCTCGTCCTCGTAGGCGTCACCCGAGGCGATGAGCTGGTCGATCGCCGCCGCGTGCTCGGGGCGGCGCTCGGCCTGCGACAACGGCCCCTCGTCCCAGTCGAGCTCGAGCCAGCGCAGGGCGTCGAGGATCTGCTCGACGTTCTCCGCCGTCGACCGCTCGCGGTCGGTGTCCTCGATGCGCAGCACGAAGGTGCCTCCCGAGCCGCGGGCGAGCAGCCAGTTGTACAGTGCCGTCCTCGCGCCGCCGATGTGCAGGACGCCTGTCGGGCTGGGTGCGAAGCGGACTCTCATGCTCATCGGCGCCCATGTTTCCACGGCCGGCGGGCTGGTGCAGGCGCACCAGCGTGGTGTGGAACGCGGTTGTGACGCGATCCAGGTGTTCAACCAGTCGCCGCGCCAGTGGCGCCCCACGCGCTGGAAGCCCGACGACATCGCCGAGTTCCTCGAGCTGATGAAGGACGGCCCGATCGAGTCCGTGACCATTCACGCCGTCTACCTCATCAACCCGGCGACCAAGGACAGGGAGATGCGGGCCAAGTCCGCGGCGTCGCTCATCCACGCGCTGCGCATGGGCGACGAGATCAAGGCCGACGGCGTGGTGGTCCACCCCGGCTCGACCGTCGGGGAGCCGGCGGACGAGGCGCTGGCCCGGGTCGGGAAGATGGTCCAGCACGCGCTGTCGGAGTCCGACCGCTGCCGGCTGCTGCTCGAGAACACCGCCGGCGCGGGCAACACGATCGGCCGCTCGTTCGACGAGCTGAGCGAGCTGGTCGACCTGTCCGGCGCCGACAAGCGCATCGGCCTGTGCCTCGACTCCTGCCACATGCTGGCCAGCGGGTTCGACATCACCACGGCGGACAAGCTCGGGGAGGTGATGGACGAGTTCGTGAGGCTGCTGGGCAAGCGCCGGCTGCGCTGCCTGCACATGAACGACTCGCAGACCCCGCTGGGCTCGAACCGCGACCGCCACGCGCCACCCGGCGACGGCGAGATCGGCGCCCGCGGCTGTGCGGCCTTCCTGTCCGAGCCGCTGTTCGAGAAGCTCCCAGCGCTGTTCGAGGGCCCCGGCAAGGCCGGTAAGGCGGTGGCGAAGGAGGACATCGACCGGATGCGCGAGCTGCGACGCACCGGGTTGCGCTCGCGCAAGCGTCGCCGGAAGCGCGGCTAGCTGATCAGAGCTCGTCGCGCAGGTCGAACGCGGCGTCCACGTCGTCCAGCGACGGCTTCTTGAAGAACTGCGGGTTGACGCACTCGAAGGCCTCCGAGTAGCCGTCGTAGGCCCGCTCGACGCTCGCCCGGCACTGGGGCAGAGGCATGCCCGTCATCTTCACGCCCCCGAAGCCCTGGCGCGAGCGCTCCGCCGCCTGGAACAGCTCCAGGTCGATCTCGCCGCGGAAGACCTTGTGCATGCAGCCCATGAAGCGGCGGCCGGTCTCCTCGTCGTCGTACAGATAGAGGAACTGGCAGCCCGATGCGATGCAGCCCGAAGGGTGAACAACCCGGTCGCAAAACGAGCAGCAGCGCCGGCACTCGTGGAGCTCGTTCGCGTGGCGCGCGGGGAGCGGTTGCACCCGGCCAGTGTAGTGCGGAGCGGCGTCAAACGGGCATCTAACATGCAGTTGCAACGTGAACGCGCTGCTGGTATCGGACCGCGAACGGGAGTACACGGTGAGCCTGCTGCGAGGCCACTGGATGAGCGGCCGGCTGTCGGGCGACGAGTTCGAAGCTCGCGTGGCCGAGGCCTGGGCCGCGCGCTACTCCGAGGACCTGTGGCGAGCGCTGCGCTGGCTCCCCGTGGAGCGGCCGCCGGCGCCCGCGCGACGCGCCGGCAGCGGCACGGCGGTTGCGTCGCTCGTGCTCGGTCTGCTCGGCCTGTGCGTGCTGACGCTGACGCTCGGGCTGTTCTTCATCATCGCTCTGCCGCTGTCGGTGAGCGCCTGGGGTCTCGGCCGCGACGCACGCCGCTCGGATACGACTGCCCGGAGCCTGGCCATCACCGGCGAGGTGCTGGGGATCGTGGGAACGCTGCTGGCGCTCGGAGCTATGGCCGGCTGCGCCGCGCTTCTGCTCTAGCGGCTAGGCCACGATGCGTGCGGAGCCCGACAGGCCGGCGAGCTCAGTCCGGCAGGTGGCGTCCGCGGACACCCTCCAGCCCTGCCCGAGCAGCAGCCGGCGCTCCCCCACCGCCAGCATGAGCTCGTGCTCGCCCGGATGGTGGCCCACCACCTCCCTGAGCTCCTCCAGGAAGCTGTCGGGCACACCGGGCGACACGTGCAGCGTGAGGCGCCGCACCAGCGGCTCGGCCACGGCCGCCTCGGTGGCGCGCAGCACCTCCTCGTGGCTGGGCTCGAAGGGCTCCACCTCCTGGGCGACCAGCTTGATCTCGCCCGCCTCCTTGTGGTCGACCCGGCCGCGCACCAGCACTATCCGGTCGACGTCCACCTTGTCGGCGTTGGCCGCGTAGGCGGAGTTGAACACGAGCAGCTCCACCTGGCCCTCGAGATCGTCGAGGGTCGCGAACATCATCGGATCGCCCTTCTTCGTGCGGATGCGCTTGCACTCGGCGATCATGCCGCCGACGGTGACCAACTCGCCGTCCTTCTTCAGCGGCAGGTCTGCCAGGGAGCAGTCCACCTTCGCCCTCAGCGCCGGCCGCACCGCCTTCAGGGGGTGCGAGGAGAGGAACAGCCCGAGTGTCTCCTTCTCCCACGCGTTCAGGTCCTCGCGCTCGTCGGGAAGCTCCGGAACGGGCAGGTCGGGCTCCGGTCCCACCCCTCCCCCGTCGCCGTCCAGGTCGAAGAACGAGCCCTGCCCGCGCTGGGCGTCCTGCTGGGACTGCACGCCCGCCGCCTGTGCGTTCGGCAGCACGTGCATCATGCCCGTGCGCGTGCCCGGCAGCGAGTCCATCGCGCCGCACTTGACCAGCGACTCGCTCGCCTTCTTGTTGACCGCCTGGCAGTCCACGCGCCGGCAGAAGTCCCACACCGACGTGAACGGGCCGCCCTCCTCGCGCGCCCGGATGATCCCCTCCACCGCGGAGTAGCCGAGACCCTTGACGGCGTCGAGACCGAAGCGGATGTTGCCCTCCACGACCTTGAAGTCGTGGCCCGACATGTTCACGTCGGGCGGCAGCACCTCGATGCCCATGTCCTCGCACTGGGCCACGAAGAACGGCACCTTGTCCTTGGTCGACATGACCGAGGAGATCAGCGCAGCCATGTACTCGGCTGGATAGTTGGCCTTCAACCAGGCGGTGCGGTAGGAGATCAGGCCGTAGCAGGCGGCGTGGGAGCGGTTGAACGAGTAGTCGGCCGCCGCCTCGTTGACGGCCCACAGCTCCTGGATCACCGCCTCCTGGGTGCCGCTGGCCCGGGCGCCCTCGAAGAAGCGCTCGCGCAGCGCCGCCATCGCGGCGCGGTTCTTCTTGCCGATCGCCTTGCGCAGGTCGTCGGCTTCCGCGCCCGAGAAGCCCGCGATCGACTTGGCGATCTGCATCGACTGCTCCTGGTAGAGGATCACCGAGTAGGTGGCCTCGGTGATCGGGCGCAGGCGATCGTCCACGTAGGTGATGAGCTCCGGGTCGCGCTTGTTTCGGGCGTAGGTGTCGATGTGGCGCATCGCACCGGGCCGGTACAGCGCGTTGAGCGCCACCAGGTCCTCGAACTCGGTGGCCTTGACCTTGCGCAGGGCGTCGCGCATGCCGTCGGACTCGAACTGGAACACGCCGACCGAGTCCCCCCGGGCCATCATCTCGAAGGTCTTCGGATCGTCGAGCGGCAGCGCGGCGATGTCGGGACGCTCCCCGGTGGACTCCTCGATGATGGCCAGGCAGTCCTCGATCACGTCGAGGTTGCGCAGGCCCAGGAAGTCCATCTTGAGCAGGCCGATCTCCTCGATCGGCTTCATCGAGTACTGGGTGACCACCTTGTAGGAGCGCTCCCCGGAGACGGTGGCCGCCCCGCGGTCCTCCATCAGCTGCACCGGCACGATGTCGGTGAGCGGGCGGTCGGCGATCACTACCGCGGCCGCGTGGATGCCGGCGTTGCGCACGATGCCCTCGAGGCCCTTGGCGGTGTCGATGATCTGGCGCGCCTCGGGCTCGGAGTCGTAGGCGCGGCGCAGGTCGGGCTCCTCGGCCAGGTACTCGTCGAAGGACTTGGAGCGGCCCATCACCGGCTCGGGGATCAGCTTGGCCAGGCGGTCACCGGTGCCGTAGTCGAGCCCCAGCACGCGCGCGGCGTCGCGCGTGGCGTTGCGCGGCAGCATCTTGCCGAAGGTCACGATCTGAGCCACCGACTCCTTGCCGTACTTGTCCTCCACGTAGCGCATGACCCGCGCCCGGCCCTTGACCGAGAAGTCGATGTCGATGTCCGGCATCGACACCCGCTCGGGGTTGAGGAAGCGCTCGAAGAGCAGCCCGTACGCGAGCGGGTCGACCTCGGTGATGTTGAGCGAGTAGGAGACGAGCGAGCCGGCCGCCGACCCGCGGCCCGGGCCCACCGAGATGCCCGAGTCCTTGGCGAACTTGACGAAGTCCCACACGATCAGGAAGTAGGCCGAGAACCCCATCCGCTCGATCACCTCGAGCTCCAGCTCGAGGCGCTGGACCGCCTCCGCGGGCGGCGGGTCGCCGTAGCGCCGGCGCAATCCGGCGTGGGCCAGGCGCCGCAGGTAGTCCGACTCCGCCTCCCCCTCAGGCGTGGGGAAGCGCGGGATCAGCATCTTGCCGAGCTCGATCTCCACCTGGCAGCGCTCGGCGATCTCGAGGCTGGTCTCGAGTGCCTCGGGCCACTCCCCGAAGTCGTCCGCCATCTCCGCCGAGCTCTTGAGGAAGAACTCGTTGGTGTCGAACGACAGCTTCGGCTGGGCCAGCGTGCTCTTGGTCTGGACGCACAGCAGCGCGCGATGGTTGTCGTAGTCCTCGCGGCGCAGGTAGTGCACGTCGCCGGTGGCCACCAGCGGGCGGCCCACCTCGCGCGCGATCTCGACGATCCCGGCGTTGGCCCGGTCCTGATCTGAGACGCCGTTCTTCTGGACCTCGAAGAACACGTTCTCCGAGCCGAACACCTGCATCAGGGCGTCGGCGTGAGCCCGGGCCTCGGCGCGCGAGCCGTCCACGAGGCGGCGGCTGATCCGCGACTGCAGGCAGCCGGTGAGGGCCAGCACGCCCTCCGCGTGACGCGACAGCAGCTCCAGGTCCACGTTGGCCTTGCCGCGCCGATAGCCCTCGAGATAGCCGGCCGAGCTCAGCTTGACCAGGTTGCGAAAGCCCTGGTCGCTGGCGGCCAGCAGCGTGAGGTGGTTGCGCTCGTAGCGCACCGCCTCGGTGGCGCGGTCGTCCACGAAGTAGGCCTCGAGGCCCAGGATCGGCTTGATCCCGTGCCGCTTGCACGCCTTGTAGTGCTCCACCGCACCGTTCATCACCCCGTGGTCGGTGAGCCCCAGCGCCGGCTGCTCGTGCGCGGCGGCGCGCTCGGCCAGCGAGTCGATGCGGCAGGCGCCGTCGAGCACCGAGTACTCGGAATGGACGTGCAGATGGGCGAAGGACATCCGGACACCGAGGATACGTTCGCCGCCCGACGGCTCCGCCCGCCGGCGCCGGCCACGACCGCAATCTGCGTGCTACGCCTCCAGCCCAGCGTCCCTGAGCTCGTGCGGTCCATCGCCGGTCGAGTATCTCGCGGCGAGCCGGCGCGCGGCAACGCAGCCGGACGCGCGATCGGCGCGAACGGGCTATACCGGAAGTCTTAGCCGCCGCGTGCGCGGGTATACAGCACCCATGCTCAAGGAAGGGCCAATCCCCCGCTTCGTACACGGCTTCATCGAGTACGCGGCCGGGGTGCTCCTGCTGATCGCCCCGTTCCTGTTCAGCTTCGATTCCAGCGCGGCGGTTGCGGTGGCGATACTGGCCGGGATCGCGGTGCTGTTCCTGGCCGCGGCCACCGAGGGACCCACCAGCCTGATCAACTACGTGCCCCTCGCGGCGCATGTGGTGCTCGACTACGTGCTCGCCGGCGTGCTGATCGCAATGCCCTTCATCGCCGGGTTCTCGGACGAGACCGCTCCCACGGCCTTCTTCATCGCGCTCGGCGTCCTTCACCTGCTGGTCACGATCGGCACGCGCTTCAAGAAGGATGAGACGCCGCGCGCGAGCCGGCGCTCACGGCGGCGGAGCCGCGGCGGCCGCGATGCGGAGGCCCTGCCCTCCGAGCAGGCCCCGGAACGCCGGCCCGGCGAGCCCCGGTCGGCCGAGCCGAGCGCCCGGCCGCCGGCCGATCAGCCTCGCTAGGACCTAGCTGTCGCCGTCGCTGAAGGCCCGGGCGGCAGCGATGCCCGCACCGAGCACCGCCAGCACGGTGCCCGCGGCCCCGAGCTTGGCCCAATTCTGGCCCAGCTTGCGTTTCGCGACCACGACAATGCCCTGCCACGTCAGCCATCCGAGCAGGGTGTAGCCCTTGATCTTCATGTCTCCTCGCTTTCCCGTTTCCGCACGTTGTAAGCCATTCTCGACTGCAACGACCACAGCTCGATGAAGCCCGGGCTGGCCTGCTGGGAGAACAGGCCGCCCGACTCGCCGAAGCCGGCCAGCGCCGGGTCGTAGAGCGCGTTGGGAGAACGCCGGGCCACGGCCCGGGCGGAACCCTTGTAGAGGCGCATCGTGATCTCGCCGGTCACTTGCTCGTTCACCGAGTCCATCAGGGCGTTCAGGTCGCCGAGCAGCGGCTCGTACCAGAGCCCGGCGTAGACGAGGTAGGCCCAATGGGCGTCGAGCTGGGGCTTGAAGTTGTTCTGATGGATCGTGCCCACCAGCTTCTCGAGCTCCTTGTGGGCGGTGAGCACGAGCGCCGCCGCGGGCACCTCGTAGAGGTCACGCACCTTGAGGCCCACGATCCGGTCCTCGATGTGGTCGACGATCCCGATGCCGTGGCGTGAGCCGATCTCACCCGCGAGCTCGAGCAGCTCGACGAGGCCGAGGCGCTCGCCGTCGAGCGAGACCGGCACGCCGCGCTCGAACCCCACCACCACATCCTGGGGCTCGTCGGGCGCCTCCTCCGGCCGGGTCACGAGCTGGAACACGTCGTCGCGGGGCGGCTCGTCGAGGTCCTCGATCGGCCCGCCCTCCGAAGAGCGCCCCCAGAGGTTGTCGTCGATCGAGTAGGGCGGCGTCTCGGTGCCCCCCTTTACCGCGATGCCGTGCTCGCGGGCGTAGGCGATCTCCTCCTCGCGTCCCATCTGCCAGCCGCGCACCGGGGCGATGATCTTCATCTTGGGGTCGAGAGCGATCACGGTCGACTCGATACGGACCTGGTCGTTGCCCTTGCCGGTGCAGCCGTGAGCCACGGTGTCGCAGCCGGAGCGGCGCGCGTACTCCACCGCGAGCTTGGCGATGAGAGGGCGGCCGAGCGCGGTGAACAGCGGATAGCCGCCGCCGTAGAGGCCGTTGGCCTTGATCGCCGGGAGGACGTAGTCGCGCGCGAACTCCTCGCGTGCGTCGACCACGTGACAGTCGAGCGCGCCCAGATGCAGCGCCTTGCCCTTCACGACTTCGTAGTCCTCGCCCGGCTGCCCCAGGTTGACGGTGAGGGCCACCACCTCGGCCTCGTACTCGTCCTGGATCCACTTGAGCATCACGCTCGTGTCGAGGCCGCCCGAGTACAGCAGCAGGACGCGGCCGACCTCCTCGGGATCCGCCTCGTAGGAGGCGGTCTTGATCAGCGTGTGGCGCTCGTCGGCCAAGGGCGCGTCACCCTACCGAAGCCGTAGTGGGCCACCGATGACATGAACCTGGGAATAATCGGGCCGCGGCGGAGTCCTAAAGGGTTGAAGGGTCATACCGGTCTCGGTCACCTGGAGGTTCCATGTCGCGCTTCGCCCGCAGGGTTGTACTCACCGCACTCGCCGCCATCGTTGTCGCCGTCACGCCGGCGGTAGCCCAGGCCGCGGACAGCGTGCCGGGCGGGGAGGTGCGCGAGCTGGCCAGCTTCGCCGCGCCCGGCTGTACCGGTGGCTGTGGCTCGGGAAGCACCGTCGGTCCCGACAGGGCGCTGTACGTCACGGACGGCCCGGGAGGCCGCGTCCTGCGCGTGGATCCCCGATCGGGCAGGGTCACGACCTTCGCGAGCGGTCTGCCCGCTGCGATCCCCGACGTGGGCATCGGCGGAGCGATGGATGTCGCCTTCGTCGGTCGCACCGCCTACGTGCTCGTCACCCTCGTCGGGCCCTCCTTCGAGCAGCCCGATGTCGTCGACGGCATCTATCGGATCGAGAAGAACGGCCGCGCAAAGCCAATCGCGGACATCGGCGCGTGGTCGATCGAGAATCCTCCCGCAACGGACTTCTTCATCGACAGCGGGGTCCAGTACGCGCTGCAGCCATACCGTGGCGGGTTCCTGGTCACAGACGGGCACCACAACCGCGTGCTGCGTGTCACGCGCGGCGGCCACATCAGCCCCCTGATCGCTTTCGGCAACATCGTCCCCACGGGCCTCGAGGTCGATGGCCGGAGGATCTACATGGGACAGGCGGGCCCCATCCCGCATCTCCCGCAGAACGGCAAGGTCGTGACGTTCACGCCGAGATCAGCCGCGACCGACGTCGCCTCCGGAGCCCCCCTGATCGTCGACGTTGAGCTCGGGCTCTGCCACCGCCTGTATGCCCTGTCCCAGGGGATCTGGGACCTGCCGCCCATCCCCGAGAACGAGGGGGCGCCGGCATCCCCGGACTCGGGCAGGCTCCTACGGGTCAACAGGGACGGCAGCTTCACGTCCGTCGTCGAAGGTCTGGACCGGCCGACGTCGCTCGAGTTCATCGGCAAGAGCGCCTTCGTCGTCACGCTCACGGGCAAGGTGCTCAGGATCGACGGCTAGGCCAGCAGCGCTCCGATCCGGGCCACCGCCTCGTCCACCTCGGCCTCGCTGACGGTCAAGGGGGGCAGCAGCCGGACGGTGTCCGGACCGGTGGCGTTCACCACCAGCCGCTGCTCGGTGAGCAGGCGCCGCGCCAGCGCGGGACCGTCCTCGCAGGCGAAGGCGAGCATCAGCCCGCGACCACGGACCTCCAGGCCGAGACCGCGCAGGCCGGCCGCGAGCCGCTCGCCCTTCAGCTGCACCGAGGCGAGGAAGTCCTCGTCATCCACCACGTCCAGGACGGCGTTGGCCGCCGCGGCCACCACCGGCCCGCCGGCGAAGGTCGAGCCGTGATCGCCGGGCTGGAGCACGTCGGCGAACTGGGGGGCGGTCACGCATGCGCCGATCGGGAGCCCGCCGCCCAGCCCCTTGGCCACGGTCATCGCGTCGGGGCGCACGCCCGGCTGCTGCCAGGCCCACATCGTCCCCGTCCGCCCCATCCCGCACTGGATCTCGTCGAAGATCAGCAGCGCGCCGAACTCGTCGCACGCCGCCCGTGCGGCGGCCAGCAGCTCGGGGTCGATCGGGTGGATGCCGCCCTCGCCCTGCACCGGCTCGATCAGCACGGCCGCCGTGCGCTCGTCCACCTCCAGCGGTCCGTCACGGGGCACCGCCCTGAAGCCCGGCACCAGCGGCGCGAACGGCGCCTGCTTGGCCTCCTGGGGCGTGGCCGAGAGCGCGCCCATCGTGCGTCCGTGAAAGCCGCCCTCGAGCACCACGAACTCGCCGCCGGGACGATGCCGCCGAGCCAGCTTGATCGCGCACTCGATCGCCTCCGTGCCCGAGTTGCACAGGAACACCTTGCCGCCGAGCGAGCTCCCGGCCAGCCGGTCGGCCAGCCGCATGGCGGGCTCGGTGTAGTAGAGGTTGCCCACGTGCATGAGCCGCCCCGCCTGCTCGCGCACCGCGTCGACCACGGCCGGATGGCAGTGCCCGATCTGAGCCACCGAGATCCCGGCCAGGAAGTCGAGGTACTCGTTGCCCTCGTCGTCCCACAGCCGCGTGCCCTCGCCGCGCACGAACTCCACCGGATTGCGCAGGTAGGTGCCCATCACCGACTCGCGCTCGAGGGCCTGAAGCGTCTCTAGGGCCACAGCTTGGTACCGATGCCCTCGTCGGTGAACAGCTCGAGCAGGAGCGAGTGCGGCTGGCGGCCGTCGATGATGTAGGCGTTGCCCACGCCCGTCTCGAGGGCATGCACGCACGCCTCGAGCTTGGGCTTCATACCGCCCGCCGTCTCCGGGAGCTGTGCGCGCACGTCGGCCGCCGTGGCCTCGGAGATGCGGCTGGCGGGGTCGGCCGGATCTGCGCGCCAGCCCTCCACGTCGGTGAGGAACACGACCTTGAAGGCGCCCAGCGCCTCGGCCACCGCCGCGGCGGCGGCGTCGGCGTTGACGTTGTAGGAGCGGCCCTCCGAGTCTGCGCCCACCGACGCGATCACCGGGATGTAGTCGGCCGCGATGTGGTTGAGCACGCCGGCGTCCACACGCTCGATCTCCCCCACGAAGCCCACGTCGGTAGCGCCGGCGAGGCGCTTCTTGACCGTGAACAGCCGCCCGTCGTCGCCACACAGGCCCACGGCGGGCTGCCCGTGGCGGCCCAGCAGCAGGACGATGTCCTTGTTCTGCTTGCCCACCAGCACCATCTTGGCCACCTCGACCGTGGCCTCGTCGGACACGCGCAGGCCCTCCACGAAGCGGACCTCCATGCCGAGCCGCTCCATGTAGCGCGTGATGTCCGGGCCTCCCCCGTGCACCACCACCGGGTTCATCCCCACGTACTTGAGGAGCACCACGTCGCGGGCGAACTCCTCCTTGAGCTCGGGATCGGTCATCGCCGCGCCGCCGTACTTGATCACCACGGTCTCGCCGTGGTACTCCCGGATGTAGGGGAGCGCCTCGAGGAGGGTGGCCACGTCGCGCTTCATGACGTGTAGCTCGCGTTGTAGTCCACGTACCCGGTCGAGAGGTCCGAGAAGAAGAGCTCGGTCTCGCCGCCCTCGCCCGGCAGCGTGATCGCGTACTCCACCTCGTCGCGCTGGACCAGCTCGGCCAGCGCCGGCAGCTCGGAGGCCTCGACCACGGCCTCGCCGGCCGACACCACCAGGCGCCCCTCGATCTCGAGGTCGGCGATGAACGGCTCGCCCGCCGGCCAGGCCTGCCCGGCCGCTTGCAGTATGCGGCCGAAATTGGGATCACCGCCGTGCAGCGCGGTCTTCACAAGCGGGGAGTTGGCCACCGCCCGGGCCACCGGCTCCACCGCGTCGGGATCGCCCTGGACCACCACCCGGCCCACCCGCCGGGCGCCCTCGCCATCGGCCACGATCTCCAGGGCCAGCTGGCGCAGCAGCGCGTCCAACGCCTCGCCGAGCCGCAGCTCGTTCTGGGTCTCGGACTCGACCTTCACGCCCGAGTGTCCGTTGGCCATCGCGATCACGGTGTCGCTGGTGGACAGCTGACCGTCCACGCTGATGCGGTCGAACGAGCGCTTGATGCAGACCCCGGTGAGCAGCTCCAGGACCTCCTGCTCGACGAGGGCGTCGGTCTGGATGAAGCAGAACATGGTCGCGAAGCGGGGCGAGATCATGCCGGCGCCCTTGGCTTGCGCGGCCAGCCGCACGGCGCCGCCGGAGAGGTTGACCTGGAGGCAGGCGCGCTTGGGGCCGCTGTCGCTGGTGAGGATCGCCTCGGAGAACGTGTCGGCACGGAGGCCGAGCTCGTCACAGGCGGCCTCGATCCCGCCGACCACGTTGGCGCGCGGCAGCTCCATCCCGATCACGCCCGTGGAGGCCACGCCGACCCTGGCCGGCTCCAGCCCGAGCTTGTCCGCGGCGCTCGCCTGCATCGCCTCCGCGGTGTCGATGCCGCGCTGCCCGTCGCCCACGTTCGAGCAACCGGAGTTCACCGCCACCGCTCGGAGCGCCGTGAGCTCGGCCTGGCGGGACACGATCACCGGCGCGCCCACCCTGGCGTTGGTGGTGAAGCGCGCGGCCGAGACCGTGGCCGGTGAATCCGACACGAGCACGCCCACGTCTAGCCCCTTCCGCTTGATGCCCGCCGCCACGCCCGCCGCGCGGAAGCCGGCCGGCAGCTCGGCGTCGGGCAGCTCGCCCCCATGGATAGGAGCGTCGACCCAGCGGGAGCGGAAGAAGTTCACGTAAGTCCCTCGGTCTCGGGCAGGCCGAGCATCAGGTTGAGGTCCTGCACGGCCTGGCCCGCCGCGCCCTTCCAGAGGTTGTCGATGGCGCAGAAGCTGAGCACGCGCTCGTTCACCACGCTCACCTGCACCCGCGCGCCGTTGGTGTCGCGAACGTCGCGGGTCCGTGGCGGCTCGTCCACGACCTGCACGAAGGGCTCGTCGGCGTAGGCGGACTCGAACAGCTCGCGGGCCTCGTCCGCGCCGATCGGCTCCGTGGGGATCGAGTAGCAGCTCGCGAGGATGCCCTGGTCGATCGGCAGCAGATGGGCGACGAAGCTGAAGTGCACCCCAGGCAGCTCCTGCTCGAGCTCGGCGCTGTGCCGGTGGCCCTCCACCTTGTAGGCGTTCACGTTGTCCACCACCGAGACGAAGTGGGTCTCGTCGGTGGCCTCGCGCCCGGCGCCCGACACGCCGGCCTTGATGTCAACCGCCGCCTCGCCGATGCGCCCCCGCAGGGGCAGCAGGGCCAGTAGCGCCGCGGTGGAGTTGCAGCCCGGGCCGGCCACGAGCTGCGCCGCGCGGATCTGCTCGCGGTGGGCCTCGGGCAGGCCGTACACCGCCTCGCCGAGCAGCTCGGGTGCCTCGTGGGGCTGGTACCAGTGCTCGTAGCGCTCGCGGTCGAGGCGGAAGTCCGCGGACAGGTCCACCACCTTCAGACCGCGCTCGCGCAGCGAGCTCACGGCTCCGGCGGCGGCCTTGTGGGGATAGGCCACCAGCGCCGCCTCGGCACGCTCGGCGATCGCGTCGGGATCGAACTCCTCGAGCACCGTCTTGACCCCGTAGCGTGCGTAGAGCTCCTCGTGGCGCTGTCCAGCCCGCTCGCGCGCCGTGGCCGCCGCCAGGCGCAGCGACGGATGCCGGTCCACGAGCCGCGCGCAGAGGGCGCCGCCGAAGCCACGCGCACCGATCACCGCGACGTCATGCACGCAGCCGCCCTCCCAGCGAGCCGAGCTCGCGCTCGATCGCGACGCGCCGCTCGGCCACGTCTTCGTCGGTGAGGGTGCGATCCGGCGCGCGGAACTCGAGCCGCAGCGCCAGCGACTTGTTGCCCTCCCCCACCTGCTCGCCGCGGTACAGGTCGAACACCGAGACCCGGCCGAGCAGATCGCCGCCGCCGCGGCGCACGGCCTCCTCCACCTGCTGTGCCGGCACCTCCTCGCCCACGACAACCGCAATGTCCTGCAGCACCGCCGGGAAGCTCGTCACGTCCCGGTAGCTGTCGATTCCGTCGCCGCCCAGCTCGAGCAGAGCGTCGAAGTCGAGCTCGAAGCCCGACACAGGATCGTCGAGATCCCACGTGCCCACCACCTGCGGGTGCAGCTCGCCCAGCCAGCCGAGCTCGCGCCCGCCGGCACGGATCGACGCGGCGCGGCCGGGATGCAGGAAGGGCCGCCCGCCCTCCGTGGCCTCCCAGTCCAGCCCCGCCACCTCGAGCAGCGCGTCGAGCAGGGCACGGGCTTCGTAGAAGCCGGCCCGGCGCGCCGGGGTGCGCCAGCCGCCCGGCGCGGCTTCGGTCATGAGGACTGCGAGGTGCTGGCGCTCGTCGGCGGGCAGCGCGCCTGCGGGAGAGCTCTCCTCGCCCGCCGCCGCTCCGTTCGAGGGCGCGTCCGGGTTGGGCCGGTACACGTGAGCGGACTCGAACAGCGCCAGTCCGGACCGGCCGTGGGCGGCGTTGTAGCGGGCCACGTCGAGCAGGCCCGGCAACAGCAGGGGGCGCATCACGCTCTGCTCGGCCGAGAGCGGGTTGTCGAGCTCGAGCACGGAGTCGCCGCCCAACCGCAGGCGGCGCAGCGCCTCCGGGGAGGTGAAGCTGTAGGCGATGCACTCGTGGAGGCCGCGGTCACGCAGAAGGTCCTCGGTGCGGCGGCGCACCCGCTGGGCGTGGGTCAGGCGCCCCACGGCGCTGTGGCGGGCGGGTAGGGTGGTGGGCAGCTTGTCGAGCCCGTGGATGCGCGCCACCTCCTCGATCAGGTCGGCCTCGCGCTGAACGTCGGCGTCGCGCCAGTACGGCACGCGCCAGCCCCCCTCCACCGCCTCGAAGCCGAGCCGCACGAGGATCTCCTCCACCCGCTCCGCCGGGATGCGCTCTCCGAGCAGGCGCTCCATCCGCTCGTGGCGCAGGCCCACCACGCGCGGCGCCGCCGGCTGCGGATAGACATCGATCGTGCCCGGCACGAAGCGCGCGCCGCAGAGCTCGACCATCAGGCGCGCGGCCAGATGCTGACCGGCCAGGGCCAGGTCGGGATGCAGCTGCTTCTCGAAGCGCGCCGAAGCCTCGGTGCGCAGCCCAAGCGCCTTGGAGGTGCGCATGATGTTCGGGCCCACCCACGTGGCCGCCTCCATCAGCACCCTGGTGGTGGCATCCGAGACCTCCGAGATCTGACCGCCCATGATCCCGGCGATGCCGCTCGGCCCCTCGGCGTCGCACACCAGGGCGACCTCGGGCGTGAACGCGCGCTCCACGTCGTCCAGGGTGGTCATCGTCTCGCCCTCGGCCGCCCGGCGGACCACGATCCGCGCGCCACGCACCCGGTCGAGATCGAAGGCGTGCAGGGCCTGGCCGGTGGCAAGCATCACGTAGTTGGTGATGTCGACCACGTTCGAGATCGGGCGCTGGCCGGCCGCCATCAGGCGCTGCTTGAGCCACAGCGGGGAGGGGCCGATCTTCACGTCCTCGAACACGCGGGCGGTGAAGCGCAGGCAGATCTCGGGATCGATCTCCACCTGCGCGTGGTCCTCGGCGCTGTCGCTGCCCGAGGGCTCGGCATCGGCGGCGCCCGGGTCGTCGGCTAAGGGAGCACCGCTGATCGCGTGCACCTCGCGGGCCACGCCGTAAACGGCCATGGTGTCCGGCCGGTTGGGAGTGATCTCGAGCTCGAGCACCTCGTCGGCGATCGGCAGGTGCTCGGCCAGGGCAGCGCCCACCGGCACGTCATCGGGCAGCACCATGATGCCCTGGTGGTCCTCGCCGATGCCGACCTCGTCCTCGGCCAGGATCATCCCGCTCGACCGTACGCCGCGCAGCTCGGCCTCGCCGAGCTCGCTTCCGTCGGGCATGATCGCTCCGGGCAGGGCCACGGCCACGGTCTGGCCCGCCGCCACGTTGGGCGCGCCGCAGACGATCGTCTGGGGCTCGCCGCGGCCCACGTCGACCACGCAGACGCTGAGCCGGTCCGCGTTGGGATGCCGCTCCGACTCGAGCACCCGGCCCGTGAGGAACATCGACGGGTCGCCCACCCCCACGTGGTGCAGGCGCTCGAGCTTGACGCCCGCCATCGTCAGGGCGTCGGCGATCTCCTCGGCCGGCAGACCGGGATCGCAGTACGAGCGCAGCCAGCCGGCCGGGACCCTCATGCGCCCGCTCCGAACTGGTCGAGGAGACGCAGGTCGTTGTCGTAGAGCATGCGCAGGTCCGGCACCTCGTAGACCACGCTGGCGATCCGCTCGATCCCCATCCCGAACGCGAAGCCCTGGACCCGCTCGTTGTCGTAGCCCGTGTCCCTCACGTAGTCGAGCACGTTTGGGTCGACCATGCCCGAGCCGAGGATCTCGATCCAGGCCTCCCCCTTGCAGGTGCGGCAGCGCTGCGAGCCCTCCCAGCCGCTGCCGCCGCAGCGGAAGCAGGACACGTCAACCTCCACGCTCGGCTCGGTGAAGGGGAAATAGCCGGGCCGCAGGCGTACGCGGGTGTCCTCCCCGAACAGCTGGCGGGCGAAGGCGAGCAGCACCCCCTGGAGGTCGGCGAGCGTGATGTCCTCGTCGATGGCCAGACCCTCGAGCTGGTGGAACATCGGGACGTGCGTGGCGTCCGGGGTGTCGGGCCGGTAGACCCGCCCGGGAACGACGATGTAGATCGGCGGACCCTGGGCCTCCATCGCCCGCACCTGCATCGGTGAGGTGTGCGTGCGCAGCAGCACCTGCTCCGCGAAGTAGAAGGTGTCGCGCGGGTTGCGCGCCGGATGCTCGGCCGGATGGTTGAGCGCGGTGAAGTTGTAGTAGCCGTACTCGACCTCCGGCCCCTCGAGCACCGAGAAGCCGAGGCCCACGAACACGTCCTCCATCTGGCGCCGGATCTGCGAGACGAGGTGCAGGCGGCCCGCCGGCTGCGGAGGATCGCCGGGGAGCGTCACGTCGATCCGGTCCTCCGCCAGGCGCCGGTCGAGCTCGGCGCCGCTCAGCTCCTCGGTCCGCTCGGCGATCAGCGCCTCGAGCGCCTGGCGGACCTCGTTCGCGCTCTTACCCACCGGGCCGCGCTGATCCGGGGGCAGCTCGCCGATCGAGCGCAGCGTCGAGGTGAGCTCGGACTTGCGGCCGAGCAGGCGCACCCGCAGCTCCTCGAGCTCGTCACTGGACGCGGCCGCGCGGATGGCGCCCTCACCCTCGGCGCGGAGCTGCGTGAGGTCAGGCATCGGCGGCCATCCTATTTGCCGCTTCGTAGAGGGCCACAGTCGCCGCCATGGCCACGTTGAGCGAGTCGGTGGCCACCGGGATACGCGCGGCCTCCAGGCCGTCCGGGATCTCGCCGCGCTCCGATCCGAGCACGAGTACGAGCGGCGGTGACAGGTCGAAGTCCGCAAGATCGCGGTCGGCGTACGGGGCGAGTGCGAGCTGCCTCCCGGCGATATCCGCCAGCTGCGCGCGGGCGGGCGGCTTCGCGAAGATCGATCCCATCGACGCTCGAACGGCCTTCGGCGAGTACGCGTCGGCGCACCCCGGCCCCAGGACGACTGTCGCGTCGGCCAGAGCGTGCGCGGAGCGGATGATCGTGCCGACGTTGCCCGGGTCCTGTACGCCATTCAGATACACGAGCAGGTTGCCGTCGGGTTGCGCCCGGCGCTGGGTGTAGACCCCTATCGCGCGGGCCCCGGAGCCCAGCGTGCTGACGGCGTCCAGCAACTCCGGCTCCACGTCCACGCCGGCTCTGAGCACGAACTCGGGCCGCCAGTCCGCCGCCTGAGCCGCCTCGACCAGGTCCTCGCCCTCGGCGGCGAACAGGCCGAGCTTCTCCCGCCAGCGCTTCTGCTGGAGCTTGCGGATGGTCTTGAGCTTGTCGTTGTCGGGTGAGGTGATCATCGGCCAACAAAAAGGGCGCCACTTGGGCGCCCGGGAGAGTCGGTTTCCGCGATGGTCAGGCCGCCGCGGACTCCCGGGCTGTCTCGGCAAAACGTCGGAACGTCTCCGGGTCGCGGACCGCGATGTCCGCGAGCACCTTGCGGTCGAGCTCGATGCCGGCCTCCTTCAGGCCGTGCATGAACTGGCTGTACGTCATCCCCTCGCGCCGCGCGGCGGCGTTGATGCGGGTGATCCAGAGGCGGCGGAAGTCGCGCTTGCGGTTGCGACGGTCGCGGTAGGCGTACGAGTCGGCCTTGAGCAGGGCCTCCTTGGCCCGCTTGTAGCTCGACTTGGCCTGACCGCGGTAACCCTTGGTCCGCTCCAGGGTGGCGCGCCGCTTCTTGCGCGCGTGGACTGAGCGCTTGACTCGGCTCACTTGTGCAGCAGCTCCCTCACGCGGCTCTGATCGGCCGGCGAGACCTCCACGGGACGGCCCAGGTGACGCTTACGCTTCGCCGACTTCTTCCCGAGCATGTGACTCGTGAAGGAGTGCCGCGCGCGCAGCTTGCCGCCGGCCGTCTTGCGGAAGCGCTTCTTGGCGCCCGAGTGGGTCTTCATCTTGGGCATGCGACGGTCTATTGAAGCAGACGAGTGGCGGCGTTTGGTGAGGACGCCGGGCCGAGGCTCCTCTCCTCCGTATCCAGACATTCGTTTGTCGACTGATCAGCTGACAAACGAGTTTCCCGGAGCGATGCGTGGGGTGGGCCCGTGTCGTTGTAACGACGGCAATGAGGGCGGGGACAGGCGGGAGCGCCGGTCCGTCCTGCCTTGACCCTCCATAGGGAGGCGAAGTCAGGACAGGTAACGAGACCACCCACAACGCTCGTTGGCACGTTTCCAGACATTCGTTTGTCGACTGATCAGCTGACAAACGAGTTTCCCGGAGCGATGCGTGGGGTGGGCCCGTGTCTTGTAACGACAGCAATGAGGGCGGGGCCACGTGGGGTCGCCGGTCCGTCCTGCCTTGACTCCCCATAGGGAGGCGAAGTCAGGACAGGTAACGAGACCCACCCCCTCAATGCTGCCGTTGGCAGCGCCGGTCCCGGCGCCCCGTCCCTTCCGCAGCGCGAGGCCGCCCGCTAGGAAGCCTGTGGCTGCTGAGCGGGCGTTGGGGACGCTTCGGCCGGCGCCGGGGAGGCTTCCGCGGGCGCCGGGGAGACCTCGGCGGGCGCCGGGGAGGCTTCTGCCGCTGCCGGAGTGGCTTCGGCCGGCTCCCCGTCCGCCTCCTGCTCCTGAGGCCGCCTCTTGAGCGGCGCCAGCAGCATCGTCATGTTGCGCCCGTCCTGCTGGGGAGCCTGCTCGACGGTGCCGAGCTCGGCCACGTCGTCGGCCAGGCGGTCCAGCAGCATCTCGCCCCGCTCGGGGTGGGTCTGCTCACGGCCGCGGAACATGATCGTGACCTTCACCCGGTCGTCGCCGCGCAGGAAGCGGACCACGTGGTTCTTCTTGGTCTCGTAGTCGTTGTCCGCGATCTTCGGGCGCAGCTTGATCTCGCGGACGTTCACCTGCTTCTGGTGGCGCCGGGCCTGCTTCGCCTTCTGCTCCTGCTCGTACTTGTACTTCGAGTAGTCGAGCACGCGGCAGACCGGCGGCCGTGCCTCGGGAGCCACCTCGACCAGGTCGAGGTCGCGCTCCTGGGCGTAGCGAAGGGCCTGCGGGGTGTCGATCACCCCGATCTGGTTGCCGTCCTCACCGATCAGGCGCACCTGGGGAACGCGTATGCGCTCGTTGATGCGGGTTTCATCGCGCTCCGGTGGGCGCCGATCGAACTTGCGGGGGATCGGCACTAGCTGCTGCTACGGATGGGCGTCAAAAGCGCGAAAGATTGCTGCCTCTCATTCGCGGGCGAGTATAGCGGCGGTGGCCCGCTCGGTGAACTCCTTGACCGTAACGGCGCCCTCGTCGCCCACGCGGTGGCGGCGCACCGCCACCAGGCCGTCGGCCTCCTCCTGGTCGCCCACCACGAGCATGTAGGGGATCTTCTTGGTCTCCGCATCGCGGATCTTCTTGCCGACCGACTCGGTGCGCTCGTCCACCCGCACGCGGATCCCGTCGTCGGTCAGTTCGCGCGCGACCCCCTGGGCGTAGCCCACGTGACGGTCGGCGATCGGCAGCACCACGGCCTGCACCGGGGAGAGCCAGAGCGGGAACTCGCCCCCGTAGTGCTCGATCAGGATGCCGATGAAGCGCTCAAAGGCACCCATCAGCGCGCGGTGGATCATGGCCGGCCGATGCTCGGCGTTGTCCGCGCCCGTGTAGGTGAGCTCGAACTGCTCGGGCATGTAGTAGTCGAGCTGCACCGTGCCGAGCTGCCACGAACGGCCGATCGAGTCGGTCATGTGGAGATCGATCTTGGGGCCGTAGAAGGCGCCGTCGCCCTCGTTCAGGTCGTACTCGAGCCCGCGGTCGTCGAGTGCGCGCTGGAGTGCCGCCTCGGCCTTGTCCCACATCTCCTCGCTGCCCACCCGCTTGTCCGGTCGGGTGGAGAGCTCGAGCCGCGGCGAGAGCCCGAAGCGGTCGTAGATGTAGAAACCGAAGTCGAGGCAGCGCAGCACCTCCTCCTCGATCTGCTCCTCGGTGCAGAACACGTGGGCGTCGTCCTGGGTGATGTAGCGCACCCGCAGGAGACCGTGCAGGGTGCCGCTGGGCTCGTGGCGGTGCACGAGGCCCTGCTCGGCGTAGCGGATCGGCAGGTCGCGGTAGGAGCGCAGGTCGCGCTTGTAGATCTGCACGTGGGCCGGGCAGTTCATGGGCTTGAGGCCCATCGGCCGGTCCTCCACGTCGGTGAAGTACATGTGGTCGCGGTACACGTGCCAGTGCCCCGACTGCTTCCACAGGTCGACGTCGTAGAGGATCGGCGTGCGGACCTCCTGGTAACCCCGTTCGACGTTGGTGGCGCGCCAGAGCGTGGTCAGCTCGTTCCAGAGGTGGGTGCCGTTGGGCAGCCAGAACGGCGAGCCGGGCGACAGCTCGGACAGCATGAACAGGTCGAGCTCGCGGCCCAGCTTGCGGTGGTCGCGCGCGCGGGCCTCCTCCAGGCGCTGGAGGTGGTTCTCGAGGTCCTCCTTGTCGAGGAAGGCGGTCCCGTACACGCGCGTGAGCATCTGGCGGTCCGAGTCGCCACGCCAGTAGGCGCCGGCCACGCTCGTGAGCTTGAAGGCCTTGATGCGCTTGGTGCCCGGTCCGTGCGGGCCGCGGCAGAGGTCGGTGAAGGGGCCGTTGCGGTAGAGCGAGACGGTCTCGACGCCCTCGTTTTCGATCAGGTCCTCGATCAGCTCGACCTTGTAGTCCTGGCCCTCGGCGCGAAAGCGCTCGATCGCCTCGGCCACCGGGAGCTCCGAGCGCTCGAAGTGCTCGTCGGCCTTGATGTGCTCGCGCATCTTGGCCTCGACGCGCTCGAAGTCGTCCTCGGTCAGCTTCTGGCCCTCGGGGAAGTCGAAGTCGTAGTAGAAGCCGTCCTCGATCGGCGGCCCGATCGAGATCTTCACCCCGGGGTAGAGCTCCATGACGGCGGTGGCCAGCACGTGCGCGGCGTCGTGACGAATGAGCCAGAGGGCGTCGGGATCCCTGCCCGTGACTATCTCCACCGGACCGGCCTCGAGCGGTGCGTCGAGGTCGCGCAGGTCACCGTTCTGGCGCACACCAAGGGCCGCCCGCGCGAGCCCCTCGCCAATCGCGCGCGCGGCGTCGGCGCCGGTGGCGCCGTCGGGAAGCTCGAGGGGGCTGCCGTCGGGGAGGGTGACCTTCATCGGGTTTCCACGGTACCGGTCGCCGTGACCCCTGCGAGCGCCCGCAGCTCACGCTCGAGCGCGGCCGTGACCAGGAAGCGCTCGCGCACGTGCTCCCGTCCCGCCCGGCCCATCTCCGCGGCGAGGCCGGGGTCGTCCACCAGCGTCGCGAGCCGGCGCGCCGACTCCTCGAGGTCATCGCTCAGGAAGCCGTCCACGCCGTCGCGCACCATCAGCGCCAGCCCGCCGGCCCTGCCCCCCACCACCGGCGTCCGCTTCCAGAGGGCCTCACACGGTGCCAGGTCGAAGCCCTCGCTCAGAGAGCGCTCGATCACCGCGCGGGCCAGTAGGCCGAGTGCGCCGAGCTCGAGGCCGCCGAGCCCCTCGTAGCTCGTGACGAGGAACACGCCCTCGCTCCCGGCCACGTAGTCGGACACCTCCTTCGCCCCCTGCCAGCCGGCCGACTCGTCGAGCAGCGCGGCCAGGACGAGCTGGAGCTCGGGCTGCTGCTCGCGCGCGCGGCGCCAGATCTCGATGGCGGAGTGGGGGTCGTCCCAGCGGTCGAGATCGAGCACCTGCAGGCAGAACGGCCGGTCGAGGTCGATGCCGAGCGGGCGCACCACCCGTCCCGGCAGGCGGGGCTCGAGGTCGAGGTTGCGCGGGTCGAGGGGATCGATTCCGGGCGCCGCGACGGCCAGCCGCGACGCGGCCGTGCCGGCGGGGGCGAACGAGGCGTCCGGCACGAGCACGAGGGCGCAGCGGTCGATGAGCGGCGCAGCCACGGCGAGTGCGTCGGGCTCAGCACGCGAGACATCACGGTGCGAGCGCCAGACCACCGGAACGTCATCGATCCCCGCCGCCAGGCCGAGCGCCACGTCGTGGAGCACGACCAGGTCGATGCCTTGGCCCAGCCCGCGGCCGGCCCGGCGGCACGAGTCGAGCCATGCGTCGCGCTGCGCCGGCACGATGGCGCTCTCGGAGCCGCGCAGCCCCGCCTCGAGGGCGCCGGCCACGGCGTTGTCGTCCGGACCGCCGAACAGCACCCGCCACTCGGCGTCGACCCCCGCCCCCGCGGCCAGCGACAGCAGAGCGCCCAGCTGCTCCGGAAGGCGCGCGCCCGCTCCCGCGGCGCTCACATGCAGCACACGCGCCCCACGCAGTGGCTCGGCCGTGCCGGCGAGCCTCTCGATCGCCCGCGCCCCTGCGGCCGGGGCGTACTCCCCCGGGGCCCGCGCCGCGACCGCCATTGACTGCAGATCCATCCGCGCTACACGGTCGACGGCCGCTGGGCCGCTTCCAGCGCCTGCTCCCAGCTCGCAAAGCCCAGGAACTCGACGATCAG
The DNA here is from genome assembly GCA_963734365.1 of uncultured Thermoleophilaceae bacterium. Lineage (GTDB taxonomy): Bacteria > Actinomycetota > Thermoleophilia > Solirubrobacterales > Thermoleophilaceae > JACVRW01. The sequence continues at coordinate 598,335 of CAVTGV010000004.1, read as the reverse complement.
GCCGTCACGGAAGCGAATCAGGTGACCGGCCGCGAATTTGACCTCCAGCCCGCTCTCGGCACCTATGCCCTCGAAGATGGCCTCGGCGACGACGCAGTCGCCGTACTCCGCGGTGCGCCCGACCTCGATCGTCAGGCGCTCCCAGGCCTCGGTCGAGGCATGCCAGAACTCCTCGATGCGGGCGTGGCCCCTGTACTCGTCGGCCATGCCCACGAAGACGCCGCTGGTCCGGTAGAAGCCCTCCGGAGCGAAGAGCTCCGGGATGCGCTCGAGCTGGCCGTGCTCGTAGGCGTGGTAGGTCTCGCGCACGCGGGTGACGTTGCCCGACGGCATACGCTCGGAATCTATCGCCGGCCCTCGATCCGCCCGCGCACCTCGCCCAGCGGCTCGCCGCGTAACACCACCTCGTCGCCGTCCTCGAGGAACGAACGCGTCTCGCCATCGGGCAGCTCGAGCGGCTCGGAGCCGTTCCAGCTCAGCTCGATCAGGCTGCCGCGCTCCTCCCGCCCGGGTCCCGAGATCGTTCCCGTGGCCAGCAGGTCACCGGTACGCAGACTCGCGCCGTTCACGGTGAGATGCGCGATCTGCTGGGCGATCGACCAGTACAGGTAGCGCGTGTTCGACCGCGCCACGACACTGCCGTTGAGCTCCACCTCGAGCGGGATGTCGAAGGCCCACGGCTCCTCGCGCAGATAGGGCAGTGGCTCAGGCTCCTGTGGCGGAGCGGGCACGCGCAGGCCGGCCAGCTCGTCCATCGGCACGACCCAGCAGCTCACCGATGTGGCGAACGACTTGCCCAGGAACGGGCCCAGCGGCTGGTACTCCCAGGCCTGGATGTCACGGGCCGACCAGTCGTTGACCAGCACCATCCCGAACACGTGATCGAGCGCCGACTCGACGGGCACCGGCGCGCCGATCGGGCTGGGCACGCCGATCACGAAGCCGGCTTCGAGCTCGATGTCGAGCCGCGCGCTCGGGCCGAAGTCGCCGGCGCCGCGCTGCCCGCTCGGGCGCCGCACCGGAGTCCCGCTCGCAACCACCGTCCCGGCGCGGCCGTGATAGCCCACCGGCAGGTGGCGCCAGTTGGGCAGCAGCGGCTCGCTGTCCGGGCGGAACATCCGGCCCAGGTTCTCGGCGTGGGCGAGGGACGAATAGAAGTCAACGTAGTCGGCCACCTCGATGGGCAGCACCAGCTCCGGCGACTCGACCTCGCGCCCCTCTTCGAGCCGCGCGGCCAGCTCGCGCCGGAACTCGCTACCGGCGGCCATGAACGGGTTGAGCGAGCCGGCGTCGAGCACCGGATCGAGAGCCGAGAGGTTCAGCACACGGCCGTCGAGACGTGCACAGACGCCGCCGCCCGCCAGCACGCCGTAGGCGAGCGTCATTCGAGCACTCCGAGTTCCTGCAGGTCCTCCACCGGCTCGCGCCAGGAGCAGCTTCCGTAGCCGCTGAACAGATAGCGGCGCGCCGCGGCGATCTGCTCGGTTGACGCGCGCAGCCCCTCTGCCTCGAGCACGTCAGCGCCGACCACGAAGGCCGCCGGGTCGGCTTCGGACAGGACACCCTCGAGCGTCCCGGCGCTGGACGCGTGGGCGGCGGCGAAGGCGGACGCCGCGAGCAGGTTGAGAAAGCCGTGCATCGCAAAGCCGCTCTCCGCGTCGACATGGCGAAGCGGATGGTGGAGCCCGGCCGTGGCCTTGAAGACCACTCCCGCATGGCGACACGAGGCGATCACGAGCGCCACCAAGTCCGGGGGCGGGAACGCGTCCGCCGAGGCCCCACCGCAGCGCAGCTTGACCCGCGCCCCTACCGCAGCCGCGGCGCCGATCGCGGCGGGCAGGCTGTCGCGCCAGCGCTCTCCGGGCACGAGCTCGAGGTACTTCTCGACCTTCAGCTGGAGGAGCGCCGTCTGGGCGGCGAGCAGGGCCTCGGAGCCGGGCCGGGGCGAGGGCAGCACCAGCTCGAGCGCCTCCACCGGCGCGCCGGCGCCCACCGCCGCGGTCACCTGTGCCGCATCGGCCCGGAGCGCCTCGACCCAGCTGGCCTCGTCGGCGGGCCGCAGAGCGTCGAACACCACGCTCAGAGCCGGGGCGTCTTCCCAGCCGCCCAGCGCGTCGCGCAGCTCGTCCAGCCGCGAGACGGGGCAGACGAAGCGAGCGATCATCCAGGCGTGTGCGCCGGCGCGCGCAGCGCTGTCCTCGGCGAGTGCCTGGTCCATGTCCATGCTCGCCGGCGGAAACAACGCGGCGTGGTCGATCAGCCGGTCGAGGAGCGCCCGCCGGGCGCCGTCCGTGCGCGCCTCCGGGCTCAGCGGCTGACCCGGCTCCCCGGCACGATGTCGTCGCGGCCGTCCGGCCAGCGGACCCAGGCCTTGTGGCCCCCGTCGTAGTCGGGCGCCCACAGCACGAGAGTCGCCTCTTCGTCCCCGACCCGGCACTGCTCGGTTCCCTCCTCGTCGAGGCCGCGCCACAGCCGCACGAAGGGGTTGGACTCCCACTCGTCGGCGACCGTGGTGGGGTCGGTATGGCCCGGGTGCAGCCGGGTCTCCGGCGGGAGTTCCATCAGCACGTCCATGATCGAGCGCCTGAGGTCGTCGAAGCTCGTGGATCCGGGGGCGCGGACACCGCCCACCGAGCGGCGGAACAGCGTGTCTCCGGTGAACACGTCGGTGCCGTCGATCACGAAGTTGAGCATCCCCGCCGTGTGGCCCGGCGTGTGCACCGACCCGATGGCCAGCGCACCGGCCTCGATCACCTCTCCCGGCTCGGTGGCGCGGTCCACGCCGTCGAGCAGGCCTGCCTCGATCGGGTGAGCAACCGTCTCGACGCCGTGCCGCTCGCGCCAGACCTGCGCCTCGGCCACGTGGTCCACGTGGTGGTGGGTGAGCAACAGGAGCTCGACGTCCACCCCCAGGCGCTCCGCCGCCTCGAGCAGCGGCCCGGACGGTCCCCCGGCGTCTATCACCACCGCGGTGCCGCCCTCCACGTCCGCCACGAGATAGGTGTTGGACAGCCAGTCGGGGTGCATGGAGCGCTCGATGATCATGTTGGGCGGAGCCTAGTATCCGGGCCCGTGCATGACCTGCGCGCCCAGTTCCCGGTGCTCGCGCACCACGCCTACCTGAACGCCGGGACGAGCGGGCCCGTGCCGGCCCGGGCCGTGGCGGCCGCGGAGGAGTCGCTCAGGCGGCAGCTCGACGGGGGCCGCGGCGGCCGCGAGTTCTTCGAGTCGATGTTCGAGATGGACGCCGAGCTGCGAGCCCGGGTGGCGGGACTGGTCAACTGCCGGCCCGAGGAGCTGATCGTCACCGGCGCGACCACCGACGGCATCAACGCCGCGCTGCTCGCGCTCGACCTGCGCCCCGGCGACGAGGTGCTCACCTCCGACGAGGAGCACCCCGGCCTGCTGGCGCCGCTCGCCGTTGCGCGGGAGAGCCGCGGAGTGCGGCTGCGCGTGGCTCCCTTCGAGGAGCTGCCCGGCGAGATCCGGCCGGATACCCGCCTGGTGGCGTGCTCGCACGTGTCCTGGCTGACCGGCCGCGTCATGGACACCTCCGCCCTGGCAGCCAGTTCCGCGATCGTTCTGCTCGACGGCGCCCAGGGCCTCGGCGCGGTGGGGGTCGACGTCGCGGCGCTGGGTTGCGACTTCTACGCCGCCTCGGGGCAGAAGTGGCTGTGCGGGCCCAACGGGCTCGGCTATCTGTACGTGCGCCCCGAGCTGTGCCCCCGGCTCGACCCTCCCTGGCCGGGCTATCACGTGCTCGAGGATCCCTCGCAGCCGCTCGAGTCGGCCCTCCACGAGGACGCCCGCCGTCTGGGCACGGGTCTCGGGGCGGCCCACCAGTTGGCCTTCGCCCTGGGGGCGCTCGACGTGCTCGAGGAAGCGGGCGTGGCCGCGGTGCAGGCCCGGGCGGCCGGCCTGGCCGGCATGCTCGCCGAGCGGCTCGCCGAGCAGGGCCGCGACGTCTCGCCACGGGACGAGACGACGCTCGTGACCTTTGGCGAGGAGGACGCCCCCGAGTTGGTGGAGCGCGCGTTCGCCGCGGGCGTGGTGATCCGCTCGTTCCCGGGCCACCCGCTGGTGCGGGCCTCCGTGGGAGGCTGGTCCGACGAAGACGACCTCGAGCGTCTGCTCACGCTCACCGCGGCCTGACGACGAGCTACTTGTCGACCAGGACGATGATCGCGAAGGCGATCGCTCCGAGCACGACGGCTATCGCGAGCAGTCCCACCGTCGCAAATGCCGCCGCGCCGGCGTAGTGACCCTCGCGGCGCATCTCGGTGGCCCGGGTGGCGCCCAGGATCGCGAACCCGAAGATCGATGTGACCGAGACCCCGGCGAGCAGCGACACCCAGATCACCTCGAGCAGGTCGCCGGTGTCGACCACGGCGATGATCACGTGGACGCCTCGGGCGCGGCGGCCGGGGCGCCGGGAGAGCGCCCCTGGGCCCGGCGAACGAAGAGGTAGGCCGCGCCGATCAGGATCAGGCCCGATACCACGATGGGGCCGGCGGCCCCGGTGCCGAACGCGCGCGTGACGAGGTAGGTGAAGGCGCCGATGAGCGCCGCCCCGGGGAGGGTCAGCACCCAGGCCACCACGATGTTGCCCGCAACCCCCCAGCGCACGGCGGACAGGCGCTTGGCCGCGCCCGAGCCGATCACGGCGCCCGAGATCGTGTGCGTGGTGGACAGCGGAAAGCCGACCTTGGAGGCGGCCAGGATCACGGCTGCGCCCGCCCCCTGCGCGGCGAACCCCTGGGCCGAGTCCATCTTGTGGATGCGGCTGCCCATCGTCTTGATGATCCGCCAGCCGCCCACGTAGGTGCCGAGGGCGATCGCCGTGGCCGCCGAGACCACCACCCACGTCGGCACATGGAAGTCGTCGGCGGAGATCGTGCCGTTGGCCACCAGGGCGAGAGTGATCACGCCCATGGTCTTCTGGGCGTCGTTGGTGCCGTGCGCCAGCGCGAGCAGCCCGCCGGACAGGACCTGGCCGAAGCGGAAGCCGCTGGTGACCGGCCCGGGATGCAGGCGTCCGACGATCCGGTAGAGCAGGAGGATGGCCAGGCCGGCGACCACGAAGGCGAGGATCGGTGCCACCACCGCCGGGATCATCACCTTGCCGAGCAGGCCCTCCTCGAAGTAGATCGCGCTCGTTCCCTCCGCCACGAGCACGGCCCCGACGATGCCGCCGATCAGGGCGTGTGACGAGCTCGAGGGGAGTCCGAAGTACCAGGTGATCAGGTTCCAGGCGATCGCTCCCACCAGACCCGCGAACACCGCCAGGAGAGTGATCGCGTTCGCGTTCACCACGTCTTCGGCCACCGTCGCCGCCACCGCCTGGGAGATGAACGCGCCGACGAAGTTCAGGATCGCCGCGTACCCCACCGCGATCCGGGGCGCCATCGCCCGCGTGGAGATGGACGTGGCCACGACGTTGGCGGTGTCGTGAAAACCGTTGGTGAAGTCGAAAGTGAGCGCCGTCGCAACGACGATCACGACGATTATCTCGCTGCCCATGGGCTCCCGGTCAGGAGTTCTTGATGACGATCCCCTCGAGGATGTTGGCGACGTGCTCGGTCGAGTCGATCGCGTCCTCCAGCCGCTCGAAGATGTCCTTCCAGCGGATCACGACCATCGGGTCGATGCCGTTGTCGAAGAGGGAGGCGATCGCCTCGCGTGTGATCCGGTCGCCGTCGTTCTCGAGCCGGTTGATCTCGACCGTGTAGTGCGAGATGTCCTTGAAGCCGCGCAGCCGGGGCATCGCCTCGGCGATCTGACGGGCGGCGGCGTGCAGGACCCGTGCCAGGTCCTGGGCCTGTGTCATCGGCGCCTCGATCTTGTACAGGCCGAGGTAGTCGGCCACCTCCTCGGTGTAGTCGACAACGTCGTCGAGTGCCGAGGAGAGCTCGTGAATGTCCTCCCGGTCGATCGGAGTCACGAACGTCTGGTTGAGCCGCTGGATGATGTCGTGCGTGATCCGGTCGCCGTCCTGCTCGCAGATCAGGATCTCGCGCGCCAAGTCGGCCCGCTCGGGGTACTCGAGCAACATCTCCTCGAGCAGTCCCGCGGCCCGCACGATGTTGCCGCCGGCCTCCTCGAACAGATCGAAGAACTGGCGGTCCTTCGGCGCGATGACGTTCGAGAGCCGCACGTCCGGGCCAAGCTACCAGAGGGTCTGGTCACCTACACGTCGAAGCGTGCCGCTTCCAGCCGCCGCGCGGGCAGCTCGCCCACTCGTTCGCGGACCGCCCGGGCCGACGCACGCCAGTCGTACTCCACCCGGCGCAGCTCCACGCCACCGTCGTCGTCCACGAGCGCGTAGGCCGCGCGGTGGTCGCCGTCCCACGGCATTCCCACGCTGCCGGGGTTGACGAGGTGGATGTTGGCCGGGCCCGGGCGCTCGAACGCGAGATGGGTGTGGCCGAACACCACGCGCCGCGCCTCCACGCCCATCAGCAGCTCGGCGTCCTCGTCGCGCGGCTCGGGCAGGAAGCTGTCCATGTCCGAACCGGGCGACGCGTGGCAGTAGAGGACATCGTCCTCGGTCGCCGACTCCGGCAGAGCCACCAGCTCCTCGATGGCGTCCTCGCCGAGCGCCTCCCGGCAGACGTCGATCAGCGGATGGACCGGCTCGGGGGCGTCGGAGCGATCGACCAGCCAGCGCTCGGTGTTGCCCCGGATCCAGGTCGCGGGCTCGAGCTCGCGCAGCCGGGCGACGGTCTCCACCGGCCAGGCTCCGCCCACGGCGTAGTCGCCGCCGAGCAGATAGCGGTCCGCGGATGCGTCCGCGAGCACGGCCTCGAGGGCGGGCAGGTTGCCGTGCACGTCGTACAGCAGCGCCAGCACGCGCGGGACGCTACCTCAGGGCCCGCTCCAGCCCACCAGCCGCACGGTGTCCCGGGCGGCGTCCTCCACGCCCGCGAAGGTCACCGCGGCCAACACGAACAGGCCGAGCGTGAGGATCAGCGGCGCCCGGCGGCGGGAGAGCATCAGGGCGGTCATCGCCGCCAGCAGCTCCAGGCCGAGCACGAGGCGCGCGGCGCGGCCGGTCCACTCGCCCGACAGCAGCACTGCCTCGCCGGCGAGTGCGCCGGCCAGCAGCGCGATGCTGGCGGCGCGCGCCGCCGAGCTGCCATCCCGCCACATCGCTCCCACCAGCCCGAACGCGGCCCCGGCCGTCCCGGCCACCAGCGACCAGGCCATCGACACCGGCACCACGTAGTGCACGGCGCCCGGACCGGAGAGGGCGAGGCTCACGAAGTACCAGCACACCGTGCCGAGCACGAGCGCCGCCGCGCCCGCCACGGCGCCGCGCAGGCGCGAGCCGGCCAGCGCACCGAGGCCCCACGCCGCGGCCAGCCACGGCGCCCCGAGCGCCTTGGCCACCGCGCCCGCGCTGGCGAGGTCCTGACCTCGGGGCAGCTCCCAGCCGGCGCGCACGAGCACCCGGCCACCGACGCCGAGAGCGAGGGCCGCGGCGAGCGTGAGCAGGACGAGGCGGGAGGGGCGCACGCCACGAATTGTGGCTGACGCGCGCGGCTGTCTCACGCGCGCCGTGGCCGCAGCGGTTCTCGACGGGGGTTTCGTCCTGCATTGACCCCCCAGGAGGGGGTGAAGTCAGGACAGACGAGCGGCTGCGGGCTTGGCGTCGCTCAGCGGCCGGTGCTGCGGCAGCGCACGTTGAGACACTGGGCGGGGTTGGCGTTGCCTGAGGCGTAGTTGATTCCGGACTTCACGCCGGGTACGGCTTCGATGCCGTAGGCGCCGTTGAAGTTGGCGGTGTTGCGGATCAATGTGGTGTTCGGGCTGTCCACCTTGATGCCGTCGTAGTCACGGATGCCGGTGACGGTGTTGGCGATCAGGCGATTGCCGGCGCTGTCCGCGGTGACGATCATGCCCGGGCCGCGGAAGGAGCACTCGCCGCCGTCGGGCACGGTGTTGTGCCGGATCAGGTTGTCGTTTGACTGGTCGACGAACAGCGGGTAGCCCATGCCGGCGCACAGCGTGCTGCGACGAATGCGGTTGCGGTCGGAGGCGTAGAGAGACACTCCGCCGCCTTCGCCGATGGAGCTGCTGTCGCTGATCCGGTTGTCGTTCGAGTGCCAGAGGCTGATGCCACGAACCTCGCTGGCCTCGATTTGGTTTCGGTCGGAACGCCGCAGCGATACCCAGCCGGCGCCGACGGTGGTGAGCTGAGCAAGCCGGCTGTCGCTGGTGTCGACCAGGGTGATGTTGGCGCTCGCGCCGTTGCGGATCGTGACTCTGCGGTGGCTGTAGACGCCGATCGCTAGCCCGTCGGTGTTCACCTGGTGTCCGTTGAGGTTGAGCGTGACGTTGTCGGCGCCGATCAGCAGGGCGTAACGCCAGCTCGCGTCGGGGGCGGGGGCGGGCCGGCCGCTGGCCTCGTCGCAGCTGAGGTCCTCGGTCAGAGTGGTGTCGCGGGTGATGATGTCCCCGCAGACGACCTGGGCGGAGGCGCCGGCGGGGACTGCCAGCAGCAGCGCGGCCAGCGCAACGGTGAAGGTCGTCAGGGCGGCGCGTGAGCTGGTCATCCGGGGGGCGCTCCTTGGGGGAGTCGGGAGACAGGCTGACCAGCCAACGTCAGAGCTGCCGTCGGTCTTGCGTTGTGGCCGCACGCTCGACCGGGATGCGACCTCTCGGCTGGTGTCCGTCAGGAGCGCCACCACGACGACATCGTCGCCCGCCGCGCACGCGGCATCCAGGCTGCGGTTAGCCGGTCGGGACGCAGCTCTCTCTCAACGGGCTAGGTCGGCGCACGAGATGACCGCTCCACCCCGCTCTCGATGCTCCCTCTCCATCAGCACCAGCGATCTCTCCATCGCCGTCGGTTTGATGCTGCCGCTCTTGTCCTCATACGGCTGATCGAGAAATCGCACCAGGACCAGCCCCGAGACGACGATGATCGCCACCGCGGCGGCCAGTGCTGCCTGCGTAGCTGCCGCCTCCTTTGGATCCGCGAAAAGAGCGACCGAGGTGATCACCACGACCGCGCCGATGATCAGGATCAACCAGACAACCGGGGGCACCAATCCTTCTGCTTCGCCGATCCGGCCCTGCCTTCCCTGTCGCCGCTCCTCGTTCAACGTGAACCAGTGTTCAAAGGCGGCGGCCTGTTTGGTGTCGTTGACCGGGATCTGTTCGGCGGAATCCTCCATCGCCGAGACCCTCGCGTCCACCACCGGACTCCCTCCGCCTTCCCGCATCGCGGGCCAGCCGTCCGAGATGACTTCGCGCGCGTAGCAGATCGTCTGCCCCTGCAACTCCGCGCGGGCCGCCGGGCCGAACGGGCTGGCGGCGTGGAACATCGCGAGCGTGGCGGTCGCCTCCTCCTCGGCGTCGGACTTGGCGCCGCCGTAGTTCTCGAATGCGATGAAGAAGACGAATGCGACGATCACCATGTAGGCGGTACCCGCCACCGTGTACACGGCTCCACCGGGAATCGGATCGTTAAAGAACGTTCCCGCCGGCGCGCGCCGGCGAACGAGAAGCATTCCCGCTGCGCTCAGCGCGGCGACACCAAGGATGATTAACGCGGCAAGCCAGGGTTCCATGGGGGCCTACTCCGAAACGCGTGCACCCTATCTCAGCCGCGGCCGACACGCTAGGAGTCGCAACCGACTAGCCCACCAGCGCGGCGGCCACGAGCCGCGGGATACTCGCCTAGCGATGTCGGCGGAGAACATGGAGGTGGTTCGTCGGACCATGGACGCGTACAACGCGCGCGACCTGCCCGCCTATCTCGACACGCTCTCGGAGTCGGTGAGGTTCCAGTCGCGGTTCAGCGCGATGGATCGCGTCTATTGCGGTCACGACGACCTGCGCCGCTACTTTGCCGAGCTGGACGAGGTTTGGTCGAGGTACGAGATGCGGGTACAGCACCTGGTCCCCGCGGGTGGTCAGGTGGCGGCGCTGTGTCACTTGTACGCGGTCGGCCGGGGAAGCGATCTGCAGGTGGAGGAGGACTCCGCCGTGGTCTTCACCGTCGAGGCGGGAAAGATCGTCCGGATCGACGCGTACCCCACTCACGCAGAGGCTCTCGAAGCCGTGGGGCTGTCGGAGTAGGCGATGTCGCAGGAGAACGTGGAGATGGCTCGGCGGGCCTGTGCGGCCTTTCTTGCCCGTGACTTCGACGAGTGGGTCGGCTACCACGATCCAGAGGTCGAATTCGAGACGCTGATCTCTGAGGTGGAAGGGCCGTACCGTGGGCACGAGGGCCTGCGACAGTGGGCGGCGGGACTGCTGGCGGCCTTTCCCGACTGGACCCTGTCGATCGTCGAGATACGCGCCCTTGGTAGCCGAGTGCTGATTCACATCACCACAAGTGGCGAAGGTGCAGGTAGTGGGGCCGGCATGCGGGAGGACCGTTGGGGGGTCCTCGAGTTCCGAGGCGGACGAGTGATCTGGTTCGCCGTCTATCGCAGCGAGGCCGAAGCGCTCGAAGCCGTAGGGCTGCGGGAGTAAGCGTCCCTCCTGCTGCTGCCTCGGCGCTCGGAGCTGGGCCGTGATCGACCCTCAATACGTACTCCTATGGGCCGTACTGGTTCCGTCCCGCTCAAGGCGCGGAATCGGGGGTGCTCTGCGTCGGGTCTGCGTCGGAGTCGTCTCGTTCAAACGGCTCCTTATAGGGAACCGGCAAACCTCCGTACCAATCCATGAAGCGAAGCTCCGCGCCAGCAGCCTCAGCAACCCGACGCGCGCTGTCGCTCTGCCAGAGAGAAAATCGTCCAGGGACCCACGGGGTGCCCCTGGCGGTCCGTCAGGCTGCGCGATGATGCTGCTCGCAGCGGGCTCGGAGCTCTGTGATGAGCTCCTCAGTCTCGTCGAGCTCGCGCTGGAGCCGGTTCCACCTCTCGGCCGCACGCTTCGGGAACACCTGGCCTGCGTAGCGGGCGTTCAGCTTGCGGATCCTCGCCACGCGCTTCCGCTGTGCGGCCCGCAGCTGCGCGATGGCCGCCGGCCCCTCCGCTCGGGGGCTCTTGCCGCCCGATCTCGGTCTCCGCCTGACGAGTTCCACTTCCCCGGCCGATTACCCGCTGCGGGGGTTGTGATTCAGCGGGCGCACTCGCACGGGACGGTCTTTCCGGGAAGGACTCCCACGGGAATGACCCCCGCGACATCGCTGGCTAAAGGGGGACGGACGCCACGCCGCCAACGCACCCCCCAAGGTGGCGCAGCGCCGTCCACACCAGATGAACATTCGCGCTCGCTCACGGCTTGTGGGGTTCGGCGGGCGCGCGGGGGTGACGACCGTAAAGCCGCTCCCCGCAGCCCGCGTCCTCGGCGACGAGTAGTGGACGAGAGCGGTCGAGTCATTGTCGTCCCTTTGATGCTTCTTGGGAAGCGAGCAGGTGGTAGAAGACGACGGCGCGCAAGTCGTTGGCCTTGAGTTCCGCCACAGCGTGGAAGGCTGATTCGCGAGGCTCGATCTGCTTCAGCTGCCCCCACACCCGCAGGCCGAACGCCGCGTGCTTGATGATCGGATCTTCTTGCCCAGCTATCAAGTCGGACTCGTTTGGCCGTGCTGGGGCATTGCCGCGTGGCGTCATGCTCGGTGTCCTCCGTAATGAGCGAGCTCACGAATCGCCGCTCTGACCCTGTGGCGCCTGAGCGAGGAGATGGCGGCGCTTGCTGCGGTGACGGTCGCCAGGGCGCCGGCGGTGCGGCCACCACCGTGACCGAAGGCGATCGACACCCTGCACATCGCAGTCCTCGCTCGGCCAGGAGACGCCGTAACGCCGGTGGACCGTCTTCGCGGTCCATCGGCGCCCGGCGCCACCGGGTCGCTACAGAGCCGCACGACTTCTCGAGCCGGCAAAGAACACGACCAGCGCGAGGATCGCCACTGCGAACAGGATGGGGTGCACGATCGTGCCCCCGGCGATGGCAATGATTAGCAGCACGATTCCCAAAATGAGCCAAAGCATCGGGTCCTCCCTTTCGGTAAGGCGTTGACGGGCATCACGTAATCGGGTTTGCGAGTGGCCGTGGGGGACTACGTCGGCGTGCGGACGTCCCCATGAAGACGTGATAGAACCGACCGGATGGAAGCTGGCCCGGCGTCGACGATCTCCATCGTCGACGCTGACCCTGACCTCGCCGACCTGCTGGAGGACGACCAGCTGGAGCGGGCCCGCCTTGAGGCTCGCGCCCGCGTGCTGCAGCTGTGGCCGGGACATTGGGACGCGGGCGAGGCCGTCGAGCCCGAACGTCATCATCGCGGCTTCCTGATAGTCGACGGACTAATCACGCGCGACGTCGAGGTGCTCGGTCGCCAGTGCGTCGAGTTGCTCGGGCACGGAGATGTGATGCGGCCGTGGCACTGGGACGATGAGGGCTCGCACGTCCGTGCCGAGATCGGCTGGATGGTGCTCGAACCGGCCCGCCTGGCGGTGCTCGACCAGCAGCTCGTGCTGCGGATCGCCCCGTGGCCGCAGCTCGGCGTCGAGCTCTTCAACCGTGGAACACGGCGGGCGCATGCGCTCGCCGTCTCGCTCGCGATCGCCCACCATCCTCGTGTCGACGACCGCCTGGTGCTGACGCTATGGCACCTCGCCGAGCGCTGGGGCCGGGTGAGCTCGGCTGGCGTTGTCGTCCCGCTCCCACTTCCGCACCAGCGACTCGCCGATCTGGTCGGCGCGCACCGGCCATCGGTTACCACCGCGCTCGGCGAGCTCGCGCGTGCCGGCCGGATAAGCCGTCGCGAGAGCGGCGACTGGGTGTTGCACGGCGCGCCGCCGCGCGAGCTGCGTCACCACCGCTTGGCCCCGATGGCGGTCGGCGACCCCGTGCGGCTACACACGCGAGCCCACTAGGTCCCGGCGCCGGCGCAGGTCAAGTGGCAGTTCCTTCCCGCGTGGCAGGAACAGCCCTCGCCAGAAGCCGGTGTGTCGAATGCTCGCCCACGGGTACCGGGTGGGGCTCGAACCACTACGAGTTGTCGTTAGCCGAAATGGTTGGCTGTGCCTGCGCGAGGCGGTGACTGACTCGAAGGTCCTGCTTTTCGCGCAAAGCAGCACTCCCGTCCGGCGACGTCCGGCTGCTGCCTTGCATGGAAAGCGATAGCGCGACGGCGGCCGAGAGGGACGGCGCAGGACTGCTCGTGTCCGGCGTAAAGGAGCAGCGCCGCCAACGCTGCTCCTCTTGCACCCGAACCGGGAGGCCGGACAGCGCCCACGGTCCCACCCGCAACCGCATCGCGCAGCCGTTGTGCAAGTCGCCGCCCAGCGACGCTCCTGATGGATCAGGTTCCCGGTGGGCGGTAGTCGACCGCCTCGACCGAGCGATTCGCAGCGTCGTCGACCTGCTCGGGGCTAAGCAGAACGGTCGTCCTGGTGGTCGCGCCGCCGGCCGAGTCGACGGACAGCGCGACCGCAGCCGCAGCCTCGTTGTCGGGCAGGTCCACGATCACGACCGCGTCGTGATCGCCGAACGCGAAGTAGAACACGTCGAGCTTTCCGCCCAGGCTCTTGGCGGTATGCGCCACCGCGTCGCGCCGACTTGATCCGCCCTTGGTCCGAACGCCCTCAACGCCCTCATGGGTGTACGTCGCCTCAATGAGGTACTTCGGCATGAGCACCCTCCTTTGGACTGGGTGACGCGAACCATCCCACGCCTGCGAAGCGCCCGCAACGTGTTGCTCCTTTGAGGCAGAACGAGAGCGCTGGGTCGACAGACCCAGCTATCGAGTTGGACGACAAGCAGTAGTTCCGAAGCGGCGCGACCTCACTCTCGCTTCGCATAGGAAGCAGCAGCGAGGGCGCGCCCGACCCGGCGGTCGTCACTAGAGCGTGCGCGCAAACGCGAGAGCCGGTGGCCGTCCGTGAATCGCCACCCAGGATCCGGGGTGGTTGACCTAACCCGGGTGTGCAAGCGGGGCGCCCGCCGAGACCGCCGACTGGCTTCGCGCAAAGAGCAGCACTGCGGCGATGAATAGCGCCAGTCCGATCGGGCCATAGGGCGGCGGGTGGGCGGTGATAAGGAACCCGGAGAGGCCAAGCAGGATAGGAACCGACACGGGCGCGTCAGCGTGACTGCGAAGTGCCACGCCGGCCGCGATCATCGCGGTGATGAAGGCAAGGCTGCCGATGCTGCCCAAGACGCCGAAGGCGCGGATGAGAACGTTGTCGTTGTAGTCCTCAACTAGACCTGCCGCCGTCGCCCGCTCGCCCTCTGGGAGCCCGTTGATCTCGTTGACCAGAATCCCGGAGCCGATCCCTACGAGCGCCTCCCAAGCCCCGTACACCAGCACGAATATCACGAGGGCGACCCGACTGACCTGCGCCGCCGCACCCTCGACGCCGCGCAGGAGCAGATAGACCGCGACACCCATCAGCGGGATGAAGACCAGCATCCCGAGGTGGACCACAAGCCACGGCGTGAGCTTGGCACTCAGGTCCGCGTACGTGATCGCCTCGCCCTCCCCCGTCGGATGAAACAACAGGAGCACGGCCCAAGCGAGTGGGACCCCGATCAGGAAGGCGAGTAGTTCGCGAGAGAACCGAGGCGAGTCCATCAGGGACTCCTTCTGGCCGGGTGTAGGGCGACCGTACACCGGCACGGCCGCCGCGAGAAGGGCCCGCCGATGCTCCAGGCGTGTGGGCCCACCAATCACCATCTAGCAGTGCTGCGTTGGACGAGGAGCGGAAGTGCTGCTCTGCATGGGGAAGCAGCAGTCGCGCCAGTTGGCCGCGTCGCTATCGCGTTCAGGCGAAAGCGGTAGCCCGACGGTCCAATCGAACGCGAGGGGCATTACCGCACCTCTCACACGGCGAGCGTCAACGCTTGATCGCGACCAGCTTCGACAGCTCCTTGCTCGTCGTGATGGCCTGCTCCTTGATCACGCCGACGCCGCGGCCGTGCCACTTCAGCTCGTACTGCTTGTCGATCGTGCTGTACTCGAGCGTGAGCAGCGTCCGTTTGAAGAGGCGGTACGGCGTCCTGACGGCGCCGCCGCCGCCGAGCACCTGGGCCTGGTCCACGGCGTGCCCGGGCGAGTACTCCTGCCGGTAGGCATCGCCACGGTGCGGGTGGGCGAGCATGATGATGCCGGGCTGGCCGTTGCCGACGCCGGCCTGCCAGGACCCGTCATCCTTCACCCAGCGCCCGTGCTCGAAGTTGCTCGAGTCCTCGCCGAGGTACCAGACGTTCCCCTCCTTGTCCTGCGCGTACCAGTCGAAGGTGCGCTCCTCGGGCTTGCCCTCCGAGAAGACCTGGTCCAGGACCACCGTCGCCTCGAGTCCCATGATGCGCTTCTTCCTGTGCGTCACCCTGACCGTGTTGAGCTCGCGCGTCTTGCCGTCGTCGCCGACGCCCCTGTAGCGAAGGACGGTCCCGGGCTTGAGCGGCAGCCAGGGGTTGTCGATCGGGCCGCCGAAGTTCGCCGCGTCAAAGGCCGGGTGGTAGGGCGTCGTAACGGGAGCCGGGTTCGTTCCCGCGCTTGACCCGGTGGACGCGATTGCCGTGATGGTGCCGCCGGCCACGAGGATCGCGACGAGCAGCATTGCTGTTGTCCTCGCGCGCTTGATCACGCGCCGAATTTACCCGCGCGCGATGAGACAACGCTGAGAATGCAGACCTAACACCCACACGCGCGCGAACTCCCGTTGGGACGGAGCTCGCTGTCGCAACGAGGCAGAAGCGGTACCCGCGGCACTGCGGCGCCGACTATCGCTTTGGACGAAAAGCGGAAGTCAGCGATCCGATGTCACTCGCTTGGACTCGGAGCCGATGCTGCTCTAGTGAGCGGGTCCGCCGGTCCCGTCTGGCCATAGGAGGGGGCGAGCACATCCTTGACTTTCGCCCCCCCGGAAGAGGAGAGTGGGTCCCACCCCGAGGCAGCGTCCTCGGTCGGGATTGACCGAGGGGGCGACCAGGAAGGCGGGCTCGTGCTCATTCCCGCAGCCCAGACTGCGCAGCGTCGACGTTCTAGCCGCCGTTGGCGCGCACTGCGCGGGTCGGTGAGCCCGGCGTCGCCTTGTTATGGCGCGCCCGACCGACGGAGGTAAACGTGAGCAGCACCGAGACATCGACGGAGACCGCGGAAGTGGGGACGATCGACATGAAGCTCGAGGTGGTGACGTTGCCTGTCTCCGATGTCGAGCGGGCAAAAAGCTTCTATCAGAGCCTCGGATGGCGGCTGGACGCAGACCTGGCTGCCGGCGACGACTTCCGGGCGCTGCAGTTCACGCCGCCCCGCTCGCAGTGCTCGATCCACTTCGGCACGGGCGTCACCACAGCCGAGCCTGGCTCCCTTCAAGGTTTGGAGCTGGTGGTCGAGGACATCGACGCCGCCCGGGCCGATCTCATCAGCCGCGGCGTGGACGTCAGCGAGGTGTTCGAGCAGCGGCCCCCGGGCCTCGAGTCGGTACCAGGGCGCTCGTATTTCGCGCTCGCGTCGTTCAGCGATCCGGATGGCAACGGCTGGCTGCTCCAAGAGGTCACGACCCGGCTCCCCGGCCGGGAATGGGAGGACTGAGATGGACGTCGCTTCGCTGGCAGAGCTGTTGCACGAGACGGCCGAGCGTCACGACCGCTTCGAGAAGGCCGCGCCACCGCACGACTGGTGGGACTGGTACGCCGCCTACCTGAGCGCGCGCGAGCAGGGGAGCAGCCCGGACGAGGCCGACGCGGCGGCCGACCGCTACATGGCGGAAGTCAAGCAGGTCGTCGCCGGGTGACCCTGGCACTCGTCGCCTGACCGGAGGCCCGGCACCCGGCGGGGTCTCCCGTGAAGCCGAAGCATCGTCGCTCATAACGCTCGGCTCAACGATTGATTCGGCACGGTGCACCGAGCGCGCTGTCGCTTTCGGACGCATGGGGCACCCGCCGGACAGCCCGGACGCCGGCTCACGGCGCTGCCGCTTCGAGGCAGAAGCGAGAGTGCCGGGCCGACGGAACCGGCTATCGAGTTGGACGAAAAGCAATTGCGGTCCACCCAGGTCGCCAGCACCAAACACGGAGCGGCAAGAGACCCCAAACCGCCCGGAAGCCAACAGGGGTCATGCCCCGACCCGGCTCTCGCCCGACGTGATCACCGTGACCAGATCCAGCGCCACGAAACCGCTTTTCGGCTAGGAAAATCGCTCTTTCTCATAGCGCGTCACGGGGCGGTCTTTGGAAGGCAGCGACTTCGCTGGCGACCCTCCCCCCGGACGAGGGATACTCGCCTGGCGATGTCGCAGGAGAACCTGGAAATGGTGCGCAAGCCCGTTAGGGCAAGCCAGCGGTTGGGCCGAACGCTCGATCTGCGGCTGTTGCTGCGCTTCCCTCGGCTGGCCGTGGCGTACTTTCGTCTTATCGGCAAACTGCCGCCTCGTTCGCGTCTCCGCCAGGCGGCCCTGTGGAGAGGCATCCGGCTCGGGGTCGAGGCCTTCAACCGGCGTGATCTGGACGCGGTCGCGATCGTCTACCACCCGGACTTGGAGTACTACCCGTACCGTGAGTTCGTCGAGGCATCGCTCGCGGATCGGTGCTATCACGGGCCGGCGGGCTACCGCGCCTACATATGGGCTCAGAATGAGGTCTGGGGCAACGAGGTTCGCCTGGAACCGACGGAACTGATCGACCTGGGCGATCGCCTCGTGCTGCTCGCTGACATGCCGATGCGTGCTCAGGCGAGTGGTGTTCCCCTGGCCGAGAAGTACGCGGGTGTTATGACGCTGAGGAACGGCAGGGTCATCCGCGTGGACGACTTCTTGAACCAACGCGTAGCCCTCGAAGCCGTGGGGCTGCGGGAATAAACGTCCCTCAATCGGTCGTCTGCACTGCACCGGCGCCTCGGAGCTGGGCATCAGCCACCCGCGTTGTCGCCTCGACCGCCTTGAGTTCCAGCCTGGCGGTCATGCCGCGAGCGGCCTCTCGGTCGGGCTCCATCAGGGCTCTGAGATCGTCGGCGTCCAGCACTTCGACCCGTTCGAGCTCGTTCGCGATCCGCACCACGAGCCGGCGGAAGTCCTGGCGGCGGACGAGTTGCTCGGTCTTCCAGAGAACATGGCCCCAGTCCACTCGGTCGAGCTCGAAGTGTTGGACCAGCTCACGGGCGAACAGGGCATCGCCGCGGGCGCCCTCTGCGACCTCCAACGGGTCGGGCGGCCAGATCTCCCAAGCCCAGCCCCGCTTGCCCTCGGTGAGCGCCCCGGCCACGACCGAGACCAGCACGTCCTTCGCCCTGGCCGGATCCCTGTAACCGCGCGGCCCCCAGTCGATCTCCACCGAGCCCGGCTCGAGATCGGACGGCCAGTCGCTGCGCACGCATTTCGGCACCATCCCGGCGAGGCACAGCGCGGCGGCGTGGTACGCCTCGTGCCAGGCGATCTCACGCCCGGTCGGCAGCCTTCGGCCCGGGATCACGGCGCGGCCTCCCGTGCCTGCTTCCGGGCCTCGGCCCTGAGTGCCGCGCGGACCTCGGCGCGGATCAGCGGCCTCAGCTTCTCGGCGGTCACCCGGGCGATCACGTCGGCCTGCGCCACCAGCCAAGGCGGCGGCTCTGGTTGCCCGTCGACGAGCGACGGGCAGACCCCGTCCACCAGCTCGTCGGGCAGCGCACGGACGCCGGTGTCGGGCAGCACTATCGTGCTGTGCGCCTCGACATCGCCGCTGTCCAGCCTGGCGATTGCGTCGTTCAGACTCAGCGCGTAGTCGCCGCCGGGCGGCACCCAATACTCGAGCCGGCGGGTAAACCCGGCGGCATAGAGCCGGCCTTCCGGGCTTTCTTGGGAGGTGGTCATATTGTCTCCGCGAGCGCCTGCTCGAGCGTGACCACGCGGTCCCCGCCGCCCGCCAGGAAGTGCTGTCTGCCCGGGAGCCACAACGCGGGCGCGTAACCGGCGAGCCGCTGCCGCGGGTCGGGCGCGTCAGCCATGGGACACACGCTCGAGCCGGAGCCGGAAGTCGAGCGGATCGACACGCAACAGCCGCCCGCCCGCATGGAAGGCGCGCAGCTCCCCGCTCTCGACGGCGCGGTAGATCGTGTCTAGGGAAACCTGTGCCAGCCGCGCCGCGTCAGCCGGCGTCCGCAACCTTGCGCCGTCGCGCGTAGTCGCGTACGTGCTCATGCCTAGAGCATCGCGCGGCGTATGTCACGGTTCCCCGACGCAAATTGCCGTCGCGTGTCGGAACTGCGTCGGAGACCCGGGCGCAACGAGGCGAATGAGCGCAAAAACGGATCACCGTGGCGTGGTGTACGCGGGTATGCGCCCGCATTCGCTGCGAAAGGGCTATGGGCCGTACTGGGCTCGAACCAGTGACCTCCGGCTTGTCGAGCCGGCGCTCTCCCAGCTGAGCTAACGGCCCGGGAGCGGGCGGATTATAGCCGCGCCCGACCCGCCGCAGGTCACCGCAGTTAGCTCGCGGCCTGAGCAGCGAGACGCTGGATCGCACGCGCCCGACGGCGTTCGAACTCCCGCAGCTTGGCGCTGATGGTCCAGCCAGGGAGCGAATAGACGGCCACTTCCTTTCGGCGGACTGGCCGTCGCAGCGATTGGCCTTGTCCCTTCCAGCCGGTGCCGAGCCAGTCGCCGATCGTGGGGAAGACATCGGTGATCCGCGCCGGTTCGTCGGAGGTACGGCCACGCCGCTGGCGCGGTGCCTTCACGAACAAGGGCACCGAGGCGACCTCCGGCAGATTGGCGTCGTTGACGAGCCGACGGTTCCCTTTCGCCTCAAAGGCCACCCCGTGGTCGGCGACGACCACCACGAGCGCGTCATCCCAAATCGGATCCAGCCGGTTGCGTAGCCGCCCCACGAGCGTGTCCATGTAGGCCACCTGGTCGAGGTAGCGGCGGTAGTTGCCTGCGACGTCCGCCGGCGTGCCGACCCAGGTGTCGTGAAAGAGGCCAGGGGCGCCCAGTTGGTTGGAGACCTGACGGCCATCGGCGCCGTACACCCAAGGCACGTGGGGAAGCTCGATGTGCAGCACGTTGAGCGTCGCGCCCCCGCGGATTCCGGCCTCCCAGTCACGCCACGTCCTATCCCGGTGCTCGAGCGACTGGGGTGGAAGCCCCAACGTGGCCTTCGGACTCTCCCCCGGCTCCAGCCGCGGTCGGATCAGCTCCCAGTAGCCGTCGGCGAGAACGCTGGCCCGGCTCGGCAGGCTGCGGTCTCGACAGAACCCGCAGAGGTCCGTGACCGCCTCGTGCACGTTCGTGCGGTATTGCCCGCGCAGCAGGGAGAACAGATTCCGGGGATAGGCAGAGGCAGCCGGTAGCTTCCGGCTCTCCTTTCGCTTCTCCAGCTTGCCGGTGAGGAGCGCCGGCACGGCGAAGTTCGTCTGGTCAGCCACCGTCGTCGCGTTGCGATACCAGGTCGCCTCGCGTGCCAGGCGACGGAAGCCGGGGTAGCGAGGGCTGATCTGCTCGCGCTCGTTCAGTAGCGAGACACCGGAGAACTCGTCGAAGATCACCAGCACCACCGGCGTGCCATTGGCCCTGGTCTCCGCGACCTTCGGGTAATCGGGTCCCCACGCGCGCGATGCGGCGGTCGACAGCCCGAGGAACCAGACGAGCACCAGCAGAGTGGCGGGCGAGAGGACCGCCAGCACGAGGCGTAGGAACGGTCCGCGGGAGTACAGATAGGCGAAGAGCGCCCCGATCAGGACGGCACCCACCGCGATCGCCCAGCCCTCAGGGTCGAACTCATGCTTGAACGCCTGCAGCGCCCCGATGGCCACGAACAGGCCGATCAGGATGAGATGGGTGACCCGACCCGCACGCTCGGCGACCCGCTGGGCGATCGCCTCGACCGCGACGGCCACGGTGGGCGGTATCAGGACGAGCGCGCCGGTGACGAGCACCAGGTCGGGGAAGCCGGCCTGGCCTGCGACGAGATAGTCCGGGCTGTGATCGAGATCCTGAAAAACCGGGAGGCAGAGCCCAAGTGTCCACAGGGTCGCGTACTCGAGCCAGTGCACGACCAGGCGCTTCAAGGGCGCGCTGTCAGGGCTGACGCGGCGCGTAGGTGGCCTCGAACGAGGCCGGCGCGTTCGCCGTGATCGAGTGCGTGCGCGCCCCGCCGTCCGACCAGGCGCCGAAGTCGTAGGTGGCCGAAGCGAGGGTCTGCGGCGTGGGCGCGCTGAGCGTGTTCACCGATCCCTGGATCACCGTGCGTGTGAACGGCGCGGTGGAAGTGGCGCCACCGACCGTCAGGTTGAGGCCGCTCGGCTGCGTTCGGAAGCTCAACTCGACGGTCTTGGGGTCGAGGCGGACCGAGCGCGTGTCGGTGAGGCCGCCGCTGTCGGTGGCCGTGAGGCGCAGCTCGAGGTACGACGGGTACTCGTGGTCGGGCCCCTCGAACGAGCCCTGGGATACGCCGGGGAAGCCCTGAACCGTGTGGGTGTGGCAGTTGGCGGGGCAGTGGAACAGCACCACCGACCAGCTCAGTGCGCTGGCCGGCAGCTCGCCGTCCTGCGGGTCCACGGCGCCGCCCTCGAAGCCGATCGGCGCGTTGGCCTCCCACGTGAAGCCCGCAGTGGGTGACGCGATCGTCGCCGTGGGCGGCGTGTTGCCCGCGGTGATCGCGACCGTGTCGGTGGCCGTGGCGCCCTGGCCGTCGGTCACGCGAAGGGACGCCGGGTAGCTGCCGGCCTCGGTGTAGGTGAACGACGCCTGGGGCCCCGAACCGTCGTCGTACTCGCCGTCGCCGTCGAGGTCCCACGCGTACGTGAGCGAGCTGCCGGGATCGGGGTCGCTCGATCCGCTGCCGTCGAAGGTCACGTCGAGCGGCGTGTCGCCGCTGGTGACGCTGGCGTCGGCCACCGCCCGCGGCGCCTGGTTGCCCGCGGTGTAGTGGATGCGCCGGATACGGCCGCCGTTCAGCTCCGGGTAGAACAGGTCGTTGCCCGGGCCCATCTCGAGGTCGACCGGCCCCGCGGCTCCGGCCCGGAAGGTCCTGGGAGTGCCGGCCGGCAGCGTGCCGCCGTCGCGGCGCTGGACCCAGATGCAGTTGCGCGAGTAGTCGGCGAAGAACAGCGCGCCGTCGTACGCGGCGGGAAGCGTGCTGCCCGGCGGGTTGAAGGCGAGGCCCGAGATCGACGAGCTGCCGGTCGGGCAGGTCTCGTCGGGGAAGACCTTCGCGATGTGGTCATAGGTGTAGTGAGGCGAGGTCACAGCCCCGCTCGGGTACAGGCTCTCGCAGAGGTTGAGGTCCGCGTTGTCGTACCCCCCTTGGCGCCAGCCTCCCTCGTAGCAGGGCCAGCCGAAGTTCTCCAGCGTGGCGTCGGAGGGATTGGCCACGCGGTCGATCTCCTCCCAGTTGTTCCAGCCGACGTCGCCGACCCAGGGCTCGCTGGTGCCCGGACGGATCGTGAACCGGAAGGGATTGCGCAGCCCGTAGGCGATGATGCGCCGGGCGTCGGGGTCGTCGCGCCCCGCGAGCGGGTTGGTCGGCAGGGCGTCCCCGGTCTCGGGATCGACGCGCAGGATCGAGCCGCTCAGGCCCGTCGGGTCGCTGGTGGTGCGCAGGTCCTGGCTGCGCAGGGCACCGCCCTCCGCGTCAGGCGGCGACTGGGTGGCGCCCGGCCCCGCCGGTGGATCTCCACAGGGGTTGCCGGTCTGCCCGTAGTCGGCGTAGTTGAAGCTCGCCCCGTCCCCGCCGCTCACGTACAGCGCGCCGTCCGCGCCGAACCTGAGGTCCCCGACCGAGTGGCTCGGGAACTGCTGGCACCAGTCCTCGATGAGCACCTGTTCGTCGCCCACCGCCTGGTTGCCGTCGGCCTGGAGCCGGGACACGCGGCCGCTGACCACGCATCCGTTCTGCGTCGCCCCGGGTGGATTCGGACAGCCGTCTGCAGTCGCGCCCGGCGTCCCCCAGCGCGGCGCGGTCCCGCCGATCGCCGCGTCGTGGGTGTACGCCACATAGACGAAGGGCTTGGCCGGGAAGTCCGGGTCGAGGGCCAGCCCGAGCAGGCCGCGGTCCCAGAAGTTGTGCACCTGGGTGCGCAGGTCGGCGAAGGTCGTGGCGGTGGTGTCCCCGAACCCGTCGAAGACCTTGATGAGACCACTCTTCTCGGCCACGAACACGCGCCCGTCGGGCGAGAAGCTGAGCGCCGTGGGGTTCACGAGGCCGCTGAAGGCCGTGGTCTCCTGGAAGCCGGGGAGCATTCCAGGGGAGCCGGTGCGGAAACGTCACGTCGCCGCCGCAACCCGTGCCCGTCTCGTTCGAGTAGCACGCCTGGTAGTGGTAGAGCGTGTCCGGGCTGAGCCCCGTAATGCGCTCGTTTACGCGCTTGCCCGCCGTGCCGGACCCGGCGTCGCGACGTGCGGTGGTGGTGCCGTACGACGTGGTGGTGCCGTACCGAAACCAGTAGGACGTCGGCTTCCCGCCCGGTGCGATCAGAGCGGTGAGCGTGGCGGCGGTGTCGCCGACGTCGGTGGGCTGCTCGGTGACCGCGCAGCCGCTGATCACCAGCGCCACGATCAGCGCAAAGGCAGCCGCCGCTCGACGAGCGGTCTTACCGTGGGAGTTGAGGGAACGGGTCGGCATGGGCGGTCGCCCGCCTCCATGCCGTCGACCGCTGTCGACTATCTCGCGGGCGCTTCGGGCTGTCAAGCGTCGGCCCACAATGGCGCGTCAGCGCAGCGTGAGGCACACCCCGGCGGGGTACGAGAGCGGCATGGAGCATGACCCCAGACATGACGACGACACGCCCGAGACCGCCGAGCCTCCCGAGGCTGAGGAGCTCTCCGAGAAGGTCCCGGACGAGGCCAGCGGCTCTGGCGACACGCCGCTCGGCGACACGGACGAGCACTCGGACGCTCCCGGCGCGCACGGCACCGACTGAGTCCGCGCGCAGTCCTGCGCTAGGCGACGCTCGATCTCGTCTCGGCCGAGAGCCCACCCGCGCCGTTCGCTGACGCCGGAGGCCCTTCGGGCGGCAGCTTTCCGTGCGCCCGCATGGTGATCTCGAACGTCTCGCGGCTCGTGTGCCTCGGCTGCCAGCCGGTGGTCCGCTTCAGCTTGTCCGTCGACACCACCCACGGATGCAGCGCAAACTCGATCTGCCCGGGGGGCGCCTCGGACAGCCGGGCCGCCCACATGGTCCTGGCCAGGCCTCGATAGGCCCGTAGCGGCATCCTGCGAATCGGCGTCTCCAGCAGCTCGGCACACTCGCGCAGGGTCATGTGACCGTCGCCCGCGACGTTGAATGCTCCTCCGTGGCGGCCCAGCAGCAGGCCCGTGATCGCCTCCACCACGTCGTCCTCGTGCGCGAACTGGATGCGCTCGTCCAGGTTGCCCACGTCCACCGCGAAGGGCTGCTTGGTCCAGAGGCGCACGAGGTAGTTGTCCACGCTCGGGCCGAAGACGATCGACGGGCGCACGATCGTCATCGTGCGGTCCGGCCAGGCCGCGGCCCAGAGCTGGCAGATGCGGTCGGACTCGGTCTTGTCGCGCGCGTAGGAGAAGCCGGGTACTCCGCGCACCGGATCTTCCTCGGTCAGCGGCACCGGGTTGTCGGGAAAGGCGCCGTAGGCCACTGCCGAGCTGGTCACGAGCACATGCGGGGTCCCGGCCGAGGCCGCCGCCTCCAGCACGTTGTGCGTTCCGTTCACGTCCACGTCGTACATCAGGTGCTCGTCGTGCGCGGGGTTGAGGATGAACGCGAGGTGCACGAGCACGTCGGGCTTGGCGCGCTCGAGCGCCGAGCGCACCGCGTCCCGGTCGCGCACGTCGAGGCGCTCGAACGCCGTCTTCGGCTTGTAGCCGCGCGGCGGCGCGAGGTCGGCGATCACGATCCGCTCGGTGTCGTCGCGACGCGACAGGAGATCCACGAGACGACTGCCTATGTAGCCGGAGCCACCGGTGATGAAGTAGCGCATGGCCGGATCCTAAGCCGTCGGGTCAGCGCACCGTGTAGGGCCCCGTGGAGGTGGCGTGGTAGCCCTTCGCCCCCACGGCCCGCGCCAGCTCGCTGCGGGCCTCCTCCCCCGCTCGCACGCGATCGAGCGCGTGGCGGAAGTCCCAGCGCGGCGACCAGCCCAGCTCACTCCGAGCGCGTTCGTTGGCGTAGACGCGCTCGAGGGTCGGAAACAGCTTCCAGCCGCGCTCGGCGTAGATCGCCTCGCAGTCGGGGAAGAGACGTCGCACCACAGCCGGGGCATCCGCGCGCAGCTCGGCCAGGTCGCTCGGCCCAAACGGCGTGGTGGCGCTCACGATGTAGCGCCCGAAGCCGATTGCCGGCGCGCGTTCCAGTGCCAGCCGGTGAGCGTCCACCACGTCCTCGAGGTCCACTCGCCGGTAGAGAAGCTCGTTGACCTTGATGTTGGCGTCGTCGTAGGCGGCGCGGACCTCGTCGCGGTCGTCGGCCTCGGGGAAGAAGCGCGAGGTGCGCAGGATCAGACAGGGCAGGCCGTGGTCGCGCTGCACCAGCTCACACAGGTCCTCCGCCGCCGTCTTCGTGGTGCCGTAGATGTTTCGCGGCACCGGAGCCACGTCCTCGGTGATCCACGCGGCGGGTGCGCCTTCCGGCGGCGTGAGCGCTCGCCCGAATGCGCTCGTGGTGCTGGTGAACACGAAGCTGCCGACGCCGGCCGCCACGGCCTCCTCCAGCAGGTTGAGCGTGCCGGTGATGTTCGTGTCCACGAAGTCCTGCCGGCGGTGGGAGCCCACGTGGGGCTTGTGCAGCGTCGCGGCGTGCAGCACCGCGTCCACCCCGCGCATCAAACCGCGCACGAGGTCGCGATCGGCGATCGAGCCGACCACGCTCGTGTAAGGCGACTCGAGGATGTCGACGCCCACGACCTCATGCCCCTCGGAGCCGAGGACGCGAACGAGCCCCTCTCCGAGGTGGCCCGAGCTGCCGGTGACGAGGAGCTTCAGGCCTCGTCCCCGGCGAACTTCGACTCGAGGTCCTTCATCACGCCGGGCTCGCGCAGGGTCGACACGTCGCCCGCCTCACGGCCCTCGGCGATGTCGCGCAGGAGGCGGCGCATGATCTTCCCGGAGCGCGTCTTCGGCACGTCGGCCGTCCAGATCAGGCGCTTGGGGCGGGCGAACTTGCCGATGCGATCGGCCACCCGCTCGAGGATCTCCTTCTCCAGGGCCTCGTCGCCCTCATCCTTGTCGCCTTCCAGGATCACGAACGCGGCGATGGCCTGGCCGCTGTCCTCGTCCTCCTGGCCGATCACCGCAGCCTCGGCCACCTTGGGGTGGGAGACGATCGCCGATTCCACCTCCGCGGTCGAGAGGCGGTGCCCCGACACGTTGACCACGTCGTCCACGCGCCCGATGATCCAGAAGTAGCCGTCCTCGTCGCGGCGCGCCGCGTCACCCACGAAGTACGTGGTCTCGCCCCACTTCGAGAAGTAGGTCTCCTTGAAGCGGTCGGGGTCCTTATAGAGGTTGCGCAGCATCCCCGGCCACGGGTTGCGCAGCGCCAGCAGCCCCTGCTCACCGTCCTCCACCTCGTTGCCGTCCTCGTCGAGCACGGCCGCGTCCACTCCGGGCAGCGGGCGGGTGGCCGAGCCGGGCTTGGCCGGAACCACCCCCGCCAGCGGCGAGATCATGATGTTGCCGGTCTCGGTCTGCCACCAGGTGTCGACGATCGGGCAGTTCTCGCCACCGATCACCTTCCAGTACCAGAGCCACGCCTTGGGGTTGATCGGCTCACCCACCGTGCCCAGCAGACGCAGCTTCGAGAGGTCGTGCTTCTGCGGGTGCTGAACGCCCCACTTCATGCAGGCGCGGATCGCCGTCGGCGCGGTGTAGAACAGCGTGACCCCGTAGCGCTCACACAGCTCCCACCAGATGTCCTTGTCCGGGTAGTCGGGCGCGCCCTCGTACATCACCGACGTGGCGCCGTTCAGGAGCGGGCCGTAGACGATGTAGGAGTGGCCGGTGACCCAGCCGACATCGGCCGAGCACCACCAGACGTCCTCGTCGGGCCTCATGTCGAACACGTGCTTGGTCGTCCACGCAACCCCAGTGAGATAACCCGCGGTGGTGTGGAGGATGCCCTTGGGCGCCGCGGTCGACCCGCTGGTGTAAAGCACAAACAGCGGATGCTCGGCGTCGAGCGGCTCCGCCGGGCAATCGTCGCTCGCAGCCTCGATCGCCTCGTCGTAATACAGGTCCCGGCCCTCTTCCATCGCAACGTCGGCGCCGGTGTTGCGCACCACCACGATGGTCTCGATCGAGGGCACCTCGTCGAGGAAGGCGTCCACCGCCGGCTTGATGTCGGCGGCCTTTCCCTTGCGCCGCGCCTGGTCGACGGTGATCAGCGCCTTGGCCTCTGAGAACTCCATGCGCTCCTTCACCGCGTCGGGCGAGAAGCCGCCGAACACCACGTTGTGCGGCGCGCCGATGCGGGCGCAGGCCAGCATCGCCACCGCCACCTCGGGGATCATCGGCAGGTAGATCCCCACCACGTCCCCGGGCTCCACGCCGCGATCCTTGAGGACGTTGGCCAGCCGCTTGACGTCGTGCAGGAGCTCGGCGTAGGTCACGTCGCGCTCCTCGCCCTCCTCGCCGCGCCAGTGGAAGGCCACCCGGTCGCCGCGTCCGGCGTCCACGTGCCGGTCGAGTGCGTTGTGGGACGCGTTCAGCTTGCCGCCGCCGAACCACGTGTAGAAGGGCGCCTCGGAATCGTCGAGGACGGTGTCCCAGCGCTCCTGCCAGTCGAGCGCGTCGGCCTGCTTCTCCCACCACGCGAGTGGGTCGTCGCTCGCCTGGTCGTACTCCGACTCGTCGGAGATCAGGGCCTTGTCACGAAAGTCGTCCGGCGGATCGAAGGTCTCCTGATCGAGCAGCTCGCCGATCTCCTGTTCGATCTGCTCAGACGAGGGCTTGGTGCTCGCGTCCAACTCTCCTCCTCGGTTTGCGGACTCTCAAAGTCCTACCCAAGTGCCGTCTCGGGCACACCGACCACCCGCTCGAGCCAGCGCGCGAACAGCCGCCGTGCCAGCGGCAGCGTCACGTCCGCGTTGGCCTCGACCTCGGCCAGGAAGCCCGGCAGGGAGCCCTCGCCTAGCGTCCGCTCGAGACTCGCCGCGTAGGCCGGCACGCTGCCCCACTCGGCGGCCAGCTCCGGTGACACCTCGAGGTGGAACTGCAGGCCGTAGGCGCGCTTGTATACGAAGGCCTGCCGCGGGTAGGCGGGCGATCCGGCGAGCAGCGAGCTCCCTTCCGGTAGATCGAAGGTGTCGCCGTGCCACTGCAGAGTGGGAAAGCTGCGCGGCATGTGGCCGAAGACGGGGTCGGCCGCCGCGGCGTCGCTCAGCTCCACCGCGAGCAGCCCCACCTCGGCCTCCTCGCCCGGTGCCCTCAGCTCGTCCTCGAAGGCGGCCGGCGGCTCACAGGCGATGTGCTGCAGAGCGAGCAGGGAAGTCACTGCTCGACACCGTACCTGGGCGGTGGCGGAGGGACGGCTCGCGCCGTCCCTCCGCCCGCCTTCGATCTACGGATGCGGCAGCGTCGTGACGGTGGCCGCGGCGGCCGCCGTGCTGCCGGCACGCCGCCCGGTGAGCGTCAGCCCGGTGCCCACCTCGGCGCCGAGGCCGGTCTCCGAGCGCACGAGCAGCTCGTCGAAGCTGTGCTCGGCGACGGTCTCACGCGTGACCATCGCGCCCAGCCAGCAGGCGATGAACCCGAGCGGGATCGAGACGATCCCGGGGTTGGCGAGGTCGTAGAAGCCGAGCGCGCCACCTTCACCGTCGGGTCCCGGCCACACCGTCGGGCTGATGATCACCAGCGCGATCGAGCTGATCACGCCCACGAGCACGCCCGTGACGGCGCCGGTGGTGTTGAAGCGCCGCCAGGTGAGCGCCAGCAGCAGCGCCGGGAAGATGGCGCTGGCGGCTACGGCGAAGGCCAGGCCGACCATGAACGACACGTTCAGCCCCTCCCCACCGATCACGGCGATCGCGATCGCGATCGCGCCGATCGACACGGCGGCGATCTTGGCGACCCAGACCTCCTCCTTCTCCGAGTCCTGGCCCGAGCGGACGATGTTCGACCACACGTCGTGGGCCACCGCGCCGGAGGCCGAGAGCACGAGGCCGGCCACCACGGCCAGGATCGTGGCGAAGGCCACGGCCGCGATGATCGCCAGGAACAGGTCCCCGCCCACGGTGCCGGCGCCGCCGCCCACCTCCTCGGCCAACAGCGGAGCAGCGAGGTTGCCACCGGTGCCGACGGCCTCGGTGGCGGCGTCACCCAGAATGGCTCTGGCGCCGAACCCGAGCGTGGTCGTCATCACGTAGAAGGCGCCGATCAGCACCACGGCCCACATCACCGAGGAGCGTGCCGCCTTGGCGTCGGGAACGGTGAAGAAGCGCATCAGGATGTGCGGCAGCCCCGCCGTGCCGAGCACCAGCGCCAGGCCCAGCGAGAGCGTGTCGAGCGGGCTCGACAGGAACAGGCCGGGCTCCAGGTACTTCTGGCCCTCGGGCGACTCGGCGCGCGCCTCGCGGAACAGGTCGAGCGGGTTCCAGCCCACCTTGCCGAGCACGAACAGCGAGAGCACGATCGTGGCCGTCATCAGCATCACGGCCTTGATGATCTGCACCCAGCTCGTGGCCAGCATGCCGCCGGCGACGATGTAGACCATCATGAACGCGCCGGTGACCACCACCGAGACCGCGAAGTCGATTCCCACCAGCGCCTGGATCAACACGCCGGCGCCCACCATCTGGGCGATCAGGTAGAAGCCCGAAACGGCGAGCGTGCCGAGCGCGGCCGCCGCCCGGGCCGGCTTCTGCCTCATCCGGAACGACAGTACGTCGGCGATCGTGTACTTGCCCGAGTTGCGCATGCGCTCGCCGAGCAGGAACAGCACGGTGAGGAAGGCCACGAGGAACCCGACGGAGTACAGGAAGCCGTCGAAGCCGAACAGGAAGATCAGGCCGGCGATGCCGAGGAAGCTGGCCGCCGACATGTAGTCGCCGGCGATGGCAAAGCCGTTCTGGACTCCCGTGAGGCCGCGGCCCGCGGACCAGAAGTCTGTGGCACTCGTCACTCGTTTCGAGGCGAAGTAGGTGACCACCAGGGTGATCGCGACGACCACCCCGAAGATCGAGAGGGCCAGCTCGTTGACGTCTGCTGCGATGAACGTCATCGGGGCGACACCCCCTCGTCCGACGCGGCGGGCTCGCGATCGAAACGACCGTCGCCGGCCGCCGGGCCCGTGCCGCTGGCCTCGACCGCGCGGGCGGCAGCTCGTTCCGCGAGCGGGTCGAACTCACGGTCGGACTTGCGCAGGAACCAGGCGGAGAGACCCCAGACCATGACGAACTGGGACAGGGCCAGCACATAACCCACCGTCAGCCCGTCGGTCAGGAACTCGCTGCCCATGAAGTCCGGCGCGTAGCCGCACAGCAGGACGAAGCCCGAGTACCAGGCCAGGAAGAAGATCGTCGTGGGAACCACGAACGATCGCTTGCGCTTGACGAGCTCCTGGAACTCCGGCGAGTGCTCGGCGGCGATCCAGTCGATCTTGGCCTGGGGCTGACTGCTCCCGGGACCGTCAACGACCGAGTCGCCCGCACGCCCTTCCGGAGGGCGTTGCGGCTGGGTCATGGTCTACTCCTCCCCCTCATGTCGAAGCCCTCGGATGCCGGCCCAAGGCCGGTCCCGTCGCCCGAGGGCGGTTCGCTTGAGAGGGCTACCCGGGGTGGAGACGCGCTATGCGGATGTAACCGCTTTGGGGTATACGGTGCGGCCGAGAGGGGTGATGCTAGGACGCGTGACCGGCGCGGCGCAGCACCACCAGCTCGGCTCCGATCGCCACGACGAGGAAACCCACGCCGATTCCGGTGAGGAGAGTCCAGCCGTCGTCCATACCGGACACGACCAGGAGCACGAGGCCCAAGCTCATGAGGGCGACTGCGATAACGGCAAGGCTTGAACGGGTCATGGGGCCTGTATCGGCCGGGACGGCGCCGATCATGAGGATCGTTTGCACAGGCCCATGACGGAAGGCGCCGACCGGAATCGAACCGGTGTAAACGGCTTTGCAGGCCGCTGCGTAGCCACTCCGCCACGGCGCCAGAGGGCCAAGCGTACCGTTGGGGGTAGAGCCAATCCGCTCACCCGGCTACGGTGTCCCCCAGTGCCCTCCACCGAAGTCAAGACCGTGTCCTTCTGGGTGCCGGGCGGCAAGCGTGCCGCGAGTCTCGCCCGGCGGTCGGTGCTGTCCGCGGAGGCCGACCTCCCCCACTCCGTGCGGCACCGGCTCGCGCTGCTGTTGTCCGAGCTCGTGAACAACGCCATCCAGCACGGAGGCGCCGGCCCGCAGGAAATGGTCCAGGTCCGCGTGGCCTCCGGAACCGACCGGATCCGCGTGGAGGTGTTCGACCCGGGCTCCAACGGCGGCGTCACCCGCGACCGGATCGAGGACGGCGGCGGCTACGGACTGTTGCTGGTCGACCGCCTGGCCGACGGCTGGGGCCGCGAGGCGGCGGGCGGCGGCAGCATCGCCTGGTTCGAGCTCGAGCTCGCCGAAGCCGACCTGCTCTGAGCGCTCAGTCGAACTGGCGCTCCTCGGTCGAGCCGCTCAGCGCCGCCGTGGAGACCTCCTCCTGTCCGGCGATGGCCTGGGCGACCTCGTCGAACCAGCCCGCGCCCACCTCACGCTGGTGCTTGGTCGCTGTGTAGCCGCTCTCCTCGTTCGCGAACTCTGCCTGCTGCAGGTCGGCGTAGGCGCTCATACCGTTCTCGCGATAGCCACGGGCCAGCTCGAACATCGAGTGGTTGAGCGTGTGAAAGCCCGCCAGGGTGATGAACTGGAAGCGGTAGCCGAGCTCGCCCAGCCGCTCGTGGAAGCCCGAGATCTCCTCGTCCGAGAGCTTCTGCTTCCAGTTGAACGAGGGCGAGCAGTTGTAGGCCAGGAGCCGATCGGGGTAGTCGGCGTGAATCGCCTCCGCGAACTGCTCGGCCTCCTCCATGTCGGGCTCGGCGGTTTCGCACCAGATGAGGTCGGCGTAGGGCGCGTAGGCCAGACCGCGGGCGATCGCCTGATCCATGCCCGCCTCGACCCGGTAGAAGCCCTCGTCGGTCCGCTCGCCGGTGAGAAAGCGGGCGTCGGACTCGTCGACGTCGCTCAACAGCAGGTCGGCGCCGAGCGCGTCGGTGCGGGCCACGAGCACCGTGGGAACGCCTTCCACGTCGGCGGCCAGGCGTGCGGCCACCAGGTTGCGGATCGCCTGCGCGGTGGGCACCAGCACCTTGCCGCCCATGTGACCGCACTTCTTCTCGGAGGCCAGCTGGTCCTCGAAGTGCACGCCGGCGGCACCCGCGGCGATCATCGCCCGCATCAGCTCGAAGCAGTTCAGGGCGCCGCCGAAGCCGGCCTCGGCATCGGCCACGATCGGGACGAACCAGTCGATGTCGTCGTCGCCCTCGGCGTGGTGGATCTGATCGGCGCGGCGCAGCGCGTTGTTGATGCGGGCCACCACGGAGGGGACGCTGTCGGCGGGGTACAGACTCTGATCGGGATACATCTCGCCCGCCAGGTTGGCGTCGGCGGCCACCTGCCAGCCACTCAGGTACACGGCCTGGAGACCGGCCTTCACCTGCTGCACCGCCTGATTGCCGGTGGAGGCTCCCAGCGCCCGCACCGGCTCGTCCGCGTCGAGCAGCTCACGCAACCGCTCCGCGCCTCGGCGGGCGAGCGTGTGCTCGATAGCGACGGAGCCCCTGAGCCGCTGGACGTCCTCGTCGGTATAGGGCCGCTGTACGTCCATGTCCCCTCCTCGCCTGGTGACTGAACGGGTTCCCGAGCGGGAGTGGCCGGAAACCCTCGGGTCCGGCAAGAGGCTCGGACGCGGCCTTTATACTGACGCCCTCGCGCGGCTGTAGCTCAGTTGGCTAGAGCGTCTGCTTGCCATGCAGAAGGTCGTGGGTTCGAATCCCATCAGCCGCTTTCCGCGATTCCTTGGCTCCAGGACTGGCCCTGGGACTTCGTGAGGGTCACCGCCTGTGTGGGCCGTGGTCGTCGATTTCGGCTATTTCGGCCCTGGTTGTCTCAATCCTGGTCTCAACCCGGGATCCGGGCTCGTCCGGAAACCGCATCAGTCGCCAGATCAGCTCCTTATCGATGCGGTGCCGCTCCATCACCTGCGCGTACACGTTCAGTGTGAAGCGGGCGTCGGTGCGCGCGCACGCGCTCCGCGCGCCGCTGTAGGTTCGCGAACTGGCGCGTCTGCATGATCCAGTGGGACGGCTCCCAGAAGAGGCGGTTCTGGACTGCCTGGAGCAGCCGCGGGCGGGCATCGGCGTAGCCGCTGACGATTAGGCGGGTGCGGTCGCCGGCAGCTTCCTCCAGGAGGAAGCACCAAACGGAGTCGCTGTAGTCGCACGGCCTCGGCCCCGCGGGATCGAACGGCCTGCCGCGCAGGTCATACGACGCTCGGAGGGCCAGGAAGCGCTCCGGCTCGACTGCCGCGACCTGGAACCAGGTCTTGCCGGACGGGCTCGAGATCATGCGCTGCCCGACAGCGATCTCCTGCCACTCCGGATGAATTCGCTCGGCGCTCGGGACGCCGCCGTTGTCTAGGTGATCCCAGCTGTACCAGCCGGCGCGATCGCAGCCCATCTGCACGAGCCAGCGCCAGACCTCCGCAGGGGGTGCGTCGATCGTCGTCGCCATAGTCCCGCCCCGTGTGCCGCCGGGAATGAGGTCGGCGCCGGGATACGGCCGTCGTACCTCGTCGGCAGTCGCGCCCCAGCGCAGTATGCGAGGACGGACGCCGACCCTGTACGTGGTGAGGAGGGCGGCGACACCCGCGACCCTTCCGACCGTGTTCATCGTCGGGCCGGCCCGGGACGCGCCTGGGTGGCGTGGCTGGCACCGAGGTCGAGCGCCAGGGCCAGGATCAGCGTGCCGGTCCAGGCGTTGACGGGATCGAGAAGCAAGGGTTCGTGGCCGCCGACGTTGTTGGCCACCAGCCAGATGACGAACCAGACGAAAGTCATAGCGTCAGGCCCGCCTGCAGCCGGCCGGGCTCGCGCAGCCTGTGGGGTAGTTGAGCGATCATGTGGCGCAGATTCCCAGCCCATGCCTCGGCGGGGATCGGGACGACGTACGAGATTTTGGAGGGGATCCGCCCTGGCGTAGTCCGTAGTTCCCCGCGAGCTGTGCGCCCCGGCGCTGATCGCTTCGCACACCAATGAGCGGATCCGCTTCCATGGTCAGCACCACGATCGAAGTCCGCGGCGAGAAGCTGGCCGGGCTCGGAATCGCCGCGTTCTCGAGCCGGCGGGTAGTTGAGGTCGAGGACCAGGACGGTGCGCCTGTGACCGCCACCGCGATGCCTGCCATGGTGGCGGCGCGGATTCGTGTCAGGGTGGGGTCGTCATCGGGACTTCCCTTTGGTCGGGTTCGGTTGGACCAGCCTCGACCGGCGCGATCAGCGCGGGCTCAGTCCTGGATTAGAGATCTCTTCCGCGGAAGCGGGGCAGCTCGAATCGCAGGGTGGCGCCCGCCCCGGGTTCGGACTCGGCCCAGATGCGGCCTTCGTGCGCTTCGACCAGCGCGCGTGCGATCGCGAGGCCGAGTCCCGTGCCACCGCGGCGGCGGTCCCGCCCTGCGTCGGTGCGGTGGAAGCGGTCGAAGATGCGGTCGAGCTCCGCGGGCGGGATGCCGGGGCCCTCGTCGGCGACCGCGAACTCGACCCGACCGTCACGCGGGATCGCTTTGATCGAGATGGTGTCGCCCGGTTGTGTGACGGAGATGGCATTCCGTGCGAGGTTGCGCAGTACCTGGGCGAGCCGTTCGGGATCGGCCTCCAGTACGCCCCTGGAGGGCCCGTGCACGCGATAGTCGCGCTCTCCGAGCAAGGGCAGGTCGCGCCGCAGGTCCTCCATGAATCCCGGGAGGTCGATCGGCTCGACGTGGACGATGTCCGTGGACTCCGCCGCCGCGAGGGTGAGCAAGTCGTCGACGAGCCGGTTCATCCGGTCCAGCTCTCTGAGCGCCGTTTCGATCTCGCGACGCCGGGCCCCAGCGTCACGCTCGTGCTCGAGCAGCTCGAGCTGCCCGCGGAGCACCGTCAACGGCGTCCGCAGCTCGTGCGAGGCGTCCGAAACGAAGCTGCGCTGGCCGCGAACAACCTGCTCCAGCCGATCGAGCATGCGATCGAACGCGTGGGCGAGCACACCAACCTCGTCGCCGCGACCCCCGAGACCGCTGCGCCGTCCCAGCTCGCCGGCTTCGACCCTGGAGGCAACCGTGGCCATCCTGCGCAACGGACGCGTGACCACGGTCGCCGCCAGGCCGCCGACCGCAATCGAGATCAGAAGCGCCGCGAGTCCGACGGCCACGAACGCGTCACTCAGCTCGGACTGTGCGTCGTCCACGGGCTCCAGCGGATCGGCCACACGGAAAGTCCCCAGGCGTCGGCTCTCAGCCTCAATTGGCTCAGTCAGAACGCGCAGGCGCCCGGTTTCCTTGCCCGCCACCGTCGCGAGGCCCACCGGGGCGTCGAGCAGGCCGCTCTCGCCCAGCTCCTCGTTCGGCCCGTCGTCCTCGCGCTCCCGCTCCCCTTCTCGCTCAACCACGCCGCGCTCGTTCGTCACAACGGGGCCGTTCGCGATTTCGATCGCGAAGATACGCGAGCGTGGGTGATAGCGTTGCGAGGCGAGAAAACGCCGCGCGCGCCGTTCCATCGACGCTTTGTCGACGGTGCGTGTGCCCGGGCCGACGGCGGTGACGAACTCCGACCACTGGTCGCCGAGCTCGCCGTCGATGCGATGTTGGAGAGCGTTTCCGGTGCTCTCGTGCAACGCATAAAAGCTGGCGGCCAGCACGGCCACGCTGACGGCGGAGATGACCACCGCCAGCCTGAGGCGCAGCCCGCCGGAGCGCCTATTCACTGGAGTCGAGCAGGCGGTAGCCCGCGCCGCGCACGGTCTCGATCGGCGCGTCCGATCCGTTGCTGCGCAACTTGTTGCGCAGGTAGCTGACGTAGACCTCCAAGACGTTGGTGCCGGGCTCGTGGTC
Organism: uncultured Thermoleophilaceae bacterium; assembly: GCA_963734365.1. Lineage (GTDB taxonomy): Bacteria > Actinomycetota > Thermoleophilia > Solirubrobacterales > Thermoleophilaceae > JACVRW01. The sequence goes on along the minus strand of CAVTGV010000004.1, from coordinate 562,385 downwards.
GAAGCCCCAGACCGCGTTCAGGATCTGCTCCCTCGAAAGCACCTGACCCGGGTGGCGCATGAGATATGCGAGCAGCTCGAACTCCCGCGCCGTGAGCGTGACCTCGTCGGCGCCCCGCTCGAACTTGCGCGTGCGCAGATCCATGCGTAGGTCGCCGACGTCAAGCACGTCTCCCGTCGGCTGATGCGGGCGGCGCAGGTGGGCGCGCACGCGTGCGAGCAGCTCCTCCATCGAGAAGGGCTTGACCACGTAGTCCGTGGCGCCACGATCCAGGCCCCGAACCCTGTCCTCGATCTCGCCCAACGCGGTCAAGAGGATTACTGGCGTCTGGCGATCGTGGTCGCGAATCGCCCCGAGCACCTCGAGCCCATCCTTGCCCGGAAGCAGGATGTCGAGTAGCACCAGGTCGTAATGCCCGGTGAGGACGCGTCGCTCGCCTGCTTCGCCGTCCGCGGCGCAATCGACTGCATATCCCGCCGAGCGCAGGCCGCGCTCAACGAACTGGGCGATGGCCGACTCGTCTTCGACGACCAGTATCCGCATGTAGCCGACTGTAAGCGCCCATGGTTAGCGCTCGCTTAGAAATGTCTAACGCCGCTCCAAGCGGGCTCTTAGGGAAGCTCGCCAGAGTCACCGCCATGGCCGACCGAGACAGGATCAGGATCGCCGCTCTCGCCAGTGCGCTGTTCATTGGCGGTCTCTCGCTCGCGGGGATTGGCCTGCGACACCACCCGGTCGCACGGTCCACCGGAGCGGTGCAAGCACGCTCGCCCGCAGCGAACGTCGCACCGGTGGCGTCCGACGACGAAGGGGGCGAGGGCGATGCCGACTGAGAAGACACGCCACAGGCGGCGGTCCATGGCCGCGATGACGGCGAAGGTCACGGCCATCGCGGTGGCTGCCGCCATCGCGCTCACCGGGGGACTGGCGATCCAGATGGCGGCGGGCCACGACCCCGCGCTGGCTGCGAAAGCGAAGCATCGGCCATTCGCCGGCAGCGCTTCCGGCGGCCGCTCCTCAAGCGGCAGCTTCTCCGACGAACAGACGTCCGGCGGCCAGACCAACGTGCCCCCGGCCCAGGTGGTGACACGCACGTCGTGACTTCGGCGAGCCAGTGGGACGGGTCGGAGCTGGACCGCCGCATCGGCTTGTTTGGGACGGAGGTCCGCATACTGGTCGGCGCGTCAACCCTTCGCCGTGCTCCGAGCAATCAGGTCGTCGCCATCGCTGTCGAGCAACTGCTCCGCCGCCACCATGCGCTCTTGACTCGCTTCGACCCTTACAGTGAGCTCAGCCGGCTCAACGCTGACCCGCGCGAAGAGGTGCCGATCTCAGCCGTCCCCGCCGGGGCGCTGCGCGCGGCCCTGTACGCCGCCGAGTTGACCGATGGCCTCGTCGATCCGGGCCTGCTCGATGAGCTGGAGCGGGCGGGCTATGCGAGCTCCCGTGTAGGTGTCGAGTCCGCCGACCTCCGAGAAGCGCTGCTGCAGGCACCGCCGCGCCGCCCCGCGCGCCCGCGGCACGTTGCCGACTGGCGTGCGGTTGAGGTCGGCGAGGGCTTCGTTCGCAGGCCGCCGGGAATGCGCTTCGACCTGGGCGGCAGCGCAAAGGGCCACGCCGCCGACTCGGCGGCCGCCCGTCTCGGTGGTTACCAGAGCTTTGCCGTCGACGTGGGTGGCGACATCGTCGTCGGTGGGAACGCTGGCGCGCCCAGAGTCGTGGTGGTCGAGCACCCGCTCGGCCATCACGACCTCAAGTTTCGCCTCGGCCGCGGCGCAATCGCCACCAGCGGCTTGGCGCGCCGGATCTGGCACACGCCGAACGGATTCGCGCATCACTTGATCGACCCATCGACGGGAGAGCCGGCCTGGACGGGCGTGGTGCAGGTCACCGCCGTTGCGGCGACCGCCGTCCAAGCCGAAGCGCTCGCCAAGGCAGCTCTACTGAGGGGGCCCGAGGCCGGACTGCGGATGCTCGCGCCCAGGGGCGGTGTGGTCGTGCTGGACGACGGGACGGTTCGTCTTGCGGGCGCCGCCAAGGAGGCGGTCCGAAGCGCCGCATGACCAGCCCACACGACCCCTTGCAACATGTCTTCTGGCTTGCCAGTCGCGCCTTTGGCGTGGTCGCGATCGTGCTCGTGTCGTTGTCGGTCGGGGTCGGGCTGGCGTTGGCAGGACGGTTCGGCCGCCGGCCAGGGCTACCGGCGCGGCTCAAGCGCATGCACGAATCGCTCGCACTGGCGGGCCTGATCGCGATCGCCATCCACGGCCTGCTGCTGCTCGGAGACTCGTATCTCCGCCCAGGGATTGCCGGGATCGCGCTCCCGTTCGCGCTCGCGAGCCAGCCGGTATGGACGGGCCTGGGCATCATCGGCGGCTGGCTCGCCGCGATCGTTGGCTTGAGCTTCTACGTGCGCCGCTGGATCGGGGTGGCCGTGTGGCGCTGGCTGCACCGCTGGACCCTCGCCGTGTATGCGCTGGGTATCGCGCATACGTTGGGCTCAGGGACGGACGCGCGCAGCGTTTGGCTACTCGGCCTGCTAGCGGTGACTGCGATGCCAATCGTGTTCGTGGGGACTTACCGCTTCCTCCCACGACCGGTCGTTCAGCCCACCAGGGCGAGGCGGCCGGCCTGACGCGGCATCCGTAGTCCCCCGCAGTCGCCTCGTGGAATCGGGCGGATGTGGAGCCGGAGCACAGACCCGATCCTGACGCCATGAGCGATAGCGTCCCGTCCGTGGAGGCGGGCACGATCACGATTGTGCTGGCGGACGACCATCCGGTCGTGCGCAGCGGGCTGCGGATGCTGCTCGAGGCCGAGGAGGACATCGACGTCGTGGCTGAGGCCGGTGACGTCAACGCGACCCGACGATCTGTGCTCGGCCACAAGCCAACGGTGCTCGTGCTCGATCTGAACATGCCCGGCGGCTCCAGCCTTGAGGCGATTCCCGCCATATCAGAGGCTTCTCCCGACACGGCCGTCGTTGTACTGACCATGCAGGAGGATCCCGCCTTCGCACGCGAGGCTCTCCGAGCCGGGGCACGCGGCTACGTCCTCAAGCAGGCCGCCGGCACCGAGCTCGTGCAAGCCATCCGCGCGGCCGTGAGCGGCGGCACGTGGCTCAACCCCGAGCTCGGCGCGCGCATGGCCGCAGCGCCGGCAACGCCCGCCGGCCCGCCCGGACGACTTGACCGAGCGGGAGCTCGACGTGCTCCGCCTGATCGCACTGGGCCATACGAACAACGAGATCGCGGAGCAGCTCTACCTCAGCGTCCGTACCGTCGAGACGCACCGTGCGCACATCCAGCAGAAGCTTGGGATGTCGAGCCGGGCGGAGCTCGTCCGCTACGCGCTGGACCACGAACTAATCGAACGCTAAGGCCTCCCCGTGGAGGTCGCAGCCCTCGCGCTGGCCGGCAGCGCGACCGCGCTCGCCACCGGGCTCGGGGCTGTGCCGGTGTTCCTGCTCGGACCGCGCGCGGTCCGGCTGCGCCCCTTTCTTTGGGGCACCGCGGTCGGCCTGATGGGAGTGGCGTCGATCGTGGGCCTGCTGCTGCCGGCTCTCGATGAGGGCGGCGATATCGCCGTGGCCGCCGGCCTGATTACAGGAGTGGGATTCCTCCTAGGCACGCGCCGGTTCTTGAGCGGACGCGACGTGCACGTCGGTCGACTGCGCGGCGCAGGCGTGCGCCGTTCGCTGCTGGTCTTCGGGGTCCTGCTCGTTCACAGCCTCCCCGAGGGCTTCGCGATCGGGACCGCCTTCGCTTCCGACACGGAGGGTCTCGCGCTCTTCGTGGTGCTTGCGATCGGCCTTCAGAACGTGCCGGAGGGGACCTCCGTGGCGATTCCGATGCAGAGCGCCGGCTTTGGGCGCGCGCAACAGTTCTGGGCGGCGGTGCTCACGAGCGCGCCGCAACCGGTAGGTGCGGTCGTGGCGTACCTCGCCGTCGAGGAGATCGACGGGCTGCTGCCCTTCTCGTTCGCGTTCGCCGCCGGCGCGATGCTGTCGCTCGTGATCGTGGAGCTCGTGCCTCAGGCGTTCGCGCGAGGAGGTCGCGTCGCGGCGACCGCGGGCAGTCTCGCCGGGGCGGCACTCATGATGCTGCTCGCGCTCACGCTGGGCGTCGGCTGAGCCGTCTCGCCTTGGTCGTCGGCTGTGTCCGCACCAGCAGTACGGTCGATCGTCGCGGCGCAATCGGTATCGGCGCGTGGTTCGTGATTCGTTCACGGGTCGCTGTCCACGCGGGCTGTTCGACTACGTCGTAGTGTCGCCGCTGGCACAACCGGGTCGTCGCGTACGCGTTTGTGATGATCACCGACCGATATCCGTCGTTTCGGCTCGGGCCCTGACGCGCTAGTCGAGCGAATTCAGGAACGGACCAAGCTCCTCGGCGGCGACCTTCTCGTCGGCCGGCCAGGCGCGCTCGGTGGTCACCTCCGACTCGAAGCGGCCGTCCGCGAGTCGGGCGGTGATGTAGAGCGGCTGGGTTCCCGTGTGTAGCACGGCGCGAATGACGGGGCGTAGCGGCTCGGGCGTCACGTCCACGCCGGCCATCGCCGCGATCCCGGCTGCAGCGACGTCGGCCTGGTGAGCTCCGAGCCCGCCGTGCTTTAGCGGCAGATTGGCGGCATCACCGGCGGCGTAGACGTGTTCTGCCATGCCGGGAACCCGGGCGAACTCGTCAACCGGAACGAAGCCTTCTTCGTCGCTCGGCACGTTGCGCAGCGGGCGGCCCTCGATACGCGGCAGCGCCACGATGCGGCTAGCCTCGAGCTCTGGTCCGTCCGGCTCGACGAGCACGTGCTGGGAGGCGGGCACCGTGGGCCGGGCGTTCCGGTACACGCGCACACCCGCCTGTTCGAGCAGATCGCTCACAGCGGAGCTCGCGGCGTCGCCCAGCGCCGCCAGCGGGGCCGACTCAGGGGTCACGATGCTGATGGCCAGACCCTCTTCCCACATGTCGACGGCACGCTCAGCGGTCATCAGCGCCAGCTCGTAGACCGGCAGCAGCCACGCGTGCCCCTCGGGGACGACCAGCACGACACTCCGCGTATAGCCCCCCTCGACGTCCTGGATGAGGCCGTGGTAGCCCTCGTCCGCGTGCTCGTCGTCGAACACCGTGACGTGCTCGAAGGGCATCACCAGCCGGCCGCCGACCGCGATCAGAAGCGCGTCGTAGGGCAGTTGCCCACCGTCATCGGTGTGAACCAGCTGGCCCTGGGGGTCGATCCACTCGGCGGCGCCCTTGTGCCACTCCGCGCCGGCGCGGCGCGCAATGGTGCGGAGCGGGTAGCGCCGCACGTGGCCCCTCGCGAAGGGCTCGTCGACCGCTAGCGCGCGGTAGCGAAGCTCGTCTTTTGGGGCGAGCAGTGTTATGTCGAGAGCGTCGCCGGCGAGCGTCCGCAGCCGCAGAAGTCCCTCGATGGCTGCGATTCCCCCTCCGCATATGACGACCCGGAAGCGGTCCACGACGCGAGCCTATCCCGTGCGGGAAACCACTGAGTTGAGAGGGCGCGATCTGCCGATGGCAAAGACCTCTGTCGCTTTCATCCTGTAGAGCATGCATCGAGGACAAACGAAGGTGACCATCGTCGGCGGGGGGGTGGCGGCGCTCGAGGCGCTGATCGCGCTGCGCGGCCTGGCCGAGGAGCGGGTGGCGCTCGAGCTCGTCACGCCGAAGGCGCACTGGACCTACCGCCCGCTTGCCGTCGCGGAGCCCTTCGGGCTCGGCGAGGTTAAGAACTACGACCTCGTGCAGATCGCGCGCGACCACGGGGCCGCGCTGCATCTCGCCGGAGTCCACTCGGTCGACACGGACGCCCGGACGCTAACCACCTGGGACGGCAGAACGATGCCGTACCAGATCCTGCTGGTCGCCGTAGGAACGCAGACCACCGTCGCCGTGCCTGGCAGTGCCACCTTGAGAGGTCCCGGGTACACGAGCCGGTTCCGCTCGGTTCTGAGGGAGCTCGACAAGCGGCGCATTCGTCGTGTCGCGTTTGCCGTGCCGGCCGCCGCGTCGTGGCCGCTGCCGCTCTACGAGCTCGCGCTCATGACCGCGGCTCACGCCGCGGAACGCGGCTTGCGTAAGTACGAGCTGTCGCTCTTCACGCCTGAGCAGGACCCGCTCCAGATCTTCGGGCCCGGGCCCTCCGCCGCAGTGCGTGAGCTGCTCGACGCGCGTGGCATCGCGTTCCACGGCGGCCGCTACCCGTCCGAGGTGCGCGACGGCGAGCTCGTGCTCGTGCCGGGGCCCAGCGTCGCGGCCGACAGGGTCGTGAGCCTGCCTCGCCTGCGCGGGCCGTTCCTTCCCGGGCTGCAGCATGATTCCGAGGGGTTCATCCCTACCGATCTGCACGGACTCGTTACTGGCGAGACGGACGTGTACGCCGCCGGCGACGCGACCACGTCCCCGATCAAGCAGGGCGGCGTCGCCACCCAGCAGGCAGACGCGGCCGCCGAGGCGATCGCGGCCCGGCTCGGCGCGCCGCTGGAGCCGCGTCCGTTCCGGCCGGTGCTGCGCGGATTGCTCCTGACAGGAGGCCAGCCCGAGTTCATGCGGGCCGAGGTGAGTGGCGGACAGGATCACCCGCCGGCGGCGTCCACGCACGCCCTCTGGTGGCCGCCCAGCAAGATCGCCGGTCGCTGGTTGGCGCCCTACCTGGCCCAGCGCCACGAGGAGCTGGAGCAGGAGCCCAACGGCCTGGCTGTGGAGGCAGAGGTTTCGCCTTCAGCGCGGCGACGAGCCGTAATCGGACACGGGCGCGATCGCAGACCCCGGCTGGTCCCGATCGACCGTACGACGAACGGGAGCTAGCTCGCCAACCCGTCCGCACCCGACGTGCGCGTCGCGGGCGCCGACCTGTGCTCGTCTCGGTGCCGAGCCGGCACCACTGCCCGCACCGTGGTGCCTGAAACAGGTGCGGAGTCGACAGCGACAGTGCCGCCGACCAGCCCGACGCGATCCTGCATGCCGACGAGGCCGAAGCCACCGCTGATCTGAGTCGTGTCGAAGCCGACCCCGTCATCGGTGACGCGCAGGGTCACCGTCTCTGGAGTCTCGACAAGCTCCACGCCGACGTTCGTAGCCGACGCGTGCTTGATGGCGTTGGTAAGCGCTTCCTGTGTGAGTCGGTACAGGGTTCCTTCCACATCCGGATCCAACCGGGTGGGAAGCTCTCCCTCGTCGAAGGCGAGCCGGACTTGAAGGTCCACATTCAAGCCTGACGTCGCCCCCACTCGCTTCGCCAGAGCCTCGACGGCCGGCGCCAGCCCGATCTGGTCGAGGGCGGCGGGGCGCAGTTCGGTGATGAGGCTCTGTAGGCCGCGAATGGAGAGCTCGATCTGACTGACCGCCTGGTCGATCGACTGCTGCATTCGTTCGGCATCGTGGCTCTGTCGCGCCGAATCCAGCATCACCTTCAGGGCCCCGAGCTCCTGAAGGGTGTCGTCGTGGAGCTCACGGGCCCAGCGTGCCCGTTCCTCTTCCGAGGCACGCAGGGAGTGACGCAGACGTTCGGCCTCCACCGATTGCGCCGTGGCGATCGCGATTGCCGCGCTGGCGGCAAACGAGCCCAGGAGATGCTGGTCCTCGGCGTCGAACGCGGGTCCCTGACGCATCCGGTCCATTGCGATCAGGACGCCGGTGGCGCGTCCCCGGAAGCCGAGCGGGACTATCGCCAGCGCTTGGGCGTCGCCCGCGATGATGTCGAGCCCATGACCCACCCGGGCTGCCAGGTCCGGCACGAGTTCGCCTGTGCCGCTCGCGGCGACGGTTCCGGCCAAGGTCGGCTCGCGTGGCAGCGTAGTGCCCACACATTTGCTGCCAACCTCCCCGGCGGCGGCCTCGACTCGCATGGTGTCGCCTTCTTGGAGCAGCACCATGAACGAGCGCGCCTCTGACATCGCGCGTCCGCGTTTCGCGATCAGTTCGAGCACTCGGCTCAGCTCGGTCTCGAAGCCGACCGCTCGGGAGATGGCGGACGTCGCTTCCAGCCCGCGCACCGCCCGCTCGAGCTCGGTGCGGCGACGTTCGACGCTTTCGTATAGCCGCGCGTTGTCGATCGCGACTGCGGCCCACTCGGCGAGCACGACCAGGAGCTGCTCGTCGCTGTCGGTGAATTCTTGCCCGTCAGCCTTGTCGGTCAGGTAAAGGTTCCCATAAGCCTCTCCGCGAACGGACACCGGGACGCCCAGGAAGGTCGTCATCGGCGGGTGGCCGGGCGGGAACCCGTACGAGCGCGGATGGTCGGTCACATCCGGAAGCCGCAACGGCTTCGGGTCGCGGATCAGCTCGCCGAGGATCCCATGACCCCGGGGCAGCGGCCCGATCGAGCGGCGGGTCTCGTCATCGACCCCGACGGTGAGGAAGCGTTCGAGCTGGTTCTTGCGCTCGTCGAGGATGCCGAGGGCGGCATAGCGCGCGGACGTCAACTCGCGTGCCGTCTCCAGCACCTGGTTGAGTACTGACTCGAGGTCGAGGTCCGACACGAGCGCCCGTCCGACCGCCAACAGGCTGGCCAGCTGCTCTTGGCTCAGCGGTGTGCGATCAGGGGCCAACTGTTCGCCATCACTGGATGTCACGTCGCTCTCAGCGTACCGCGCTAGCGGTCGCGAAGTCAGGGAAAATTACGGATGCGCGCTGTGGCGGCGCTCCGATGCCGAGTGGGCGTCGTGAGGCGATGCTCCTCGCGTGACGGTCGCAGCGGCGGAGGTGGTACTGAGAGACGGCTCGACCGTCTCCGTTCGGCCTGTGAAGGAGGACGACTTCGACGGGCTGCTGGCCCTTCTGGAGGGAATGTCGCCCGAGTCCCGGCGGCTGCGTTTTTTCTCCGGGGCGGCGGACCTGCGCGGCGCGGCACGCTGGGCAGCCAGTGCAGACGAGCGGCACAGCGTTGGTCTCGTGGCGACGACCGGGGATCCGCCCGCCATCGTTGCCCATGGCGCCTACGAGCGCATAGACGGCGATCGCGCCGAGGTCGCGTTCGAGGTGGCTGACGCCCTTCGAGGGCGCGGGGTCGGGACCATCCTCATGGCCCATCTGGCCGGCGCGGCCCGCGACCAGGGAATCTCGCGCTTCATCGCGGACGTCCTTCCCGAGAACCGTCGCATGCTCGATGTGTTCCGGGAGGCCGGCTTCCCCGCGGAGATCGCCCGTACGCGTGAAGGCCTCGGGGTCGAGCTGCCCACCGAGCTCTCACTCGAGACGCTGGAGCGCTTCGAGCAGCGCGAGCGCGTTGCGGCCACGGCGGCGATGCGGCATTTCCTCGAGCCGGCGTCGGTCGCGGTCGTGGGAGTCTCGCGCCGGGACGGCTCCGTCGGGGCCGCGGTGCTCGGCAGCGTCCTGCGCTCGGGATTCGACGGCCCGGTCTACCCCGTCAACCCGCACGCCGATACCGTCTCCGGACTGCAGGCTTACGCCTCCGTCGTGGACCTCCCGGAAGCTCCCGAGCTGGTCGTGGTGGCCGTGCGGGCGGAACATGTTCCGGACGTTGCCCGAGACTGCGCCCTGCGCGGGGTGCGCGCGCTCCTGGTCCTATCGGCCGGCTTCGCCGAGGCCGGCGCGGAGGGAGCGTTGCTGCAGGAGCAGCTGATGGCGATATGCCGCGCCGCCGGTATCCGGCTGGTCGGCCCGAATTGCCTCGGGCTGATGGGACGGCGCCGCCCGCTCGACGCCACCTTTGTCCCCCACGCCGCCCCATCGGGTCGCGTTGCGCTGCTGTCGCAGAGCGGCGGTGTCGGGCTCGCCCTGATCGAGCAGGCCACCGCCCTCGGGCTCGGACTGTCGTCGTTCGTCTCGATCGGTAACCGGCCCGACATCTCTGCCAACGACGTGCTCGAGTACTGGGAGGACGACGACTCGACCGACGTCGTGCTCGTGTACCTCGAGTCGTTCGGCAACCCGCGCAACTTCGTGCGGATCGCACGCCGGCTGGCCCGCCGGAAGCCCATCGTCGCGCTGCGGGCGGGCCGGTCGGGCGCGGGCGCACGCGCCGCCGCGTCGCACACCGGCGCCGTCGTCGCCGCGTCGGATGCAGGCATCGAGGCGCTCTTCGGCCAGGCCGGCATCGTCCAAGCGGACACCCTCGGCGAGCTGTTCGACATCGGCGCGCTGCTCGCGTCGCAGGGGCCGCCTACCGGGCGACGAGTGGGCGTCGTGACGAACGCGGGGGGCCCCGCAATCCTGTGCGCCGACGCCTGCGAGGCGGGCGGCCTGGTGCTTCCCGAGCTGTCAGAGCAGTTGTCCGCGCGGCTGCGCGAGCTGCTGCCGGGCCACGCGTCCACGCGCAACCCGGTCGACATGCTGGCCGCCGCGGGTCCCGAGGAGTTCGACGCCGTCCTGCGCCTCCTGGCTGACTCGGGCGAGGTCGACGCGCTGGTGGCGCTGTTCACGCCGGCGCTGAGCGCCACGGCGGCCGAGGTTCAGGACGCCATCGACGCCGTCGCTCGCGATGCCGCCGTCCCCGTCATGGCGGTGGTGTTCGGAGCGGCCGTCGGGCAGCACGACGGCGCAGGCGCTGCCCGGTTCTCCTACCCCGAGGGCGCGGCCCGGGCGCTCTCCGCGGCGGCTCGCCTCGCCGAGTGGCGTGAGGCTCCGCCCGACGAGCCTCCGGCCTTCGACGACGCGCGCCCCGAAGAGGCGGCCGGACTGCTCGCCGCTGCGGTGAGCAAGGGCGAGCGCTGGCTCTCGGACACGGAGACCAGCCTGCTGCTCGAGGCGTGGGCTGTACCGCTGGTGGAGACTGCTGCGCGCCGCAACCCCGACCGAGGCGGGCCGCGCCGCCGCGGCGCTGGGGTGCCCCGTAGCGCTGAAGGCAGTCGGCGAGGGCATAGTCCACAAGACCGACCTGGGTGCCGTTCAGACGGGTCTCGAAGGCGAGGAGGCAGTACGGCGCGTCGGCACAGAGCATGTCGAGGCGCCTGCGCCGCCGCGGCCTGGCCCCGCAGGGCTTCCTCGTCCAGCGGTACGTCACCGGCGGCGTCGAGATGCTCGCCGGCATCACCGTCGACCCGCTGCTCGGTCCGCTGGTCGCATGCGCGGCCGGAGGCACGGTGGTCGAGCTGCTCGGCGACGTGTCGGTGCGCCTCGCGCCGATCGGTCCCCGCGAGGCGGCCGAGATGATCCGCTCGCTGTCGACCTTCCCCCTGCTCGACGGCTATCGGGGCGCCAGGCCCGCGGACGTGGCCGGCCTGGAAGACCTCGTCACCAGGCTGGGCGCTTTGGCTGCGGCACACCCGGAGATCGTGGAGCTCGACTGCAACCCGGTGATGGTCCTCGACCACGGCGCGGTCGTCGTGGATGCCCGGGTGCGCGTCGCCCCGCCCGGGCCGCGGGTGCCCTGGCCGGCGCTGGGCGCCGAGCCGCCGGCCGTCAGTAGTTCCCACGGATCCACGAGGCGGGATGACGCGGTAGCCAGTGCCGACACGGCGTCCTAGGCTGCGGCTCATGCAAGACAGCAGCGGCACCGATCCTGATCGGGTACGACGGCTCCGAGGACGCCGAGACCGCGATCCGCTGCGCGGGGGACCTGCTCGCGCCGCGGCGCGCGGTGGTGGCATACGTTTGGGACTCGCTGGCAGAGCTGTTGCTGCACACCGACATCGACCAACTCACGGCCTCGATGAAGGAGGCCGCCGAGGAGATGGACGCGGAGGACGCCCGCGAAGCCGAGCTGATCGCGTCGCGCGGTGCGGAGCTCGCCGAGGCGGCGGGCTTCGATGCCATTGCCAGCGTCGCTCGCGGCCGGCCCAAGGCGTGGCCGACGCTGCTCGAGCTGGCCGAGCGCCACGATGCCGCCGCCGTCGTCGTGGGGTCGCGCGGACTCGGCAGGGTGAAGAGCGCGCTGCTGGGGAGCGTCTCCTCCGGCGTGCTCGATCACGCCCACCTGCCCGTCCTGATCGTGCCGCCGCCGGAGGAGCTGCATGCGCCCGGGCCCCTGGTCATCGGCTACGACGGCTCCGCGAATGCCGATGCGGCCGTGGAAGCAGCCGGCCGGTTGCTCAACGTGCGCGAGGCGATTCTGCAGACCGTCTGGACCTCCTACATGGCCGTGGCTCCGGCCGGCATCGCCGGCGCGCCGGTGGCGGTCGTCACAAAAGGCGCCGCAGAGATAGACCGCGGCGCCCGCGAGGGCGCGCAGCGGACCTCCGAGCAGGGCGCCCGCATCGCCGCAGCACAGGGGCTGGAGGCTCGGGCGGAAGCGGTGCAGGCCGACGGCAACGCCTGGCGCACTCTGCTCCACACGGCGCACGAACATCGCGCCGCCGCGGTGGTCGTCGGCTCACGTGGGAACTCGGCCTTCCAAGCGGCGTTGTTGGGGAGCGTCTCGCGCGCACTGGTGCACTACGCGCCGGCACCGGTGCTGGTCGTCCGGCCGCCAGACTGACGGCGCAATGGCTGAGCCCGCGCAGCCGGATGCGGCCAACCGCGTTGATCCCGAGGAGCGCAGCGAGCTCCTCTTGCGTGATCTGGCCAGCTCGCCGTCAGGGCTGTCGTCGCGTGAGGCAGCCCGCCGGCTGACCCAGTACGGGCCGAATACGCTGCAGCGGCGCGGAGGCCGGCGCTGGCCGCGGGAGCTGGCCCGCCAGTTCACGCACCCGCTCGCCCTGCTGCTCTGGGCGGCGGCCGCGCTGGCCTGGGCTGCGGGCATCCTTCCGATCGCCCTGGCGATCGTCGTCGTCATCCTGATCAACGCGGCCTTTGCGTTCGCGCAGGAGATGCAGGCGGAACGGGCGGTCGAGGCGCTGGCGCGCTACCTGCCCGAACGCGCGAAAGTCTTGCGCGACGGGAGCGAGCAGATCGTGGACGCCGCTCTGCTGGTTCCCGGCGACGTGCTCGCGGTCAAGGAGGGCGATCGCATCTCGGCCGACGCCCGGCTCTTGTCCGGCGGTGTCGAGGTGGACCTCTCGACGCTCAGCGGGGAGTCGGTCCCCGTCTTCCGCGCTGCGAACCTGCAGGACACGAGCGTCCCGAGAATCGAGGCGCGCGACCTGGTCTTCTCGGGCGCCACCTGCACCGGCGGTGAGGCGCAGGCAATCGTCTACGCAACCGGCATGCATACCGAGCTGGGCCGGATCGCGGCGCTCTCTGAGCGCGTCGAGCAGGAGGAGAGCCCACTCGAGAGCCAGGTGCGTCGCGTTGCCTGGCTGATCGCCTTGATCGCGGTGGCGATGGGCGTCGCCTTCGTGCCGGTCGCGACGTTCGTGGCGGGACTGCCGCTCAGTGAGGCCGTCGTCTTCGCGGTCGGCCTTCTGGTGGGAAACGTGCCCGAGGGGCTCCTGCCGGTGATCACACTGGCCCTGGCCGTCGGGGTCCGCGAGCTCGTCCGCCAGGGCGCGGTCGTCAAGCGCCTCAGTGCGGTCGAAACGCTCGGCTCCACGAGCGTGATCTGCACCGACAAGACCGGGACCCTGACCGAAAACCGGATGCGCCCAATCGCCATCTGGACCCCGGCCGGGGAGCTGGACTTCGAGCACTCCGACGACATCGCCCCCTCACCTGCGCACTCCACTCTGACGGCAGTGGCGCGGGCGCTAGCGGCGTGCAGCAACGCCGACCTGGAGGCGGGCACCGGCGATCCGACCGAGCTGGCGCTGCTCGACGCCGCCTCGCGCCTGCACGAGAACACCAGCGTCGCTCACCGTGAGAGCCACCGCCGCGCGCACTTTCACTTTGACCCGGTGCTCAAGCTGATGTCGACGCTCGATGACTACGACGGCGCGCTGTGGGTGCACTCCAAGGGAGCTCCCGAGGCACTCCTGCCGCGCTGCACCACCATCGTCGGGCGGGACGGCAAAGAGCGGCAACTGGGCGTGCGCGAGCGCGAGGAGGTGGAGCGGCTCGTGGCGACCTATGCGAGCCGCGGCCTGCGCGTTCTCGGCGCTGCCCGGCGCAAGCTCCCGATCGATGCGCCATCGCCTGAACGCCGCGAGCAAGCCGAGAGCGGCCTCTGCCTCCTCGGGCTCGTGGCGATGTTCGATCCGCCGCGGGCGGAGGTCCCGGACGCGGTCGCCCGCTGCCACGACGCCGGGATCCGCATCATTGTCGTCACCGGGGACAACGGACTGACCGCGGCCGCGATCGCCCGCCGCGTCGGGATCGCCGGAGACCAACCCACAATCGTCACCGGCGAGGAGCTCGATGGCATGAGCGAGGACGAACTCGACGGTGTATTGCGCGAAGGACGCGAGCTAATCTTCGCGCGCAGCTCCCCGGAGGCCAAGCTGCGCATCGCTGACGCGCTGCGCGCCGAGCAGCACGTGGTCGCGATGACCGGTGACGGGGTCAACGACGCTCCGGCGCTGCGCCGTGCGGACATCGGCGTCGCGATGGGTCGCTCGGGCACCGATGTCGCTCGCGAAGCGTCGACGGTGGTTCTGACCGATGACAACTTCGCCACGATCGTCGCAGCGGTCGAGGCGGGGCGCCGCGTCTACGACAACATCCGCAAGTTCATCCTCTACATCTTCGCCCACACCACCCCCGAGGTGGTGCCGTTCATGGTATTCGCGTTCGGCGGCGGAGCGATCCCGTTGCCGCTGACCGTGCCGCTGCTGCTGGCATTCGACGTGGGGACGGAGACGCTGCCCGCGCTGGCGCTCGGTCGTGAGCCGGCAGAGCCCGGGCTGATGGCGCGGCCGCCCCGACGACGGTCGGAGAGCGTGATCCAGCCTCCGATGCTGTTTCGTGCCTGGCTGTTCCTGGGCGTCATCTGCGCGGGCCTTGCCATGGCAGGGTTCTTCTACGTCCTGCTCAAGGCGGGCTGGAGCCCCGGCGATCCGACCGGCAAGGGGCACGAGCTACACCACGCCTATCTGCAAGCGACGACGATGACTTTCCTCGGGATGCTCGCGGGGCAGGTCGGCACCGCCTTCGCAGCTCGCACCGAGCGCGCGTCCTTGCGATCCGTTGGCGTGCTCAGCAACCATCTGCTGCTCTGGGGCATCGCCTTCGAGCTGGCGCTCGCGGCGCTGCTGATCTACGCGCCGCCGTTCCAGAGCCTGCTCGGCACGGCCGCGCTGACGCCAGACATGCTGCTGTTCGTCGCCCCGTTCCCGTTCATCGTCTGGGGCGCCGACGAGTTGCGTCGCTGGGTGGTCCGCCGGCGTGCCCCAATCAGTAGTCCGCCACCGGAGAGGCGCGGGACCGACCGGATACCGGTGCCGATCCGAGACCGTAGCGTGAGCCCATGAGCTCCTCCACGATGCCCGCGGCCGATGCCGCCTGGCTCCACATGGACCGGCCGGTGAACCCGATGGTCGTGAACTCGGTCATCTGGTTCGACGAACCGCTGGACTGGGAGCTCGTCAAGGGGGTCATCTCCCGCCGTATCGTGGACCAGTTCCCGCGCTTCCGCCGACGGGTGGGCGATCCACTGGGCCGCCCGCCGCGCTTCGAGGACGACGCGGAGTTCGACATCGAGCAGCACCTGCATCGCATCGCGCTGCCGGCACCGGGCGACCAGGCCGTGCTACAGGAGCTCGTCAGCGACCTGATCACACCGCCGCTCGATCCCACGCGACCGCTGTGGCACGCCTACCTGATCGAGGGCTACGGCACCGGCTGCGCGATTCTGTTTCGCATCCACCACTGCATCGCCGACGGGATCGCGCTTGCGCGCGTGATGCTGTCCCTCACGGACACGCAAGCGGACGCGGGGATCGCCCCGCCGCCGCGACCAGGGGCGTCCGGTGGCGGGCTCTCGCTCGACTCGGTCACCCGCCCCGCCGGGGCTGTCGTCTCCGCGGCACGTCGCGTGACGGGCGCGGCGGTGCACGAAGGTCTCGAGACACTCGCCCGCCCGGCCCACGTCGCCGAGCTGGCCGCGACGGCCACTCAGGACGCGGCCACGCTCGTCAAGCTGCTGGCGTCGTCCGCGGACGCGCAGACGGCGCTGCGCCAGTCACTTCACGGAACGCGGCGGGTCGCGTGGTCAAAGCCGTTCCCGCTCGACCGGATTCGCACCGCGGGACGCCGCAAGAGCGGCACGATCAACGACGTGCTGATCGCCGCCGTCACAGGCGCGCTGCGCACCGAGCTGCGGCGCCACGGGGACGTTCCGGACGACATTCACATCATGGTCCCGTTCAATCTGCGATCGCTCGACGAACCGCTCCCGCGCGACCTCGGCAACGACTTCGCGCTGATCCTGCTCGCGCTGCCCGTCGGCACCGAGGACCGCGGCGCGCGGCTACGCGAGGTCAAGACGCGCATGGACGCGATCAAGGACTCCCACGAGGGCCCGATCTCCTACGGCATCCTCAGCGCGATCGGCTCCACTCCGCCAGCCGTCGAGGATCGCCTGATCGGCTTCTTCACCCAGAAGGCGAGTGCCGTCGTAACGAACGTGCCGGGGCCGCGCGAGCAGGTGTACTTCGCGGGCACGCCGGTGGAGGGCGTGCTCGTCTGGGCGCCCTGCTCGGGCAGCATCGGCATGACCGTGAGCATCTTCAGCTACATGGGCGAGGTCACCGTCGGCTTCATGACCGACACGGGCCTCGTGCCCGACCCCCAGCCACTCGTGGACGCCTTCGACGCCGAGCTACGCGCCCTGTGCCGCGGCACGCGGACGCGCAGGGCGCCCGCGCGCGCCTGACCGAACCTCTACCGGTTCACCGCGGTCGCTGCCGCGCGCGACGCCAGCGGGACGGCCGTGTCGGTCTCGGCGGTGAGCTTCAAGAGGTTGCGCAGCTCGGGTGACAGCCCACCGGCCGGCAGGGGCGCCTCCACCTCGACGGTGCCCGCCTCGCGGTCGATCACACGTACCGGCCCGAGGCTCTCGAGCAGCTCCATCATCTCGTCGTTGGAGGCGAGCATGAGCGCTGTGAACCGAGTGATGCCTTCGTCTCTGGCACGTACGGCAAGCAGCTCAAGCAGCAGCGTGCCGAGGCCCCTGCCCTGCCAGTCGTCGATCACCGTCACCGCGGCCTCCGCCCGTTCGGGCCGCTCGCGGTCGCGCACGTAGCGTGCCACCCCGACGCCCTCACCGGTTGCCGGGTCGAGCGCCACCACGGCCTCGTGATCGTGGTGGTCGACGTCCGTTAGGTAGCGCACCATCGCCTCGCTCAGCTCGGGCATCGAGCAGAGGAAGCGCCGGTAGCGGGACTCCTCGCTGAGCCGCTCGAAGCCGCGCAGTAGCAACTCGGCGTCTGACCGGGCGCACCTCGACACGGCAGCCCTCCCGCAGCGTGGCTTCACTCATACAGGGCGTCGAAGACGTCGCCGAACTCCCGGTAGACCACCGCCCGCTTGACCTTCATCGTGGGCGTGAGCTCGCCGTTCTCCTGGCTGAGGTCGCGGGCGAGGAGCGTGAAGCGCTTGACCTGCTCGATGCGAGCGAAGCGCTCGTTGACCCCCTCGACCTCCCGAGCCAGCTCGGCGTGGACCCGATCGTCTGTGGCCATCACGGCGGGGTCGGCTTCAACGCCGACGCGGGCGGCAAGGGCCGGCAGCTCGTCCGCGTCGAGTGTCAGCACCGCGACCAGGTACGGCCGGTTGTCGCCGAACACGACCGCCTGGGAAACCCAGCGGATCTCGCGCAGCGCCGACTCAAGGTTCGCTGCGCTGATGTTCTTGCCGCTCGACGTGATGATCAGGTCCTTCTTGCGACCCGTGATCCGCAGGTAGCCGTCTTCGTCGATCGACCCGAGGTCGCCCGAGCGCAGCCAGCCGTCATCGGTGAACGTCTCCCGCGTCGCTTCCTCGTTGCGGAAGTAGCCGCTGAAGACGTGCGGACCGCGCATGAGCACCTCTCCGTCGTCGGCGATGGCAAGTTCGGCGCCGGGGAGCGTCTGACCGACCGTGCCAAAGCGGAAACGCTCCTTTGTGTTGAGCGTGCCCGCAGCGGTGGTCTCGGTCATCCCGTATCCCTCGAGGATCAGCACGCCGCAGGCGTCGAAGAACTCGAGCACGTCCTGCGCGATCGGGGCCGCGCCGGTCAGGCCGAGCTTGATCTCGGCCCCGAACAGCCCGCGCACCTTGGAGAGCACGAGCTTGTCAGCCAGCTCGTAGCGCCGGCGCAGCAGTCCGGCCGGCCTGCCGCCCTGACGCTCCAGCTCGCGTACGCGGCGGCCGGTGTGCAGTGCCCAGTGGAATATCGCCCGCTTCAGGCGGCCCGCCTCCTCGACGCCCGCCAGCGCCTTCGTGTGCACCTTCTCGTACACGCGCGGGACTGAGGGCACGTGCGTCGGCCGGGTGGCCGCGAGGTCTTCGAGAACGACCTTCGGGTCGCCGCGCCAGTAGGCGAGGGTGCCGCCCACATCCAGCACAAGCATCTGCGTCATCCGGGCCAGCGAGTGAGCGAGCGGCAGGAACATGAACACCACCGGCTCACCGGGCGCGAAGGCGAGCTGCTCCTCGTACATCTCCGCCGTCGCCATGCAGTTGCGGTGAGTCGTGACGCACCCCTTCGGCGGACCGGTGGTCCCAGAGGTGTAGATGATCGTCGCCATGTCGTCCGGCTCGACCTGCCCGGCGATCTCGTCAAGTGCGGAGGGGTCGACCGTTTCCCCCCGCGCGCGGAGCTGGCTGAGCGAAATGGTCTCGCCACCAGAGCCGTCGAACGTCACCACGTGTTCGAGGGCGGGACAGAGGTGCCTGATCTCCTCGACCTTGGCGGCCTGCTCCGCGTCCTCGCAGAAGACCAGCCGACTCTGGGCGTGATCGAGCACGTACCGGCATTCATCGGGAGAGTTGGTGTGGTAGATCGGCGCGACGACGGCGCCCGCGCAGAGTGCGCCGAGGTCGGCGAGCGTCCACTCCGGGCGCGTGCCGGACAGGATCGAGACGCGGTCGCCCTGGCGGATCCCGAGCGCGATCAAGCCTCGCGCGATCTCGCGCACGGCCACGCCCAACTCGGCGTAGGACATCTCGCCCCAGCCCTCGCCGCGCGCGAAGCGCAGTGCGGGCCCCTGGTGGGTGGCGGTCGCCTCCAGCACCATCTGGACGAGGGTGCCCGTGCCGGTGGCGCGATCGACGCCTGGGCGCCTGTCTATGGAGGTGGAGGCGGTGGTCATCCCGCGATGGTCCCAGGATCGGCGAGCCGTACCATCCGCCGTTTCCCACATCCGCCTTGTGGATTACCTCTGGCTCCCTGCGGCCGTAGGCCGATGAACGGGGCTCCGCGCGCGCATACCTTGCCATCACCCCGACGAGCGAGGCGTTCGCATGATCCACCTGGCGCAGTTCTCCATCCGTCGCCCCAAGCTGGCACTGGCCATCTGGGGCACGTTTGCCGCGATCCTCGTGGTGATCGGCTTCGGGGTTACGGACCGTCTGTCGCCGACCATGACCTTCGTTCCAGGGACCGAGTCCACGCGAGCGGAGGAGCTCGCCGAGAGCCAGTTCGGCCCGAGCACGCTCGTGCCGATCCTCTTGACCGGCCCGCGGGCGGCAGCTCAACCGCCAGGGCCCGCCGCTCGTGCGTGCGCTCAAGCGCCGCGACGACACACGGGTCCTGTCGGCCTGGGATGCCGGCGAGACCGGCGCCGCCATGCGTCCTTCGAGGAACGAAGCGATGATCCTCGCCTCGGTCGCGCGCACCGAGCAGCAGATGATCGACCGCTACCAGAAGTCGATCGACATGACCGTCGACGCGTACACCTCGGCTCCCGTGCGGTCGCACATCAGCGGCACCCCCACGCTCGATCAGGCGATCGAGGACGAGGCCCTGCAGAGCACGCGGGTCGCCACGCTGCTCGCGCTGCCGATCCTCTTCCTGGCCCTGCTCCTTATCTTGCGCGCCCCGTTGGCCGCGTTCGTCACGACCGCCTTCGGCGGTGTCGTCGCCTTTTCGGGCATTGGCGCTATGACCATCGTGGGCAAGGCCTTCGACGTCGACGCGATCGGCATCGCGCTGACATCGGTGATGGGTCTCGCGCTCGGGACGGGGCTTGCGCTCATGATCCTCACGCGGTTCCACGCGGAGGAGGCGTCCGTGGTCGGCTCGCGGCAAGAGGCCGCCACGGCGGCCGCCGCCACCATCGGGAGCACCGGCCGCGCCGTGCTGATCGCCGGCACCGGCCTGTTCGTGTCACTCGCGGTCGCCTCGCTCATCGGGCCGAGCGAAAACCTCTACTCGGTTGGCGCCGGAGCCACCACCAACGCGCTGCTGGCCACGGGCGCCGCGGTGGTCGTGATGCCGGCTCTGCTGACCCTGATGGGCCCGCGTTTGTTCGCTGGGAGTTTCGGCGCGCCGCGGCTGCTGAGCGCGCCCTGGAACCGGCTCGTCGGCACCGGCGGGCTCGTGCTGCGCCGCGCCGTCATATTCGGGGGAGCGGCCACGCTGGCGCTCGTGGCGCTGGCGATCCCGGCACTCGACATCAAGACCGGTCCGCCCGATCCGAAGTTCCTGCCCAGCAACAATCAGGCGCGCCAGGACGTGGAGGCCATCCAGAAGGCGATGGGGCCGGGCTTCCCGTACGCGTTCAACGTCGTCGTGGCGTCGGACAGCGGTCCGATCACCGAGCGCAAGACCCTGCGCGCGCTGGAGCGGTTCCAGGTCCAGCTCGCGAACGATCCACGCGTCGCGTCGGTTGCCGGGCCGGGCGAGTTCCAGGCCAAGACTGCCGACCTCGGGACGCTGAAGACGCAGCTCAACGACTCGAAGAAGCTGCTCAAGGGCGCGCCCAAGGACCTAGGCAAGCTCGAGGGCGGGCTCGGTGAGGCCGGCGCCGGTGCCGTGCAGCTCCAGAGCGGCCTGGCCACGGCGGCCGCGGGCGCGAGCAAGATCGCCGGGGGCGGCGGAGACGCCGCCGATGGTGCGACGCAGCTACGGGACGGTTTGACGGCCGCGCGTGCCGGTTCGCAGCAGATCTCCGGCGGCCTCGACGACGCCCTCGCCGGGGCGAACGACCTGAAGACCGGTGCGGGCCAGGCGCTGGCCGGTGCCAAGCAGATCTCGGGCGGTCTCGGCCAGGCGGTGGCGCTCAAGGAGCAGCTGCCCCTGGTGCGAGAGATGGCCGCCAACGTCGCCGCCGGCAACGCGGCGGTCACCGGAGCCAACTCGAGCGCCCAGCAGCTCACCGGTCAACTTCAGGCGGCCCTCGGGGCGCTTCAGTCGATGGCCCCCGCCGGCAAGCAGGATCCCGCCTACGCCAAGCTCCAGCAGGCCCTCGGCGCGGCACAGCAATCTGCTGGCAGCGTCAGCTCGACGCTCGGAGGGGTGACGGAGAAGATGGGCGCCGCGACGCTGGTGTCGACGGCCGCCTCGGCCCAGCTTGCCGAGCTCGCCGACGGGCTCACGCAGCTGTACGGAGGCTCGAACGACCTCACCGCGGGTCTCACGCGGCTGCGCGGTGGCAATGCCGCGCTCGCCGCCGGAATCGCGAAGCTCTCGGGAGGCGGCGGGCAGCTCACCGACGGGCTGACTCAGCTCGAGGCCGGCGCGGGGCAACTGGCCACCGGGCTGGGCGTGCTCAGCGGCGGCGCCGGCGAGCTGAGCGGCGGCCTCACGGGAGCCGTTCCCAAGGTTGGCGAGCTTGGTGAGGGGCTCGGGCTGATGAAGTCCGGCGTGGCCAAGTTCCGCCGCAACCTGCCCTCGGCCGAGGACCTGGAGCGCCTGCAGGCGCAGGCCCCGGGGCTGTTCGACTCCGGCTACTTCGTCCTGTCCGCGATCGACGGCGCCCAGCCGCCGGACCGCAACCAGGCGACCTTCGCGGTCAACCTCGAGCGCGGCGGCGACGCCGGGATGATCACCGTCATCCCGAGGCGCCCGTCGAGCAGCAAGCAGACCCAGCAACTCGGCGAGGACCTGGTGGTCATGTCCCAGGCGTTCGCCAAGAGCTCGGGCACCGACGTGGCCGTCGGCGGGCCGGCCGGCGAGCTGGCCGATTTCAAGAGCAGCGTCAGCGAGGACATCTGGCCCGTGGTGATCGGCGTCGCGATCGCGATCACGCTGCTGCTGATGGTGGCCCTGCGCAGCGTGCTGCTGCCGCTAGTCGTGGTTGCTTTCAACCTGCTCACCGCCGCGGCTACGTTCGGCATCCTCACGCTCCTGACCACGGGCAGCGACCCGGTGCTCGGAGACGTGGGGTACATCGACCCGCTCCAGATCATCGAGACGTTCGCGGCCATCTTCGGAATCGCGCTCGTCTACGAGATCGTCCTGCTGTACCGCACGCGCGAGCTGTTCCTGCAAAGCGGCCGTCCACACGAGGCGCTCGCGCAGGGCCTGCGAGAGACCGCGGGAGCGGCGACCGGAGCGGCGGCGGTGATGGTGGCCGCGGTGATTCCGTTCGCGATGAGCGACCTGTTCAACCTGACGCTCACGATCGGGCTGGCCATCGCGATCCTGCTCGACGCGCTGATCGTGCGGCCGGTACTGCTGCCGGCGGCCGTCGAGCTGCTCGGGCGCCGGGCCTGGTGGCCGACGTCCCGCTCGGCGCCACATCCACCCGACGAACCCGCAGGGACGACGAGCGGCGACGGGCGCTACGCCCCGAGCCCGGAGGAGGTCGCCACGAAGGTCTAACCAACCGCGCTCCTTCCCCGATCAGGCCCTGCGGCT
Organism: uncultured Thermoleophilaceae bacterium; assembly: GCA_963734365.1. Taxonomy (GTDB): domain Bacteria; phylum Actinomycetota; class Thermoleophilia; order Solirubrobacterales; family Thermoleophilaceae; genus JACVRW01. The sequence continues at coordinate 539,879 of CAVTGV010000004.1, read as the reverse complement.
TTCCCGCACCTAAACCGGTATTGAGCGCGGAAGCGGAGCCACCCCCGGCGGGTCTACGGTCCGCCAATGGCACCGATCGCCACACAGGCGGCTTCCGATGGCGCCGTTCCGCAGGCGGGCCCGGCTCCGCCAGGTGCCATCGACGCCCCGCTTCCGCCCGCGATGGCCGCGCGCGCTTCCGACCTAGGCGTGTCGAAGGCCGGGCTGGACGCGACCCGGACGTTCGTGCTGGCGGTTCTGGCGGGCGCCTTCATCGCGCTCGGAGCCATGTTCGCCACGATCGTCACCGCCGGCGCGGGGGACGTTCCCTTCGGCCTCGCGCGGCTGGCCGCCGGCGTGGTGTTCTGCCTCGGGCTCCTGCTGGTGGTGGTCGCCGGGGCGGAGCTGTTCACCGGCAACAACCTGATCGTGATGGCCTGGGCGGATCGCCGAATCACGCTCGGCCGCCTGCTGCGCAACTGGGGCATCGTCTATGCCGGGAACCTGGTCGGCGCCGCGGCGACCGCCCTGCTGGTGGTCGCGGCTCGCCAGTACGAGTTCGGCGACGGCGCCGTGGGCCTGAACGCGCTCGCCATCGCCGACACCAAAGCGTCGCTCGGCTGGGGCCAGGCGGTGGCCCTGGGCATCCTCTGCAACGCACTGGTCTGCCTCGCGGTCTGGCTGAGCTACGGCGCGCGCAGCCTCACCGACAAGTTCTTCGCGGTCCTTCTGCCGATCAGCGCGTTCGTGGCCGCCGGCTTCGAGCACTCCGTGGCGAACATGTACTTCCTGCCGGTCGGCTTGTTCGTCAAGAGCGCCGCCGACGACTCGTTCTGGCAGACCACCGGCGCCTCGGCAAGCGACTACGGCGCCCTCACCTGGGGGCATGCTGCCTTCAACAACCTGCTCCCGGTGACCCTTGGCAACGTCTTCGGCGGCGCGGTGATGGTGGGGCTCGTCTACTGGCTGGTGTACCGCCGGCCGTCTGCAGGGACACTCGATGCCTGAACTCGGCGGACGCAAGCTGCTGCACGAGGTCCTCGAACGTGAACGCCACCTTCAGACTGAGCTGGCCGGCCGTGTAGCAGCCCCCTTCGACGCGATCTTCGACCTACTCGAGGAGAGCGGCGCCACGCTCCGCAGCCAGGCGGACGCGCTGGAGGCGGCCGGGCGGGCGCTCGAGGAGGCCGCGACACTTATGAAGAGCCAAGCCGAGATGTTCGAGCGGACTGTGGGGGCGCTGCGCGCGCCGGGCGAGCTGGCGAAGTCGGTCGCCGGCCTGGAGCGTCATGGGCGCGTACATCGGGAGCCACGCGGATGACCGGGAACGCTCCGGCCGCTCGTGCCAGCGAGCTGCCGTCAGGCTCCGACTGCGGCTAACTACGCCGCCGCTCGCGGGAACCTCCGGAATCCGAAGGCGGGGGAAGGACGGTTTCGGGAGCGCGCGTCCGGCGCGATAGTCCGGGCATGGACGAGGTCCTGATCTATGAGCACACCGACATCCCGCCCGGGATGACCTGTGCGGTCTACCGTCGCTCCGATCTACGCACGGCCCTGGGGCGCCCGAGCTGGACCGCGAGGCTCCGTCGCGCACTGAGTGGTCGCGGCCGGCGAGCCGTCTGAGCATGCTCGTCGAAACGGCGAGCCAATCCTTTCTAAAGCGCCTCAGCACGGACGAACGCATCTTCGGAGCCGCGCTGATCCTTGTTGCGCTCCATCTGGCAAGCACCGGGCTGACGGCGGCGGTCGGCACCGTGGCACTCGCCCTGGCTCTCTTCGGATTGTTTCTTTGGCGGGGCAGACTGATTCGCACGCTGCTAGCCGCGACGATCGGCCTGGCGGCGAGCGCCGTCGGACTCGCACTCCAAGTGCCCGGCCTCGTTCTTGACCCGGTTCACGCGCGCGACGTCACGGGCGCTCTGATGGCCGTGGCGGGCGTCGTCCTGATCGTTCTGGCGTTTCGGATCGCGCTTCGTGCTCAGCGCCGCCGCGTGAAGCTCCTGGCTGTCCCGGTCTCGCTGGTCCTCCTCCAGTGGTTCGTCGTTCCGCTGGTCAACGCCGGCCTCGTGGTCAACGTCCAGCGACAGGAGATTCCGAGCGCCGCCAGCCTCGGCGTTCGCGGCGCCCGCGATGTCGCGTTCCCGGCGCGGGACGGCGTCCGGCTGGCGGGCTGGTACGCCCCCGGCCGCAATGGTGCCGCCGTCATCCTCCTGCACGGGTCCCACGACACACGAGCTGACACGGCCCGTCACCTGCGCCTGCTCGTTCGCGCCGGATACGGGGTTCTGGCCGTGGACGCTCGGGGACATGGCGACAGTGCCGGAAAGACCAATGCGCTCGGTTGGCAGGGTGCCGATGACATCGCCGGCGCGGTCGGCTTCCTTCGCGGCGAGGCCCGAGTCAATCCGCGGCACATCGCGGCACTCGGCCTGTCGATGGGAGCCGAGGAGGCGTTGCGCGCTGCCGCAGAGGGCGTCCCGCTGGCCGCCGTGATTGCCGACGGAGCGGGCGCCTCCACTACAGGGGACAGTCAGATCACCTCGGGGGGCGCCGTGCCCCGTTCGATCTCGTGGGTGACGATGCGGACGGTCGAGCTCTTCGGTGGCGGACACGAGCCGCAGCCGCTCACGGACCTCGCCGGGCGGATCGACGTGCCGGTCCTGTTGATCGCCTCGAACGCTGAGGGCGAGCTCGCCATCGACCAGGTCTATCGCCAGCGGATCGGTCCGGAGGGGCAGCTCTGGAACGTGCCGGCCGCCGGGCACACAGATGCTTTGGAGATGAACCCGGCCGCCTACGCTGCGCGTGTCACGTCGTTTCTCGAGCAAAGTCTCGGCTGGTAGGCACGGCGATGGGTCAGACTGCAGCTTCAAGCATGCGCGCTCTGGTCGTCTACGAGTCGGTCTACGGCAACACCCGCGCGGTCGCTGAGGCGATCACCGAGGGCCTTGAGTCGCGCGGCGTCGTCGAGACCAAGGCCGTTTACGAGATCGCCGAATCCGAGCCGGACGAGGTTGATCTGCTCGTCGTGGGCGGTCCGACCCACATGCACGGCCTTACCAGCTCGCTCAGCCGCAGACTCGCCGTTAAAGCTGGCGAGGAGGACGGCGTGCACATTCAGCCCGGGGCCGACAACCAACGGGGCCTGCGTCAGTGGCTCGCGGACCGGTCGGGGGCCGGTGGCAAAGCTGCCGCGTTCGACACGCGGCTGGACCGCTCCCCCGCCCTGACCGGAGTCGCAGCGCGCGGGATCGCTCGCAGGCTGCACGGGAGGGGCTACGAGCTCGTCGCCGAGCCGGAGAGCTTCCTGGTGGAGGACTCGGAGGGACCGCTCGCGGCAGGCGAGCTCGACCGCGCGCGCGCCTGGGGCGCCGAGCTCGCCGCGACGGCTCAGGGCTAGTCCGCCAGCCCGGCGCATGCTCGCCTTGACCGACCATCTCGGACAGGACCTGGTCGATGCCGGCGGGCAGCGAATCGGACAGGTCCGCGATCTCGTGGTGAAGCTCGACGAGCCGTTCCCGTCCGTGGTCGCCTTGATGGCAAAGGCCGGCGGAGGCATCCGCAGGATTCCGTGGGAGGACGTAGCGACCTTCGAGGGATCGCAGGTCTCGCTCCGAGCAAGCGCGGCCGGCTCGAGCGCTCCCCCAGACAGTCCGGGCGAGCTGTGCCTCGCACGCGACGTGGTTGATCACCAGGTGGTGGACTTGGACGAGAAGCGGATCGCCCGCGTCGGCGAGGTGGAGCTGACCCGCGAGGATGGCGCGCTGCGTGTGGTCGCCGTTGATATCGGCCTGTTCACGGTGCTCCGCAGGCTGGGTCTGCGCCGGCTGGCGCGTCGCCTTCACGGCCAGGCCCTGCCCTGGGACGAGCTCCATCTCGCCTCCGGCCGAGGTCATCAGTTGCAGCTCCGAACTCCCGCCGCCGCGGTTCACCGGCTCACCTCCGCGGAGGTGATGCAGCTCGTCAGCCGGCTGCCCGTCGCCCGTGGGGCTGAAGTCCTGCGGGCCGTCTCGCCATCCGACGCCGCGGGGGCGCTCGGCTCGAGTCGCCGCGATGTCGCGGCTCCACTTCTGCGCGAGCTGGGCGACAGCGACGCTACCGCCATCCTCGCCCGGATGCCCGTCGACGACATCGCCGGCATCCTCCGTCCGCTCGACGAGCCGGCGCGCGAGCGTGCGCTGACGGCGCTCGACGCCGACCGCGCTCAAGCGGTTCGCCGACTGCTCGACCATGCTGAGGGCACGGCTGGTTCGATCATGACCCCCAGGGTCAGAACCGCGACACCCGACGAGCCGCTCGACGCGATCCGTGCGCGCGTGGCCGCCGACCCTCCCGACGTCGAAGGCCTGCTGACCATCGTCGTCGTCGATGCACAGCGGCGCCCGCTCGGCGTGATCCCCGCGAGGGCTCTAATCGCGGGTCGCGGAGATCCGGTCAGGATCCCGGCGGTGCGCACGGACACCCCGCTCGACGAGGTGATCGAGCGGTTCGCCAACCACGACGTGCTGGCCGTCCCAGTCGTGGACGCGGCCGGAATCCTCGTGGGCGCCGTAGCCATCGACGATCTCCTCGACGTGATACTCGCGGACCGGCTTCCCGGCGCTCAGCGCTTCGGCGTCATGTCGGCAAGGCGGCGTGCGCCGGCGTAGCGGCCTGATCGCGTTCGCTGCCGTCGCAGGTCCCGGCGTGCTCGCCGGGCTCTCCGACGACGACCCGGCCGGGATCACCACCTACTCGATCCTTGGAGCCGACTACGGCTACGAGCTGCTCTGGGTGCTGCTGCTCTCGACGCTCGCGCTGATGGTGTTCCACGAGCTCGGAATGCGCCTAGGGGTGGCGACCGGACAGGGCCTGACCGGACTCGTCCGCCAGCGCTTCGGCCTGAAGGCCGCCATGGTCGCGCTCACCACCCTGGTCGTCGCCAACGTCGGCACGACGTGCGCCGAGTTCGCAGGCGTGGCCGCGAGCTTGGAGCTCGCCGGGGTCAGTCGTTACATAAGCGTGCCGATCGCCGCCGTCGGCGTGTCGCTGCTCGTGATGCGCGGCGGCTTCCGCCGGGTCGAGCACGTCCTCCTCGCCCTCGCCACGATATTCGCCACCTACATCGTGGCGGGGCTCCTGGCCCATCCGGACTGGAGCGCCACCGCGCACGGTCTAGTCGTGCCGAAGGTACCCGGTACCACGGCCGCGCTCGTGGCGATCACCGCCACGGTCGGCACCACACTCGCGCCCTGGGGTCTTGCCTTCATCCAGTCGTACGCGGTCGACAAACGCCTGACCCCCGATCGAATCCGCTATGAGCGAATCGATGTCGTGATCGGAGCGGCGATGACAGGAGTGATCGGACTGTTCGTGGTTGTCGCGTGTGCCGAGACGCTCTTCCCCAAGGGCCGCTCGATCGACTCCGCCGCCGACGCGGCGACGGCGCTTGAGCCGCTCGCCGGTGGGACGGCATCGCTCCTGTTCGGCGCGGGCCTGCTGGCCGCGGCGCTGCTCGCGGCATCCATCTTGCCGCTCTCGACTGCGTACTCGATCAGCGAGACGCTCGGTTACGAGAGTGCTCTCGACGATCCGTTCCGCGAAGCCCCGCTCTTCTATGGAAGCTACGCGCTGATCGTGGCCCTGGGCGCGGGAATCGTGCTGATTCCCGCTGCCCCGCTGATCCCGCTGCTCTTCTTGACCCAGGCGCTGAACGCGGTATTGCTGCTCCCGCTGATGATTTTCATGTACCTGATTGCGCGCGACCCGCGCACGATGGGCGCTCTCGTCAACGGCCGCCGGGCAAGCGTCGCTCAGCTCGCCGTCCTGGTGCTGGTCGCACTATGCGTGGGCGGCCTGGCGGCACTCGCGGTGACGGGCTGAGCCGGCGACGATCGTCGCCGGCTCACACGCCATCACTTCGACGGCGCGATCTCGGTCTTGCGCTTGCGGATCTCGGCCGACATCGCTCGCAGCGCGTCGGGCGATCGCTGCGCCCGCACCGCGAGGATGCCCAGCTCACGGCGAACCTCGTCGGTCGCCTTGTCCAGCGAGGTGCGCCAGTCGGAGACCTGCTCATGCGCGTCCGTACTGGCCTCGTTCATTGCCTCGCGGGTCCGCTCGATCGCCGAGTCGATGCCGGTGCGGATGTCGCCGGTGGCCCGCTCGCGTGCCTTCTTCAGGTCCTCGAGAGCTCCCTGCAGGTACTCAGCCGGGGAATGACCATCTTTGGTCGCCGGCTTGCGTGCGGTCTTCGTCGCGGCCATGCGCGACCTCCTCTGTTTGTTGGCAGGGCGCCGAGTGTCTCGGGGCTCGCGCGTCCGCACATCCGCACTCAAGTGCGAACGCGTATCGGTTTTCCCGCATGTGATCGCGGTGAGCCCCGGATGAAACCGGGACGCGAGAGCCGTAGCTTCGCCGTCACATGCGAAACGGAGGGCAGACATGACCAGGACGAGCGAGCCGGAGATCCTCGAGCGCAGCGTCATCAAGGCGCGCGAGTGGATCGACGAAACGGCCGTGAAGCTGGGCACGGACGATCATCGGGCCGCCTTCCGGGCGCTCAGAGCCGTGCTGCACGCGGTACGTGACCGCATCACGGTGAACGAGGCGGCGCAGCTGGCCGCCCAGCTTCCCGAGCTCATCCGCGGCGTCTACTACGAGGACTGGGTGCCGTCACGCGTGCCGGAGACCTACCGCGACCGCGACGAGTTTCTGCGCCGGATCACACGGGACGCGCGCCTGGCCGGTCAGACCGAGGCCTCCTACGCCGCAGTGGCGGTCATGAAGGTGCTGTCGAGTCGCGTCTCGGCAGGCGAGATCGAGGACGTGATGCGCGTACTGCCGGCTGAACTTCGCGAGCTACTGGAGCCGGCAGTCCGATGACCACCACAGTTGCCGCTCTTCCGCTGACCCGCTCCATCGCCGAGCTCTCTCACGACGACGTCGCCTATGCCGGCGGCAAGGGAGCGAACCTCGGCGAGCTCACCGCGGCCGGACTCCCCGTCCCGGAGGGCTTCGTTATCGGGGCCCCCACGTACGCCGCATTCGTGGAGCGGACCGGGCTGCGTGAGGCAATCGCCGAGCGTCTTCAAGACCTGGATGTCGAGGACACATCCGCCCTCGAGGGGGTCGCCGCGGACGTGCGGGCCCTGATCGAGACCCAGGCCGTCCCGGACGACATCCGCGATGCGATCGCCAGCGCCTACGCCGCGCTCGGGTCGAAGTCGGGCATGCCGCCGGTAGCCGTGCGGTCGTCGGCGACCGCCGAGGACACGGCCTCCGCGTCGTTCGCCGGCATGAATGAGACCTATCTCAACGAGCGCGGCGAGAGCTGCGTCTTGGACGCCGTACGGCGCTGCTGGGGATCGTTGTTCGGGGCACGCACGATCTTCTACCGCGCAAAGCGTGGCCTCGACCAAGCCGGCATGGACATCGCAGTGGTGGTCCAGCGCCAGCTCCCCTCCACGCGGGCGGGAGTGATGTTCACGATCGACCCGTCGTCGAACCGAGAGGATCGGCTCGTGATCGAGGGCTCGTTCGGGCTGGGCGAAGCGGTGGTTTCCGGATCCGTGTCGCCGGACCGCTACGTGGTCGAGAAGAAGACGCTACGCATCCTGGCCCGTGAAGTGCGTCACAAGGAGCTGGTGGTGGAGGGCGTTCCAGAGGCGGGTGGCACGGTCGTGCGCCCGGCGACCGAGGATGAGGCGGGCGCGCCGACGCTCAGCGACGGCGAGGTGCACGAACTGGCTGAGCTCGGCGTGCGCATCGAAGAGCACTACGGCTCTCCGCAGGACACCGAGTGGGCCTACGACCCGGACGGCGACGTGTGGATGCTGCAGTCGCGACCCGTCACGACGATGGGCGGCGCCGCCAAGCCGGCGGCCAAGAAGTCGGAAGACGAGGGGCGCGTGCTGCTGCACGGCCTCGGCGCGGCACCGGGTTGGGCTTCGGGCCGGGCCCGCGTCGTCACCTCGCTGGCCGAGGCCGGCGAACTGACGGGCAGCGACGTGCTCGTCGCCCACATGACCACACCGGACTGGGTCCCCCTCATGCGTCGCGCCGCGGCCATCGTGACGGACTCCGGCGGCATGACCTGCCACGCCGCGATCGTCTCGCGCGAGCTGGGAATCCCCTGCCTCGTCGGCACCGGCTCAGCCACCGAGACGCTGCGGGACGGCGAGCTGGTAACGGTCGACGCCGGCAAGGGCGTCGTAGTGGAAGGCGAACGGACCAAGCCGGCTCCGTCCGCCGCCGCGGCGCCGGGCCCCGTGACGGGCGGGCAAGCGCCGGTCACGGCGACGCGTCTGCTCGTGAACCTGTCCGAGCCTTCTCAGGTGGAGCGAGCCGCCGCGCTGCCGGTCGACGGAGTGGGATTGCTGAGGGCCGAGCTGATGATCCTCGAGGCGCTGGAGGGCCGCCACCCGCGCCGTCTGATGCAGGAGAACCGCAGCGAGGAGTTCGTCTCGCGTATGGCCGATGGCCTCACCGCCTTCGCGGCCGGATTTTCCCCGCGGCCGGTGACCTACAGGACGATCGACTTCAGGACGAACGAGTTCCGCGGACTAGAGGGCGGTGCCGAGTTCGAGCCCGAGGAAGCGAACCCCATGATCGGCTACCGGGGCGCGCAGCGGTATGTGCGCGAGCCCGACCTGCTGCGGCTGGAGCTCGATGCGGTCGGCCGCGTCTACGACGCGGGCTACTCCAACCTTCATGTGATGCTGCCGTTCGTGCGCACGGCGCGGGAGCTGGCCGCCTGTCGCGAGATCGTGGCAGGCACCGGCCTGCTCACCCGCGCGGGCTTCGAGCTCTGGGTGATGGCCGAGGTGCCATCGGTGCTCTTCAACTTGGATCGCTACGCGCAGCTTGGCGTGGCGGGCATCTCGATCGGTTCGAACGATCTGACGCAGCTGGTGCTCGGAGTGGACCGCGACTCGGAGGTGCTCGCCGACGTGTTCGACGAGCGCGATCCCGCGGTTGTGGCCTACCTCGAGCAGCTCATTCCGCGGGCACGCGAGCTCGGCCTGGCCACGTCGATCTGCGGCCAGGCCCCGTCCGTGCACCCTGGGTACGCGGAGATCCTGGTGCGTGCCGGCATCGACGCAGTGTCGGTGAGCGTGGATGCCGTCGATCGCACGCGCAGGCTGCTCGCCGCCGCAGAGCAGGGCCTGCTGCTCGAAGCCGCGCGCGAGCGGGCTGAGGGTTAGCACTAGGCGGCCTGGCTGCGACTCCGCTCGCGCAGCGGGATCACCGACCACAACGCCGTGAGCGTGGTAGCCGTCACCGCGCCAATCGCGATTCCTACGACTCTGCCGAAGAGGAAGTCGCCGATCATCAGCATCACGCCCGTCATCGCGAGTGCAAGGACGATGAGTCCGAAGATGATCAGCCTGTTGGAGAGGAACACCACTCGCCGCTTGTCCGGCGTCCTGAAGTTCAGCCGGTGGAGAGCCGAGGGGGCGATCAACAGGGCCGAGGCGAGCGCCGAGCAGGCGAGTGTCGCGAAATAGATGCCGCGCTGAAACGATGAGACGTCGGCAAACCGGCTTGGTCGGGCACAGCCAGTAAGAAGGCGAACAGAACCTGCACGCCGGGGAGCGCCACACGCAGCTCGTTGAGCAACTCGAGCAGCTCGCGGTTGATGCGCTCACGCTCGCTCTCCATCGTCCGACCCTACGCCGCGACGACCGACGCGGGATCCGTAGTCCGCCCGGATCGCAACCCGTAGGCACTGCCGTCGTACCCGGGCGGCGACACCGGGAGCATGAACGCAGTGTCCGAATCCGTCCCAGCCGCGCATGCCGGGGCGGCGCCTGCCGGCAACGGCGGTCCGCCCAAGCTAGCCGCCGAAGCGGCGGCGCGGTTGGACGGGTTCGTCGACCGCGCCCGGATCGCGGCGGCAGAATTCCGCCAGCTGGATCAGGCCGAGGTGGACCGCATCGTGTGGGCGATGGTCGTCGCGGGCCTCAAGAATGCCGTCGAGCTGGCCCAGCTGGCGATGGAGGAGACGGGCTTCGGCGTATTCGAGGACAAGGTCGTCAAGAACTACATCGCCACGGAGTTCCTGTTCGACTACTTGAAGGACAAACGCTCGGTCGGCGTCATCGCCGAGGACCCCGAGCGGGGCATTCAGGAGGTAGCGGAGCCGATCGGCGTCGTGCTGGCTCTCACCCCGATCACCAACCCCACCTCGACCGTCCTCTTCAAAGCGATCGTGGCCGCAAAGACCCGCAACGCGATCGTCTTCAGGCCGTCTGCACGGGCGGCGCGCTGTGCTCAGCGCGCGGTCGAGCTGCTCCAAGAGGCCGGAGAGGCCGCGGGCCTGCCGCCAAACGCCGTTCAGGTCGTGCCCGACCCCACGCTCGACGTCTCCCAGTACCTCTTCCACCACCCCGGCGTCGACTTGATCTGGACCACCGGCGGGCCGAAGGCTGTCGCGGCCGCCAACGAGGCGGGCAAGCCGTGCATCAGCGTGGGCCCCGGTAACGCGCCCGTGTACATCCACCGCAGCGCGGACGTGAGCATGGCCGTGGTCGACATGCTGATCTCGAAGACGTTCGACGCCTCGGTCATTTGTCCCGCGGAGCAGACGTGCGTGATCGACGACGCAGTCTGGGACCAGACCGCTCGGCGAGCTTCAGCGTATGGGAGCGCGCCTGCTGACCAGCGGCGAGGTCGACAAGCTCTCCGGCGTCGCGTTCGCGCCGGACGGCAGCGTCCAGGTGCAAGCGCTCGGCCAGTCCTGTCTCAACCTCGGCTCGATGGCGGGCTTCGAGACCGTCGAGCGCGACAAGGTGCTGCTCGCCCCGCTTCCTTCGGAGATCGGCGACCTGGAGCGCCACCCGTTGCTGCACGAGAAGCTGATGCCCGTGCTTGGGCTGGTGCGCTCGCCGTCGGTAGAGCACGCGCTTGCGGTCTGCGAGCTGGTGACCGAGCACGGCGGGCTGGGACACACGTCCGCGGTGTACGCCACCAACGAGGACGTGATCCAGCGCTTCGCTGAGACGATCCGAACAGGCCGCATCCTGGTCAATGCGCCCACCGCCGTGGGCGCGCTGGGCGGCGTCTACAACTCGATGACTCCCACGTTCTCGCTGGGCTGCGGCACCTGGGGCGGCTCGGTCACGACCGACAACGTCAACTACCGCAACCTCCTCAACATCAAGACCGTCTCGCGCCGGCAAGCGCCGCCCCAGTGGTTTCGTGTCCCATCGGACACCTACTTCAACGTCGGCGCGATCGACAGCCTCCGCCAGCTACGCGCCACGCAGGCGATGCTGGTGACCGACCCGGGCTCCGAGAGCCGCGGCGTCGCGGAAGAGATCCGCCAGCACCTCGACGGCATCGGTGTCCACGTCTTCTCCGACATCGAGCCCGAGCCCGGCGAGGCGCAGGTCCGCGCCGGCGTCAAGGTGCTCGACGAGCTGCGGCCCGACCTCCTGATCGCGGCCGGAGGTGGATCGGTGATCGACGCGGCTAAGGCAATGCGCCTGTTCCACGAGAGCCCCGAGCTCTCGCTCGACGAGCTCACCCTGCCGTTTCTCGACGCGCGCAAGCGCGTGGCGCACTACCCCGAGATCGACCACTCCGTGCGGCTGGTAGCCGTCCCGACCACCGCCGGCACCGGGTCCGAGGTCTCGCCCGCCGCCGTGCTGACCGTCGGCGGCCGGAAGGCGACGCTGGTCGACTACTCGCTGGTCCCGGACATGGCCGTCGTGGAGCCGCGCCTGACGCTTTCGATGCCTCCCACGCTGACCGCTGACACGGGAGTCGACGCGCTCACCCACGCACTCGAGGCCGCGGTATCGATCTTCGGATCCCCGTACACCGACGCCTTCTGCGTCCAGGCCGTTTATCAGATCCTCCCCCACCTCCCGCGCGCGTTCGCCGACGGCTCCGACCTCGAGGCGCGCAGCGCCATGTCCAACGCCGCGACGATCGCAGGGCTCGCATTCTCGAACGCGTTCGTCGGCGTGAACCACGCCCTCGCGCATGCCGTCGGCGCTCGGTTCGGAATCGCGCACGGGCGCGCCAACGGGATCTTCCTTCCGCACGTGCTGCGCTACAACGCGTCGCTGCCGAGCAAGTTCATGCCGGCGCCCGGCTACACGGCCTACGTGGCGCCCGACAAGTATGCGCAGATCGCCTGGATCATCGGGCTCGGCGGAAAGACAGAGGAGCAGCGCCGCGGCCGGCTGTTCGCGAAGGTCGAGGAGCTGCTGGCCGATGTCGGGATGCCGCGTTCGCTATCCGAGACCGGCATCGAGCGCGCGGACTTCGAACAGGCGCTGCCCGACCTGGCCCGGTCCGCCTTCGAGGACCCCAGTATCCGTACCAACCCCCGCATCCCGCTGGTGAGCGAATTGATCGAGTTGCTCGAGGCGGGCTGGCGCGGGTGGTAAGGACGGCGACCGCTCAGCCGGTGGGGACGTCGCCGTGCAGGTGCTGCACGTAGGCGTCGTTGCCGGGATACATGCGGCTGACATGACCGTCCTCCTCCCAGCGAACCAGGTACGGAGGTCCGCCGGCCTCGCCCAGCACCTCCAAGATCTCGCCGTCGTGCTCAGCTTCGCCGGAGTGATGCGCGCGGATGACCAGCCTGTCGCCGGGCTGGGCGCGGAGGATGGATTGTGAGTCGGGCATGTCCAGATGGTCGCTTGCCGGGGCGGCGTCCGCATCGGGCTGTAACGCTGAACCGGCTCAGTGTTTTTCCGCGGCGAGGATCCGCCCTGAGTGCGGTCGTAAACGGACCTGACCGGGCGTAGCGTTGCCCGCATGAGCCAGCAGAAGACGCACGGCCAGCTCGTCACCTTCCAAGGCAGCTACCTGACGCCGTCGTGGGAGCACGCTCGGGTCGCCGACGCCATGCGAACGGGTGTGATCAGCTGCCCACCCGATACCGCGATGGACACGGTGGCCCAAATGATGGCGACCAACCATGTGCACGCCGTCGTCGTCCTCGCCGGGGACGCCCCTTGGAGAGTCGTGACCGATGGCGACGTGCTCCACGTCGCAGCGGACGCCGCGGACCGCCTCGCCGGATCGTGCGCAAGCGACCCTCCGGTGATGGTGAAGCCCAGCGAGCTGCTGAGCAGCGCGGTCGAGTTGATGGAGCGCCACCGGGTAACGCACCTGCTCGTCGGCGACCCGGAGTCCTCCAGTCCACCGATGGGCGTGCTGTCGAGCCTCGATGTGGCCGGCATCATCGCTTGGGGCCGTGGCTAGCTCGCCGGCAGGTGCACGTTCCGAGCGGGAGGTTCCGCCACCGTTCGGGCGCATCGTCTGCGGGGTGGACGGCAGCCGTAGCGCCCACTGTGCCGTCGAGCAGGCGATTGCCCTCTCGGGAACAAATACCGCCCTGGTCTTCGTCTGCGTCCGCGAGGAAAGAGGCGCCGGCGCGTCGCGCCAGGCGACGATCACCGCCGAGCGCGCCGACGCGGCGCTGGAGCAGGCCTTGGAGGCAGCTCGCGACGCCGGCGTCGACGCCGTTGCCGAGATACTCACGGGTCATGACCCTCGTCCGGTCCTGCTGGGCGAGGCATCTCGGTCGGATCTGCTCGTAGTCGCGAGCCACGGCGGCTCCCGAGCTGGTGGGATCGCGCTCGGCGGCACCGCATCCGCGGCCGCGCATCGGGCCACGGTTCCGGTGCTGATCGCGCGGCGCCCGCCGGACGTTCTCTTTCCGGAGCGAATCCTGGTTGCGACCGACGGTTCGCCTGCTGCTGAGCGCGCGGTGGAGCTGACGTCGCGCATCGGCCACCACAACCGTTCCAGTGTGTTCCTGGTGACGGTCGAGCCTGCTTCGCACGGCGATCCGAAGCGCGTCGCCATCGAGACCGTGGATCTAACTGCCGGGCTCGGCGTTGAGCCGACCGTCGTCCGCACATCCGGGCACGCCGCCGAGTGCATCCTCGAGACGGCCGACGCCGAGCGGGTGTCGCTCGTCGTGGTCGGCAGTCGCGGGCTCAGCGGCGTTCGGGCGCTGGGTAGCGTGAGCGAGCGCGTCGCGCACCGCGCGCACTGCTCGGTGCTGGTCGCCCGGCCAGCGTGAGCGGGGCGACATCACTGCCACTTCGCGCCGAGGCGCTCAGGCTGAAGCGACGGCTTGGTCTTCGCCCGCCAATCCCACTCCGCTTGGATCGAACTCGGCGGTCCGTGGCACCACCATCACGGGGCACGGGGCGGAATGCATCAGCGAGGTCGAGACACTACCCAGAAGGACACGCTGCAGGGGGCCGTAACCGCGGGACCCGACCACCATCAGGTCCACGGCCGCACTCGCGTCGTCGGCGAGTTGCTGGCCGGGGCTGCCGCGCAGCAGCCTCCCTGTCGGGTGCAGACGCTTGGCTACGCTGCGCACCGCGCGGTCTAGCTCGCTCTGCGCTCTCTCGAGACGCTCCTCGACGAGCTCGGCCGGAATTACCGTCATAGTCGGAACGCCTGTCAACGGAGGAACGACCATCGCGACCCGCAGGCGCGCACCCGCAACGGCAGCGATCTGCGCACCCCGCTGTAGAGCCGTCCACCCCTCCGGCTCGCCGTCGAAGCCCACGCACACCTTGCCCAGCCGCACCGGTCCGCGCCCCGCCAGACCGCGCGGCGCCACGACCACAGGACATGGCGACCCCTGCAGCAGCTGCTCCGCGACACCGCCGATCACCACGCGCGCTATAGCGCCACGGTGGCAGGAGCCGAGCACGAGCGCCCGCGGATGCTCGGCTTCCGCGAACTCCTGAAGCGCAGCCGCCGCCGAACTGCCGGACACGGCGCGCGTCTCGACCTGGAGCGACCGGTCCGAGGGGAGCGAGGCCGCCGCCTCCGCGAGCTGCTCGAGGATCTCTGCGCGGCGTGAATCCCGTTCCTTGTCGCTCACGGCCGCCTCGGGCCCGTACGCCCCCGCCAGGACGAGTCGTTCCCCTGTCACAGACGAGAGTGCCTCGCCCAGGGCGAGTGCATCGTGTGCCTGGGGACTGCCGTCATAGCCGACGACTATCGGGCGAGGCTCTGGACTGTCGCTCATGTCGCGAGGCTACGGCCGCCGAACCTCGCTGAGAACCGCAGTCTGCGCTGACGGGACTGTGGAAAACTACGCAGAGGGCTGGCGAGGCCCTAGCCTCGCAAGTCGCGCCGTTGAATCGCCCACATGCCGAACGCGGTCAATGCGGCCGAGGCTCCGGCGAACACTGCTAAGTCGGCCGCGTTCACGCCGTTGGCAAGCGGATCGTAACCCGAGTAGTAGTAGAAGGGCGAGACGTACTTCAGCCAGGCGATCGCGTCAATCAGCGGTGCGAATCCGTTGATCAGGAACCCGAGAAGCGCGAATCCGGCTGCGCCAGCGGTCGCAACCGTCCGCCGCCCGGTCGCGGCCGCAAGGGCCAATGCCAAGGAGCCGACCGCGAATCCGAAGAACGCGAGGTGGATGGCCAGCGCAGCGAGCTCGCCAAACCCGATGCCGCCGCCCGCGATGGCGACGCCGCCGATCAAGCCCAGCCACGTGCCGAGGGCGATCAGGCACACGCTGGAGGCCACGGCCGTTCCCTTGGCCAACACCACATGCGAGCGCTCGACCGGATGAGCCAGGACCAGCCCGAGGATGCCATCTTCCTCCTCCCCCGCGGTCAAGGCGGCGGCGCCGGTGATGGCGGTGGCCGCGATCACCAGCGGGCCGTAGACCGCCCCGATCTCGCTTCTCATCCATCCCGTCAGCGTTCCGTAGTCGGCGCCGCCGAGCAGCTCGGCCACGCCCTCGGGAAGATCCAGCTTCCCGATTGACCCTCCCACCGCCGGAAACAGCGCTCCGACCATCAGGATGACCGACAGCATCCCGGCCGCGGTAAGCATCGTCGAGGGCAGGCGCAGGCGCATCGCCATCCTGAAGGTGGCGCCGCTCAACCCTCCCCGCCTTCCCGGTAGTAGTGCAGGAAGATCTCCTCGAGATCGTCCTCCTGGCTGCGGATCGAGCGGACCTCGTGCACGGCGGCAGCCTTGACGATCGCATCTGCCGAACCCTCGAAGATCACCCGGAGGTGTGAGTCGTCCAGGCGAGCGTCGCGGACGCCCGGCAGCGAGCGAAACTCTTCGACCTGCGGCGGCGTGTCGCCGAACTCGATGTCGAGATGACGCAACGCGATCGCCCGCAGGTTCTCCAACGAGTCGACGACCGCCAGCCGACCCTGTCGCAGGATGGCGACCCGGTGCGCCACCCGCTCCACCTCCGACAGAGTGTGCGACGACAAGAACACGGTCCGTCCATCACGCGCAACCTCGCTCAGGAGAGCGTGGAAGCTCTGCTGGACCAACGGATCGAGCCCCGCGATCGGCTCATCGAGGATCAGCAACTCAGGCTCGTGCATGAACGCCTGGATGAGCCCGAGCTTTTGCCGGTTTCCGGTCGAGAGCTCCCGTACCGGCCGGTCGAGTTCGGCGTCGAAGCGCTCCGCCAACTGGGCTCGAATCCGGGGGTCCACGCCACCGCGAAGCTCGGCCAGGTAGTCCAGAATCGCCGCACCGTCAAGCTTCGGGTAGAGGGCGAAGTCGCCCGGCAGAAAACCGACCCTACGTCTGATTTCCAGGCTCTGCCCGTGGCTGTCGAGCCCCAGCAACGCCGCGGAACCCGAGGTCGGCGTGATCAGGTCGAGCAGCAAGCGCATGGTCGTCGACTTGCCCGCCCCGTTGGGGCCGAGAAAGCCAAAGATCTCACCGCGCTCGATCTCGAGATCGAGATCGAAAACCCCGCGTCCCGCGCCGTAGTCCTTGGAGAGCCGCTCCGTGCGTATCGCCGCGCACGTCATATTCGCCGCGTTCCCACCGCGGCAGCGTATGCCGCCGCGCGGCGCGAGCCCGTCCGTAGAAGTCCGCAGCCCGGGCACGGCGCATCGCCGATGGCCGACGGCCGGCGCCGTCCTACGCTCGCGTGGGACGTGCATCGATGACTAGCCCCACGCATACGGAGGGGGCGCCGGTCGCGCCTGGCGTGTCCGAGCGCGGCCTCAGCGAGAGCGAGGCGCGACGGCGACTGCCGGAGCGGCCGCCGCCCGCACGCACTGGAGCCAGCCGCTCGTACGGCAGCATCGTGCGTGCCAACGTCTTCACGATCTTCAACCTGATCCTCGCGACGTTCGGCACGGTCACCCTGCTCTACGGCGACTGGCGGGACGCTCTGTTTCTCGGGATCCTCGTCGCCAACACCGCCGTTGGCATCACCCAGGAGGTGCGTGCCAAGCGAGCGCTCGACCGGCTGTCCGCGCTGGTGGCGCCGACCGCCACGGTGGTGCGCGACGGCCGTCCGCGCCCCTTGCATGTCGACGATGTCGTCCCGGGCGATCTCGTCCGGCTCGCCCCCGGCGACCAGCTCGTGGCGGACGGCCGGCTCGTCAACGCCGAAGGACTTGCGCTGGACGAGTCGGTCCTCAGCGGCGAATCCGCACCCGTGCGCAGCGGCGCGGGCGCGGAGGTGCGCTCGGGCTCGTTCGCCGTCGAGGGACGTGGCTCCTACGTCGTCGAGGCCGTCGGCGCCGACAGCTACGCCGAGCGGATCGCCGGCGAGGCGCGCGCGTTTCGCCATCCACGATCGCCGCTCGAGCTGGCCTTCAACCGCCTGCTTCTCGGGCTCGTCGGCGTGATGATCCCGCTGGGAGCGGTGCTCGGAGTATCGCTCGAGAAGCGCGACGCCTCGCTGGACGAAACAGTCTCCACGTCGGTCGCCGCGGTGGTGAGCCTCGTGCCTGAGGGCCTGATGGTGCTCGCCAGCCTCACCTATGCGATCGCCGCATTGCGCATGAGCCGGCGTGGCGCGCTTGCCCAGCAATTGAACGCGATCGAGTCGCTCGCCGGCGTCGACGTGATCTGCACCGACAAGACCGGCACGCTCACGGAGGCCGCGCTGCGGGTTGTCGAAGCGGTGCCGGCGCCCGGAACCCAAACGAACGAGCTGACCCGTGCCCTCGCGGTCTACGCGGCCAGCTCACCTGTCCACAACGGGACGCTGGAGGCATTGGCCGGAGAGTTCCCGGCGAAGGCCGTGGAGATCGAGGGCGAAGTGCCCTTCTCGTCTGGCCGGCGCTGGAGCGCGCTCACCCTCGAGGGGCGCACATATGTGCTTGGTGCGCCGGAGCTGCTCCCGCTCGGTCCGCTGGCGGGGCGGGTCGCGGAGGAGCAGCGCCACGGGCGACGGGTGCTCGCGTTCGCCGCGTCCGCCCGGCCGCTCGCGCGGAACGACCACGAAGCCCTGCCGGTCGAGCTCGAACTGCTCGGCGTGCTGGTGCTGGCCGAGCGCCTGCGCCCGGATGCACGCGCGACTGTGGTGTTCTTCCGCTCCCAGGGCGTGGAGTTGAAGGTGCTGTCCGGCGACGCGCCGGAGACCGTCGCCGCCATTGCCGCGGACGCCGGCATCGCCCTGGCCGAGCCGGCGGTCGATGGGAGCGCCGCCGACCACGACCACGATGTGCTGGACGCGGCGTTGCGAGCCACCGTCGTCGGGCGGATCTCCCCGGCCGGCAAGCGCGCCGTGGTCGCCGCGCTGCGCGACCGGGGGCGCTACGTGGCGATGCTCGGTGACGGTGTCAACGACGTGCCCGCGCTCAAGGAGGCGCGGCTGGCGATCGCTCAGGGCAGCGGCGCTCAGATGGCCAAGAGCGTGGCCGATCTTGTGTTGGTGCGAGGCGACTTCAGCGCCGTTCCCGGAATGGTGGCCGAGGGTCGGCAGATCCTGCGCAACCTCCAGCGCGTCGCCAAGCTTTACGTGACCAAGAGCGCCTTCGCGGCGTTCTTGATCCTGACCGTCGGCACGACGGCCACGGCATACCCACTGATTCCGCGCCATTTCAGCCTGGCGGCGAGCTTGACGATCGGCATCCCGTCCTTCCTGCTGGCCCTCGCTCCGAGCTCCGGATCGTGGGACACGCGCGGCTTCATTCGGCGCATTTCGCGCTTCGCCGTGCCGGCCGGGGCGGCGGCCGGTATCGGCGTGGTGTCGAGCTACCAGTTCGCGCTCAATGCGCTCGACTTGCCTCTGATGGAGGCGCGTACGGTGGCGATCAGCGTGCTTGTGCTGGTCGGCCTGTACCTGGTTCTCGCTCTGGAGGGCGTCGGTGGGCGGCGGGGACGGCTGATCGGCGGTATGTGTCTCGGGCTGCTGCTCGCCTACGCTGGGACGCTCGCCCTCCCGTGGACTCGCGAGTTCTTCGACTTGGCGGTGCCGAGCGCAGAGATCGTCGCCACCGCGGTGGTCGGCTCGGCGATCGCCGTGGCCGGGCTCGAGCTCATGGGCCTGCGAGAGTCGGAGGGCTCTGCCAGTCCTTAACGGTGTGCCGGAGCCCGAGGTACGCGAGCAGGCCGGGGATGGTGGGCAGCCAGAACGAGAAGGCGCGATAGGTGAGCACTGCGACGACCGCCAGTCCGCCGGTCACGTCGAAGGCGACAAAGGCCGCAATCATGCCCCCCTCCACCCCGCCCACGCCACCGGGCAAGGGCAGGAGGTTGCCCAGCATCCCGACGAAGTAGGCCATCACCACGACCGCGATAGGCGGCGGGTCGCCGAACGCGTGGAAGCACGCCCAGAGGACCGCGATGTCGAAGCCCCACCACGCCACGGCGCCGAGTAACGCCGGGTTCCGGGAGCGGAGCAACCCGATGGCTCCTCGGACCCCCTCGGCAACCGCCGCCGCCGCGGCGGCGAGCGCGCCGGCCCAGCGGGCGAGCCGCGTGTGCCTGTCAAGGTGTTGCCGGACGCGGTCGTCGAGGTCGCGGGGCAGCAGCGCAGTGACGAGCCCGCCCGCAATGACCAGGCCCCCGAATACTGCCGGCACGACGGTCATCCCGAACGGAGCGGGGCCTGCGAGCAGGCCACTCCGCAATCCGACGCCACAGACCACCAGCGCCACCATGTAGACCGAGTAGAGCGCGACGTAGAACGTGGTCAGGCCGCGGACGAGGTCGCGCCGCCCCATTCCCGAGCGGGACAGCGCCCAGGCCGTCAACGCGATGCCGCCCGCGCCCGCCGCGGCGAAGATACGTGTGGCGGCCACCCCCGCCATCGTGATCTGGTAGCTCGCGCGCCAACCGAGCGGCGAGCCGGGGCCGACGAAGATGCCCCGGAACAAGACCACGTAGCCGGCGTACGAGCCCGCCTCCAGGAGCGCGGCGGCGGCCAGCCACCAGGGATCGCCCCGGGAGAGCCGACCCCATGTCTCGTCGAGCCCTGCGAGACGCGGTAGCCCGACGTAGAGCCCTGCTACCAGGGCGAGCACGACGACCGCCCACAGGGCCAGGCGCCGGCGGCTTGCAATGCCTGTAGGTGGACCGTGATCCGTAGTTCGGGCCGATGTGGAGGGCGGGGAATTCCGTTTGGGTTGCTTACCGGGCACCGCAGGCCCGGGGAAGTGCGATGACACAGGAGGCGAGCATGACGAATCAGTGGGAGGTCGCGCGCATGGCAGCCCGCCTCGGTGCAAACGTGGTGCTGTGCGCCGCGATCGGCCTGGGCGTGGCGCGGTACAGGTCCGGCCGCTCGCGACAACGGGCGCATCCGTAGCAACTACCGAGACAGATCGGCGACGGCTCCCGATGCCGGAGGACCCTTCGGGGCGTACGGTCTTCTCATGAGCCCCAGCGGAAACATCTCCGACACGCTCCGGCACACATTTCACTCGCCGGAGTTCGACAGCGCCACGGTTCTGGACGCGATGCGCGTCGGCGTGGTCAGTGTCGCGCCGGACACCCCGCTCCGCGAGGTCGCGCGCGTGATGGCGACCTACCGCATCCATGCGATCGTGGTCTCCGAGATCGACGGCGACCGTCCCTGGGGCATCGTTTCGGATCTCGACCTCGCCACGGCCGCCGGCAGAGACTTCGACAAGGTCGCGGCGGGTGACATCGGGCGGAGCGGGCTCGTGACCATCCATGCCGATGAGGACCTTGGTCGCGCCGCTGAGCTGATGGCCAAGCATCGGGTCACGCACCTGGTCGTCGTCCAGCCCCACAGCGGGCACCCCGTCGGGGTCCTATCGACGCTCGACCTGGCGGGCGTGCTCGCCTGGGGCGCCAATTCCTGAGTCGTGTTTCAAGTCCGAATCCACGGGCGCGGCGGGCAGGGTGTCGTGACTGCTGCCGAGCTGCTTTCGGTTGCGGCGTTCGCAGAGGGCCGACACTCGCAGGCGTTTCCGAGCTTCGGCTCTGAGCGCATGGGGGCACCCGTGGTTTCCTTCTGCCGTATCGATGACAAGCCGATCCGAGTCCGTGAGCCGATCGCGGCCCCCGACGCTCTGATCGTCCAGGACCCCACGCTGCTCCATCAGGTGGATCTGTTCGCCGGCCTGGAGCATGAGGGCTACATGCTCATCAACACGTCACGTAGCTTCCACGACTTGGGACTCGGCGAGTTCGTACGCGGGTTCCATGAGGAGCGCATGTTGACCGTCCCTGCCACCGAGCTGGCCCGAGATCACCTCGGTCGCCCGCTGCCGAACGCCGTTTTGCTTGGGGGTTTCGCCGCGCTGACCGGCGTCGTGTCGATCGACTCGGTTGAGGGGGCGATCCGCGACCGGTTCGCTGGAACGACTGCCGACCGCAACAGCGCCGGCGCGCATGCGGCGTTCGACTACGTGACGCAGGAGCGGAGGGAGCTGTCCGGTGCTTCGACAAACTGAGGGCTCCCGGGCGGTGGCCGAGGCCGTCGCCATGTGCAGGCCCGAGGTGATCTGCGCCTATCCGATCTCGCCCCAGACCCACATTCGTCGAGGGCCTCTCCGCGATCGGGCTGGACGAGTCGAATGCGCTCTTCGAGGCGCGGCGGTGCATGTCATGCGGCAGCTGCTTCGCCTGCGACAACTGCTACAGCGTCTGTCCCGACAACGCGGTGGTCAAGCTGGATCCCGGCGGGGCCTATCAGTACGAGTTCGACCTCGACTACTGCAAGGGCTGCGGAATCTGCGCCCAGGAATGCCCATCCGGCGCAATCACGATGCACCCTGAGACCATCTGACGGTGGCCGAGCACCGAGAGGCGAGCGTCGACCTCCAGCGGCGGCTGCACCGCCCCGGCACCGAGCTGTTCGATCGGCTGCGCCGCGCTCAGGGCGAGCAGGGAGGCCTGACGCCCGAGGCCGTCGACGCCGTAGCGGCCGAGCTCGGCGTGCCGCGTGCCCACGTGAGCGGCGCCGTGACTTTCTTCGCCGACCTGGGCTACGAGCCCAGGTCCGACCGCCCGATCCGAGCATGCGCGGGCGCTGCCTGCCTGGCGGCGAGTCACGGGCAGTCGGAGCTGGACGCCCTGGACGAGCGGATCGAGCCCGTTTACTGCCTCGGCTACTGCTACGCCGGCCCGGCCGCACTCCGCGGCGAGGAGGTCTGTACCGGCGCCGGCCTTGCCAGGCAGCTGGCGGGAAGCGCCGACCGGCGTGATCCCGCCATCCCCTGGCAGGTGGCGACGGACGAGCCGATCGTGTTCGCACGCCTGGCCGGGACGGGCCCCGACCCCTGGAGCACCTACGAGCCGCTGCGCGGGGCCGGTGGCCGGGCGCGCGTCCTCGACGAGGTCAAACGCTCGGGACTGCGAGGCCGGGGCGGCGCCGGCTTCCCCGCGGCGGTGAAGTGGACCACGGCTGCAGAGAGCCCATCCGACGGCCCGCGCTACCTGATCGCGAACGGCGACGAGGGCGACCCGGGATCGTACGTGGACCGGCTGCTGATGGAGGAGGATCCGCACGGCATCCTGGAGGGGATGGCGCTGGCCGCGCTGGCTGCCGGGGCGACCCACGGGTATGTGTACGTTCGTTCCGAATATCCGCACGCCCGCGACGCGATGCGGCTGGCCATCGAGGAGGCGCGGCGGGCAGGTCATCTCTCGGACGGCTTCGATGTCGAGGTGTTCGAGGGTGCGGGCTCGTATGTCGCCGGCGAGGAAACGGCGCTGATTCACTCGATGGAAGGCCTGCGTGGCGGGGCGGCACCGCGCCCTCCGTACCCGGCGGTCAGGGGTCTGTACGGCCGCCCAACGGTGGTCAACAACGTCGAGACGCTGGCCTCCATTCCATGGATCGTGGCGAACGGCGGAGACGCCTACGCCGCACTCGGCCTGGGCGACAGTCGCGGCACCAAGGTCGTCTGCCTCAACGAGCGCTTCGAGCGCCCCGGCGCCTACGAGGTCGAGCTCGGCACGAGCGTGCGCACGATCTTCGAGGAGCTGGGCGGCGGCCTGAAGGAGGGCCGGGCACTCGTCGCGCTGCAGGTCGGCGGGCCGCTCGGTGGCTTCCTCGGTTCGGACGAACTGAACGTGCCCTTCGCCTTCGGTCCTCTGCGTGAAGCGGGCGTCGAGCTGGGCCACGGCAGCCTGATCGGGTTCGACGACCGCACCTCGCCCACCCAGCTCCTCCACCACGTCTGGCGCTTCGCGGCTGACGAGAGCTGCGGAACGTGCGCTCCCTGCCGCGTGGGCAGTAAGCGCGGTCTGGAGCTGGCGGGGCGCATCGCGGTTGGCGACGCCACCGCGGCAGACCTGGAGGCGCACGACGACCTGCTGGACACGATGGCCACGGCGAGCCTGTGTGCCTTCGGCCAGAGCGTCCCTCAACCGGTTCGCGGCCTGCTGCGCATCTTTCCCGAGCTGAACCGGTCGGCATGAGGGTCCAGGTCGACGGTGTGGCGGTCGACCTGCCGGCCGGCGCCACGGTGCTGGACGCATTGCGCGCCGCCAGCGCCGACGTGCACGCCCTGTGCTCGGACGCGCGCCTGTCCCCGGCCGGCTCGTGCCGTACGTGCATGGTCGGCGTCGCGGGCCGCGAGCATCCCGTCGCCGCCTGCACCACCGCGGCCGCGGACGGCATGGACGTGCGCAGCGATGACCCGGTCGCCCGCTCTGCGGTTCGCACGACTCTCGAGCTGTTCCTCTCGGAGCTGCCCGAGCGAGCCCTGGACATGCCCGAGGAACGCAGCGAGCTGGTGCGTGCGTGCCGCGCCTACGGCCTGGAGACAAGCCGCTTCGACGGCGCCCGCTTGGAGCGCCCGGCCGACCACTCGCATCCATACGTCAAGTTCGACCCGGACCTCTGCATCGCGTGTGGGCGCTGCGTGCGCATGTGCGACGAGGTGCAGGGCACATTCGCGCTCGAGCTGGCCGGGCGGGGCTTTCCAACAGTGGCGGCGGCCGGCACGAACGTGCAGTGGATCGACTCGGACTGCGTGTCCTGCGGCGGGTGCGTCGATTCCTGCCCCACCGGCGCCCTCTCCGAGCCCGGCCTGCTCGACCTGCGGCCTATTGAGCGCAGCGTCCAGACGACCTGCGGCTACTGCGGGGTCGGATGCTCGCTGGAGGTACACGCCCGCGGTGACGAGGTAGCAGCGGTGACGCCTGTTCTCGACGCCCCGGTCAACCGTGGCCACGCCTGTGTCAAGGGTCGCTTCGCGCACGGCTTCGTTCGCTCCGGCGACCGGCTCACATCTCCGCTCGTTCGACGCGAGGGAGAACTGGTGAAGGCGAGCTGGGACGAGGCGCTGGCCATGATCGCGGAGCGCCTGGGGAGCGTCCTCGCCGAGCACGGTCCGCGCTCGATCGCTGCCATCTCCTCGGCGCGGGCGACCAACGAGGAGAACTACCTGCTTCAGAAGCTCATGCGGGCTGTGGTGGGCTCCCACAACGTCGACAACTGCTCCCGCCTTTGCCACGCGCCGTCCGCGGCCGGGCTAGTCGCCAGCCTCGGGCTCTCCGGCGGCTCGAACAGCTTCGACGACCTCGATAGGGCCGACTGCTTCCTCCTGGCCGGCTCGAACCCCACCGAGGCGCATCCCGTCGTCGGGGTGCGCATCAAGCAGGCGGTGCTGCGTGGGGCCGGGCTCGTGGTGGTGGATCCGCGCCGGATCGAGCTGGCCGAGTATGCCGACGTGCATTTGCGCGGGCATCCCGGCTCGAACGTGGCGGTCTTCAACGGCCTGGCGCACGTGCTCATCGAGGAGGGGCTGGTCGATCAAGCGTTCGTCGCCGAGCGCACGGAGGGATTCGAGGAGCTGCGCGAGTTGCTGCGCGAGTACACGCCCGCGCGCGTGGAGGACCTCTCGGGTGTCCCGGCCGACGCGCTCCGCCGCGCCGCGCGGCTCTACGGCACCGCGGCGAGCCAGGCCATCGTCTACGGCCTTGGCATCACCGAGCACGCACATGGAACCGACGGCGTGCGCACCCTGACCAACCTGGGGCTGCTGACCGGCAGCGTCGGCACCGCGAAGGGCTGCGGCGTGAACCCCCTGCGCGGGCAGAACAACGTCCAGGGCGCCTCCGACGTGGGCGCGCTGCCGGACCTGCTCCCCGGCTACCAGCAGGTGGGTGACGACGAGGCGGCGCGCCGCTTCGAGGAGCGCTGGGGCGTGACGCTCGATCGTGAGCGCGGCCTGCGCATCCCGGAGATGTTCGACGCCGCCTTGCGCGGCGAGCTGAAGGCCCTCTGGATCATGGGAGAAGACATCGCACAGACCGACCCGGACACGGCGAAGGTCGAGGCCGTGCTCGAAGCCTGCGACCTCGTCGTCTCCCAGGAGATCTTCCTGTCGCGCACCGCCGAGCGGGCCGACGTAGTCCTCCCGGCCGCGGCATGGCTGGAGAAGGACGGGACGTTCGTCAACTTCGATCGCCGCTTCCAGCGGGTGCGGCCTGCGCTCCCGCCGCCCGGCGGCGCGCGCACTGACTTCGACATCCTGCGGGCCGTCGCGGAGTCGCTCGGCGCCGACCTCGGCTGTGCGACCCCGGCTGCTGCGATGGACGAGTTGGCGTCGCTTGCACCCCTGTTCGCGGGCATCTCGCACGAGCGCCTCGACCGTGAGGGCGCCCTGCACTGGCCCTGCTCATCCTCTGAGGACCCCGGCCAGGCCCGGCTGTACCTGGAGCGCTTCGAGACGCCGTCCGGAAGAGCGCGTCTGGCGGCGCGGCCATATCTGCCCCCTGGCGAGGCGCCCGACGCCCAGTTCCCGTTCGTGCTCGTGACCGGCCGGCGCCTGGAGCACTACAACGCGGGGACGATGACGCGGCGGACGGCCAACCTCGAGCTTCTTTCCGAGGAGCGCTTGGAGATGCACCCGGACGACGCGGCCACGCTCGGCCTCACCAGTGGCGACCGGGTGCAGCTGGCCAGCCGCCGTGGACGTGTAACCGTGGCCATCGAAGCGACCGAGCGGGTCTCGCCGGGGGAGTTGTTCATGTCCTTCCACTTCCCGGAGGCGCTGGCGAACGCGCTCACCTCCGACGCCACCGACGAGGTGACCGACTGCCCGGAGTACAAGGTGAGCGCGGTCAGCGTGCAGCCGGGATAGCCCGGCCACGGGTGTCACTCGTAGCTGCCGGCGCGGTGGGCGGCGAAACTCAAGCCGTCGAGGCACTGAGCCGAGACCACCGACCCAGAACCATGCGATCACAGCGTCCACGCCGATGCCGCCGGTGCCCCGGACAGGTGATCAGCAGATGGAGACAAGTACCCTGCGTCGCATGAGCGCCGCGGCGCCGCCGGAGCTGTTGGAGCTGATCGGCAACCTGTCGGAGTTCCACCGCGAGCACGAGAAGTTCTACGCGCAAGCACCTCTGCGTCAAGCTGTCGAGGTTGAAGCTGCCTCCCGGGTCCTCAAGGCACTTGCCGATCATTGGAGCTCGGTCTCGCCGACCGACCGACCCGGCACGAGCCCGTTCGCGGGGGCGCCCGATCTCAACCCGCCGGGGCTGACCGCGGAGGCGGGCGTCCTGTTCATGGAGGGAGAGGACGAACCGATCGAGATCAGGCAGCTGAGGCGTGACCTTCACACGCTCGCGGGGGACATGGAGGCGGGCGGGGAGTGGCTAGCCGCGGCGATGAAGAAGGGATGGGCCGTCGCCGGGTCGCTTGCTGCGTATCCGCAGCTCGCAGATCTTTTGGGTGAGCGGCATCGGATCATCGCGAACGACTGGCAGGCGGCGGACGGACAGGCGCTGATCGCGCGCTTGCTTCGCCGCGCGCTTGAGATCCTCGACCGCGTGGATTTCGCACCGGCGGCGCTGCGGAGTGATCTTGCGGGTGAACGGACCGCCTCGGCCTACCTTTACTCGGCCTCCGAGTTACTCGACCGCGCTGCCGACCTGGCCGTGCAGTCGGCGTCGCTGGTGCACGACAACGAGCGGCGCTGGCGCACATTCAGCGAACGAGTGCGTCAGCTCACGGCGTCGAAGTAGGCACCTCCGGCGCCCTACGCCGGAGTGCGGCGGACGCCTCCATACTTAGTCAGCGTCCTTTCCCTGAGAGCCAAAGCCGTACTTCGCAACGGCCCGCGTGGCGAGCCAGGCGAACAACGCCACAGCGACCGCCGACGGCACGGTCGTCGTGTTCGTTCCGGCACTGGTGCTCACGATGTCCGGCCCAAACACGGCGGCGAAGAGCACCGCCAGCCACATGACGGAGATCGCCAGGCCTGCCCACATCTCACGGATGAGCAGCTGGGTGAACCAGCCCCGTCTGTCGGGCACGACCCTGGACGCCTCGTGCGAGACGGTAGACATCGACGCCTCCTTTCCTTGCGTTCAGACGCGCGCACTACAGGGCGCGATGCATCCGTGGGTAACGCGGATGCGACTGCTCGAAACTACGAGGTCCAAGTTCGCCGGTTCCCGCGCGACGCGCTCATCGGGATGACCGCGTCCAGCGATCGGATTTCGGCCTGCGGCTAACTACGGGGTCCCTGCCGGGTCGTGCACGGATGGACGACGCCCCGGCCAGCCGTAGCTTGAACTTCATGACCGCCGCAGCGATCGAGACGCACGACCTGCACATGCACTACGGCGAGGGCCGCACCGAGGTGCGGGCACTGGACGGCGTGGACCTGACGATCGAAGAGGGCGAGATGGTCGCGATCATGGGCCCCTCGGGATCCGGCAAGAGCACGCTGCTCCACATCGTCGGCGCGCTCGAGTCGCCCACCTCGGGCACCATCGCGGTTGGAGGCCTCCACTACGAGGGACTCGACGACAAGCAGCTCACCGAGCTCCGCCGCGACCACATCGGGTTCGTCTTCCAGTTTTTCAACCTGCTCCCCTCGCTGACTGCCGAAGAGAACGTGACGCTGCCCGCCGTGATCGCGAAACGCCACGATCGCGCAATCCGCGAGCGCGCCAGGAACCTACTCGACCAGGTGGACCTCGGCGATCGAATGGACCACCTGCCAACTGAGCTCTCGGGCGGGCAGCAGCAGCGGGTCTCGATTGCTCGCGCTCTGCTCCTCTCCCCCGAGCTGGTCCTCGCGGATGAGCCGACCGGCAACCTCGATTCGAAATCGGGCCGTGAAGTCCTGCGCGTTCTCCGCGAGCTCAACGAGGAGGAGGGCCATACGATCGTGATGGTCACCCACGACGCGGCGGCGGCCGCGTCCGCTGACCGGGTGATCTTCCTCAGAGACGGCAAGCTCGCCGGCGAGGTCGAGGGTGGCTCGACACGCCGCGCGGCGGAGTACCTCGCCGCGCTGCAATCGGTCACCGAGCCCGAGCCCGCGATCGCCTAGCACGCCTGATGCTGCGCTCCTTCAACTCGATCGCCTTCCGCCAGCTGCGCACGCGGCCGCTGCGCTCCGCCCTGACCGCCTTCGGGGTGGTTCTCGGAGTCGGGATGGTCTTCGGCGTCCTGCTTCTCACCGGCACGATCCGCGCGACCTTCGACGAAGTCATCGACTCCGCTTGGGGCGAGACCGATCTGATCGTGATGGGCGAGGGCAGCGGCACGATGGCCGGGCGCACCCTGGACGACATCAAGGACGTGCGCGGTGTTCGAGATGCGGCGGGAATGGTGGGCGGCATGTTCACCCGGCTGAACCGGGACGACAGCCCCGTCAAGGGCCCCAAGGGCCAGATGCTGATCGCCGGGTACGAGACCAAGGGCTACCAGCCCTACGACTTCCGCCTAGTGCAGGGGCGCCGAATCGCGAGCGGCCGCGAGGTAATGGTCGAGCAGAACTGGGCGCGCGAGCATGGGTACCACATCGGCGAGCGGGTCCGCGTCGCCGGCCCGACCGGCCGCACCGAGCTACCGATCATCGGGATCTTCAAGCTCACAAGCAGCCTCAACGTCGGCGGGCTCGGCTATGCGGCGATGCCGCTCCCGGCGGCACGGCGGCTCTTCGACCGGCCGCAGGGCTGGATGCAGATCTCGATCGTCGCGGACGATCGCGGCGATGTCGGCCCGCTCAAGAAGCGGGTCGAGCACGTCCTCGGCTCCGGCGCTCGCGTCCAGACCCCTGGCGAGGTGTCGGACCAGATCTCAGACCAGCTCGCGGGGCTCAACATCGTTCTCTACTTCTTCTCGGGCGTGGCGCTGTTCGTCGGCGGGTTCCTCATCCTCAACAGCTTCAACATGACGGTGCTCCAGCGCATGCGCGAGCTCGGGATGCTTCGCACACTCGGAGCGTCGCGCCGCATGGCGATGAGCTCGGTCATGATCGAGGCGCTCGTTCTCGGGATCGTGGGCACCGTGCTCGGGCTTGGGCTCGGCCTGCTGCTCGCAGCCGGGCTCATCTCGCTGATGCGCGGCATGGGCGTCCCGGTTGGCACGCTCGACGTCAGCGCCGGCGCTGCGATCACCGCCGCTTTCATCGGCATCGTGGTGACCCTGCTCGGCGCGTTCTGGCCCGCACGGCGTGCGGGGCGGATCTCGCCCATCCGGGCGGTGCTCGGCGACGCGCAGGCCCGTCGCACTGCCCCCAAGCGACGACTCGTCATCGGCCTTGCTCTATTCCTTCCCGGCGTCTGGTTCGGCGGTTCGTTCTGGTTCGGCGGCGAGAGCGAAACGGGCGGCCTGGCAGCCTACGGCGGGATCCTCATGACGATGGCGATGTTCGCCGGCATGGCGGCGGCCGCGCCGTTCATCATCCTGCCGGTCATCCGGTGGCTGGCCGTGCCTGTTCGCCGACTCCTCCCGACTGGTGGCCGGCTCGCCGCCGACTCGCTCCTTTCCAACCCGCTGCGCACTGCGGCCACCGCCGTCGCGCTCACGATCGGGCTCTCGGTAGTCGTGGTCAACAGCTCGATGTCGTCGAGCTTCATCGGCACCATCAACGATCAGATCGGCAAGGCCTTCGCGCGCGACTTCACGGTCCAGGCACAGGGCTTCACGATCGAGCAGGGCGGCGGGCCAGGCGTGCCGCGCTCGGTCCAGACATCGATCGGGGCGATGCCCGAGACCGGCACGGTCGCGCCGATGAGGGCGATGCAGCTCGACCTCCCCGCCGTAAAGAGCGGATCGAAGCTCGGCCTCGCGACCGGAGTCGACCCAGCGAGGCAGCCGGAAGTCGACGGCACCGAGTTCCAGGGAGTCAGCCGTTCGGAGGCATACGCCCAGCTCGCCCAGGGCGGCGTGCTGCTCGGCAGCACCTACGCGAAGAGGGCGCACCTCGAGCGCGGCGATCCCGTCGACCTCGTCGGACCAGCCGGGCGGCGGCGCGCGTCGGTGATCGGGGTCATCGATGCGATCGGCCCGATGAACGGGATGGAGATGAGGATGTCGCTCGACACGATGCGCCAGGTGTACGGCAACTACCAGCCGGCCGAGCTCGCCGTCGAGGCCCGCAACGCAGAAACGCGGCCCGCGCTCGAGGCAAAGATCGCCGCGCTCCTGGACCGCAGGTACCCGAACCTCGAAATGCAGTCCGCCGCCGATGCGAAGAAGGAAGTCAGCGACGAGATCAACCGCACCTTCAACATGTTCAACGCGATCGTCATCATCGCGATCATCGTCAGCCTGCTCGGTGTCATCAATACGCTGGCGATGTCGGTGATCGAGCGCACCCGCGAGATCGGCGTGCTGCGCGCCCTCGGCGCGTCACGCTGGCAGATACGCGCGACGATGCTCGACGAGAGCCTGATGATCACCACGGCCGGCGCGGTGGTCGGTGTGCTGGCCGGGACGCTGATCGGGTACACCTGGCTGCGTGGGGTCGACGAGGTCATCCCCGGCCTGACCTTCCACTTCCCCGGACCGATCGTCGTCGCGGTCGCCATCGCATCGGTCGTTCTCGGCGTACTCGCTGCGATTTTGCCGGCGAGGCGTGCGGCACGGCTCAAGGTGATCGAGGCCCTGGTGTACGAGTAGGACGCGCGTAGCAGTCCGCAGGCTCAGGCGCTGCGCGCGAGCCGCGCGTCCAGCGCCGCCTCGACATCGTCGACCACGTCACGTACGTCGCGATCGCTGCGGACTATCACGTGCAGGTCGGGCTCCACCTCGTCCAGCGGCTCGAACTCGGCGAGCTGGCGCGCCGCGATCTCGGCCGTCGCGTCGGAGGTGTGGTGTGGGTCGAGCTCACGCTCTCGGGCGCGCTCGGCGATCACCGCAGCCGGTGCACGGCACTCGACGAACACCGGCGAGGGAATCGCTTCGGCGCAGGCGTCGCGGAAGGCGTCCCTGTGGACGCGGCGCCGGAAGGTCGCGTCCACGAGCGCCCCGCCGCTGCCCGCCGCCGCCGCGGCGCGGACTCCCAGCTCGGCGTAGGCCCGCAGGCTCGCCTCCTCCGAGTACTCGGTCAGGGGCGCGCGCCGCTCAGGCGCCAGACCGGCCAGCTCCTTTCGCACGATGTCGGAGCTGAGGTGGACCAGGCCAGAGGACCGCGCGAGCTCGCACGCCAGATACGTCTTGCCCGTGGCAGCAGACCCGCAGACGATGAGTGTGAGCGGGCGTCGCGCCCGCCACGACAGCCGTTCCCCCAATTCGGCGAGCGAGCGTGCGTGATCGAGCTCGCTCGAGCGTCGATCCCCCGGCGACAGCTCGCCCGCCCGCAGGCACGCGACCTTGGCGCGCACCCACGCCCGATAGGTCGCGTAGAAGCCGAGCAGGGCGTCACCCCCGTCGTCCCCGCCAGCGCTCCTGTACTCCTCGACGAGGACCCGTCGCAGGTCCGCGCGGCCGGACTCCTCCAGCTCCATCACGAGGAACGCAAGGTCTGCGGCCACGTCGAGGAGACGCAGCGCGGGGTCGAACTCGACGGGGTCGAAGATCTCCACACGGTCGCCGTCGAGGATCACGTGCTCGGCGCGCAGATCGCCGTGGCATTCCCGCACACATCCCGTCGCGACCCGCGCCGCGAGGTCGTCGTGGCGGCCGTGCAGGAACGCGATCGCAAACCGGTGTGCCGCAGCCAGTCTTGGGTCGCCGATCTCGTCCGCGAAGCCGAGCAGCGTGGTGAAGTTCTCGCTGACGGTCGCCGCCACCTGCTGTGGGCCGAAGCTGTCGTCCGGCGCAGGGTCTGCGTCAGCGTGGAATGCGGCGATTCGACGGGCCAGCGTACGCACTTGCTCCTCATCGACGTCGTCCCGCTGCAGCCTCGCTGCCAAGGTCTGTGCCTCGTCGAAGCGGCGCATCTCGACGACGTGCTCGCGGGCATCCGCGTGGCCGGCCTCCGCGAGCGCGAAGCCGTCTCCGCGAGGAATCACCGCACGCAGGCCCAGGTACAGGTCCGGAGCCAGTCTCCGGCCGAGCCTCAACTCCTCCTCACACATGCGGCGCCGGCGCTCCGCCGTGCCGTAGTCGAGGAACGGGAACACCACCGGCTTACGGAGCTTGAAGGCGCGGTTGCCGGCCAGAAAGACCCAGGAGATGTGGGTCTCGTGAAGCTGCACGTCGGCGGGCGCGTGCGCGTAGAAGGCCGACTGCGACATCGCCGCTGCGATCGCTTCGGTTGGGTTGGAGGGCGGCGAGTGCACGTGACTTGCGGGAAACCCCTGAGCCGGAGGGGCAGCGGCTGCGGATGCCACGCCCCCGGCCGACCTCGATCATTGCTTGGCCATGGCAGCTTCGCGCATCCAGGTCGCCCACGACGCGAGCGCCCATGCCCGCGACGGCGGTCTCGGCCCAGGCCGCACGGGGCTGGTGCCATGACCTGCGACAGGCTGACACCCCTCGACGCAACCTTCCTGGAGCTCGAAGAGGCGGACGAAGCGGCCCACATGCACATCGGCGCCCTGATGATCTTCGAGGCGCGACCCGGTCTGCCACCGACGCTCAGGCGCGCGCGCCGGTTCCTCGAAAAGCGCATTGGCGCGTTGCCCCGGTACCGCTGTCGCCTCTCAGAGCAGCACACCGGTGGGCTGCGCTGGCCCACGTGGGTGATGGACCCCGGTTTCGACATTGCCGCCCACGTGCAAGAGGTCGAGCTGCCCGCCCCGGGCGGGCAAGCCGAGCTGCTCGACTGGGCGGCCGACTACTGGTCGCAGCGCCTCGACCGCAGCCGACCGCTCTGGGACGCGCGGCTCGTGACCGGCCTCGAAGACGGCCGCTGGGCCGTCGCCACCAAGACACACCACGCGCTCGTCGACGGGGTCGGCGCAGTCGACGTGACGCACGTACTGCTCGACACCGCTCGTAGACCGAGCCGACGCCCCGACCGCCTGCCGGCGCCAGAGACACCGCGCCGACGCGGGCCGCTCGACCTCGTCACCGGCACCGCGCATGCAGGGCTCTACGCCGCACGCCATCCCGGGCGGCTGCGCGACGCCTTTCTGCAGGCCAAGTCCATGGCGGACGTGCTGCTCCACGACGAGGTGGTCGCCGCCCCGCGTTGCAGCCTGAACGCGCCGCTGTCCGCGCACCGCCGCTTCCGCGTCGTGAGCGCGGACCTCGCGGAGCTCAAGCGTGTGAAGGAGGCGCTGGGCGGAACCGTCAACGACGTGATCCTCGCGGCGGTTGCGGGCGGGCTGCGGGCGTTGCTGCTCGAGCGCGGCGACGACGTACCGGCGCCGGGACTGCGCGCGATGGTGCCGGTGAACATGCGCACCGCAGCGGAACGGTTCGGTCTGGGGAACAAGGTCTCGACGCTGTTCGTCCATCTGCCGGTAATGGAGCCCGACGCGGGCCATCGCTATCTGCTGGTGATGGAGGAGACGGCGGGCGCGAAGCGGGGCGGCCAGGCACGCGGCGCCGGGGAGCTGGTGTCGATCGGCGGACTCGCACCCCCGATCCTGCACTCGCTGTTCGCGCGGTCCGCCCTCGCGACCCGGCTGTTCAACGTCACGGTCACCAACGTCCCGGGCCCGCAGCTGCCGCTGTACGCCTTTGGCGCCCGGATGGAAGAGGTGTGGCCACTGGTGCCGCTGGCGGCCGAGCACTCCGTGGGTATCGCAGTCGCGAGCTATGACGGCAAGGTCTTCTTCGGGCTCAACGCGGACAAAGAGGCCACCGACCTCGACACCGCCGCCAGGGGGATCGAGACCTCGATCGCCGAGCTGGTCGAATTGGCCGCGACCGGCCACGCCCTGGCGGCGCTCAGTTGAGCCTGCATCCAGTGCCGATATCGCCGCTCACTCCGGAGCGCCTGCTGTCTGTCCTGCAATCGCAGCAGGCCCTCGAGTTCGAGACGACGATCTCGCGCGGACGAACGCTGCTCGGCTCGCGCGTAATCTGGAACGTGAGCTCGACGGCGCGTGGCGGCGGCGTAGCCGAGATGCTCGCGTCGCTGCTCGCCTACACTCGCGGAGCCGGGCTGGATGCCCGCTGGGTGGTGATCGAGGGGAGCCCGGACTTCTTCCGTGTCACGAAGCGCATACACAACATGCTGCACGGCTCGGCCGGTGACGGGATGGGCCTCCGCGAGGAGGACGACGCGATCTATCGCGACACGACCGCTCGGAACGCGCGTGAGCTGGTGCCGCTGGTGCGGTCCGGAGACGTGGTGTTGCTGCACGATCCGCAGACCGCGGGCCTGATCGAACCGCTGCGTGCCGTTGGCGCACACGCGGTCTGGCGCTGCCACGTCGGGGTCGACGAGCCGAATGGCCTGGCCGAGGCGGCTTGGGAGTTCCTGCGCCCGCACGTGCTCTCCGCCGACGCGGTGGTGTTCTCTCGTGAGGCGTATGTCTGGGAGGGCCTCGACCACGCTCGTGTGCGAGTGATCCCGCCTTCAATCGATGCCTTCTCCGCGAAGAACCAGGAGCTTGACCCGGACACAGTGACCTCCATCCTGCGGGTGGCCGAGCTCGAGGAAGGAGTCCCTCCGGGAGAGCCGGTGTTCAGCCGGCGCGACGGCACGCCGGGGC
Source organism: uncultured Thermoleophilaceae bacterium (assembly GCA_963734365.1). Classification (GTDB taxonomy): domain Bacteria; phylum Actinomycetota; class Thermoleophilia; order Solirubrobacterales; family Thermoleophilaceae; genus JACVRW01. The sequence continues at coordinate 504,917 of CAVTGV010000004.1, read as the reverse complement.
GGGTCGATCGCCCAGTGGAGCGGTCCGGATCGCCGCCCTTGCCCGCCGGCGTTCCGGCCGTGATTCAGGTCTCGCGCTGGGACCGCTTGAAGGACCCGATCGGTGTCCTCGAGGCCTTTCGCGACGGCATCGCGGGCCGCACCGACGCCCATCTCGTCCTCGCCGGGCCCGCAACCGCAGCCGTATCAGACGATCCGGAGGGGCTCGAAGTGCTCTCCGAGGTCGCCCGCCGTCGTGCCGCCTGCCCGCCTGACCTGTGCGATCGCATCCATCTGTTCTCTCTGCCGATGGAGGACGTCGAGGAGAACGCCGCGATCGTCAACGCCCTACAGCGGCGAGCTGACGTGATCGTCCAGAAAAGCCTGGCGGAGGGCTTCGGGCTGACGGTGGCGGAGGCGATGTGGAAGGCCCGGCCTGTAGTCGCGAGCCGCGTGGGTGGTATCCGGGAGCAGATCGACGAGGGCGAGACCGGCGTGCTGGTCGACCCGCATGACTTGGCTGGATTCAACGACGCCGTGGTGGGTGTGCTCGGGAACACGGTCGCGGCCGGCGACATGGGCCTACGAGCGCGCGAGAGCGTGCGCGAGCGCTTCCTGGGGCCAAGCCATCTGCGCAAGTACGTGGACCTCTTCGAGCAGTTGCTGTCGTCACCGTCTCAGTAGATGTCCGTGACCTGCACCGAAGAGGCTGCGGATGTCCGCCGCGCCCGCGGCGCGTACGTTGCTCCCATGACAGCGATCACTCGGCAGAGAACGTATGTCGGCCCGGCGTTCGCCGACGCGAAGGTGTACGACGCGATGCGGGTGGGAGTCGTCACCTGTCAGCCGAGCACTTCGCTCGATGATGCGGCCCGCATGATGAGCGGGTACGGGATTCACTGCTTGGTCGTGGCCGACGTCAAGTCCGGTCAGCACACCCGCTCGTGGGGTGTCGTCGATGCTCTGGACGTCGCCACCGCCGAGACGAAGGGTCACGCCTCCACGGTCGGCGAGATCGCCGTGAACGACCTGGTCACGATCGATTCCAACGCCCCGCTGTCTGCGGCCGCGCGCCTGATGGCCGAGAACCGGATCACTCACCTGGTCGCCGTCCAGCCCGGTACCGACCGCCCCGTCGGCGTGATCAGCGCCTCGGGCCTCACCGCGGTCCTGGCCTGGGGTGACTGACGCGCTGCTGCGCCGCGGCGATCACGGACAGAAGCGGTGCCCGTAGCGTCGGTGTGGTCGCAAGCGTGGACGTCGAGTCCGGGTGATGCCGGGCGCCCTCAGCGTCCAGCACGAGGCCGCCCGCCTCGCGCACCAAGAGCACGCCGGCGCTGACGTCCCAGGGCAGGTTCGACAGCGCGACCGTGGCGGACATCCGACCCGCCGCGAGCCAGGCCAGGTCCAGCGCCACCGACCCGTGGATGCGGAGGCGCATAGATCGGCCAACCAGCTCCTCGATCACGGCAAACCTGAGCTGGTTGGTCTCGCGGTGCTTGCGGCCGAAGGCGAAGTCGGAGAGCGCGACCAGCGGGTCGCCGACCTCCCGTTCGGCTACGTGGATGCGAACGCCGTTGCGGTAGGCCCCGCCCCCCTCGACAGCCATGAAGCGCTCCCCGAGCAGCGGCGCGGCCACGATCCCCAGTACCGGGGCGCCGAGCCGGACGAGCGCCAGTGAGATCGAGCAGAGCGGACTGCCGTCCGCGTAGTTCGCAGTCCCGTCGATCGGATCCAGCACCCAGACCGCCTCGGACATGAGGCCCGCCCCACCCTCCTCCTCTCCAAGAAACGGGATCTGGGGAGTCTCCTGGCGCAGATGCGCCCGGACGAGGCGCTCGATCTCCACGTCTACCGCGGTCGCGAACCCGTAGTCGCCCTTGTCGATCAGCGCCTTGACGTGCGCGCGGCCGCGCGTGAGAGCGTCCGCGGCGATGTCGACGGCGTGGTCAGCAGCGAACAGCAGTCGCGACAGCTCGCCTGCATGCGAGCCGGTAACCACGGGCCTCAGGCGGGCGCGCTTACCGGCGCAAGGACCCTCTCGGCCAATTCGCCGAGCCGGTTCGCGTAGCCCCACTCGTTGTCGTACCAGGCCAGGACCTTCACGCACGTGCCGTCGATGACGCTCGTGAAGCCGGCGTCGAAGATCGCCGAGTACGGCGAGCCGACGACGTCTGCGGAGACGAAGGGCTCCTCGGTATAGGCGAGGATCCCCTCGAGCGAGCCGACGTCCGCCTGCCGGGCGAAGGCCTCGTTGACCTCATCCGCTGAGGTCGGGCGCTCCGCCTCGACGGTCAGGTCGACGACCGATCCGGTCGGGATCGGCACACGCATCGCGTACCCGTGCAGCTTGCCCTCGAGCTCCGGGACGACCACGCCGAGCGCCTTGGCGGCGCCCGTCGAGGTCGGAATCATGTTGACCCCGGCGGCGCGCGCCCGGCGCAAGTCCTTGTGGGGGCCGTCCTGCAGGTTCTGGTCGGCGGTGTAGGCGTGAATCGTCGCCATCAGGCCGTGCCTGATGCCAATTGAGCCGTGCAGCAGCTTGGCGACCGGCGCCAGGCAGTTGGTCGTGCAGGACGCGTTGGAGATGATGTGGTGGCGGTCCGGGTCGTAGACGTCGTCGAAGTTGACGCCGAGCGCAACCGTCACGTCTGGATCCTTGGCGGGGGCCGAGACGATCACCTTGCGCGCACCGGCGGCGAGGTGCTTGGTCGCGCCCTCACGTGTCCGAAAGCGGCCGGTCGACTCGATCACCACGTCGACGCCGTGGTCCGCCCACGGCAACGCCGCGGGGTCCGGCTCCGAGAAGACGGCGATCTCGCGGCCGGCAACATGCAGGCCGGCGCTCGGAGGACTCGACCTCGCCGGGAAAGCGGCCGAAGACGGAGTCGCGGCGCAGGAGGTGCCCGAGCACGTTCGCGTCGGCCAGGTCGTTGATCGCCACCACCTCGAGATCGGCGTCTCGCTCGATAGCCGCCCGCAGCATGCAGCGCCCAGTCCGCCCAAAGCCGTTGATCGCTACGCGTACCGACATTTCCTTCCCTTTCGATCGTGTCGTCAGATCTAGCCGCATGTCGGCTCGCGGCCACATCCGGGCTTTCCCGCAGCCCCTCGCGGTGATCTACCGGGCACTATTCGGATCATGGACGCTCGAGAGCTCCGCCGGATCGACGCCTATTGGCGGGCGGCGAACTATCTGTCCGTCGGCCAGATCTATCTCCAAGCCAACCCGCTGTTGCGCGAGCCGCTCCGGCTCGAGCACATCAAGCGGCGGCTGCTCGGCCACTGGGGCACCACACCGGGCCTGAACCTCCTCTACGTCCACATGAATCGGGCGATCCTCCAACGGAACCTCGACGCGATCTACGTGACTGGCCCCGGCCACGGAGGCCCCGGGCTGGTCGCGAACGCCTATCTCGAGGGGACCTACTCGGAGGTCTACGGCCACATCGGCGAGGACGAGGAGGGCATGCATCGGCTGTTCCGGCAGTTCTCATTCCCCGGCGGGATTCCGTCGCACGTGGCGCCGGAGACCCCCGGTTCGATCCACGAGGGGGGCGAGCTCGGCTACTCGCTCCTGCACGCCTACGGCGCCGTGTTCGACAATCCGCAGCTGCTCGCGCTGTGCGTGATCGGCGACGGCGAGGCCGAAACCGGTCCGCTGGCGGCGAGCTGGCACTCCAACAAGTTCGTCAACCCCGCGCGCGACGGAGCGGTGCTGCCGGTCCTGCACCTGAACGGCTACAAGATCGCGAATCCCACGGTGCTCGCGCGAATAAGCGAGGACGAATTGCGCTCGCTGCTCGAGGGCTACGGGCACTCGCCCCGCTTCGTCACCGGCGACGATCCGCAGACCGTCCACCAAGAGCTGGCCGCCACCCTCGACGGCGTCCTGGACGAGATCGCCGCCATCCAGGCGCGCGCCCGAGCGGGCGAACTGGAGCGCCCGTCCTGGCCGATGATCGTCTTGCGCACCCCCAAGGGCTGGACGGGACCGAAGGTGGTCGACGGCCTGCCCGCCGAGGGCACGTTCAGATCCCACCAGGTCCCGCTGGCGAACCTGTTCGACAACCCGGATCACCTGCGCGAGCTCGAGCGCTGGCTGCGCTCCTACCGTCCGGAGGAGCTCTTCGACGAGGCCGGCCGCCTGCGCGAGGAGCTTCGCGCCCTCCGGCCCGAGGGAGAGCGGCGGATGAGCGCCAACCCGCACGCGAACGGCGGGAGCTTGCTGCACGATCTGGAGCTGCCCGACTTCCGCGAATACGCCGTCGCCGTCGACCAGCCGGGCACCACGTCAACGGAAGCCACACGCGTTCTCGGCACTTGGCTGCGTGACGTCATGCGGGCCAATCGGTCCGCCGCCAACTTCCGCGTGTTCGGCCCGGACGAGACCGCCTCGAACCGGCTCGGCGCCCTCCTCGACGAAACCGGTCGGGCCTGGATGGCCGAGCAGCGCGACGGCGACGACCACCTCTCGGCCGACGGCCGCGTCATGGAGATCCTGAGCGAGCACCTCTGTCAGGGCTGGCTCGAGGGCTATCTGCTGACCGGTCGCCACGGGCTCTTCAACTGCTACGAGGCGTTCATCCACATCGTCGACTCCATGTTCAACCAGCACGCGAAGTGGTTGAAAGTGACCCGGACGATCCCGTGGCGCAGGCCGATCGCGTCGCTCAACTACCTGCTCTCCTCACACGTGTGGCGTCAGGACCACAACGGCTTCTCGCACCAAGACCCCGGCTTCATCGACCACGTCGTGAACAAGAAGGCGGAGATCGTCCGCGTATACCTGCCCCCGGACGTGAACTGCCTCCTGTCGGTCGCCGATCACTGCCTGCGCTCGCGCAACTACGTGAACGTGATCGTCGCCGGCAAGCAGCCCTCGCTCGACTTCCTCTCGATGGATGACGCCCTGACGCACTGCACGCGCGGGATCGGCATCTGGGAATGGGCGTCCAACGCGGAAGGCGAGGAGCCCGACGTGGTGCTCGGGTGCGCAGGCGACATCCCCACGCTCGAGACGGTCGCCGCCGCCGCGCTGTTACGTGAGCATCTGCCCGACCTTCGGGTGCGCGTGGTGAACGTCGTGGATTTGATGCGTCTGCAGCCCGAGTCAGAGCATCCGCACGGGCTGCCGGATTCCGAGTTCGATGCGCTCTTCACCACCTCGCAGCCGGTGATATTCGCCTACCACGGCTACCCCTGGCTGATCCACCGCCTCACCTACCGGCGGACCAATCACCACAACCTCCACGTGCGCGGATACAAGGAGGAGGGCACCACCACGACGCCCTTCGACATGGTCATGCTGAACGACCTGGACCGCTTCCACCTCGTGATGGACGTGATCGACCGGGTGCCGAAGCTCGGCGAGACGGCAGCCGGGCTGCGCCAACAGATGGCCGACGAACGCCTTCGTCACCGTTACTACACGCGCGAGCACGGGGACGACTCCCCCAACGTGCGCGACTGGACCTGGCCCGGCTGAGTGCGCGTCCTCGTCGCCAACGCCGGGTCGAGCAGCGTCAAGCTCTCGCTGCTCGGCGGCGACGACACCGAGCTGTGGAGGTGTGAGCTCGACGCCCCCCGGTCGGTCGTGGAGCCGGCGGCGGTTGCGCAGGCTCTCGCCGAGCTGCCACAACCTCCTGAGGCGGTCGGGCATCGCATCGTGCACGGCGGAGAGCGCTTCCGCTCCGCCGTCCGGCTCGACCGCGACGTGCTGTCGGCGCTGCGCGACCTGACCGTCCTGGCGCCACTGCACCAGCCCAAGTCACTGGCGGCCGTCGAAGCCGTATCGCACGCTCTGCCTGACGTCCCCCAGGTCGCATGCTTCGACACGGCCTTCCACGCCTCCCTAACGCCCGCTGCAACCACCTACGCCCTTCCCCGGGAATGGCGGGAGCGCTACCGAGTTCGCCGTTTCGGCTTCCACGGGCTCTCGCACGCCTACGCGGCGGGACGCGTTCTCGAGCATTCACCGAACGCTCATCGGATCGTCACCTGCCACCTCGGCGCCGGAGCGTCTCTATGTGCGGTACTCGGCGGTCGCTCGATCGACACGACGATGGGGTTCACCCCGCTCGAGGGCCTAGTGATGGCCACGCGCTCCGGGTCGGTCGACCCAGGGTTACTGCTGTGGCTCCAAGAGCAGGCCGGCCTCACCCCGCACCAGATGGCGGACGCACTCGAGCACAAATCCGGGCTGGCGGGATTGGCCGGGACGCCGGACATGCGCGAGCTGACCGGTCGGGATGACCCCGACGCCCGTCTCGCGTTCGAGGTCTACGTGCATCGCCTGCGTGCCGGTGTCGGCGCGATGGCCGCGGCGCTCGATGGACTCGACGCGCTCGTGTTCACGGGCGGCGTTGGAGAGGGCTCCGCGCGTGTGCGGCAGGTCGCTTGTGAGGGGCTCTCACACCTCGGGGTCGTTATCGACGGCCAGCGCAACGAGGCAGTGCACGGCGACACCGATGTAGCCGCTGGGACTTCCCGCGTTGCCGTGCTCGTCATCCGCGCCCGAGAGGACGTCGAGATCGCGCGACAAGCGCGGACGCTCCTGAGCTAGTCGAGTGCGGGAAACTACGGACCCGCAAAAGGGGGCTCCCCGGATGCCGCGCGCCCACCCAGTCCGGACACTGGCATCCGTAGCCAGCAAAGGAGACCCATGTACAGCAAGATCATTGTTGGATATGACGGCAGCGCCCAGGCCGACGACGCGCTTGCTCTGGGCAAGCTGATCGCCGACGCGACAGGAGCGTCCGTCACCGCCGTCAGCGTGTTCCAATTCGACCCCATGTGGGGGACCTATGACATCCACTTTCAGGGTCTCGACGCCGAGTTGAAGGAGAAGCTCGAACGGGCGGCGAGCTCAGCAGGCGTCGAAGCGCAGACGATGGCGACCAGCTCACCGGCGCGCGGGCTTCATGAGCTGGCCGAGCAGTTCGACGCGGACCTGGTGGTTCTCGGGTCGGCCCAGCACGGGAAAGCCGGTCAGATCATGGCCGGCAGCGTTGCCATGAGCCTGCTGCACGGTTCGCCGTGCTCGGTTGCCATCGCCCCGCATGGCTACGCGGACAGCGCCCCGAACGGCATCGCCGAGGTCACAGTCGGATACGACGGCTCTGATGAGGCGCGCATTGCTTTGGCCGAGGCCATCGAACTCGCCCGCGCCAGCGGCGCGCCAGTCAAGGTGGTCGCGGTGGCACAGCCCGGCCCGATCCTCTACGGAAAGGGCGGCGGAGGTGCGGGCCGAGCCGAGCTGAACAAGGCGATCCACGAGATCATGCGCGAGCGCCTCGACGAGGCACTGAGCTCCACCCCCGAGAACGTGCAGCTCGAGGGCACGCTCGTGGACGGCCCGCCCGCCGAGTCCCTCGCACAAATCGCCCGTGAGGACGGTGGCGTGCTCGTGGTCGGCTCCCGGGCCTACGGCCCACTGCGCCGCGTGCTGCTCGGCTCGGTCTCCACCGAGCTCGTCCGCACTGCCCCCTGCCCGGTGATCGTGCACCCGCGGCCCGCGAAGGCGCCAGCGCAGACGCCCCAGGCCGCACGGGCCGAAAGCACGGCGTAGGCAAGCAGTTCCAACCAAGAGCCCTCGGGGGCGCAAGTCCCCGAGGGCTAGAAATACCAGCTATTCGCCCGTCTCAGACCGGTTTCACAAGCACGCGGACCGGATCCGCGCTGAGCTGGCGCCCTCGCGCGCCCGCGAAGCGGCCTTGGACACGCAGGTCAGGTACTCGCTCGAGAGCGCCTCCGCGAATGAAAGGTCCGAGCAGAGCGACGAGAGCGCGTCCCTGATCTCGGACGGGTCCGAGATCTAGCTGGCTCTGGATCGCGGACGCTGCACGGTACGGATCGCTCTCGATGGCGCCAAACACCGAGTCCTCGTTCGCTGGTGCCCTCCGCACCAGCGAAGCCGTATGGGCCACGCGGCCCCTAGGACCGCGGGCGCCCTCAGGTCCGGGTGGGCCGCTCTCGGCCCTCGCTCCCCGCCGTGGCCCCTCCGGGGCTGATGGCGCCGCGGTCCCCTTTCTCCACCGCGTAGGTCGCGACGTCGCGCCGGCCGCCGTGGACAGCACAAACATGGCCAGCGAGACCAGCGCGAGCGTCCGGACGGACACCGGCTACGACAGACGATCCACGCCGGCGGGCGTAAGCGGGCGGCCGGAAGCTTGCCGGTCTAGTCAACGTGGGCAAGCAACCGGTCCACAGTCGCAACGCCGCTCCCACCCCGGCGGCGACACGAGCGCCGTTCGGGCGTGCGCGCGGTCGAAAAGGCAACACGCAACGACCGGCGAGAATCAAGGCTGTCACGACGAGGCACCAACCGCGTGGTAACAGCCGTGGGAACAAATGCTCGTCAAGATGTGTCCAGAACGTCCCACGTGGGGGACGAATCGCGCAAATAGCGGTGTTCTTCGCCCCTACCGGGACGCTGGCAAGGTTGAGGGCCTGGTTCCGCGAAGCATCTGCACGCATTTCAGCTTGGCGCCAGAAGCGCCAGTGATCGGATGCCGAGGGAGGGCGAGCGTTGCCCGCCGCCCTAGCCTCGTCTCGGCGCTCCGGGGCAAGACGGCTCGTCCTGTCTGCCTGGAGCGCCGCCAATCCGGTTGGGAGCAGGCGCCGGCGTGGTCTCATTTGTGGTCTCAAACGCAGCTAGGGGCTCCCTGACACGACCTAACGCATTTCCGCAACGAGCGACTTTCTAGGCTCCCCCATTGGCGGCAATTCGGCCGCCTGTCTGCTTGCCATGCAGAAGGTCGTGGGTTCGAATCCCATCAGCCGCTTCAGGTACATCGCCCGCCTGGGTGGACGCTCACCTCGGCCAGGTCGACGCGAAGGTGCGCCGAAGTGTGTGTGGTGGTTGAGGCCCCTTGCCGGCCGGAGTGGCCCACCCCGGGCCCGAACTGGCAACCACGGGCGGGCTTCGGTCTCGCGCATGGTCTGTCTGGTGAGAAAAACTGCTCCGCGTGAACCCACCCGGCCCGGGTAACCGAACCACAAGCGACTAGTGAGGCCAAAAATGCCCGAAGTCCACGTGATCCCCAACGGGGGGTACTGGGCGTGTGAGCTGGACGACGCCATCCGCTCCACTCACGACACCAAAGCCGAAGCGATCAAGCGCGGATGCCTCGTTGCTAACCAGCAGGCCTGCGACCTCGTCATTCACGCTCACGACGGCACCTTCCGCGAAGAGGGCCGGCCAGGAATCGACTTCCGCGGCATTCCTGGCTAGAGGGCCTTTCGGGCGGCGACCGCGCCAGCACCCCCACAGACAGCGGCGCAGCCGGCCAACCCGAACGGAATCTCCGGCGCCTCGCCGGTCAAACCTCTCGAAGGAGAGACCGCTTAGACCTTTTAGCCGGCCACGTCAGGACGTTTGCTCCCCGCGGTCCGCTTCGTGGCGCCACGCGAGTAGATGATGGGTGACCACGGGCCCGGAGGTCCTCTTCGTCGAGTCCGCCACGGCGTTGAAGGCTTTCGTGAGGCTCGATCTGGTTCAATCGCCCCCTCCCCGCGCAGCCTGGTTCATGCCTGCTGGACAATCGGCCCGGGCATGGCCGGCCAGCGAGTCAGGGTCGTCATCGGGGCTTGTCGGGTCGTCGCCGGTTGGCATCGACGCGGTAACGCCTCAGCCCGGGAAGGAGTTGGAGAGTTTCGAAGGGTTGTTTGACCCCTCGCGGGCCGGGCACTCACGTGGTCCCGCGAGCGATCCAGACGCCCCCCGGCGGCTCGGGCGCCCGGAGAACCACCGGGACAGCGAGATGGGACCGCGGCAGCCGGGTCAGACACCGTCGTCCCCGTCGCGGGCGACAGGGAGAGGCCGGATGTCTTGGCGTTCATAATGTTTGTGCGTCTCATTCTGGGGCATGGATGTCTCAGGTGGAGAGTCCGGGGCCTGGCTCCCTCGCTCTTGCCTGTACCCCCTGCGCCGTTCTTCCCCGCTTGTGCGGGGGCCCAGTTCGGCGTTTGAAAGGAACAACCAATGGCAGCAACAGACGTAACCCGCGGCGACGTGCGCGCGGATAGAAAATCGGCGCTCGGCCGGGGCGCTCGTCGGCTCTCGACTGAGACCAAGCAGGCGTTCAAGACCACGGAGTTCTGGGCGATGGTCGGCCTGATCGTGGCCATCCTGGTCAGCGCCGCCGTCATCAATGGTGGCGACAACGGCACGGACGAGTTCATCGCCCGGCAGGCATGGCTGTACGTCGCGATTCTCGGCGCCGGCTACTTCATCTCGCGCGGTCTGGCCAAGTCCGGCAGCCGCGAGCCCTACACGCCCGACGAAGCAGGAGCAGCACAGCCGCCTCGACGCCCGCGTCGATCGGTAGTCGATGTTCCTCTTCACCAAGCGGCCGGGCAGACGGGCGCAGGTCCGCTTCATGCCCGGCTGCCTGGTGATGTCCCTGCTGCTCTCGATCGTCCTGACGGTGCTGATCAACATCCTGATCCGCATCCTCTGACGCAGGGCCGCAGCGGAACAGAATTGACGAGCATCTCCCTGGACAGACGGCCGGCGTACCGGCCACGGCATCAGGGAACAGCTTCCTGTTCGTAGGGAGCGTGCCGTTTGCGCCGCTCGGCCGCGAGCTAGAGGCCGGTCTGCGTCCCCGGCGGTTGTACGCCGACGCCTTGTACGTAGGCGAGATGTCCGCCCAGGTAGCCGCCCGCGCCCATCATCGCGCCACCCGCTAAGGCAAGCAGCTTTCCGCGCTGCTGGGAGCCGCTTCGCCGCGACGCCAGCGAGGCGCCGTAGAGGGAGAGGGCGATGGCGTTGCTGGCGGCATGAACGATGCCCACTCGTCGCGCCCCGGGATCGCTGTCAGCTCGGTCTGCCCAGTCGCTCATTCCGCTCAGGGCGGTGGGCGCGTAGCTTGCTATGCCGACCGCCAAGAGCCGCTCGGCCCCAGCCTTGCTGTCATCGCCGCCAAAGAAGTCCAGAACCGACGCGCTGACGAACGAGCCGATCACGAGGTCGGTCATGATGGGGTGTAGAGCATGCCCGAGCCAGTCGCCGCTCAGGGCCGCCTTGATCGGCGCGGGCGACAGTAGTTTCCCAAGCGCTCGGGCGGGCCTTGCCGGCCCGTCCAGCGCCACCTTGGTTTCTAGTGCGGCCGCGGCACGACGGAATGGGGAGGCAGAGGAACGCATCGTCCTAAGTGCCTACCCGGAGGCCCCGGGCCCACGCATGTCGAGGCCTCCTCGACATGCCCGACGGCCTCGTGGTGACCACCCTCGCTGACTACTTGACCCGTGCGGAGCGGCAACTCGTCGCTAGCGGGTATTTCACCCGCAACGACTCGATCTCGCCTCGTCGTCTTACTGCTCACGTCTTTCCCGTCTGGCCAGGCCTTCCGGGTGCCAGTCAGCCGCGTGCTTCGTCCTCGGCCAGCGTCACGCTGCTGGCACGCACACCGTCGAAATGCCCGCGCTGTATGTTCACGGCCCAGTCGGCCAGCTCGACGACTTTCTGCTCGCCCAGTGTCTTGCCCATCGCCTGGACGATCTCCCAGTGACCCAACTCGCCGGCCTCGGCCATCGTCAGGAACTCGAAGCCGTCCAGCGCCTCCTCCTCGCCTTCGAGATAGGTCGCCATCATGTCCTCGGCTTCGGTTTTGGTCTCCCGGGCCATGTCGCGAATTGCTGTCTTGCGGCCTTCCAGTGAGTCGATCAGAGAATCGGTGCGCCGCTCGGTCTCTTCGGCTTCATCGCTCATTCGCTCGAGCTGATCCTTCAGTGCGTCGGCGCCGTCCATTTGCGCGACGTGCGCGGTCGCGCTCTGGGCAGCCTGCGCCAGTCCGAGGACCTCGGCCAGCTTCTCGTCCAGGGGCGTCAACTCGGCCATGGTGTCACCGGCCCCGCGGGCGGCGGCGCTTGGCGCGGCCGGCGGGCCGGCCGCCTCCGGTCAGGCGTTCCCGCGCCTGCCCCACCAAACTGCGGCCCTGCTTCGACTTGGAGAACTGCGTGAGCTTCTGCATCAGCGATGACATCTGCCGCCCGTACCCGGATGGCGCGCTGCCAACCGAGAACGCGCACGATGATCGGTATCGGCCCGCGCTGCCGTGCGGCAGACCCGCGTGTGGACAGAAGTCGAGGGTTCGAATCCCTTCAGCCGCTCTTGAAAAGGCCTGCATTTGCAGGCCTTTTTTGCGTGCACAGTCGGCTCGTGCGTCTGTGTCGGGTCGGACTGACTCCGGACTCGCCGCGGGCCGATCGTCGGCCGTTCCAAGGAAAACCCCCTGTTGCAGGACGATTCTGGTTCGTCCGAACCGAAGTCCTTCTGCGGGCCTGCAGAAGGTCAGGTGTTCGGCCTGCTACGGCCGTTACGCCGACTCCTCCTGCAGCGGCACGACCCTGCGGATAGCGCCCGCCGGCGCGATACCAGCGCGTCGCGGTCCTTGGGGCCCAGTCCGGTTTCAGTCCGGAAAGGGGGCCAACCTCGGCTCGCTCCGCGACTCCGACTAGCGCAGGTGGTAACCCGTCCGCCGCGCACGGCTGTCGACGCGCTCAGGCGCGCGCCGGCACTCGACTCTCGCGCTCGCTCGTGCGCTCCGCCCGGTAGCCGTACGCGGCCTCGCGCACGGCCTCGTCGCTCTCGAGGCCGGCGCCCAGGCCGCCGGCGATCGTGCCGAGCGAGCTCGCCATCCAGGCGAGGGCCGCGTAGTCGCCGATGCCCGCGTCATGCCCGAGCGCCTGCGCCATGACGCCGCTGTCGATGACCAGGGCCGCCCCCAAGAGCGTCATCGCGAACAGCGCCGCGTAGAGGAACGCGGCGCCCAGCAGCAGCGTGAGCGTGGTTGCGACGTTGAAGAGCACGGTCTGCTCGCGGCTGGCCCGCGCCCGCGGCTGCTCCCACAGGCGGTGCGACACGATCAGCCAGAGCACCGTCGCGCCGACCGACAGCACCATCAGCGCGAGTAGGCGAATCCAGTCGAGCGCATCCGAGAGCTTCCAGAGGTCTGAGGTCACGAGCGCCAGAGCCACCGCCGCGGCAGCGGCCGCGAGCGCGCGCGAGAGGCGCACGATCAGGCGCCAGGGCCGGTTGGCGCGGATCATGCCGGTCAGTAGCCGAAGGTTCCCGCGCGCGACCGCGGCGACGAAGCGCAGGTCCACGTCGTCGACATCCGGCGCCTCGACCGCGCGGATCGGTGCCGCGAGCTCGGCGAGCCGCCGTCCGACGCGGACGCGTCGTCCCGCCACGCCGTGTCCTGTCTCGAGGCTCTCGCCGACCAAGCCGTCGACCAGCCGGATCACCGCGTCGCGAGCTCGCCGGCGCGTCTGCATCGCCCCGAGCGCCGGCAGCGAGATCAGCGCAACCCCGTGGGTGGCGCTCGCATCGGCCACGATCGGCCGCCTCCCTATGCGCAGCGGGGCGTCGGTCACGCACACGGCGAGATCCCACCCGTGACGCAGCATGCGCTCGCGACCCAGGTCGATCGCGTCCACGCCGCTCGTCAAGTGAGTTGCCTCGGGCTCCGTGAGGACGGGGACGCGCCACGAGACCGCGTCGGTGACGCGCTCCGCGAGCAGGGGCGGCAGGTCGGCCGCGAGCTCCTCCGCGATCTCGGTGGGCAGCCCTGGAGCGGCCAGCAGGCCCAGCACCAGCTCGTCCTTGTCGAGCGGGACCTGGGTGCGGGCCAGCGTGACGGCTTCCTCGCCTACGAGAGCACCACCGCTGGCCTACGTCACGCTTCCGGCGGCTTCGGCATGGCTGGTCGCTCGGGGATCGGACGCCTCCACGTGCAGCCGCCCGTCTCGCAGCTCGACGCGCACACCCTGCCCCGGCTCGATGTCGCCGGCCAGGAGCCGCTCCGAGAGCTCGTCCTCGAGCAGGCGCTGGATCGCGCGCCTGAGCGGCCGCGCCCCGTACTGCGGGTCGAAGCCCGCGTTCGCGAGGAACTCGACCGCCTCGTCCGAGACCTCGAGCTCAACACCCTGAGCGTGCATGCGCCGTTCCACCTTTGCGAGCAGCAGACGTGTGATCTGCGTCAGCTGCTCGCGGTCGAGGGCGCGGAACACGATGATCTCGTCGATCCGGTTGAGCAGCTCCGGCCGGAAGCTCTGGCGGAGCAGCTCCATCAGGTCGTCCTTCAGCTCCTCGAACGACTCGTCCCGGCGCGCGTGTGCCTGGATCCGGTCGGCGCCGAGGTTCGAGGTCATGATCACGACTGTGTGCCTGAAGTCGACCGTCCGTCCCTGGCCGTCCGTCAGGCGACCGTCCTCGAGCAGCTGGAGCAGCAGGTTGAAGACGTCGGGATGCGCCTTCTCGATCTCGTCCAGCAGCAGCACCGAGTACGGGCGCCGGCGCACGGTCTCCGTGAGCTGGCCCGCCTCCTCGTAGCCGACGTAGCCCGGCGGAGCTCCCACCAGGCGCGACACGGTGTGGCGCTCCTGGAACTCGCTCATGTCGAGCCTGACCATCGCCTGCTCGTCTCCGAATAGCGTCTCGGCGAGCGCCCGCGCCAGCTCGGTCTTGCCGACGCCGGTCGGCCCCAGGAAGAGGAACGAGCCGACCGGCCGATTCGGGTCGCCCAGCCCCGCCCGCCCGCGCCGGACGGCGCGCGCGACCGCGTCGACCGCCTCGTCCTGCCCGACCACGCGCTCGTGCAGCTGCGCCTCCAGGCCGAGCAGGCGCTCGCGTTCCTCCTGCGTCAGCTGCGCGACCGGAATGCCGGTGCGGCGTGACACGACCTCCGCGACATCGTCGGCGAGCACCTCCGCGGCGCGCCCCCGGCCGCCCGAGCGAGCCGCCTCGATGTCCTCGCGCAGCTCGTCGATGCGCGGCTTCAGCTCGTTTGCGCGCTCGTAGTCCTCGGCCGCGATCGCCTGGTCGCGCTCGCGTTCGTTGCGGGCCAGGTCGTCGTCGAGTGCGCGCCGGTCCGCGGGCTTGGTCTTGGCGCGCAGCCGCACCCGCGCGGCCGCCTGGTCGATCAGGTCGATCGCCTTGTCGGGGAGGTAGCGGTCGGTGATGTAGCGGTCAGACAGCTCCGCGGCCGCCACGATCGCCTCGGGGCTGATGCGAACGCGGTGGTAGGCCTCGTAGCGGTCCTTGAGGCCGCTTAGGATCTCGATCGTCTCCTCGACCGACGGCTCGTCGATCAGGACCGGCTGGAAGCGCCGCTCGAGCGCGGCGTCCTTTTCGATGTTCCGCCGGTACTCGTCGAGCGTCGTCGCGCCGACCATCCTCAGATCGCCGCGCGCGAGCGCCGGCTTCAGCATGTTGGAGGCGTCCATCGAGCCCTCGGCCGCGCCGGCACCCACGACAGTGTGCAGCTCGTCGATGAACAGGATCAGGTCGTCGCCGTGGTCGCTGACCTCGTCGATCACGGACTTGAGCCGCTCCTCGAACTCGCCGCGGTACTTCGTGCCGGCCACCATGCCGGCCAGGTCGAGCACGACCAGGCGCTTGTCCGCCAGCGTCTCCGGCACCTCGTCGTTCACGATCCGCTGCGCGATGCCCTCGGCGATCGCGGTCTTGCCGACGCCAGGGTCGCCGATCAGGACGGGGTTGTTCTTGGTACGGCGGGAGAGGATCTCGATCGTCTCCTCGATCTCGTCTGCGCGCCCGATCACCGGGTCGAGCCTGCCCTCGCGCGCGGCCTCGGTGAGATCGCGGCTGTACTCGTCGAGCGTCTTCGTTTGGCTCGCCGGCCGCCCGCCCTCTTCGGTAGGCGTCACGCCCCGGATGACGGCACCCCGGAGCGCGGTGTGCGAGAGCCCGAAGCGTGCCAGGAGTCGCCCAGCGTCCGACTCCGTATCGCGTGCCAGCGCGAGCAGCACGTGCTCGGGTCCGAGGTACGACGAGCCCAGCTCACGCATCTCGTCGAACGCCCCGAGGAGCGCGCCCTTAGCCTCGGGCGAGAGCGAGGGCGCCACGTCGGTCCGCCCTCCCCGCTCCGCCTCGTCCTCGACCTGGGCCGCGATCGCCTGGGGATCCCCGTCCGCGTTGCGCACGATCTGCGCAACCAGCTCGTCCTGCATCGCAGCCCAGAGCAGATGCTCGGTGTCAAGGTCGAGAGAGCCCCACTCGAGCGCACGCTGCGCGGCGCGTTGAAGGAGCTCGCGCGTGGCGTCCGAGAAGAAGTCCGTGATGTCTACCTGTTCCACCGGGCGACGCGCAGCGGGCGCCGCCGTTCGCACACCGGGCGGACGCGTGCCCGAGTCGGCCCCGAAGGGGCGGTCGATGAAGTCGGAGAAGAACTCGTCGAACAGGCTTCCGCGCCGACGGCGGAAGTCGCCGAATGGGTCATTGGTAGCCATATCGTGGAGGTACCCGGCGTGCTTCGCGCCTACGCGTGTGGACGAGCTCGTCAGCCGCTCCGAGCACTGCGACCCACAGCTCCCATCGCGTTGTTCCGGCACCGCCGCTCGTGCAACTCCCGCTTCGCGCGGAGGCTGTCGCTACCCGTGCCGGGCGACCGCCGTGTCAGCCAGCGGACCGCGGATGTCGAGCGCCGGCGAAGCGGGGTGCGGCTGGCGTGGCATCACGTCTGGCCCAGAGCCGATGCCCTGCATGTCCGGGACGAGCGCAGCGTCGACGTCGGCATCGTCGTCGTAGGCCCGCCGGATCGCCTCGCCGAGCAGCTCGAGCTGACGGTCGAGCGGCGGCCGGCGCTCGGGCCACGCCACCGTCCTCAGGTCCTCGAGCGCGGCGCGCAGCCGGCGCGCGATCTGGGGTGACCCGGCCCCGACCAGCCTGAGCTCGTCGAAGGCGAGGCGGACGTAGCCCTCCCAGCTCATCACCCGTTCGACAAGCCGCACATGGCCGTGGGCATCGTGATGGCGCCCGGAGGGAAACTCTCGCGGGGCGAGCCTGCGGAGGATGTCGTGGATGGCGTTGATCGACTGCACTGACGTGGTCGGGTCCTGGAACGGGCTCGAGTAGACGCTCCGCGTGGCCACGTCGACGAGCTTGCGCAGCCCGAACGCGGGCTCGAACTGGTGGCTGCGTTCACGTTCCAGGATCACGCTGAGCGCGACCTCGCTGCGATGTGGCTCTGGAAGGGAGCCCAGCACGCGGAAGAGCGGGCCGCCGCGAGGCACGAAATCGCCCATCGCGGGCACCAGCTCGAGCACGCAGTCGGTCTTCTCGGCGATGTCCACGAGCACGCGGTGCGGAAGCTTGGTGACGACCCCGTAGTCGGGGGCCACCACCACGCCCGGGTCGTGCCCGGGCTTGGGCGCGGCCGGGTATAGGCGGTCCACCTCTTCGCGCGTCGCGTCCGCGACCCAGCCGATCAGCCCACCGACCCGAATCGACTGTGCGGTGTGGTGCACATAGAGCACGAGCACGACGATCGCGCTGAGGATCAGCCCGTAGTCGACGAGGATGGCGAGGCCCGGCAGCGGCCCGCCGCCGGAGCTGACCTCGCGCAGGACCGTCATCGAGTAGGCGAACGTGCCGATGAACAACCCGACGGCCAGCTGGCTGCGGCGGTCGTGCAGGATCGCCCGCACGATGCGGGGCGAGAACTGGCCCATCGCCAGCTGCACCGCGACGAGGGTCAGTGACAGCACGACGCTCGTTAGGGTCACCAGCGCTGTCGAGGCCACGGTCAGGATCGTCTGCACCGACGCGGCCGAGCCGGTCACCGACGTGCCGACGAGGGGCCGGTCGACCGCCAGCAGCGCCACGGCCAGCCCGACGCCGGCCAGCACGCAGGTCAGTGGCACCAGCCAGAGCCGAGTCTGGGCCAGGTGGCGCAGCCTGAAGCGCTGAACCCCCCTCACGACTGCGCCCACCCGTGGATTACCACCATGACGGTGACCTACCCGGCCACGCCTGGGCCAACCGTCCGGGCCTGGACCTCGCCTTTGACGACCTCCGGCGCCCGGCCCGCTACCCACGATCCCGGGCGAACCGCCGCGGAAGGATCGCCGACCGTCGATAGCTCGGGAACTGCTCTTTTCCAGGACTTTCCTGGACGCGCGGGATCTCACGTTCTGCTTGCCATGCAGAAGGTCGTGGGTTCGAATCCCATCGCGGTATCTGTCGAGGTGCTCCTGACCCAACAACGGGATACCCATCAGCCGATCTTCTCCGCCAGCTCGACGATGATTCCCGCCGGGCCGCGTACATAGCAGAGCCAGTAGCTGTTCTCGTAGTTCTCCAGCTCGCCGACCAGCTCGCCGCCATGCGCTCGCAGGCCGGCGAGGGACGCCTCGATGTCATCGACGACGAAGAGGATGTGGCGGATGCCCGGGGCGTTGGCCGGCGCCGGCCCGTCGTTGCCCTGGTATGAGGGCGAGCGGTACTTGGCCAGCTCGACCTTGCCGTTGCCATCCGGAGTCCGCAGGATCACGACATCCGCCCGCACGCCCTCGAGCCCGTTTATGCGGTCCACCGAGGCGCCCTCGACGGACGCCTCACCCTCCAATTCGAGCCCGAGTGCGGCGAAGAACGCGGTCGCCGCCCCGAGATCGTCGACGACGATGCCGATGTGCTCCAGGCGCTGGACGGTCATGAACAGCCTCCGGCCAGATCCTGCGGCGTGCACTCGTCGTGCCTGCGTACCCACGAGCCGGTCCGATCCTGCGGCGCTTCGGTGATCTCTTGCGGGTCCATGAGCTTTCCTCTCTTTGGAGTCGGTGGAGCTAGGGGTGGTGGTCCTGGGGTTGCCGCTGGCGGCTGCCCTGAAGCCTTAGAACGGACGCTCGGCGGCGGCACCTTTATCGCGATGTTGTGCCCCGCCCTTGAAGTTGGGCGCGGCGGTGCTCATCTGGCCCGATAGCCGAAGACGCGCGCCGCGGGGAACGCACACGCCTGCCAGGAAGAAGGGCAGAAAGCGAACCCGCCCGGCACGGTGTAGTTGCAGGTCCCGGGGATGACCACCGTGGCGTCGACGGTCGCAGCGTCGTAGGGGTTGCCTTGAGAGAAGTTGCCCTTCGCGTTGGTGACGATCACCCCGCCTAGAACGTCGTCGACGAAGTCGAACTGACCGGTCTGAGGATCGATCGGCCCCTGGACGGCGTCCCCCAACCCGCCGAGTCCGGTGCACACCTTCGTTGCCGACGGGAAGTTGTACTCGACCACTGCTCCCTGCTCCACCCGAAGCCTGTCCTCGGTGGTATTCCCGTTCACGTACCAGCCATCGCTCGGCACGATCGCGGTGGCGGGGCTGGCCAACGGCACGCGGCGCGCGGTTGTCGCCACCGCCCGATCCTCGCTGTGGCCGTCCGAGTCGAGGTCGACCGCCTGCGCCACGCGAACCGACACGCGGATGCGACGGGTCGTCCCGGCGCCGAGCGCGCGAGTCGCCGACCTCGAGAAGCGGAAGTGGTATCCGTGTTCGCGACGCCTTCGGTCGAGGACGGGACGCTGAGACGCGACCCTCCGGGCGTTGCCCACGCGCACGACCACGCGCCCAGAGTGCACAGTCTCCGGTCGCTCGCGCGCGACCGCACGCGACGTCCCGCTCGGCGTGCGCCACCCGCACCCACACGATCAGGCGACCGGCATCGCGCCCTTCCCTCGGAACCAGCGCCCTGATCTTCGCGATCCTGGGTTTGCCGGCGAGGAGCGCATCGCCCAACTGGGCGTGAGCAGGCTGGCTCGGGAGCGCCATGCCGACCAGCCCGACCAGCGTCACGACACCTATCGCCGCCTTCAGCCTGGCCGGTCGCCTCATGCGCGGCGGAGCTTACCCAGCTCTGCATGACGGCACGATCACGGGCATGGCGGAGCAGCCTGGATTGCTGAGCTGACCTCCGGGCCCAGTGTCGTGAGGCCGCGCGACGGCGCGGTCGCGGCTTTGAAAGCGGTCGCCCGGGTACGGGGCTGGGATGCGACGTCTTGCCTGCTCAGCCGCTTTCCTGGCCATGCTCCTCATCGCCGCGTGCGGGGGGGACGATGCGCCGTCGGGGAGCGATGCGCCGTCAGGGAGCGATGCGCCGTCGGCGAGCGAGTTCGCCAACAAAGCCGACCGCATCTGCAAGAACGCGGAGGAGGCGCTAGAGAGCCTCGGTGAGGGCGCCGAGACCCCCGAGGAGGTGGTTGCGGTGATCGACAAGGGGCTAGAGCGCACCCGCAGCGCCGCCGACGAGCTGGTCGCGCTCGACCGGCCCGACGGCGCCGACGGGGAGACGGCCACGAAGTTCGTGGAGGGCTTCTCCGCGGAGCTCGACAGCAAGCTCGTGCCCGCCCTCAAGGAGCTCAAGGCCGCTGTCGAGGACAAGGACGAGGCGGCGGTCCAGGCCGCCGCTCAGAAGTTGAGCCGGCTGGAGGCGAGCGAATCGGACCGCTACGCCCGCGAGCTGGGCGCCCGGGCCTGCGTCGGCTAGCTGCTTTCCGCTGGGCGCCAAGTTCGCCCGGGCTCTCTTCGGCCAGCGCTGCCTGTGAGAGGCTGCCCTCCTCCCGACGGAGGCGAGGGGATGGGATCTAGAGGGCACTCAGGGCCGCACGCAGCCGGACTCAGGGCGCAAGGATCCTCCGGCGAGCGCGTAACGCCGGCGTCGCCGCAGCGGCCCTGGCGTCCTGTTGCTGGTCGCGCCGCCGGCGCTGGCGGTCGACGTTCCGAGTCGGGCCGATGTCCAGCGCGTGTTGGAGCGAGTTGTGGACGGAGGCGCTCCCGGGGTCACAGCGGTGATTCGCGGTCCCAGCGGCCGGGAGCGGTATTCGGCCGGCTCTGCGGACCTCCGGAGGGATAGACCGATCTCGCCTCGCGCCCACGGTCGGGTGGGCAGCGTCACCAAGTCGTTCACGGCGACGCTGGTGCTGCAGCTGGCGGCCGAGGGCAAGCTCGGGCTGGAGGACTCGGTCCAGCGGTGGCTGCCCGGCGTCGTGCCGAACGGCGATCGAATCACGGTCCGCCAACTACTCGATCACTCGAGCGGGATCGCCGACTACTGCAGCGTTCCGGGCATCACGCTCTGTGACCCCTCCAACCCAAACCCCGCTCGGCGCTGGACTCCCGAGCAGCTCGTAGCAATTGGGGTTGGGGCTCCCCCGACCTTCCCGCCAGGCCAAGGCTGGTCCTACACCAACCTCTAGATCCCACTTTGGCGTGCGGATCCCGCCGCTCGACGTGGGCATTGGCGAGTTCGTCCGGGTCCTGTAGGTAGAGGTCGGACGTGACGGCCCTCAGCCGTACTTCGTCGCGATGGTCTGGACGACGGTTGCGGCGTGCTCGGTTGCGTCGATCGCCCGCTCCAGCCTGAGAAAGATGTCCCTCCAGCGGATTACCACCATCGGGTCGATTCCGCCAGCGAACAAGGAGGCGAAGGCTTCGCGGAAGAGCCGGTCGCCGTCGTTCTCGAGCCGGTGGATTTCGATCCAGTGCTTCTCAAGGCCCTTGAACTCGCGCAGGTGATCGAGCAGCATGGAGAGCCGCTCGCAGGCCTTGACGAGGACGTCGGCCATCGCCAGCGCCTGGTCCATCGGCGCCTCGATCCTGTAGAGCACCATGAAGTCGGCGGTCTCCTCGATGTGGTCGACGACATCGTCGACCTTGCTCGCCAGGTTGTAGATGTCCTCGGCGTCGATCGGCGTCACGAAGGTCGAGCTCGTCCGCTGGGAGATGTCGTGCGTGATCCGGTCTCCCTCTTGCTCGGCAAGCAGGATTGCGCGTGCGAGATGGGCGCTATCGGGCCAGCCCTCGATCATGTCCTGGAGCAGCTTCGCCGCTTGGAGCGAGTTCTCACCCCCCTCCGCGAAGAGGTCGAAGAAAACGCGGTCTCTCGGGACGAGGGAGAACCTCACGGCGCGAAGCTACCACCCAGGGGCATCGGCCGGGACCGCATTGGGGACGGCAATGGTGTGGCCGCCGAACGTCTTGACCTCATAGCTGTTCGACCGCCACCGTGCTGTCGAGGACGGCCATGAGGGCGACTGGGATATGGCTTCTGCTGGGCTCATGTCCCGTCCGGCGCGGCGCGACTTCACAGTCACCTCACGTGGCCCGGCCAGGGGCCAGCCAGATCGGTGAGTGGACCTACAGGCTGTCGAGTGCGCGCGCGCCCGAAACGACTCACCCGACTCCGACCTGGGTCGCTTCTCGAGTGGCCGGTGCCTTGAACAGCGGCAGCCGCACGACCCGCTTCTCGGCGTTTGACCGTGGTTTGGTGCTGCGTCCAAGCTATGGGCGCCGGATGAACGGGAGCGACGTGCGCGGGGCGTCGTCACCGACGATCCGAGGCGCTGGCACCGGCTTGCGCTGACGACGCGGCTTTCCGAGCGGTGGCAGCGGCACTGAGCTTGTCGGATCGCGACGGTTGAGGAACACGGATTACGCGCTGCTGGGGATGATCATCGAGCGGGCCACGGGTCGCACGCTCGGCGCGGAATACGAGCGCAGGATCTTCAAGCCGCTCGGTCTCGACCAAACCAGCTTTCCGACCCGCACGTCGATGCCTCGGCCGTTCAGCCGCGGCTACGAGGTGCTGTCCGCCGGGACGTGGCCCGCGGACGTTACGGCGACCAGTCCGACGGTCGCCGGCGCCGCCGGGGCGATCGTCTCGACACCGGGTGACCTGGAGACCTTCATGCGCGCGCTGCTTGGGGGACGGTTGGTGTCGCGGTCCCTGCTTCGAGAGATGAAGCGCCCCACTCCGGGGTCGCTCGACGGCGAGTTCGCCCTCGAGGGCGGAGGTGTCGGGACCTACGGGCTCGGCCTGATCCACTACACCTGGTCGAAGTCCTGCGGAGTGTGGGGCCACACGGGCGCCTTTCCCGGCTACCGCACCATTGCGGTCTCGGACCGCAACGGCCGGCGAGGCGCCGCCATGTACATCTCAGCTGAAGGGCTGGCCCCGCCGGGAGCGCTTGCGGGGCTCCAGGCCGAGCGACTTCTGGGCTGCCGGATGCGCTTCGGGCGCATCGGCAGTCGTGATGCTCCGCCGCGAAGGCGAGGCTAGCGGTCGATGTGCCGTCCCCAAAAGGGGCTTGCCTTCCATCCTCGGGTGATAGAAGATCCGCCCGTGGGGCGCTCTATGACCGGCGGCGCGCGGCGAGTCCAACTGCTCGGCGTCGTGCTGATGTGCATGTTTGCGTTCGGACTGTCTGCGCGAGCGGACGCCGCTGTGGCACGTGACGAACCGACGGTGCTCGCGGTGTGGGGCCTGGCCGACGGAGACACCGATGTGGCGGGAGCTACGGTGAGGGTGTTCGCGGGCTCGCCCGCCGCCCGTGGGGGCGCCTCTCGGTCGGGTCGGGCGTTGGCCCAGACCAACGGCCGGCGCGCGGATCGCACCTACCGCTCGGGCGTGGCACTGCTCGCGTTCCGGCGGCTTCCGCGCGAGTTCGTTGTCGAGGTGAGGGGCGGCCGGGCCAACGGGCGTACGGTGCCGGGCACGCTGCGCGCGGCCGTGCGCGGCTACCGGTCGGGCGACGTGATCTACGTCAATCCGGTCACCACGATGATGGCGGCCTACCGCGCCGAGGTCGAGCGGGGATCCCTTGACAGCAGCAACGCCGGCGCCCGCCGCCTGGCCTACAGGGAGCTGCGCATCCCGCACTGGATGACCCAGGCCGACCTGTCCTATCGCGACCGCCGCTTCGACGGCGACCGCTTTCTCGGCGCCGCGCGCCGCGCCGGGGGAATCGGCGCGCTCGTTCGCCGGCTCCTCCACGACGACCGGGCCGGCCGCCGCTTTACCGAGTCCCCACGTGGGCGGTCGCAGCAAGCCGCGACAGGAACAGCGGCGCGCGCAGCGGGAGGCGTGTCCATTCCGGCGCCGCCGAGGCCGCCGGAGCCCCTGCCGGGGAGCGGAGTGGTGGTGCAGGGGCTGACCGGAGTGGCGTTCAGATTGCTGGTCACCGGAGCGGCCCTGGTCGCCGGGGAGGTGGCGCAGAGGAACCAAATCGAAGTGCCGGGCTGGCTTCTGGGGCTCTTTGGTCTCGGGGACGCTTCCGAAGAGCAGTTCGCGGAGATCCGGCGGCTGCTCACGGGGTTGAGCGCGCAGGTCACCAGGCTGCAGTCGGACGTGAACCTGGCCGGGTTCAGCGCGCTCGTACATCAGACGGATCGGACCACCGGACAGATCGATCACGCCAACAGCCAGCTGGTGCTGCTGGCCAACATGCCCGGCGGGGATCCGACCAAGCGTGCGTTCTCGCGGACGATCGTCGACTACATCGGCGCCAATCTGCTCGACGCGCCCGAGATCCTCAACCAGAACCTCGGTTCGCGGCTGGCGTTGGCCGACAACCTGATCAAGTCGGCTTCCCGGACGCTTGGACAGCGCAAGTTCTTCAGTCCCAAGAGCTCCGCCGAAGTCAGAGGCATCTACGAATACTTCGCGGCCTATCAGGCGCAGCTGGGGGTGCTCCTGCAGGAGTACTTCCACGCCAAGCCGGACGTCTACAGCCCAACCAACGCCGCTGCCAACCTCGAGCGACTCAGGGCCAACGTGGTGTCGCAGGCCGACTCGCTCAAGCCCGACGTGCCGGAAAACACTGCGATCGACACCAAGTCGCGGGAAATGTGGGTCACCGACCTGCGCGATCCCGAGGTGACGCTGCGACGGCTCGCCTTTGTGGGCCGCGGCGGGTTCAACTGGGTCAGGGAGTCTCGCTCTGGATGCGGCTTCGGGACCCTGAACGGACCCATCGGTGTCGCGGGCGTTCCCTTTTGCGACTGGGAGCTGCCAACCCAGGATGCTTACGAGCGGCTCATCGAGGGCTGGAGCGGCGCCTCGCCTTCGCACTGGCTGCGCAAGGAGGCCGGCTTCAGCGGGCGGATCCTGTCGGCCTTTGGCTACAAGAAGTGGATCGGACGCGACTACGGCATCAGGTCGCAGGGGCCCTCGTCGCTCCTGGGTGTCAATACCTTCGATCTCTACTACGCCCGGGACGAGTATCACCCCCTGCTGTGGGGCGTGAACATCACCTGGGAGTCGAAGTTCGACGGTATACACGCGGGCCTCATGTACAAGCGCAGGCTCGCCCCCGACCAGAGCTACTGGTGGTCGAACTGAAGACAGCGACGCGGTTCGTGGCCTTGGGCCTCGGCCTCATGGGGGTCTTGGCCCTGGTCGCCCCGTCCCCGGGCGCGGCGGAACCTGCGCGGGCGGCCGCCGGGCAGCCGTCCCCGGCGCAGGGTGGGGACTTCGCCGGCCGGGTCGAGATCGCGGGGGGCCGGAAGCTGTACCTCGAGTGCCGCGGCCAGGGTAGGCCCACGGTGATCCTGGTGTCGGGCTATCCCAACCGGGGCGACGTCTGGAGCCAGCTCGACCCGGGGGTGAGTGGACCGCCGGTGCTGGCCGGAGTGGCCCGGCACAGCCGCGTGTGCGCCTATGACCGCCCCAACACCGTGACGCCTGCCGGGGACACGCTGGCGCTCAGCCGCAGCGACCCGGTGCCGCAGCCACGCACCGGTGCGGCGCTGGTCGCCGAGCTGCACGCGCTGCTGCGTGCCGCGCGCCTGCCGGGTCCCTACGTGATGGTCGGCCACTCGCTTGGCGGCCTGTTCGTGCGCCTCTACGCCAGCACCTACCCTCGCCAGGTGGCTGGGCTGGTGGCGGTCGACGCGACCTACGAGCGGCTGCGAGAGCTGTTCACACCGGAGCAGTGGGCCGCCCTCGCGCGGACCACGCTCGAGCCACCGTTCGCGCTTGACCCTCCCGTGGAGTTGGTCGACTGGGACGCCAGCTTCGACCAGATGTTGGCGGCAAAGGCCGCCCGGCCACTGCGGCCGACGCTGCCGCTGGTCGTCCTCACCGCCGGTCTTCCGCCGGCGCCCGGCCAGGCTCTGCCGCCGGGCTTTCCGGATGCGGCCACGCTCACCCGGGTGCAACGGGCGGCGCAGAGCGAGCTGGGCATGATCTTGCCCTACGCACGGCACGTCATCGCGAAGAAGAGCGGGCACTACATCCAGAACGCCCAGCCGAACCTGGTGATCGACGCGGTCCGGCGGATACTCAGGATGGTGCGTCCCGCCGCGGTGCGCTGCCGGGGCGGCGCCGATTCCTGCCGGGCCAGGGTGAGCCTGGCCGGCGGGGCGAGCAACAAGAAGGTGGTGATCCGGCTCACCGACAGCGACCTGCGGCTGGTCTCGGTGCGCCCCAACCGCCCTGCCTTGCGCGGTGCCTACGGGCTCTTCAACCAGCGCCTGTCGGCCGGCGGCACCAGGTACGGCTTCAGGCTCAACGCCGTACAGTCCATCCGCCGCGGCGCTTACCTGACGATCACCTTCCGCTCGGCCGCCGGCTGACACGGCCGCGGCCGCTCGCCCGGTCCACCGGGGCGTGATCTCACTTCGAACGAGGTCGCCCGGTCAGGACCTTGGCTTCGTACTCCTCCGTCGGCGTGCCGCCGACAGCGTCGCGCACCGACTTCTTCAGACGCTCGGTTCGGCGATCGGTGCGGAAGCGCCGCTCGGCCTTGGCCTGCTTGTCCGGTCGGCGCGTCCCGTAGAAGCGACGCGCCCAGAACGACTCCGGCTTGGCCAGCCGCACGGCTCCGTAGAGCGCGAGGAAACCTATGACCACCCCGGCCAGCCCATGGAAGAAACGCTGTTTGGCGAAGCAGACCAGGACCAGCGCGGCCCAGACCATGAATATCGCCACGGCGACGACCACCGCGAGGGCGCTGTCGGCGGTTACGTCGTAGGGAGCTGCCCCCAACAGGATCAGCCCCATGACGGCCACCGCGATCAGCGTCGCATCGATCGAGCTGCGGCCCTCCTCGGCCCAGTAGACGTCGTCGAGATGTAGCCAGAGCGCGAACTCGTCGATGGTCAGCCCTAGGCCGATCCCGAACGCCAACGCGCACAGCTCGTACCAGAAGCCCACGTCCGTGAGGGCGAAGCTGACCACCCCGGCCACCATCATCGTGACGATGCCAAACACGTGGTGATGCACATGCAGACCGCCCTCGCTGACGATGCTTCCCGGCCACCACGGCACCCGGGGACTGCGCATCAGGCGCGTGGACAACCGGATGAAGCCGAACGCGCCGAGGAACCCGACCAAGACCAGGAAGTGGTACTGACGGCCGTGGTCGACGAGCTGATCGTCCCAGAGCTCCGAGATGAACGAGGCGATCGTTGTTCCCACCGAGCCAGCACCCTACCGCGCGATTCGATCTCCGCCTAGGCCGGTGGCGCCGGCGGGCCACCCGGGGTGCTACCGGTTGAGCGCGCGAAAAGTGAGGGTCAGGTACGAGCCGCGGGGGATCGTCTGAACGGCGTCAAGCGTGAACCGATACCGCCGAGCCGCCGTCTGTGAGCCGCTGATCGGACAGCCCGTACGCGCCGCGCAGGAAGCGCCGGTTGGGCCGCACCGAGACGAGCCGCAGGTCGCTGTCGGTGAGCCGGATCGTCACGCGCTTGTCGCTCGCCCCGCCGCCGAGCCTCACCCGCGCGCGACAGACGCTCGCGCCGCCACGACATCGCACCGCCACCGGGCGCAGCTCGCCGACTACGCGCCGGACAGCGCGGACCACCAGGTTGGGCTGGAACACCTGGATGTAGTGCCCGCTCCTCGTGGCGATCCAGTGCAGGGTGTAGGGAAGGAGCGTGGCCAGGTCGTCCTGGGCCGCCCGCCAGACACGCTCGAACTCGTCGATCGGGTAGTCCGGCGGCCAGCCGAGCGGATTGGGTACGCGTTGGCGGTCGCGCGAATGCTCGAGCACGATCATCGGCATCGGCTGCAGCGGCCGATCGACCCGCGCCCGCCCCAGCTCGGCGGCAAACGGGGCGAGGCGGAACTCGGCGCCCGGCGGGTTGGTCGCCTGCGCGGGCAACAGCCCCAGATACCCACGTTCGTAGATGACTTCGGTCGCGGCGTCGACGGAGACGAATCCGGCGACCTGGCGCGGGTAGGTGCCGGCGTACAGGCGAGTCAGCGCGCCGCCGAACGAATGGCCGACCAGGACGTACGGACCAGGCACGCGCGCCGCGTCCAGCAGGGCACGCAGCTCGGCGACCATGGCCGCGCCGGTACGCGGCAACGGGACGGGATCGCTTCGGCTCGGCCGCCCAGACGCGAGCATCGTGCTGGGGCGGTCATAGGTGCACACGCGGGTGAAGCGAGCAACGGCCGGCAGCACCGCCGTCTGCCGCGAACCCGGCTCCACGACCTGCCAGACGTCGCCGCCGTCGCCGCCACCCGACTCGAGCACCACCGTCGGGCCGCCCCGGCCGCGGCACTCGAGGTAGATCCGCCGGCCGCTCGGAAGCCGGACCAACCCCTTGACGTCCTGGGGCGCTCCCCCGGCGCCGGCCGTCAGACTCGGCACGGACGACGCCTCCCCGGTCGAGGGGGTCGCCATGAGGACAACCGCAAATGCCACCAGAGCGGCGAGGGCGGCCACCCTGGCGCCGGGCACACGACGAGCACGAGCAGGCACGGGCGGGGAGTCTACGGCCTCCCAGGCGACCCGCTGGTACCCGCGCGAGGCGCACCTGCGTAGTGCCATAGGGTGGCGCCG
Organism: uncultured Thermoleophilaceae bacterium; assembly: GCA_963734365.1. GTDB lineage: Bacteria > Actinomycetota > Thermoleophilia > Solirubrobacterales > Thermoleophilaceae > JACVRW01. The sequence continues at coordinate 476,573 of CAVTGV010000004.1, read as the reverse complement.
TGCCGTTCACGCTCAGGAACATCAAGGAGGATCTGGAGGACCTCGGGTCCAGGTTCGACGGCGCGCCGGACCTGGAGTTCCGCTCGGCGACCGAGGCGCTTGAGCTCGAGAAATCCGGCCTGAGCTACCAGCACATCCCGCCCGGCTATCGCTTTCCGTACGGCCACACGCACAAGAAGCAAGAGGAGGTGTACGTGGTCGTCCGCGGGAGCGGACGGATGAAGCTCGACGACGAGATCGTCGAGCTCAAGGAATGGGACGCGGTGCGCGTCCCGCCCGGTACGTGGCGAGGCTACGAGGCCGGGCCGGAGGGCCTCGAGCTCCTCGTCATCGGCGCCCCCAATCTCGGCGAGAATCCGCGCGAAGACGTCGATGGCCAGCGCGACTGGTGGGCTGACTAGGGGCCGACCTGTGCAAGGATCGTCGTCGCAGCGCGGAGACCGGGCGCTGCAGTCCGGAAGGAATTGCCACGCCCTCAGATCGTCCCGATTTCTCGAGCATGGCAGACGACTATGCGCGGCACGCGCTGTCGCAGCGCGCAGCGTTCGAGGCGACTCACCCGGCCGCGTTGGCCGCCGCGCGGCGGTTCTCTGAGGAGCCTCTGCTCCGCGTGGTGGATCTCGGCGCCGCCGACGGGGTCAACTCTCACGGCCTCATCCGCGCACTCGCCGACGAGCGCGCCGGCAGTTCGCTGATCTACGCGCTTGTCGATCTCCCAACCAACGCATGGAGCGTCGCTGCCGACCACCTACGGCACGCCTTCGGTGGTCGGGTGGACCGATCTGAGGTCGTCGTCATTCCTGCGCCGGGCGAAGCCGGCGAGGGGGTCTCAGATGTCGGCACCGGCGCTCACTACGCCTCGCCGGAGGCCCACAGCGAGGCCTGCCGCCGCGCTGTCGAGCACGACCCGCCCCCCGCCATGGTGATCAGCCTGGCGGGTATTCCTCTCCAGCAGGCGCCCTGCCTGCTGCTCGGGCAGCGTGCACGTCGCGGTCACGGGAACGGCGATGCACTGGGTCACCGAAGCGGGCGGCCTGGCCTCGACCGGATCTGTCTTTCCGGGGTACCCCGACCACACAGACGAAGCCGAGCGGCGAGCCTGGCGCGTGGCCGCGGCCCGGCAGTGGGAGCGACTGCTCGAGATGCGCGCCTTGGAGCTCGCACCGGGCGGCGAGTTCATTGCCGCGCTCCCAGCCTCCCCTGCTCCGTGCCCAGACAGGACGGGGCTCTACGTGGAGCTCATCGGCGACATGAACGAGCTGCTCGCCGACTGGTGCCGCGCGGAGCGCATCGGCGCCGCCACCGCCGCCTCGGTCGTCGTTCCGGTGTGGATGCGGACACTTGACGAGATCCGACGCCCCTTCGAGGCGAACGGCGGACGCGTGGCCGGCCTCGAGCTCGAAAGCGCCGAGCTCTTCCGTCTCGACAATCCCTACTGGGACGACGATCCCGCCGTGTTCGCCCAGGCTTACGTGCAAAGCGTGAGCGCGTGGGGCACGCCGCTCCTCCTCCGCGCGTTCGCACGCGAGGGCGAGGACCGCGCCCCCGGTCTCCTCGCCGACTTCCTCAGAGAGCTCGAGGAGCGCGTTGAGAAGACCCCCGACCGCTACCGCTGGGACTACATCGAGGCCCTCGTCATCTGCCGCAAGGCGGACAGCACCGCGGGCGACCGGACGCGCTAATGAAATTGGCCAACGGCTTGCCCCGCATCAGGGCCACGGCACCTGGGCCGAGCGGTAGAAGTTGACGCCCTGAGCGTCCCAGCGCGGACCCTGGGCGGCCAGGCGCAGCCGGTACTCCTCCCAGCTGCGTCCCGCCCGAGGCGACCAGCCGATCTCGGCGATTCCCGGCAGACGTGGAAAGGCCATGAACTCGATGTCTGACGTGTCCTCGAGGGTCTCGCTCCACAGCGCGGACTCGACGCCGGCCAGGTCGCGCTCGCCGACCCCGTCCACCAGGCCGGCCGGATCCCACTCGTAGGAGTCGCGGACCTCGACGTAGCCGGCCCACGACAGTCCGAGCGGCGTGCTCGGGTCGTACTTCATGTCGAGGTAGGCGTGATTGGCCGGGGACATCACGAGCTTGGCGTCCTGGGCCACCGCCTGGCGGGCCACCTCTGTGCCCTCCTCGGAGCCGGTGGCGGTGTTCCAGTATTGCGCGAGGGTGCCCGGCAGCAGCGGCGCCTGGGCGATCTCCGCCCAGCCCACCATCCGCTTGCCGTGGCGGCGGACGATCCGCTGTACGCGCTCGATGAAGCGCACGTAGTCGGCCTCCTCGGTGGACTGAGCCTCGTCGCCGCCGAGGTGCAGGTAGCGCCCCGGCGTGAGGGCTGCCAGCTCTCGCACCACGTCGTCGAGGAACTCGTAGGTGATGTCCTTGTCGACGCACAGCGAGCTGAAGCCGACCTCGATGCCGGTGTAGAGCGGCGGCGCCTGGCCGTCGCAGTTGAGCTCGGCATAGGACGCCAGCGCGGCGTTGGTGTGCCCCGGCGTGTCGATCTCGGGCACCAGCTCGATGTAGCGCGCACGCGCGTAGCCCACGATCTCGCGGTAGTCGGCCTTCGTGTAGTAGCCGCCCGGACCGCCGTCCACTTCGGTGCTGCCGCCGTAGGTGGCCAGGCGCGGCCAGCTGTCGATCGCGATGCGCCAGCCCTGGTCGTCGCTGAGGTGCAGGTGCAGGACGTTGACCTTGTACTGGGAGATCAGGTCGATGTAGCGCTTGACCTCCGCAACCGAGAAGAAGTGCCGCGCCACGTCCAGGTGGGCGCCGCGCCAGGGAAAGCGTGGGTGATCGGACACGCGCACCGCCGGCACGCTCCACGGGCCGGGCTGCACCGAAGAGCTCTCGATGGCGGGCGGCATGAGCTGGCGCAGCGTCTGGACGCCGCGGAACAAGCCCTCGGCCGTCCGCGCGGCGAGCCGTACACGGCGCCGGGACACGCGCAGCGTGTAGGCCTCGCGCGCGAGTCGGGGCGAGCGCTCGAGCGTCAGCGAGATCAGTGGATGGCGCGTACGCGAGCGTCCGCTCACCAGCGGCAGCCGGTAGCCCGTCGAGCGACGCAGCAGCGAGCGAAGCCGGCCGGCGACCGCGAACGCCTCGCGGGAGCCGTGCTGAACCGCGATTCGCGCGTCCGGGGCGAGCACGAAGCGGCCGTGCCCGCTCGCCTGCAGCGAGGCCGGTTTGGGAATCACCGCCACCGTTGCCTGGGCCGGCGCCGCAGCTACCAGCAGGCCGATCACCAGTGCGATTCCTACGAGACGGGCAATTGCCGACACTGCTTCTCCCCGTGCGTCGCCGCTGATTGCGCCAGCACGGTATCACGGTGGTCTAGACCAGTGCTACCTGGCGGCGAGCTGCGACCCGGCCTCAATTCAGGGTCGGGCCCTGATGTGGGTCCGGCGTCCACCGGCGATCCTTCGGCGCATGGCGTTTTTCCTGTTACACAGCCGACACGATGAGGCCGAGTGCCCCGCGGCGTATGCCGCCTGGCGCGGCTTTGAGAGCCCGCTCCGCCGAAGCGCTCCGTACGCGACCTGTCTGTGGGGAGGTCACGAGGTCTGGTGGCAAACCGAGGCCGAGAACGAGTCGACGGCGCTGGGCCAGCTGCCGCCGTTCGTTGCCGAGCGCGCTCAGGCGATCCGCGTGACCAGGGCGCAGTTGCCCTGACGCAGTCAAGCGTCCGGTTTGGCGGCCTCGAGTGCCCGAGCGATGTCCACCCGCGACGAGACGCCGAGCTTTCCGAAGATGTTGCGCACGTGGCTCTCCACGGTCTTGAGGCTGAGGAAGAGCTCACCGGCGATCTCCTTGTTCGTGCGCCGGTCGCGGATGAGGTTGGCCACCTCGAGCTCGCGCCCGCTGAGCGTCTCGATCCCGCGCCCATCCGCCTTGCCGCGAGCCGATTTCCGTGCGCGGCGCACGCCGGCTTTGCGCAGGAGCGCCTCAGCCTGATCGCGATAGCGGAGCGCTCCCATCGCCTCCTGGTCGCCGGCGGCCCGCTCGAATAGGGCGGCCGCCTCCTCAGCCCTGCCGTCCGCGAGCAGCGCACGGCCGGCCAGCACCCGACAGGTGGCCGAGTGAGGCCGCGAGGCCACCGACTCCGCCTTACCGATGGCACCGAGTGCCAGTTCTGCTGCGGCGCCAGCCTCGCCCTGGGCGAGGGCCACCGAGGCCTCGGCCCGGGCGGCCATCACCTCGGCGATCGGGAGCGGCACCGCGGTGGCCTGGGCGCGCACACGCTCCGCGGCCGCCACGGCATCCTCCTCGCGCCCCAGCGCGAGCCAGCAGAGCACGAGCACCTCGAGGTAGGTCGCGCGCCACGACCCGGGGGCGATGCGGTGTAGATCAGGGCCCCCGGCGCTACCCACGAGCAGCTCGGTCGCGCGCTCGTACTCGCCCACCTCCTGCAGCGTCGCCGCATGCACCACGCCGGCGTGAGACGAGATGAGGCCGTCGGTGAAGTCGCGCGACAGCTTCACGCTCTCCTCGCCGAGCGCGTAAGCGGTCTCCACGTCCCCGCTCATCAGCGCGCCGTAGGCGCGGTTGAAGGCGCCCCAGGTGATCGCCTGCGCGTTCTTGGTCAGCCGGGCCCCCTCCACCGCCGCGTCGAGCATCTCGGCCGAGCGATCGAAATCACCGAGCACCCACAGCGACGTGCCGAGGGTCGGATGGAGCAGCGCCACCAGCTCGCCCTGTCCCGTCGCTCGCGCCACCCGCATCCCGCGGTCGGCGTGCTCCCGGCAGGACAGGAAGCGGTCGAGATAGAGCTCCGCGCCCGCCAGATTGCCGATTGCGTCGATGTTGAGCCCTAGCTCTTCGTCGCTGAGGGAGGCCATCAGGCGGGATGCCTCGTCCGCCTCGCGGGTGCCCACGTCGATCTGGCCGGTGAACGCGGCACCGAGGGCAAACGCCGCACGCGCCACCGCCCACAGCGGCTGCGAGTCGAGCTTCGCCGCGCTCTTCGTGGCGCTCTCGCCCCAGGAGTACATGCCGTCGCGCTCGTCCAGATAGAGCCCGTTGACGGTGAGGGCGACCTTCATGGAGATCCCGACCTCGGAATCGTCCTCCTCCAGTTCGGCGAGCGCGCTCTCCAGGCGTACCTTCGCCTCGACCTGGCGACCGGTCAGGTGCTCGATGCCCACCAGGGCCAGCACCAGCTTGGGGCGAACGGGATCGTCCGGGGGCGTGAGCCGCAGCGCGCCTTCGAACGAGGCGTGAGCCGCGCCCAGGTCACCTGACGCCGCCTGCGCCCCGGCCACGCCGACGATCAGGTCGCGCCGGAACTCGTCTGGAGCCGTGACAGGGCAGAGGTCGAGTGCTGCGGCCAGCCAGCGGGCTGCGCTCGTGGGGGCCCGGGTGGCGTTCTGGTCGGCGGCCTCCCGCAGCAACTCGACAGCCGCCATGTCGCCATGTTGTGCGGCGCGCTCCACGTGGTGCGCGGACTCGGACGCCGGCACTCCGCGGGCTATCAGGATCTCCGCCAGCCTGCGATGGGTGGCGATCGTCGTCCCCGGAGGAGCGGCCTCGTAGATGGCGGTGCGGACCAGCGGGTGACGGAACGCGAAGCGGCGCGGCGTGTCGCCCGGCCGGATCAGCTGACGGGACGCCAGCTCGTCGAGTGCGTCCATCACGTCGGGCTCCGAGCACTTCGACACGGCCTGCGCCAGGGCGACCTCGAACGGGTCACCCACCACCGCGGCCGCTTCGGCGACCGCCCGCGCGTCGGGGGACAACCCGTCGAGCTCCCTTGCGATGGCCGAGCTCACCGTGGCCGGCACACCTATGCCGAGGGCGTGCCCGTCCGCGCTGGCGCCGGGGCCGCCGTCGACGTGCGCCAGGGCCAACAGGTAGAACGGGTTACCGCCGCTCTCTCGCTGTAGCGCCGCCAGGTCCACGGTGCTCGACCCGAGCAGCCGCGCGGAGTCCTCGAGCGCCAGGGCCCTCAGCTCGATCGTGACGACGGCGACCTCGGACCGGTCCTGAATCGACCTGAGCATCGCTGGGTCGCCCTCGCCCGTGCGGTAGGAGAGCGCGAGGGTCACCGCTGCCTGCGGCGGGCGCCGGACCAGGTGGGTGATCAGCTCGAGTGACGCGCCGTCGGCCCAGTGGAGGTCCTCCAGCACGAAGAGGACGGGCTGCCGCGCGGCCAGGCGCTCGAGCAGCTCCCGCACCGCGTTGTGGATGCGGAAGCGCTCGGTGGCTGTGGCCGCCTCCTCGACCTGGTCGCCGAGGCCGTGGAGGGCGGGGAAGACGCTCGCGAGCTCGCCCACCCGGTCGCGGGCCAGTCGTTCGTAGGCCTGGCTGTCGAGGGTTTCGAGGTAGGGGTCCACCGCGTCGATCACAAGGCCGAAGGGCAGCTCGCGCTCGTACTCGGCCGCCCGCCCGACCAGAGTGAGATGACCGGCCTCGGCGGCCTGCTCGGTGAGCTCCTCGAGCAGCCTGGTCTTGCCGATGCCCGCTTCGCCGCTCACCGCGGCAAGCCCACCCTCCTCCGCTCCGAGGAGGGCCGACAGCTGCTTGAGCTCACGGTCCCTGCCGACCAGAGGTGCGCGGTTTCTGCTCGTGGCCGAGGTCACCCGGGGCGAGCATAACCCCGCACGATTCGTCGGTCGAGGACCGGCTGAGCGGGCGCAAGGGAGGCTGCCGATGGGAAGATCGGTCGCCGACACCGACCATGGGAGGGAGCATGCCGACCGAAAACAGCCCGAGGTCCAGTGAGCACGAGCCGGAATTGGTCGGCCAGACCGTCGTCGTGATCGGCGGCAGCGCCGGCATCGGGCTCGAGACTGCCCGCCGCGCGCGGAGTCAGGGCGCCGACGTCGTCCTCACGGGCCGGAATCCTGAGCGGCTCGAGCAAGCAGCGGTCGACGTCGACGCGCGGAGCACCGCCGCCTTCGACGCCACCGATCCGGCGGCGCTCGAGGGATTCTTCGAGGAGCTGCCCGGCTCGATCGACCATGTGATGGTCACCGGCCCCGGCCCGCGCTACGCGCCGTCCCTGCTCGAGATGGACCCAGAGCAGGTGCGCCTGGCGCTCAGCGACCACGTGGTGCTTCCGCTCGCGATCGCGCGCAACGCCGCCGGCAAGATGAGGCCCGGTGGCACGCTGATCCTGATGGGCGGCACCGGCGGCCGCAAGATCAGTCGCGAGCTCGGGATCTTCTCGGCGGCGACCGCCGTGCTGCCTCCGTTCACGGCGGCCCTCGCGCTCGAGCTCGCCCCGGTTCGCGTCAACCTCATCGCCGCCGGCTTCGTCGACACGCCGTTGTCGGCATCGCTGCTCGGCGACGGACTCGAAGCGCGGCGCGAGGAGCTGCGCACGACGCTTCCCATCGGCCGCGTCGTCGGAGCAGACGACGTCGCCGCGCTCGCCGTGCACATCATGACCAACACCGCCCTCACCGGCGCGACATACGACATCGACGGAGGCCAGCAATTCGTCTCCGGGTGAGCAGGGGCCGGAGCTACAGATTCGACCCGAGCGGCGGATCGCAGTCGTCGTAGATCCGGGCCGCGGCGAGCTTGCCGCTTTCGCCCCGAACGTAGAAGGCGACGCCCGCCTCCGGCGGGAGCTCCGTCTTGCCCCACCACACGACGTTGTACTCGAGCGCGCACACGCGTCCGTTGTCGACCAGCCCGCAGTGCTCCAGCGGGATGCCGCCGTCGTTCGAGAACAGGTGCTCGTAGAAGGCGTGCAGGCCGTCGCGTCCTCTATGGCTGTACTGGCTACCCGCCGGCTCGCGGGCATAGGCGTCGGGCTCGAATGTCGCCACGATCGCCTCCACCTCGCCGGCGGCGAGCGCGCCCTGGTACTCGGCCACGACATCCGACGCGCGAAGGTCCGGATCGCGCTGCAGCATCGGCGGGCGATGCACGTGGCGGCCCATCACCGGCCACATGCTGTGGTAGACGCGCAGTTCGAGGAGTCGTCCGTCGGACCGGCGATCCGCAACGATCGCCACCGGCACCTCGACTCGCCCGCTCTGCCCGTCGAGGTGGAGAACCACCTCCTCGAAGCCGTGTTCCTCGGTGACCACGTCGTCGACCTGGTCGAACGCGATGTTGCGCTGAGTAAGCCACCCGTGCAGGTCTCGGACGTACGCCTCGAAGGCGCGCGCGCCCCTGATCCTTCCGTGCAGGGGGTCGTGGAGCACCGGCTCCGCGGCAAAGGACCGGATCAGGGCGTCGTGCTCGCCCGACATCAAGCCGTCGTAGTAGGGCACCGCCTCGAGCCGCTCACGCTCCGACTTCTCCCGCAGGCGCTCCAGCACCGGCTCGGAGAACAGCTCGGGGATCCACGGCATCCGGGAAGCGTCTCACAACGATCGGTGCGTCACGGTGTGTGGGTGAGGAGCTCGGGGCCGTTGGCGGCGACGATGACGTTGTCCTCGTATTGGGCACCGCCAAGCCCTTTCACAGCGGCGCGGCGCTCGACCGCGAGGCACATGCCCTGCTCGACGAGCTGGAGGTCGTCCGGGCCGATCCAGGGCGGCTCCCAGCCGAGCCCGAGCCCGTGGCCCCAGAAGCCGCTCATCGTGTGTGCGGGCACGCCGTGGCGGCGTGCGTGTGCGGATGCGGCGAGCACGTCCTCGCAGCGCCGCGCGACGTCGCACAGGCGCGTGCCCGGCCGCAACAGCTCGATCCCCGCGCGGACGGACGTGCGTAGCGCGTCGAGCAGCTCGGCCTGCTCCACGGTCGGCTCGTCGCCGACCACGACCGAGCGGGCGAAGTCGAACATGTACCCGCCCACCGATCCGTAGGCGTCCAGCCGCAGCAGGTCGCCGGGCCGCAGCGTGCGGGTGGTCCAGCGCGCGGCGCCCGCGGCGCCGCCCGACGGGCCGAGCGTGCCCGACGCTTGTCCGGAGGAGACGACGACGTCATAGACGGCGCCGCCGCCGGCCACCACCGTCTCGAAGAAGGCGCCGGCCACGTCGGCCTCCGTGCCGCCGGGCAGTGCGTGGTCGAGCGCCGCGGTCATGCCCCGCGACCCGAGCGCCCCGGCCGCCCGCAGCAGCCGCTGCTCGGCGAGGCTCTTCACGCAACGAAGCGTCGCCATGAGATCGTCGGCCGCCTCGAAGGCAGCCCTGAGCCCGCCCACCCGCAGCATCGCGTCGAGCGACATCCACCACGCCGCGGGCACGGCATCGCTGCCGAGCACCCCGACGCGGGACGCAGCGGGGCCGAGCGCACCGACGAGCGCATCGCCCGCAGCCGCAATCACGTCCGCGGCGACGACGATGTCGTCGACCACGGGCGGGGTCTGGAGCTCGTCGGCCTCCACGATCGCCGTGCACGGGCCGTCGACGGGCACCACCACGGCCACGTGCCCGGCGCCCCGCCAGTGACCGGGCAGGTCGGGCACGAACGGCTGGCTAGCCGCCAGTCCCGCAAGCCAGAGCGCGTCCGCCGTCCGGTCGTGCGTGCCGCCGCCGCGCGAGAAGGCCAGCACCGCAGCGAATCCGCGATCGGCCGCGGCCAGGCGCGTGCGAGCCTGCCGGTCTCGATACTCGCCCGCCGAGATCTCGGTCACCGCGCTCATTCCCGACTCCTACCCCGAAGCCGCGCGGTCAGGGCACGAGCGCGCGCTCGATCACCTCGCGCAGCGCGGCGCGCCGCCGGTGGTGATCGGATTCGGAGTCCTTCTGTGAGGCGGTGTAGATCGCGCTGACGGGCGACCAGGTTCCGGCTACGCGCTGGACCCGGACACCGCCCGCAGGCTCTGGGATGTCTCCAGCGAGCTGCTCAGCTCGGCACGTACGGCCGCATGAGAACCGGCTGTCACGGGGGCTCGGCCTAGTTCGTCTGAGGGGAAACGACGAACGAGAGGAATGCCATGTGCCCCGCTCTCGAGTCCCTGCGTCAGACCAAGACGATCCTGCTCACGACGTACAAGCGAGATGGAAGCCCAGTCGCCACGCCGGTCAGCATCGCCTTCGACGGCGACCGTGCCTTCTTCCGCACCTGGCACAAGGCGCACAAGACGAAGCGGCTGCGCAACAACCCCAGCGTCAAGGCCGCTCCGTCGACGCTGAGGGGCGAACCTACCGGTCCTTCCGTCGACGCATGCGCAAGGCAGCTCGAGGGGCCCGAGGCGCATGTCGCGGCCCGGGCTCTGGCCCGGCGCCACCCGCTCTTGCAGGCGGTGCTGGTGCCGCTGACGCACCGTCTGATGCGCTACAGGACGATGCACTACGAATTGCGCGAGCGCTGAAAGGATGAGCACGTGGGGCTCGACCGCGACGCATTGTTTCGCCTGGCCACCAGCGAGAGGCTGGAGCGCGCGGTCAAGCGTGTACCGGGCGGCGAGGCCGCCGCCCGGCGGGCCGCGTCGCGCTACGTCGCAGGCCGATCGCGCAGCGAAGCGCTCGTGACGGCTGCGGCGCTGCTCGAGCAGGGCTCCGGGGTCAGCCTCGATCTGTTCGGCGAGAGCGTGACCGATCCGGTCGTCGCCGATCGTGTGCTCCAGGACTACCTCGAGCTGGTCGAGGCGCTGCCACCGCTCCCGGCGGAAGTCTGGCTGTCAGTCGACCTCTCGCACCTCGCGCTGAACACGGACTCGTCGGCCGTCGCAGACCGCCTGGCCACCATCGCGGCTGCCTTGCCCGACGGCCGGCGGGTACAGGTAGGGGCGGAGGAGGCAGCGCAGGCCGATGCGATCCTCGCGTGCGTGCTCGACGTGGCCGGGCGTGGCATGGCCCACCGGCTCGGGGCAACCGTCCAGGCGAACCTGTTGCGCTCGCCCACTGACGCCGATGCCCTGGCCGAGGCCGGCGTGCACGTCCGGCTGGTCAAGGGCGCGTACGTGGAGTCCGCAGGGGCCCACGCCTACGGGGAGCCGACCGACATCGCCTTCCTGCGCCTGGGCGTTCGCCTGGCCGAACGTGGCGCCGCATGGTCGCTCGCCTCGCACGACGCTCGCCTTCGCGAGGCGCTCCTCCTCGCCTGCGGCCCGGTGCCGGTCGAGCAACTCCTCGGCGTACGTCCCGAGGAGCTGCCCGAGTTGCACGCCCGCGAAGTGCCAACCCGTGTCTATGTCCCCTACGGCCCCGAGTGGTTCCGGTATTGGCTGCGCCGCCTCGCCGAGTCCCGCGGCGTCTGACCGCGGCCGGGTCCGCTTGCTAATGCGGTGCGGGGAGCGCCCGGGACTCGTCCGGCTCGGGTGACGGCGACGCGCGCGTCTGGATGACGATGGCGAAGATCACGATCCCGCCGCCGACGAGGGTGAACGTACTGGGGCGCTCGCCGAGCGCAAGCCACACCCACAGCGGGCCGAGCACCACCTCGAGCAGCGTTATCAGGCCCACCTGCGCGGCCGGTATCAGCCGCGCGCCGACGGTGAGCAGCGCGAAGCCGAGGCCGATCTGACCGATGCCGAGCGCCGCAAGCCACGCGACGTCGTCGCCGCTGATGTCGCCGGGACTGGCGAAGGGAAGGAAGGCCGCGACGAGAAGCACCTGCGAGAGGCAGGTGGCCGGCGCCATAGAGACGTCGTGGCGCCAGCGGGTGATCACGATCATCAGTGCGAAGGCGAAAGCCGCGACGAACGAGAGGCCGTCGCCCGCCAGGCTGCCCTCGCCCGGCGCCCCGAGCATCAGCGTCACGCCGGCCAGCGCCAGAGCCATCGCCAGGGCGGTACGCCGCGTGATCGGCTCGCCGAGCGTCACCCGCGCGAGCAGGGCGGCGAGCACTGGGGCGACGGCGAGGATGAACAGGACGCGGGCGACGCTCGTGTGGTTGAGCGCGGCGATGAAGCTGGCCGACGCGGTGGCAACGCACAGCGCCACCGCGATCCCCGCGATCCCCACGGACCTGAATGCCTGCACCACACGGCCGCGCTCGACGACTGCGACATAGGCCAGCAGCGCAGCGCCCGCGAACACCGCTCGGCCGAAGACCTGGGTCGAGGTATCGAGCGTGAGCTGGCGCTGCAGGACCCCGGCAGTCGACCAGGCGACCGCGGCGAGCGCGACGTAGATCTGCCCGCGGCGCTGGCGCCGCGACCCCTCGAGCGCCACCGTCGCCGTCGTCACGCCCTCAAGTGATAGCGAAATGCCGCGCGGTCAGCCGTTGAGCACCTGGTGCGCAAAGCGCACGGCGAGGGCGCCGTCGCCGCCGCGTGGCGAGCGTCAGGTGGCCGGCTGGAAGAGCTCGATCGGGTTGCCCGCGGGGTCCTCGAGCAGGATCTGCTGGCCGCCCGGCCCACTGACGGTGTCGTTGCGGAACGTCAGATCGGCGGCCCGCAGCCGCTCGACCTCTGACGCGATGTCGTCGACGATGAGGTGGATGCGGTTCCAGCCTCCCGGCTGCGGGATGCGCCCGTCGGGCATCGGCCGGCCAGCCGAGCTCTTGGGGCCACTGAGCAGCAGCCGCAGGTTGCCGCGCACGACGTCGGCAAACGCGGGCGCTGCGCTCGAGAGCACCGTGAAGCCGAAGTGGGTGGTGTAGAAGGCGACGGCGTCTTCGACGTCGTCGACCATGTAACGGACGCTTACGAGCTCGTCAGGCACGTCCGGTCACCTCCTGATGGGTGGTGGTCTGTTCAATCGCCGCGATGAGGAAGCCGATGCGGTTCCGCAGCTCGCCGGCGGCGCCCTCGAAAGCGGGCAGCGTTTCTTTGTCGCCGCCGGCGTCGCGCGCCGGGTCGGGGATGCTCCAATGGATCAGCTCGGGGGCCCCCGGGAACTCGGGGCAGATCTCGCGCACGCGATCGCAGAGGCTGATCACGTAGTCGAAGCGCCGGCCGGCGAACTCGTCGAGATGCTTGGAGCGACGCCCGGCGATGTCGATGCCGCGCCGGCGCATCACCCGCACCGCGTGGGGATGCAGCGGCTTGGGGTGGCTGCCCGCGCTCACCGCGCTGACTCGGCCGCCCGACAACTGCTCGCATAACGCCTCGGCCATCTGCGAGCGCCCGCTGTTGCCCGTGCACAGGAACAGCACGCGCGCCGGCGTGGAGTCATCCTTGCGCCTCAGCTGTGGCGGCGCGGGCGGGGCGACGGCAGGGTGCAGCGCGACCCCGACGCCGGCGAGCAGCTCACCGCAACGCGCCAGATCCATCACGTAGTAGGTGTCGCGGCCGTCGGCGGCGCTGCGACGCAGCTCCACAAGCCCGCCGTCGCGCAGCCGGCGCAGGTGGTAGGAGACCAGGCTCTGGCGGCGGCCCGCCATCTCGCACAGCTCTCCCACGCGGCGATCGCTGCGCGCCAGCTCGGTCAGCAGCCGCCACCGCAACGGATGCCCCACCAGCTGCAGAAACCGCGGCGGTGAAGTCTCGCCCTGCGCGGAAGCGGTCACGGCCCCCGAGAATACATCAAGATAATTTGATGGGTCGTACCGCGCTAGTGGGAACTCAGTCCGGTAAGGTACATACATACATGCATGTACTTACTGAACCAAGGGCGAGCGCCCGGCGCCCGACGCAGGCCGACCGCAGCGCCCGCACCCGCAACGCCCTGCTCGAGTCCGCCGCGAGGGGACTCTCCCGCTACGGGTACGGCAACCTCATCCTCGAGCGGGTGGCGAGCGAGGCCGGCTACACCCGCGGGGCGCTGTACCACCAGTTCAAGGACAAGGAGGACCTCGCCCTGGCGGTGATCGACTGGGTCGACGAGACCTGGAGGCAGGAGGTGGGGCAACGAGTTGGGGATGAGCCCGATCCGGTGGCCGCGCTGATCGTCCTGGCGCGCGGTCACGCCGTCTACTGCCGGCGGGACGTCGCACGGGTGGCGATCGCGCTGCGGCTCGAGTTCAGCGGCCAGGATCACCCCGTGGGACGGCGCATCGAGCAGGTCTCCGAGGGTCTCGTCAAACGCTGCACCCAGCTCATCAACGCGGGCCGCAGGGCGGGAACGATCCCCGCCGGGCCGCCGGCCAGAACGGTGGCGCTGGCGTTCGTCGGCGCGATGGAAGGCGCGGTGATCGCGCTCGCCGGGCAGGAGCCACACGATGAGGTGCTGGTGGCGCGCGCGGCCGCCGGCGTGCTCGGACTCGACCAAGACGCAATCTCCGTCGAATGAGGCTCGCGGAGAGCGCACACACCTCCCGGCCCTGGCGAATCCACGAGCTGACCCGTGACTTCAGGGTCGAAGACGTCTGGGAACTGCCGACGCCGGGCGGCCCGGAAGACTTCCCTCGGCTCGTGGAGGGGATGACCGCGGGCGACCCTTCGCAGGGCTCGTCCCGCGCCACCCGCACCCTCTTCGCGCTCCGCTGGAAGCTCGGGGAGCTGTTCGGCTGGGACGACCCGGACGCCGGCCTCGGCTCCCGGGTGCCGACGCTCCGCGACCGATTTCCGGCCGATCTGCGGGAGGCCCCATCCGGGCCCGAGTTCGACGCGCTCCCCTTCAGCTCGCTCTATCTGCTCGATCGCGAGTTCGCCGCGGAGATCGCCAACCGGACCATGCACGGGGTCCTGCACCTCGGCTGGGTCCCGGACGACAGCGGCGGCTACCGCGGCCAGATGGCGGTTCTGGTGAAGCCGAACGGGCTGTTGGGAACCGCCTACATGGCCGCGATCACGCCGTTCCGGCACCTGATCGTCTACCCGTTGATGCTGCGGCGCCTCGGGCGCGAGTGGCAAAGACGCGCCGGCGACAGCGCACCGGCCCACGCCCGCTAGTGGCTTGGACGGTCCGCCAGGTCGCCGTGCCGCCGGCCGCGCGAGCGCTCAGCACGCTCTCCCACGTCGACTACGAGGATGGCTTCCTCGTCGACACCGGCCCGGCTCGGGACCGGACGGGCGAGCAGTGGGCCCGGCTGTTCCTGGAGGACGCTCCGCCGGTCTCGCGGGGCGCGCTCGTGTCGGGCTGGTCTGCCCTGGGTCTGCAGCTCGGCTCCACTCGGTCCGACGAGTACGTGCTCGGCTGGGAGTTGCGGCGCAACACCCCGGACGTGGCGCTCCTCGGTGCCGACTCTCGCCTCGGCCTGCGGGGTGAGGTTCTCTTCATGCGCCGGATGAACACGCTGCTCTTCGCCACCTTCGTTCAGCACGGGAACCCGGTGTTGCGCTCAGTGTGGGCCGGAGTTGCTCCGGTGCACCGGCAGGTCGTGCGGAATCTCCTCGGAAGACCGAGTCAGGCGGAGAGCACACCCTCCATGTAGAGCCCGGCCGCCTCGGATGCCTCCTCCGAGCTGCTCCCCGCCAGGCGCGCGTTCAGGTAGGCCGCGTACCAGTCCCACCAATTGTGCTCCGGAGCGCTCTTCTCGTAGGGGTCATGGTGCTCGGATGTCTCGCGCAGAAGGTCCGCGAGGGTCGCAACGTCCATTGGTGACTCCTCCTCTGTCGTCAGCGTTCGGGACGGGCACCACGACGACCTCGAGCTTGATCTCCATCACGCCGCCGACTCGGCCCGGGTGGGCGACGGCGACTTCGCCGTGGTCTGGGCCTCGAGGTCGGTCAAGACCGACAGGAAAGCCTCCGAGAAGCTCGGGAACGGCTGGATCACGTCGAACAGGACCGGGAGCGGAACCCGCGCGCGGATCGCCACCGTGGCCTGCTGGAGCCACTCCCCCGCCTCGGGGCCGAGCGCGTACGCCCCGGTCAGCCGCTCGCCGTCCGATACGACCGTCATGAAGCCGTTGCGCTCCGCGTACGCGCGGGTGTAGGTGGACGTGCGCGGCACTTCGGCGAGCGGGACCGTGGCCGACAGCGCTCCCTCCCCGTCCCCCACGGACGCCGCCTGCGGGTCGGTGAAGACCACGCGGGGAACGGCATCGTAGTTTGCGGTGCGGTCGCGTCCGAGGATGTTCGCCGCGGCCACGCGGCCCTGGTACTTGCCCATGTAGGTGAGCGGCCAGATGCCGGTCACGTCGCCAATCGCCCACAGGCCGTCCGCCACCCGCATCCGCTCGTCAACGGTGATCCCGTGGCGCGTGGGCTCTACACCCACCGCGTCGAGGCCGAGGCCGTCGACCCGTGGAGTCCGGCCAGTCGCCACGAGCAGCCGCTCGCCGCGGAGCTCATCGCGCCCCGCGAACTCGAGCACGTACTCGTCGCCCTCGCGGCGCGCCGCGGTTGCGTGCTCGCCGAAGCAGAGCTCGATCCCGTCCGCGGCGAGCGCGCTGCCGAGCGCTTCGCCCAGCGGCCGCGGCTCGCGCGGGAGCACGTGGTCCATGCCCTCCACCAGCGCCACGGACGCGCCCAAGCGGTGCACGGCCTGCGCCATCTCCACTCCCACCGGGCCACCGCCGAGCACCAGCAGCCGGCGCGGCACCTCGGTGAGCCCGGTGACCTCGCGGTTCGTCCATACGCCGTCCAGCTCACCCAGGCCGGGAACGGGCGGGAACACCGGATCCGACCCGGTGGCGATCACCACATGACGCGCGGAGTAGCTCTCGTCGTGGACCGCGACGCTCCCGGGCCCGGTCAGGCGTGCAGGACCGCGGAGAACCTCGATGCCCTTCGACTCGAGGTACGCAGCCTTGGCCCCGTCCTCGTACTCCGACACCATGAAGTTCCGCCACTCGAACGCGCCTTCGGGTCGCACGCCGCCGCTCACGGCCTCGCTGGCGCCCGGCGCCTCGCGCGCCGCCTGGAGCGCCTCGCCGGGCCGCAGCAACGTCTTCGAAGGGATGCACGCCCAGTAGTCGCACTCGCCACCGACGAGCTCGCGCTCGACGATCGCCACGCGGAGGCCGCCGTCCGCGAGATGGCCGGCGCAGTGCTCGCCGGCCGGCCCGGCGCCGATGATCATGACGTCGAACTCGTGGCTCATGCCGCCCTCCCAATCGGTGGACCGCACGACCATACACCCGCCGGCAAAGCGCTATCGCGAGGGCGCGGCGGGTCTGCCGCGACTGACCGGCTAGTCCGTGCCGGTTGCGGCGCCCGGCTCTTGATCGCCGGTGGGTACTTCGCCTGTGGGTACCTCGCCGGTGGGTACCTCTGCCTGCTCGTTCACGCGTTCCGCCGCGGCGCGCTTGCGCAGGTTCTTCTTGACCTGCTTCTCCACCCGGCGCTCGCGCAGCCTACGTTCGCGGTTGAGCTTCGCCATCGTGGTCTTTCTCTTGCCGCCGGCCATGTATGTCCTTCCCAGGTAGTCGAACGCGGGCACGCGGACGGAAGGCTCGCGCACGAGCCCTCCGTCGCGCCTACGGTGGCCGCTTAGATCACCTGCACGTTCGCGGCAGCCGGGCCCTTCGGGCCCTGCTCGGCCTCGTAGCTCACCTTCGCGCCCTCGGCCAGCGACCTGAAGCCGCTGGACTGGATCGCGTTGTGGTGTACGAAGAGGTCCTTGCCGGGCTCGTCGGGTGTGATGAACCCAAAGCCCTTGTCGTCGCTGAACCACTTAACGGTTCCTGTTGCCATCTGTATCCCCTCCGGGGGTATGTGCACCGCGAGACGCGGAGGTGCACGAAGGGCAACAACAGCGAGAACGCTTAGCACTGCTTCGGTCGAGCAGGACGCCCGACCCGTAGGCACAGGGTAGCGCCTGGTCCCTGCTAGGCGTCGTTTGGGCGAACCAGCACGACGTGTGCGGCGTTGACTGCCACCCGCTCGCCGCTCCCGGCCTCGGCCAGTTGGGCAAGGGTCCCCGCGCTGCTGCGGGCGGCGTTTTCGAGCGCCTTGACGACCGCGTCGAACGAGTCCTCGACCTCGAGCAGCTCGCCGGTCGCAAGCAGGATCCGCGTCACTCCAGGCCCCGTTTCCTGGCGTCCTCGCTGAGCGCACGGGCAAGCTCGTGTGGAGCCACTTGCCGCTGGACGTCCGCCGCCTCCTGATCCCGCCGCACCGACTCGCGATGAACGGCGTCCTGAAGTGCCTCCACGAGCTCCTCCAACTGCCCGACCTGCTGCTCGAGCCGCTGCAACCG
Source organism: uncultured Thermoleophilaceae bacterium (assembly GCA_963734365.1). Taxonomy (GTDB): domain Bacteria; phylum Actinomycetota; class Thermoleophilia; order Solirubrobacterales; family Thermoleophilaceae; genus JACVRW01. The sequence continues at coordinate 458,766 of CAVTGV010000004.1, read as the reverse complement.
GCCCTCGTAAGACTCTTCGAGCGCCCGCTGTCGGCGACGTAGACGCCCCAGCATCTGTCCTCCTAAACCTCTCTCGGGAAACCGCCGCGGAGGATAGCCGGGGTTGGCGGTAGCCTTGACATCGTTACCCATCGTCGGGTGTGTCACGCCTCCTACACCTTCCGAGGGTTAGGTCCGGCTTGGGGGCGGCAAAGACGGGACTCCATGAGCAGCCCGCAGGAACGTGCGGAGCAGAAGCGCCGCGAGAAGCTGGATCTGATCCGCGAGCAGGTCGACAACGGCCAGTTGAAGATCAGGAAGATGACGCCGGCGGAGCGCGAGAAGAACCCGCCGCGTCCGCGCCCGGAGAAGCGCGGACGCAGGTGACGAGGCGCTCAGACCGAGAACTCGGTCACCGAGTACACCGGCTTGCGGACCAGCAGGTGCTGCGGCGATTCGCCGATCGAGCCGCAATGAATCAGGTAGGGCGCTTCCCGCCCCAGGTCCAGGATCGCGAGCACGGTCCGGTCGCCGAGCGGATCCGGCCTGCCCACCTCCGCGTGGAGATCGGCGCCCTGATGGCGAAAGGACAGGCTGAAGATCCGTACCGGCAGAGGCGGATGGCCCGTGTCCGCCGTGGCGGCCTCACATATGCGCGCGTACGCCCCCTCCGCCTCCACCCCGGGGGCGTTGTCCGGGATGAAGAAGGCGGTCACGTAGAGCGACTCTACTCCTGGGTGCGGGCCGTGACACGGGAGAACATCCGAGTATTCTCGTTAGAGCAGTCTCCACCGTCGGGTGTCGCGCTCCCTGCGCCCCCAGTGGTCAACCACTTGGGAGCCGTGAGGGAAGGTGCCGTATGGCCGAACACGATGAGGGATCCGGCTGGAAGTCTTCGAGCCGGGGGGAGGCGGCTTGGAAGGAGACCAGGGACGCGGTTGCGTCGCGCAACGCCGACGCCCGCAAGCAGGGTCGGGAGAGGCGTGCCTCCTACGAGCGCAGCCGCGAGGACGCGCGTCGTGAGATCGCGGCCGTGCAGCACGCCAAGCTGCTGAAGAAGCGCACCCCCTAACAGCGCCCACAGCAATGGCCGCGGGAACGGAAGCCACGGCGAGCCCGCCGCGTGAGGTCTGGCGCGCCAGGCCGTTCGTCCGGCTGCTCGGGTTCGGTCGCCGCCACCGCACGCTCCTCACCGTGGCTGGATCGCTGGCCACCGCCGCGGTGCTCATCTGGCTGCTCGCCGGCCGCCGCGAAGAATTCACCGCGGCGCTGTCGAGCGTCTCGGCTTGGGTCATTCTGGTGACCGTCTTCTTGCAGGCCGTTGCGCTGGTGTCGCGCAGCGAGGCGTGGCACATCACCATCGAGGCGGCCGGAGGAACCGTCCCCCGCCGCGTCCTCTACCGCGCGTCCAGCATGCAGGTTCTCGGCGGCGTACTGAACAGCCACCTGGGGGTGGCCGCGCGAATCGCCGCTCTGCGGCGCTCCTGTCCGGACTCCTGCCCCCAGGTATCGACCCTGGTGGCCGCGGAGTTCCCGATACTCGCCGTGGAGGGGATGCTGGCCGCCGCCGCGTCGTTCACCCTGATCGGGCCCCTCGGCCTGCCGTGGTGGCTGCCGATCGCGGTGCTGCTCATCTTCGGGCTCGCCAGCGCCGGCCTCCGGCGCCTCGCGCTCGGCAAGGGCCGGGAGCTGTGGAGCGGCCTCGCGGTCCTTCGCAGCCTGCACGGAGGGAGCCGCGTGATCGGATTCGTGCTCGTCGCGGTGTTCGCGCAGATCCTCCGCAACTGGCTCCTGCTGCACGCCGTGGGCGTCGACGCCTCGTTGTTCGACGCGATCGCCGTCCTCATCGCGGTCGTCACGCTCGGACAGCTGCCCGTGGGGCCCACCGTGGGGGCCGCCGCCGCGGTGCTCATCCTCGGCAGCGACGGTGTCGCGGCCACCGCGGCCGCGGGCGTGCTGCTCACCGTGACGGGAACGCTCGGTGGCCTCTGCTTCGCAGCCTGGGCGGGCGCCGATCATCTGTGGGCCGCGGTGCGCCGGCGTCGACCCGGCCTCGGCCGGCTGCCCACCCCCGGCGAACGCCCGTCAGTCTGATCGGAAGCCGACGACGTCGCGTCCCAGTGGGAGCTCGCGACGGTGCGGGCCGGCGCCGGCCGGGTCGACGGGCACCGGCTCCCCGGAGTTGATGGTGGCGACCAGGGAATCATCGAGCGGCGGGATTCGGCCCGCGGTCCGGAAACGGTCGAACACGTAGGGCATGCCGTCGGCCGCCAGAGCCGACGGGCGATTCATCACGTGGAAGTGAAGGTGCGGACCGGTGGAGCTGCCGCTGTTGCCCAGCAGTCCGAGCACGTCGCCTGCGTGTACGCGGTCGCCGCGCTCGACGCGCAGGCTGCCCGGCTTGAGGTGAGCGTAGAAGGCGTAGCGGCCCCTACCCAGCGCGAGAATCACGTAGTTGCCGTCGGCCTGCCGGATGGTCACCGGCTTGGGGGGGCCGAACGATGTCCGAGCCTCACTCCCAACCACTTCAGCCGGCAGATCCGCACGTCAGGGGTGGCGCTTGAGCCCGCGCAGAACGCCGTCGGCCACCTTGTGCGGGGCGCGCAGGGCCACTCCCACGAGGTCCAGGTCCTCGGTGGCCACCGCCTCGACCGCCGCCCGGTTGGCACCGTCGTGGCCGGTGGCGAACATGTCGGCTGTGTAGAGGGCGAACGGTGCTTGGCGTTCGCGAGCGCGACGGGCCACCGTGGCCAGCTTCGTTCCCGAGGTGGCGTACACGAGCACGGGTTGGCGCAGCAACGGCAGATACTGCTCGCCGTCGGCGTCCCGGTAGGGCTCGCCGACGATCTCCGCCCCGGCCGCGGCGGTCACGCCGCTGATCAGGAACGCGGTCACGTTGAGCCGCTGCCACGCAGCGAGATCGTCGCGGACGACGACTGCGACCTTGGTGTCGAAGTCGGTGACCCCCATGCGGGCGAATACTGACGCGTGGTGAGCGGGGCTACAGCTTCGCGTCGGCCCTGCGTTGTGTGCTCAGGGCGGCGAGGGCCTCGTCTCGGCTGATGAACCCCTGGCCCCGGATGGCCTTGCCATCACGCATCGTCCACACCTGAAACACCTCCCAGCTCGTCTCCGCCGAGCTCTGCTTGCCACGACCGAGCATGGTCATCGAGACCATCACCGCGTCGTCGCGGTCCACCACCTCGTGGATCTCCAGACGAGCGTCTTCGAAGTCCTCCCAGAAGCGCCGGACGAACGCCTCGAAGCGATCGGTCCCCCGGTAGGTGCCGCTCAGGTCGGGAATGGTTCCCGCGGTCACGTACTCGAACTCGGGCGAGATCTCGGCGAGCATCCCGTCGAGATCGCCTTGGTTGAACGCGTCGCAGGCGCGGTGCACCGTCTCGATGTTGCGCTGTTGCGCGGGGGCCAAGCCTCCTAGCCTAAACGCTCGGGCTCCGCTACCCGGCGGGCGGCGGGAGCGCGGCGGCGAGCCGGTCGAAGCGGGGCACGCCCAGGCCGCTCGCCTGGTCGTAGCCGGGCCCGGCGCGCAGGCCGGGCACCTTCCCGCTGTAGCCATTGGCGCCGGAGACGACGTCGAAGATCGTGCCCGGGGTGCCGGCCTGCAGCGCGTAGAGCAGGCCGTTGACCGGGCCGAGCGGCGGCCGGCCGGCAGCCCGCTCCGGGCGCTCAGCACCGCGAAGCCGGCAGCGATGAGCGGGGACGCCGCGCTCGTGCCGCCGTCGACGACCCAGTTGTTGTCGGTCACCACGGGCCAGCCCGGGAGGATCGAAGCGTGAGCCGACACGTCGGGGAGCACGCGCCGGCGCCCCGGCACGTTCAGGCCGCGTTGGAACGCCGGGCGGCCCGACAGCGCCGACACGCCGCCCCCGCCCGCGCCGCCGCCATCCGGACGTGGTCCTCATGGACATCCAGATGCCCGACCTGAACGGGATCGAGGCCGCGCGGCGCATCCTCGCCGAGGCCGATGACCAGCACCCGGTGGCCGTGCTGATGCTCACCACGTTCGACTTCAACGAGTACGTGTATGAGGCGCTCCGCGCGGGCGCGAGCGGCTTTCTCCTCAAGGACGTCCCGCCCGAGGACCTGCTCGCCGCGGTTCGAGTTGTGGCCGCGGGTGACGCCCTGATCGCCCCCGCGATCACCAAGCGACTGATCGAGCAGTTCGCGCGCAGCGCCCCGCCGCTGACCCCGCCGGCCGGCCTGGAGGAGCTCAGCCCGCGCGAGCTCGAGGTCCTCACGCTGATCGCCCGCGGGATGTCCAACGGCGAGATCGCGTCCGAGCTGGTGCTGAGCGAGGCGACGGTCAAGACCCACGTCAAGAGCGTGCTCCGCAAGCTCGAGCTGCGCGACCGCGTCCAAGCCGTGGTGGTGGCCTACGAGGCCGCTCTCGTGACGCCGGGAGACTCGGGCTGAGAATCATTCTCAGTAAGGTCAGGAGGCGATGCCCCGCCTGCCCGGTCACGCCGTCGGCCTCGCATTGCTGCTCCTCGCAATCTCGGCGAGCGCTCTGAGCGCGTGCGGTAAGGACGGCTCCGGGGCGAACGGACGGGAGCTCACGGTGGTGGCCACCACCACGCAGGTCGGCGATCTCGTGCGCCAGGTCGGCGGCGATCGGGTCGACGTCGAGCAGATCCTGACCAGCGGGGCCGACCCCCACGACTACGAGCCGCGGCCGAGCGATGCCGCAGCGCTGGCGGGCGCCGCGGTGGTGTTCAAGTCGGGCGGCGACCTGGACGGCTGGCTCGACGGCCTGATCGACAGCGCCGGCAGCGACGCCGAAGTGGTGGAGCTGAGCGACTCCGTGGAGAAGCTCGGCAGTGATCCGCACTGGTGGCAGAACCCCCGAAACGCGGTTCGCGCGGTTGCGCACGATCCGCAACGCGCTGATCGAGGCCGACCCAGCCGGACGGCGAATCTACACCCAGAACGCGGCCGCCTACACGAAGAAGCTGGAGCGCCTCGACGCCCAGATCGCCGCCTGCATCGAGCGCGTGCCGGCGGCGAAGCGCAAGCTCGTGACCACCCACGACGCGCTGGCGTACTACGCCGACCGCTACGGCATCGAGGTCATCGGCTCGGTGATCCCTTCACTGTCCACCCAGGCCCAGCCGTCGGCCAAGGACGTCTCACGGCTCGTGAACCAGATCGAGGACGAGGGCGTGGAGGCTGTGTTCCCCGAATCGGGTATCAGCGACCGGCTCGAGCAGGCGCTGTCACGCGAGGCCGGGGCCGAGGTCGGCGCGCCGCTGTGGGCCGACACGCTCGGCGAGGAGGGAACGGCCGCGGGCAGCTACACCGGAGCCCTGGCGTACAACACCCGGGCGCTCGTGGACGGCATGAGCGGCGGCAGCGTGAGCTGCCGCCGCTCACTCAGCGGACGGAAGTGACTACGGCCTGACCGGCTTGATCCGGAACAGGGCCCTGCCCTTGGTGAACGTGCCCGTCGTCGTGTTGACGCGCCATCCGGCGGGCAGCCTGCCGGAGGTGTCGTCCAGGAACTGCGCGAACAGCTTGGAGCTCCGCGGACAGCTGAGCCCCTTGACCCAGACCCAGTAGTTGCCCTTCTTCAGCCTGAGCCTTCCGATGCTGTCGTTGTTGAGGACGCGGAACGTGGCCGGGCACCTCGACTGGCCGCCACTCGGATGCCTACCCCGGCGAACCTCGCCGACGCCCTCCTGGCTCACGTACGGCTTGATCCGGAAGCCGATGTGGGCGTGGCCGCGCTGGAACGTGGCCGTGCCGGGATCGAGGTGCCATGGCAGCGGCAGCACTCCGTCGTAGTCCTGAAGGAACTTCTGGAGGTAGCGGACCGCCCGCCTACAGCCAACTACGCGGAGGGACAGCAGCGTGATCCGGTAGTTCCCCTTGGGGATCTGGAAGCTCCCGATCCGGTCGTTGTGCTCGACCGTGAAGTAGCCGGGGCATACGCGCCGCGTCGGCGGCTCCGGCGGCACGGGCGGATTGGGATTGGAGTCCGGTGCGACCCTGAATCCCACCGTGCTGTTGCGTCCAGCGCGGAACGTGCGCGTGGAGTTGGTGGCCACCCACGGACGCGGGAGCCGGCCGTCCCAGTCCTCCAGGAACTGGGAGAAAAGGCGGTCGGCCTCGGTACATCCCATGGTCGTCGAGTCGAGCACGGTGACGACGTACGGACCCTTCGGCAGCTGCATGCCGCCGATTCGGTCGTTGTGCTCGACCTGGAAGGTGCCAGGACACTGATATTCGGCCGCCGAGGCGGACGGAGCGAGCACGGCGATGGCCGCGAGCGAGGCCACCAATAGGGAGAACATCCTTGTGTTACGAGTCATGGCGCGACCCTATTTGGTGGTTGCGTATGTGTCTAGTCAGCAAACCTTTTCTCGTACGGTGGCGATCAGTTGGCCTGCTGACACTGTTTCTGTATCGACTCGAGCTCGGCCACCGCCGCCCTGCCACCCGCTCTCGCGTTGGGGGCATTGAAGAACTTGTCGAGCGCGCCGACCGCGCCCTGCACACACGCGGCTGACAGCTGACTCTCCTGCTGAGCTTGCTTCAGCGCCGCCGCGTTCTTCTCGTCCTGGCTCTGCGCGGCAGCGGTCTGGTCGCGCGCGTCCTGGACGTCCGCGGCCTCCTTCTGAACGTTCTGCTTGAGTTGGCCGGCCTCGGTCTCCTCACCGATGTAGCGGCGCCTGACACGGCGGAACGCGGCGCGCTCGCGCGCGCCGAAGGCCGTCAGGCGACGCTCGGTCTGGGTTGCTTCGCCGGACTGAGCGGCGAGCTGGGTCTTCTGCTTGTCGATCGTCGCGTTGGCGTCGTCGAGATCCGACTTGGTGGTGAAAGCCCATATGGCGAACCCGATCGCCGCGATGGCGAAGGCCACCGTCGCGATGATCCATGCCGTCGGTCGGCTCCCCTGCTGCGAGTCGTCCATGCGCGCTTAGCTCCTTTTGGTGAGTGGCGAGTCCCCACTTGGGGTGCGGCAGGCGCAAGCATGACGACGGGACCAGACGGGTGCAAGCGGACGGGCGCCTAGCCCGAGTAGGCCTCCGGCGCGGTTCGCTCGAGCGATTCCCAGCCGACGTCGCGGGCTCGCAGCGCCTCCTCGGCCGCGCCGCCGCCCCGGATCCCGAACAGCCGCTTGGCGAACAGGAGATAGGCGACCACTGCGAGGTTCACGATCAGCGCGATCACCTTGAACGGGGTCACACCCTTGATGAGCTCGTAGATCTCGATGGGCAGGAACACGGCGGTGGCCACCAGGGTCAGGTACTCGGCCCAGCGGCGCTGGAGCCACAGCCCCACGGCCTCCACCAGTTCGAGCACGCCGTAGGCGGCCAGCGCCAGGCCGATCAGATACAGGCGGTCCTTCGGCCACGACAGCAGGTCGTCGATCTCGGTCACGAAGCCGCCGTCGCTCTCGTGCGTGGGTCCGCCGAGCACGCCGTGAATCGCACCGAGAACCGCGTAGAACACGTCGCGGAGGTCGGTCTCGTTCTCGGCCACGAGAAAGACGCCGATCGCGAGCGCGGTCAGAACGACGAAGTGAAAGGCCCGGTCGATCGCGATCGCGCGCAGGACGATCTTGTCCCGCAGCGGGCGGCCGCGGAGCGGCAGCTCGATCTGGTCGCGGTCGGGGGGATGCGCGCGCTCCGGCGAGCTCGGTGGGGCGAAGGGCAGCCAGCTGTCGCAGCGAAGGCAGCGGTGCCAGCGCCGTCCGTCCATCTCGCGGGCCACGAGAGCGTCGGCGGGCCGCAGCTCGGCGGCGTCGGTGCCCACCAGCTCGTGGCCGCGCAGCCCGCAGACGAGCAGCTCCCAGTGAAAGCGCGGGAGATAGCGCTGCGGCTTCGCCACACCGGGGATCAGCTGGGTTTCGCCGTCGGTCACCCTGCCCCCTGGCGAGCACGCAGGTCGAGGTACAGGAGCGTGAGGCCCACCGCCACGTAGGGCACCACCAGCGCGTAGACCAACGACCCGAAGAGGTTGATGGCTTCCGGTGAGAGCGAGGTGAACACGAGCGCAAAGCCCAGCATGGGACCCGCGACAAAACCCAGGAGGAAGAGCACGCCGACGCCCACGCCGGCGTGCCACCAGTGCCCTCTCACCACCCGCCTGCTGCCGTGCAGCGCCTCCCGCAGCGAACGATCCTCGAAGACCACCTCCTGCTGGGCGAACTGCCAGTCGACGAACTTCTTGATCGCATACGGGATGCCGATCACCGTGATCACGAGAAGCCCCAAGAACAGCCGCACGAGCAGATGGACCAGCACCGCACGCCAGAAGCGCGGCCCGAGCTCACGGTAGGACTCCACCACCCCGAGCGTTCGTCCGCGCTCCAGCTCGAGCATGAAGGTCACGATCGCTCCCGAGACCACCGCCAGGCCGACCTGCGAGCCGATCCCCACGATCGATCCCGACAGGCCCTGGCCCGAGCTGGAGGAGCTCACGAGGTCGAGCGAGCCCTCGCCCAGGAGCGCCTCGGCCAGCCGGCGTAATCCCTCGAAGAACCCCACGATCACGAGCGAGGTGAGACCCAGCGCCATCAGCACTCGCCAGTGGCGGGTGTAGAGACGGCGCGCTGCCCGCAGCAGCTGTCCGATCGCGCGGGGACGGCGCAGCGGGATCAGCTCCACCGGGCGCCAGCGCGTGCGCGACGCGGGCACCACCACCAGCGCGATCGCCGCCAGCGCCACGGCTATCGCCCCCGGAGGGCTGTCCGTAGCCAGGTTGAGAAAGGCCGACAGCTGCTCCACCGTCACGCAGAACGCGCTGGTCACGGTCGGCCCGAGGAGCGAGCCACTCGGCAGCTGAGCGCTGGTCGAGCGCATCTGGTCCTGCTTCTCGAACGGCTGGACCCATTGCAGCTTCTCGATCGGCCCCTGCGGGCCGTTGTTGAAGCCCGGCTGGCGCTGTCCCCAGTGGCCGCGGTAGGTGATCCACTGGTAGCGGCTGCCCGGCGGCGGCCGGGTGGGCACGAGCCCGTGCCTCAGACGCACCTCGCTTACCGGCTCGCTCGTGTCGTCGCAGCCCAGGCCCGAGCCCCGCCGTCCGTTCTCCAGGAAGACCGACGACTCGTAGAAGGTGGCGTGCGATCCTGCGGCGGGATAGACGACCGGGTGGTTGCCCTTCTTCTCGACCTTCTCGTCGTCCCAGTCGGCGCTCTCGCCACCTTCGTGCTGGAAGAGGCCGATCGCGCTGGGCTCCTCGGCCAGCGCTCCCTCGGCCGAGCTCGAGTCGAAGAGGATCTGCATGCCCTCCCAGTCGGCCTCGTGCAGATCGTTGAACTGGTTGAAGTAGTAGAAGAACCAGTACTGCAGGGCCAGCCCCGGCTGGTCCGCCTGGCGGGCGATGTGCGCGTAGGTGAGGGCCGGGGGCCGCTGGTTCTTCTTGATGGACGCGAAGTCGCGCGCATACGTGCACCCGGGCGCCGGCGGGTTCCCCGGCAGGTTCAGGTACCAAGCCTGTCCGAGCCCAGCGATGTCGGCCGCCGTCGGCGCCCTCTTCGGCGGCCGCTTGTTGCCACGCGGGCCCGTCAGCTTGACCTGCGGGTTGCCGAGCACCACGTCGACCGTGGTGGGCAGATACTGCTCCTCCTTGTTGTCGCACGGCGGGTCGCGCTGCTCGCGCAGCATCACGACGGGCGAGTACTTCGCGACGAGCCGGCGCTCGGCCGAATCCTGGGCTACGGCCGGAGACACGACCGACAGCAACGTGCCCGCCCCCACGAGCAGCATCGCCAGCCGGCGCCGGGCGCGGGTCACGGCGGCAAGGTACCAGTGGCCGGGCGGATCGGGGGCGGGGCGAAGGGCTAACCGGCGACGCCGGCGAGCTCTCGCGGCGACCGGTCGGGCTCGTCGACGATCACCTTGCCGCGCGTCTCGGGCAGCAGCCATACGCACGTGATGGCCAGCGCACAGGCCACGAAGCCGACGATCATGATCGACTCGCCCAGGCCGATCGAGTCGGCGGTGATGCCGATGAAGCCGGGACCGAGCGCGGCCAGCCCGCGACCCACGTTGTAGGCCAGTCCCTGGCCCGCGGCGCGCATGTTCGAGGGGAACAGCTCGGCCAGGAACGAGCCGTAGCCGGCGGCCTGGCCGGAGGCGAAGAAGCCGAGCAGGAAGCTGACGGCGTAGGTGGTGAAGCTGCCGTCGATCGGTATCAACACGAACGCGGTGATCGCCGCGGCCGAGCCCAGGAAGTAGAACGTGAACGCGGGGCGCCGGCCGATCGCGTCGTGGATGAAGCCCGCCACGACGTAGCCGATGAACGAGCCGGCGATCACCACCCAGCTGTAGGTGGCGGTGCCCACCACGGTCTGGCCGCGCTCCTCGACGAGGAACGTCGGCAGGAAGACGAACACCGAGTAGTACGTGCCCTGCCCGCCGACCCCGAACAAGGTGGCCAGGATCGACGTGCGCCTGATCTCCGGCCGGAACAGCAGCGGGAACGAGATCTTCGCTCCCTGCGACTTCCCGGTCTCGACCCGGTCCTTGGTCCTCAGGCGGATGAAGAACGCCGCCGCCGCGGGCAGCAGCCCGAGCAGGAACAGGTAGCGCCAGGCCTGGTCGTCGTTCATCGCGTTGAAGAGGATCAGGTAGGCAGCGGTGGAGAACGCCCAGCCGATGGCGTAGGTGCTCTGGAGCATGCCCATCGTGCGTCCGCGCTGCTCGGGCTTCGCGTACTCCGCCAGGAGTGCGGCGCCCACGGCCCACTCGGCGCCGAAGGTGAAGCCGTGCAGCGTGCGCCAGAACAGGAGCTGCTCGAAGTTCTGGGCCGTCGCGGTCAGCGCCGTGAAGACCGAATACCCCAGGATCACGAAGGTGAGGACCCGCACGCGGCCGAAGCGATCCGCAAGCGTGCCGCCCAGCACGCCGCCGAAGGCCGAGGCCACGAGGCTGAAGGCCACGATGAACGGCCCGTCGGAGGCCGACAGCCCGAGCGACACCGTGATGGCCGGCAGCGCGTAGGCGAACATCGTCCAGTCGAAGCCGTCGAGGCCCCAACCGAGACCCGACGCCACGAACGCCCGCCGCTTCTGGGTATCGACCTCGCGTTCTGTCACCGGCTCGGACATGACGCCTGGTCCTCAACGTGCCCGGGGCACGGGCGCGAAAAACGCAGGTCCGGCTGGGACCTACTCCCGCGTCCAATCGATGCGGGCGAAGCGCTCGCGCAGCCTCGCGCCGCGCTGCGGGTTGAGGGCCTCCACCCAGGCGATTCGCCCCATCAGGTGCCGGCGAAAGTGGGGTACGCCCGCGCGGTTCTGGGCCGCCGGACCGTCGCGCGCGGCGTTGTGCAGGATCGCCTTCAGCTCGTCGTACTCGGCGCGCGTGACGTTGGGGTGCTCGTTCACCACGATCCCGCACACGCGCTGGCGCCCGGCCCGGGTGGCGAAGACCGTCTTGCGCTCGTTGACCCTGAACCCCTCCTCCCCCGCGATCTCCGTGACGGTCGCGCGGATCCGGCTCGAGCGGCCGGCGAGCCGCCGCGGGCCGGACAGGGTGAGGTCGTCCGCGTAGCGGCTGTAGCGCGCGCCGAGTGCTCGGGCCAGGCCGCTCAGCCTGCGGTCGAGTGAGAACGCGGCCAGGTTGGCGAGGGCGGGCGACGTGGGCGCACCCTGGGGAAGATGCGGCGTGGCCAGACGCCGGCCGAGGCGGTGGTGGGGCTGGATGAGCGCAGGAGTCGTGGGCCGCGGCAGCGCTGCCCACTCGGCCACCGGCACGGCGTTGGTCGTGAGCGCCGTGAGCTGATGCGCCACCGGCTCGGGATAGCCGGCGGTGCGGAAGATCCCGAACACCCGACCGGCGCTCACCGAGGCGAAGAAGTCCTCGAGATCCAGCCGCAGGACGAGATAGCTGCCCACGTGGATCGCCGCGTGGCTGCGAGCGGACCTGCCCCTGGTGAATCCGTGCGCTGCCCCGTGGGCGGGGATCCAATCCAGCAGCTCGTGCAGCAGGCGGCGCTGGAGGGACTTGAGCTGCGGCTTGGGGCGCTCGATCAGCCGCGGCGGTCCGTCGCGGCGAGGCAGCCACGCGTAGTGGTAGTTGCGCAGGCGGGCGTCCAGGACGGTCCGCTCGAGCCCGCGGGCGTCGGCCAGCCAGTCGAGCCGGCCGTCGCTCACGTCGAGGAACTCCGCCAGCAGCGCCGGCGAGGAGATCTCGGGCACCGGCCAGCGGCGCCGGCCCATCGCCGGCTCCGCGGCCAGCCGGCGCCGCACGCGGGGAAGCCTGTCCGTCCTGAGGCTCGGCCTGCCCTCGAGCCAGAGCGCCACGAAGCGCGCGAGCTCGCGTGGGCGGTCGGCGGGCGGACGGTGGTAGAAGGCGAGCACGTGGCTCGAGAGCGCCGGTATCCACGCCGGGCGGCGGTCGAACAGCGAGTGGGCCCGCGCGGTGAGCTCGGCCTCGTCCCACGGGCCGGCGAGGAAGGCGTCGGCCAGGCTGCGCGCCAGGCCGTGGTATCGGGACGAGCCGGTCAAGGGCCCGAATCATTGCGGCGACGCGCTTCGACTGCTCTGCGTCGTGCGTGCCCTTGCCTGCCCCGCCAGGCGCAGGACGGGGGCCCGCGATGAGCTGCCCTGGTCGATACGGTCTCCCCGGGGTAGCCCCGGAGAAGGCGACGCGCCCGAGGGCGCGCCCGCCCAACTCGAAGTCGCGACGCCGCGCCGCCAGGTTAGCCGCTGGTATGAAGTGGCACCCAGCGGATGACCCTCACCGCCTCCATCATCGTCGACTTCTGGGACGACCAGCTCGTCGCACACGGTCGCCAGTACCTGTTCCTGGTGCTGTTCGGCTTGGTCGGATCGTTTCTGGTGATCCGTGTGTCCACGAGGCTCCAGCGCAGCCCGCGGGTGCCGTGGTGGCCGGGAAGCATCGTCAGCGACGGGGGACTGCACGTCCACCACATGGTGTTCGGGATCGCCACGATGATGGCCGCCGGTGTGCTGAGCTTCGCCCTCAACGACGTGGGCTTCTGGTACGAGGCCAGCGCCCTTCTCTTCGGCATCGGCATGGGTCTCACGATCGACGAGTTCGCGCTCTGGCTCTACGTCTCCGACGTGTACTGGGCCAAGGAGGGCCGCAGATCGATCGACGCGACGCTGATCGCGGTCGCCGCGATGGGCCTGCTCCTCCTCGGTTCGGTGCCGTTCGAGGTCTTCAGCGATTCCGGGGGGGATCTGGTGGCGAGCCTGATCCTCCTGGGCCTCCTGCTGTGGGTGGTGGGCGTGTGCTTTCTCAAGACGCGCATCTTTCACGGCGCCGTCGGGCTGTTCTTCCTCCCGCTCGCCGTCTACGGTGCGTGCCGCATCGGCAAGCCGGACTCGCCCTGGGGCAAGCGCCGCTACGGCGAGCGCCGGCCTCGGAAGCAGGCGAAGGCCGAGCGTCGCTTCCGGCACGGCCGCATCACCGAGCGGCTGAAGGACCGCGCGCGGGACATCGTGGGCGGCACGACGGAAGAGGAATACAGAGCCCGAATGGCGGCCGGCACGGAACCGCCGCCGCCGAAGGAGTGATCTCACGCATGGACTGGAAGCTGGAGCTGGTGGCGGTGCCCGTGTCGGACGTCGACCGGGCCAAGCGGTTCTACACCGAGCAGGCGGGCTTCAACCCCGATCACGACCACACCGTCAGCGACGAGATTCGCTTCGTGCAGCTCACGCCGCCCGGGTCGGCCTGCTCGATCGCGATCGGCAGGGGGATCGTGGACGCCGCCCCCGGCTCTACCCAGGGGCTGCAGATGGTGGTCTCAGACATCGAAGCCGCGCGGGCCGAGCTGGTCGAGCGCGGCGTCGAGGTCAGCGAAGTCCAGAGCTTCGACTGGGGCAGGTTCGTGTTCTTTCGCGACCCCGACGGCAACGGCTGGGCCGTCCAGGAGTCGCGGCCGCCCGCTTAGCCCTCCGGCGCCGGAGTGAAAACGGGCTTGCTCGAGCGAGCCTCGATGTGCCGGTCGGGGAGGGCCTTGAGCGCCTCCTCGGCCGTCCGGCGGGTCACGAACTCGGTGGCCAGTCCGTCGACCACCCTGATGGCGTGGCCGAAGCGCATGTCCACCTCGATCCCGCTGTCGACCCCGGTCGCGCGGAAGCGGATGGCCGCCACCACCCAGTCGCCCTCCTCCTCCATGTCCTCGACCGCGATGCGGAACTTCTCCCACGGCTCGTGCAGCTGACGCCAGAACTTCCTCGCTCGCGCGTGTCCCTCGTAGACCGCGGCGAGGTCGGGGAACACGCCGGACGTCCGGATCTCAACGTCGGGGTGCAGGTACTCGAGCCAGGCGTCGCAGTCATCGCGGTTCCAGGCGTCGTAGCCGGCACGCAGGATGTCGGAGTTGGTGCCCATCCGCGCCCAGGATCGCAAACTCAGCCGAACGTGAACGCGTAGCCGGACACGCCCGGCGCGAAGTCGAGGCTGAGCACGTGGCGCTCGGCCCGGGGCAGGTCGACCAGCCGGTACAGCCGCTGGCGCCGGATCAGCGCCCGGCCGGCGCGCACATCGTCGCCCGCGAGGCGTGCGGGAATGGGGCGCCCATCCAGCCGGACCCGCAGCTCGCGCGGCTGCTGCCCGCGCGAGCCGAGCACCAGGAACACCCGGCGTGCGCCGAAGGCGAGGTCGAGGCGGGCGTTCTGCACGCCGGTCGCCGAGTCTTCGCCGATCCGCCAGCGGCCCGTGTAGGCGAGGCTGTCCGGAGCGAGCCGTTGCTCGGGCGGCGGGTAGTTCCGTGTGCCGCGCTGGATCGTCCCGTTGATGAAGTGCATGGCGCGGTGGGCCCCCAGGTAGCTCTCCGGTGTGGTCACGAACGGTGAAGCCCGCTCGGCGCGAGCGCGAGCGCGGCGCCCCGGCCGCTGTCCGGCCTCCGCCAGCAGCGCTCTGATCGCGCTCTCGGTCTCGCCGTACCCGCCCTCGCCGAAGTGCGTGTAGCGCACGCGGCCGCGTGCGTCCACCAGGTACTTCGCCGGCCAGTACTCGTTGGAGTAGGCGTTCCAGGTGGCGTAGTCGTTGTCCTGGGCCACCGGGTAGCGCAGCCCGTTCTGGGCGATCGCGTCGCGCACGTTCTGCTCGTCGCGCTCGAAGGGGAACTCGGGCGTGTGCACGCCCACGGTCACGAGCCCGTCTTGGCGGTAGCGGCTGTCCCAGGCCTTCACGTAGGGCAGGGTGCGGATGCAGTTGATGCACGTGTAGGTCCAGAAGTCGATCAGCACCACCTTGCCGCGCAATCCGTGGAGCGTGAGCGGCCGGTCGCCAGGCGTGTTGAACCAGGCCTGGTTGCCGGTGAACTCGGGTGCGGGACCCAGCACCGGGAGCTCGGAGCCATCGGGCTCGGCGGCCTGGGCGAAGCCGGGCCCCGTTGAACGCCGGCCGCGCAGGCTGGCGAGCTGGTCGCGCACGCCCTCGCCCTCCTCGAGCTTCTTCGAGGGGTTCACGAGGAAGGCGGGGAGGTCGTCGGCGATGGCTGTCTGGAAGCGCGTGTCGTAGTCGGCGAGCATCAGTACGGCGACCACCACCATCACCGCGCCCATCGCCATCTGGAAGCGGCCCGCGTTGGGAGCCAGGCGGGCGGTGAGCCGCCGCCCTCCGCGCATCAGCACGTACAGCACCAGCGCGCTGCCGGCCGCGTAGGAGAGCGCTACCGCCAGCCGCCCGGCCGTGAACGACTGGGAGGCCGACACCGTGATCACCCCGGCCAGGATCGGACCGGCACAGGGCGCGTAGACGAGGCCGAGGCTGAGGCCGACGGCGAAGCCGGACCAGAACCCGCCGTCGTTGTTGGCGGCGGCCGCGCGGCGGGGGACGATCCGGCCGATGGCGGCCTCCACGCGCGCGGCGAGAGGGGGAACGAGCAGGGTCACCCCGAAGCCGAGCAGGACGGCGATGGCCAGGTTGCGCAGGAGGTCGTCGGGCAGCCCGAGGGCGTCGATCACGTAGACGAGGGCGACCGTGGCGAACGCGAACGACAGCGCCAGCCCGCTCACCACCCCGAGCGGCCGCCGCCGCCCCCCGGTGAGCCCGGCGGACAGTGCCACCGGAAGTACCGGCAGGACACAGGGCGAGAGCGCCGTGGCGGCTCCCGCCACGAACGCGAAGGCCATCAGCGCAACCACGCCGCACCAACTGTGGCAGGACGCGCTTACGAGTTCCTTACGCGCTCCGTCACGGGTGCCGGCCGACCCCGGGAGGCGCGCAAGCGGATGTGGTCAAGCCCAACGGCTCGGCCGTGGGCTGAACGTCAGCGGTAGTCGGGATTGGCGTAGTCGACGCGGCAGCCGGCGTCCCACTCGGAGCGCTGGTTGCCGTGCGCGGGGATGCCGCCCGCGTCCTTGAGCATGCGGGCGAGGTGCAGCAGGTTCCAGGTGAGGAACGCGGTGTTGCGGTTGGTGAAGTCGTTCTCCGGCCCGCCCGAGCCGGGGTCGAGGTAGCTCGGTCCCGGCCCCGCCTCGCCCATCCAGCCCGAGTCGGCCTGGGGCGGGATCGTGAAGCCGAGGTGCTGGAGCGAGTAGAGGATGTTCATGGAGCAGTGCTTGGCCCCGTCCTCGTTTCAGTTGATGTAGAGCGCGCTCAGGTCGGAGTAGCGGGTTGTGTGCGAGTCGTCAGCCATGTCCATCTGTGTCGCGGCGAGGCGCGGCGTTACAGCTCAGACCGCGCTGTCCAGGATCTCCGCGTGCTCGTCCTCGGGTGGAGTGCCGTAGGCGTAGACGAGCAGGTCGGTATCGCCGTGGTTGACGCTCTGAAGAGCCGTGCCGGGCTCCACATGCACCAGGGCGCCGGCCGGTACGTCATGCCGCTCGGGCGGGTCGCCGAGGTACATCGACAGCGTGCCCGCGAGCACCACGAAGGTCTCCTCCTGAATCGGATGCCGGTGGCGTCGCCCTCGTGCCCCGGGCTCGTAGCGCCACACATTGGCTCGAGTGTGGGCGAACCCGGCCACCTCGCTCAGCTCGGCCACGTGGCGAGCCGGCTCGTTCGGCTCGTGAGGGCGGGTGATCCAGTCGAGCTCGCCCGGAACGACCACCCGAAAGGACATCCGCCGGCCCTAGCTGCTCGGCCGCTGGAGCTCGAGGTACTCGGGCCAGTCGGCGCCCACCGCGTCGAGGGCGCCCTGGACGGCCTCGTAGGCCTCCTCGGCGGTGGCGTTGTCGAGCCAGAACTGGGCGACCTCGCCGTTGAGCTCACGGACCGACGACGTCTGCAGCCGGGCTCCGGCGGCGGCGAGCAGGTTCTCGGCCCAGTCGCCCGGCTGGATTATCTCGACGGTCACGACTCCGATCGGCATTTCGCCGGAGACCCTATACGCGCGGCGCGAGTCAGTACGGGAAGGTGGGCAGCGCGCCCGCCCGGCCTCGTAGCGCCCCCTCCAGCCGGCGAGCCGTGCCCGGGTGCGCCGCGGCCACGTTGCGATGCTCGCCGGGATCGCGGCGCCGGTCGAACAGCTGCGGACGTCCTCCGTCATTGGCGCCGAAGGCCGTCCAGCGATCGCTGTGCAGGTACCAGCTGTTGCCGTAGCCGCCCCAGGAGTAGTCGCGCTCGGGGGGCCGCCGCCCCTCGAACAGGCGCGACAGGTCCACACCGTCCATCCCCTTCGGAACCGGCACCCCGGCCATCGACAGGACGGTGGGCCCCACGTCGTGCGTGGAGGCGAACCAGCTGCTGGTGCCCCCCGCTCGGCGCCCGCGCGGATCGACCACGATCAGGGGCACGTGGATGAGCGCCGGGTGCAGGATGCTCGCCGTCTTGCCCGTGTAGCCGTAGTCACCCAGGTAGAAGCCGTGGTCGGACACGAGCACGATCACTGTGTCGCGCTCCAGGCGCAGGCCGTGCAGCCGGTCGAGGAACACGCCCAGCCAGCGGTCGGTCATCGTGACCTCGGCCGCGTACAGCGCCTTCATCCGGTCGACCAGCACGAGGTCGGCACCGTGGAGGTAGCGCGACACCGGCGCGTAGTAGGGCCGTGCGGGCTCGGGGCCGTGATAGTCCGGGTCGCCGTACATGTCCACGTAGCGCCGCGGCGGCGTCCACGGCTCGTGGGGCTCGAAGGTGTCGACCACCAGGGCGAAGGGCCTGTGGCGCGCCGCCGCGCGCTCCAGGATCGCGGTGGCGTCGCGGAATACCCGGGCGGCGAAGGACTGGGTCTCGTCGTGCGAGTAGCGGCCGTTGGCCAGGTAGCGGCGGATGCGGTCGCGCATGTCGGGGTCGTCGATCGCGGGCGGCAGCCAGTGGCGCAGCTCGGCGTCGGACACCCCGTCCGAACGCCCGCCGATCTGGCCGCCGCGCCGCTTGAACAGGTCGAAGCTGCGCCGGAACGGTCCCCAGGGCGGGGAGAAGCCGAGCGACGTGTTGTCGGTGGCGTAGGCCGTCCAGTACCCGGCGCGGCGCAGCGCGCTCGTGAAGGTGGTGTCCACGTTGGCGATCGGCGCCCAGCCGGGCTCGGCCAGGAGGCCGCGGTAGGGATGCCAGCCGCGGAAGGGAAAGACCCGGCGGCCGCTCAGTATCGAGCGGCGGGCAGGCACTGTCGGCATCGCCTCGGGGTGAAAGCGGGTGAAGCTGAGGCCGTCGCGGGCCAGGGCGTCGATGTTCGGAGTCCGGGCCCGCTTGCCGTAGACGTGGTCGGCCCTCAGCGTGTCGACGATGATCACGACGACGTTGGGGCCGTCGTGCCTCGCCCCGCCCCGGCCTGCGCTCGCGAGCGCGAACAGGCCGCCGACGCCGGCGGCCGAGGTCCCGGCCTGCTTGATGAATCTCCGGCGGGTGCTCCTCTCGGCCATCCGGCGGCCCTCCGCTGCCGGGGATCAGGGGCGAGTCTGGGCGGCGAGCCTAACCCAGGGCCCGGTCGAGAGCCTCGTTGACCAGCTCGTCGGCTCGCTCGTTGTGCTCGCGGCGCACCGACCGAACCGCCCACGAGTCGAAGCCGCGCAGCTCTGACATCGCCTCCAGGAAGAGCGGCTTGAGCCCGGCGTGCTTGACCTTGTACTCGCCGCCGATCTGGCGAGCCACGAGCTCCGAGTCGTTGACCACCTCGACCTCGCTGGCGCCCAGGTCCCGGGCCAGCTCGAGACCCAGCAGCAGGGCGCGGTACTCGGCGATGTTGTTCGTCGCTTCGCCGATGTAGGCGTTGCGCTCGCCGAGCGTCTCGCCCTCGGACGAGGAGGCCACCGCGGCCACGGCCGCCGGACCGGGGTTGCCCCGGGCCCCGCCGTCCACGTGCACTGTGACCTTCACCCGCCGGGCGGGGCTTCGATCGGCGATTCGCTGCCGGTCACGCGTCCGTCGTCGTCGAGCGCCGCGTTCCACTCACGCAGCGACTTGTCGATCTGGCTGAGCTCTTCGCCCTTGTCGAGCATCTCCACCGGATCGCCCTCCGCCCCGAGGTCCACCCGGTAGCGGTACCAGGACAGCTCCCAGGCCACCAAGAGCGAGACGAAGCTCGGCTGGTCGGCGTCGGGCTGGACGCTCACCCACGCCGGGCCCAGCGTGCGCGCCAGGCCCGCGATGGTCCGCGCGTCTCCGGATCCGTTGAAGAGCTCCATCGCCCGATCGATCTTCGCCTCGGGCGTGGTGGGCACCGCGCGCACGTGACGCGGGTCCTGTGGACGCGAGCGCGGACGCTCGCGCGGTGGTGCGGGTGCGGGCGTGGGCTCGTCGGCCGGGGGCTGCTCGCCGGTGTCCGGGCCGGTCTCGGGCGGGTCGCTCATGCGTTCTTCCTCGTGCCCGCGCACGGGCTCGGGGCCGCGCTTGCGGCGCAGTCGCCCGAAGACGCCGCGCCGGGGCTCGTTGCGGGGCATCCGGGTGGGGAGATCGCCGGCCGCGGACTCGCGGATCCAGCCGTGGTGCTGGGCCCTCGTCGCGCACAGGTCGCAGACTCGGTGGCGAGCCCCACCGGGCGCGAGATACCACTCGGCGCGCTCGCCCTTGAGGATGGTGCGGCCGCAGACATCGCAGCTCACCACGTCGTGAACGGGCCTTAGCTCCTTCTTCACGGCCCCGATGATAGGGGCCCCGGGGCCGTCTCAGGCGCTGCCGCAGCTACGCCTTCACGGCCTCTCTCTCCTGCTGGGCCTGCTGAACGACGCTCTGGGCCACGTGTCCGGGCACCTCCTCGTAGCGGGCGAGCTCCATCGAGTACTCGCCCTGGCCGCCCGTGATCGCCCTCAGGTCCGGCGCGTACTCGAGCAGCTCGGCCATCGGCACCTCGGCCTGCACCTCGGTCACCGCGCCCTTGGGCTCCATTCCGAGGGGCCGTCCGCGACGCGAGTTGAGGTCACCGATCACGTCGCCCACCGACGCCTCGGGCACCGTTACGAGCACGGTCATGATCGGCTCCATCAGCGTGGGCTGGGCGTTCTCCATGGCGTCCTTGAACGCCATCGAGCCGGCGATCTTGAACGCCATCTCCGAGGAGTCGACCGAGTGGTGCTGGCCGTCGAAGACCGTGACGCGCACGTCGCGCACGGGAAAGCCGGCGACGGTGCCGGTGCGCATGGCCTCCTGCACGCCCTTCTCCACCGCGGGAATGAAGCCGCCGGGGATCACGCCGCCCTTGATCGCGTTGACGAACTCGAAGCCGCTGCCCTGCTCGCCCGGCGCGACCTCGATGTGGCAGTCGGCGAACTGGCCGCGGCCACCGGTCTGCTTCTTGTAGCGGGCGTGGGCCTTGGCGCTCGACTTGATCGCCTCGCGGTAGGGCACGTGCGGCGGATGCAGCTCCACCTCGGCGCCGAAGCGCTCCTTCATGCGGTCCACGATCACCTCCACGTGGACCTGCGTGATCCCGGCGAGGATCTGCTCGCCGGTCTGCGAGTCGCGGTGGAAGTCGATCGTCGGGTCCTCCTCCTGCAGCCGTCGCAGGGCCTGACCCATCTTCTCCTCGTCGCCCTTGGCCTTGGCTTCGATGGCGAAGGCCATCACCGGCCGCGGCATTGCGGGCAGGGCGAGTGGGATGTCGGCGTCCTTGGCGGCCAGCACGTCGCCCGCGTGGGTCTCCTTGAGCTTCGCCACGGCGCCGATGTCGCCCGGCCCGAACTCGTCGGCGTGCTCGTTGTCCTTGCCCTGCGGCACGAGCAGCTGGCCGATCCGCTCCTTCACGTGCGCCCGGCAGTTGAAGACGTGCGAGTCGTGCGCCAGCACCCCCTGGTAGACCCGGAAGAGGTTCACCCGCCCGGCGTACGGGTCGGCGAGCGTCTTGAAGACGAAGGCCACCATGTCCTTCGTCTCGTCGGGCTCGAGGACCACGCCGTCGAGGTCGATCGCGCCGCGCTTGGCGGGCGAGGGAAGGTCGTCCACCAGCGCGTCGAGCAGCCGGTTGATGCCGAGGTTGCGCGTGGCCGCGCCACAGGTGACCGGGAACAGATGGCCGTCGGTCACACCGGTCTTGAGCGCCGACACGGTCTCGTCGTGTGAGATCTCCTCACCCTCGAGGTAGCGCTCCATCAGAGCGTCGGAGACCTCCGCCACCTCGTCCATCAGCTTCTCGCGGTACTCCTGCGCCTGGTCTGCCAGGTCGTCCGGGATCTCGATCTCGGAGCAGTTCTCGCGGTCGGCCCCGTCGTAGCGGTAGGCCTTCATGTCGATCAGGTCGATCACGCCCTCGAGCTCGTGCTCGGCGCCGATGGGGATCTCGGTGGCCACCACGTGCTGGCCGAATGCGCTCTTGAGGGAGTCCAGGCTGCGGAAGAAATCGGCCCGTTCGCGGTCGAGCATGTTCACGAACAGGATGCGCGCCAGGCCCAGCTCGGCCGCGCGCTCCCAGAGGCGCGCGGTGGTCACCTCCGCCCCCATCACACCGTTGATGACGAAGACGGCGCCCTCCACCACCCGCAGGGCCGCCAGCGCGTCCGCCACGAAGCTCGGCTCGCCCGGGGTGTCGATCAGGTTGATCTTGCGGTCCTGCCAGCGAAACGACGAGAGGCTCGCGGAGATCGACATCTCGCGCGCCTTCTCGTCGGCCGCCGCATCGGAGACCGTCGATCCCTCGGCCACCGAGCCCAAGCGGTTGATCGCGCCCGCCTCGAACAGGAGGGCCTCGTTCACAGAGGTCTTCCCGCCGCCCCGGTGGCCCACCAAGGCCACATTGCGAATCCGTTTCGGCGACTCGTGCGCCATAACGCTCCTTTACTGGCTGGAGCAATCAGCCTACCCGGCGAGCGCCGAATCCATCTCCTCGTGAATCGGGGCCGCGCTCGACACCTCGGTCAGCTCGAGCACCCTCCGCAGCGGCGACCCCGGCGGCACCACGAGCCGCAGCTGCTGGCGGCGGCGAGCCAGGCGCCGCGACAGGTCGAACAGGATCTCGATTCCCGCCGAGTCGAGGTAGCGGCACCCGCCGAGATCGATCACCAGCGCGAGCGCGTCATTGGGCACGGAGGCCAGCAGCTCGTCGCGTACGTGACCGGCGTTGGTCATGTCGATCTCGCCACCGAGGTGGGCCACGAGCGTGCCGCTCCGCCGTTCGACCGAGATCTCGGCGGGAGTGGTCACGCGGCCTGGACTTGTCCGAGCCGCCTCCGCATCGTGATCAAGGTACCGCCGTGCTCGCTCGTTATGTCCACCGCGTCCATCAGCCCCTCGATGATCTTCAGGCCGCGCCCGCGGTGCTCGTCCCGCCGCTCGCGCCAGTGGCCGCGGTCGCGGACGCTCGCCGTGAGCTCGTCGCCCACCAGCCGGGCCTCCACGTCGAAGCTGGCGTCGCCCGGTCCGTAGGCGTGCTCGATCGCGTTCCCGGCTGCCTCGCAGACGGTCAACGTGATCTCGTACGACTCGAGCTCGTCGACCCCGGCGGCGTGCAGGAAACGCGCCATCCGACGCCGCAGTATCGCGAGCGACTCGGGCTCGGCCGGCAGCGACATGCGGATGCCCTCGGCGGGCGCCCGGGCCGGCCGCACGGCCAGCAGAGCCACGTCGTCGTCGGGTTCGCGCTCTCCGAGCACCGCCCGCAACACGCGGTCGCAGAGCTCGTCGAGCCCCTGGTCGGCCTCACCGGCCTGCTCGGCCAGCTGGTCGAGGCTGTCAGACAGCGGCACGTCGCGACGCTCCACCAGGCCGTCGGTGTAGAGCAGGAGCGTGGAACCCTCGGGCATCACGGCCCGGGCCTCGCGGAACACGGCCGGATCGGTGGCCCCGATCGGCACCGAGCGCCCTCCCTCCAGGAAGCGCGGCCCGTCGGCGGCCAGCAGCAGCGGCGGGGGGTGGCCGGCGGCCGAGAAGGCCACCTCCCCGGTCTCGCGGTCGAGTACCAGGTAGAGGACGGTGGCCATCACCTCGTCCACACCGCTCATCACCAGCCGGTTGATGCGGGCCACCACCTCGGCGGGAGAGGCCTCCACCAGGCCGTAGGCGCGGAAGGCGTTGCGCAGCTGACCCATCGTCGATGCGGCGCGCAGCCCGTGGCCCACCACGTCGCCCACCACGAGCGCCACGCGCCCGTCCGGGCGCTCCAGCACGTCGTACCAGTCGCCGCCGATCGCCGCGCCCTCACCGGCGGGCAGGTAGCGCGCGGCCAGGCCGAGGCCCTCGATGTCGGGCAGACGCTCGGGCAGGAGGCTGCGCTGCAGCGTCTCGGCGATCGCGTGCTCCTTCTCGTAGATCTCGTGCTGGCGCTCCTCCAGCAGCTTGCGCTCGTGGATGTCGATCGCGCTGCCCACGTAGCCGGCAAAGCGGCCGCCCGCGAAGCGCGGCACGCCGCGGTCCACGACCCAGCGGTGCTCGCCGCTCGCGGAGCGCAGCCGGTACTCCCACTCCCAGTGGGAGCGATCCGCCAGCGACGTGTGCCACGAGGCCAGCATCGTCTCGACGTCGTCGGGGTGAACCCCCACGTGCCAGCTATGGCCCAGCTCCTCCTCGACGGTGGTGCCGGTGAAGCGCAGCCAGCGGTCGTTGACGAACGTGACGAGGCCCTCCTCGTCGGTGGTCCAGATCATGACCGGCGCCGTGTCGGCCAGCTCCCGGAAGCCCGCCTCGGACTCGCGCAGGGAATCCTCCATCGCGCGGCGCTCGTGGATGTCGTTGGAGGTGCCGACATAGCCGACGAACTCCCCGTCGACGAAGCGCGGCGTGCCCACCTCCAGAACCCAGCGATAGCCGCCGAGCGAGCCCCGGAGCCGGTACTCGAAGCGAAACTCCTCGCGGCGCCGGAAGGCCTCCTGCCAGCGCGCCAACAGCTCGGCGCGATCGTCGGGGTGGGCGCTCGTGGCGAAGCTGTCGCCGAGGTCGTCCTCGTACGTGCGGCCGGTGTAGCGCAGCCAGGCGCTGTTCACGAACGTGACCTGGCCCTCGGCGTCGGTCATCCACAGCAGCGCGGGCGTGGTGTCCGCGAGCGCGCGGAAGCGCGCCTCCTCGTCGCGCAGGAGCTCTTCGCTGCGGGCGCGCTCCACGGCGAGTCCCACCAGCTCGGCCACGCCGCAGAGGAAGGGCAGGTCGTCGGGTGAGAACTGCTGCGGGCGGCGGCCGTGAACCGCGAGCACGCCGTAGCGGCCGCCGGGTCCCGCGACCGGGGCGGCGAGCGCGCTCACCACGCCGAGATCGCGCTGCTCGGGTGAGGGAGCCACGGCCGCACTGGAGCCGAAGTCCTCGACCAGCACCGGCTCCCCGCTCTCGGGCACGCGCCCGGGCGGGCCCGCCCCGGCCCGCACGAGGAGTTCCTGCCCGTTGCCGGTGAGCTCGGCGAGCGAGGCGAAGTCCGCGCCCAGCTCGTCGCGCAGCGCGTGCACCGCGGCCTCGAGGAAATCGTCCAGCGGTGGGCCGCGGAGCGCGTCCCGTGCGAGGCCGGCCAGCGCCGCGTCGCGGCTCGGCACCGGCCAGACCTGCTACTCGTCGTCCGCCAAGGGTTCGCCTTGGAGACGGGACTTGAGCCGCAGCACGGCCTTGGTGTGAAGCTGAGAGACGCGCGACTCGGTCACGCCCAGCACCTCGCCGATCTCTCGTAGCGTGAGGTTCTCGTAGTAGTACAGGGCCACCACGAGCTTCTCGCGCTCGGGCAGGCGCGCGATCGCGTCCGCCAGGCGGTCCTTCATCTCGGTGGTGTCCATCTCCGTGGCGGGGTCGAGCGCCGCCGGATCCTGAATCGTGTCGAGCAGGGAAACCTGGTCGCCCGAGGAGTCGGACACCGTCCACAGCTCGTCGAGCGCCACCACCGACGAGTTGGATATGCGCACGAGCGAGTCCTGCAGGTCCTCCACCGAGACGTGGAGGGCCTGGGCCATCTCCTGATCGGTGGGCGCCCGATGGAGCTCGTGCTCGAGCTTGGCGTTGACCTTCTCGATCTCCCGGGCCTTGCTGCGCACCGAGCGCGGCACCCAGTCGAGCGAACGCAGCTCATCGATGATCGAGCCCTTGATGCGGGTGATGGCGAAGGTCTCGAACTTGATCTCGCGCTCGGGCTCGAAGCGCTCGATCGCCGAAATCAGGCCGAGGAGCCCGTAGGAGATGAGGTCGGCCTCCTCGACATGCGACGGCAGGCCGCTCGACATCCGGCCCGCCACGTACTTCACCAGCGGCGCGTAGGCGAGGACGAGACGTTCACGGGCCTTCTCGTCGCGCTCTTCCTTGTAGCGCCGCCAGAAGTCCTTGAGATCGATCGCCTTGAGGTTCGTCTCCATGAGGCCAGATCAGGCGCGGGGGTGCGAACGTCGATACGCCTTCTTCAAGCGACTCGACTCTACCCGAGTGTAGGTCTGGGTCGTGCTGATCGAAGAGTGTCCCAGGAGCTCCTGGATCACGCGCAGGTCGGCGCCGCCCTCCAGGAGGTGCGTGGCGAACGAGTGCCGGAGGGTGTGCGGCGTGATGCCCGCGCGCCTGGTTTGGACGCGCAGCCGGCGGCGGACGTCCGAGGTCGAGAGCCGGCGTCCGCTCTTGGACAGGAACAGCGCCTCGCTCTCACCGGTGGACAGAACCGTGCGCCCGCGGGCCAGGTAGCGGTCGAGCGCCTTCCCGGCGTGCTCGCCCACCGGCACCACGCGCGTGCGCCCACCCTTGCCCTCCACGCGGACCTCCTCGGCATCGGCATCCACGCTGCGGGTATCGAGGCTCACGAGCTCCTCCGCCCGCAGCCCGGCCGCGTAGGCCAGCTCGAGCATGGCCCGGTCGCGCAGGTCGAGCGGAGTGGAGGCCGGAATGCGCTCGAGGAGCTCGGCCAGTTCCGCCGGCTTGAGCACGCGCGGCAGGTAGGCGTCCTTCTTGGGGCTCGACACGAGATCGGCCGGGTTGGCCTCCAGCTCGCCGCGCTCGACGAGCTGCCGGTAGAAGCTGCGGATCGCGGCGAGCTTGCGGGCCACCGTCGATCGCGCCGCTCCTCGCTCGGACACCACACCGGCGAACTGGCGCAGGTCCCGGTGGCCGAGCTCGGTGGGCGTGAGGTCGCGTGAGGCCGCCCAGGCGGCGAGCTGGCCGAGATCGACGCCGTAGGCGCGCCTCGTCTTCTCGCGCAGCCCGCGGGCTAGCTGCCAGTCGTCGAAGCGCTCGAGGGCGGCGCTCCAACTAGCCTGGGCCGGCGAGGCGGCGGTGTCCGCCGAGCCTTCCATCATCTCTGCGGTGGGTGTGTTCTTCGTCAACACGGGCGATGGCCGGGTGGCAACCCGTTCTCAGCTCGCGGAGGCCGGGCTGGTGGACGAAAACGACCGCCCGCAGCTGCCGTGGCACCCGATCCAGGGGCCCAGCGACGCGTCCACCATGTGGTACGCGGTCCTCGTAAAGCGAGAGCGGGGCGTATACATCGGCACGCTCTGCATTCGACACACGGGGCGTCAGCCCCTCCTGGAGGCCGACGGGTGGGTGGAGATACCCGTCAAGGAGATCGGGGTCTAGCCCACGTGTCGCCGGGATGAGTTGACCCCCGCATAGGGGGTCAACTGAACACAGCAACCCCTTCCCCAGCCGCCGTCGGACAACTCGACGGCAAAGCACAGGCCGGAGCGGAACGCCCTACGCGGCCAGCGCGTCGCCGCCGGCGATCTGCTCGAGCAGCTCCGCGACCTCGTCCACGGGCGGCTGGGCCGCGATCTCGGCCGCCACGCGGCCGGCTGCGTCCCGGTAGCCCGGCTCGGCAAGAAGGGCCTGGACCGTCTCGCGCAGATCGGGGAGCCGATCGGGCTCGACGCGTACGCCGGCGCCGAGGGCCGCCACGCGATCCGCGTTGTGGGGCTGGTCGGCGAAGAGGGGAACCACCGCAAGCGGCAGTCCGGCGGCCATGGCCATCAGGGTGGAGCCCGACCCGCCGTGGCCGACCATGGCGGCAGCGTGGGGCATCACCGCGTTCTGAGGAACCCACGGCTCGACGTGGACCGAGGAAGGAGTCGGGCCGAGCTCCGCTGGATCGACCTCGGTGCCGAGTGTGAGCAGCACCCTTACCGGCAGGCCGTCGATGGCGTCCAGCGCCCGGCGATAGAGGTCGGGATAGAAGCCGTTGCCGGCGGCGGCGGAGCCGAAGGAGACGTACACGAGCGGGTCGTCGCTCGCGTCCCACCAGTCCGGCAGGGGCAGCGCGGGCCCGGCGGGCTCGCGATAGCGCCGTGTTCCCCGCGGCGTCCTGCTCGACGGACCCTCCAGCGAGCGGGGCGCCAGCGTCACGTACGGCTCGGCCGAGAAGGGCGGCACCTGAGGATCGCGGCGCAGCCCGGCCTCCGCCCGCAGCCGCTCGACCGGGGCGTCGAGCATCGACAGGTCGAGCTTCCCGCGGGCGGCCAGCAGCACCGACACATGCAGGCGCGGCACGCCGAGGTGCTCCGCGGCCACGACCGAAGCGAACTCGCAGGTCTCGTAGAGCACGACGTCCGGTCGCCAATCGCGCATGACGGCCAGCATCTTCGGCAGGGCCGAGCGGGCGAACTCGCCGGCGAAGATCTCCTTCAGCACGATCCGGTCAGCCTCGTCCGGTGCGGCCGCGCGCACGCGCTGCCAGACCGGATCGATGATCTCGTCAGACGGCTCGTCGACAGCGGCGAGAGCCAGCCCGGCGCGCTCGACGTGCGGTCTCACGGAAGGAGCGCCCGCGACCAGCACCTCGTGGCCGGCGCGCTCGCAGGCACGGGCGAACGGGACGAGCGGGCCGAAGTGGCCGGCACCGCGTGTGGTGGCAAACAGGACGCGCACCCCTGTCCAGACCACGCGCCCGCGGCTTTATTCCACCCGAGCAGCGGATCCTGACGCAGCGCGCTCAGGCGATATAAATCGGAGCGCCTACAGGAACTTCGTCGTAGAGCTCGATCACGTCCGGTATCGCCATCCGGATGCAGCCGTGGGAGGCCGCGCTGCCCAGCGAGTAGGTCTGGTCGGTGCCGTGGATGCCGGCGCCGTCGTAGATGCCGAGCCAGCGCGCCTTCAGCGGGTTCTCGGCGCTGCCGCCGGGCACCACGGTCCCGGCGAGGTCGCCGGCCCAGCCGCTGTTGGGCACGGTCCAGGCGGGATCGACCGCCTTGTTCTGGATGTGGTAGAGCCCGGCCGGGGTGTCGAAGCCCACGGCGCCCACGGCGACCGTGTAGGACTTGGCCAGCTTGAGGTTGCGATAGAAGCGCAGCTGGAAGTTAGCCCGGTCGGCCACCAGGAAGGCCGGATACTTGTCGGCCAGGTCGGCCGTCGTGACCTTGGGCTGGGTGGTGACCACCGCGGCCTGGACCTGCCTGCCGACGCCGGGGACGGTGAGCGCCTGGGCGACGCGCTGGTGCAGCGCCGCGGCGCGGACCCGGACGCCGGTCCGCTCCTTGACCTCCTCGAGCGACGGGAAGCTCACCTCGGCGTCCCGCGCCGGCCGGTTGAGCTTGCGCTTGACCCGCCTCACGAGCTGCTTGACGGCCTTGTCGTCATAGCTCACCCGGGCGGGCACCTGAACGTTCTCCTCACCTCCGGTGACGTCACGGGCCACGCGGCTGAAGACGTTGCCTTCGCGGCTCTTCTGAAGGGCCTCGTCCACCATGCCGTTCACGTCCGCCGTGACCCCCGCGTCCTGGGCGGAGAGGTTGAAGCGCTGACGCTTCCAGACCACCGCGATCGGCTGCTCGAGCGGCCTCGAGAGCTCGCGGGTGATGGTCCGGCGCGCCTGGTCGGAGGTCATGCCGCCGACGTCGACGCCGGCGACGGTCACGCCCTCGGCGATCTGGTCCTCGCGCGACGAGTCGTACGCATAGGCGGCGACTGCGCCGCCGACCAGGACCATCAGGAGGACAGCGACGAGGATGAACGACTTGTGCCTCATATCGCGAGTGCGAATCAGTGTAGGGACCGTTGCGGCGTCCCAACACCGGTGACAGCGGCCTTGCGCTGCCTAAACACGCCAAATTGCAGGAGGAATGGAGCTATGAGTGGGCGATCACGGAGTCGATCGCCCCGATCACCCTTTCACGGTTCGCGTTCTGGGCCTCGTAGTCGCGCAGGGTCAGCAGGTCGTCGCGCTCCAGCGACGCCAGCAGCGCGATCACCTCCTCGGCGGCGAGGTCGTCGTAGTGCTCCACCGGCCGGGCCGCGGGAGCGGACACCGTCTGCGCCTGCGCGCCTGGGCGCGAGAGCTGAGTGACCCGTTCTACCGCCTCCTCGGCGGCACGCCGGGCACGGCGCTCGGCCTTCTTGGCGCGCTCGGTGGCCTTGAGGGCGGACTCGGCTGCGCGGCGCTCCGCCTTCTTCGCCCGTTCCAGGGCGCGTTCGGCGTTGCGCTCGGCGGCAATCGAGCGGGCTTCGGCCGCCGCCAGCCGGTCGCCGTCGCCTGCGCCTTCACCTTCAGCCGGCTCCCGCCCGCCCGCCTCCGGGTTCTCCGCGAGCAACCGCTCGAGCTCGGCGATCTGGTCTCGGCTCAGCGATGACGAGCGCCTGTCGCGGGCGTTGCGGACGTGCGGGCTCCAGCGCAGGAAGTCCTCAACCTCGCGCTCGTAGCGGTAGGGCTCCTGCAGACCGCGCAGCACCGGGTCCAGGCGCAGGTGCTCGCCGAGCTTGGCCACGGTCTCGCGGCTGGTGTGCTGATAGCCGAATCCGGCGGCCTTGAAGCGCCGGTTGTCCACTCCGCGCCCGTAGCGCAACTGGTTCATCGCCTCCGGAGGGATCCTCACCCCCACCCGCCGCAGCCCGGCGGCGGCGATCCCCGTGCCCCAGGGAGGCAGGACGGGCGCGTAGCGCTTGCCCAGCAGCCCCGCCACCTCGCTCAGGGCCAGCACGCCGTCGGCGGCCACGTTGTAGAGGCCCGGGAGGCGGTGGCGCACCGCATGCTCGAGCGCGTGGACCACGTCGTCCTCGTGGACGAACTGGTAGCGCGGGTCGAAGCCGAGGATCATCGGCACCGCGGGCAGCGAGAACAGGTCGATGTGCGAGGTGCGGACGTCGGGCCCCAGCACATTGGCGAAGCGCAGGATCGTGACCGCCACCTCGGGACTGCGCTCGGCGAACTCGTTCAGCGAGGCCTCCGCCTCGACGATGTCGCGCTCGATCGGCGTGCGCGGCGGATGCGGGCGGCTCATCGTCTCGTCGAAGAAGGCCGGGTCGTCCTGCTCGCAGCCGTAGTAGTGCGTCGAGGACTTGAACACCACCTTGCGCACCGGTGAGTCCGGCCCGCTGCACGCCGCCAGGATGTTCATCGTCCCGATCACGTTGTTCTCGTGAGCCTTAGCGGGGGTCGTGGTGCTCGAGTCGACCACGAGGCGCGCATCCACCACCGTGTCGATCTCGGCCGCCTCCACCACCCGGCGCAGCAGCGCGTGCTGAGCGCCCACCTTCACGTACTCGGTGCGCTCCAGCTCGACCTGCGGCTCCTGGTCGCCCACCCCGACGATCGCCTCGATCTCGCTGAAGCGCTCGAGAGCCCGCGCCAGCCGCCCGCCCCAGTAGGTCGAGATTCCCGTGAGGAGGATGCGGTGCGAGCCGGCCGGCGTCATCCGAACCACACCGACTTGCGCGTGGCGAGCATGTCCCAGAGGCCTTCCTGGATACGGGCGCGCACCTCGTGGGCCACGGTCTGGACGAGCGCCTTGTCCTCGTGCATCCCGGGCTCGTCGAAGCGGATCGGCTCGAGGAAGCGCAGCTTGAACTTGGCCGGCAGGTAGCCGAGCATCCCGAGCAGGCCGAAGTGGGGAAAGGTCGGCGTGACCGGGAAGTAGAGGAGACCGGTCAGGCGCTTGGCCAGCCCGATCTGGGCGAACACCGGGGCCGCCTCCTCCGCGCCCACCACGCACACCGGCACGATCGGCGCGCCTGCGCGCATGGCCGCCTCCACGAAGCCGCCGCGGCCGAAGCGGCGCAGGCGGTAGCGGTCCTTGTAGAGCTTCTCCGTGCCCTTGCGGCCCTCGGGGAACACGAGCACCAGCTGCTCCTCGTCGTACAGGAGCCGGTGCACGTTGGCCGGGTGGGCGGCCACGCAGCCGATCTTCGGGATCAGCATGCTGAAGCCGGGGAAGCCCTTGAAGAAGTGCTCCACGGTGATGTTGACCGGCCGCGGGTGCGTGTGCTCCTCGCGGATCGCCTTGGCGATCATCGCCGCGTCGGGCGGCAGGGCGCCCGAGTGGTTGGACACGAGCAGGCCCCCGCCCGTAGCGGGCACGTTCTCGATCCCCTCCACCTCGGCGCGGAACCAGTAGCGGTAGAACCACTCGGCGAGGGTGGCGTCGAAGATCTCCTCCACGCGCTCGGAGCGGCCCCAGTCCGTGAGCCGCCGCTCGGGCTCGACGCCGGGCAGGTGGTCCTTGAGCTCCTCGGCGGGCACGAGCGCCTGCACGGCCGGCTCGCGATCACGCAGGGACAGGGTGGTGCGCTTGGGTTCCGCCACGGCGCCGATTCAAGCAGGCTGGAGCAGCGGCTCGAGCTCCCGCCTCAGCTGCTTCCAGTCGCGGGCGCCGATCACCCCGTCGCGGCTCACCATCTCCTCGTTCCAGGGATGGATGATCGTCGCCGCGACGATGCCCGCCTCCCGGGCGTTGGCGATGTTCACCGGGCTGTCGTCCACCAGCACGTCGATGCCGAGCTCCACGCAGCGGGTGACCTTGTCGAACGAGCAGTGGAGGTCGTCGCAGGGCATGCCGATGGCCTCCAGCCAGGCGGCCGTGGCCGCGCGGGTGCTCTCACGCCGGTGGCTGGTCACGTGGATCCAGTGGCCCTGGTCGTGCCAGGCGCGCACCGTCTCGACGGCGTCGGGGTAGGGCACCCCGGCGGCGATGTTCTCGTCGGAATGGGTCTCCTCCACGCAGTGGATCACCGCATCGCGCTCGAGCACCGTTATGCCCCAGTCGCGCTGATCCTCGTAGGGCAGGTCGACGCCGTAGCGCTCCTTGACCACGCGTTGCAGCAGGTCCCAATAAGGATGGAGCGTGGAGTCGATGTCGAGGGCTATCCGGGCCACGTGCTCGTACAGTAGATGGATGCCACGCAGGTTTCTCGTCCCCGCAGCGGCTCCGGCCGGCCCCCGTCGTGACCGCGAGGCGGACACCGACTACGGCGCCCCCGACCGGCCCGATTGGCGTGACGTCGACTGGCGCAGAGAGCTGAAGACGGTCGAGGTCGACGGCCTGCCGGTCAACTACGTAGACCTCGGCTCAGGCGACCGCGAGCCCGTGGTCTTCGTGCACGGGCTCGGCGGCCAGTGGCAGAACTGGCTCGAGAACCTGCCCCGGGTGGCGCAGGAGCGGAGGGTCCTGGCGCTGGACCTGCCCGGCTTCGGGCTCACCCCGATGCCGGACGAGCGAATCACGATTTCGGGCTACGGGCGCTTCGTGGATGCGTTCTGCACGGCGCTGGGCCTCGACCAGGTGGCGTTGGTGGGCAACTCGATGGGCGGCTACATCACCGCGGAGATCGCCATCCAGTTCCCCGCGCGGGTCTCGCGGCTGGTGCTGGTGTCGGCCGCCGGGGTGTCGAGCGCGGACGTGCTGCAGGCGCCGATCCTCACCGCCGGCCGCGCCATCACCGCACTCACCGCGTACGGCTCGGCGCGCGAGCGCGAGCTGGCGGCCCGGCCGCTCGCCCGCCACATGACCCTGGCGCTCGTGGCGCGCCACCCGCGCCTGCTCAAGGCCGACTTCGCCTACGAGGGCTTCTACAAGGGCGCGAGCAAACCCGGCTTCACCGATGCGCTGCGGGCGTGCCTCGACTACGACTTCCGCGACCGCCTGCCCGACGTGCACGTGCCCACGCTCATCGTCTGGGGCGAGAAGGACGCGATCATCCCCGCCCGCGACGCCAACGAGTTCGAGCGCCTGATCGCCGACAGCCGCAAGGTCGTGATGCGCGACACGGGCCACGTCCCGATGGCCGAGCGCCCGAAGGCGTTCAACGACGTGGTGCTCGGCTTCCTCGACGAGACCGGTCCCGCGGAGCACGGGGAGGCTGTGCCGGGCGAGTCGCAGGTGGCCTGACGGCGCCGCCGACACCCGAGCCCACGCAGCGCCTGCCGGGCGAGGCGCGCGGCTACTTCGTCGTCAGCGGCCTGCTGTGGGCGGTGCCGCTGCTGATCGGCGCGATGGTGGCCTCCGCCGCCATCTCCTCCTCGGATGCGCCCGGGTGGACGGCCTGGGCCCTTCGGATCGCCGCGCTGGTGGTGGCCGCCGGCGGCGCCCTGGTCTGGCCGCTGCTGCGCTGGCGCACCTGGCGCTACGAGGTGCGCGACGAGGAGATCGACCTGTTGCGCGGCGCGCTGGTGGTCACGCGCACGCTCGTGCCGATGACGCGGGTGCAGCACGTGGACACCCAGCGCAATCCTGTGGCCGACCTGTTCGACCTGCGCACCGTCGAGGTGCACACCGCCGCGGGCTCGCACGAGATTCCAGCGCTGCGGCCCGGCGAGGCCGCGGCCATCCGCGACCGCATAGCCGTCCTGGCACGCACGCCCGATGACCTCTGACCTCTCCGCTGAGCGGCGCCTGCATCCGGCCGAGATCGTGATGGCCGCACTCGACAACGTGCGTGAGCTGCTGGTGGCCGCGGTGGCCGGCCTGGTGCTCGGCGGCGGTGCCAGCGCCCTCTCGCCCCTGCTCGCCGTGCTGGTGGGTCTCATGGGCGTGGTCGTGGTGCTTGTCGTGGGCTACCTGCGCTGGAGCACCACCGTCTACTGGGTGGCCCAGGACGCCCTCCACCTGCGCACCGGGCTGGTGTCGCCCGACGAGACCAGCGTCCCGATCGCGCGCATCCAGGCGATCGACACCACCCAGGGACCCCTCCAGCGCCTGTTCGGCGTACAGGAGCTGAACGTGCAGACCGCCGGCGGCGGCGCCAAGGGAGAGATCGTGCTGCGCGCCGTGTCCGATGCGGCCGCCCTCGAGCTGCGCACGGCGGCCGGCCTGGCCGAGCCCGAGGCGCGCGAGCTGCCGGAGTGGCGGCTGTCTCCGCGCGCGCTCGCGGCCGCCGCCCTCACGACCCCGCAGATCGGAGTGGTGCTTCCGCTGCTGGGCGGCATCGCCGCGCTGTTCGACAACGTCCTGCTCAGCCAGAACGGCAGCTCCCGCCTGATCGACCGGCTGCCCGATGACATGCTCGGGATCGCGCTGCTGGTGGCCGCGCTCGCGACGGCCACGCTGCTCATCTCGTTCCTGGGGGCGATCGTGGCCTTCTCGGGCTTCACGCTGGTACGCGACGGTGACCGGCTTCAGATCCGCCGCGGCCTCGTACAGCGCAGGGCGGCGAGCATTCCGCTGGCGCGCGTACACGCGGTGGATGTGGTGGAGAGCCTGTCGCGCCGGCCGTTCGGCCTGGCGGCGGTGCGGGTCGAGACGGCCGGCTATCGCTCCGAGGCCGCCGCGGCCCAGACGCTCTTCCCGCTCGTGCGGCTCGCCGACGTGCCGGCCCTGCTGGGCCAGTTCGTCCCGGCGCTCGCCGGGGCGGCCGGGCCGCTCGAGGGCCCGCCCGACCGCGCCCGCCGCCGCTACGCGCTGATTCCCGGTCTCGCCGGAGCCGCGCTGGGCGCCGCCGCGACCGTCGCCCTTACCGCGGCCTGGCCGGCCGTCCCGCTGCTCGCGGCGCTCGGCGTGGCCTGGGGCCTGCTGCGCCACCGATCCGCGGGCTGGCGCCTCGACGGCGGCCGGGTCGTGATGCGCCACGGCGCACTGGCGCGGCGCACGCTGATCGCCCGCGCCGACCGCCTGCAGGAGCACGGCCTCAGCGCCTCGCTCCTGCAGCGGCGCGCGGAGCTGGCCGACGTGGCGGTCGCGGTGGGCTCGGGCCGCAGGGGCCGGGTCCGCCACCTGGAGCGCGCGGTGGCCCGCGCGGTGTTCGAGCGGCTGCGGAGGCCCAGGCCGACGCCCGCTAGCTCGTGACCGCGCCCTGCGCCGCCGAGCCCACGTGCTTGGCGTACTTGCCGAGCACTCCGCTCGAGTACTTGGCCGGTGGGTTCTCCCACTCCGCCAGGCGGGCGGCCAGCTCCTCGTCGGAGAGCTCGACGTTCAGCTCGCGGGCGGCCACGTCGAAGACGATCGTGTCGCCGTCCCGCACAGCGGCGATCGGGCCGCCGTGACGGGCCTCCGGCGCCACGTGACCGGCCATGAAGCCGTGGGTGGCGCCCGAGAAGCGCCCGTCGGTGAGCAGCGCCACGGAGTCGCCCAGCCCCTCACCCACGATGGCGGCGGTCACGTGCAGCATCTCGCGCATGCCGGGGCCGCCGCTCGGGCCCTCGTTGCGGATCACCACCACCTCGCCGGGCTGGATCGACTTCTCCATCACGGCCGCGAAGGCATCCTCCTCACTCTCGAACACGCGGGCGGGGCCGCGGTGCTCGGTGCGGTCGTGCCCCGAGAGCTTGACCACGCACCCGTCCGGCGACAGGTTGCCGCGCAGGATCGCGAATCCGCCGTTGGGCTTCAGCGGATTGGACAGCGGGCGGACAACGTCCTGACCCTCGGTCTCCTCGGCCGCGGCCGCCACCTCACCGATCGTCTGGCCGGTGACCGTGGGCTGCCCGTCGTGGAGCAGGCCGGCCTCCTGGAGGCGCTGGATCACCACCGGCACGCCACCGGCGCGGTAAAGATCG
Source organism: uncultured Thermoleophilaceae bacterium (assembly GCA_963734365.1). GTDB lineage: Bacteria > Actinomycetota > Thermoleophilia > Solirubrobacterales > Thermoleophilaceae > JACVRW01. The sequence goes on along the minus strand of CAVTGV010000004.1, from coordinate 422,889 downwards.
GTGGCCACGTAGCGGCCACCGGGCTTGAGATCGCACAGCAGCGGCGTGTCCCAGGCGATGCGGTCGAAGTCCTCGATCGAGAGCTCGACGCCCGCCTCGTGGGCCACGGCAAGCAGGTGCAGCACGAGGTTGGTGGAGCCGCCCGACATCGCGCCGGCCGCGATCGCGTTCTCGAGCGACTCGCGGGTGATCACCTGAGCCGGGGTGATGCCCCGGTCGAGCATCTCGACCACCAGCCGCCCGCAGTCCTCGGCCACCTGGCCCTTCTTGCCGTCCTCCGCCGGCACCATCGAGCTGCCGGTGGGTGAGATGCCGAGCACCTCGAAGGCCATGGCCATCGTGTTGGCCGTGAACTGCCCGCCGCAGGCGCCCGCGCCCGGGCTGGCGTGGTTCTCGAGATCGAGCAGATCCTCGTCCGACAGGTCACCCGCCGCATGCGCGCCGATGCCCTCGAACACCTCCTGGATCGTCACGTCCTTGCCGCGCCAGCGACCCGGCGCGATCGAGCCCCCGTAGAGCATCAGGCCGGGCACGTCGGACAGCCGGGCGAGCGCCATCACGCATCCGGGGATCGTCTTGTCGCAGGCCGACATCGTGACCAGCGCGTCGAACATGTGGCCGCGCGCGACGAGCTCGATCGAATCGGCGATCACCTCCCGGCTCACGAGCGAGGAACGCATGCCCTCTGTGCCCATGGTGATTCCGTCCGAGATCGCGACGGTGTTGAACTCCATCGGCGTCCCGCCCGCGGCCCTCACCCCGTCCTTCACGCGTTCGGCCAGACGGCGCAGGTGGAAGTTGCAGGGCATCGTCTCGGTCCAGGTGTTGGCCACGCCGACGATGGGCCGCTGCAGAGCCTCGTCGTCGAAGCCCACACCCTTGAGCTGGGCGCGGGCCGCGGCTCTGTCCGGTCCGTCCAGGAGGACCCGGCTGCGACTGCGGTTGTCGCCCGTCATGCGAGCAGACGGTGTCTGCGGCTCTCGCCATATCACTGGCTTTTTTGCTCGAGCTGGGAGCGCGGACCCCGGCGGCGCTCCCATTCGGCGAGGCGCCACAGGTCCCGGCGGATGCGCGCCGGGTCGTGCTGGCGGCCGATCAGGTTCATGTTGGCTCGCCTGATCACGCGGTCCTCGTCCGAGGTGAGAGCCATCCACTTGGCGAGCACGTCGTCCGAGGCGGGCAGGCGATGCCGACCGCCGGCGCCGCCCAGATCCGGGAACTCGACGCAGTACTCGCTGAGCAGCTGCCCGCTGCCAGGCACGTAGGCCACGATCGGCTTGTGCGGGTAGACCAGGTAGGCGTACCCACTGCGCTCGTTGCGCTTGTCCGACTCCCGCCGGGCGTGCTTTCCGCCCACCCTGATGAAGCCGAGGTCGCGGTACATCCCCCACTCCTCGTCGTTCACGCACGAGCGCAACAGCTCGCGGGCGCGTTGCTCGGCGCGACGCTCACGACCGGGGTCGTACAGGCCGAGCTCGAGGGGCCCCCGGCCATCGGGCCGGTCGGCGCTCCGGCGCCGGCGCCAGTCCTTGGCGGCCTTCCCGATCATCGGGGCCGCGAGCACCATGGCGATCAGCGCCAGTGCCAGGAGCGCGAACACCAAGGCGCCGGCTCCTCAGCCCCCGGACGCGCGCGGGAAGAAGATCACACGCTCGGCCTCGAGCGGGATGTCCGCGTAGTCCCTGACCATCTGCGCCTCACGCCGGCCGCTGCCGGAGTTCGTGGTGGGCACCGCGGCCCACATGCCCTCGTCGAGCTGGCGGCGGAACTCCTCCACCAGGCGCTCCTCGTCGGCCTCCAGGCTGGGGTCCCCCTCGGCGAGGAGGACCTCTCCATGACCGGGCTTCATGCGCAGGAACTTGATCGATCTCTCCCGTGAACTTGTGCGACGGCGTCCGGCAGCCTCGAACGGCGACCTCCGACGATTATGTCACGCGGCCGCGGTGAGCCCGCTGTTTGGCGCTTGCGCCCGCGCTCAGCGACGCGAGAGTCCGAACACGTCGACCGGGCCCGCGCCCGCGCCGAGCCCGCGGAGGCCGTCACGTACCGCCTCGGCGGCCACGAGCTTTGCCCGCCGGGCGGCCTCCAGCGGGTCGGCCCCGTGCGCGAGCGCGGCGGCGAGCGCCGACGAGTGGGTGCAGCCCGAGCCGTGGGCGGCCCCGTCGGGATGCCTTTCACCCTGGATCTCGACCGCGCGATCGCCGTCGAAGAACAGGTCACTGGCCGTCTCCCGGTGCCCGCCCGTGACCACCACGGCGCCGGGGCCCAGGGCGTGGATGGCGCGGGCGAGCTCCTCCACGTCGTTGTACTCGGCACCCGCCAGGATCATCGCCTCGGGCAGATTCGGGGTCGTCACCGCCACCCGCGGCAGGAGTGTCGTGCGCAGCGCGTCGAGGGCGTCCTCGTCCAAGAGCCGGGTGCCGCTCTCGGCGATCATCACCGGGTCGAGCACCACCGGCGCAGCGGGGACGAGGTCGAGCGCCCGGCTGACCGCTCCGATCGTCTCAGCCGTGCCGAGCATGCCGATCTTCACGGCGTCGACGCCGATGTCGTCGGCCACCGCCCGCACCTGTTCCACGATGGCTTCGGGCGGAAGCGGGTAGACGCCGGTCACCCCCACGGTGTTCTGGGCGGTCACGGCGGTCACGGCCGTCATGCCGTGAGCCCCGCATCTCGCGATGGCCTTGAGGTCCGCCTGGATGCCGGCACCGCCGCCGGAGTCGGAGCCGGCGATGGCGAGGACCGTCGGGACGCGCTGGGGGGCCATCGCCCGCCAGGATAGGCGGGCTCGGTTGTAACACGGCCGTGCTCGAATCGTCACGCGAGCGTGCCCACGTGTGCGCCGCCTCGGCCTAGCGTGCCGGTCGTGCTCGCCGCGGTCGCCACGTTCGCCCTCGAGGGGGTCAAGAGCCACGAGGTCACGGTCGAGGTCGACGTGCGCCGCGGGCTGCCCACGTTCACTCTCGTCGGGCTGCCCGACCGCGCCATCCGGGAGTCGCGCGAGCGGGTGCGCGCGGCCCTGCTCAACTCGGGCCTGGAGTTCCCCGGCCAGAGGATCACCGTCAACCTGGCTCCCGCCCACGTCCGCAAGGCGGGGCCGAGCTTCGACATGGCGATCGCCGTCGGGGTGCTGGCGGCCAGCGGCCAGGTCCCCGGAGAGGCGCTGGCGGACTGCGCGCTGGTGGGCGAGCTATCGCTGAGCGGGGAGATCCGCCCGGTGCGGGGCGCGTTGGCGGCCGCGCTCGGCGCCCGGGGAGCCGGGTACGCGAGGCTTCTCGTCCCGCTTGCGAACGGTGCGGAGGCCGCGCTGGTCGAGGGCGTCGGCGTGGCCGCGATACCCACGCTCGCACTGCTGGCGGAGATGCTGCACGATCGCTGGGAGCCCGCCCCGGTCGAGGCCTCGGTTCCGCCGCCTGTGGAGCCGAGCCGGACGCTCGACCTCGCGGACGTGCGCGGCCAGGAGGATGCCAAGCGCGCTCTGGAGCTGGCCGCAGCCGGAGGGCACAACCTCCTGATGGTCGGACCGCCGGGCGCCGGTAAGACGATGCTCGCGCGGAGGCTGCCGGGGATCCTGCCCCCGCCCACGTTCGAGGAGGCGCTCGAGATCACTCAGATGCACAGCGTGGCCGGTGTGGGCGCGGGGCGCCTGGCCGGCGAGCGCCCCTTTCGCGCGCCCCACCACACCATCTCCGCTCAGGGACTCGTGGGTGGAGGGGCCACGCCGCGGCCGGGCGAGATCACGCTCGCCCACCGGGGCGTGCTGTTCCTCGACGAGCTCCCCGAGTTCGGCCGCGCGGCCGTCGATGCGCTCCGGCAGCCTCTCGAGGAGGGGCGAGTCGAGATCATGCGCGGGCAGCGGACGCTCGAGTTCCCTGCCAATGCGATGGTTGTCGCGGCCTGCAACCGCTGCCCGTGTGCGCGTCCGGACGGGGACTGCACCTGCACGTCGGTCGAGCTCGGGCGCTACCAGCGCCGGCTGAGCGGTCCGCTCGTGGACCGGATCGACCTCATCTGCCAGGTCGAGGCCGTGCCGGCGATCGAGCTCGTGAGCTCCGATCAGCGCAGACGCACACCAACGGAGCAGGTGCGCGAGCGCGTGCTCGTGGCGCGTGAGCGCCAGCGCGAGCGGCTGCTCGGCAGCGGCGCCCTCTGCAACGGCGACATGGACGGGCGCATGACCCGCCGCCAGGTCCCGCTCGACTCCGACCTGCTCGAGCGCCTACTGGAGATCCGGACGCAGCTCGACCTCAGCGGACGCGGGCACGACCGCGTCCTGCGCGTGGCGCGCACCGTCGCCGACCTGGACGGCCGCGATCAGGTCCAGACACGCGATCTCGACGAGGCGCTCTCCTACCGCCTCGACGGCTGGGAGCGGGTGGCGGCGTGATCGACAGCTGCGAGCCATGCCTGCGCCGGGGCTTCCTGCTGGCCCACCTCGCGCCCCGTATCGCCGGCCTGCTTCAGCGCCGGTCACGGGTCGCCAGCCTGCTCAGTCTCAGCGACGAGCAGTTGGTGGCCGCGGCGGCCGGGCGGCGGGTGGAGCAGGCTCTCGCGTTCCTCGACGCCTTCGACGGCGAGGCCGAGCGCCGGTCGCTGTCGCGCGCCGGCATCACGGCCGTCTGTCACCACGCGGACGCCTACCCCTCCCCTCTGCTCGAGCTCGGCGACGCGCCGGCCATCCTGTTCGGCGTCGGCCGGCAGGACGCCCTGTCGGCGCTCGGCTGCGAGCCCGCGGTTGCGCTGGTGGGCACGAGACGAGCCAGCCCCTACGGCACGGAGGTCGCGTACGCGCTCGGCCGTGGCCTCGGCGCCGCTGGGGTGCCGGTGGTCAGCGGCCTCGCCCTGGGCATCGACGGGACTGCCCACCGCGGCTGTCTCGACGGCGGTGGCCTGCCGATCGCGGTGCTCGCCTGCGGGCCGGACGTCGTATACCCGCGGCGTCACCGCAGCCTCCACCAGCGCGTGCGCGAGGCCGGGATGGTCCTCTCGGAGCTGCCGCCGGGCACCGAGCCGTACCTGTGGAGCTTCCCCGCTCGAAACCGGATAATGGCCGCGCTCGCCCAGCTGACCGTGGTGGTCGAAGCCGCGCAGCCCAGCGGCAGCCTGATCACCTCGGAGTTCGCCAAGGACCTCGGTCGCTCGGTGGCCGCCGTGCCCGGCCGGGTCACCTCGTCGGTCGCGCGGGGCACCAATGGCCTGCTGCGCGACGGCGCCGTCCCGGTCACGGACACCCGGGACGTGCTGGACGAGCTGTTCGGAGTCGGCGCGCGCGAGCCCGTGCCGATCTCGGCGCGCCCGGCGGAGCCGGCAGACGCTCTGCTGCGCTCGGTACTCGGCGAGGTCGAGCGGTCCGCTTCGGTGGAAGCCGTTGCTGACGCCACGGGTCTTGCGGTCGCCGACGTACGTGCGGCGCTCGGCCGTCTCGAGTCCGACGGCTACCTGGTCCGCCGCGACCTGGGTGGCTGGGAGCGCGCTGCGTGGTGACGGCTTCGGGGGATCCGCGCCGCAGGCTGGGCCGACTGGGCGAGCGCCTCGCGTCCGAGCACCTCGAGGCGCGCGGGCTGGTGGTGATCGACCGCAACTTCCGTACCCGCCTCGGGGAGATCGATCTGGTGGCCCGCGACAAGCGCTTCCTCGTCTTCTGCGAGGTCAAGACGCGCCTGGTACGGAGCCAGCGCGCCACCAGCGCACGGCCCGGAGCGCTGGGCCCGTTGGGACCGCTCGCCGCCGTCGGCCCTCGCAAACGGCGCCAGGTCCGGACCATGGCCCGGGCGTGGCTCACCGCGGCCTCCCGCGAGGGGCCCGCTCCTCCGGAGATCAGGTTCGACGCGATCGGCATCTGCGTCGACCAGGACGGCCGGATCGTGGAGCTCGAGCATGTCGAGGGGGCGTTTTGAGCCCCCGCCCCCCGCAGCGGGCGCCCGCTAGCCCTCGAGCGCGAGCTGCGTGTACGCGATCGACTGGAACGACATCCGGTGCAGCGGCGAGATGCCGTTCTGGCGGATCGCGGCGCGATGCTCGGGCGTGGAGTAGCCCACGTTCGTCTCGAAGTCCCAGTCGGGGTGGCGCTCGGCCGCGCGCCGCATGTAGCGATCGCGGCTCACCTTCGCGAGCACGGAGGCCGCCGCAATGGCGGCGCTGCGGCAGTCGCCGTCGATCACCGCACGCTGCTCGAATCCGAAGGCCGGCACGTTGAAGCCGTCCACCAGGCAGATCGAGCCCTCCTTGGCCACGCCGAGCAGAGCGGTGCGCAGGGCCTCCAGATTGGTGTTGTGAAGCCCGCGGGCGTCGATGCCGCGCACGCAGCGCGTGACGATCACCGAGCGCGCCGCGGCCCGCATCACCAGCGGGTAGAGCTCCTCGCGGGCCTCGGCCGTGTGTTGCTTGGAGTCGTTGAGCTTGGACAGCGCGCGACGGTCGGACAGCGTCAGCCGTTCGAGGTCGAAGAGCACTGCGGCCGCGACGAGCGGGCCCGCCAGCGAGCCCCGCCCGGCCTCGTCGGCGCCCGCGACATAGCGGCAGCCAAGCTCTCTATCGAAGGCGAACAGGCGTCTGCCGGTGCCGGTGCGGCGCTTGAGCCGAGCGCGACGGCGGCTCGACCTCGGCACGGAGTGGTCACGCCCGGCCGCGGACCCGGGACGGGGCGGCTGGGGTGGCGTCGTGTCGGCAGGCTCCGGGCTCCCCACGTGCGGCGATAATAGGCCGGGGCACGGCGGAAGAGAGGATCGGGGGAGGTTCGCGCTGGTTTTCTCACCGGGGGCCCCGCTGGAGAGCGGGATGCTCGACCCGTTCGGCGCGGGCCCGTGGGCGGGCTAGAGCAGACCGATGCGCCCGGGCGGCCAGTACGTCATGAAGGCCTTCCCGATGATCCACTTCTTGGGGATCGGACCCCATTCGCGGCTGTCCGCCGACTCGCCCCGGTTGTCGCCCATCATGAAGTAGTGGCCCTCGGGGATGGTGATCTCCCCGGGCAGGTTGCAGATCCCGCAGTTGGCGTCGAGGCGGGCGAAGTCCTCCTTCTGCCGGCGCCCGTTGATGTACGCCGCGCCGTCCACGACCCTGAGGCGATCGCCGGGGAGGCCCACCACGCGCTTGATGAAGTTCGTGTCCGAGCGCTCCTTGGTGGGCTCGGGGCAGGACGTGTCGGACGGATGGCGCACGCCGCAGGTGTTGGTGTCGGCCCCGGCGGGAGGCTTGAAGACGATGATGTCGCCGCGATCCGGGTCGCTGAAGCGGAAGCTCACGCGGTCGACCAGCACGCGCTGGCCGATCTCGAGGGTGGGCACCATCGACTCGCTTGGAATGCGGAACGGCTTGACGAGAAAGGCCTGGATCCCGAGCGCCAGGCCGAGAGCGACCACCACGATCGTGACCAACTCGATCAGCGATCCGCGGGTGCTCTTCTCCTTGCTACGCGCCACCCTGAGCCCTATGAGGCTTCCGCCGGCGCCCTACGACTTGTCGTCGTCGGGCTGGGCCTCCCCGCCGTCCTCCTCGACGGCGGCCTGGGGCTCGGCGTCGCCGGCCTCGTCGGGGGCGGCCTGCGCGTCGGCACCCTCGGCGTCGTCATCCGGCGCGGCTTCGGCCTCGGCGGTCTCGGCGCCCTCAGCCTGTGCGGTCTCGGCGCCCTCACTCGGCGCGGTCTCGGTCTCGGCGGCCCCGCCACCCTCAGCCGCGGCGGCTTCCGCCTCCTCCGCGGCCGCCTGCTCGGCCAGTTCCTCCTCGCCGGGCCGCGGTGCGTCGTCGGGCGGCATGACCCCGGGCTCGGTGGTCTCCGTCTCGCCCGTCCAGCGGCGCTCACGCACACGTGAGGCGCGGCCGACGCGGTCGCGCAGGTAGTAGAGCTTCGCCCGGCGCACGTCGCCGCGTGCCGCCACCTCGATCCTCTCGATCTTCGGTGAGTGCAGCGGGAAGGTCCTCTCCACGCCGACACCGAAGGACTGCTTGCGCACGGTGAAGGTCTCGCGGGCGCCCGAGCCCTGGCGCTTGATCACGACCCCTTCGAAGACCTGCGTCCGCCGGCGCTGCCCCTCCACGACCTGGAAGTGCACGCGCACTCGGTCGCCCGCCTGAAAGACGGGAACGCGGCGCAGTTGAGCGCGCTCGATGCTGTCGATTAGGCCGGACATGAGTGAGTGGGGTTCGTCGCTTCGGTCTGCGTCGGGAGGCACAAGAAAGCGCGACCTCCCGGGAGCCGTCGCGCCTGGGGCGCAATGGTAGCGACTCAAAGCGGGGCTCTGCTCAGGAATCCTGGAGGCCGCGTTCCCTGCTCTGAGCCAGCCGCCAATCGCGGATGCGGGCGTGATCGCCGGACAGAAGCACGTCCGGAACGGCGTGGCCGTGCCATTCGAAGGGGCGCGTGTAGTGGGGGTATTCCGGCGAGCCCCCGAGCGCCTCGCTGAACGATTCCTCGACGGCGCTCTCCTCGTGCCCGAGCGCGCCGGGTAGCTTGCGCAGCACGGCGTCGCACACCACCATCGCCGCCAGCTCACCGCCCGCGAGCACGTACGGGCCGATCGAGATCACGTCGCTGGCCAGGTGCTCGTGCACCCGCTCGTCGAAGCCCTCGTAGCGGCCACAGAGCACGGTGAGGTCGGGCTCGGCGGCGAGCTCCGAGGCCAGGGCGTCGTCGAAGCGCCGGCCGCCCGGCGACAGCGCGATCACCCGGCGTCGCCGCGGCAGCTCGAGCGGGTCGATCCCGTAGCGGTCCCTCAGGGCCGCCTCGACCACGTCGACCCGGATCACCATGCCGGCACCGCCGCCGTAGGGCGTGTCATCGACCTGGCCGGCCTTGAGCGGGGTGGACTCGCGCAGGTCGACGAACGACAGGCCATGGCCGAGCGCGAGCGCGTTCGCCACATGGCGCTGTTCGGTGAACCACCCGAACCAGGACGGGAAGAGCGTGACCACGTCGATGTTCATCCGAGGAAGCTCCTGTTGACCCGGATCTCGCGGGCCTCGAGGTCGATGGCCTCGATCGCGTCGGACACGAGCGGCACGAGTTCCCCGCTCTCGAGCTCGAGCACGCTGCACGTCGGGCCGTCGAGGACCCTCTTCACCGGCCCCATGCCCGCGACGGTGCAGCCGGCAAGGTCGGAGGCGAGCCAGTCCCCCGCGGCGAGCTCGTCCTCCACCAGAATGACCTCCTGCCGCAGGGCCCGCGGGTCCTCGAGCCCGGACAGCCGGATGAGCGGGCGCTGGTCGGTGCCGGCGCGTCTGACGACGTCGCGGGCCGTGCCGGCGAGCACGACCTGCGTTCCCTCCGGCAACGCGTGGCGAGGCCGTTCCACCCAGAAGCTGCCGTCGAAGCCGTGGGACTTGCCCACCAGGCCGGCCGTGACCAGGCGAGATCGACTGCTCGCGCGCGCCGCGCGCTCGCCGCTCAATCGACGACGTCGACCAGCACGCGCGTCTCCTGCCGGACGGCGGCGGCCTTCATGACCGTCCGCAGCGCGGACACGGTCCGCCCGCCACGGCCGATCACCTTGCCGGCGTCATCCTCGGCCACGCGCAGCTCCAGGACGATCGTGCCGTCCTCCTCCTCGAACGACTCCACACTCACCTCGTCCGGACTGTCGACGAGCGACCGGGCGAGGTAGGAGAGCAGGTCTTCCACTAGGCGCTGTCGGACTCTTCCGCGGGGGCGTCGGCGGGCGTAGCTTCCTCGGCCGGAGCGCCGGCGTCGTCCCCGGCCGGAGCGTCCTCGACCGGCGCCTCGGCGACGGGAGCGTCCTCAACCGGAGCGTCCTCAACCGGAGCGTCCTCCACCGGCAGCGTCCTCGACCGGCGCGTCGGCGGCGGGAGCGTCCTCGACGGGGGCTTCCTCGGCGGAGGCGGCCTCGACCGGCTCCCCGGCGTCGGTGGCCGGAGCCTCTTCGTCCGTCGACGTCTGCGGGCTCGGGAGCCGGCACCGGGGGCGCCGTAGAAGTGCGCGGATCGGCCGTGAGGCCCTTGCCGTGGGCCTTCACCAGCTGCTTGACGGTGCCGGTGGGCTGCGCGCCTCGCGCCAGCCAGTGCTGAAGGCGGTCGTTGTCGAGCACGATGGTCGACGGCTCCGTCTGCGGGTTGTAGTGGCCGATCGTCTCGATGAAGCGGCCGTCGCGTGGCGAGCGCTGGTCGGCTACGACCACGCGCCAGATCGGATTCTTTTTGCTCCCCACGCGGGTGAGTCGGACTCGAACTGACATACGACCGCGAGAGGTTAGCGACCGCCGGCCAACTGCTGCAGCGACGGCATCTTCCCGCGGGCGATCTGCTTCATCAGCTTCTTCATCTGTGAGAACTGCTTGACGAGGTGGGAGACCGCCTGGACCGAGGTTCCCGAGCCGCGCGCGATCCGCCGCCGTCGCGACCCGTCGATGATCGAGGGGTTGGCGCGCTCCTCGGGGGTCATCGAGCGGATGATCGCCTCGAGGCGGTCGAGCTCCTTTTCGTCCACGTTGACGTTTCCGAGCTGCTGACTCATGCCCGGCATCATCTTGAGAAGCGATCCGAGCGGGCCCATCTTGCGGACCTGCTGCATCTGCTCGAGGAAGTCCTCGAGCGTGAACTGTTCCTTGCGGATCTTCTTCTCGAGCGCCTGGGCGCTGCGCTCGTCGATCTGGCGCTCGGCCTTCTCCACGAGCGTCATCACGTCGCCCATGCCGAGGATGCGCTGGGCCATCCGGTCCGGGTGGAAGCGCTCGAAGTCGCCCAGCTTCTCGCCGGTCGAGGCGTAGAGGATCGGCTTGCCCGTCACGGCCTTGACCGACAGGGCGGCACCGCCGCGCGAGTCACCGTCCAGCTTGGAGAGCACGACTCCGTCGAAGTCGGCGGTCTCGGCGAACTGCTCGGCCACGTTGACCGCGTCCTGGCCGGTCATGGCGTCCACCACGAGCAGCACGTCGTGGGGCTTCACCCGCTTCTTGATCTGGGCGAGCTCGGCCATCAGCTCCTCGTCGATGTGGAGCCGGCCGCTGGTGTCGACGATGAGCGCGTCGCGCCGGTCCTGCTTGGCCTGACCGAGCGCCCACTCGGCGATGTCCACCGGGTTGCGGCTCGTGCCCTGCTCGTAGACGTGTGCCCGCGCCTGGGCCCCGACCTTCACGAGCTGATCGACCGCCGCGGGCCGGTAGACGTCACAGGCGGCGAGGGCCACGTCCATGTTCTGCTCCTCGCGCAGGTGGCGCGCGAGCTTTCCGGCCGCCGTGGTCTTGCCCGAGCCCTGGAGTCCGGCCATCAGGATCACCGTCGGGCCCGGCCGGGCGATCGCGAGGTCGCGCCCGGCGCCGCCCATCAGGTCCGTGAGCTCGTCGGAGACGATCTTCACCACCTGCTGGCCGGGGTTGAGCGAGTCCATCACGTCCGACCCGAGCGCCCGCTCCTTGACCGCCGCGGTGAACTGCTTGACCACCTTGAAGTTGACGTCGGCCTCGAGCAGCGCCAGACGCACCTGGCGCATGGCCTGGTTCACGTCCTCCTCGGTCAGCTTTCCGCGCGAGCGGACGTCGCCGAGGGCGGCCTGGAGGCGGTCGGAGAGAGCGTCGAACATCGACCTCTGAGGCTAAACCACGCGGGTCAGCGCGGCGGCAACGACTCCGGCGGCGGGGGCGGCGGCGCCGGCGGACCCTGGCCCGGGGAGTCGGCGTCCCCCTTCGGGATGATCGACCCGATGTTGGACAGCGCCTGGGTGACCTCGCTCGGGATGATCCACACCTTGTTGGCCTCGCCCTGGGCGATCTTAGGAAGGGTCTGCAGGTACTGGTAGGCCAGCAGCTTGGGATCCGCGTCGCCCTCGTGGATGGCCGCGAAGATCTGCTCGATCGCCTTCGACTGGCCCTCGGCGCGCAGGATCTCCGCTTCGCGCGCGCCTTCGGCCCGCAGGATCGACGACTGCTTCTCGCCCTCGGCCGTGAGGATCTGGGATTGCTTGACGCCCTCGGCCGTGAGGATCGTGGCGCGGCGGTCGCGCTCGGCGCGCATCTGCTTCTCCATCGCCTCCTGAATCGTCACCGGAGGGTCGATGGCCTTGAGCTCCACGCGGTTGACGCGGATGCCCCAGCGCCCGGTGGCCTCGTCGAGCACCACGCGCAGAGCGGTGTTGATGTTGTCGCGTGAGGTGAGGGTGTCCTCGAGCGTCATGCCGCCGGCCACGTTGCGCAACGTGGTGACGGTGAGCTGCTCGATGGCCAGGATGTAGTCGGCGATCTCGTACGAGGCCGCCTTGGGGTCGGTGACCTGGAAGTAGATGACCGAGTCGATCGACACCGTCAGGTTGTCCTCGGTGATCACCGGCTGCGGCGGGAACGACACCACCTGCTCGCGCAGATCGATCAGCGGTCGCACGCGGTCGACGTAGGGAATCACCAGCGCCAGGCCGGCGTCCAGGGTGCGCTGGTAGCGACCCAGCCGCTCCACGACGCCGGCACGGGCCTGGGGCACGATCCGGATGCCGCGCGACAACGTGAACAGCACCACCACCGCGACGACGATCAGGACTATCAGGGCTGCCATCTGAGGCTTCGCTCTCCTTATTCCGCGACAAGCGCCGTTGCGCCGTCGATCTTCATGACCTCTACCCGAGCTCCAGGCTCGAAAGCGTCGTCGTCGTCGTAGCTGCGCGCCGACCAGACCTCACCCGCCAGCTTCACCTGTCCTCCGTCGCGGTCCACGCGCTCCAGCACCAGGGCCTGACCGCCCACCAGGGCGGCCGTGCCGGTGCGCAGCTTGGCCGGCGTGTGCAGATGCCGCCTGGCGATCGGGCGCAGGACGACCAGGGACGCCAGCGACATCGCAATGAAGACGATCCACTGGGCGGCCAGTCCGCCGCCCGCGAGCGCGACCACCGCCGCGGCCGCGGCCGCAACAGCGATCGGGCCGAGGAAGAAGCCGAGCGTGAGGATCTCGCCGACCGCCATCACCCCCGCCGCGATCACCCACATGACCCATTCGTCCATGTGGATCTGATCCTAGGGATCGAGCTGGCGCGGACCGCGCACCTGCGTTGCGATCAGAGTCCGGGCGCGGCTCGAGTCGAGCACGCAGTTCGCGGCCCGCACCAGGCCCGATGCGGCGGCGCTTCCCCGGCGCACGCGCTCGGGCGCCACGTCCCGGGCGCGAGCCACGAGCAGGGCGAGTTCGTAGCGGCTGAGCGCATCGGGGCCCGCCAGGTGCAGCACGCCGCTCTCGTCGCGACCGGCCAGCTCGAGCAGCGCGAGGGCGAGATCACCCACCAGCGCGGGCGAGCGCAGCTCGTCGTCGAAGAAGGCCATGTCCGACTCGCCCCGCGCCGCCTCCAGGACCGCGCGCTCGTGGCGGCCGGGCTGCGCGCGGCCCACCATCAGCGACGTGCGCACCACCAGCGCGTCCGGATGGGCGTCGAGCACGCGCCGCTCGGCGTCGAGCTTGCTCTGTCCGTAGGCGCCGAGCGGATTGGGCGGATCGGATTCGGTGTACGGCTCCGCGGAGGCTCCGTCGAACACGAGGTCGGTGGAAAGGTGGACGAGCCGGGCGCCGCAGCGCGCCGCGGCGACGGCCACGTTGGCGGAGCCGGCCACGTTCGTGTCCTCGGCTTCCGGTCCGTCCTGGCGGTAGGCGGTGTGGATGACGGTCGCCGGCCGCAGCCGATCGAAGGCGACGTCCACCGCCGCGGCGTCGCGCACGTCGAGACGCAGCCAGCCGGCGCCCGTGCCCGGGGCCGGCTTCGAGTTCAGATGGGTGGCGGCCACATCCGGCGCCCGCCGCCCGCACCAGCTCACCGCCCAGGTAGCCCGTGCCGCCGGTGACGAGCAGAGGTCCGCTCACACGGAATCGAGCGCGCGTTCCACGTCGGCCAGCAGGTCGGCCGTGTCCTCGCAGCCGGCGGACAGCCGGATGAAGCCGGGCGGCACGTCGTCCCCGCCCCAGCGTGCGCGCCGCTCGGCGGTGGTGTGCACGCTGCCGAAGCTCGTAGCGTCGGTGACCAGCCGCGCGCCGGCGAGGAAGCCCTCCGCGCGCTCCCGAGAGCCGAGATCGAACGAGACCGTCATCCCGTAGCCCCGCATCTGGCGCCGGGCCACCTCGTGGCCCGGATCGCCGGGCAGGCCCGGATAGGCCACTGCCGGCACGTCGTCGCGAGCGGCGAGCAGGCGGGCCAGCGCGAGTGCGTTCTCACTGCCCCGCTCGACCCGCAGCGCCAGCGTGGGCAGTGAGCGGTGCGCGAGCCAGGCCTCGAACGGGCCCGCCAGCGCGCCGGCGTCGCGGCGCCAGTCGCGCAGGCTCTGAGCGAGGCCGGGGTCCCGGGTGCACACGTAGCCGAGCTGAAGGTCGGCGTGGCCGGCCATCTGCTTGGTGGCGCTCGTGAGCGTCACGTCCGCCCCCAGGTCGAGCGGGCGCTGCAGCAGCGGTCCCGCGGTGGTGTTGTCGACGACCGTGAGCGCTCCGCCCGCCTGTGCCGTTCCGGCCAGCTCGGCGATGTCGTAGACCTCGAGCTTGGGGTTCGAGGGAGTCTCGAGCCAGAGCATCGCCGCACCGTCCGCGGCCGCCGCAAGCTCCGCCGGCGGCGCGAGCCGGACCTCCACCCCACGCGGCTCGAGGTGGGTGGTGGCCAGGTGCCGGACGCTCATGTAGCAACCGTGGTCCATCGCGATCGCGTCGCCCGGGCTCGTCCGGTTGAGCAGCAGCGCCGCCGCCGCGGCCATGCCCGACGCGAACAGCACCGCCTCGGCCTCCTCCAGGCTGCCGACGGCGTCCTCGTAGCGCTGCCAGGTCGGGTTGCCGTAGCGGGTGTAGGAGTAGGGAGCCTCGGCGGGATCCCCGCTCATGTGGAAGGGAGCGGCGAACACCGGGCCCGGAAGGAAGGGCTCGCCCTGCTCGGCTTCGGGCAGCCCGGCGTGCACCACCCTCGTGCTGTCCCCCATGCCGCTCACGGCGCGAGGATCGCACGAGCGAAGTCGTCGGCGTCGAAGGGCCGCAGGTCCTCGAGCCCCTCCCCGATGCCGATCAGCTTGACCGGCACCTGGAGCTCCTGGGCGATCGCGAGGGCAATTCCGCCCTTCGCCGTGCCGTCGAGCTTGGTGAGCACGATTCCGGTCACGTCCACGGCGTCGCGGAACATCAGCGCCTGGCGCAGGCCGTTCTGCCCGGTGGTCGCGTCGATCGTGAGCAGGGTCTCGTGCGGCGCGCCCGGCGCCTGCGCCTCGATCACCTTGCGCACCTTGCGCAACTCGTCCATCAGGTGCTGCTGGGTGTGCAGGCGCCCGGCGGTGTCGCAGATCACCACGTCGTGGCCGCGTCCACGCGCCGCGGCGATGGCGTCGTACATCACGGCGCCAGGATCGGAGCCGGCCTCACCGCGGACGATCTCGCAGCCGGCGCGCTCGGCCCACAGCGTGAGCTGCTCGGCCGCCGCGGCGCGGAACGTGTCGCCCGCGGCCAGGAGCACGGAGCGTCCCAGCTCGTTCTGCAGATGCCAGGCGATCTTGCCGATGGTCGTGGTCTTGCCGCTCCCGTTGACTCCCACCACGAGGATCACCGCGGGATTCTCGGTCAGCGGAATCGTGTCGCCGTCGAGCCGCGCGGTGTCCGCGAGCAGCTCCTGCAGGCGCCGCGACAGGTCCTCCCCGCCCTGCAGCTCGCCGGTCTCGGCCTCGTGCTCGAGGCGCTCCACGATCGCCGCCGTGGTGGGAGCCCCGACGTCGGCGTAGATGAGCGTCTCCTCCAGGTGCTCGAAGGCCTCGTCGTCGAGCGACTGGAAGACCGTGGCCTGCAGCTCGGCGCCCAGCGCCTGGCGAGTCTTCGACATGTTCTCCCGCAGGCGGCGGAAGAAGCCGCGCCGCTCGGGCTCCTCCTCGGTCGCGGACCCGGGCGGCGGATCTTCGCCGGTGAGAAAGAGCTCGTGCCAGGTGCGGGCCATCGGCCCGCGAGCATAGAGGCGCGAGGAACCGCTCCGTGGCCGCTGCGCTTGACAGAAGTGCCGCCTGCAGGAGAGGCTCGTGCAGGGAATTGCCAGCGACCGAGGAGGCGTCAGGTGCGGAGAGTCATGCTGGTCATCGGAGCCGTTGTGCTTGTGGGCGTTCCCGTCACGCTCGCCGCCGCCCAGTCGTCCGTCCCGACTGTGGCCGTGAGCGCGTCGGGCGGGAACGTCGTGCTGGAGCCCTCTGGCCCGATCGGGGCGGGTCCCACTCGCTTTACCTTCGGCGGGCGGGGCGAGTTCAACCTCGCCACGTTGCGGGCAGGCGTGACCGTCGATGAGCTGCGCCAGTCTCTATCCAACCCGCGCTCCGTGAAGGCGCTCGGCCAGGTGTTCCTCGAGGCGACGGTGGCAAGCGGGAAGGCGGTCACCGTCGATCTGCGGCCGAACACCACGTATGTCGCGGTGGTGGGCCAGGGCAGGTCAACGGCGCTCACGTCCTTCACAACCGGCGCACCGACCGGCGCGCAGGCGCCGAGGCCCGACAGGCGGATCCGCATGGTGGACTACGGGTTCAAGGGCCCGAAGACTTTGCCCCGCAATGGTCGCATCCGGGTCGAGAACGCCGGGACGGCCTTCCACTTCGCGATCGCGTTCCCGCTCCGTCGGGGCGTGAGCGGACGCCAGGTCGGCCGCGCCTTGCGCGGCACCAACGAGCGGGCCCTCGGGCGTGTGGTCGCGGGAGAGCCCGTCGACGTTCAGGGGCTGATCAGCCCCGGCTCGACCAACGACAACGAAGTGAGCTTCGGTCGTCGTGGGCGCTTCGCGATGGTGTGCTTCTTCAGCGAGCACAACAGGCTCGGCATGTACCGGATCTACCGCGTGCGCTGAGGTCTAGGCGGCCGCTTCATCCGCTGCCGGCGCCTCGTGCTCCGGCAGCGGCCGCCCGGCCAGCTTGCGCGACACCACCCGCGAGATCCCGTCGCCGCCCATGCTCACTCCGTAAAGGGTGTCCGCGGCGTCCATGGTGCGCTTCTGGTGCGTGACCACGATGAACTGGGCGCGGTCCGAGTAGCCCTTCACGAGCTGCAGGAAGCGGTCGATGTTGATGTCGTCGAGCGCGGCCTCGACCTCGTCCAGGATGTAGAACGGGCACGGGCGCGCCAGGAACACGGCGAACATGAAGGCCAGGGCCACCAGCGACTTCTCGCCGCCCGAGAGCAGCGACAGCCGCTTGGTCGACTTGCCGGGCGGTGTGACCTCGATCTCCACGCCCGCCTCGGGCTGCTCGTCCTCGCCGGCCGCGGCCTCGTCGCCCTCCGGCGTTTCGGCCTCGCCGGCCACCACGCCCGGCACGCTCTCGCCCCCGACCACCGGCCGCAGCGCCTGCTCGGCCTGCACCAGGCGCAGCCGGCCGCGGCCGCCCGGGAAGAGGTGCTCGACCACCTCCTCGAAGTTGCGTGCCGCGGCCTCGAAGGTCTCCTCGAAGGCCTCGCGGATGCGCCGGTCGGTCTCCTTGATGAGCCCCTCGAGCTCGGCCAGGGCCGTCTCCAGGTCTGCGCGCTGGCCCTCGAGCTCCTCCACGTGGGCCACAGCCTCGTCGTACTCCTGCTTGGCCAGCGGGTTGACCGGCCCGAGTTGCTCGCGGCGGCGTCCGAGCCGCTCCACCCGAGCAGCGAGCGCCTCGCGCTCCTCGTCGGGCAGCGGCTCGCTCGCCGGCTCCGCCGGCAGGCCCAGACGGCCGGCGTGCTCAGCCAGCTCGCGCTCGGATTCGGCGGCGGCGTCGCGCACCTGCTGTGCGGCGACCTCCGCGGCCGTGACGCCGTCGCTGGCCCGCTTGAGCCGGCCCTGCAGCTCGGCCTCCTCCTGGGCACACGCCTTGAGTGCCGCCGCGGTCTCCTCGCCGGCCGCGGCGCCGGCGTCGAGCAGGGACTGGAGCGCATCACGCCGGCCGGCCACGGCCTCGCCGGCGCCTGCCAGGGCCGCGGCGGCGCGCTCGGCGTCGCCGATCAGAGCCAGGTCGCGCTCCGCTCCGTCGCGCACTCCGGTGAGCGCCACGGCCCGCGACTCGCGCTCTCGCTCGAGGCGCTCGGCCAGACGCTGCTCGGCTCTCAGGTCGCCCGTCAGCTCGGCCCGGCGCACGGCCTCGGGACCGTCGTCGGGCGCCTCACGCCGGCGCGCGATCAGCCACTCCGCCCGGCGCACGGCCTCCTCCGCTTCCGCGGCCTCGCGGGCGGCGGCCCGCGCTGCGTTCTCGGCCTGCTCGCGCGCGCCGTCGGCGTCGGCCACCGCCGCGGCCGCGCTCTCCACGGCGCGGCCGGCGTCGGCCTCGCCGGCCACAGCCGCCTCGGAGGCGGCCACCAGCTCGTCGCGCTTGCCAAGCTCCTCGAGCAGCCGCTCGCTGCCGCCCTCGGGCGCCTGCGAGAGCTCACCGGTGCGACCGTCGAAGAGGCGCCCGGCGCGCGTGACGGCGACGCCGGCGAAGTCCCGGTCGAGGCCTTCGAGCGAGTCGACCACGAACACCCCGCGCAACAGCCGCCCCGCCAGCGCCTCGACCCCCGCCTCGGGCCGCACGCGCGCCAGCAACGGCTCGGCGCCGCTCGGCGGGCCCGCGGGCGATGCCTCCGGAGCCGGCCCGCCCTCGAGCAGCGCGCTGGCTCCGTTGCCGCCCGCGGCGTCGAGCAGCCTCTCACCGGAGGCGAGGTCACCCACCACGCCGGCGGTCAGGCGCGGTCCCAGCGCCGCCGCCAGCGCCAGCTCGTAGCCGGCCTCCACATGGAGGCTCTCGGCCAGCGGGCGCACGTCGCCGGGCAGCGCCGAGGCGCCGCGCACGAAGTGCCTCACCGCGGCCAGCTCGGAGCCCAGGCGCGCCGCGCCGGCCCGTGCCGACTCGGCCGATCGCTCCGCCTCACGGCGCGCACCTCTCGCGGAGTCGGCCCGCTCCTCGGCCTCCGTGAGCTCGCCGCGGCGCTCGGTGGCGGCGGCGGTGAGCTCCTCGCAGCGCCCACGCGCCGCGTCCAACTCCCGCTCGAGGCCCGACAGCTCCCGGGCCAAGCGCTCCTCGCGCCCGGCGTCGAGCGCCGCCAGCTCGGACTCGAGGGCGGCGATTCGCTGCTCGGGACCCTCTCGCTCGGCGCTCTGCTCGGCGTCGGCCAGGGCCTGGCGCTCGAGCAGCTCGAGCTGGCGCAGGCGCCTCTCCCTGCGCTCCTCTGCCGCCGCGCCCTGCTCACGCACGCGCTCGAGCCGCATGGCGATGCGATCGGCGGCTGAGCGAGCGGCGTAGAGACGCGCCTGGAGCTGCTCGCGGTCGCGGGTCTGGGCGGCGAACGCCTCCTCGGCCTCCTCGCGCCGCCGGGCGACGCCGGCGAGCAGCCGCTCGGCTTCGTCGCGCTCGGAACGCGCGCCGTGGGCCCGCTGCTCGGCCTCGGCCAGCACGACTCGCGCGCTGCGGGTGGAGTCGCGGGCCAGGGTGTAGAGCGCTTCCAGTGTCTGGCGCTCGAGGCGCTGGTGCAGCTCGGCGGCCTCGGCCTGCCGCTTGAGCGGCCGCAGTCGCGAGCGCGCCTCGCGCTCGACGTCGAGCGCGCGCGACAGGTTCTCCTCGGTGCGCTCGAGCTTGAGCTGGGCGCGGCGCCGGCGCTTTCGGTGCTTGCCGAGCCCGGCTGCCTCCTCGATCAGCAGCCGCCGCTCACGCGGCCGCGACATCACGATCTGCTCGACCTTGCCCTGGGAGACCACCGAGTGCATCTCCTTGCCGAGCCCCGAGTCCGACAGCACCTCGATCACGTCCACCAGCCGGGCGCGGGCGCCGTTCAGGCGGTACTCGCCCTCGCCGTCGCGGCCGAGACGGCGAACGATCGAGATCTCGGAGAAGCCGGTATCGAGACGTCCGTCGGAGTTGTCGATCACCACCTCGACCTCGGCGGCGCCCGAGCCGCTCACCCCGCTGGCGCCGGCGAAGATCACGTCCTTCATCGTCTGGCCGCGCACCGCCAGCGGCGACTGCTCGCCTAGCGCCCAGAGGACGGCATCGGTGATGTTCGACTTGCCCGAGCCGTTGGGCCCCACCACCACGGACACACCGGTGCCGAACTCGAGCTTCGTCCGCTGCGGGAAGGACTTGAAGCCCTTCATGGAGATGGAGCGCAGATGCATGGCTATACGGCCTCGTCCAGGGCGTCCAATGCTTGGAGGGCCGCCTCCTGCTCGGCCCCCTTCTTGGTCTTTCCCTCCCCGCGGCCCAGCTCCTGCCCGTCGACCTCGGCCACGACGACGAAGGAACGGTCGTGGGCCGGGCCGGCTTCTGAGACCGTCCGGTAGCTCACGAGCTCCGCGCGCCGTGCCAGGCGCTCCTGCAGCACCGACTTGTAGTCCACCGGGTGCTCGAGAGCCTGATCGATCTCACCGGCGAAGGACTGAACCACGGCGGGCGCGGCGCGCTCGAATCCGAAGGCCAGGTATGACGCTCCGATGATCGCCTCGCACACCGAGGCCAGCACCCGCTCTGACCCCACCAGCATCTCGGCGCTGCGCCCGGTGCTGCCCTCGGGCGCCTTGCGCTCGAGCTCATCCGGTACGCCCAGTGCGAGGGCCACCCGTGCGCACGACGCGCCCGAGACCGCCTGGGCGCGCACCTTGGTGAGCCGCCCGGCGCCGTAGCGCTCGAAGCGCGGATAGAGGTGGGTGGAGACCGCGAGGCTCAGGACCACGTCCCCGAGGAAGGCCAGGCGCTCATAGGCCTCGGCGCGGTGCTCGACCCAGGACGCATGTGTGAAGGCCTGCCGCCGAAGGTCCTCAGGCAGCTCTGACAGCAGCTCCGCAAGGGACTCAGGACTCGAGCTCGGCGGCATGGGCGGCCACGAAGTCCGCGGCCTGACCGACGGTGACGATCTTGGCCGCCTGCTCGTCGGGGATCCGCACCCCGTAGCTGTCCTCCAGCTCGACCACCAGCTCGACCAGGTCGAGCGAGTCCGCCTCGAGGTCTTCGCGGAAACGAGTCGTCTCTCCGATGCGCACAGGGTCCACCTCGAGCTCGGCGGCCAAGTGCTCACGAATGCGTGCGAGGACCTCCTCTCGGGTCATCCTTCGGCGACGCTACCAGCGGGCGCGGACCGCAACACGCCTGCGGCCTCGAGCGCAGCGGTGGTGCGGCCGACCATGTCCTCGTCCACAGCGCGCTGGGCCAGCTTGACCGCGTGCTCGATCCCGACCGGCCCGAAGCTCCCGTGCGCCACCACCACCGGCCGGCGCAGCCCGAGCAGGATCGCGCCGCCCACGTGCTCGGGATCGAGGTCGTCGCGCAGGCCGCGGAGCTTCCCGCGTATCAGCAGACCGCCCACACGGGACCCCACCCCGGAGCTGATGCGGCTGCGGATGGCCGCCGTGAACGAGCTCACCGTGCCCTCCAGCACCTTGAGGGCGATGTTGCCCGTGAAGCCGTCGGCCACGAGCACGTCGGCGCTCGCGCGGGGAAGGTCGAAGCCTTCGAGGTTGCCGACGAAGTTGAGGTCACCCTCGGCTATCCGCTCGTGGGCGGTGAGCACATCCGGGGTTCCCTTGCCCGATTCCTCGCCCACCGACAGGAGAGCGACCTTGGGCCGCCGCACACCCACCACCGCCTCCATGAAGCTCGCGCCGAGGTAGGCGAACTGGACCAGGTGCTCGGGCCGCACCTCCACGCTCGCACCGGCGTCGAGCAACAGCACGGGCCCGCCGGGCACGGGCAGAAGCACCGCCAGCGCGGGACGGAACACGCCGCGCAGGCGCCGGATCGACAGAGTGGCGGCGGCGAGCGTGGGGCCGGTCGAGCCGGCGGAGACGAGCGCGCTCGCGTGGCCCTGCCCGACGGCGCGGGCGGCCTTCACGATCGAGGCGTCGGGCTTGGAGCGCACGGCGCTCACGGCCTCCTCGCCGGCCTTGATCGTGTCGGGCGCGTCGACGATCTCTGCTTTCGGCCCGGCGGCGGAGCGGATCTGCGCATCCGGTCCGAACAGCAACACCGGCAGGTTCGAGCGCGCGACTCCCTCGGCGACGGCGGCCGGCCCGCGGTCGGCGCCGTTCGCGTCGACCGCGATCACTATTCGTCGTCTGCGAGGTCCTGCTGCTGCACCACTACCTCGCGGCCGGCATAGGTGCCGCAGTTGGGGCAGACCCGGTGCGGACGGCGTGGCGCGTGGCAGCGCGGACAGAAACGAAGGCCGGGTGCCTCGACCTTGTGCTGGGAGCGACGCTTCTGGGTCCGCGAGTGGGACTGTCTCTGCTTCGGAACGGCCATGAGCAGCGCACCAGTGTAGCCGGTGCCGGCTGGGCTACTCGAGCTTGAGCTCGCGCAGAGCGGCCCAGCGCGGATCGGGGTCGGGCTCGTGCGCGTGACCCGGGGAGCGGTTCAGGTTCTCACCGCACACCGAGCACAGGCCGAGGCAGTCCTCGCTGCACACGATCTGCGTGGGGAGCGCCAGCGCGAGCGCGTCGCGAGCCCAGGCGCCCACGTCGAGCTGGTCCTCGTCGAGGTAGGGCGAGCGCAGGTCCTCGCCCCCACCCGGCTGGTCGACCTCGAGCGCGTCGACCTCGACGAGGTGTCCCGCGTCCTCCAGACAGCGCATGCAGGGCCCGGCGAGCTCCGCGCCGAAGCGCAGCCGCAGGGCGTACCCGGCGGTGGTGTGGCTCACGTCGAGCCGGGCGGCTACAAGTCCGCCCGGAACCTCGTAGCGCTGCCCGCCGAAGTCGAACGGTTCGACGGGCACCTCGAGGTCGAGCCTGCGTCCTTCGCCGGACGACAGGCCGAGCTTGCCGATGTCGAAGATGTCAGTGCGCTGGCCCATGCATCCGAGCGTAGCGCCGGCCCTAGGAGCGGCCGATCAGCTCAACTCGATAGCCATCCGGATCGCGAACGAACGCTATGAACGGACCCTCCGTGCGCCCTCCGGGCCGGTAGGGCGGCTTCTCCGGCTCGATGCCGTCCTCGGCCAGCGCCGAGAGCGTTCCGTCGAGGTCGTCGACGGCCAGCGCGATGTGGTTGTAGCCGGTGCCGAGGTCGTAGGAGTCGACACCGTTGTTGTAGGTCAGCTCCAGGACCGGATCCTCGCCGTCGAGCCCCATGAACACGTTGGTGGCTTCGTCCCCGATGGGCATCCTCCGCCGCTCCTCGAAGCCGAGCTTCTCGTAGAAGGAGACCGAGCGGTCGATGTCGCCGATGCGGTAGCAGGTGTGGAGATAGGTCGGCATGGCAGTCGAGGCTACCGGGGGGCGAAACCGACGGCCACGTCCCTTCTCCGGCCATGAGCCATCGAGAAGCTCCCACTCATCCTGCCCGCGCGGAAACTCGTGAGGTTCTCCCTCTCAGCGAGGGCAAACCTCCCGCGTTGTGGATCGACCTTGCCCTTCGGGAGGTTCTCGCCGCGGGGCTCCGCGGCGACTGGGCGCTCAGCGGTCTGGCCGAACGCCAGTGGGGACACGCCACACGCGCGCAGGCACTCGCCACGGGCATGGGAGCGGGCGCGTTTGACGGGCGAATACGGCGCGGCTACCTGCATCGCGTCCACCGCGCGGTGTACCGGGTGGGCCACACCGCGCCGCTGGACTTCGACCGGGAGATGGGCGGCGTGCTGGCCTGCGGTGCCCGAGCCCTGGTGAGCCACGGCTCGGCGGCCTACGTGTGGGGACTAGGCCCCCGGCCCCAGGGCGACGTCCACGTGACCGGACCCGACCGGCGCGGCCGCGAGCAAATCCACCTCCATCGCTGCCGTTTGACGCCACGCGACGCCGCGCGCTGCCGGGGTGTGCCGGTGACATCCGTGGCGCGAACGCTGGTGGACATGGCGCTCAGCGCCACCGCGCTCGAGCTCGAGCGCGCAGTGGCCGACGCGCTGCGCCGGCGGCTCGTGACGCGCCGAGCGCTCGATGCCGAGCTCGCCCGAGGAAGGCCCGGCTCCGCGGCTCTGCGCTCGGTGCTCGAGCTCGAAAAGGGGCCAGCACTGACCCGCTCGGAAGCGGAGCGGCGTCTGCTCGAGCTGATCCGGGCGGCCGAGCTCCCCGCGCCCGAGCACAACGTCCGCGTTCACGGCAGCGAGGTCGACATGTTCTGGCGTGAGCACGGCCTCGTCGTCGAGGTCGACGGATTCGCCTTCCACTCGGCTCGCGATGCCTTCGAGCGCGACCGGATCCGAGATGCGCGGCTGGTTGCGTCAGGCATCCGGGTGCTCCGGGTCACATGGCGGCGTCTCAACGCGAAGCCGCACGCGATCGTCGCCGACCTCGCTCAGTCCCTGACCGGCACTTCCGGGTCGAGCTCGTAGTAGTCGCCCGCGTCGGCGGTGTAGATCTGCTGCGTGGTCTGGAGCCCCGTGGGCTCGTCGAACGTGCCGGCGGCGATCGAGATCGTGTCGCGGCCGGGCGCGTCCCAGAACAGCGACGAGCCGCACTCGCCGCAGAATCCGCGCCGGGCGTGGGCGTCGCTCTCCGGGCTGTCGATCCAACGTAGCCCCGCGTCGGATACGAAGCGCAGCTGCTCGCTGGGCGCCGACGTCATGGCGCATATGTGCCCGTGCCAGCGCCGGCAGGCGTGGCAGTGGCACAGCTCGACGTCGCGCAGCGGGCCGTCGACCTCGAAGCGGACGGCTCCGCACAGACAGCGGCCGGTCGCCGCCATCGGTGGCTACCCGACCTCGGCCTCTTCGTGCTCGCGGCCCTGCAGGCGGTCCCGGCCGCGCTGCACCGCCGCGATGAACTTCGTGAGGTTGACCTCGAGGGTGTTGAGGATGTCGTCCGCGTAGTCCTCGGCGCCGAGGCGGATCTCGCGCTCGCGTGCTCGCGCGTCCTCGATGATCTCGTCGGCCTGGCGCTCGGCCTGCTTGACGATCTCCTCCTCGGAGATCAGGCGGACCTGTTCCTCGCGGGCTTCACGGATGATGCGCTCGGCCTCCCGCTTGGCCTCGGCGAGCATCTCTTGGCGCTCTTTGACGATCCAACGCGCCTGCTTGATCTCCTCTGGGATCGTGGCGCGCATCTGGTCGAGGATGTCGTAGACCTCCTCTTTGTCCACGCGCACCTGATCCGTGAGCGGCACGGGCTTGGCGTTGTGAATCGTGTCGTCGAGCTTGTCGATCAGGACTAGAACGTCCATTGGCGGTTCCTCAGTTCTTCACCGCTTGAGTTCTTCCTGCAAACGGGCAGCCACCGGGTCCGGCACCAGGCCGCTCACATCGCCCCCGAACATGGCCAGCTCCTTCACTCCACTGGAGCTTAGGAAGCTGAACTGGGGAGCGCTCATCAGATAGATGCTTTCGATGTCCGGCGCCAGCTTCCGGTTGAGCTGGTTCATCTCGAACTCGTACTCGAAGTCCGAGATCGCCCGCAGGCCTTTGACGATCGCCTTGGCCCCGTGCTCACGGGCGAAATCGACGAGCAGGGTATCAAAGGGTTTTACCTGCACATTGCCGTATTCCGCCACCTCATCCTCGATGAAGGACACGCGCTCGGCGGCCTTGAAGAGCGTCTTCTTCTTGCGCACGGGCTGGTTGACCACACCCACGATCAGCTCGTCGAACACGTGGGCGGCGCGCCCGATGATGTCGAGGTGCCCGAAGGTGATGGGGTCGTACGACCCGGGACAGACGGCCGTGCCGCCCGGATCAGCGGGCATGGATCGCGATCCGGGTATCGCCGTAGCTGCGCTCCCGCACCAGCGGGAAGGACAGTTCGAGTGGGTTGCGCTTGTCGGATTCGGTCACGATGCGTGCGTTGTCGGCGAGCAGCGCCGGAAGACGCTCGTCGAGCGTTCCGGCGATGCGGGGGCCGGAATCATAGGGCGGGTCGCAGAACACCACGTCGAACACCCCCTGTCCGCGCGCGATGAGAAACGCAGAGCGTCGTCGGAGATCACGCGCTGCTCGAGCCCCAGATCGGCGAGGTTGCGCTCGATCACGGAGGCCGCATTCCGATCCCGCTCGACGAACACGGCGCTGTCGGCGCCGCGCGAGAGCGCCTCGATGCCGAGCGCGCCCGAGCCGGCGTAGAGATCGAGGACCCGCGCCCCGCTCAGGTCGCCGAGCATCGAGAAGAGGGCCTCCCGCACGCGGTCGGCCGTCGGCCGCGTGCCCGCCCCCTTCGGCATCCGGAGCCGGCGGCCGCCGAACTCCCCCGCCACCACCCTCACGCCGGGCCGCTCTCGAACTCCTCGCGGGCGCGATCGCGTTCGAGGAAGAAGCGCAGCCGCGCCACCCGCTCGCCCCGGAACTCGTAGATCGCCGCGGGCCTCAGCACCACACTGGCGCCGCTCGCCTCCCCCATGGCGTTCCAGACGAACAGGACGAGCACGCGGTCGCCGCGTTCCTCGATCCGCTCGACCTCCGGCGCGATGCTCGTGGACTCGAGCCGCTCGCGGAAAACCCTGCGCACGTCGTCGTGACCGTGCCAGACCCCGGCGTCGGGCCACTCGGGGTCGTCCTCCCACACCACATCGTCGTGGAGGTAGGGCAGCAGCGCGTCGATGCCGTCCCGGAGGTAGGCGGCAAAGCTCTCGACCACGACCTTCGTGTGGTCGCTCATGCCGGGATCGGGTCGAGCTCGGGACCGAAGCGAGCCACCACCGCCTCGCGCAGCAGCGCATGCTCGGGCTCGGCCAGAGCGGGGTCCGAGAGCAGGATCTCGTCCGCACGGTCGCGAGCCCGTACGAGCAGCTCGGCGTCCTCTGGCAGGCGCGCGACGCGGAACTCGGGCAGCCCGTGCTGGCGGGTGCCGAGCACGTCGCCCGCGCCGCGCAGCTCCAGGTCGATCTCGGCGAGCGCGAAGCCGTCGCGCTCGCGAGCGATCGCCTCGAGCCGGGGCAGCTTGGGGTCGCCGAACAGGATGCAAAGCGAATCGTGCTCGCCACGCCCCACCCGCCCGCGCAGCTGGTGGAGCTGAGAGAGGCCGTAGCGCTCGGCCGCCTCGATCAGCATCACGGTGGCGTTGGGCACGTCGATGCCCACCTCGATCACGCTGGTGGCCACCAGCACGTCCGCCTCACCCGCCGCGAACGTCTCCATGGCCGCGCCCTTCTCCCGAGAGGGCAGCTGGCCGTGGATGAGCTTCACGCGCAGGTCGCGGAACTCCTTGGTCCGCAGGCGCTCGAACTCCACCGTGGCGGCGCGGGCCTGCAGCGCCTCCGATTCCTCCACCAGCGGGCACACCACGAAGCACTGCCGGCCCGCGGCGATCTCCTCGCGGATGCGCTCGTAGGCGCGCGCACGGGCCCGTGAGCCGTCGACGACGAAGGTCTCCACCGGGCGCCGCCCGCTGGGCAGCTCGCGCAGCACCGTGGCGTCGAGGTCGCCGTAAGCCGTGAGCGAGAGCGTGCGCGGTATGGGCGTCGCGGTCATGTGCAGCGCGTGTGGCACCAGGCCCTCCGGCGCTTTGGCGTCGAGCGCCGCCCGCTGGCGCACGCCGAAGCGGTGCTGCTCGTCCACCACAACCACGGCGAGGTCGCGGAACTCCACCGCGTCCTCGATCAGCGCGTGCGTGCCCACCACCAGCTGGAGCTCGCCGGCCGCCAGGCGCCCGAGCAGCTCGCGGCGCCGCGCCGCCGGGGTGGAGCCGGTGAGCAGCTCCACCGGCAGCGGGCCGCCGAGCAGCCGGTCGAGCGTGCGGTGGTGCTGCTCGGCGAGCGTCTCGGTGGGCGCCATCAGCGCGGCCTGCGCTCCGTTCTCCACCGCGCGCAGCATCGCCGCGAGAGCCACCACGGTCTTGCCCGCACCGACCTCGCCCATCAGGAGCCTCTGCATCGGGGTCTCCTGCGTGAGGTCGGCGTCGATGTCGGTCACGGCGCGCTGCTGGTCGCCGGTGAGCTCGAACGGCAGCGACCAGCGCCAGCGGTCGACCACCACGCCGCGCGCGGCCAGCGGCCGGGCCCGCCGGCCCTCGCGCCGGGCGCGGCGACGTCCCGCCACGGCGAGCTGAAGCAGGAACAGCTCCTCGAACGCGAGCCGCCTCCGCGCCCCGCGTTCGTCCTCCTCGCGATCGGGGAAGTGCGCCGCCGCCAGCGCGGCCGGCCGCTCCACCAGCCCCTCCGCCGCACGCAGCCGCCCGGGCAGCGGATCCACCACGTCGAAGACGTTGCGGTAGTGGTCCCACACGAGCTGGCGCAGCCGCGACGCGGTGATCCCCTCGGTGGCCGGGTGCACCGGCACGAGGCCGACCGTGTGCACCGGCGCCGCGGAGCCCCCCAGCAGCTCGTGCTCGGTGACCCAGAACTCTCCGCGCCGGCGCAGCTTGCCGTGCAGCAGCAGCATCGCCCCCTCGCCCAGCTGGCGGGCGATCCAGGGCTGGCCCCACCAGACCGCCAGCAGAGGCCCGCTCTCGTCGGCCACGCGCGCCTCCACGCGCTTGCGGCGCCGGTTGCGGGTCGGCTTGACCGTCACCGAGCGTACGGCCACCCCCACCGTGGCCTCCTCGCCCAGCGCGAGCTCGGACACCTGACGCACGTCACGCCGGTCGCGATGGGCGTGCGGCAGGTGCTCCAGCACGTCGCCCACGTTCGCGATGCCCAGCGCCACGAGCGCCTTGCCGGCGCCCCCGGGCAGGGTCACGGGCTCGGCCAGGGCGCTCGGCCGGGGCAGCGAGCGCAGCGGCGCTTCACGCAGCTCCTCGGGGGTCAGCTCGTCGCCGGCGGCGAAACGCGTGGGCACCCCCGTGATGATCGCGGGAGCCGCGGCCGCTACTACTCGGCGCAGAGGAGCCACCACCAGGCGGGCTGGCCGCCCTCGTGGTACTCGACCTCGACGCCGTCGGGCACGCGCGACTCCACGGCGTCGCGGCCGAGCGGCGAGCCCTGGCCCGCGATGCAGGTGAGCAGCTCCGCGCCCGAGGCGATGCGCTCGAGGGTCGCGGCCAGCGTGGCCGCCGGGTCGCCCCAGGCCACCAGCTCGCCGCCCGCGTAGCCCACCGCCTCGCCGCGGGCGAAGCGGCCCTGGGCGTCGTCGCGGGCGGCCGGAGCCACCCCGCCGACCCGCAGCGCCTCGGCCGCCGCGCTCACGGCGGCCTCGTTGTCGGCGCTCGGTGAGTCGGGGTCGAACGCGAGCAGAGCGGCCAGGCCCTCCTGAGGCGCGGTGGTGTGCACCACCCGCGCCGGCTTGTCGGACAGGCCCGCGGCCTTCTCGGCGGCGAGGATCACGTTGGGACTGTTGGGCAGTACGAGCACCTCGGAGCTGTGCGCGGCGTGGATCCCCGCGAGCAGCTCGTAGGTCGACGGGTTCATGGTCGGGCCGCCGTCCACCACGAGCACCCCCAGCTCCTGGTAGAGGCGCTGGACACCGAGGCCGCTCGCCACGGCCACCACGGAGCAGGTGGGCGCTCCCGTGGGGTGCGTGTCGGCGGACAGGCGGGCGCTGCGGCCGGCCACCTGCTCATGCATGTCGGCCACGTCGAAGCGCGAGACCTCGCCCACGGCCTCGAACAGAGCCACGGCGGCGTCCGGGTCGTCGGTGTGGACATGGACGCGCAGCGTCCGCTCGTCGCCCACCACGAGTACCGAGTCGCCGAGGTCCTCGAGCAGAGGCGTGAAGCGGCCCGAATCGAGCGCCTCGCCGGTGACAGCGAAGTTCGTGCAGTAGCGAAAGCTCGACGACTCGTGCTCCGGACGGTGCAGGGCGGCCGGCGCGTAGTGGTGCTCGAGCTCGGGCGCGGCGTCGCCACGCAGTGCGGCGAGGCAGCCCGCGATCATCACGGTGAGCCCGTAGGCGCCGGCGTCGACCACGCCGGACTCGCGCAGGATGGCCAGCTGCTCGGGGCCGCGGTCCACGGCCTCCTTGGCCGCCTCGAGCGCGTTCTCCAGCACCTGGGCCAGCAGCTCGTCCTGCTCCTCGGCCGTGGCGTCGGGCCCCAGGCGCGTGCGGTCCATGTGGGCGAGGTCGTGGGCCACCCGGCTGGCCATCGCGCGCACGGCGGAGAGCATCGTGCCCTCGGCGGGGTCGCGCACCGAGGCGTAGGCAGCGTCGGCCGCGTGGGCGAAGGCGGCGGAGACCAGGATCGGGTCGACGAGCTCGCCCGGCCGCGAAACGAGCTCCTCCGCCGCGCCGCGCACGATCTGCGACAGGATCACGCCGCTGTTGCCGCGCGCGCCGAGCAGGGCCGCGCGGGCCACCGCGGCCACGATCTCATCGCGTCCGATCGCGTCGATCGGCTCGCCGTCCATCGCGTTGAGCTCCTCGACCACCGCCTTCAGGGTGAGCGCCATGTTGTCCCCCGTGTCGCCGTCGGCGACGGGGAAGACATTCAGGTCGTTCACCTCCTGGCGGCGGGATTCGAGCTCCGCGAGCGCGGCGGTGACGACCCGCCGGAAGCGGATCAGGCTCTCGTCGGGCACCTGGGGGTTGTACACCAGTGGGCGGCCGGGTTACCGGCCCGGCGCGGCCGGAAAGCCGCACCTAGCGGGGTCGTGCCGGCCTATACGGCCTTGAGGACCTTGCCGGCCTTGAGGCAGCGCGTGCATACGTATTCGCGCCGGGGAACGTCCCCGACGAAGATGCGGACCTTCTGCAGGTTCGGGTCGAAACGGCGCCTGGTGGCCACCATCGAGTGGCTGCGGCTGTTGCCGAACGCCGGGCCCTTCTTGCACGAGTAACAGACCTTGGACACGGCGGGTCAGGCTAGCAGGCAGGACCGCGCGGATTCGAGGGCCTCGGCCACCTGCACGCGGCCCACATCGAGGTGCGTGACGGCCCTCAGACGCCCGTCCGGAGTGCCCGAGAGCTCCACCCCGCGCTCGGCCATCCGCTCGCGAAAACCGTCCGGCGCGGCGAAGATCACGATGTTCGTCTCGGGGGCGACCACGTCGAGCCCCAGCTCGCTGAGCCCGTCGGCCAGCACGCGGGCGTTGTCGTGGTCCTCGGCCAGCCGCTCGACGTGATGGTCGAGCGCGTGCAGGCAGCCGGCGGCCACGATTCCGGACTGGCGGAACGCGCCGCCCATCATCTGCTTCCAGCGCCACGCCTCGCCGATCAGCTCCCGCGACCCCGCCAGCACCGCGCCCACGGGCGCGCCGAGGCCCTTGGTGAAGTCGATCCAGGCGGTGTCGAAACCGCCCGCGTGCTCGGCCGCCGGGGAGCCCGAGGCCACCACGGCGTTCATCAGCCGCGCGCCGTCCATGTGGGCGCGCAGGCCGTGTTCGCGGGCCACCTCCAGAACCTCACGAAGGGTGTCGAGCGGCCAGACGCGGCCCCCGCCCATGTTCGTGGTCTGCTCGACCGAGACCAGCCGCGAGCGGGGCAGGTAGCGGCTGGCCGGCCGGATCGCGTCGCGCAGCTGGCCGGGGCTGAACACGCCGTGGTCGCCGTCGAGCGCGTGGATCATCAGGTGCGCGTTCTGTGCCGGCCCGCCCGCCTCGGCGATGATCGGGTGAGCGCTGCGGTCCAGCAGCATCTCGTCGCCCCCCGGGCGCGCGTGCAGGCGAAAGGCGATCTGGTTGCACATCGTCCCGCTGGGCAGGAACACCGCAGCCTCGTGACCCAGCAGCTCGGCCACGCGCTCCTCGAGCCGCAGTGTCGTGGGGTCCTGCCCGCGCTGCTCGTCCGCCACCTCGGCCGAGGCGATCGCGCTGCGCATCGCCTCGGTGGGGCGCGTCTGCGTGTCCGAGTAGAGGTTGATCACCCGGAGAGCTCCCGCCGCAGCGCCACCAGGCTGAGCACGGCGCGGGCCGCATCCTCGCCCTGGTGGCGCTTGGCGCCCACGCGGGCCAGCGCCTGCTCCATGGAGTCGACGGTGAGCACGCCGAACGAGCACGGCACGCCGGTGTCGAGCGACACGCGGGCGATGCCGTGTGCCGCCTCGGTGCAGACGAAGTGGTAGTGGTCGGTCTCGCCGCGGATCACGGCGCCGAGGCAGGCCACCCCCGCGTAGCGGCCGCTCTCGGCGCAGTACTTCGCGGCCGGCGGCAGCTCGAACGCGCCGGGCACGTCGTGCACCTCCATCTGCACGCCCGCCTCCGTGAACACCCGCTGCGCGCCGTCCACGAGCTTCTCGGCGAGCTCCTCGTAGAAGCGGCCTACGCAGGCCGCATAGAGATCGCCCACTCCTAGGACTCCGGCGGCGACGGCGCCGGGCCCTGGCCGTAGAGGTCGGCCTGATCGGCCGCCGTCGCCTCTCTCACGGTCGGCCACGCGCTCCTCGTGGATCATCTCCTCGTCGAGCGCGAGGCCCTGGTGGTGCAGCAGATGGCCGAGCTTCTCCCTCTTGGTGCGCAGGTAGGCGGCGTTGTGCTCGTTCGCGGCGTGCTGGATCGGCACCTGGTCGGTCACGCGCAGGCCGTAGCCCTCGAGCCCCACGATCTTCTTGGGGTTGTTGGTGAGCAGGCGGATCGAGCCGAGCCCGAGGTCCACGAGGATCTGCGCACCGATGCCGTAGTCGCGCAGGTCGGCGGGCAGGCCGAGCTCGAGGTTGGCGTCCACGGTGTCGCGGCCCTCCTCCTGGAGGCGGTAGGCGCGCAGCTTGTTGAGCAGGCCGATCCCGCGGCCCTCCTGGGCGAGGTAGAGCAGCACACCGCGACCCTCGTCCTCGATGCGCGCGAGGGCATCCTCGAGCTGCTGGCCGCAGTCGCAGCGCAGCGAGTGGAACACGTCGCCGGTGAGGCACTCCGAGTGCACCCGCACCAGCACCTCGTCCTCGCCATCGATGTCGCCCTTGACCATCGCCACGTGGTGCTTGTCGTCCACCAGGGAGCGGAAGCCCACCACGCGGAAGTCGCCGAACTTGGTGGGCAGCTGGGTCTCCACCACGCGCTCGATGAGCTTGTCGTGCTGGCGGCGGTAGGCGATCAGGTCCGCCACGGTGATCATCCTCAGACCGTGCTTGGCGCAGTAGCGCCGCAGGTCGGGCACGCGAGCCATCGTGCCGTCGTCGTTCATCACCTCGCAGATCACGCCCGACGGGTTGAGGCCGGCCAGGCGCGCCAGGTCCACCGCGGCCTCGGTCTGCCCCGTGCGCTCGAGCACGCCGCCCGGCTTGGCCTTCAACGGGAAGATGTGGCCGGGCTGCACGAGGTCCTGGGGGCGCGAGCTCGGGTCGATGGCCACCTGGATCGTGTGGGCGCGATCGTGAGCCGAGATGCCGGTGGTGATGCCCTCACGCGCCTCGACCGACACGGTGAACGCGGTCTGGAAGGCGGACTCGTTCTTGGCCGCCATCAGGTCGAGGCCCAGCTCGTCGCAGCGCTCGCCGGTGAGGGCGAGGCAGATCAGCCCGCGTCCGTGCGTGGCCATGAAGTTGACCGCCTCCGGGGTGGCGAACTGAGCGGCAAGGGTGAGATCGCCCTCGTTCTCGCGGTCCTCGGCGTCGCAGACCACGACCATCTTGCCCGCGCGGACGTCTTCGATGGCCTCCTCCACGGGGCTGAAGGGCGCTCCGGTCATGCCTTCAGCGCCTCGCCGGAGCACTCGGCTCGGCCGAGTGCGAACGGATTGATTTCTCCACGTACTTGGCTAGCACGTCCACCTCCAGGTTGACCGTCCGGCCCGGCTCCGCGGCGCCGAGCGTGGTGCGCTCGAGCGTCTCCGGGATGAGCGATACCTCGAAAGTCTCTGCATCCACCGCCGAAACGGTAAGGGACACGCCCTCCACCGCGATCGAGCCCTTCTCCACCACGTAGCGCAGGAGGTCTTCCGGCGCGGCGATCCGCACCACGCGGGCGAAGCCCTCGTCGCGCAGCGACTCGACGCTGCCCGTGCCGTCCACGTGGCCCTGCACGATGTGGCCCCCGAGGCGGTCGCCGGCGCGCACCGGCAGCTCGAGGTTGACCGTGTCGCCCTCGCCGAGCGGGCCGAGCGAGCTGCGCCGCAGCGTCTCCGCCATCACGTCGGCCGAGAAGCCGTGGCCGTCGGGCTCGAGCGCGGTGAGACACACGCCGTTCACGGCCACGGAGTCCCCCGGGCCGAGCTCGCCGGCCAGGCCGGTGGCCACTCGCAGGCGCACGCCCTGGCCGTCTCCGGCGCGCGCCAGCGACTCCACCGTTCCCGTGTCCGCGACGAGGCCGGTGAACACCCTCACCACTCCTTGAAACGCGCCGTGATCAGCACGTCGTCGTCGATGCGCTCGGTCTCCACCGCGATCGGGCGCGCGGCGCCCGCGATCTCCGCGACGCCGATTCCCTCCACGGCGGTCTTGGCCTTCGCCCCTCCGATCATGAACGGGGCGATGAAGATGCGCGCCTCGTCGATCTCGGCCGCCTCCAGGAAAGCGCCGGCGAGGTGCGGGCCGCCCTCGAGCAGAACCGATTGGATGTCGCGCTGCCCGAGTCCGTCGAGCGCCGAGGCCGCCCGAGCCGCCTCATTGCCCCCGGTGGCCACGAACACGTCCACGCCCGCGGACTCCAGGGCCTGGACCGAGGTGCGTGACGCGGCGCGCCCGCACACCACGGTCACGGGCACGTCGGCAACACCGCGGACCAGCTGGGAGTCGAGCGGCAGGCGGGCCTCGGAGTCGAAGACGACGCGGCGGGGCTGGCGGGCCACTCCCTCGATGCGGGCGGTGAGCTGAGGGTCGTCCATCAGCGCGGTGCCGATGCCCACCGCCACGGCATCGGACTCGGCGCGCCAGCGGTGACCCCGCGCCCGGCTGGCCTCGCCCGAGATCCACTGCGAGTCGCCGGCGGGCGTGGCCACCTTGCCGTCGAGAGTCATCGCGGTCTTGAAGACCACGAGGGGGCGGCCGGTGCGGGCGTGCTTGCGGAAGGGCTGGTTGAGGAGGCGCGCGGCGTCGGCCACCTCGCCGTCCATGAAGCTGACCTCCACGCCCTCGTCGCGCAGGATCCCGGGGCCGCGGCCCGCCGCCTTCGGAGTGGGGTCGTCGGAGGCGATCACCACGCGCGCGATTCCGGCCTCGACGATGGCCTCGGTGCACGGCGGCGTGCGCCCGTGGTGGCAGCACGGCTCGAGGGACACGTACAGGGTCGCGCCCTCGGGGCTCTCGTCGCACGCGCCGAGCGCCATGCGCTCCGCGTGGCCCTCGCCCGGCGGCTGGGTCACGCCCTCGCCAATCACGCGCCCGGACTTGACGATCACGGCCCCGACCATGGGGTTCGGGCTCACCTGCCCCCGCGCGAGCCCGGCCAGCTCGATGGCCCGGTGAAGATGTCGCGCATCGCGCTCTGGAACGGTGATATCGGGCATCGCAGGCGCCTCTGGACAGTTGATTGACTCGCGAGTCAACATTACCAGCGCCCGTCCGCCCCACCGGCCCGTGGGCGGGGCGTGATCTAGCCTCCCGCCGCGTGCACCGCCTCATCCTCGCGCTGATCCTCGTGGCCGGGTTCGCGCTACGGATCTGGAACATCGACTACGGCCTCCCGTTCGTCTACTCCGTCGACGAGGAGATGCACTTCGCCAGCCGTGCCGTGGAGATGTTCTGGCAGGACTTCGACCCCGGCTACTACCAGAACCCGGCCGCCTTTACGTACGTGCTGTACGCGCTGCTGCGCGTGATGTACGGGCCGCTCGGCTTCCTGTTCGACCTGCCCTACGGCAACGTCACGGACCAGTTCGACAAGGATCCGACCTCGATCTGGGTGGCCGCCCGCGTGCTGGCCGCGGGGCTCTGCATGGTGGGCGTGGGCGCCACCTACTGGGCGGCCCGGCGGCTCTGGGACGTGCGCGAGGGCCTGGTGGCGGCGGCCGTGCTCAGCTTCGCCTTCCTACCGGTGGCCTACTCGCGCGTGGCGGTGACCGACGTGGGGGCGCTCATGGGAGTGGCGCTGGCGCTCCTGTGGTCGGTGCGCGCGGCCGATCACGGGCGGACCCGTGACTACGCCCTGGCGGGAGCCGCGGCCGGACTGGCGATCTCCTTCAAGTACACCGCGGGCCTGGTGCTGCTGCCGCTGGGCATCGCGGCGCTGGCGCGCGTGCGCTTCGACGGAGCGCGAGTGCTCGGCGGCGTGGCGCTCGGCGCGGGACTCGCGGCGCTCGTGTTCGTGGTGCTCAATCCCTATCTGTTCGGCTCGCTGGATCAGTGGTGGGGCGACCTCCGCGACCAGGCCGACGTCGCGGCCAACGATCGCAAGCCCGGTCAGGAGTCGGGCGGCCTGTCCTACTACCTAGACAGCCTCACGTGGGGGCTCGGCTGGGCGGGGCTGGCCGCGGCCGCGCTGGGCGCCGTGCTGGTGCTGCGCCGCGACCTGGTGCGTGGCCTGATGCTGATCGCGCTCCCGCTGGCCCTGCTCGTCTACCTCGCCACTCAGTCGCGCTACTTCGGGCGCTGGCTGCTGCCCGCCTACCCCGCGCTGGCGATGCTGGCGGCGGTGGGAGTGGTGCGGGCGGCCGATCTGGTCGAGGAAGTCCTCTCGCGCCGGCGGGGGCCGCGCTTCGGCGCGCCGCGGCCGGTTCTGGCCGGGGGCCTCGTGCTCGCGGCACTCACCGCGATCGTGCTCGTCCAGCCCCTGGCCGCGGACGTTCGCAGCGCCCGGGTCCTGGGCCGCGAGGACACCCTCAGCCAGGCGCGCTCCTGGCTGTCTGAGAGCTTCCCGCCGGAGCTGCGCGTGTCGGTCGAGCCGGCCGTGCCCGGCCGCTGGTACCGCTCGAATCCCGAGGGCCGCATCCCGTCGTGGCTCGCGCGCTGCCCGCGCCGCGACGACTGGACCGAGCCCGGTTGGTCCTACGCCGGAGAGGGCGGCCGCCGGGTCTGCGCCCAGTACAAGCCCGGCCTGTTCGCCCGTCCGGACGGCGGCGTGCGCGCCTCGGCCTACCAGGCGGTGCTCGCCCCCGAGGTGATCGACGACTACCGCCTCTACGGCTACTGCCTGGTGATGACGGTCAACACGGTGCGCGAGCGCGCCCTCGAGACCGGCGACCGCGACGCCCGCGCCTACTACCGGCGGCTCGAACGCGAGTCGAGCTTGCTGCGCGAGTTCAGCCCCTACCACGAAGGCGCGGACCCGGTGCCCTTCAGCTTCGACCTCTCCTACAACAACTATCCGCCGGCCTACGAACGCCCGGGGCCGACGGTGCAGGTACGCCGCCTCGACGACTGCCGCCAGGCCTACGGGCCGCCCGTGGTGCGCATCCCGAAGGCGCGCGAGCCGGCGCCGTTCTCCTGACGCCCGGGGGCGAGATCCGTCACCTCCCCGGTTAGACCACCATATGGGTGGTCAGGACGGGAAGGTGGATCGGCGGGCACGAGCCGGCCGAGAATACGTGGCGATTCACCTGCACGTAGGCGTCGCCGAAGGCCGGATCGCCTCCGCTAGCCTCCACCCGCGTGGATGCGCGCCTGAGCCGCCGGCGGCTGTTGCAGGCCGGTGCCGCTTCGGCTGCCGGCGCCGCCCTGCTGCCCGCGGCCGGATGCAGCAGCAACGCGGCCGGACTCGGGGACGGCCGCCTGAACGTCCTCGTCCTGATCATCGACAGCCTGCGCCCCGACCACGTGGGAGCGTACGGCTCGCCTCAGATCCAGACTCCCAACGTCGACGCCCTGGCCGCGCGCGGGCTGCGCTTCAATCGCGCCTTCCCGGAGGCGATGGTCACCATCCCGGCACGGCGCTCGATCTTCACCTCCCGGCGGATCTTTCCCTACCGCCACTGGAAGCCCAACCTGGAGCTCGGCACGAGCCCCGGCTGGCTGCCCATCGAGGGCGACCAGAACACGTTCACGAAGGCGCTGCAGAGCGAGGGCTACTGGGCGGTCCAGGTGTCCGACAACCCGCATCTCGCGTTCACCAAGGCCTACGAGGGCTTTAGGAAGACCTACGACGAGTGGCGCACGATCGTCGGCCAGTCCGGCTACTACCGGTCGCCGGATACCGTGTCGATGGAGCTGGTGGACAAGTGGCTGCCGCCGTTCCTGCGCGACGACCGCTACATCCCCGGCATGCGCAAGTACCTGGCCAACACCGGCAGGGGCCAGAACGAGGAGGAGACGTGCGCGGCGCGCGTGTACAAGGACGCCGCGGACACGCTCCAGAGGGCCCAGCGGCGCCAGCCCTTCGCGATGGTGGTCGACTGCTTCGACCCGCACGAGCCTTGGAGCACTCCCGAGCAGTACATCGACCTGTACTCCAACGCCGGGCCGGACGTGCAGAACATCGGCGTGACCCGCTACGGCTTCGCCGAGAACTTCACGCCCGAGCTGCTGCGGCGCCTGCACGCCATCTACGCCGGAGAGGTCACGATGACCGACCGCTGGCTCGGCCACTTCATGGATCGCTTCTACGACCTCGGCCTGGATGAGAACACGGTGATCGTGATGCTCTCCGACCACGGCTACCTGCTCGGTGAGCGCGGCTACACCGGCAAGGTGCCGTCCCAGCTCCACCCCGAGCTGGCCCAGGTCCCGATGATCCTCGTGACCCCGGAGAACAAGGCCGCCGGCAAGACCACCGAGTTCTTCGCGTCGACTCACGACGTCGGGCCCACGGTCCTGTCGATGCTGGGCCTCGACCCGCCGAAGTGGATGGAGGGCACCGACCTGTCGAGGCTGATGGACGGCGACCAGCCTCCCGAGAAGCGCGAGGTGCACTACGGCGGGATGTACAACCGCTTCTTCATCCGCACCGACGACTACGTCCTGATCGGCGACAACCGGGGCAACGAGCGCACCCTTTACGACCTCCGCCAGGACCCGCACGAGTTCTTCGACATCGAGAAGAAGAACCGCAAGCTGTCCGAGGAGCTCTATCAGCACGTGCTGGAGCTGGCCGGCGGCCCGCTGCCGTATTACGAGTAGTACGCGGCGAGCTCAACCCAGCGCGATCGCGGCCACCCCGCCCGCCACGAGCACCGCGCCGGCGAAGCGGCCCGCGTCCACCCGCTCGTGCAGGAACACCGCGGCGAGAACCGCGGCGATCACGACGCTCGACTCGCGCACCGCGGCCACCGGCGCGGCGTCGGCCAGGCGCAGGGCGGCGAGCACCAGGCCGTACGCCCCCACCTGCAGCACACCGGTGAGCAGCGCCCGCGGACTCAGCTCGGCGCGCATCTGCGGGCCCCTTCCCGCGATCAGGAGCGCGGCCGCGTAGATCACCGCCGACGGCGTGAGCAGCAGCGCCAGGTAGGCGGCCGGCTGGGCGTGGTCCACGCCGCGGGCGTCCACCAGCGTGTAGGAGGCGATCGTGAGCGCGATCGCCAGCCCGAAGAGGAGGTCGCGCCGGGCGAACTCGCCGCGAGCGCTCACGAGGAACACCCCGGCGGAGACCGCGAGCACGCCGGCCACCTGCGGCGCGGACGCGTCCTCGCCCAGGGTGAGGGCGCCGAACACCAGCACGAGCACCGGAGCCGTGCCCCTGGATACCGGGTAGACGATGCTCACCGCGCTCCCCGAGTAGGCCCGGGCCAGCAGGGCGAGATAGGCCACGTGAAGTGCCGCCGAGGCTGCCGCGAAGGGCAGAGCGGCGTCGCTCACGCCTCCCGTGACGATCGCCAGCGGCAGCAGCACGGTCACACCCGCGAGCGTGGCCACAGCGGTGGCGGCCTCGCTGTCACGCGCCCCGGCGAGCAGGACGTTCCACGAGGCATGCATGAAGGCGGCGCCGAGTACCAGGGCGAAGGCGGCGCCGCTCATTAGCCGGCTAGGAGTGCAGCGGCCGCTCCGCTCCTGACGAGCGAGCGGCCCGCCTGCCAAGGACGCAGTGAGCGACGCGTGCCCGAGCGCGGCGCGCGCGAGCCCTCGAGGTCCGCACGCGAGCGAGCGAGGACGCCGGCAGGCGATGCCGCGCAGCCGTCAGGAGTGGAGCGGTTCCTTCATCGATTCTGTCTCCGGTGCCTCGATGTAGGGCTGCTCGCCCTCCTCCTCCTTGCCCTCCTCGTGGTAGACCGACTCGGCGTTGACCGCCCAGATGTCGTGGTCGGTGCCCTTCACGAGGTTGTCCACCGCGCGCATGGCGGTGAGCGAGGAGTGGTCGGAGTTGTTGTAGCGGTGCAGCCCGTTGCGGCCGACCTGGATGAAGTTGTCGAGCCCGTCGAGCCACGAGCGGATCGCGTGCACGCGCTCGGAGTAGTCGGCGTCGTACATCGGGTAGGCCTTCGGCACGCGCTCGACGAAGCCGAACTCGAGCTGATCGGCACGGGCCAGCCCGAGCTGCTCGAGCTCGCGCATGCCGAGCCGGACGAGGTCGTCGTCGTCGGACTCCCAGAGCTTGTCGCCGGCGAAGCAGAAGAACTCGAGCCCCACGCACGCCTTCGAAGGGTCCGGGACCATCGCCGGGCTCCACGAGCGGAAGTTCTGGATGCGGCCCACGTTCACGTTCGGATCGTGGATGTAGATCCAGTTGTCCGGGAACAGGTCCTCGCCGTTGAGCACCACGGCCACCGTCAGGAAGTCGCGGTAGCGCAGGCCCTTGGCAGCAGCCATCACCTCGGGAGCGGGCCTGGGCTCGGACATGCCGACGGTGTTGCGCAGCGGCAGCGAGGAGATCACGGCGGAGGGCTCGAAGACCTGGTCGCCGGCATGGACCCTCACGCAGCGGTCACCCTCGAACTCGAGCTTCGTCGCCTTGGTCTCGAGCAGGACCTGGCCACCGAGCGCCCTGATGTCCTCGGTCATCTGCTCCCACATCTGGCCGGGGCCCAGGCGCGGGTAGTTGAACTCGGAGATGAGGCTCGTGACCTTGTTGTCCCGGTTGCCGAAGAAGGCCGACCAGGCGGCGCGGAAGAAGGACAGGTTCTTGATCCGCTGGGCGGCCCAGTCCGCGCGGATCTCGGACGTGGGCACGCCCCAGACCTTCTCCGTGTAGGACTTGAAGAACTGGTTGAAGAGGTAACGCCCGAAGCGGTTGGACACCCACTGCTCGTAGGTCTCCTCCTTGCCCTTGGGCTTGACCGCAGCCCACAGGTAGGACAAGAGCGCCTTGGTGAGGTCGACCGGGCCCAGCTTCTTCATCACGTCGGGCCCGCGCAGTGGGTAGTCGAGGAACTTGGCCTCGCCGTGCCGGTCGCGCCAGTAGATCCGCGACATGCGGGGACGCCTGAGGAACTCCTCCTTCATGATCTCGTGCCACAGGTCGTCCACCTCCTTCACCTTGGTGAAGAAGCGGTGGCCGCCGAGGTCGAAGCGATAGCCGTCGCGCACCGCGGTCTTGGCGATGCCGCCCACCTGGTTCTCGGCCTCGAGCACGATCACCGGCAGGCCCTGCTTGGCCAGGACGTAGCCCGCGGTGAGCCCGGCCGGGCCGCCTCCGAGGATCACGGTCGGCTTCTCACGCATCTCGGGGCGTGCGATCTGTGCGGTCTGCGTCTTGTTGGTCTCGGTCATCCGGTCTTCTCGTAGAGCACTCCCCGAACGCCGATTCGCGTGGCGCGGCGATAGTTGGGGGGCACCACTGCGACCCGCCTCAGGTCCTTGTTCTGCGTCAGCCAGGCACCCCACTGTGCTGACCGGCGCCTCACCAGCTGCGTCCAGGGCGCGTCCCAGTCATCCGCCCGGGTCGTGACCGGATGCACGATGAGGACCCGCCCGCCGACGGGCAGGTTAGCAACGAGCGGAGCGAGGTTTTTCGAGACGGTGGCGTCCTCCATTCGCTGTCCGCCGTCGGTCCAATCCATCACCCGGTCGTTCTTCACAGCGCCCAGCGGACTGGCAAATTTGAGGTCGGGGCCGCCGCCCAGTTCCTCCAGGTGGTAGGCCAGCAGGGGCCCCTGCTCGGGTTGCATGGAGATCACCAGGTCACCCTCGTGCATGAGGTTCTCCCCCACGGTCGCCTTGCGCAGGTCGGCGGCGTTCGACTTGTTCTCCAGGCCGTAGGAGCGCGGGATGGCCCAGATCCCCACGATGATCACCAGCGCGACGAGTCCGAGGTTGCCGGCCCGCGCCAGCCCCAGCGCGGCCACCAGGAGCATCGGGCCGAGCAGCACGCCCAGGTAGCGCGTGGTCCAGGCCGGGGAGACCTGGGACACCACCCAGGCCACCACCAGGGTGGCCAGGACGATCACGGCGCCCGCGATCAGCGCCGTGCGTTCCTTGTCCTCCACGCGGCGCTGGAGGATCGCCACCAGTCCCGACCCGCCGGCCAGCACGAGCGCGACGGTGGGGGTCCCTCCACCGAGCAGGTTCTTCGAGATCTGGATCGGCGCGCCGAAGTTGGGCGGGTTCAGCCAGGGAGCCCCGGTGTGCTGGACCTGGTGCAGAAGGGTCGGCACCCAGGGCAGGTAGAGCAGCGCGGCGCCGCCGAAGCCGATCAGCGCGTCCTTCCAGAAGCTCGACCTGACCTCGGACACATACCAGCAGGGCACGAGGGCGCAGACGAGCCCGACGGCCAGGAACAGCCCCCAGTTGTGGGTGTAGAGCATGGCCGCCAGCAGCACCATGAAGAGCGGCAGGTAGCGCCGGCGCCCGAAGGCGAACACGTGCAGGAAGGCCGCAGTCGCGAGCAGTGACAGCACCAGCATCAGCGCGTACATGCGCGTCTCCTGCGCGTAGCCCGTGAGGAACGGGTTGACGGCGCAGAGGGCGGCGCACATCAGGCCGGCGCGGCGCCCGAACAGGCTCCAGCCCGCCCACATCCCGCCCGGGATTGCGAGCAGGGCAACGGCGACGGACAGTCCCTGGGTATCGGCGGGCCCGTCGCCGAAGACGTCCATCCAGACCGAGAGCAGCATGTAGTAGAGCGGCGGCGAGCCGTCCACGCGGAGCACGCCCGGGATGTCGAACAACGGCTGCGAGGCGATCCCGATCGACAGTCCCTCGTCCATCCACAGGGACTCGCCGAGCGAGTTGGTGCGCAGGTACAGCGAGACCACGAACAGCCCGAGCAGCACGGCGGCCGGCAGGAGGAAGCTGCTCGGCACGGAGCCGAGGCGGGGCACGGCGCGGGGGCTGGACGCGACGCCGGCCACCGGGCGGATCCTAGACAGCGCCCCAGATCATCTTTCACCGATCCTGCGCGTCGGCTGGTTGCCCAGGCCCGAGCCGGGCGGGGCCGGGGCGGTGGGTACGTCCGCGCTGGCCACGGGGCAGCCGTCCGGGGGGTTGCCCTCGGGCGGCACCGTGAGCATTCGCCACTTGCCGGTCTGGTCCACCAGCCGGTAGCGATCGTCCGTCGGCTTGGTCACGAGCGGTCCGTCGGGCACCGTGCGCGTCCGGAACAGGA
Organism: uncultured Thermoleophilaceae bacterium; assembly: GCA_963734365.1. GTDB lineage: Bacteria > Actinomycetota > Thermoleophilia > Solirubrobacterales > Thermoleophilaceae > JACVRW01. Next base: position 379,990 of record CAVTGV010000004.1, on the reverse strand, counting down.
CTCCCGGCGGCGGCGTCTCCTTCCAGCCCACGTTGATGCCGTGGACGCCGAGCTCGTAGGCCACCATCTGAGTCTGGAACGGGCCGCTGAACACGCCTCCGCAGGCCAGCAGCCGGTCGGGGCCGCCGTTCTCGTCGATCATGGCCTTGAGGTCGTGCCACAGGAACGCCTCGTGGTCGAGCCCGCCCTGCACGCGGGCCGTGTTGTCGGCCTTCGCGACGATCGTGGGCGTGCTGATGGCAAGCCCGGCCAGCAGGGTCACCCCGGCGGCGATGGCGCCGGCGCGGGCGGTGCCGAAGAAACGCTCGCCGAGCTGCTCCACCCACTGGAGGATGCGTACCGCCCCGATGCCGCCGAGCACCGCCACCGCGGCGGTGGTGACCATCAGGTAGCGCTGGTTGCCGGCGAAGCCCGCCTCGGTCATCACCGCCACGAGCGCGAACCACGAGAAGCCCAGCGCCGCGAGGGCGAGCACCGCCCCCTGGGCGCGGCGCCGCCACCAGGCCACCGCCGCCACGCCCACCGCCACGACGGTCCCGACCTCCACCGGCGCGATGGTGCTCGCCCTGAAGCGCCGGAACAGCTCGATCGCGGGCGAGTCCGCGAACGCCGCGCTGCCCGGGTTGGGGGCGTTGGCGCGCGAACCGGCGCGGAAGGGATCGCCCGCGCCCCACCACTCGGGCAGGAACCAGAGCGCCGGGACGAGGAAGGCGAAGCCGACCATGCGCAGCCGCAGGCGCGGCTCCGCGAACCACAGGTAGAGCCCGTAGAGGGCGAGGAAGGGCCAGGCTTCGGGACGCAGCAGCGCGGCCGCCACGCCCAGGTAGAGCGCGTGGTCACGGCGCCCGTCGAGGTGCCGCTCGAAGGCCCACAGCACCACCGCGGCGAGCAGCGGCTCGGAGTTGCCGAGAGCGGCGTCGCGGACGTACTTGTTGCTGGCGAACAGCGCGGCGAACGCCGACACCCCGGCGAGCACTCCGTAGATGCGCCCGCCCACCAGCCGGCTGGCGAGGCGGTAGGCCATCACGCACGCCAGCAGGCCGCTGGCCCGCGCGACCCACAGCCACAGGTAGGGAGCGAGATCGTGACCGAGCAGCGAGAACGGCGTGGTGAACAGGATCGGCAGCGGCTTCCACGACGGCCCGCCCTCGGTTACCAGGTCGAGGTGGGCGATCTCGTGGCCCCAGAGGATCCAGGCCCAGGGGTCGTACGTGGGCGTGGAGGGAACCAGCAGGCTGATCCCCGCCAGCAGCAGACACCCGGCGATGATCCACGCCATCTGCACCCCGTGGCGGTCGCGCAGGCGCCCGCCCGCGACCTGTCCACCGGCAGGGCTGAAGACCTGTCCGGCCGGAGACGTGACCTCTCGCGGGCGCAGCAGGCGAAGTTGTGAGGCTGACACCCGCATCCGCGCGGGCGCTAGAGCGACGGCGCCTCGGCGCCGGAGGGCTGCGGCTGGGCGGTGGGCTGGCTGGCCCGCTGCGGCGGCGGCGCGGGCTGGCCGGCTCCCGTGGTGCCCGGCGAGGCCGTGACGCTCGCGTCACCCGGCTCGGGGTCGGAGCGCATGCCGGTGCGCAGGGCCGCGCGCAGCTTCGACCAGCCGCCATAGCGGGTGACGAGCACGACGAAGCCCACGACGGTGATCGGCACGTAGAGCACGAAGCGCAACATGATGAGGTACGAGACGGCGGCCGAGCCCGAGGCGCCGAGCCGGCCCGCGCCGAAGGCCACCGCGGCGTCGAACGTGCCGATCGAGCCGGGAGCGGCGGGCAGTGCCGCCACGAAGTTGGTGAGGGCGACCAGGTAGAGCGCGCCGGTCATGCTGATCCCGAGGTCGACCGAGCGGGCCACCGCCAGGTAGACCGCGGACTCGAGGCCCCAGAGCACGAACGTCGCGGCGAGCAGGACCACGCCGGCCCTGCTCACGAGCGCGCGCGGAGAATCGGCCAGCGGCCTGAGCCAGTTGCGCGCCCGGTCGAAGACCTGGTTGCGGCGCAGCACCCAGAGGGCCACTAGCCCGGCGAGCACCACCAGCACGCCGATTCCCCCGACGAGGATCGGCCGGTCGGTGGGCAGCACCGTGGAGCTGAGCACGCCGTACACGACGACCACGAAGATCGTGAAGAGGGCGGTCACGTCCAGCAGGCGCTCGGCCACGATCGATCCGGCGATCGTGCGCTTGCTCGCGTCGCAGCGTGGAGCGAGCAACACCACGCGCAGGACCTCGCCGGCGCGTGCGGGAAGCACGTTGTTGCCCATGTAGCCGACGGTGGTGAGCCCGTAGCAGTCGGCGCGTGAGGCGTGCACGCCGGTGATCGCGAGGATGTGGTGCCAGCGCTCGCCGCGCAGGAGCGTGGCCACGGCGTAGATGGCCAGCGCGGCCACGAGCCAGGCGATCGCGTCGCTGCCGCTGGGCAACTCGGGCGCCTCCTGTTTTGTGGCCCACCAGATCACCGCCGCGAGCGCGACGGCCGAGATCAGGGCTTGGATGAGCGCGAGGCGTCGGTTCATGGACTGATAAGACGAGCAGCGCCCGCCTGGGCGGGCGGGTGCCCATGAGGGCGTTCGGACGCAGCCGACCGGCCGGGAACGCCGGTGAGCGGCCTAAAGGTAGCAGTCACATACCCCGCAACAAGGCCCCTCAATCGGTGTTTCCGGCGCGGAGCATCGCTACTCTGCGTCGCCTTCACTCGGACTCGCCTTTGCACTTCTCCCGACTTCTCATTCCGGCCTGCATCGCCGCCGCCACGGTCGTGCCCGCCGCGGCAGCCGCGCAGGTGCCCGCCCCCGAGCAGCTGCCTCCCGCACCGCCACCGGCCCCCACACCCGAGCTGCGCGTGGAGCGGCCGGGCGGCAAGCCCCTGATCCAGGAGGGCCAGCCCACTCGCCAGCTGCTGGGCGGCACCTGGTACTTCCGGCTCGACGATGCCCTCACCACCGGTGACACCGAGCGCTGGTACGCCCAGCGCGATCTCGACGGGTGGACCGCCGTCAACGTCCCCCACAACTGGAACGCCGCCGACGTGACCCTCGACAAGTCGTCGGTCGGCTGGTACCGCAAGGAGTTCAAGGTGCCGCTGGGCGACAAGCGCGAGCGGCGCGACCAGCTCTGGAAGGTCCGCTTCGAGGGCTCGAACTACCGCACCCGGGTCTGGCTCAACGGCAAGCCGATCGGCGGGCAGACGGGCATGTTCCCCTTCGAGGCCGACCTCACCGGCCTGCGCAAGGGGCGCAACAGCCTGGTGGTGAAGGTCTCCTCGCTGCGCGGGAGGACCGACCTCACGCACTGGCGCCCGGCGGCCTTCAACGGCTACGGCACCGGCGGCTGGTGGAACTTCGGCGGCCTCCTGCGCGAGGTGTACGTGCGCAAGGTCGACACGCTCGACATCGAGAACGTGCTGGTCACCCCGCGCCTGCGAAAGGTGGGCGGCGCGGCCAAGGTCGAGGTGCAGGCCCTGTTGCGCAACGTGAGCCGCGAGGACCGAGACGTGAGCCTCGTGCTCACCGTCGGCAAACGGCGCTACGTCTTCGATCCCGAACGGGTCGACGCCGGCGCCAGCCGCGAGCTCAAGGAGACCTTCACGATCACCAGGCCGCGCCTCTGGCAGCCGCGGCGTCCGGCGCTCTACGACCTGACCGTCGCGGCCGTGACCCGTGGGGCGCGCCGTGCGTCCTACCGGGTGACCTTCGGCGTGAAGAAGCTCGCGGTGGGCCGCGGCGGGACGCTGCTCCTAAACGGCCGCCGGCTCAACCTGCGCGGCGCCAGCGTCCACGAGGACGACCTCGAGGAGGGCGGCGCGCTCAGTCAGGGCACCCGCAACCTGCTGGTGAGCCGGCTCAAGGATCTCGGCGCCACCGTCACCCGCTCCCACTATCCGCTGCACCCCGCCTTCATCGAAGCCCTCGACCGGGCCGGGATCCTCTACTGGTGCACAGCGCCCGTGTACCAGATCCCCAACTCGTACTTCCCCCGTATCAACGGGGCCGCCACCCGCGCCGCCGTCCAGACGGTCCGCAACAACATGAACCACGCGTCGATCCTCGCGTGGTCGCTGGGCAACGAGCTGGGCGGCAACCGCTCGGAGCTCGGCGAGATCGGCTCCGGCCTGCAGGGCTACATCAAGGATGCCTCCACCGCGGTCCGCGAGGTCGACGACACCCACCCGATCGCGATCGACCGTCAGTCGCGGGTCGACGAGCCGCTCACTTCGCCGGCCTACCGCTACCTCGACGTGCTCGGGGTGAACGAGTACTTCGGCTGGTACCCGTCCTACATCGCCACCGAGAAGCGCCCGCCGACCACGCTCGACGAGCTCTCCCCCTACCTCGACGCGCTGCACGCGGCCAACCCGCGCATGCCGCTCGTGATCACCGAGTTCGGCGCCGAGGCCGCACGGCGGGGGCCGGTGGAGCAGCGGGGCAGCGAGGAGTTCCAGCGCCGCTTCGTGCTCGACCACCTCGCCGTGCACGCCTCCAAGCGCTACATCTACGGGTCGATCAACTGGGCTCTGCGGGACTTCCGCGTCGACCCCACCTGGCAGGGCGGGGCGTCGCCAGCGTGGTCCACGCCACCGTGGAACAACAAGTCGCTGATCGACCAGACCGACGCTCGCAAGCTCGCCTACTTCGCGCTCAAGCGCCAGTGGCGCAAGACACGGCCGTTGCGCTGACGCCGTGCCGGCGCGCCCGCTCCTGATCCTCACCCTCGCCGCGGTCGCAGCGGCGGGCTGCGGCTCGAGCGACGGCTCGCCGTCGAACGACGACTCGGACACGCGCGCCACGGTGTTCAGCTGCCTCACCGAGGACGAGGGCATCGCCGCCCGTCTGGACGGCGACGAGGAGATCGCCGTCGACGGCCCCGGCAACCCTCGGATCCGCTTCTACCTCACCGCCGGCGAGGCCGAGGCCGCGCAGTTCGAGGGCAACGGGGAGGGCGCGGAGCAGATCGGCGCCGCGCTGCTGTTCGTCCAGCCCAAGATCACCGACGCCTCCGAGGACCTGCTCGAGAAGATCGAGAACTGCCTGGCCGACCAGTAGGCCGGGCCGGGCCGCCGGCGCGGCGCTTCTAGGGCGCCAGCAGCACCTGGACGTCGTTGCGCCCGCGCCGGAAGGAGCTCTCGGGCACCATCACGGACACGAGCTCGGACTGGTCGCCCTCGGCGAGCTGGAACGTGTTGCCCACCGCCCTGATCGTCCCGTTCACCGCCACGGCGATGTCACGCGGATGGCGATCGGGGCCCTTCACGCGAGCCACCACGTGCACGGGCACGAAGCCGCTGTCGGGATCCACGCGGCGGTACTCGGACCCGTAGGCGAAGTCGACGTCGAGCGGCTCACCGGCGGCCGAGGCAGGCTGTCCGATCAACTCGGGGTTGGGGCCGATCTCGTAGATCCGGCCGGGCCCGTCCTTGCCCGATCCGAACAGCCGGTGGTTGCGGTCGAGGATCTTCTGGCGCTCAGCCCGGAACTGCTTGGCCGGGATGCGCAGCGTGTCGAACGTGAAGCGGATCAGGATGCGAACTTCCTTGCGCTTCTGGACCTCGTCGCTGTACGCCGACTTGCCGTCCATCTTGACCTTGGGGTCGAGGTTGAGCACGTCGAAGATCGTGGGCAGGATGTCGATCGTCTCAACGTAGGCGTCGTTGACCTTGCCCTTCTTCTGTCCCGGCGCCTTGATGAACAGCGGGATGGGGGCGATCTCCGCGGCGCTCTGGCGGTTGATGCGACGCCGCTCCATCCGCTTCGGGAAGGACACGCCGTGGTCGGCCGCGACCACGATCAGCGACTTGTCCCAGAGACCCTCCGACTTCAGCCTGTCCCAGAGCTTCTGCAGCTGGAGGTCGGCGAAGCCGGTCTGCAGGAAGTGGCGCTGCAGCAGCACGTCGAGCTGGCCCTGGTCCTGGTACGAGCGGTTCGAGAGGCCCGGGATCACGTCGTTGGGCAGCTTGCGGTAACGGTCGCCGGACGGGAGGTACTGCCAGGGCACGTGCGGCAGCAGGGTGTGCTTGAAGTTGAGCGCGGGGCGGCCGCCCGGCTTGATCGCGTCGATCCATTCCTGGAAGCGGATCGGCCGGCCGCCGTTCAGGTTGCTCCGTGTGCTGTTGCCGGCGTGGTTCTCGCTGTCGGTGTCCGGCGCCGCCTCGTCCACCTCGCCCGAGCCGCCGAAGTTGCCCCAGTTCTCGGAAACGCTCGTCAGGTCGGACTCGATGCTCGGCGGCGACACCACGTGCAGCCAGACCAGCCCGAGGTCCTCGGACATCGACGACATCCGGCTCTCGTAGGACTCGTCGAGGCGCTCGTCCTTGCAGAGGTTGCGCGGGCAGACCGACGTGGCCTCCTCGGACACGTTCATGCGGTGTGTCTTGCCGAACAGGGCGAAGATGCTGTTCGGATGGTCGCCCGAGATCGGCTGGTGTTCCTCCTCCGGCAGGTCGCCGTCCATGATCGCTGGCTGGGCGCGCTCGGTGGAGTCGAAGACCGTGTAGGCGTTCTCGAACCAGGTGGCGTTGCGCGCCAGCTCCGCGAACCCGGGATAGCGCACCTTGTCGAGCCTGCCCTGATCGTCGACCAGGGTGTTCACGGGCAGCTCGTCGAGAAGCACCACCACGATCGGCGCCTGGGTCACGCCGCCGATGGTGCGCGCCTTGGCCTCGTCGGGGAAGGCAAGCTCGGAGATCGAGCCGCTGAACAGGAACAGCAGCAGGAACACCAGCGGGACCGGCGAGAGGATGTTGAGGAATGAGCGGACCAGCTCGGTTCGCAGCCACAGCAGCGCCAGCGCCACCCCGATCGCCACCGAGAGGGCGATCAGCACCGCATCCGAGGCGTCGAATGCCTTCTTCAGGGACTGGACGGCGAGCAGGGCCACGAGTGCGCCCAGCAGCACGCAGTGCGCGATCCGCCGGGCCCGCGCGCCGGCGAGGCCCACGAGCAGCTCCACCGCCAGCAGCAGCGCCGGAGGCAGGACCACCAGCAGCACCGAGAAGGAGATGATGTCGAACCCGGTGGACCCCCTGGCCGCGAAGAACTCCGGGTTGTCCTTGAGCAGGACGAAGAGCGGCTGGGCCACCGCGAAGGTCCACAGCACCGCCAGGTTCAGGTAGGCCAGCGCGGCCTCCTTGGCAAAGCTCCGCTGACGGGGCTCAGCGGCTTCGGCGGTGCTCATCCCCGCTTGGGGGTGGCGTAGTACAGGACCCGCGTGCCGGACTCGAGCCGCTCCGAGCGCTCCACCTCGAAGGCCTCGCGCAGCGAGCGCTCGAAGAACTCGAGCTCGTAGTCCGAGTGCAGCCCGTCGCGCTTGGGTGCCAGCAGCTTCTTCACCATCGGGTCCTCGCGCGTGGGGAACTCGATGACGAGCGCACAGCCGAGCGACGCCAGCCAGGCGATGAACTCGCTCACCGGCACGTTCGCGCTGATCGCCATGTGGTGCACGAGGGCGAGCGCCAGCACCAGATCGGGCTTGCCGCGCTCGGCCATGGACTTGCGCTCGAGCCCCCGCCAGCCGAGCCCCGGCGAAGGATCGGCCAGGTTCATGGTCAGCGGGAGGATCTTCTCGTTGCCCTCGTCACGCAGATCGCGGTAGAGCAGCTCCACGGGCCCCTGGTCGGCGTCCACCGCCAGCACGGTCTGCGCGCCCTCGGCAGCGATGCGCGAGTAGCGCCCGTTGTTGGCCCCGATGTCCCACACGAGCGGCCAGCTGCGCGACGTGGCGACCTCGCGCACGAACTCGTCCTTGCGGCGGGCGTCGTCGTCGGTGTAGCTGTTGCGCTCGCCGTAGGCGGTCCAGACCCCCGCGGGCGGATCCCAGCCGAGCCGGTCGACCAGCTTGCGCATCTTGCGCACGTTGGCCACCAGGAGCTCCTTCTTGAAGAGGCGCTTGACCTCTTTCTTGACCTGCTCCGGGCGGTCGGCGTAGCGCTTCTCCAGGCGCGCGTGCAGGAACACGTTCGTGAACATGCCCTTGCGGAAGCGGTCGCGGAACGACATCAGCGCGCGCATCTGGCTGGGCGTGATGCCGTCGATCGAGCCGCGCAGCCAGGGCTGGTAGGCGACCCCCTTCGCGGACTGGAGCAGGAGCGGGTAGAGGAACAGCATGCAGAACTGGCGGTAGCCGATCCAGCTCTCGCCGCTTCTCAGCCGCTCGAACGATCCGACGTCCACGAACACCGGGTGCGCGCCGCGGAACTGGACGTTGTAGGGCGAGGAGTCCTTCAGGATGAGGTCCTCGGCGAGTGCCTCCTGCAGCAGGTCGAGCTGAAGCAGCGCGGCGTCCTTCAGCATCGAGAAGGGCCACTCGTACGGATAGGAGACGAAGGGGATGCGCTCGTGGCGAAGCAGCGCGGCCTGCGCCTTGACCAGCGGGCCGGTCAGTCCACCCGGATCCTCGATCCGCTCGGTGGCCACCAGCCGCCCATCGTCCTGGGCGCGCTCGAACAGCTGCGAGGCGGCCAGCGCCTCGAAATCGGCCAGGCCTTCGGCTGAGAGGGCGCGCAGCACGGCGTCGTCGGAGTAGAAGACACGGCTTTCGGGATCGCGGAACGAGCCGGCCTCGAGGGCTCCCGGCGCAGGCTTCGGCGTGTGCGTCTCAGGCGTGGACATGGAGAAGGACGGCTACCCGTTGGGCCGCGGAGGGTAGCCAAAAGAAAAACGGCCGCGCCGGGGCGCGGCCGCTTCAGTACGGCGTCAGGCCGAGTCGCTGGTCTGCGGAGCCTCGGGCTGGTTCGACTCCGGCTCATCCTTGCGGATGTGCAGGAACACGAGGAGACGATGCCAGTACAGCTTCGCCGTTACGGCCACGGCCGCAACGCCGCCAGCCAGGATGGTAAGGATCTGGCTGCCGCTGCCGGGATCGAGGTAGGCGAGAACGGTGGTCATCGTGGCGGGTGCTCCAAGGAGCCGGGGTCGAGAGACGCGCAGGCTAGCAGAGGTGTTGCCACCCGGTTAACCGCACGTGGTCACCTTGTTACTACCCGGAACAGGCCGAAAAACCTTCCCGAGGCCCTCATGTCAATTCCCTGCAAAGACCGTGTAAACGCCGAATGATGCCGACCCCTGTTCTACGCTACGGGCGGTCATGAAGCTGATCATCCAGATCCCCTGCTTCGACGAGGAGCAGACGCTGCCGGGAACCCTGGCCGACCTCCCGCGCGAGATGCCGGGGGTCGACGAGGTCGAGTGGCTCGTGGTCGACGACGGGTCGACCGACGCCACCGTCGAGGTGGCGCGGCGCCACGGGGTCGACCACATCGTGCGGCTCACCAACAACAAGGGCCTGGCCGCGGCCTTCCAGGCGGGCCTCGACGCGTGTCTCAAGCTCGGCGCCGATCTGATCGTCAACACCGACGCCGACAACCAGTACTACGGGGGCGACATCGCGAAGCTGGTCGAGCCGATCCTGGCCGGTGAGGCCGACATGGTGATCGGCGACCGCGAGACCGACCAGATCGAGCACTTCTCGCCGCTCAAGAAGCGCCTCCAGCGCCTCGGCAGCGCGGTGGTGCGCCGCGCCTCCGGTACCAACGTGCCCGACACCACCTCGGGCTTCCGCGCCTACAACCGCGAGGCCGCGCTGCAGCTACAGGTGGTCTCCAAGTTCACCTACACGCTCGAGACGATCATCCAGGCCGGCAAGCAGACCGTCGCGGTCGACCACGTCCCGATTCGCACCAACGAGAAGACGCGCGACTCGCGCCTGTTCCCCTCGATGTGGTCCTACGTGCGCCGCAACACGGCCTCGATCTTCCGCATCTACGCTCTCTACGAGCCGCTGCGGCTGTTCCTCGCCGCCGCGGTCATCAGCGCGTTGGTCGGCGCGTTCTTCTGGGTGCGCTTCGCCTACTTCGTGGTTACCGGGGACAGCGACGGCCACATCCAGTCGGTCATATTCGGCTCGACGCTGTTCATCATCGCCGTCCAGTTCGCCGCGCTGGGCGTCCTGGGCGACATCCTGGCCGGAAGCCGCGTGCTCCAGCAGCGCATCCTCGAGCGGGTCCGGCGGGTGGAGCTACACATCGGCGTCGAGCCGTCGCACTACGAGCCCGGCGCGGGCGAGAGCGGACAGCCGGCCACCACCGGGGCGCACGCCGGCCGGGCCACGGGCAAGACCGGGGAGCGGGAGGCGCTCAAGCTGTGAGCGCCACAGCGGAGGTCCCCACCGGCAACACCTTCGACAAGTACGGCTCGTCGAACCCTGTGGTGCGCCGCCTGATGACGGGCTTTCACAGCGCGCTCGAGGAGCTCTGGAACCGCGCCGCGCCGGAGTCCGTGCTCGACGTGGGCTGCGGCGAGGGCGTGCTCACCGTCGACTGGGCGCAGCGCCTCGGCGACCGGCGCGTGGTGGGCATCGATCTCGACGATCCCAAGTTGCGCGCCGAGTGGGCCGCGCGCTCGCGCCCGAATCTCGAGTTCCGCGCCGAGGAGGCCACCCGCCTCTCGTTCGACGACTCCGAGTTCGACCTCGCTACCGCCATCGAGGTGCTCGAGCACGTGCCCGAGCCGGAGGCCACCGTCGCCGAGATGGCCCGAGTGGCCCGGCGGCATCTGCTCGTGTCGGTGCCCCGCGAGCCGCTCTGGCGGGCTCTGAACATGGCCCGCGGCGCGTACCTGCGCGACCTGGGCAACACGCCGGGCCATGTGAACCACTGGTCCAAGCGGGACTTCGTCTCGCTCCTCTCGCGCCACGGGGCGGTCGAGGAGGCCCGCTCGCCGTTCCCGTGGACCATGCTGCTTGTCCGGCTCGGCCACTAGCCAGAGCTCGGTCTCCTACGGCCGCGGCGCGGCGATCCTGTCGGTGGGCATCGGCCTCACCGGCCTGATCACCTTCAGCTACTTCTCGCTCGCCTCCTATGCGCTGCCGGAGGAGCAGTACGGCCAGATCACGCTGCTGTGGTCGGCGATGTTCATAACCGTCTCGGTCCTGTACCGGCCGGTGGAGCAGCTGCTGTCGCGCACGATCGCCGACCACGACGCCCGCGGCATCGAGGGCAGCCACCACCTGCGCGTGGCGGCGACGATCCAGCTGGGCCTCGCGCTCGCGTTCCTGGTGGTCGCGCTGATCCTCCGCGGGCCGATCCAGGACGGGCCGTTCAGCGGCTCTCAGACGCTCTACTGGATCCTCGTGACCGGCGTGCTGGCCTATGCGGCGAGCTACTTCGCGCGCGGCTTTCTCGCCGGCCATCGCCGCTTCGGGCTGTACGGCGGCCTCGTGCTGATGGAGTCCACGTCGCGCACGCTCTTCGCCCTGGCCGTGACCGTCGGGATCCTCGAGGGCCAGTCGGCGGTGGCGCTCGGGATCGTGGCCGCGCCGATCGTCTCGCTCGCCGTGGTCCCGCCGGCGCTGGCGCGGCGGCTGGGCCCGGCGGGCGGAGCGGATCGCAGCGAAGTGGAGCCGGCCCAGCTCGACGCCGCGGCGCGGGACGAGCCGTCGGCGCGCGAGCCGGAGTTCACGCTGGCACGGGGCAGCGGCTTCGCCGCAGCGGTGCTGCTGGTGATGCTGTGCGAGCAGACCTTCCTCAACGCCGGGCCGCTCTTGGTGGAGGCCACCACCGACGGCCCCGAGGGCGCCGTGCTGGCGGGCGTGGTGTTCAACGTGCTGCTGATCGCCCGTGCCGCGCTCACGCTGTTCCAGGCGGTGCAGACGGCGATCCTCCCCCACCTCACGCGGCTGCGCGCCATCGGCGAGACCGACCCTGGCGAAGCCGGCGGCTCGGCCGCCGGCGCACGATCCGCTTTCCGCCGCAGCGTGAGCGTCACGCTCATCGCGATCGGCTGCTTCGCCGGTGCGGTGGCGCTCGTGATGCTGGTGGCGGGACCCACCGTGATGGGGCTTCTGTTCGGAGGCGACTTCGACTACACGCGCGGAGGGCTCGTGCTCGTGGCGCTCGGGATGGGCCTGTACCTCTCGGCCGCCACCCTCAACCAGGCGCTCCTGGCCCACGCTCGTGCCGGCCGCGCCTCGGCCGTCTGGGTCATCACGGCGGCGGCCTTCGTGCTGTTCCTGCTCGTGGTGGACTTCGACGACCGGGTGCTGCAGGTCGAGCTGGGCTTCACGGGAGCGGCGGTGTGCCTCAGCTCCGCGTTGTACGCGCTCTATCGGCGCACTTGACGGTACGTATCCTCGGCGTATGGCCAAGAGACCTCAGCTGGGCGACCCCGCCCCCGACTTCGAGCTCGACGGAACCGGCGGCAGCTTCCGGCTCTCCGACCACCGCGGGGAGCGCGTGATCCTGCTCTTCTATCCCGGCGACAACACGGCGGTGTGCACCAAGCAGTTCTGCTCCTACCGCGACAACGCGGAGGCCTTCGGCGCGCTCGATGCCACCGTGGTCGGCATCTCGAGCCAGAGCGTGGGCTCCCACCGCGCCTTCAGCGACACGAACAACCTGAACGTGCCGCTCCTGGCCGACGAGAGCGGCGACGTGGCCAAGAGCTACGGCGCCCGCGCTCCCGTGGTGGGCACCAAGCGGGCGGTGATCATCGTGGACGAGGAGGGCGTGGTGCGCCACCGCCACGACCATCTCTTCGGCCTCGACTTCCAGACCGTGGCGGATCTGCGGGAGGCGCTCGACTCCCTCCCGGCCCACGCCGCCTGACGCGGGCCTAGACCGAGACGGGCAGCCGCGTGCCCGGCGTCACAGTCATGTGGCGCGCGCCTGAGATGCTTCCGAAGCCGATGACCGAGACGCTTTCGATCCCGATGCGCTTCAGCGGGCCCCCCGGCTCGGCCAACGGCGGGTACACGTGCGGGCGCGTGGCCGGGCTCATGGAGGCGGAGGAGGTCGAGGTCTCGCTGCGCAGCCCGCCTCCGCTCGAGCAGCCGCTGTCTGTGACCCACGACGGCGAGCGGGTCACGATCCACGATGGGGACACCCTGGTGGCCGAAGGCGGTCCGGCGGAGCTCCTGCTCGACGTGCCCGATGCCGTGCCCGCAGACGAGGTGGGCCAGGCCCAGGAGAGCGGCAGCGAGCGCTGGACGGCCGAGCACCCCTTCCCCACCTGCTTCGTCTGCGGCCCACGCCGGGAGGCACGCGACGGCCTCGAGATCTTCCCGGTCGAGCTCCCGGGCCGGAGCGGCCTCTTCGGCGCGACCTGGACGCCGGACGAATCGGTGAGCGACGGTCACGGCGGGGTCCGCCCGGAGAGCGTCTGGGCCGCGCTCGACTGCCCCACCAGCGCACCGGTGGCCAACTACACCGACGGCCCGCCGATCGTGCTGGCCAAGCTCACCGCGCGGCTCGGTTGCCCGCTGCGCGTGGGCGAGACCCACACGATCCTGTCCTGGGAGCTGGAGCGAGACGGGCGCAAGCGCGAGGCGGCCGCCGCGCTGTACGACTCCGAGGGGCGCATGTTGTGCGCCTCCCAGGCGCTTTGGATCGAGCTTCGGGATTAGCCGGCGTTGTCGGGCGTGGCTGTCGGGCGGTCGTGCGCGTCACTCCCGTCCGCAGAGCTCTCGCGCTGCGCGCTCGTTCGCTCGCCGCAAGCGGCTCGCTCTGACATGCTCTGCGGCCGGGTGTGCCGCGCACGCCCGCCAACGCTGGGCGTTGCGGTGTTAGGACGCGTCGACGGTCCGCAGCGCCGTTGCGCGGTCGAGGAAGACCTCGCAGCGGGTCGCACGGCCGTCCGCCGTGTCCCAGATGTGCGCCGTCTCTCGATCGAGGCGGACACCACTCAGGTGGCCCTGGGCCAGCACGCGCACGAGAACCACGACCTGGTCGCCGGCGACGAAGTAGCGCTCGGCCATCATCCGCCACTCGTCCCAGATCTCTTGGGTCACGGCGATCCAGCGCTTGAGGCCGGACCGGCCGCGGAAGACCTGCGCCCCCTCCGGGTAGTTAGGCGGTGGGAGCAGCTCGAAGCTCTCGTCAAACAGGTCGCCGTACGTGGCGTCGAAGTCGTGGCGACGATCCTCCTGAACGTCCTCGATGAACCTGTACGCATCGCGCACGAGCTCGATCTGGACGGCCTCGCGCGCTCGCGGCGTCGCGGCTTTTTCGTTGGCCACCATGCCGCGGCTCAGTATTCCAGCGGTGGTGGCGGAGCCAGGTACGGCTGCCTGGCGCAGGTGGGGTGCGGCCAGCCGTACGGACCGGCAACGTTGACGGCGTCCGCGGGTTTCGATTCAGTGGGGTCGTGCAGTTCAGCTCCGCGGCCGAGAGCTATGACCGGTTCATGGGTCGGTACACGACGACACTGGCGCCGGCGCTGGCTGACGCCGCGGGAGTGACCAGCGGCATGAGGGTCCTTGACGTCGGGTCCGGGCCAGGCGGTCTGACACGCGAGCTGGCTGGACGCGTCGGCGGCGAGAACGTCGCGGCCATCGATCCCGCTGCCCAATTCGCGACTGCGTGCCGTGAGCGCAACCCCGGCGTCGACGCCCGCCAGGGCGTCGCCGAGGAGCTTCCCTGGGAGGACGCGTCCTTTGACGCCGCGCTCGCTTGCCTGGTGATCGCATTCATGGAGGACGCCGACCAGGGCGTACGCGAGATGGCCCGCGTGACCCGGCCAGGTGGCAACGTCGCAGCATGCATGTGGGATACCGCGGGCGGCGGGATGACGATGCTGCGCATCTTCTGGAGTGCTGCGCGCGAGCTCGACCCCGACACCGCCGGCGAACGCAACAGGCCCGGTGTGAGCGAGGGTGACATCGCCCAGCGCTTCGCCAAGGCCGGCCTTCAGGCCGTGGTGCAGGGAGCCCTCGAGGCGCAGGTCGACTACGCCGACTTCGACGACTTCTGGGAGCCGTTCACCTTCGGCGTCGGCCCCGCAGGCCAACACCTGACCTCTTTGACCGACGACCGTCGGCAAGCGCTTAGAGAGCTGTGCCGGGCAGCCGTCCCCGCCGGGCCTTTCTCGCTTACTGCCCGTGCCTGGTATGCGCGGGGCACCGTGGCCGCCTGAGTAGCCGGCAGGGCTTGGGCTCGTGCGCTTTAGGCCAATATCACCGTGAATTTCTTGAAGGGCTCGAGGAACGTCCAGACGGGCCCGGCAACGACAGCCACCAAAACCAGGGCGGGGACGATCGCCTTCGTCGTCGGCCCAAACATTCCGAGCAATTGTGCACCCCGCCGGGCGCTGGCGGTCGTGCGCGGCACACCCGGCCGCAGAGCGTGTCAGAGCGAGCCGCTTGCGGCGAGCGAACGAGCGCGCAGCGCGAGAGCTCTGCGGACGGGAGTGACGCGCACGACCGCCCGACAGCCACGCCCGAACCGGGCGTCAGATCGGCTGCAACATCGATTCGCCGCAGTTGCGGCAGATCACGTTCGCGGTGTCGGACATTCGCGCGATCGTGGAGTGGGCCCCGCAGTTGGGGCATTCCGAGCGGAGCTCGAAGCGGTGCAGGCAGGACACACAGCGATAGCGGCCCGCCAGGTTGGTCCCCCGCAGCCAGGGCTCGCCGCAGGACGGGCAGATCGGCCCGAGGTCGATTCTCTTCTCGTCGCTCACCGGCATCGTGGGGCTCAACGCTAGCCGTTCAGCCGGAGAGCCGGGCTGCGTTGCCCCGCAGCCACGCGGCCACATCCATCGGGCGCTTGCCGGCGGGATGGACCTCAAGGACGTCGAGCGCCCCGGTCGCCGCGCCGTACAGGAGGCTGCCGTCGTGCACCTCGAGGCGACCCGGAGCCGGCCCCTGGTCAGGCACGAGCGCTGCGCGCACCACACCCAGGCGGGCGTCCCAGGGCAACTCGATGTAGGCGCCTATGTGCGGCGTGAGCGCCCGGACGCGCCGCTCGAGCTGCGCTGCCGGGAGGGCCGGGTCGAGCAGCCGGTCCGCCGGCTCGACCTTCTCGGCGTAGGTGATCCCGTCCGAAGGCTGGTCTCGGAACGGCGGATGCAGATCGAGTGCCTCCACGAGCAGCTCGGCGCCGAGCGCCGCGAGCCGGGGCGCGACCGTGCCGTAGTCGTCCTCGGGACCGATCGGCTCGGGCCGCTGGAGGCACATGGGACCGGCGTCGAGCTCGGCGGTCGGCCTCATGATCGTGACGCCGGTGTCCTCGTCGCCCGCCTCGATCGCCCGCTCAATCGGGGCGGCGCCGCGCCAGCGGGGCAGCAGCGAGGGGTGCACGTTGAGAAACTCGTGGTCGGAGAGCAGCGGCTCCTTGAGCAGCGCGCCGAAGGCGCAGATCAGCACCGTCTCGGGCTCGGCCGCCGCGATGGACGCCCGAGCCTCCTCCCCGTTCACGTCGCTCGGCTGCACCACCTCGATGCCCAGCAGCCGGGCCGCGTCCGCCACCGGCGGCGCGGCCAACCTGCGGCCCCGGCCCCGCGGGCGATCCGGGCGGGTGACCACGAGTGTGGGCCGGTGGGCAGTGGCCGCGAGCCGGTCGAGCACGTCGGCCGCGAACTGCGAGGTGCCGAGGTAGACGGTGCGCACGGACCGAGCCTAGGTGCCGAGCTGCGCCGCAACCTCATCCAAGCGCGGCAGCGTCTCCCAGTCGCCGGTGCCGCGCAGCGCATGCGCGGCGATCACGTGGCCGGCGCGGGCGCACACTTCCGGCGCCCAGCCGCGGAGGAGGCCCAGCGCGAAGCCGGCTGCGAACGCATCTCCCGCGCCCACCTCGTCCAGCACGCTCCGCTCACGCCGGGGGGGTTGTACTTCGACGACGTTCTCGGGGGTGAATACCAGCGCTCCAACCGATTCGGCCCGGACCACGCCCCGGTCGATCCCGGCGGCGCGCATCGAGGCCACCAGCTCGCGTTCGTCGCTCGGGCCGAACAGCAGCGACGCCTCGCCGATGCCGCACAGGTACCAGTCCACCAGGCCGAGCAGCGGGCGCTGGGCCTCGGCCGCCGCCGCTGGGCTCGGCCACAGCGCGGGCCGGTAGTTCGGATCGAACTGCACCGCGATCCCGCGCTCGTGCGCGCGCCGAGCCAGGTCGAGCACGAAGGCGCGACAGGAGGCCGAGAGTGCGAGCGTGATGCCCGTGAGATGCACCAGCTCTACGCCGTCGAGAGCCGTGTCGGGCACGTCGCCGGGCGAGAGCCGGGACGCCGCCGAGCCGCCGCGGTAGTAGTCGACAGTGGTACTTCCGTCAGCGCGGTGCTTGAGGTATAGGCCCGTTGGCGCCTCGGGGTCCACCGTGACCAGGGTCAGGTCGAGGCCCTCGTCGCCGAGCGTTTCGCGAACCATCGTGCCCAGGGCGTCGTCCCCCACACGTGACGCCCAGCGGGTCTCCACCTCGAGCCGGGCGAGCGCCACGGCGAAGTTCGACTCCGCCCCGGCCGCGCGCAGGACGTAGGGCGTCCCGGAGCGCGGCGGCCCGTCATCGGCGGGGTCGAGGAGCGCCATCGTCTCCCCGGCGGTCAGCACAGCGCCGGTCACGACTCGGGGCTCAGAGCGGCGATCGCGGCGCCGGCGGATAGGCCGCGCCCCGCTGGGCCAGCCTCTCGGACACTGCGCGTTTGACCTCGGGGATGCCGGGCAGCTCGTCGCGAGCCGCGTTCACCGCCCGCTGGGCGTCCTCGGTCTGCTCGTCGCGGACGCCCAGTAGCACGTCGCCGCGGACGTTGGCCAGAGCGGAGATGGTGCCCGCCGCTCCAGCCTGCAGGGCCTCGAGGGTCAAGCGCTCGGCGCCCACGAACGTACGCAGCTGCGCATGCCTGCTCGCCACCTCGAGGTACTCCGCAAGGCGCTCGGGCGACTTACTCGAGTCCTTGAGCCCGGCGAGACCCTCGCCCGCCAGCGTGTCCAGCACCTCCGGGGGCAGCGGATAGCCCGCACGGTCGGGGAACGCGTAGGCCATCACGGGCGTGTCGCCGGCGGCGTCCATCAGGGCGCGGTAGTGGAAGAGCAGCGCGTCAGGGCCGTAGGCGTAGTACCACGGTGTAACCGCGATCAGCGCATCCGCGCCGGCGCGCCTCGTGTCGGCGGCGAGCCGGACCGTGGCCGCTGTGGACGCCCGCCCCACGTGAGCGATCACCTCCATGCGGCCCGCCGCGGCCTCGACCGCAGCGGCCACCACGCTCGTCACCTCGTGCTCTTCGAGCAGCGGACCCTCCCCGGTGGTGCCGGCCGCCACCAGGCCCTCTACGCCGTCGTCGACCAGCAGCTCGACGTGGCTACTCACGGCCTCGACGTCCACGGAGCCGTCGTCGGCGAACGGCGTGGTGAGCGCGGCGTAAACCAGAAAGCTCGTCATGCCACTCGTGTCTATCACGCGGCGGCGGGCGGAGGCACACCGCTATCTGACCGGGCTGGATGAGCGCGTGAGATGCCCCACACAGAGGAATGCGCGCGCCTCTACCCGGTCCATTCCCCAAGCGGCCGAAACGGTCGGACTCGCAAGGAAAGGATGCTTCATGCAGCGCAGGAAGATCCTCACAGCAGTTGTCGGCGCAGCCTTCGTCGCCTCGGTCCCGGTGGCCGGGGCGCAGACGGCCGAGGCGCCGAATCTCACCCCGGTACCGATGTTGATCGCCCAGTGCGACGGGCAGCCGGCGACTCTCCAGGGAGGTGCCGGCCCGGACACGCTCGACGGCACCTCGGGAGATGACGTGATCATCGGATTCGGCGGGAACGACACCATCCGCGGGAAGGGCGGCGACGACACCATCTGCGCCGGCAACGGCAACGATGACGCTACGGGAGGCGCCGACAACGACACGGTGTTCGGCGAGGACGGTGGCGACAAGCTGAAGGGCGCCAACGGCGTAGACACCATCGATGGCGGGCGCGGTCGGGACAAGCTCGACGGCGGCTCCGAGGACGACAGCCTCGATGGCTCCAACGGCGGTGACACGCTGCTCGGCCAGGACGGCGAGGACACCCTCGCCGGCGGAGAGGGCAATGACCGCGCCCACGGCGGGCCGGACGTCGACGACGTGCGTGGAGGCCCCGGCGACGACCTCGTCAACGGCGGCGGCGATGCCGACCGCATCGTTCAGGGCGGCGACGGCGAGGACGACGTCCTCGGCGGAGGCGGTGGCGACAAGAACCTGCAGGGCAGCGACGACGACGACCGCATGGACGGCGGACCGGGCAACGACATCGTGTCCGGCAGCGCCGGCGACGACGTGCTGCTCGGCGGTGGCGGAGCCGACCGCGTGAACGGGCAGGACGACAACGACGATGTGAACGGCGGACGCGGCGCCGACATCTCGCTCACCGGAGGCGCCGGCGTCGACCGGATCAACGGCGCAGCCGGAGTCGATCTGTTCTGCGACGGCGGCGGCGATGCCGGCGACCAGATCGTGAACTGCCCCTAGGGCAGCGCTCACGACCCACCCTGCCGATGGCCCGGCCCCGGTCGCGAAAGCGGTCGCGGGCCGGGCTCCGGCTCGCGCAACCCCCTCAACCAGGAGAACCCATGTTCACCAAGCACCTCAGCTACTCCAACGTGATCGCCAGCATCGCCCTGTTCGTGGCGCTGGGCGGGACGGCGGTGGCCGCCGCCACACTCACTCGGGACAGCGTCGGGTCAGCGCAGATCCGCAAGGACGCGGTCCGCTCGTCCGAGATCCGGAAGGACGCGGTCCGCTCGCCGGAGGTCCAGAAGGACGCGGTCCGCTCGTCCGAGATCCTCAACGACACGATCAAGGTCGGGGACATCGCCGCCCAGGCGGAGTCGGCACTCCTCGCTGACCTGAAGGTGGCGGAGAGCAACGAGGAGTTCACCTTCGTGCCGAGCTGCGACGGTACGGACCTGGGCCCCTGCCGAAACCTGCTCGCGCTGCGGCTCGACACGAGCACCGACACCGGCGCGGGCACCCGCCAGCGGCCGAACCCCGGCGGACAGGTTGACCCCGAGCAGCGCCGCAACTGGCTGATCCAGGCCAAGCTCACCATCGACGACATCAATCCCGGCGCACCCGACGACAACAACCGGTGTGGTCTGGTGCTCGACAGCAGTTCCGGTCCGGACGCCGTGCTGGACGAAGCCCGGCACCACCTGGCCGCCAACGACGATCCCGGGGAATCGCAGGCAATCGCGCTGACTGCGGTGTTCACCGACGACCGCTTCGTGGACCCGCGGATCGCCCTGCGCTGCACCGAGGATGCCGGCGAGGAGCTGGTAGCCGAGGACATGAAGCTCACGGCACTGGAGGTGGGGAAGGTCGTCGGCCCGTGAGGACTCGGGCCGTCAGCTGACCACCAGCACGTGCAGGATGCGAGGGCCGTGCACTCCCTCGACTCGGTCGAGCTCGATGTCCGATGTGGCGGACGGGCCCGAGACGAAGGTGAGTGGGCGGCCCTCGCGCACGGCCGGCTCGAGGCGCTCGACAGCCTCCGGCACCAGGCCCACGATCTGGTCCTCAGCGATAACGCAAACGTGCAGGTCGGGCACCAGGGTCAGCGCGCGCCGGCCCTGGCCCGGCCCGCCGTCGAGCACGAAGCTGCCGGTCTCGGCGATGCCGGCGGCACAGGCGGTGAGCGCGCCATCGAGCCGATCGAGCTCGTGCGCGGACAGGCCGTCGTCCTCTACTAGCTCGACGCCGTCGGGACGCCAGCGCGACAGGAGGTCGGCCGGCACGCCCAGGCGGCGGGTGCCGCGCTCCTGGCAGATCGCGGCCACCCGGGCGGCCACCTGCTCATCGGTCACCCGGTCGACCGTGGCCTGGTACTCGGCCACGCGCTCCGCGAACAGGGCCACGATCTCCTCACGGGAGCGCTCGTCCACGGTCCGGTAGGCCGGCTCGGCGTGGTCCGGGCCCTCCGCGTCTCCGGCGGCTGTGAGAGCGGCCCGCACCCGCGCCAACACCACGGCCCGGGCGTCAGCCGTCCCGGCTACGTTGGGCCCCCATGTGGGGCTTAACGTAGCTCGCGTGGCGGCCGGGCGGATCGGAACGGACGCTCCGGTGTCCCGCTCGCCTCGCGTTCGCAGCCACCAGTCACGGAAGCTCTCCTTCGCCGGGGCGGGCAGGTCGCGTGACATCGTCCAGCCGGCCAGCGGCCCGGGAACCCGGGGCAGCTTGCCGTTCCGGGCCAGGGGGCGGCTCGCGGCCCGCGCGAGGCGTTGGGCCCGCTCGTAGCTCTCCCGTGACGAAAACGCTCGATACAACCCCTTCATTGCCAGCTTTTCCGGGTCGGCCGGCGACGCCTCGGCCCGCTCCCGCGCCCGCAGGTGGGTGAGGAGCCGCGGAATCTCGATCTTCACCGGGCAGACGTCGCCGCACGCACCGCACAGCGACGAGGCGTAGGGCAGCGAGCCCGCGGCCTCCATGCCCCGGAGCTGAGGCGTGAGAATCGCGCCGATGGGCCCGGGATAGACCGACTCGTAGGCGTGGCCGCCCACCCGCGAGTACACCGGGCACACGTTCAGACAGGCGCTGCAGCGGATGCAGCGAAGCGCCTGGCGGCCCAGCTCGTCGGCCAGCGCGTTGGTGCGCCCGTTGTCCATCAGCACGAGATGGAACTCACGCGGGCCGTCACCCTCGCGCACGCCGGTCCAGAAGGAGGTGTAGGGGTTCATGCGCTCGCCGGTCGAGGAGCGCGGCAGCAGCTGTAGGAAGACCTCCATGTCCTGCCAGCTCGACAGGATCTTCTCCACCCCCATCAGGGTCACGAGCACCTCGGGCAGCGTGGTGCACATGCGGCCGTTGCCCTCGGACTCGACCACGCAGACCGTGCCGGTCTCGGCCACCGCGAAGTTGGCGCCGCTCACGCCCATGCGGGCGGAGAGGAACTTCTGACGCAGATGAAGCCGGGCGGCCTCGGCCAGCGCGGCGGGCTCGTCGGTCAGGTCGGGGCGGTCGAGCTCGCGCCGGAACAGCTCGCGAATCTCGGCGCGGTTGCGGTGGATGGCGGGCACGAGGATGTGCGATTGGCTGTCGTGGCCGAGCTGGACGATCAGCTCGGCGAGATCGGTCTCCACCGCCGTGACGCCGGAGGCCGCCAGCGCCTCGTTGAGCTTGATCTCGTCGGAGACGATCGACTTGACCTTGACCAGCTCGTCGAAGCCGTGCGAGCGCGCGATCTGGGCCACGATCGCGCACGCCTCGGGCGCCGTCGCTCGCCCAGTGCACCTGTCCGCCGGCGGCCACCACGGCGCTCTCGAGCCGCTCGAGCTCGGAATCGAGTCGCCCCAGCGCCCGGTCCTTCGCGGCCGCGCCCGCGGCGCGCAGCTGCTCCCAGTCGGGCAGCTCACCCACGACCCTCGCTCGCTTGTCGCGGATGGTCCGGGTGGCCCGCCCCAGATTCGCGCGCAGCTGGGAATCGGCGAGGGCCTTGCGTGCCGCGACCGGGAAGCTCACGGCGCCGGCGCCCCGTCCGTGGAGGCGAGGATCTCGGCCAGGTGCACGGTGCGCACACCGGTGCGGCCCCGTGACAGGCCGCCGCCCATGTGCATCAGGCACGAGGAGTCAAGAGCGCACAGCACCTCCGCGCCGGTGTCGAGCACCGCGCGCAGCTTGTCCGACAGCATCGCCGTCGAGACGTCGGCGTTCTTCACCGCGAACGTCCCCCCGAAGCCGCAGCACTCCTCGGCCTCGGGCAGATCGACCAGATCGATGCCGCGCACCGCGCTGAGCAGACGCTGGGGCCGCTCGCCCACCCGGAGGGTGCGCAGCGAGTGGCAGGTCGGGTGGTAGGTCACGCGGTGGGGAAAATACGCGCCCACGTCGTCGACGCCGAGCACGTCCACGAGGAACTCGGACAGCTCGTGCACCGGCGGGGCGTTCCCGTCGAGCTGCTCGCGGAGCGTGCCCGCGCAGGACGCCGACGGGCACACCACCGCGTCGTAGCCGGCGAACACCTCGCCGGTACGCCGTGCCAGGGCGGCACCCTCGTCGGCGTAGCCGGAATTCAGGTGCATCTGCCCGCAGCAGGTCTGCTCGAGCGGGAAGTCCACCTCGTGCCCGAGGCGGCCCAGCAGGCCCACCGTTGCCTGTCCAACCGCTGGAAACAGCGTGTCGCCCAGACAGGTGACAAATAGGGCCAGCCGCATGGAGGGAGTTTCCCCGAAGCGGGCCCGGGGCAACCAGGGCTCTGAGGGAACCAACGAAGAGGGGGAGCACGTGTACACGCAGGACTTCGATCCGGTTTCGAGCTCATTGGGACTCAGCTCGATCTTCGCCGTGCTCCCCGTGGTGGTTCTATTCGTGCTCCTGGGCGGCCTGAGGGTGGCCGCGCAGTGGGCCGCGCTGACCGCGCTGGGCGTCGCGATGCTCGTGGCCTTGATCGTCTACGGCATGCCCGTGGACCAGACACTCCTCTCCGCCAGCGAGGGAGCGGTGTTCGGGGTGTTCCCGATCATGTGGATCGTCGTCACGGCGATCTGGATCTACAACATGACCGTCGAGACGGGCCACTTCGCCGTGCTGCGGCGCTCCTTCGGCGCGATCTCCACCGACCAGCGCGTCCAGGCAGTGATCATCGCCTTCTGCTTCGGCGCCCTGCTCGAGGCCCTGGCCGGCTTCGGCACGCCTGTGGCGATCACCGCCGTGATGCTGATCGCGCTCGGCTTCCAGCCCATCAAGGCCGCCTCGGTCGCCCTCGTAGCCAACACCGCCCCGGTGGCCTTCGGCGCCATCGCCATCCCGATCGTCACGCTCGCGGAGATCACCGGTCTCCCCAAGGAGGACCTCGGCGCGATGGTGGGCCGCCAGACTCCGTTCCTCGCTCTGGTCGTGCCGCTGATCCTGGTGGGCATGGTCGACGGCGCGCGGGGAATCCGTCAGGCCTGGCCGGCGGCCTTCATCGGCGGGCTCACCTTCGCCGTCGCCCAGTTCGCGACCTCGAACTACATCTCGGTCGAGCTCACCGACATCGTCGCGTCGCTCCTGGCCACCGGCTCGATCGTGCTCCTGCTGCGCGTCTGGTCGCCGTCCGAGCCGCTCACCGGCGGCGAGGACGACGGGCGCTTCGGGCGGCCGGCCGTGGCCGGCTCGGAGAGCCACGACCCGGCGATGGAGGAGGAGGTCCGGCGGCGCGACGACTCGATCAAGGATCCGCCGGCCGACGTGCTGCGCGCGTACGCCCCCTACCTGATCGTGATCGCGGTGTTCTCGATCGCCCAGATCCCGGCGATCAAGGACGCGCTGGCGGAGTCGCCCTGGACCACCACCTTCCAGTGGCCGGGCCTCGACGTGGTCACGCCCGACGGGGAGGCGCTCAGCTCGCTCACCTTCAACTTGAACTGGCTGCCCGCGGCGGGCACGCTGCTGTTGATCTCGGGCCTGTTGACGATGTTGGTACTGCGTGTGTCGCCGGCGCGGTCGCTCAAGGTGGCCGGAGCCTCGATTGACCAGCTCAAGTGGGCGATCCTCACCGTCTCGTCGGTGCTGGCACTGGCCTACGTGATGAACCAGTCCGGCCAGACGATCACGCTCGGCCAGTGGGCCGCGGGCGCCGGCGACTTCTTCGCCTTCCTGTCCGCGCTGATCGGCTGGCTGGGGGTGGCCGTGACCGGCTCGGACACCTCGTCCAACGCCCTGTTCGGCGCGCTCCAGGTGACCGCGGCGCAGGACGCCGGCCTCTCGCCCACCCTGCTGGCGGCCGCCAACAGCTCGGGCGGTGTGCTCGGGAAGATGATCTCGCCCCAGAACCTGGCGATTGGCGCGGCCGCGGTCGGCATGGCCGGTCAGGAGGGGGACCTCTTCCGTAAGGTGCTTGTTTGGAGCATCCTGCTCGTCCTCGTCATGTGCGTACTCGTCTATCTCCAGTCCACCGCGGTGCTCGACTGGATGGTCGTGAAGTGAGTGCGGAGCTCGTCAGCCGGCTGGCGGCGATCGCCGGCGACGAGCACGTGATCACCCACAAGCGCCAGCTCGCCACGTACGAGTCGGACGGCCTGCTGCAGTACGCGTCCACGCCCGCGGTGGTGGTGCTGCCCGCCTCCGCCGCGGAGGTCGCGGCCGTGGTGCGGGCCTGCCACGAGGCCGAGATGCCGTGGACGGCCCGCGGCGCCGGCTCGGGCCTGTCGGGCGGGGCGATGCCCGTGAAGGACGGCGTGCTGATCGGCCTCTCGCGCATGCGCAGCATCCTCGAGATCGACCTCGACAACGGCCGCGTGCTGGTGGAGCCGGGGGTCACCAACATCGCGGTCTCGGAGGCGGTGGGGCCTAGCCACTTCTACCCGCCCGACCCGTCCAGCCAGATCGTCTGCACGATCGGGGGCAACGTCGCCGAGAACTCGGGTGGCGCCCACTGCTTCAAGTACGGCTTCACCACCAACTACGTGACCGGGCTCGAGCTCGTGCTGCCCGACGGCTCACAGATCACCCTGGGCGGCCGCGAGCTCGACCATCCCGGCTACGACCTGATGGGCGCCTTCGTGGGCTCGGAGGGCACGCTCGGCATCGCCACCGGCATCTGGCTGCGGGTGATCCCGGCCCCGGAGGCGGTACGGACGCTCGTGGCCTTCTTCGACTCGACGGTGCAGGCCGGTGAAGTGGTGTCGGCGATCGTCTCGCAGGCGATCACGCCGGGTGCGATCGAGATGATGGACAACCTCTCGATCCGCGCCGCCGAGGGGGCCACCAACGCGGGTTACCCGGTAGACGCCGGGGCGGCCCTGGTGGTGGAGCTGGACGGCTCGGAGGCCGAGTGCGAGGCTCGCTTCGACGAGGTGGTGAAGATCTGCGAGGACGCCGGAGCCAACTCGGTGCGCGTGGCCCAAGACGAAGAGGAGCGTGCGCTGATCTGGAAGACCCGCAAGGCCGCGTTCGCCGCAATGGGCCGGGTTGCCCCCAACTACTACGTACAGGACAGCGTGATCCCCCGCACAATGCTCGCGGAGGTGCTCGGGCAGATCGACGAGATGGCCAAGGAGCACGACCTCCAGGTGGCCAACGTCTTCCACGCCGGCGACGGCAACCTGCACCCGCTCGTGTGTTACGACGCAGGCAAGGAGGGCGAGGCGGAGCGCGCGGAGGAGCTCGCCGGCCTGATCGTCAAGGCGTGCGTGGACGCCGGCGGCTCGATCACCGGCGAGCACGGCGTGGGCGTGGACAAGAAGCGCTACATGCCGGCGATGTTCGAGGAGACCGACCTGTCGGCTTTCCAGCGCCTGCGCTGCGCCTTCGATCCCCACCAGCGCGCCAATCCGGACAAGGTCATGCCCACCCCGCGCCTGTGCGGTGAGGTGCCTGGCCCCTACCGCCAGCATCCGCTCGAGCAGGCCGGCCTGGCCGATCGCTTCTGATGGAGGTGGCCCAGGCCCCATCCACGCGGGAGGAGCTCGCCCGGCTGCTCGCCTCGGCGGGCGAGGCCGGGACCCCGGTTCGCTTCGACGGGGGCGGGACCAAGGCGGGCTGGGCCGCGCCCGCTGCGCAGCCGCTCACCGACCTTCCCACCACGGGCCTCGACCGCATCGTCGAGCACAACGCCGGCGACCTCACGGCCGTGCTGGAGGGTGGGGTCACCCTGGCAGCGGCCCAGAAGGCGTTCGCCGACGAGGGGCAGATGCTGGCCCTGGATCCGCCGGACGACGGCGCCACGATCGGCGGCATCGTGGCCACCGCGGACGCCGGCCCGCTGCGCTCGCGATACGGCGGTGTGCGCGACCTGGTGGTGGGGATGCGGGTGGCCCTGTCCGACGGCACGCTCGCCAAGAGCGGCGGCAAGGTGATCAAGAACGTGGCGGGCTACGACCTGGCGAAGGTGTTCACGGGTTCGTTCGGGACGCTCGGGGCGATCGTCGAGGTGTCCGTGCGCCTCCATCCGCTGCAACCCTCGAGCGCCACCGCCGTGGGGTCGGGCGACGACCTGCACGACCTGGCTCGGGCCGCGGTCGCGCTGTCGCGTGAGCCGTTCGAGCACGCCGGCTTCGACGTGCGCTGGGCGGAGGGCAGCGGGGCGCTGTTGATGCGCTTCGCGGGTGCGGCGCCGGAGCCGCAGGCACAGGCAGCGGCACGCCTGCTGGGCGAGGCGGGCCTTCCCGCCGAGATAGTCGAGGACGACGAGTCGCTCTGGGAAGAGCAGCGGGCGCGCCAGCGGGCCGGCGGCGACGGTGAGGCCGTGGTGCGCGTGTCGGGCCTGCCCACCCTGCTGCCCGACCTGGTGGCTGCCGCCGAGCGGGCCGGGGGCGGGCTCGTGGGCCGGGCGCCACTCGGGCTCTATTGGCTGCGAGTCCCCGACGCCTCGGCCGAGCAGCTCGAGGAGCTGCGCGCCGACCTGAGCCCCCACCCGTGCGTGATCCGCGACCGGCCTCCCTCGCTCGACATCGACCCCTGGGGCCCGGTCGAGCGCGGCTCGCTCGAGCTGATGCGCCGGGTCAAGAACGGCTTCGACCCCGCCGGCGTGTGCAGCCCCGGTACCTACGTGGGGGGCCTGTGAGCGGCTACGACGACACCCGCGCCCCGCAGCTCGAGCTGATCGACGACTGCGTGCACTGCGGCTTCTGCCTGCCCACCTGCCCGACCTACACGCTCTGGGGCGAGGAGATGGACTCGCCACGCGGGCGGATCGTGCTGATGAAGGAGGGCCACGAGGAGATCTCGGCGCCGCTCGTGCAGCACCTCGACAATTGCCTCGGCTGCATGGCGTGCGTCACCGCCTGCCCCTCGGGGGTGCAGTACGACAAGCTGCTCGAAGACGCTCGCGCCCAGGTGGAGCGCAACGTCGAGCGCCCGCCCGCCGAGCGCGCGCACCGGCGGCTCGTGTTCGAGCTGTTCACCCGGCCGGGCCGGCTGCGCGCCGCGGCGCCGGGGCTCGTGGCGATGCGCGCGCTGGGCCTCGACAAGATCGCCCTTCGGCCCAGGGTCCGGCGGCTGGCGCCGCGCGTCTCGGCGCTGGCGTCCCTGGCGCCGGACAGGCCACTCAAGGAGGTCTGGAAGCGCGCGCCCGAGCACTTCGACGCGGTCGGCGAGAAGCGCGGCACGGTGGCGCTGCTCCAGGGTTGCGTGCAGCGGGTGTTCTTCGGCCAGGTCAACGACGCGACCGCCCGCGTGCTGGCGGCCGAGGGCTTCGAGGTGCATGCTCCGCGGCTGCCGCGCTGCTGCGGCGCGTTGCCGCTGCACGCCGGGGTGGACGAAGCGTCGCGCTCGCTCGCCAAGCAGACGATCGAGGCGTTCGAGGGCTACGACACGACCGTGGTCAACGCCGCCGGCTGCGGATCGGCGATGAAGGACTACGGCCACGTCCTGCGCGACGAGCCGGACTGGGCCGAGCGGGCCGAGGCCTTCTCGGCAAAGGTCAAGGACGTGACCGAGTTCCTGGCCGAAGCCGGCACGAGGGCCAAACGTGGGCCTGTGGCGATGAAGATCGCCTATCACGACGCCTGTCACCTCGCCCACGCCCAGGGCGTGCGCTCCCAGCCGAGAGACCTGCTGCGCGGCATCCCCGAGCTGGAGCTGGTGGAGCCGGCCGAGTGGGAGCTCTGCTGCGGCTCCGCCGGCATCTACAACCTGGTCAAGCCCGAGCCCGCCGCCGAGCTCGGCGAGCGCAAGGCCCGCAACCTGCTCGATACCGGCGCGGAGGCGATCGCGGCCGCCAACCCCGGCTGCGCCCTCCAGATCACCAAGCACACGGCCCGGCTGGGCCGCGAGCTGCCGGTGCTTCACCCGATGGAGCTTGTGGACCGCTCGATCGCCGCCGCCGGCTGACCGCGGCGCGCGGACGAGGTCAGGCGGCCCGGCGCGCCGGCTCGGCGGGTGCCTGCGTGAGCCCGTGGAGGTCCAGGAGAGCCTCCCGGAACTGGGCGTAGCGCTCGCGACCGATCTCTTCGGCGAAGCGCCGCTCGATGTCGGCGAAGATCTCCTGCGACGCGTCGAGCGCCGCCCTGCCGTGCTCGGTCAGCTGGATGATCTTCGCGCGGCCGTCCGCCGGGTCGGGCACGCGCTCCACGAAGTCGAGCCGCTCGAGGTCGGCCACCGCCTCGCCCACCGACTGCTTGGTGAAGCCGGATCGCTCGGCGAGCTCGGTGAGTCGCGACCCCGCGTCTTCGATGTTCCCGAACACGCACCCATGTGCCGGCCGCAGCTCGGCGAAGCCCAGCTCGGTCAGGCGGCCGAACAGCTCGTCCCCCACCGCGTCTCTGACTTGGCTCAGGACGGCGATCAGGGGGAGGGCGCGTTGTGTGTTGTTGGTCACAGTTGGTAAGGGAGCCTGATGATTGTGATACGGTCGCCTGACAAGTTTACCTGACTATTTCGGTTTTGGAGGATTTTCAAATGCAACGCAAATGGTGGACCTTGCTGGCGGTGAGCGTGGCCACGTTCATGCTCCTGCTGGACATCACGGTCGTCAACACCGCGCTGCCGGCCATCGAGGAAGATCTGAACGCCAGCTTCACCGAGCTCCAGTGGGTGATCGATGCCTACACGCTCGCGCTGGCCGCGCTGGTGCTCACAGCCGGATCGCTCGCCGATCGGCTGGGCCGGCGCCGGTTGTTTGCCATCGGCCTCGGGATCTTCTCGGTGTCGTCGCTGGCCGCCGGACTGGCTCCTGATCCGACCTTCCTCAACGTAGCCCGCGCAATCCAGGGGATCGGCGGAGCGATCCTGTTCGCGGTGTCGCTCGCCCTGGTCGCCCAGGAGTTCGCCGCGGGCCGCGAGCGCGGCACGGCGATGGGCATCTACGGCGCCACCATCGGCATGTCGGTGGCCATCGGACCGCTGGTGGGCGGTGCACTGGTCGACTCCCTGGGCTGGGAATGGGTGTTCTTCATCAACGTTCCGGTGGGGATCGCGGCGATCGTGGTCACCTACACCAAGCTCCGCGAGAGCCGCGACCCGAACGCCACGCGGGTCGACTGGGCCGGCCTGGCCACGTTCAGCTCGGCGCTCTTCCTGCTCGTCTTCGGTCTGCTGAGAGGCAATGAGGAGGGCTGGGGCAGCACCTTCATCCTCGGTCTGCTCGGCGCCGCCGCTGCCCTGCTCGTGGCGTTCGTGGTGGTCGAGAGCCGGGTGAAGCAGCCCATGTTGCCGCTGCGACTGTTCCGCAAGCCCGCGTTCACCGGCGTGCAGCTGGCGGCGCTGGGCGTGTCGGCCTCGATGTTCGCGCTGTTCCTGTACATCACGTTCTACCTGCAGAACCAGCTCGGCCATTCGCCGCTCGAGGCGGGGTTGATCTACCTGCCCTTCACGGTGATCAGCTTCTTCGCCGCCGCGGCCGGCGGAGCGCTTCTGGGCCGGGTACCGGCGCGGGTCCTCATGTTCGTGGGACTCGGGATGACCGGCGTGGGCCTCCTGCTGATGGGCGGAATCGATCCAAGCGACGAGTGGACCGCGCTGCTCGGAGGCTTCATCGTGGCCGGCGCGGGCGTGGGACTGCTCAACCCGGTGATCGCCGACGTGGCCCTGAGCGTGGTGCCGAAGGAGCAGAGCGGCATGGCCGCCGGGATCAACGACACGTTCCGGCAGGTCGGCATCGCCGTGGGGATCGCGGCGTGGGGAGCGATCTTCCTCAGCCGTGGCGCGTCCGAGGTCGAGCAAATCGCGGCGGGCACGCCCGCGGCGACAGGGGACCGCCCCCGGCAGCTGATCGAGGCCGCGTCTTCCGGCAACCTCGACACCGCCACGGCCTCGATTCCCGCAGGCGCCCGCGAGACGGTGACGGACGCGGCCGGTCAGGGCTTCATCGCCGGCCTGAACGACATCATGATGCTCGGTGGGGTCGTGGCCCTGGTGGGGGCGGTCGCGGCGCTCTGGCTGGTGCGTGAGCGGGACATCGAGCGCGAGGCGCCCGTCGAGCTGGCCGAGCCGGCCGCCGTGCCTCAGGGACAGCCGGCCCTGGAGCCGGCGCCTGCCTGAGTCTCAATCCAGCGGGGCTGGCGGGCGTTTCCGCGACGTGCGGGACGCCCGCTAGCCTCGCTTCGGTGTCGGCGCAGTACATATTCACGATGTACAAGCTGTCCCGGGTCCACCCTCCCGACAAGAAGGTGCTCGAGGACATCTCGCTCAGCTTCCTGCCCGGGGCCAAGATCGGCGTGCTCGGCGCCAACGGCTCCGGCAAGTCCACGCTGCTGCGGATCATGGCCGGGATCGACACGGGGTTTCGCGGCGACGCCCAGCTCGCGCCGGGCGCCAGCGTCGGCCTGCTCGAGCAGGAACCCCAGCTGGACCCGGACAAGGACGTGAAGGGCAACGTCGAGGACGGGGTGCGCGAGCTGCGCGACATGCTCGACCGCTTCAACGAGCTCGCCGCCAACTACTCCGACGAGACCGCTGACGAGTTCGCTCGCCTCCAGGACGCGATCGACGCCGCCGACGCGTGGAACCTGGACAAGACGCTCGAGATCGCCATGGATGCGCTGCGGTTGCCGCCGCCCGACGCCGACGTGGACACGCTGAGCGGCGGCGAGCGCCGCCGCGTGGCGCTCTGCCGGCTGCTCCTGCGCGCCCCCGACCTGCTGCTGCTCGACGAGCCCACGAACCACCTCGACGCGGAATCGGTGGCCTGGCTCGAGAAGCACCTCGAGGACTACAAGGGCACCGTGGTGGCTGTGACCCACGACCGCTACTTCCTCGACAACGTGGCCGGCTGGATCCTCGAGCTCGACCGCGGCCGGGGCATCCCCTTCAAGGGCAACTACTCGTCCTGGCTCGAGCAGAAGGAGGCTCGCCTGGCCCAGGAGGATCGCCGCGACACCGCCCGCCGCCGCACGATCGCCCGCGAGCTCGAGTGGGTGCGCGAGTCTCCCAAGGGCCGCCGCACCAAGGCCCGTGCGCGCCTCAACCGCTACGAGGCGCTGCTCGCCGAGGAGCGCGACGTGAAGCTCGACCAGGTCCAGATCCACATCCCGGCCGGGCCGCGACTCGGCAGCGTGGTGGTGGAGGCGGACGAGCTGCGCAAGGGCTACGGCGACAAGCTGCTCATCGAAGACCTCGAGTTCACCCTGCCGCCCGCGGGCATCGTGGGCGTGATCGGTCCCAACGGCGCGGGCAAGACCACGCTGTTCCGGATGATCGTCGGCGACGAGGAGGCCGACGCCGGCGAGCTGCGCCTGGGCGATTCCGTGGAGCTCGCCTACGTGGACCAGTCGCGCGACGCGCTCGACCCCGAGAAGAGCGTGTGGGAGGAGATCTCGGGCGGCTACGACAACATCAAGGTGGGCGAGCGCGAGATGAACTCGCGCGCCTACTGCGCGGGCTTCAACTTCAAGGGATCCGACCAGCAGCGCAAGGTCGGCGTGCTCTCCGGCGGCGAGCGCAACCGCGTGCACCTGGCCAAGCTGTTGCGCCGCGGCGGCAACCTCCTGCTGCTCGACGAGCCGACGAACGACCTCGACGTGGACACGCTGCGCGCACTCGAGGAAGCGCTTCTGTCCTTCGCCGGCTGTGCGGTGATCATCTCGCACGACCGCTGGTTCCTCGACCGCGTGGCCACCCACGTGCTGGCCTTCGAGGGCGACTCGCAGGTCGCCTGGTTCGAGGGCAACTTCGAGGCCTACGAGGAGCACCGCCGCGCGCGGCTCGGCGCGGACGCGGACCGGCCCCACCGCATCACCTACAAGAAGCTCACGCGTTCCTGAGTGCTTCGCCTTGGCCCTGGGCACAAAGAGCCCATGGCGACTCAGTCACACGAAATCGAGATTCACGGTACGGCGCCCGAGCGCCACGACGAGGTCCTGACCGCGGGCGCGCTGGAGCTGGTCGGCCGCCTTCACGACGAGCTCGACGACACGCGCCGGCGCCTGCTGGCTGCTCGTAGCGAGCTCCAGGCGGAGCTGGACGCGGGCGGCACGCTCGAGTTCGTGCCGGCGCCTGAGGACTTCACGGTCGCGCCCGTTCCGGACGCGCTCCAGGACCGGCGCGTGGAGATCACCGGCCCCACCAGCCGCAAAATGGTCATCAACGCGCTCAACTCGGGCGCGCGCGGCTTCATGGCGGACTTCGAGGACTCCAACTCGCCCACCTGGCCGAACATGGTCGACGGTCAGGCGAACCTCGCCGATGCGGTGCGCGGCTCGATGGAGCACGAGGAGAACGGCAAGGAGTACCGCCTCAACGAGGAGCACGCGGTACTGCTGGTCCGGCCGCGCGGCCTTCATCTGCCCGAGCGCCACATGACGGTCAACGGGGACACCCTGGCCGGCGCGTTCATGGACTTCGGCCTCTACGTCCACCGCAACGCCACGGAGCTGCTCGAGCGCGGACGCGGGCCCTACTTCTACATCCCGAAGCTCGAGTCGCACCGCGAGGCGGCGCTGTGGCGCGACGCCTTCGTGATCGCCGAGGAGAACCTGGGACTCGACCGCGGGACGATCAAGGCCACCGTCCTGATCGAGACGATCCCGGCAGCGTTCGAGATGGACGCGATCCTCTACGAGCTGCGCGATCACTGCGCGGCGCTCAACGCCGGTCGCTGGGACTACATCTTCTCCGTGATCAAGCGCTTTCGCTCGCGCTCCGACTTCGTGCTGCCGGACCGCTCGGAGGTAACGATGACCGTGCCCTTCATGCGCTCCTACTCGGAGCTCGTGGTCAAGACCTGCCACGAGCGCGGCGCTCACGCCATGGGCGGCATGTCGGCGGTGATTCCCAGCCGCAGTGACGAGGAGGCGAATCGCAAGGCCTTCGACGCCGTGCGCGAGGACAAGCAGCGCGAGGCCGGCGACGGCTTCGACGGCACCTGGGTGGCCCACCCGGATTCCGTGCCGGTGGCCACCGAGGCCTTCGACGAGGTCCTGGGCCGGCGCCCCAACCAGGTTGACCGCCGGCGCGACGACCTCACGGTCACCGCGGACGACCTGATGGCCGTGCCCGAGACGCCCGGCGAGATCACCGAGGCGGGGCTGCGCTCGAACGTGAACGTCGGCATCCAGTACATCTCCTCGTGGCTGCGGGGCAACGGCGCGGCGGGCATCTACGGCCTGATGGAGGACGCCGCCACGGCGGAGATCGCCCGCGGCCAGGTCTGGCAGTGGATCCGTCACGGGGCGACGCTCGACGACGGGCGGGCGATCACGCCGGAGCTGGTGCGCGCCCTGGAGTCGCTCGAGCTCGAGCGGATCCGCGAGGAGATCGGCGACGACGAGTGGTTCGAGAACGAGGGCCGGCCCGACCTCTCCCGGGAGCTGTTCGAGACGGTGGCGCTCAGCGGCGACGACGAGTTCGTGGAGTTCCTGACGCTGCCGGCGTACGAGCGGCTGGAGGACTGAGCCACCGCGCGCGCTGGCGTAGGATCGCGCCCGGCATGCAGCTGGAGTCGCGACCCGAGGTTTTGTGTGCCGGCATAGTGGTGGCCGACGCCATCGCCTCGCCGGTGGATGACATGCCCGACTGGGGCCTGCTCGGCCTGGTGGACTCCGTGTTGCTCGCCACCGGCGGCTGCGCGCTGTCCACGGCCACCGCGCTGGCCGAGCTCGGGACCCCCACGGCGCTGTGCGGGCGTGTGGGTCGCGACCTGCTGGGCGGCGTGATGCAGCGCGAGGCGAGCGAGCGCGGGCTCCACACCGAGCACCTGCAGGAGTGCGACGAGCTGACCTCCGCCTCGCTCGTGCTCGACGCCAGCGACGGCACGCGTACCTTCCTCCACAACCCGGGCGCCAGCGCAGCCCTGACCGCCGAGGACATCCAGGCGGCCCTGGACACGGGGGCGGGATGGCTCCACATCGGCGGCGCGCTGGTGCTGCCGAGCCTGGACGGGGAGCCGCTGGCCGGAGTGCTCAGAGCGGCGCGGGAGCGCGGCATCACCACCAGCCTCGATCCAGTGCACGACGCCACCGGTGGCTGGGACCGCGTGCATCCCGCGCTGGCCCACCTCGACGTGATCTGCCCCAACCTGGGCGAGGCACAGGGCATCAGCGGCCAGGACTCGGCCGAGGACTGCGCGCGCTGGCTGCGCGATCGCGGCGTGGCCCGGGTGGCCATCAAGATGGGACGCGACGGTGCCTACGCGCTCGACGACGACACGGCGGAGATGCTGCCCGCCTTCGCCGTCCGCACGCGCGACGAGACCGGCGCCGGCGACGCGTTCGCCGCCGGGCTGATCCACGGCCTGATGCAGGGCTGGCCGCTCGACCGGGCCGTGCGGCTCGGCAACGCCGTGGGCGCGCTGTCCACCCGTGGCCTCGGCGCCAGCAGCTCGCTGCCCGATCTCGAGGAGGCGATGGCACTGTGAGCAGCTCGAGCGTCGAGCCCCGGATGCGCCGCCTGTTCGCCGCCGACGGGCGCTGCTTCGACGTCGCCGTGGACCACGGCTTCTTCGGCGAGCCGCGTTTCCTGTCGGGCATCGAGAACCTCGCCGCGGCGCTCGACGTGCTGGTCGAGGCGGCGCCCGATGCGATCCAGCTCTCGCCCGGCGCCGCCCCGCTGCTCCAGGAGCGCCCGGGCGCCAAGCCCGCGCTCGTGATGCGCACCGACGTGGCCAACGTCTACGGGCCGACGGTCGAGGCCGATAGCCGCTACTTCTCCGAGCTCGTGCCCGAGGCGGTGGAGCAGGCGCTGCGCCTCGACGCGGCCTGCGCGGTGGTCAACCTGCTCTGGATCGACGGCCGCCAGGATCTTCACCGCGACTGCGTCCGCAACGTGGCGGCGCTCAAGGCCCGCTGCGAGCCGGCGGGCATGCCGCTGATGGTGGAGCCGCTCGCCATGCGCCCGGGCGCCTCCGGCTACGGAGTGGACGGCGACCCCGAGCGCATCCGCGCGCTCGTGCGCCAGGCCGTGGAGCTGGGCGCCGACATCATCAAGGCCGATCCCACCGACGACCTGGCCGACTACCCGAGCGTGATCGAGGTGGCCGGGCGAGTGCCGCTGCTCGTGCGCGGCGGAGGCCGTGCGAGCGATCAGGAAGTGCTCGAGCGCACCGCGGCGGTGATCGACGCGGGCGCCGCGGGCATCGTCTACGGGCGCAACGTGATCCAGCACGAGCGCCCCCTCGACATGACCCGGGCGCTGATGTCCGTGGTGCACGACGGCGCCTCCGCCGGGGACGCCCTGGCGAGTCTTCGTGGCTGACCGGGAGGTCCGCCTCGGGCTGATCGGCGGCGGCCTGATGGGCCGCGAGCTGGCCAGCGCGGCCGCGCGCTGGGTCCATCTGGACGACCTCGGCGTGCGGCCCAGGCTCGTGCACGTGTGTGACGTGAACCCGGAGGTGCTGGCCTGGTACGAGCGCCTGGCCGACCCGCCGCGGCTCGGCTCGGACTGGCGCGCCGTGCTGGCCGACCCCGAGGTCGAGGCCGTGTACATCGCCGTGCCCCACAACCTGCACGCCGAGCTCTACGTGGCCGCGCTCGATGCGGGCAAGCACCTGCTGGGCGAGAAGCCGTTCGGCATCGATCTGGCAGCGAACGAGACCATCATGGAGGCCGTGCGCCGTCACCCGGAGCAGCTTGTGCGCTGCTCGTCCGAGATGCCCTTCTTCCCGGGCGGCCAGGCGGTGTGGCGCTGGATCGCCGACGGGCGCTTCGGCCGGCCTATCGAGGTGCGCTCGCTGTTTCTGCACTCGAGCGATCTCGACCCGGAGAAGCCGATCAACTGGAAGCGGCGAGCCGAGACGAACGGCGCCTACGGCTGCCTCGGGGACCTGGGCATGCACGCCCTCCACCTGCCCCTCCGGGCCCGCTGGACCCCGCTCGACGTGCGCGCCGTGCTGAGCGACATCTTCACCGAGCGCCCCGACGGCCGGGGCGGCCGCGAGGCGGCCGACACGCCCGACAACGCCGTCCTGCTGTGCCGAGCCGAGCACGCCGGCCACGAGTTCCCGCTGCGCATCGAGACCAAGCGCGTGGCCCCCGGGCACATGAACACCTGGACCATCGAGGTCGACGGCACGGAGGGGTCGATCGCCTTCACCACCAAGCGCCCGAAGACGCTGCGCACGATGCGCTACTCACCGGGCGACGAGCAGCGCTGGGAGGAGACCGACCTCGGCTCCCAGTCCGCGTACCCGAGCATCACCGGGCCGATCTTCGAGTTCGGCTTCGCCGACGCCCTCCAGCAGATGTGGGCGGCGTTCCTCGACGAGCTCGCCCACGGACGCGACGGCATGCGTCAGCCCTTCCACTGCGTCACGCCGGAGGAGGCCGCGGCGACGCACGACGTGTTCACGGCGGCGCTGCGAAGCCATGCGCGGCGCAGCGTGGAGCCCGTGGGGACGCGGCGCGCCTAAGACAGCAATGAGGGGTAGCGGCCTGGTGGCGCGTGGTGGTGCGGTGCTCCGCAAGTTTGACGTTCCATAGCAGCGCCAAGTTGCGACGCGGCCAGAACTCGCCCCCTCACTGCTGCCGTTTCTACTCGCCGCGCACCGGCGCGCGGTTGGTTCAGGCCGCGGCCTGGTCGCGCTCGCGCTCGCGCAGCTCGCGCAGGGCGCGCTTGCGCTCGTCCCGGGTGGTGCGGTCCAGGATCAGCACGCCGTCGAGGTGGTCCATCTCGTGCTGGATCACTCGGGCCTCGAGCCCCGACGCCTCGATCAGACGGTTGGTGCCCTCCTCGTCATGGGCGCGGACGCGCACGTGCACGGGGCGCTCCACGTCGACCGTGATCCCGGGTATGGACAGGCAGCCCTCGTCGATGATCTCGTCGTCGTCGCTCGACCATTCGATCTCCGGGTTGGCGAGCACGATCACCGGGGCGTCGGGGCCGACCCGGTAGACGAGCAGGCGCTGCGAGATGCCCAGCTGGGGCGCGGCGAGACCGACGCCCAGGGCGTCGCCCATGATGCCCGCCATGCGGCTGACCTGGCGCCGCAGCGAGTCGTCGAAGCGGTCGACCTCGGTGGCCCGTGACTTCAGAACCGGGTCGCCCAGGCGACGGATGAACGACATGGCGGCCACGCGGCGAGCCTCGACCTCCGGATCGAGCCCGGGCCCGTCCTCCTCTCGCTCGGCCTCCACCTCGAGATCGTGATCGTGCCTTTCCTCGCTCATCCGGTCCGAGTGTAACGCGGTCCGCGCGGCCGATCACTGTGGGTCGACATCGACCGCAAAGCTGGTCGCAGCATGGCCCCGGCCGGCGACCACGGCCTCCACGGCGTCGCGCACCGCGGCGATCGCCATCGCCCGGTCGGCCGACCGGATCACGAGCTGCGCGCGCTGCCGGGCCTGGCGGCGAAACAGGGGCGCGGGACCCAGCACCGGCACGCCCGCGGAGGCGATCCGCGCGCGCACGGCCTCGGCCGCTTCCAGCTCCGGGCCCGGCTCGGCGGACGAGCACACCACGCGAATGAGGCTGCCGTGCGGCGGGTATCCGAGCAGCTCGCGGCGCTCGAGCTCGCCGCTGAGAAAGGTCTCGGAGTCGTGGCGGGCGGCGAGCCCCAGCGCGCGGGCGGCGGGATCGAGCGCCTGGACGATCACCCGGCCGCCCCGCGGCCCGCGACCGCTGCGTCCGGCCAGCTGCGCCACCAGCGCGAAGGTCCGCTCCTCGGCGCGGAAGTCCGGGAAGCGCAGCGTGGCGTCGGCGTCGAGGACGACACCCAGCGTCACGTCCGGGAAGTCGTGGCCCTTGGCCACCATCTGAGTCCCCACCAGCACTCCGGCCGCCGCGTCGTCGAAGCGGCGCAGCACCGACGCCACGCCGGCCGACGCCGCGGCATCGGAGTCGAGCCGGAACACAGGCAGTGGCGCCACCAGCTCCTCGAGCGTCCGCTCGAGCTGCTCGGTGCCGGCGCCGTGACGGGCCACGGACACCGAGCCGCAGTCCGGACACCGACCTGGCACCGGCTCGCGGTGACCGCAGTGGTGACAGGTCATCTCCGAGTGCGCGCGGTGGAGCACGAGCGTGACGTCGCAGTTGGGGCACTCCCAGACCCGCGCGCACTCGCGGCAGGACAGGAAGTTCGACCAGCCCCGCCGGTTGAGCAGCACGATCGCCTTCTCCTCGTGGCGACGGACCTCGTCGAGCGCCCGCCGCGTGCGCTCGTGGAGAGCCCCCTCGCAGCCGAGCATGCCCACCAGCTCCACCGGAGGAAGCCCGCGCCCGTCCACGCGAAGCGGCAGCTCGATGCGCTCGTGGCGGTGGCGGCTCTCCGGGCGCGGAGTGGCGCTGCCGGCCACGAGCAGCGCGCCCTCATCCGCCGCGCGGCGCTCGGCCACGGTGCGCGCGTCGTAGCGGGGATCGCCCTCCTGCTTGTACGAGGCGTCGTGCTCCTCGTCGATCACGATCAGGCCGAGATCGGCGAACGGAGCGAACACCGCCGACCGCGGCCCCACGCACACGCGGGCCTCCCCCCTGCGCATGCGCCACCACTCGTCGTAGCGCTCACGCTGGGACAGGCGCGAGTGCATGATCGCCACGGAGTCGCCGAAGCGCTCCACGAAGCGGCTCGCGGTCTGCGGGGTGAGCGCGATCTCGGGGACGAGCACGATCGCCGAGCGGCCGCGCTGGAGAGCTCCGGCCACGGCCCGCAGGTACACCTCCGTCTTGCCGCTGCCGGTCACGCCGTGCAGCAGCAGCGGCGCCGGCCGCTCCGCGTCGAGCAGCTCCTCGATACGGGCCAGCGCGGCGGCTTGGCCGGGCGTCGGCCGGACAGCGGCCGCCCTCGCCCCCACCCCCTCCACGCGCGGCCTCCGTGGCGGCTCCATGGCGTTGTCCAGGCGGATCAGGCCGCGCCGCTCGAGGCTGCGCAGCGTGGAGTGGCCGCCGCCCGCGCGGCGGGCGAGCGCCGCGGCGCCCGCAGCGCCCTGCGCCAGCGCCTCGAGCGCGTCGCGCTGGCGCGGACCGAGGCGCCCGTCCTCGGCCAGCAGCGCCTCCCCCGCGGGCGTGATCGACGCCCGTAGCGAGCGCCGGGGAATGAGGGGCCGGGCCGCACCGGTTCCCGTGCCGGGCGGCAGCACCAGGGCGAGCCCGCGTGCGGGTGTCGAGACGTACTCGCGAGCCACCCAGAGACCCAGCCGCACGAGCGACTGCGGCACATCGGCCTCGAGGGCGGCTATCGGCTGGGCGAGGCGCTCCGGCGGCAGCTCCGAGTCCTCGGTCAGGTCCACCACCACGCCGAGCAGCCGGCGGCGCCCGAACGGGACCACCAGCATGCTGCCCACGCCGACGGCGGCCAGCGACCCGTCGAGGAGGTAGTCGAACGGCCCACGCAGTGCCCGCGCAGGGGTGAGCGGCTCGACCTTGGCGATCACTGCTCGAACTTACGAGCCGGCCCGGACGGTCAGCGTCCGCTCCGACGCGCGACCATGTGGCCATGGCGATCGACTTCGAGCGCGAGGGCCTGCTGGACGGAGCGGGCACCGGCCCGGCCCGCGAAGCGCGGCTCGAGCTGCTGCGCACGCTCGAGAACGAGGGCTTCACGGTGGAGGAGCTGCGCCGCGCAGCGGCCGAGGACCGGCTGGCGCTGCTGCCGGTGGAGCGCGTGCTGGAGGCCGAGGGGCCGCGCTACACGCAGGAGGAGGTGGCGCGGGAGGTGGGCCTCGACCTCGACTTCGTGCGCGAAGCGCGAAGGGCGCTCGGCGAGCCCGATGTCACGCCCGATCAGCGCGTGCTCACCGAAGAGGACCTCGAGCTCACCCGCCAGGCCGCCGTCCTCCTCGCCGCCGGCCTCGACCGGGAGTCGTTCCTCGAGCTCACGCGGGTCATGAGCCAGGCGATGAGCGGGGTGGCGTCCTCGCTGATCGCCGCGCTGGGCCAGGCGCTGCTGCACCCGGGCGACACCGAGCGCGACCTCGGGCTGCGCTACGCCGAGACGCTGCGCCGGCTCGGGCCGCTGGCCGGGCCTGCGCTGCAGAACATGCTCACCATGCGCCTGCGCGAGCAGATCCGCCAGGCGGTGATCGGGCAGGCCGAGCTGGAGAGCGGGCGCCTGCCCGGAGCCCTGGAGATGGTGGTGGGCTTCGTGGACATCGTCGGCTTCACCGAGCTGGGTGAGCAGGTGCCCGCCGACGAGCTGGGTCGCGTGATCGGGGACTTCGAGCGGCGCGTGGAGGGCGCGGCGCGTACGCCGGTGCGGGTGGTCAAGACGATCGGCGACGCGGCGATGCTGGTGGCCCCCGTGTCCGATCCGCTGCTCGATGCCCTGCTGGGTCTGGTGGAGAGCTCGGGGGG
The DNA here is from genome assembly GCA_963734365.1 of uncultured Thermoleophilaceae bacterium. GTDB lineage: Bacteria > Actinomycetota > Thermoleophilia > Solirubrobacterales > Thermoleophilaceae > JACVRW01. The sequence continues at coordinate 339,190 of CAVTGV010000004.1, read as the reverse complement.
CGATTCCGGCACCCCGCTCCTGCGCGCGGGCGTGGCCTCCGGCCAGGTGCTTCCGCGCGCGGGCGACTTCTACGGCAGTCCGGTGAACCTGGCCAGCCGCCTGACCGCGTTCGCGCGCCGGGGCAGCGTGGTGGCCACCGAGGCCGTCAAGGAGGCCGCCATCGGCGACTACCGCTGGTCGTACGCGGGCCGGCACCGCTTCAAGGGAGTACACGACGACGTGGCGGTCTACCGCGTGCGCAGCGCCACGCCGGGGTCCTGAGCCCCACAGCTCCTGCAGTCCGGTGGCCGGCCGGGTCCGCCTTCTGCGGCGGACCCGGCCGTGCCTCCGCTCCCCCCGAAGCTTGTTAGGAGACGCCCAGCTTCTCCGCGGCCATCCGGGTCCCCTCGACCCGGTTCCCGATCTTCTGGAAGGCCACCTCGCGCGCGAAATCAGGCGACCCGTGGTTGGGCTTCTCGTCGATCGAGAACGGCGAGAAGCCACAGTCGTCGGTCGACGCCAGCCGCTCCTTGGGAATGAAGTCGGCCGCCCGCACCAGCGCGTCGCAGACCTCCTGCGGGCTCTCCACGCGCGGGTTCTGCGGGTTGATCACGCCGATGTAACACATCTGCGCAACCCCGTTCGCGTCGTCACGCCTGTGCTCGCCGATCGACTCGTAAACCGGATCCTTGTCGCGCTCGGAGGCGAGCTGGATGAGGAAGTAGCCGGCGTTGATCTTGAACATCTCCGGCAGCAGGTTGTTGTAGGGCACGTCCGCGCTGTGCACGGAGTCGCGGTCCCCGCCCGGGCAGGTGTGGATGCCGATGTTCTTTCGCTCGTCAGGCTCGAAGCGATCCATCACGCCGTTGATGAGCTCGATGAAGTGCGGAAGCATGCCGGCGCCGGTCCAGGGATTGCGCGGATCCGCCCGGGTGGCCAGCCGGCCCTCCGTGAAGTCCATCGACACGCGCTCGGCACCGGCGTCGAAGGCGCTGCGAATGTCCTTCTCGGCCTCGTTCGTCAGGTCCTCCTCGAACTGATCGCGCGGGTAGCCGTCGACCTCCTCGTCGAGCGGGTACAGCAGCGCCAGCATCGACGGCGCGATCACCGCCTGCTTCATCGGCTTGTTGGCGTACTTGATCGACTTCTTGAGCGTGTCGCCGGCGTTGGTCTTGTACTTGAACGGCCCGCTGACCAGCTTGGGGAGCTGGCGATGGTGCCCGTCGGCGAAGATGGCGAAGTACTGGCCACCCGGACCGAGGCCGTCGGCCAGGCCGGTGCCGGCCAGGGTGTCGGTCACCGGGTAGGTGGCGAAGCTGGACCAGCGCTGCTCACCGTCGGAGACGATCGGGCAGCCGGTGGCCTCCATGTTCTCGATGGAATCCTTGGCGGCCACGTCCTGCTCCGCCTCCAGCTCCTCCTTCGAGATCTTGCCCTCGTCGTACTCCGCGTAGGCGGCCTGCAGTTTGGATGGCCGGGGCAGCGAACCCACCGGTTCGGTGGGGATCCCTGTGTCAGTCCTTGGGTCGTACGCCATCCTGTGCCCCTCCTCGATACAGACCAGTCTCCCGATACAGACCAGTCTCCCTAGTGGCGCGACGCTAGTACGCGAGAGGGTGCGAGTCAACCCGGCCGGCCACCAATGACGTCTGAAACGCTGCGCTGGTGTCCGCGCTGTCCCTGCTCGCCTCGGTCGCCGTGATCCACCTGGTGGCCATGGCCTCCCCCGGTCCAAATGTGCTGCTGGTGACCCAGACCGCGATGTCGCGCTCGCGACGCAGCGCGCTGATGGTGGCCTTCGGAGTGTCCACCGGATCGCTGCTCCTCTCCACCGGGGCGGCGGTGGGTCTGAGCCTGGTGTTCGAAGGAGCTGCCTGGGTGCGTCACGGCATCCAGGTGGCCGGCGGCGCCTACCTCGTCTACCTCGGCGTGCGCACGTGGCTGGCGGCCGAGGAGCCGCCGCCGGCACCCGAGCCGCCGGACCAGCTCGAGGGCGAGAGCGCCTGGCGCTTCTACAGCCGCGGGCTCCTCACGAACCTCACGAACCCCAAGGCCGCCGTGTTCTTCGGGACGATCCTCGCGCCCGTGCTCGATCGCGCGGACGCGGACTGGGTGGTGGTCGCCGCGATCGTGCTGATCGTGTTCAACGCGCTGTGGTGGCACTGCCTGCTCGCGGTGCTGTTCGGGCGCCCGCCGGTGCGGCGCTGGTACGGACGGTCCAAGCGGCTGATCGACCGCCTGGTGGGCGGCCTCCTGGCGCTGCTGGGGCTGAGGCTGGCGGCCTACCCCCTGTAGGCGTGCCGGCCCGAGACCGGCGTCAGGCCTTCGCCGGCTCCGCGTTGCGTTCGGCCAGGCCGGCGCCCGCGCGCAGGGAGTCGGCCTTGTCGGTCTTCTCCCAGGTGAAGTCGTGGTCCTCGCGGCCGAAGTGGCCGTAGGCCGCCGTCTTCTGGTAGATCGGCCGGTGCAGGTTGAGGTAGTGGCGGAAGGCCCCGGGGCGCAGGTCGAAGTGCTCGTCGATCAGGCGGGCGATCTCGGTGCGTGCGACCTTCTCGGTGCCGAAGGTCTCGACCATCACCGACACCGGGTGGGCCACGCCGATCGCGTAGGCCACCTGCACCTCGCAGCGGTCCGCCAGCCCCGCGGCCACCACGTTCTTGGCCACGTAACGCGCCGCGTAGGCGGCCGAGCGGTCGACCTTCGACGGGTCCTTGCCCGAGAACGCGCCACCGCCGTGCCGAGCCATCCCGCCGTAGGTGTCGACGATGATCTTGCGGCCGGTGAGGCCGGCGTCACCCACGGGGCCCCCGATCACGAACTTGCCGGTGGGGTTGACGAGGAAGTTGCGGCCGCCGTCGTCGAGCAGCTTCTTCTCGTCGTACAGCTCTGCCGGCAGGATCGGGTGCACCACGTGCTCCCACAGATCCGGCTTGATCAGGGTCTGCGAGTCGACCCCGTCCTTGTGCTGGGTCGAGATCAGCACCCCCTCGATCTCGATGGGCCGGCCGTTCTCGTAGCGCACCGTCACCTGGGTCTTGCCGTCCGGGCCCAGATACGGCAGGACCTCGGCCCGGCGCACTTCGGCGAGCCGGTGCGCCAGCTTGTGGGCCAGGGAGATCGGGAGCGGCATGAGCTCCTTGGTCTCGCGCGTGGCGTACCCGAACATCATGCCCTGGTCGCCGGCGCCCGCGATGTCGAGCTCGTCGTCGTCGGCCGGGTCGACGCGCGCCTCATAGGCCTTGTCCACGCCCTGGGCGATGTCGGGCGACTGCTCGTCGATCGCGGAGATCACGGCGCAGCTGTCGCAGTCGAACCCGTATTTGCCGTCCGTGTAGCCGATCTTGCGGATCGTCTCGCGCGCGATCTTCGGAATGTCCACGTAGACATCGGTGGTGATCTCGCCCGACACCACCACGAGCCCGGTGTTGACCAGCGTCTCGCAGGCCACGCGACCCGTGGGGTCCTCGGCCATCACGGCGTCCAGGACACCGTCGGAGATCTGGTCGGCAACCTTGTCCGGATGACCCTCGGTCACCGACTCCGACGTGAACAGGAACTCGTTTTCTGAAAGCGCAGCGGTCGTCATCAGGCGGGAAAGGGTACAGATGGGATTTGCGCAAGACGCATGGCCAACAGCTCGGCGATGCGTGCGGGCTCCTCCTTGACCTGACGCCACGAGATGCGGATCACCCGGTGGCCGGCCAGTTCGAGGTCGAGATCGCGGCGCCGGTCCTCCTCGAAGGAGTGGGGGTTGTCGTGGACTCCGCGGCCGTCGGTCTCCACCACGAGGTTGGTGGCCGGCCAGTGGAAGTCGACGCGGTGGGCCTCGCGGTGGCGGTTCACGACCGGGTCAGGCAGCTGCGCGGTTCTCAGCATTCTCAGAAAGCGCCGCTCCAGCTCGCTGCGTGTCAACGACAGCTGGGGAAGGAGGCCTGCGAGCTCGCGGCGCAGGTGTGGGGTTCCGTTGCGGCCTTGTGCTCGCTCGAGTGCCTCTGCCATTCGCGTGCGGCCGATCAGCTTCTTGACGAAGGCTTGTTCGACGGCGCGGTTGAGCTCCTTCGGGTTGCTCGCCGCGACGTCGATGAGGGTTCGTTCGACTGTTGTGCACGGGATGTTGTGTCGGCGCGTTGTGTCCAACGGCAGCAATGATGGGGAGCAGTGCAGGTGGATGCCTCGTCGCGGCGAGCTTCCCCGCCTGCGCGGGACGGTCACTTCCACCGGGCCGGCCTTGTGGCGGAGGAGGCCGTGGTGGACGGCTGCGGAGCGGTGACTCAGGACGGCGTCGTCACCGCAGGCCAGGACGGCCGCCATCAGGCGCCCGCTAGGGCCGGGATCGGGGGTCCCGACGGCATAGATACCGCGGTGGAGCTCCAGCAGTTGATGTCCCTCGAGCATTTGGCGGATCTGGCCGGGGCTGAGCCCGGTCGCGAGGAGTTGCCGACGGGCCACGACACGATGCTGCCGCGCCGCGATCCCGGCCACGATTTGCCACCGGGACGCAAGTTGACGTTCCATAGCAACGCCAAGTTGCGACGCGGCCGGAACTCGCCCCCTTATTGCTGCAGTTCGCTACTCCCCGCGTCCCCGGCTCGTCTTGAAGTCGATCACCAGCGGCACGCCCTGCAGCGCGTAGCGCTCGCGTAAGCGATTCTCCAAGAAGTACGCGTAGTCGCGCGTGACACGGCCGCGACTGTTCACCTGGATGGCGAAGCGCGGTGGTGCGGTCTCGAACTGCGCCATGTAGTAGATCCGCAGTCGCTTTCCGCCCACCGCCGGCGGCTCGCGCAGCGCCTGCACGTCGCTCACGAAGCGGTTGAGCTCCGCGGTCTGGATCCACTCGGACGAGCGGTCGGCCAGGCGCAGGGCTTCGGCCACCAGGCGCTTGAGCCCGCGTCCGCTGAGCGCCGAGACCGCCATCACCTGAGGGCGCTGGCGCAGCTTGCGGGTAACCCGGGCCTTGGCGTCCTCGAGATCGGTGTCCGTGACGTCCCACTTGTTCAGGGCGATCACGGTGGCGCACTTCTTCTTCATGGCCAGCTCGGCGATGTGCAGATCCTCGGAGGTCACGCCCTCGGCGGCGTCGCAGACCACGATCGCCACCTGCGCGCGGTCGGCCGCCTGCTCGGAGCGCAGCTGCGCGTAGTAATCGACCGTGCCCGCCACCTTCGTGCGGCGCCGCAGCCCGGCGGTATCCACGAGCACCACCGGACGGCCCTCGAACTCGATTCGGGTGTCGATGGCGTCCCGGGTGGTGCCGGCCACCTCGGTGACGATCACCCGTTCCTCCCCCAGCAGCCGGTTGACCAACGAGGATTTGCCGACGTTCGGACGCCCGATCAAAGCCAGGCGTGTGGCCTCTGACTCCTCGGCCTCGCCGCGCGGCAGGCCGGCCACCACGCGGTCGAGCAGGTCGCCGGTGCCGAGGCCCTGGGTGGCCGACACGGCCACCGGGTCGCCCAGGCCGAGGCCGTAGAACTCGGCGGCCAGGCCGGTCTGCTGCGCGTCGTCGACCTTGTTGGCGGCCACGATCACCGGCACGCTCCCGCCGCGCAGCTCGCGCGCGAGCTCCTCGTCGCCCGCCCGCAGCCCGGCCCGGGCGTCCACCACCATCACGGTGAGGTCCGCCTCCTGCAGGGCGATCAGCGCCTGGCGGCGGATCTCCTCGGCCATCTCGTGCTCGCCGGCGAAGTCCACCCCGCCGGTGTCGACCAGCGTGAAGCCGAGGCCGTTCCAGTCGGCGTCGATCTCCTTGCGGTCGCGCGTGACGCCGGCCTGCTCGTGCACCACGGCGGCGCGGGTGCCGGACAGGCGGTTGACGAGGGTCGACTTGCCGACATTCGGGTAGCCGACCACGGCCACGGTGGGGCGCTTCACCGGGCGGCCTCCACGAGCTCGACGATGCGGGCCACCACTTCGTCGACGCTCGAGTCCGGTGGTGTCGAGCTCCACCGCCCCGGGCGCGATCGCGAGCGGCGAAAACTCCCGGCTCTCGTCCTGGGCGTCGCGTAGCGCCTGGTCGCGCAGCACCGTCTGCACATCGGTGCCGAGCTCGGCGGCCCGGCGGCGCGCCCGCTCCTCGGGACTCGCGGTGAGGAAGACCTTGACCCCGGCGCCGGGTGCCACGACGGTGCCGATGTCGCGCCCCTCCGCCACCCAGTCGCCCTGAGCCAGCAGCGCCTTCTGCTTGGCGGCCAGCGCGGCCCGGACGGCGGGATTGAGCGCCACCCGTGACGCGGCTTCGGAGACCTCCGGGGTGCGTATCGCCTCGGTCACGTCCTCGCCGTTCGCGATCACCCGCCCACCGAGCTCGATCTCGAGCCCGTCGGCCTGCTCGGACGCCGCGCCTCCGTGGCGCAGCGTCAACAGCCCCACCGCCCGGTACATGGCGCCCGAGTCCAGGTAGGGGAAGCCGAGCGCCCGCGCCGCTGCGCGCGCAACCGTGCTCTTGCCCGCCCCTGCGGGACCGTCGATCGCCACCACCATGTCCGCGAGACTAGGCGAGCAGCGCCTGCAGGTCCGCCTCGAAGCCCGGGTAGGAGACCCCCGCGGCGTCCATCCCGGCGACCTCCACGCCGCCGGTCGAGGCCAGGCCCGCCACGGCGCCGAGCATGGCCATGCGGTGGTCGCCCTGGGAGTCGATCGCCCCGCCGCTGAGCGGCGAGCCGTCGCCGCGGACCACGAAGCCGTCGGCGGTGGCCTCGATGTCGGCGCCCAGACCCCGCAGGCCCTCCACCACGCCCGCGATGCGGTCGGACTCCTTGAGCCGCAGCTCCTCGGCCCCGCGCACCACGGTCTCGCCCTCGGCGTGCGCGCCGAGCAGCGCCACCAGAGTGAGCTCGTCGATCGCGAGCGGCACCTCGTCGGGCGTGACCTCCGTTCCCTCGAGCGGCGCAGAGGCCACGTCGAGCTCGCCCACGGGCTCGTGGGCGGTCTCCGTGCCCGGCTCCTCCAGGTCGCCCAGGACCACGGCGCCCATGCGCTGGGCGATCCGCAGGAAGCCGGTGCGGGTCCAGTTGAGCCCGAGGTTCTTGATCACCACGCGTGAGCCGCGCACGAGCGTGGCGGCCGCCACGATGAACGCCGCCGAGGAGGGATCGCCGGGCACGACGATCTCGTCGAGCTCGAGCTCGTCCACGCTGGAAACGGTCATCGAGCGCCCGTCGCGCTCGAACGGCACACGCGCGCGCCGGAGCAGGCGCTCGGTGTGGTCACGGCTGACAGTCGTCTCGGTGACCGTGGTGGAGCCCGAGGCGAGCATCCCGGCCAGCAGCACGCACGACTTGACCTGGGCGCTCGGCACCGGCAGCTCGTAGTGGATGCCGCTCAGCTCGGTGCCGGTCACCGTGAGCGGTGGGAAGCGGCCTTCGCGGGCCTCGAGCCGGGCGCCCATCGCGGCGAGCGGCTCCACCACCCGGTCCACCGGGCGACGGCGGATCGAGTCGTCGCCGTCGAGCGTCCAGACTCCGCCGGGCTGCCCCGCCAGCCAGCCGGGGAGCAGACGCATCAGCGTTCCCGCGTTGCCGACGTCGAGCAGACCGCCCGTGGCCTCGAGCGGGGCGTGCAGGCCCACGCCCCGGATCAGGAGCCCGCCGTCGCCCTGCTCCTCCTCCACCCCGGCGCCGAGCGTCAGCACGGCGGCCAGAGTCGAGCGCGTGTCCGCCGAGTCGAGGTAGTTGCGGACGCTCAGAGGCTCGTCGCACATGGCTCCGAACAGCGCCGCCCGGTGGGAGATCGACTTGTCGGCCGGCGGGGTGTAATCACCGCGGAGCGCACCGGCGGGCGCGAAGCGGGCGGTGGCCGTCACTCCTCGCCGACCGGGAAGCCGAGCGCGGCGATCAACTCGCGGGCCCGCCCGGCCTCGCGGTCGCCGGCCACCCACAGGGTCATGGAGCCGGAGCGCATGTCGGCTGCGGGCGCCAGCGCCATGTCGACGATGTTCACGCCCGCCCGGGCCAGCTCCAGTGCCACCTGGGCGACGATACCGGGACGATTCGGCACGGTGAGCCGCAGCTCGTGGAGAGGGCCGCCGGGGACGTCGGCCTCGAGCAGGGTCCGGCGATCGTCGCGGGCGCGGTCGTTCCACTCCGGCACCCCCTCGCCGCTCTCGAGCCGCTGCGCCACCGCGTCGAGCTCGTCGCCAAAGGCGCGGATCTCCTGGACGATCGCCTCGCGGTTGGACAGGTAGATGTCGGCCCACATGGCCGTGTTCGCACCGGCCACGCGGGTGGCGTCGCGAAAGCTCGGGCCCACGTGCCGCAGCGCGTCCCCGTGCTTCTCGAGCCGCTCCGCGGCCTGCGACACGAGCATGTTGGCCAGCACGTGCGGCAGGTGGCTGAACACCGCCACGAGCCGGTCGTGGGTGTCGGGATCCACGGCCACCGGGCGGGCGCCCAGGTCGATCACGAAGCGGTGCAGACGCTCGTACAGGAGTCCCTGGGAGCGCTCGTGAGGGGTCAGATACCAGAGCGCGCCCTGGAACAGGTCCGCACGGGCGTGCTCGACTCCCGCCGTCTCGGCGCCGGCGATCGGATGGCCGCCCACGAAGCGAGGGTCGTCCACCGCGCGCAGGAGGTCGCCCTTGGTGGAGCCCACGTCGGTGACCACGGTGTCCGGTCCCGGCGGCGTCGAGGGCCGCCCGCACCTGGCCGGGCAGCGCGCCCACCGGCGCACAGGCGAAGCAGAGGTCAGCGCCCTCCACGGCATCGGCCAGGCCGGCCGCCGCGACGTCGATCGCACCCAGCTCGCGAGCGCGCTCGAGCTTGCGCGGATCGCGCCCGAAGCCCACCACCTCGGCGCCGTCCACGAGCTCGCGGGCCGCCAGGCCGATCGAGCCGCCGATCAGCCCCACGCCGAGGACGGCGACTCTCAAGGGAAGGTCAGACCCGCTCGAAGGTCTTGCCCGCCAGCTCGGCCGCCGCCTCGAGCTTGCGCAGGTAGCCCTCGAAGTCGTCGGCATGCACCGCCTGGGGGCCGTCGCAGACGGCCTCCTCCGGGCAGGGGTGCGTCTCCACGAGCACGCCGTCGGCCCCCGCTGCCGCCGCCGCGAGCGAGAGCGGCTCGACCAGCGAGCGCTTGCCGGCCGCGTGGCTGGGATCGACCACGATCGGCAGGTGGGTGAGCTCGCGCAGCACGGGCACGGCCATCAGGTCGAGGGTGAAGCGATAGCTGGGCTCGTAGGTGCGAATTCCGCGCTCGCACAAGAGCACGTTCGGGTTGCCCTCCTTGAGCACGTACTCGGCGGCCATCAGGAGCTCCTCGAGCGTGGCCGAGAGCCCGCGCTTGAGCAGGACGGGCTTGCCCGCCCGGCCCACCTCGGTGAGCAGCGAGTAGTTCTGCATGTTGCGGGCGCCGAGCTGGATCACGTCGGCCACCTCGAGAACCGCGTCGAGATCGCGCACGTCCATCAGCTCGGTCACGATCGGCAGCCCGGTCTCCTCCTTGGCCTCGGCGAGGAGGCGCAGGCCGGCCTCGCCCAGCCCCTGGAACGAGTAGGGAGAGGTACGCGGCTTGTAGGCGCCGCCGCGCAGCATCTGGGCGCCCGCGTCGCGCACCGTTCGGGCCGCCGACAGGAGCACCTCGCGCGACTCGACGGTGCAGGGGCCGGCGATCGTGGCGAAGTGATCGCCGCCGATCCGGCGGCCGTCGATCTCGACGACCGTTCGGTCGCCGCGCCGGTACTGCAGGGAGGCGAGCTTGTAGGGCTTCAGGATCGGCACCAGGTGATCGACCCCCGGCGCGCCCTCCAGGCCCAGGTTGGCCACGTGCTCGCGGTCGCCGATCGCACCGATCACCGTCACGAGCTCGCCCCGCGACAGGTGCGCATGGGCGCCCACCGACTCCACGCGTTTGACGACGGCGGCTATCTCCGCCTGAGTCGCCCCCTCTTTCATCACGATCATCATTTGTCCCTACAGCCTCTCAGAAGTCCTTGCGTTTCCAGGTGAAGTACGGATGCGGAGCGGCGTCCGGCGAAGGGGGCGAAGAGTTCGCGGAGGCGGCCATCGAGAAGGCGTTGGCCGCTGCCGGACGCCTAGCTAAATCGCGAATACCAGTACGACGAGAGGCGAGCACGCCGAGCGGCGCCCGAGAGGGCGCTGGTGCTGCGAGTCGGCGCGGCCTGGCGAGACATCACCCGAAGTTTTAGCAGGCGGCCGCCACGGCGATCAAGCGGCGGCCCGCGCGCCCTTGATGCGCACCGCGCCGCGCAGGTCCTCGGCCGAGAAGCCCTGGGGGGCTTCGCCGCTCGTGGCCCAGCGGTACAGCACGACGGCAAATACCTGGCGCAACGCGGAGCTGAGCACCGCGCCGATGGCGAACACCACCACGCCGATCGCGATCAGCACCTCGCCGCCGATACCGGCTGAGCCGGACCCCGACAGCACCAGCGCGCCGATCCCGATCAGGATCAGCGCCGGGAGCATCACGAACAGGAACACGCCTCCCCCGATCGCGGCCATGCCCACGATCTGGCCGCTCCACTGCTCCTTGAAGATCGAAGCCGAGCGGCGCAGGGCGGCCACCGGCCCCACCTTCTCGAGCGCGATCGCCGGGACGGCGAGGAGGCTGATCACGCTCCAGGCGCCACCGATCAGCCCGGCGGCGATCGCCGCGAGCTCGCCACGGCTCTCGAGCGCCCGCAGCAACACCGACAGGACGGCGGTGATCAGCGCCCAGCCGCTGATGGCGCCGAGCCGCGATGTGGCGGCGCCAAGGCCCTGGCCGAGTCCGGCGGGCTCGCCGCGTAGGGCGGCGTCCACCGCCGCGGCCAAGCCGACGCCGATGAAGGCCGCGATGAAGCTGCCCAGGTAGACGGCCACCGCGAGCAGCGCGACGCCGGGCACCGTGTCGCCCTCGTCGAGGAAGTAGGCGCCGGCCACGGCGGGAGGCGCCACGAGCACCAGCGCGAGCAGGGCGCCGAGCACGGGAAAGCCGAGCAGGCCCTTGTGGCTGCGAAGCAGCCGCCAACTCTGCTTGGCGAGGATCCATCCGCGCCTCCACCTGCCCATGGGCCGAGATTGTGCCCGGCTTAGAGCAGCTCGTCCAGCGCCGCAAGAAAGCGGTCGTTCTCGGCGCGGCTTCCGTACGTCACCCGCATGCGGCCCTCCTCGCCCAGGGCCTTTCCGGCGCGGATGATCACGCCGCGCTCCGCGAGGCCGTCCACGATCTCGTCCTCGTCGCGATCACCGAGGGAGACCCAGGAGAAGTTGGCCTGGCTGTCGGTGGTCTCGAGGCCCCGGTCGGCGAGCTCGGACTCCACGTGCACGCGCTCGATCACGGTCTGCTCCACGCGGCGCTCGAGCTCGTCCACGTGACGGAGCGCCTCCGTGGCCGCGGCCAGGGCAAGCGCGTTCACCGAGAAGGGCTGGCGCACGCGGTCGACGGCCAGCCGGAAGTCCTCCGTGCCGAGCGAGTAGCCCACGCGCAGTCCGCACAGGCCGTAGACCTTCGAGAACGTGCGCAGAAGCACCAGGTTGGGGTGGCGCCCGAGCAGGGCGAGCGACTCGTCGGGATCCTGCATCGTGGAGAACTCGATGTAGGCCTCGTCGAGGAGCACCGCGACGTGCCGTGGGAGCTCGGCCAGGAAGGAGTCGATGGCGGCGGGTGCCAGCGCCGTAGCCGACGGGTTGTTGGGGTTGCAGACGATCACCATGCGGGTGGCCGCGGTCACCTCGCGGGCCATCGCCTCCAGGTCGTGCTCCCCCGCGCCGTTCAGCGGCACCGTGATCGCGCGTGCGCCCGACATCGCGGCGATGTGCGGATAGATCGAGAAGGACGGCCAGGCGTAGACCAGCTCGGCTCCGGGCTCGAGCATCGCCTCGCCCGCCGCGAGCAGCAGCTCGCAGGAGCCGTTGCCCACCGCGATGCGGCCCTCGGGCACGCCCGTGCGCTCGGAGATGCGCCGGCGCAACACGGACTTCGCCGGATCGGGATAGCGGTTGAGGGTGCGCAGCTCGGCCTCCACCGCCTCCAGCACCTGCGGGTGCGGGCTGAACGGGGTCTCGTTGGAGGCGAGCTTCACCAGCTCGCCGTCGAAGGCGTAGGTGGAGGCCACCGGGTAGACCGGAATCGCCTCCAGACTGCGGTTGAACTCTATGCCGGGGGTCACTGGGCGCCCTCCAGGTCGCGGCGCAGGGAGATCGCCTCGCGCAGGTACACGTGCTGCGGCTCCGTATCGGGGTCCGCATAGCAGTGAAGCAGGAGCCGGATCACCCGCGGGAGCGAGCCGGGCACCGGGATCTCCCGGGTACACAGGAGCGGCACGGCGCTCAGCCCGAGCAGCCGGGCCGCGACGGCCGGGAACTCGGCGTCGAGGTCGTCCGTGCAGGTGAAGATGCAGCTCACCATCTCATCGGCAGCGAGCGAATTGCGCGTCATCACCTCGCGCACCAGTTCCTCCGTGGCGGCGATGATGGCGTCGGCGTCGTTCTCCTCGACCGTCACGGCGCCTCTGAGTGCTCTGAGCCTCATGCGGCGGGTGATTCTGGCAGGCCCGCTAGCGCGCCCGCCTGTCTCGCCGTGTGGCCCGGCGCAGGCGCTCGACCTCGGGCCGGGTGAGCCTGCGGCTCTGGCCGGCCTCGAGGCCGCGAAGACCGAGCGGGCCGAAGCTCACCCGTTCGAGCCCGGCCACCTGGTGGCCCACGGCCTCGATCATGCGCCGCACCTGGCGCTTGCGTCCCTCACGGATGCCGATCTCGAGCAGCCCCGGGCGCACCAGGCGGACGCGGGCCGGAGCCGTGACACCGTCCTCCAGCTCCACGCCGCGGCGTAGCGACTCGAGGGCTGTCGCCGTGACCCGGGCCGGGCGTACGCGAGCGCGGTAGACCTTCTCCACGCCGTAGCGCGGATGGGTGAGGAGCTCGGCCAGCTCCCCGTCGTTGGTGAGCAGGATGAGTCCGGTGGTGTCGGCGTCCAGGCGCCCGACCGGGTAGAGGCGCCGGCGCGATCGCACGAGCTCCACCACCGTCGGGCGGCCGTGGGTGTCGCGCGCGGTGGACACCACACCGGCCGGCTTGTTCAGCGCGTGCACCTCGTGCGGCTCGGGCGCCAGCGGGCGGCCGTCGAGCTTCACCGCGCTCGACTCGTCCACGTCGCGGGCGGGATCGGTGACCACCTCGTCGCCCACGCTCACCCGCCCGTCGGCCACCAGCGTCTCCGCCGCCCGCCGCGAGGCGACTCCGGCGTGGGCTAGGAACTTGGCCAGGCGCACGCCGTTAGCGTAGGTCGCGTGGACCTCCTGCAACTCGAGGAGCGCCTGGCGGCCGAGGGCGAGCCCGGCTTCCGCTCCCGCCAGGTCTGGGAATGGGCGGCCCGCGGCGCCAGCTCCTACGGCGAGATGACCAACCTGCCGGTGCCCCTGCGCGAGCGGCTCGGGGACGCGGTGCCGTTCTCGTCGCTCCAGACGGTCAGCGAGGCGCTGGCCCGCGACGGAACCGAGAAGGCGCTGTTCGAGACCGCCGACGGCCGGCCGGTCGAGGCGGTGCTCATGCGCTACCGCGACGGCCGCCGCTCGCTGTGCCTGTCGAGCCAGTCCGGCTGCCCGCTCACCTGCACCTTCTGCGCCACCGGGCAGATGCGCTTCGGCCGCAATCTGAGCGCGTCGGAGATCCTCGACCAGGCGCTCCACTTCCGCCGCAAGGAGCCGGTCGACCACGCGGTCTTCATGGGCATGGGCGAGCCGCTGATGAACCTGGACAACGTGCTCGGCGCGTGCGAGCGGCTGCCCGACGTGGGCATCGCGCACTCGAACACGGGCATCTCGACCGTGGGCTGGATTCCGGGGATCGAGCGGATGGCCGAGGAGGGGCCGCCCGTGAGGCTGGCCCTGTCGCTGCACGCGCCCGAGGATGCTCTGCGCTCAGAGCTGATGCCGGTGAACGAGCGCCACCCGCTGCGCGACGTGCTCGACGCCTGCCTGCGCTGGCACGAGCGCAGGCGCCGCGCCGTGTTCGTGGAGTACCTGATGCTCGACGGGATCAACGACCGCGTCGGTCAGGCGCTGGCGCTGGCCGCCCTGCTCGAGCCGCGGCGCGCGTTCAAGGTCAACCTCATCCCCTACAACCCCACGGACGCGCCCTACCGCGGCTCGGGCCGCGATGCCATCGAGGCGTTCCGCGCCGCCCTGGTCGAGCGCGGCGTGCGCACCACCGTGCGCCTCACCCGCGGGCGCGACATCGACGCCGCCTGCGGGCAGCTGGCCGCGCGCAGCGCCTAGTCCCGTACGACGCGGTAGCGGACGTGGGTAACTGCCGGTGAGGCGATGACCTCGACCGGCTCGAACGTGGCGTCGCCGGCGTTGTCGAACAGGCGCTCGCCCGAGCCGAGCAGGACCGGGGCCACGTGCAGGTACAGCTCGTCCAGCAGCCCCGCCCGCAGGTACTGCGCAACCGTGCTCGCACCGCCGGCTATGGAGACATCCTTGTCGCCCGCCGCAGCGCGGGCCTGCTCGAGGGCGGACTCGATTCCGCCGGTGACGAACGTGAACGTGGTGCCGCCCTCCATCGGCAGCGGCTCACGCTCGTGGTGGCTCAGCACGAACACCGGCGCGTGGTAGGGCGGATCGTCTCCCCACCACCCCTGCCACGACTCGTCCCACTCGCCGTCGCCGCCGCCGAACATCCTTCGCCCCATGATGAACGCGCCGATCCCGTCCATCATGTGCTCGGCGATCTCCGAGTCCACGCTGCGCTCGCCGCCCTCCAGCCCGTGCGCCTCGCGCCAGCCCTCGGTGGCCAACGCCCATTCGTGCAGCCTCATGCCGCCAACCCCGATGGGGTCGTCCGGGCTCTGATTCGGCCCGGCGGCAAAGCCGTCGAGCGACACGGAGATCTCACTGGTGACTGGGCTCATGGAGGTGTAGATCTCACGGGGCACCAGAACTCATCGCCGGGGTGCGCCCCGTCTTCCACGGCAGCCTACCCTCGGCGGCCAGCCACGACCCCACGACGATCAGCGCCAGGCCGGCCGCGGTGGTGACCGTGAAGCTCTCGCCGTAGAGCGTGACGCCGTAGAACACGGAGAAGGCCGGGGCGATGTAGCCCACGAGCGAGGAGCGGGCCGGCCCCTCGCTGGCCACGAGCGAGTAGAAGAGCAGGAAGGTAATCGCGGTGCACAACAGGCCGAGCACGGTGAGCGCGCCGGCCGCCTTGATGCTCGGCACCGGGTCGGGCAGGCCGAGCAGCGCAACGGGCAGGGTCACGATCGCAGTGGTGGTCATGGTCCCGGCCAGCACGCCCATCGGCTCCGCGTCGGAGAGGTTGCGCTTGAGGTACCAGGCTCCGATCGCGTAGCCCAGGCTGGCGAGCACGACCATCAGCCCGCCCACGAGCGCCGCGCCGCCACCCCCGGCGTCGAGACCGAGCAGCAGCGCCACCCCGAGGATCCCCACCCCCACACCCACCAGGCTGACTGCGCCGGCCCGCTCCTCCCCCTCGAGGGCAAAGGCCAGCAGGAAGGTGAACACCGGCACGGTGGCCACCAGGATCCCGGTGAGCGACGAGGCGATCTCGCGTTCTCCGAAGCTGATCAGGAGGAAGGGCGCCACCACCTGGACCAGCGACAGCAGCACCACCGCTCGCAGCCGGCCGCGGAGCGGACGCAGCACCCCGCGCTGCGCCGCCAGCGGCAGCAGCACCAGCGCCGACAGGGCGACCCGCCCGAACACGATCACGCCGGGGCTGACGCCCTCGTCCAGCGACACCTTGATGAAGAGATAGGACGAGCCCCAGAAGGCGGACACGAACATCAGCGTCGTCCAAGCGCGGCGGGACATCGCCGGCGAGGTTCGCAGATAGCGGTCCTGTGCGGCCGGCCGTAATTCCGTGCCCGCTCACCGGTTCGAGGGGCATGAACGCTCGACGCCTGATGCTCACCCTGGCCGGTACGGTCGCCGTCTCGGCCGCCACCTCTCCAGCCGCGCTGGCCACGACCTTCTGCGTCGGAGGGCCGGCCGGCTGCTCCGGAGTGCCGGTCGCAGCGGCCGACCTGGAGGCCGGCGCGCTCGCGGCGCCACAGCTGGCCGACGGGCTGGCCGATCAGATCGTGATCGGGCCCGGCACCTACACCGAGGTCGCCGACGGCACCTGGAACGTCGGCGCAGGCAACGACGCGCTCACCATCCGCGGCGCCGGGGCGGGCCAGACCACGCTCGGAAGCGCCGGGACGGGCAACCAAATAGTCCTGAACCTCGACGCTGCGGGAGACCACCCGGTGACCCTGCGCGACCTGACGGTGGCGGTTCCCGCCACATTTCCCGACATGGGCGGCTACGGCGGGGCGATGGCGGCCGTGGGCGACCTGGTCGAGCGCGTCCACGTGACCAGCGCGAACCCGCGTGCCAGCGGCATCTCGACCGCCGAGGGCGCCACGCTCCGCGACATCGAGGTCGACACCCCCGCGGGCACGGCCGTGCAGGTGAGCGCCGGATCCACGACCGTCGTGGAGAACGCTGTTCTCACCGGCAACCAGGGCGTGGACTCCTTCCCCGGGGCCACCACGACCGTCCGCCGCGCGCGCATCGCCGTGACCGGTGACAGCGTCGGCGGCGCCGCGGCGGGTCTGAGCAACCAGGGCGGCAGCCTCACCGCCTCGAACGTTCTCATCGCCCTCACCGGGGCGGCGATGAACCAGGCCGCCGGGGTAACCGCCTCGGCCGTCGCGACCGACTCCACCACCTCGCTCAGTCATCTGACGATCGCCAAGGCGGGTGGAACCAACACGGTGGGTGTGTCCAGCTCCGTGAACAGCGGCAACCCCGGCAACGCCTCGGTCACGCTCTCGAACTCGATTGTCCGGGGAGTGGACTTCCCCGGCTCGGCCAGCTCGGTCGCCGGCGGCGGGGTGCCGGCCATCACGGTCCGGACCTCGAACGCCCCTCCGCTGCTGTCGGGCGGCGACGGAGTGGTCAACCAGTCCGAAGGCAACCAGGACGCCGACCCGCAGTTCGTGGCGCCGGCGAGCGGCGACTACCGCCTTGGAGCGGGATCGCCGTCGATCGACGCGGGGAACGCTGCCTACACGACCCAGCCCACGGATCTCGACGGCGGCGGCCGTGTGCAGGACGGCAACGAGGACGGCCTCGCCAAGCCGGACCAGGGCGCCTACGAGCGCCCCGATCCGACGCCGCCGCTGCCCGATCCGCCGTCGTCGCCGTCGTCGCCGTCGTCGCCCGGATCGCCTGCGCTTCCTTCCGGGCCGGCGTCCGAGGCCGCGAAGAAGACCTGCAAGGTGCCCAAGCTCAAGGGCCTCTCGAAGAAGCGCGCGAAGCGGCGGTTGCGCAAGGCCGGCTGCCGGCTGGGCAAGGTTCGCCGGCCGCGCGCCCACGCCAAGCGCAAGCTCGTGGTGCGCCGCCAGTCGCTCAAGGCCGGAAAGGTCGTGCCGCGGGGAACTAAGGTGAAGCTGCGACTTGGGGTGCGCCCGAAGCGCCGCGTCAGGGCTTAGCCCGGATGCGGACCGACAGGCAGGTCACACAGCCCTCCAGCTTCTCGAACTCCCCGATGTCGACCGCCACCGGACGCAGGCCGCGCCGCTCGAGCAGCTCCGCCGTTCCCGGCGCTCCGGCGGCCATCAGCAGCACCCCGTCGCCGAGCCGGACAACGTGAGCGCCGGCCTCCTCGGGGGCGGCCAGGAAGCGGGGGAACACCGAGGGATCGTCGAGCGCCTCCGGCCACCCGATCACCGTGCCGTCGGGCAGCGCGGTGACTGCCGACTTGAGGTGCAGGACCCGGCTCAGCTCCACCGGCACCACGGTGAGCCCCGCCGGCTCCAGCGCTGTGCCGAGCTGGCGGGCGCCGTCGGAGTTCGTGCGCCCGCCGAGCCCGACGTAGACGATGTCGCCGACCGCCATCACGTCGCCGCCGTCGAGCGTGGCCGGTTCGCTGATCCGCCGGGGCTCGAGGCCGAGGCGGGCGAGGGTCGTGGCGATCGAGTCCACCTCGCCGCGCCTCTGCTCCGCGCCGGGCCGTGTGAGCACCGCCACGCCGCGCAGCACCACCACCGCGTCCTCCACGAACACGCCGTCCGGGTGCTCGTCCGCCGGCGGCGCCTCCTCGACGCGCCAGCCGTGCTCGCGCAGTGCCGCCACGTAGGCGTTCCACTGCTGGAGCGCGCGCTCCGGGTCCACGGGCGTGCGCTCCACGTGGGTCACGATGCCCTCGGACAGCCGCGGGCTCGGCCGGCGAACGATCGCGATCTTCACCCCTTCATGCTCTGAGCTGACCCCGATCGGGCAATCCCCCCTCAAGTTCGGTCGCAGTTCGTCCGATGGAGCACCGGAGTTTCCTACTCCGGGAGGATTTTTGATGACCACTCGCCCCAGTGGCGGCCGGCGCGTTCGCCGGCTCGGATGGCTCAGCGGCCGTGTCACGTTCGCGAACGTGACCGCCCTACTCGCCCTGTTCGTAGCGCTCGGCGGCAGCTCCTACGCCGCCATTCGAGTCGGCAGCGAGCAGATCGCCAACAACAGCATCAGGTCGAAGGACCTGCACAACAACGGCGTGCGCGGCAAGGACATACGCAAGGGCACCGTCCGAGGCACCGACGTTCACGACGGTGACCTGAAGGGCAAGGATGTCCGCGACGACACGCTCGGCGGCGACGACGTCAAGGAGTCCAGCCTTGGTGCCGTGCCCAACGCTGCGCTGGCCGCGAACGCCGCGGCGCTCGGCGGCAAGCCGTCCAGCGCCTACCTGGGCAGCGACAAGCTGGTGAGAACCGTTCTCCGGCTCTCGAGGGGCCAGACGAAGACGGTCATCTCGTCGGGTCCGTTCACTTGGCGGGCGAGCTGCTCAACGGACGCGAACCACGGCGGCCCCCGCCTAGTGGTGACCATCGCGACCAGCGAGGCCGGCAACTTCGCCGGGGGCTTCGACGACAACAACGGGGAAGCCGCCACGGTTGCGCCCGGCTCGTCGGAAACGGTGTTCGACACGCAGCAGGAGCCGAACCCTCAAAACCCGCCTACCGATCCGGGTTCGGTCTACACCATCGCCTTCCCGCTGAGCGCGGTTGCACCGAGTGGAGCCGCGCCGGCCGGTATCTCCTTCGCCGGCCTGAACGTCGCGGGCGCCGCCTGCGTCGTCAACGCCACCCTCTGGGCCTAGACGATCCGTGGACCGGCGGCTCCTACGGGGGCCGCCGGTTCCCGATTCTCAGCCCGGCGTGCCCTGGGCCCGCTGATCGCCGGCGCGGGCCAGCCGCTCGCGCAGTTCGCCCTCGTCCTCCGGGCTCGGATCGAAGCGCGCGGGGTCGGGCAGGGCGTCGAGCCCTGTGAGGCCGAACAGCTTCTCGAACAGCTCGGTGCTCCGGTACAGCACGGCGCCGAACCGCGAGCGCCCGGACTCCTCGATCAGACCGCGCTCCAGGAGCGTTCCCACCGCCGACTCGGAGGCCACGCCGCGGATGCGGGCGATCTCGGGCCGCGAGACCGGCTGCAGGTAGGCCACGATCCCGAGGCATTCGGCCTGGGCCTGGGTGAGCGGCGGTGTGCGCGGCTTGGCCAGCAGGCGGCGCGCCGCGCGCTCGGCCACGGGGTCGGTGGCGAGCGTGAACCCCCCGGCCACCTCGCGCAGCACCACCCCGCGATAGCCCTCGGCGTAGTGCTCGCGCAGCCGTGCGAGGGCCTCCACCACCTCGCCCTCCGACACCTCGCAGGCGTCGGCGAGGCGCTCCACCGACACGGGCTCCGGCGACAGGAAGAGCAGTGCCTCGACGGTCCGCGCCAAGTGGTTCACGGCGACACCACCGTGATCGGCCCGAAGGGCACCTCCTGCTCCCACTTGGCCTCACCGGCCTTGTAGAGCTCGAGCAGGGCGAAGAGCGTGACCGCCTCGGTGAGCCGGTCGGCGCCCTCCACGGCCTCGTCGAAGGAGAAGCGCCGCCGGCTGCCCAGGAGGTCGCGCAGATGGCGCAGGCGCTGCTCCACCGACACCGCCGGACGGCGGACGTGACGCAGGTCGAGCGGCTCCGGTACGCGCAGCAGCTCGCCGATCGCCTCGGCCAGCCGCTCGGGATCGTAGGCCGCGTCGGCCACCTCGACCGACACCCGCCTGAGCACAGGAGGCAGCGGCGCCGAGCGGTAGCGGAAGCCCGACTCTTCGGCCAGCAGCTCATGCAGGTGGCGGGCGGCCTCGCGGTAGCGGTGGTACTCGAGCATGCGGGCGAGCAGCTCCTCGGCCGCCTCCAGGGGCTCGAGCTCGGGACCCTCCTCGTCCTCCGAGGGGAGCATCAGCCGCGACTTGAGCTCGAGCAGCGCGGCGATCAGCACCAGGAACTCGGTGGCCGCCTCGAGATCGAGCTCGCCGGAGCGCTCGAGGTGCTCCACGTAGGCGAGCACGACGTCGGCGAGATCGACCTCCAGCAGGTCGATCTCCTCGGACAGCACCAGCGTGAGGAGCAGGTCGAAGGGCCCGTTGAAGACCTCGAGCTCGAGGTCTAGCGCGGCGATCGGCATCGCGGACAGACTAGAGGCGGGGTCCGACGCCTACCCGCGGCGCGGCGGCCCGATTCCCATCACCTCGCGCACCTGGCCCATGGTGTCCGTGGCGATCGCCCGGGCCCGCTCGGCGCCGGCGGCGAGGGTCGCCTCGAGACCGTCCGGGTCGGCGCGCAGGTCGGTGTAGCGCTCGCGCACCGGGCCGAGCATCTCGACCAGGCCTTCGGCGACGGCCTGCTTGAACGTGCCGTAGCCCTGGCCCTCGAACTCGCTCTCCACCGCCTCCGGCGACGTTTGCCTCACCACCGCGAGCATCTCGATCAGGTTGGTGATCCCGGGCTTGGCCGCGTCGCGGACGATCTCGCTGCCGGAGTCTGTCTGCGCCCGCTTGAGCTTGCGCACGATGTCATCCGGGGCGTCGTCGATGTACACGAGGCCGGCTTCGCTGCCGTAGGTGGTGGACATCTTGGCCGCCGGGTCCTGGAGGTCCATGATCCGCGCGCCCACCTCGGGGACCACCACAGCCGGCTCCACCAGCAGCTCCGCGTAGGTGGAGTTGAAGCGACGGGCGATCTCGCGTGCCAGCTCGACATGCTGGCGCTGGTCCTCGCCCACCGGCACTGCGTCGGTCTTGTAGAGCAGGATGTCCGCCGCCTGGAGGACCGGGTACAGGAACAGGCTGGTCCGCACCAGCTGCTGCTCGCGCGCGGACTTGTCCTTGAACTGGGTCATGCGCTGCAGGTCGCCGTAGGGGGTGACCGAGGACAGCAGCCAGCACAGCTCCGAGTGCTCCTTCACGTCGGACTGCCGAAACAGGATGCAGCGCTCCGGGTCGAGCCCGGCGGCGATCAGCACGGCGGTGGTATCGAGCACGTAGCCGGGCAGCGCGTCGGGCTCGTAGGCCACGCCCGTGGCGTGCAGGTCGACGATGCAGTAGATCGCGGGATCGCCGCGCTCCTGACCCTCGAGGTAGCCGCGGATCGCGCCGATGTAGTTGCCCACGTGCTTGCGGCCCGTGGGCTGGATGCCGGAGAAGATGCGCATCGGGCCGGGCAGCTTAGCCGCGACCGGGCCGGCGGCTCAGCCGGCGACCACCACGCGGACCCGGTCCACCTTGTTGTTGCAGTAGCCCTTGAGGTTCCAGGGCTGCTCGAGCGGCTGCGTGTGGCCGGCCGAGTCCGTGGCCCGCGAGCAGATCACGTGTTCGCCGGGCGCGGCCTCCCAGAGGAAGCTCCAGCCGCGCCACGCCGCGGGTCCCAGCTCCGGTCCGAGGTCGGCGTCGGCGAAGCTCAGCCCGCCGTCGGTGGACACCTCCACGCGCTCGATCGCCCCGAGGCCCGACCAGGCGCGCCCCGTGAGCTCCACCGGGCCGGGGTCGAGGTGGCGCTCGCGCGTCATGAACTCCGGCACTCCCGGCGGAGCGGTGAGCGAGCGCGGCAGCATGCGGGTCACGCGCTCTCCCGGTGTGCCGTCCTCGTCGTAGAGCCGGTAGGCCACCGTGTTCTGGTAGCCGTCGAACGGCTCCTCGAGCGCGGTAATCCCGGCCAGCCACTTGACGTTCGTCATCCCGTACCAGCCCGGCACCACGAGCCGCAGCGGGAAACCATGCTGCGGCGGCAGAGGGCCGCCGTTCATGTCATAGGCCAGCAGGGCGTCGCGCGCGTCGGCCACCGGCAGCGAGCGCTCGTAGCTCTCCGTAGGCCCGTCGCCCTCGCGCCCGCGGTCGAGGCCCGTGAACAGGATCTCCACCGCACTCGGCTCGACGCCGGCCTCCTCGAGCAGCGGGGCGAGGGCCGCGCCGCGCCATTCGGCGGTGCCCACCGCCTCGGTCAGCCAGGGCTGGCTCACCGGCCGGGGCTCGAGCAGAGCGCGGCCGTTGCCGGCGCACTCGAAGGTCACGGGCATGGTCACCGGCTCGCGTGCCCGCAGGTCGTCGACCGACAGCGAGAGCGGGCGCTCCACTGCGCCGTCGATCGCGAGCCGGAACTCATCCGGCTCGACTATCGGGATGTCGTAGTGGATCAGCAGGTAGTGCAGGCCCACGGGAGTGACCGGGAAGCGCAGCGCCTCGAGCGGAAGCCCGTGATTTCGGGCCGCAAGCTGGAGCTCGTCGAGCGAGAGCCCCTCCGAAGCGGCGATATCGCTCGGCGCGCCGTCCACGCTCACATCGCCCCCGTGCCGCTCGCGGCGGCGTCCCGGGCCCGCTCCGGGTCGCCGGGGTTCTCCTCGTCGGGCCGCCAGCGGACCACGGGGCGCTTGGCGGCGCCCGCCTCGTCCAGGCGCCGCACCGGCGTGGTGTGTGGCGCCGTGTGGGCGATCTCCGGATCGTCCGCGGCCTCCTCGAGGATCTCGCGGATCACCGCGGCGAAGTGGTCGAGCCGCTCCTTGGTCTCGGTCTCCGTGGGCTCGATCATCAGCGCCTCGTCCACCAGGAGCGGGAAGTAGACGGTGGGCGGGTGCACGCCGAAGTCGAGCATCCGCTTGGCCAGGTCGAGCGTCTTCACGCTCAGGTTGTCCTTGGCCGGCTTGCCCGAGAGCACGAACTCGTGCATGCAGGTGCGGTCGAAGGCGATCGGCAGGTGCTCGCCGATGCCCTCCCGCGCCAGCAGGGCCTTCAGGTAGTTGGCGTTGAGAACGGCGGTCTGCGAGACGTCCTTGAGGCCGTCGCCGCCGAGCGAGCAGATGTAGGCGTAGGTGCGCACGAACACGCCGAAGTTGCCCTGGAAGCCGCGCAGCTTGCCGATCGACCGGGGACGGTCGAAGTCGAGGTCGAAGTGCGGCTCGGCGCCGTTGCCCTCCGATCCGGTGCGCACCACCTGGGGCACCGGCAGGAAGGGCTCGATCCGGTCCGAGCAGGCGATCGGGCCCGCGCCGGGGCCCCCGCCGCCGTGCGGCTGGGTGAAGGTCTTGTGCAGGTTGTAGTGCACGATGTCGAAGCCCATGTCCCCCGGCCGGGCGATCCCCATCACGGCGTTGAGGTTGGCGCCGTCGTAGTAGAGGGTCGCCCCCACGCCGTGCACGATCTCGGCGATCTCCTCGATGTTGGTGTCGAACAGGCCGAGCGTGTTGGGGTTGGTGAGCATGAGGCAGGCCACGTCCTCGTCGGCCTTCGAGCGCAGGTCGTCGAGGTCCACGCCGCCGTCCGGCGCCGTCCCGACCTTCACCACCTCGTAGCCCGCCATCGTGACCGTGGCCGGGTTGGTGCCGTGCGCCGTGTCCGGGGTGAGCACCTTGTGGCGCTGCTCGCCGCTGTCCTCGAGGTAGGCGCGGGTGAGCAGCAGGCCGGCGAGCTCGCCGTGCGAGCCGGCGCTCGGCTGCAGCGATACGTGCGGCAGGCCCGCGATCTCCGACAGCGCGCCCTGCAGCCGCCACATCAGCTCGAGCGCGCCCTGCGCGTACTCGGGGTCCTGGAGCGGATGCAGGCGAGCGTGGCCGGGTAGCGCCGCCACCCGCTCGTGCAGCTTCGGGTTGTGCTTCATCGTGCACGAGCCGAGCGGGTAGAAGCCCTCGTCGAGGTGGAAGTTCTTCGACGAGAGCGTGGTGTAGTGGCGCACCAGCTCCGGCTCGGAGATCTCGGGCAGCTCGGCGGGGCGCCGGCGAATCGCGCCTTCGGGCAGGAGCTCTTCGATCGCCACCTCGGGCACCTCGTCCTCGGGTGCGGGCGCCACGAACGAGCGGCGTCCCGGCCGCGAGCGCTCCCAGATGGTGAGGGTGTCGCCGCTCACGCCGGCACACCCTCGCGGGCGGCGGCCACGACCGCAGCCAGCCGGTCGATGTGCGCCTTGGTGCGGCGCTCGGTGATCGCCACCAGCAGGCCGTCCTCGTACTCGGGGTAGTCCCGGCCGAGGCGGTAGCCCGGGTTGATGCCCTCGGCGCGCGCTCGCTTGAACAGGCCGTTGAGGTCGGGCACGCGCACCGCGAACTCGCGCACCACGGGGCCCGGGTTGATCCGCTCGAGCCCGAGCGTCTCGCGCGCGTAGTGCGTGCGGCGCAGCATCAGCTCGGCGAGCTCCACCAGGCCGTGCTTGCCCAGCCAGGACAGGTAGATGACCCCGGCGAGGGCATTGAGCGCCTGGGCGGTGCAGATGTTGT
This sequence comes from uncultured Thermoleophilaceae bacterium, assembly GCA_963734365.1. Classification (GTDB taxonomy): domain Bacteria; phylum Actinomycetota; class Thermoleophilia; order Solirubrobacterales; family Thermoleophilaceae; genus JACVRW01. Next base: position 314,693 of record CAVTGV010000004.1, on the reverse strand, counting down.
GGGTGGCCTTCTCGCGCCGGATGTGCTGCTCGCGGGTCTGGAGGGTGAGCACGAAGCCGCGCTTGCCGTCCGCGTCGCGCGTCTCGCCCGCGATGCGTCCGGGCATCTTGCGCAGGAAGCGCTCCTCTGCCGCGAAGAACCCGAACGAGGGCCCGCCGAAGTCGAGCCGGTTGCCCAGCGACTGTCCCTCGCCCACGCAGATATCGGCTCCGAGTGCGCCCGGGGGCTCGAGAATGCCCAGCGGGAGCGGGTCGGCGGCGCAGACGAGCACGGCGCCCGTGGCCTTGCCGGCCTCGGCCAGCGGGCCCAGATCCTCGACCGTGCCCAGGAAGTTCGGCTGCTGCACGAACACCGCGGCGGTGTCGTCGTCCACGGCCGCGGCCAGCGCCTCGAGGTCGGTGGCGCCATCGGCGTCGAGCGCGACCTCCACCACCTCCATGCCGTAGCCCTTGGCGTGGGTGGCGAGCGCGGCACGCGAATGCGGATGCAGCCCGCGCGACGCCACCAGGCGGTGGCGCTTGGTCTCGAGCTTGGCGAGGTAGCCCGCCGCCGCCACGGCGCTCGGGCCCTCGTAGACCGAGGCATTCGACACCGGAAGCCCGGTGAGCTCCGAGATCGCCGTCTGGTACTCGAACATCACCTGCAGCCCGCCCTGCGACACCTCGGGCTGGTAGGGCGTGTACGGGGTCAGGAACTCGGAGCGCCCGATCAGGGTGTCCACCAGCGAGGGCACGTAGTGGTCGTACATGCCCGCGCCCAGGAAGCTCACCTCGGCGTCCGCATGGCGGTTGCGCGCGGCCAGTCCCGCCAGGTGGTCGTTGACCTCCTGCTCCGAGCGGCCGGACGGCAGGTCGAGCTCGCGATCGAGGCGGACGCCCTCCGGGATGTCGGCGAACAGCTCGTCGAGCGAGCCCGCGCCGATCGCGGAGAGCATCTCGTTGAGGTCCTCGCCGGTGACTCCCGTGTAGCGGCTCATCAGTCTCTCTACGAACCTAACTACCCGTTTCGAGCAACTGGCGATACCCGTTCACGTCGAGCAGCCGGTCCACCTCGGACGGGTCGGAGAGCTTGACCTTGACCATCCAGCCGTCGCCGTAGGGATCGGCGTTGATGCGCTCGGGGCTGTCCGCCAGCTCCCCGTTGACCTCCACGATCTCGCCGGAGAGCGGGGCGAACACGTCCGACACGGCCTTGACCGACTCGACCTCCGCGTAGGAGTCGTCCTTGGTCACCGACGCGCCCACCTCGGGCGGGTCGAAGAACACCACCTCGCCGAGGGCGTCCTGGGCGTACCAGGTCACGCCGAACGTGGCCGTGTCGCCCTCGATTCGGGCCCAGTCGTGATCGGGGTGGTACTTGAGGTCGTCGGGGTAGCTCTCAGCCATGGTCTCCTTTTGCCTTGGGGTCGTACAGCGGCTTGTCCATGACCTCCGCCGCACGCAGCTTGCCGCGCACGTCCACTTGGATGCTCGTACCCGGCTCGGACGCCGCCACCGGCACGTAGCCCATGCCGATTCCGGTCTCCAGGCACGGCGACAGCGAGCCGCTCGTGACGATCCCGTCACCGGCGTCGGTGTGGATCGGGTTGTCCTGGCGCGGGATCCCGGGGCCGGTGAAGGCGAAGGGGACGAGGGTCTCGCCGGGCGCGAGGTCGCGCAGGGCGTCGGCGCCCACGAAGCCGGTGTCGAGCTTGCAGGCCCAGCCCAGCCCGGCCTCGATCGGATTGCGGTCCTCCGACAGATCGTTGCCGTAGAGGTGAAAGCAGACCTCCAGGCGCAGCGTGTCGCGCGCGCCCAGGCCGGCGGGCTCGACCCCCTCGGCCAGCAGGGCGTCCCAGACCTCCGCCGCACCCTCCGGCGCCAGCATCAGCTCACAGCCGTCCTCGCCGGTGTAGCCGGTCCCGCACACGAGTGTCTCCACCCCGGCCACGCGCAGATCCGCGCTGCGCATGCGGGCGGGCAGCTCGCCGCCTGTGCCCCCATGGGTATCGCTGAGCCGGGTTAGCGCGGCACGCGCCTCGGGGCCCTGCACCGCGAGCATCGCCCAGGCGGCCTGGGCGTCGCGCACCACCACGTCGAAATCGCCGGCGTGGCCCTTGAACCAGTCGAGGTCGCTCTGGTGGTTCGCGGCGTTGGTGACGGTCAGGAAGCGCTCGGGCCCCAGCCGGTAGGTGAACAGGTCATCGAGGACGCCACCGTCCTCCCGGCACAGCAGCGAGTACTGCGCGCCGCGCTCGGCGATTCTCGTGACGTCGTTGGAGAGAATTCGCTGGAGGAAGGCCTCCGCCCCCGGTCCCGAGCACTCGATCTCGCCCATGTGGGAGACGTCGAACACGCCTGCGGCGCGCCGGACGTTCACGTGCTCCTGGCGTATCCCCTCGTACTGCACCGGCATCTCCCAGCCGGCGAACGGAACGAGCTTGGCTCCGGCGCGCTCGTGGCGGTCGAACAGTGGTGTGCGTCGAAGCGTGTCGGTGGCGGGGGCCAAGCCGCTCGGAGGTTACCCGGCGGCCCGGGGGTTCACCCGCCTGTGGGCATCGGCAGCGCCACCGCCGCCGCGAGGACCATCAGCACCGTCACACAGCCGACGGCGATGCGGCGGGCGAGCTTTCCTGCGTCCGCAGAGCGGCCCGGGTAGTGGGCGTCCGGCGGGGTCTTGCGCTGAGCTTCGTGGGCGAGGTGCAGAGCGATTGCTCTCATCGGGCTCTCCGTTCTGGGGGTTCGGAAAGCCAGATCGCCCAAGGGCCCTGCTTATTCCGGGCCGCGCTCAGCGCAGACCGTCGAGAACCGCCGCGACCACGGCCAGGGCCACCTCGGCCCGCGTGCGCAACGAGTCGGCGCTCACCCATTCCTTCGGGGTATGGGCACCGCCGCCACGGGGGCCGAGACCGTCGATGGTGAGCGTGATCCCGCCGGCAGCCATGTGGCTGGCGTCACTCGCGCCACCCCGCTCAGCGGCCGCGATCGGACGCCCGAGGAGCTCAGCAGCCCGGGCGAGCGCCGCGCGGGTCGCCTCGCGCGAGTCCATCCCGGGCCAGGCGCGAGCGAGGCTCGTCTCGAGCGCCACGCCGCCGTACTCGGCGGGAATGGAGTCGAGCACCGGTGCGAAGGCCTGCAGGCGATCCGCCCGCAGGTCGCACACGAGCTCGCCCTGCGCGGGCACGACGTTGAACGCCCTGCCCGAGTCGAGCACGGTGGGCACCGCCGTGAGGCGGTCGCCGCCGCCCGGGTCGCTGTGCGCGGCCACCACCTGTGCGGCGTGAGCGAGCGCCAACAGCGCGTTGCGGCCGCGATGCGGCGCCGAGCCCGAGTGGGCCGAGCGCCCGCGGGCCTCGACCCGCAGCGTGCCGGCCGCCTTGCGCTTGACGATCACGGCCTCGTCGCCGTCGCCGGTGCGCTCGCCGGCCTCGAAGCACAGACAGGCGTCGAAGGCCCTGAAGCGCTGTGCGTGGGCGAACGGCGCGGTGCGCCACTCCTCGTCGTTCACGAGGAGGACGGCCAGCTCGCCGTAGCGGCCGGGCTGGGCCGCGAGCTCGCGCATCACGCCCAGGGCGAGGGCCACGCCACCCTTCATGTCCACCGTCCCCGAGCCGCCCAGGCGGTCGCCATCGCGGTCGAGCGGCCGGTGCTCTTCGTGCGCCACCACGGTGTCCAGGTGCCCCAGCAGCAGCACCCGGCCTGGGCCCGTGCCGGTCAGGCTCCCGTACAGGTCCGGGGCATGATCGGGGGTCGAGCACGCAAGTCGCTCCACGCGCGCCTCGGGAGGCAGGAAGGCCGTGGCCAGGGCCACACATTCCTCCGCGCCGGTGGCGTCGCCGGAGGGAGACGACACGCCCACCAGCGCCTCGAGCTCGCGCTCGGCCACCAGAGCGAGACGCGCCGCGGCCTCGGTCACAGGCCGCGCGCGAAGTGATGACTGGTGATACGCAGGCCCGTGTTGAAGTAGAGCCGGTGCGCATCCTCGCGATCGGGTCCGACGCCCGAGTCGAGGTGGAGCTCCTGGCAGCCCAGGCGGCGCGCCTCGGCCTCGCACCACTCGAGTAGGGCGCGCCCGTGTCCGCGCCTGCGGGCGGCGGGCAGGCTCGAGAGATCGTCGACGTAGAGCGTGTCGCCCCAGGCGAGGTTGCGGATCACGCGAAAGCCGGCCACGGCCACGCAGCGGCCGTCCTCGAAGGCGCCCACCAGCCGGTAGCCCTGGGGCCGCTGAACCTCATCCACCCGCTCGACGAAGCGCGCCTCGTCGTCGTAGTGCGTGCGCAGCGCGCGCATCGCCTCGAAGGCGAGCGCCGTCTGCGGCGGCAGGATCTCTGTTAGTCCCTGAGGAATTCCGGAACGTCGATGTCGTCGTCGGAGATCTCGAGCGATTCGCGCTGGCGCTCGTCGAGCGACACGTCGCGGCGCCGCGGCTCACGGCGGCGCCCGGTGGAGTCCTCGGTGAACAGCGGGGTGCGGCCCGGCCGCTCGAAGCCCGTGGCGATCACCGTGACCCGCACGCCATCGCCCATGCTGTCGTCGACCACCGCGCCGAAGATGATGTTGGAGTTCTGATCGGCCGCCGACTGGATGATCTCGGCCGCCTCGTTGACCTCGAACAGCCCGAGATCGTTGCCACCGGTGATGTTGAGCAGGATTCCCGTGGCGCCCTCCACCGACTGCTCGAGCAGCGGGCTCGACACGGCGTTCTTGGCCGCCTCGGCCGCACGTTGCTCCCCGGCGGCCTCGCCGATGCCCATGAGCGCGGATCCCGCGTCGGCCATGATCGTCCGCACGTCGGCGAAGTCGAGGTTGATCAGGCCGGGGGTGGTGATCAGGTCGGTGATTCCCTGCACGCCCTGCCCGAGCACGTTGTCGGCCTCGCGGAAGGCGTCAAGGATGCTCGTGCGGCGCTCCACCACCGCCAGCAGCTTCTCGTTGGGGATCACGATCATCGTGTCCACCTGCTCGCGCAGGCGGTCGATGCCCTCCACCGCCTGGCGCATCCGCTGCGTGCCCTCGAAGTCGAAGGGCTTGGTGACCACGCCCACCGTGAGCGCGCCCACCTCCTGCTTGGACACCTCGGCGATCACGGGCGCCGCACCGGTGCCGGTGCCACCGCCCTCGCCGGCGGTGACGAAGACCATGTCGGCGCCCTTGAGCGCCTCCTTCAGCTCGTCGCGGCTCTCGTTCGCCGCGCCGTAGCCCACCTCTGGGTTGGCGCCGGCCCCGAGGCCGCGCGTGAGCTGATCGCCGATCTGGAGCTTGATGTCGGCGTCGCACATCTGGAGCGCCTGGGCGTCGGTGTTCACGGCGATGAACTCGACTCCCTTGAGGCCGGCGTCCACCATCCGGTTGACGGCGTTGGTTCCGCCGCCGCCGATGCCGACGACCTTGATGACCGCCAGGTAGCTGCCCGTGTCCATGGAGGGTGTTCCTCTCTCTACCGTCCGAAGCTCAAGCGATCATCGAGGGTTTCCCGATTCCCGCAAAGACCGCACTGTAGGCGGGCATCCCGGAAAGTGTCAACCGCTATCGCAACAAATCCTGCACACAGAGGCTCGATCAGAGGTCGAGGGTAGGCCACCAGTCTCGACTGTAGGTCGAGGGTCAATCGGGCGTCTCAACCGGGTGGTGCGCCCACCCCGCCGGCCTGCGTCTGGCCCGTGGCGCCGACGCCTGCGGCGGGGGTCTGGGCAGTGGCCCCGGGCACCTCTGTTGGCGCGGTTGCGGTGCTGTCGGGCGTGGCCGCGCCGGGGGTCACGCCCGTAGTCGGCGAGGCCGGGGCGGCGGCTGCGGTAGGCGGCGTGGCGGTGGGGTCGGCGGGTGTCTGGCCGGCGGGCGCGGCCGGCGCCGCCTGCGCGCCGAACGCCGCCGGCCCGGCGGGGGCCACCGGGGTAACGGTCGAGGCGGGGAGGCCGCCGGCGGCCGGGCGGTCCGGCTGGCGCAGATCGATGTAGGTGGCGCCCTCGGCCTCCGGGTCGGCCAGCACGCGGGCCGCGGCGATCCACTTGGAGCGCGCCCGCGAGGAATCCCCGAAGATCAGCTCGGGGCCATCGCTCAACGTCGCCACCAGGCCGTCGTCGGAGCGCGCGGAGATGCTCTCCACCCGCTTCTGCAGCGGCCCGGGCGCCGCGCCGGCCAGGCGAGCCGCACCCAGGGCGTCGGCATCGGTCAGCCGGTCGCCGCCTGCGCCCTTGCCCGCGTCGATCGACGGAAGCCGGCCCTCCACCGGCAGCCCGCGCAGGATCGTCCCGTCGCCGGCCACCGGCACACGCTTGCCGCCGAGGTCCAACAGCGCCGCCGCGTGGTGCTCGATCACGTGGATCGTCAGGCCGTGAGGGAAGTCCGGGCTTATCTGGAGCTCGCGGACAACCGGGTAGTGGGCCACGGCATCCTCGAGCACGTCGCGGTCGACGTGCAGGGTGGTCATCGTGTGCCCCGCCGCGCGGAGCGCGTTGCGCACGCGCTCGCTGTCGTCGGTGGTGAGCCCGGTGACCTTGACGTCGTCGACCGCCACGAAGGACGAGTCGCGCAGCCAGAAGTGGTAGCCGGCGGCGAGCATGAGAGCCACTATCGACCAACGCGACGAGACGGCGGCGCAGCCGGGGCGTGAGCGAGGGCAGGGCGACGCGCCGCCGCAGGGTGAGCGCGGCGGCGGAGACCCTCACGCCCGCTCGCCCCAGAGCGGCGAGGTGTCCACGTCGCCCAGGAACTGCACCTCGGGCTCGAGCTCCACGCCGAAGCGCTCACGCACCCTGCGCCGCCCCTCGGCCATGAGGGCCACGACGTCCGCCGTGGTGGCCTCGCCCATGTTCTCCACGAAGTTCGCGTGCTTCTCCGAGAAGCGAGCGCCGCCCACGGTCAGGCCGCGGCAGCCGGCCTCGTCCAGCAGCACCCCGGCGCTGCGGCCCTCGGCGCGCGGATCGTCGGGGTTCTTGAACGTGGACCCGAAGGTCTTGATGCCCGAAGGCTGGGCGGCGCGCCGCGAGGCGCGCATCTCGGCGAGTGTCGCCTTCACCTGCTCGGGCTCCGCGGGCGTGAGGGCGAAGGACGCGCGGGCCACGATCTCGCCGGTCCCGAGGTTCGAGCGGCGGTAGCGAAAGCCGAGCTGGGCGGGCTCGCGGCGCTCGGCGCCGGCGGCCGTGACCACCTCGACCCACTCGAGCACGCGCGCCAGGTCGCCCCCGTAGGCGTTGGCGTTCATCTTCACCGCTCCGCCCACCGTGCCGGGGATGTTCACCCCGAACTCCAGCCCGCTCAGGCCGGCACGCGCCGCGAACGCCGCGGCCTGCGGCAGGCGGGCTCCGCCGCCACACAACAGGCGCTCACCGTCCTGCTCGATCGTGGCCAGCGAGCCGTTCAACTTCATGGCGAGTCCTCGGAACCCTTCATCCGCTATCAGCAGGTTCGATCCCGAGCCCACCACTCCTACCTCAATTCCCTGGTCACGGGCCCAGGCGAGCAGCTGGGCCAGCGCCTCGGACGAGTCGGGGCGTGCGTAGAAGTCGGCGTGGCCCCCGGCCCGGATCGTGGTCAGGCGTGCCAGCGGGAAGCCGGACTCGACTCCCGCGGGCGGCTTCATGCTCCCTCCTCCCGGGTGAGATCGCGGGCGAGGAGATCCACGTCCCCGGCCCCGAGGGTGAGCAGCAGGTCGCCCTCGCCGAGCTCCCGCTCCAGCAGGCGCAGCGCCTGCTCCTGCTCCGGAAGCCACCACACCGGGCGCCCACCGGCCGCGTCCGCCGCGGCCTGGGCCACCAGCAGGCCGCTCACGCCGGGAAAGTCCCCGGCGCGCTCGCGGGCCGGGTACACGTCGAGCACCACCACCACGTCCGCCAGCGCCAGCGCGCGACCGAAGTCGCGCGCGAGCATCGCCGTGCGTGAGTACAGGTGCGGCTGAAAGCAGGCCACCAGCCGGCGCGGCTCGAGCGTACGCGCCGCCTCGAGGGTGGCGCGCACCTCGGTCGGGTGGTGGGCGTAGTCGTCGTACACGAGGGCGCCCGCGGGCGTGGCCCCGTGCTCTTCGAAGCGCCTGCCGGCGCCCGTGAACGCGGCCAGCGCCGGACCGGCCTCCGCCACGGGTAGGCCCGCCTCGCGGCACGCGGCCAGCGCGGCCAGGGCGTTGAGGACGTTGTGGCGCCCGGGCACCTGCAGCTCCACCGGCACGCCGTCCACGCTGAAGCGCGAGCCGCCGCGGAGAAGCTCGAGATCGCGGGCGACCAGGTCCTCCCCACTCCGCAGCCCGAAGTGGACCTCCCCACCGCGGCCCGCGAGCTCCACCCCCGGCCCGAGCACCCGCACAGCGGCCGGCTCGGCGAACTCCGCGAAGGCCGCCTCCAGCTCGCGCAGATCGGGGTAGGTCGAGTGGTGGTCGAGCTCCACGTTGAGCACCACCGCCACGTCGCGGCCCAGCTTGAGGAAGGAGCGATCCGACTCGTCGGCCTCGATCACCGCCCACTCCCCCTCCCCCCAGGACGCGTTGGTGCCGGCGGCGCGCAGCTCGCCGCCGATCAGGTACGCCGGCTCGCGCCCACAGCGAAGCAGCGCGAGGGCGGCCATCGACGCCGTGGTGGTCTTGCCGTGGGTGCCCCCCACCGCGATCGTCCTCTTGGCTCGAGACAGCTCGCCGAGGAGGTCGCCGCGGTGGAGCACGGCTGCGCCCGCGGCTCGGCCCGCCGCCAGCTCGGGATTCTGCTCCGGGATCGCGGTGGACACCACCAACTCGGCCCCCTCGGGGACGTTGGCCGCGTCGTGGCCCAGCGCGGGCTCGATTCCAGCCTGCCGGAGCCGCGCGAAGTACGAGGACTCCGCCTGGTCGGAGCCGGTGACCTGCGCGCCGAGCTGGCGGGCCACGAGCGCGAGTCCGCTCATGCCCGCGCCGCCGATGCCGACGAAGTGCAGCCGCCGGCCGCCGAGCGGGGCGGCCTGATTCGGGGCTGTTTGCATCGGCGCCGACCTTAAAGGTGGCGCCGGTCCTTCAGCTCGCCACCTCGCGTGGGAGTTGCGACGGCGGCGTGAGGCCGCACTCGTGATAGATCACGTCGCGCTGCAGCCCGAGCACGCCGCCCGGCCCGTGGTCGAGCAGGTGGCATTCGAAGCTCTGGCTGCCCACCTTCACGTCGAGCTCGGAGACGTGGACGGCTCCGACGGTCCGGACGAACCTCTTGGCCGCCACGTTGAGCGGGTTTACGGGCAGATAGGCAAAGCGCGGATTGGCGAGGCCCGAGCGCAGGATGCCCGCCAGGTTGAGCATCGCCTGGGCGCGTGAGCCGGGGTCGCCCGAGAGATCGGTGGTGAAGTCAATCGAGTCGCGGAACAGCACCGCGTTGTGATCATGAGCTCGCGCGTGTCGCAACCAGCCGCCGAGCAGCGGATCCGCGGCTGCGAAAGCGGGAGCATTGGCGGTGGTCACCGCGATCACGTATCCACACAGCCGGTCCTCGGAGTCCCGCGCCACCGCTACGCGGTCGCCGGCGTCTTCGAAGAAGGGCCGGGTGGCGTCCCACCACTCGCTGTGATCGCGCCGGCCGAGCAGCCGGCCGACGGTCTCCACGTCGCCCGCCCGTAGTGCGTCGATCCGATAGTCGGCGCTGCCCTCCCAGCCATAGCCCCAGCGGATCAGCTCGTTGTCCACCAACTCGGCCAGGTCGATGGTCAGAGCCGGCCTGCCGGCGGCCCGCTCGTGCAGATGGTCGGCGATGCGGCAGCGCAGCTCGTCGGCAAAATCCGGCTCGCGGCGGCGCAGGTCAGCGCGAACCCCCTTCCGCACCAGCTCGTGCAGGGTCAGGCCCTCGGCCACCGGCTCGGCGAATGTGCGCGAGGCGAGCCAGCGATACGAGGCGGCCGGATCCGCATCCGGAAGCGCTGCCTCGAGCAATTCGGGGGTGGTCACTCGCGCGATCGCCGCCACCCCGAGGGCGGCCCGATGGGAAGCGTCCAGCTCGCCCTCGGTGAGGCGCCGCACCAGCGGCTGGTCGCTGCCGGCCGCGGCGAGCGAGAGCGCCAGCGGCGAGCCTCCCGCCTGGGCGAGGATCCGCTCGGTGGCGCCGGTGACGCCGATCCCGTGGGCGTGCAGCAGCTGGAGCGCCTCGTCGCGCGACAGGCGGTCGAGTTCGAGCTCGGCGGTCACGTTCTCCCATCCATCCTGAAGCCAGGCACAAGCGGGCGGCCTCCGCCCCGCGATCACGACGATCGCCCGTTCGGGAAGCGATGGAACCAGGTGCCGGCGCAGGTGTCCGTCGATCGCCTGCATCCGCTCGTAGGTGTCGAACAGGAGCAGCGGCCGCTCGTCCCTCGCGCCGTCCAGGGCCCGCTCCAGTGCGTCGGGCACCGGCAACAGGTCCCGGCCGTCCACGAGCTGCGGCGTCCAGCCGCGCTCCCGTCCGCGACGGGCCACCTCACGCAGCAGGGTGCTCTTTCCGATTCCCGCCGGGCCGTGGACGTGGACCACGCTCAGCGGCGGGTCGTCCACGAACAGCCGCTCGAAGAGCTCCAGCTCTGCGCGGCGGCCGACGAAACGAACCCGGTCGCGCGTGAGCACCCGGTGGCCCAGCGTCCGGGGGTCGGGGGCGGCCGGCAGGCGCGCATCGCCCGCGCGCAGCAGACGAGCGTGCAGAGCCTGGAGCTTCGGCCCTGGTGAAGTCCCGAGCTCCTCGCGCAGCAGCTGGCGCAGGCGCTCGTACACGCGCAGCGCCTCCGCGATGTCACCCCTGGCCTCGAGGAGCTCCATCAGCCGCCGGTAGCCCGTCTCGCGGTAGGGAGACTTATCGATCAGGCGGCGCAGCGCGCGCTCGGCCACCGCGAGCCGGGAGCCGCCGAGGGCCACTCCCGCCTGCGCCATGCACTCCAGCGCTCGCAGCGCCAGCTCCTCGAGATCGCGCCGACGCTCGTCCAGCCAGGGCGCGTCGTGGCCTGGGAGCAGGACCCGCTCGGCCACATCCACTACCAGGTTCGCGGAGTCCCAGGCCAGCACGAAGTCCCCTGATGCGGCCGCGGTCTCGGCACTGGCCGCGGCTCTCTGGGCGGTCTCGACGTCGACCTCAGCCCCGGCGGGCAGCACGAGTCGCAGCTCGCCACGGCCCTCGAGCCGGCCGGCGCCGAGCAGCCTCCTCAGGCGCGAGAGAAGCGCCGAGAGCGCCGAGCCGGGCGCAGCGGGCGGCGCGTTCCACCAGAGCGCGGCGATCAGCTCGTCGCGGCTGACCGGGCGGCCACGGTTGAGAACGAGATAGGCGAACAGGAGCCGGCCCTGGCGCCCCGGAAGGCCAGCCTCGAGCCGATGGCCTCGCTGCTCCACACGCAGCTCGCCACAGAGCTCGATCCTGGACTCCGCGGTTGGAGTCGCCATGCATGGAAGACCTCCCACGCTGGTGCTTATTCCAAGCTTTCGCCAAGCAAGGCGCAAGGTCCGCCTTCGACCATCGCCCGATGGATCAGCGTCGCCGTCTCTGCGTTCCCGCCCTGGCCGCCCTGGTGGCTCTGTGCCTCGCCGCCCCGGCCGCCGTGTCGGCGCAGTCGGAGGGTGCGGACAGCCTGGCCGTCAAGGTCGAGCGACTCGATACCCAGGTGCGGACGCTTACGCGCAGCCTGAAGCGGACCCGCTCGGTCGTACGCCGCCAGGCCTCGCGCCTGCGCAGCGGGGACGGCCGCTTCTCGGTCCAGGCCACGGGTGAGGGCCTGCGCCTGCGCGGGCCGAGCACGAGCCTGGTCGTGAGCTCCACCGCTGTGACTCTGTCCGCCGGAGCCACCACGTTCCAGCTCGCGCCCGCCGCCACCACGCTCGCTGCGCCGCTGGTTCGCTTCGGCAGCGGCTCGAACTGCCCGCCGGTGGCGCGCCGCGGAGATCCGGTGGCCCTTCAGACCGAGCTGGCACGCGGCAGCATCACGGGCAGCAGCACCGGAGTATTCGCGTGCTGAACCGCCGGAGCGCCCGCTGGCTCGTGCGGCTCGGCGTCGCAGGCGCGCTGGTGCTGCCCCTGGGGGGATGCGAAGAGCTCTGCAACGAGGGCGCCATCACCTGGTGTCAGGACGAGGACTCGATCCGGTCCCTCAACCGCGCGCCGGAGCTCGGCGAACGGATAGGGGTCGAGTCGCACGAACCGGGCACCAGGCAGAGCCCGGTCTCAAGCGGCGTCGGGGTGGTGGACCTGGCCACGGAGTTCAGGATTCGTGTGCTCGATCGCGACAACGACCGAGTGCTGGTGGAGTGGGATCTGGACGGCGACGGCGAGTTCGACGTGAGCCGTACCGAAGGTCCGTTCGGCGGCTCCTCCAGGATCGTCGAGTTCTATCGCCATCCGGCCACTCCCCTGATCCGAGTCCGCGTGAGCGATTTCCCGCGCAAGCTGGGAACACCGGGCAACGTGGAGCTCGAACAGCGCGTGGCGATCGTCGAGCGCGGCGGCAACCGGCCCCCGAGGGCGGCGTTGACGATCAGCCCGGCGCTCGCCCGGGCCGGCGATCCGGTGACCTTCGACGGCAGCGCCTCCACCGATCCCGACTTCTACGACAACCTGCCCTTCCGGCCTCTCCGGTTCCGCTACAACTTCGGCGACACAGGCATCGGCAACGTCGTCTCGGATCTCGGGCTCAGCGAAGTGACCCACACCTACGAGCAGCCGGGTACCTACGCGGTGGCTCTCAGCGTGGGCGATGTGTTCGGCACAGAATCTTCCGTGTCCCGAACCCTGACGGTGCAGGAGGCGGGTGCGCCCAACATGCCGCCGACCGCCCGCTTCTCGGTAACTCCGCCGGCCCCAGCCATCGGTCAGCAGGCCACCTTCAACGGGGCGGCCTCCAGCGATCCCGAGGGCCCGATCGCCCGCTTCCAGTGGGATCTCGACGGCGACGGCACGTTCGAGGTCAACAGCGGCCGCAACCCAACCACGAGCACCAGCTACGCCGTGCCAGGGGAGAAGCTCGTGTCGCTGCGCGTGACCGACGCCCGCGGGGCGAGCGCCACGCTGCGACGCGCCGTAAACGTGCGGACCGAGCCGCTGCCGCCGCTGGGGGCCTCTGCCGCCGCAGCGCAGAAACCGCGCTCACGCGCCGCGCAACTCGCCTTCGGCGCACGGCTGTCCGGCAGGCCCGACCGTGGCGAGCAGGGCAGCGTCCGCCGCCGGGGACCCAGCGCCTCGCTCCGGGGTGCAAGCGGCGCCGGCCGGCTGCTGGCCCGCGCGCTCGACCCGCCGGGCCGCACGACGCCCGCCGAGCGGAGCCTGCGCCGCTTCCTGAAGGCGCGCTGGCGGACCCGGATCAGCTTCACCCTCGACCGGCGCAGCGGGCGCCTGAGCGCCCGCGGGATCGCGCTGGCCCGCACCCGGCGCGGCCGCGGGGCGAGCGCCTGCCTGCGGGTGCGCCTCTCGGGCGGGCCCGGCAGGCGCTCGACCGGCACCCTCACGCTGCTCGGCGGCACGGGCAGCGGGGCGCGCCTGCGCGGGCGCACGCGGTTCCGCTATCGGCTCGAGCCCAGCGGCTCGGCCACGGTGCTCGGGCGGCTCAGCGCCCGCCGCGGCCCAGCGCGCCCGCTGCCTCGCGGCTGCCGCCGACTGGCCCCCTAGAGGACCTAGCGACCGATCGCGGCCTGGATCTCGTCGGCAATTCGCTCGGCGGCGTCGGGTCGTGCGGCCGCCCGGGCCGCCGTGGCCATCTCGGCCATGCGCTGCGGCGCGCCCAGCAGCGCCCCCACCTCGCGGGCCAGGCGGGGACCGTCGAGCTCGTCGTCGGGCACCACCACGGCCGCGCCCGCCTTCTCCATGTAGCGCGCGTTGGAGGTCTGATGGTCGGCGCTGGCGGCGGGATATGGCACCAGGATCGCCGGCAGGCCGGCGGCGGCCACCTCGAGCACCGAGCCGCCGGCCCGCGCGGCCACGAGGTCGCTGGCCGCGAGCACGTCGGCGAACGGCTCGACGTAGGGAAACAGGTGGTAGTGCGCCGGGGAGCCGAGCTCGTCGAGACGCCGGCGCAGCTCGTCGTAGTCGCGGCGGCCGCTGGCGTGCAACACCTCGCACGGTGCCGCGGCCCCGAAGGCATCGATAGCCGCGTGATTGAGCCGCAGTGCGCCGAGCGAGCCGCCGAACACCAGCAGGCAAGGCCCGTCAGGGCGGATCTCGAGGCGCTCGCGCGCCGCCTCCCGGTCCCCGGCTCCGGTGCCGCGCGGCACGGGCCGGCCGGTCACTAGGTAACGCCGGCCGTCGCGACCGGGCAGAGGGAAGGCGAGGCACACCCGCCGGGCCAGCGGCGCCAGCATGCGGTTGGTCACGCCGAGGTGGCTGTCGGCCTCGGCGAGCACGAGCGGAAGCCTCAGTGTGCGCGCGGCCAGGCCCACCGGCCCGGCCACGTAACCGCCGCCACCGAGCACAGCGTCCGCCCCGCCGCGGCGCAGCAGGCGGCGCGCCTGGAGGACCGCTCGGCCGGCCAGCAGCAGAGCCCGCGCCGCCCGCAGGGCGTTGCGGCGGTCGAGCCCGCTCACGCGCAGGGTGTGGAACGGGTAGCCGGCGGCAGGCACGAGCTCGGCCTCGGCGCGCTCGCCGCCGATGAACTCGACCTCGGTGCCGCGCGCGCGCAGCTCCTCGGCCACGGCGAGTGCCGGCACCACGTGGCCGGCGGTGCCGCCGGCGGCAATCACCACCTTGGGCATCGACGCCTCCCGGTCAGCGCGCCGCGCGAGCCGCTCGAGCCGGGCGCCGCGCCCGCGGCTCCGCCCCGCCGTCGATCGCCTGCAGCTCCGGCTGCGAGGGCCTCCCGGCAGCGCGGGCGGACCCCTCGGCCCCCGCGGCCACGTTGAGAAGCAGCCCCATCGCCCCGAGCAGCACGATCAGGTTCGTACTGCCATAGGACAGGAACGGGAGCGGCACGCCGGTGAGCGGCGCCATCCCCATCACGGCAAAGAAGTTGAGGGTCGCCTGGCAGAGGATGAGCGAGGTCACGCCCGTCGCCAGCAGCTTGGCGTAGCGGTCCCCGGCCAGCTTGGCGGTGCGCAGCCCCGCGTATCCGATCATCCCGTAGAGCACGATCACCGCGAGGATTCCCACCAGACCGAGCTCCTCGCCGATGATGGCCAGGATCATGTCGGTGTGGGCCTCCGGGAGATAGAAGATCTTCTGTACGGACTCGCCCAGCCCCACGCCGAAGAGGCCGCCGGAGCCGATCGCGGTGAGCGCCTGGACGGCCTGGAAGCCGGTGTCGCCCGCGTCCGAGAACGGATCCAGGAACGAGGTCAGCCGCTCGCGCCGGTAGGGCTCGGCCAGGGCCAAGAGCAGCGCCAGCCCGCCCAGGGTGCCGGCGATCAGGCCGAGATTGCGCATCGGCGTCCCGGCGGCCACGAGCAGGGCGCCCATTGAGAAGCAGATCACCATCGCGGTGCCCATGTCGGGCTGCTTGAGCAGCAGCGCGCACGCGGCGCCCACCACGAGCAACAACGGTTTGATCAGTCCGCTGATGGTCTGGACCAGGCTCGGCCGCGCCGCGAGCAGCTGCACCGCGTACAGGATCACCGAGACCTTCAGCAGCTCCGAGGGCTGGAACTGGAGCGGTCCCGCGCCCAGCCAGCGGGTGGCGCCGTTCACCGTCACGCCGAAGCCGGGGACCATCACCAGCACCGTGAGACCGAACGAGCTCATGAGGAGCAGCGGCGTGATGCCCTTGATCACCCTCAGTCCGTGGCGCGACGCGAAGTGCATCAACACCAGCCCGAGCAGCCCCAGCACCACGTAGCGCTTGAGGTAGAAGGAGGCGTCGCCGCTCCCCGAGAGAAGCGACTCGGCGGAGCTGGCCGAGTAGACCATCACCGCGCCGCCGGCCAGGAGGCACAGGGTGGCGGTGTAGAGGATCGAATACTCGACGGGTCGCTTGCGGGCGGCGGCGCGAGGGGCCATCCGGACCTTCTTCTACGCGCGAGCGCGGATTCATGCAGGCGGAACGAGCGAACGGAAGCGGTCGCCACGCTCCTCGTAATCGCGGAACTGGTCGAAGCTGGCGCAGGCGGGCGAAAGCAGCACCACGTCGCCGGGCCGCGCGGCGGCGCCGGCGGCACGCACGGCGGTCTCGAGGTCGCCGCAGCGCTCCAGGGGCACCGTGCACTCGAGGTCCTCCGCCAGCCGCTCCGTGGCCTCGCCGATCAGGTAGCAGGCGCGGCAGCGAGCGGCCACCGCGTGGCGAAGCCCGGCAAAGCCGCCGCCCTTGAGGCTGCCGCCGAGGATGGCGTGCACGCCTCCGTCGAACGACTCGATTCCGCGGCTGGCCGAGGCCACGTTGGTGGCCTTCGAGTCGTTCACGTAGAGCACCCCGCCCACCGAGCCCACCTCCTCCAGGCGGTGCGGCACGCCCACGAAGTCACGCAGCGCAGCGGCGACGGCCTCGGCGGGCACACCAGACGCGAGAGCCGCCGCCGAGGCGCCCATGGCGTTCTCGAGGTTGTGGGCCCCGCGCAGCCGGATCTCCTCCGGCGCCAGCGGCAGCTCGGCCGGGTCGCCGAAGGTCACGCGTCGCCCCCGGCCTGGCAGCTCGAAGCCGGCGGGCGCCACCGCCACCTGCTCGGCGGTCTGGTTGCGAAACAGGCGCAGCTTGGCGTCGCGATAGGCGGCGAGCGTGCCGTGGCGGTCGAGGTGGTCCTCCTCGAGGTTGAGCAACAGCGCGGTGTCGGGCGCGAGCGCCTCCGAGTCCTCGGCCTGGAAGCTCGACACCTCGCACACCACCGTGGTCTCGGGCTCCAGCCGGCCGACGAGCGTCGCCAGCGGCATGCCCACGTTGCCCGCCACCGCCACCGGCAGGCCCGCGGCGCGCCACACGGCGCCGAGCAGCTCGGTGGTGGTGGTCTTGCCGTTGGTGCCCGTGACCGCCACCAGCCGGTTGGGCAGCAGGCGCCAGGCCAGCTCGAGCTCGCCCAGCACGGGCAGCCCGCGCTCGCGGGCGGCCGCGATCGCCGGGGCATCGGCCGGAACCCCCGGGCTCTTGACCACGAGCGCCACCCGGTCGAGCAGCTCCACGCCGTCGCTCTCCAGATGAGCCTCCACACCGTCGGGCACGTCCGGCCGGGCGCTGTCGGCCGCGAGCACCGGGCCGTGGGGCAGCAGCATGCGCGCCGCCGCGGCGCCCGAGCGGGCCAGACCCACGATCAGATAGGGCCCCTCGGGAAGGGGCGGCCTCACGTGATCGAGGCCTGGTAGAGCGTGAAGCCGATCGCCGCGCAGATCGCGCCGACGATCCAGAAGCGCAGGATGATCTTGGTCTCCGACCAGCCCAGCAACTCGAAATGGTGGTGAATCGGAGCCATCAGGAAGATGCGCCGGCGGAAGCGCTGGAACGAGAACACTTGGATCGCCACCGACAGCGCCTCGATCACGAAGATCCCGCCGATCAGGATCAGCAGGATCTCGGTCTTGGTCATCACCGCCAGCCCGGCGATGGCGCCACCCAGGCCGAGCGATCCCGTGTCGCCCATGAACACCGACGCCGGGAACGAGTTGAACCAGAGGAAGCCGACGCTGGCGCCCACCAGGCAGGCGCTCAGCAGGGCGAGGTCCTCGTATCCCTCGGTGATGAAGGTCATCGCCGTGAAGGCGAGGAAGACGATGGCCGCGCAGCCGGCCGCCAGCCCATCGAGGCCGTCGGTGAGGTTCACACCGTTCGTGGCGCCCGCCAGAACCAGGAAGATCAGCAACGGGTACGCCAGGCCGAGGTTGACCCTGACGTCGACCACGCGGAGGTCGAGCGTCTCGCGAAGGTCGACGTACTTCGTGGCCACGATCCACAGCACGATCGCCGTCACGAACTGCACCGCCAGCTTCATCCGCCCCGAGACGCCCAGCGAGCGCCGCCGGCGCAGCTTCGTGATGTCGTCGGCGAAGCCGAGCGCCGCCATGGCGAGCGCGGTGAGGAGCACAGCCACGCTCGCCGCGCGGTACTCGGACAGGATCAGAAACGGGACGCACACCGCCAGCAGCACGGCCAGCCCGCCCATCGTGGGGGTGCCCGCCTTGCCGTGATGGCCCGCCGGCCCCTCCTCGCGGATGTGCTGGCCGAACTCCTTCAGGCGCAGGTACTCGATGAAGCGCGGCCCCAGGAACATGCAGATGAGCAGGGAGGCGGAGCCCCCGATGACGATCTCGCCGAGCACGCTTAGCTGAGCACCCGTTCCAGGCCGACTGAGCGCGAGCCCTTGACCAACACGCGATCGCCGGGGCGGGCTATCTCCTCGAGCAGTGCGGCGGCCTCCTCCGGCGAGCCCACGGCGTGCGCCTCACCGTCGAAGGCCTCGAGATAGCCGAGGGCGGCCTCGCCCACCGGTACGAGTACGTCGATCCCGAGACGCCGCGCCTGCTCGCCCACCTCGTGGTGGAAGCGGGCCGAGCCGTCGCCCAGCTCGGCCATGGTGCCGAGCACGGCGATGCGCCTCTCGGCCGGCGCCGAGGAAAGATGGTCGAGGGCGGCCGACATGGACATCGGGTTGGCGTTGTAGCAGTCGTTGACCACGGTAACCCCACCGGGGAGCTCCACCACCTGGCCCCGCAGCGACGAGAACTGCACCTCCACGGGCCCGCCCACCCGGAGGTCGAGGGCGCGCGCGGCGGCCACCGCGGCGAGGGTGTTGAGCAGGTTGTGGGGCTCCGAATAGGGCAGATCGAGCTGCACGGTGACGCCACGTGCCTCGATCTCGGCGCGGCCCGCTTCCATCGACAACAGCTGTACGTGGCCGCCCGGGCCGAAGGTCCAGGTGTCGAGGTCGTCGCGCAGGTGCGCGTCGAGCAGCGGCTCGCTCACCGGC
Source organism: uncultured Thermoleophilaceae bacterium (assembly GCA_963734365.1). Classification (GTDB taxonomy): domain Bacteria; phylum Actinomycetota; class Thermoleophilia; order Solirubrobacterales; family Thermoleophilaceae; genus JACVRW01. The sequence goes on along the minus strand of CAVTGV010000004.1, from coordinate 295,961 downwards.
ACGACGCACGCCGCGCCGGCCGGGAGATCGCGGATCAGCTCGGCCTTGGCCGCGGCCACGCGCTCGACCGTGCCGAGCAGCTCCAGGTGCACGGGGCCCACGTTGACGATCACGCCCACGTCGGGCTCGGCGATCTGCCGCAGCTCGGCGATCTGGCCCGCTCCCCGCATCGCCATCTCGAGCACGAGCACCTCGGTGCCGCGGCTCGCCTCCAGGATCGTCAGGGGCACGCCGATCTCGGTGTTGAAGTTCTCCCTGCTGGCGTGCGTGACCGCGTGGGGCCCCAGCACCGCGGCCAGGATGTCCTTGGTCGAGGTCTTGCCCGTCGACCCCGTTATCCCGGCCACGCGGCAGCCCAGCTCGCGGCGCCAGGCGGTGGCCAGCCGCTGGAGAGCGAGCAGCGGATCCTCGGCCACGATCACCACGGCGGAGGCGCAGGCGGAGTCGCCCAGCGCCCCCTCCACGGCCGCGAGCGTGGCCTCCCGGTGGGCGGGGGACACGATCGTTCCCCAGGCGCCGGCCTCGAGTGCGCCGGCGGCGAAGGCACCGCCGTCGGCGGCGGTGCCCGGCAGGCCCACGAACAGGTCGCCGGACTCGACGGCGCGCGAGTCGATCACCGCCCGGGCCGGCCCGGAACGCTCCGGCGCCCCGGCCACGAGCTCGCCCCCGGCAGCAGCCGCGATGCGCGCCGCACCCAGATCGATCACGCGCGCGCCCCCAGGCCGGCGCGGATCGCCTCTCGGGCCACGGTCACGTCGTCGAAGGGCTCCTTGCGCCCGTCCTCGAACTCCTGACCCTGCTCGTGGCCCTTGCCCGCGATCACGACCACGTCGCCGGGACCCGCCTCGTCCACGGCCATGGCGATCGCCCGCCGGCGGTCCACCTCGCGCACGGCGCCGGCTCCCGCGCCGAGCATGATCTCGTCGATGATCGCCTCCGGATCCTCGCTGCGCGGGTTGTCCGAGGTCACCAGCACCCGGTCGGCCAGCCGGCAGGCGGCCTCGCCCATCAGCGGGCGCTTGCCGCGATCGCGGTCGCCACCCGCGCCGAACACCACGTACAGCCGGCCGCGCGTGACCTCCCGCGCGGCCCGCAGCACGTTCTCGAGCGAGTCCGGCGTGTGGGCGTAGTCCACGAGCACCCCGAAGGCCTGGCCCTCGTCCACCGGCTCGAAGCGGCCCGGCACCCGTCCGAAGTCCTCCAGCGAGATCTCCTCGACTCCCAGCGTGCGTACCGCCGCCACCGCCCCCAGCACGTTGAGCACGTTGAACAGCCCGGGCAGCGGGGACTCGAGCGCGAGCTCGCCGGACGGAGTGTCGATCACGAAGCGGGAGCCCATCAGGTCGAAGTCCACGTCGCGGGCCCGGTAGTCGGCCTCGTGCTCGATCGCGAAGGTCACGCAGTCGACCTCGGCGGCGATCCGCCGGCCGTAGGGATCGTCCACGTTCACGACGGCGGGGCCCTCCCCGTCAAAGAGCCGGCGCTTGGCCTCGAAGTAGGCCTCCATCGTCTCGTGGAAGTCGAGGTGGTCCTGGGTGAGGTTGGTGAAGATCCGCGCCGCGAAGCGGATGCCGGCCACGCGGCCGAGCTCGAGCGCGTGTGAGGACACCTCCATCGCGCAGGCGCGGTCGCCGCCGTCGACCATGCGCCGGAAGGTGTGCTGAAGATCGATGGCCTCGGGCGTGGTGCGCACCACGTCCTCCTCCACGCCCCCCACCACGCGCTTGACGGTCCCCAACAGGCCGCACTGACGCCCGGCGGCCTCCATCAGGTGACGGATCAGGTAGGCCGTGGTGGTCTTGCCGTTGGTTCCGGTGATCCCCACCAGCTCGAGCTGCGCGGTCGGGTCGCCGTAGAAGCGGGCCGCGGCCGGACCCATCGCGGCGCGCACGTCGTCCACCACGATCTCCGGCACCCCGAGGCCGAGAGGGCGCTGGCACACCAGCGCCGCTGCCCCACGCTCCACCGCGTCGGGGGCGAAATCGTGGCCGTCCACGCGGAATCCGGGCACGCAAAAAAAGAGCGCCCCCGGGGTGACGCTCTGGCTGGAGTAGGCGAGTCCCGAGATCTCGATCTCGGGCGCCCCATTACCCATCAGATCCCGCAGGGTCATGGTGCGCCAGCAGAATACCGACGAGTCCCGTCGCACCGCGCTCATTTTTTCGGCGCGGCGGCCGATACACACCGCGTGAGCGGCAACGTGCTCAGCGCGCTCGCACGACTGGCGGAACGCCGGTTCACGAGCTTTTCAGAGGCAGCCGACGCGGTACTCGACCTTCTCGAGGCCGAGCTTCCCCCCGGCTCGGTGCTCCTCGGCCAGGTGGACCGCGAGGAGCCGGAGCTGCGGCTGATCGACGTGCGCGGCGAGGCGGCGTCGGTGGTCCAGCCCGGCTCGACCCTGCCGTTGGCGGCCCCCCACAACGGCAACGGCCACGGGCTGCTCGACCCGGCCACGCTCGGCGAGCTATCCGTGCGCTCCTACCTCGCCCTGCCGCTCGAGACCGGGGCCGGCGGCGGAGCCATCATGCTGGTCGCGCTCGCACCGGGCACCGACATCTTCAACCGCGGCCACCTCGAGCTGCTCGCCGTGGCCGGGCGCCTGCTCACCTACGAGTGGGAGACCGTCAAGTGGAGAGCGGACCTGCGCCGCCTCAACGAGCGCCTGCGCGATCCGGCGCGCACCGATGCCCTCACCGGGCTGCTCAACCCCAGCGCTTTCGCCGAGGCCGCCGAGCGCGAATGGCGCCTGGCCGAGCGCGGCTCGACCGAGTCCTATCTGCTGGCCTGCCGTCTCACGAACCTGTCCGAGATCAGCGGGCGCCACGGCGAGGGCGTGTCCGAGCTGCTGCTGCGCGACGGCGCCGACGTGCTCGAATCCGCCATCCGCCGCACCGACCACGCCGGGCGCCTGTCCGACGATGTCTTCGGCGCCCTGCTCGTGGGTTGCAAGGGACGCAAGGGAGCAGAGGCCTTCTTCGAGCGCTTCCAGCAGGGAGTGGCGAGGGTCACGAGCGAGCGGCCGGCCAAGCTCGACCTGGCCTATGCGGTGCTGGCGCTGGGCAAGGCGGACTCGCCCGAGTCGGCGCTGGCGGACGTGGCGAAGGCAGCCCGCAAGGCCAAGGTGGCAGTGGCAGAGGGAGCGGCATGAGTACCAAGGAGGCCAAGGCCGACGCACGCCCCAAGGGCGTGGTCGCGCCGTCGGAGCCGGGTGGTCGCTCGGGCTTCCTGAGCGACGTGATCGTCGAGCTCGGCTTTGCCGAGCGTGAGACCGTGGAGAAGGCCGTTCGCGCGGCCCGGAGCCCGGGCACCACGGTCGCCCGGGTGCTGGTGGACTCGGGGGCGGTCACCGAGGAGCAGCTCGCCCACGCCACCGCCGAGCGCTACGGGATCGCCTATGTCGATCTCGGCAGCTTCGCGGTGGAGCCGGGTGCCGCCAATCTGATCAAGCCCTCGGCGGCCAAGCGCTATCAGGCCGTGCCGGTGGGCTTCATGGGCGGCGGCCTGCTCGTGGCCATGGCGGACCCGGCCGACGCGCTGGGGGTCAACGACATCGCCGTGATGACCAAGATGGACGTCAAGCCGGCGGTGGCATCGCGACCGGCCCTCGAGGCGCTGCTCGAGTCCCTGCCGCTGGCCGAGGAGTCGGCGGGCGAGGACCAGCGAGCCGAGCCCCCCGAGGCCTCCGAGCCCGCACCCGCCGAGCCCTCGGCTTCGTCGGCCGTCTTCTGGCAGGCCAACGACGAGAGCTCCGACGGCGCGCGCGAGGAGCTGCCGCCCGACACCGAGGAGATCGAGCGGCTGCGCGAGCGGCTCACCGCCACCGCCGCGGAGCTGGATCAGGCCCAGGCCCGCGCTCGCGACGCCGAGCGCGCAGCCGAGGAGGCCGGCGCGCTCGAGCAGGAGCTCGGAGCGGTGAAGGCGGAGCTCGAGCGCGCGCGGGCTGACGTCGACGTTCGCACCGAGGAGCTCGACGCCCTGCGCGAGCGGCTCACCGGTGCCGAGACCGACCTCGTGCGCGTGCGAGCGGAGCTCGAGGAGGCCGAGCGGGCGCGCGGGGAGGCGGCGGGACAGATCGAGGAGCTGGCGGACGCCGACCGCCGCGCCGAGCAGGCGCGTCAGGCGCTGGCCGAGCTCCGCGAGGAGTCCGAGCGCGAGCGCGAGCAGCTCGCCATGAACGAGCGCGACGTGCGGGCCAGGCTCGAGGAGTCGGAGGCCCGCCGGGCCGAGCTCGAGCAGGCACAGCAGAGCATGCGCGAAGCGCTGCGCTCGCTGGCCGACCCCGACGCCTGAGGCCTCGGCTCACTCCGGCGGGATCTTCAGGTATGGCAGCGCGAACTCCATGATGCGCTCGAAGGCGGGCGCCGCGACGGTGCCGCCGTAGTAGTCCCCGCGCGGAGTGTCCACCATCACGGCCACCAGCAGCCGCGGGTTCTTGGCCGGGGCGAAACCGATGAACGACGGGATGAAGTCGGTCTTCGAGTAGCCGCCCTTGATCGCCTTCTCGGCCGTGCCCGTCTTACCCGCGAGGGTGTAGCCCTCCACCGACGCCTCCTCGGCCGTGCCCCCTGCGGCCAGGACGCCCTCCAGCATCTTCGACACCTCGGCCGAGGTCCGCCGTGAGAGCACGCGCTTGGCGGGCGGAGCGTCGCCGGCGATCACGTAGGGACGCCGCATCACTCCGTGGTTGGCGATCGCCGTGTAGGCGGAGGCCATCTGCATCGGCGTGACCGCGAGCCCCTGGCCGATCGGCATGTTGCCCATCGAGGAGCCGGAGTAGTTGTCGGGCCGCAGCACGATGCCGCCCTCCTCACCGGGCAGATCGATTCCGGTGGGCTGCCCGAAGCCGAAGCGCCGCACCCACTTGTCGAAGTGGGTGGCGCCGAGCTTCAGCCCGATCATCACCGAGCCGACGTTGGACGAGCGCGCGAGGATGTCGGCCACGCTGAACGTGCCGCCGCCCCCGTCGTGCGACTCGCCGACCGTGCGGTCGGCCACCTGGATGAACGGGGGCACCGAGAACTGCGTGGTGGGCTTGACCAGCCCCTCCTCGATCGCTCCCGAGACGGTGATGGCCTTGAAGGTCGAGCCGGGCTCGTAGTTGGCCTGGATGGCGCGGTTCTGACGTGCGTAGCCGGGCGCCCCGCCGACGTTGTTGGCGTCCACACGCGGCCAGTTGGCAAGCGCCAGCACCTCGCCGCTGCGGGGGTCCATCACCACGGCGGTGGCTCCCTTGGGCGTGTAGGTCTGGCCGACCTCGGCCAGCACCGCCTCCGTGCGCTCCTGGATGCGAGCGTCGATGGTGAGCTGCAGGTCCTGGCCGGGGTGCGAGCGCTCCTCCTCCACCATGCTCACCGGCTCGCCCAGGGCGTCCTTGACCAGACGCCGCTTGCCGTCCTGGCCGTGCAGGTCGTCCTCGCGGGAGTACTCGAGCCCGGACAGCCCGACGTTGTCCGTGCCGACCATGCCCAGCACCTGTGACGCGAGATACCCCTGCGGGTAGGTGCGCTTGGGCTCGACCACGGTGCCGATCCCCTCGATTCCGAGGTCGGCGATCTTCTGCCCGAGCGAGGCGTCCATCTTGCGCCGGAGATAGACGAAGCCCGATTTGCGATCGCTCAGCTTCTCGAGCAGGTCGCTCTTGCCCTGGCCGATCAGGGGCGCGATCCGCTCCGCCACGCGAGCCGGATCCTTGATCAGGAACGGATTTGCGAAGACGGTCACCGCGTCCTCGGTGACCGCGAGCTCGATGCCGTTGCGATCGGTGATCGTGCCGCGCCGCGCGTTGACCGTGAGGTCCTCGATCTGCTGGGAGACCGCGCGCTCCGAGAGCGCGCCGGCCCGCACCGTGCCCAGCCAGGTGGCGCGCAGCGCCGCCACCGCCAGCAGGAGCAGGAAGACAGCGAACAGCAGACCGATCCGACGCTCGATCAGCTTCACGGCGATGCCGCCCCCGCGAGAGCCCGCCCGGGTCCTGCGCCGGGAGGGCGGGCGCCGGGGCGGCGGTCGGCGCTGGGTGGCCGGCACGAGTGCTAGCCCGCCGGCGCGCCGGATGCCGGGGTGGTGGCCGTGGCTCCGCTTGCAGGGGTGCCGGTCGTGCCGGAGGTGCCGGTAGTTGCTGTCGTGCCCGTCGTGCCCGTCGTGCCTGTCGTGCCCGCGCCCGTCGCCGCCGCGCCGGTGGCCGGGGTGGCGGCGTTCGGGTCATACGGCTGGCCGGTGCTCGGATCGATGGCCGCCCCGGTGACGGGGTCGTAGCTCGTTTGGCCGGTGGCGGGATCCACGGGCAGGCCGGTGGCCGGGTCGAGCGTGGCCCCGCCGGAAGTGGTGGCGCTGGTGTCGGCGCCGCCCGAGGCCTCGTCGCCGGCGTCGGCCGACCCGGGCGGGACGTAGGCGCCACTCGGCGGGGCCATCTTGCGCGATGCCCGCCGCGCGTCGAGGGACGGCCGGGCCTTCAGGTAGCGCACGTCACCCGGCGCCGGCAGCACGAGGCCGAGCGCGGCGGCCTCCTCCTGGACACGCTCGCTGTTGGCCAGCCGCGCCTCCTCGAGCAGCAGCCGGGCGTTCTCACGCTTGAGCGTCGAGATCCGCTCCGCGTTCTGGGCGATGTCGCGGTTCATCTGCAGCAGGTCGACGTTGAAGAACACGATTCCGGCGAGCAGCAGGAACACGAGCGCGATCCAGCCACGGCCGGTGAGCAGGGCGTCGAGGATGCGGCTGGTCCGCACCCGGGCCATCCGCGCGAAGGGAGCGTTGACCAGGCGCCCCGGCAGGGCCACGGACGCCCCGCCCTGAGCGTTCAGCCTCGGCGCCGGGCCGGAGAATCGCCGCGAGGCCGCGTGAGCGCCCGCCGCCGCACGCCGCCTGACGCCCGCCCGGAGTCCTGCCGTGTGAGCCCGCGCGTTGTGTCGCCGCCGGCCCTGCACGGGACGCGGGGCCGCGGCCGCCGCGGCGCCCCGGGCCATCAGGGGCGCTCCTCGGGCTCGAGCTTGCGTGCGGCCCGCAGCCGGCCCGACTTGGCCCGTGGGTTGTCGGCCACCTCACCCGGAGTCGGCGCCACCGCCCGGCGACTGAGCAGCTCCGCCTCGGGCTCGTGGCCGCACACGCACACCGGGAAGTCGGGCGGGCAGATGCAGCCGCGCGCGCGATCGACGAAGAAGCGCTTGACGCGACGGTCCTCGAGCGAATGGAAGGAGATCGCCGCCATGCGGCCGTCGTCGCGCAGCAGGCCCCAGGCGAGCGGGAGCGCCCGGTCGAGCGAGTCGAGCTCCGCGTTGACCGCGATGCGCACAGCCTGGAAGACCCTCTTGGCGGGATGCCCGCCGCCGAAGTTGCGCCTCACCGCGGCCGGCAGGGCGGCCTCGATGGCCTCCACCAGCTCGCCCGTGGTGTCGATCGGCGCGCGCCCGCGCCGGCGCACGATCTCGCGCGCGATCCGGCGCGCGTTCGGGTCCTCGCCGTAGCGCCGGAACAGCTGCGCGAGCCGGCGCTCGTCCCACTCGTTAACGATCGCCCGGGCGTCGAGCTCCTGCTCGGTATCCATGCGCATGTCGAGCGGAGCGTCGTAGGAGTAGGAGAAGCCGCGCTCGCGGGCGTCCACCTGCATCGAGGAGATGCCGAGGTCGAGGTACACGAGATCCGCCTCGAGCCCCTCCTCGAGCAGCAGCTCGAGGCCCTCGGCGTAGTCCATGCGCAGGAAGCGCGTCTGGCAGGCCACCTCGCGCGCGAACTCCTCGAAGCGCTCCTCGGCCGCCGGGTCGCGGTCGATGCACACGAGCGTGCCCGAGGCGCCGATCCGCTCCGCCACGAGGCGAGCGTGACCGCCGGCGCCGAAGGTGCAGTCCACCACCGTCTCGCCCACGGCGGGGTGAGTCAGATCGATCAGCTCGCCGGCGAGAACGGGTACGTGGACGCGGGTCATGTCAAGAAGGATTGCCAAGACGCTCCGTCACCTCCCCGATCTCGGCGTCGAGAGCCTCCTGCTCGGCCCGCCAGCGCTCGCGGCCCCAGACCTCGAGGTGGTCCCCAACGCCAACCACCACGACCTCCTTCTCGATCGCCGCGTGCTCGAGGAGCGGCGGCGGCAGGGTCACGCGGCCGCTCGCGTCCAGGTCGATCTCGAAGGAGTTGCCCTGGTAGAAGCGCGACAGCTTGCGGTATTGCGAGCCCATCGGATTCAGGTCGCCGAGCGCGCGCTCGATGATCGACTCGTGCGTCTCGGGTGTCCACACCGCCACGCACGACTCCGGGTCCTTTGACAAGACCGTGCCGTTCGCGAACGCGGCGCGGAACCGAGCCGGAATGGCCAGGCGGTTCTTTGCATCCAGCGAGTGCTCGAAGTGGCCGCGAAACGCCAAGGGTCATGTCCCTGCGAAGACGTTGGACCGGAGTGGCGGAGTGGGAGGAGCCCCGCCACTCCGGTCGATTGGTGATGCCACGGTACCCCACTCTGCCCCACTCTGCAACACCCTTCCCCACCTTTCCGTCCGGGTCGCCTGCAGGCGAGACCGGCGCCGGGCTGTATTGCGCTCTACGAATGGCTTTGCGGGGCGTGGCGAGCAGTGGGGCGTGCACCCGCCGGGGTGACCGCTGGGTCGGCAGAACGGCGATCTGGGCGCAATTCTGCGTGCAAACGGCCATCTGCAAGACGTCTTGCCAGTTGGGGAGCCATCCCGCAACCGGGGGCCGCCCGCCCTGTTGGGGGAACGACAGCGGTCATACCGACCCGGCCGTAACCCGACAGGACCCGGAGGTCTGATTCAGATGAAGCGCTTCCTGCGCCTCCCCTCACCAGCCATGGTCGTGGCGTCCCTGGCTCTATTCGTCGCCCTGAGCGGCGTTTCCTACGCCGTCGCGACGGTCTCGTCGTCGGACATCGTCAACGGCTCCATCCGCAACCGCGACTTCAAGGACGGCACGCTGCGCGGGAACGAGGCCAAGCCCGACGGCTTCGGCCCCAACGCGATCAAGGAGCAGGTACTCGACGCGTCGAAGCTCAACTCGGCCCAGATCGGCAAGGTGCTCGCGTCCGGCGTGGCCGACGGCCTCGGCCGCCACGCGGTGGTCAGCCCGGCCGGCGTGTTGGTGCGCGGACGCGGCGTCACCTCGGTCACTCGCACCGGAGAGGGCCAGTACGCGGCCATCTTCAACGTCGACGTGCGCAACTGCGCTTACTTCGCCACCCTGGGCGACGAGTCGGCAGCGGCTCCGGGCACCGGGCAGATCGCCGTGACCTCGGCCCCCGGCAACGTGAACGGCGTCCGGGTGATCACCCGCAACAGCGAGGGCACGAACACGGTCGATCGCTCGTTCCACCTGATCGTCTCCTGTTAGACAGCCGCTCCTCTTCCGGGTAGGGAGCCGCCACCGGTAGCGGGCGTTCGCGCTCGCTACCGGTCCGGCTCCGCCCGGCGGCCACCTCCCAGTGCGACGAGGTCTCGTCGTCCTCGATTACACCGGGACCACCCCCGTCTCGCCGTCGAGCAGAGCCGACGCCAGCGCGGCGGCCACCAGCAAGAGCACCGACGGCACGAGGAGCAGCGCGACCACGAGCTGGATCTTGGGCCCGGCGCGGGCGGCCTCCTCGCGGATCCGGCGGGCGAGCCCGAAACGCGCATCGCGCGCCTGGGCCGCGAGCGTGTCGGCGAGTGGCGCGCCGTGCCGGCGGGCACGCTCGAGCGCAGTGACCAGCGCGCGCACCTCCGTGAGCGGCACTCGGCGCACGAGGTCGTCCAGAGCCGCCGCGAGCGGCACGCCGAGCGCCACCTGCCGGCCCACGGCCCGAAGCTCAGCGGCGAGCGGGCCCTCCGAGCGTTCCCCCACCGCGCGCAGGGCGGCGCCCAGAGAGGCGCCGGACTCCACCGTCACCCGGAGGAGGTCGAGCAGGGCGGGCAGCTCCCTCCGGACCCGCCTCGCCCGCTCCGCCGCGAGCCGCGCCAGCCAGAGGTCGGGAACCAGAAACCCGGCCACGGGCGCGGCGAGGACGATGGCGAACCCAAGCCGGCCGGGCGCGACCGACGCGAGCAGCGTGCCGGCGATTCCGGCGGCCAGCGCCGCGCCCACCTTCGCGGCCATGAGCTCGCGCACGCCGAACCCGGCCGGCTCACCCGCGGCCGCCAGGCGCGCGCCGAGGTCGGCCGGGGTCCCGGCTCGCCGGGGCCGCAGTCTGGTTCCGAGCGCCACCAACACCCGGATGGCCCGCGGAAAGCGCGCGGGTGCACCGTCGTCGCCGCTGCCACCCGCACCGGGTCGCCAGGGCACGCTCGCGGACGGCAGGAGCAGCAGCAGGCCGGCGACCGCCGAGGCCGCCGAGACGAAGGCCAGGGCGATCGCAAGAACAGCGGTCACGTTCGCACCTTCCCCAGCCGGCGTATCAGCACAGCGGCGAGCAGCTGCAGCCCGATGGCGATCCCCACGAGCCAGGCGGTCAGAAAGGAGCTCCAGAGGCCCGCGAACCAGCCGGGGCTGGCGAGCTCGGTGAGCACTGCACCGCCCACCGGCATGAGGATCACGATCAGGCCGGTGAAGCGAGCCTGGGCCGTGGCCGCCTTGACCTCGTCCTCCAGGCGCGCCTGGTCCTCCATGGCCCGCGCGCTCTCCCGCAGCAGGCGTGCGAGGTCCCCGCCGGCGCGGCGCTGCAGCAGGCACGCCGCGACCACGGTGTCGAGCCTCGGCGAGCCGGCGCGGCGACGCATGGCCTCGAGCACAGCGTCCGTGCCGGCCCCGGCCGACAGCTCGGCCGCTGCACGCCCGAGCTCGTGCCCGGCCGCTCCGTGCACGCTCGCCGCCGCCTCCACGAGTGCTCCCCTGAGGGAGTGCCCGCCGCCCAGGGCGTCGGCCAGCGCCAGCGCGACTTGAGCAACCCCGTCGTCGACCGCCCGCCGGTAGCGGCGGCGGCGCGCGCGCAGGACCTGCGCAACCGCCCACGGGCCCGCCGCGGCGAGGGCCAACCCGGCCGCGGGCCCGGCGAGGGCGGCTCCTCCCATGAAGGCGACCAGGGCTCCGGCGAGGAGGAGCCGGCGGCGCTCCGCCGCTCCGGGATCTCGTCCCTCTCGCCCGAGCCGCACCAGGACGTCCACCAGCGCCGCCGCCTCACGCGCCGCCGCGGGCGCGCGACCGCCCAGTCCCGCCGCCAGCCGGCTGAGCAGCTCCCACAGAGCCAGCGCGGCTGCCACAGCGGCGACGAAGGTGGCCGCCACGGCCGCGCTCAAGGCCCCTCCGCCGCTCGCAGAGCCGCGAGCCGATCGGACAGGAGCCCGGGCCCTGGCTCCTCGACCCCTCCGCCGCGGCGGTAGAGCTCGCGGACTCCCGCCCCGCCGGCCACGCGCACCACCTCGGTGACCGACTCGACCGCTCGGGCGCCACCGGGCAAGCGGGCCTGGTGGACCACCAGGTCGAGCGCGCTCGCCACCTGGTCGCGCACGGCGGCATGCGGCAGCCCGACGCCCGCCATCAGCGCCAGCGTCTCGAGCCGGCGCAGGGCGTCCGCCGGCGAGTTGGCGTGCACCGTGGTGAGCGAGCCGTCGTGGCCCGTGTTCAGGGCCTGCAGCATGTCGAGGGCCTCCGCTCCCCGCACCTCGCCGACCACGATCCGGTCCGGCCTCATCCGCAGCGCGTTGCGAACCAGCTGGCGGATCGTGACCTCGCCGCTTCCCTCCAGGTTGGCCGGCCGCGCCTCCAGCCGCACCACGTGGCGCTGGCGCAGCCGCAGCTCGGCGGCGTCCTCGATCGTCACGATGCGCTCCTCGCCGGGTATCGCTCCCGAGAGGGCGTTCAGCGTCGTGGTCTTGCCCGATCCCGTGCCACCGCTGACGAGCACGGATGCTCGCGCCGAGACGCACAGCGCGAGCAGCTCGGCGAGCTCCGGCGGCAGCGTCTCGCCCGCCACCAGGTCACGCAGGGAGAAGCCCTCGCGCCGGAAGCGCCGCACCGTGAGGCAGGGCCCGGACAGCGACAGAGGCGGGATCACGACGTTCACTCGCGAGCCGTCGGCGAGCCTTGCGTCGCAGAGCGGCGATGCCTCGTCGACGCGCCGGCCCAGCGGCGCCAGGATCCGCTCGATCGCCTGCATGAGCTCCTCTTCGCCCGCGAAGCTCACGCCGGTGGGCTCGACCCGGCCGCGCCGCTCGACGTAGACCGACCCCGGCCCGTTGACCATCACCTCGTCCACGGCCGGATCGGACAGCAGCGGCTCGAGCGGGCCCAGGCCCGTGGCCAGCAGCACCACGCGCGCGCACAAGGCAGCGCGCTCGGCCTCGGGCAGCGGCGCCGCCTCACGCGCCACGAGCTCGCGCACCTCCGCCTCGAGATCCGAGCCCGCCGCCGTGCCCCCCTCGCCCGCCCGCGCCCGCTCGATCAGGCGCCCGCGCAGCGCGACCGCGAGCTCCTCGAGAGCCTCCATGGCACGCTGAGGCCGCAGCGGCGGGAACTCGCCCCCCATCCGCGAGACTCCCCGCATGGATCTGAGCCTCGTCCCCTTCGACGAGCCCACCGAGACCCGAACCTTCGAGAAGGGCCGCTTCGAGGTCTACACGGTGGGTCCGCTCACCCTCGGTCGCGCCACCTACGAGCCGGGCTGGAAGTGGTCCGAGCACGTGGGAGCCGCGAGCGGCGAGAGCCTCTGCCAGGTCGAGCACGTGGGCCTCGTGCTGGGCGGCGCCGCGGCGGTCCAGATGAGCGACGGCACGGAGCGCGTGATGCACGCAGGCGAGTTCTTCTATGTGCCCCCCGGCCATGACAGCTGGGTGGTCGGCGACGAGTCCTACGTGTCACTCCACATCATGGGCAGCGAGAGCTACGCGGCCGGCGAACCGAGATCCGAACCGACGCGCTGACCTCCAGCGGCTCGGGCCGGCCGGCGAGCGCCGCGCGCACTGCCTCCGGCGCCACGTGCCGGGCACTCGGGCCCATGGCCACCAGGGCCTCGGCCTCCGGCACCGACAGGCGCAGGCCGAAGTCGAGCCGCCGCTCGTCCAGCGTCGTGAACTGGGGCCCGAGCTGCTCGTCGAGCCGCTCCTGCTTTCGCGCGTCGACCGACAGCAGGCCGAGCGGCGCCACCAGCTCGCGGAGATGCCCCGACTCGGGCGTGACCACGATCAGCCGCCCGTCCGGCTCGAGCACGCGCGCCAGCTCCGGCCCGTTGCGCGGCGCGAAGACGCTCAGCACCACGCCGGCCACGCCGTCGCGGACCGGCAGGCCGCGCCACACGTCGCAGCGCACGGCACCGATGAGCGGGTGGGCCCGGGCGGCCCGGCGCAGCGCCGCGGCGGAGGAGTCGAGGGCGAGACCGCGCGCCGCCGGCCGTGCCTCGAGCATGCGGGCGAGCTGGCGGCCGGGGCCTGCGCCCACGTCGATCACAGCACCGGGCCGCTCGGCGGCCGCTGCCGCCAGGGCATCCGTGATCGGGTCGAAGTGGCCCGCGTCGAGGAAGGCCACGCGCGCGGCGACCATGGCGGCGTCGTCGCCCGGTGGCATCTCCGCACCCCCCGCCGGGAGGCTCACGTAGCCCTGCCGGGCGATGTCGAAGGAGTGGCCGGCAGGGCAGCGCACCACGGCGTCGAGGCGCGACAGTCCCGCTCCGCAGACGGGGCAGCGCAGCAGCTCCAGCACGTCGTCGAGCACGCCCGAACCCTACGTGCGCCCATCGTCTAGTTTCGGTGCCGTGAGCACGATCGCCGACGACGCACTGCAGGCCGCCAGCTGGGACCTCGAGCCGCTCGTGGGCGGCCGCGGGGCCGAGGGAGTGGAGGACATGCTGACCGAGGCCGGCGACCGCGCCGAGGCCTTCGCCCAGCGCCACCGAGGCTCGGTGGCCGAGCTGGGCGCCGAAGGGCTGGCCGACGCCATGCACGAGCTGGCGGCCATCCACGACCTCGCGGGCCGGGCCGGCTCCTACGCCATGCTGCGCTTCTCCCTCGACACGGCCGACCCCGAGCGCGGCGCGCTCATGCAGAAGGCGCGCGAGCACGGAGCCGCGATCGAGACCACGCTCCTGTTCTTCGAGCTCGAGTGGAATGTCGTGGCGGACGAGCGCGCCGAGGAGCTGCTCGCATCCCCGGAGCTCGCGTTCTGCGCCCACCATCTGCAGACCGTCCGCCGCTACCGGCCCCATCAGCTCTCCGAGCCCGAGGAGCGCATCCTCACCGAGACGAGCGTCAACGGCCCCGGCGCCTTTGCCCGCCTGTTCACAGAGCAGACGGCGGCGCTCGAGGTGGAGCTCCCCGGTCGCGACACGCCGGCCTCGCTGGAGGAGGCGCTCTCGCGCCTGCAGGACCCGGACCGGACGCAGCGCAAGGAGGCGGCCGAGGCCGTGACCGAGGCCCTGCGCCCCAACCTGCGCACCCGCGCGTTCGTGTTCAACACGCTCCTCGGCGAGAAGGCGGTGAGGGACCGGCTGCGCTCGTACCCGCACTGGCTGGCGTCGCGCAACCTCGCGAACGAGGCCAGCGACGAGTCGGTGGAGGCCCTGATCGAGGCCGTTCGCTCGCGCTACGACATCGCGCGCCGCTGGTACACGCTCAAGGCGCGGCTGCTCGGACTCGACCGCCTCGCCTACTACGACCGTATGGCCCCGGTCTCCGACAGCGACGAGCAGATCCCCTACGCCGAGGCCCAGGACATCGTTCTCGATTGCTACCGGACCTTCTCTCCCGAGCTGGGCCAGGCGGCGGCGAGCTTCTTCGATCACGGTCACATCGACGGCCCGCCACGGCCGGGCAAGCGCGGCGGCGCCTTCTGCTCATACACGGTCCCGTCGGCCCACCCCTATGTGCTCCTCAACTACACGTCGCGCCCCCACGACGTGCTGACGATGGCCCACGAGCTGGGACATGGGGTGCACGCCTCGCTCGCCAGGCCGCAGGGGATCTATCACTTCACCACTCCGCTGACGCTGGCCGAGACCGCCTCGATCTTCGGCGAGACGATCGTGCTCGAGCGGCTGCTCGAGCGCTCGCCCGGGCCGGGCGAGCGTCTCGACCTGCTCGCGGGCGCCCTCGACGGCGCGGTGGCCGCGGTGTTCCGCCAGATCGCGATGAACCGCTTCGAGCACGCTCTGCACTCGACCCGGCGCGACGAGGGTGAGCTGTCCGTGGACCGCTTCGCCGCGCTGTGGCTCGAGACCCAGACCGACCTGCTCGGCGACAGCGTGGACCTCGAGGACGACTACGGGCTCTGGTGGTCCTACGTGTGGCACTTCATCGACGCGCCGGGCTACGTGTACGCCTACGCCTACGGACACCTTCTGGCCCTGTCGGTCTATCGCCGCTACGAAGAGCAGGGAGCCGGCTTCGTGGACTCGTACCTGGCCCTGCTGCGCGCGGGCGGCTCACGGCCGCCCGAGGAGCTGGGCGCCATCGTGGGAGTCGACCTGTCGGACCCCGGCTTCTGGAGCAGCGGCCTCGATCTGATCGAGCGCCAGCTCGAAGCGGCCGAGCAGGCGGCCGAGGAGGCCGAGAGGCTCAAGTGACAGAGCCGGGCGGCGAACAGGCGGCGCCTGTGAGCCTTGGCTCTCCCGTCGTCGCCGAGCGGGTCGCACTTCCCGGTGGCGAGGTCGAGCTGGTACGGCCCCGCGACGCCGAGGACCTCCTCAGCGAGGACTCGTTCGAGCACGAGGAATTCCTGCCCTACTGGGCCGAGCTGTGGTCGAGCTCGGTGGGACTCGCACACGATGTGGCGCTGCGCTCCCTGCGCGGCAAGCGCACGCTCGAGCTCGGCTGCGGCCTGGGCCTCCCGAGCATCGCGGCCGCCCGCGCCGGCGGGCGGGTGGTAGCCACGGACTGGTCGTCCGACGCCGTCCAGGCCACGGCGGCCAATGCCGAGCGCAACGCCGTCGAGGTCGAGACGCTGCGCTGCGCGTGGGGATCGCCCGCGGCGATAGTGGAGCGCGCGCCCTGGGATCTGGTGCTGGCCTCGGACGTCCTCTACGAGCGCCGCAACATCGGGCTGCTGCTGCGACTCCTGCCGCGTCTGGTGGACGGTCGCAGCCTCGTGCTCCTCGCCGATCCGGGCCGCCCGGCCGCGGCCGACTTCATCGAGGGTGCGCAGGCCAGCGGCTGGCTCGTGAAGTCCACCGGCACGCCGCGCTCCGAGCGGGTTCGGATCTACCGGCTGCGCCGACCCGACTGAGGCCGCGCCGGCTAGCGCGGCAAGCCGGCGAGGCCCGTGTACAGCTCCCGCGCCGCCCGCTCCCCCAGGCGCAGGCTCTCCACCCGGTAGCTCTCGTTGGGCGCGTGGATGGCGTCGTCCGGCAACACGAATCCGCTGACGATCGTGGCCACCCCACGCTCGGCCAGCACGGCGAGCAGGGGCAGCGTGCCGCCCAGGCGCACGAACGCGGTTTCGGCGCCGCAGGCTCTCTCCAAGGCCTCCGCCGCCAGCCGCAGGGCCGGGTGCGCGGGATCGAACAGCGCGGGCTCGGCCACCTGCAGATCGATCTCGGCCACGGCCCCGTCGGGCACCGCGGCCCGCAGCAGGCGCTCCAGCTCGGCCGCCATCGCCTCCCCGCTCTGTCCGGGGGCCAATCGCATGCTCAGGTGTGCGCGCGCGAACGCGGGGACGATCGTGCGCGGCTCGCCCAACTGGACCATGTTCACGTCCAGCGCCGGCGCGGAGCCGGTGCGCTCGTAGAGCTCGCCGCCCGCGCCCGGAGCCACCTCGCGGGCGCCCACCGCCCGCAGCGCGTCCAGCCCCGGCTCCAGGCGCTCCCACGAGCGGCGTTCCTCGTCGGCCACCGGCGCCACCCCGGCCCGCAGCTCCTCGCGCACGCGGCCGTCCGGTCCCGGCTCCACCTCGGCGAGCATCGCCGTGAGGACGTGGGCGGCGTTGAGCACCGCCCCGCCGTACATGCCCGAGTGGAGGTCGCGCTCGCCGGTGCGCACGCTGATCGAGGCCTGGGCGAGCCCGCGGGCGGCGATCGAGATCGCGGGTGTGCGCTCGTCGGCCATCAGGGAGTCGAACACCACCGCGCAGTCGACGTCGAGCTCCGCGTCGCGCAGCCAGCGGAGCACCGAGCCGCTGCCGATCTCCTCCTCCCCCTCGACGAGGAAGCGCACGTTCACGGGGAGCTCGCCGGCGGCGGCCAGCCCGCAGGCCACGTGGAGCAGCGGCAGGAAGTTGCCCTTGTCGTCGGCTGCTCCGCGCGCGTAGATGCGCCCGTCGCGCTCGGCCGGCTCGAAGGGCGGCGACAGCCAGGCCTCCGGCGGGCCGGGATCCTGAACGTCGTAGTGCCCGTACGCGAGCACCGTTGGCGCGTCGGGCCGGGCGGCCCGGAGCTCGCCCAGCGCCATGGGGTTGCCGCCGTCGAGGGTCACCGCCTCGGCGCTGCCGCCGGCCGCCTCGATCCGCTCGATCACCCAGGCGCACGCCTGCTCGAGCGCGGCGGCGTCGCCGCCGCCCGTGGACACCGAGGGAATGCGCAGCCAGTCGTACAGCTCGTCAACCAATTCGGGCATGGCGGAGATTCTGCCGGGCCGGCATCTCCGGCGACGGCCTCGACGGCCGGACAGAGTTCGCGGCGGCCGTCTACGGTCCGCACACGATGTCCGGAACGGACCCGTTGACCGCTCAGCTCGAAGGTCAGATCGCGGTCGCGCAGGCTGTCGGCTCGCGGTTCTACGCCGCGTTGCTCGAGCTGATGCGCGACGACGCCGCCGCCGGCGGTCCCGTTCGAGAGGCGCTGCGCGGCCACGAGCACGACCGAATCGACGAATGGGACGCCTTCCGGCTCCTGGCGGGGGTCCACCGGATGGTGCTTTCCGGCGAAGCCGACAGCCTGAGACGGCACTTTCCCTCCACCGGTGGCGACGGCGACGCCGCAGCCGCCTGGCCGGCCATTCGCGAGCTGATGGCGAGTGGCCGAGCCGAGCTCGTGGACGCGCTGGCCCACCCGCTGCAGACGAACGCGCCGGCGCGCTCGAAGGCGCTCGTCGGCGCCCTCTGCCTGGTGGCCGAGCGGACCGGCCTCTCGCTGCGGCTGCTCGAGCTCGGGGCGAGCGCCGGGCTCAACCTGCGCGTCGACAGGTTCCGCTACGAGCAGGACGGCGTCACGTTCGGCCCCGAGCACTCGCCTGTGCGGTTCGTCGACTTCTTCACCGGCGGCATGCCGCCGCTCGCCGGCGGGTTCTCGGTGGCGGAGCGCTCCGGCTGCGACCTGAACCCCATCGACGCGACGACCGAGGACGGCAGGCTCACCCTCCTCGGCTGCGTGTTCCCGGACGAGACCGAGCGCTACGGGCTGCTCGAGCGGGCCATCGCTGTGGCCCGCGAGACGCCGGCCGTGGTCGAGCGCGCCGACCTGGCGGCCTGGGTGGCCGAGACCCTGGCGCAGCCGCGTCCGGGACTGGCCACGGTCGTCTACCACACGATCGTCTGGCCGTATCTGCCCGACGAGGTGCGCGAGTCGGCCGAGGCCACCATCGCCGCCGCGGGCGAGCGCGCCACGGCCGAGGCGCCGCTCGCGCTGCTGGCCTTCGAGGGCTCCGAGGCCGACCCCGCTCGGATCGAGACCCATCTCACCCAGTGGCCCGGCGGGCAGCGCGAGCTCCTGGCCGAATGCAGCCACCACCCAGGGACGGTCCACTGGGTCCAGCGCGGGGCCGGCGCGGGCGCGTAGCATCGCCGGGATGCGGCGTTTGTTCTGGCTCGTGGCGACGGTGGTGCTCGTGGACACCATGTTCTTCGCCGCCGTATCGCCGCTGCTGCCTCAGTACGTTGACCAGTTCGACCTCTCCAAGACCGGCGCCGGAGTGCTCACCGCGGCCTATCCCGCCGGCACCTTCGTCGGTGCGCTGCCGAGCGGCTGGCTCGCCACCCGCTGGGGAGTCAAGCCCACGCTGCTGCTCGGTCTCGGCCTGCTCGGGATCACGAGCCTGGTGTTCGCCTTCGCCCACACGATCGTGCTGCTCGACGCGGCGCGCTTCGTCCAGGGAGTGGGCGGCGCCTGCATGTGGGCGGCGGGCATGGCCTGGCTCGTGTCGGCCTCGCCGCCCGAGCGCCGCGGCGAGCTGATCGGCTCGGCGCTCGCCGCGGCCATCGTGGGTGTGCTCTTCGGCCCCGTGCTCGGCGGGGCGGCCACCGTGGTCGGCCCCGAGGTGGTGTTCAGCGCCGTGGCGGCCGGAGCCGCCCTGCTGGCGGTGTGGGCGTGGTCGATGCCCGGTGTGGCCCCGGGGACCGAGGCACCACTGGGTCAGCTGGGGAGGGCGCTCGGCCGCCCCGCCGTGCTGGCCGGGTTCTGGCTGTTCACCCTGCCCGCGATCTTCGCCGGCGTGATCGAGGTGCTCGGGCCGCTGCGCCTCGATGACTTCGGCGCGAGCGGTGCCGCCATCGGCGCGGTGTTCCTGCTCACCGCGGCCGTCGAGGCGGTGCTGAGCCCGCTCGCCGGCCGAGCGTCGGACCGCCGCGGCCGCCTGGCGCCGATCCGCGCCGGGCTGGCCGGCGCGGCCGTGGTGGCGGTGCTCCTGCCGCTGCCCGGCACGGTTGTCCTACTCGCGCTGACCATCATGCTGGCCTTCGTCGCCTTGGGCTCCTTCTGGGCGCCGGCGATGGCGATGCTGTCCGACGCGTCCGAGGATGCCGGCCTCGACCAGGCACTCGCGTTCTCGATCTCGAACCTCGCCTGGGCGGTCGGCCACGTGGTGGGTGCGGGCGGCGGCGGCGGACTGGCGGAGCTCACCTCAGACAGCGTGCCCTTCGCCGTGCTGGCCGTGGTCTGTGCCGCGACCCTGGCCGGCGTGATGTTGCTCTCGAGACGCTCTCCGGCTCGCTCTGCCGCCGCGCGCTGACGGTTTCGGGTGGTTCAGGACGCGGCGCGCTCGGCGGGTCCCCTGAGGGCCGCCAACATGCTGGCCTTCGCCGCCTCATGTGCGACCCCGAGGGTCCGGGCCACCTGGTCGCTCGAATAGCCGGCCAGACACGCGAGCGCGACGGCCTTGCGACCCAGCACGTCCATGGCGGCGAAGGCGGCCGCCGGCTGCCTGCCCACAGCCAGCACGATCGCACGCTCCACCAGCCGGTCCCGGTCGATCACGAACTCCGCAGCCGCCTCCGAGAGCACTCCCTCCGTGACGAGCGCCGCTGCGCGCTCGTCACGGGATGCGACCAGTGCCGCCCCGTACACGTGAGGGGCGATCCGCATCAGCTCCGCCGTCCGGGCCAGGCGGTTGACGAGTGTCACGGGCAAGTGGCTCCTCCGACCTCGGCGCCCCGGCGCCTACGGGCAGTTGGGCCAGGGGGCGTTGCCGCGCTGGCGATACAGCTTGAGCGCCAGGCGATCCTGCTTCCACTCGGGCGCCTTGGCCGGGTCGCCGGTGCCGCCGAGCCCCTCCCAGGTGCCCTGGCTGAACTGGTACTTGCCCCGATACTGGCCGCCGGGCGAGATCGCGCGCGGGTTGCCTCCCGATTCACATTCGGCGATGGCCTGGAGTATCCGCGGCACGCGCGACTTGCGCGGCCCGGAGCGCCCTGTCCGCCGGACCGAGCTGCGGCTGAACGGGTCGAGGCCGAGCGCGCCACGCGTGACGGGTCCCACGATCCCGTCGGCCACGAGCCCCTTGGAACGCTGGAAGCGCCGCACCGCCCGCTCGGTCTGGGGACCGAACACGCCATCGGCCGGAATCCTCAGCTGCCGCTGGATCTGGCGCACGGCCGACCCACGGTTGCCGCGCTTGACCACGACCTCGCTCGCGGCTGACGCCTGCACCGTGTCCGCCGACGCGGCGGGCGCGGCGGCGCACAGCAGAGCCAGCGCCAGCAGCAGGCCCAAGCCCGCATGCGGCCGACGAACGGCCTCGACAAATCCTCTCACCTGACGGTTCCCCTTTCCAGATGCCTACGAGGTGAGCTGACGGGCTCGCGCCGGAAAGTGGCGCTACGCGGCGATCTCGCTGCGATTCGCCCCGGCGGCCGTGAAGGCCGCAGTGGGTCCCCCGCTCCCCGTCGTCGGGACGACGGGAACTCGGCAGTTCGAATTTGAAGTCGTACATCCAAGCAGATCGGCCGCGGCGCGACCGGTCCGCCCTACCCGATTCGGGTGATCAGCGTCCTATTTCGAGTAGGTCGTCGACGATGGTGACGATCGAGATCGGCTCGCCCGCCGCGGGTTCGGGCGGGGCGGCGGCCGGCTCGGCGGCGGCCGGCACGGGCGACGGCTCGAGCACGGGAGGCAGCGGCGCAGCGGGCAGCGGCGTCCGCTCGACCCGCCTCCTGCGCAGCCACACGGCCGCGGCCAGCGCACCGACGAGGAAGGGCGCAAAGCGGAGCAGGATGCGTAGGCCCGGCACTGCGCACGACCATACAGGCGGGGGAGTACGCTGGCCGCCATGGATCTGGGGCTCGCCGGCAAAGTCGCGCTGGTCACCGGCGCGTCGCAGGGCATCGGGCTCGCGATAGCCCGGGAGCTCGCCGCCGAGGGCGCCAACGTGGCGATGAGCGCTCGCGGGCGCGAACGCCTGGAGGCCGCGGCCGGCGAGCTGGACGCGCGGGCGTACGTTCACGACACGCTGGACGTCGACGCCATCCCCGGCCTCGTGGAGAAGGTCGAGGACGACCTGGGCCAGCCCGACATCGTGGTGATCAACACCGGCGGCCCGCCGGGGGGCGAGCCGCTCAGCTTCACCGCCGAGCAGTGGGAGTCCGCCCACCGCGAGCTGGTGCTGGCCCCGATCGAGCTCATCAGGCACGTACTTCCCGGAATGCGCGAGCGCGGCTTCGGCCGCGTGCTCAACGTGGCCTCCTCGACCGTGCTCGAGCCCAACCCCGCGCTGATGCTCTCCAACAGCCACCGCCCCGGGATCGTCGCGGCCTTCAAGACGCTGGCGCGTGAGTACGGCGGCGACGGCATCACCTTCAACTCCCTGCTGCCCGGCCGGGTGGCCACCGACAGGCTCAAGGAGCTGTACGGCTCGCTCGAACAGGCCGAGGAGGCGGCCCGGGACGAGGTCCCGGCCGGCCGCCTGGGCGCCCCTGCGGACCTGGGCGCCGCGGCGGCCTTCCTGTGCTCCGAGCGCGCCGGCTACATCACCGGCGTGGCTCTGCTGGTGGACGGCGGGCTCACGCAGGGCGTATGAACCGGCGCGGCTCGCCGGCCGTGGGTCTGCTGGCGACCGTGGTCTCGGTGGCGCTGGTCACGGCGGCGATCTACGGCCTGCGCGAGGTCGTGCCCGTCGTGTCCACCGGCGTGGTGTACCTGCTCGCCGTGCTCCTGGTGTCCTCTTACTGGGGCCTGTGGCTCGGGATGCTCACCGCCGTGCTCAGCGCGGCGGCGTGGAACTTCTTCCACATCCACCCAACCGGCGAGTTCTCGATCGCCAACGGCGAGAACTGGGTGGCGCTGGCGATCTTCATGGTCGCTGCGCTGGTCACGAGCACGCTGGCCGACTCGGCGCGCAGCCGCGCCGAGGAGGCGGAGCGCGGCCGCCGCGAGGCCGACCTGACCGCGGAGATGGCCCGGCTGTTGCTGGGGGCGGCGAGCAGCGAGGATCCGCTGAGGGCTGTGGCCCGGCGGATCGCCGCGGCCTACGACCTGCCCAGCGTGTCGGTCGAGCTCACCTGGGTCGATTCGGATGCTCGCCGGCGCGCGCTACCGCTCATCGTCGAGGGCAGCCGGATCGGCACCGTGACCGTGCCGGCCGACACCGACCCCGGGATACTCGGCGCCCTCGAGGATCGGGTCATCCCCTCGCTCGAAACCCTCGTCGGGGCCGCCCGGCGCCGTGCCGAGCTCGAGCAGCAGGTGATCGAGACCAAGGCTCTGCGGCGCAGCAACGTGGTCAAGACGACCCTGCTGCGCTCGGTCTCCCACGACCTCCGCTCACCGCTCACCGCGATCAGCACCGCCGCCGGAGGGCTCGCCTCGCAGACCATCGATGACGACGAGCGGCGGGAGCTCGAGTCCGTGATCGCCACGGAGAGCGAGCGGCTCTCGCAGCTGGTGGACAACCTCCTGGACCTGTCCCGGCTTCAGGCCGGCAGCGCCGAGCCGCGCCTCGACTGGTGTTCGATCGAGGAGGTGGTGCAGGCCGCGCTCGAGTCGGTGCCCGCCCCCGCCGCGGGCTACGACGTCCAGCTGGCTCCCGACCTGCCGCTGGTGCGGGCCGACGCCGCCCAGCTCGAGCGCGCCCTGGCCAACGTGCTCGAGAACTCCAGCCGCTTCGCCGGGGAGGAGCCGGTGACGGTCCGGGGCCGGGCGGCCGGGCCGTTCGTGATCCTGCGCATCGCCGACCACGGTCCGGGCATCCCGAGCGACGAGCTCGAACGCATATTCGAGCCGTTCCACCGCTCGCGCGAGGGAGGCGCCACGGGCGGCTCCGGCCTCGGCCTGGCGATCGCGCGCGGGTTCCTCGAGGCCAGCGGAGGCAGGATCAGAGCGGAGTCGCTACCCGGGCAGGGCACGAGCTTCGTGATCCAGGTCCCGATCCCCGCCGAGGCCCCCGCGAGCGCCGCGACGGGCGGGCGCAGCGCGGAGGGATGAGCACGAGCGCCCGCGTTCTCGTCTGCGACGACGAGTTGCAGATCCTCCGGGCGCTCAAGGTGATCCTCCGCGACGCCGGCTTCGAGCCGATCAGCGTGGCCACCGCCGGCGAAGCCCTCGACGCTGCCGCCCTGCGGCGTCCCGACGCCGCCATCATCGATCTCGTCCTGCCCGACGGCGACGGCATCGAGGTGTGCCGGTCGATCCGCGAATGGAGCGAAATGCCGATCATCGTGCTCTCGGCGGTGGGCGAGGAGGCCGAGAAGATCCGAGCCCTCGATGCCGGCGCCGACGACTACGTGACCAAGCCCTTCGGTCCCGGGGAGCTGGTGGCCCGCCTGAACCGGGCTCTGCGCCGCGCGGCGGCAGCGCCGGCCGGCGACGAACCCGTGCTCAGCGCCGACGGCCTCGAGCTCGACCTCGCGGGTCACCGCGTGACCGTCGAGGGGCACGAGGTACACCTCACCCCCACCGAATTCGACCTGCTGCGCGTGCTGATGCAGGGTCGCGGCCGGCTTCTCACACATCGGAGCCTGCTGGGCGAGGTCTGGGGGCCCGGCTACGAGAACGACACCCAGGTGCTGCGCGTGCACGTGGCCAACCTGAGACGCAAGATCGAGCCGGAGGCCGGGAGCCGACGCTACATCGTCACGGATCCCGGGGTGGGCTACCGCTTCGCCGCCTAGGCCGAAGCCTTGACGACATCTTTATCCCGACGGACGGAATCTTGATGCCGGCTTGAGGCCAGGGGGCACATGCTCGGTGCATGTCGACGACCCTCACGCCTCCGGGGGGCTCCCTCAGCCGGTCGTCCCTCGTCCTGGCAAGCCGGGTGTTCCTCCGGCGGGGCGCGCTGGGACGGCGCCTGGCCGAGGGAGCGGACCCGTTGTCCAGTCCCGAGTTGGAGCGTCGTGCTCGACAGCTGCTGGCCCAGAGCCATCGCCGCGCGGCCGCCCAGGAGATCGAGCGGCTGATCGATGCCGCCGAGCAACGTCCAAACCCCTACAGCGCGGCCGTGCCCCTCCGGAGCGCAGCGATCCTCGAGCAGCGCCCCATCCTCCTCTCCCTCGCCGGCGATCTGCGTCACACCGAACAGCGCGTCTCGGTTCGCGGCGTCGCCCTCATTGAGCGGCTACTGAGGGACGGCGGCTCGCCGCTCTACGTGGAGACGCTGGATGAGTCGCTTGAGGGTGCCCTCCGCCACGCGCGCAGCGCGCTGTTTCTCGGCTGATGGAAGTCCTCTCCGACCTTCTGTCGGTCGTGATCGCGCTCGTGTGCTTCGCGACCGTGTTCGCCCTCATCGAGGGGCTTGACCGCGTATGACCGGCGCCGAGCTCTTCGGCCTGATCGTGTCTGTCCTGGTGTTCGCCTACCTCCTCTACGCGCTGTTTCGCGGTGAGCGCCTGTGAGCGCTCAGGGCTGGTTGCAGATCGCCATCTTCCTGGCGGTCCTCACCGGCCTCACGCCTCTTCTCGGCGGCTACATGGCACGCGTGTACCGCAACGAGCGTGTGCTGCTCACGCCTGTGCTCGCGCCCGTCGAGCGGTTCCTCTACCGCGCGCTACGGGTCAACCCCGACGCACAGCAGGACTGGAAGGCCTACGCCCGCACAACGCTCATCTTCAGCGCGCTGTTCTGGGTGGTCCTCTACGTGATTCTGCGCACCCAGGGGATCCACCCCTTCAATCCCGAGGGCTTCGACTCCGGCAGCTGGGACCTCAGCTTCAACACCGCCTCGTCGTTCATCTCCAACACGAACTGGCAGTACTACGGCGGCGAGACGACCCTCTCGTACTTCTCGCAGATGGCCGGCCTGGCCGTCCAGAACTTCATCTCCGCCGCCGTCGGCATGGCCGTGCTCGCCGCGGTGATCCGAGGCTTCGCCAGCCGCGGCGTGGCCGAGCTCGGGAACTTCTGGCAGGACCTCACCCGCACGCTGCTCTACATCCTCGTTCCGCTGTCCTTCGTCGGCGCGCTGCTGCTGGTCTCCCAGGGCGTGATCCAGACCCTCAGCGGCTGGGTCAGCTACAGCACGGTCGAGGGCTTCAAGCAGTCACTCGCACTCGGTCCGGCCGCATCGCAGATCGCGATCAAGCAGCTGGGCACCAACGGCGGTGGCTTCTTCAACGTCAACTCGGCGATGCCGTTCGAGAACGCCACCGGCATCTCGAACTTCATCGAGGTCCTGTTCATCCTCCTGATCCCGGCCGCGCTCACCGCCACCTTCGGGCGGATGGTCGGCAACCGGCGCCAGGGCTGGGCGCTCTACGCCGCCATGGCGCTGATGCTCGTGATCGGGATCGGCGCCGCCTACGCCGCGGAGCAGAACGCCTCGCCGGCGCAGAAGGCGGCCGAGGTGGCGACCGTCTCCGAGGACGGCAGCACCGGCGGCAACCTCGAGGGCAAGGAGCAGCGCTACGGGATCGCCAACAGCGCGCTGTGGGCCGCCGTCACCACCGCGGCCTCCAACGGCAGCGTCAACTCCGCCCATGACTCCTACACCGGGGCGGGCGGCACCGTGGCGCTCGTGAACATGATGACCGGGGAGGTCATCTTCGGAGGCGTCGGCTCAGGCCTCTACGGCATGCTGTTGTTCGTCCTGCTGGCGGTCTTCATAGCCGGCTTGATGGTGGGCCGAACGCCGGAGTACCTCGGCAAGAAGATCGGCGCGCGCGAGGTCAAGTTCGTACTCGTCGGGACGCTGTATCCCGCGCTGGCGGTGCTGGTCTTCACGACCTTGGCGATAGCCACCAAGTGGGGGGCGTCATCGATCTACAACCCGGGACCCCAGGGCTTCTCCGAGACGCTCTACGCCTACACCTCGCAGGGCAACAACAACGGCTCGGCCTTCGCCGGCTACACGGGCTTCGTCCAGCCCAACGCCCCCGGCAACGAGGGCGCCTTCGGCATCACCTTCGCCGACCTGCTCGGCGGCGTGGCGATGCTGTTCGCCCGCTTCGTGCCGCTGCTCGCCGCCCTCGCGGTGGCCGGCTCGCTCGCGACGAAGCGCGTCGCTCCCGCCGGGGCCGGCACGTTCCGGACCGACACACCCACCTTCGCCTTCCTACTCATCTTCGTGATCGTGATCGTCGCGGCGCTGACCTTCTTCCCGGCCCTGCTGCTCGGTCCGGTCGTCCAAGCCCTGAGCGAGCAGCTCTTCTGAAATGCGTAAGGACCTGACCGCATCCATCACCGCGATCGTCGCGTTCACCCTCTTGCTCGGACTGGCCTACCCCCTCCTCACCACCGGCGTGGCCCAGGTGCTGTTCCCCAACAAGGCCGACGGCAGCCAGGTCGAGCGCGGCGGCAAGGTCGTGGGCTCACGCCTCATCGGCCAGGACTTCAAGGGCGATCGGCGCTTTTTTCAATCGCGTCCGTCGGTCACCGGCTACAACGCCGCCGGCACCTTCTTCAACAACCTAGGGCCGAACAACAGGGAGTTGGCCGGCCTCTTCGAGAAGAACCTGGCCGCGTACCTCAAGCGCGAGCGGCCCTACAACCCCGGGCTTCAGCGCGCCGACGTACCCGTCGACGCGGTCACGACGTCCGCCTCGGGCGTGGATCCGCACATCTCGCAGGCCAACGCCGAGCTCCAGGCCCGGCGAGTGGCCGACGTGCGGGGGCTCGGGCTCAAACGCGTCCAGGCGCTGATCGACGAGAACACCGACGGCCGCGACCTCGGGGTGCTCGGCGAGCCGGGGGTGAACGTGCTGGAGCTCAACCTCGCTCTGGAGGCCTCGTGATGGAAAAGCGCGCGCAGAGCATCCTCAACCGCGAGACCCTGGTCCCGGCGCTGATCGCGAGCTTCACCAAGCTCGACCCGCGAATCCAGTTCCGCAACCCGGTCATGCTCGTCGTGGAGATCGGCGCCGTGATCACGACCTTCGCCTGGCTCAAGCAGGTGTTTGGCGGCGAGCCGCTCGGCGGTGGGGACGAGCCCGCCTGGTTCACGGGCACCGTGGCCCTCTGGTTGTGGCTGACCGTGGTGTTCGCCAACCTGGCCGAGGCGCTCGCCGAGGGGCGGGGCAAGGCCCAGGCGGCCGCCCTGCGCTCGATGCGCACCGACACCGTCGCCCGTCTGCGCGACGGTGGCGAGAAGCCGGCCTCCCAGCTGCAGCGCGGGGACGTGGTGGTGGTCGACGCCGGTGAGCTCATCCCCGGCGACGGCACCGTGATCGATGGCATCGCCTCCGTGGACGAGTCCGCCGTGACGGGCGAATCGGCGCCCGTGATCCGCGAGTCCGGCGGCGACCGCAGCGCCGTGACGGGCGGCACCCGCGTGCTCTCCGACCGCATCGTCGTGGAGATCACCCAGGAGCCGGGCGAGAGCTTCCTCGACCGCATGATCGCGCTGGTGGAGGGCGCGGCGCGGCGCAAGACCCCCAACGAGATCGCCCTGGGGATCCTGCTCTCGGGACTGACGCTGATCTTCCTGGTCGTGGTCGTGACGCTGCGGCCGTTCGCCGAATACACCGGCACCGATGTGTCGATCACCACGCTCATCGCGCTGCTCGTGTCGCTGATCCCCACCACGATCGGCGCGCTGCTGTCGGCCATCGGCATCGCCGGCATGGACCGGCTGGTGCGCCGCAACGTGCTCGCCTTGTCCGGACGCTCGGTGGAGGCCTCGGGCGACGTTGACGTGCTGCTGCTCGACAAGACCGGCACGATCACGCTCGGCAACCGCGAGGCCACGCAGTTCATCCCCATGCCCGGGGTGCAGGAGGCCGACCTGGCCGAGGCGGCCCAGCTGTCGTCGCTCGCCGACGAGACCCCCGAGGGCCGCTCGATCGTCGTCCTTGCCAAGCAATACGGGCTGCGCGAGCGGCACTTCGACCCCTCTGCGCGCTTCGTGCCCTTCTCCGCCGGGACGCGCATGAGCGGCGTCGACACCGACGGCTCGCGCCTGCGCAAGGGGGCCGGGGACGCGATTGTCAAGTTCGTGGGCGACGACGGCGGGCACGCGCCGCCCGAGCTCGACGCCAACGTGGAGGCGATCGCCCGCGAGGGCGGCACGCCGCTCGCGGTGGCCCGCGACAACCAGGTCCTGGGCGTGATCTACCTCAAGGACGTGGTCAAGGAGGGCATGCGCCACCGCTTCGACCAGCTCAGGGCGATGGGCATCCGCACCGTGATGGTCACGGGCGACAACCCGCTCACGGCGGCCAAGATCGCCGAGGAGTCCGGCGTCGACACGTTCCTCGCGGAGGCCACTCCCGAGAACAAGCTCGACCTGATCCGCGACGAGCAGCGCGAGGGCCGGCTCGTGGCGATGGCGGGTGACGGGACCAACGATGCGCCGGCGCTCGCGCAGGCCGACGTCGGCGTGGCGATGAACACGGGCACCCAGGCAGCGCGCGAGGCGGGCAACATGGTCGACCTCGACTCGAATCCGACGAAGCTCATCGAGATCGTCGAGATCGGGAAGCAGCTGCTGATCACCCGCGGCGCGCTCACCACCTTCTCGGTGGCCAACGACGTGGCCAAGTACTTCGCCATCCTGCCGGCGATGTTCGCGGCCACCTACGCGGTCGCCGGGGACGCGAACGGACCGCTCGAGTCACTCAACATCATGGATCTGGGCACGCCCGAGTCGGCGATCCTGTCGGCGATCATCTTCAACGCGCTGATCATTCCGCTGCTCGTGCCACTCGCTCTGCGCGGCGTGCGCTACCGGCCCGTGGGCGCCACGGCGATGCTGCGCCGCAACCTCCTGATCTACGGGCTCGGAGGCTTGGTGGCGCCGTTCGTCGGCATCAAGCTGCTCGATCTCCTCATCCACAACGTGCTGGGCGCGTAGCCTCCCGCCCGATGGCGGCCCAGGACGGGGGCGGGCGTTACAAGATCTTCCTCGGGATGGCGGCCGGGGTCGGAAAGACCTACCGGATGCTGCAGGAGGGCCACGCGGCCAAGACGGATGGCCGTGACGTGGTCATAGGCATCCTCGAGACGCACGGCCGCGACGAGACCGCCGCGATGGCCGAGGGGCTCGAGGTGATTCCGCGCCGGAAGGTCGAGTACCGCGGGACCGAGCTGCAGGAGATGGACCTTCCGGCCATCTTCCAACGCGCTCCCGCGCTGTGCCTGATCGACGAGCTGGCGCACACGAACGCGCCCGGCGTCGAGCACCACAAGCGCTACGAGGACATCGACGACGTGCTCGATGCGGGCATCGACGTCTTCTCGACGGTCAACGTCCAGCACCTCGAGTCGCTCAACGATCGCGTGGCCGAGCTGACCGGCGTGCGCGTGCGCGAGACCTTCCCCGACAGCGTCCTGGCCAGCGCCGACGAGGTCGTGCTGATGGACCTGACCCCCGAGGCCCTGATCCAGCGCCTGCGCGAGGGCAAGGTCTATCCGCCCGAGCGCATCCCCACCGCGCTCAACAGCTTCTTCAGGGTGGAGAACCTGTCCTCGCTGCGCGAGGTCGCCCTGCGCCAGGTGGCCGAGGAGGTGGAGTCGCGCCGGCTGATCACCCCTGCCGAGGCCCTCGGCACCCGCGAGGAGAAGCTCTTCGGCGACGCGCCGATGGCCGTGGCCGAACGCGTGCTCGCGCTGGTCACGCCCGAGGAGGCCTCGCAGCGCCTGGTGCGGCGCGCTTGGCGCTCGGCGCAGCGTCTCGGGGGGAGCTCGACCTGCTCTACGTGGCGCCCCCCGGCGATCCGCCGCGAGGCGAGGAGCGCGAGCGCCTCGAGGCTCTGCGCCGCCTCGCGGGCGACCTCGGCGCGGAGCTGATCGTGGAGGAGGGGGACGACGTGGCCGAGGCCGCTGCGCGAGTGGCGACGGACCGCGGCACCACTTACGTCATCCTCGGCCAGCCTCCGCCCAGGGGAACGCTGTCGCGTATGTCCGAGTGGCTGCCCGAGCGGTTGATGCGCCGGCTGCCGGGGGTCGACGTGCGCATAGTCGCCGACCCCCGCTAAAACCCGGGCTCACCAAGTGGCCAGCGCCTCGCGGATCGCCCTGCGCTGCAGCTCTGACGTCACGTCGCGGGTCGCCTCGCCCATCGAGGCAGCCCAGGCCAGGCACTTCTCGCTGACCGAGTCGGGGCTCTCCCCCGCCTTTGCCTCCAGACACGGCGCCGGGATTCCGTTGGCGAACCAACCGCCCACGAAGGAGCGGTCCTCGTAGCGGGAGGTGCCGCGCCGCAGGAGACCGCCGCGCTTGAACGGCAGCGTGATGCGGTACGAGAAGGCGCGCCCCGCGATCCAGCCGTCCGAGTCGGAGCCGTTGTCGACTCCTCCGCCCTTGCCGTCGAAGTTCACGAGCTTCATGAACTGGTCCACCACGCCGGTCTTGCCCTGCTTCGCCGCCTCGTCCTCCACGACGGGGCGCAGCCAGTCCGCCGGATAGTTGGCCATGATCGCGTAGAAGTCGTCGCGCGCGGTCTTCCAGTCGTTCGGGAAGAACTTCTTGGTGTCCACGCCCTCGAACAGCTCGCCCATGTCGCTCAACGTCGTTCGGTTGGAGAGCCAGTTCTTCTTGCCCGGGTGCTGGCAGCCGTAGTAGAGCTCGGTGCGCTCGAGGCCGATGGCCGGATCGTGCATGCGCGCCGTGATCGCCTCGGGCGTGTAGGTGTTCATGAGCGTCTCGTGGGCCCGGCCCAGAGACCGTCGGAGCGCATCCATCAGCACGTTGCGCAGGGTGTCCGAGTGGGTGATCGTGGCGTACGGATAGCCGGGGCAGATCTCCTTGTCGGGATCGAGCGGCCCCTCCCAGGAGAAGCTGTCCTCGAGATCCAGTTCGGGGTCGCGATCGACCAGGTCCATCACGTACAGGTAGGGCACGAGCTTGAGCACGCTCATCGGCTGGTAGGGCCAGTTGTTGGCGAGACCCACGTGAACCGGGCCCGCGGTCTGCTTCGCGAACGCGCCGAAGTGGCTGTCGCGCCACGGGCCGGAGCGGATGAGCGAGCGGATGCGCGCGTTCTCGGGCGTCGCGTTGTCGATCAGCGTGGCCCAGTAGCGATCGCCGTGACGCTCGAGGTCGGTGAGCCGCACGGCATTCGACTGCATGTAGTTGGCCAGGAAGTCCCTCGACACGTTGTAGACCGAGCGCGAGAACACGCCCTCGTTGCGGACCATCAGCACGGTCTGCGTCTTGGAGCCGTGCCGCTCGATGTCGACCAGGCGCGCCTTGTGCTCCTTGGCCTTCGCCTTGACGAAGTCGGGCGACACGTCGTGGTACCACCACCATTTGCGTGCGTCCTCGCCCTTGTTCTTGATGCCCACGTAGGCGAAGCGCCGCTTGCCGAAGCGCTTGTAGACCGACAGGTCGACGAGGCGGATCTTGTGAGCCTTGATGTCGCTCTTCACGTCCGCCGCGGACAGATCGAAGTTCCACCACCAGCCCTTGCCCGACGCGCCCGTGTTGGGCACGGTCACGCCCGCGAAGCGCGTCTTGCCGAAGGCCGCGTAGGGCTCGAGATCCACCAGGCGGCGCTTCTTGCCCTTGGTGAGCGCCACCACCTGGTCGGCGGTCTTGTCGTGGAACCAGCTGCCGTCGCGCGCATAGGGCCCGCTGTTCTTGACGAGCGCCGCGCTGAAGCGGTTGCCGTACTTGTCGTCCGCGTTGATCGAGATCACTCGCTCGCCGGCGTCCGTCTCGCGCTGCTCGAGCTGAGCCGGGGTCTGACCCCGCCACCAGTGCCAGCCGGTGGGTGTCGAGGCGTTGCGCTCGGGATCCACGGCGGCAGCGGAGGGTGCCGCGGGAACGAGAGCCATCAGGGCGGCCAGTGCGATGAGTGTCGTGCGCTTCATGTCCGTCCAACCGGACGGCCGTTGCGGAATTACGCAGAACGGGGAACCTGCGCGCCCGGCCGAGCCGGGCGCTTGGCAGGAAGACGGGCGCGCCGGCCGGGGAGGGCCGGCGCGCCCGTTCGATCTCGACCCTAGGCCAGCGCGGGGGTGGGCGCGGGCTCGAGGGCGAGGTCCAAGACCTCGCCGATCGTCATCACCGGATGGAAGGTCATCTCTTCCCGGACCTCCTCCGGCACGTCGTCGAGGTCGGCTCGGTTGCGCTCGGGCAGGATCACGTCCGTGAGCCCCGCCGCGTGCGCCGCCAGGACCTTCTGCTTGAGGCCGCCGATCGGCAGCACTCGGCCCTGAAGCGTGATCTCACCGGTCATGCCCACCGTGTGCCTGACCGGACGTCCGCTCAAGAGCGAGGCGAGGGCGGTGGTCATCGTGATGCCGGCGCTCGGGCCGTCCTTGGGGATCGCGCCCGCCGGCACGTGCACGTGGTACTCCTGCCCCTCGAACACGTCCTCGTCGACGCCGAGGGCGTCGGCGTGGCCGCGCACGTAGGACAGGGCGATGCGTGCCGACTCCTTCATCACGTCACCCAGCTGGCCGGTGAGCACCAGGCCGTCCTTGCCCTTCATCGAGGTGGCCTCGATGAACAGCACGTCGCCGCCTGCGCCGGTCACCGACAGGCCGGTGGCCACGCCGGGAACGGCGGTGCGCTCCGCCGACTCCTGGAAGAAGCGCTGGCGCCCGAGGGCCTCCCGCACGTCATCGGTATCCAGTGAGACCGGAGGCTCGACCTTGCCCGAGGCGATCCGCGTGGCCGTCTTTCGCAACAGCGTCCCGAGCTCGCGCTCGAGGTTGCGCACGCCGGCCTCGCGGGTGTACTCGGTGACCACGATGCGCAGGATCTCGTCCTGCGCCTCCACCTCGTCCTCACGCAGGCCGTTGCGCTCACGCTGGCGCGGCCACAGGTAGCCGCGGGCGATCGCGACCTTCTCCTCGGTCGTGTAGCCGTCGAAGCGCACGACCTCCATGCGGTCGAGCAGCGGCGCCGGGATCGTCTCCGCCATGTTGGCGGTGGCGATGAACACGACCTCTGAGAGGTCGAGCTCCACGTCGAGGTAGTGGTCACGGAACGAGTGGTTCTGCGCCGGGTCGAGCACCTCGAGCAGCGCCGCGCTGGGGTCGCCGCGCCAGTCGGCGCCGACCTTGTCGACCTCGTCGAGCATGATCACCGGGTTCATCGTCCCGGCGTCGCGCAGGGCGCGGACCAGCCGGCCCGGCAGCGCGCCGATGTACGTGCGCCGGTGGCCCCGGATCTCCGCCTCGTCACGCACGCCGCCGAGCGACATGCGCACGAACTCGCGCCCGGTGGCCCGTGCGATCGACTCGCCGATCGAGGTCTTGCCCGTTCCGGGCGGCCCGATCAGCGTGAGGATGGCTCCGGACTTCTTGTCCTCGGCGATGCCGCGGTCCTCGCGCAGCTTGCGCACGGCTATGTACTCGACGATGCGGTCCTTCACGTCCTCCAGGCCCGCGTGGTCGGCGTCCAGCACCTCACGTGCGTGCACCGGGTCGAGTGTCTCGTCGGAGCGCTCCGACCAGGGCACGGCGATCAGCCAGTCCAGGTAGGAGCGGATCATGGACGACTCTCCGGACTGCTCGCCCATGCGCTCGAAGCGCCCGAGCTCACGCTCGGCCTGCTCGCGCACCTCGTCGGGCATGCCCGCTTCCTCGATCTTCGTGCGGTACTCCTCGACGATCGATGCGTCGTCCTCGTCGAGCTCCTTGCGGATCGACTCCATCTGCTTGCGCAGGAAGTACTCACGCTGCTGCTTGTCGGCGCCCGACTGGACGTCGTCGCGGATGCGCACGCGCACCTGCAGCTCGGTGAGCCGCTCGCGCTGGAGCTCGAGTGCACGAGCAAGGCGCTCGGTCACGTCGAGGATCTCGAGCACCTCCACCTTCTGCTCGTAGGAGAGATCGGGGGAGTAGCCGGTGGTGTCGGCCAGCGCGCCCGGCTCGGTGATGGAGCGCAGGAAGGCCGCCACGCGGCCGTCGTCGCCCCGCAGCTCGAGGATCTCCTCGACCACGGCGCGGTACTCGCGCTCGAGATCGCGCGTGCGCCCGTCCACCGGCTCGGCGTCGGGATGAGATTCGACCTCCACGCGCAGCGCGCCCATCGGGTCGGTGTGCGCGGCGCCGATGCGGCCGCGATGGAGGCCTTCGAGGGCAACGGCGCGGCCGCCTCCCGGCAGCCGTACGCGCTCGGTCACGGAGGCAACCGTGCCGACGCTCGCGAACTCGTCGCCCTTGCGCGGCACGAGCACCACGCGCTCTTCGTCGCCGGCGTCGATTGCCAGCGTCACGGACATGTTTGGGAAGACGACAGACTCGTCGACCGGGACCAGCAAGAGGGTTTCAGCTGACAATTTCGTCACCTACTTACGTTGGGTAAGCACAAAGCTTAGCGACTCATCGAACAGTCCGCCACGCCAAGATCTCGCCGGCCGACGCCGCGCCCGCCGGGCGCCGTGGCATGCTGCCAGCGGCGTGAGCGACCCCGACGACATCGCCCGCAGCGCCGCCGCCCGCGCGGCGGCCGAGCTGGTGGAGCCCGGCATGACGATCGGCCTGGGCTCGGGGCGCGCGGTGTGGAAGGTCGTCGAGCTGCTCGGTCAGCAGGACGCAGGGCTGCGCGCCGCCACCGCGTCCAATCGCACGAGCGAGCTCGCGCGCGGAGTGGGCATCGAGATCATCGAGCTCGACGGCACCCTGGAGCTCGACCTGGCGCTCGACGGCGCCGACGAGGTCGGTCCAGAGCTCGGGTTGATCAAGGGCGGCGGAGGGGCTCTACTGCGCGAGAAGATCGTGATCTGTGCCGCCCGCCGCTTCGTGGTGGTGGCCGAAACCCCGAAGAAGGTCACCCGGCTCGGCGAGCACTTCCGGCTGCCGGTGGAAGTCACGCGCTTCGCGTGGCGCGATACCCGCCGTCGCCTTGGGGCGCTGCTTCCCGACGCGCGCCGCCGCGAGACCGACGCCGGCGAGCCCTACCTCACCGACGAGGGCCACTACATCCTCGACTGCGTGCTGCCCGAGGGCGCGGACCCGGCTCGTCTGGATCTGACGCTGAAGCAGGTGGCGGGGGTGGTCGAGCACGGTCTGTTCCTGGGAATGGCCGAGCGCGGCCTGCTGGGCGGCCCGGACGGCGAGGTCGAGGTCCTCACGCGCGAGTAGCCGCCGATCAGCCTCCCAGCTCGAGAAAGCCGTCGACCGCGATCGCCGTGATCCGGCGGTTGTGGACGAAGCTGAGCTGGTTGCTCTGGTTGAAGCACGTGAGACGCAGCTTGCCCTCGCCCTTCAAGAGCTGGAGCCGCTGTACGGACACGGCTCCCGCCATGAACTCGTCGGCACCCACCGACGCCGCGTCCAGAGCCGCAGACTTGCCGACCCGCAGCAGCTTGCACTTGACGTTGTCGGTCTGGAGTCCGGCCTTCGCGGTCACGAAGTACCTTCCCTTCGGCAGCGGCAGCGGCAGCGTCAGGGCGACGGAGCCCCCGTGGGGAATCTCGACCCACCCGCTCTTCGACGCTCCATAGGCCACGCCGAGACCTTTCGGGCCCTTGGCACCTGTGGCCCCGGTGGGGCCCTTCGGCCGGGGGCTCGCCCTGTCAGTACCGGCGGAGTCTCGATCGAGTCTCAGTCGAGCGTCGCGCTGCTGGGCACGCCGTCCTTGACCCAGGTGAGCGTCGAGCCCGAGAGCTCGAGCGAGCGCAGGCCGATGCCGTCGCCGCTGTCGAGTACCCGGAACCCCTGCCGGTCGGACGCCCACAGGGTCGTCTCCGCTCCCGGTGGTGAGACTCCGTCGCCGCCCTCGGGCTGCGCGATCCACGCGACCGCACCGGTCTTCGTCAGTGCCAGGTCGCTGACGTCGTCGAAGGGCACGCCTTGAGGGCCCTCGAACACCTTCTTCCCGGTGCGCAGGTCACGCACGAACACATCGCTGAGGCAAGAGCCGAGGCCCTCACAGCTCGACTCGCGGTAGGCCACATAGGGCCCGGCCAGCCGGTAGAGGCCGACATCGGGATCGCCGTCGATGTCGAGACCGAGCGAAACGGGCTTGTCCACCGAGTAGAGGCAGGCGACCGCATACTCGTAGCCGTCGGACTCCTCGACCAGAAGCACGCGGCTCCCAGGGCTCTTGAGCACGGTCCTCCCGGGGTGGGTTCGGCAGTCGCGGAAGGGGACGATACGCCGGAGCGACACCTTTTCGGGACGTGCTCTGCGGCAGAAGCGGGACTTCGACGACTTGTCCCGGTAGACGACCGTGATGCGCGCTCTGTTCCTGGCCTTGAACACCCCGGTCGCCCGCACGGTTACGCGGCCCTTCGTGCGCTCGTAGCTGAAGCGGCCGGACGGGCTGACGCGAACGGGCCGGGCGCGCGAACCCAGGTGGACCTTGGTGCCGTCGCATTCATAGGCACCCACCGTCGACCGGCGTGCCACCAGCGCGCGACCGCTCTTCGAAACCTTGAGCTTGACGGAGTAGTCCTCGCCCGAGCCGACGTAGCGGGCGCCCTTCACCGGGGCCGCCGCGAGGGCGTGGGTCGCCGTGGAGGCGCAGGCGAGCGCGACTGCGGCGGCGGCAAGGACTCGAGCGAGGTTGTGCAGCATGTCTGGGTAACCGGGCCGAGGACGGGAAGTTACGCCCTTTGCCCGAGCTCACAACTCAGCCGCGCTCACGTCGGCCCCGGCGGTGCTGTGATCGCCGGGAGGCCGGACCAGCAGACGGATCTCGCGGCCGAAGTTGTCCGCGGCGGTCAGGTACACCGCCTGGCGCACGGTCACGCGAAGCGTGGCCAGCGCCGCGGCGGCCTGGGCCGCCTCGTCGTCGGCTCCCGCATAGCCCGCCGCCGAGCTGCCCTCGCGCAGGGCGAGCAGCTCGACGTCGGCCAGAGCCACGAAGCTGCGGCCCCCCGACCCGCCGGGCTCGGTGGAGACCACCACGTCCACGCGCGCGCCCGCTCCGGCCTGGGCCAGTTCGCCGCCGCCGGCCACCCCCACCTCCACCGTGCGCTCGCCGCGGCCGAGCCCCCCGCCCGCGCCGGCCTGAGCCCCGGCGCCGCTCCGGGCGAAGTGGCTGGCGGTGAGGTAGCTGCCGGCCGTCACCGGCACCGCGGTGCGGGCGCCGGCGACCTCGGCGGGCGAGACGAGGGCGTCGGGCGCCACGTAGCGCGCCGGAACGCGCTTGACCTCCACCGAGCGCTCCGACATCCGCGTGTCGGCCGGCAGGTCCCGCGCCGCCACGAGCACGGCCACGAGCGGCCCCACGCGCGCCTGCACGTCCTGCTCGCGCTGCCTCACCTGCGACGCCGCCAGGCCACCGGCGGCCAGCGCAACCGCCAGCAGCAGGAGCCCGCGCCGGCGGCGTGCCTTCATGCGGCCACGTCCTCGTCCCCTCCCGCCGTCCGGGGCAACTCGAGCACGGCGACGGTCTCGCGCTCGCCCACCTCCACCAGCAGCCGTCCGCCCAGTTGCCGGGCGGCGCGCTCCGCAATCCTCAGGCCCCGGCCGCGGCCGGACACGGGAGACGCCGGCCAAGCCGCGCGCGAGCCCGCGCCGTCCCGTTCCCGGTTCGGGTTGCGGATCTCGATCCGCACCGCGCCCGGCGTGGTGTGTCCGTTCACGCGAATCTCGCCGGCGCCGTGCTCGGCCGCGTTGGCCATCAGATTGCCGAGCACCCGGGACAGCTCTCCCCGATCGAGCCGGGTGACGGCGGGGCCACCCAGCCACTCGAATCCGGCGCTTCCCGGCTCGAGCTCCCACGGGGCCAGCGCGGCCCGGGCAGTCGAGCTCAGCTCGGCGGGCCGCGGGCGCGGCCGCGGCCGGGTACGGCGCCCGGAGCGGGCCGCATCGAGCTCCGCCAACCCCGCCCGCAGGCGATCCAGCTGCGCCTCGACGACCGCGGCGTAACGCACCCCGGCGCCCTCGCGCCGCATCCGCCGGCAGGCGAGCTCGAGGGCCGTGGCCGGGCCGCGCAGCTCGTGCTCGGCCCGAGCCACGAGCTCCAGCCGGCGTCGCAGCCGAACGAGCGCCGCCGCTCGCGGCCAGCCACGACAGCCCCGCGAACACCAGCAGAGCGAGGCTCACAGGGCCTCCGTCAGCTTGTAGCCGACCCCGCGTACGTTGATCACGAATGGCCGGCCCGGCGAGATCAGCTTCTTGCGCAGCCGGCAGGCGTGGGCATCGAGCGTGCGGGTGTTGCCGGCGGAGCGAAAGCCCCAGACGTCGCGCAGCAGCTCCTGCTTCTGGAACACCCGCGTGGGCTGATCCGCGAGCGCCTGCAGCAGCGCAAACTCCTTGGCCGACAGCTCGATGGGGCGCCCGGCCAGCCGCACCGTGCGGGTGAGGGGATCGACGGTGAGGTCGCCCACGCGCAGCGTGCCGAGCCCGCGACGGACCTCGCTGCGTCGCAGCACCGCGCGCATGCGGGCCAGCAGCTCCGCGTACAGAAAGGGCTTGTTCAGGTGGTCGTCGGCGCCCCTGGCGAAGCTGCGGACGCGGTCCGAGTCGCCGGTGCGTCCCGTGAGCACGATCACCGGGAGGGAGGAGTCGATCCGCGTGGCCAGCCCGTCGGCCGCCCGCACCCGGTCGAGCAGCTCCAAACCGCTGCTGCCGTCGAGGCGAATGTCGAGCAGCACGAGGCTCGGCCTGCGCGTCTCTATCGCGCGCAGTCCCTCGGCGGCGCTCGCGGCACTCGCCACCCGAAAGCCGTCGGCCGCCAGGTTGTCGACCAGGAAGGCGCGGGTGGCCTCGTCGTCCTCCACCACCAGGATCAGGCGCTGCTCATCCACGCCCTGGAGAAGCCGCGGCGGGCGAAAATGCGCCCCCGCTGCAACGGCCGTTGCAGCGCCCGAACGGGGGAGGAATCGGACATAAGATCACGACGCCCGGCCGCCCCCCGTCCGGGTTTGAGTCTATGGACGACACTGCCCGCCGAGGAAACTACGAGTCCGGCTCGGACTACGTGCTCGAGTACGGAGAGCTCCGCTTCACGTTCAACGAGCGCGACTTCACCGAGCGCGTCGAGCAGGCTGCGGCCAAGCTCGGCTTCGTGGACGGCGCGCTCGGCGACGACGAGCGCGAGGACCTGGTGAACCTCGCCGTCAACGGCGAGGTGACCGAGCCCCATTCCGAGCTCGGCGAGCACATCAACGACTGCTGGAGCGACCTCAACGGGCCGTCCGAGCGCTCGCTGGTGCACTGGATTCGCCGGCTGGTGTTCCGCGGCGCCTGGCTCGACCAGCGGGTGATGGAGGGCGAGCTCGAGGTGGTGTTCGACGAGGCGGACCACTCCTTCGGGTACGCCCAGCCCGATCGCAACTTCGAGCTGATCGAGCTGTCACCGGAGCCGAGCTGGCGCCGCGTGGCCTACCGGCGCTAAGCTTCTCGCACCCGTTCTGCAAGTACCTGAGGAGGAGAGGATGCGGAAGCCGCTGGTGGCTGTCATCGCTGCTGCGATCTTGGTGCTCGGAGCAGCCGCCCCAGCCGCGAGCGCCAAGGAGCGGGTGCTCACCCTCTACTCCCCCAAGATCGACTCGCTGCCCTACGTGCACGACACGCACGAGGTCACGCTCAAGCCCGACGGCGTCCAGGCACCGGCCATGCCGGGCTACATCACCGGCTGGAAGGAGATGGCGCTGGTCGACTCCAAGAACCCGAAGGCCAAGCCGCTCCCCATCGCCAAGATGATGGTGCACCACTTCCTCTACTTCGCGCCCGGAACGCAGAACACCGCCCCGGGCAGCTGCTGGGGCCGCTCGGGCTTCATCGGCGGGCGCGGTGAGGAACATCCGCTGGGCCACACCAAGAGCCGGCTGCCGGCCTCCACCCGCAAGAAGTACGGGATCGTCAACCGCACGGCGGCCGGCACGGCCCCGGCGTGGCGTCTCACCGCGATGGTGATGAACCACTACAAGCGGCCGAAGAGCTTCTACGTGCGCACGCGCGTGTACTACACGACCGAGCGGCGCCGGGAGATCCAGCCGATCGTGCTCGGCGACTGCTCGCACGTGCTCAACGGGATGTCCTATGACGTGCCGGGA
Source organism: uncultured Thermoleophilaceae bacterium (assembly GCA_963734365.1). Lineage (GTDB taxonomy): Bacteria > Actinomycetota > Thermoleophilia > Solirubrobacterales > Thermoleophilaceae > JACVRW01. The sequence goes on along the minus strand of CAVTGV010000004.1, from coordinate 255,651 downwards.
GGCGGCCGGAAGGGCTCGAACTTCGTGTCGAAGAGCGACTGGACCGTGCCCGCCGGGATGAACGGCCGTCTGCTCCTGGGCGCGTCGCACCAGCACGGTGGCGCCAAGTACCAGGTGCTGGAGAGCCGTACGTGCGGACGGCGGATCTACAAGGCGCCGGCGTACTACGGCCCGCCAGATCACGTCTACAACACGATCCGCCCGATCCTCCACGAGCCGGGGCCGATAGGCAACGGCACGTTCGCCACCGCTCAGGGCGTGCCGGTGACCGAGGGCGAGGTGCTGCGCCGGGTGGCCGTGCACGACAACCACAACCTGCACGTGGCGTCGATGGGCTTCTGGTCACTGTGGTTCCTCCCCGACGACAGCGTCAAGCGCTGCGGCAAGATGCCCACCGACATGGTCGACATCAACCGGCCCAAGCGCTTCGACCGCACACCGAACTACGACCTCAAGGTGCCGCAGCTGGCCAAGCCGGCCCGCGATTCCGGCGTCTTCGCGGGCGCCCCGCTGGAGGTGGGCGACGACTTCTTCCGCCCGGGGCGGATCACCGCCAAGGCGGGCGAGACCGTGACCTGGTCGTTCGGCGGATCGAAGCCGCACAGCGTGACCGTGGCGAACGGGCCGCGCGGCTTCTCGTCGGTGTACTGGGGCCAAAGGAGCGGGACCTACAGCGTCACGCCCAAGGTGAAGGGCACCTACCGGCTCGTCTGCCTCGTCCACCCGACGACGATGGCCGAGACGCTGGTGGTGAGGTAAAGGAGCTCTAGCCCAGAGCGTCGGCGCGGAGCGTCCCGCTCTCGGCGTCGGCGACCTTGCCGCCCGGCTCGAGCACGATCCGGGTGGTGGCCCAGCGCAGGGCCTCCGGCGAGTCGCCGGTGGCCGCGATCACCGTGAGCGTGCCGCCCTCCTGCGTGGCGCGCGCGGCGCCGAACAGACGGCGCTGGGCGCCGGCGGGCAGCGCTTCGAGCGAGTCGACGATCACCGCGGCGTGCCCGCCGCGCTCCACGCGGCGCTTGGCCCGCTCGACCGCCAGCTCGGCCGCCTGGGTCTGAGCGTCGGCCGAGCGCTCGAAGCTCCCACCGACCACGTCGAGGCCCTCGGCCGCGCGCCACTCCGTGACCTCCTCGGGCCGGGCGCCGGCGAGCACCACGAGCACCTCCACGTCGTCGGCCTCGCCCAGGGCGCGGGCCAGCTCGCGCAGCAATGTGGTGGCTCCGGCGCCGGGCGGTCCCGCGACCGCCACCCGCGAGCCACGGCCGAAGGGCGCGCCGGCGGGTGCGGCGGAGGCGTCCAGCCGCGCGGAGGGGAAGATCGGGGTGAGATCTGCGAACCAGGGCCGCTCCTCGGGCGGCTCGGCTTCGTTGCCGTTGACGGTCCCCACCCGAACGAGGGACGGGTGGCGCTCGTTGCGCCGCGGCGGCCGCAGCGGGCCACTGACCTCGTCGCCGGCACGCAGCTCGCAGCGGCGGATCTGGGCCGGCGAGACGTAGACGTCCTCCCGCGACTGGCCCGCCGCGTCGATGCGGACGAATCCGCTGCCGTTGGAGAGGATGTCGAGGGTGCCGGTGACCAGCTCGTCCTCGCGCTTCTCCGGGGTCTCACCGGCCTCGGCGTCCTCCGACGCCCCCTCGGAGGTGCCCTCGGACGTGCCTTCGGAAGTCCCCTCCGAGGTGCCTTCGGAAGTGCCCTCGGAGGTCCCCTCGGACGTGTCCTCGGAAGTTCCCTCCGATGTGTCCTCCGAGGTCCCTTCTGACGTGTCCTCGGCCGCGTCCTCGGCGGGCGCCTCCAGCGTCTCGGCCGCCGGCACCTCGTCGGGATCGCTGCCCTCGCCGGCATCGGCCTCCGAGCCGGAGGCAGCGAGTATCGAGTCGATCAGGTCGCTCTTTCGCTTCGCGCGGAAGCCCTCCATCCCCAGCTCCGACGCAATCGTGTGGAGGTCGGCAAGGGGACTCTCCTCCAGCTCTTTTCTGCTCAGCACCGACATGGCGGCGCCGAACCCTACCGGGCGGCGCGGCAGCGCCCCTCCAGGCCCGCGATCAGGTGGCCTCCTCGACCGCGTCGAGCACCAGCTCCATCAACGCGGCCAGCGCGGTGTCCACGCTCTCGTTGTCGATCACGGCCACGCCGCGCGCGTCCGCCATCGCGCTCAGATGGACCTGGAGGCCGCGGATCCGCTCGAAGCCGAGGAGATAGCGCTTGGCCGGCCGGCTGCCCGGGCGGTGGGAGAAGTGGCCGCGGTGCAGCTCCTCGTCGCCCACCACCAGGAGCGCCTCGACGAGCACGCAGCGCCCGCCGAGCTCCTCGGCCAGCGCCCCCGGAAGCACGTGCACCCCCTCGATCACCACCGGCTTGTCCTCGTTGACCGCCCTCTCCGCGATGGCCGCGACCCCGGTGGCCACGTGCTCGGCCTGTTCCGAGTAGCCCTCGATCCCTCCTGCGTCGAAGGCCGAGTGGTGGACCGTGGGCATCGCCTCGCGGGTGAAGAACGCGCGCAGCACCTGGCGGATCACGTCCGTGGCGATAACCCGGGTGATGCCGAGCCTTGCGGCGAGCATGGTGGCCAGCGTCGACTTGCCGACCCCCGTGGTGCCGCCGATCAGCACGACGAGGGGGCGGTCCAGCCGGTCGAGGCGCCGCCAGCTCAGGTAGCGGCGCGCCGCGCTCTCCCCCTCCCCCGCCCTCAGCACCTCGAGACAGAGCGAGTCGAGGCCCTCCACGCCGATCTCACTGTCCCCGCGCAGCACCAGCCTGCGCTCGATCTCGCGGGCGAGCTCGAACGAGCGCTCCGGTGTTAGCCCGCTGGCCGAGAGCGACTGTGCCATCAGGCCCTTCGAGTAGGGCAGGCCGTGGCCCTTGTGGACGACGATCGTCTCAGCCGGCATCGCGAGCATCCTCGTACAGAGCCAGCAGAGCGTCGTCGATCCCCACGGGCCGGTTGCGCAGGAAGATCACCCGGGCGCCCGCGGCCTGCGCGCGAACGGCGACCGTGTCGATCGCCGCGGCCTTGAGCTCCGTCAGCCACAGATCACAGCCCTCGCTCTCCGCCCGTGCGAGGTCCGAGCCGAGCGCGGAGCGGCGAGCGAGGTTCGAGGAGGCCACCACCGGCTCCACGTCGTCGACCGCGGGCGCGCCGGTGGTGAACAGCGCCACGCGCGCGTTGGCCGGCAGCGGCTCGACCGGCTCGGGGCGCAGCGAGAAGCGAATCGCGCCCTGCACGGCCGGCGCGCCGTCGGCGGACAGCACGAGGTCGGCGCGGGCGAGCCGGTACTCGGCGAACGGCTCCGCGGCACCGGCGCCGACCATGCACACGGTCCGGTCGGCCTGCACCGGCGGGATGCATGCCCCCGAGCCCTCGAGCACGATCGCGCCGGGCTCGAGGCGCGCCGCCAGAGCGGCCCCCTCGGCCACGTTGGAGCGGGCCGGCTCGCCCGCCAGGCCACCGCCCACGCGCCGGCAGCCCACGCTGCGCACCCCCGCCAGCGCCGCGTTCTCGAGGTAGTCCGAGGCCGCGTGGCCGCCGGCGCCGGCGATGGCGATCAGCTCATCGAGGCCGATGTCCGGCTGGGCCAGCTGCGGCGCCGAGGGGCCGCCGCGGCCCATGCAGACGATCACCGGGTCCACCCCACGCCCGCGCAGCAGAGCGGCCCAGTGTCCGGCCACCGCGGTCTTGCCGGTGCGCTTGCCGGTCCCGATCACGGCCAGCGTCGGGCCGGCGTAGTCGAGCCGCTCGTAGCGCGGCGGGGTGAGGCGCACACCGGGCGCCTCGTAGGCGAGCCCGAGCGCCAGAGCCAGCGCGGCGGCGTGAAGCTTGGCGCCGGCACCGAACACCGGCTCGTCGGCCAGATCGACTACCGCCACCGGCCGTCCCGCGGTGCCCGCCAGCCGGCGAAGGCCTTCGTCGAGCCCGGTCTCCACCGGGCGCCCGTAGTGCTCCTCGAGCGATCCCGGGCCGAGCTTCTCCTCGCCCCCGCAGAAGATCACTCCCGCCAGGCCGCGCTCGCGGTCGATCTCCTCGAGGAGCTCGCGCACAGCCGCCGGGTGATGCTCCCCGTCGACCAACGCGATGACCGGCCCCTCCGCCACGCGCGGATTGTCGCCTAGGCGCGCGGCGGGAGGGGCGGTGCCGGCGAACTAGCCCTCGCGGGGGACCTCGCCCCTCCACGCGCCGCTCTCCGAGCCGCGGCCCTCGATGAACTCCTTGAAGCGCTCGAGGTCGCCCTTCACGCGGCGGTCGTCGGCACCGAGCGCGGCACCCACCTTCTCCTTGATGCCCTCGGGCGCCCAGTCCATCTGGACCATCACGCGGGTGGTGTCGCCGTCGATCTTGTGGAAGGTCACGGCGCCGGCGTTGTCCTTGCCGTCGGTGTTGCGCCACGCCACGCGCTCCTCGGGCGCCTGCTCGACGATCTCCGCGTCCCACTCGTGCGTCTCGCCGCCGAAGCTGGCCACCCAGTGCAGCCGACGCTCGTCGAGCTGATCGATGCGGTCGATGCCGTCCATGAAGCGAGGGAACTCCTCGAACTGCGTCCACTGGTTGTAGGCCTGCTCGATGGGAACGTCGACCTCTATGGACTGCTCGATCGTGCTGGTCATATGTGTCTCCTGATTCGTTCTCGGGTCTCTCTCCCGAGTACCCGGCCTGACCGCTGCAAACGATGCCCGCGCGCCAACGCGGCTCGCAGCTCTCAGCCGTGTGCGGTCTCGCCCAGCAGCGACTTGTCCTTCTCGTACTCGTACGTACGCGGATCGAAGGAGATGATCGCGTCCTGCTCGTGGAAGGGGTACTTGCGGAACACGGTCACGCGCTCCCGCGAGGCCTCGATCAGGTTGTAACAGGGCTTGGTCTTGCCGCGCAGGCGGGTGGTGGAGACCGTGCCCGCGTTCACCACGAAGAGGTTCTCGAGCGACCACGCGTAGGGCACGTGCTTGTGTCCGGACAGCACCAGGTGAACGTCGGCGCGCTGAAGCGTCTCGAGCGTGTCCCCCGCGTCGTGGACCACGTTGCGCTCCCGGCCCGTGCCCGGCACGGGCAGCAGGTGATGGTGGAGGACGAAGATGCGCAGGAAGGCCTCGTGCTCGCCGAAGCGGTCGATGATCCACTGGTAGCGGCCACGCCCGATCACGCCGTGATCGAGGTCGGGCTCGGTGGAGTCCACGGCCACGATCGAGACACCGTCGTGGTGGAGCACCGAGCGCCGCTCGCCCATCAGCTCCTCGAAGTGCACGTAGCCCACGTTGCGCGAGTCGTGATTTCCGGGGATCACGATCACCCGCTCGCAGGCGATGCGCGCCAGGTAGTCCGCGGCCAGCTGGTACTCGGCCCGCAGCCCGAAGTCGGTGAGATCGCCGGACACGATGACGATGTCGGGGTCGAGCTCGTTGACCTCCACGAGGGCGCGGTCGAGCAGGCTCGGCACGAAGTGGGCCGACCCGCAGTGGAGATCGGAGAGCTGGGCGATCGTGATCGTGCTCATACGGCCTCCCGGCGGATCTCCTCGGCCAGCTCGAGCCCCGTCTCCACCGGGTCCCGCCCCGCCAGCGCGGCCTCCACCTGCAGGTAGTCGCGGGCCCCGGCCACGTCGTGCACGCGCAGGATCTGCGCACCGCCGCGGACCGCCGCGCCCACGGCGGCCAGCGTGCCCGCGTCGCGCTCGGCCGGCGTGCGGCCGGTCAGGGCTCCCACGAAGTCCTTGCGCGACACGGCCAGGAGGAGCGGCAGCCCGCGCTCGGCGAAGCGCGGCAGAGAACGCAGCAGCTCGATCGACTCGGCCGGGGTCTTGGCGAGGTCGATCCCGGGATCGAGCACCAGCCGGTCGCCGGCCACGCCGAGCGCACGCGCGCGCTCGACGCGCTCACCCAGGAAGGCGTCCACCTCGCCGATCAGGTCGGCGTAGCGGGGGAACGCCTTGGTCTTGGGAGGGACGGCGGTGTGGGTGACCACCAGGGCCGCCCCGCTGGCCGCGCACGCCTGGGCTACGCCCTCGTCGCTGAGCCCGCTCACGTCGTTGATCATCTGCGCGCCGGCCGCCAGCGCGGCGCGGGCCACGGGCGCGCGCCAGGTGTCCACCGACACCGTGAGCCCGGCCGAGGCCAGCCGGTCCACCAGGGGGACCACCCGGGCGGCCTCCTCGTCCACCGAGACGGCGCTGGTATCGGTCCGGCCGGACTCGCCGCCGACGTCGACGATCGCCGCGCCGGCATCCACCTGGGCGAGAGCGCGCTCGGCCAGATCGTCGAGGCGCTTGGGTCCCTGATGGTCGGAGAAGGAGTCGGGCGTGGCGTTCACGATCCCCATCAGCACGGGCGTGGAGAGGTCGAGCACGTGGTCGCGCAGGCGCAGGATCAAGCGGCCTCCTCCGGGGCGCCCTCGGGCACCACCACCGCGTGCGGCTCGCCGGGAGCGAGCCCCTCGCTGCGCGCCAGCTCGGCCCAGTCCGTCAGCTCGCGGCCGATGCGCGTGTCGTCCCAGCCCAGCGCCGAGCCCATCGCGCGCGCCACCGCGAGCGTGCCCTCGCTACCCGGGGCGGCCAGCTCGCGGGCGTCGAGTATCCCGAGGCGGGTGCGCCGCAGCAGCACGTCGCCCACGCTGCGCGCCTGCTCGTGGGCCGCGGCGAAGGCGGCCTCGGCGCAGATGTCGGGCAGGGCCGGGCTCACCCGCCGGCCGAGGTCGGGTTCGGCGTCGGCCAGGCGCAGCACGAACTGAGCGGCGTGACCGTAGCGGTGCGCCAGGTGCTCGCGGCTGCCCTCGTCCACCGACGGTACGGCCGGCAAGTCCTCGGGATCGACGGGCTGACCGAGCGGGATCTCTTGTGTCCGGCAGGGCGCCTCGCGCGCCTCGCGCTCGACGATGCGATCCACCGCCATCTTGGCCATCCGCCGCCAGGTGGTGAGCTTGCCGCCGGTGATCGTCACGAGTCCCGAGCTCGTCTCGTACAGCTCCGCCCTGCGGGAGATGTCAACCGACTTCTTGGGATCTCCGGTCGAGATCAGCGGGCGCACGCCGGCGTAGGCGCCGGTGAGGTCGGTCGCGGACAGCTCGGTCTCGAAGAAGCCGTTGACCGCCTCGAGCAGATATTCGATGTCGTCGTCGGATGGAGGCACGTGCTCGAGCGAGCCCTCGTAGTCGTTATCGGTGGTGCCCACGAGGGTGCGTCCGAGCCAGGGCAGTGCGAACACTCCGCGCCCGCCGCCGGCCGGGACGATCACCCCGGCGTCGACCTTCAGCTTCTCGCGCGCGAGGGTCACGTGGGTGCCTCGGCTGGGCCGGATGCGCGGCACCTCCTCCTCGCCGTAGAGCTCGTCGGGGCGCAGGCGGTCCGCCCACACACCGGTGGCGTTGACCACGTTGGCGGCGCTCACCTCGAACTCGCCGCTATCACCGCTGTCGCGAACCAGTACACCGGCGGCGCGGCCGCCGCGCTCCACCAGCCCGGTGACCTCGGCACCGTTCACGCATACGGCGCCGAAGCGCTCCGCCTCGCCCAGCACGGTGAGGACCAGCCGCGCGTCGTCGGTCTGGCAGTCGTAGAAGAGATAGGAAGCGGTGGGCGCCCGGGCGGCGAGAGCGGGCGCCATGGCCAACGTCTCCTCCCCGTCGATCATGCGGTGGCGCGCCGGGCTCCACTCCTCGTCGTCGCGGCCGCGGCGCCACGACATCGCGTCGTACATGTTGAGCCCCACGCCCATGAGCCGGTCGGGACGCTTGCCCTCGAAAGCCGGCACCAGCATGGGCAGGGGCCGGACCAGGTGCGGGGCCAGCTCGACCATCAACGAGCGCTCCAGCAGCGCTTCGCGAACGAGCCCGAGGTCGAAGTTCTGCAGGTAGCGCAGCCCACCATGCACGAGCTTGGAGGAGCGACTGGACGTGCCCGACGCGAAGTCCGCCTTCTCGATCAAGGCCACGCTGTACCCGCGCGAGGCGGCGTCGAGGGCCACCCCCGCGCCCGTAATGCCGCCGCCCACCACGACCACGTCGAACGGGTCGCGCTCGAGCGAGGCCAGGGCGTCCGCGCGCGGGATCACGGAAGGAACGTTACGTAGTCGCCGGGCGGGTTTCTGCCCGGAGGCTCCTTCTCCTGGCGTGCGGGGCCCAGGTGCGACTCGGGGCCCACCGCTCGAACAACTCGGCGGGCACCGGCTCGGACCCGTAGGCCTTGTGGGTGCGACGCGTGCGGATCGCCTGCTCGAGCTCCACTTTGCGCGACGCTAGCAAGGTACCCTCCGCTGCCTCATGGCCTCGGGAACGGTCCTCGTGACGGGCGCCTCCACCGGCATCGGTGAGGCCACGGTGCTTCACCTGCGCGAGCTGGGCTTCGACGCCGTGGGCGGCGTGCGCCGCGATGAGGACGCCGAGCGGCTCGGCGCCCAGGGCGTGCGCACGGTTCGCCTGGACGTGACCGACGCCGCCCAGATCGCCGCCGTGCGCGACGAGCTCGGGCAGTCCCCGCTCGCCGGGCTCGTGAACAACGCGGGCATCGCCGTGGCGGGCCCGATCGAGTTCCTGCCCGTCGATCAGCTGCGCCAGCAGCTCGAGATCAACCTGATCGGCCAGGTGGCGGTGACCCAGGCGCTCGTGCCCGCGTTGCGGCAGGCGCGCGGGAGGGTGATCAACGTGAGCTCGATCGGCGGGCGCATGGCGCTGCCGCTGATGGGCGCCTACTCGATGTCCAAGTTCGGGCTGGAGGGCTTCTCGGACTCGCTGCGGCGAGAGCTGCGGCCCCAGGGCGTGGACGTGGTGGTGATCGAGCCCGGCGGCGTCAAGACGCCGATCTGGCAGAAGGGCAACGCCCTGATCGAGCGCATGATGCAGGACATGCCCGCCGGCGAGCTCGACCGCCTGTACGGACGGGTGATCGAGGCCCTGCGGCGCGAGACGGTGAAGATCGAGCAGGAGCGCGGCATGCCCGCGCGCGAGGTGGCCGAGCTGATCGGCATGGCGCTCACGCACAAGCGCCCGCGGGCCCGCTACGTGATCGGCCGCGACGCCAAGCAGCGCGCGGTGATGGCCCGGGTGGTGCCCGACCGCGTGATGGACCGGCTGATCGGCCGGGCGCTGGGCTGAGACTCAGTAGAGCCGTGCTCTCTCCACGGCCGCCGACGCCATCTGACCGAGATGGACGAGGGCGGCCTCGTCGTCCGCGGTGAAGCTGCCCTCGTGCTTGTCGAAGAGCTGGATGGCTCCGAGGTCGCTGCCGTCCAGGGCGGTCAGTGAGGCTGCCAGCCACCCCTGAAGCGGACGATCGCCTCCTGCGAGGGAAAACGGGGATTGGAGAGCGAGTTGCTCCGGCCCCATCCTCACCGAGCCGCCGCTCTCACGGATGAGCCGGTAGATCGCGAACAGGTCGAGCCACTGAAGGAACCCCGACCACGCCCGGTCGGCGCCCGAATAAGAGGCGGCTTCGGCGCTACGCGGCTGGCCGTCCGCCGCCACCGTGGCCACGCAGCAGTCGGCCTCGATGAGCTCACGCGCCTGCTCGGCCACAAGCCGCAGCATCTCCTCGAGAGAGTCCGAAGCGGTGAGGGCCAGCGAGGCGTCGGCCAGGAACGTGGACAGCTGACGCGACATCTCGGTCTGACGGCGTTCGAGCCGAGCGGCCTCGCGGGCCTCTCCGAACCCCCGCTGGACCATCTCGAAGGAGGACAGGCTCTCGAGAAAGAATTCGCCGGCCGCGCCGGTCACGTACTGAGTCTCTGCGCGGCTCGACGATTCGGCGAGCACCGAGAGCAGGGCCTCCTGGTGGGCGACGGCCAGGTCGAGGACGCTCAGCTGACGGCTCACCGCCTCGCGCCCGAGTTCATACGCGACGCGGAGGGAACCCTCGCTCCGGTCGCCCAGGTAGTCCGCGAGGGCGGACGCGTACTCGGCTCGGAAGGGGGCCCCGCCGCTGTCGGCCGGAGTGGTCACGGCCGCAGGCCGAGGTAGCGGACCGCGACCACCAGGGCGTCGTCGGTGGGCCTCCGGTACCCCGCCATGATGCGATCGCTGATCGCCTGGGGCGAGCCGGAGGTGTCGAGCGAGTCCGCGAAGGCTGTCCTGATCCCATCGGTCGCCAGGACGAGGACGTCGCCCGGCTGCACGTCGATGGTCGCCGTTCGCATCGTCGGCAACTCGTGCCCGGGTACGCCGCTGCCAAGCGCGAGCGACCCCTTGAGCCGTGTGGCCGATGGGTCGCCGCTCATGACCCGCCCCTCCACGTTGCCGACCCCGAGCCACGTCATCGTGCCCTTCAGAAGCGAGACGAAGGCCAGGCTGATCGCCGCCCCGCGCGTGTGCCGCAGGGCGCCGTGGCAGCGCTCCACCAGCGGGACGAGGTCCTGGCTTGCGCATTCGCGGAGCACCTCCCCGGCGGCCTCGGCGGCCCGAGCGGCCTCGTAACCGTGCCCCAGCCCGTCGACCGCCGCCACAAGAGGGCCGTCGGGCAGCCACGTGACGATCGCAAGGTCACCGCTCGTGACCTCGCCGCGCCGGCACTGGGCGGCAACGCCCCACTCGACCGGGTCCCTACTCACGCCGGCGGCGCTCCTGGCGAAGGCGCTCCAGCTCGTCGCGGACCCGCCACTTCCTCATCGTCACGATCGTGCCGGTGTCGGGGCTCGACTCGACCTCGAACTCGTCCATCAGGCGCCGGGCCCCGGGAAGCCCGAGGCCGAGACCGCCCCTCCCGCTGTAGTCGTCGCGTAGTGCCGCCTCGAGGTCTCGGATCCCCGTTCCCTCATCGCGGGCGATCACGAGGAGGCCGTAGCGGTGGGGCTCGTTGAGCGGGCGGAGCACGATTTCGCCGCGGCCTGCATGGACGACGATGTTGCGCGCGACCTCCGAGATGGCGGTTGCGACGAGAGTGGGATCGGGCCTCGGGAATCCAAGCTGCTCGGCCATCGCGCGCCCCTCGGCCCGGGCTTTCACCAGGTCGGCGTCGGCGTCGATGGCGACACGGACCTCATCGTCCATCGACGTCTCCCCGTGTCAGGCAGTCGAGGAGCTCCCGGGCTTCGTCCAGATCGAGCGCCACGCGCAGCGGCCCGAGGTTCAGGCGGAACTGCACCATGGCGATCGCCACGTCCGGCTGAATGCCGACGATGACCGTCTCGGCGCCACGCAGCCTCGCCGTGAGGACGATCGAACGCAGCGACCGGGCGACGAAGGAATCGATGACGTCGAGGGCGGCGACGTCGATCACGATCCCCTTTGCGCGGTGCCTCCCCACCAGCTCCGAGAGCTCGTTGCGGAGCTCCAGGACCTGGCTGTCGGAGAGGTCCGACTGGATCGAGGCGATCAGGTAGTCGCCCTGTCGCAGGATCGCGACTGACATCCGCGTGGCGGCCTAGGTCTCGACGTCCTGGGGGGCTTCGGGCTCGTCGTCTCGGTAGCCGGCCAGCCGCTCGGCCTCCTCGAGCCCGCCCTGGAGGTCGCCCACCGTCCTCATCATGCCGAGGTCGACGCCGAGGTCCACGAGTGTCTGGGCGATCTCCGACGACAGGCCGGTGAGGATCGTGCTCGCGCCCATCAGTCGAGACGCCTCGACGGTCTGGACGAGATGGTTGGCCACCGTGCGATCGATCGTCGCGACGCCGGTGATGTCGATGACCACCACGCGGGCACGATTCTCCTGGATCGATCCCAGGAGCTGTTCGGTCAGCTGGCGCGCGCGAGACGAATCGAGCACGCCGATGATCGGCAGGATGAGAAGCCGTTCGCGCAGCTGCAGGACGGGCGTGGACAGCTCACGAAGGGACTCCTGCTGTTCCTGGATGACGCGTTCGCGCTCCTCCACGAAGCTGACCCCGACGGTCACCGCGATCCGGTTGGCAGCGGGCTCGTACTCGTCCAGGACGGAATTGAGGAGCTCCAGATCCTCCTGATACTTCGTGAACAGCGAACGCGCGAGCACGTCGCGCAGCAGGAGGACGATCCCGAGCACCTCGTGCGTCTCGACTCCGCGGGGGATGATTCTCTCCGAGAGCTCGCGGGCGTAGGTCTGCAGGTTCTCGATGCTGCCGGACTCGAGTGCATCGACGTAGTTGTCGTACACCTCGGTGGCCTCGGAGAAGATCTCCTCGTCCGACATCACGCCCAGGAGCTCGGCCTCGCTGATGCGCCGAGCCCATTCCTCGCGTAGCTCCGTGCGGTTGTCACGCAGATAGGCCACCAGCTCCTGCAGGAGAGGGCTGGCCTCTTCGGGCTTCTCATCCGGCTGGTCGTCCGTCTGCTCGTCGGTCTCCTCGTCCTCGGCCGGTCGATCGGTCTCTTGCTCCATGGGCTTCTCCTGAGATGTGGGATTGGCAGCGTCGCGCGGGGATACGGCAGTGGCGGGCTGAAGCGGCTTCACGAAGGACGCGGACCCCGAGCGCGGGCCCCATCGAGGAAGAGCGCCGTGATCGTGGCGATCTGGTCCTCCTTGCCGAGCGGCGGGTTGGACATCAGCACTCCGACGATCAGGCCGATGAGCGACTCGGTCAGGCGCGCGCTGGTGATGTCGCCACGGATGTCCCGGGTGGCCTGGCCGCGCTCGAACAGCTGACGCAGAGGCCGGCTGAGACTGCGCTCGAACCGGCCGGCATCGGATCGGCTCCGCCCGCGCGCCAGGAGCACGAAGGAGTCCCCTACGTCGACGAGGGCCCGCACCGCCCGGACTACGCCCTCTTCGGGGTCCACCTCGTCGATCCTGGCCGACTCCAGCCGTGCATCCGCGTCGCTGACCGCGGCGAGCGCCAGCTCGTCGAGCAACGCCTGGCGGTTCGGGAAATAGCGGTAGACGGTGGCCCGGGCCACTCCGGCTGCGGCCGCGATGTCGTTCATGCTCGCCTGCTCTCCCTCCACCGCGAACATCCGCGCCGCGCCATCGAGAATCGCCGCGGCTACGCGCTGCTGCAAAGCCGGTCTGGGGGCAGGCTGGGACATCGTCGTCTCGTCGCTAGTGTAAAGGTTCGCTTGACGAGACGCTAGTGTCTTATCTAGACTCATCAATGTCTAACGTCGCCAGAGAGGTAGGAAAGATGTCCTTGTCGGAACGGATGCGAGAGGGTTTGCAGGAGATGCCGTCCAACGGCGCCTGGTTGCTCTCCCGAGCGCGCAAGCCTGTGGAAGCGGTCGAGGACGCGGCCGAGTCCGCCAGGGCAGGTGCCCGCGACCGCCGGCGGAAGGTGAGCGCGGCATTGGCCGACGCCGCTCCCGGCGGCGACTCGGTGGAGGTCCGCATGAAGCGCGCCCGCGAAGCCGCGGAGCAGGCTCGCGAGGCGGAGGAGCGCGCGATCGAAGCCGCGCAGGAGTCCAAGGAGGCCTCCGAGCACGCAAGCGAGGTGAGTGAGCGTGGCCGGGCCCGCATGAAGGAAGTCGAGCGGGAGACCGCTCAGGAAACAAAGCAGCGGGTCGACGAGGCCCGGAGGGCGGCCGAGGAGGCCGTGGCGCGTGAGCGGCAGGCCGCCGAGGCGGATGCCGAAGAGGAGCAGGAGGAAGTCCAGGCCGAGGTCGAGGACGAGAACGAGCAGGCTCAGCAGGAGGCCGCAGAGGCCCAGCAGCACGCCGAGGAGCTCGTCGAGGAAGCGACCGAGAAACTGGCGGACGCCAGACGGCTGGCCGACGAAGCAGCCGAAGCGGCACGTGCCGCCGCCGACGAGGCGCAGCGCCAGGCCCAACAGCTCGCCAGCGAAGCAGAGCAGCAGGCCGGTGACGCCGAGGCCCAGGTCAAGGCCGCGGAGGAGATCCGCGCGCACGCGAAGACGGCGGCGAAGGACACCGCGCGCGAGCTCCGGCGCACCCCGACGAACGGCAGCCTGGAGTCCTACAACAAGCCGGAGCTGGTGGAGCTGGCGGCCGGTATCGGGATCGAGGGCCGGACCAACATGAGCAAGGCGGAGCTCGTCGACGCGATCAACAAGGCGTCTCGCGCCAAGCGCTGAACGGAGGCAATCTGATGGGGATCTTCAACAGGAAGAGTCAACTGCAACGCGTTGTGGAATCGGTCGGCGACTCGCTCGACGTCCCGAAAGGGGTGAAGAAGCTGCCGAGCGGCGGATCGGGCAAGGCCATCAAGGGTGGTCTGATCGCCACCGGTGGCTTGGCCGCCCTCACGGCGGCGAGCGCCGGGATCTCGTCGTTGCGGCGTCGCGGGGAAGGGGCCGGAGATTCGTGAGGATCGCGAGGTCAGCGTTCTGCGCAGCCGGCTGGTACTGGCCGGCCGCAGGACGCGGCTCTCCGGCGGAGCGCTTGTCGAGGCGTCGATCCTGGCGCGCGTCCTGGGCCTCCGGCTCCTGACGCTCCACGCGACGGTGGCCATCGTCCCGGCCGACGTCACTCCGCCGTCAGAGCCCGGTCGATCGCCGTCCTCACGGTCACCGGCCGTAGGGCGCGGGCTGGCCGACGCTGTCCAAAGCATCAACGAGGGAGCGGAGCTCCTCGCTCACGTCCGGCGCAACGGCTCCTGAGAGCCGGCACCATTGTCTACGACCGAAACCGCGGCCGCGACGATCTCCAGGGCGTGCGTACAGATTCTCCGCGAGCACGCAGGACGCGGTCCGACGGCGGCCAAGACGATCATCAGCCAGGATGCCGTGATCGTCCTGCTGGGCGGCGCGCTGACCACCACGGAACGCAACCTGGTCGCCCGCGGAATGGATGACCAGATCAGGCAGGTTCGCGACCGGCTGCAGAAGTCGATGCGCCACGACCTGATCGCGAGTGTGGAGGAGGCACTCGGGCGAAGAGTGGCGGCCCTCCTGAGCGATAGCGACGTACGGGCCGACGTGGCGATCCAGGTCTTCACACTGGCGCCCGTTGAGAGAGATACGGGCCCGGGCGGGACGGCGTGACAACGAGTAGATGGGCGGCAAGCGGCAACGGTCACGCTCGCGCTCGACGACCCAGCGGACGCAGACGCCCTGGTCGACCTCTTCTCGGCCGACGTGCACCCGCTCGACAACCGGCAGGCAGAGTTCGAACTCGAGGCCCACGCCTACCGATGGCTACGCGTCCGGCGCGCGGGACGCCGTTGCCGCCGTAGCCGCCGTGAGTACAACGTAGAGCTCTCAGGGCGCGTTCATCTCGGTCTGCGACAAGTGGCAAATCAACAGCTCCCATCAACGAAAGGACGGGAGCATGAGCAACACGACTCTGACCCTGAAGCTGGCCGCGGGGGCCGCCCTGCTCGCGAGGTCACCAACAAGACGAAGATGATCGCCGACGGCATTGAGGCCCAAGGGGAGCGGGCAGGCCGTTCTCGCGGTCGACGTCTCCGGCGGAACAGAACGCGAGGAGCTCGTCAGGTACACGCGCTGACGCCGGAAACGCGTGTGCGCGCCTACACCCTCCGGTAGCGTGCGTTGGCGATCGAGAAGGCGGCAAAGCCGATCAGGCCGGCCGCCACGATGCCCAGGAGAATCGGCCCGTAGGACGCCTGGCCGACGGCGGCCAGCGCACCGTCCAGGCTCACCGCCTTGTCCGGGTTGTAATCGATTGCCGCCCGGATGAAGAAGTAGCCGATCAGCACGAACACCACCATGCGCGCCAGGTGCCCAAAGAACCCCAGCGCCGTGTACCCCCGCTCGACGCTCTCGCTCATCTCCCCGGTCTTGGCGTCCTCGAGGAAGCTTTTCGTGATTGCCTTGTAGCCCTCCTGGAAGCCGACGCCGATCACGATCAATCCCCCCACGGCGACGAGAAACTGGCCGGCGGGCCAGCCGAGGACGCCGCCCGTCGCCTTGTCCGGGCTACCCGAGCCGCCCCCGCCCGATCCCACGATGATCGCGACCGCGGTGATGCACAGCGCGGCGTAACCGATCCCGCTGACGAGGCTGTCGATCCGCTCCTTGGTGTCGTCGGTGGTCTCCACTCCGTGACCGATGGCGGCCCGCACGAACCGCCAGATCGAGTAGCCGGCCAGGCCGACGGCCATGAGGATGAGCAGCACCTTGCCGAAGGGCTGCTTCGCGATCTCGGTGAGCGCCCCGTTCTGGTTCGTGGTCTCGCCGCCTTCGCCGAGGGCGACCTTGATTGCGAGGACACCAATGACGGCGTAGATGACGCCGCGCGCGGCGAGGCCGGCACGTGCCAGCCACTCGAACGTGCGGGTGCGAGCGAAGTCGTCGCCCTTCGACTGTGCCTGCCGGATCGGGGCGCCGGCGGCGCTGACGTCCGGGGCGCTTTCGCTTAGGTCCTGGCGCACTAGATCGTCTCCTTATCCCGTCGGGGGACGCACACGTTGAGTGCGCCTGCCTCGACCTTGACCTTGAACTGGAACTTGCTGACCTCGTTCCGGTGGGGCGATGACCGCGGCTTCATGCGACCGGCTCGGCGCGGCGCGCACCTCCGGACCGTGCTGCGACCAGGCTCCGCGTTTCGTGTGCGACGCCCGCCGCGCGACAAGCGAACAGGATCACCAGCAGCGCGCCGATCCCGATGACGAGCCCGCCAGCCACGTCGAGGGGATGGTGCATTCCGCGGTACATGCGAGCCAGGGCGACGAACACCGGGATCACGATCGCCGCTGTCCAGGCCGACACGCGCAGAGCTCGGCTCGGGAAGGTCGAGGTCAGTAGCAAGACAAGGCCGATGTAGACCGCGATGGACGCCGCCGTGTGACCGGAGGGATAGCTCGCGTCCGCCGGCAGGTCCTCGAGCCGATGAACGTGGGGACGATCGCGCGGCACGACCAGCGAGGTGACGCGATAGGTGGCCGATTCGACCACCAGGACGAATACCGCGAAGGCGGCGATCCGCCACTTGCGTAGAAACGCGCACACGAGTGCGACCACGCCCACCAGAATCGGCAGCAGCGGTGCCCCGCCGAGGCTCGAGCCCACCTCCGAGGCATCCGTGAGGAACGGCGTGCGCTCGGCGACGATGGACCTCACCGTGCTGTTGTCGGTGCGGCCCAGGCCACCGCTGTGCAGCAGAACGTCGGTAACCACGAGCCCGAGCGCAATGGAGATCAGGCCGAGGACGGTGAAGCCGAGCAAGAGTGCGGCGACGAACACCGCCACTGGATGCCGGCCCCGCAACCGGCCCGCGAAGCGCGCAGCCGGTCCGCCAGGACGAGCATCCAGAAGGGGTACCGCCCGCCCGTAGTCGCGCCCTGCCATTGCTTCCCCCCGATCAGCTGGGTGCAAGGCCCCAGAAAACCTTCATTTCCGCCGGCCTACTACCCATGACGCTGCTGGTTTTACTCATACTGTCCACCGCGACCGCCGGGATGGGGGCCGGCGGGTGGCTTGCTGTTGGCGGTACTCGCGTACGAGGGGGTCAGGACGGCGCCGGCCGGCGCCCCACGAGCCGGCGCAGGCGACGCCGGAAGAGCCAGAGCACGCCCGCGAGCGCGGCCAGAGCGGAGATCACGAGCACGGCCGGCACTCCTCCACCGCCGTCTTCCGCGCTCGTGGGGGCGGCGTCCGGAGCGGGGTCGAGGGTCAAACCGCCCTCCCGTGGCGCAGCGTTGCGCTTGGCCTCCGCGGCCGTAGCGGCCCCCGCGGGCGCGTCCGGGCCGGCGGGGGCGGCCGCCCCGCCCCCGGCTCCGGCGCGAGCTGAGGGCTCCTTGCCGCCCGCCGTCTCGCTCGGGGCGGTCGCCGCGGGAGACTCTGGAGAGCTCGGCGCGGACGGGGCCGCCGCGGCCGTCTCGGCCGGCCGCCGCTCCCTGGGCACGGCCTCGAGCGGCAGCGGTGCGCGCCGGAGCGCCATCAGCGCCTGGGCCGTGACCCACACCGGGGTCTGGCTGCTCGTGGACGAGTAGGCGATGCTGCCGTCCCGGCGCTGCAGCCGCACCAGATACGCGAGCCCGCGGGCCACCGAGCGGCGCGCGGCACCAACGGCCAGGAGACCCTGCACGGCGTAGGCCGTGGACTGGGCGTTGGCGCTGCGGCCCTGCATCTGGCCGAAGCCGCCGTCGGAACCCTGGTTGTCGCGCAGGTAGGCCACGGCGCGCCGCGAGGCCCGGCTCCGTGCCCGGCCGGTCACGGCGAGCACCTGGAGCACGGCTCCGGTCATATCGCTGTCGCTGCCCGACGCGGGAGCCACGCCGAAGCCGCCGTCGCCGTTCTGGGCCCCGAGCAGCCAGCGCAGGGTGGCCGAGCCCACCGCTTCGCCGGCCGCACGAATGGCCAGGATCCCGAAGGTGGTGTAGCTCACGAAGCCGGCGATCGAGCCGTTGCCGCGGCGCCGCCGCTGGATCTCCGTGATCAGGTCGCGACGTCCCACGCTGCGCGGGTCGAGTCCGGCCGCCCGCAGCACCAGCACTGTGCGCTCGATCTCACCGACATCACGGACTCCGCGCAGGCTGCGTTTGACGTACCCGGCGAGCGAACGGCCCCGGCCGCGGGCCACGTCGCGCGGATTGTGGCCCCCGGCGGCGAGGCCGAGGGCCGTCCAGCCGCTGTAGAGGGGGCTCGAGCGCTGCCGCGGCGCTGCCCCGAAGCCACCGTCCGCGTTCTGAGCTCGCAGGAGGTAGCGCTCGGCGCGCTGGCTCGGCGTGGCGGCTCCGGCGGCGGCCGGGAGCAGCGCGAACAGAGCGAGCACCGTCACGGCCGCCCCGATCGTGGCCGGCGCCGGCCGCCAGCTCACCTCGAGCCGCCGGCGGTAGCGCCGCAGCGCGCGGATGAACAGCGGCCCGATCAGCAGGCAGAAGACGACGTTGCCCACCGCATGGGCCACGTTGTAGGGCAGCGAGCTGCCCGCCACCACGAGGTAGGAGTCGAGATCCTGTCGCCCGGTGAGCGTCCACTGGTAGACGTCCATCCACGCGCCGAACACGAGCCCCGCGAGTCCGCACACGGCGGCCAGAACGAAGCGGTTGGGCTCACGTCCGCGCAGCGCTCGGGCGAGCAGCGCGCCCGCCACGCCCACGGCGCCCCAGCCCGCCATCTGCCACGCGGTCCACGGACCCTGGGACAGGAAGATGTTGGACACGATCGCCGTGACCGCTCCCACCACGAAGCCCGGCACCGCGCCGAGCGCGTAGCCGGCGAACAGCACGATGTCCGTGGTGGGCTTGACGTTGGGTATCGCCGCGAAGGCCAGGCGCCCCACCACCGCGAGCGCGGCCATGGCCGCCACCAGGGCCACCACGCGGGCCGGCGGCTTGTCGCGTTCGTACCAGGCAAAGCCGACGGCGAGCGCCAGCGCCAGGAGCACGAAGGAGGACGCCTGCCAGCTCATCGCGCCAGCTCCCGCTCCGGGAGTCGCGTGAGCGCGGCCGCTCCGGCGGCCGGCAGCAGCGCCGCGCCGTCGGTGATGCGCGCCACCTGGGTCGAGAAGTGGCGACCGCCGCCCAGCACGTCCGCCGGCCGGCCGTCGGCGATCACGGTGCCCGGTCCCAGCAGCACCACGCGCTCGGCGAAGGCGGCGGCGAACTCACTGTCGTGGGTGGCCACGATCACCGCCGCGCCGTCGCCCGCCAGCGCCCCGATCCTCGCGACGAGCTGGTCCTGGTGCGCGCCGTCCATTCCGCGCGTGGGCTCGTCGAGCAGCACGGCCGCCGGACGCTCGCCCGCCAGCACCACCTCGAGCGCGAGCCGCTGCCGCTCGCCGCCGGAGAGATCGCGCGGGTTGGCCTCCTCTCGCCCGGCCAATCCGGCGGCGGCCACGCCCTCGGCCCCCGCGTCCTCCACGGCGTGGTCGTGGATCAGGTAGTCGCCGGGGTTCTGCAACAGCAGGGCCACCCGGCCCGCGCGCTCGACCCTCCCGCGCGTGGGCTCCGCCAGGCCCTTGGCCACCCGCAGCAGAGTGCTCTTGCCCGCGCCGTTGCGGCCCATCAGCGCCACGGGTTCACCCGGCGCCACGTCAAGCGTGATCCCGCGCAGCACCACGGGACCGTCCTCGATCTCGTGCCACACCTCGCGCAGCCGCAGCGCGGGGCTCGGTTGTCCGTTTCGCCGTTTGGGCAGGGCGAGCCGCCGGCGTCGCGGCGCAGCCGGCCCGGGGTCGCTCTGCGCGGGCCGCAGGGCACGACGTTCGAGCGTCGCGCGCGCCGCCTTGACGGTCGTGGGAAGAGGCTCCACCCCGGCCAGCGAGAACAGCCGCGCCGCCGGCGTGGCCAGAGCGGGCGCAGCGCCGGTGGCCCAGTCGAGGAACTGCGGCGGAGAGGCGTCGCAGGCCACGCGCCCGCCGGCCATCGCGATCACCCGGTCGGCGGCCGGCAGGCAGCGCTCCAGCCGGTGCTCGGCGATCACCACGGCCGTGCCCCAGTCCTCGTTGAGGCGGCGCAGCAACCACACGAGCTCGTCGCCGGCCACCGGGTCGAGCTGCGACGTGGGCTCGTCGAGCAGCAGCAGCCGCGGCGCGTGCACCATCGCCGCGGCGATGGCCACGCGCTGCAGCTCGCCGCCGGAGAGCGTGTCGGTGCGCCGTTCGAGCAGATGGGCCATGCCGAGCGCGAGCGCGGTCTCCTCGACCGCGCGGGCGATGGAGCCCGCGGGCTCGCGGCGGTGCTCCAGCGGCAGCTCGAGCTCGGCGCGCACTCCGCTCATCACCACCTGGGTCTCGGGCTCCTGGAAGACCGAGCCGCAGAGCTCGGCCAGCTCGCCCGGGCCGTTCTCGCGCACGTCGAGCCCGCCCACGCACAGCTCGCCCGAGGCCTCACCGCCGTGGAAGTGCGGCACGAGGCCGCAGAGAGCCCGCAGCAGCGTCGACTTTCCTGAGCCGGAGACCCCGGCGAGAACGGTGAAGGTGCCGGGCTCGAGCTCCAGGCTGATGTCCTGGAGAGCCGGCCGAGCCGACTCGGGATAGCGGTATCCGAAGGCCTCGGCTGTCACCAGCGGCTCGCTCATCGACCGGCTCCGATCCCCAGGCGAGCCGCCCGGCCCGCGAACGGGCTCAGGGCGAGCAGCACGATCGCCGCGGAGAGCGCCCACTCGGCGGGGCCCCACGCGATCTCGAGCGTCGGGTAGGGATCCACCGCTCCCACGCCGGCGGCGGCCCCCGCCACGGCGACGGCGAGGATTCCCGCCGCGGCGCCCGCCACGCGCAGGTCGTGGCGCGACCACGCCCGCCGGCGGCGCGGCGGGCGGCCCCCGAGCGAGTAGCCGCGGACCTCGAGCGCCGCCGCCACGTCGACCGAGCGGTCGAGGGCGCCGGACACGGCGGCACGCGCGACCGCCAGGCGGCCGGGCGGCTCGGGGCGGCAGCGCGCGGCGTCGGACATTCGCGCGGCGTCGCGGGCCAGCACAGGCACCAGCCGGTTGGCCAGCGACGCGGTGAGCGCGGAGCGATAGGACACGCGCCGGAACAGGCGCAGCAGCTCGTCGGGATCCACGGCGGCCGAAAGCAGTCCGAGGGCCACGATGATCGCCACCACCCTGAGCCCGCTGAGCGCGCCGTAGGCAAGCGACTCGAGTGTGATGTCGATGCGGCGGCCCAGCACGGTGCCGCCGCGGATCAGCAGGGTCTCGCCGCCCGCGTAGACCAGTGGGTTGACCAGCGTCACCAGCAGCGCAAGCGGCAGGGCGAGCGCGAGCGACCGGCGGATCTCGCGTCCCACTCCGGCGGCCACGCCGGCGCCCACCACGGCGGCGACCGTCGCGGCCAGCACGAGCGGGTGCCGGTAGAGCGCGCCGGTCACGGCCAGCGCGCAGCAGAAGCAGGCGCCCGCACCCGCGCGCGCCGCGTGGAGCGCGCTCGGTCTCGGCCGGTAGACGGGAATCAGGCTCATCCGACCGCCAGCGGGAGCTTCTCCACGTCGTCGCCCTGAGCCGCCACGGCGAAAGCGTCGCGCAAACGCCCTTCGTCGAGCGCCCGCACGCCCGCCTCGAGCCCCTTCTCGTCGAGCGCGGTGACCATCCACACGAGCTCTTCTCCGAGCGGTCGCATCGCGAGCACCAGGCCCACGCCGTCGCCGGGGCGCACCGTGCGGGCCACGTCGCCGTGCTCGTCCAGGAGGTCGATGGAGCGCCCGTCGTGCGCGATGCGGACGAAGACTCCGTTCTCCTCCGGCCCCTGCTCGAGGCTTCCCCCACCGCGCACGATCCGCGCGGCGGGCCAGCGAGCCACCGCGAGCCGCGTGACCTCCTCGACCCCGGGGGCGCCGAGCGACGACCCCGAGGTCGACACGCCCTCGCGCTCCAGCGTCGCCCGGGCGTCGCGACAGGCGCGCGACTCCGAGTCCTCGCACTCCACCCGCACCGGGCGGCGCCTGCCCTCCAGCCCGTGGAGGAAGGGCTCGGGGAAGGCGCCGACGATGGCGGGCACGCGCATGGTCACGCGCCAGTCGCGGCGGTCCCACTGGACTCGATCATTGGGCGAGAGCTCGAACTCCGCCGCCCCGACGTCGGCCTCCACTCCGTTGACGAAGTAGAACCAGTCGACCTGGCCGGCCGGCCCCCGGCTCCCGAGACCGTCGATGGCGTCCACGAAGCGGCCGCCGAAGCGTGTTCCCACGTCGAACTTCGACTGCAGGAGGCGCATCACGGTCTGGCCCTCGCGGACGCTGTCCACCCGGGCGGAGTCCAGCTCGGTCTTGCCGAAGTCCCGGGTCACCCGTATCTGCGCGCCTCCGCCGCCGCGCTCCTCGCCCTCGCCCAGGCCACAGCCCGGCGATGCCAGGGCGAGGACCAGGCAGAGGAGGACGAGCGGCCGTCTCACCCAACGCTCACCACTTTGGCGAAAGAGCGCACGAGGCCGTCCTTGCGGGCCACCAGCCTGTGCCGGCCGGGCGACAGCGCGAGCCGGACGCTGCCGTCGGCGCCGGTCACGCCGCTCACGCCACCGCTCTCGACGGTCGCGCCCTCCACCGGAATGCCGGCGCCCTCGTCGTCGTAGCCGCGCACCGTGGCGGTCACCTGCCCCGAGCCGGCCACCGCGGCCAGCTCCAGCGTCCGCTGGCAGCCGCCGGACCTCATCCGGCAGTAGAACCAGGTCACCCGCTGGCCCCGGCGCAGCCGGCCGCGCCCGAAGGCGCCGGTGGGATCGGCCGCGCCCGCGCTGGCGGCGCGCCGGCCGACCTTGTACACCCAGCCGTTCTGCCCGCGGTTGCGGTCGTCGCGGATCGCTGAGACGAACAGCCCGGCGCCGTCGCGGGGCCGGCGCGAACAGGAGCCGTAGTCCTTCAGCCGCAGCCTGCCGATGTGGCTGCGCACGAGCGCCGCCAGCGCCGTTCCCTCGCCGGCCGCACAGCGGCGCCGGCCGACCTTCACCCGCGCCTGCTGCGCCACCACGTCCTTTGTCACCGCCCTGCCGTCGCGGAAGACCACCATCTGCTCGACCTTCGGAGCGGCGTCTGCGGACGCCGCTCCGATCAGGCCGGCCAGCAGCAGACAGAGCACACAGCGCGCGGCGTGGGTCACGGCGACGGCGCCACCGCGTCGACCTCCACCGGCCCGCGACCGAGAGAGCGCAGCACCAGCCGGTGGCCTCCCGCGTCGAGCCCCTCCCTGTTCCAGAGCACGGTCCGGAGAGCGGAGCGCCCGCGCAGGCGCAGGGTCCGGCGCTTGCCGTCGAGGGTCACGCGCAGCCGGCCGCCCTTGGGCAGCTTGCGGCCCACCAGCGACACGCCGGTGCCCTCGAACGAGTACCTCGCCTTGGCCCCGGCACTCTTTGCCCGCATGACGGTGCGTCCCCAGGCCTCGGCCTTCTTGATCCGCTTCCAGCCGCGCTTGGAGAAGCGCCACAGTCCCCGGTTGCGATCGTCGACCGGCACGATCACGGGCTGGCTCTCCACGCTCGTGGCGTTGAGCGCCCGGTCGGTGCCGGTGATGCGAAAGCGGTAGGCGGCTCCCGCGTCACCTCGGAAATGCAGGCCGTTGACGGTCGACTTGTCGAGCAGCGTGCGCCGTCCGTCCTCACCCACCTTCGTGACCTCGACCGAGTAGTGCTTGATGCCGCTTCCCGACCTGTCGTCGCCCGCCCAGGAGATCAGCATGGTGCGCGAGCGGCCCGTCGTGCTGGCGAGGCCGCCGCGCTGGCCGCCGGCCGCGCCGAAGCTGAGCGCGGGGCCGCTGGTGTCGGTGGAGCTGCAGGGCAGGGCGCCGGCCGGATCGACGCAGATCCTGACGCTGTTCGACCGCACAGCGTTCGCGCGGTCGGCCTTGACGCGGAAGATCCCCTCGGCCGGGAAGGTCAGCCGAGCGATCCCGTTCGCACCCGTGAGCGCTCCGTTGACTGATGCTCCGGCCGCCGGCGCGGTGACGGCGGGCCTCGTGTCGGTGACCCGGAAGCTCACCGGCGTGCCGGTCGTGGCCGTGGTCGGACCCTGCAGCCGCAGGATGGCCGTCTTGCTGAACGCGTCGAAGACCCAAACCGTCTCGTCGCCGGCGCGGAGCCTCGTCTGGCAGCCGCCGGCCGTGGCCTCCTTGCCGTTGACGAAGTGGCCCCAGAACTGGGAGGAGGTGGCGCTCTCGGTGCCGACCCGGTTGACCAGGAAGTCGCTGAAGGTGGTGTCCCAGCTTCCGTCCCAGCTGAAGCCGCCCGCGCGGGCGGCGTCGTCGAGCGCCGCGGTCGCCGTGGGACCGGCGGCCGGGAAGGCGCCGTTGTTGGTGCCGTCGCACGGGTGAGCCCCGCCGGCGCCCGGCGGATTGAGGTTGTGCCCGTCGGTAACCACCGGCCCGTC
Organism: uncultured Thermoleophilaceae bacterium; assembly: GCA_963734365.1. GTDB lineage: Bacteria > Actinomycetota > Thermoleophilia > Solirubrobacterales > Thermoleophilaceae > JACVRW01. Next base: position 231,127 of record CAVTGV010000004.1, on the reverse strand, counting down.
GAAGATCGTGCGGGTCGCACCCTCGACACGGACGTTGACGGTCACGGGCAAAGCAGAGGCGCCGGCGGGAGCCGCCAGCGAGAGCAGGGCTAGCGCGCCTGGGAGAGCGCGTTTGAACCAAGGAGACATCGAGCCACCCCTTCCACGAGGGTCGTATGGGCTGCGGCCGGAGTGAGGTCTCCTGGCTCGGGGCTCCTCGCCGCGCCTTCCCGGGAAACCGTCGGTTCCCCAGTGGCTCAATTGCGACGCCTCAACGCCCGTTCACAGTGGCGGGACCGCGCCGGACTCTCACCGGACTTCCCTCGACCACCGGCCGATGAACGCGGTCATCCTACTCCGCCGGCCGGGCGGCCGCCCCCATGGCCAACATGCCTGCACCCCGCTAGAATCGCCCGCCGGCAGGCCGCCATCGTCTAGGGGACTAGGACGCCGCCCTCTCACGGCGGAAACCGGGGTTCGAATCCCCGTGGCGGTACTTCGCGATGCCCGCTCCCCGAGCGGGTTTGCCACCCACAAACAGCGGCGCCCGGCCTTCGCCGGGCGCCGTGCTGGACCCCAGTTCCAGGTGCGGGTGCTGGGGCTCAGCTCTTGATGTCGGACGACCCGCCCGCCGCGCCCGGCGGTGCCGCGCGCTGGGATCCCGGCATGCCACCCGCGCCGGGGCCGCCCTGGTCGGCGCCTGTGACCTTGAAGTCCTTGCTCACGGTTACGTGGTGCTCGCCGTTCGACGCGATCACGTGCACCACGTACGAGCCGTCGTCGAGCTTCATCACCTGCTCGGCGTTCCCCTCGTACCTGGCCAGCGCTGCGGCCTCGGCCTTGTGGGCTGCCGCTCCGGTCGCGGGGGTCCCGAAGCCCGGCGGCGCCTGGCCGTTCGGCGGGAGCTGGCCGTTGCCCGCTGCTCCGGGAGGTGCTTGGCCGGCGACCGCCGCGCTGGCGGTGCCTGCGGTGCCTTCGTCTGAATTCGAGCTGCCGAGGGTGTAGGCGCCGAACGCGAGTACCACGGCGGCGATGCCGGCAGCGGCCAGCGCGATGGGCTTGGGCGAGGACATGGAGGGGCTCCTTTCGTCAGTGCGGAATGGAGCGAGGATCGGTAGCCGCGCTGTGGATTTCGACTGAGGAGGCTGAGAGCTCCCTGGGAGGACCCGCGCTCACCGAGTAACCGGACCTTCACCACACCTTCACCGAGTCGTCACAGGCGATCTCGGGCCGGCGAGAACACTCGAGTCATGCAGATCACGGGCATGCTGCTCTTCATGGCGGCGGTCACCTGCTACCTGCTGGCGCGCGTCTTCGGCGACGACGCGAACGCGGCCGAGGTCGTGGTCTACGGGGCCACCGCCGCCCTCGGGTTGGAGTTCCTAATGGCGTGCTGGGGCGACCTCTGGGCCGAGAGTTAGGGAACCCGAAGTCCTGACTTCCACCCGCCCGGTTGGTGCGCTAAATTCGGTCTATGAACGCGCGACGGACAGAAGCGCTCAAGGCCTCGCCGCGGATGTTCGAGTCGGATCTGCTGGACCGGCTCTCGCGCGTTCATCCGATGGTCCCGCCGTTGATCTTCGTCCCCGCGATCGTGGTCCTGTTCGTCACGGGAGCGCGTGGTGAGCCCACGACTCTGCAGGTGGTGGGACTGGTGGCGGCGGGCTACGTCTTCTGGACGCTCACCGAGTACTGGATGCACCGCTTGGTGTTCCACTTCGAGCCCGAGGAGGGTCTCGGAGCCCGCCTGCACTGGATCATCCACGGCGTCCACCACGACCATCCCAATGACCCGCTTCGGCTCGTGATGCCGCCCTCGGTGAGCGTGCCGCTGGCGCTCGCGTTCTACGGCCTGTTCGTGCTGGTGCTGGACACTCCCTGGGCCAACGTATTCGCCGCCGGCTTCCTCACCGGCTATCTCGCCTACGACATGACCCACTACCACGTGCACCACCACCGCCCGCGCACCGGCCTGGGCAAGCTGATCCGCGAGCTCCACATGCGCCACCACTTCCAGGACGACACGCGCGGCTTCGGAGTGAGCGCCCCGGTGTGGGACTACGTGTTCGGGACGCCGCAGCGCCGCGGCAGCCGCCCCTAGCTGAACGACGAAATGTCCGGCCTGCATGGGAACGTTTGTTCCCATGCACCCCATCGCGACTCGCGAGTCGGCGCTCGAGCTTCTAGCTCTGGGTCTGAACGACTGTGAGGTCGCCCGTCGCACCGGCCTGGCACGGACAACTATCCGGGAGTGGCGTCGACCCACGTACGAGCGCCGGCTACCGACCAGCGTCTGTCCCAGGTGCTGGCAGAAGGCGCAGCCGATGTGGTTCAGCTCAACCGACTACGTCGAGCTCCTGGGTCTCTACCTGGGCGACGGCCACATAGTCCGCACCGCGAGGTCCTACCGACTACGCATATTCATGGATTCCGCCTACCCCGGGATCAACGAAGACGTGCGCGCGCTCCTGGACCGCTGCTTCGCCCGTAACGGCGTCGGTCTGGCTCGCTCGTCGAAGGGCACCACCACCATCCTGAGCGTCTACTCAAGGCATCTGCCGTGCCTGTTCCCGCAGCACGGGCCGGGGAAGAAGCACACGCGCCCGATCGTCCTCGAGGACTGGCAGCGGAGTCTTGTCCGGGACGCGCCGATGCATTTCATTCGCGGTTGCATCCTGTCGGACGGCTGCTACTTCGTGAATCGAACCGGCCGCTACCGCTACCCCTCGTACGAGTTCGCCAACTCCTCGGAGGACATCGCCGACCTGTTCACCGCTGCCTGCGACCGGATCGGCGTCGAGTACCGCCGCTACCGCGCCCGCCTGACCCGCATCCGCATCTACAAGCGCGATAGCGTGGCCGTTTTGCTACGTGCCGTGGGCCAGAAAGCCTGACGAGAGGCGCTACTCTCTGGCGGTCACAGGCGGCTGTGGCGGAATGGCAGACGCGCGGCGTTCAGGTCGCCGTGGGGGCAACCCCGTGGAGGTTCGACTCCTCTCAGCCGCATGAACCAGTCCTTCGGACGTCCTGACGAGAGCCCTCCGTCACACTCGCGAGGGTGCTGACGGCATTCGGAGCGGCGGCGGTCACGTTCATGATGCTCATGTACGCGCTCGAACGGCGCGGCCGGGGCTTCATCTTCGCGTTCGGCTGCGGCTGCCTGCTGTCGAGCGCCTACGGCTTCCTGGCCGGGACCTGGCCGTTCGGTGTGGTCGAGCTGATCTGGGCCGGCGTGGCTTTCCACCGCTGGAGCTCGTGGCCGGGCGCCACTTCGCCTCAACCGATCTCCAGCTCCGCCACCAGCGCCGAGTGATCCGACAGGCCCAGGCTCCTTGCGCCAGTCGTGCCGATAGGCGCAGGCGGCGACGCCGATCTCCCCCGAGACGATCAGATGGTCCAGGCGGTATCCGCCACCCGTGCGCGGCCATTCCCAGCTCGGGGATTTCTCCGCGAAGCCGTGCTGCTCCCGGAAGGCGTCGCGGAAGCCGAACGTGCCCAGGCCCCGGACCAGGGCCGTCTCCGCGGCGTCCCAGCGCTCGCCGCGCTCCGGGCGCAGCACGCCGCGGTTGCTTCGCGCGAAGGTCCAGACGCTGCCGTCGGGATGCTCGCGTCGTGGGGTGTTGAGGTCGCCGCACACGAGTCGCGGTCCGCTGCCGCGGGCGAGGTGCCGGTACACCGCTTCGTGGGTCAGCACCTTCGCGAGATCGGGCTTCTGGCTGATCGGCGAGTGGACGTTCACCACCTCGAGCCCCGCGGCGGTTCGAACGGCAAGGACGCGCTCCGGCCAGGGCACGCCGTCGACAGATAGCGGCTCCAGTGCCGGCGAGCGCGCGGCCGTCATCACGGCCAATGGACGGCTCGACTCGCGCGCACGCGGCAACTCCGCCATCCGTACCGCCAACCCGGCCGCGGCGAGCAGCTCGACCCAGGCCACGGCGCTCGCCGCGGTCACTTCCTGCAGGCACACCACGTCCGGCTCGAGAGCGAGCAAGAGCTCGCCCTGCTCCCGCACCCGGCGTGCCCGCCCGGCGACGTTCCAGCTCACGAGCAGCACCGCATAGAGTCCTACCCGAGCATCTGCCCCCCGAAAGGAGAGATATGCCATACGAGGTACCGGATCTTCCTTATGACTACGCCGCGCTCGAGCCTCATATCGACGAGGCCACCATGCGCGTGCATCACGACAAGCATCATCAGGCTTACGTCGACAAGGTCAACGCCGCGCTCGAGGGCACCGATTGGGCCGACCGTCCGATCGAGGAGGTCGTGGCCAACCTGTCGGACATCCCCGAGGACAAGCGCGGTCCCGTGCGCAACAACGGCGGCGGGCATCTCAACCACTCGCTGTTCTGGGAGTCGATGTCGCCGGACGGCGGCGGCGAGCCCGACGGCGACCTGGCGGCGGCCATCGAGTCCGCGTTCGGCTCGTTCGACGACTTCAAGTCGCAGATGAAGGACGCGGGCGTGAACCAGTTCGGCTCCGGCTGGGCCTGGCTCGTGCACGACGGCTCCGGCCTGGCGGTGGTCTCAACCGCCAACCAGGACAACCCGATCACCGACGGCAAGACGCCGCTGCTCGGCGTGGACGTCTGGGAGCACGCGTACTACCTGAAGTACCAGAACAAGCGCCCGGACTACATCGACGCCTGGTGGAACACCGTGAACTGGGCACAGGTCGCCGAGCGCCACAGCGCCGCCGGCTAGCCGGCTCGCACCGACAGACTCGCATCGCCCCGGCCCCGCGCCAGCGTGGGCGCCGGGGCGTCAGGTTTCGAGGAAGCGCACGATCTCCTCGGCGATCAGCTCGCCGCGGTCCTCCTGGAGGAAGTGCGCCGCGCCCTCGATCTTCACCTGCTCCGCCGCGGCGGGGATGAGGTCGCTGAAGTACTGGCCCGCGCGCGGGTAGGGGAACACCGGGTCGGAATCCGAGAAGGCGACGAGCGCAGGCTTGTCCCAGCGAGAGAGCTCGTCGGCCACCGAGCGCATCGCCGCGGCGCCCGGCTGACCGTCATCGGTGGGCACGAGCAGCGGGAACTGGGCCGCTCCGGCCTTCGACTCCGCGTCCGGGAACGGCGCCTCGTAGGCGCCGACGATCGCGTCGCTCAGCTCCGTTGTGGTGGCGCTCTGGATCACGAAGCCCACCGGCAGGTCGGGGTTGCGCTCGGCGAAGTCGCGCCAGGCGAGAAAGCCCTTGGACACCCGGCCGCTGAACAGCCCGGTGTTGAGGATCACGAGGCGCGCCACGCGGTCCTGGTTCTCCACCGCCCAGCGCAGCCCGATCGGCCCACCCCAGTCCTGTACGACCACGGTCGCATCGCGAAGGTCGAGTGCACCGAGCAGGGCGGAGACGTGCTCCACGTGGCGGTCGTAGGTGTACCAGCCGCGGTCGGTGGGCTTGTCCGACCGCCCGAAGCCCGGCAGGTCTGGACATACCACGCGCCGACCCGCGTCCACGAGCGGCGGCAGCATCTTCCGGTACAGGTAGGCCCAGCTGGGCTCTCCGTGAAAGCACACCACCGGTGCGCCCGCGCCCTCGTCGACGAAGTGGAGCCGCAACCCGCCGGCGTCGTGCCAGTGCGGCGCGAAGTGGTAGCCGGGCAGGTTCGCGAAACGCTCGTCGGGAGTGCGGTGCAGCTCGGGCATCGGCGGACCCTATCCTTGCTCAACGGCAATGACCGAGTGGGTGGGACACGCACACGAGATACTCGAGACCGGGGGCTACCGAGTCAGCGCGCCGCGCGCCGCGGTGGTGGCGACCCTCGACGAGCTCGGCTGCAGCGTCACCGCGCAGGAGATCGCGGACCGGCTGCGCCAGCGCGGCGAAGGCGTGGGAGTGGCCAGCATCTACCGCGCGCTGCAGCTTCTGGACGACATGAGCCTGGTGCGGCGGGTGGACGTGGGTGAGGCCGTGGCGCGCTACGAGCCGGTTCACCCGGGCGGCGAGCACCACCATCACCTGGTGTGCGACCGCTGCGGCGAGACCAAGACCTTCGAGGACCCGGAGCTCGAGCGGGCGATCGAGCGGCTGGCCGGCCGGATCGACTATTCGGTCGGCGAGCACGACGTGACCCTGCGGGGGACCTGCCCCGCGTGCAGTAACTCCGGCTGATTCCGGGCTTGGCAGGCGTCCCCCGTCGGGGGTAGGCTGCCCCCTGCGGTGACTGGTCCTCTATACCGCCTCGGCCGCCTCTGTTCGCGCCACCATTGGGCGACGATCGTCCTGTGGGTCGTGGCTGTGGCCGCGCTCACCTTCGGGTCCAACGCCGCCGGTGTGCGCACCAGCGACAACCTCTCGATCCCGGGCACCGGGTCGACCAACGCACAGGACCTGCTCCAGGACAAGCTGCCTCAGCAGGCCTACGGCACCAACCCGATCGTGCTCGAGTCGTCGAGCGGCCGGCTGGACAAGGGCAAGAACGCCACGGCGGTCAAGAACACGGTCGCCGCCCTGAAGAAGGCGCCGCACGTGACGCTCGCGGTGAGCCCCCTCAGCAAGGAGGGCTCGGCGGCACTCTCGAAGAACGGCAAGATCGCCTACATCTCCGTGACCCTGGACGAGGGCCCCAGCGACCTCACCCAGGAAGAGGCCCAGACGATTATCGACGCGGCCGAGGCTCCCGCGGGCAAGGCCGACATCGAGGTCGAGGCGGGCGGCTATCTGGGCCAGGCGGTCTCGAAGGCCGACACCGAGTCGAGCGAGGCGGTGGGCCTGGCCGCCGCAGTGATCATCCTGCTGTTCGCGTTCGGCACGGTCACCGCCATGTTCCTGCCGATCATCAGCGCGGTGCTCGGCCTGGCCGCCACGCTCGCCCTGGTCAAGCTGCTGGGCCACGTGGTGGAGGTGCCGAGCATCGCCCCCACGCTCGCGACGATGATCGGCCTGGGCGTGGGCATCGACTACGCCCTCTTCATCGTCACTCGCCACAAGCTCCAGATGAAGGACGGCATGGAGCTGCGCGAGTCGATCGCGAGGGCCACGGCCACCGCGGGCGGCGCGGTGTTCTTCGCCGGCACGACGGTGGTGATCGCCCTGGTGTCGCTGCTCTTCTCCGGCATCCCGTTCGTGGGCACGATGGGCTACAGCTCTGCCGTCGCCGTGGTGGTGGCCGTGCTGGCGGCGGTGACCCTCCTCCCCGCGCTGCTGGGCGCGCTCGGCCCGCGGATCAACTCGCTGCGAGTCCAGCTCGGCCGCACCCATCCAGACGATCATCAGCCCCACGGCTGGCGCCGCTGGGCGCAGGGCGTGGTCCACCGTCCGTGGCGCTCCCTGAGCGCCGGGATCCTGATCCTCGTGGTGCTCGCGCTGCCGGTGCTCCAGCTCGAGCTCGGCTCGTCCGACAACGGCGAGCTCGGCAAGAACACCACCGCCCGCCAGGCCTACGACCTGATCACCGAGGGCTTCGGCCCGGGCCAGAACGGCCCCCTGCTCGTGAGCGTCCAGCTCGACCCCAAGGCGAAGCCCGACCAGAAGCAGCTCAATCAGATCGATCAGAAGCAGAAGCAGGCCAACCAGCAGGTCCAGCAGGCCACCGAGCAGCTCGAGCTCCAGGGCGTGCCACCCGACCAGGCCAAGCAGCAGGCACAGCAACAGGCCGCCGGCTCACAGAAGAAGCTCGACCAGGAGAAGAAGGAGGCCCAGTCCCCGGCCACCGACACGCGCCTCACCGGGCTCGAGAACGCCGTCAAGAAGGACAAGGGCATCAAGTCGGTGTCGCAGGCGAAGGTCGACAAGGCCGGTACCGCTGCGGTGTTCACCGCGATCCCGACAACGGCCCCGGCCGACGCCGCCACCGGCGACACCGTTCAGCGGTTGCGCGACGACGTGATCCCCAAGGCGGTCAAGGGCACCAAGACCGTGGCCAACGTGGGCGGCCAGGCCGCCGGTTACATCGACCTGGGGGATCGCATCGCCGAGAAGCTCCCGCAGATGATCCTGATCGTGGTGGGCCTCAGCTTCATCGTGCTGATGATCGCCTTCCGCTCACTGCTGCTGCCGGTCAAGGCCGCCGTGGCCAACCTGCTGTCAGTGGCCGCGGCCTACGGGGTGGTCACGTTCGTGTTCCAGGAGGGCCACGGCGTGTCGCTGCTCGGCCTCGACGGGCCGGTACCGATCGCAAGCTACGTGCCGCTCCTGATGTTCGCGATCCTGTTCGGCCTGTCGATGGACTACGAGGTGTTCCTGCTCACCCAGATCCAGGAGAACTACAAGAAGACGCGCGACGCCCACAAGGCGGTGGTGGAAGGCCTGGCGAGCACCGGACGGGTGATCACCTCGGCGGCGCTGATCATGGTGTGCGTGTTCTCGAGTTTCCTGCTCAACGGAAACGCGATCGTCAAGGAGTTCGGCCTCGGCCTGGCGGTGGCCATCGCCATCGACGCGACGATCGTGCGCTGCCTCGCCGTGCCCGCGGCGATGGCGCTGATGGGCGACCGGGCCTGGTGGCTGCCGCGCTGGCTGGACCGCCTGCTGCCCAAGATCAGCGTGGAGGGCGACGACTACTTCGCCGAGCGGGACCGCGGCGCGGCGGACGAAGAGCCCGTGCCCGCGGAGGTGTGATCCTCGGCCGCCCGGCGCGATCGCAGTGCCGCCGGCCACCAGCGGCGGATCCGGCGCACCCGGTTCACCCTGCGCGACTCGCTCCACTCGTCGAGCGACATCTCGTGCGGCACGTCGCACTCCAGCGGCGCGACCGCGTCATCGCACAGTTGTTGGCTTAGTTCCCTGCCCTGCAACATTCTGGTTCCCCCGTTGCTACTTCTTGCCCGAGACTACCCACTTTGCGCAAATTCATTCATTGAGAGAATGCGAACGTGATCTTCCGTCAGATCACTCACGACGACCTGGGCTGCGCCTCCTACTTCATCGGCGACTACGACGCCGGAGTGGCGGCCGTGGTCGACCCTCGTTTCGAGATCGGCGAGTACCTCGAGTTCGCCCGCTATCTGGGCGTGCAGATCGATCACGTGCTCGAGACCCACAACCACGCCGATCACGTCTCGGGGCACGGCAGGCTGGCCGCGGCCACCGGGGCGACCATCCACGTTCACCGCGAGGCGGCGCCCGAGTACGACCACGAGGCCTTCGACGACGGCTGGGAGCTCCAGCTCGGCTCGCTCACGGTGAAGGCCATCCACACCCCCGGCCACCGGCCCGAGCACACGGCCTTCGCGCTCACCGACACCGCCCGCGGGGACGAGCCGTGGGCGGTGCTCACCGGCGACTCGCTGTTCGTGGGCGACGCCGCGCGCCCGGACCTCGCGATCGAGCGCGAGGAGGGCGCGCGCGAGATCTTCCGGAGCCTGCACGAGCGGCTGCTCAGCCTGGCGCCTGAGACCGAGATCTGGCCCGGGCACCTCGGCGGCTCTCTGTGCGGTGGCCCGGGCATGGACATGAAGGTCTCCTCGACGATCGGGTACGAGCGGCGGCACAACCCGATGCTCCAGCAGTCCGACGAGAGCGACTTCGTGGAGACCGCGCTGGCGGGCCTCGGGCCCCAGCCCCCGAACTTCCAGGCGGTGGTGGATCTCAACCGTGGACCGCTGCTCGTGGCCGGCGTCGAGCTGCTCCCGTTCACTCCGCGCCAGGTCGAGCAGCGCCGCGGCGCGGGAGCGATGATCGTGGACGTGCGCACCGCGCTGCAGTTCGATGAGGCGCACATCCCGGGCGCGGTGTGCATCACGATGCTGCACCAGGGCTTCGGGACCAAGCTCTCGTGGGTGGCCGATCCGCGGCAGGAGATCGTGCTGGTGGGACGCGACGACGAGGACGCCCGGCGCGCCGCGTTGCTCGCCACGGCGGTCGGTGTGCGCACGCTCAGCGGCTTCCTGTCGGGTGGCATGACGAGCTGGCGCGCGGAGCGGCGCGAGGTGAGCTCGATCGCGCGCTGGACCGTGGAGGACCTCGCCGAGCGGGTCGACGGGAACGCCGCCGCCGAGCTCCAGATCATCGACGTGCGCGAGCTGAGCGAGTGGCGCGACGGGCACATTCCCGGCTCGCTCCACGTGCCCTACCACGACATCCACGGCCTGCCCGACGGCATCGACCCGGCGCGGCCGGTGGCGGCCGTCTGCGCGTCGGGCCAGCGCAGCGCCACCGCGGCCAGCCTGCTGGCGGCGTACGGCGCCCGGAACGTGATTCACGTGGTGGACGGCGGAGTGCGGAGCTTCGAACGCCTCGGCCATCCGCTCACGACGGACGCCTGACCCGGCTAGCCCTCCGGCTCGTCGCCGGACAGGAACGACGGAGTGGCCACGGCGAACACCCCGGACACGATCGAGGCGAGCAGCAGCACGACGCCCACGGTGAGCGTGACCGGGGTGTCGAAGGGGAACAGGATGGCCGAGCCGAGCCCGAACAGGATCAGGGTGCGAGTCATACGTTCGAGCCCTTGTCGAGGTCGCCCCGCAGCGTGAGCCGGAAGAGCCAGACGAGCGACGGGATGAGAATCAGCAGGCCGACCACCGAGCAACCGAGCAGCGCGGCGAGGGTGGCGTCCGGCGCCGCGGCTTCATCCACCGTGAGCTCGGGCGGCAGCAGGTAGGGCTCCTGCGCCACCGCCCAGCCGGCGACGATGGCGCCCACTGCCGCGGCCGCTGCGTAGCGGGCGGCCTCGAAGCGCGCTCGCCACTCCAGGGCGATCGTGGCCAGACCCGCCGCGGCCGACACCAGCACGCACACCAGCCCGGCGCCGGAGGTGAGGCCGTCGAAGAGCTCGCGTGCGTCGGAGCGCAGCACGAACAGCCCGGCCAGCGCGAGCGCTCCCGCCACCGCGCCGGAGCCGATCGCCCGCATGCGAAGAGGGCCCACCAGGTGCGACTGGCCCGCGCGCTCGGCGTCGGCACCGAGAAACACCGCCGACACATGCGCCCCGGTGACCACGGCCAGCAGTCCGACCAAGATCGAGGTCTCGTTCGCCCAGCTGGTGAGCGCGTCCCCCGCCGCATTGCCAACCGGCACTCGCCCCGAGGCGATCCCGCCCACGACGGTGCCGAGAAAGAAGGGCACGAGCAGAGAGGACACGGCGAAGACGCTGCCCGCGGTGCGATTCTCGAACACGTTGGCGGCCTCTCCGCGGAGGGCGAAGGCCGACCCGCGCAGGATGATCCCAATGGCGGCGAGGAACAGGGGGATCGCGAGCGTCGAGGTGATGGAGCCGAAGGCCCGCGGGAACGCCGTCCAGAGCACCACCAGGATGAAGATCAGCCAGACGTGATTGGCCTCCCACACCGGGCTCATCGAGTTCTTGATGCGCGAGTGCAGCTCCTCGTCGCGCGTGGTGAGATCCCAGATGCCGGTGCCGAAGTCCGCTCCCCCCAGCACTACGTACGCGGTGAGGGCCACCGCGATGAGTCCGGCCGCGACGTCTGCCAGCACCGCTCAGGCCTCCATCGGCCGCTTTGACAGCCGCCGGAGCATCAGCCCCGCGATCGTGGCCAGCCCCAGATAGACGATCACGAGCGTCGCGTAACCCACGGGAATGCCGCTCGCCCCGGTCACGGCGTCCTCGGTGCGCATGATCTCGTAGACCACCCAGGGCTGGCGACCCACCTCCGTCGTGACCCAACCGCATATGAGGGCCACCACCGACAGCGGGCCGGCCACCACCAGCGCACGCATGAACCACGGCGATCTCGGCAGACGCCCCTTGCGCCACCAGAGGAAGAGGTAGAACACGCCGAGCGCGGCCAGGAAGCTGCCGATGAAGACCATCGCCTGGAACGACAGGCGCACGATGTTTATCCCCGTGTCGGTGGGAATGTCATCCGGAGGTACCGCGTCCAGACCCTGAACCGTGGAAGTGGGGTCGTGATAGGCGAGCAGTGAGAGAAGGTCGGGAAACTCGATTCCCCCCTTGACGCTGCCGTTCTCGTAGATCCCGAAGAGGTGCAGCGGTGCGCCCTTCTCGGTCTTCGGCAGGCCCTCGATCACCGCCAGCTTGGTGGGCTGGTTCTTGGCCACCGTCCGCGCCGCCCAGTCGCCGACCAGGAGCTGGGCGGGGGCCGCCATGGCGGCGAACGTGAGGGCCACGATCAGCCCCATCCGGTGGCGCCGCTCGCGGTTTCCGCGGAGCCATCCGGTGGCGTAGATCGCAGCGACCACGAACCCCGTGACGATGAAGCCCGCGAGGTACATGTGGACCAGCTCGTGCCAGAAGTTGTCGTTGAACAGCGCCTTGAACGGCGCGATGTCGGTGACCTTGCCGTTTGCGATCTGAAAGCCGGTGGGATCGTTCATCCAGCCGTTGACCGAGATCACGAACAGCGACCCTGTGAAGCCCGAGATCACCACCGGTATCCCGCAGAGGGCGTGCGTGCGGTCCGACAGGCGGTCCCAGCCGTAGACGTAGATCGCGATGAAGATCGCTTCGATGAAGAAGGAGAAGCCCTCGAGGCCGAAGGCCACGCCGAACACGTCCCCGAACGTGGCCATGAACTCGGGCCACAACAGCCCGAGCTCGAACGAGAGGATGGTCCCCGTGACCACGCCGATGGCGAACAGCACCGCCATGGCGTGCGACCAGCGTTTGGCCATCGCCTTGTAGAGCGGGTCGCCGGTGCGCAGCCACAGGCCCTCGAGGAACAGCACCATGGCAGGGAACGCGATCCCGAAGCACACGAGCGGGATGTGGATCGCGAACGACATCGCCTGCATCTGGCGGGCCTGGAGCAGGTACTCCTGATCTACCGGCCCGCCGAGGACGCCGTCGATCATCAGCGACTCTGGCCGAAGATGCGCAGCAGGAACAGGAACATGTTGATGAAGTCGAGGTAGAGCGAGAGCGCCCCGCGGATCGCGTCCCCCTGGCCGCCCTCGTACCGCTTGATCTTCTGGACGTCATAGGCCGTGAGCCCTGCGAAGATCGCCACGCCCGCGTAGGTGGTGATCCAGTAGAGCGCCTCGTTGGCCACGAAGATGTTCACGACCGTGGCCAGGATCAGGCCGATCAGCGCCATGAACAGGATCGATCCGAGCTTCGACAGGTCGGTCTTGGTCACGTAGCCGTAAAGCGCCATCGCGCCGAACATCCCCGCGGTCACGGCGAACGCGGTGAAGATCGACTGCGACGTGTAGAGCTCGAAGACGAGCGCGAAGATCACGCCGTTGGTGGCCGAGTAGAGGAGGAACAGGCCGGTGGCGAGCGCGGGCGACATGCGGTCGGCGCGGGCGGCGATGGCGAACACGAGACCGAGCTGCGCGACGAACAGAACGATCAGCAGAAGCGGGTTCGCGGTGATGTCGGTGAGCAGCGCGTCGCTCGAGCCGATGGCCGCCGCGGCGCCCGCGGTGACCAGCAGGCCGGCGAACATCCATGCGAAGACCCGTTGCAAGAAGCTCGACGGGGCCAGAGTCGCGGCATACTCCACGGCACACTTCCTACCACTGAGTGCAAATGGAAGGTCTCTGGTCCGACATAGCCGACGCGTACGACGCCCACATCCTGGACGCGGGCAAGGAGGTCCATTTCCTGATCCTGATGTCCTTCCTGTGCTCGTTCGCCTTCATTCGCACGAGCACGCACATGATCAAGGCGCAGGTGAGCTGGTGGCCGGGCAACGTCGAGACCAAGGGCGGCACCCACATCCACCACATGTTCTGGGGCATCCTGCTCCTGATATCGATGGGCTACTTAGGGATCGCCGTCGACATCCCCGATCCGTGGTATCAGCTCGTGGCGATCGCCTTCGGGATCGGAATGGGGCTCACGTTGGACGAGTTCGCCCTCTGGCTGAACCTGCAGGACGTCTACTGGGCGCCGCAGGGGCGCGAGTCGATCGATGCCGTGATCCTTGTCGCCGTCCTGCTGACCATCACGCTTCTCGGCCTGCAGTTCTGGATCGACGTGCGCGAGGCGCTGCTCCTGGCCGTGGGCATCGGCGGCAGGAGCTTCGTGGGCGCCGAGAGCGCGCTGTTTCTCATACCGCTCCAGCTGATCGGAGTGCTCCTATCGGTGGTCACGTTCCTGAAGGGGCGGCTGCTGCTGGCCCTCGGGGGAATGTTCATCCCGCTCCTCGGCCTGCTCGGCGCCCTGCTGAAGGCGAGGCCCGACTCCTGGTGGGCTAGGCGCCGCCAGGCGCGCGGTCAGCGCCAACCGGAGCATTCCACCGCTTGATCACGGCGGTCTCGCGCTCGAAGCCGAGCGCCGACAACGTGGCGGTGGAGAGCGCCAGCAGCGCGCCGTCCTCGGGAGGCAGGCCCAGCCAGCGCGCCGCCAGAACCCGCAGGAGATGTCCGTGAGCGAACAGAGCCACGTCGCCCTCGCTCTTCTTCAGCTCCTCCACTAGCGGATCGACGCGGGCCCCCACGTCGGCCGCGGTCTCGCCGCCGAGGGCACCGTCGCGCCATAGGTACCAGCCCGGCCGCTCGGAGCGGATCTGCTTGGTGGTTATGCCCTCGTACTCGCCGTAGTCCCACTCGAGCAGGGCGTCGGAGCGCTCGGCGCGGTCGCCCAGACCCGCCAGCTCGCAGGTATCGACCGCCCGGCTGAGCGGGCTCGTGATCACCCGCGTGAAGGTCCATTCCGAAAGCGCTGCGCCGAGTCCGCGCGCCTCGTCGCGCCCCTTCTCGGTCAGTGGGATGTCCGTACGGCCCCCGGTGTGGCGCATGTCGCGGCTCCATTCGGTCTCGCCGTGACGCACCAGGACGATCTCCACGCGGCGCATACTCGCACGAGTTTGGTCTTCTCGCCCGGCTGGGTAGAGGGCTCGTGGAACGAGTGGGGGGGAACCCATTTCGCTCCTGACACGGAGGTGTCGGGTGAAGCCGGTGAGAATCGCCGTGATCGGCCTCCTGCTGGCCGTGTTCGGTGCGGCGGCCGCCGCCCCGGCGATCGCTGGCGCGTCGGCCCTGGCCGAGAAGAAGATGCTGAGGAAGGTCAACGCCGCGCGGGGAGCTCACGGCCTGCGTCCGCTGCGGGCCTCGCGGTCGCTGGGCCGTCGGCCGGCCGCTACGCGCACTGGATGCTGCGCGCCGACTACTTCGGCCATCAGCCACGGATCCGGGCGAGCTCCCGCTATTCCCGGCTGGGAGAGAACCTGGCCTGGCATCCCGGGCGGAGTGCCCGGGTTCGCCTCACGGTGCGCGCCTGGCTGCAGTCTCCGCCGCACAGGGCGCTGATGCTCAGCTCCGGCTTCCGCTGGCTCGGCGCGGGTGTGGCGCGCGGCCGGCTGCAGGGCCGTGCCGCCACCACGTGGGTGCTGCAGTTCGGCGGTTAGAGCCCGTTCGGTCCGGTTGTGCTCACCGGACCTTGCGGTACGTGATGTCGAAGTCGGTCACCCAGGTCCCGTCCTCGAGCCCGGTCTCCCAGCGGCCGACGATCGTCTCGCCGTCGTCCGCGAAGCGACCCACGAATCGCTGGGCAAAGGGCTCGCCGGTCCGCCACAGCCTCCATTCCCGGGCGTCGATGCTCATCTCGTAGATGCGGCAGACGCCGCGATCGTCGGAGTAGAGCATGGAGTAGGTCCCGTTCGCCGCGTCGCAGCCGATCACCGAGATGCCGTTCGGCGCCTCGGGCATCTCCACTGTCGATCGCTGGACCAGGTGCGCTCGCGAGTCGTGCCACTCGATCGTCATGCTCGCCTCCCCCGGCCACGGCTCGCCGCCCGGCGGCTGCGCCTGCATGGTCCACTCGCCGACGAGTGGCTCCAGCAACCTCAGCGCGTCCTCGGCCGTCGGCTGGTCCATCGTCAGGATCATTGCATCGTCACCTCGAGCGGCGGGCCCGACGGCGACCACCAACGCCCCGCAGGCAGCCGGCCCGCTAGTCGCGGCGCCCGCGCCCTCTCGCCCCTCCCGCATAGCTCGACAGGTCGAGCACGAAGGCGAGGCCGATCAGGAACCAGTCGAAGCCGTCGGGTCCAACCACCGGCGCCCACGTGAGGGCGTAGACCAGTGTGGTCAGGGGCAGGAAGATCAGGCCGGCGAGGGGTATCCAGAACGAGTCGTAGGCCTGATCGACCTCATTGGTGAAGATCCACAGCAGTACGAGCGCGAAGCGCGGGAAGAAGCCGGCCAGCAGAGCGAGTAGACAGCCCATGGAGGCGCCAGCCTAACCGCCCCGTGCCGCTTTTCGCTAGGGGCTGCTCAGACCTCGGGCCAGCTGTGCACGGGCTCGTTGGAGTGCATGTGATCGCGATAGCGCACGGTGAGCTCGCGCAGCGCGTCGGCGCGATCGAGCCCGCGCTCGCCATACAGGCGATGGAAGGCGCCGCTCTGCCAGGAGGCCCCGTTGGCGTGCTCGACGCAGCGCCGCTCGATGATGGCCAGCAGCCGGTCCCGGTCGCCGCTGTCCACGCCGGCCCGCTCGAGCCCCTCGTGGGCGAGCGGCAGGAGACGCCGGAGCACCAGCTCGGACACCGGGACCTCCCCCACCCCGGGCCAGTAGACACGGGCGTCGATCCCGTCCCTGGCGCCCGCGTGCAGGTTCTCCTCGGCCGCCGAGAACGACATCTGGGACCAGACCGGCCGCTCGGCCACGGTCAGCGACCTGATCAGCCCGTAGTAGAAGGCGGCGTTGGCGAGGATGTCGACCACCGTGGGTCCCGCGGGCAGCAGCCGGTTCTCCACGCGCACGTGAGGCCGGCCGCGGACGATGTCGTAGATCGGGCGGTTCCAGCGGTAGATGGTGCCGTTGTGGAGGCGCAGCTCGGCCAGGCCCGGCACGTCCCCGCGCTCGAGCGTCTCCACCGGATCCTCGTCCTCACACACCGGCAGCAGCGCCGGGAAGTAGCGCACGTTCTCCTCGAAGAGGTCGAAGATCGAGGTGATCCAACGCTCGCCGAACCACACGCGCGGGCGCACGCCCTGGGCCTTGAGCTCGTCGGGTCGGGTGTCGGTGGCCTGCTCGAACAGGGCGATGCGAGTCTCCCGCCACAGCTCCTTGCCGAAGAAGAACGGGGAGTTGGCGGCCACGGCCACCTGCACCCCGGCGATCGCCTGCGCCGCGTTCCAGTGGTCCGCGAAGGCCTCGGGCATCACCTGCTGGTGCAGCTGGACGCTCGTGCAGGCAGCCTCCGGGGCGATCGTGTCGGCGAAGGTGGAGAGCCGCTCCGGTCCGCTGATCGCGATCTCGAGATCCTCTCCACGCGCGGCGAAGATCTGCTCGTTGAGGAGCTTGTAGCGCGGGCTCTCCGAGAACGCGTCGGCGTTCAGGTGCGCCTCGTCGATCGTGGGCAGGATCCCGATCAGCATCATGTGGCCGCCCACGCCGCGGGCCCGGTCCTCGGCCTGGTTGAGGCTGCGCCGTACTTCCGACTCGAGCTCCGAGAACACGCCGTCCTCGAGCAGGCGCGGCGGGATGTTGATCTCCACGTTGAACTGACCGAGCTCGGTCTGGAACGCGGCGTCCGCAATGGCCTCGAGCACCGGCGCGTTGCACATCGCCGGGTCGCCCGCGTCGTCGGTGAGGTTCAGCTCGATCTCGAGGCCGAAGGAGCGGTCCTCGGGATCGAAGCGAGACTCGGAGAGCATGCGCGCGAACACGTCGAGACACGCGCGCACCTTGGTCCGGTAACGCTGCCGGTCCTCGCGACTAAAGACTCTCGGGGCGAGCTCCTGGCCCACGTCGGTGCGAGGCTACCCGAGATCTCATGCGGGCCGCTCCCGCACCACGTCGCGGGCGGGCTTGTCGTCGCGCAGTCCGAGGTAGCGCGGGTGGCGCAGCCGGCCGTCGCGCGTCCACTCGGTGAACGCGATCTGGGCCACCAGCTCGGGCTTGACCCAGCGGGTGCCGCGCGGGATCGGGTGGACGTCGACGAACGGCGGTTCGTCGCGCGCCAGCTCGCGCAACCGCTCTCCCAGCGTGCGCAGCGTGTGGTGGTCGAAGCCGGTCCCGACCTTGCCGGCGTAGTGGAGGCGGCCGTCCTCGAAGTGACCGACGAGCAGCGCCCCGAAATCCGTTCGTGAGCCCTGTGGGTCGGTGAAGCCTCCGATCACCAGCTCCTGCTCGGCGTGACACTTGAGCTTCAGCCAATCGCGGGAGCGGGCCGCGCGGTACGGGCTGTCGGCCCGCTTGGCCACGAGGCCCTCGAGACCCCGGGCACAGGCCTCCCGGAACAGCTTCTCGCCATGCTCGTTGCGGTGTGGCGAGAGGCGCACCGGCCCCTCGAACCGAAATTCGCTGCGCAGCCGCGCCTTGCGCTCGCGCAGCGGCAGCGGCCGCAGGTCCTCGCCGTCGAGGCGCAGCAGGTCGAAGACGTAGAAGAAGATCGCCACCCGCTCGCGGCCACGGCGCTGCAGCCGCGAGAAGCTCGTGACGCCGCGACGGTCGAAGGCCACAACCTCGCCGTCCACCACGAAGTCCTCGTGGGGCTCAGCCTCGAGCGCCTCCACCACGCCGGGGTAGTCGGCGTTCATCGAGCGCTCGGTGCGCGAGAGCAGCCGCACCCCGGCGCCATCGCGGTGCGCCAGGCAGCGAATGCCGTCCAGCTTGCGCTCGAAGATCCACGCGGGATCGGAGAAGGGCTCGTCCGCGAGGACGGCCTTCATCGGCTGGTATTCGGTCAGGGCTCTCTCCTATCCGGTATTGCGCAGCCCGGCCGCGATCCCGTTGACGGTGAGCAGGAGTGCGCGGGCGAGCTTGGGGTCGGGTTCCCGCTGGGCGCCGCGATCTGCGCGCCAGCGCTCGATCAACGCGATCTGAAGCTCGTGGACGGGCGCCAGATAGGCGTCGCGCACGCTCAGGGTGGTGGCCAGCGTACGGTTCGTGCCGAGCAGCTCCTCCTCGCCGGTGGCTCGCATCAGCTCCGCCACGGCGAGCTCGTACTCGGCCCGTATGACGTCGAGGAAGCGGTGCAGGTGCTCGGGCACCAGCCGGGCCACGTAGCGCTCGGTGATCTCCAGATCGGTCTTGACCAGCGTCATCTCGACGTTCGAGAGGAAGTTGCCGAAGAACTGCCAGCTCGATTGCATCTCGCGCAGCCGCTCCCCGAGCCCCGCCTGACGGGCGGCGGCCAGCCCGCTGCCCACCCCGAACCACCCGGGCACGATCTGGCGCGACTGGGTCCACCCGAACACCCACGGAATCGCCCGCAGGCCGTCCAGGCCGCCGTCGGACTCGGCACGGCGGCTGGGCCGCGAGCCGAGATGAAGCTCACCCAGCAGCTCCACCGGAGTGGAGGCCAGGAAGTACTCCGGCAAGTCCGGGTCTTCGACGAGCGAGCGGTAGCGCTCGAGCGCCGCCGAGGAGATCAGCTCCATCGTCTCTGTCCATTCGGCCAGCGACTCCGGAGACATGCGTGGCCTTCTATGCAGGACGGTCGACTCCAGCGCCGCGGCCAGCATCAGCTCCAGGTTCTCGCGCGCGAGGCTGGGCAACAGGTACTTGTCCGAGATCACCTCGCCCTGTTCGGTGAGCTTGATCTCGCCGTCGAGCGTGCGCGGCGGCTGGGCCAGGATCGCGTCGTGAGTGGGGCCGCCGCCGCGGCCGACCGTGCCGCCACGGCCGTGGAAGAGTCGCAGGCGAACCCCGTGCGCCTGAGCCGTGTCGCGCAGGCGCTGCTGGGCCCGGTGGATCTCCCACTGGCTTGTGGCCACTCCCGCCGCCTTGTTCGAGTCCGAGTAGCCGAGCATCACCTCCTGGACGTCGCCGCGCAGGGCCAGCACGCGGCGATAGGACGGGTCCTCGAGGAGGCCGGCCAGGATCGTGCCGGCGGCGCGCAGCTCCACCTCGGTCTCCAGCAGAGGCACGAAGCCCACCCGGGCGACGCCCGCGTGCGGGTCCACGAGCCCCGCCTCACGGGCGAGGACCACGGCCGCGAGGAGGTCGTCGGGCCCGCGGCACATCGACACGATGTACGACTCCACCACGCCGGCGCCGTAGCGGTCCTGTGCGTGCCGGATCGCCTCGAAGGCCCCAAAGGTGCGGGCTGCCTCGGGGCTCAGCGGGGGCGGCTGGTAGGCCAGCGGGCGGCGCGAGACGAGCTCGCGCGAAAGCAGCTCGCTCCGTTCGCCGGCCGAGAGATCGCCGTAGCGGGGCCCGTCGTCGCCGAGCCGGTCGAACAGCTCCCCGAGTGCGCGGTGAAGCATGCTCGCGTGCTCGCGGACATCGAGGGTGGCGAGCTGGAGCCCGAACGCCGCGATGGTGCGGGTGGCGCGCTCGAGGCGCCCCTCGGCTATCAGCCCGCCGCGGTGTGCGAGAAGCGATTCGCGCACAAGGCCGAGCTCGGCGATCAGCTCCTGGGGCCCGTCGTAGTCGCGGCCCGGCACGTGCGGGCGGCGCTCGGCGAGCCGCGCCCGGGTGTTCTCCAGCTTGACGCCCATGCAGGTGAGCTTGAGCCGGTAGGGCTCTTCGGCGTTGAGACGCAGAAAGCGGGGCTCCACCTCCGGGAGCGCCTCGAGGTCTCGCTGCAGCGAGTCGTTGAGCTCGGGCGTGACCTCGATGATGCGGATCGAGGTGGAGAGGTCGGTGCGCAGCTCGTCGATCAGCGCCAGCGCGCCGCGAATGCCGTGCTCGTGCTGCAGCGCGAGCACCTGGTCGGTGGCCTCCGGCCCGACGTTGGGGTTCCCGTCGCGATCGCCGCCGATCCAGCTGCCGAAGCTGAGCGGGCGAGCGGCGAGCGGGGGATCGAAGCCCAGGCGCTCCAGCTCCTCGGACAGGACCTCCAGGACGTCGGGCACAGCGTGGCGGTAGAGCTGGTCGAGGTAGTAGACGGCGTTGCGGGCCTCGTCCACCACGTCGGGCTGCACGATGCGCAGCTCGTCGGTCTGCCACAGCAGGTCGATCAGCTCCTCGAGGCGCCGGGAGATGCGGCGCTCGGCCACAGGGTCTCCTCCCGCCAGCGCGCGCTCGTCGAGCAGGACGGCGACGTCGGCGATCTTGTACAGCACGGTCCTTCGGGCGGCCTCGGTGGGATGCGCCGTGAACACCGGCCGCACCGCGAGCCGCGAGAGCTCGTCGGCCAGCTCGTCGGCCGGCACCCCAGCAGCGGCGACCCGGTCGACGGCCTGGGACAGCCACCCGCCGTCGGCCGCCCGCAGCGCCGCGAGCTCGCGCCCACGGTGCACCTGCTCCGCCACATTGGCCAGGTGGAAGTACATGAGGAAGGCGCGCACGAGCTTCGTGGCCGAATCGCCGTCGAGCTCCGCCAGCAGCGCCGCGGTGGCCTGGCGATTGGAGCGAATCAGCTGCCGCACGTCCTCCACGAGCCGAAACAGCTCGCGACCCTCCTGGCGGACCAGAGCACGACCCAGCAGGTCGCCGAGCTCGCGGATGTCGCGCCGCAGCGGTCTCTGGAGGTCGGCCACGGGCCTACCGTACGCAAGACGCGCCGGCGGCGACCGCGGCGTGACCGTCAGCGCTTCTTGGCCTCGACGGCGCGCTGGAGCTGCGACTTGTTCATGCTCGAGCGGCCCTCTACGTTGAGCCTCTTGGCCTCGCTGTAGAGCTGCTCGCGGGTGCGTCCCTTCTGTCGGCTGGTACCCGACCGCTGTCCGCCGCGCCGGCTCGAGGACATGTCCTGCGTCGAGCTGCGCGAGCTGGTGCGCGCTTCGCCACTTTGGGCCTTTTCCTTGTTGACGGTGCGGGCCGCGATTTCCTCGGCTCGGTCCTCGGACCGTCCCTGCTGCCTCAGGGACTGCTTGACCTTCTCGTATTGGCGGGCACGCTTGGTGCCCTTCTTCACTCCGCGTGGTGGCATCCTCACCGGATACCCGTCAGGTGGGCCCGAAAACGAGGGTCAGGGCACGAGAACGATCTTGCCCCGGGTGTGGCGCCGCTCGAGCTCGCGGTACGCGTCACCGACCTCATCGAAGCGGTAGACGTGGGCCACGGGGACCTCGAGCCGCCCGGCCGCCATCAGCCCGGCCAGCTCGGCGAGCACGGCCGGCGTGGACGCCACGCTCCCACCCACCGCCTGCGTGCCGTGCTCCCCGGCAGCGGCGCGATCGATGATCGTGTTGATGCGCTGCGGCGGCACGTTCAGATCGAGAGCCAGATCGATATAGCCCCCGCCGAAGGTGTCGAGGAAGGCGTCCACGCCGCCGCCGGCGGCTGCCCGGATCGCCTCGACCAGGTCGGGTTCCCCATAGTCCACTGCGATCGCGCCGTGCTCTGTCAGCCATTCGTGGTTGGCCTTGCCGGCGAGGCCGATCACCGTTGCGCCCCGCAGGCGCGCCAGCTGCACGGTGAGCGAGCCCACCCCGCCCGCGGCGCCGGAGACGACGACCACGTCGCCCTCCCCCACCTCCACCGCCCGGACCGACGCGTAGGCGGTGGTGCCGGCGATCTTCAGTCCGCCCGCCTGCTCCCAGGGCACTTCCGGCGGCTTGTGGACGATGTTGGTGGCCTGCACGACGACTTCCTCGGCGTGGCTCGCCCGGTCGTCGGTGAACCCGAGCACGTCGTCATCCACGGCGAAGGAATCCACGCCGTCGCCGACAGCCTTCACCGTGCCGGCCAGATCGCTGCCCTGTCCTGACGGGAAGGTGGCCGGCCAGCGGTCGTGCAGCGCGCCCTCGCGAATGGCCGCCTCACCCGGATTGATCCCGGCCGCGCGCACGGCAACCAGCACCTCGCCCGGGCCGGGGGGCGGCACTTCGACGTCCACCACCTCCAGGACCTCGGGACCGCCGTAGCGGTCGAATCGCACCGCCCGTGACCTGTGGCGCCCATGACTCACTCGATGTAGCGTGGCGCATGCACCTCAAGACTGTCGCCGCCGTCACCGCTCTCTGCGCAGCGCTCGTCACCGCCGCCGGGGTTCAGGCCAAGGACGTGGTACGGCCGAGCAGCGTCAGGGGCGCCGTGATGATCGAGCCCGCTGCCAGCAGCGGCATCGTCCTCGGATGCCGCACCCCGGCGGTGGCCCTCAGTGGCGCCGTCAGCCGATCCGGAGCCGGCGATCTCGTCTGGTCCCGGCCGGGTGCCGAGATCCGCAACTGGGATTTCGAGTTCGACGCCGCGCCCAGGCGGCGAGCCGCGGCCGAGCTGCGCTGCCTCAACCTTCGCCTTCCGGCCGGCGTGAGCCAGGCGGTGCTGAGGGTGAACACCGTCCGCAGCGACGGGCTGGTGCTGCCGGCGCGCACGAGCCGCAGCGTGAAGCTGCGCTGCGATCGCGGTTATGTGCCCACCGGCTACGGGCTCGAGCGAGAGGGCGACATCGGCATCGGCGCGGCGGTGCCCGGACCCCACAGCTGGCGCTTCCGGGTCGACAACCGCGGCGCGGCCGAGGCACGCGCCAAGCTGCGCATCCGCTGCCTCCAGCGCTCGGTCAGCGCGGACAGCAACGACGGTGAGACCACGCTTCGGTTTGCCGTCCGGCGCCGGGCCTTCGCCGACAGCGTGATGTCCGGCGCCGGCGTGAGCCATTCCTGCGGACGGCGCGAGTACAGCCTCGCCACCGGTTTCGAGAGCGCTCCGGAGTCGGGCGTCTCGATCACGTCGAGCCGCCCGGCGGGCCGGCGCGGCGGCCGCTGGAGCTTCGGCGGGGCGGCCGGGAACGCGCAGGTGAGCACCTACCTGGTCTGCCTCGGCCTGGGGTCGCGCTTCCGCTAGGCGCCGGCCTCGCGCTCGACCCACAGCTCGAGTCCGTCGAGCACGCGCTGCAGGCCGCGCTCGAAGCGCTGCTCGTCGCTCGCGAGATGTCCTATCCGGGCGAAGCCTGCGGCCGGATCGTCGCCGGCGATCTCCTGGAGGTGGGGGTAGTCGCCCGTGCCCAGCTGCGCGGTCAGGTAGCCGACCATCGCGTCGATACGGCTTGCCGGGTCGCCCTCTGCGCCGAACTGAGCGCCGTGGTAGTTGCGCATCGCATGGCCGAAGACGTAGTCGTCCACCACCGCCGCGAGCTCGAACTGGGCGTCCCTCCCGAGGCCGGTGCGCGAGGCCACGGCCATGGTCTGCTCCACGTGCCGGAGGACGCTGGGGCCGGTGCTCGACGGATCGCCCTCGTCCAGGTGCTCGACGATCCACGGATGACGCTGGAAGATGGCCAACGTCCGCCGCGCGATCTCCGCCATCCCCTCGCGCCAGCCCTCGGGCAACTCGTCGTCGGGAATCACGATCTCGCTCATGATCGCGTCGGATATGAGCGACACGAGCTCGTCCTTGCTCCCCACGTAGTGGTAGAGCGTCATCGTGCCGGCGCCGAGCTCGGTGGCGATGCGGCGCATCGAGACGGCCTCGAAACCGTCGGCGTCGGCGATGGCGATGGCGGTCTCGGCGATCTGCTCGCGGGTGTAGGCAGGCTTGCGCGATCCGGGCGCCGGCCGCCCCCAGATCGGCCCCTCATGCTCTTTTGCCTTACTGCCCCTTGACATACGTACACCGTACTACTAAGTTAATCGTACGATGCACGAAGAAAGCATACAGCGTACGAACGACACCTCGGCGGGAATCGTCACCCACGGCCTCGGCAAGCGCTATGGCGACCTCTGGGCGCTGCGCGACCTGGATCTCCACGTGCCGCCCGGTGCCGTCCTCGGACTGCTCGGCCACAACGGCGCCGGCAAGACCACGGCGGTGCGCATCCTCACCACGCTCGCCCAGCCCAGCACGGGCAGCGCGCGGGTCAACGGCTTCGACGTCGTGGCCGATGCTGCCGCCGTCCGCGCGCGGATCGGGCTGGCAGGCCAGGCCGCCACGGTCGACGGCCTGCTCACCGCCCGCGCGAACCTCGAGCTCGTGGGGCGCCTCTATCACCTGCCCCGCGCGGTGGCGCGAACGCGCGCCGACGAGCTGCTCGAGCGGCTGAGCCTTGCCGACGACGCCGACCGCCTGGTGAAGACCTTCTCCGGAGGAATGCGCCGCCGCCTCGACCTGGCCGCCACGCTGGTGGCCACGCCACCGGTGCTGTTCCTCGACGAGCCCACCACCGGTCTGGATCCGGCCAGCCGCATCGAGCTCTGGGACCTCCTCCAAGAGCTCGTGCGCGATGGGATGACCCTGCTGCTGACCACTCAGTACCTCGACGAAGCCGACCACCTGGCCGATGACATCGTCCTGCTCGACCACGGCCGCATGGTGGCCTCGGGCTCCCCGGCCGAGCTCAAGCTGCGAGTGGGCGGTGAGCGCGTCGACGTGACCGTCGTGGCGCCGGAGGACCTCGCCGCAGGCGAGGCGGCGCTGGCGCCCTTCGCCGACGGCGCGGCCTCGAGCGATCCCGACGGTCCCGTGGTGACCGTGCCCGTGAGAGCGGGCACGCCGCTGCTCGAGATCGTCCGCGCCCTCGATGGCGCGGGCGTGGCGGCGCGCGACGTCCACCGCCGCAGCGCCACCCTCGACGACGTGTTCCTGACCCTCACGGCGGGCGGCCCGGCCAAGACCGCCGCCCCCGTTCCGACCTGCCCAAGGAGATTGCCGCCTGATGAACGCCATCGCCACACCCACCGCCCCCAGCGCGTCGGAGCGCGCGCGCTGGCTCGTGTCCGACAGCCTCGCGCTGGCGGGCCGAAACCTGCAGCACGTGCGCCAGATCCCCGAGAAGCTGCTCGACGTGACGCTCCAGCCGATCATGTTCGTGCTGCTGTTCGCGTTCGTGTTCGGGAACGTGATCGCCGTTCCCGGCGGCGACTACCGCGAGTACCTGATCGGCGGCATCCTCGTGCAGAGCCTCGCCTTCGGAATGATGGGGCCCGGGACCTCGATCGCCACCGACCTCGGTGAGGGCATGGTCGACAGGATCCGGTCGCTGCCCACGTCGCGCTCGGCCTACCTGTTCGGCCACTTCGCGGCCGAGCTGGCGGCCACGTTGCTGGCCGTGGTGATCCTGTGCGCCACCGGCTTCGCGATCGGGTGGAGCATCGACAGCAGCGTGCCCGAGGCACTGGGCGGCCTGGCCCTTCTGATCGCCTTCGCCAGCGCGATGATCTGGGCGGGAACGCTGCTCGGCGTGATCGCCCGCTCGCCCGATGCGGTCCAGGGCTTCGTGTTCATGACCGTGTTCCCGCTGACCTTCCTCTCCAACGCGTTCGTGCCCGCCGCCGGCCTGCCGGGCGGCCTGCAGCAGATCGCGGAGTGGAACCCGATCAGCGCGGTGGTCGCGGCGGTGCGCACGCTGTTCGGCAACCCGACGGCCATTCCCGCGGACGCGCCCTGGCCTCTCCAGCACCCCGTGCTCGCGGCCGTGCTGTGGACCGGGCTGTTCCTGGCGGTGTCGATCCCGCTCACCATCCGGCGCTTCCGCTCGCGAACCGCCGAGTAGCGGGAGTTCGCTGAGCCCGGCCACTTGGGAGGATGGAGCCGAACGGCGTCGGGTATTCGTGCCCTCGCCAGACCACCACCCACAAGGAGGCAGTTCATGCGCACCAAGATCAGAGGGGCCGCGCTGGCGGCACTCGCGGTTGCGCTGGTCGTGCCGGGTTCCGCGGCCGCGAAGCAGAGCGACCTGTGGCAGGCGTACAACCAGACGCTGAGCAAGGCCCGTTACATCGATCTGACCCACACGATCACGCCCAATCAGCCCGTGTGGAAGGGCTTCGGCCCCGCGATCTTCCGGCCGTCGGTGGATCCCACCACAGGCGAGGCGTACACCTACGCGGACGACGGCTTCGAGGCCACGGCCTACACGCTGGCCACCGATCAGTTCGGCACCCAGTTCGACCCGCCCGCGCACTGGGCGCCCGAGCAGGCGGCCATCGACGAGGTCCCGGCGAGCTACTCGGTGCGGCCGCTCGTGGTGATCAACACCGTTCCCGACGTCAAGAAGGACCCGAAGGACTTCCTCGAGGTCAGCGAGGTCAAGGCCTGGGAGAAGCGCCACGGCCGCATCCCCGCCGGCTCGGTGGTGATGGTGCGCACCGACTGGTCCAAGAAGTGGACAGCCGATCCGGTCAAGGCCAAGGCTCTGGCCGCCGACCCGAACTTCCCGAGCGTCGCCCTCGACACGCTCAAGTTCCTGCACCGCAAGCGCCACATCCTGTTCCATGGCCATGAGCCGCTCGACACCGACAGCACTCCCACGCTCGAGGGCGAGTTCTGGCTGATGCACCACGGCTACGCCCAGGCCGAGGGCGTGAACAACCTCGCCGGCGTGCCGGCCACGGGCTGCCTCGTCTCGTTCGGCTCGCCCAAGTTCAAGGGCGGCCTCGGCGGCTACGCCCGCTACGTGGCGATCTGCCCGCCCGGGACCCGCAAGGGCGTGAAGGTCTCGCGCAAGGACGCGCCGCTGCCCGAGTTCGGGAGCGACCTGCACTGGGACTTCAACCTCGGCTACCGGGTCCGCTGACCCAACAGCGGAGGGGGCGCCGCCCGGCGCTCCCTCCGCCCCGGTCGGGCACCTAGCCCGGCGGCCAGGCCCCGAGCGGCTTGCCGATCTCCCATTCGTGGCCGAACGGATCGACGATCCGGCCCATCCGCCAGCCGTGCTCGTCCTCGACGGGCGACGCCTCGGTGGCCCCGGCATCCACGGCCCGCTTGACCACCGCGTCCGGATCGTCGGCCACGAGGAGGGTCCGGCTCGTGGCGCCGCCGATCGCCTGCGGGCTGAAGCGCTTCAGGCTCGGGCTGGCCGCCGCCACCCAGAACGTGGCGTCGCCGGCGGCCAGCTGGGCGACGATGTCGTCTCCCTCGCCGACGCGGTGCAGGACGCGCGCGCCGAAGGCCGCCTCGTAGAACGCCACCGCCGCGTCGGCACGGTCGACCCACAGCTCGGGCTGGATGCTCATCACGACGGACCGACGGCCGTCAGACCCGCTGGGCTCCGGGCCTGCCGTCCTCCACGACGAAGGACGCGAAGGTGTAGACAGAGGTGTCGGGCCTCTTCACGGTCGGGACCATTCGCAGATCGGTGCGCCACTGCCGCCGGTCCAAGCGGCAGCGCACATAGCCGCGCCGGTCGCCGTCGAAGAACTTGATGTGCGGGTTGGCCTTGATCATCGGCCCGTAGTAGGGCCCGTAGACGATCTCGTCGTCGTTGGTGGAGATCGATGTGCCCACGAACTCCGTCGCGACGGTGCGCGAAGCGGGGTTCGAGAAGTCCGTCTTGATGTCGTTCACGAACGTGGAGTGCCAGTCGCCGGTGATCACCACCGGATTGCGAATCCTCGCCTGGACGAGGTGGTCGACGATCCGCTGGCGGGCCGCCGGATAGCCGTCCCAGGCGTCGTGCCAGTAGATCCGAGGATCGCCGCGGTTGTGATCGAGTTGCCCCATCATGGCCTGGTTGGCCAGCACGTTCCAGCGGGCGTCCGAGCGGTCCAGCCCGTTGCGGAGCCAGCGCTCCTGCTCGAAGCCGAGCATGGTCACCGCCGGGTCGAGCGACTCCTCGCAGCGCGGGAACTCACCGTCTCCGCAGGGCTGGTTGGTGCGGTACTGACGCCCGTCGAGCACGTTGAACCGAGCCAGGTCTCCCCAGCTGAGCCGCCGGTAGATGCGGGCCTGCCCGTCCTGTGGGATCGCGGCGGCGCGCAGCGGCAGGTGCTCGTAGTAGGCCTGGTAGGCGGCGGCTCGCCGAGCCGGGAAGTTGGGATCTTCGGAGCCGTCCACGGGAGAGAGGCCGGCGTAATCGTTCTGGACCTCGTGGTCGTCCCAGGTGACGATGAACGGGAAGCGCTGATGCACGCGCCTCAGGTCGGGGTCGCTCTTGTACAGGCCGTACTGCAGCCGGTACCGCTCGAGCGTCACGCACTCGGGCCGGAACTGCTCGGGGACGGGCACCTCGCGGGTGCCTCCGTGCTCGTCGATCCCGTACTCGTAGAGGTAGTCGCCGAGGTGCACCACGAAGCGGATGTCCTCGTCGGCCATCCGCCGGTACGCAGAGTAGTAGCCGAAGTCCCAGGCCTGACACGAGGCGAAGGCGAACGCCAGGGAGTTCACCCGCGCGTCGCGCGAAGGGGCGGTGCGCGTGCGGCCCACGGGACTCACCTCGTCCCGGTAGGCGAATTGGTAGTAGTACTCGCGGTCGGGCCGCAGGCCCCCGAGCTCGACGTGCACCGAATGGGCCAGCTCCGGCGTCGCCAGCGCCACGCCGCGCTGCTCCACCCAGCGCATACCCGGATCGCGCGCCAGGCGCCAGCGCACCGGCAGCCGGCTGTTGGGCATGCCACCGCCGGGCACGAGTGGGTCGGGAGCGAGCCGCGTCCACAGCACGGTGCCGTGCGGGCGCGGATCGCCGGAGGCCACGCCGAGGGTGAACGGGTAGCCACCCAGCGGGGCCGCGGCCCGGGCGAGGTCGCCGCGGTACTGGGCGAACAGGGCGGCGCCGGCCAGCGCTCCACTGAACTGCATGAAGCGCCGCCGATCCATTCGGCCCGCCGCCGCGCGCTCGAGGTTCTCGAAGACGTCAGTCACCTTCGCCGTCGGTGGAATACCAGACGCCCGGAGGGGGGTCAACTCGGTCGTCCCCGTGGCGGGATAATCCGTCGCGATGATCACGCGCATGTGGCGAGGCTGGACCCAACGCTCGGCCGCCGACGCCTACCAGGCGTTTCTCGTGTCCGAGCTGTTCCCGTCGATGCGGGATATCGCCGGCTTCAGAGGTGCGGAGGTGCTGCGCCGCGACGACGGCGAAGAGGTCGCGTTCGT
This sequence comes from uncultured Thermoleophilaceae bacterium, assembly GCA_963734365.1. GTDB lineage: Bacteria > Actinomycetota > Thermoleophilia > Solirubrobacterales > Thermoleophilaceae > JACVRW01. The sequence goes on along the minus strand of CAVTGV010000004.1, from coordinate 201,695 downwards.
GACCCTCACCCGCTTCGACTCGGTGGACGCCATCCGGGCATTCGCCGGCCCCGATTTCGAGAAGCCGGTGCTCGAACCCCAGGCGCTGGCGCTCCTGTCGCGTTACGAGGAGCACGCGCTCCACTTCGACACTGCCGCGTCTGCTTCCTGAAGTCCGTTTTCCACAAGACATGCGCTCGCGGAGCGTCCAGGATGGACGGCATGAGCACATCCGGTGAAACCGTCCACGCCCACCATGCGATCGACTACATCGAGATCGCCGTGACCGATATCGATGCCGCCAAGGCCTTCTACGCCTCGGCGTTCGGCTGGTCGCTCGTCGAGTACGGCCCCGACTACGCCGGCATCCAGGGCGAGGGCAGGGAGGTGGGCGGTCTGCGCCGCGATTCCGAGGTTCTGCCCGGCGGGCCGCTGGTGATCCTCTATTCCGAGGACCTGGAGGCAAGCGTCGAGGCGGTCACGGCGGCCGGCGGGACCATCCAAAAGCCGATCTACTCGTTCCCCGGTGGGCGTCGCTTCCACTTCGCCGACCCGTCCGGCAACGAGCTCGCCGTCTGGTCAGATCGCTCGACCGGCGGCGGGCGGAGCTAGCCGCCGACGTAGTCCACGTGCCACCACTCGCCGGGGCCGTTGACCTTGGACCAGCCGTACTTCCAGCCGATCTGGTCGATGACCCAGCGCATCTGCGGGTCCTGCACGTCTACGGCCGCCCCGAATTCGTGCGAGGAGCTGCCGGGCGGGTTGGCCGGCGCGCCATAGCCGGCCAGAAACGCCTGGTAGAGCTCCGCCTGCTGCGCGTACGTGCGGTAGGCCGAGGCCGGGCCGCCGGGGTAGAGGTCGGTTCCGTACGCGCTCAACGCCTCGGCGCGCATCGCGTTCCAGCTGTCCGCGGCAGCGGGAAGAAGGTGGAGCTCACCGTAGGGCGAGGGAATGTGACCCATGCCCGGGGCGGGAGCGATTGTCGTGGTCGAGGTGTCCGGCGCGGGCGCGGCGGGGCTGACCGCCGCCGGGGTGCTGACTGGCGGTGGCGCAACGGCGGGCGTGCCTGAGGCGAGCGCAGCCGCACCCTCCTGGACAGTCGGCACGTAGATGGTCGTGCCGAGGCCGACTGTCGCGGTCTCAGGCAGGCCGTTGTAGACGGCGACCGTCCGCGTAGTCAGATTGTTGGCAGCGGAGATCGACCAGAGCGTCTCCCCCGGCTGCACGGTATGCGGGGCTGCGGCAAGCGCAGCTGAGCTCGCGAAGAGCGACACGCCGATCGCGCATCCAACCCCCCGGGCGATGGCTCTAACGAACATGACACCGGGTCCCTTCGTTCCTCCCGGCGCCGTCCCTGCCGGGCCATGCACCTTGCAACCTCCGGCCCACGGGCCGGTGGCGCAAGCCGCTCGGTGTGAGATGGTGGACCTGCCGATGCCCGGCCGGGGAATTCAGCACGTCGACCTCGCCGTCAGCGACGTCGATCGTTCGCTTGCCTTCTACATGGACCTCTTGGGACCCCTTGGCCTGACGGAGGAAGAGCGGTATCCGACGTACCGGGGGACCGAGGACGTCGTCTATCTGAGCTTCGGAGACGAATGGCTCGGCCTGCGTCCCGCCGACGGCGGCACCCATCGCTATTACGGCGTCGGGCTCGAACACCTGGCGTTCGAGGTCGACACAGCGGAGGAGGTGGACGCGGCGCATGAGCGCTGTTCGCGACGGGGCGATCGGATCCACCACCCGCCGGAGGAGGACAGCGACATCTCCGGCTACTACGCATTCTTCGTCTTCGATCCGGACGGACTCCGCATCGAGGTCTTTGCTCCCGGGCCGGGGTGGTCCTCGCGCATCCATAGGCCCTCGGAGACACCGCGTTGAGCGACGGCGCCGAGACCGCGATCCTCGCCGGAGGCTGCTTCTGGCCCGCGCAGGAACTGCTGCGCCACCGCGAAGGAGTGATCTCCACCCGGGTCGGATACACCGGCGGTGAGAACGACAATCCGACCGACGAGAACCATCCGGGTCACGCCGAGGCGGTCGAGGTCGTCTTCGACCCGGACCGGATCTCCTACCGAGAGCTTCTCGAGTTCTTCTTCCAGATCCACCGGCCCGACCTTGGCGGACAGCTCGTCGGCTCCGACTACCGCTCGGAGATCTTCTATGCGACCGATGATCAGCGTCGGGTGGCCGAGGACACGATCGCCGACCTCGACGCCGCAGGCCTCTGGCCCGGCAAGGTCGTGACCGAGATCAGCCGGGCCGGACCCTTCTGGCAAGCCGAGGCCGAAGATCAGGACTACCTCCAGCGCTATCCGGACGGCCACACCTTCTTCCCGCCAGCGCCCCTTCGGACGCGCTAGCGCCAGGCGGCGAGCATGTCCTGGGTGGCGTCGGTGAGGGCGGCCTGCAGCAGCGGCCCGAAGGTGATTCGACCGACCCCGAGGCGCCGGAAGCGCTCCAGGTCGTGCTTGACCGGATGGGCGGTGGTGTTCACCGGCACGTCCACGGCCTCGACAACCCCGCGGATCAACCCGTCGTCGTCCTGGATGCGGACGGGATAGACGCTGTCAGCGCCGGCATCGACGAGGGCGCGCAGCCGCTCGATCGCCTCGTCGAGCACCTCGTTTGCATCGTCGGCGTGCATGAACAGGTCCGTGCGGCCATTGAGGAAGACCCCGACGCCGGTGTCGTCGGCTGCGGCGCGCAAACTGCCGATGTAGTCAGCGTGCTCCTGCGTCGTCCGCAGTCGACCGCCCTCGGAATGCACAGTGTCCTCGAGGTTGAGCCCAACGCCGCCGGCATCGACGAGCCCGGCGATCAAGTCAGCCGGCTCCTGCCCATAGCCCGCTTCCAGATCGACCGAGACCGGCACCTCGACCGCGGCGATGATCGGCCGCACCGCTGTGATCACCTCGTCGAACGTCTGGCCCTCCTGGTCCGACGCGCCGCGCGCATTCGCCAGCGGATGACTGCCGATGGTCAGCGCCGCGAACCCGGCGTCGGCCGCGACTCGCGCCGACCACACGTCCCACACCGTCGGCAGCACGAGCGGCCGATGTTCGGCGTGCAGCTGCCTCAGGCGCTCAGCCCGCGCTACAACGGTGCGCTTGTCCATGCGAGTCGTCGGCGACGGGAGGTGGTCGCTGTCAGCCGATTCGAATCAGCTTCTTGTTCACGAACTCATCCGCGCCGTAGGCGCCCAGTTCGCGGCCAAAGCCGGATCGCTTCGTTCCGCCGAACGGGAGCTCCGCGCTGTCGGCGCCGACGATGTTCACGTAGACCATCCCGGCGTCGATCTGGTCCGCCACGCGCTTCCCCTGCTCGGCGTCCGTCGTCATGACGTACGAGCCGAGCCCGAAGGGCGTGTCGTTGGCCAGCTCCACCGCCTCATCCTCGGACGAGACGCGATACACCTGCGCGACGGGGCCGAAGAGCTCCTCGCCGTAGGCGTCGTTGTCGGCCTTGATGTCGGTCAGGACGGTCGGCTCGAAGAAGTTGCCGTCGCGCTTGCCGCCGGCAGCGAGCTTCGCCCCTTGGTCGATCGCCCGCTTGACCTGGTCCTCGAGCCGGTCGGCCGCGTTCTTGGACGAAAGCGGCCCGATCTCGGTGTCCTCCGACGTCGGGTCGCCCGGCTTCGTCGCGGTCATCGCGGCCGTGAACTTCTCGAGGAAGGGCTCGTACAGCTCATCGGCCACGATGAAGCGCTTGGCCGCGTTGCACGACTGACCCGTGTTGTCGAGACGGGCCCCTACGGCGTCCTCGACGGTCTTGTCCAGGTCATCCGTGCCGAGCACGATGAAGGGATCGGAGCCGCCCATCTCCAGCACGACCTTCTTGAGGTTCCGCCCGGCGATCTCGGCTACGGCAGCCCCGGCGCGCTCGGAGCCCGTGACGGAGACGCCACGAATCCGAGGGTCGGCGATCACCCACTCGATCTGCTCGTTGGTCGCGTAGACGTTCTCGTACGCGCCCTCGGGGAACTCGGCGTCGTCGAAGATCTTCTGGATCGCCGCGGCCGACTCGGGGCACTGCGGCGCGTGCTTCAGCACGATCGTGTTCCCGATCACGAGGTTCGGGCCCGCGAAACGCGCCACCTGGTAGTACGGGAAGTTCCACGGCATGATCCCGAGCAGCACGCCCAGCGAGCTCCGCCGCACCACGGCTGACCCGTCTCCGCCGAGCAGCTTGATCGGCTCGTCAGCCAGCAGCTCCTCGGCGTTGTCGGCATAGAAGCCGTAGATGTCACCGCAGAAGTCGACCTCGCCGAGGGCCTGCTCGATCGGCTTGCCCATCTCCCGCACGATGATCGCCGCCAGCTCCTCGCGCCGCTCGAGATGCAGCTCTCCCACACGCCGGACGAGCCCGGCGCGGTCAGCCACGCTCGACGACACAGACCAGGTGCGGTGAGCCTCGTCCGCGCGCCCGATGGCAGCGCGCAGCTCGTCGTCGCTGATCGTCGGGTACTCCTCCACAGTCTCGCCGGTGGCCGGGTCGATCACTGCGTAGCTGCTCATTTGCACTCCTCCTGGTTTCCCTCTGGAACCGCCGCGTTTTGCGGCGGTTTCTCGAGGTCGGGGCGACTGGATTTGAACCAGCGACCGCTCGGCCCCCAGCCGAGTGCGCTACCAGACTGCGCCACGCCCCGTTGGCGGGGGACGATAGCGTGCGCCGCGCCGAGGCAATGTCTGAAGAGAACGTCGAGATCGTGCGCCGGAGCTTCGAGGCATTCGCCCGCGGCGACTTCGAGTCCGCCTTCGCCGCGCACGCGCCTGACACCGCGTGGTGCACCGCCGCCGACGAGCCCGATTGTCAGACCTACAGCGGGCTCGGCGGGCTCCGACGGCTCGTGGCCTCGCTCGACGAGCTGTGGGAAGGACGCTTCGACGGGCTGATGGAGTTCGAGGACTTCATCGATCGCGGCGACTGGGTCGTGGTGCCGTGGCGAGCCCGGATGCACGGGCGGATGAGCGGCATCGACGTCGACGTCGAGGAGACCTACGCGGTTCGCGTCAGGACGGGCAGAATCGTCAGGGTGGAGGAGTTCCGCAGCGCCGCCGAGGCGCTCGAGGCCGTAGCGTGAGCGAGCCCGCACGCACGATCGTGTTCTTCCCGGAGAGCGCCTATGGGCCGACCAACAACTGCGTCGGCATCGGCGACGTGCTGCGCCGGCGCGGCCACCGCGTGGTCTTCATCATCGAGGAGTCCTTCGAGGGCGCGCTCGAGGAGAAGGGCTTCGAGGAGCGGCTGATGCGGCTCACGCCCCCGTCCGACACCGAGGAGGACCCGGGCCAGTTCTGGAAGGACTTCATCCGGGAGACGGCGCCGGTGTTCCGCACCCCCACGATCGAGCAGCTCGAGGGCTTCATCGCGCCCACCTACCGAGCTCTGATCGACGGCGCCAAGCACGTGGACGAGCGCCTGATCGAGATCATCGACGAGGTCCAGCCGGACGTGCTCGTCGAGGACAACGTGGTGAGCTTTCCGGCGCTGATGGCCGGCGGCCGGCCCTGGGTCCGGATCGTGTCCTGCAACCCGGCCGAGCTGCGCGACGAGGATGTGCCGCCTCTCTTCTCGGGCTACCCCACCGATGACCGCACGGACTGGGGTGCCTACCGCGACGAGTTCGCGCGCTCACACGCCGAGCTGCACGCCGAGTTCGACAGCTTCTGCCGCGAGCGCGGCGCGCCGGCGCTGCCGGAGCTCGAGTTCATGCACGAGTCCCCCTGGCTCAACCTGTGGATCTACCCGGCCGAGATCGACTACGCGCGCGCCGTGCCGCTCGCGGGCGGGTGGCACAACCTGGAGGCCAGCGTGAGGACCACCGATGCCGCGTGGGACGTACCCGAGCCCCTTGCCTCGCGGGACGGTCCGCTGGTCTACCTGAGCCTGGGCTCGCTGGCGTCCGGGGACGTGGAGCTCATGCAGGGGCTGATCGACTCGCTCGCTGACACCCCGTACCGGGTCATCGTCTCCAAGGGGCCGCAACACGAGGAGATCGAGCTGGCCGACAACATGACCGGCGAGGAGTTCCTCCCCCAGGCGTCGATCCTCCCGCTCGTGGACCTGGTGATCACCCACGGTGGCAACAACACGGTCACCGAGTCGCTCTACCACGGCAAGCCGATGGTGGTGCTGCCGGTGTTCTGGGACCAGTACGACAACGCCCAGCGGATCCACGAGACCGGCTTGGGCGTCCGTCTCGACACCTACGGCCACGAGCCGGCGCAGCTGCGGGCCGCCATCGACGGCCTGTTGTCGGACGAGGCGCTGCGCGCGCGCCTGGGCGCGCTGTCGAGCCGGCTGCAGGCCGCACCCGGAACGGTGCGGGCGGCCGACCTGATCGAGCAGACCGCCTTGACCGGCGCCTCCGCCGGCGTCTAACCTTCGCGGTCCGATGGCTTCGTCCCGGCACCACCAGCCTGTTCGCCGGACCGCCATCATCGCCATTGCCATCTAGCCTGCGCGCCACTCTCGCGACGCAGGCCGAACGGTCCTCGGACCGGGATGGCGGCGCCTTCCTGACCGAGACCGGAAGGAGTCGCCACCGTGATCACCACCAAGAAGCTGTCGCTCGAGCTGAACGAATCGGCCGACGCGATCGTGCGCGTGCTGATGGTGCTGCGGCGCAGGCAGTGCCGAGTGCTGAGCGTCGAGTTCGTGGCCGGCGACCGCCACTACCACGGCCGTCTGGAGATCGGCGTCGCCGCCCCGGCTTCACACGCCCACTGCGTGGAGGACTGGCTCGGTCAGCTCGTGGACGTCAGGAGCGTGGAAAGCGGGCGGAGGGAATTGAACCCTCACTAAGAGCTTGGAAGGCTCTTGTGCAACCGTTACACCACGCCCGCGCGGGACAGATGGTAGCCGCCCCCGCGGGCCGCCCGGGCGAACCGGCGTGGAGGCCGCGCCTCAGAGTTCGATGTATGAGCCCATGGTGACGATGCGGTGCTCGGGCAGGCAGAAGAACTCCACGGGGCTGGTGGAGGCACGGGAGAGCCCCAGGAACAGTCGCTTGCGCCACGGGTGCATGCCGGGGGCAGTTCCGCGCACGAGCGTGATCCGCGAGACGAAGTAGGTGGCGTTGTCAACGTCGACGTCAACCTCGAGACCTTGGCCGGCTGCCTGGTGTAGCGCCTTTGGCACGTTCTGCTCGTCCTGGAAGCCATAGTGGACGGTGAGATGCAGGACACCGTCGTCCTCATAGCCGAGCTCGTCGATCACGACCCGCTCGGCACGGTCGACGTGAGGTACCGGTCTGGTCTCGACCGACACGATCACGACGCCCTCGTGCACGACGTGGTTGTGATCGGCGTTCTCCCGTAGCGCCAACGGAGTGGTCTCCTTGCCGGCCGTGAGGAAGACGGCCGTCCCCGGGGCCCGGAACACCGGAGGATCCATGGCGCGAACGTCCTCGACGAAGTCGCCGAGCAACCCCTCGGCCTCGGCGCGCCTGGCGGTGACGAGCCGGCGACCGCGCTGCCACGTAGTGAGCAACGTGAATACGACCAACGCCAGCAACAGGGGGAACCAGCCACCATGCGCGACCTTTGGCAGGTTCGCTGAGAAGAAGGCGAGATCGACGATCAGGAAGGCGACCGCACCCGCCAGGACGAGCCAGAGCGGTTTGTGCCAGAGCATCCGCACGACCACGAAGAAGAGGATCGTGTCAATCGCCAGCGTGCCGGTAACGGCGATGCCATACGCAGAGGCGAGTGCTGCGGAGGAGCCGAAGCCGACCACGAGCGCAACGACGGCGACGTAGAGCAGACGGTTGACCCCGGGGGCGTAGATCTGCCCCTCCGCCTCCGACGGGTGCCGAATCCGCAGCCGCGGCAGGAACCCGAGCTGGACCGCCTGACGGGTGACCGAGAACGCCCCCGAGATCACCGCCTGCGACGCGATCACCGTCGCGACCGTCGCGAGCAACACCATCGGCACTCGCCCCCAGTCGGGAAACAGCAGGAAGAACGGGCTCTCGATCGACTCGCGTGAGTCGACGATGAGCGCTCCCTGACCCAGGTAGTTGAGCGTCAGCGCGGGGAAGACGAGAAAGAACCAGGCGCGGCGGATCGGTGGCCTGCCGAAATGGCCCATGTCGGCATACAGAGCCTCCGCGCCGGTGACCGCGAGCACGACCGAACCGAGCGCGAGAAACGCGGTGCCGCCATGGTCGACGAAGAACTCGACACCGTAGGCAGGTGAGAGCGCCTTGAGGATCGGAGGGCTCTCCACGACCTTCACCAGACCGGCGACCGCGAGGATCGTGAACCAGAGCGCCATCACCGGACCGAAGAGCCGCCCGACCACGCCAGTCCCAAAACGCTGGATCGCGAACAACACGGTCAGCACGCCGAGCGTGATCGGAACCACCAGCGAATCGAGCCCGGGGGCCGCGATCTCGAGGCCCTCAACCGCCGAGAGCACCGAGATCGCCGGCGTGATCATCCCGTCGCCGTAGAAGAGCGCCGCCCCAAAGATCCCCAGGGCGACGAGCGTCGCCTTCGCGGCGCGCCCCCGCAACGACACCCCTTGCACGAGCGCGATCAGGGCCATGATCCCGCCCTCCCCGTCGTTGTCGGCACGCATGATGAAGGTCACGTACTTGAGCGACACGATGACCGTGATCGACCAGAACACCAACGAGATGACGCCGTACACGCTCGCCTGGTCTGGCTTGACAGCATGGTTGTGAGCCTCGAACACGGTCTGCAGCGCATAAAGCGGGCTCGTGCCGATGTCCCCAAACACGACGCCGAGGGCGCCGACCGTCAAGGCTGCCGTGGCCGTTTTGCCGACAGCGCCGCTACGCCCAGCCCCCGGCTTCGGCGGGGCGCCCGACGCTTGCGCACCGTTCGGCCCTTCGCGGGCACCCTTGTCCTTGGGTGTCCCGTCGGCCATGACGGCCGAGACTACGACCTCTTACGGGAGAACGTCACTCGAGCGGATCGATCATCGCTCCGCCTTGAACGCCAGCGCATCGTGCCTGGGCGGCTGGCCGGCGCCCTCCTCCACAGGAGTGCCCGCGAACTGCGCGTGGATGCCGTTGATCCAGTGGCGGCAGCGCCTGGTGAGCTCGTTCTCCTCCGTCTGGAGGCGACCGCGGGTGACCAGGATGCCGAGGTCGGCGCCCTTGTAGAGATAGTCGCCGGGCGCGAGCACGCGCAGGTAGAAGCCCTCGCCGTCGTCCTGCAGGCTGTGCCAGTCGTTGCCCCAGCGGCTGAAGGCGATGTCACTCACGCCCTCGAGCCGCCAGACGCCGGTGGTGGGCGTGGCGGTGAGCAGCTCCACCCGATCCTCGGGCTCCTTGAGCACCAGCTGACTCCAGACGTCGGTGGCGTCGTGTGCCGACCAGCGCCGGTTGATGTCCTCCACGTCGATCTCGTAGTCGACGTTCATGTACTCGAGCAGGTGGAAGAGGAACAGCGGCATGTCGGCGTACGCGCTGGCGCTGACGTTCGTCATCGAGCTGATCCCGCTGATGCGCGGGTTGAGCTCCCCGAGGAACAGCTCGCCGCTGTCGGTGTCGACCAGGTAGTCGATCTCGAGCAGCCCGCGGTAGCCCTCCTCGGCCAGCCGGTCGCCGAGCTTGCGCGTGAGCTCGCGGGCCCGGGCGCGGTGCTCGGGCGGCAGGGCCTCCGGGAAGATGTCGTTGCCGCACCAGCCGCCGCGGTAGGGAGTGAGCTCCGGGTAGCCCGTGAGGTCGGTCATCACCGGCCCGACGACGGTGCCGTGACGCGTGAGGCAGGCCTCGACGGCCACCGCGCGCGGGTCGATGCGGCGCATGACCTTGAGCTCCTCGCTCACCATGTCGTCGGCGTTCTCGTCCCAGTCGGCCTCGCTGCGGACGAAGAACGTGGTCTTGCCCGAGTCGCCGTACGGGGTCTGCACCACCAGGTCGTCGCCCAGGCCGGCGTTCTCGGCCAGCTCCAGCAACTGCCTGTAGCTCTCGGCCCGGCCGAGCACGTTCGGCACGCTCGGCACGCCGGCCTCGTCGCCGAGCTGCGTCGTCACGATCTTGGAGTCGAGCCGGCGGCGCAGCTCGGCCGAGGGCAGCACGACCTCGAGCCCGGCCTCGGCCGCACAGGCCTCGGTCTCCTCGTCGAAGAACACGAACACCACCTTCCCGTCCGGGCCGCGCGAGCGAAACAACTCGAGCATCTCGCGGTGCCGGAGGAGGTAGTTGCAGATCTCCTCGGTGGAGTCGAACTCCTGGTAGGGACGGTCCGTGGGGACGATCACGCGCGGGTGGTTGCCCTCGAACGAGTCGAAGTAGTTGACGTAGAAGAAGTCGCGCACCCAGCGGTCGATCCCGAGCAGATTGAAGGCCGTGGGTGAGACGAAGTAGATCGGGGTCTCGTTGGTGCGAAAGAAGCCCCGGATCTCAGAGATGCCCCGCAGGGTGGTCACCGGCGCCGATTCTATGCCGGATAGGCTGCCGCGAGCCATGCACCCACTCGATCCGCTCTCGGGAGACGAGATCCGCGCCGCGGTCGCCGTCCTGCGCCGCGAACGTGACGTGGGACCCGGCTGGCGCTTCGGGACGATCGAGCTGAGGGAGCCCTCCAAGCAGGCGCTCGCCGGCGATGAGGCGATTCCGCGCGAGGCGATCCTGAGCTGCTGGAACCGCGAAGACGGCGAGACCTACCGGGCGATGGTCTCGATCGGCGACGAGCGCGTGGTCTCCTGGGAGCACAGGCCCGGCGAGCAGGCCAACTTCACCGAGACCGAGTTCTACGAGTGCAATGAGGCGCTGAAGAAAGAGCCGCGGGTGCTCGAGGCGCTCGAGCGGCACGGGATCGACGACATCGACCGCGTGCTGTTCGACACCTGGGCCTATGGCGGGCTGCTCGTACCCGAGCGGTTTCGCGACCGCCGGGTCGGCTGGACCGACGTCTGGGTGGAGAACGCCGAGGGCTCGAATCCGTACGCGAATCCGCTCAGTGGCCTGCATTTCGTGGTCGACATGAACACGATGGAGCTGCTCGAGGTGGACGACCAGTCCTCGGTCGACCGCCCTCGGACGATGGGCGAGTACGTGCCTCGGCTGGTGCCGGGCCTGCGCGCGCGTGACGGCGTGAAGCCGCTCGAGATCACCCAGCCGGAGGGCGTGTCCTTCGATCTCGACGGCAATCGGCTCGACTGGCAGAAGTGGTCGATGAGACTCGGCTTCAACGCACGCGAGGGCCTCGTGATCCACACGCTCGGCTACCGCGACGACGGCCGGCTGCGGCCGGTGGCCCACCGCATGTCGTTCGCCGAGATGGTCGTGCCCTACCGCGACCCCACCAACGACCACAAGGCGCGCACCGCGTTCGACATCGGCGAATGGGGCCTCGGCTTCATGACCACCTCGCTCGAGCTCGGCTGCGACTGCCTCGGCGAGATCCGCTACCTCGACGCCGTGGTTCACGACGCGCACGGCGAGCCGCGAGAGATCAAGAACGCGATCTGCATCCACGAGGAGGACGACGCGGTTCTCTGGAAGCACGTCGACCCGGTGGCCGGCGTGGAGGTGCGGCGCTCGCGGCGGCTGGTCGTCTCGTTCCACGCCACCGTCGCCAACTACGAGTACCTCGTGTACTGGCGCTTCTACCAGGACGGGAACATCGAGTGCGAGGTGCGCGCCACCGGCATCATGGTGACCACTCACTTCCCCGAGGGCGAGCAGCCGCCCTACGGGACGCTCGTGGACGAGCGCACCTACGCCCCCTTCCACCAGCACTTCATCGTGGCCCGCCTGGACCTCGACGTGGACGGCGAGCAGAACACCGTGCACATGACGGAATCCGAGGCGCTGCCCACGGGGCCGGACAACCCGAACGGGCTGGCGATCGTGCAGCGCAGCACCCCGCTGCGCACCGAGGAGGAGGGCAAGCAGGACTACGACTGGAGCACCCAGCGTGCCTGGAGGATCGTGAACGAGGGAGCGCGAAACGGGCTCGGCACTCCGGTGGCCTACAAGCTGGTGCCCGGCGGCGCATTACCAGCGATGCTCGACCCCTCCTCCGCGGTCTTCCGGCGCGCAGAGGTGATCGGACACACCCTCTGGGTCACGCCCTACGCCGAGGACGAGCGCTGGCCATGTGGCGAGTTCCCGGTGCAGAGCGAGGAGGACAGCGGCCTACCGGCCTGGACCGCGGCCGACCGTCCGATCGAGAACACCGACGTGGTGCTCTGGTACGTGTTCGGGATCCACCACATCACGCGGCCCGAGGAGTGGCCGGTGATGGCGGTGGACACCGTCTCGTTCTGGCTCAAGCCCGCCGGCTTCTTCGACCGCAATCCGGCGCTCGACGTTCCGCCGTGAGCGACGAGGAGATCCTCGCCGCGATCGCCGCCGAGCGCGCATGGATGGAGGAGCTGCTCGTGCGCCTGGTGGAGGCGCCCACGCTGCTCGGCCAGGAGGCGGCCGGGATCGCGGTGATGCGCGACGCCTACGCGGAGCTCGGCCTCGAGCCGGTGGACCTGCCGCTCGACGCCGAGGCACTGCGCGCGCACCCCGGGGCGTCTCCGTTCAGCTGGGACGTGGCGGGCAAGACCAACGTTGTGGCGGCCTGGCCCCCGGCCGAGCCGTCGGACGGACGATCGCTCGTGCTCAACGGGCACGTGGACGTGGTGAGCCCGGCCCCGGAGTCGATGTGGGCCTCCCCGCCCTTCGTGGCCCGCCGCGACGGCGACTGGCTCTACGGGCGTGGCGCGGGCGACATGAAGGCCGGCCTGGTGGCGATCGTGGGCGCGGTGCGCGGCCTCAGGGCGCTGGGCCTCTCGCCCCGCGCGCCGGTGGACCTGCAGTGCGTGGTGGAGGAGGAGTGCAGTGGCCACGGCGCCCTGGCCTGCGTTCTCGCCGGGCGCACGGCGGACGCCGCGATCGTGACCGAGCCCACGAGCGGGGGCATCCAGACCTCGCAGGTCGGCGTGCTGTGGTTCGCCGTGCGGGTGGCGGGCAAGCCGGCCCATGCGGGTGATGCCCCCGAGGGCCAGAACGCCATCGAGGCGACGTTCCCGATCATCTCCGCCCTGCGCTCGCTGGAGGGCGAGCTGAACGTGGATCCGCCCGCCCCCTACGACGTCTATCCGCATCCGATCAACCTCAACGTCGGTGTGATTCGCGGCGGCGACTGGCCGTCGACCGTGGCCGGCGAGAGCATCACGGGTTGCCGCCTGGCGCTCTATCCGGGCACCGGAGTGGACAACCTGAGAGAGCGCGTGGAGGAGGCGGTGGCGGGCGCCGTGGCCTCCGATCCCGTGCTCGCCGAATTCCAGGTCGAGGTGCTCTACGACGGCTTTGCCTGCGAGGGCTACACGCTCGACCCGGACGCACCGCTCACCGGGGCGCTGGGCCGGGCCGCCGAGGCGGCGGCGGGCGGCGCGGCGCCCGTGTTCGCCTCCACGGCCACCACCGACGCGCGCCAGTTCCAGCTCTACGGGGACACACCGGCGGTCTGCTACGGGCCGCACGCCGAGGGGATCCACGGCGTCGACGAGCGGGTGTTCCTGCCCTCCGTGGTGGAGACAGCTCAGGTACTCGGCCTGTTCATCCGGGATTGGTGCGGCCTGACCACTGGCTAGTGTTCGCCGGCCATGTCCTCGCTGCCCGAACTGCCCGAATGGGTCAAGTCGCTCGGCCTCCCCAAGGTCGCGGCGGACGCCATCGATCGCTTCTGGAAGCCCGTCTGGGACGACATCCGGCACGAGCTCGAGCTGCTGCCCGAGCAGCCGCCGGCCGCCGGCGACAACGAGCTCGTCTTCGAGGCCGTCGAGGAGCTCGAGCCCGGGCCGCGCTGGCAGGCCTCGTTCGAAGCCATGTGGCCGGCGTACCGGAGCTGGTACCTGAAGGAGGGCGAGGAGGCGCGGCCGAGCCTCGCCGAGTGCCGCCGGATGCTCGATCGGCACATGCCCGAGCTCGTGCCCACCTACGAGCGCCTCGTGGAGCTCGCGGGAGGCGACGAGCTGGCGGCCCGCTTCCTCTCGCTCTACCGCCCTCCCGGTTTCGTCGTGGGCTGCACGCAGGGAGCCTGGACCCGCGACGGCACACCGGTGCTCGTCCGCAACTACGACTACCCGGCCGCCCGGGCCGAGGGGATCGTCTACTCCACGGCCTGGACGGGACGCCGGGTGATCGGGATGAGCGACTGCCTCTGGGGCCTGCTCGACGGGGTCAACGACGCCGGCCTTGCCGCCTCACTCACCTTCGGCGGCCGGCGCGAGGTGGGAGAGGGCTTCGGCATCCCCGTGGTCATCCGCTACCTGCTCGAGACGTGCGAGACCGTGGCCGAAGCCGAGGAGGCGCTGGCCCGGATTCCGGTGCACGCCGCGCAGAACGTGACCCTCCTCGACCGAAGCGGCGCGGTGGCCACCGCCTGCGTCGGTCCCGGCCGCGACCCCGAGATCGGTCCGGTGCCCGCGGCGACCAACCATCAGCGGGAGGACGACTGGCCCGACTACGCGCGCGCCGTTCGCAGCTTCGAGCGTGAGCGCTACGTGCTCGACCTGCTCGACGCACCGCGAATGACGCGCGACGAGTTCGTGGACGCCTTCCTCAAGCCGCCGCTCTACAGCACGGCCTTCTCGAGCGGATTCGGCACCATCTACACGGCGGCCTACCACCCGGCGGAGGGTCGCGCCGACTATCTGTGGCCCGGCTTCACGATGAGCCAGACGTTCGACCACTTCGTCGCCACCGAGCACACGCCGGTGTTCGCCGAGGGCCGCCGAGCGGCCTAGCCCTCAGCCTGCGCGCGGCGCGAGGATCTTGATGCGGGTCGCGGTCACCGCGCGGTTCCCAGCGGCGTCGCGGGCCGCCGCTCGGGCCACCACCCGCAGCGAGCCCCTCTCCACGATCTTGGCCCGGGTCTTCGCGCGAATGCGCAGCCGCACCGTGCGGGTCCTGACGCCCCGTACGCGGGTCCGCACGCGGCCGAGGGTGCGACCACGACGGCGCAGCTGGAGATCGACCCGGCAGAGGCGCTCGCGGCGCGGGCACGTGAGCCGCAGCTTGATGAATCCGCGCTCGCCCATCCGGACCCTCAGCGGCCTCACCTTGATCCGCGGCGCGCTCCGGTCCCTGTCCCTCGGGGGCGAGCCGGCCGTGACGGTCACCGGAGCCGCCGGGTAGGCCGCGACGTAGCTGCCCGCGACGCCCGGGAAGACCGCGTACTCGATGCCCTTGACCACCCGAGTGGTGGTGGCCACCGGCGCTCCTCCACGCGACACCGCTCGCAGGCGGCCGTAGGGGCCGGCCACCGGAACCATCGCCTCGAGCCCGCGGGCGCCGGCGGCCTGCCGGACCCCGAACCGGAGGTTGGCGCCGTCGTAGGTGAGCCCGGTGAACGCGGACCCGTTGCGGCCGTCGAGCCAGGCGAGCAGCTGCCGGGCGGAGACAACCGGCACGCCGCGAGCCTGGGCCGCCTGGACGATCGCCACGGCCGGGTCGACGCTGCGGTCGGTGTGGATGTTCGCCGTGAACGCCCCGTAGTAGCCCGCCGGCCCGAGGGCGCGGTCGAGCAGGGTCGCGATGTGAAGCGGGATGTCGTTCGGCGGATTCGTCGCGTCCGCCTCATCGACCAGCTGCGTGGGGGCCTGGTAGACGTCGATCAGCGAGCCGTCGGTGTTCGCGAAGCGCATCGGTATGCCCGAGCCGGTGAAGAGTCCCGGCCGGTTCTGGTTCCAGGACGGCGGCCAGTAGTAGTAGTTGGTGTCGAGCCGTACGCCGAACTCGCGCTCCACGACGGGCTGGGTGGCCCAGTCGCTCCAGGCGATGCAGTGAGTCCGGTTCGTGACGGGCGACCGGGCTACCCCCGGCCAGCGCGCGAGGAACTGCTGCCGCTGGGCGGTCCAGTCGGCCCGCAGCGTCTGCGCGGTGTAGTTCGAGCACCCGGTGTTCAGGTGGAGGGCCACCTCGAAGCCCCGGCTCTCGTAGGAAGCCACCTGGGCGTCGGTGAGAGTCGAGGCCTCGGCGTAGACGTACGACGACGAGCGCACGCATCCCCAGTCGGCCACCGAGCAGCCCGCCGGGCTCAGCTGGAGGAAACGGTCGAAGTGCGTGGCGGTGCCCACCGGCTGGTGGTCGTCTCCGGTCATCACCACCACCGCCCGTTCGCCGCGCGGGAAGTACCAGAAGCGGGGCAGGGGAATCCGGTCGGCGCTCATCCGGGTGATCAGGTTGGCCAGCAGGCGCTGCTGCTCGTCCGCCTGCGGAATCCCGACCTTGTCCAGGTTGAGCCAGCTCGGCAGGAAGAAATCGTGCGCGCGGGTCGGGTTCTGCGGAGCAGCGGGCCCGGCCGGGTTGCCCTGGCGCGTGTAGACCACCGAGCGGGCCAGGTCGAAGGCGAACGTGGCCACCTGGCCGCCGGCCGAGCCGACGTTCCTGAGCGTGACCGCCGGGGCGCCCGCGGACGCGCCGGGCCCGGCGTAGAGCGCGGCCACCTGCGCCGCACCGGCCCGCGTCCAGCGATCGGCGGTGCCGTGGAACTGCATGGTCGCGCCCGTGATGCCGGCGCCGGGTGCCGTGCGCGTGTCCACGGCCACGTAGCCGTCGGAGAGGTCACCCACGTCGGCGCGCAGGCCCGCGAGCCCCGCCAGCGCGGCACGCGGGCGCATCGCGATCAGGTTCCCGCCGCTTGCTACCCAGTTCGAGAGCATCGCCACCTGGGCGCTCGACAGGGTCATCGGAGCCACGATCGCGGTGCTGTGGGCCGCCAGCGTGGCGGCGGACACCTGGCCCAGGTCCCTAACCTCGAACGCGTTGAGACCTTCGGCCGTGAGGATCTCCGCGTAGTAGCGGCCGAAGCGATCGCCCGGGTCGGTGATCACCAGCAGCGGGCCACCCGGCCCCTGACCGGGCGGCGCGGCGGCGGCGGGCCCGGCGTAGCCGAGCACCCCGGCGATCACCACCAGGAGGAGCAGCGACGCTCGCCGTAGGGGGCGGCACGCGAACATCTGCGCAACCAACGGGCGCCGGGTGGGCCGGTTTACGATAGCCCCGCAACCACCGTCCGCTAACTGCGAGGAGATCCGATGCCCGACCCGCGCGAGCTGCGCAACTTCATCAACGGTGAGTTCAAGCCGCCGCGCGACGGAGAGACGATGGACATCATCAACCCCTCCACGGGCGAGGTCTACGCCACCGCGCCGAAGTCCGGCGAGGCGGACGTCGACGACGCGCTGAAGGCTGCGCAGGCCGCCTTCGACGGAGGCTGGCGTGACACCACCCCCAGCGAGCGGATGACCGCTCTCCTGAAGATGGCCGACGCCATCGAGGAGAACGCCGAGAAGCTCGTGGACATCGAGGCGGAGAACACGGGCAAGCCGAAGGGACTCACGCTCAGCGAGGAGATCCCGCCGATGGTGGACCAGATCCGCTTCTTCGCGGGTGCGGCCCGCATGCTCGAGGGCAAGGCGACGGCCGAGTACATGACCGGCTTCACGTCCTCCGTCCGGCGCGAGCCGATCGGCGTGGTGGGCTCGGTCACGCCCTGGAACTACCCGATGATGATGGCCGTGTGGAAGTTCGGTCCCGCGCTGGCCGCCGGCAACACCATGGTGATCAAGCCGTCCGACACCACGCCGGCGAGCACCGTGTACATGGCCGAGCTGTTCGCGGAAGCGCTGCCCCCCGGAGTGTTCAACGTGGTGTGTGGCGATCGCGACACCGGCGCGCAGGTGGTGGCGCACCCGATTCCCCAGATGGTCTCTATCACCGGCAGCATCGGCGCCGGCAAGGCCGTGGCCCGCTCAGCGGCGGACACGCTCAAGCGCACCCACCTCGAGCTCGGCGGCAAGGCGCCGGTGATCGTCTTCGACGACGCCGACCTCTCGAGCGCAGCCGAGGACATCGCCGTGGCCGGCTACTTCAACGCGGGCCAGGACTGCACCGCGGCGACGCGTGTTCTGGCCGGCGCGCGGGTGCAGGGCGACATCGCCGCCGCGCTCGTGGAGCAGGCCGGCACGGTGCGCCTGTCGAAGGACGAGGAGCCCGACTCGGAGGACTTCTTCATCCCGCCGATCAACAACGCGGACCAGCTCGAGAAGGTCAACGGGCTGGTCGAGCGGACCCCCGACCACGCCAAGGTGCTGGTGGGCGGCGAGCGCGCCACCGACAACGGCTACTTCTACGAGCCGACCGTGATCGAGGGTGTGGAGCAGGCCGACGAGCTCGCCACCCACGAGATCTTCGGACCGGTGATCACCGTCCAGTCGTTCAGCGACGAGGACGAGGCGCTGCGCTGGGCCAACGGCACGGACTACGGACTGGCCTCGAGCGTGTGGACCGCCAACCACAAGCGCGCACTGCGCGTGTCACGCGCCCTCGACTTCGGCTGCGTGTGGGTCAACTGCCACATCCCGCTCGTGGCGGAGATGCCGCACGGAGGCTTCAAGCAGTCCGGGTACGGCAAGGACCTGTCCGGCTACTCGTTCGAGGAGTACACGCGCGTGAAGCACGTGATGTCGGCGATCGAGGGCTGAGCGACGCGGCCGGCGGTCAGACCCCGAGCCAGCGCTTGGGGTTGTCGACCATCATCTGGTCGAGCTGCTCGCCGGTCATGCCGCGCTCGGTGAGCTCGGGGATCACCGTCTCGAACAGGAAGGTCATGCTCCAGTCGGGCACCTCGTTGGCCTTCAGGTACTCCTGCACCTCGGTGGGGAACCAGTCGATCGTCGAGCAGTAGTCCTGGGCGATGAACATGCGGTCGGCGTAGCCGCGTTCCAGCAGGGCGAGCGTGGTGGCGTTGCGGTTGGCGGTGGGCAGGTAGATGTCGATCCCGTAGCGGTCGAGACCGATCCAGCAGCCGGTCTCGAGCAGGGTCTCGATGTAGTCGAGATCGTCGGTGTCCCCGGTGTGGGCGATCTGGATCTTCAGGGGATCCACGCCCTCCTCGGCGAAGATGCGCATCTGCTCCGGTCCGGTGCCGCTCGCCGGCCGTGAGTGGGCCATGATCGGCCTGCCCGTGCGGTTGCTCGCCCGCGCCGCCGCGCGGTGGACCTTCTCGACGTTGGGGGTGATCCCCGGCTCGTCGGCGGCGCACTTGATGAAGGCCGGCTTGATGCCCGTCCCCTGGATCCCGTTCTCGATCTCGTAGACGAAGATGTCCGCGAGCCCGTCCTCGTCGCGGGTCAACAGACCCTGCGGGAGGTGGTCATATGTGTAGACGCCCGTGGCCAGGACGACCTGCACGCCGGCCTCGTCGGCCACGCGCTTGCTGAAGGCGGCGTCGCGGGTGAGGAACATCGCCCCCGGGTCGACCACCGTGGTGATCCCGTGGCCCTTGACGGCGTGAGCGTCGGCGAGTGCGGCGTCCCACTCGGCGTCCTCGTCGTAGAGGTGCGGGAACTGAAACCGCATCGCCTCGTCGGTGGTGCGGAAGTGCTCGTGGATAAGCGTCCGCCCCAGCCCCTCCACGTCGATTGGGCCGTTCACGGTTTCGACTGACGGCATAGGCGGGGCAGCCAGGACTCGAACCTGGGACCTTCGGTTTTGGAGACCGACGCTACCACCAGCTGAGCTACTGCCCCCGGGCTGAGATCGTAGCGGCGGCGAGTGCGGGCGGAGGGACTCGAACCCCCACAGTCTCTCGACCACGAGGACCTAAACCTCGCGCGTCTACCAGTTCCGCCACGCCCGCCTTTTCGCACGGCGCAATCCGACCCGGCACAGGTTAGGGTGTCCCCCGATGGCCGACATGGTGCTCGCTCATCCCAACCGGGACAAGGCTGAGTCGAAGGCGACGAGGGCCATCGTGATCCTGCTGCTGCTGGTGAGCGCCGGACTCATCCTCGTGGTCACCGCCGGCGGCTGGTCGAAGCTGCAGGGCGCCCAGATCATCTCGATCGCCTACATCATCATCTACGTGGTCATGGCCTTCTACGTCGCCCGCTGGAACCGCGGCGTGCTTCCGGTGGCGGCGGCGCTGGCGATCCTGTTCGCGGTGATCGCCGCGGTGGCGGGGCCGGCCTGGTTCGATCGCGACAAGGCGGGCTTCGAGGACCCCGCGCTCGACCCGGGGATCCTGGGCCTGCTCACGCTCATCATCGTGCCCGTGCAGCTGCTCCTGATCGCCTTCGCGATGCGCGGCTTCCAGCAGCACTGGAACGTCGAGGTCGAGGTCGCCGAGCCCCAGCCCCAGCCGGCCTGACCTACACTTATCCCGCCGAGCGGCGGTGTCCAAACTGGTATAGGAGGCGGTCTCAAAAACCGCTGCCCGAAAGGGCGTGTGGGTTCGAATCCCATCCGCCGTACTCCGTGAGAGCTTCGATCTTGTGTCTCGTGGTTGCCGCGGGCCTCTTGGGTGCCTGCGGCGGCGATGACGACGACGCCGCGCCGACCCCGCAACGCGTCTCGGGCACCCCGGATCCCGCGCACGCGCGTGCGGTGGCGCGGGATCCCTACAAGGTCACCTGCCGCGATCTGTCCAGACAGACCCTGCACCCCGAGAGCGCCAAGGTCGTCATCCGGGCCGAGTTCGACGCTCGCGCAGGATCCGTTGCTCCGGGAGCAGGTCGCCAAGGAGACCCGCAACCGCATCGGCCGCAGCGTCTACTACGCACTGACCGAGCTCTGCAAGGGAGCCAAACCGTCCTACGAGCCCGGGCGGGACGCGGTCGAGGCGGTCAGTCAGGGGAAGTATCTGGCTGCCCGGCACCGGCCCGGATAGCACCGAGCGCGAGCCCGGCGGCTCCCAGCAGGCCGAAGAACGCCCCGATGCGACGGCCGGTGGCCGTATCGAGCTGGTCGAAGTCGCCGGGGAACGAGGGCGGATCGAGCAGCCGATAGACGATCAGGAGAGCCGACAGCGCCGCGGCGACGATCACGGCGGTGGCCAGCAGCGGGTTGTCCGGGAGGCTTGGCAGCAGGGCCCGGATCGCGAGCGCGATGCCGAGGGCCGCGGAGGCGAACAGCACCACGTCGATCACGCCGAAGGCCTCGAAGGCGTTCAGGCGCGCCGCCTCCACCGAGGCGGACCCTGCGTCGCCGCCCAGCTCGATGCGCGTGTCGAGCCCGAACCAGGGCAGGAACATGCTCGCCATCAACAGGGCACCGCTCGCGCCGGCCACGAGCGCCCCCGTTCTGCCCCGGTCCACGCAGGGCATACTGCCAGCCGCGATGGCGGTCGACACCTTCGCCGAGGCAGAGGCGCTCGTCGACGACGTCGGCCCGCGCGCACCGGGGTCCGACGGCGAGCGTGCGGCGGCCGAGCACCTGGCCGGGCGCCTGCGTGCCCAGGGCCGCAGCGCGGAGATCGAGCCCTTCCCGGTATGGCCGCGCTGGCCGCTCGCCTACGGCCTGCACGCTTTGGCGGGGATCGCGGCGAGCCTCGTCTCACTCGCAGAGCCCGGAATCGGCGCCGGCCTGGCCGGGCTCGTCACCGTGCTGACCCTTCTCGACGCCGGCGGCCTCGTCACCACCACGCGCCGGCTGCTGGGCCGTCGGGAGTCGAGCAACGTGGTGTCGTGGGGCGAGCAGGAGCGTCCGGGCGCGCTCGTGCTGGTGGCCCACCGCGACAGCGGCCCGGGCGGGCTGGCCGCGAGCGATTCGGTGCGCCGGCGACTGGCCGCGCTGCCCGTCTCCGCCTACTCACTGCTGTGCTGGTCGCTCGCGGCGGTGCTGCTCGTCTGCCTGCTGCGCCTGGCCGGGGTCTCGGGCGCGGTGCTGGACGTGGCGCAGCTCGCGATCACGAGCGGGCTGATCGCCGCCGTGCTCCTGCTGCTTGGCCTCGCCCTGGCGGAGCCGCAGGCGGGAGAGAACGACAACGCCTCCGGCGTGGCGCTCGCGCTGCGCCTCGCCGAGCAGGCGCAGACGGAGCACTTCGGGGTCCACGTTCTGCTTCAGCGGGTCCCGAAAGGCGTTCGCCCAGGGCATGCGGGCATTCCTGCTGCGCCACGGCGGTGCACTGGATCGCGAGCACACCGTCGTCCTCAACCTCGACGCCGTGGGCGACGGCTCGCCTCGCTACTCGAGACGCGACGGCCCTCTGCTCACCAGACGGTCGCACGTGCAGCTCGTCGAGCTGTGCAGCGGCGTGGCCGAGGACTCACCCGAGCCGGCACCCCGGTCGCTCGTCGTCCGTTCCCCTAACGACGGCTACGCCGCCCGGGCGGCGCGCCTGCCCGCCATCACGATCACCTGCCGCGACGACCGCGGTTACGCCTCGAGGCGCCTGACCGAGCGCTCGCTCGCCCAGGCCGAGGCCTTCTGCCTCGAGCTCATCCGCCGCCTCGACGCCGAGGTGGGCCCGGACCTCAGCCCGCGCCGCTAGCGGACGCCTGAGCGCGCTCCGCGAACCAGTCGAGCGCCGCCGGGTTGGCGAGCGAGTCGCGGCTGGCCGCACTCGATGGGTCGGCGCCCAGCAGGATCTTCTTGACCGGGACCTCGAGCTTCTTGTTCGACAGGGTGCGCGGCACCTCCGGGATGCTCTCGATCGAGTCGGGGCTGTGCCGGGGCGAGCAGTCCTCGCGGATGCGCCGGCGCAGCTCGGTCTGCAGCTCGTCGCTCAGCTCGACCCCGTCACGCAGCACCACATACAGCAGCATCTGGCCCTCCACGTCGACGACCAGCGAGTCGAGCACCTCGTCCACCCCCTCCACCGCGCTGTAGATCTCGCTCGTGCCCATGCGCACGCCGCCGCGATTGATGGTCGAGTCCGAGCGCCCGTAGATGATCGCGGTGCCGCGCTCGGTGATCTTGATCCAGTCGCCGTGGCGCCAGGTGCCGGGGTACATCTCGAAGTAGCTCTCGCGGTAGCGCTCGCCGCCCGGGTCGTTCCAGAAGTACAGCGGCATCGAGGGCATCGGCTGTGTGATCACCAGCTCACCCACCTCGTCGGTGAGCGGCCGGCCGTCGTCCGACCAGGCCTCCACCGCGGCGCCGAGGCTGCGCGCCTGCAGCTCGCCGGCGTACACGGGCAGCACCGGGCAGGCGCCCACGAAGGCGGTGCAGAGATCGGTGCCACCACTGGTCGAGTAGAGCCACACGTCGGGGAACTTCTCGTAGATCCACTCGAACGCCTCCACCGGCAGGGGCGACCCGGTGGAGCCGATGCTGCGCAGCCGCTCGGGACGAGCGGGCTCGATCTCCTGCTTCATCGACGCCCCGATGAAGCCGGCGCTCGTGCCGAAGCTGGTCACGTCCGCCTCGGCGGCGAGGTCCCACAGGCGGGTCGGGTCCGGAGCGCCGTCGTAGAGAACGATCGCGGCCCCGGCCAGCAGGCCGCCGACGAGGAAGTTCCACATCATCCAGCCGGTGGTGGTGAACCAGAAGAAGCGGTCGTCCTCGGACAGGTCCGAGTGGAAGTTCGCCTTCTTCAGGTGCTCGAGCAGGATGCCGCCCTGGCCCTGGACGATCGCCTTGGGCAGGCCGGTGGTGCCCGACGAGTAGAGCACCCAGAGCGGGTGATCGAACGGAACGGGCTCGAAGTCGAGCTCCGCGGGTTCACGGAGAAGCTCGTCCCAGCCGCCCGGCACCAGGACCGTCTTCTCGAGCGACGGGATGGCCGCCTCGATCTCCCGCACCCGGTCGCGACGGTCGAAGTCCTTGCCGTTGTAGCGGTAGCCCTCGGTGGCGATGAGGACCTTCGGCTCGATCTGGGCGAAGCGGTCGACGACCGTCGCCACCCCGAACTCGGGTGCGCAGCTCGACCACACCGCCCCGATGCTGGCGCAGGCCAGGAACGCCACCACCGTCTCGGGCACGTTCGGCATGTAGGCCGCAACCCGGTCGCCCGGCCCCACCCCGAGCCGCCGCAGGCCCGCGGCGCAGCGCGCGGTCTGATCGCGCAGCTCGTCCCAGGAGAGCTCGGCCAGCGGGCTCGACTCCGTCGCGTGCACGATGGCCGTGGCACCCGGACGCGCCCGGTTGAACAGCTGCTCCGCGTAGTTGACCGTGGTGCCCGGAAACCACTCGGCCCCCGGCATCTCGCGGCTTCCCAGGACCCGGTCCGGCGGCGGGCCGAGCTCGAAGCGCTCCCAGAGCGCTCCCCAGAACCCCTCGAGGTCCTCCACCGACCAGCGCCACAGGTCCTGGTAGTCGGTGAAGCCCCGCTCCTCCATGAAGGCGCCCAGCTTGGATGGGCCACTCGGCTCCCAGAGCTTGTCTCCCTCGCGCATCGGCGAGGATTCTACGAGCGCGCGAACGCCTCGCCCGCCCGGCGCTCCTCACGCAGGCGGCGCCGGGCGTCCTCGTCGTCGCGCAGCGGGCCGAGCAGCGCGCGGGCCACGAGCGGAGTGGCGCCCATCACCGCGAAGGCAAGCGCCCAAGAGACGCCCGAGGCCAGCGCGCCGAGGCCGACGGGCACGCCGGCGGCCACCACACGCATCGCGGTGTTCTGGATGCCCATCGCCGTGCCGGCCTGGCGACGGCCCGAGATCTCGGCGGCAGCCGTGAAGGAGAGGCCGTTCCAGCTCATCGCGGCCACCCCGCCCGCCATCAGCACCGGCACCGCGATCGCCGACGGCGCCGGCACCAGCGCGGCCGCGGCCAGCAGGAGCACGCCTGCGGTGGTGGCCAGCCGGCGGAAGGGGTCGATGCGGGCGTCACGGACGTCGGACCAGCGGCCCGCGGCGATCCGGGCCACCGCGGCTCCCAGCTGAACTGATCCGAGCGCGAGAGCCGCGGACCCGGCCGACCAGCCGCGCTCGCCGAACAGGTACAGCACCAGCAGCGAGGTGACCCCCACCTGTCCGATGATCATCAGCGACGACGCCGCGCTGAGGCGCCAGATGCGCGGATCGCGCACCGCGTCCGGCGCGGGCGGCGCGGCCGACTCGCGGCGGGGTCCATCGCGCAGCCAGATCCCGGAGGCGGCTGCCGCGAGCAGCATTCCGCCCGCCAGGACGTACAGCGCGGCGTCCAGCCCGAGCCCGGCCGCCAGCGGCGGCAGGGTGAACGAGGCCAGCGCCGCCCCGGCGGGCACCGCGGTCTGGCGCAGCCCGAGCGCCAGTCCCCGCTCGTCCCGCGGAAACCAGCCGAAGACCGCGCGTCCACTGGCGGCGATCGCGCTCGCGCCGAGGGCACCCGCCAGCGCCGTCCCACCGAGCAGGGCGCCGTAGCCGTCCGAGGCCGCGACGCCCGCCATCAGCAGAGCCGCCGCCCCGAGGCCGCCGGCGATCACGAACCGCTCGCCGATGCGGTCGGCGAGCACGCCCCACGCGAGCAGAGTGGTCACCGTGCCGACCGCAAAGGCGGTGAACACGGCCGTGACCTGCACGAGCGAGAGCCCGAACTCCTCCTGGATCGCCGGGCCGAGTGCCGGCAGGCCGCCCTGCACGGCGGCCAGCGCGGCTGTGGCCCCGGCTCCCGCCGCCAGCACCACCCAGCGGTAGGGGGATGGAGCCGGGCGGGATGGGGTCACCGTTTCGAGTCTACGCAGGGTCCCCGGTACGGTCCCCTGAGTGCTGCAGCACGTGACGATCGAGATGCGCCGCGAGGATCGTGCCGCCGCGGAGTCCTTCTGGAGCGTGCTCGGCTTCGAGCCCGTCACGCCGCCGGGCACGCTGCGCGAGGTGAGCGCCTGGCTCGAGCGCGACGGCACCCAGATCCACCTGCTCTGGAGCGAGGAGCCGGTGGCCGCACCGGAGGGCCACGCGGCCGTGGTGGTGGACGACTACGACGCCGTCGTGGCCCAGCTGCGCGCCGAGGGCTACGAAGTCGACGACCGCGCCCAGCAATGGGGAGTGCCGCGCAGCTTCGTGAGGGCGCCGGGCGGACATCGCATCGAGCTGATGTCGGCGCCGCCGCCGCGGGCGGCCGGCTGAGGGGCGAGCGGACCCCAGCCCGAGCGAGCGGGCCCCAGCCCGAGGGGGCGAGTTCCGGCCGCCGGCGCCCTTCGAGGACCATGGACGCTGTACATCCCCGGAGGAAATTCGTTTGTCGACTGATCAGTGGGCAAACGAATCTGTTGGATGGGTGTGTCGTGTGCGGGCTGCCCGCGGCGTGAGGGGAGCGGCCGGGGCCGGCGGCGCGCGCAGGCTCCGCCTCCATCCCGCCCTGACGAGCCGGCCCGCGTTCCTGGTCGTCGAGCTCGCAGCGGAGGTTCGCGAAGCGGTCGGGGCGGAGCTGGGCGAGGCCGGCTTGGACTGGCCCTCTCAGCTGGTCCTTGCCGTGACGGGCGCGGTCAGCGGCGATTTGCCGCAGGAGGCGCTCTCGGCTCGCACCGGGATAGACCGGTCGTCGCTGTCTTTCCTCGTGCGCGACCTCGAGGACGACGGCTTCCTGGAGCGGCGTCGCCATCCCGAGGACGCCCGCAAGGTGATCTGCCGCCTGACTTCAGCGGGTGAGCAGCGCGCGGAGGAGGCTCGGCGCGCGGTGGCCCACGGCACGCGGGAGGCGCTGTGGCGTCTCACCGCGCGCGAGCGGCGGCGCCTCGCGGAGCTGCTCCTGAAGGCGCTCGGCGCCCGGGACGAGGACCGTCACTGGCTCTTCGGCTGAGCCGGAGCCTTCGCTCAGACCGGCGTGACCGGGTTGTGCTTCTGCGGCCAGCTGCGATCGCGGGAGTCGTAGGCGGCGAAGCGCCGCACCAGCTCGTCGCGCAGCGTCTCCGGCTGCACGACGGCGTCGATCACGAGCTCGGACGCGAGGTGGAGGATGTCGATCTCCTCCTTGTACTCGGCCCGCAGCTCCTCGGTGCGCCGGGCGCGCTCCTCGTCATCCTCGATCGCCTGGAGCTGGTTGAAGAAGACGGCGTTGATCGCGGCCTGGGGGCCCATCACGGCGATCTTGGCTTCGGGGAGGGCGAGGCAGGCGTCGGGGTCGAAGGCCGGGCCGGCCATCGCGTAGAGGCCGGCGCCGTAGGCCTTGCGGACGATCACCGACAGCTTGGGCACCGTCGCCTCGGACACCGCCGAGATCATCTTGGCGCCCGCGCGGATGATTCCCTGGCGCTCGACCTGGGTGCCGATCATGAAGCCCGGCACGTCGGCCAGGAACAGCAGCGGGATGTTGAACGCGTTGCAGGTCCAGATGAAGCGGGCGGCCTTGTCGGAGGAGTCCACGAACAGCACTCCTCCCTTCTGCCTCGGCTGGTTGGCCACGATCCCGATCACGCGGCCGTCCAGTCGCGCGTAGCCCACGATCAGCTCCTTGGCCCAGCGCTTGTGGACCTCGAGGAACGAGCCGGCGTCCACGAGGGCGTCGATCAGCGACAGCATGTCGAAGGGCTTGTTCTCGTCCGCGGGAATCTCCGGTATCTCCGCGGCGGGCTCCTCCCCCACGCTCACCGGCGGCGCCTCCCGCCAGTTCGACGGGAAGTAGGACAGGTAGCGCTTGGCGAGGTCGATGCCCTCCTCGTCGGCGTCGACCAGGAAGTGGCCGCACCCCGACACGCCGGTGTGCATGCGAGCGCCGCCCATCTCCTCGAGCGTCACCTTCTCGCCGATCACCATCTCCGCCATGCGCGGCGAGCCGAGGTACATCGAGGCGTTGCCGTCGCGCATGATGACCACGTCGCAGAAGGCCGGGATGTAGGCGCCGCCGGCGGCGCTGGGGCCGAACAGCACGCACAGCTGCGGAACGACGCCCGACAGCTTCACCTCCGTGTGGAAGATGCGCCCGGCGCCGCGGCGGCCGGGGAACATCTGGACCTGGTCCGTGATGCGGGCGCCCGCGGAGTCGACCAGATAGATCATCGGCACCAGGTGCTCGAGCGCCTGCTCCTGGATGCGGATGATCTTCTCGACGGTCTTCGGTCCCCAGGAACCGGCCTTGACCGTCGGGTCGTTGGCCATCAGCGCGACCGGCCGCCCCCCGACCCGCGCCATGCCGGTGACTACGCCGTCGGCGCCGAAGCCGTCCTGCTCCCAGTTGGCGAGCAGGGCTTCCTCGATGAACGAGTCCGGGTCGATCAGCCGCGCCACGCGCTCGCGGACCGGCAACTTGCCCTGGTCGCGCGACTTCTCGTGATGGCGCTCGGGGCCGCCGCCACGGGCGCGCTCCAGTGCGTCTTTGAGGTTCGTCATGGTCCGGCGGAGACCTTACGGGATGGTCAGCGCCGGGCCGCCTGAGCATCCGGGGGGTGCGCGCGCCGCAGCTGGGCACGTAGCCAGCGCGCCACGAGGACGGTTCGGAGGTGCGACGCGCCGCGCGCGGCGAGCGGACCGGCGAGCGCTCCCGCGGCGGCGCAGCCGAGCGGCGCGAAGGGCACCCCGCCGACGAAGAGCAGACCCGCGGCGGCGCCCACCTCGGCGCCGATCAGCGCTCCAACCACCGCTCGTGGCGCCCGGGCGGGCGGTTGCGTTTCGGGTTCCGTGGTGGTTTCCGGCACCCTGGCGGCTTCGCTCGCAGGGAAGCTAATCCTTCGGACGCCGGGAATCGTGCAGGGCTTCGTGCGCGGCGAGCGCCGGTAGGGTCGGGCCATGGCACTAGTGGCAACAGAGGACCGCGACGGGGTTCGTCACCTCGTCCTGAACCGGCCGGAAAAGCGCAACGCGATGAACGGGCCGCTGATCGAGGAGCTCGGCGCCGCCATCGAGGAGGCGGCCACCGACGAGGCCGTACGCGTGGTGGTGGTGCGCGGCGAGGGTCCGTTGTTCTCGTCCGGAATGGACGTGGGCGACCTGCGCGAGCTGTCGGCGAGCCCCGAGAACCTGCGTCGCTTCCGCGAGCCGATCCTGCGCTGGTGGAACATGCTCGAGGAGATGCCCAAGCCCACGGTCTGCCAGATCCACGGCGCGGCGCTCGGCGGCGCCTTCGAGCTCGCCCTGGCGTGCGACTTCCGCACCATGGCCGAGGACGCCGCGGCGGGGATCATGGAGGTGCGCATCGGGCTGCTTCCCGACGTCGGGGGCTGCTCGCGGCTCCCCTCGATCGTCGGATTGGGCAACGCCAAGGAGCTGATCATGACCGGCAAGGTGATCGACGGGCGCGAGGCACACCGCATCGGCTTCGCCAACCGCATCGCGCCGGCCGACTCGCTCGACGAGCTGACCGAGGCCTTCACCGGAGAGCTGCTGGCGTGCGCGCCGCGGGCCGTGGGGCTCGCGAAGCAGCGTCATGGACGCCGCGGCCAAGCCGGCCCTCGCGAGCACGCTCGAGCTCGAGGTCACCGCTCAGGAGACACTGGCGGCGAGCGAAGACTTCGCCGAGGGCGCCCGGGCCTTCTTCGAGAAGCGCAACCCGGAGTTCGCGGGCCGCTGACGGAGAGATGCGCAACGGGCCCGGATCAATGATCCGGGCCCGCGCGCAGGTGCCGAGGCTGGGTCGGGGGAACCCATATGCCGAAAACCGGCCTCGGCGGCAAGATGGGGTATACCCCACTTGGGCCATGTTGAATCCCAAGTAGTGGGTGGCTATCCGATAAGCGCCGCGCGACGCCCCGCGAGGGCCAGTACGAGGCCCGCAGCGACCGCCACGGCGGCGGCCACGAGCCACGCGGTGGCGAAGCCCGCCGCCGAATAGAGCGCGCCGAACGCCGCCGGCCCGCCCGCGGCGCCAACGTAGATCCCGGTCTGGCTCACGCCCGTGGCGGCGCCCGGCGCCTCACGGTGCAGATGGACCACGGCCATGTTGAATAGGCCCGGCCAACCCCAGCCGAAGGCGAACGCGACCACCACCCCGACCACGAACGGCGCGGGCTCCTCGAAGGCCAGCAGAACGAAGCCCAGCGAGCCCACCACCAGCAGAGCGGTGACCATCGCGAAGCCGTAGTCGGAGCGACGGTCCGCCCTCACCCCCACGGTCAGGCGCACCAGGAGGGAGGCGGCGCTGCCGAGCGCCGCCAGCAACCCGGCCGTGCCCTCGCCGATGCCGGCCTCCACTCCGGCTGCCACCAGATAGGCGCTCAGCGCCCCCGGCGCCGAGCTGCCGAGCGCCGCGCCGACCGCGATCAGGATCAACGCCTGCGACGGCCGTGGTGGGCGCTCGCGCGCCGGCGGCAGCCGCAGCGCCCCAGCTTGGCGCGAAAGCACCACCGCCACGGCCAGCGGGCCCACGGCACAGAGCGCGAACGTGGCCCGCCAGCCGAACGGGATCGCCAGCAGCGGCAGCGCGAGACCACTGATCAGCACCGCGGCGGGGATGGCCGACTGCTTGATGCCGAACGCGAGTCCCTGTCGCTCGATAGCCACCTGATCGGCCATGAAGAGGTTGATCGCCGGCTGCGCCACCGCGTTGGCCAGGCCGGCGACCGCGAGGAACACGAACAGAACCGCCAGCGAGTGAGCGAACGCGGCCGCCGCGAGCAGGCAGGCGCACGTTGTGAGCGCCGCGCCGCGCATGGCCCGCAGGGCGCCCGTGCGCTCCGACAGCCGGCCGCCGAGCCCGGCTCCGAACGCCCCGGCGAGGAAGAAGGCCGTGACCCCCGCCGCCACCGTGGACACGCTCCCGCCCAAGTCGCCGCGGATCTGGAGCGCCAGCGCGCCGACGAGGAAGCCGGGGAGCACCGCGGCCGTGCCGACGCCCACGGCGAGCAGGGAGGGACGTATCAGGCCTACGCGAGCCCCACCAGGTTGGCCATCACGGTCACGCCGGCGATACACAGCACGGCGCCGATGATGTCGAAGACCACGCCGGCCTTCAGCATCCGCGTGATCGGCAGCAACCCGGAGGAGTAGACGATCGCGTTAGGGGGCGTCGAGACCGGCAGCATGAAGCCGTAGTTTGCCGCGAAGATGGCCGCGAGTGCCGGGATCGTCGGATTGACGTTCGCGGCGGCGGCTATCGAGATCGCGATCGGCACCACGATCGCCGCGCTCGCCGTGTTGCTGGTGGTCTCGGAGATCAGCACCGCGATGATCACGATCACCACGGTGATGCCGAACACATCCGATACCCCGAGCCCGTCCGAGATCGAGGTGCCGATCTGCTCGGCCAGACCGGTCTCGGACAGCATCGCGCCGAGCACGATGCCGCCGCCGAAGAGGAGGATCGTCCCCCAGTCGATGCGTGCGGCCTGATTCCAGTTGAGCGTGAACTTGCGTTGCTTCCAGTCAACCGGCAGGAGGAACAGCAGGCCCGCGGCCACGAGCGCCACGATGCCCTCGTTGGCGGCCTCGCCCACCTGCACGTACGCATCCGAGTCGTCGCCGGCTACGAGGCCCACCAACCCGGGCAGGAACCAGCCGACGAGCGCGAAGGCGAGCACGATCAGAGTGTTCTTCTCGCCGCGCGACAGCGGGCCGAGCTTCGCGCGCTCCTTCGCCACGTGCTCCTCCACCCCATCCGCGTGCTTGACCTCGGGCCGGTTCATCAGCATCACGATCACGATCACGGCCACGAACATGATGATCACGATCGGCAGCGCCATGCCGAACCACTCGACGAAGGTGATCGGCTCGCCCGTCTCGCTCTCGAGCAGGTCGCGGCCGATCAGGTTCGGCGGACTCCCTATCGGCAGCAGCAGGCCGCCGACGGTGATCCCGTAGGTGATCACGAGCATGAGCGCGGCACCGAAGCGCAGCTTCTCGACGTCGTGCTCGCCCTCGAGCTGCCTCGCGACCATGCCGCCCACCACACCAACCACGCCGAGCGCGATCGGCAGCATCATCGCCGCCGCCGCGGTGTTCGACATCACCGGCGAGGTCACGGCCCCGATCAGCCCGAAGGCCAGGATGATCCGGTACGTCGAGCCGCCCACCGCCTTCATCGCCAGAACGCGGTAGGCCAATCGCCGGTGCAACCCGTGCACCACCATCGCCTCGGCGATGATGAAGCTCCCGATGAAGAGGAAGACGGTGTCGTCGGCGAAGGCCGAGAACACGACGTCGGTGGCGGCATCTCCCTCGGGCGGGGTCGGCGTGGCCTCAAGCAGCGCGACGAGCGCCACGCCCAGCAGTGCCGTGACCGGAATCGGGATGGCCTCGGTGACCCACCAGACCACCACCAGCGCGAGAATCGCCGCCAGGCGGTGCTGGTTCGGCTCGAGGTCGAACGGAGCGAGCAGCACAATCGCGAACGCGACCGGCCCGAGAAACAGGCCGACCGTGCGGCGGCGGCGCTCGAAGCGCTCCTCGGCGGCCGAGAGCCGTCCCTCCTCGGCCTGCTCGTCGAGCGTGCGGTAGGTGCCGCCGCGCCCGACATTGCGGACCTCGCGGACCTCCTCCTCTCGCTCGACGCCTCGCTCCTCCGTCGGCGTCGACATGTAGCCAGCGCTACCCGGGACCCAGTGGATCTATGCCCGGTCCGGATGCCACTCCACGGGACCGGCTGTGAGCACGTGGCTGCCCAGCGGACGGCCCAGCACGCGCTGGGCCTCCCGCGCGCAGGCCACCAGCTTCTCGAGGTCGATTCCGGTCTCGTAGCCCATCTCGTGGAGCATCGACACCAGGTCCTCGCTCGCGATGTTGCCGGTGGCGCCCGGCGGCACCGGGCAGCCGCCGAGCTCGCCGAACGAGGATTCGAACGAGCGCACGCCCGCCTCGAGCGCCGACACCACGTTGGCCAGCCCCTGCCCGCGGGTGTTGTGGAAGTGGGCCGTGAGCTCCACGTCCAGGTCGAGATCGTCGAAGAAGCGCCGCACCTGGGCTGGGTTGGCCATCCCGGTGGTGTCGCCGAAGGCGATCTCCTCGCAGCCGGCGGCCACCAGCCGCCGGGCGATCTCCAACACGCGTTCGCGCGGTACGTCGCCCTCGTAGGGACAGCCGAACGCCACCGAGATCACCCCCTCGCAGCGCAGCCCCTCACCGCGAGCCCGCGCCAGTACCCGCTCGAGGCCGACGAGCGACTCCTCGATCGAGCGGTTCACGTTCTTGCGGTTGTGGGTCTCGGAGGCGGAGAGGAAGAGGTTGACCTCGCTGAACCGCTCGCGCACCTCGAGGGCGTTGTCGAGGCCGCGCTCGTTCGGGATAAGCACGGTCACGGCCACCGCGTCGGGGATCTCGGCGCGGCGCAGGACCTCGGCGCCGTCGGCCAGCTGGGGGATCACGTCGGCCCGCACGAAGCTCGTGACCTCGAGCCGCCGCAGACCGGTGCGGGCGAGCATCTCGACCAGGCGGACCTTGTCGGGAGTGGCGATGACCTCGGGCTCGTTCTGGAAGCCGTCGCGCGGCCCGACCTCGCGGATGCGGACCTGCTCAGGTGTGCTGGACACGCTCAGATTCTGGCAAGCCCGCCGCTCACCCCGAGCGACTGTCCCGTGACATAGGAGGAGTCGTCGGACGCGAGGAACGCGATGGCCGCCGCCACCTCGTCGGGCTGGCCGAGGCGGCGCAGGTTGGTGGAGCCGATCATCGTGTCCACCAGCCGCTTGCCCACGTCCCCCAGCGCCTCCGGCGCGGCCATGAGCAACGGCGTCTCGATCGGCCCGGGCGCCACCGCGTTGCAGGTGATCCCGTAGCGCCCGTTCTCGATCGCGATCGCCTTGGTGAACCCGAGCACGCCGCCCTTGGCCGCGGAGTAGACCGCGGAGCCGCTCGAGCCCACGCGGCCCGCCTCCGAGGAGACGTTCACGATCCGGCCGCGCCGGCGCTCCTGCATGCCGGGCAGCACCGCGTGGGTGCACGCGATCACGCCCACCAGGTTCACCGCCAGCACCCGGCTCCATAGCTCGGGATCGGTGTCGGTGAACCAGCCCCACTCGTCGTAGCCCGCGTTGTTGACGAGGATGTCCACGGGTCCCAGCTCGCTCGCGGCACCGTCCACCGCGGCGCGGACGGACTCGGGAGCACGCACGTCGAGCTCGAACGCGGCTCCGTCCACCTCGTCGGCCACCGCGCGGGCGCCGTCGAGGTTCACGTCGGTCACGGCCACGCGTGCACCCTCGGCCGCGAGCCGGCGCGAGGTCGCGGCTCCGATGCCCGACGCGCCGCCGGTGACCAGCGCTGTGCGCTCTGCGAGTCTCAAGCCGCGCGGCAGCCTACCCGTTCGTTAGGGTGGCCGCCCCGTGGAGAGCGTCCCCATCATCGGTGGAACGGGAGCGATCGGATTCGCCCTCGGGGCGCGACTCGCACAGGCGGGAGTGCAGGTGGTGATCGGCTCGCGCGACGCCGGTCGCGCGGAGGAGGCGGCGGGCAGAATCGGTGAGAACGCCCGCGGCCTGGTCAACGCCGAGGCGGCCACGCGCGGCCCCGCGCTGATCATGTGCGTGCCCTTCCGCTCGCACTCGGAGACGCTCACGAACCTCAAGCCCGTGCTCCAGCCCGGGCAGACGCTGATCGACGCCACCGTGCCGCTGGCCGCCGCGGTGTCGGGCAAGGCCACGCGCATGCTCGGGGTGCCCCAGGGCTCGGCCGCGCAACAGGCCCAGGAGATGGTGCCGGAGGGGGTCGATGTGGTGGCCGCCTTCCACACGCTCAGCGCCCCCGTGATGGGCGACCTCGAGCACCGGCTCGACGAGGACGTGCTGATCGCCGGCGACCGCAAGGAGGCCAAGGCTAGGGCGGCCGAGATCGTGCGCCACATCCCCGGCCTGCGCCCGGTGGACGCCGGCCGGCTCGAGCAGGCCCGCCACATCGAGTCGATCACGCCGCTGCTGATCTCGGTGAACGTGCGCAACAAGACGCACGCCGGGATCAAGCTCACGGGCATCGAGGAACCGCGCTGGTAGTCCTGCTCTCGGGCGGCACCGGCGGGGCCAAGCTGGCACGCGGCCTCGCGGACGTGGCCGGCGAGCTCAGCGTGGTGGCCAACACCGGCGACGACGTCGAGGTCTACGGGGTCCACGTCTCCCCCGATCCCGATCTGATCACCTACTGGCTCGCCGACGCGATCGACGAGCGCGGCTGGGGCCTGCGCGGCGACAGCTGGAGGGTGATGGAGGCGCTCGAGGCCGCGGGCCGGCCCCACTGGTTCCGCCTCGGCGACCGCGACCTGGCCATGTGCCTGGTGCGGACCGAGCGGCTTCGCGCCGGCGAGTCGCTGACCGAGGCTCACCGAACGGTGGTGGACGCGATGGGCGTGGAGGCGCGCGTGCTGCCGATGTCCGACGAACCCGTGGCCACCTGGGTGGGCGCGCGCGGGCGCATGCTGCCCTTCCAGGAGTTCATGATCGCCGAGGGCGCGCGCGGGCCCGTCGAGCAGGTAGAGCTGCGAGGCGTCGAGGACGCGCGCCCCAGCCGCGCGGTGCTCGACGCGCTGCAGAACGCCGAGACGATCGTGATCGGACCCTCCAACCCGGTGATCTCGATCGGCCCGATTCTCGCCCTGCCGGGGATGCGCGACGCCCTCCGGGCAGCGCGGGCTCCGGTGGTCGCGATGAGCCCCTTCGTGGGCGGACGCACGCTCAAAGGCCCCACCGCCGAGTTCTGCGCCCAGGCCGGAATCGAGACCAGCGCGCAGGGCATCGCCGACGCGTACGGCGACGTTCTCGACGGCGTGGTGGCCGACGAGCCGGTGCAGGGCCTGCCCGCCCTCGTGACGGAGACGCTGATGGACACCGCGGAGGCGCGCGTGACGGTTGCCACGAACACCCTCGATTTTGCGGGGAAGCTCGCCTAGGGGAGCGAGGCCACAGGCGCGACCACGCTACTCTCGGCCGAGTCCCCCCGGCCGCCTGATGAGAACGATCGCGATCCTCCCGGTCAAGAGCTTCGCCGCAGCGAAGCAGCGCCTCGCCGGGCTGCTCGGCGCCGGCTCGCGCCAGGCGCTCGCGCAGGCGATGTTCTCGGACGTGCTCACCTCGCTGAGGCATGTCTCGGGGCTCGAGGGGGTGCTCGTGGTCACCCGCGACCGCGAGGCCGAGGCGATCGCCCTGGGCCGGCGCGTGCCGGTGCTTCGCGACGCCGAGCAGGAGGGCCAATCGCAGGCCGCCTCGATCGGGATACGCCACGCGCTGGCGGCCGGATACGAGCGCGTCCTGCTCGTGCCGGGGGACACACCGCTGCTCGATCCGCGGGAGGTGGCCGGGCTGCTTGAGCAGGAGTCGCCGGTGACGATCGTGCCCGACAGGCACGGCACGGGCACCAACGCTCTCCTGCTCTCGCCGCCCGGCGCGATCGCCCCGAGCTTCGGCCCGGGCAGCTTCGCCCGCCACGTGGAGGCGGCACGGGCGGCCGGTGTGGCCGCGGCGGTCGAGCAGGTGCCGACGCTGATGCTCGACGTGGACACCCCGGACGACCTGGCCGAGCTGGCCTCGGCGCTCGAGAGCCGGCGTGGCTACGCCCCGTCCACCCGCGGCGCCCTTCGGCAGCTCGACCGCTCGCGTGCGCGCGCCTCGGCCACGCGGGCCGCGCCCGCCCCCGCGGCCTGAGCTCGCTCACCGTCACCGCCCTGCCCCCACTCCCCGGGATCGGCTACGGGGAGGATCTCGCCGGCCTGGTGGCCGCGGCCGCGCCGCCGGACCTGCGCGACGGCGACGTGCTGGTGATCGCCCACAAGGTGGTGTCCAAGGCCGAGGGACGCACGCGCATCCTCGCCCACATCGACCCCGGGCGCGAGGCCCGCGCACTCGCCACCGAGCACGGCAAGGACCCGCGCCTCGTCCAGGCCGTGCTCGACGAGTCGGCCGAGCTGCTTCGCGCACGGGACGGGGTGCTGATCGCCGTGACCCGCCACGGCTTCGTGTGTGCCAACGCCGGAATCGACCAGTCGAACGCCTCCGCCGAGGGGGAGCTCGTGCTCCTCCCCGAGGATCCAGACGCGTCGGCGCGGCGCTTGCGCGAGGGGATCGGGGCCGCAAGGGGGGTGCGCCCGGCGGTGGTGGTGGCCGACTCGTTCGGGCGGGCGTGGCGGATGGGCCAGACTGACGTGGCCATCGGCCTGGCGGGCCTGGCACCGATAGAGGAGTGGCGCGGCCGTCCCGACGCGTTCGGACGCGAGCTGCGGGTCACGAGCATCGCGGTCGCGGACGCCGCGGCCGGGGCGGCCGACCTGGCGCGCGCCAAGGACTCGCGCCAGCCGGCGGTGCTGGTGCGCGGCCTCGAGCGTTACGTGAGCGCCGAGGACGGCTCGGGCGCCGCCCCCCTGCGGCGGCCCGCCGAGCAGGACCTGTTTCGGTGAGCCGTTCTCAGCTCTCTACGAAGTAGGAGCCCGACTCGCCACTGGAGTAGTAGCGCGCGGTGACGGTCTTCTTCTTGGTGTAGAACTCGACCGCGTCGGGGCCGTGGGCGTGGAGGTCGCCCAGGAAGCTGTCCTTCCAGCCGCTGAACGGGAAGAAGGCCACCGGCGCGGCCACGCCGATGTTCACGCCCACCATCCCGGCGTCCACGTCGTGCTTGAAGCGCCGCACGGCCGCACCGGACTCGGTGAAGATCGACACGCCGTTGCCGAAGCGGCTCGCGGCGATCGTGTCGATGGCCTCGTCGAGCGTGTCCACGTGCACCAGCGACAGCACCGGCCCGAAGATCTCCTCGCGGACGATGTCCATCTCGGGACCCGCCCCGTCGAGGATCGTCGCGCCCACGTAACAGCCGGCGCCGGCGGCGCCCGGTTCACGGCCGTCGACCACCAGCTCCGCGCCCTCCTCCACACCGCGGTCGATCATCGAGACGATCCGCTCGCGGGCGCTCTCGGAGACCACCGGTCCGAGCTCGGTTTCCTCATCCAGGCCGTCGCCCACCCGGATCTGCTCGGTGGCCTCGCGCAGGGCCGGCACCAGCTTGTCGTGGGCGTCGCCCACGGTGACCACGACCGATCCCGCCATGCAGCGCTGCCCCGCGGCGCCGAACGCGGACCCGATGATCCCGGCCACGGTCTTGTCGATCACCGCGTCGGGCATCACGACCATGTGGTTCTTGGCGCCGCCCAGCGCCTGAACCCGCTTGCCCGCCTTGGCCGAGCGCTCGTAGACGATCTTCGCGACCGGCGCGGAGCCGACGAACGACACAGCGTCGATCCCGGGGTGGTCGAGGATCCCCTCGACGATCTCGCGGCCGCCGTTGACCAGGTTCACCACGCCCGGCGGCAGGCCGAGCGAATCCAGCACCTCGAACGCGATCTGCTGCGTGAGCGGCACCTGCTCCGAGGGCTTCAGGATGAAGGTGTTGCCGCACCCGATCGCAAAGGGCAGGAACCAGAACGGCACCATCGCCGGGAAGTTGAACGGCACGATCGCCGCGCACACGCCCACCGGCTGGCGGATCGTCTCGGCGTCGATCCCGCGCGAAACGTCCTCCAGCACCCGGCCCTGCATCGTGGTGGGGATCGCGCACGCGCACTCCACCATCTCGATCATGCGGGCCACCTCGGCCCGAGCGTCGGCGATCGTCTTGCCCATCTCGGTGGTCACCGACCGGGCCAGCTCCTCGCGGCGCTCGTCCAGGCCCTGCCGCAGCGCGAACAGGTGGCGCGCCCGCCCGATCACCGACACGTCGCGCCAGGCCGGCAGCGCCGCCCGCGCCGCCTCCACCGCCGCGTCGAGATCCTGGGCCGAGGACAGTGGCACCCGGGCCAGCACCTCGGCTGTCGCCGGGTTGGTCACGTCGAGCCGATCCGCGCTCGCAGCCGGGGTCCAGCCACCCCCGACGTAGTTGTCGAGCAGGCGAACGGCGGCGGTGGTCTCCATACGAGCTGAGCCTAGCCGCCGATCGGCGCGCGTGGATTGCTGCCCCAGAAGATCTGCGTGCCCACCATGCCGATCAGGTGCACCATCACGATGTTGAGCACCATCGACTTCGCCGTGGCGGTACCGACCCCCACGGGGCCGCCGCTCGCCGTGTAGCCGTAGTAGCAGCCCACGAGCACG
This sequence comes from uncultured Thermoleophilaceae bacterium, assembly GCA_963734365.1. GTDB lineage: Bacteria > Actinomycetota > Thermoleophilia > Solirubrobacterales > Thermoleophilaceae > JACVRW01. The sequence continues at coordinate 163,176 of CAVTGV010000004.1, read as the reverse complement.
ATCACGGTGGCCATGGCCATCGCCTTGATCAGGCTGAACAGCAGGTCGGGAGGGTTCTGGAACATCCAGAAGATCAGGAAGTAGCCGCCCGAGCTCACCTCCCCGATCTGCTGCACCACCGCCACGTAGCTCGCCAGGAACCCGGCCCCCACGGCGCCCACGTACAGGAACGGGAGCACGATCCAGGCGGCGAGCAACCGGGTGGCACAGAGAAAGATCAGCGAGTCGATGCCCATCACCTCCAGCGCGTCGACCTCGTCCGAGATCCGCATGGCCCCGATCTCCGCCACCAGGCCGGTGCCCACCTTGGCCGACATCATGTAGCCGAACGCGTAGGGCATCACCTCGCGCAGGTCGCACCAGGCCGCGAACGTGCCGGCGTTCGAGGGAGCGCCCACCGAGCGGCTGAAGTACGCGCCCTCGATCCCGCACGAGAGCCCCTGGAGGAAGGCCAGGCCCCAGATCACGAGCGCCGAGCCCAGGATCAGGATGCCGGACTGGCGCAGCGCCTCGCCGAAGAAGCGCAGCACCCGCCCGGAGAGCACGCCGGCCACGACGCGGGCCATGAACTTGGCGATCTCCCCGACCGTGGTCAGCCAGCTCGCAGCAGTGTCGCTCATCGCCTACTGTGCTATCACAGTTGACTAGAACAGTCCACACACCAAGCTATGGTGTGCCTCGGATGGCCGCGGATCCGACTGCCTACCGGCTGGATCGCGCCGGCGACGCCCCACTCGGGGCGCAGCTGGCGGCCAAGCTGCGCGGCCTGATCGAGAAGGGCGAGCTGGCCCCCGGAGACGGGTTGCCGAGCCTGCGCGCGATGGCTCGTGCCGCCGCGGTGAACGTCAACACCGTGCGGGCGGTGTACTCGAAGCTCGAGAACGACGGGATCGTTCAGACCGAGCACGGGCGCGGCACCTACGTCGCCCGTCCCGGGGCGGGCCGTGAGCGCCCGCCGCGAGCTGCGCCGTCAGATCGCGCTGCTGGAGGCGGCGCTGGCAGCCCATCCGCCGCCTCCTAGCGAGGCGCCCGGCGCCCGCGGCGGGACTTCGCCCGGAGCCGGCCTGCTGTCGGAGCTCGAGCTGGAGGAGGTCCGCGACCGGCTGCACGACCGCCTGCTCGAGCTCGACCGACAGCGCGCCGAGGTCCTGCGCCGGCTGGAGCATCTGGAGGAGCCGGAAGCGGCGTCGCAACGGCCCTCGCCGCAACGACCCTCGACGCCCAGCGTCAGCGGAGCGCGGATCCGCTGGGTCGGCGCCTGATCAGGCAGCTACAGGCAGCTCGTAGCGGCGGCGGATGCCGTAGAGCGTGTCGCGCTCGGCCGCGGGACGGCCGGCGGCGTGGGCCGCGCCGATCAGGTCGCCCGGCTCGAGCATCACGCCGTGGTACGAGCCGGCCATGCGTGAGATCGACTCCTCCATGAGCGTCCCGCCGAGGTCGTTCACGCCCCAGCGCAGCGCCTCGGTGGCGGCGTCCAGCCCCATCTTGACCCAGCTGGCCTGCAGGCTCGGGATCGTCCGACCGAGCGCGAGCCGGAAGGCCGCCGTGTGCTTGAGGTTCTCCTCGCGCGAGATCTCCTCGATCCCGTGCGTGCGGCCCAGCAGCGTGTGGAAGGGGATGAACGAGAGCGGCACGAACTCCGTGAAGCCGCCCGTGCGCTCCTGCAGCGAGCGCACCACTCGCATGTGCTCGGCCAGCTCCCAGGGTTCCTCGATGTGGCCGAACATCACCGTCACCGTCGTGCGCAGGCCGGCCGCGTGGGCGCCCTCCACGATCTCCACCCAGCGCGCGACCGGCAGCTTGTTCGGGGAGATGCGCTGGCGCACGCCGTCGTGGAGCACCTCGGCGGCGGTGCCGGGCACCGAGTCGAGGCCGGCTGCGCGCAGCCGGGCGAACACCTCGGCCAGCGGCAGGTCCGCCGCGAGGTGGTCGATCTCCATGGGCGAGTACGCGTGCAGATGCAGCTGCGGCGCGGTCTCCTTCGCCACGCGCAGCCACTTCTCGTAGTCCGCGATCGTCCAGTCGGGGTGGATGCCCGACTGCATGCAGATCTCGCTGGCCCCGAACTCCACCGCGTCCAGCACGCGGCGGCGGAACTCCTCCTCGGAGTGCTCGTAGGCATCGGGCGAGCGGCGTCCCTGGCCGAAGCCGCAGAACGCGCAGCCCACGGTGCAGATGTTGGAGACGTTGATGTTGCGGTTGACCACGAAGGTCACCGTGTCGCCGGCCAGCTCCGAGCGCAGCTCGTCCGCCGCCTGGCGCATGTCCTCGATCGCCTCGGGCCGGGTCTCCCCGAACAGCGCGGTGAGCTCCTCGCCGGTCAGCGGCAGGCCGTCGCGCGCGCGGGCCACGGCGCCCGGTACGAGCTCGGCGCGAATCGGCCGGTCGTCACGGCGGCCCGACCCGCGCCGGGGGATGAAGCTCCAGAACTTCGTCTTGATCACGTCGAGCACGCCCTGCTCGAGCCAGTCAGCGTCCATGTACTGGGGGTAGACGCACAGCCGCTCGGTGAGCGCGTAGCCGCGCGGGGACAGCTGCTTGCGCATCCGGTGCACGGACGGGAAGGGGTGCTCGGGCGAGATGTGGTCGCCGTTCGCCGAGAGGCCGCCGAGGTCGGTGGCGCCCTCCTCCACCAGCGGCAGCCACCAGTCCGAGAGGTTGGGCGGTATCTGCACCCCCACGTCGGGCATGAGCCGGCGGCACTCACCCACCAGGAAGCGCATGTCGTCCAGCGTGATCGGGTCCGCCCAGCCCGGCAGGTCGAGCTCCCGGCCGTGCGTGTCGGAGCGCTGCGCCTCGTCCGCGATCTCCGCCGGCTCCGCCCCGTAGTAGCGGGGGTGCGCCACGAAGTTCTGCAGGATCACCTCCTGCAGGTGGCCGTGCTCGGCGTGTACCGCGGCCAGCGCCTCCAGGGCCGCCACACGCTCCTCGGGCGACTCTCCGATTCCCACGAGGATCCCGCTGGTGAACGGGATCCGCAGCTCGCCCGCCGCCCGGATCGTGTCCAGGCGAACCTCCGGGTGCTTGGTGGGCGAGCCCTGGTGCACCACGAGATCGGGGTTCACCGACTCCAGCATCAGCCCCTGAGAGGCGCTGACCTCGCGCAGCCGCGCCAGCTCTTCCGGCGTGCACACCCCGATGTTGGTGTGCGGCAGCATCCCGCGCTCGAGCGCGCGCGCGCAGGCCCAGGCCACGTAGGAGGTGAAGTCAGCGTGGCCGTACTCCCCCAGCCGCTCGGCCACCTCCGGGTTGACCTCGGGCTTCTCGCCGGTGAGCACGAGCAGCTCCTTGGCGCCGCGCCGGGCCGCGTCGTCGAGGATCTTCTCCACCTCGGCGGGCGCGTACAGGTGGGCCCGGTGCGTGGCGAACGCGCAGTACTTGCAGTAGCAGCGGCAGGTGCGCGAGAGCGAAAGGGTGAAGTTCCGCGAGAAGGTGACCCGGCGCATTGGCCCAGTCTAGGTGTCGCACGGGCGCGGCCAGCCGCCGGTCCTGCCTAGCCTTCGCCGCGTGCGCCGCCTGCTGCCTGTGCCCACTTGGGTGCTCCTCCCCCTTCTCCTGCTCGCCGCTTGCGGCGGCGACGACGGCCGCAGCGAGGCCACGATCGCCCTCGACTTCCAGCCCAACGCCGTCCACGCGGGCATCTACGCGGCCCAGCGAGAGCACGCGGGCGACCTGGACCTGGAGGTACGCGTACCGGGCGCCTCGACCGACTCCCTCAAGCTGCTCGCGGCCGGCCGCGCCGACATGGCCGTGGTGGACATCCACGACCTCGGGCTGGCGCGCGAGCGCGGCCGCGATGTGGTGGGCGTGGGCGCGCTCGTTCGGCGTCCTCTGGCCGCGGTGATCGCGCGGGCGGGCGAGGTACGGCGCCCGCGCGACCTGGAGGGCCGCCGGGTGGGCGTGACCGGGCTCCCCTCGGACGAGGCCGTGCTGCGGGCGGTGGTCGAGTCGGACGGCGGCGACCCCGGCAAGGTCGACACGGTGACCATCGGCTTCTCGGCCGTGCCCAGCCTGATCGCGGGCCGCGTGGACGCCGTGGTCTCGTTCTGGAACGTGGAGGGCGTGGCGCTGCGCCAGCGCGGCGTGGACACGCGTGAGTTCCGCGTGGACGACTTCGGCGCCCCGCGCTACCCCGAGCTGGTGCTCGCGGTCGAGCGAAAGACGCTCGTGGACCGCCGCGAGCTCGTGGACGATCTGCTGGACGCGCTGGCCGCCGGCACGCGCTCGGCGCTCGCCGACCGGCCGGCGGCCGTGGACGACGTGGTGCGCGCATCGGGCGCCGACGAGCCCCTGATCCAGGCGCAGTTCGCGGCGCTGGCCTCCGCGCTGCGGCCTCCCCTCCGCCTCGATCGCAGGGTCCTCGAGGGCTGGGCCGATTTCGACCTGCGCTTCGGAATCCTGGCTGCCAAGCCGGAGGTGGAGCGCGCATTCGCGCTCCCACGTGGTAAATGATCCGGGGCAATGGGCCGATCACCTAACTGACGATGCCCGAGTCCAAGTTCTCAACGTTGGCGCTCTACCGCCGCCTGGCCGCGTTCGTATGGCTGCTGGCCGCCGCTCTGGCTCTGCTGCTGTTTCCCTTCGCCCCGCCCGACAAGGCGATCGGGGATGCGGGCTGGTGGCTGGCCGGCGCGAGCGTGCTGATGTCGCTCGGCATCGCCGCCTGGATCGCCCGCCCGGCATCGCGGATCACGGTGAGCTGGCTCTCCTGGGGAAGCTTCCTCGGCCTCGGTCAGGTGGCCCTCCTGCAGTGGCTGGCCGGCGGCGTGGACGGCCCCTACAACTCGCTGCTGCTGCTCAACGTCTTCGCCAGCGCCTCGCTGCACCCGCGCAGTCGGATGCCCGCATACCTCGCGCTCGTGGCGGCGGTGGCGGTGGCGCCGCTCGTGTACGACAGCTGGGACCCCCAGACCGCGGGCGCGACCGCCACGAACCTCGTGCTGCTGATCGGCATCGCCCTGCTCTCGCTGGAGTTCGTGCGCGGCACGGACCAGCAGAAGGCCGGTCTGCGGGCCGCCGAGAAGCGCGCCGAGGGGCGGGCGCGGACCGATCCGCTCACCCGCCTCGCCAACCGGCGCGCGTTCGACGAGACGCTCGCACAGGAGCTGGCGCGCGTGCAGCGCACGGGCGCTCCGCTGAGCCTCATGGTGGGCGACCTCGACGGCTTCAAGCGGATCAACGACGAGTTCGGCCATCTCACCGGTGACGAGGTCCTGACCCGCGCCGCCACGGCGATCGAGGGCGCCATACGGCGCGGCGACCGCTGCTTTCGCTGGGGCGGAGACGAGTTCGCGGTGCTGCTGCCCGACACCGCACTCGACGACGCACGGAAGGTGTGCCAGCGCGTGGACGCTGCCGTCCAGGTTGGCGTGCACGCTCCCGACGGTCGGCCGGTCACGATCTCCTGCGGTCTTGCCGAGCTGGATGCCGGCATGGACGCCGACGAGCTCACCGGCACCGCCGATCTCCTCCTGATAGACCAGAAGGCCCGGCGCCGGGCCGACCTGCCGATCTAGCCGCCGAGCATCGACTCAACCAGCGCGGGGCCCTCGCGCGCCATGCGCGAGCGCGGCACCACGCGTTCGAAGCCCGCCTCCTCGGCACGCCGGCGGACGTCCTGCTCGACGTGGGAGTAGAAGCCGAGACGCGGCGCCTGAGCCCCGCGCGACTGCGCGATCCGTTCGTCCGGCTCGGCGGTGAGGTCCACCACCAGCAGCTCGGCCTCGTCGGCCGGACCCACCACCTCGTGCCCGGCCGCCCGCAGCGCTCCCTGCAGCTTCGAGCCGAAGAGCAGGTCCGGACAGAGGAGAGCCACCCGGGCCACGTACTCGCCTACTGGTCGCGGCGGCGGCGGAACTCCTGGCGCACCGACTCCGGGCGCCCCCACATCTGAACCACCTCGACCCGCCCGGAGCGGGCCTCGCGGACCGCCAGCTCGCCGTCGATGCCCAGACCGTCGATCAGAGCCAGCGTGCCCTCGACGGTCTCCGGCGCGGCCGCGTGACCGAACTCGTGGGCTACCCGGATCCGCCAGTGCCAGTTGTACTCCGAGTAGGGAAGGGCGTTGATCTGCACCATCAGCGTGGCCGCCTCGATGTAGCGGTCCTCGTCGAAGATGCGCATGTCGAGCTCGAGCTGGGTCCAGTCGGGCGGCAGCGTGTGGACCACGGCCCGGAAGTCTTCGGCGAGCGGCATGCGGCCGGAAGGCTACCCGGTGGTGACCATCCGCATGGCGCGCGCGAGCTGGTCCCCGAAGGCGTGCCGGCGCCCGTGGGCGCGCACGGTGAGCGGTCCTCCGAACGGCTCCCGGCCTGTGAGCTCCAGCTCGTCACCCGGGGCGATGCCGAGCTCGGACAGGTAGCGCAGCATCTCCGAGTTGGAGTCCGACACCCGGGTGAACACCCCACGCTCCCCCGGGTGCAGCTCGGCGAGAGCGCGGGTGGGCGCCTCGTCTATCTCGAGGTCGGCCGTGGGGATCGGATCGCCGTGCGGATCGTGGGTCGGGTTGCCCAGCTTGTCGGCGATCAGCTCCGAGAGCTCGGGCGAGATCGCGTGCTCGAGGCGCTCGGCCTCGTCGTGCACGCGGTCCCAGGGCATGCCCAGCGCCTCGGCGAGGTAGAGCTCGAGCAGGCGGTGGTGACGCAGCACCGCGAGCGCCACGCGCTCGCCCGGGCGTGTGAGCCGCACTCCGTGGTAGGGCTCGCGCGACAGAAGTCCCATGGACTCGAGCCGCTTGACCATCGCTGAGGCGGACGCTGGCGACACGTGCAGCCGCTCGGCGATGGCCGACGTGGAAACCGGCTCCTTGCTGCGCTGCGAGAGCGACCAGATCGCCTTGGCGTAATCCTGGACCGCGCCGGTGATCTCGCTGGTCTCGGCGGCCGCCGCCATCACACGGATACCAGCAGACCGGTCAGATACATCACGAGCAGCCCGACCAGCAGGCCGGTGGAGGCGAGCGGATGCAGGAAGCGGCCGCTCTCGTCGCGCACCTGCGGAGCGATCTGGACGATCACCTGAGCGATCGCGCCGGCACCGATGCCGAACATGAGCGCGGCGAGGCTGGGGTTGAAGGCTGAGGCCCCGATCCAGGCCCCGAGCACCGCGGGCGCGCCGGCGAGCACCCCGAGCAGGACCAGGCGGCTCAGAAGCACTCGCTTCTCGCGCGACACCGGAGCGACGATGGCCAGGCCCTCGGTGGTGTTGTGGATGGCGAAGCCCACCACCAGCGCGGCGCCCAGCGCCAGCGAGCCGACCGCATAGGCGGAGCCGATCGCGAGCCCCTCGCCGAGGTTGTGCAGGCCGATACCGAGAGCCACCAGGAAGGCCGCGCGATAGCCGGCGCCGGCGACGCTCGTGTCCGTCTCGCTGCCCCTCCTCGACCGCAGCCAGGAATCGACGGCGGCGAGTGCCAGGTAGGCGCCCGCGGCTCCCAGCCAGACGAGCGCCGCGCCACCCAGCGAGCCCGCGCCGGTGCCCGCCAGCTCGGTGCCCTCGAGCAGGGCGTCGACTCCAAGGAAGGCGAGCAGGCCGATCGTGAAGGCGAGCAGGAAGCGCATCCAGCGCCGGTCGACGCCGCGCACCCAGGGCAGCCACAACATCCCGATGGTCACCGGGATCACGCCGACGTAGAGCCCGATCAGGGCCATCAGGCCGTAGAAGGAGAGGTCCGACCGAGGGGTCTCGACCGCCGCGTCGATCGTGTGGTCGATGGTCGCTCCGGTGGCGGTGAGCAGCACCACCTCGTAGGCCTGCCCGGTGATCCACGGGTACTGGATGTCGATGGTCGAGGCGCCCAGCCGGCCGATGTCGTCCTTCGATTGGGTGAAGTCGACGAAGGCGTCGTTGACGATCGCCTGTCGCACCTCCACGGGATCTGCCCCGTCGTTGCGTACATGCAGCTCGATCTGGCCCGGTTCGAGCACCGTCCGCTCGACGGCGAGCTCCTCCTGCGGCACACCGATCCGATCGAGCCCCGGCGCATCGAGGGCAACGAACAGCCCGATGGCCAGCGCGAGCACGATCAGAGGGGCGATCCCGGCCAGCCAGGCGGGCCGGCGGCTGGTGATGCTGGCGGCCTCCATCAGTCGCTGACTTCGAAAAAACCCATCCATCCGAGCTCCGCGAACTCCGACACGTGGGCGTGGAACATGTACTTGCCGGTGTAGGGAAAGCGCAGCTCGAGGATGCCGCGCTCGCCCTGGCCCAGGACGACCGTGTCGGTGAAGTCGCGCGGCTCGAGGCGCGTGCCGGTGGGGTAGTAGTCGAAGAAGTTGGCGTGGATGTGGAACGAGTTGACGAAGTCGTACTCGAGGACGTTCACGAGGTAGATCCGCACCAGCTCGCCGCGTTTGACCTGCACGGGCCGCTTCATGTACTCGAAGGCGACCGTGTTGACCGCGTAGACGTCGTTGCCGCGGTCGAAGTTCGTGTCGAACCCGTTCATGACCATGATGAGCTCGTCGGCGTCCGGCCGGCCGGCCTTGGGGTCGATGATGAACGTGCCGTACAGGCCCTTGGCGATGTGCTCGGCGAGCGGCGTGGAGTGGCAGTGGTAGAGGTGGAGCCCGAACGGTGAGGCCTCGAACTCGTAGGTGGTGCTGCGGCCAGGGTCGATGTTGCCGGCGCCGACGTCCGGCACGCCGTCCATCTCGGCCCGGTGAAAGCCGTGGAAGTGCATCGTGTGCGGGTGCGTGCCGCCGTTGACGAAGTTCACCCGCAGTCGCTCGCCCTCGCGGGCGCGGAGTGTCGGGCCGGGTACGCGGCCGTTGTAGGTCCAGGCCAGGTACTTGACCCCGGGGGCCACCTCGATCTCCTTCTCCTGAGCCACGATGTCCCACTCGCGCACGCCTGCCACCACGCGCCCCTCGTCGAAGTCGCGCAGGATCTCCTGCGGGTCGAAGCCGTTCACGGCGGGGTCGACCGTTCCCTTCGCGCCCAGGTGGTCGGAGGCCCTGTGGATGGCCGCACGGTGCTCGGTGTGCGCCTCGGCGGCGGACGCCCCGACGTTGTGCAGGCTCCGGTGGGGCACCACCTCGTGGAGTACCGGCAGCGTCGCGCCCACGGCGGCCGCGCCGCCGAGAAGGCGGCGCCGCGAAAGTTTGTTAGACCCCGAGTCCATAGTTTGGCTGACGCACAGTACAGATTTAGGCCGGTCTAAAAGTACACTGTGTTCGTGCTCGCCACAAGTGACTACGAGCTCGTCACAGAAGCGGTCGGCCTGGTCGACCGCTCCGACCGCGCGAAGTTCTTTGTTCGGGGTGGCGAAGCCGCGGATTTCCTGCAGGGCCAGGTGTCGAACGAGGTCGTGGATCTCGCACCCGGAAGCGGCTGCTACTCCACCATCCTCACCGCCAAGGGCAAGCTGCGCACCGACCTGCGCATCCTCCGGGGCGACGACTTCTTCTGGCTCGACACCGAGGCCATCGGCCACGCAGTGCTGCGCCACATGCTGCAGACGTACTCCGTCGGCCGCGATGTCCAATGGGAGGACGCGACCGCCGACCACGCGATCCTTTCGCTGATCGGGCCGCAGGCCGACAGCCTCGCCGAGCCCCCGCCCGCGGCGGCCGAGCATTCTCTGACCGATACGGGCGAGGGCCTGTGGGTCCGCACCGATCTCGGGCTCGACCTGCTCGTGAGCGCCGCCAAGGCGGACGAGTGGCGCGACCGGCTCGGCGTGGAGCCGGTGTCCCTGGAGGCGGCCGAATGCGTGCGCATCGAGTCCGGGCGCCCGCGGCTCGGCTACGACATGGACGCCGAGACGATGCCCCAGGAGGCCGGCATCAACGACCGGGCGGTGAGCTTCACCAAGGGCTGCTACGTCGGCCAGGAGACCGTCGCCCGCCTGCACTACCGCGGCAAGCCGAACCGCCATCTGCGCGGACTGCAGCTCTCCGAGCCCGCCGAACGTGGGAGCGACATCCTGCTGGGCGAGCGCGTGGTCGGCCGCGTGGGATCGACCACGGTCTCGCCGCGGCTCGGCCCGATCGCGCTCGCGCTCGTGCGCCGCGAGGCCGAGCCGGGCAGCCCGGTGACCATCAACGGAGCCGGCGCCGTGGTGGTCGAGCTGCCGTTCGCGCGTGGCTGACGCGCCCCGCCGCACGCCTTCGAGCCGCCGCGGCCTGGGCGGAGACAGCCCTCTTTTCGGCGGTCCGCTCACCGTGGAAGCGGGTCGCGAGGATCCGCCGCCGGTTGAGCCGGCCTGGGACGCGCGGGCGAGCGAGCTCGACCTCCCGATCCAGATGCCCACGGCGGACGAGGCCCATGAGGAGCTTCACGACCTGCGCGAGCTGCGCGGCCTCGTGCCGGCCGCCGAGCCGGGCCGAGAGGTGGACGACTGGGGGCGCTCCCAGCGCGTGTTCGATCTGGTCGAGCCGCTGCTCGACTTCTACTACCGGCACTGGTTCCGGGTCGACGTGGAGGGCATCGAGAACGTGCCGTCCGAGGGCGGCGCGCTGATCGTCTCGAACCATTCCGGCGCCCTGCCTCCGGACGCTCCGATGATCATGCAGGCGATCCGCCACGAGCACCCGCGACCGCGGCCCGTCTACATGCTCGGCGAGCACTGGTTCAAGGGCTATCCGGGCGTGGGGATGCTCGCCAACAAGATCGGCCTGGTGGCCGCCCACCCCGCCAACGCGCAGCGCCTGCTGCGCGACGAGCGGCGCCTCGCGCTCGTGTTCCCCGAGGGGCAGAAGGGCAGTCGCAAGGTCTTCTGGCAGCGCTACCGCCTGCGCCGCTTCGGCCGCGGCGGCTTCGTGCGCACGGCGATCCGCGCCGGCGTGCCGATCGTGCCGGTGGCCGTGGTGGGCGCGGAGGAGGCGATGCCGATCTTCGCCCACGTGCCGCTGTTGCAGCGGCTGACCGGGCTCATCTACTTCCCGGTCAACCACGCCTTCCCGCAGTTCGGCCTCGCGGCGGGGCTCATGTACCTGCCGGCCAAGTTCAAGATCCGCTTCCTCGACCCGGTAGACCTCTCGCGCTACGGGCCCGAGGACGCCGACGACGTGGCGCTCGTGCAGCGGCTCGCGGAGCGCATCCGGCTGCACATCCAGGAGGAGCTGGACGATCTCGTGCTGGCGCGTAGGTCCGTCTGGTTCGGTTAAGTTCCCGCCGTGAGCTCGAGCAGCGCACGTGGCCTTGCCGTGGGTCTCATGGCCACGCTGGCCGCGGCCCTGGCTGCCGGGTGTGGCGACGAGGACTTCGCCAACGACCCGCGGCCGCCCGTGACCGTGGAGCTCAGCGGAGTGATCCAGGCCGAAAAGGTCACCGTCTCCCCCGACCGTCTCGGCGCGGGCCCGATCCGCATCACGATCTCCAACCAGACCGAGCAGCCTCACAGCGTCACCCTCGAGGGCGAGTCCCTCGTTCAGCGCTCGGAGAGCGTCGATCCCGGCGATACCGCCACGCTGCAGACGTCACTCGCCCCGGGGACCTACGAGGTGCGGGCGGGCTCGAGGCGGGCGACGAAGAGGGAGATCGCGCCGGCCGTGCTCGAGATCGGCGCCGAACGCCCGGCCTCGAACAACGATCTGCTGCTGCCCTGAGCCTGGCTAGAGGGCGAGCTGGTCGACGCCCGGGCGGGGCTCGTCGTCCGCGGGCGGGGACTCCTCCGCCGGCGGAGCCTCGCCGAGCGTGGCGATCACTTCGTCCGCGGGCCGCACCAGCGTGTCGAGCTCCGCGAGGTGGCCACGCACACGGGCGGACATCGACTCCACCAGCTCGTAGGCGTTGTCGATGCTCCTCTTCGCACCGGTGAGCTGGCCCTTGACCTTGCGCTCCTCGGCCAGGACGGCCAGCGCGCGCTCGACGGTGTCGCGCAGGGCGCCGGCGTCGATGCCGTCCGCGTCTGAGCGCTTCATCAGCACCCGCGCCCGGGCCAGGCGGTAGCCCAGCTCCAGCGCCAGCGTGCCCGTCTCCGGATCGAGCGCCACCACCAGCTTGTCGCCGTTGTACTCGCGCAGCGGCTCGAGCTTGGCCGGCAGCTCGTCGCCGGCGGGCACCACCAGCACGGCGAAGTCGGCGCTGCGCTCGACCATCGCCCGGTCGAGCTCTGCCATCGCCTTCGGCTTCGAGAGCCGGCTGTCCTTGGCCTCGACCACGAGGCGACCGCGCGCGGGGCCGTTGCAGGCGTCGATCGACACCACCACGTCCCCGACCTTGCCGGTGGACTCGAGTTGGTCCCCCACCGCCTCGGACACGTCGCCCTGGGCGAGCGCCAGCCGGTCCACGGCGTCGGCCACCTGCTGCTCGAAGCTGCGCCCCTTGGCCGTGCCCTTCTCGCGCTCGGCCTCGACCTCCTCCAGCTTGGCCTTCTCGTCGCGCAACCCCTGCAGCTCCTTCTGTACCTCGCCGAGCTTCTGCAGCAGCGCTCGCTGGGTGGCGTCGGAGCGGCCGGCGGCCTCGTTGATCGAGCGCACGGCGGCGGACTTGAAGTCGGCCAGCGGGTTGCGGTCGTCCGCGGCGGAGAACTGGCGAATCAGGTCCTCGCGCGACTTGGCGAGCGTCTCGCTCACGGCCTCGCGCACCCGGTTCTGGACCGACGCAGTGCTCCCGTCGCCGAAGCGGCGCTCGAGCTCCTTGGCGAGCCGGCCGTCGTCCTCGCCGAACACGTCGGCGAACTGCTCCTCGAAGAACTCGGCGATCGTGCGAGCCCGGTCGGCGAAGTCGCGCTGAACGTCCTGAGAGGCCTTCTCGAACTCGGTCTTGACGAACTCCGCGTTGGCCGCAGCCTGTTCGCGGTCGAGTACGCGCGCGCCGATCTCGACGGCGTCGCGGACGAGCTTGACGGGATCCTCACCGGTCTGCTCGCGCTCGGACACCAGCCGGACGGCGCATTCGTCGTCCACCACGAGGCCGTCGATGGCCACGCGTTCGCCGACCACCCGGACGTGGGGCTGCCTGAGGGGGGTTGCCGCTTCCATTGATCTCTCAGTCGCACCGTAGGGGTGTGACCTGACGGAACGGGCGAAAAGCGCCGCTCTGGTGACCTGAGTCGGAAGTTCGGCTTCAGCTTCCCGAGCGGCTGGGCGCGGCCGGGGACGCACACGGGATGAGTCGATGCCGAGAGCATCGGCGATTCCCGTGGGTGGCGCCAGCCGCGCCCAGACGCCGGGAAGGTGCGCACGAACTAACGACTCAGGTCACTAGGCGCGCGCCGGCACGGCCGGCAGCCACGCCGGCCGGAAGGGCGCGCGGGAGACGCCCGGGCTGCCGGCGCACGATCTGGCTCGCGTGATGCTCGGCCAGGCGGCCCTCCAGATAGGGCCGGGTGTCGTCCATCGTGAGCAGCAGGCTGGTGCTGGTGGCGATCTGGTAGTCGGCCACGTTCGGCGGCTGACCGCCGAGCACGCCGTCGCGGATCAGCTGATCCACGTGATCGATCAGCCCCGGCAGCGCCGCCAGGTCACGCCGGACGGCCTCGTCGGTCGCCGCGTTGAGGCGGGCAGCCAGGTGGACCACAGGCGCCGCGGTGCGCGCGGCCAGCGACACCGGTATCCCGGTGTGGGCGTCCTCCAGGTAGCTGGCCAGAGTCGAGCGATCGCGCTTGAGCGCGCCCCAGATGATGCGGCGGGGCACGGCCTGCAGCACCTCGTCGCCCCAGCTCTCGGCGGCCTCGACCGCGGCTCGGCGCTCCGGGTCGGCGGGGAGCAGCGGCGGTTCGGGGACGAGCGCGTCGAGCGCGAGGGCGATCCGGCGGGTGCCCTGAAACCGGGCGCCGTCGAGGCGCAGCGCCGGCACGGTGACCCCCGGGAAGCGCAGCGCGCGCAGCGCCAGGCGATGCACGCCGGCCACCAGGTCGATGCGGCGGTAGTCGATCCCCTTCGCCCGCAGCATCAGCTCGGCGGCGAGCGTGGGATGCGACGAGGGGACACCGAACAGGGTGGCGGGCACGCGTCGATCCTAAGGGCTGGCGCGCAGGCGCTCCCACACCCCTGGGCAAATGTCTGCTCGTTTGCAATAGTTGCTTATGTGCAAGTAATTGACGAGACCACCGCCGAGGCGCTCTCGCGCGACATCGGCGCGTTCGTCCACGGCCTGCTGGCCAGCACCCACCGCGACCTCTTCGCGGCCATCGAGAAGGCCGGCCTCTCGATCACCCAGGTCAAGTGCCTCCAGGTGCTCTACGAGGCGGACGGGCCGCAGTCGCTGGGCGCGGTGTCCGATCGCGTGGGACTCTCGCTCGCCGCCGTGAGCCGCGCCGTGGACGCCCTCGTGCGGCGCGCGGACGTCAAGCGCGAGGAGGACCCGCGCGACCGGCGCTCCAAGCTCGTGACCGTCACGGCCCGCGGGCGAGCCACCGCCGAGCGGCTGCTGGCGCTGCGCATGGCCGGAATCAGAGCTTTCGTCGAGGACCTCGAGCCGGCCCACCAACAGGCCCTGGCCGCGGCCCTCTCACCCGTAATCAGAAGGATGAATCCATGACTGACCGAGATCCAAAGCTCGCGGGCGCCGCCCGCTCGCGGGTCCGCCTGAACGACGGCAACCGCCGCTGGTGGACCCTTGCCGCGATGTGCTTCGCCCTGTTCATGATCATGCTCGACAACACGGTCGTGAACGTCGCGCTGCCGTCCATCCAGGACGACCTCGGCGCGAGCCTCTCCGCCCTCGAGTGGACGGTCAACGCCTACACGCTCACCTTCGCCGTCCTGCTCGTGACCGGCGGCCGGCTGGGCGACATCTTCGGACGCCGCCGGATGTTCCTGTTCGGCGTGGTGGTGTTCTCGCTCTCGAGCGCCGCGATCGGGCTGGCTCCCGATCAGGCCTGGCTCGTGGCCGGGCGAGCGGTCCAGGGAGTCGGTGCGGCGTTCATGATGCCGGCCACCCTGTCGATCATCACCAACGCCTTCCCCGCGCACGAGCGCGGCAAGGCGATCGGCACCTGGGCCGGTGTCTCCGCCCTCGCCCTGGCGATCGGGCCGGTGGTGGGCGGCGCGCTGGCCGAGTACGTCTCCTGGCGGGCGATCTTCTTCCTCAACCTGCCAGTGGCGGCCGGGGCCGTGGCGGTCACGCTGTTCGCAACCCGCGAGTCGCGCGACGAGACCACCGAGCATCACGTGGACTACCCCGGCATCTTCGCGCTGTCGACGGGCCTTACCGCGCTCGTGCTGGCGCTGGTGGAGGGCAACTCCTGGGGCTGGGGCTCGCCCGAGGTCATCGGGCTGCTCGGCCTCTCGGCGATCGGGATCGTGGGCTTCGCGGTGCTGGAGGCGCGCGTGCGCGAGCCGATGGTGGACTTCTCCTTCTTCAGCTCGCGGACCTTCCTGGGCGCCAACGCGGTGGCCTTCATCGTGACCTTCTCGATGCTGGCGATGTTCTTCTTCATCGCCCTCTACATGCAGAACATCCTCGGCTACTCGGCCGTGGAGGCGGGCGTGCGCTTCCTGCCCTCGACGCTGATGATCGTGCTGGTGGCGCCGCTCGCCGGCCGGCTGGCCGACCGCGTGGGGCCGCGACCGCTGATGGTGACCGGCCTCTCGCTGACCACGATCGCGCTGCTGCTGCAGACGCGCATCGACGTGGGCACGGGCTACGGGCTCCTGCTGCCCTCGTTCGTGATCATGGGCATCGGCATGGCGCTCGTGATGTCGCCGATGTCCACGGCCGCGATGAACTCCGTGGCCGTCGAGAAGGCGGGCGTTGCCTCCGGCATCCTCTCGATGAGCCGCATGGTGGGCGGCACGTTCGGCGTCGCGGTGATCGGGGCGCTGTTCCAGCACCTGGCCCGCAACGAGCTGCAGCAGAACCTGGCCGGCACCGGCGTGAGCGCGGCCGTGCGCGAGCGGATCGTGGACAACCTCGGCTCCGGCGCCGCCGGCAAGCTGCCGCCGCAGGCGGCCGAGGCGGCCCAGAACGCCTTTGTCCACGCTCTCTCGAACGGGATGTGGCTGTCCGCGAGCGTGGCGGCGGCGGGAGTGCTGATCGCGCTGTTCACGATCGCGCCGAAGGCCGCAGCGGCGCCCGACCCGGCGCGGCGCCCGGAGGCCGCTGCGGAGATCGCGGCGCCGAGCTAGGCGGCCCGGCCGGCGCGGCGACGGGTCAGAACGGCGGCTACCAGGGAGATGACCCTTTCCGGCTCGCTGGTCAGCTGGCGCCAGGTGAAGCGGAGCGTGGTGACTCCCATCGCGGCCAGCTGTGCGTCCCGAGCGCGATCACGCTCGAAGGCCTGCCGGGTTCGGTGGAAGCGGTAGCCGTCGCACTCGACGGCTACCCGCTCCCGGCGCCAGAGAAAGTCGAGCTTGACGGCGGAGCCGTCGGGCAGGGATAGCCAGGCGGCGGTCTCGGGCCGTGGGAGACCGGCAGCGCCGCATAGCTTCAGAAACCGTTCCTCCAGCTCGCTCTCGGTGAGCCCCGCGGGCTCGGCCAGCTCGTCGACCAAGGCGCCCAATACCCCGGCGCCGCGCCGGCCGCGGGCTCGACGGAGGACGGCGAGAGCGGCCTCGCAAGTCGAATAGGCGGTTGACCTCCGCCTGCTCGATCGCCTTCCTCACCAGTTCGGGGCGCCCGTGCTCGGCCAGGTCGAGCAACGCACGCGCCACGCTCGTGCAGGGGATCTTGTCGACGACGCATACCTCGGCTTCGTCGAGCGTCGTGCTCATGTGAGCTGTGATGCCGGAGCGCGAGCGGATCGACCGTGCCGGCACGATGACGTCGATCGTGGCTCTGTTGTCGGCTAGCAGCCCCCACAGCGCGGCGGCGGAGCGGTGCGACAGCACCGCTCCGGGTCCGTAGGCCAGCACCGCCGCCATCCAGGATGCCTTGCGGGTGAGCACGGACCGACCCACGGCATAGACACCGCGGCGCTTGCGATGGAGGCGACCCGACTGCACCCGACTCCGAACGGCGCTGGCCGTCAGCCCGAGGTCTTTGAGCTGAACAAGGGAGACGACCCCGTGCTGGCGATCGGCCAGGCCGGAGATCTCGACATCTAGAGGGGGTTCCTGACGATCCGTCTTGCATTTGGACGCTTCGTCAGGAACCCCCTCCATCGCCTCCGATAAGTGCCCGCCGGTAACCTCTCGCCCCCCTGGAGAGCGCGGAGGACTGAGACCGAATATGGCCGTGGATGTGAGCAAGGTGTCCGAGCTGGACGTGGAACCCGGCACGCTGCCGGAGACCATGGCCGCCTGGGTTATTCGCGAGGAGCGCCTGGGCGAGCCGCGCGACGCGTTCCAGCTCGAGGAGATCGAGGTGCCCGAGCCCGGCGCCTTCGAGGTGATCGTGCGGGTGATGGCCGCGGGGGTGAACTACAACAACGTCTGGGCCGCCCTGGGCGAGCCGGTGTCGGTGATGCGCTACGGCGACCACCCCGAGTACGGCCACCACATCGGGGGCTCGGACGCCTCGGGCGTGGTCTGGAAGGTGGGCGCGGGCGTAACGCGCTGGAAGCCCGGCGACGAGGTCGTGCTGCACTGCAACATGGCCTCCTACGAGGACCCCGAGGTGCACGGGCTCGACCCGCTGGCGGCGCCGTCTCAGATGATCTGGGGCTACGAGACCACCTGGGGCTCGTTCGCCCAGTTCACCAAGGTCCAGGCCCAGCAGCTGCTGCCCAAGCCCAAGGGACTCAGCTGGGACGAGGCCGCCTCGTACGGGCTCGTCTACTTCACGGCCTACCGCATGCTGATCACCCAGTGCGACATCCAGGCCGGCGACCGCGTGCTGATCTGGGGCGCCGCCGGCGGCCTCGGTGTGTTCGCCACCCAGATCTGCAAGCTGGCCGGCGCGCACGCCCTGGGCGTGGTCTCGAGCCCCGAGAAGGGCGAGCTGGTGGAGCGCCTCGGCGCGGTGGGCTGGATCGACCGCAACGAGTTCGCCGGGATGATGCGCAAGGGCGGCGAGACCCCTGACGAGGAGAAGGCGCGCTTCAAGGTGTCACGCGAGTTCTCCAAGCGTGTGAAGGAGATCCTGGGCGCCCAGCCCGACATCGTGTTCGAGCACGTCGGCAAGGCCACGTTTCCCACATCGGTGTTCACCGTCAAGCCGTTCGGCAAGGTGGTGATCTGCGCGGGCACCACCGGCTACGAGCTCGACTTCGACGTGCGCTACCTGTGGATGCGCCAGAAGCAGATCATCGGGTCGCACTTCGCCAACGCCTACGAGGCCAACAAGGCCAACGAGCTGATCGATTCCGGCGAGATCCAGCCTGTCCTGTGGCGCACGCTCGGATTCGAGGGCGTGCCGGAGGCTCACCAGCTCATGCGCGACAACCAGCATCTGGGCAAGATCGCGATCACGGTTGGAGCCGAGAAGGGCGAGGGCCGCACGGACGACGGACATCCCGGGGCGATCTACGCGGAGGTGGGAGCATGATCGAGGTACAGGTCCGCTGGCCGATCAATCCGTTTCGGGGGGACAAGTTCGCCGAGGGCTGGGTGTCGGCCGCCGAGGCCGTGCTCGACTACGGCGCCACGAGCTGGTCCTTCACGCGCGCCCTGGAGGGGGGGCTCGACTTCCTACAGCAGGCCCGCTTCCCCTCCAAGGAGCACTGGGAGCGCTACTGGTACTCCGAGGAGATCTCCGACAAGCGTGTCGCGCTGGCGGGCACCTACCAGGTCCCGCTCCTGCCCTCGTTCTGGGAGGTCGTGGGCGAGGGCGAGCAGGTGGAGGCTAGCCCTGCTCCAGCGGAGCCATCGTGAGCCCCTGCTCCTTGAGTTGCTCCCAATAGAGCTCGGCCGGCTCGCGCGCTCCGGTCCACACGATCGCCCGGCCCTTGCTGTGGATCGTGTTGGCCATCGACATCCCCTGGTCGTAGCCGACGCCGGGCAGGACGGACGACAGAGCGAATGCCACACCCTCGAAGGTGTTGTGGTTGTCGTTGAGCACGATCACCCGCCAGTGGTCGTCCACCCCGGTGCCGGGGCCGCCGGTGCGCGGCAGCTCGACGGTTCCGCTCTCGCTCACCGTGTCTCGGCCTTCTTTCGCCAGTAGCGCTCGAGGCCCGCATAGAGCTGGTCGGGCGGCGCGGCCTGCTCGTAGGTCTCCACGGTCGCCGGATCGGTGGCCTCGGAGAGCCGGCGCTCGAGCGCGGCGATGAAGGCCTCCTCGCCGTCGAGCCGCGCCGAGTCGGCGGAGTCGAGAAGCGCCGTACGGATCCGGTGCAGCTGCTCCTCGACGTCGGTGACCTGGCCGAAGTGGGTGAGCCCGAGGCTCTGCGGATTCCACGAGGCGATCGTGTGCAGCGAGTCGAGCCAGGCCTCGACGTCGATGTCCGGCGGAGGCGTGGGCGCCAGCGTGTCGAGGTTCGGAGGGATGCGCACCCCGGCCATGTCACCCACGTAGGCGTCGCCCGCTTCCTCGTGCAGGTAGCAGACGTGATGCGAGGCGTGCCCCGGCGTATAGGCCACGCGGAAGCCCTCCACGGTCTCCCCTCCGCGCAGGACGGTGATCCGGTCCTCGGGCACCGGCACCATCTCTCCCCACAGCTCGTCCATGGCGTCGCCGTACAGCCGCGCGGCGCTGGCCAGGAGCTTCGACGGGTCCACCAGATGCGGCGCCCCGCGCTCGTGCACGTAGACCTTGAGCCGCGGGTAGCGCCGGCACAGCGCCCCCGTGGCCCCCGCGTGGTCGAGATGGATGTGGGTGAGCAGGAGCGCACGGGGCTCCACCGGGCCGAGCCGGTCGATCAGGGTGTCCAGGCACGACGTGGGCCCGGGATCGATGATCAGGCCGTCGATCTCGAAGGCGCAGATAACCCGGTCGCGGCCCAGGTGCAGTACGTCGATGGCACGACTCACCGGCCGCCGACCATACAATCTAAGGCGTGAAGGAACACCGGCTGCCCGAGCGCGACCTGCCCTGGGTGATGCGCACATACGCGGGCCATTCCACCGCCCGGGAGTCCAATGAGCTCTACCGGCGCAACCTCGCCAAGGGCCAGACGGGCCTGTCGGTGGCCTTCGACCTGCCCACCCAGACGGGCTACGACCCCGATCACGAGCTGTCCCGGGGCGAGGTGGGCAAGGTGGGCGTCTCGATCGCCCACAAGGGCGACATGCACACGCTGCTCGACGGCATCCCGCTCGACGAGATGAACACCTCGATGACGATCAACGCCACCGCCGCCTGGCTGCTGGCCCTCTACATGACGGTGGCCGAGGAGAACGGAGTCGGGCGCCAGTCGCTGCAGGGCACGACCCAGAACGACATCATCAAGGAGTTCCTCTCGCGCGGCACCTACGCCTTCCCGCCCGAGCCCTCGATGCGGCTGATCGCGGACACGATCGCGTTCACCGTCGACGAGGTGCCGCGCTGGAACCCGGTGAACATCTGCTCGTACCACCTGCAGGAGGCCGGAGCGACCCCCGTGCAGGAGATCGCCTACGCGATGGCAACCGCCGAGGCCGTGCTCGACCGGGTGCGAGCGAGGGTTCCCGAGGAGACGTTCCCGCGCGTGTTCGGCCGCATCTCGTTCTTCGTGAACGCCGGGATTCGCTTCATCGAGGAGCACGCCAAGCTGCGGGCCATGGGCCGTCCTCTGGGAGGAGATCGGCCGCGAGCGCTACGGAGTGGACGACGAGCGCCTGCTGCGCTTCCGCTACGGGGTCCAGGTCAATTCGCTCGGGCTGACCGAGTCGCAGCCGGAGAACAACATCATCCGCATCGTGCTCGAGGCGCTGGCCGTGACGATGGGCCGCGACGCCCGAGCGCGCGCGCTGCAGCTCCCGGCCTGGAACGAGGCACTGGGCCTGCCGCGAGCCTGGGACCAGCAGTGGTCGCTGCGCATCCAGCAGATCCTGGCCCACGAGACCGATCTGCTCGACTACCCCGACATCTTCGAGGGCTCGAAGGTGATGGACGGGCTGGTGGAGGAGCTGATCGCCGGAGCCCGCGAGGAGATGGCCGTGGTGGCCGAGCAGGGCGGCGCCGTGGCGGCGGTGCCCTACATGAAGACGAAGCTGGTGGAGTCGCACCGCGAGCGGGTGCGCCAGATCGAGGCCGGCGAGCTCAAGGTCGTGGGCCAGAACTCGTACACCGAGGCCGAGCCCTCGCCGCTCCAGGAGGGCGAGGACGGCGGCATCCTGCGCGTGAACCCGACGGTGGAGCGCGGCGCTGTGGAGGCACTCGTCGCCTGGCGCGCCGAGCGTGACGAGGCCGCCGTGGAGTCGGCTCTCGCCGAGCTGCGCGCCGCGGCCGCGGACCCCGAGATCAACGTCATGCCGCCCTCGCTGGCGGCCGCGAGGGCCGGCGCCACCACCGGCGAGTGGGCGGCCGCCCTGCGCGACACCTTCGGCGACTACCGCGCCCCCACCGGCGTGGGCGACGCTGCCGCGCCCCCGCCCGACGACTCGCTGGCCGAGCTGCGCCAGCGCGTGGAACGAGTGTCCGAGGAGCTGGGACGCCGTATCAAGATCCTCGTGGGCAAGCCGGGACTCGACGGCCACTCCAACGGCGCCGAGCAGATCGCCGTGCGGGCCCGCGACGCGGGCATGGACGTGGTCTACGAGGGCATCCGGCTCACGCCGGCGCGGATCGCCCGCACCGCGGTCGACGAGGGCGTCCACGTGGTGGGGCTGTCAATCCTCTCCGGCTCGCACGCCGAGCTGATCCCCTCCGTGCTGAGCGAGCTGCGCGAGGCCGGCGCCGACGTGCCGGTGGTGGTGGGCGGCATCATCCCGCCGGCCGACGAGGCGGCGCTGATAGAGGCCGGCGTGGCCCGCGTCTACACACCCAAGGACTTCGAGGTGAGCCGGATCATGGGCGACATCGTGGATCTCGTGGCCGCGCACCACGGGGTCACCGCCGCGGCCTGAAGGGCGTGGCGCTTGACCCGGCAGAGCTGGGCCGGCGGCTGCGAGAACGCGATCGGACCGCGGCGCCCGCCGCCCTCAACGTGATCGAGAACCGCGCGGACCGCGCGGCGAGCGCGGAGCTTCTGGCCGAGCTGGCGCCGGACGCGCTCGGCGGCGAAGCCGCGGCGCAGATCGTCGGGCTCACGGGTCCTCCGGGGGTGGGCAAGTCCTCGCTGTTGTCTCAGCTCGTGGCCCACTGGCGCAGCAATGGGCGCAGCGTGGCCGTGCTGGCCGTGGATCCCTCCTCCAAGCGCTCGGGCGGCGCGCTGCTCGGCGACCGGGTGCACATCGAGCACGATCCCCGCGACGACGGCGTGTTGATCCGCTCGACCGCCGCCGGCAGCCGGCTGGGCGGCCTGGCCGCGGCCACTCGCGAGGGAGTCGACGCCCTGGCCCCGGCCTTCGACGTCGTGGTGATCGAGACCGTGGGCGTCGGCCAGTCGGAGACCGACGTGGAGGACGTGTCCGACACGATCGCCGTGGTGGTGCAGCCCGGCTCCGGAGACGTCCTTCAGTTCCTCAAGGCGGGAATCATGGAGGTGCCCGACGTGCTGGTGGTGACCAAGGCGGACCTGGGCGATGTGGCGGTGCGCTCGCGGCGCGAGCTGGTGCAGGCGCTGGCCGCGGTTGGCTCGTCGAAGGTGCCGGTGGTCACGGTCTCATCCGTGCCGCCGCCGAGCGGCATCGAGGAGCTCGCCGCCTCTCTTGACGCTCACCACCGGGCGCTCGACCTGTCCGAGCGGCGGCCGCGGGCGCGTCGCGCCGCCGCGCTGCGCGAGTTCACAGCCGAGCACGGGGACGCCGGCCTGCGCGCGCTGGGGGGCCGGCGCTCCGCCGAGACGCTGCTCGCCGGCGAGGACCGGGGCACGAGCGTGAACGGGCTCGTGGAGGCGCTGGAGGCGCACTTGTGAGCGGTCTCGCCGTCCAGATCGCCGTGGTGGCCGGGGTGTTCGCGGTGGTCACGCTGGTGGCGTCGCTGGCCGGCGCGGCCAACCTCGGCGTGGCCCTCGGCATCGGCGTGATCGCGTATGCGATCGTGCTGATGGTCCTGCTCGTACGCGCTTAGAGCGCGAGATGGTCGATCTCGCTCCGGCCCGTTCGTCCTAGGGCAAACAACCCAAGGAGGAACCATGCAGCACATGCTCCTGATCTACGGCGACCCGTCCGCGCCCGGGGCCAACGAGCCCCCGCCCGACAGCGCCTTCGGCGACTGGGTGGAGGCCACGCGCGCGCTCGATGAGGCGGGCGTCCTGGTGAGCGGCGACGGCCTCGTGCCCGCCGACCAGGCCGCGTCGGCACGTCACCGCTCCGGCGAGGAGCTCGTGGTCGACGGGCCGTTCGCGGAGACCAAGGAGATCCTCCTCGGCTACTACCTGATCGACGTCCCCGACCGCCACACCGCGCTCGGCTGGGCCACGAAGCTGCCGATGATCCACTGGGGCACGGTCGAGGTCCGCGCGGTGATGCCGTCGCCGGCTTCCGTCGAAGCCGTGCGCAAGGGCGCCGGCAGCACCGCCTGAGGCTCCGTTTGTCAAACTGGCC
Organism: uncultured Thermoleophilaceae bacterium; assembly: GCA_963734365.1. Lineage (GTDB taxonomy): Bacteria > Actinomycetota > Thermoleophilia > Solirubrobacterales > Thermoleophilaceae > JACVRW01. The sequence continues at coordinate 139,840 of CAVTGV010000004.1, read as the reverse complement.
CGAGCCATGGGGGTGCGTAGAACACCCACGGAGACCAACCGGATTCTCCTCTTCAACGTGGTGTTCTTCGGGACACTCGCATGGTTCGGGTCAGCCGCACGGGTGGGGCATGAGAACGGCTGGTGGTTCGAGAGAGGGCAGTTCCCGCTCGTACTCGCGGGCAGCATCCTGTTCTGGGTGGCCTGGTGGCTAGACGATCGCGGCCGGCACCGGCGCGCTCTCGACTTCGCCGTTCCGGGGGTGGCCGCGCTGTCGGTGTGGATAACCAGCGTGCACTGGGCGTTGTGAGCCGCCGCTAGCGCGCCGCGGCGAGCAGCGCCTCGGCCTCGGCCAGGTCCTCGGGCGTGTTCACGCTGCGCACGAGCGCGGGCGGAAGCGCCACGCGAGCGGGCTCGAGCGCCTCGACGGTGCGCGTGAGCGGCGCGTCCGGGGCCGCAGCACGCAGGGCTTCGAGGGCCGCGGGCGCGTAGAGGCCGAAGGTCGGCTGGAGCACGCCGGCCGCGGTGGCGGCCACGACCGGTGAGGCGCCCGCAGCGCCGAGCAGGGTCCGGCAGGCGTCGGCGGTCACGAACGGCATGTCTGCCGCGCACACGAGCACCGGCGCGCCCGCGGTCTCGAGCGCGTGGACGATCCCGGTGAGCGGGTGGCGCGGCTCGTCCGGCTCCTCCCAGCGCTCGACCCCTTCGAGCTCCGGCAGGTCGGTGGCGCGCTTGCAGACGATCGCGATCCGCTCGCAGGCGTCGCTCAGCGCGGCCACCGGATAGGCCACGAGCGGGCGGCCCGCCAGCGGCGCCGCCGCCTTGGAGCCGCGGCCCAGGCGGGTGCCCCTGCCGCCGGCCAGCACCGCTCCGATCACGCGGCAGCACCCTACCGATAGCCTTCGCGCCTCTTGGCCCTTGGCTCGTTCATCGGCGCAGGCCGCTCGCTGGAAAGCGCCGTTCAGCGCTCCCGCAAGGCCGAGGTGCTCGGCTACGAGTCGGCCTACGTGACGCACATCGCGGCGCGTGACTCGCTCACCACGCTGATGGCCTACGCCTCGCGCACCGAGCGCATCCGGCTCGGCACCGGCGTGATGCCCATCTACTCGCGCACCCCGGTGGCCACGGCGCAATCGTTCGCCACCCTCGACGAGTTCTCCGGCGGGCGCGCGGTGGTGGGCCTGGGCGTGTCGCACCGTCCCGTGGTGGAGGGTTGGTACGGACAGACGATCGACAAGCCGCTGCGCGAGATGCGCGAGTACGTGAAAGCGCTGCGCGCGATCTTCAGGGATGAGGATCCCCCGGCGGGCGAGCGCTTCGCCACCGGCTTCCACTTCATGGGCTACGGCGCGCGGGCGGACCTTCCGATCTACCTGGCCGGGCTCTCGCCCGGGATGCTGCGCCTGGCGGGGGAACTGGCCGATGGCGTGATCCTGTGGCTCTGCAACCCGCAGTACATCCGCGACGTGGTGGTGCCGACCGTGACCGAGGGGCGCCAGAAGGCCGGCAGGGAGCTCGACGGCTTCGACATCGTCGCCGCCGTGCCCTCGGCCGTGACCGGTGAGCCCGAGGACGCCCGCGCCCGGCTGCGCTCCGAGCTGATTCCCTACTTCTCCCTGCCCTTCTACCGCGCGATGATCGAGCGGTCGGGGTTCGCTGCCGACATCGAGGCCTTCGACCGCGCCATGCAGGAGGGCGGCCCGGACGCCGCGGCCGCCGCGATCTCCGACGACTACCTCGGCCTGCTGGCCGCGATCGGGAGCCCCGAGGAGGCTGCCGAGTCGGTGCGGCGCTACCGCGACTGCGGCGCCACCTCACCCTGCGTGGGCGGCATCGCGAGGACGGACTTCGACCTCACGCTCGAGGCGCTGGCGGGCTCGCTCAGCTAGTGGCCTAGCGCGCCGCCAGCGCCTCCACCCGCCACCTACCCCCCTCCCGCCGCAGCTCGAGGTCGTCTGTGCGCGCCGCCTGGCCCGCGGCCGTGGTCCGGATCGCCACCGTGGCTCGACGGCCCGCCACCTCGATGCCGCGGATCTCGATCGAGGGGCTCCGGATGCCGGCGCCGGCCGAACGCAGGAGCCGTGGGCAATCCGCGCCTCCGGCACGCGCTCGGGCGGCACTCGTGAGGAGGTCGTCGCAGACGGCCGTCCAGTCGCGCTCCGCGGTCGCGCGCTCGAGGTGATCGACCGTCGCGGCCACGCTCGCGGGAGCCCCACGGGCCGGTTTTGCCTCCTCGTCGGCACCGATTGAGCAGCCCGACGGGGCGAGAAGCAGCGCTACGGCCATAATGGAGGCATGGAAGGATCGGCGCCCGAGTCGCTGGGCACCCAATCGAGCTGGCTTCGCTGCTACCGCTGCTGGTCGCAGAACCTCGAGGTTCAGCTGCACTACGAGGGCATCTTGAAGGTCGACGCCGATACCGGCGAGGCCGTGGACCCCGTGGAAGAGGTCCAGGAGGCCGTGGTCCAGTGCCTCGACTGCCTGCACGACCAGCCCCATCTCAGCCTCACCTTCTACGAGGAGGACGGCCGCCGCATCTCGAGGATCGAGCCGGTGGAGGACCGCTGGGAGCGGATGGTCACCGGTACGCCGTGGGTGGCGTCCTGCACCGTCACGGTGGACGCCGACCAGGTGGAGTCATGCTCGGGCCCCGAGGCGGCCGAGTCGCTCGCCTTCGCCGCGTTCGGCGACCACGGCACGCGCGAGTTCTTCACGCACGTGCGCTTCCACAAGCACGAGGAGGACCAGATCGTCATCCACATGCTGGTGGAGCTCTACGCGCGCTCGTCGGACGAGGCGACCGAGGTGATGGAGCAGGCCGCCCGGGGCACGCTGACGATCACGTCGCTGGCGGAGGAGTCCCGCCCTCCGGCGTCTTCGCCGGACGAGCCTCACTGACGACACCCCGCTCGTGGAGCGCGGCTATCTCGTCGTCATCCCGGCCGAGCTCGCGCAGCACCTCGGCGGTGTGCTCGCCCAGGAGAGGCGGCGGCGTGGCCGCGTCGCGGCGGGTCACGCCCCAGATGGGCGAGGCCACGAGATCGAGCGGGCCGGCCGTGGGGTGGTCCACGCGCAGTGTCGCCGGAGCGCCGGCGGCCGCCGCCGCGGCCAGCGCATCCGGAACCGTGCGCACCTTGCCGCACGGGACGCCAGCGTCTCCAAGGGTCTCGAGCCAGTCCTCGGCCCCGCGCTGGGCGAAGCGGGCTGCGAGCAGCGGGATCAGCTCGCCGCGGTTCTCCACCCGGTCGGCGTTGGCGGCAAAGCGCGGGTCGCCGGGGAGCTCGTCGAGGCCCATGGCGGCGCACATCGCAGCGAACAGCCCGTCGTTGGCGGCCGCCACCGCGATGCGGCCGGACGCGGTCTCGAAGTCCTGGTAAGGCACGATGTTCGGGTGAGCGTTTCCGTGCCGCTCCGGCTCCCTTCCCGTGACCAGTGCGTTCTGGGCCACGTTGACCAGCCCGGCGAGGCCGCTGTCGAGCAGCGGCACCTCGATGTGTGCACTCTCTCCCCCGTGCAGCGCGCCCAGGATGGCCGCCGCCGCGTGCAGACCCGCCAGCACGTCCACCAGCGCCACTCCCACCTTGTAGGGAGAGCCGTCCTCGGGACCCGTGATCGACATCAACCCGGTCTCGGCCTGGGCGACGAAGTCGTAGCCCGGCCGGCCGGCGGGACGCCGCTCGGAGCCGAAGCCGGTGATCGAGCAGTAGACGACCCGGGGGTTGCGCTCGCGCACCGCCTCGTAGCCCACCCCCAGGCGCTCGGCGCCGCCAAGCTTGAAGTTCTCGATCACCACGTCGGCGGCTGCACACAGCTCGAGCGCCAGCGCCCGGCCCTCATCCTGCGACAGATCGAGCGCACAGCTGCGCTTGCTGCGGTTGACCGACAGGTAGTAGGCCGCCTCACCGCCGGCGAAGGGCGGCCCCCAGCCGCGCGTCTCGTCGCCGCCCCCGGGACGCTCGATCTTGATCACGTCCGCTCCGAGGTCGGCGAGCACCATCGTGCAGTAGGGCCCGGCGAGGACGCGCGAGAGATCGGCCACCTTGACGCCGGCGAGCGGGAGGGAAGATGAGCGCTCCATCGAGCGGCATCCTGACAGGGGCTCGCGGCGCCGTGGCGGCGCTGGAGCGGGGCGGCGTGGAGATCGCCTTCGGGCTCCCCGGAGTCCACAACCTGCCTCTGTGGCGCGAGCTCAACGGCTCACCGATCCGGCTGGTGGGCGTCCGCCACGAGCAGACGGCGGGCTACGCGGCCGACGGCTACGCCCGCGCCAGCGGCAAGGTGGGCGTGGCGCTCACCACCACCGGGCCGGGCGCCGCCAACACCCTGGCCGCGGTGGGCGAGGCGTGGGCGTCGCGCCAGCCCGTTGTGGTCCTGGCCACCGACATCCCCACCAGCGCCCGCCGGCCCGGTGTCTGGCGCGGGGTGCTGCACGAGGCCACCGACCAGGCCGCGATGTTCGCCCCGGTGGTCAAGGAGACCGTGCGCGTTGGCTCCGCGGACGAGGTCGGGCCCGCGGTGGCGCACGCGCTGGCGCACGCCGCGGCGGCGCCGGCCCGGCCGGTGTACGTGGAGGTGCCCACCGACCTGCTGTCCGCGGAGGCCGACCCGCAGGCCGGCGCGCTCGACGGCGGGCAGCAGCCGATCCCTGCGCCGGACGAGGGGGCGCTGAGCAGGGCGCTCGAGCTGCTCGAGCGCTCGCGCCGACCGCTCATCTGGGCGGGCGGCGGCGCGCTCCAGTCGGGGGCCGGCGCGGCGGTGGCACAGCTGGCCGAGCGCCTGGTGGCCCCGCTGATCCTCACCTACTCGGCGCACGGGCTGGTGGCGCCCGGTCACCCCTGCCTCGTGGCGGCGTCGCCCCACGTGCCGGAGGTCGGCGCCCTGTGGGACGAGGCGGACCTCATCGTGGGCATCGGCACGGATTTCGACGCGATGATGACCCAGGCCTGGAAGCAGCCCCAGCCGCCGCACCTGGTGGCCATCAACGTCGATCCCGCCGACGCGACCAAGAACTACCGCCCCGACGTGCTGGTGGAGTCCGACGCCGCCGCGGCCGCGGCCGCCCTGGCGCAGCGGCTCACGCAGCGCGGCGGGCTCGACTCGCTGGCCAAGCGGGTCAAGGCCTTGAACGCGGCGGTGCGCGATGACCTGGGCTCCTCGGACCCCGAGGCCGGTGCGTTTCTCGACGCCGTGGAGGAGGCGCTGCCCGACGACGCGATCGTGGTGAGCGACATGTGCATCCCGGGCTACTGGCTCGGGGGCTTTCATCGCACCCCGGCCCCGCGCAAGCTGTCCTATCCGCTGGGATGGGGCACGCTCGGCTGCGGCTTCCCGCAGGGGCTGGGAGCCGCCCTCGCCGGCGAGGGCCCGGCGGTGAGCATCTCGGGGGACGGCGGCTTCCTGTACGCCTGTGGCGAGCTGGCCTCGGCCAAGCAGGAGAACATCCCGCTCACCGCGGTGCTGGTGGACGACGGCGGCTACGGCATGATCCGCTTCGACCAGGACCGCCATGGCGATCCGCGTGAGGGCGTGGACCTCGTGAATCCCGACTTCGTGGCCCTGGCCGAGTCGTTCGGGGTGCGGGCCGACAGCGTCGACGGGCTCGGGGAGCGCTTCGCCATCGCGCTGAAGGGCCACGTGGCGCTGAACGAGCCGACGCTCCTGGTGGCGCGTGCCTCGCTGCGCCCGCCGCCGAACGTGTCGCCGCGCTGGTACCGGCGATGAGCGAGGACCAGCCGCGGCCGCCTCCCAGCCGCCGCATCGCCGGCGCCTCCCGGCGGGCCTACGACCTCACCCGCGCGCCCGCCCGCTCGGAGCTGCTCGGGGAGGCGGCCGAGGCCTCGCGGATGGGCCTGCGCAGCCGCCGCGAGCGGGCCGTGTCTGCGGCCCGCCCGATCCTCCAGACCGCCGTGGCCGCGTCCGCCGCGTGGTTCATCGCGCTCGAGCTGCTCGGGCACGACCGGCCCTTCTTCGCGCCCATCTCGGCGGTGGTCACGCTCGGGCTCACCGTCGGGGAACGTCGCCGGCGGGCGGTGGAGCTGGCGATCGGGGTGGCCGTGGGCATAACGATCGCCGATCTGCTGGTGGCCCAGATCGGCACGGGCACCTGGCAGATCGGCGTGACCGTCGCCCTCGCGATGTTCGGGGCGATCATGGTGGGCGGCGGGCCGCTGCTCGCCTCCCAGGCCGCGGCCTCGGCCGTGCTGGTCGTGGCTCTCCAGCCCCCGGAGAGCAGCTTCGACTTCACCCGCGCCATCGACGGCCTCGTGGGCGCCACCACGGGCGTGGTGATCGGCTCGGTGCTGCTGCCCGCCGACCCGGTGCGCATGGCGCGCCGAGGCGCCGGCCCGGTGGTGGACAGCCTGGCGGCCGCGCTCGACGCGATAGCGGCCGCCATCGAGCAGCGCGACGAGAGCGAGGCCGAGCGAGCCATCGAGGCCGTGGCCGAGCTTCGCCCCCGGCACGACGACCTCGAGGACTCCGTGGCCGCGGCGGTGGACACGGCGCGAATATCGATCGGGCGCCGCGGCGCCCTGCGGCAGGTGGCCGAGCTGTCGGAGTTCGCTCGCCACACCCGCCTGGCCATCGCCGATGCCCGTTCGCTGGCGCGCGGCGCGGGCCGCGCGATCGCCGTGAGCGACGCCACTCCGCCCGAGGTCCACGAGGCGATCCATCAGCTGGCCGAGGCCACCCGTGGTCTGCACGCCTTCCTGGACGACGACGATCCGCTGCCCACGCGCGAGCGGGCTCTGCAGGCGGCCGAGATCTCCAACGCCGTGCTCGAAGAGACGGCGAACATGTCCGCCCTGCACATCGTCGGTCAGATCCGGCTGCTGGCGGTGGACCTGCTGCGGGCCACCGGGATGGACCGGGCGCGTGCGCAGGAGCTCGTACGCGGCACGGTCCCGGAGTCGCTCGGGCGGCCGGCCGAGGGCTAGCTCAGGCCGCTCAGTCCCAGTCGAGCCGGAAGCCGGCTTCGCCGGTCAGCTCGGCCACGTCCATCTGTGCCTTCTGCAGCTTGCCCGCGTAGTCCCAGTTCATCGACTGCCAGCGGGTGAACTGGTCCAGCACCCAGATGCCTGACTGGCGGCTCCCGTTGCCCGACTTCCCGTTCCCTCCGAAGGGCAGGTGCGCCTCGGCGCCGCTCGTGGAGTTGTTGACCGAGAGCATCCCGGCAGTCACCCGTTCACGGAAGCGGAAGGCCCACTTGGCGTCGGTGGTGTAGATCGCCGCCGACAGGCCGTAGCCGTGCCCGTTGGCCAGCTCCACGGCCGCGTCGAAGTCGGCGAACCTGGCCACCCCCACGATCGGGCCGAAGGTCTCGGTGCGATAGATCGCGTCGTCGGCGGTCACGCCGTCGACGATCGTCGGATGGCAGTAGACGCCGGCGTCGGGGTCGCCCACGAAGCCCTCGCGGGGGTTCTCGCTGCTGATCCTCCCCCTGCCCGACGAGCCGCTCACCGTGTGGTGGTCGCCGATCAGGCCGAGCCAGTCCTCGAAGCGCTTCGCGAAGCGCTCGTGGATCATCGGCCCGTAGAGCACGTCCTGCTGCGGGTCGCCGATCGGGGCCGTCTCCACCGCGCGGTTGAAGCGCGTCATGAACTCCTCGTGGATCGAGTCGTGGACGAGCACGGTGCCCAGCGAGGTGCAGCGCTGGCCCGCGGTCCCGAACCCGCTGAACAGGGCGCCCTCCACCGCGAGGTCGAGGTCGGCGTCGGGCATCACCACGAGCGGGTTCTTCCCGCCCAGCTCGAGGCAGGGCGACTGCACGTGGCGCCCGCAGAGGGCCCCGATCTCCGAGCCCACCGCCGACGAGCCGGTGAAGCCGACCTTGTCGACGAGCTTCTCGTCGAGCGCGCGCTCGAGCCCCTCGAAGGCGGTGGGACCGTCGCACTGGACCAGGTTGAGCACGCCCTCGGGCAGGCCGCCCTTGATGAACAGCTGGGCGAGCGCGTCGCCGAGCGCGGGGGCGTACTCCGCGGGCTTCCAGACCACGGCGTTGCCGCACAGGATCGCCGGCACGAGGTACCACGACGGCACCGCCACGGGGAAGTTCCCGGCGGTGATGATCGCGGCCACGCCCACGGGATTGCGGAAGGTGAACAGCTGCTTGTCGGGCATCTCCGACGGGACCGTCTGGCCGTAGAGACGGCGGCCCTCGCCAACGAAGAAGTCGCAGGTGTCCACGACCTCCTGGACCTCGCCGAGCGACTCCGGGTAGGGCTTGCCGATCTCACGCGTGACCAGGCGCGCCAGCGCCTCCTTGTTGTCCTCCACCAGGCGGCCTATCTGCTGGATCGCCTTGCCGCGCACGGGCGCGGGCACGGCCGCCCATTCGCGCTGAGCCGTACGCGCGGCCCGGCACGCGTCCACGAACGTGCCGGCGTCTCCGAGCACGGCCTCGCAGACCACGTCCTCGAGGTTCGCGGGGTTGCGCGACTCGATCCGGCGCCCCTCGCTGCGCGTCTCGCCGCGCACGATCGATCCGATGGTCCTGGCCTCAGCGATGCTCATGCGCCTAGCGTAGCCGGGCGCTCATCACCCGCGAGCCCGGCGACGATGGCGTCCGCGACCTCCTCCGTCGACGCGGCCGGCCCGCTCGAGGCCACATCCCCGGTGAGCACCGATCCCTCCGCCATCACCCTCTCCACGGAGGCCTCGAGGCGGTCCGCGCGCTCCGCCTCCCCCAGATGGCGGAGCAGCAGCGCGCCCGCCAGGATCTGGGCGATCGGATTGGCGCTGCCCCGGCCGGCGTGGGCGTGCGCGGACCCGTGCACCGTGTCGAACACCGCCGCCTCGGCGCCGAGGTTGGCCCTCGGCATCATCCCCACCCCGCCCACGAGCGGCGCGATCAGGCCGGACAGCACAGCGGTGTAGGCCGTGGGCACGAGCAGCACGTCGAGCAGGCCCGGCCGCCGGTCGAACTCGTGCAGGGCCGCCTCGAGCGTGAGGTCGTCGACGGTCACGCCCGGGAAGTCGCGGCTCAGCGCACGCGCGGCGGCCAGGAAGAGACCGTCCGTGGCCGGCATCTCCTCTGCCCTGTGCACAACGGTCACCCGCATCCGCCCGGCGGAAGCGGCCCAGGCGAGCCCTGTCCGCACTATGCGCTCCGCCCCCAGCCTGGTCATGAACTTGATCGAGAGTCCCGGCTCCTGGCCCTGCCCGAGCTCGCTTCCGGCGAGCACCAGCTCGGTGAGGGCGCGCGCCTGGTCGCTGCCGGCCGCGAAGCTCACGCCGGCGTAGAGGTCCTCCTGGATCATGCTGGCCAGCACCAGGTCGATCCCCGATCGCGCCGCGCCGGCGCCGGCCATGCTGCGCGCCGGGCTCACGGCGAGGTGCAGATCGAACGCGCGGCGCAGCTCGACGTTGGCCGAGGGCGGACCCGGCCCCGGTCCGCCCGAGGTGGTTGGGCCCTTGAGCGCGACTCCGGCGTCGCGGATGGCCAGGACCGTCTCGGGCGGCAGCGGCGAACCGAGTTGCACGCGAGCGGCCTGGCCCGCCTGCCGCTCCTCCCAGTCGATCTCGGCGCCGGTCGCCTCCACGGCGCGGCGCGCGGCGTCCACGACCTCAGGTCCGACCCCGTCGCCCGGCACGAGCACCACTCGATGGGCCATCCGGGGGATCAAAGCAGGCGGAGCGGACCGGCCTCGGGCCGGGGCGCCGCCCGGTTAGTGACCTGAGTCGAAAGTCGCGCGTCAGCTTCCCGAGCGACTGGGTGGGGCTGGCGACGCACGGCGGATGAGTCGATGCAGAGCATCGGCGATTCCGGCGGGTGGCGCCAGACGCGGCCAGGCACCGAGAAGGTGCGCGCGAATTGACGACTCAGGTCACTAGCCGAGGCGCTCCTCGAGCGCCGCGAGCTGCGCCTTGAGCTCGTCCGGAAGGCCGTCGCCGAACTGCGCGAAGTGCTGCTGGATCTGGGGCAGCTGAGAGCGCCACGCTTCGGGATCGACACTCAGGAGCCGCTCCATGACGCCGGGCGCGAGGTCCAGGCCGGAGACGTCGATCGCGCCGTCGGCGGGAAGGAGTCCGACGGGGGTCTCCACGGCCTCGGCCTCGTCGTCACAGCGGCGGAAGACCCATTCGAGCACGCGTGAGTTGTCGCCGAATCCCGGCCACAGGAAGTTGTCCTCGTCGTCCTTGCGAAACCAGTTGACCATGAAGATCCGCGGCAGCCGAGCGCCCTTGCGCCGGCCGATCTCGAGCCAGTGGCCGAAGTAGTCGGCCATGTCGTAGCCGCAGAAGGGCAGCATGGCCATCGGGTCGAAGCGCAGCTCACCCAGCCCGCCGGCCGCCGCGGCGGTCTTCTCCGAGCCCATGATCGAGCCGAGGAACACGCCGTGTTGCCAGTCGGACGCCTCGAACACGAGCGGCACCACGCTCGCTCGCCGGCCCCCGAACAGGAACGCGTCGATGGCCACCCCCTCGGGGTCCTCCCAGTTCGGCGCGATCGACGGACACTGGGCGGCCGGCACCGTGAAGCGCGCGTTGGGATGCGAGGACGGCTCGCCCGAGTCGGGGGTCCAGTCCTGGCCCATCCAGTCGATCGCGTGCTCGGGTGGGTCGGGCGTCATGCCCTCCCACCACACGTCGCCCTCGTCGGTGAGCGCGCAGTTGGTGAAGATCGTGTTCTCTCCCACGGTGGCCATGGCGTTGGGGTTGGTGTCCTCACCGGTGCCGGGCGCGACGCCGAAGAACCCCGCCTCGGGGTTGATCGCGTACAGCCGGCCGTCGTCGCCGAACTTCATCCAGGCGATGTCGTCGCCCACGGTCTCGACGGTCCAGCCCTCCAGGGTGGGGATCAGCATCGCGAGGTTCGTCTTGCCGCAGGCCGAGGGGAAGGCGCCGGCCACGTGCTTGACCCCGCCCTCCGGCGAGGTGAGCTTGAGGATGAGCATGTGCTCGGCCATCCAGCCCTCGTCGTGCGCCATCACCGACGCGATGCGCAGCGCGAAGCACTTCTTGCCCAGCAGCGCGTTGCCGCCGTAGCCCGAGCCGTAGGACCAGATCTCCCGGGTTTCGGGGAAGTGGACGATGTACTTGTTGTCGGCGTTGCAGGGCCAGGGCACGTCCTCCACCCCGTCGCCCAGGGGCATGCCGACCGAATGCAGGCAGGGCACGAACTCGCCGTCCTCGCCCAGAACCTCGAGAGCGGGGGCTCCCATCCGGGTCATGATCCGCATCGACGCGGCCACGTAGGGGGAGTCGGTGAGCTGCACGCCGATGTGGGCGATCCGCGAGCCGAGCGGGCCCATCGAGAAGGGGACGACGTACATGATCCGGCCGCGCATCGAGCCCGTGAACAGGTCGTTCACGGTCTCGCGCATCTCGACGGGGTCCCGCCAGTTGTTGGTGGGTCCCGCGTCCGCCTCGTCCTCGGAGCAGATGAAGGTCCGGTCCTCCACCCGGGCCACGTCCCCCGGGTCCGAACGCGCCAGGTAGGAGTTCGGGCGCTTGGCGTCCGAGAGCTTCTCGAAGGTGCCCGCCTCCACGAGCTGGCGGCAGAGAGCGTCGTACTCCTCGGCCGAGCCGTCACACCAGTGGATCGATTCTGCCTGCGTCAACTCCGCGACCTCAGCCACCCAGGCGGAGAGCCTCTGGTGGGTGGTCGGCGCGGTCGTCGTCTGGGTCACTTGTATCGGTGCTCCTTGAGATTCACGGTTCTCGGGGGGGCCCGAAACCGTATCGCCCGACGGCCCGACGCCCCTACACTCAGCCTCTATGCGCGCCGTGCTGCGCTTCGTGGCCTCGGTGATGATCGTGAGCGGGACTCTCCTGATCGCAGACGCGGCGGCGACCCTGCTGTGGGAGGAGCCCGTCTCAGCGGTCGTCGCCGAGCACCAGCAATCGACGCTGCGCAAGCAGCTCTACGACCCTCCCGCGAAGGTCGAGAAGCGCGTGCGCGAACGCAAGCCGCTGCCCGGCGACGCGATCGGCAAGCTCGAGATCCCGTCGATCGGCGTATCCGAGTACGTCGTCGAGGGCACCGACACGGCAAACCTGCGAAAGGGGCCCGGCCACTACCCGGAGACGCCCCTGCCGGGCCAGCCGGGGACCACGGCTGTGGCCGGCCACCGCACCACCTACGGGGCTCCCTTCAACGAGCTCGACAAGGTCAAGCGCGGAGATGCGATTATCTTCGACACTCCCTTCGGCCGCTTCATCTACCGGGTGGAGAAGACGAAGATCGTCGACGACTCCGACCTGTCCGTACTCGAGCCAGTCGGCTACAAGCGCCTGATGCTGAGTGCCTGCCACCCCCTCTACAGCGCCGCCCAGCGGATCATCGTGTTCGCCAGGCAGGTGAGGCGCGAGCCCTCCCGGGTCAGGTCGGCAGCATGAGCCCCGAGGGGCGCTGGCTCCCCTCGACCTGCGACTGGTCCCGTGACTCGAAGAACAGGATCAGGCCGACCACCAAGCCGAGTGAGATGGCGAGCACCGCGAGCCAGTAGAGGATCTTGAGGAGCATGGCGGTCGAGGAGCGACGTTACAGCGCAGGGCGGCTCACAAGTGACACCCGTGGCCTGCTGAGCGCAAACCCGGCCCTGATCCCCGCGCTCCTGGCGCTCGCCGTCTTCCTGGCGCTGGCGGCGACCGAAGCCGGGCTGTATCCGGACAGCTGGTACGCCGCCGCCCTGTTCATGGTCGTGCTGCTCGTAGTCACCGCGCTGGCGCTGCCCGCTCCACAGCCGAGCCGGACAGCGGTGGTCGCGATCGCCCTTCTGGCCGGGTTCACTGTCTGGGCCTTCGCGTCCGTGGCCTGGGCCGCCGAGCCCGGCAGCGCCTGGGACGGGGCCAATCGCACGCTGCTGTACCTCGCCGCCTTCTGCCTGTTCGCGCTCTGGCCGATGGACTCACGGGGCGTGACGATCGTGATCGGCGCCCTTGCGCTGGGCGTGGCCGGAATCGGTCTGGTGGAGCTGCTCAAGGTCAACGGGGCCGCTCAGCCGGGCACGTACTTCATCGACGCTCGCTTCGCCGAGCCCACCGGCTACATGAACGCCAACGCTGCGCTCTGGACGCTGGGAGCGCTGGCGGGCCTGCATCTCGTGTCGCGCCGCGACGTCCACGCCGCCCTGCGCGGCCTGGCGCTCGGCTCGGCAGGACTGCTCGGCGGACTCGCCCTGATGGCGCAGAGCAGAGGCTGGCTGATCGCGCTGCCGCTGGCCCTCCTGGTGCACCTCGTCCTGATGCCGGGCCGGCTCCGCGTGCTGGTGGCGACCCTCGCCGTGGTGGCCGGCGTGTTCGCCGTGCGCGGGCCGGTGGTGGCGGTGCACGACGACTTCGACCTGGCCCGCTTCGACGGCCTGGTGGCGGACGCCACGAGCGCGATCCTGATCATGGCGGTCTGCCTCGCGCTGATCGGCCTTCTCGGCGCGCTCGCGGACCGGCGGATCTCGGCCGCGGACCCGGCGCCCTCGCGTCTCGGGCGCGCCGCCGCGCTCGCCGCCGCGGTCGTTGCCGTCCTGGCGGTGGCGGGGGTGGCGGTGGCCTCGAGCGACCGGCTGAGCCGGGAGTGGAACGACTTCAAGAGCGGCGACGAGCAGGCGGGCATCGGGGAATCTCGCTTCGCGACCGCCGGCGGGAGCAACCGCTACGACTTCTGGGTCGTCTCGTGGAACGCCTTCACCGACAATCCGGTGGGCGGCCTGGGCATGGAGAACTTCCAGCCCGAGTACCTGCGCGAGGGGTCGAGCGAGGAGCAGCCCCGTTTCGCGCACTCGCTGGAGATGGGGATGCTCGCGCAGACCGGCCTGGTGGGGATCCTGCTCTTCGCCGGCTGGCTCGTGACGGGACTGGTGGGGAGCGCCATGGCGCTGCGCACACCGCGGCGGCGGGCCGCGGCAGCCGGCGCGCTGACCCTGTTCGCCTACTGGCTCCTTCACGCCAGCATCGACTGGTTCTGGGAGCTGCCGGGCCTGACCGGACCGGCGCTCGCCGCGCTGGCGATGGGACTGGCGCTCGCCGCGCCCGACCGCACCGCCGCGGCGGCGCCACCGCGACGCCTGGGAACGCCCGTGGCCGCCGGGCTGGTCGCCGTCGGCCTGATCGCCTGCGTGGGGCTCGGAGCGTCTTGGCTCGCCGAGCTCGAGATCGAGCGGGCCAGCAAGGACTGGCCCTCCGACCCCCAGGCCGCGTTCGACCGCCTGGACCGTGCCGAGAGCCTCAACCCGCTGTCCGCCAAGGCCCAGCTCACCGGCGGGACGATCGCCGGACGGCTGGGGCGCAGCCAGGACGCCGCGGACTGGTTCGAGCGCGCTCTGGAGCGCGAGCCCGACAACGCCTACGCCCTGCTCGAGCTGGGCGTGGTGGACGGCGAGATCGGCCGCCGCGCCCGCGCCGAGGAGCTCCTGGCACGCGCGGTGGCGAACAACCCCCGCGACCAGGTGACCCGGCGGGCGCTGCGCGCCGTGCGCCGGGGCCGGCCTCTCACGCTTCGCGCCGTCAACCAGGCGATCCTGCGGCGGACGCAGCGTCTCGGCAGCCACAACCAGTAAATCCCCGCTAAATGGTGCCTAAAAAAGCTGGCGTTCCGCCCCAGTCCGTGTTACAAAAGTTGAGAGCGGGAGTTCGCGGCCGGCTGGCTCGTTGGTCCGTCAGCAGGCGTACTCGACTCCACGAGACAGGGGCAGTCAGGTCATACCGGACACGGCTGCGATCTTCCAACCCCCCGAGAGTGAAGGCGAACATGAAGACACGAACAATCTCAATTATCGCGGCGCTGGTCGTGATGCTGGTCGTGGCGGCGCCTGCCTTTGCGCAGACCGCCAGCCAGAACGGCTACAGCGGCCAGGGCGGACAGGTCCAGGCCCAGGTCGACGACAACAACACAACTCCCGTGGCCGTCAGCGGAAGCGGCGGTGGCGGAGGCGGCGGTCTGCCGTTCACAGGTCTCGACGTGGCGATGCTCGCCGGCGCCGGCCTGCTGCTCGGTGGCGCGGGCCTCGTCATGCGGCGTCTCACCCGGGCGCCTGGCGCGGAGACTGCCTGACCGCAGTAACTTCCACGCCGACAATCTGAACCGATAACCGGTGGGGGCGCCCCGCGCCCGCACCGGCTATCCGAGATCGGAGCGCACGTGACCCAGGTGGATCATGCGCACCTCGGCGGTGGAACACCAACAGCGACTTTGGAAAACGCCGCGCGGGAGCACCCCGCGCGGCGTTGGCTGTTCCACGGGCGTGGCTGGGCCCTGCTTCGCCTGGTCAGCGACGTGGTGCTGGTCGCACTCGGCACGGCCACAGCGGTAGTCGGGGCCCCGCCGACCCAGACCGACGGCGAGGGACTGGGCCTCGTCTGGCTGTTCCCTCCGCTGGTGCTCGCCCTGATGGCCGCGTGGGGCCTCTACAAGGACTCGATCCAACTGCGGGTGTTCGAGGGCGTGGGCCAGGTGATCGGCGCGACGTCGATTGCCGCGGTGGCGCTCATCGCCGGGGTCGCCCTGGTGTATGCCGACGCTCAACCGGCGCCGTTGGTGGGCCGGGCCTGGCTGTTCGGCACGCTCTACCTGATCGCCGGCCGCCTCGTGCTGGGCCAGGCACATCGCCGCGCCCGGATCACCCGTCTGGTGGCCAAGCCGACGCTGATCGTGGGCGCGGGGGAAGTGGGAGCCCACGTGGAGCGGCGGCTGCTCATCCAGCCGCAGCTCGGGCTCTACCCGGTGGCCTTCCTCGATGACGACCCGCTGCCCGACGATGCCGTGCCCGGCCGTCAGTCCTCGGTGTTGGGCGGCCTGTCGGACCTGGCCGAGGTGGCGCGCGCCACACATGCCGAGCACGTGGTGCTTGGCTTCAGCACCGCGCCCGACCGGCTGCTAATCCCGCTCGTGCGCGAGGCTGAGGCGCTCGGCCTGAAGGTCTCCCTCGTGCCGCGGCTGTTCGAGAGCGTGAACGTCCACGTGTCGCTCGAGCACCTGGGCGGTCTGCCGCTGTTCGGTCTCCACACGATCGATCCACAGGGCTGGCAGTTCGCGATCAAGCACGTGATCGACCGGATGTGCGCCGTGGCGGGACTGATCGTGCTCTCCCCGCTTCTGCTCAGCCTGGCGCTGGCGGTGAGGCTGAGCTCGCCGGGGCCGATTCTGTTTCGCCAGCGCCGCATCGGCCGCGACGGCCGCGATTTCGAGATGCTCAAGTTCCGTTCGATGCGTCCAATCGAGACCATCACCGACCCGGCTGACTCGAGCAACGTCGTCGCTCTGCATCCGGACATCGGACCGGGCGGAATCGAGGGCGCCGACCGCCGTACCGCCGTCGGCCGCCTGATGCGCAGCACGTCCATGGACGAGCTGCCGCAGCTCCTGAATGTGGTCAAGGGCGAGATGAGCCTGATCGGCCCGCGTCCCGAGCGGCCCGACTTCGTCGATCTGTTCGGCTCCCGGATCGCTCGTTACTCCGACCGCCACCGCGTGAAGTCCGGCATCACCGGCTGGGCTCAGGTCCATGGCCTGCGCGGCAAGACATCGCTGAGAGACCGTGTCGAGTGGGACAACTACTACATCGAGAACTGGTCGCTCGTGCTCGACCTGAAGATCCTGGCGATGACGGTCGCAGCCGTGTTCAAGAGCGCCGAGTAGCAGCACTCCGGGCCGCCCGCGCGGCGCCGATCACCGTCTCCACGTCCTCCTCCGTCAGGCCGGCCGACATGGGGAGGGCGCAGTGCCGGAACGCGGCTTCCTCCGCTCGCGGCAGGGAGAGGTCGGGGTAGGCCTCGGAGTAGGTGAAGAAGTCGGACAGCGGCGGGTACCAGGTCGTCTGCACGCCGCTCTCCTTCAGCAGGCGGCGGAACTCGTCGCGCTCCGACATGTCGGGCAGAAGAACGGGGAAGGCGAAGTGGGACGAGCGCTCGACCTGCTCGTCGGTCCAGACGAGCTCCAGGCCGGGTATGCCGTCGAGTCCTTCGCGATAGGCCCGGGCCACGTCGCGCCGTGCCGCGATGTCCGCGTCGAGCCTGGCCAGGCGCGACAGCCCGAGGGCCGCACGCGGCTCGTCGAGGCGGTAGTTGAACCCGATGTCGACGATGTCGTAGGACTCCGCGTGGCCGCGATGGCGGTCCCAGGTGACGCTCGTCATCGCGTGCGAGCGCAGCGACCGCACCTTGTCGGCGATGCGCTGATCGTCGGTGATCACCGCTCCCCCCTCCCCCACGCAGAGCTGCTTCTTGGAGAAGAAGGACAGGCAGCCGGCGTGCCCGACCGTCCCGGCCAGGCGCCGGCCGTCGACCACCGTGGTGATGGCCTGGGCGCAGTCCTCGATCAGCAGCAGGCCGTGCTCGTCGCAGAGGGCGCGCAGCGCTTCGACCTCAGCGGGGTATCCGCAGAAGTGCACCGCCATCACCGCCTTGGTGCGCTCACCGATGCGACCGCGCACGTCCTCCACATCGATGTTCATGTCTTGCGGGCCGGCGATCTCGCAGAGCACCGGCTCGGCGCCGCAGTAACGCGCCGCGCTGGCGCTGGCGACGAAGGTGAGCCCGGGCACGATCATCTCGTCTCCGGGCCCGAGGCCCACGGCCAGGCAGGTGAGGTGAAGGGCGGCCGTGCCGCTCGACACCGCCACGGCGTGCTGGACTCCCAGCCGCTCGGCCAGCGCGGCCTCGAAGGCCTGGGTGCGCGGGCCCATCGTGAGCCAGCCCCCCTCGAGGCAGTCGAGCACCGCCGTTACGTCCTCCTCGGGCATCTCCAGCGTGGTGAGGGGAACGCTCCAGGTCATCGCGCCAGCGCCGCCGACAGGGCATCCACGACGCGATCCTGGTCGCTCTCGCTCAGGTGGGGATAGAGCGGAAGGGTGATCTCGCTGCGGGCGGCGAGCTCGGTGAGGGGCAGGCTCACTCCCGGGAAGCGCTCTCGGTAGGCCGTGAACTCGTGCACGGCGGGGTAGAAGATGCTGGTCTGCACGCCCCGCTCCCCCAGGCTGCGACGCACCTCGTCGCGGATCGCCGGATCCACCATCACCGGCATCACGTAGCAGGACGAGCCGGCCACCTCGTCGTCGCGGTAGGGCACCACCACGCCCTCGACCTCGGCGAAGCGCTCGCGGTAGCGGCGCACGAGCGAGCGCCGGCGCTCGATGTCGGCCTCGAGCCTCGGCAGGCGCGACAGCGCCAGCGTCGAGCGCGGCTCGTCGATGCGGTAGTTCCAGCCCAGCTCGATCACGTCGTAGGTGTCGGTCCGCGCGGAGTGGCGGTCCCAGGTGCCCGAGGTCATGCCGTGCGAGCGGATCGAGCTTCGCGTTCACGGCCACGGCGTCCTCGTCGGTCACCAGCAGGCCGCCCTCGCCCACCGAGAGGATCTTGTTGGAGAAGAGCGAGAAACAGCCCGCCATGCCGAAGGTGCCGAGCTTGCGGCCGCCCACGGTCGCGCTGGGCGCGTGGGCCACGTCCTCGATGAGCGCCAGGTCGTGGCGGCCGCACAGGTCCGCGAATCGCTCGATGTCCACGGGGTAGCCGGCGAAGTGCACCACGCACACGGCCCGCGTGCGCGGAGTGATGAGAGCCTCCACGGCTTCCGGGTCGACGCTCGGGTCCTCGAGGCCGACGATGTCCGCGAACACCGGCGTGGCTCCGGCGTAGACCACCGCCGCCGCCGTGGCCGCGAACGTGAACGAGGGAACGATCACCTCGTCGCCGGGACCGACGCCGGCGGACAGGTAGGCGAGGTGAAGCGCGGCGGTGCAGCTCGACACCGCCACGGCGTGGCGCGCCCCGAGATGCTCGGCGAAGGCCTGCTCGAAGGCCGCGGTGCGCGGGCCCATCGTGAGCCAGCCGCTGCGCAGCGTCTCGGCGACCGCGTCCAGATCCTCCGGTTCGAGGCGAAGGTCGAAGAGCGGGATCTCCACCTGCCCGGTTCGCGTGCCCGCCATTGACGCAATGGTGACAGCACGTAGCATCCGCACCCGACAACGGAAGCGAGTCGAGGAGATCCCGTGAGAGCAGTGGTTACCGGTGGTGCCGGCTACGTCGGCGCGTGCGTGGTGGAGGAGCTGCGCGGCTCGGGCCATGACGTGCGGGTGCTCGACACGCTGCTGCACGGTCAGGATGAGGTGGCCGAGTCGCTCGAGTCCGCCGGGGCGGAGCTCATCCGCGGCGATGTCCGTGACGGCGAAGCCCGGCGGGCGGCTCTGGACGGAGCCGACGCCGTGGTGCACCTGGCCGCGATCGTGGGCGACCCGGCCTGCGCGCTCGACCCCGAGCTCTCCCGCGAGGTGAACGTGGAGGGCAGCCGGGCGCTGGCCAACGACGCCCACGCCCTCGGGGTCCCCCGCTTCGTGTTCGCCTCCACGTGCTCGAACTACGGGCGCATGGACGACCCGACAGTGCCGATCGACGAGAGCGGCGTGCTGGCCCCCGTGTCGCTGTACGCCGAGCAGAAGGTCGGCATCGAGCAGGCGCTCCTCGACGAGCGGCGCAGCGGCCTCGACCCCACGTGCCTGCGGTTTGCCACCGTCTACGGCAGGGCTCCGCGCATGCGCTTCGACCTCACGGTGAACGAGTTCACGCGCGATCTGTGGGCCGAGCGGCGCCTCGAGGTGTTCGGCGAGCGCTTCTGGCGGCCCTACGTGCACGCCCGCGACGCTGCTCTCGCGGTACGCACCGTGCTCGAGGCCCCTTCCGAGCGCACCGCCGGCGCCGTCTTCAACGTCGGGCACAGCGACGAGAACTACCGCAAGCTCGACCTCGTCGAGGTGATCACCGGTGTGCTCGGACGCGGCGACGTGGAATACGTGAGCCGCGACGAGGACCCGCGCGACTACAAGGTCAACTTCGACAAGATCCACCGCGAGCTCGGCTTCGAGCCGCGGCACCGGGTTCCCGACGGGGTTCGCGACATCGTGGCCGGACTCGAAGCCGAGGACTTCGGCGACCCCTTCGCCCCCGATCATTCCAATCTCGAGTCGGCCCGGCGGGGCCTCGAGGCGAGCTGAGCGCTACTCGGCGGCCACCTCGGGCTCGGGGAGGAGCCGGGGCAGCACCGACTCGTAGTCCTCCAGCGCCTGCTCGTAGTCGTCGTGGCGGCCGATGTCGAGCCAGTAGCCGTCGTAGAGCCACGAGCCGACCGGCTCGCCCTGTTTGAGCAGCTTCAGCACGAGATCGGGAATGTCGAAGCGCTCGCCCTTGGGAATGAGCGCCAGCGCGCGCGGCTCGAGCGCGTAGACGCCCATGCTCACCACGTAGGCCAGCTCCGGCTTCTCCTCGTAGTCAGTCACCACGTCCACCGCACGCGTGGTGCCGGCAACGTGGAGCACGCCGTAGTCGATCTTCACCTTTCGCCGGTGCGTGGCGATGGTCATGGCGTTGCCGTGCTCGCGATGGACATCGAAGAAGACCCGGAAGTCGAGCGCGGTGAGCAGGTCCCCGTTGAGAACGAGGAGCGTGTCGTCCTCGGCCATCCCCGCCAGCGGCCCCGCGGTGCCGAGCGGCTGAGGCTCGTCGTGGTAGTCGATGGATACCCCCAGCGTGCTGCCGTCGCCGAACACGGCGCGGATCAGGTGGCCGAGATAGCCCACGGCGAAGGTCAGCTCCGTGAAGCCGGCGGACGCGAGCTGCCGGACCAGCACGTCGAGGATCGCCCGGTCGCCTATCGGCATCAGGGGCTTGGGCAGGACGGTCGTGTAGGGGGCGAGACGACTCCCCCTGCCGCCGGCAAGGATCGTTGCGCGATTGCTCATCGGCGTGCATTCTGCCGTCGAAAGTTCTACAGTGCACGCGCAATCGCCGAACCGCGTGCCGGTCGAGCCGGCATTCGGACGGGGGAACCACTCACTGGGGCGAATCGACAAGGCCCACAAAGCCCGTCGGCGCGCGACTTCTTTCCGCGCGAGCCCGTCAGCTAACCCCGTAGGCAGTCGAAAGAAGGCCAATGAGGACCCGCCCCGCACTGCTGCTCACGCTGCTCGCATTCGTGATCGCCCTATCCGCCCTCCCGGCGGGAGCCGTGGCCCGCGGCGCCGGTCATTCCGCGGCCGTGAGGATGATCGAGCGCGTGAACGAGGTGCGGCACGCCCACGGCCTCAACGCGCTCAAGCGCGCCCCGGCGCTGCAGCGAGGCTCGAAGGCGCACAGCCGCACCCTGCTGGCCGCGGGCTCGCTCTGGCACGCCTCGCTCAGCTCGGAGGTCGCGCGTTACGGCCGGGCCGGTGAGGTGCTCGCCATGCACTCCGGCGCCCGGGCGGCGATCGGCTGGACCATCCGGGCGTGGCTGAATTCACCGCCGCACCGCTCCGTGCTGCTGAGCTCCTCGTTCAGGCGTGGGGGAGCCGGCCGCTCGAGCGGCAGCTTCGGCGGCGGGTTGGGCACCGTCTGGGTCCTCCGCACCGGCTGAGACGGCCGCCGGTCCGGGTGCGGCTCAGGCCTCGGGCTCCTGGATCAGGGCCGGCCGCCGCCCCAGGTAGTACGGCGACATCTCGCTTCGGGCTCCGATCACCACGGTGCCCATGGGCGCCTGCTCCATGCTGTCCAGCACCTCGCGCAGGTCGGCCGCCCGGTACACGGTGAGGCGATCGAGCCGGTTCACCAGCATGGTGTGGTCGGCGTGGCGCGCGAGCACCACCGCGTCGGCGAGCCCGAGCAGCGGCGGGGCGTCGAGCAGGATGTAGTCGTAGTCGAGACGGCGGAGCGCGTCGATCGTCACCGGCAGCCCGGGGCCGGCGATCAGCTGGCCCGGATCCTTGGCCTGGGAGCCGCTCGTGATCACGTGAAGGTCGCCGTGCCGATTCTCACCCTCGCCTCCCTTGATCACGACCCGGATGGCCTGCGCCACCAGAGCGTCGAGATCGGTGTTCTCCCACTGGGCCTCGCTCAGCAGATCGGACAGGCCGACGCCGGGCTCGAGGGAGAACAGGTCGTGCAGTTTCGGGACGCGCAGGTCCGCGGACACGATCAGCACGCGGTGCCCCGCGCGGACCAGCGACTTGCCCAGCCGCGAGCTCACGGTCGTCTTGCCCTCACCGTGCACGGCTCCGCTGATCAGGACCACGCGCCGCGAGCTGGGCGGCACCATCAGCTCGAACGTGGTCCGCAGCGTCTCGTAGGCCTCGGCCTCCGCACCGCTCAAGAGCCGCGAGCGGCGCTGAAGCCGGGTGCCGCGAACGTAGGGAACCCCGGCGAGCACGCGTACACCGAGCAGCCGTCCGAGCTCGCGGGGATCGCGGATGCGCGGCGACAGCTGGTCGCGTCCGAGGGCGATCAGCACGCCCAGCACGAGCGACCCGAACAACGCGAGTATCACGTTGCGGAGCGGCCGCGGAGAGGTGGGGCTGCCGGGCACCTCGGCCCGCCCGGCCAGCTGGAGGTCCGAGCCGGCGCTGCCCTCGCTGACCGTGAGCTGGCTGAGGCGCTCGCGGATGGCCGCGATCTCGGCGGTGGCCGCCGGGCTGGCCGAGGACTCGAGCTGGTCGATCTCCGCCTGCAGGCGCGTGCGTGCGTTGGCGATCCGGTCCTGCTCGATCTCCACGCGCTCGGTGATGAAGGTCTCGGACACCGTGTTGGCGATCAGTGCGGCGCGCTCCGCGTCCTCGTCGCTGCCCGTGACCTCGATGATGTTCGCCTGGGTGGCCTCGGGGTCCACGCGCGACTCCACCTTGTCCTGGAGGGAATCCTGGGTCTCACCCGGGATCTTCGCCGCCGCGCGCTGCAACACCCGGGGCGAGGTCACCAGCGCGTTCGTGGTGGCCAGCTGGCGCTGGGTGGACTCGGCATCCACCGCCAGCCCGGCGGCCGAGGGATCGAGCACGAGCTGCGTGGAGGCCTGGTAGGTGGCGGGCAGGAGCAGCGACACCAGCAGCACCACGCCGCTGACCAGGATGACGATCGCGAGGATCAGCCGGGAGCTGCGCCGGATCGCGTCCAGGTAGCGACGTACATCGACGCTCTCATCCCCGCTCACGGGTTGCCCTGCACGCGCGGCCGACAAAGCAGGCGCAGCTTAGAAGATCGTGCGGCGCCGGCGGCCGCTTACGAGCTTTCCGGGTCGCGTCGAGGCACCAGGACGGCGCGCTTGAACTCGGCCACGAGCGTGCCGTCCTGCTTGTACACCCGTGTGTGGACGCGCACCACGCCCCGGTCCGGCTTGGAGCCCGACGGCCGGACCTCGAGCACCTCGCTCTCCGCGTACAGCGTGTCCCCGTGAAAGACCGGGGCCGGATGGGAGAGCTCCTCCGTGGCGAGGTTCGCGATGGCCTTGCCCGAGACGTCGGCCACCGACATCCCGAGCGCCAGCGAGTAGACGAGCGGTCCCACCACCACGTTGCGGCCCTGCTGGGACTGGGCCGCATAGACGTCGTTCAGGTGGAGCGGGTGGTGGTTCATGGTGATGAGGCAGAACAGGTGGTCGTCTGCCTCGGTCACCGTCTTGGCGGGCCAGTGCTTGTAGACCGCGCCCTGCTCGAATTCCTCGAGGTAGCGCCCGTAGGGACGCGCCCCGGTCGCCTCGCGGGAGGCCTGGTCAAGCGCCATCTCGGTTTGTTCGGTCATTGGCGTCTCGTTTCCGATGGTCGTCTCAGAGAGGCGGGGATCCTATCCGCGCCGCGGCACCGGCCGAGGGGGTCGAACATCCGTCTAGGGGCAGGGTGGCCGGGTCGCCGGGCTCCCGGTCAGGGCCGATTCCCTTACTGGTGTACCGCCTGTCTAGGTTTCGCTGCCTGCTCTTTCTGTTCACGCTCTTGTCGCTCTCCGGGTCAGGGTCGGCGCTCGCCCAGCCGAACGAGGTGGGAAGCGTCCGCTTCGTCAAGGAGGCCAACACCCAGTTCGACTCCTACACCCGCTCCCCCTCTGCTGGGCAGTCGGCGTGGATGCGCGCGAACTTCTTCCGTCAGAAGACCTACGCCCCCTATTTCGACGAGCGCACGTCCTGGTATCCCAACGCCTGGGCCTACAAGGACCTGTACGCCGTCTACCGCGACTCCGAGCTCGCCGGCGCCAGGCCCGACTGGATCCTGCGCGACGCACGCGGAGCCAAGCTGTTCATCCCCTGGGGCTGTGAGGCGGGCAGCTGCCCCCAGTACGCGGGGGACATCACGAATCCGGAGTTCCGGGCCCACTGGATCGCCGACGCTCGCCGGACGCTGGCTCAGGGGTACCGGGGACTCTTCATCGACGACGTGAACCTCGAGTTTCGCGTTGGCGACGGCAGCGGCGCCGAGCGCCCGCCGATCGACCGCGCCACCGGGCGGGCCATGACCCACGGCGCCTGGCGCGAGTACGTGGCGGACTTCGTCGAGCAGGTGAGACGCGAGCTCCCGGGAGTCGAGATCGCCCACAACCCGATCTGGTTCGCGGGACACAGCGACCCGGATACCGCGCGGGCGCTGCTGGCCGCCGACTACGTGGCGCTCGAGCGCGGTGTGACCGACGACGGGCTCACCGCCGGCGGCGGCCGCTACGGGTTCGAGACGCTCCTCGAGCACGTCGACTGGCTGCACGCCCACGGCAAGGCGGTGGTCTGGGACGCCTACACCGCGACCCGCGAAGGCGCCGAGTACAACCTCGCCACCTACTTCCTGACCGGCGACGGCCGTGACGGCATCCGTACCGACTACCGGGCCGTGCCGAACGACTGGTGGCCCGCCTACGACGTGGAGCTCGGCGCCCCGCGCAGCTCGCGCTACTCGTGGCGCGGACTGGAGCGACGCGACTTCGCCGGCGGGTACGTGCTGGTCAACGGACCCGGCGCCCCGACGCGCACGGTGGAGAACCCGCCCGGCGCGACCAACGCCGAGAACGTGGCCCAGCCCACGAGCACCTTGCCGGCGGCCAGCGGCGCCGTCCTGCTCACGGGCGGCGCCTCCGGGAGCGGAGCGCTCACGCTGAAGGCGGTCCCCAATCCGCGCCGTGACGCGCTCGGCACCGACCAGGTGGCCCGCGCGAGCGGCTCCACCCGCCTGCGCCGCGCCGTGCTGATCCGCGGCCGCGCCGTCACGGCCCGGCGAGGCGCCGTGCGCCTGCGGATCGAGCGTCGCCAGGCAGGGTCGTGGCGAGTGGCGAAGCGGACGCGCACGCACCTGCGCCGCAAGCGCGCGGAGTTCGGCCGCGTGTTCCGGCGTCTGCCCGCCGGCCGCTACCGGGTGCGCGCCAGCTACAGGCCGGCCCGCGGCGCCGCGGTGAGCCGCACCCGCAGTTTCCGCCTACGGCGCTGACCGCGCACCCTCGGGGCGTGGGTCTACAGTGACGGAATGAGCTCAGGCGGCGTCGCCGCGAGGGCGGCCCCGGGGACGGGCAATCTCGGGCGTCTGGCCTCGATATTCGTCGCGGGCGCGGCGCTCGTGGTCGTCGCGGCCGGGTTCGCGGTCGTGCTCTCGCGCAACCCGCCGCCCTGGAGCGTGGTCCTGGCGGGGAGCTTCGGGCTCGCCGCGGTCACGGCGCTCGCCGTGGTGCGCTACGACGCCGCGGTGGCGCTGGGGATGCTGTTCCTGGGCGTGGTGCTGGTCGAGCCGGCTCCCTCCGACGCCGTCTTCGGCATCGTCATCGCCGTCGCGGTGGTGAGTGGTCGCATGCGCATCGACCGGGCGCCGGCGTCGATACTCGGCCTCACCGCTCTGTTCCTGCTGCTGAACGTGGCCTCGATGGTCGAGGCGGGCGATCCCGCGGTGGCCGCTCGCTTCTTCGCGATCACCGCCTACCTTGGTGTCTTCGCCGTCTGGCTCAGCGGGTACGTGGACAGCGAGCGCCGCTCGCGCCTGATCGTCCGCGCCTATCTGGTCGGTGCGCTCGTGTCGGCCGCGGTGGGCACGCTGGCGCTGTTCCTCTCGTTCCCCGGAGCCGAGAACCTCATCCTGAACGACCGCGCCCGAGCGCTGTTCAAGGATCCGAACGTCTACGGGCCGTTCCTGGTCCCGATCGCGTTGATCCTGATCGAGGAGATCATGCGGCCCCGTCTGCTGCGAGCCCGCCGCTCGGTGAAGCTGCTGGCGCTGCTGCTGCTGATGATTGGCCTGCTGTTCTCCTACTCCCGGGGTGCCTGGATCAACTTCGCGATCGGCGCGGTTGTGATGCTCGGGGTGATGGCCGTGCGCCGCGGTGGCGGGCGGCGCGCGCTGGCCACGATCGTCGTGCTGAGCGTGGGCGGACTGGCCATCATCGCCGCGATCTCGGTCACCGGATCGCTCGACTTCCTCCAGGAGCGCGCGCAAGCGTCAGGGCTATGACACCGAGCGTTTCCAGGCTC
This sequence comes from uncultured Thermoleophilaceae bacterium, assembly GCA_963734365.1. Lineage (GTDB taxonomy): Bacteria > Actinomycetota > Thermoleophilia > Solirubrobacterales > Thermoleophilaceae > JACVRW01. Next base: position 113,707 of record CAVTGV010000004.1, on the reverse strand, counting down.
AGCGGCGAGGGATCGAGTACGGAGAGAGCCACGTGTTCGGGATCGGTCCGGGGCAGTTCGAGGTCCTGACCCCGGTGGTCTCGCACAACACCTACGTGCGCACGCTGGGCGAGCAGGGCGTGCTCGGGCTGTTCACGTTCGTGAGCCTGATGTTCGCCACGCTGGTGGTGGCCGGCCGCAACGCGGTGGCCGGGCGAGATACCTACGGCATCGGATCCGCGCCCCTGCTGGGGGCGTGGACGGGCCTTGCCGTGGAGTCGTTCTTCGTGGACACGCTGCACTGGCGCCATCTGTGGGTGGTGGCCGGCCTGATCTGGGCCGGCTCCACCGTGGCGCGGCGCCGATGAGCGACGAGCCGGACGCGCAAGACGCAGGATCACGCGCACGCCACTCCCCGGCGCATCGCGCGCAACGCGATCGTTCGCTCGATAGGCGAGGTGGTGGCCAAGGGGGCCTCCGTCGTCTTCTACGTGGTGATGGCGCGGGAGCTCGGCAGCGAGGGCTTCGGCGACTTCATGTTCGCCCTGTCGCTCACGAGCGTGCTCCTCCTGGGCTCGGGGTTCGGGGTCGACGACCTGACCTTCATGGACGTGGGCCGCGACAAGCGGCGCTCGGGCGACTACCTCGGCGACGCGGTGACCATCAAGCTGCTCACCAGCTTCGTCCTGCTCACGGGGGCGGCGGTGGCCGTGAACGTCGCGGACTACTCCTCCGAGGCGCGCCTGGCGGTCTATCTCGTGGGCGCCGGCAATGCGATCGAGACGTTGAGCTGGAGCTGGCACGCCATCTTCGGCGGGCACGAGCGGCTCGAGCTCACCGCGGTCGCCGTGATCGCGCAGCGCATGGTCACGGCGCTGGCCGGAGTGATCGTCCTGCTCTCGGGCGGTGGTCTCATCGCCGCGAGCGCGATCTTCCTGGGCGGCTCTTTCGTCGGCCTCCTGGTCAGCCACGTGCAGCTGCGGCGGCTCGTGCCGTGGATGCGGATCCGCACCCACCACCGGCGCTGGCTGCCGCTCATCAAGGCGGGCTTTCCCATCGGGGTGGCCACGCTCCTGTTCACGGTTCTCATCAAGCTCGACACCGTGCTGCTGTCGTTCCTCGAAGGCGGCGACAACCGCGAGGTGGGCTTCTACAGCGCCGCCTACCGGCTGGTGGAGGCCACGATGTTCCTGAGCTGGATCTTCTCCCACGCGTCGCTGCCCTGGCTGGCGCGCCAGGAGGACGAGGGAGTCGGGCTCGCGCGCGGCTGCGAGGTGGGTCTGAAGACCCTTACCGCCGTGCTGATGCCCATCGGCGTGACCTTCGCCGTGCTCGCACCGCAGCTCACGAACCTCTTCTACGGCTCGGCCTTCGACGACGCCATCACACCGCTGCGATGGCTGGGTCTGATGACCGTGCTCTACGGCCTCAATTTCTTCGCCTCCACGATCCTCGTCGCTCGCGGCCGCCCCGGCGGGTTCACGCGCTCGGCGCTCGTGATCATCGTCCAGAACGTGGTGTTCAACGTCATCCTGATCCCCATCTACGGGGCCTCCGGAGCGGCGTTCAACGCCGTGTTCTCCGGGGTGCTGCTCGCCGGCCTCGCGGTGCGGCAGGTGGGGCTGGCCACGAAGCGCATCAGCCCCGTGCGCGTCTTCGCCGGCCCGCTCGTGGCGGGCCTGGTGATGGCCGGGGTCCTGCTCGCGGCGAGTCTGCCCCTGATTCCCTCGCTGGTGCTGGGGCCGCTGGTGTACGGCGGCGTGCTCTACCTCATCGAGCGTCTGCTGCACCCCGGCGACGTGGAGCTGGCACTTTCGATCGCCCGGGCGCGACCGGGCAAGCCGCTCGAGCCGCAGCCGGGTTGAGCGCCCGGCCGGGCGACTAACGCAACCGCCGCACGAGCGGCGTGCCGGCGAGGACTCGTTTGAGCGGCGCGTGCTCGCGGAGCAGGGGCCGCCGCCCGTAGACGACGGGGAACAGGAGCTTGTAGGCGAAGCCCATACGCGACTCTCGCCGTCGCTTCGGCAGCGAGCCGAACAGGTCCGGATGGAGAGCCCGCAGCTGGTCGTAGACCACGGCGTGGCGGCGCCGGGCTTCGGCCAGCTGGCGGTTGGAGTGCTGGCGGTAGCCCCAGATCACCGTTCCGCGTCCCACGTGCACGCCGCGGTATCCGCGCTCCGCCAGCCCCATCCAGAGGTCCCAGTCCTCGTAGCCCTGGAGCCGGTCGCGCTCGCTCCAGCCGCCGAGCGCGCGCACCACGTCGCTCCTGAACATGGCGGACGTGGGGTACTCGTTGATGTAGGCGATCCGGAATCCGTCGAGCACGGGCGGTATGTGTCGCAGCTCGCCGTGTCCACCGATCTCCACGTAGTCACCGAAGGCCACGGCCGGCTGATCGGCGGCGTCCAGCCGGTCGGCGAGCGTGGCCAGGGCCCCCGGCATCGCGACGTCGTCCGAGTCGAGCGTGAACAGGAAGCGGGTCTCGACCGCCGCCAGTCCCGTGTTGCGCGCGGCGGCCGCTCCGCGGTTGCGCTCGTGGCGCAGCACCCGTACCCCGCGCGGCTCGAGGCGCTCCAGCGCCGCCAGGGTGGCGGGCTCCTGGGACGCGTCGTCGACCACGACGATGTCCACCGGCTCCCCCTCGCGAACCGAGTCGACCGCCGCCTCGATGAACGCCCCGTCGTTGAAGCAGGGCATGAGCACGGTGACCCTCGCCTCGCTCACCGCTCGCTCGCTTCCGGCCGGGGCCGTAGGATCGCGTCGTGCAAAGGGTCCTGCTGGTGATGGAGCCACCCGACGGAGGGGTTGCCGAGAACGTGCTCAGGCTCGCGCTGGGCCTGCCCCGCCACGGCTGGCAGCCATACGTGGCGGGTCCGCGCGACGCCATCACCTACCCGCGGCTCAAGGAGGCGGGGGTACCGGTGGTGCGGCTTCCGCTCGAGCGCGGCTTCGGCACCCCCGGCGCCGACGCGGCCGCGCTGCGCCGCCTCGGCGCGATCACTCGCAAAGAGAGCTTCGACCTCGTGCACGCCCATTCGGCCAAGGCCGGCGTGGTGGGCAGGCTCGCCGCTGCGCTGAGCGGCACGCCGGTCCTCTATTCGCCTCACTGCTTTCCGTTCGTGGGCCCCTGGGGCCTGCCGCGCAGGGTCTTCGCCCTCTCCGTCGAGCGCTCCCTGGGCCCGCTGAGCGATGGGATCCTCTGCGTGGCCGACGAGGAGCGCCAGGTCGCTATCGACGAGCACGTGGCGCCGGCGCGCAAGCTGCACGTGGTGCACAACGGCTCCCCGTCCTGCACGCTCGACCTGACCCCCGATGAGGCGCTGGCCGAGTTTCGCGGCGAGGGGCCGCTGGCGGCCTGTTTGACCGTCCTGCGCCCGCAGAAGAGCGTGGCGACCTTCGTGGATGCGGCTCCGCGCGTGCTCTCGGAGGTGCCCGGCGCCCGGCTGGCCGTGATCGGCGACGGGCCGCTGCGCGGCGAGCTCGAGAGCCAGGCCGCGGGGCTGGCACTCGATCCCGAGCGCTTTCGCTTCTTCGGCTTCCAGTCCCCGGCCGCCCGCCAGCTGCGTTCGGTCGACCTGTTCGTGCTGCCCTCCGCGTGGGAGGCCTTCCCGATCTCGGTCCTGGAGGCGATGGCGTGCGGCGTCCCGCAGGTGGCGACCGACGTGGGAGGCACTTCGGAGGCCCTCGTGGAGGGCGAGACCGGCCTGCTGTGCCCGCCCGGAGACTCGGCCGCTCTGGCCGCCCGGCTGGTCGAGCTGCTGAGCGATCCGTCCCGGCGCGAGGCGATGGGCGCCGCCGCGCGCGAGCGCCACGACGCGCTGTTCACCGTCGAGCGCATGGTCGAGCGGACGGCGGGCGTCTACCGGCTCGTGCTGGCCGGGTCGTAGGGCGCGGACTCTCACGAGGCTGCGCGTCCCAGCCGATCGAGCTCTTCGTAGACCGCACGGACGCGCTCGACCGTGCCGTCGAACGTGAACAGCCGGCGCACCCGCTCGTGACCGCGCTCGCCCACCTCGCGCGACATGTCCGGCAGGTCGACGTAGGGCTCGAGCGCCCGTGCGTACCCCTCCGGCGTCCGGTCGTCCACCAGGGTGCCGGCGTCGCCCACCACCTCGGCGATGCCGCCCTCGTTGGGGCCCACCGCCGGCAGACCGTGGCTCATCCCCTCCATCAGCACCAGCGGGGCGCCCTCGGCGGGCCGCCCGCGCATCCGGCGCGAGGTCATGGCCACCACGCGCGCCTCTCGATAGGCGCTGTCGATGTCGTCGATCCAGCCGATCTGAGCGTGATCGGCGAAGCCCGCGGCGTCGGCGTGCGCCTGGAGCGCCTCCCGGTGGCCGGGCGCCGGTGGATAGTCGGGGCCCCCGATCACGAGCCGGAGATGATCGCGGCCGTTGGCGCGCAGGATCGCCACGGCGTCGATCAGCTCCATGAAGCCCTTGCGCGGATCCATGCGGCCGACGGAGATCACCACCGGCGGACTCGGCCCCGTGGGAGGCGACGGATCCAGCTCCACGCCCGGGTAGGCCACCACCACGCGGTCGCGCACGCGGGGACCGAGCAGGTCCGCCATGGCCTGGCTCACGCAGATGACCCGGGTGCAGCGGGCGGCGAGGGTACGGGTTAGCGGGCCTTCGTAGGCGTGGTCGTGCTTCATCCACACGATGGGTATTCCGAGTGACCGCGCCAACCGGATGCCCAGCATCGCCGCCTTGGTGCCGTTGGCGTGGATGAAGGTGAAGCCGCGGCCCTCGAGCTCGGGCGCGAGCTGCCGGGCCACGAACGGGAGGCGGGCCACCGAGCGCTTGCCCGGGAGGTGCACCACCCGGCTCGGCACTCCGGCCACCTCGAGGCGGCCCGCGAGCTTGCCCTCGGCTCATCACCACTGCCTCGGGCTCGATCGCATCCCCCAACCGGTCGATCAGCCGCAGCAGCACCGATTCCGAGCCGCCGAAGTCGCCGTAGGGGGCGAGGAAGAGCGGTCGCATGGGCTCGCTCACGCGCGGTGAAGCTACCGACGGGCCCGCGCCTGCACAAGCGGCAGCCCGGTCGGCGCTAGGGTCCGGGGCGAAATGCGCAACCCCAGAGACTTCCTGAAACCGCTTGCCATCGGTGCTCCCGAACCGCTCCGTGAGATCCCGTTCACGCCCTCGCGGATGATCCACTTCCTCGACTTCTCCAACGAGAAGATGGTGGCCAAGGCGCCCGACATCGCGCCCAAGGTCGACATCCTGCTCGGCAACCTCGAGGACGCGGTTCCGGTGGACCGCAAGGAGGCCGCCCGCGAGGGCCTCATTCGCGTGGGCCGTGACATGGAGCTCGGCCAGACCGCTCTCTGGACGCGCATCAATGCCCTCGAGAGCCCGTGGGTGCTCGACGACCTGACCGAGATCGTCGCTGAGATCGGCGACCGGATCGAGGTCGTGATGGTGCCGAAGGTCGAGGGCCCGTGGGACATCCACTACGTCGACCGGCTGCTCGCCCAGCTCGAGGCCAAGGGGAACCTCGAGCGCCCGATCCTCGTCCACGCGATTCTGGAGACCGCGCAGGGCGTGACCAACCTCGAGGAGATCGCCACCGCCAGCCCGCGCATGCAGGGCATGAGCTTCGGCCCGGCCGACCTCGCGGCCAACCGGCGCATGAAGACCACCCGGGTGGGCGGCGGCCATCCGGGCTACCGGGTGATCGAGGACCCGGCGGCGGACGATCCCGAGGCGCCGCGCGCCACCGCTCAGCAGGACCCCTGGCACTACTCGATCGCGCGCATGGTGGACGCCTGCGCCGGCGCCGGCATTCTGCCCTTCTACGGCCCGTACGGCGACATCAAGGACGTCGACGGGTGCGAGGCCCAGTTCCGCGCGGCGTTCCTGCTCGGCTGCGTCGGAGCGTGGTCGTTGCATCCGGTCCAGATCGACATCGCAAAGAAGGTCTTCTCCCCCGATCCGGACGAGGTCCGCTTCGCCAAGAAGGTGATCGAGGCGATTCCGGACGGCCGCGGCGTGCACATGATCGACGGGAAGATGCAGGACGACGCCACCTGGAAGCAGTGCAAGGTGATGGTCGACCTGGCCGAGATGCTGGCTCGTAAGGACCCGGAGCTGGCCGAGGCCTACGAGCTGCAGCCCGCCTAGGCGAGCGCGTCGGGCAGCTCCGCGCGCGAGGACACACCGAGCTTGCGGTAGGCGTTGCCGAGATGCGTCTCGACCGTCTTGACCGTCACGAACAGCGACTGTGCGATCTCGCGGTTGCTGGCCCCATCGGCGGCCCTCGAGGCCACGCGCAACTCGCTTGCCGTAAGCGCGTCGCGCCCTGACAGACGCGCCCGCCGCGGCCTGGCCCCGGCGGCGAGCAGCTCTTCGCGCGCCTCGCCCGCGAGGGCCGTTGCCCCGGCGCGATCCGCCTCGTCCAGCGCCTGGCGCAGCTGCTCTCGCGCGAGTCCGGGCCGGCGCTGCCTGCGCAGCAGGCCGCCCGAGCGCCACGCGCGCCCGTGCCGTCTCCAGCGGGCTCGGCCCGCTGTCGAGCACCGCCACCGCCTCCTCCAGGACCTGGCGATCCTGGGCCACCAGGCCCGCCACCCGCAACGCCATTCCCAAGGCTCGCGGCGTACCGGCCCGGCGCGCCAGCGCCACCTCTTCTTCGGCCAGCTCACGAGCTTCGTCGGCCCGGCCGTCGCGGATCATCCCCTCGGCCGCCATCGAGCGCCACGGGATCACCGACGGGTTGTGAGCGCCCCAGCGCTCCTGTCGCTCGCCGCAGGCGAGCATGTCGGCCACCCCCTCGGCGAGCCGGCCGGAGGCCATTCGCAGCCGGCCGCGAGCGTCGAGCAACGGATCGAACATCACGAGGTCGGGGATCTCGTCGCCCAGCTCGGCCGCGGCCAGTAGCTGCCGGGCCTCGTCCAGCGCGCCGCGCTCGACCAGGGCGTAGAGGAGGAACGCCCGGGCGGCCGGGATGCCCACGCCCCAGCCCTCGGCGGCGGCAACCTCCACGGCGGCACGAGCGTCGGACTCCGCACGGCGCACGTCTCCCCAGCGGTAGTGAACCTGGGAGCGGAAGCACGAAGCCACCGTGAATCCCAGCGCCGAGCCCCGCTCGCGGGCGGCCGCGATCGCCGCGTCGAACACCTCGGCGGCCTCGTCGAGCTGCTCGCACAGCGCCAGCGTGTTGGGGGCGAGATAGAGATTCGAGTCCTCGGGGCCGAGCGCGGCAACCAGTTGGCCGCCCGCCAGCGCCTCGCGGGCCATCGCGATCGGCCCGTCGGCCGGCTCACCGGCCAGCGCCGCCTCGTAGGCGCGGTGAGACAACACCAGCCGGCGGGCCTCGGGATCACCCTCACTGAGCCGCTCGAGGCGGTCGAGCCGCTCGGGCACCCGCGGCCGCAGCTGGTAGTCGAGACGGGCGGCGACGATCAGCTCGGCCTCCAGCCGTGCCGCGATCCAGCGGTCATCCGGGCCGAGGTCGGCCTCCGCCTCGTCGATGGCCACGAAGGCGTCCTCCAGCCGGCCCACCACGAACAGCGCGCGGCCCAGCGCCAGCGCCGCACGCCCCCGGCCGGCGGGGTCCATGGCCGAGGCGTAGGCCTCGCGCAGCCATTGCTCGGCCCGGGGATCCGCCGCGCTCGCGGCCGCCACGCCCAGCTCCTCCAGCAGCTCCGCGCGCACGGCCGGCTCGGGCTGCTCCTCCAGAGCGCGCGAGAGACAGGTCACGGCGATGCGCGCCGCGCCGCGGTCGCTCGCCCGGCGAGCCGCCTCGCGCAGGGTCTCCACGACCTCCGCGCTGGCGGCCGGGTCGGCCACCAGCAGGTGCATGGCACGGCGCTCCGGATCCGCGCCGCGCTCGGCCAGAATGCGGGCCGCCTCGGCGTGCGCGGCGCGACGGCGCGAGGGCGGCATCTGCTCCTCCACCGCTGTGCGCACTATGGGGTGGATGAAGTTCAGCTCTCGCTCGGAGCCGAGCACGTAGGCCGACGCCAGCGCGTCCGCCGCCTCGGCCGCCGGGTCGGGCCCCAGGCCCGCCAGCTCGGCCGCCGCGTCGAACGGGACGTCCTGGCCCATCACCGCCACCGCCTGGGCGAGCTCGGCGGCCGCCGGGGGCAGCGCGGCCAGCCGCACCAGAACTGCGCGGGAGACCGTCTCGGGTGCGAGCGCGGCCACCCGGCTCGCTCCGGGGGCGGAGGTGGGGATGCCCTCCTGAGCGGCCGCGCGCAGGAGCTCTCGGAGCAGGAAGGGATTGCCGCCGCTCGCCTCGAGGCACGCGTCGGAGAAGGCGGCATCCGGCTCGGCCCCGGTCACCTCCTCCACGAGCTGCTCCACCGCCGCCCGGCTGAGTGGCCGCGGCGCCAGCACGCTGGAGCCACCGCCCGTCACCAGCGACTCGATCAGCCGGAGACGGTCATCCTCCGCTCGCCTGGCAGCGGCCAGAACCAGCACGGGCATGCCCTCGAGACGCCGGGTCAGGTATCCCAGCCATTCGAGCGAGGGGAGGTCTGCGCAGTGCAGGTCGTCGATCATCAGGACGAGCGGGGACCTGGGCACTCAGATTCGCCGTGAGCCAATACAGGCCATGAAAGGCCGCCTGCGCGCCACCCGCTCCGGGCTGCGCCCGGGGTTCGAGCACCGGCTCCGCCAGCTTGGCGGCACCGGACAGGAGCGCCGCCCGCCGCCGGCCACTCTCTCCAGCCAGGCGTGCCTCGAACAGCTGGCGCACGAGCCCGAACGGCAGCTCGCTCTCGAGCTCGTCACCTCGCGCCCGGAGCACGTCGAACCGCCCCGCCTCGGCGCGGTCCGCCGCCTCCCGCAGCAGACGCGTCTTGCCGATGCCGGGAGGGCCCTCGATCAGCATCGAGCTGCCGCCGCCGGAGGCCGCCGCCTCGACGGCCGATCCGATTGCCGCGAGCTCATCCGTGCGCTCGAGCGGGATCGGCTCCTTGATCACCGGCACACGTGAAATCTAGGGGTTTGCGGCACAAAACATCAGGGCGCGCCTGCGTTGCGCGACGGCCTCGGCCACGACACGCTTGTGCCATGAGCGCTATCCGGGTCACGTTGGACCTCGACCCCGCCGGTACGACGGTCAGCGGACTCGTGGCCGGAGAGCAGGCCGGAAGCGTGGACTTCAGCAGCTGGCTCGAGCTGATGCAGACGCTCGAGCGCCTGCTCGTCGAGGCCGAGCCGGTGGACGCCGCGAAGCCCGATGCAGGTGCGGCCCGATGAGCCGGCGCTTCGGGATCCTGGGCCCCGTCCAGATCCACCGCGAGGACGGAGAGCGCGCGCTGATACCGCGCGGCCGGGTGCTGTCACTCCTGGCGCTGCTGCTGGTGCAGCGCGGCGCCTTGGTCCATGTCGACCGGCTGGTGGACGAGCTCTGGGGCGCCGCGGAGCCCAAGCACGCCAAGAACGCCGCCCACGTGGTGGCGTCGAGATTGCGCACGGCGGTGGGCGACGACGTGCTCGTCTCGGAAGGCGGCGGCTACGGCCTGCGCGTGGGTCCGCTGGAGCTCGACGCCGGGCGCTTCGAGCAGCTGCTGCGAATCGGCCGCGACGAGCTGGCCTCGGGGGACCCTCAGGGCGCGTCCGAGACGCTAAGGGTGGCCCTCGGGCTCTGGCGCGGCCCCGCGCTCGCCGACGTGGCCGACGAAGGATTTGCCCAGCCTGAGATCGCCCGCCTCGACGACCTGCATCTAGCGGGTGTCTGCGAGCGGGTGGACGCCGACCTCGCCTGCGGGCGCCACGCGGAGCTCACCGGCGAGCTCGAGGCGCTCGTGCACGAGCATCCGCTGCGCGAGCGCCTGCGGGCTCAGTTCATGCTGGCCCTCTACCGCGCCGGGCGTCAGGTGGACGCGCTGGCCGAATACCGCGCCGCCCGCCGTGCGCTCGTGGACGGTCTCGGGCTCGAGCCGTCGCCCGAGCTGCGTGCGCTGGAGGCCGCGATCCTCCGCCATGAACTCGACCCGCCGCTCATCACGTGCTCGAGCGCTACGAAGACACGAGCCGCGTAGCCCGCGGGGCCGCGGCCGGACCCCGCCCGCTCGCTCGCCTGCTGGGCTCGGATACCCGGGTTCCGTGTGTGGACGGTCGCTCGCGGCGCTACGCGAACCTGGACTACGCGGCGAGCACGCCGGCCATGCAGGAGGTCTGGGAGGCCGTCGAGGCCTTCATGCCCTGGTGCAGCAGTGTCCACCGGGGCAGCGGCCTCAAGTCGCAGGTCTCGACCGCCGCATTCGAGGGCGCGCGCGAGGATGTGGCCCGCTTCGTGGGGGCACGACCCGCCGACGACGTGGTCTTCGTCCGCAACACCACCGAGGCCATCAACCTCTTCGCCGCCGCGCTCCCGCCCGGTGCCCGGGTGCTCAGCACGCCGGCCGAGCATCACTCCAACATGCTGCCGTGGCGGCGTCACAACGTGCACGTGCTGCCGTTCACGGACTCGGCGGAGGAGCTCTGCGCCGCCTGCGAGGACGCCCTGCTGGCGCCCGGCGCGGGGTTCGACCTGGTGGCGGTCACCGGCGCCTCGAACGTCACCGGAGAGCTGTGGCCGGTGGCCGAGCTCGCCCGGCTGGCCCACCGTCATGGAGCCCGGGTGTTCGTCGACGCCGCCCAGCTGGCTCCGCACCGCCCGATCGACATGGCGCGCAGCGGCATCGACTTCCTGGCCCTCTCCGGCCACAAGCTCTACGCGCCCTTCGGGGCCGGCGCGCTGGTGGGCGACGCGGCCTGGCTCGAAGAGGGGATGCCGTTGCTGCGGGGAGGCGGAGCGATCAAGTGGGTCAGCCTCGACGACGTGATCTGGGCGGACGCGCCCGAGCGCCACGAGGCCGGGTCGCCCAACGTGGTGGGAGTGGTGGCCCTTGGAGCCGCCTGTCGCGCGCTGCACGAGCTCGGGATGCACGTGGTGGCCGAGCACGAGCGGGAGCTCACCGCCCACCTGCGCACGGGGCTGTCGACGGTGCCCGGCCTGCGCACGCTCGCGCTGTGGCCGCCGGGCTCGGTGGACAGCGTCGGGGTGGCGGCGTTCGACCATGAGGACCACCCCCACGCCCTGCTTGCCGCCGCGCTGAGCGCGGAGCACGCGATCGGTGTCCGTCACGGCTGCTTCTGCGCACACCCCCTCATCACGCGACTGCTCGGGATCCCCGACTCGACAGCGGAGCGGCTGGCGGACGGCCTGCGCCAGGGATCCTCTCCCGTACTTCCCGGGGCGGTGCGCGCCAGCATCGGCCTCGGGACCGTTCCCGAGGACATCGACCGGCTGGTCGGCGCCCTGCACGAGATCGCGCAGGCCGGGCCACGGGCGCACTACGTGTACGAGCCCGAGCACAACGAGTACCTCCCGCTCAGCGATCCGCGCGGATGGCCGCAGCTTCCGTTCAGCACGGAGCGGGCCGCAGCGCTCGCCGCGGGTGGCTAGCGGCCCGGCACCCAGCGGCGCGCGACAGCGTCCTTGCGCTTGAGCGCCGAGGGCGGATGGAGCCGCGCCTCGAGCCTGCGCAGACCTCCTCGCAGCCTCCCGGCGATGCGGCGGCGGCGACGGCTCCGAGAGACGTTGCGGTCCATCCTGTCGAGTCCTCGTGAGGCGAGTGTGGCCAGTAGCGGTCCTGAGGGCATGAGGACAGGCTGACCGCACCCGCTTTCAAGTCGCTTTCACATGACCCCGCCACCCCGCGCCCGCCCGGCCGCTAGGGTTTCCGCCCCCTCATGAGGTTCTTCGAATACGAGGCCCGCGAGATCGTCAAGCGGGCCGGCATACCGGTCACCGACTTCGGCTTCGCCACCACGGCCGAGGAGGCGCGTGAGATCGCGCACCGGATCGGCGGTCCCACCGTGGTCAAGTCCCAGGTGCTCACCGGCGGGCGCATGAAGGCGGGCGGCGTGAAGTTCGCCGATTCCGCCGACGAGGCCGCCGATCACGCCGAAGCGATCCTCCAGCTCGAGATCGGCGGCCACATGCCTCGCGGCGTGCTGGTGGATCCCAAGGCCGAGGTCGAGCAGGAGTACTACGCGGGCGTGGTCTGGGACGGTCTTCGCAAGCGCCCGGTGATGATCTTCTCCCCGGTCGGCGGGATCGACATCGAGCAGGTGGCCGAGGAGCAGCCCGACAAGGTCGGCCGCCGCCACTTCTCGACCATCCAGCCGGTCAGCGACTTCATGGCCAAGGAGGTGATCGCCTCCACCGGCGTGACCGGCCGCCGGCTCACGCGCATCACGCCGATCCTCACGCGGCTGGCCCGCCTGTTCACCGATTACGACATGACGCTGGCCGAGATCAACCCGCTCGGCGAGCTGGCCGACGGCTCGTTCATCGCGCTCGACGCCCACATGGACATGGAGAACGAGGCGCGTCCGCGTCAGCAGGCGCTCCTGGCCGACCTCGGCGTGGGCGACGAGGAGACCCGCCAAGCCCGCGAGCCCACCGCGTTCGAGCTTGCCGGCGAGGAGGTCGACGGCATGGACCATCGCGGCGTGGCCGGGAACGTGACCGAGTTCGACGGCGACCTCGGCCTCGTGATCGGGGCGGGCGGCGGCTCGCTCACCCTGTTCGACGCCGTGCGCGCCCACGGCGGACGGCCCGCCAACTACTGCGAGATCGGCGGCAATCCCTCGGTCCGCAAGGCGGCCGGCCTGGCCAAGCTGGTTCTCGAGAAGCCGGGCGTCGACAAGATCGCGGTGATGATGTCGATCGTGTCGAACACGCGTGTGGACATCGTGGCCCGCGGGGTGATCAAGGCCTGCCTGGAGCTGGGCTACGACCCGGCCGAGAAGATCGCGATCTTCCGCATCCCGGGCGCCTGGGAGGAGCAGGGCTTCAAGATCCTCGAGAAGTACGGCGTGGAGTACTGCGACCGCTCGGTGTCCATGCACGAGGCGGCGCGCCGCGCCGTGGAGAAGATCCAGGGGGCGGCGGCCTGATGTCGATCCTGATCGACGCCGACACCACCTTCATCGTCCAGGGCATCACCGGCCGCGAGGCCGTGAACCTCACCCGTGAGTGCCTCGACTACGGCAAGGGAGCGAAGGTCGTGGGCGGCGTCACGCCCGGCCGCAAGGGGCGCGACGTGCACGGCGTGCCGGTGTTCGACACGGTCGCGCAGGCCGTGGAGCACCACGGCGCGGCCATCAACGGCTCTGTCGTGACCGTCCCCCCCGCCTTCACCAAGGACGCCGTGTTCGAGGCGATCGAGAACGGGGTCGAGTTGATCGTGATAGTTACCGAACGCATCCCCCGCGGTGACGTGGCGCAGATGGTCGAGCTGGCCACGGCGCACGGTGCACGCATCATCGGCCCCAACTGCCTGGGGATCATCGTGCCGGACGTGATCAAGATGGGCGGCATCGGCGGACCCGCCAAGGATGCGGCCAAGGCGTACACGCCCGGGCCGGTGGGCGTGATCTCGCGCTCGGGCGGAATGACCACCGAGATGTCCTCGACCCTGTCCGCGGCCGGGCTGGGCCAGTCCACGGCGGTCTCGATCGGCGGCGACGCCATCATCGGGTCCACCTACGCCGAGCTGATGCCCCTCTTCGAGGCGGACGAGCAGACTCAGGGGCTCGTGATGTACACCGAGCCGGGCGGCCGCATGGAGGCCGAGCTGGCCGGCTGGGTGACCGAGCACGACTCCCGGCTGCCGATCGTCGCGTTCATGGCAGGGCGCTTCATGGACGAGATGCCGGGCATGAGCTTCGGCCACGCCGGCACGATCGTCGAGGGCAAGGAAGACACCGCGTCGGAGAAGATCGAGCGCCTGGCGGCGGCGGGCATCGTGGTGGCCGAGGAGATCGCCCAGATCCCCGACCTGGTCAAGGAGCGCCTGGGGGTGGCAGCGTGAACGCCGAGGCCGGCCCGCGGAACGGCATCTTCATCGATGTCGAGATCGCCCCCGATGCGCGCACGGACGCCGAGCTTGCTCGCAAGCTGGAGGAGGCCTGTCCCGTGGACATCTTCGCGGCGGGGGACGGCGGCGTGGAGATCGTCGCCGTGAATCTCGACGAGTGCGTCCTCTGCGAGCTCTGCCTCGATGCCGCGCCCGCCGGTGCGGTACGCGTGGTCAAGCTCTACGACGGCGGCGCGGCACTGGAGCGCGCGAGCTGACATGGACCGGGTCAAGCAACTGGCAGAGAAGATCCGGGGGGCCCTCCATACCGCCTTCCGCCTCGGCGTGGCCGGCCAGGACATGTCGAGCCGCCGCGATCTCCTGAGACTGCGCTTCCGGCCCACGAGCCCCGGCCGCCCGGTCGACGTACGCGTACGTCAGCTGGGCGGAGAGCGTTTCCGGCTGCGGCCGGGAACGAGCGACATCTACGCCTTCGGCGACCGCTTCGTCGACTTCTATCACCTGCCACCCGCCGAGGTACGCGAGCGGGAGCTCGCCACGATCGTCGACCTCGGCGCGAACATCGGCGTGAGCCTCGCCGCCCTGGCGGTGCGCTATCCACAGGCCCGGCTCTTCGGGATCGAGGCCGACGCCGAGAACGCGGCCCTGGCCGAGGCCAACACCGCGCCCTGGCGTGACCGCTGCACGATCGTGAACAGCGCGTGCTGGGACCGCGAGGCCGATCTGGTGGTCGAGGGCACGGAGGCGTCCGGCTACTCGGTTCGCGAAGCCGGCCCCGGCGACCCCGCGGCCGTCCGGAGCGTGCGCGGGCGCCCGCTCGACAGCCTGCTCCCCGAAGGCCTGATCGACTACGTGGTGATGGAGGTGGAGCACACCGAGCAGCGGCTGCTCACCAACAACACCGCCTGGGCGGAGCGGGTGCGGGCGCTACGCGTGGAGTGCTACCCCGAGGGCGACTATCGCATGGCCGACACCGTGAACGACCTGACCGCGCTCGGCTTCCGGGCGCGCGGCGAGCCCAACCCGCTGGGCGGGTACGCCATCGGCATCCGCGACCTGTAGGGGCTACGCCCGCGCCAGCTGGCGCTGGATGACGTTGGCCAGCAGCCGGGTGACAGCGGGGTCGCCGGTCACCCGAACGTGGCCGCGCTCGTAGGCGTCCACCCAGTCGCGCAGCGTTCCCTCGGCGGCCAACTCGTTGAACTCGGGCCGGTTGACGGTCACGTCTATGCGCGCGTCCCCGGCCGGGTCGCGGCTCACGGCCGGCCCCGGCACCTCCACTCGCCAGATCGGCACGGTGGCACCCCTGGCCCTCAGCTCGAGGCGAATCACCAGCTTGAGCTGCCTGAGCGACGGCACCTGGTCCTGCAGCCGCTCCACGGCCTGGATGATCAGGGTCCTGGTGTCGGCGGTGGCCACTGGGGCCGGACTCTAGATCTTGTTCCGCTCCAGCAGCTTCTTGCCGATCACCATGCGCTGGATCTCGGATGTGCCCTCGCCGATCAGGAGCAGCGGCGCGTCGCGGTAGAGGCGCTCGATCTCGTACTCCTTCGAGTAGCCGTAGCCGCCGTGGATGCGGAAGGACTCCTCCACCACCTCCTTGCCCGTCTCGGAGGCGAACAGCTTGGCCATCCCGGCCTCGAGGTCGGAGCGCTCGCCCGCGTCCTTCATGCGCGCCGCCTTGAGCGTGAGCAGGCGCGCGGCCTCGATCTTGGTGGCCATGTCGGCGAGCTTGAACTGGATGGCCTGGTGCTTGGCGATCGCCCGCCCGAAGGTCTTGCGCTCCTGCGAGTAGCGCAGCGCGAGCTCGAGCGCGCGCTGGGCGATGCCCACCCCGCGCGCGGCCACGTTCACGCGGCCGACCTCGAGAGCGTCCATCATCTGCGCGAAGCCCTTGCCGAGCCCCGCCTCCTCGCCACCCAGGATGCGGTCGGGCGGGCAGCGAAAGCCGTCGTATACGAGCTCGGTGGACTCCACGCCCTTGTAGCCCATCTTCTTGATCTGGGGCGGCACGGTCAGGCCGTCGTTGTGCTCCTCGCCCGGGGTCTTCTCGGTGAGGAAGCAGGTCATGCCGGTATGGGCCGGCTCGGCCTTGGGGTCGCTCTTCATCAGCACGAACACCACGCCCGAGCGCAGCCCGTTGGTGACCCACATCTTCTGGCCGTTGAGCTCCCAGTCGCCGTCGTCGGTCTTCTTCGCGGTGGCCTTGATGCCCTGCACGTCGGAGCCGCACTCGGGCTCGGAGAGCGAGAAGGCCGCCCGGATCTCGCCCGTGGCCATCTTGGGCAGGAAATGCTCCTTCTGCTCGTCGGTGCCGAACTTCATGAGCAGGTACGAGCCGATGAAATGGGTGTTGACGATGCCCGAGACGGAGATCCAGCCCCGCGACAGCTCCTCCACGATCATCGTGTAGGTGGTGAGGTCGAGGCCCATCCCGCCGTACTCCTCGGGGATGGTCACCCCGAACAGCCCGAGCTCCTTCATCTGCTCGACCACCGCCTCGGGGAACGTGTCCTCGTGATCGTGCTCCTCGGCGACCGGCAGGACCTCGTTGTCGACGAACTGCCGGACCATCTCCGTGATGGCCTTCTGGTCGTCGGTCTTCTCGGTGAAGGGGCTGGTGGCTACTGCCATGGCTTGGGGTCTGCTCCGGAGGTCGTTGACTCGCGAGTCAACCAAGGATATCCCGAGTCAGCCGTCCGGCTGCGCCGTGTCGCCAACTAGTAGCGAGCGGGGTGGCGCGCCACAAAGGCGCTCGACGTGCGCAGGGTGCGGCTCCAGCGCGGACCGGTGCTGGGCCCGGGCGCATCCGAGTCGTGCATCGAGGTGTCGAAGCGGAATCCGGCGATCACCACGTAGGCGTGGCCACCGTGCGCGTAGACCGTGATCCAGCGGCCGGGACCCTCGCGGCCCCAGCTCATCAGGGCGCCGCTGGGCAGCGGCGAACGAAGGAAGCGGCCGCCGTAAAGCGCGTAGGAGACTGCCCCCGAGCAGTCATAGCCGCTGGCGAGCTCGCCCCGGCGATACAGCTGATGCCCGCCCCCGTAGATGTAGGGCTTCTCGACGATCTTGTTGGCAGCCTTGATCGCGCGCACCACTCGCCTGGGAGCCGACGCCGGAGCGATCACGCGCCCGTTCACGAGCTTCGCCTTCTCCGGCGGGGGCGGCGGCGGCGTGAAGGTGGCCCCGCCGCCTCCCGAGCTCGACACCTCCGCGCCGGCAGCCGGCGCCAACGCGGTGAGACCCACGAGGCATGCGAACGCCACCACGGCGCGCACGAACGTTTTGAACGAAGTAACAGGCATTCTCTTCCGAACGCCTGCGGGGTTAGCTGACGGGCTCGCGCTGAAAGAGCTTGCGCGCTCTCTCGAAAGAGAGTTCGCCCCAGTGGCCGAAGCCACCTTGGTTCCCCCGCTCCGCGTAAACGCGGATTCGGCGTGGCGGGCAAACTAGCAGAAGTCTCGGCGAGCGTCTGTCGCCGCTTTACATGTGTTACAGGACGGGGTTCGCCTTCCACGAGGTCGCTCCTGCCACGTTGTTGGCGGAGGTTGCACAATCGACCTAGGGTGGCCCGGCTACCTCGTGCTCTCCCGACTCGCACTGACCCTGGGCGCAGCGGCGACATTGCTGCTCGGCTTCGCCCTGCCCGCAGGCGCGGCGACCTACCCGCCGGGCTTCAGCGAGCAGGTGATCGCCCGCGGGCTGACCCGGCCGATGGACGTGGCCTGGGCACCCGACGGGCGGATGTTCGTGATTCAGAAGGACGGGCGCGTGTTGGTCGTGCGGCCGGGTTCCAGCCAGGCTCTCCAGGTGGCCAACTACTCCGGGATCGTCAATGGCCCAGCTCGATCGGGGTCTGCTCGGGATAGCCGTGGACTCCGACTACGAGGCCAACCACTTCGTCTACCTGCTCTTCACCTACGAC
The DNA here is from genome assembly GCA_963734365.1 of uncultured Thermoleophilaceae bacterium. GTDB lineage: Bacteria > Actinomycetota > Thermoleophilia > Solirubrobacterales > Thermoleophilaceae > JACVRW01. Next base: position 95,975 of record CAVTGV010000004.1, on the reverse strand, counting down.
ATCGACCCTCTGCCGGCTCCCGACGAGTCGACTGGGCCGATGGTCTCGCAGCTGCTTCGGATCGAGGTGACTCCCGCGAACACCGTGGTGCCCGGCAGCGAGACCGTGCTCCTCGGAAGCTACGTCTCGGCCTCGTGCCCGGCGCCGGCCAACGACGTGGACTGCATCCCGTCGGATGGCAGGACCCACTCGATCGGCACCGTGCGGGCCGACCCCGACGGCACGCTCTGGGTCGGAAGCGGCGACGGGTACAGCGAGAACTCGGTTTTCCCGCAGCGTGCCTACGACGAGCAGAGCATGGCCGGCAAGATCTTGCACATCTCTCGTAATGGTCAGGGATTGCCCGGTCATCCGTTCTGTCCCGCCAACGACAATCTCGACGACGTCTGCACCAAGGTCCACGCCCGGGGCTTTCGCAATCCGTTCCGCTTCACGCTGCGGCCGGGAGGTGGCCTCGCCGTAGGGGACGTCGGCTGGACCCAGCGCGAGGAGCTCGACCTGGTCGACGCGCAGGGCGGCGGAAACTACGGCTGGCCCTGCCGCGAAGGCGCCATCGCCACCCCGGACTACGTGGCTGAGTGCGCGCCGCTCACCGTGCCGGCACCGGTCGTCGCCCCGGTCTACGACTACCAGCATGTCAACAGCAATTCGATCGTCGGCGGCCCCACCTACACGGGCAGCGGGTACCCGGCCGCGTACCGGAACTCGATCTTCTTCGGAGACTTCACCGGGGGCTTCATCAATCGACTCGTGCCCAACGGCGCCGGTGGGTTCACCGCGCGCCCGTTCGCGAGCGGTTGGGGAGGCGTCGCCCTCGAGACGGCGCCGAATGGGGACCTGGTGTCGGTCAACCCGGTCAACTTCCAGCAGAACGGCGCGGGCACCGTGACCCGCCTGGTCTACCGCCCACCCTCACCCCCGGCTCCCCCGGCAGCGCCCGTACCCGCCCCCATTCCCTCGCCCGCCCCGCCGGCGGACCGCCGCGGCCCTCGCCTGCGCCTGCTCTCCGTGAAGCCCCGCCGCGGGGTCATCTCGGGCACGGCCAAGGACCGCAGTGGCGTTGGCAAGGTGCTCGTCTCGGTGCGCCGCCGGCTGCGCCGCGGTGGCTGCAGCTGGTGGCTGCGGGGCAGGCAACGGATGAGCGCCGCAAAGCTTCGGTGCGATCGCCCGCGCTGGATGAAGGCCAAGCTGAGGCGGGTCGAGGGCGGCGTGCGCTTCACCGTTCGTCTGCACGCCAAGCTGCCGGCCGGCACGTTCCGTGTGCTGGCCCGCGCGACCGACCGGAAGGACAACGTCTCGAGACTGCCGCGCAGCGAGGCCTCGCTGGTGCGGGTCAGGAAGCGCTGAGGCGACCCTGGCCGGCCGGGGCCGCCGCGGCCGGCTCGCGGACGCGCCGCGCTGTGCCGCCGGCCGCGACCCTGAGCAGCGCCCAGGCGAAGAAGGCGAACAGCGACACAACGATCGCCAGCACGGTCAGGTACGCCATGGCGCTCAGGGCGCCCGGCACGTCGGGCTTTCGCTCGCGCTGCAGCAGTTCGATGTCGGGCCGGAAGCGGCGGGTGAAGCTCGGCGGGGCCGCCACCGCGGGCGCGGGTATGGCGCGATCCTCCGGCAGGTAGATCGGCACCGAGATCAGCGAGCGTCCCTGGTGCAGCCGCAGGTTCGCCTTCCAGCCGTCGTGGACCGGAATCGGCTTGGTGGTGCGGTAGTCGCCGGGTCCCGTCCGCTCGAGCGGATCGAGCACGCGGCCTCCTCCCTGCCACGCGGTGATGTTGAGGAACTCGGGGTCGCCGGCGAGCGCTCCGGCCGGCCTGATGCTGATCGTTCCCTCCACGGCCCGCCCGGATCCGGTCGGGACGTCGCGCAGGGTGATCGCCGCGCTGCGCGGCCCGTCGTCCGCGAGCGGCACGCCCCAGGCGATCACCGCCACCAGCACCGCGGCCCCGGCGAGGGCGACCCAGCGGTCACCCGCGCGGAGACCGAGCTGCGCACCCTGCAGGGCCCGAGGGCGGCGCGCCTGCTCGGGGCCGGTCAGAGCTCCGCCCACGAAGCCGCCGAGCGCTCCCGCGGCCACGGCGGCCGTGAGGCCGGCGATGGCGGCCTCGGGAAGCAGCGCCGAGCTCCACGGGATGGGCATCCACAGCTGGCTCCACCCCCACTCCGCCGCCAACCCGAGCGTGCCCATCAGGAGGCCGGCGAACGCCCCCGCCGCAACCGGGCTGCGCCACGCGGCGCGCAGGAAGACCGCCTCGACCAGCAACGCCTCCACCACGTAGAGCGGAAAGTGCGGGGTGGTCTGGCCGAACACGCCTCCGACCGTCACCGCGATCAGGCCGCGGATGAGAAGGAACCCGAGCACCGCCAGCAGCGCACCGCCGCGGCCGAGATAGATGCGCGCCGCGACCAGGCCGAGCCCGGCGGCGAACATGATCAGCACCGGGTGCAGCACGAGCCGGAACTGCGGCACGCCGAAGTCGAACTCGCCCTGGAACGTGGACAGTGCCACCAGCAGACCACCCACGAGCAGGGCGCGACGCAGGTGGTAGACGCCGGCCGGCCGGCTCTCCCGCTCAGGATCCCGGCCCAGGTGGGAAACCGCCTCCGCCAGGAGCACGAGGCTCCCGAGTGTGGCCAGCGAGCCGCCCCCGATCAGCATCAGGTGGGTCGGCCCCCAGAGCGTCACGTCCTGGCCGAAGATGCGGTGCCACATGTCGTCCAGCGGGAATCCCGACAGGGCGAAGGCGCCGCAGGCAGCGATCATCAGACCGCCGACGGGCGCCCACCAACCGCCGCCGAGATTCACGGCGGTGGCGCAGGGGCGGTCACGGCCCGCGAGGGCGATCGACAGCGCTCCCGCTGTGAGGGTTCCGTACAGGCCGACGAGAATCAGATAGTGCGCCGGGTTGGCCAACGGGCCCGGGTCCCGGCCGTTGTCGATGTGCAACGAGATGTCCCAGTACATCCCGAGCACCGCGGTGAGCAGCGAGGCGCTCACCACCATCGACGGCAGAGCGGCCCAGCCGGGCAGGCCCGTCTGGCGCTCGGCCCAGCGAGAGGCGCGCTTCAGGAAATCGATCCGGCCGCTGCGGTGGCCGGCGATCAGAAGCGCCACCAGCGCGGTGGCCGCCACTGCTCCCGCCGTGGCGCCGAGCGCCTCGGCCGCCGCGGCTCCCCCCGCCGGCTCGCCACCCGTGGCTGCCGCAAGCAAGACTGCTGAGCCGAGCATCCGCTTAAGCTCCCTGGCCGGAGACGACCTGCACGAACGGTCCTTCCCGTTCTGCGCGCAAAACTAACTGAACAGTCAGTCAGCACTCTGTGAGATAGGTCACAGAAGGCTGGGAAAGTGACCACTCCAAGCGACCATGCCCGCCCCGACCCGCCGCCGTCTGACCGCCGAGGAGCGCCGTGCCGGCATCCTCGACGCTGCCCTGGCGGTCTTCTCGGCGCGCGGCTACCACCCCTCGTCGATCGACGACATCGCTCGCGAGGCGGGTATCTCCAAGGCGCTCATCTACGAGCATTTCGAGTCCAAGCAGGGGCTCTACGCCGACCTGATCGAGCGCAACGCGGCCGAGCTGGTGGAGCGGCTCGGCGCAGCGATCGGCAGCGTGGAGGCCGACTCCGGCGCCATCCGGCTGGCCACCGGACTCGACGCGTTCTTCGCCTTCGTGGAGGAGCGCCGCGACGCGTGGCGCATCCTCTTTCGCGACGCCGCCGACCCCGAGACCGCTCCCGTGCTCGACCGCATCCTCGAGCAGGTCACCGGGCTGGTGGCCGCTCTGATCGCCGAGGACCCGGGGGCCCGCGCGATGACCGAGCAGGACGCCGACCGGGCGATCCGGGTGCTCGCTCGGATGCTCGTCGGCTCGGTGCAGTCGGTCGCCAACTGGTGGGCCGAGCACCGCGAGGTCGCGCGGGAGGAGATCGTCGAGATGGTGATGGCCTACGCCTGGCTCGGGCTCGACCGGCTCAGCCGCGGCGAGCGCTGGGCCCCCGGGCAATGAACTTCGTGGCCGACGTGGTCGACGCCGCCGAGCCGTCAACGCTCGCACTCGTGTGCGTGACGGCTGAGGGCGAGCGCCGCGAGCTGACCTTCGGCGAGGTGGCCGAGCGCTCGGCGCGCATGGCGGGCGCCCTCGCCGCGCGCGGCGTGGCGCGCGGCGACGTGGTGATGACCGTGGTGGGCAACCGTCCCGAATGGGTGGACGCGATGGTCGGCGTGTGGCGCCTCGGCGCGACCGTCCAGCCCTGCACCGAGCAGCTGCGCCCGGCCGACCTGCGCACCCGGATCGAGCTGGTCCACCCCGCGGCCGTCGTGGCCGACGAGCGCGACATCGATCTCGTACACGAGGCCGGCTTCGACGGCCCGTTGATCAGCGTTCCCGACCCCGCGCTGCTGGAGGCCGAGCCCCCGGCCCCGGTCACGGGCGGCGCCGACGACGCCGCGCTGATCGTGTTCACCTCCGGAACGGCCGGCGCGTCCCAAGCCGGTGCGCCATGGCTACCGCTATCTGATGGGCCAGGAGGTGCAGGCGCAGCACTGGTACGGCGCGCGACCCGGCGACCTCTGCTGGTGCACCGCGGCCAGCGGCTGGTCGCTGTCGGCCCGAAACGCCTTCGTGGCGGCCTGGCTGCGCGGAGCCGCGGCCCTCCTCCACGACGGCCGCTTCGATCCCGACGAGCGGCTCGACCTGCTGGAGCGCGAGAAGGTGGACGTGCTGTGCATGTCGCCCACCGAATACCGGGCCATCGCCAAGCGCTCCGAGCTGAGGCCCCTGCCGGACCTGCGCCACGCCTGCGCCGCCGGTGAGCCGCTCAACCCCGAGGTGGTGCGCGCTTGGGAGTCCGACGTGGGAGTGGCGATCCACGACGGGTACGGCCAGACCGAGACGGGTGCCCTCACCGGCATGCCGATCGGTCCTGCGGTGCGGCCGGGCTCCATGGGCCGCCCGCTGCCGGGCTTCCGGGCCTGGATCGACGAGGGCGAGCTCGTGGTGGACCCCGCCACGGTGCCCACCTTCTTCCTCGACGGCCCTCGCGACAGCCCATGGCGCACCGGGGACAGGGTCGCCGAGGACGAGGACGGCTACCTGTGGTTCGAGGGCCGCGCCGACGACGTGATCATCTCCGCCGGCTACCGCATCGGGCCCTTCGAGGTGGAGTCCGCGCTGGTCTCGCACCCCGCCGTCGCGGAGGCGGCCGCCGTGGCGGCCCCGGACGACGTGCGCGGCCAGGTGGTGCGGGCGGTGGTGGTGCTGCGCGACGGCTACGCGCCGGGCCACGAGCTGGCGCGCGAGCTGCAGGACCACGTGAAGGAGCAGACCGCCCCCTACAAGTACCCGCGCATCGTGGACTTCGCGGGTGAGCTGCCCAAGACGCCCAGCGGCAAGATCAAGCGGGCGCAGTTGCGCACTCAGGCGAACGGGTCGAGCGACGCCAGGTAGTGGCGCAGCAGCGGGTCGATCACCCGCCAGCGCCCTCGTGCCTCGTGCTCGACGATCCCGCTGTCGCGCAGGAGCTTGAGCACCCGGTCGCGCACGCCGGCATGGATCCGCCGCGGCGGGGACTGCCCGGAGGCGACCGTGCGGGCCACCGCCAGGCCGTACTTGTGGAGCAGCCGGATCCGCTCCACCACCTGCTCCATCGTCGGCCGGTCGCCCTCGAGCGCGCGCTCGAAGCCCAGCTGCACCAGGTCGAGGCCGATCTCGTGGGTGTCCAGCTCGATCGAAACCAGATGAGCCTGCTGGGCGATCCTCATCGTCGCCCGGGGGTGGCCTCCGCCGAGCTCGATGATGCGCTCCAGGGCGGCCTCGCTCACGCTGCAGTCGTCGGCGGCAAAGCGGTCGGCCACGCCGCGGGTCCACTCCTCGGAGGTGATCGGGCGCAGCGAGTAGAAGCTGCCGAAGCCGCTGAAGGCCCGCCGCGAGGGCGCGAACAGGTCGCGTACGACGTGCTCGATGCTGCCCGCGAACAGGTAGCTCACCGACGTGGAGCGCTGGAAGATGGCGCGCATCCGGTTGGTCACGGCGTCGGGATCGCCGTAGGGCTTGCGCGCCGAAGCCACCTCCTGGATCTCGTCGAAGAACAGCAGCAGCCGCTTGCTGTCCGCGCGCGCCACCCGCTCGGGCAGCTCGAGGGCGAGATCGAGCGCCCGGTCCGGGTCCTGGGCCGCCAGGCCCGGGGTGAGCGCGATCTCCACTCCCTCACCGAGCTCGCCGACCATCCGCAGGATCGCCCTGGCCTGGGCCGCGGACAGCGCCGCTCGCCCCGCGCTCCGCGCCCGGCGCAGCGCCCGGTGGGTCGCGGAGCGGTTGGCGATCACCGCGGCCGCCACCGCCTCGGCGAGCTCCGCGGCGTCGGAGACGCGGAACAGGTCGACCCCGGCGGTGTAGGCGCCGCGCCGCCGCGCTCGGCCGAGCGCGGCCTCGCACACGCTTGTCTTCCCGGTCCGCCGCGGCCCGGCGACGATCAGATGGGTGCCGGCCTCCAGGCGGGTAGCGATCTCCCGGACGTCGTCGCGCCGGCCGATCAGCTGGCTGGCCGGGATGGGAGAATCGCTGGGGAAGAGGTCACCGCTGGCCTGGCGCACCGAGAGAACCATAGCTCATTACACGGACTATGTGTAAATACTCTACAACTTTTGTGTAAGCGCTCCTCTGGGTAGCCTCACCACCATGGCCAATCGCCTGGCGCACGAGACGTCCCCCTACCTCCTCCAGCACAAGGACAACCCGGTGGACTGGTACCCCTGGGGCGAGGAGGCGCTGTCGCGTGCGCGCGAGGAGGACCGCCCGCTGTTGCTGTCGATCGGATACTCGGCCTGCCACTGGTGTCACGTGATGGAGCGCGAGTCGTTCGAGGACTCCGAGACCGCCGCGCTCATGAACGCGCGCTTCGTTGCGATCAAGCTCGACCGCGAGGAACGACCGGACCTGGACTCGATCTACATGGAGGCCTGCCAGGCCATGACCGGGTCGGGGGGCTGGCCGCTCAACGTCTTCCTCACGCCCGAGCAGGTCCCCTTCTACGCCGGGACCTACTTCCCGCCGCAGCCGCGGCAGGGGATGCCGAGCTGGCCGCAGGTGCTCGAAGCCGTGGCGGAAGCCTGGGACGAGCGGCGCGACGAGATCCGCGCCGGCGGCGAGCGCGTGGCCCGCCAGCTGCGGGGCGGTGCGCTGCTCTCGCCCTCGGCCGAGCCGATGGAGCCAGGCGAGCTCGACCACGCGGTTGAGACTCTGCGCTCCCAGTACGACGCCGCCAACGGCGGCTTCGGAGGCGCGCCGAAGTTCCCGCCCGCGTCGGCCCTCGAGTTCCTGCTGCGGCGGGGCGAGACCGACATGAGCGCCGGCACGCTGCGCGCGATGGCCTCGGGCGGCATGTACGACCAGATCGGCGGTGGCTTCGCGCGCTACTCGGTGGACCCGTACTGGCTCGTCCCCCACTTCGAGAAGATGCTCTACGACAACGCGCTGCTGGCCCGCGCCTACCTGCACGGCTGGCTCACCACCCGCGACGAGCTGTTCCGGGAGGTCTGCGAGGAGACGCTCGACTGGGCGTTGCGCGAGATGCGCGGCCCCGAGGGCGGCTTCTACTCCGCCCTCGACGCGGACTCCGAGGGCGAGGAGGGCAAGTTCTACGTGTGGACGGTCGACGAGCTGCGCCAGGCCCTCACGGGGCAGCCCGACGCCGACGAGGCGATCGCCTGGTTCGGCGCCACCGACCGCGGCAACTTCGAGGGCAGGAACATCCCGGTGCGCGGGCCCGGCCGGCCGGAGCGGCGCCCCGAGTGGCGCCGCATCCTCCTGGCGGCTCGCTCCGAGCGAGTCTGGCCCGGGCTCGACGACAAGCGCCTGACCTCGTGGAACGCGCTGATGATCTCCGCCCTCGCGGAGGCGGGAGCGGTGCTCGAGCGGCCCGACTACCTGGACGCGGCTCGCACGGCGGCCAGCTTCGTGCTGGACGAGCTGCGGGACGGCGACGGCCGGCTGTTGCGCTCGTGGAAGGACGGCAAGGCCAAGCTGAACGCCTACCTCGAGGACCACGGATTCCTGCTCGAGGCTCTGCTCACGCTCTACGAGGCGAGCTTCGAGCCGCGCTGGTTCGGCGAGGCGCGTGCGCTGGCGGACGCGATGATCGAGCGTTTCGCCGACGACGAGAACGGCGGCTTCTTCGAGACCTCGAGCGATCACGAGCAGCTGCTCGCCCGCCGCAAGGATCTCGAGGACCATCCGATCCCGTCGGGCAACGCCGCCGCCGCCTACGGCTTGCTCCGGCTGGGCGCGCTCACCGGCGAGCACAGCTACGAGGAGCGCGGCGTGTCGGTGCTGCGGCTGCTCCACGAGCTCGCGGTCACGCATCCCCAGGCCTTCGGGCACCTGCTGCAGGCGCTCGACTTCCACCTCGCGCCGGTGAAGGAGGTGGCGCTGGTGGGCGACGAGCTCGGCCCGCTGGAGCGCGTGGTGCGCCGGGCGTTCAGGCCCCACCTGGTGCTGGCGGGCGGGGAGCACGACGGCGTTCCGCTGCTCGAGGGCCGCGAGCCGGTGAACGGCCGGGCGGCCGCCTACGTGTGCGAGCAGTTCAGCTGCCGAGCGCCGGTGACCGAACCCGAGGAGCTCGAACGACTGCTCTCATAGCGATGCTGGGGATGGCGCTGGCGCCCTCCCCGACGGCATACGACGTGGCCTCGCGGCTGGCGGCCTGGGGACCGCGCCCGGCGGCGAGCCCCGCGGAGGCGCGCGCCCAGCGGCTGGTCGGGCGGACGTTCACCCGCGCCGGGCTGCGGGTGGGCGTCCAGCGCGTGCGGGTACCGGGCCGCGGCGTCTCGCGCAACGTGATCGGCGTGCTCGACACGCCGCGGCGCTGCCTGCGAATCGTGATGGCCCACGCCGACTCCACCCCCACCGCCCCGGGCGCGAACGACAACGCCTCGGGCGTGGGCGTGGTGGCCGAGCTGGCCGGGAGGCTGCGGCGGATCGGGCCGGCCTGCGACGTGTGGCTCGTGGCCACCGGCGCCGAGGAACGCGTGTATACGGGCTCACCCGACCACCTCGGAGCGCTCGCACTGGCACGCCGCGCCCGCGCTCGGGGCGGCAGCCGGCGGCTGCAGTGGGCACTGTCCCTGGACGAGGTCGGCCGCGACCGGCCGTTCTGGCTGCGCTCACCCGTGGGCGCCCCGCGGGCGGCGGTCGAGCGGGCGCTGCTGGGCGCCGCGGGCCGGGCCGGCGTTCCGGCGAGCTGGAGGCGCGACGAAGCGGACGGGAACTCCGACCACCGCGAGTTCGAGCTGCTGGGGCTGCCCGCCGCCAAGCTCGGCGTGGGCGCGGGCGACGAACCCTGCCGCCACAGCCCCTGCGACCGCGCGGGCCGGCTCGACCCCGCCTCGCTGCGCCAGGCGCGGCGGCTGGTGGCCGAGGCGCTGCGCAGCCGCTAGCGGCCTATGACGTTAGGAGCGTCTCCTCCTGCCGCTCGCCGGCGCCATCGGTCTTCGCGAGCTCGGACGGCCACCACACCTTCGGCCCTAGCTTGAGCACGATCGCCGGCACCAGCACGCTGCGCACCAGGAAGGTGTCGAGCAGAACGCCGAAGGCCACGACGAAGCCGATTTCGGTGAGGAACACGAGCGGCAGGACCGCCAGCACCGAGAAGGTGCCGGCGAGCACGATGCCGGCGCTCGTGATCACCCCGCCGGTCACGGCCAGCGCGCGCAACATCCCCTCGCGCGTGCCGTGCTTGAGGGTCTCCTCACGCGCTCGCGCCATCAGGAAGATGTTGTAGTCCACCCCGAGCGCCACCAGGAAGACGAACGCGAACAGCGGCAGCGACGGATCCGAGCCGGGGAAGTCGAAGAGCAGGTCGAAGACCAGATAGCCCACGCCGAGCGCGGCGAGGAAGCTCAGGATCACCGTCCCGATGAGGATCAGCGGCGCCGTCACGGCCCTCAGCAGCAGCACCAGGATCAGGAACACCACCACGAGCACGATCGGCGGGATCACGATGGAGTCCCAGCCCGCGGCCTCCCGGACGTCGAACTCGATGGCGCTGGCGCCACCCACGACCGTGCCGTCGACGGCGCCCGAGGCGGCGTCGCGTATGGGGTCGATCAGGTCGAAGGCCTCGGTGGAGTACGGCGGCGGGTTGAGAGTCGCCTGCACCAGCGTGCCTTCCTCCCCCTCGGCGACGGGCGGTGAGACCGCGTCGATCCCGTCGGTCTGCTCGAGCGCCGTGGTCACCGACTGAACGTCACCGCCGGGCGGCACGATCACGTCGGCCGGCGCGCTGGCTCCGGCGGGGAAGCTCTTTGCCAGCAGGTCCTGGCCCTCCACCGATTCCACCGAGGTCCGGTAGCCGTCGTTGGTGGTGAGGTCGGTGGAGAAGAACAACAGCCCCAGGCACATCACGAGCAGGACGGCGATCGAGCCCGTCATGACCCGGGCCGGTCGCGCGGCCACGCGGTTGCCGACCCGCGCCCAGAAGCCGTGAGTGGCGTCGGCCTGCTGCTCGTGCTTGCTGCGCCGCACCTCGTAGGGCTTGAAGATCGACCGGTCGAAGAGGCTCACCACCGACGGTGTCTTCACCCGTCCGCGGGTGAGGGCGGACACCAGCTTGCGCAGCAGCGCGGTGAGGACGGTGAATGGAAACAGGATGAAGCAGACCAGGGCGGCGCCGATCACGGGCAGCAGCGCACCGGCGCTCGAGCCGTCCACGATCCGCTTGCCGATACCGCTCTGAGCCACGTCGGTGGGCACGGTCCACTCCGACGTGTGCGGCACGAAGGGCCAGAACGCCCGCCGGCCGAACACGGTGAGCAGGCACGGCAGCAGGGTCAGCATGGAGATCGCGGCGCACGCCACGCCCATCGCGCCGATCGGCCCCAGCCCGGAGGTGCCGTTGACCTTCGCGATGCTGAGGCACAGGAGCGCGGCGATCACCGTGGCGGCCGAGGCGAACACCGCGGGGCCGGCCGAGGTCATTGCCGACTGCATCGCCTTGTGGCGGTCCAATTCGTGGTGCAGCTCCTCGCGGTAGCGCGCCACTATGAGCAGGGCGTAGTCGGTTCCCGCCCCCAGTACGAGCACCGACATGATCGAGCTCGACTGGCCGTTGATGGTCACGCCCAGCTCCGAAAGGCCGTAGCCCACCGAGCGCGACAGGATCTCGGCGAAGATCACCGCCGCCAGCGGAATGAAGAAGAAGACGGGCGAGCGGTAGATCACGATCAGCAGGAAGATCACCAGCGAGACGGCGGCCAGCAGGAGCGTCCCATTGATCCCCTCGAAGACCTTGATCGCGTCGGCCGAGTAGCCGGCGGCGCCGGTGATCTTGACCTCGAGGCCGCCACCCGGATCGGAGACCGCGTCACGCCAGTAGTCGACCGGGTCGAGCAGGCTGTCCGACTCACCGTTTCCCTTGATGTAGGCGGTGACGATGGCCGCCTTGCCGTCCCGTGAGCAGATCGGGCCGACGAACGGCGAGTAGTCGCTCGGCTGGCCCGGGATCGGAGTGGTGGGCCCGGCGCAGCCCTCGGGGAGATTTCCCGACGGGGCGCCGCCGCCCTGGCTCTCATCGCCGCCGCCCTGGCCTCCCGACGCCGCGGTGGCGCCGTCGGCCACCACGGCCGGGAAGCGCTTCTCGGTCAGCTTGCGCGCGTCCTCGGTGATCCGGCTGCGGTCGGCGGCGGTGAGCCCCGACTCGCGCCGGAAGATGATCACGGCAGGCGCGAGCTCGCCGCCCTGGAGCTTCTTCGAATCCTCGAGGACCTTCGTCGACTCGGCGTCCCCGGGCAGGAAGGAGGACGACTCGTTGTCCTCGGCGTCCGTGAACTTGCCGGGCAGGTTCGCGCCGAAGGCGATGAACATCCCGACCAGCCAGATGATCAGGACGATCCACTTGGCCCTCGGCCCGGCGGCGATTGCGAAGATGGAGCGGCGACTCGTACTCATGGGGGGTGTACCTCTATCGAGTTATATCTTGATTGTCAAGATAGTTAACGACTAAGATTCATCTGTGGCTTCTCCCGCCGAACTACTTACGGCCCTGCGTCGCTTCGGGTTGGAGGATGACCGTTTCGATGCGATCGTGGCGCGCCGCCTCGGTGTCGGGTCCGCCGAGTTCAAGGCCATGGATCACATCCAATCGACGGGGTCGATCACGCCGGGCGAGCTGGGCGACCGGTTGGCGCTCAGCTCCGGCGCCGTGACCGCTCTCATCGATCGCCTCGAGCGGCTCGGCTGGGTCACGCGCGAGCCGCACCCTACCGATCGCCGCTCGGTGGTCGTTCGCCGGGCTCCCGAGACCGGTGGAGAGGGCGCGCAGGTCTGGGCGCCGCTGGTGGCGGACCTGCTGCGCTCGGCCGGGCGGATGACCGCGGCCGAGCGTGAGGCGTGCGTGCGCTTCCTGGAGAGGGCCGCGGATCAGGTGGCCGAACGGGCTACAGAACTGAGAGGTAGCGGTCGAGCTCCCACTCGGTCACCTGCACCCGGTAGTCCTCCCACTCCTGGCGCTTGATCTCCACGTAGCGGTTGAAGATGTGCTCGCCGAAGGTCCGCAGCACGAGCTCGGACTCCGCGGTGATCTCGATGGCCTCGCCCAGCGTCTCGGGCAGTTGCTCGATGCCCAGGCGCCTCCGCTCCTCCGGGCTGATGTGGTACAGGTTCTTCTCCATCGGCTCGGGCAGCTCGTAGCCCTTCTCGATGCCCTCGAGGCCCGCGGCCAGCAGGATCGCGAAGGTCAGGTACGGGTTGCAGGCGGGGTCGGGGCAGCGCAGCTCCATCCGCGTGGCCCGCTCCTTGCCCGGGTGGTAGAGCGGCACCCGCACGAGCGCCGAGCGGTTGCGGCGTGACCACGCGCAGTAGACCGGTGCCTCGAAGCCCGGCACGAGCCGCTTGTAGGAGTTGACCCACTGGGCGAACACCGACGTGATCTCGCGCGCGTGTTTGAGCTGGCCCGCGATGAAGGCCTTGCCGATGTCGGACAGGAAGTACTGGTCGTTCTCGTCGTAGAAGGCGTTGCTCGAGTCCTTGAAGAGCGACTGGTGGGTGTGCATGCCCGAGCCGTTCTCGCCGAACAGCGGCTTGGGCATGAACGTCGCGTGCCAGCCGTACTTCATGGCGTATTCCTTGACGGTGATTCGGTAGGTCATGCAGTCGTCGGCCATCTTCAGGGCGTCGGCGTAGCGCATGTCGATCTCGTGCTGCGACGGGCCGACCTCATGGTGGGTGTACTCCACGTGGATGCCGAGCTGCTCGAGTGCGAGCACGGTCTCGCGGCGCACGTCCGAGCCGGCGTCGAGCGTGGTCAGATCGAAGTAGCCGCCCTCGTCGAGGATCTCGGGCACGCCGTCCGCCGGCCGCGCGTTGCGGAAGTAGAAGAACTCGAGCTCGGGACCCACGTAGAAATTCGAGAAGCCCATCTGCTCGGCGCGCTCGAGCGTTCGGCGCAACACGTGCCGCGGGTCTCCCTCGTAGGGCTCTCGGCTGGGCGTGACCACGTCACAGAACATGCGCGCCACGCCGCGGTCCTCAGGGCGCCAGGGCAGAATCGCGTAGGTGGCGGGGTCCGGCATCGCGATCATGTCGGACTCCTCGATGGCGTTGAAGCCGGTGACCGAGGAGCCGTCGAAGCCCATTCCTCCCTCGAAGGCGTCGTCGAGCTCGGCCGCGTTGATGGAGAAGCTCTTGAGCTGGCCGAGGATGTCGGTGAACCAGAGGCGGACGAAACGTACGTCGTGCTCCTCGACGAGCGCCTTTACGTCGTCGGCGGTCTGCGGCTGGTCAGCCATGCGGCTCCTTCTGAGTGGTCGGCGGCGGGGTGTGCGAGGCGCGTAGGCTACCCGCGCCCGCGCGACCCTGTCACGCCTCTACGACCAGCTTCGAGCCCAGGACTTCAGCGCGACGACGGCGGGCTCCAGAGCCTCGCCCTTCTCGGTCAGCGCGTACTCCACCTTCACGGGCATGTCGTCGATCACCCGCCGCTCGACGATGCCCTCCGCCTCGAGCTCCTTCATCCGCTCCGAGAGCAGCCGGTCGGACAGGTCGGGCACGAGCTGCTTGAACTCGGAGAAGCGTGCGGGCCCGTCCATCAGGACGAACAGGATGGCGCCGGTCCAGCGCTTGCCCACCAGCTCGACGGCGTGGTGGTAGTGGCGGCAGCAACCCTCCCGGTGGACTACCACGACCCGCTCCAAGGTCATGCTCACATCCTAGCCTTCGGCCTGGCCGCCGAAACCCGCCGGCATCAGGCGGCCTGGAGCAGCCGGGCGTCCTCGCTCGACCCGTCGTTCGGGACATCGCCCGCGCGGGTCACCAGGTTGCCGAACGTGGCGAGGGCCACGTGGGCGACCGCCTCCAGGATCTCCTCGTCCTCCCAGCCGGCCTCCCTGGTCTCCTCCAGGAGGTGGCGGGGCGGGGAGCCGTCGGTCTCGACCAGCGACTTGACGTAGCGCATCAGCACCGACACCTTCTCGTCGCGCGAGTCGAACTCACGCGCGAGCGCGATCTCGTCGAGACCGAGGCCGGCGTCACGCGCGCTGCGCTGGAGAGTGGACAGGGCGTACTCGCTCTGCTGGTGCTCGGCCACGGCGAGCGCGATGCGCTGCTGGGTCGCGTAGGGCAGGGCGCCGTGACGCAGCTCGGAACGCAGCCGTGCGTAGCCGCGCAGCACGGCCGGGGAGCCGGCGAGGACGCCGATGAAGTTGGGGAGCTGTCCACCTCCCGCGAGAGCGCCCTTGAGAATCGGAACGCTGCGCTCAGGTGCCGTGAGCTCGTCGTGGACCTGGAACCTGCTCTCCTTCGTCTTCATCGCGCTTCTCTTTCTGCGTACGACTTACCTGGGGTAAGTGTAGTAAGGAAATGGAGCGACTTCCACTCCAAAAGGTGGTACGGAGAAGGATCTCGCGCGGATGCGTGGCTGTGCGCCCGGAGCGCTAGGCGTGCGCGGTCCCGGCGGCCACGGCCACCAGGAAGAGGCCCAGCAGGAAGGCCCACAGGGCGATCCGGTCCGGCTGGGCCACCTGGCTGTCGATCACCGAGCGCCGGCGCCGCGCCGGGGTGGGCTGGCCCGTGATGGTGATCGTGCGACGCTCAGCCGGCGCCTGGGCCGGCGACGTGTCGGGCGGGGCGGAGCGGCGCTCGAAGCGCCGCCGGCCCGAGTGGGTGGCGTCCTCGGTGGGATGCAGATCCTCGACCGTGCCGTCGCGCTCCTCGGCCGATTCACGGTCGAACCGGCTGGGACGACTCTCGGCGGCCTCGATCTTGCGCTCCCACTGGAGGAGCACCGCCTCGCGACTCAGGTCCTGCTGATCGTCCTCCTGCAGGACGCGTGCACCGGCTGTCTGCATCGTCTCTCTTTCGGTTCGCCTGCGGGGTTAGCTGACGGGCTCGCGCTGAAAGAGTTGCGCTACGCGTACCTTGCGACTCGCCCCTGGCCTAGCGGCCTACGGGTCCCCCACGCCCCGTTTTTCCGCTTGGGGCCTCGGCTTTCAAAGGACGCGGCCATGCTAGCAGCAGACAATATGGGCCGGACGGAAAAGCCCGCTGCTTGCGCGCGTTTTGCAAGGGATCGCCCAGGAAGCAGGATTCAGGGCGATTTCCGCGACGTTTGCGAGCCGCCGAAAGCGGCCGGCGCTACTGCCCGGCGACCTTGGAGACGTACACGGCCACGTCCTCGGCGTCCTGGCCGCGCAGGATCCGCGCGGGCATCAGGTCCTGGCCCGAGCCGCCGTTCTTGATCGCGTTCAGCACGCGCTCCTTGGTCACGCCCCCGAGCTCGTCGAGGTCTGGACCGGTCACGCCGCGAGCGTTGACGGCGTCGAGGTTGTGGCAGCTCTTGCAGCTCTCGATGAAGAGCTCCTTGCCATTCTCCTCGCTCGCGGAGATCTTCTCGGTTCGCAGGCTGCCCACCGCGCCCTCGGCCTCGCCCCGGCCCGCGATCACCGCCGCCGGCACCGCCACACCGAGCACGAGGTAGGCGAGCACGATGGCGAACGTGAAGAGCCTGCCGCCACGGCTGAGATAGGCGTCGCGCGCCGCGCCCGGGCCACCCGAGAAGGCGACGAACAGCGCGCCCAGACCGAGCACCACGAAGGGCCCAAGGATGAACCAGACTTCCATCGGCGCCGGACTCTACCGGCCCGGCGCGACGAGGATGTGAGGCTGGCGCCGCCGGCGTTATCCGCTGGCGGCCGCGCGCCGCGCGCGCTTCCAGCTGCCGTATGCGGCGAAGATCTGGTCGAGGCCGGGCAGGTCTTCGTCGTCGGCCGCCTGCTGCTGGTAGTCGACCATCAGAAGGCGCTCCGGACGGGCGCCAAGGCTGTCGGCCACGTTGCATATGGCCCGGCAGATCACGGCGTCCGACACGCTCTTGCCGTTCACCGCGCGCTTGGCCTCGTGCGCGAACACGCCGGCTGCGCTGCCTCGGGCTCCGGGTTCCGCCGAGGGCTCAGGCCGGGCTCGGCCGGCGCCCACCAGCAGCCGGCAGTGCGGGCAGCGTCTGGGCTCCTTGGGCCACGGCTCCCCCACACGCTTTTCGATCAGCAGATGGCAGTGCGGGCAGTAGCCGTCTGCCGTCTCCGGGGTCGCCGTCCGTTCCTTTACCTGTGTCATTTGTTCTCCTCCACCTCCCTTGTCTCCTAGCCGCTTTTCGGCCTGGGCAAACCCCGAAAATGGAAAGGACCCCCTGGTTGGGGGCCCTTTCCGTAGCCGGCCGTTAAGCCGGATTTTGTCGTGAGCAGCCATCCATCTCGCCCGCCGTGGCCACGAGGACCACAGCGGCCGGGGCGTCTACGCCCTGCGGCCTACCTGGAGCTCGACGGGCAGCGTCAGCGCTCCTGCTTGGCCTTGCACCGGGTGGGGTTTGCCTGGCCGCCGCGTCGCCGCGACGCCGGTGCGCTCTTACCGCACCATTTCACCCTTGCCGGCACCGGGCTCACGTGCGGCCCGGCGCTTAGGCGGTTTGTTTCTGTGGCACTTTCCCGCGGGTTTCCCCGGGTCGGTGTCCCGACCACCCTGCCCTGCGGTGTCCGGACTTTCCTCGAGGGGCCGGTTTTCTCCCCGACCTCCCCGCGGCTGCTTGGCCGGCTTCGCCAATGGTAGGCGTGAAGCGCAGACGCGTCGAGCAGAGCCCGCCGCCGGGAGCTTCTGTGACGAACCGCTCACACAACGCATCGCCAAAGCCGGACAGTGTCTGCAAGCCCGCGGAGCGCGGCCCCGAACGGAGTAGTTGAACACGGGCCGCATTCGCGAACAGCACGTCATCCCCGAACGGATTCAGGAGACACAGGTAGGAAATGCCCCCCGCCCCCGCCCTACTGGCCGTAAGCGACTACGACGTCGACGAAGCCAGCGATTCTGACGAAGCTCCGCCGAACGCCGCCCACTCGTTCGGGCCGATCCGCCCCGACCGGCTCACCGTTTGGCCGACCGCCGACGGAACGTTCGGAATCGACGTGCGCTGGCACGGCCGCGAGTGCATCCTGCGGGCCGTCGTCGTCCGCCGCATGCTCACGGAGGCGGGCTACCCCGCGACCGCCGGCAACTCGATCGACGGGCGCACCTGGCAGGTGAGCGTAAGCCCGGTGCCCGCCGGCAAGGTGGCGGAGGTAATCGAGACTTTCATCTGGTAGCGCCTCCTCCCTCCGGGCGCGACCTCGAGCGAAGGGGCCGCGCGGTCCAGACAAGGGACCGCGCGGCTCCGACGCTCACCAGAATCAGAGCTCAGCCGAGCCGGGTGCCACAGCCGCCGCACTGGCCGGCGCTGCCGTGGTTCGACATCCGCGAGTGGCACAGTGGGCACTCGGCGGCGCCTTGGGCTTGGAGCGTTCGCCAGGTCCGGTCGAGCCGCTGCTCCAGGGTCATGCGTCCTCCGCTGACGCGGGCCGGATCCGCGGACTCGGCGGACGGGCGAACGGGGGCGTCGAGCAGCGCCGGGGTCATGACACCCTCCGGCACACGCCCACGACCCTGCCGATCAGCTTGACCTCGCGGCTGAGAATGGGCGCGACCGCGTCGTTCTCCGGCTGCAGGCGGATGTGGTCCTTCTCCTTGTAGAAGCGCTTCACCGTGGCCTCCTCGCCCACGAGGGCGACCACGATCTCGCCGTCGGTGGCCGTCTCCTGGGGGCGTACGACCACGTAGTCGCCCTCGAAGATGCCCGCCTTGATCATCGAGTCGCCCATGACACGCAGGACGAACTCGCCCTCGTCCCCGCCGGCGATCTGCGGCACCGGCACGTACTCCTCGATGTTCTCCTCCGCCAGGACCGGCTGGCCGGCCGCGACCTGACCCACCACCGGCAGCCCGGCCGGCGCGACCGCCGACTTGGCCTTGTCCACCAGCACCTCGATCGCGCGCGGCTTGGTGGGATCCCGCCGCAGCAGGCCGAGCTTCTCGAGGTTGGCGAGGTGGGCGTGCACCGTGGACGACGAGGTGAGCCCGATCGCCTTGCCGATGTCACGCACCGTGGGCGGGTACCCGTGCTCCGCCCCATGGCGCTTGACGTACTCGAATATCTCCTGCTGTCTCTTGGTCAGGTTCAGCTCGACCATCAGGACCTCCCGCCGAAGCCGTTTCGCTTGCCTGATTCGAACATGTGTTCGTAGAGTACCCCGGGTGCCGGACGGCATCAAGAGCCGGAAGGGGAACGGCAGCCCGGCTCTATACTCAGCGCCCTGCTGCGCCTGTGGCGGAATTGGTAGACGCGCAAGGTTGAGGGCCTTGTCCCGTGTAAGCGGGGTGGGAGTTCGAGTCTCCCTGGGCGCATTCGCAACCCCTGCAAACTGCTCTTTCTGAGCCTGAGCGGCCGGCTCGGCTCGGCTCGGAATTAGCGGCGTGGTAGCAGCCGTGGTAACAAAAGTCAGCTGAAGGCAGCGCCTGGGACACCGAGTTCTTCGCACGTGCCGACATGCTCGACACCGATGTGGGCGCCTCAGAAAAAGACGACCCGGCCGACGTGGCCCGCGACGGCTGCGAGGCGCTCATGGCGGGCAAGGAGCGCGTGGTCTCCCACTCGGCCGCGACCAAGGCCCAGGCCCGGGGCAGCCGCGCGCTGCCCGACAGCGTGAAGGCCAAGATGCACCGCAAGATGGCCAAGCCCGGCTCGGCGAAGAACTGATCCTGATTTGGAAGCCGCCTGGACTTAGGTAGCCGGCCGGGGTCTCCGCGGGCTTCAGCGCTAGGCCGGTATCGCGACCGGCCTGAGACACCGGGCTCAGCCTTCGATGACCAGATGCTCGACCTTTCCTTTGAAGCGCTTTTTCAGCTCGTCTACAACACCATCCTCTAGCCAGTTGACCTGGCTGTCCGGATGGGTGAACAGGACAATCGCGTCCGCAGGAAAAGTCTGCAGGGCGTCCTGGACTGCGAGGAGGGGGTCTGATTCGCCGGTGTCGCCCACCGCGTCGACATCCTCCTCATCCATGCGCTCGACCGTTTCCTGCTGCACGTCGTCAGCGCGGCCTATGGCCGAATCGGGATCGGAAAGCCAGTAGCGAGCGCGCGTGTTGAGGGCGGGCGCCACCACAAGCACCTCCGCCTCCTCGGCACGATCCGCGCCGATCGCGGTTTTGAGTGCGTCACCTGAGGACGGGCTCGGAAACGACGGCCAGAATCTTGATGGGCATCGTACGGCGGGTATCCGCTAGGCCTTGGACCCGTCAGTGGGCTGCTCCTCCTTGGCCGGCGCTGGCTCCCCCGGCTGATGGAGCAGACTCTGGACGTCACGTACGCCGTCGACCTCCCGGACCGCGTTGACCAGGCGGCCGATGGCCTCGTCGTCATCGAGCTGGCCGCGGAGATAGGCCACGCCATCCTCGACGTTCAGGGACACCCGGTCAGCCGGAACCTCGGCCGCGCGGAAGGCTTCGCTCTCGATCTTGGCCTGCAGCCCGGGGTCGTTGAGCCGCTCCTCCGTGGGCTGGGGCCCACCGACGGGGCTGGCCTTCACCGCAGCGCCCTTGGCCTGCTCCGCAACGCGGCCCGCCTGTGCTACCGCGGCGTCCTTCTGTCCACGCGCGTACTTCAGGCTCTGGTCGCGGACCTGATTGCGCCGCTGGGCGCCCTGGTCCTTGTCGAGAAACCACGCAGCGGCGAACCCTGCCGCGGCACCGAGAATCAGTTTGAACATCGAGTTGCTCCTCCGGTCGTTGCTTTCTTGCAGGTTCCCGGAACACCGCCTAAGAATCGCGACCGGCGGCGCCGGGCCCTGGGTCCTACCCGGGCCGGGCTCGCCATCCGCCGATGCAGTTCGGCCAGGAGGCACTGGCGGCGGGACGCAGCCGCTTCGGCGGGGCAAACGCGGGTAAGGACAGGGGATGAGACTCGGCTTCTTCCTGTCGTGTGAGGAGTACGGACCCGCGGAGCTGGTCGCTCAGGCGCGCGCCGCGGAGCAGGCTGGTTTCCGTGCGCTCTGGATCTCCGACCACTACCACCCCTGGAACCATGAGCAGGGTCAATCGGCGTTCGTCTGGAGCGTGATCGGCGCTCTCGCGGGTGCCGGCGTCGGTCTCCCGGTCACGAGCGCGGTGACCTGCCCCACCGTCCGTATCCACCCCGCTGTGATAGCCCAAGCCGCTGCCACCTCGCAGGTGCTGCTCGATGGCCGCTTCATCCTCGGCGTCGGCACCGGCGAGGCCCTCAACGAGCACATCTTCGGAGACGCCTGGCCAGAAGCCGACGTTCGGCTGGAGATGCTCGAGGAGGCGGTCGAGATCATGCGCGCGCTCTGGAGCGGCGATTCGGTGAGCCACCGAGGTGCTCACTACACCGTCGAGAACGCACGCGTCTTCACGGTGCCAGACGAGCCGCCGCCGATCTACGTCTCGGGCTTCGGGCCGAAGGCGATCGATGTGGCAGCGCGCATCGGCGACGGCTTCGTCACGACGACCCCGGACAAAGACGCCATCGACCGGTTCCGCCAAGGCCGCGACAAGCCGGTGCAGGCGGGCGCGAAGGTCTGCTTCGCGCCCACCGAGGAGGAGGCCGTCAAGACAGCGCACCGCATCTGGCCGAACGACCATTTGCCCGGCGAGCTGGCCCAGGTTCTGCCGACGCCCGAGCACTTCCAGCAGGCTTCCGAACTGGTGACCGAGGACGCAGTACGCCAGGCGGGATTGCCGCTCGGGCCCGACCTCGACCAGCACGTCGCGTCCATCGAGGAATACGCGAAGGCCGGGGTCGACGAGCTGTTCGTGCAGCAGATCGGCGGGGGACACGACACATTCTTCGAGGCGTACGCCAAGGACGTCCTGCCCCGCTTTGCCTGACCGTCGATTTGCTCCTTAAGCATGCGCACGCGCTCGTTAGGCACGACGTGCTTCTCGGTCACCAGCTGCTCCTCGTAACCAAACGACCTCGTGCGCCTTATCCCGTCACTCGGGGCCGGCAGAGCGGTGTCTGTCGTGGCTCCGCACTCGAGCCGTTCCTCCTCGTGGCGGACGGGCACCGGCTGGGGGCTCAGTGTCCGCACGTGCTGCTCCTTCTCAGAGCGGGTATGGCGCCGTCGCCCGACAGAGCGTCCGTAGACCGATCCCGAGCCGGCGCTGCGAACGGTGGAGTCCCTCGGTTCTCGACGCCGTAGTGGCGACGCAGCTCGGCCTCCTCTTCGGGCGACGGCGCCGCGTCCCCCTCCATGTCGGGCGCGCTCTTGACTTGGACCTTGGCGACCTGCACCTGGACGCCCCGGCCGGTCGGCCGCGCCGAACGCACGGGCACGAAGGTCAAGCGTCTAGCGAACAACCCTCTGTCGACCTGCGCCCATTCGGGCTCGTTGGTCTCAGGGTTGAAGTAGACCTGGTCGATCCTCCCGATTCTCTCCCCGCGTGTGTCTAGGATCGCGCGTCCCCGCCAGTCGTATGCCTCAGCGGGCGGCGTCCCGCCCGTGCGCGCTCCCCGCTGCTCGCGCTCCTCGAGCGGGGCCGCGCTGCTAGTCGACCGTCCGTTGTCGCCGCCGGGTTGTCTCGTAAGGTCCACCTCGCTCAGAGCTCCGGGATCTCGCCGCCGCTGAGCGTGCCCATCAGCTTGGAGGGGTCGACGCCGAACTTGGACAGCAGGCCCGAGTCACGCTCCATCCGTGTTCCTTTCTCCGGTTGCGAGGTGGGAGCGCAAACCGGCACGCCCCCACAAAGCCCCGACATTCCGGTCCCTCTCTTCGAATCAGCGTATGAGACAATACCGTCTTGGGTATAGACATCATCGTCCATAGATGTGACGCTGCGGTATCAATACCCTCAAGCGGAGAGAGACGCCAATGAGCGATGACCCCCCGGCACCATCCAGCTACTCGGACTCATTGAACGGGCACACGGACCCGATCATTCAGCACGCGGCGTACGGGCTACGGGTGTGGGCGCAGTTGAAGCAGATCGAGCCTCATGAGAGAGCTTTCCATGCCGTGGCGGCACTCAAGGAAGAGGATCTGCGGGCCGTCGTCACCCATCACCTGTTCGCGTGGCACCAAAAGGGGCTGACAAGCCGAGAAGCGGGCTAGCCGGGAATGTCGCGCGGGTCATTGCCGTGGGAGTCCTTCTCGCGGATCGAGCCGTCCTCGGCGTGTACGACTAGCTCGCCGTTCTGCTCTTCTGCGAGCTGTCGTCCCTGCCGAATGGCTTCCCGCTGTGTGTCGTGGGTCGACCGCTTGGTTCCCTCGATTTCACACGTCCACCGGTCCGCTGGGCACTACGTGTACGTCTGGCATCCATGCCCTCCGGCTGGTTGATTTGGGTTTGAGGCGACGGGCTCGCCGGCGAGGCGGCCGGGCAAGAACGATTGTTCCTGCCCAGCCGCCGTCCGCTAGCCCGATTCGGACAGGCGAGGGAGCGCGGAGCTACCGCGGTCCGTCGTGGCCGTTTCGGTCGTTGGTGTCATCCCAGTAGGGATCCGAGCTGCCCGACTTGGCGAGGCCGCGGGAGATGAAGTAGGCACCGCCGAGAATCGCAACGTACAGCCATGCTTGGCGGGCGATGAACTCGTCGGTTCCGTTGTCGCCGCCGTCGATCAGCGCGGCGCTGACCAGAATCGCCACGACCAAAGCGATCATCGCCCAAAACTCGGTGGTCTTGAACGCTGCCTTCGTCTCTGTGGCGAGCCGGCGGATGCGAGATCCGCCAGACACGTCGCGGGCTCCCCGCGCGTGCGTTGTGGCACCTGTGGTGGCCATTTGGGTCCTCCTTAGGGGGGGAAATGAGTTTCCATCGGCCTCTGGCTGTTGGTCCGAGCGTCTGCTTCGTCCGGGGCCAGCGACTCGTGATCCGTGCATAGCGAGATGGGCGGTTGCGCGTAGCGCCTCCACCCTCCCCGGCCACCCGGATGCCCAAGGGCGTCTGCCCGCAAACCTCAAATCGACCAGAGCCTCTATTCAACGTCCTTCGCGGCCCGTGAGGAGCGGCGGTTGCGTGGCACTGGTCCAGGGTGACCCGCGCTTGGGCCTGCGGCTCGCCCCCGTATAGCCTTTCAACCCGGACCCATGGACTCCGTATCGAGGGCCGGGCCGAATAGGAGATGGATCGCGCCTGTCGCACTAGCTCACATTCACGGCGTCTCTTTTCGAGGAAAAGGACTTCCTTTTGTGCCGACCCACCCGGCGCCTAGCGTACGGCGGTGGCTAGTCATCGACCCTCCCTACCCCCGGTGTTCTACTCCGTGCGGGTCTCGCGGGAGTGGCATGGCTTGCGGGTGGAGATGAGGTTGTCGAAGTCGCAGGGGGCGCCGCCGGCGTCCATCGCCACGACGTGGTGGACCTCGTTGGCCAGTCCGGACACCCTGGGCCCTCCAGTTCGCAGAGCGACTGGCGGAAGCTGGGCTTTGCGGGTGATGTGCCACTTCGCGGAGGCGTACATGCGGTTTCTGGCCCGGGCGTCTTCTCGGCGGACGCGGGAGCGGTTGCGCTCGAGCTCGTGGCGGTGTTCGTCGCAGCGGCCCCTGGCGGTGGCCACGTTGCGGCAGGTCGGTTCGGCGCAGACCTTGACGGGCATGTCAGGTCACCACCGTCTGAAACCTCGTCAGGCGCTCTCACGTTCATTGAGTGCCAGCCGGCGCTCGGCGCCGCCCACGTACTCGTCAGGCAACTCGTTCCCCCGTGTGACCCTGTGGCATGGAACGAGGATGGCGAGCGGGTTGCAGCCCAGAATCCGACCTCGCTCCCATGGTGGTGCGGGCGTGTCGAGGCTCTCGTAAGAGGCCCGCTGTGAGTGGGGGACGGCCATCACTGCCGCGAGCGTCTCCGCCCCGGTTAACTGGTCGAAGTCGATCGCGCATTCGCGGACCGGGCGCCCCGCGAAGTAGTCCGCCACGGCTGCTATCCCGTCCGCCACATGCTGGCGCGCCTCGCGGCTGCCCTTGCGTCGCGCCGTGTCGAGGCGCCCGAAGTCCGCGTGATCCTCGAACAGCACCCGCACCAGGCCCTCGCTGGTAGCGCCCACTGAAACCGCTCCCAAGGGTGTGCTCATCACCCCTGCAGCGATGGCTTCTGGCAAATCCTCCGAGGGTTTGCCGCGCGCCCGCTTGGCGCCTGAGTGCAGGCCCTTCCCGTAGTCGGCGCATTCGGCGCAGATGCCCTCAGCGGTGACAGTCAGCCGCTCGACCGCAAAGCCCTCTGTGGTCAGGCGTGAGATGTCTGCGTCGGGAATGTCGACGTCGAACAGCCGGAGGCATAGCCGACATCGGAAGTGGTGATGAGGCGTGATGTTCGTCTCGTAGCGAACGGGCTCGGAACTTCCCCGCGCACTGAGCACGCCCATCTCGGTCAGCTCGGCGAGCGCCGCGTACACGGTGCCGCGACCGATCTCCGGAAGCACAGCTGCCGCCCGCGAATGCACTTCATCCGCGGAAAGGTGCTCCGCGGGCCCGTCGTCGAACGACTCCAGAATCGCCCGCCGTTGCGGAGTCACCCGCAGACCGCGCCGACGCAGCAGCTCCACCAGTTCGGATCGCCCCCTCATAGCCCCGTTGTTTACCGGAGCAACGCCCGGGAACAGGTCTCAGTCAAGACTTAGTCCTATCTAGGAGAGTTTCCATGATTCTACGTATCGATCGGGTGCAAACCGAGCTACCGCCCCCCTCCACCCCGGATCCTGCCGGCGCCGCCGTGGTGCAGGAGCTGCTGGGTGGCAAGTTCGGCGAGTTGTCGACCTTCATGAACTACACCTTTCAGTCGTTCAACTTCCGCGCCCGGCAGGGAGCCCGCCCGTTCTTTGACCTGATCTCCAATATCGCGGCGGAGGAGTTCGGCCACATCGAGCTGGTTTCCACGACTATCAACACGATGCTGACCGGCGCGGCCGAGAAGGGTGCTCTCCCGGATCCCAAGGACCTGCTCAACCCGCAGCACTTCGCTGCTGGCGGTGCTGGAACCCTGGTGCAGGACTCCAACGGAAAGCCGTGGAACGGCGAGTACGTGACGTCGACCGGCGACCT
Source organism: uncultured Thermoleophilaceae bacterium (assembly GCA_963734365.1). Lineage (GTDB taxonomy): Bacteria > Actinomycetota > Thermoleophilia > Solirubrobacterales > Thermoleophilaceae > JACVRW01. The sequence goes on along the minus strand of CAVTGV010000004.1, from coordinate 70,575 downwards.
GGTTGAGGACCTGACGCACAACTTCTTCCTTGAGACCGGTGCCCGCAACGGCAAGCTCAAGGTCTACGAGATGTGCGATCACCCGGCGGCGCGCGCGCTCACCGGCTACCTGCTGGTCCGCGGCGGTGTGCACCAGGTGGCCTACGCCCGGGCCCTGGAGAATCTGACTGGTGCGGATCTGACCAAGATGTTCCCGGCTCCGCGCATCCCGACGGAGAAGATCCCCGAGTGTCAGCCGCACATAAAGAAGGGCGAGCACAAAAAGCTCTACCGCTTCTCGCCTAGCGACTACCTGGAGCTGGCCGCCGTGTTCAACGGCCCGCACCCGGAGACCGGTGAAAATCTGGAGGTCGTCGAGGAGGCTCCGGAGGGCTTCCCGGCGTTTGATCTGCCGGCGCAGGAGGGTGTGTTCGCGCCTGACTATGAGCCGGAGGAGATCGCCGAGATCGCTCGAAAGCTGCGCAAAAAGGCCGGGCTGTCCGACGAGCCCACCGGTGTGGTCGCCAACGACTCCAAGGGCGTCGTCGCCAAGGTCAAGGAAGCGGTCTCTTAGGCGAGATCACCACAACTCCGAGCAGCCAGCCGAGTACTTCGGCCCGAGTATCGCCGCCCAGGATGTCGTGCGCGAGGCGCGCGGCATGCTGGGCGGCAACCCACAGACTCGTACTCGCTGGAGGATCCCAAGCCGCTGTCCGGGTATGCCGAGCTGACCAGCGCGTATGTCCGCCCCAACGACCCGGGACGCCCTGAGGGCTGAGATGCGGCCACCGCCAGCGGCCGGCTCGTTCAACCGTCCGGGCAACGTCTAGTGAGTCGGTGCCGGGCGCTCTCGGGTCGGGAGGATGTCTCGGCGTGCCACCTGCTGCTCGGTCAGCCGTGCCATTCGGTCGGCGGTCAGGTTAAGGAAGCGAAGCTGCTCGCGACGGCCGAACAGGCGGAAGCCGAAGCGCACCAAGAGATTGCCCCGCGGCGCGGCCCGCGAGAAGGATGCCACGCGGAAGAGCACCTCTCCCGTCTCGGGGAATTTCCATACCTCCCAGTTCATCTCGCCCTGCTCGACGTGTCCCTCGAGCGTTCGGTAGTTCCAGCCGAAGACGCGGCCGCGGCGCCCGTCGAGCGTGCGCTCCTCGTCGTACACGTCTCCCACCCGTACGCCCACGTAGATCCGCAGACGGTGGAAATGCAGGATCAGCAGCATCGTGCGCTGCTCGAGCGGCTCTTGACGGTCAAACACGCCGCGCACGGTCGACGGGTCGGCGAAGTCGTAGTTGCGCGCGATCGCCCGGGCCGTTTCCCAGCTTCCGCCCGGGGTGGGAGCGCCGGGCGGCTCGGAGGGCAGAGCTTGGCGCACGTCGTCCGCGTGCCAACCGTTCTCGGCTGTGTACTCCGCCCGGCGGGAGACGTCGAAGTTGAGCTCTCGGCCACGGAGCTCCGCAAGCGCTCGGCGGGGGTCGCGGGGCTGCCTCAGCAGCAGCCGGTTAAGCACCGGCGGGCACGTCCTCGACGCGGCGGGTATCGATGCGCAGGCCTCCGTCCCGCTCGCCCCCGGAGATCCGGATGACCCGTTCAAGAAAGGAGATCCACATGTGGAGCTGGATCTCCTTCGACATCCGCATGCGGTCATAGAGCAGGTCGGAGAGGCGGTCGCCGCTGCGTGCCCAGGACTCGATCTCGAAGCGGATGCGCTCGTCGCCGCCTTCGACGCGAAACGCGATCTGGCCCGCCTCGAGGTGTCCGGCCAGCGTCATGAAGCGAAACGAACGTTCAGAGACCTCGACGACCCGCACCGGACCGTCCCAGGGCCCGGGCATGCGGACGATGTACTCGTCACCGGGCCACATGCCCCCCTCCTTCCCCGAGACCTTCTTGAAGGTCGCGAATTCGCTTGGGGCGGCGGAATCGGGGTCCGCGTGCAGGCGCGCCATCAGCTCTTCGGGTGACAGGCTCGCGCCGCTGATGTCCGCCTGGTATCGGCGATGGAAGAGCGGTCCCACGCCATCAACGACCCGCTGAGCCTCATCGTCCATGCTGCCTTCCGGTAGCCGAGGCGGCGCATCGTTGGCCCAAGAACCAGGTTCCTCGGCGCGGTAGAGAGGCATGGTTCGCCATAGGTAACGCCAAGAAGTCAGCGCCAGGCCGAGCGGCCACCGTGCCGCAATCGCCGCCGAACGGGTCAGGGGCAGCTTGCTGGATCGGGGCATAGGCATCCACTACCCGCGAGCAAATCAGGCATGCACAACTCAGGCCCGGGTAGCGATCCGGGGTGTTGATCAAGACTCTCGTTCGTGTAGGTCTACGCGGCTGGCACTTCCAACTGACCTCGCTCGCGTCGATCTACCTCTGCATCGCGCTCTGGATCCGCGCGAAGACCGTTGACCAAGAGGAGCGCGGAAACGCGGAGCGACGAGCGTTGTTCGTCGGCCTCTGGCCACCCATGTTCTGGCTGATAGGCGACGCGGTCCAACTTGAGGAGCGTTCGCGCCGTAGAGGGACCGTGGCGAGCATTCCTCTTCGCCGGCGACGTGGGAGCAGGGCCGGGGTGACCCGAGGCTGGCGCAGATAACCTGGCGTTCCGGCAGCCGGCCCTGGCGCGCGCGGGACACGTGACTGCTGTCCGCCTTCCATAGCTGCTTCGGCTCGCCGGCAGCCGCGTCCGGCCAACCCGGCCCGTCCGCCTGCGCTGGTTAGGTCGAGAGAACGCGGTGAGTCAGGGGCGAGAGGCTTTCGGCTGAGTACGCGTGTGGCGCCTCGGCAGTTTTCTGTCTTGGCGGCCCTGGGTAGCCCGCGGCAGTGAACTCGGACTCACCGCCCGCCAGATGGCCCGGTTTTCTTCTCGGTCTCGGCCTGGGCGGCTTTATCGACGGGATCGTGTTGCATCAGATCCTCCAGTGGCATCACCTGCTGACCGACACTGGCGAATATCCGGCGACGACTGTGGCTGGGCTCGAGGCCAACACCCTCGCCGACGGGCTGTTTCATGCATCCACCTGGCTGCTGGTGACGGCGGGCCTGGCAGCGGCACTGGTTGAGTGGCAGCGCGGACGACTCGCGCCGCCATGGGGTCTGCAGGTGGGGATGCTGCTGGTCGGCTGGGGCGCCTTCAATCTCGTGGAGGGACTGATCGACCACCACCTACTGGGGCTACACCACGTTCGTGACGATTTGGGCGGTCCGCTCGGCTGGGATCTCGGATTTCTGGTCTTCGGTGCCTTACTCGTAATGGTCGGCCTCACGCTGGCCCGCAGGACGGCCGAGTAGCTTCGCTGCCGCTGACCGCCTGCGGGTCGGCGCCGAGGGCTCAGTCAGCCGAGCGCGCCCGGCGGCAACACGAAGCGATGCGCTGCGGGTGGTTGTCCACCGCTGCTCTCGAGCCGAGAGCCGTGAAGCCCGTGCGAGCGGGCAGCGGCAACGGTCGCCTCCGGTTGACCTTCGTGGGCCACGACCCAGTCGATGACCTTGGCGTAGTCGGTCCCGGCCGCTAGGATCGCCGCGCGCTCGATCACCTGGCCGCCTGAAGGGAGCGGACGAGACAGTCGCCTGACCAGGGCCAGAATTTCGTCGTCGCCCAGACTGCTGTCGGTTTCGTCGTTCACTCGAACGAGCCTAGTCCTATGAGCCACGGTGCAGTATCCCGCCGCGCCAAGACGAGAGCGACGCCAACTCCCGCTTCCATAAAAGCGAGCGTCGCAGCGCGGGCGCCCAAGACACTCGCTGCGGACGGACGAGGAGCGTTCAATACCTCCGCCATGGCAAGGCTTGGGTCGTCGTCGCGGCCTACGGCGGCGCCCCGAAACCACCGTTCTGGCTCCACAACCTCGCTGCAGACCCGGCCGTCGCTATCCAAGTCAACAACGATCAGGTCGCCTGCAAGGCCACCGTCGAAGCGGGCGAGAGCCGAGACGCGTTGTGGCGGGAGCTGGTGGCCGCGAATAAGTGGCTGCCTCGGGTCGAGACGAAGGCAGGAAGGCAGCTACCGGTCGTCGTGTTGGAGCCTCGCTAGGGCCGCACTAGCCCGGGCCCGACGACGAGTCCCGCCTATTGCTGTCGAAGAAAAGCCATAACGGATACTCGGGGCGGTGTCGCAGGGGAACTTCGCGGCCGCCCTGGGGGCAGTGGAGGCTTTGAGACAGCGCTCGCCTCGTACATGAAGCCATGGCTCGTTCACTTACTCGGGCTGGTTGCCGCCCGCGGCGACCCACCTCACGGTCGGCTCGCGAGTGTCGCACGCCACTCGCACGGCGGGGTAGCAGGCGTCCTGGCCGACGTACTCGTTAAACCCGCCGAAGTCGCTCTCGTCGCCCGGAGTGAAGGCACGGATATGCCAGCGCACGATGCAGGCCCGCGGCCCGCAGCGCAACACCCGGTAGTCAAGTAGCTGGATCGTTCCACCCGTGTGGAGCTGGCGTTCCCAGTAGCGGACGACCTTGCCGCGGTCCGCGGCCTGGGCTTCGGCCCCGAGAGCGACTGTGAGCACGGCGACTAGCGCGAGCAACGCGCCCCGCCCGTACCCGAGCGTCCGTACGACGTGTCTCATGGTGCACACCCCTGCGATCGGTTCGGGTTGCTGACCCTAACCCGGTTTAGGGCTGTCGGTTGCGCAGGCACCGCGCTTCCGCCCGGTGCGTCGTCACTTGCGAGCGTTTTCGTCGCTGGCGTGGATCACGGCAGGACCGTGAGCTTCTCTCTCCCCCCGTTCGCCAGAGGCACGCTCACGATGAACAGCGATAGGGAAGTCCACGGCGACGAACGGACGTAGCGGGCCGTGACCTCTTGGCGTAAGGCTTCGCTGAAGGTCCCGACGCCGTGCTAGGTGAGCTGGTAGATGCCGCCGCCGGCTCCGACGCGTCGGCCGCGACCGAGCTGACGTTGACGAGGCCGCGACCTGGCGCGGCTCGCGCTCGGCGGTGCGCAGCAGGTGCGGGAGCGCTGCGTGAGCGATGAAGAGCAGGCCCTGGAGGTGCAGCTCGAGCATTCGATCCCACTCCTCCACGGAGGCGTCGACGATCGGACCAGCAGCATCACGCCGGCATTGGTGATCACGATGTCGAGTCGGCCGGGCTCCCGGACTGTCCGCTCGACGGCGGCCAGCGCCTGGTCACGGTCGGTGACATCGGTTTCGATGGCCAAGGCCACCGTTCTCGGCCGTGACCGCGTCCAGCCGGTCCTTGCGGCGCGCGAGAACGCCACCGTCGCCCCCCAGTGCCGCGAGCGCGCGCGCGGTCGCCTCACCGATCCCGCTGCTGGCGCCCGTGACGAGCGCGACCATGTCCCGGAGCCCATTACTCATCCCACCGAGGTATACCGACGGCGGCGACGAGAACGCGGGGTCCGCTGCAACGCGGCAGGCCGACTCGCGCCCTGGTGCCGCCGCCGCGCGACTCACCGTTCCGGGGTCGAAGCGAATCGATAGCCGTAGCCGGAGTTAGAGGAGGAATGCCGCCACTCGCGGAAAGCAGCAGTCCGCCTCCGGCGACGGATGGCTGCTGCATTGCATGGAGAGCCGAAGTGAGTGCGCTCGGCTACTTGGACTTACGGCTACTTGGACTTAGAGCCGGTGCCGCTGGTCGGGCAGGGCAGGAGCCCCGCACTCTGCGCCGACACTGCCGCACTCTGCGCCGACGCTGCCCAAGCCGCGTCCCCTTACGGGTTAGGGGTCGTGTTCGACCCCCAGCGAGCCAGGAACGGCATTACCTTGACCAGCCACGTCTTCGCCTTGAGAAGCATCACGAGCGAGTCTACGCCCTCTCCCCAGCTACCTTCGCGTGATCGCGAGCCCGTCCGTCGTGGGAGGTGCTCGCCATGAACGAGCGGTAGGCGTCGCGCGTCCCGTTGTTGGTACCGGCCCGGAAAGGGAGTACTGTAAGTAGCCGAGCTGACCCTGCGGGCAGTACTTCAGCCACTAGCCCGAAAGCCACCAAAGCGCGACAGCGCCGAGGCGCGGAGCATGAGGCCATGATCGAGACCCGCAGGGCCTGGCCGCTGGTTCACGCGGTGGGTCTCGTACCCTCTACCTCGCGCGCGACACCCTCCACGAGGGTCGGGAGGTCTTCGAAATGCAAACGCAGCGCACCCTCGACGGAGCGCCCACCCCACGATTGCCAGAGTCGACGCTCGGCACGGCGCCAGTGGTGCCCAAGCGCTCGGCGCGTCGAGCGACCGCGCGGCGTGCCAGTAATCGTCGCGGAATGGCCCGTCGGCGCAAGGTCGACGTCGAGGGGCGCATCATCGAATACCTGAAGGGCCACCCGCAGAGCACTACCGGCGACCTCGCGAAGGGATTGAACGCCAACCGCGGCACGATCGCCGCAGGGCTCTCGCACCTGGCTCGGGCGAACGAGATCACGATGGACCACGCGGCCAAATAGCCATGCCGCTCACCCTCAGCCACCGCATGACGTTCGAGGCGCGCGCCTCCGACCAAGAGATCGGACCGACGATCACCGCAGCGCTCGACGACGGCCCTCTGCGAGGCACGCGCGTCGAGGCTGAGGTGGTCGAGGGCCGCCCGCCAAGCACGGTCAATGTGCCTGCCGACGACCGCAGCACGTGCCGCTACTGCCTCGCAGAGTGGGTGCAGGGCGGTCCGTCCGCGGTCTACACGTTTCTCTACCGCGTGTAGACACTCCGCGGCACACACCAGTCCGTCCCCGCGGCACACGCCGTCGGCCGCCTCGCGGCGCCGCTCTCCGCCCTTCCGCCTTTTCCCGTTCCGCAGCAGAACACGCATCGGCGGGATAGCGACGCTCCGGTTTTTAGGACCTCACACGAAGCTGTGCGATTCCGGGCTGCCCGGGCTCGGCGACCAGTCCCGACCGCTGCTTTTCGCGCAAAGCGACACTCGGGCAGCGACGGCCCCTTGCATGGAAAGCAGGAGCGTGTGGGTGCTTAGCCCGTGACGCTGCCAGCTTTACGCACGGACTAGGAGTGCGCTCAGCGGAGCCTGTTTGCGTCGTCCTCCAGAATTGTTCTAGACCGGCGCGGGCTCCGACTCCTTCGTGATCTCCGGCGCGGGAGGCTCCCTGGGCGGCACCGGGGCGTCGCCCTCGCCGCCGATTCGCGGCAGCCACTCGAGCCAGCTCGGGAGGTACCAGTTCCAGTCCCCGAGCAGCTTCATCGCCGCCGGCAGCATCACCCCGCGGATGATCGTCGCGTCGATGAGGACCGCGACGGCTAGGCCGAGGCCAAGCTCCTTGAAGTCCAAGAACTCGAGCGTCACGAAGACGAGGAAGACGCCGACCATCACGGCGGCCGCGCTCGTCACGGTTCCCGCAGTCGTCGAGATGCCCCGCTGCACGGCCTCGTCCGTGCTCATGCCCCGGTCATAGAGCTCGCGGACGCGCGACAGGATGAACACGTGGTAGTCCATTGAGAGCCCGAACAGGACCACGAACAGGAAGAGCGGCAGCCAGTTCGTGACGCCTCCGTTCGACTCGAAGCCGAGGAGGCTCTCTCCGTTGCCGTTCTGGAACACGATCACGAGCACGCCGTAGGCCGCCCCGACCGACAGCAGGTTCAGCAGGATCGCCTTGATCGGGATCACGATCGAACGGAACGTGACCAGCATCAGCAGGAACGCGAGTCCGAACACGAACGCGAAGATCAGCGGCAGCCTGCTGTCGAGGTTGGTCCTGAAGTCCTCGGACGACGCTGCGTCGCCGGTGACGTTGACGCTCGCCCCCTCGACCTTCCCGATGGTCGCCGGCACGATGTCGTCGCGCAACTTGTTGAGCGCGTCGAAGGACGCCTGGTCGTTCCCGCTCCCGAGCGTCGGAATGTTGATCTGCGCGACGGTGTCGTCCTTGCTCTCGATCAGCTCGGTGCCGTTCTTGAAGTACTTCGGGTTCCGGTCGACAGCGTTGACGAGAGCGGCGATCCCGGCGGTGGGGCCGCCCGCCTTCACGTCGTCCACCTTCATCACGACGGTCGCCGTCGTGCCCTCCTGCGGGAAGACCTCCTTCACCTTGTTGTAGGTGACGATCACAGGCAGATCCTGGGGAAGCTGGTCGATGGCGCTCGTAACGCTCTTCATGCCGAGCGCCGGCAGGGCGAGTGCGATCAGCAGCGCGCCTGTCACCACAAGCGAGAGGCCGGGACGCCGCATGACAGCGCCCGTGAGCCCGGACCAGAAGCGCGACTCGCCCGCGCCGCGCCGGCCGCGGCTCAGCAAGGGGACCCGTCCCTTCTCCACTCGGTCTCCGAGCCAGCTGAGCATCGCGGGCAGGACGGTGAGCGAGGCGAATACCGCCACCGCGACGACGATGATGGTGCCCATGGCGAACGAGATGAACGTCTTGTCGGCGCTGATGAACATGCCGGCCATCGCCACGATCACCGTCGCGCCGGAGATCAGCACAGCCCGGCCCGATGTAGCGGCGGAGGCCTCGAGCGCGGCTGTCTCGCTCCGGCCCGCCGCCCGCTCCTCACGCTCTCGCTTGAGATAGAAGAGCGAGTAGTCCACTCCCACTGCCAGTCCGATCAGGAGGATCACCGCGGGCAGGTTGCTGTCGACGGGCACGATCTGGCTGGCGATGTTCGTCAGCCCAAGCGCCGCGATGACGGAGCTGAGCCCGATCCACAGCGGCACCGATGCGGCCACGAGCGAACCGAAGAAGATCACGAGGAGGATCAGAGTGACCGGGATCGACAGCATCCCCGCGCTCGCCAGGTCGTCGCCGATGGTCTCGTTGACCGCCTTGTTGGCGCTGGCGTCGCCGATCTCCTCCACGGCGAGGTCAGGGTGGCGCTTCTGAGCGGCCGCCACAGCGGCCAGCACGGGATCGATCCGATCCTGAGCCTCGGTCGAGTCGCCCGCGACGTTGAAGTCCACGAGGGCGGCGTGGCCGTTCTCGGACACCGCGCTGGCACCGTCGAGCGGCGACTTCACGTCCTGGACATACGCAACCTTCGTGAGATGCGATGCCACGTCCTGGACAGCAGCTCTGAACTGCGGGTCCTTGACGGTGTACCGGTCGCTCTGAATGAACACTGTCTCCGACTGTGGACGAAGGCCGGCTTCGTCAAGAGCGACCTCTGCGTCGTGGGACTCCCCGTTGAAATTGTCGACGTCCGAGATGAGGTTCGATCCCATCGACTGTCCGATGGCGAAGGCCAGGACGACGAAGACGAGCCACCCCCAGAAGGCCTTCTTCCGGTGCTTGCTGCTCCAGCGCGCCATCCGGGCGGCCAGATTGTGCGAGGACGGATGCGAATCCTCGCGCTCGGGCGGTGCAGTGGCCATGAGACCAGCTCCTGACAGGAAAGTGTTAAGGCGTCAACGCCGTAGTCGACGCCTACATCCGGCCGAGGGTCGGAGCCGGGAAAAACCGCCCGCCAAGGGTTAAGGACAAGGCGAACACCAAGCATAGCGGCAGCTAGTCGGTGATGTGGTTGGACGATTGCCTCATCGCCCCGCTCCGCCAAGTGCAGAGCTGCCGAGGCCAATGCGGTGTAAGAGTTCGTCCGAAGCCTGTGAAAGTCATCGCTAGTCGGCACCCGCTTTGGACGAAGGGCAGGCGTTTCTCCCGGAGCGCTCGTCCCTCCCGCATGTCGCGCAAGGGGGAATCTTGTGTCCCCGCCACTCGGCGCACAAGCCGGGAGCCCTGAGGTTTCTGATCAGAGGAGCGTTCTTGTGATTGAGCCGCCTCGGGCGACGACGCGCCGCTTCATCCCGCGGTCTCAGACCTAGGCGGTGCCGCAGTGGGGCGCCGGGCGGCTAGCGCTCAAGGCACTGCCCAACGAAACGAACAGCGCGACGATGGCGATGACGTGAGCGGAGCTGAAGTGCTTCTGGAACATGACCGATCGCGGGCTCTGCGGCTCGCCCCCGCGGCTAGGGCGGGGTCCCCACCACCGGGCCGGACAACGGCCCCTCGAGGCCGGCGCGGCTGATGGCCGTGACGACGTAGGTGCGCTCGCCGTTGGGGCCGAAGTCGCTGCCGCCCGGGAAGTTGCCCTCGAAGTCGAGCATCGCGACCTTGCCCGGGAAGTTGACGTCGGTCGCCTGCTCGGTGACGGCGGCTAGGTGGCGCCAGACCCCGGTGCCGACGCGGCGGTAGACCCGGTAGAAGACGATGTGCTCCGACGGCGGGTTGTGGGCCCAGGCGACGAAGACCTCCCCGCTGCCGCCGCCGGTCTGAGCCTCGACGCCGGTGACCTGCGAAGGTGGCCGGCAGCACAGCAGGCGCCGGAGCCGGTCGAGGTAGGCGGACGGCGAGGGCGGCACGGCCCGACTCTACCCGACCGACCTCAGACGGGCTGGGCCACCGGCTCCAGGACGTCCAGCACCTGCTCGATCCGATCGGCGAGCTCGATCCGCATCTCCGTCGCGCAGCTCGTCCGGAAGCTCGGCGAGCCCGTCCCGTTGAGCTTCGGGAGGACCACCGTGCCGATGCCGGCGCGGTGGGCGGCGAGCACCTTCTCCTTCACGCCGCCGATCGGCAGCACCGAGCCCGTGAGGGTGATCTCCCCGGTCATCGCGACGTCCTCGCTCAGCGGGCCATGAGCTGCTCGTCGCGGTCCGCTCGGCGCTTGGCGCGAGAAGCGGAGGCCGACTCGCCGCACGCCACCATCGGCGCGCGGCGGGTGCGCACGGCCGTGATGATCTCCTCTGTGTCGATCCCCTGCAGGTAGATCGAGGTGGTGCCGAGATTCGCGTGGCCGAGCTGGCGCTGGATGATGTTCAGCGTAACGCCCTCACGCGCGAGCTCGAGCGCATGCGCGTGGCGCAGCTGATGCGGCGCGAACCGTCGCCTGATGCCCGCCTCGGATGCGAGCCGGCGGAACTCGGCGCGGACGGCCGCGCCTCGACCACGGCCGCCCGCGGGTCGGGCCGTCGATGATGCAGAAGAGCGACCCGACCGGCAGCTCGTGCCCGCGCGGTCAGCCATGGCCGTAGCTGTTCCCAGCCCCACTCGTCCATGCCGACCTCGCGGCGGCGGCCGCCCTTGCCGTTGCGGACCAGCAGCGAACCGCGCCGGTGGTCGAGGTCGTGCTCGGCGAGCGCTAGCGCTTCCTGGACGCGCAGCCCGGCGCGCCACAAGACGACGATCATCGCTCGCACGCGCCAGCCGTGACGATCCTCGGCGGCGTGGCGCATCACGGCCACGACCTCCTCCACCGTCGGCGGGTCGGCCGGGTAGCGCATCCCCTTGTTGCGCGGCGGCCGGCCGGCGTGATAGGCCGGACGAGTGGGGCTGGGAGCAGCTGCGCCCATGACTCGCAGCGCGGCGCGGGCTGCCAGCCGGGCCGCTGTTCTGCATCATCGACGGCCCCACCCGCGGACGGCCCTGGGCCAGCGCCGGGGTACGCCGCGAGCTGCGCCGGCTCGCCACCCAGGCAGGCGTGCGCCGCCGGTTCGCGCCCCATCAGCTGCGCCACGCCCACGCGCTCGAGCTCGCCCGCGAGGGCGTCCCGCTCAACATCATCCAGCGCCAACTCGGCCACACCAACCTCGGCACCACCTCGATCTACCTGCAAGGCATCGACCCCGAGGAGATCATCGCTGCGGTCCGCACCCGCCGCGCCCCGATGATGTCGGCCAGCGCCGGCCTCCAACTCTGAGCAAGCGCAAATCACGGCTGCGGGAGCGACCCGGCGCTCCCGCTTCGCCCGGACCGAAGCGGGCGTCTCCGCATCACCCCCAGCGCGCACGCCGGTCGTCCATACCAGTCGTCTGACGCTCGACTCGCGAGACGCTCGCTTTCATGGATTCCGGCACTCTCGCGCTGCAGCGACGGTCGCCGGGGACCTCGATCCGCTCTCGACTGGGGTCGTCTACCCCGACCTCGTCGAGCAGCGCCAGGCCTTGCTCGACATCACCGCCCAGGATCAGCAGCCGTGCTTCTGCCACCTGTCCGAGGGCGCACGCCGCCGGGTCATGCTTCGAACCCAGCTCGATGGCCCGCCGCGCCCACGGTCGAGCGCCGGGGAGGTCGCCGGTCAGCATGCGCTCGTACGTGCGAACACCGCAAGCCAAGCGTTCGCCGGCGTCTCACGCTGACCCTCGAGCAGCCGCTCGGCTCGTGCCAACCAGCCGCGCACCGGTGCCATCAGGGCGGTATCGAAGAGCAGGTGCATCGCGACGCGAACCGCCGCCCCCGCTGCCGCGTCCTTGTCGCCAGCATCCACGCACAGCGCACCGAGTCCGGTGGACGGGCCTGGTTGCTGCTTTGGACGACCAGCGGTAGTCCGACGCGCCCCGCTCACCTCCGCTTCTCATGAGTTGGAGTAGCGCAGACGATCGGCTTGCAGCACAACTCCCTACGCGCGAGGCGGCGGCGCGGGTCGCGCGTCAGCTCAGTCGCGGGTGGTCAGCGAGTCGATGGCGACCGTGATGGCGAGAATGAGCGGAGCGTCCTCGCCAGGCGCGACGTCGACGCCGTAGGACTCGCGCACCCGAAACCACTTCTTGGAGATCGTCGCGACAGTGTCGCCGTCGCGCTCGATCTCGTACTCGTGGTCGACGACGTTCCCGTGCGCCTTCATGTCGGCGCCATGCTCGACGTCGATGGCGAAGCGAGCGCGGATCCCGACGAGAGCCTTGTGGACGGTCGCAACGGTGTTGCCATAGCGCTCGACGGCTACCTTGTCGCGGATGCTGAGCTTGCGCTCCTTGATCCGCGCCACCTCGTCTCCCGAGCTGTTTTCGAGAACGAATGTCTCTCGTAACCGAACCGCCTTGCCGTCGACCTTGTAGGCCCGCTCGCCTCGGTCGTTCTCGATCCAGAAGTCATCTCCGATCGCCAGCAGCTTCTCGCGCATCAGAAACCGCTCGCCTTCGGGCTCATCGCTGCGACGTCGCAAGAGACCCACCTCGCAACCATACGCTTGCCCGGAGGGCGGGCGCATCCCCCGAACCGGGTGAACTGAGCATCGTGCGTTCGGAGAGACCCCTCGCGTGGTTGCGACACTCTCGCCCGACGTCTGATCGCAGTGCTAACGGACGCCTTGGGAAAGCGCGTCCCGCGTGAAGGGAGCACTTGCTCGTTTCCTCATCTGGACCCGAGATAACGGGCTTCATGCGGTGATCGTCATGCCCAGCGTGACTCCGGGCGCACCAGGACGTTGACCTGATCGGCAGATCCGCTCGCCCTTACAGGCGCTCGTCGGACCGGCTGGTCTCCGAGGGGGGGCCGAACTCGACAAGGTTGAGGGCCTTGTCCCGTGTAAGCGGGGTGGGAGTTCGAGTCTCCCTGGGCGCATTCGCAACCCCTGCAACCCTCTTTCTGAGCCTGAGCAGGCGGCTCGACCGGAAGACCGGATATTGCGACTCAGTCGTCGGCGGTGCTCAGTTTCACGCGCGCGCGAGTCGCGCGAGATCCCGGCCATCTGGACCGCCACGACGGCGCATCGAGGCTCTCAGTCACAGAGCGTGGTCTTTGGCGCAGTGAGTTGGTTCGCGGTGTTCTTGGGAAGGTCCGGATCGCGGTCGAGCCAGCGCAGCGTTGTGGGTGTCCGGGCCTCCCAGGATTTGCCGGGGACTCCGTCCTCGGGTGGACGAGTGAGGTCGGCAAGCTCGGTTGCTATGGAGACATAGCGGTCGCTTCCCGGGATCGGCGGGGCGCCGCCGCTCCACGGTATTTGCCAGAGAATCCAGCTGAGCATGTCGTTCTCGAGGCCTGGCCGGGCGGGCACGACCACTCGCACCGAGCCGGCGGACAGGAAGCGGGCGAGGTCGGCGTCGACGGCTTCGAGGATGGAGAGCTTGTCCCATCCGGCCTTGCGGCCCCAGTAATAGGGATAGGGAATGTACGTGAGGTTCGACCACTCGATCGCCTGCTCGAGGAACTGGATGACCGGGGCCTGATCGAGGGCCGCCTGGAGGTCGAACCCGGAAACGTCGTGGCCGCCGACGGCGTCGCGGCCGGCGAAGTCCTCCTCGCCCAGCAACCAGGCAATCACCTGGCGCTTCAGCTCGTTGCGGACCAGCTCACGGTTACGAGTCGGAGAGCGTTCATGCAGCGCTACTGGCCCGCCAAGACGTGCCTGTTCTGCGCGGTACTCGCGCTCCCACGTGTCGTGGGCGGTCAGGCACGCGTCGAACACCTGCTGGCGCCACTCTGCCAACGCGGCCTCGGTTGGCTCGCACTCGATCTCGACGGCCGCGGTGGCCGACCTGCCTCCCATGACGCTGAGGGAGACGGGCAGCTTGGTCACGATCGGGTCGAGTACGGCGTCTGAGTGGGAGAACTGCAGCGCAGCGTCGAGGTACTGCACTTGCAACGGCTGATTCTGGGCGTCCCGCTTTCCCAGCTGAAGCGCGTTACGCCAGGTTGGGTCCGTGGTTCCGGTCTGGAAGTCCGCCCAGTGCTTGTCGCCGACACCGGCCGTCACGGTGATTACGTGGAAATCCTCGAGTGGACCGGATCCCCCCCGCGTGGTGTTCTCGCGTTGCCAGTTGGCGCGGAACGGTTCCGCGTAGCCGCTGAGGGTGACCCGCCGAGCGGCGTAGCCCGACGGGATCGCGAGCTCGTCGCTGTCGGTGAACACCGGTGGGTTCCAGATCGTGCCGGTCGGCTCCGGCGTTCCTTGGGCGGCCGCGGCGGCGAGGGTGGTCGAAACGGCGACCATGGGGCTGGGCGGCGCGGGAATTCCCGACGCTCGATAGTCACGGCCGAGCGCGGAGTAGTTGGTGCGGTCGATCGTCGCCAGATCGAGGGTGAATGCCGGCGGCGGCGGGATCGACCCCAACGTGACGGGCTGCGACAGGAGCTTCTCCAGGTAGCGCCCGGGTTCGGGCAGCTCAAACTCGAGCATCAACCGATCCGGGTAGCGGAAGAGCTGGAAGCGATCGGCCCGGTCGACCCACCGGTAGACCCCGCTTACGTGCGCCTTTTGCGGCTTGAATCCGTGACTGCTCTCCGTCTCGAGCCGGGTCAGGGTGCGGCGGACGCGCTCGTCGCGAACTCGCTGCTCGACCCGCCCGAGCGAGCGCGCCGAAACCTCGCGGGCCAGCCGGGTCGCGCGGTTCGTGGACTCTTGCAATGAGAGATCGACCGCCACGCCGGCGCTGGCGGCGATCTTCATCGGCCCGTAGGACCCCTCGACTTCGACCTGCGCGTCCGCCTTGACCGCAAGCGCGAGCTCGCGCTGGACCTCTTCGGACGTCTCGCTGCTGGAGCGAGTGATGTCCTCCTGCTCGGTCGTTGTCGCCTCGACCGTTTCGTCGGTCTCGATCGTCTCACGCTCGTCGACGGTGAGCATCCGATCCCTGAAAGTCTCGCCCTTCATCACATTCCGGATCTCGGCGATTTCGCCCGCCAGGTAGCAGGCCCACTCCGACCGCAGCACGAACAGGTCCGAGACCGTCGCCGCGCGGACCAGGCGGACACGCGGCGCGAACAGCACGTCCGGAAACGGGGGCGACGGCAACAGCACGGACCGGGACAGCAGGCTCTCAACCTGGTCGGCATCCTGAACGCGCTTCGCGAGCAGCTCGACGATCAACCCGAGCACGAGTGCGAGCCGTGACAACCTCCGGGCCCGTTCCTCCTCCTCGGGACCGACCAGCAACGAGACCGCGAGCCCCTCGAGAATTCGCCAGGCCAGCGCGCTGAACTCAGGAGATTCAGGTGCGCCGAGCAGTCCCGTGAGGGCTGTCGGCGCGCCTGACTCATTGGTCAGCCGCTGTAGTTCGTCCAGGGCGTCCTCCGGGCTCGCGACCCCTCCCTGACGCGCCAGCCAGCGATCGAAGAGCACGACCAGGCAGAGAAGCATCGCTGCCCCGTCTCCCTCGGGCACGACGCCCTCGCGCAGCTCTGGCTCGACGATCGATCGGTCACCGTCGAGGTATGCGCGGGCGGCGTTCTGCGCCTCATAGGGGAGATCGTCGGTGACCGTCGCCACCAGGTCGAGCAGGGCACGCAGAAATGACTCGTCAGGAGGATCGCCCGGCGGCGGGCTGAGTATCGCCTCGTCGGCGGGTACTGCGCGCCGGGGCAGGCGAGTGAGACGAAAGCGGGCCAGTTCCGCCACGGCGGCGGATCATCTCAACAACCCCCGGGTCGCGCAACCATGCGGCCGGTGGCATCGGGACAGGCGATCCGCCATCATGGCCGGCGGAAGCCACGATTCGCCGCGAGGCCGTTCCTGCCCAGCTCGCCCGCCCCAGCCACGCCGCTACCCGGCCTCCCCCAGAGCCGGACCTTCTTCGACCCAAAGCGCGCGAACATCGTTACGAACTTCGTGACCCAGTCGAGCGTCCGGCACGACGCGCTGGTCAGGAGCATTCAGGTGCGACTCGGCGACCGAGCGCCCAAGAGCCTTTGCCTGATCGACATGAGCGACTCTGCCGACCGGCCGGTCCAGGCGGGATGGGAGATCGAGCGGATGGTCTTCATCGCCAGCGTCGCCAAGCTTGCCGCGCTCTACGCCGCCTTCCAGTTGAGAGAAGACCTGCGCGCGGTCGTCACCTGGAGCGGCGCACGCACCTTCGAGCAAGCGACCCAGGGCCTGCGCCGGGCCTGGCGAAGCGCTCCCTCTCCCTCGGTCAAGGCCCTCGCCGACGCCCCCGCATCCGACCTTCCCGAGATCGAGCAGATCTTCGACGTCGAAGCCTTCGACGGCGGGGCAACCCCGAGCCCGGAGTTTCGCTCCGCCTACGGCGCGGCTGCCCAGCAGGGTAAGTATCCAGCGGACTTCTACGCCGAGGTGGGTCAGCTGCACCAGCACAAATGCCCGCAGACCCGCCCGGACGACCCGGACGAAGCCAAGCGGTATGAGGCGTGCTACGCCGCACGCTACGCGGCACTCGCCAAGGTCCAGTTCAACGAGCTGCTTCACCTGATGACTCGCTGGTCCGACAACGAGGCCGCGAGCGCTTGCATCTCCAGGCTGAGCCTCCCGTTCATCAAAGCGATGCTCTCTCACAGCGGCCTCCTGACCGGGCAAACGGGGCTCTGGCTCGGCGGCGTCTTCCGCCAGCTGTACGGCAAGTCCTTTCGCGTCCCGGGGACATCAGTCGACGTACCCGTCATCCCACCCGTCGATCCCAAGGCGAAGAGATCGAAGACCAAGGAGAAGCCGCCGGCGGACGAGCAGAAGACGACATCGACCCAAGCGGGTAATGCGCGCGCCCTCGCGATTCTCTTGGCCACCCTCGTCCGAGGCGACTTGCTGCCCACGGGCCAGAACCAGATGACGGCGACACTCGACTTCTCCCCGATCATCCAGCTGGCGGCCACCCCAGACAACGCCTACCTCTTCAGCCAACACCGGCCCAGTCCCACCCGGTATCTCAGCAAGATCGGGATCGCCGGCCAGCGATTCTCCGAGGCGGCCTACCTCCTCGGCAAAGGAAGTCCGCCACTTCGCACGAGCGTGTCGGAACCGATTGCACCGCCACCGACCCTCTCCTACGTCGCAGTCGCGCTCCAAGCGCCTGGCGAGGCCGCACTCACCGAGACTGGCGAACAGCTCGACAAGGCACTCGACGACCTCCGGCGTTAGAGCTTCGTTCTAGACGAGGTCCCGCCGCTCAGCTTCTGCGGGCGGCGCGGTAGCGGCGGATCAGCGCGTTGGTCGAGCTGTCGTGGGACAGCTCCGGCTCGTCCGCCGCCTGAAGCTCGGGGGTGATCCGGCTGGCCAGGGCCTTGCCGAGCTCGACGCCCCATTGGTCGAAGGAGTCGATCCCCCAGATCGCGCCCTGCGTGAAGACGCTGTGCTCGTACAGGGCCACGAGGCTCCCCAGCGTCGCCGGATCGAGGCGCTCGGCGAGGATCACGTTCGAGGGCCGGTTTCCCTCCATCACCCGGTGGGGGACCACCGCCTCCGCGGTCCCCTCTTCGCGCACCTGGTCGGGTGTCTTGCCGAAGGCGAGCGCCTCGGGCTGGGCGAAGACGTTCGAGATGAGAAGGTCGTGGTGTTCGCCGAGCGGGTTGAGCGGGTGGAGGAAGCCGATGAAGTCACACGGGATGAGCCTCGTGCCCTGGTGGATCAGCTGGTAGAAGGAGTGCTGGCCGTTGGTCCCGGGCTCGCCCCAGTAGATCGCACCCGTCTCGTAGTCGACACGCGTGCCGTCGAGGGTCACGTGCTTGCCGTTCGACTCCATGGTCAGCTGCTGCAGATAGGCCGGGAAGCGCAGCAGGTAGCGGTCATAGGGCAGGACGGCGATCGTCTGGGCGCCGAAGAAGTCGCCGTACCAGACGGCCAAGCAGCCCCATGAGCGCCGGCAGGTTCTCGCTCAGCGGCGCCTCACGGAAATGCTCATCGATCGCATGGAAGCCGGCGAGCATCTGCCCGTAGGCCTCGGGGCCGATCGCGAGCATCGTCGACAGACCGATGGCCGAGTCCATCGAGTAGCGCCCGCCGACCCAATCCCAGAAGCCGAACATGTTGTCGGTCTCGATCCCGAAATCGGCCACGCCCTCCGCATTGGTCGACACCGCAACGAAGTGCTTGGCGATGGCCTCCTCGTCGCCCAGCGCCGCGAGCGACCACTCCCGCGCGCTGCGGGCGTTGGTCATGGTCTCGAGCGTGGTGAAGGTCTTCGAGCACACGACGAACAGGGTCTCCGCCGGATCGAGGTCACGGGTGGCCTCGACGAAATCGGTCGCGTCCACGTTCGAGACGAACCGGAAGCTCATGTCCCGGTCGGAGTAGTGGCGCAGCGCCTCGTAGGCCATCACCGGCCCGAGGTCCGAGCCGCCGATGCCGATGTTCACGACGTTGCGGATCCGCTGGCCGGTGTGACCTTTCCACTCGCCGCTGCGGACGCGCTCGGCGAACTCGCTCATGCGGTCGAGGACCTCGTGGACCTCCTTGACCACGTCGACTCCGTCGACGACTAGCGACCGCTCGCGCGGCATCCGCAGCGCCACGTGCAGGACGGAGCGGTTCTCGGAGACGTTGATGCGCTCGCCGCGGAACATCTGCTCCCGCCGCTCGGGCATCCCGCTCTGCTCGGCGAGCGCGACGAGGAGCGCGAGCGTGTCGTCGCTGATCCGGTTCTTCGAGTAATCGAGGTGGAGGCCGGCGCCCTCGGCGACCATGCGCTCGCCGCGCCCGGGGTCGGCGGCGAACAGATCGCGAAGGTGGCGGTCGCCGATCTTCTCGCGGTGGCGCTCGAGCTCGCCCCAGGCCGGTAGGTCACGCAGCGGCTCGCTCACGGCGCGAGCATAACCGGCCGCGGACCGCGGGTTCTCCGTCTGGCCCGGGCGTCACCGTCCCGCCAATGGCGGCAGACGCTCTTCCGCTGGGAAGCCGCCGGCGGGTGCGCGCGGTCATCCTCGCGCTGGCCGCCGTGGCCGGCTGGCTCGACGGGCTCACCTTCGTCGCGCTGGGCAGCGTGTTCGTCTCGGCCGTCACCGGAGACCTCGTGCAGGTCGGCATCGCGGCCGCCGACGGCGACGGGGCGCGCCTGCTGATCCTGCTGACGGCGCTCGCTGCCTTTGTCGCGGGCACCTCGCTCGCGGTCACGCTGGTGCGAGCCGTGGGGACGATGGCCTGGCCCGGACCGGTGCGGCGTCCGCTGCTCGTACACGCCGGGCTGCTGATCCTGTTCGCCGTCCTGTGGACGGCCGCCGGGGACCCGGAGCGCGGCTCGGCCGGCGCCGTGGCGGTGGTCGGGATCGCCGCGTTCTCGGCAGGCGTTCAGGGCGCCGCCATACTCGGCCTGGGCATCCGCGGCGCCACCGTCAACGCGGTCACCAGCCTGCTGACGCTGCTCGGCGCCGGGCTGGCCGAACGCAGCGTCGGGGTTCCCGGCCCGCGCCCCGCCCTGCCCTGGTGGGAGCTCGTGTTGATCCTCGTGATCTACTCGATCAGCGGCCTGGTGGTGGCGCTCGCGTTCTCGGGCGAGGGCCGCCTGCTGGCGTGGGTCCCGGCTCTGATCGCTCTCGGCGTGCTCGTCTTGGTGCCCCGCCGGGCCGGCCTCCCCGCGAGCTAGCCCGGCTCAGCCCACGAGGCCACGGGCGCGCAGGTCGGCCAGCGCCTCCTCGCCGCGCTCGGCGGCGCCGGTCGAGGCCACCCAGGCGGCCAGCTCCGGCATGCCCTCGTCGAGGGCGATCTGTGCCTCGAAGCCGAGCAGCTCGCGCGCGCGTAAAACGTCGGCGAAGCAGTGGCGGATGTCGCCCGCGCGGTACTCGCCGGTGATCCTCGGCTCGAGCGACGACCCGAGCGCCCCGGCGATTCGGTCGGCCAGGTCGCGGATGCGAACGCGCCTGCCGGTGGCCACGTTGATGGCGTGTCCGGGCGCCGCCGGCGCGGACATCGCCGCGGCGGTGGCGCGGGTCACGTCCGCTACGTGGATCAGATCGCGCAGCTGGCCGCCGTCCTCGAAGACCAGCGGTGCACGGTCGTTCAGCACCCGCGCAGCGAAGATCGCAGCCACGCCCGTGTACGGGTTGCCGAGCGCCTGGCGGGGGCCGTACACGTTCAGGTAACGCAGCGCGACGGTCTCCAGCCCGTAGGCCCGGCCGAGCGCCAGCACGAGCTCCTCCTGGTCGCGCTTGGTGATCCCGTACACGCTCGCGGGGCGCAGCCCGGCCGCGCGTGGCTTCATGCGGACCACCGGGCTGAGCAAGGACGTCTACTTCGACCGCTGGCTCTTGCTCACCGCGGCGCTCTTCCTGGGCTCGGCCGTCCTCTTCGCAGCTCGCGTGCCGAGGCTGCGCCGGCAGGCCTGACGCCGTTCCATCTGCCAGCGTTCGCACGGATGGCGGACGCACCGGACATCCTGCTGCTCTCACTCGGCACCACGCTCGGCTGGCGTCACACGGACCGGCAGTTCGCCGAGCAGCTGAGGCGGGCGGGCGCGAGCGTCGAGGCGGTGTCGGTGCGTTTCGGCGCTGCGGGACGGCTGCGGCGGGGCTATCCCGTGAACGACCTGGTGGAGATGCACGCCGCTCGCCGGGCCGCGCGGGCGGCTCTCGAGCGCCACCGCCCGCGGGCGCTCGTGATCTCCACCACCACCGCCGCCATGCTCCTCCCCGCGCTGGACATTCCCTACGCAGTCCGCCTCGACGCCCCGGCCCGGATGAATCGCCCGGGCGCTCGCAACGCGGTCCTGCGGGTGCTCGAGCGCCGCGGTCTGGGCCGGGCGGCGTTGACCCTGCCGCTGAGCGAGGCCGCGGTGGCCGAGCTGCCTCCCGGCGCCGCCCCGGCGATCGTGGTGTCCCCGCCGGTCGAGCCCTCGGGACCCGTCGCAGGGGATCGCGAGCAGGTGGCGATCGCCTACGTGCCCGACCCCAAGGCGAAGGGCCTCGACATCCTCGTGGCGGGCTGGGCCGCGGCGGCGCTCCCCGGCGCGCGGCTCGAGGTCTACGGCCTCCATCCCGACACGGCACGGGCCCACCTGCGCCGCAGCGGCGTGCCCGAACCCGGCACCCTCGACCTGCGCGGCACGGTGCCGGCCGGAGAGTTTCGCGGGCGCATGCGCCGAGCCCGCGTGTACGCCGCGGGTGCCCGCTGGGAGGACTTCGGCCAGGCGCCCCTCGAGGCGCTCGCCGACGGCGCGCTCGTGGCCACGGTGCCCTCGGGCGGCCCGTTCGAGGCCCTGCGCATGGCGCGCGCGCTCGAGCCGGCGCTGGTGGCCGAACGCATCGAGCCCGCCGATCTGGGGCGGGCGCTGCGGGCGGCGTTCGACCTTCCCCCGGAGCGCGTGCGGGCCTACCGGGAGCGGGCGGCCGGGATGCTGGCGCCGCTGCGTTCCGAGGCCGTGCAGCGGACGGTGGCCGACGAGGTGCTGCCGCGCCTGCTGGGCGGACGCTTACAGAGTCCTTAACCCCGGTCACCCGCAGGCCGGAGGCTGCCAGTATTGACTCGATGAGCGCGGCCGCACGCGGCTCCATTCTCGTGGTAGACGACGAGCCGATCGTGACGCTCCAGCGGGTGCTCTTCAACCTGATCCAGAACGCCATCCGGCACACCCCCGCGGACGGAAGCGTGACCGTGCTGGCCGAGTCGAACAGCGCAGGCGTGGAGATCGAGGTCGCCGACAGCGGCCACGGGCTCTCACGCGACGATCGCGAGCGGGCCTTCGAGCCGTTCTACCGCGGCGGCAACGGGGCCGCCCGCTCTGAGGATGCGCCTGCCGCGCTGAGTCGCCCGTCAGGACGCCTGGCTCTCCAGCGGTGCCGTGGCCCGGCGCTGCGGCGCGGCGCCCTCCTGGCGCTCGACCTGACGCTCCGGCGAGATCCGGACGACGTTGCGGGCGAGGCCCACCTTCTCCATCGCCGAGATCACCAGCGCCGAGGGATCGATCTCCCAGCGCCGCAGGCCGTGCTCGGCCGAACGCGGGAAGGCGTGATGGTTGTGATGCCAGGACTCGCCGAAGGACGGCAGCGCCAGCCAGAAGACGTTGCGCGACTGGTCGTCGGTCTCGAAGCGGCGGCTGCCGAGGAAGTGGCAGACGGAGTTGACGCTCCAGGTCACGTGATGCACGAGGAACACGCGCACCAGGCCGCCCCATAGAAGTCCGGTGGCCGCACCCACGAGGGTGCCCGTGAGCACCCACCCGGCCAGGGCGGGGACGAGCAGCGTGAGCAGCACGAGCAGCGGGAAGCGCCGGTTGATCAGCCGCATGCCTCGGTCCTCCGTGAGGTCCTTCGCGTAGCGCCGGCTTCCGGCCTGGCCCTGGTGCTCGAGCAGCCAGCCCACGTGGGCGTGCCAGAGGCCGCGGAGCACACCGGTGGCGCCGTCGCCGTGACCGACGTGGGGGCTGTGCGGATCGCCCTCCTCGTCCGCATGGGCGTGATGCTTTCGGTGGTCGGCCACCCAGTTGATCACCGGACCCTGGACGGCCATCGAGCCGAGCACGGCGAAGGTGTACTCCACCGGCTTGGCGACCTGGAACGAGCGGTGGGTGAGCAGGCGGTGGAAGCCAACGGTCACGCCCAACCCGGTGAGCACGTACATCACCCCGAGGATGGCGAGATCGGTGGCCGACACGACGCTGTTCCACAAGAGCACGACGGCGGCGATCGTGGCGGCGAAGGGCAGCACGACGGCCCAAAGGTTGATTTGCTTCTCGAACCTGGTCATTGCATGGAGGATATGCTCGGATTCCACCATGTACTACGGTTCAACACTCACTGTTTGCAAGTGTTTCTTATCTACTGAGTGACAAGAATCGATAACACGGAACCTTGGAGGAAGCTCCCACCCGAGGTGGCAGACGTGATCGAGCCGGAGCTCTCGGCCGTGACCGAGGAGATCCTCAGCACGATCGCCCGCGAGGTGCCGGACTACGCGCGCCCGTTCGAGGGCGCCTTCGGCCATGGCGTGCGCACCGGGGTGACCGAGGCGCTGCGGCAGTTCGTGGCCCTGATCCGCGATCCGGACAGCGGCCGCGAGCCGGGCCGCGACGTCTACGTGAACCTCGGTCGCGGAGAGCAGCGCCAGGGCCGCGCCCTCGACGCGCTGCAGTCCGCCTACCGCGTGGGCGCCCGCGTGGCCTGGCGCCGGCTGGCCGAGACGGCGCGGCGCGCGAATCTCGACGCCGAGGTGCTCAGCACGCTCGCGGAGTCGATCTTCGCCTACATCGAGGAGCTCTCCGCCGACTCGGTCGAAGGCTATGCCGAGGCGCGCACGGAGCGCGAGGGCGAGCGCCAGCGCAGGCGCCGCGAGTTGATCGCCCTTCTGCTTCGCGACACCCCGCCTGCCGACAGCGCTGAGCTCGAGCTGGCCGCCCAGAGGGCCGGGTGGAGCGTGCCCCGCACAGCGGCTGTGCTCGTGTGCCCCCTCGACTCCCTCGGCCGGCTGGCTCGCCGTCTGCCGCCCGACGTGATCAGCTCGGGTCTGCGCGAGCTCGGCTGTGCGGTGGTCCCCGACGCGGAGGGGCCCGGGCAGCTCGACCAGATCACCGAGGCCGTGGCGGGCGGCGTGGCCGTGCTCGGCCCGTCGGGCCCGCTCCTCGAGCTCCCCCAGTCCTGGGCCATCGCAAGTACCACCCTCGACGCCGTAGGCGACGGGGCGATCGCCGGGCAGGGCCTCGTGCGGGCAGACGACCGGCTCGGCGACCTGCTCCTGTACGAGAACGCCGCCCTGGTCGAGCGCATCGCCCGCCGGCGGCTGGCCGCCCTCGATGAGCTCACGCCGAAGTCGCGGGCTCGCATGGAGGACACGGCGCTCGCCTATCTGCGCAGGCAGGGCAACGCCGCCGCGATGGCCGACTCGATGGCGGTTCACCCACAGACGGCGCGCTACCGGCTCACCCGCCTACGGGCCCTTCTCGGCGAGCAGCTGGAAGATCCGGAGTGCCGCTTCGAGCTCGAGCTGGCGCTGCGAGAGCGGGTCCGGCGCCGGGCGACTAACCTCACTGCGCATGGATGAGAGCCCGATTCTCGACCGCATCGACCGCCTCGTTGAGGAGGAGCACCGACTCTGGCGCGCCAGCGAGTCGGGCGGGCTCACCGACCAGGAGCACAACCGCCTGCACGCGGTCCAGCGGGAGCTCGACGCCTGCTGGAGCTCGCTGCGCCAGCGTCGCGCGGGGGTCGCGAGCATGCCCGCGGACAGCGACGTTCCCGATCCGCCGAACGAGTTCGACGGCCCGGACCCCGAGCCGCCTCACCTCGAGCACGGCGTGCACGACAACCAGCCCTCGCCGGACCCGGACATCAATCCGAACGTCCCCTAGCGGAGAAGGCCGCTCGCGCGGGCCCGCGGGCTTCTGTGACGAACTCCTCACACAAGAGGGGCGGCAAGCGGCAGGCTTGTCACGTCCCCTCTTGGAGGTCTCGCATGATTCCCGCCCTACCCCTGGCCTACGCCTCACAGCAGCTCTACGGTGACCCGAACCCCTACCGGCCGGTCACCTCGACGAAGAGCCTGATCGCCGAGAATCGCGGCCGCAGGCGCCGCCGGCCCAGCCTTCTGCGCCGCCGGCCCCGCCCACAGCACGCGCTCTCGGCACGCCCCGCCGCCAGCCGTTAGACCACAGTGCCGCTCGGTACAGGTGCGACTCCGGCCCCCAGGCGCGAGACAGTGGTCTCACAGGGGCTTTCGCACCAGGCACTGATCTACCGCTCCCAGACCCAGCTCACGGACGCCACTGCCGCGTTCGTGCGGCTGGGGCTGGAGCTGGGCGATCCGGTGCTGGTGGCGGCGCAGCCCGCGACCGTCACCTCGCTCCGGGCCGCTCTCGGAGACGACGCGGAGCTCGTGCAGCTGCACGAGTCGCGCACGTGGTTCCCGCATCCGTTCGAGCGTCTCCAGGAGCTGCGCCGGCTGGCCGCCGAGGTCCCGGCGGAGCGAGCGCTGCGGGTGATCGACGAATGGGCCTGGGAGGGCTCCGGCGCCGCGGCCCGGGAATGGGCTCGTTTCGAGTCCGTCGTGAACGTCGCCCTCGCCGACCTGCCGCTGCGCTTCGTCTGCCTGTTCGACGGCCGATCGCTTCCGGCAGCGGTGCTCCAGATGGCCACCCACACCCATCCCCAGCTCATCCAGGACGGCGCGGCGGTGGACTCCGCCGGCTTCGCCACGCCGGGCGAACACGCGCCCGGCCGGCCGGCCGCTCCTCCCGCTTCGGCGCTTACTCTGCCGTCTCCCTGGGCGGAGCTACGGGTGGCCGTGCGCGAGCACGCCGAGTGCCTCGGCGTGGCCCCCGCGCGCGTTGACGACGTGGTGCTGGCGGTCCAGGAGGTGGCCACCAACGCCGAGGTTCATGGCGAGCCGCCCGTGCGCGCTGAGATCTGGGAGGAGGCGGGCGAGCTGGTCTGCCAGGTGAGCGACGGCGGCGCCGGCATACTCGACCCGCACACCGGCTGGGTGCCCCCCGGCGACCCGGCCGGGGGCGGCTGGGGCCTGCCGATCGCGCGCCTCACCTGCGATGCCGTGGAGATCGGCCGCGCGTCGGGCCGGACCGTCGTGACGATGTTCGTGACCCTGGACTCCTAGAGCTCGGCGGCGGTGCGGGCTAGTCTCGCCCGCGTGCACGATCTGCTGCGGCAGCTGATGGACACCGCGCGCCTGCGCGTGGACTACGCGGACGCGCGCTACGTGCGCACGCGCGTGGAGACCATTGCCACCCGCAACGGCGAGCTGGACGAGCTCGACGCCTCGGAGAGCGAAGGGATCGGTGTGCGCGTGCGGCTCGACGGCGCCTGGGGCTTCGCGGCCACGCGCGGCCTGGAACGGCGCGACGCGGAGGATGCCCTCGAGCGGGCGCTGACGATCGCGCGGGCCCAGCCCAGGCCGGGCGACTCCGTGGCGCTGGCTCCTGAGCCCGCAGCCCAGGGAAGCTGGGCGACCGAGATGGAGCGCGATCCGTTCGACGTGCCGCTCGAGTACAAGCTCGCGCAGCTGGCCGAGGCCGACGCCGCGCTCCGCGCCGAGCCGGGCGTGAGCATTGCGATCGCGCGCTTCGAGGCGATGCACGTGGACAAGCTGTTCGCCAGCACCGAGGGCGCGCTGTGCGAGCAGCACAGCACGGAGTGCGGCGGCGGGATCGCCGCCGTGGCCGTGGACGGCGACCACACCCAGGTGCGCTCCTTCCCGGCGTCCCACGGCGGTCAGGTCACGCCCGGCGGCTACGAGCGCTTCCTCGCCCTGGGTCTGACCGCGGCGGCACCACGGGTGGCCGAGGAGGCAGCCGCGCTGCTCTCAGCTCCGGCCTGTCCACAGCAGCGGACGACGCTCATCCTCGCGGGCGAGCAGCTGGGCCTTCAGATCCACGAGTCCGTGGGCCACGCGGTGGAGCTGGACCGCGTGCTGGGGCGCGAGGCGTCCTACGCGGGCACGAGCTTCCTGCCCGCGGACGGCATCGGCTCGTTCCGGCTGGGCTCGGAGCAGATCGACGTCACGGCCGACGCCACCAACCCGCTCGGACTGGGCAGCTACCGCTGGGACGACGAGGGCGTGGAGGGACAACGGGTGCCGATCGTCCGCGACGGCGTGCTCGCCGGCTTCCTGTCCTCGCGCGAGACGGCCGCCGAGACAGGACTCGACCGCTCCGGGGGCTGCATGCGCGCCGACGGCTTCGCGCGCCAGCCGATCGTGCGGATGACCAACGTGAATCTGGAGCCGCGCGACGCCGGCACCCTCGACGATCTGGTGGCGGACACCGACGACGGTCTCCTGGTCGAGACAAACCGGTCGTGGTCGATCGACGGCCGGCGCCTGCACTTCCAGTTCGAGGGCGAGGCGGCATGGGAGATCCGCGGCGGCGAGCGCGGCCGCCTGCTTCGCAATCCCAGCTACGCCGGGGTCACGCCCGAGTTCTGGCGCAGCTGCGACGCGGTGTGCTCACCCTCCGAGTGGCGCCTCATCTCGCTGCTCGGCTGCGGCAAGGGCGAGCCCGGCCAGGTCATGCGGGTCTCGCACGGATGCGCGCCGGCTCGCTTTCGCGACGTGGAGGTGGGCGTGGCGTGAACGCGGTCGAGATCGCCGCGCACGCGGTCGCGCATGCCGGACGGGACAGCCTCGCCCTGGTGACCCTCGAGCGCTCGCTGCTTCTGCGCTTCGCGCGCAACGTGCCGACCCAGGCCACCGCGGTCGACGACCTGACCGTGGAGCTCGCCGTGCTGCGCTCCGGGCATGTGGGCCGCGCCTCCACCAATTCGATCGATGAGGAGTCCCTGACGGCGTGTGCCCGCCGCGCCACCGCGGCCGCCGACGCGGTGGCCGCCGCGGCCGGCGAGGGCGCCTTCCCCGGCTTTCCCACACCCACCGAGCCTCCGGCACACCACGGGTTCGACGACCAGACCGCCCAGCTCGATCCGGCGCCCGGCGGAGCGGCGCTGGCCGCTGCCTTCGGCCAGGCGACCCAGGCCGGGGTCGAGGCCCACGGCGTGTGGTCGGCAGGCGAGGTCGAGTACGGCGTGGCCACGCCCGACGGCGCGGAGGCGGACCGCACCACGGACGGCTTCATGAAGGTCGTGTGCATCGCTCCGGACGGGCGCAGCGGCTTCGCCTCCGGAGCCGCCGTGGCCTCCGCGGACCTGGACGCACCAACGCTGAGCGCCCGCGCCGCGGCCAAGGCGGCCGCCGCGGGCGAGCCGGCCGAGCTCGCCCCCGGCGAGTACCCGGTGGTCTTCGAGCCCCAGGCCGTCGGAACGCTCCTCGAGCTGCTCGGCGACACCGCCTTCAACGGCCTGGCCCACGTGGAGGGGCGCGGGGCGCTGAGCGGCCGCCTGGGCTCGTCGGTGGCCGCACCCGCGATCAACCTGGCCGACTCCCCGCGCTTTGCCGCGGGGCTCCCGCGCGCCTTCGACGCCGAGGGCACGAACAAGCGGCCCCTGCCCCTGATCCAGGACGGCGTGGCCCACCGCGTGGTCCACGACATTCGCAGCGCGGCGCTGGCCGGCACCGAGTCCACCGGTCACGCGCTGATCCCGGGCGGCGACGCCTACGGGCCCCAGCCCACCAACCTCGTGCTGGCGGGCGGCGGGGCACTCGATCCGGACGAGCTCTGCGCCCCCGTTGAGCGCGGCGTGTACGTGACGAGGCTGTGGTACGAGAACGTCGTCCGCCCGAAGGAGACGCTCATGACCGCCGTCACCCGCGACGGCACGTTCCTGATCGAGGACGGACGTATCACCCGCCCGCTGCACGACCTGCGGCTGACCGAGAGCCTCCTGGCGATGTTCTCAGGAGTGCAGGCGCTCACGAGCCGCCAGCAGCTCGTGAGCGGCGGCGAGTTCTACGGCCGCCGCTTTGCCTCCGGCGTGGTGTGCCCGGCGCTGCGGGTGGCCGGCGCTCGCTTCACCGACGCGGCCGGTTAGCGGGGCGACGCGGTCAGATCTTCAGGAGCACGAAGACGTTCACCACGAACAGCAGGGCGAAGCCGATCGTCCAGCGATTCAGGTTGCGCTCGACGAGCGAGCCGCCACCGAACGGACCGGCGCCGGTGCCGACGCCGAAGGCGCCCGAGAGCCCCGAGTCCTTGCCCGAGTGCATGAGCACCAGCGCGATCACCACCACCGCGAGGATCACCTGGACTCCGTAGAGAATCGCTTCCATCGCCGCCGAAGGCTAGCGACCGCCGATGCCGGCTAGCGCGCGTCGAGGGGGCGGCCCTCCAGGCGGTCGAGCTCACGCAGGATCTCGATCGCCTCGGCACGCAGCTCGCGGTCCACGCTGTGCCAGTCGCCCTTGTCGAGCTTGCCCATCTGGTGGTCGAGCTCGGCGTCGCGGATCTCGCGGTATTTGGCCTCCTTGGCCGCCTCGAGCTCCTCGATGCGAATCCTGTCCTTGCGCTCCTCCTGGCCGCGCTCGCGCAGCGGGCGTGCCACGGCGACCGCCACGAGGGCGGCGAGGACGATCAGGCCGAGGGCGTACTCCACGCGTGAAGCGTAGGCGCGTCCCGGCTAGGCCCTCGACAGCTCCTTGCCCACGCGGGCCGCGTAGAGCGAGCGCACCCGGCGCAGGCGCGCCTCCGGCGATGGCCAGGCGGCCACCAGCGCGCCCAGCACCGCGATCGCCCCTCCGATCCAGATCCAGGCGACGAGCGGCGAGGAGATCGCCCGGAAGGCCGCGGGCGGCGGGTTCTTGCGGTAGCGCTCGGCGAGGGCGGCGATGATGAGTGCCTGGACGTCGCCGGAGGCGTCGGCGAACTTGGCGTCTGCCTCGCGAATCGGCTGTTCGAGCGACGCGATGTCGGGCCGCACGGCCAGCCAGAAGTCCCTCCTGAGGCCCCAGCGCACGTCGACCTCGCTGGTGGCCTCGCCCTCGAAGAAGCGCGAGATCGTGCCCAGCGAGGGATCGCCGCTCGAGTAGAAGTTGCGCGCCGGGTGCAGGGTGAAGGTCCGGTTGCCCTTGCGCACGTCGAGCACGGCCCCGAAGGAGATCGGCGCCCCGGTGCCCGAGCTGTCGCCACCGAGCTTGGCGGTGGCCTTTCGGTAGGTGATCGTGTAGTCGTCGACGCGGAACGAGTCTCCGGGGGACAGCCGCACGTCGCGCTGCTCGACGAAGGCGGAGGACGCCGCCACGCCCAGGAACAGAACGGCGATGCCCGCGTGCACCAGGTAGCCGCCGTAGCGGCGCCGGTTGCGCCCGGTGAGCTGCGCCAGGGCTCTCGGCCAGGGCTCGCCCGTCATCGTGCGCCGCGCGGCGGCGCCGCGCCAGAATTCCTGCCCCACCACAGCGAGGACGAAGGCCACGAAGCAGAACATGATCAGCGAGGCGGGGCTGTCGGCCGCGTCCGTGAAGGCCAGCATGGCTACCAGGGCCACGGCTGTGATCACCAGCGGGGCCAACAGCAGCCGGCGCAGCGAGGACAGGGAGACCCTGCGCCAGGCCAGCACCGGGCCGATGCCGGACAGCAGTACCAGGACGAGGGCCAGCGGAGTGGTCAGGCGATCGAACCAGGGTGGCCCGACGCTCGCCTCGTCGCCGGTGATCGCCTCCGAGATCAGCGGGAAGAAGGTGCCCCAGAGGATCACCAGGGCGAGGCCGACGAGCACGAGGTTGTTGAGCAGGAAGAAGGCCTCGCGCGAGAGCAGCGAATCGAGCTTGGCTTCGCTGCGCAGATCGGGCAGGCGAGCCAGGATGAGCGTCACCGAGAGCAGGATCACCAGCCCGATGAAGACCAGGAACTGCACGCCGATGGTGGAGGCGCCGAACGCGTGAATCGATTCGAGGATGCCGCTGCGGACGAGGAACGTGCCCATCAGGGCGAGCACGAACGTGGCGCAGATGAGCGACACGTTCCAGATCTTCAGCATGCCCCGCTTCTCCTGAACCATGATCGAGTGGAGGAACGCGGTGCCCACGAGCCAGGGCAGGAGCGACGCGTTCTCGACCGGGTCCCAGGCCCAGTAGCCGCCCCAGCCGAGCTCGGAGTAGGACCACAGGGCGCCGAGCATGATCCCCGTGCCGAGGAAGGTCCAGGCCACGAGGGTGAAGCGGCGGGTGGAGCGGATCCAGTCGGCTCCTGTGTGGCGGGTGATCAGGGCGCCGATGGCGAAGGCGAAGGGGATCGAGAAGCCCACGTAGCCCGTGTAGAGCATCGGCGGGTGGATCATCATCGCCGGGTGGCGCAGGAGCGGGTTGAGCCCGGCACCCTCGGCCGGCGGCGCCGCGAGGGTGGTGAAGGGGTTCTCCCAGCCGATCATCAGGAACAGGAAGAAGGCCGCCACGACGCCCAGGACGGCGGTGGCCCAGGGAGCGATGTCGCGCAGCGAGCGACGGGTGAGGAATAGCACCGCGCTCGCGAAGAGCCCCAGCAGGGTGGCCCAGAGAAGCAGCGAGCCGTCCTGGGTCGCCCACAGCGCGGTGACCTTGTAGAAGGTCGGGGTGTCCGTGGACGAGCCGTCGGCCACCAGCTGGAACGAGAAGTCCGAGCGCAGGAAGGCCGACTCGAGGATCGCGAAGGCCAGCACGCAGAGCCCGCCCACGCAGTACACGGCCCGCCGCCCCGAGGTCACCCATTCCCGCCGGCCCGTGACGGCCCCGAAGATCGAGGCGCCGACCGCGTAGAGGGCGGCCAGCAGCGCGACGGTCAGGGCGGCGGAACCTACGCCTGCCACGTCAGGAGCTCTGCTCGTCCTTGCTGAACTTGGACGGGCACTTCGTGATGAGCGAGTCGCGCTCGGCCATGAACGTGCCCCGCTTGAGCTCGCCCGACACGATCACCTCGCGACCCTCGCGGAACGGGTCGGGCACCACCCCGGCGTAGACCACCGGCACCGACTCGGTGCCGTCGCGGTCGCGGATGCGAAAGCGCAGATCGTTGCCGCTCTTCTGCACCGACCCGTCCACGACCTTGCCGGTGACCTCGTAGGACTGCCCGGGCTGGATCTCGCTCGGCTTGCTGGCCTCGGTCGAGGCGCTGAAGCTCGTGTAGATGAGCGCGGTGGCGAGCAGCACGACGGCGGTGAGCGCCACCCACAGCCGGATCTTGCGCTTGCGGGACGGATCCATCGAACGTGAATTCTGGCAGGCGCGGGCCTCGGGACCACGCCAAGCCGGCCGGACGCTAGCGCCGGCTGGGGTGTCCGTCCCCGGGCCAGGGCGACAACAGCAGGATCAGGCGGACGTCGTCCAGCGCGCGCACCTGGTGGCGCTCGTTGGGATCGAAGTGCACCAGCAGGCCGGGCCCGCCGCGCACGCTCTCTCCGCCCTGCTCGAACTCGGCCTCGCCGGCCGCGACGACCACCCAGGCGCGCTCGTGAACTTGATGCTCGTTGAGCCGCTCGCCCGCGGGCAGGTTGATCGCGATCACGCGGGTCTCCTCGTCGGAGCGCAGCACCTCGGGCTGGTGCGGCTGGACGTCGAGCGAGGCGATGTCCCAGGTCTGCATGGCTCCTCCGGGGTCGGGGCAGGGGGATGGGAAGGAAAGGGAATCTACTCCAGCTAGCCGGAGGCTCCCGCGGGCGCCGCAGCCTCTCGCCGGGCGATCCACTCCGCCCCGGGCTGGTCGGTGAGGCCGTGCGCGATTATCGATACGAACACGGTGAGGGCGGCGATGGCCGCGATCGACTCTCCCGACGGGCCGCCGGAGCCGAGTACGAACAGCGCAAAGGTCATCGTGGCCACGCCCTTCGGACCGAACCACGCCATGAAGGCCTTGCCGGCGGTGTTCACCTGCGTCGTGCCGAGCAGCGCCACGAAGATCGAGACCGGACGCGCCACGAGCAGCGTGAAGGCGGCGATCGCGGGCGCGATCCAGCCGTCCTGGAACAGCGTGTCGAACGTGAAGATCGCGCCGAAAGCGAGGAACACGCCGAGCTTGACCACCTCGATCACGTCCTCGCTGCGCGCCTCAAAGCACTCGCTCACGTCCGGGCGCAGGATCCCGAGCGTGATCGCTGCGACGAACACGGAGACGAAGCCGTTGCCCTCCGGCGGCAGCACCGCGACCCCGTAGGCGACAAAGGCCACGCCCAGGGCGTAGAGCGCCTTCTGGTGCGCGCTGATCGAGGCGCCGAGCGCGGTGTGGCGAGGCATGAGCCGCGCGGCGAGGTACGCCACAAGCAGCCCGGTCGCCAGGCCGAAGCCCACGTCCTGGAGCACGAACTTCCACCACACGAAGTCGCTGTCGGCCGACGCCGCCGCCGCGAAGGCGAGCACCGCGGGCAGCGCGAGGCCGTCGTTGAGCCCGGACTCGAGGTTGAGCGAGTGCCGAATCACTCGCGGGACCCGGGGGTTGGTCACCACAGCGGAGGACAGCACCGGATCAGTGGGCGAGAGCAGCGCGCCCACGAGGAAGGATTCCGA
Organism: uncultured Thermoleophilaceae bacterium; assembly: GCA_963734365.1. Classification (GTDB taxonomy): domain Bacteria; phylum Actinomycetota; class Thermoleophilia; order Solirubrobacterales; family Thermoleophilaceae; genus JACVRW01. The sequence goes on along the minus strand of CAVTGV010000004.1, from coordinate 37,482 downwards.
CCAGGTCAGATCGGTGATCACGTGCGTGAGGACAGCGATCAGGATGCAGGTGAGCGGCATCGCCAGGGCGAGCTTGCGCAGGGGCAGGTGCCAGGCGTCCTGAAGCATCTCCTCGTCCACGTCGAGCCCGTCCCGGAAGAGGATCAGGATCAGCGCGACCACGGCGAGTCCCTGAACGAACTCCGAGCCGGCATCGAGCTCCAGGATGCCCAGCCCGCCCTTTCCGAGCACGAAGCCGGCCACCACGAAGGCCGCCGTGAGCGACAGGAAGCTGCGCCGGGCGAGCCCCGAGACGAGGGCGCCGAACACGAGCAGCACCCCGAAGACGGCGAGGGGCTCCTCGAGGAACTCGACGCCCGCGGCAAGAGGAGTCACGGCGGCAACTCTGTCAGAAGGGGCCGACCCAAAAGGCTTTACATCTGGCTACCGTGGGCGGCCATGCGTAGCCGCTCTGCGCTCCTCCTCTGCCTTTTCTCGCTCCCACTCACGGTGGGCGCCGCCCTCGCGCCGGCGGCCTCGGCGGCGCCGGCGCCGCTGCGGGAGCGGTCGCTCTTGAGCGGCTGGGAGATTCGTGTGGAGCCGGCGGCCCCCGGCCAGCCTCAGGAGGCGCCGCCGGAGGAGAGCGCGCCGGAGGACGCCAACCCGCCCGCGCCGCCCACGCCCGCGGGGCGGGCGGCCCAGGTGCCCGGTGAGTGGCAGAGGACGAAGGTTCCGAGCGTCTTCGACACCCGAGCGCTGCCGAGCCTCTACCCCGGCCAGGTCCGGCGCTACCGGTTGCGCTTCGAGGGGCCACCCACGCGCCCAGGCTTCGGCTGGCTGATCCAATTCGACAGCGTCCGCCGGAGTGCGACCGTGTTCTTGAACGGCCGTCGCATCGGGCGCAACTCGGACCCCTACACCCCGTTCACCCTCGACGCCCGCGGGCTGCGTCCGGGCAAGGTCAACGAGCTGACCGTGATCGTGGACGGCCGCAAGAACCCGCAGCTGCCCGAGGGCTGGTGGAACTGGAACGGCATCGTGCGGCCGGTCCGCCTGATTCCCGCCGGCCCGGCGCACCTCGCAGACATCGGCACCCTCTCGAAGGTCAAGTGCCGAGGGCCGGCCCGCAACTGCCGGGCCGAGCTGCTGGTGGACGCGACTCTGGAGCGTCGCCGCGCCCGAGCGATCGAGCCGACGCTCGAGGTCCGGCTGCGCGCGCCCACGGGGCGCATCACCGTGCGCAGCTTCCGGCTCGGTCGCCAGACCTCCGAGCGTAAGCGCATCAAGCGCTCGCTGCGCGTGCCCGCGCCCGAGCTCTGGTCTCCCGAGGCCCCGAGGCTCTACTCGGCCACCCTCATCCTGCGCGAGCGCGGACGGGTCGTCCAGGTGGAGCGCCGAAAGGTGGGCCTGCGCTCGGTGGAGGTGCGAGGAGGCCACCTGCGGCTCAACAACCGGCGCGTGCACCTGCGCGGCGCCTCCATCCACGAGGACATGCCCGGCTCGGGCGCGGCGCTCACGAGCGCCGACATGAATCGCATCGTGAGCGACCTGCAGGACCTGGGCGCGAACGTCACGCGCGCGCACTATCTGATGAACGACCGCCTGCTGGCGCGCTTCGACCGCGCCGGGATCCTGGTCTGGAACGAGGCGCCCATCTGGCAGCGCGACCACGGCGCGAATCTGCTCTGGCGCCCCAGGGAGCGCGAGCGCGCGTTGCTGTCGGTGCGGCGCACGGTCACTGCGGCGCGCTCGCACCCCTCGGTGCTCACTCACTCCGTGGCCAACGAGCTCAGCTTCACCCCGGACTCGAAGCCCGGCACCCGCCGCTTCCTCCTGGCCGCACTGAAGCAGGCGCGCGACCTCGACCCCACGCTGCCGATCTCGGTCGACATCAAGGGGAGGCTGGGCTACGGCGAGCAGTTCACCTACGGGGCCTTCGACATGCTCGGCGTGAACCAGTACTTCGGCTGGTACCGCTGGGTCGAGGACTTCAGTCTGCTCGAGCCCTTCATCTACGAGTTGCGCGACCACTATCCGACGCAGGCGCTCGTGATGACCGAGTGGGGCGCCGAGGCGCGTCCCGAGCTGGCGGCCGCTCCAGCCACCCTCAAGGGCAGCTACGGCTTCCAGACCTTCCACGCCGCCCGGACGCTCGATGTGATCGACCGCTCACCGGTGCTCGACGGCGCGATCTACTGGACGCTCAGGGAGTTCGAGATCTACCCCGGCTGGCGGGGCGGAGCGGGGCGCCGGCCACCGCAGTACGAGCCCAATACGCGCCATCACAAGGGCCTGATCAGCTACGACGGGGAGCGCAAGCCGGCGTTCTGGCTCGTGCGCGACCGCTACCGCGCCACGCCTCTCTACCCCTGACCGGCCGGCGGCCGTCAGCTGCGCAGCGCGGCCTCCGCCTCGGGCGCCGTCATCGTCGCGCCGTAGACCGGCGCGCCGGGCTGCTGGCGGCGTCCGCCATCCGCCAGGCCGCCGGTGTCCACCGGGGCGAAGCCGAGCTCGTCGATCAGGGCGGCCACCGTTCGCTTGGCCTCCTCGTCGTCGCCCGCCAGGAATATCGCCAGCCGCTCGTCGCGCGGGGCGTCCGGGCGCCCCTCGCTGCCCAGCGCCCTGTAGTTCATCGTGTTGAACGCCTTGACGACCCTCGAGTCCGGGAGCTGGGCGGCCAGCAGCTCGGTGGAGGTGGTGCTGTCGTCGTCGAGCTCCGCGATCGACCCGTCGCGCTCGGCGTAGTAGTTATTGGCGTCGACCACGATGCGACCGGCCAGACGGTCCGCAGGCAGCTCGCGGTACACGTGCAGGGGCACGGCCACCACCACCACCTCACCGAACTGCGCTGCGTCCTCCACGGTGGCCGCCCGGGCGCCGCCGCCCGCCTCCTCCACGAGGCCTGCGAGCGTCTCCGGCCCGCGCGAGTTGGATACCGCCACCTCATCGCCGCTGCGGGAGAAGAGCCTCAGAAGGGTTCCCCCGATCTTGCCGCTGCCGATGATCCCGATCTTCATTCCGTCTCCTTTGCCTGTCACCACTGAACCGCCCGGCCGTCGCGGAAGAAGCCCCCGCTCGGCCCGTCGTCCGGCAGGAGCGCGGCCCACATCACGCTGGCCGCGCCGTCTTGAACGGGGCGGCCGCCGGGGCCGCCCATGTCGGTGGCCACCCAGCCCGGGCACACCGAGTTGACGAGAATCCCTTCGGAGCCGAGCTCCGCGGCCAGCACCCGGGTGAGCGCGTTGAGGGCGGCCTTGGACACGCTGTAGGCCGGGGCGCCGGCGCCCATCGAGGCGAGCGAGCCGGACTCACTCGAGACGTTCACGATGCGTCCGTGCTCGGAGCGGCGCAACAGCGGCAGGCAGGCCTGGGCAGTGCGCCAGGCGCCCATCAGGTTGGTGTCCAGGGCCTCCTGCACCACGGCGAGGTCGGCATCGGCGCCGCGCTGCCAGGTGTCGTAGTGAATGGCGGCGTTGTTCACGAGCACGTCGAGATGCCCGACATCCTCCGCGAGCGCCGCCCCCAGCTCCCGGACGCTCTCGGCATCGGCCACGTCGATCCGCCGCGCCTCCACGTCGAGCCCCTCGTCCCGTAGCGCGGTTGCTGCCGCCCGGCCCTTGTCGAGGTCGCGGGCGCCGAGCATCGTGGTGAACCCTTCCCGCGCGAGCTGGCGCACCAGCTCGAGTCCTATACCGCGGTTGGCTCCTGTAACGAGGGCGAAACGGCGGTCGGCGGCTGCCACCCCGCCGAGATTACTCAGGGGCCTCGTCCCCGCCGAGATAGGCCCGGCCGCGCGGCGAGAGGCGGTATCCCACCTCCAGGCTCTCGGTGAGGCCGAGCTCCTTGAGCTTGCGCACATCGGCCTTGAAGCGAGCTGTCTCGAGGCCGCGCCCGGCGGCGAGATCGGGGGCGCGGACTCCCGGCCGCGCGGCGATCAGCCGCAGTACCGCGGAGGTCCAGGGGCCGTGCCGGCTGGCGGCGTCGAGACGGCTGAGGCGGGCATCGACGGCCGACCTCTCGGCCGCGGACAGGTCGGCCCGCTCGCGCAGGGCGATGCGTGGATCCGGCCCGGCGAAGCGCAGAGCGATCCGGTAGAGCGCGCCATCGCCGCGCAGGACCGACACGAGCGCGGCACGATCGGCCGCGCCCGCCCGGCGCGCGTCGACTTCGGTGATCGCGCCCTCCTCGATCCGCTCGACGGAATCGATGGCCAGCACTCCCATGCGGGTCCGGAGCGTGCCGCCCGCCTTCACGGTGGGCCGGCGCCAGCGGCGGAAGGCGAGCGTGACCTCACCGGAGCGGATGCGCAGCAGCGTCTCCTGCTTGAACAGCATCGAGCAGTTAAGTAGCAGGCTAGGCCGGGAGAGCGAGCGACCGGCGCCGTCCGGCGGCGACAGCTCACGAAGCGTCCCGAGGCTCGTCCCCGGGATTCGCTCGACCACGAAGGCCAGCGGCCCCGAGTCGCCCGTGATGAGATAGCCACGCTCGACCATCGGGGTGCCGCGGTCGATCTCGAGCTGCTCGACGTCGCGCGGCAGGCACCGGCTGGGCGTCTGATAGAGAAGCTCGCGCCGCGTCTCGAGCCCGGCCTCGCCGAAGACGCGGCCCATCGGCTCGGCGCCATCGAGCAGGCCGTCCCGCGCCACAGGTTCGAGGCGCTCCAGCGCCACCGCCGCGTCGGCACGGAAGAGCGGCCGCCTGCTGCCGGCCAGCCGCAGGATCACGGAGCGCCGCAGCACGGGCTCCCGCGGCTCGAGCTCGAGCTCGGCGGGCTGGCGAGGAACACGCAGGACCACGTTGGAGAGCGTTTCCACGGCGAGCGTCTGCATCTCCCCACACCGACCTGACCGCTCAGCGGTCTATTCCGTGCGTGTGGTCACACTCCCTCGCGAGATGCAGGCAAGACCACACATGACCCGGCTCGCCGCCGCCTACCGACGCGCCGGCGCCGACCCGCCCTTCGGCGACGCCGGGCGCGATCACGGCGCCGGTATGGAGGGCTACTACTGGCGCATCGTCGATCCCGTCGAGGGCCGGGTGATCGTGGTGCTGTGCGGGATCTGCCGCGGCCCGGCCGGGCGCTGGGCGCTCGTGGCCCTGGCAGCGCACCCGGGCGGCGTGGTTCGCCACGTGATCGCCGAGCCCGCCGAGGGCGACGCGCACGGCTTCGGGGCGACGGCGGGCGAGGTTCTCCGGGGGTCGCTCGAGCGTCTGCGGCTGCGGCTCGACGCGGACCACTGGATCGACGCCTCGCTGGTGAGCCCGGTCCGCTGGCCGCCGCGGATGCTGGGCGCGCTCGGCGGCGCCCACCTGGTGCCCGGGCTGGCCCAGTACTGGCAGCCCGTGCTGCTCGACGCCGAGGTGCGCGGCGAGGCCTGCGTCGCCGGCCGCCGCGTTCGGCTGGACGGCGCCCGGGCCTACGCGGAGAAGAACTGGGGTCCCGGCTTCGCCGGGCGCTGGTGGTGGGGCCAGGCCGGCGCGTTTCCCGGCGGCGAGCTCGGCGTGGCCTTCGCCGGTGGGCGGCTGCCGCTGCTCGGGACGCAGCCCGCCCCTACGGCGGCCGTGGTACGGATCGCCGATCGCGTGATCTGCCTGCGGCCGCCGGCGGCGCGCACGCGGGTGGCCACCGGGCGCCTGGGCTGGCGCGTGTCGATGCGCTCGCCCCGCTACCGGCTCGAGCTGGAGGGCGAGGCCGCCGGAAGCTCCCCGCACGTCCTGCCGGTGCCCGAGCCCGGCCCGCCGCACTTCGAGCTGCGCTCTCAGCAGCTGCTTGCGGGCGAGATCGGGCTGCGCCTGAGCCGGGGGCGGCGCACGATCATCGACGCAAGTTCGCCGCTCGCGGGTCTGGAGCTCGGCTCTCCGCCCGCTTGACGGCCGCGCCGAGCGCCTCGGAGCCCACCAGCCGCTCGAAGGGGCCCACCGCCGCCCAGAGCGCGCGCAGCCGCAGTGCTGCGCCGCGGTCCAGGGGGTCCACGCGCGCCTCGGACACGAGCTCGACCCGGCCGGGGCCGGCCTGCTCGACCCAATGGCCGAACAGCACCCGCACGGTGCCCGGCTCGCTCCAGTCCCGGAAGGCGGCGGCGCCGTCGAGCGCGGGATAGTCGCGCGTGAGGGTCCAGATACGCCCGCACAAGCCGGAGACGAGCACGTGCTCTCCCTCTTCGAGAACGGTGAACGGATAACTTCGAAACAGCTCTCCGAAGGTCTGCGCGGACGGGGTGTCGGGGATGCGCCAGCGGATCAGGCGCCCCAGCGCGACCGTCTCGGACAGGCGCAGATCGAGGGCCGCCCGCCACAGCTCGCCGCCATCGACCAGACTTGAGCGCCGGTGATGGGTCCGGACCGCCGGATTGGATAGCCAGTCGTCGAGGCGCGGCACAGCCATCTCAGTGTCCTACGCGTACACCAGCCAGGAAGGCCATTCGTTGCGGTCTATACAGCACAAGAAGGAGGCTTACTGGTTCTACCGGTTCGTCTCGCCGCTCTATGACCGCTGGGTCAATCCTCTGTTCTGGACACCGCCGCTGCGCAGCCAGGCACTGGCGCTGGCCCGCCTCGACGAGCCCCAGCTGCGCACACTGGACGTGGGCGCCGGCACCGGCTTCTCCACCGAGGGCATCATCCAGCACGTGGCACCTGAGCGGGTGACGATGCTCGACCAGAGTCCCGACCAGCTCGGGCGGGCGGGGCAGAAGTCCGTGCTGGCCGGCTGCGAGAAGCTGCTCGGCGACGCCGAGCAGCTGCCCTTCGAGGACGACTCCTTCGACCGCTACGTGTCCTGCGGCAGCATCGAGTACTGGCCGGACCCGGCGCGTGCCGTCGCCGAGGCCCACCGCGTGGTGCGCCCCGGCGGCAAGGCGCTCGTGGTGGGTCCGCTGCCACCGCAGCAGCGCCTGGCCCGGCTCCTGGCCGACACGTGGATGCTCTTCCCCACCGAGGCGGACTACCGGGGCTGGTTCGAGTCGGCGGGCTTCGAGGACATCGAGATCCGCCGCCTCGGCGCGCCCTGGGACGGCGCCTCGCAGGACGGCGGCTACGGGGTGGCGATCGCGGGCCGCGCCACCGAGCAGGGTCCGCCGGCGGCCGGCGGTGCTCCCTTCGAGCGGGTCGACGAGCAGTGGACGCCCCGCAGGGCCCTGCGCTTCGCCGTGGGGGCGCTGGCCGGCCTGGCCTTCGTGCCGGTCGGGATCATCCTCAATCTGCGCGCCCGGCGGGCGGCCCGCGGCTGAACGTGGACGCCGCCCCGGCACGAGCCGGCAGGTCCTCCCCCGCAGCCACGCCGCTCACGGCGCTCGGCACGCTGTGGCTCTTCTCGCGTCCTCACACGCTGATCGCGACCAGCCTGAGCATCCTCGGGATCTACGTGATCGCCGCGACGGTGCTGCCCGGCGTGGTGGTGGGTGACGGCCTCGGCGACCTGGCCCTGACCCTGCTCGCGGGCGCCGCGGTCAACGTCTACATCGTCGGTCTCAACCAGTGCGAGGACGTGGAGATCGACCGGATCAACAAGCCCGCGCTCCCCATAGCCGCCGGCCGCCTGAGCCTGCGCGTGGCCTGGCTGATCGTGGCCGCGTGCGCCGTGCTGTCGCTCGGGATGGCGCTGAGTCAGGGCTGGGTCGAGACCGTGGCCGTGGCCGTCGCGCTCGCCATCGGCACGGCCTACTCCTCCCCTCCCCTGCGCCTCAAGCGCTATCCCGCCCTCGCCGCGGCGAGCATCTCGCTGGTCCGCGCTCTGGTGGTCAACCTCGGCGTGTACCTGCACTTCGCCTCCTCGCTCGGCGGGCGTCCCGAGGTCAGCGCGCTGCCCGCCGCGATCGTGGCGCTCACGCTGTTCGTGCTCCCCTTCTCGTTCGCGATCGCCGTGCTCAAGGATGTTCCCGACGCCGAGGGCGACCGGCGCTTCCGGATCGGCACGTTCACGGTCCGTCTCGGCGCCGACGCCGCCTTCCGGATGGGCATGGCGGCGCTGGTGGCCGGCTACCTGGCGATGGCCGTGGCCGGCCCGCTGTTCGTGGACGACGCCAACCCATGGGTGCTCGCCGTGGGTCACCTGGCCTGCCTGGCCGTGCTGCTCGGGCTGGCCGCGCGCGTGGACCCGGGCGATCCCGCCGGCTTCACGCGCTTCTACATGCGTGTGTGGGCGCTGTTCTTCGTCGAGTACCTGCTGGTGCCGGCGGCGGTTGTGGTGGGAGGCTGACTCCGCCTCAGGCCCCGCGCTCGGCCAGCTCGTCCACCGTCAGGCCCGATACCACCGACTCGGGCCGTTCGTCCACCAGGTCACGCTCGCGGTCGGCGTGGTCGTCGCGAACCTTGACCAGCACCCAGCGCTCGTCGCGACCCTCCGCCACCCGGGTGAGCGCCCAGCCTCCGCGGAGCTTCTCGCCCTCCAGCTCGAAGGCGAGGTGGCCGGCGGCCAGCGCCTGCGCCGCGGACCCGTCGCGGCTTGTGTAGACGCCGCGGTCCCAGATGATCACCGCGCCCGTGCCGCGGCGTGCGTCGGGCAGTACGCCCTCGTAGCTCGCGTGCTCGAGCGCGTGATCGGCCACGGGCTGGGCCAGTCGCCGCTGCGCGGGGTTGAGCGACGGACCGCGCGGCACCGCCCAGGAACGCAACACCCCTTCCACCTCCAGGCGAAAGTCGTAGTGCCGGGTGGTGGCGTCGTGCAGCTGCACCACGAAGCGGCCCGAGTCCTCCGCAGCTCTGTTCAGATCAGCACCGGACCGTCTGGCGTGAAGAGCTGCGGATGCGCCGCCTCGAAGGCGCGGCAGGCCGCGGGCGTGCGCACCCATTCGGTGAACACCCCCTTGGTGGACACCAGCGGCACCCCGGCGGCGCGCAGCCGCTCGAGACCGAGCTCGTGCCCGTCGCGCGGCGAGGCGGTGGCATCGAGCACCACGTAGGGATGCAGGCCGCGGTCCGCCAGGCCGAGCGCCGACTGGGCCACGCACACATCGGTCTCCATGCCGCACAGGATCACGGTGCTGCGGCCGAGCGCGGCCAGGGCTTCCCACACCCCGGTGTCGTCGCTCAGCCCGAAGCTCGCCTTGTCGTGAACGTCGACGCCGGCGGGCAGCTCGGCGGCCACCGACGGGTGCACGCCGCCCCAGTCGGCGGCGTTCTCGACGGTCACGAGCATCGGCACGCCGAGCCGCGCGGCCACGGCCACGAGCCAAACGGTCCGGTCGAGGAAGAGCCGGCCGCGTTCGGGCTCCACGCGGTCGAGGAAGCCGGCCTGGGTGTCCACCACCGCCAGCACCGAGTCCTCGCGTGCGATCAGCGACCCCATGAGCGGGAGCACCGTACCGCTTGATGCCCGTCGGACCGAGTCAGCCGGCCCAGCCGAGGGTCAGCCTTCCGGGTAGGGATCCTCCACGCTGTCGCCGCCGCTCATGGTCTCCCACTCGCCGTTACCGCAGTTGGGGCAGGGAGGCAGGCTCTGCGTCGAGGACACGTCGATCTGGTTGCCGCACTTCGTGCACTTGTAGGTCCCGGCAGACACATCGCTGCCGGCGGGTACTGGCTCGGCCATCTTCACTCCTCGGGTAGCTCGCCCGCTGTTACCCGAGGCGCGCGCGTCCAAGCCAGTCGGCTCCTCTGCCGTCGAGTCAGTCGTCTCCGTCCCAGTTCCAGTGCGGCACCTCCCGCAGCGGGTGCAGCTCGTCGTCGCTCTCGGCGTGGGAGTTCTGCATCGCCACCCGGGAGCCGAACTCCACGTGCGAGCGCACCGCCTCCCGGAACGGCTCGTCATCAGGCATGCCGGTGGCGTTGAGCGCCTCCATGTAGAGCTCCACGAACCGCTGTCGCTGCTTCTCGGTGATCTTCAGGCCGCGATGGACGGCGATCAGGTGAGCGAAGCCCAGCTCGCGCGAGAAGCGATCGGGGCCGCCGAAGGATTCCGAGGTGAACGCCGTCAGATGGTCGACGTGCTGGGGCTGGCCGTCGCCGAACAGCGGCTTCAACAACGGATCCGCGAGCACGCTGTCGTAGAACGCCTGCTCCAGCCGGTGCAGGCCCGCCTCGCCACCGGCATGTTCGAAGAGAGAGGTCATTCAGGCAGCCAGCCTTCGCGGTAGGGCGTCGGCGTGCTCGGCGGGAAGCGGGCGTAGGCGACCTCGGCATCGGGAGTCTCCTGGTCCACCCCGGCCCCGTGGCGGAGGGCGACCTCGTCCACGGTGTACGCGCCCCAGTCCCCGGTCTGGTGCTCGCGTGCGCCCATCGCCAGGACGAGGCACGGCCCCCCTCCGGCTCCGACGATCATGTGCTCCGCGTCGGGCGGACAGTGCACGAAGTCCCACCGGCGCAAGGGCCGCTCCTGACCCTCGACTATCAGCAGGGCCTCGCCGGAGAGCACGAGGAAGTCCTCCTGGTCGGCCTCCCGGTGGTACATCCCGATCGGCTCACCGGGCTCGAGCCTCACCAGGCTGACACCGAGCTGCGGGAAGAGCGTCTCGGCCTCGTTCTCCGTCCAGCCGGTGAACGGCAGGTTGTGTCCTCGGCCCGGGCGCTCGATCCAGCGTGCCTCGCGCGCGTTCATGACGAACCAGCCGTCGCTGCTCGGCACGAGACCCGCCGGAGTCTCGTCGAGCGAAGCCTCAGGGATCATCGCCCGAGAATAGACGGGCGATTTCGGAGGCTCCTGTGCCATTCAACCGATCGGCTGACCGACTCCGAGCATGTTGCCTTCGCTGTCGCGAAACCATGCCGCGCGCTCTCCCTTGCCGCCCTTGCTCGGGTAGTTGCCCTCCACCTCCGCGATCCCGCCGACGGTCTCGAGGCCTGGCACGTCAACCTCTTCGAACACCACTCCGCGTTCCGACAGCTCGGCGACGGTGGCTTCGATGTCGTCCACCTCCCAGCCCATCTGCGTGAACTCTCCGGTCGACGCCCCCGCCGACTCGAACAGCGCGAACGCTCCCTGGGCGGGTTGGTAGAGCAGACCCCCCGGCCGCTCCTCGCTGGGCTCGAGGCCGAGCTTCTCGGAGTAGAACCTCCGCGCCCGATCCAGGTCCTGTGCGGGAAGCCTTGTGGCCACACGCCCGTCCTTCAGCATGCTCGTCCTCTCTTCCGACAACCGTTCATCGCTGTATGAGACCGCCAAGGGGAGTGGAACTCACCGCCGGCTGGGTGAGCGTAGGATCGATGGCCATGCCCGATCCGCCGGTCGACGCAGACGCCTTCAACGCGTTCGAAGCGGCGGGCTGGGAGGACCGGGTGGCCGGCTACGACGACTTCTTCGGGCCGATCACCACCCGGCTCGTGGAACCCCTGCTCGACGCCGCCGCCGTTGCGCCCGCCAGCCGTGTGCTGGATGTGGCGTCGGGGCCGGGCTACGTGGCTTCGGTGGCTGCTGAGCGCCAGGCGTCGGTTGTAGGGGTGGATGTCTCCGAGGGCATGGTGGCGCGGGCGCGCTCTCTCCATCCGCAGCTCGACTTCCGCCAGGGCAACGCCGAGGCGCTCCCGTTCGAGGACTCGGCCTTCGACGCCGTCGTGGCGAACTTCCTCATGCTGCATCTCGGTCGACCCGAGCGAGCGGCGGCGGAGTTCGCGCGCGTCCTTCGCCCCGGTGGCCGCGTCGCGCTCACGGTCTGGGACGCTCCCGACCAGGCACGGTTCATCGGGGTCATGGTGGAGGCCGTGGCCGCGGCTGGAGCCGCTCCGCCGCAGGACATGCCGGTGGGGCCTCCGATCTTCCGCTTCGCCGACGAGCACGAGTTCGCCGCCGTGCTGGCCGACCAGGGGCTGGTGGACGTGAGCGTGCAGACGCTCGCCTTCTCGCATACGGAAAGCTCTGCGGACGAACTCTGGAGCGGCTTGCTCGGCGGCACGGTGCGGGTGTCCGCGCTCATCCTCCGCCAGCCGGACGAGATGCAACGCCGCATCCGCGCGGCCTTCGACGAGATCGTGCAGCGCTACGAGTCGGGTGGCGCGCTGGAGCTCCCGGTGTCCGTGAAGCTGGCCTCTGCCGGCAAGCCTCCGAGCCACGCTACGGGTTCGCAATAGAGTTAAGAACGTGGCTGGCCCCACGATCGTCGCCGTCGATGAGGATCCCGCAGCGCTCGGGGACGTCGAGCGGGAGCTGCGCGACCGCTATGCCCGGCATTACCAGGTGCTGTCGATGCGATCCTCCGACGAGGCGCTCGCGCGTCTCGAGGAGCTCGCGGCCGCCGGCGACGAGGTGGCGTTGGTTCTGGCGGGTCAGTGGTTGACCGGGATCACCGGGAGCGAGCTGCTCGACGAGGTGCGCCACCTCCACCCGCACGCGAGACGCGGCCTGCTGATCGCCTGGGGCTCATGGGGAGACCGGGCCACGGGCGAGGCGATCTTCGACTCGATAGCGCGGGGTTGCATCGACCACTACGTGATCAGGCCGTCGGCATCACCGGACGAGCTCTTTCATCAGGCCATCTCGAGCCTCCTGCTCGAGTGGGCAGAGGCGCGACGCAGGTCCCCGCACACGGTCCAGGTGGTTGGGGAATCGTGGTCCGGCAGGGCCTACGAGCTGCGGGAGGTCCTCGGGCGATGCGCCATGCCGCACTCGTTCTGCCTGGCCGACTCGGGCGACGGGCGCGCCCTCGTTGCCGGGGCGGGCGCGGAGGCCAAGCTGCCGCTCGTCGTATTCCCCGATGGCACGGTCCTGGCCGACCCGAGCAACCCCGAGCTCGCGACTGCGGCAGGCTCGGCGGTCAACCCGGAGCGGATGGAGTTCGACCTCGTGATCGTCGGCGCCGGGCCGGCGGGTCTGTCGGCAGCCGTCTATGGGGCCTCGGAGGGATTCAGCACCCTGGTGGTCGACGAAGGCGGTATCGGTGGCCAGGCGACCTACAGCTCGCACATCCGCAACTACCTCGGCTTCCCGCGGGGCCTCACCGGCCGCCGGCTGGCACAGCAGGCCTACGAGCAGGCGTGGGTCTTCGGGGCGAGCTTCGCGTTCATGCAGAGGGCGACCGGGCTCGGACGCGAGCAGCACGGTCTGTTCGTAGAGCTCGCCGACAGCGGCCGGGTACGGACGCGCGCGGTGGTGTTGGCCACGGGCGCCAGCTATCGCCGGCTCGACGTTCCCGCGCTCGAGGCGCTGAACGGCGCCGGCGTGTTCTACGGAGGCCCGATCTCAGAGGCGCACGCGATGGCCGATCAGGACGTCTATGTGGTCGGCGGCGCGAACGCCGCCGGCCAGGCGGCGGTGCACCTGGCCCGCTTTGCGCGGCGCGTCACGCTCGTGGTACGGGCGGACTCGCTCGAAGCGGGGATGTCGCACTACCTGGTGAGCCAGCTGGAGGCCGCACCCAAGGTGCAGGTCCGTCTTCAGACGGAGATCGCCGACGGCGGCGGTGACGGATGGCTGGAGCACCTGGTGCTCCGCGACCGCAAGAGGGGAACCGAGGAGAAGGTCCCAGCCGACGGGCTCTTTCTCATGATCGGATCGCGTCCGCACACCGGCTGGCTGCCGCCTGAGGTCGACAAGGATGAGCGGGGATTCGTCCTGACGGGAGCTGACCTTGCCGAGGACCACGCGTGGCCGTTCGAGCGCCGCCCCTTCCTGCTCGAGACCGGCATGCCGGGCGTGCTCGCGGCGGGCGACGCCCGACACGGCTCGGTCAAGCGCGTGGCGTCCGCGGCGGGAGAGGGCTCCGTCGCGATCCAGATTCTGCATCGCCTGTTCGCGGCGGACGGCCTGGAGCGACACGGCCGCCCCAAGGAGCCCGGCGTAGCGCCGACCTATTCCCCGGGCTCAGCGGCCGCCAGTGCTTCGGCGCGGCTGGGATAGAGCTCGACGGAGACGATCTTGCCGCCGCTGACCCCGTAGAGGTATCCCGTCCGGCCGCGGACCTCCGCTCCGCTCGTCCGCCCGCGCCCACGGTGCGATGCGACCAGGAGAACGAGATGACCGAGATCCAGCGCTTCCTCGACGTCGAAGCTGTAGCCGGGCTCGAACGTCCTGAACCAGTCGGCAAACCACTCCCCGACAGCCTCGCGGCCCTCGAACCTTCCATTGTCGAGGAAGGCGTCGGGGTGCACCACGAGCTCCACATCCTCGGCGTAGTAGCTCATCGCCCGCGCGAAGTCGCGCTCGTTGGTGGCGGCGAACTGCTCGCGGACGATCTCGACGTTGTCCCGCGACACCTCGGACAGCTAACGGTCCACGCTGTCGATCACCTCGTAGACCCCCGATACGTGGTCGTTCAGCACGAACGCCGACAGGCGATCGACTCGCTGATTCTCGTCCGCATCGGCCTCGGCGCGCCAGGCCCGATAGTCGTCCTCGGTCATGTCGAACAACCCGAAGGAGATGACCTCGTCTTCGTCTCTGATGTTCCTCGCGTGGTACGCGTGCTGGAAACCCGGAGGCATGTCGTCACCGGGGTCCCAGGCTCGGCGAAACTGGTCCCAGGCGCCGGGCTTGAGGCGCCGGGCGGAGAACATGACGATCATGCGTCGACCTCCTGCGTAGGTGGCGTAGGACTTGGCCTTCGAGACCTAACCTAGCCGCCGGCCATGCGAGCCACGGGCGATCGTGGCCTGAGACCGCACCAGCCGGTCAGGACGCGCAGGGGATCTCCACCCACGAGCTGTCGTCAGAGAGCACCACCAGGCATGCGCTGCCGCCGTCGGGGAAGTCGATGATCTCCACCTCGACGATCACGGGTTCGTCTCGCGTCTTCGACTCGTGCGGCACGAACTTGCGGACCGCGCCGTCCTCGAGCCGCAGACCGTGCGCTCGGGCCGCGATCAGGCTGATCTCCTCGAGCCGGCCCTGGACCTCCTCGGTCAAGCGCCGGATCCGGCCGCGATCCTCGGCTCCCAGCTCCACTCGCTCAGGCTTGTCGTAGCTCACCGTTTCCTCCTTGGTCGGCCGGCGGGGACGAGAGGATTTCAGCATTGCCAGTCCCTCAGGCGACCTGCTGTGCCCAGTGCGGATCGCAGCCGGCCCACGGACGTGAAGTCCAGGCGCCTCAAGCGGGGCTCACGTGGGCGTCACGAGCGCTGCCGCAGTAGAAAGTCGAGCGTCTCGCGGTTGAAGGTCTCGGGGTCCTCGTGCAGCCCGGCGTGCGACAGGTTCTCGAAGACCACCAGCTCGCTCCCGCCGATCCCGCTCTTGAGCGGCTCGGCGAAGCGCGTGGAGCAGACGGCGTCGCGCGCTCCGAAAGTGATCAAGGTCGGAACGTCGATCTCGCCCAGTGCCGCGCTCGCGTCGTGGGCGATCACCGCGTCGGTCTGGGCCAGGAACGCGTCCACCGGCTGAGCGGGACGGCTACGAACGAAGTCCACCAGCGTGTCGACGAACTCCGGCCGTTCGACGTACATCTCCGGCGTGAAACACCACGGGAAGATGCCCTCGATCACGACGTCCGCGACGGTCGGCAGCGTGGACGCCAGCGCACGCCATTGCTCGACGACGATCTTCAGATACTCGTCGCTGGCGTGCCAGCCGCTGTGTAGCGAGAGCGAGCGCACCCGTTCCGGATGGCCGGCGGCCAGGTGCATGGCCACGGCGGCACCGAACGACACGCCCGCCACGTGCGCCCGCTCGATCCCGATGGCGCCGAGGAAGGCGGCGACCTGCTCGGCATGGCCCTCGGTCGAGTACGGCCCGGCCGGCTTGTCGCTATCGCCGGAGCCGGGAAGATCGATCGCGACGCAGCTGAAGTGCTCCGTGTAGGCGGGAAGCTGGAACGCGTAACAGGAATGGTCCGCGGACGTGTAAGGGATCAGCAGGAGCGGCTCGCCCACCCCCTGCACTTCGTAGTTGATCGCTAGCCCGTCGACCTCAACTTGCGGCATGCTCGATCCTCCTACTTGCTCGCGGCACGGCGCACATTGACCAGAGGGCGTGAAGAGGGGCGGAACAGTTGTGGCTCCGAGGTGCCAAGTCGGCGGCTCGGGACCCGCAGTGCGGGATCTTTGAGCTAAGCGGTCCGCGCGCGGCGGCCCGGCATCCGCGATCCTGCCCACGTTCGCCAACCACCGCGATGACGAAGGACGCTTAGTGATGCAACAAGAGCAGGTCCCCACAGCTCGGCGACCGACAAGGGTCGTGATCATCGGCGCCGGGATCGGCGGGCTGGCCGCGGGCGCGATTCTGCACCGGGACGGCCACGACGTGACGGTGCTCGAGCGCGCCGAACGGTTCGAGCCGCTCGGCGCCGGACTCGCGCTGTGGCCCAACGGCGCCCGCGCCCTTCGCGAGATCGGTGTCGGCGCCATCGCCGACGCGGCCGAGGTTCCCCGGGGCGACGGAGGGATCAGACGAGCCCGTGACGGAAAGCTCATCACGGCGATCTCGCCGGAGGTACTGGAGCGGCGCTACGGCGCGCCGCTCGCGCTCGTTCACCGCGCCGAGCTGCAGGGGGCGTTGCTGGCGGCGGCCGGGGATGGCGTGGTCCGCTTCGGCGCCGTGGCGCGACAAGTCCGCGCCGACGGCGCTGTAGAGCTGGCCACGGGAGAGCGGCTCGAGGCGGAGGTCATCGTCGGCGCCGACGGGATCAACTCGGTCACCCGAGCGGCGCTCCTCGGCGAGGATCCACCGCGCGCGAGCGGGGTTGTGGCGTACCGCGCCGTTGTCGACGATTGGGGCGGCGGGCTGGCCGCCGGCGAGTACTGGGGTCGCGGGGAGATCTTCGGGGTGGCGCCACTCTCCCGGCGGCGCGTCTACTGGTACGCCGCGCACCCCGCCGAGCTCGAGGAGGATGCCGGCGAGGACCGGCTCGCCGGTCTGCTCGCCCGCCACGGCTCCTGGGCCGAGCCGATTCCGAGCCTGCTCGCCGCGACGCGGCCGGAGGCCCTGCTTCGTCACGAGCTCTTCGACCGGGCGCCGATTGACGCCTGGGGCCGTGACGCGGTCACGTTGCTCGGCGACGCCGGCCATCCGATGCTCCCCTTCCTCGGCCAGGGTGCCTGCTGCGCGCTCGAGGACGCGGTCGCGCTCGGCGCCGCCCTGCGCGACACGGAGGACCCGCGCGCCGCGCTCCGCGCCTACGAGCGGGATCGCGCTCCTCGGGCGCGCCGCCTCGTCGACGGCTCGCGCGCCGCAGCACGCATCGCCCTCGCCTCCTCGCCGCTGCTCACGAGGATTCGCGACCGGGCAATGGCACTGGTCCCGGCCGGAGTCCGGCTGCGACAGCTCGACCGGGTCATCGGCCGATAGCCGCTGACCAACCGGCGCTCAGGAGCCAGGCGGCCCGTCGAGCACGGTGGGAACGTACTCGAGCAACTGGAGCCGACCGTCGAATTGGCGGCTATCGACCAGCTCAAGGGTGATGTCGGGACACCCGTCGAAGAGGCGGTCTTTCCCGGTGGCGCCGGTGATGACTGGGAAGACGACCACACGGAGGCGGTCCACCAAGCCGGCTTCGATGAGCGACCGGCAAAGGTTCATGCTTCCGATCGTGCGCAGGGGTCGCGAGTCGCGCCGCTTCAAGTCCTGCACAGTCTCCACCGCGTCCCCGTCAATGAGCTCGGTATTGGCCCATGAAAGCGGTCCCTCCAAGGTCGAGGAGAACACCACTTTGGGCCTCGCGGTCAATCCAGCGAGGCCGGGATCGTCGGGCATCTCGGTGGCGTATCCCGACATCTCTCGATACGTGGTTGCACCCATTAGAGCGGTGTACTCACTCTTTTCGTCTTCCTCGAGCCAGGCGAGATACTCAGGCCCCTCCATGCCCCAGAAGCCGGGCCAGCCCCCCGTGGTCCCGCCGTGGCTGTCGAGTGAGGTGATGAAGTCCACCATCAGGCTTGACATCTGGCTCTCCTTTCTTCTGCAGTCTGCTCGTACCAGCAGAGACCGGCCGAGAGACGGAAACTCATCGTCGCGGGCGCCAGCGGAGAACGGGCCGGGGTGTCGAATAAGCCGCGATGGGCAAGCCCAAGACGAGTTCAAAGGGGACCACACAGAGCACGCATGACGAGGCCTCCGCCGAGTATCAGCGCGGAATGAACGAGATCCGCAAGCAGCTCGGACCGATGGCTGATTCCTACATCGAGAAGATCAAGGCGCTGGCGCCGGAATTTGCCTGGGTGAACGTCACCTTCCCGTTCGGCGAGCTCTATACGCGCGACGTCCTCGATCTGAAGACGCGTGAGCTGTGCACCGTGGCGGCGCTCACCGTCCAGGGGTTTTCCCTCCCCGAGCTCAAGCTGCATATCGACGCGGCGCTGCGCTGCGGAGTCTCGCGTGAAGAGGTCGTCGAGGTCATCACCCAGATGATCGCCTACGCCGGCTTCCCGGCCGCGACCAACGCGCTGATGACCGCCCAGGCGCTCTTCGAGGATCGCGACGCAGCCGAGAAGGCAGAGAAGCCGGCGAAATGAGCGCCGACCGCAACGGCGCGCAGCTCCTGGTCGCCCACCTCGAGGCGCAGGGCGTCGACTACCGGGACAATCCCGGGCTCATGGCGGCGCTGCACGAGGACGTGCTGCACTAGCCGACTGCGCGGGGCTGATCGCCAGAGCCGCCCGCTTCATGGGTCAGTGACACTCTGGCTGAGTTGAATCCCGTCCGATGAGGAGCAGTCATGGAGCTAGGGCTGACCGACAAGGTGGCCGTCGTGACCGGAGCGAGCAAGGGCATCGGGCTGGCCGTGACGCGGGCGTTGCTCGATGAGGGCGCTCACGTGGTCGCCGGCGCCCGAAGCAGCGACAGCCTGGACGGCATCGAGGGCGTCACTGCTGTGGCGCTCGACCTGGCTTCAGCTGAGGGCCCGGCGAGATTGATCGAGCGCGCGGTCGCCGAGCACGGCCGCGTTGACGTGCTGGTCAACAACGTCGGCGGAGTCCGGCTTCGCCTCGAGGGTTTTCTCGGCACCAGCGACGATGAGTTCGAGTGGGCCATGCAGCTGAACTTCTTTGCCGCCTTGCGGGCCACCCGTGCCGCTCTGGGCCCGATGATCGAGCAAGGCGAGGGGGCGATCGTCAACACCGCCTCGGTCAACGCCTTCTTTCAGCCAGACGCCGGGACGATCGACTACGGCGCCGCCAAGGCCGCGCTGGTCAATCTGAGCAAGAGCCTGGCCCAGGAGTTCGGCCCGAAGGGCATCCGCGTCAACTGCGTCTCCCCCGGTCCCGTCGGCACCGATCTGTGGCTCGGCAACCACGGCGTGGCCGAGACCGTCGCCGAAGCCACCGGCGTCGACGCTGACACGGCGCGCGAGCAAGTGATCGCCGGCATCGGCGGTTTCGCAACCGGCCGCTTCACCACACCCGAGGAGGTCGCCAACCTGATCGTGATGCTGGCGTCCGAGCGGACCGCGAACGTCACCGGCGCCAACTACATCATCGACGGCGGCCTCATCAAGACGACCTGAGCACGACCGCGGCTAAGCCGCTGCAATCACGCGCGGATGGCGCGTTCGAGTCGGGCGAACGCGTTCGGCACTCCGCGTCCGTGTTCCTCGCGAAGCTCCGGGGTGGGGAAGCCGGACTGGATGACCGCCATGAGCGTCTGGCCGTCCTGCTCCTCGAACGTGAACTCGACCGAGAAGTCGAAGCTCGGCCGGTCGGGGCGGCGCTCGGTCGTGGCGAGCACGATCCGTCGCGGACGGTCGATGACCTCGAAGACGTTCCGGTGGTGGTACAGGTGGTCCGGCGAGGGGCCGAACGTGACCGTCCAGACGCCGCCCACGCGCAGGTCGCACTGCGACTCCACGATCCACCCGGGGTCGTCGGTGCCGTAGAAGGCCACCTGGCCTCCGTGTGTGGTGAACGCCTCGAAGACGACCTCGCGCGACGCATCGATCACGCGCTCGAGTCGCAGCTCGTCGGTCATCAGCGCTCTTCCACGTACGCGCCGAACCGATCCAGCCGGCGCTCCCACTCCCGCCGGTAGCCATCGATCCAGCCCGTCGCGTTCTCCAATTGCGCCGGGCCGAGCCGGCACTCGCGGGCACGGCCGACCTTCTCGGTGATGACGAGGTCGACGGTCTCGAGGATGCCGACGTGCTTCTTGAGGCCGTTGAGCGTCAGGCCGAACGGCTCGGCGAGCTCGCCGATCGTGGCGGGTCCGCGCGCGAGCCGTTCGAGGATGCTCCGGCGCGTCGGGTCCGACAGGGCGAAGAACGTCCGATCCAGTGTCTGGTTATGCTGCACCGATCAGTGCACTATAACGCGAGGGAGGACATGACCTCGATCCAACTCACAGCCCTGCCCGACGGTCCCTACCGCCTCGAAGGCCAGGTGACGATCCTCGATCGCGACGGGCAGCCCCTCCCTGATCGCGGCTCGCCCGTCCACCTGTGCCGCTGCGGCCGCTCGGCCGACAAGCCGTTCTGCGATGGCTCGCACGCCCGCGGCGGGTGGAAGGACGCGTGAGCGGAGGAGATCTCCGATCTCAGAGGCCAGCCGGGCAAGGACATCGTTGTCTTCGGCGGGGCCAGCTTCGCTCGCTCGCTCGCGGCCCATGGCCTGATCGACGAGTACCGGATCAATGTCCAACCGGTCGCGCTCGGCGACGGCCTGCCTCTGCTGCACGGGCTGGCCGAGCCGCTAGCGGCTCGGCGCACAGAGAGGACGGACTCATGACACGCGTGATCTGCGACATGTCGGCTTCGCTCGACGGGTACGTCACCGGCCCAAACGACAGCCGCGAGAACCAGTTCGGCGACGGTGCCGAGACGCTGCACGACTGGATCTTCGACGCGGCGACAAACGAGGACCGGGCCATCCTGCAGGACGTGGTCGACAGCGTCGGCGCCATCGTGATGGGTCGCAAGTCATTCGACAAGAACGAGGGCGACGGTGGTTGGGGCGACGGCGGCCCGGTCGGCGACACCCCCTGCTTCGTGGTCACCCACCACAAGCCGACCAGATCGCACCCGCCGATCTACACGTTCGTCACCGACGGGGTGGTCAGCGCGATCGAGCAGGCTAAGCAGGCGGCGGGCGACAAAGTCGTCACCCTGCACGGCGCGACCGTCATGCAGCAGGCACTCCCGCTTGGCCTGGTCGATGAGATCCGCGTGCACGTGATCCCCGTCCTGGTCGGTGGCGGCACGCCCCTGTTCGCGACCCTGGACTCGGCGATCAGCCTCGAACGGACCCAAGTGGTGGTGACACCTGCCGCGACGCACCTGGGATTCCGTGTGGTGCGGTAGGCGGGGCCGCTCCGTTCCAAACGCTCGCCGCTCCCTGACTGGGTCTAGTGTGCCTTCGGCTTTCGTCGACCGAAGGGGAGGCACCATGGGTGAGGCAGCCGGCGCATACCTCTACCAACCCAAGGAGAGTGAGCTGCGGTGGTTGGGTGAAACGTCCACATACTTTCTCGCCACAGGGGAGCAGACGGGAGGAGCATTCTGCCTCGTCGACGAGCACGCCAGTCGCGGGGAAAGCGTCCCGCTACATCGGCACCGCGACGACATGGAATCGTTCTACGTACTGGAGGGCGAGATCACGCTCTTTCTCGGTGAACAGTCTGGGGTGCGTGCGCCGGCCGGATCCTTCGCGCACATACCCGGCGGAACCATCCACGGCTTCCGAGTCGAGTCGAAAGAGGCGCGCTACCTCATCCTCACGACGCCGCGACATGGACAGTTCTACCGCGCGATCACCCTCGCGTCGCGACCCGGGGGTCTACCGCCGCTCGATTCGGTCCAGGGCTCGCAGATCAAGCAGGCGAGTAAGGATTACGGGGTCGAGTTCGTCGGACCACTGCCAGACCGAATCGACTAGCCAGAGCCGCGCCTCCCCCAGGGGTTGGCGCCCGGGCAGATGCCCCCGACGCGGCGCTTACCCCGGCGCGATGCTCCAGGTGGGGGAACCCGGTGCGTTGCCGTTGTCGCCCTCGTCGACGCACTGGACCAATGGGCTCGTGGAATTGCAGGTGTTGCTGAACGAGCCACTCCATGGATAGGTCGTGTTGAAGGTGACAGTCCCTGACCCGCCCGCGACCGACCAGGAAACCTGATTGCTACAGCCGCGGAAGAGGCCGCCCTCGGATTCCCATGCGGCGGTACCGCCACCCTGGGCGATGGCATCGCCTGAGCCCGGAGGACCTTGGGTCCAACTGTCGGTGTCCCAAGCTGAGGACTGTGGCGTGACGAGCGCGACGGCGGAATCGTTGGTCACGACTGTCGAGCAGTCGTGGCCGCCCGCAGTTGTGCCCAGCCTTCGCGGGGAGCCGACGATCGAGAGGGAGGCAGCCCCGAACCGGCGCGGCAGCCGGAAGCCCGCGGCGCTGGCGCCGCGGCGCTTATCAAGCCGCCTCGCCCTGTAGCTGACCGCGCCGCGCGCGGCCTTGTAGCGCGGCCGGCTCAGTCTGAAGGTCGCCTCGCTGCCGCCACGCTGGCCCGCGATGTGGAGCGCGCCGGTGGCCGGCGCCGTGCCCGGCGCGAAGAGCCGCCGATGAAGTCGCGTGATCGGCACCACGCCGGAGGAACCGCCGTTCAGTACCCAGGTCACCTGGCGACCGACGCCACGCAGCATGAGCCGGCCACCCTGAAGCTCGCCACTCTTCGCCGAGTGCACGAACATCGCGGCGCCGCCCGGCGCGGCGGAGGCGGTAGTCGGGGCCAGGATGAATAGCGCGGCTGCCGCGGCACCGAGTGCGACAGCGGTCAGGCGCAGCCGAAATCTGGCCTCAAGATGGTGCAGGACTCGATCCCTACGAAGTTCCATTGGGCGGTGTTCGAGCAACCGCACAGAAACCCTACCGCGGACTTTCCAGGTGGTGGCTCGGGAAACTCGTTCTGGCATTCACGCACGCGTTCGGACCAGTAATCACTGAAGCGGACGGGTGGTCGCCTGTGGCGACGACGGGTCTCGAACCCGCGACCTTTGGCTTGCGCGGTGCGACATCAAGGTGGCGCGCGGCTGCGTCGGACGACGGCGTTTCAGGAGCGCGATAGCGGGAACGGGTCGGCAAAGCGATGGCGTAGCCTCCCCTCGGTACGTCATCGGGCGACAGCGATTCGGAGGGCATCAAATGCTTGAAGAGGAAGACACCACGACGGGAACCGGCGACGGCGGGGCTGACGGCCCTGCGGAGCCCGGCCCCGAAGGTCCCGCCGACGGCGGCGCCGACACCGGAGACGGCGGAGCCGACGGCCCCGCGGAGCCCGGCCCCGAAGGTCCCGCCGACGGCGGCGCCGACACCGGAGACGGCGGAGCCGACGGCCCCGCGGAGCCCGGCCCCGAAGGTCCCGCCGACAGCGGCGCTTAGTAGCTCGATTCAGACGTGGCCGTTGACGTGTTGACAGGCGACACGGCGCTGGCGCGCTGTGTTGCCTGTTCCGCGCGGGAGTTCGCCGAGGGAAACTGGGGTCGTGCGCCGCGGCTGTCCCGCGCGGCTGAGCTCTCGTCGGGCTTCACCGACCTGATCGACGCCACGGCCGTCGACGAGCTGGTGTCCCAGCGCGGGCTGCGCACGCCGTTCCTGCGCATGGCAAAGGACGGCGCGGTCCGACCGGCAGCGTCGTTCACCAGGGGTGGAGGAGCCGGCGCCGCGATTGCGGACCAGGCGGCCGACGACAAGGTGCTGGCCGCGCTCGCGGATGGCTCGACGCTGGTGCTCCAAGGCCTGCACCGAACGTGGCCTCCGCTCGTCGACTTCTCTGCACGGCTCGCCGACGAGCTTGGCCATCCGGTTCAAGTCAACGCGTACATCACGCCGCCGCAGAACCAGGGCTTCGCACCCCATCACGACGTTCACGATGTGTTCGTCCTGCAGGTGTCCGGACGCAAACAGTGGACCATCCACGCGCCGGTCGTCACCGACCCGCTGGGAAATCAGTCCTTCGAGACCGTCAAGTCCGAGATCGCCGAGCGAACTGCCGAGGAACCGCTGATCGACACGGTCCTCGAGCCGGGGGACGCGTTATACCTGCCACGCGGCACGGTGCACTCCGCCCTGGCGTTGGGAGAGACGTCGATCCACCTGACCGTCGGCGTGCACCCCTTGACTCGCTACGAGCTGGTGCGGTTTCTCCTCGACGCGGTGCAGGATGACCCTCAGCTGCGCGTGTCACTGCCCGTTGGCGCCGACCTCGGCGATCCCGACGTGCTCGCGCCCCACCTCGAGATGACCGTGGCGGCCTTGCAAGAAGCTCTGGCGGAGGTCCCGACGGCCCGGATCGCCGAGCGGATCGAGAGCAACCTCGTTCAGCGCACGCGCCCGGAGGCCCTCGGTCCGCTCGCGCAGCTCGCCGCCGCGGACGCGCTCGCCCTGGATACGCCCCTGCAGCTCAGGCATGCTCTGCGGCTCCGGCTCGTGTCCGACGACGACGGCGAGCTCGTGCGGCTCGAGTTCCTCGATCGGCGCATCGACCTTCCCGCCGGCACGGCAGATGCCGTCGGCGTCATCGTCGATCGGGGCGTCTTCTCCCCGGCCGAGCTTCCCGGTCTCGACGCGACCGACCAGTTGACGGTGAGCCGCCGCCTCCTGCGAGAAGGCATCGTCGTTCCGGCGTGACCCGCTCGCAGTGGCCCGCGGCTTCGGAGCGCTGCGCGGTCCGCGCTGATCTCCGCGGTGACCCGATGCTCGGCACCGCCTTTCCCGCCGCCCGCCTGCTCCTCGTCGAGCAGCCCTTCCCGTGGGGGCCGGAGGGATTGCGCACGTCGCGCTTCGAGCGCGACACGGCGTTGGCGGTCGAGGCCCGGGCCAGAGAAGAGGGCGTGCGCGTTCAGGCCATTCGCCGACCGGGACGCGCCCCCGAGGGCACGCGGCGTCGTTGGATGCTCGTGGATACGCGCGACGCGGCGAGGTCCGTCCGCTGCGGCGAGTTCAGCGAGGAGGCCGAGCTGCTCGAGCTCCCATTCGATGGTTCACGCGGCCGACTCGACCCGAGCCCGCTCTACCTGGTCTGCTCGCACGGCCGACACGATCCCTGCTGCGGAGAGCGCGGCCGCCCCATGGTTGCGAGTCTGTCGGCGAGGCGCCCCGAGCAGGTCTGGCAGGCGAGTCATCTTGGCGGCTGTCGGTTTGCCCCCACCGTGCTCGTTCTGCCTCTCGGGGTCATGTATGGGCGCGTCCCGCCCTTCGCCGCTGCCGATCTCGTCGCGGCCGCGGAGGCGGGTGAGGTACTTGGAGGGCTCTTCCGCGGGCGCATCGGCATTCCACCCGCGGCGCAGGCAGCCATCGGCTTCGCACACGAGCGTCTGGCGATGCCGCGGGTCCAGGACGTGTCTCTCGTGTCGACGACGGCCATCGATGGAGCAACCGTGGTGGTGCGGATCGACAGCCCGGAGGGGCGCTTCGACATCACCGTGGAGCGGGCACGCATCGATGCCACCGGGCTCACCTGTGGCGCGCCCGGACCGAGCTGGTTCGTCGCCCACCGTCCCTCTGACGATTGAGCCGGCCAGCGGATCCTAGTCGTCAACCGAGCGAGAGCGGCTGATCGTCGCGCACCGACGCGGATTTCAAAGGACGGTACGCACTACGAGCATCCCCCGGCTCGAGACGAGATGCGCCAAGTCGTCCGTCAAGCGTTGGACGTGTTCGCTCGCCTGTTGCTCGAAGCGCTCCACTTGGACGATCTCGGCGATCAGCACGTAATCGGCTTGACCGATGGCCTGTCCAGGCACGTCCGCCGGCCGCGTAAGCCGCCAATCCGAGATCGTGTCCAGCGACCCGCGGACGATGTCGCGATCCTCCGTCATCAGCCGCTCAAAGTCCTCGGCCAGCTCCGGCGACCGCAGCTGAAACCACATGAGAAGGGTCGCCGGAGAACTCATCGATCAAGCGTCGTGGGCAGTCGCGACATGCCGAACCGATGCTACGGCCTCACACGGTGTCCATGTCAAGGGTCAGGCAATTTCACAAACTCGCCTAACGTCGCCTGAAGCGGACGACGGGTCTCGTTGGATGCCGGCTCGGCATCCGGGAGCGACCGCCGTGCAAAGGGTGACCGTCCGCCGCACCGAGCGGCTACTCCACCGCCTCGATGCGCTCGCCGCCGAGCGTGGCCGGACTCGGGCGGCGCTGGCGCGCGAGATGCTCGAGCAGGGCGTGCCGGGAGTGCTGGCGCCGGTTTCGGAGACGCCCACGGAGGAGGAGCTGCTCGGGTTATTGTCCGAGAAGGCGCGTCAGGGCAACGTGGCCGCGCCACGACGAGTCGCTTCAGCTTGGCCTTCAGCCCGTTCTCTCAAGGGGTCCTGGCGAGGTCCGGTGTGCCCTGACCGCTGGCGTCAGCGGCAACCCGCGCAGCGCCGGATCGCTTACCACAGTTCCTGTCCGTCGCCGGAGTGCGAGGACTGGCCCCGTCGCTCAGCAGCCGAGCGGTCATGGCGGCGCCACGCACGCTGATGGGCTGCCACACGCGAGCTGTCGGGTTGAGCAGCCGGTCACGCGACGTGCTGGATTGGAGGTTCACGCTTCTCGGGCCACGAGAGGTTGTCACCGCGGCTCTGATTGTCAGCTCGTCCGGCGGCGCGCCGCGCGATAATAGGTGTGACCGTCGATCGTCCCTCTCGACAGGTGCGCGCGCAGCTGGCGAACGCCGCGGCGATGTCGTGCAGTGTTCCCATGAGTTGTACTTCCTGCTCGCGAGAGAGTCCGTGGACCTCCGTCCATGAGGACCCTCGTGACTCGCGCCCGCGGCGTTTGGCGATCTCGGTGGAGGCGTCGGCAGCGAGCTGGTACCAGGCGGCGCTGAGTACCTGGAGTGCTGCCTCCAGGTCGGCCAGCAAGTCGGGGGTAGCCGGGTGGCCCCCGGGCTGTTCAGCCGCTGCTTGGAAGGTTCGCGCAGCCTCGACCAGCTCAGACGCGCGCTGTTGGAGAGGACTTGGGGTGTGCATGCCACCCATCGTCGTTGCGGGGTAAGTGTCCGCCCATGGGGCTCAATGCCCAAAAGGGACCAGGGTGGCGCCCATTCCGAACGACAGGGAGATGGGTGTGAGCCGGACCGCTGTCGGGAAGGGTCGGACGCGGCGGGGCGTTCCGGGTCTAGCTCGCCAGTTGGGCTGGCTGCTCCTGCGGACGGCCTGCCCTCCCAGGTCCAGACCGAAGGGGGTCGCTCGCTCTACAGGGAGTCGACGAGCTTTCGGTACCACCGGGAGGACGAGAAGTACACCCTCGCGCGCCGCTTTGGGACCCTGGTTGCCCTCCAGCGGAAATCAGCCGTGCGAGACCCGGAGATGCACGCCGACCGCCGACCTACCGATGTCCCCGCTGCGAATCCGTTCGCCGGGATGTCAGCGGAAGGCAGTCCTCTAGATCGCGGCTTTCTCGCCGCCGGGCGCCAGCAATGCTCGTATCGCCGCCAACCCGGCGGCCGTGATTCCGAGCCGCGTTTCCTTGTTCCTGCCAACGTGCTGCCACCGGACGAGCCCGCGCATTGCGAGGCTCTGTCCCGCGCGCCTGATCTCGGCGGGCCCCTGCCCGAGCGCATCCCCGAGCTCGGCCAGGCTCGCTTCGCGATCGAGCAGTCCGAGCAGCACTCGCAGCTCCGTGGGCGAACGGTGGGTTCGCTCGAGCAGCTCGAGCACGCGATCGAGAGCGGCCCGCCCGGTCCCGGAGATCGATCCGTCAGCGGAGCGATCGTTCGGGACGCCTTGCAGCTCGAGGTGCGGGCAACGGATCGCAAGCTGAATCATGCACCGATCGTCGACGCCAGCCGGGGCAACAACAATGGGTGTCAGCCTGCATTCGGCCGCCAGCGATGCGCAGCGCGCCCGATTGGAGGACGGCTACGCGTTCGCGCCTACACGAGCGCTCGGCGCCGTCGACGCCGACGCCGACGTCGACGACGAGCGAAGTGGTCGGGAGATTACGACCCTACCCGTGCGCTGTTCGCCGGGGCCCGGCTGTACTGGCCCGACGGCGCATCGCGGCGCCGACGACACCCCACCCAGCGCTTTCAGGATGGGTCGGTAAGCGGGACCGCATACACCCTCGGGCCCATGGCGGGCGGCGACCTACGCGGGGACCATGAGTCGTAACCCCCACTCTCGAACAGGAGGGTTCCATGACCACGCAAGCACTAACCCGAGCCGCGAACGAGCAGCGGCACGTACGACGAGTCAGCACGGCGATCGAGCAGCTGCCGGAAGCTCCCGACAAGCTCCGCATCGGACGGTACAGCCAGGGCATCGAGCAGCTGCCCAACGATCCCGACAAGCTCCGCATCGGACGGTACAGCCAGGGCATCGAGCAGCTGCCAGCCGCGCCCGGCAAGCTCCGCCGAGGCAGCTTCGCCGCCTCCAAGGGATCCCGTCGGGAGCTGGCTTGATCGACGCTCGCTGGGCGTGCGGCGGGGCGGTCGTCGGGCGCTGTGACGACACCGGCCCACTTAGGTAAGAACGCCGCGGCGTGGGGAGCCAATGGAGTATGTGCGAAGCATGCTGTGCGCCCCGATGAGCGGCCCCACACAGCGGCTGCGGCCTGCCTCGGCACCTGACCCGCCTGAGCGAGGCTATGTCCCGATCGGTGACTATGCCGCGATCGGTGACGGGAGAACCGTTGGGCTGGTCGCTCGGGACGGGTCTGTCGATTGGCTGTGCCTGCCCGACCTCGATTCGCCCAGCGTGTTCGCGGCTGTTCTCGACGCCGATCGCGGGGGTCGCTTTGCGCTGCGACCCGAGAGCCCCGCGCGGGTGGTGCGACGCTATCTGCCCGACACCAACGTGCTGGAGACCACGTTCACCACCGATGAGGGTGTGGTCCGGGTCACCGACGCGATGGCCTTGCCGAGCTCCGATCTGGGACCTACGCGGGAGCTGATTCGGAGAGTCGACGGCCTCGCTGGCTGCGTCCCAATGCGCTGGCGCGTCACGCCGGCGTTCGGCTACGGGGCTGTGCCGCCACAACTCGGGCGCCGCGGCCGTATCCCGGTCGCCGTGGCCGGCCCCGACGCGCTGGCGGTGTGCTCCTGGGATGCGGGCGAGGCGCAGACCGACGAAGACGCGATCTTTGGGCGCTTCGAGGCGAGAGAATCCAGCTCCGCGCTGATCGCGCTGTGTGCCGCCCATCAAGAGCCGCTGGTCTTCCCGAGCCGCGAACAGGTCGAGGCACGCCTCGAAGCCACGACCGCTTACTGGCGACGCTGGGCGGCGCAGCGCGAGTACACCGGCCCCTGGCGCGGCGCGGTGATCCGCAGCGCGTTGGCGCTCAAGCTGCTATTCCACGCCCCGTCCGGGGCGATCGCGGCGGCGGCGACCGCCTCCCTGCCCGAGGAGATCGGCGGCGAGCGCAACTGGGACTATCGCTTCTGTTGGGTCCGCGACTCCGCCTTCACGCTCGACGCCCTGCTGCAGCTCGGCTGCCCGCGCGAGGGCGAGGCGTTCTTCTGGTGGCTGCTCCACGCATCCCAGCTCAGCCATCCGCGCCTGCAGGTCCTCTACCGCCTCGACGGCGGCGAGCGCGCACCCGAGCGTACGCTGGAGCTCGAGGGCTACCGGAGCTCGCGCCCGGTCCGGGTCGGCAACGCCGCCGCCGCCCAGACTCAGCTGGACATCTACGGCGGCCTCCTCGACACCGCCATGGTCTACGCGCGGGCCGGCGGTCGGCTCGACCGCGAGACCGGCCGGCGCCTTGCCGCCATGGCCGACTTAGTCTGCCGCATTTGGCGACAGCCTGACTCCGGTATTTGGGAAGTGCGAAGCGAGCCCGCGCACTTCACACACTCAAAGATGATGTGCTGGGTAGCGCTCGACCGCGCTCTCCGCCTGTGCGACGCCGGCCACATTCCCGGGCGACACGCATCAACATGGCGCCAAGAAGGGCTCGCGATACGCGAGTTCATCGAGACCCGTTGCTGGTCTGAGCCACTCGGCAGCTATACCCGCCAGGCGGGCACGGAGGAAGTCGATGCAAGCCTGCTTCTGGGGATCCTGTTTGCCTACGACGCCCCCGATCCGGGCCGGCTGACCACGACCGTGGACGCGCTACGGCGTGATCTCGGGCGCGGTCCACTCCTCTCCCGCTATAGCGGGGCGGACGGACTCAGGGGCGTCGAGGGCGCCTTCCTGTGCTGCTCGTTTTGGCTCGCGGACGCGCTCGCCCGGATCGGCCGCCTCGATGAGGCCACCGCGCTCATGCGAGACCTGATCGACCTCGCCGGCGATGTTGGCCTCTATGCCGAGGAGATCGACCCTCCGACCAACGAGCTGTTGGGCAACTTCCCGCAGGGACTCGTGCACCTCGCGCTCATCAACGCCGCTGTCTCGATCTCGAAGGCGAGCGCCGGATGAGCGTTTCGGGCGCTCTTGCCGGAGGCTTCCTCGGCACGCTGGTGCTGACCACCGCGTTGCGGACGGCGAACGAACTGGGACTCACCCGCGTCGATTTACCCTTCCTGCTCGGCACTGCCGTGACCGGTGATCGCGCCCGCGCAAAGGCGGTCGGATATCTGCTGCACCTGGCGGCCGGGGAGATGTTCGCGCTCATCTACTACGCGATCTTCACCGCGATCGACACGAGCGGGTGGTTGCTCGGAGCGCTGCTCGGCCTCCTCCACGGGATCGTCTCTGCCACCGCGCTCGTGAACATCCTCCTCCCCGCCGTCCACCCCCGCATGGGCAGCACGCTGAGCGCCGCCGACAGCAACCCGGTGCTCGAGCCGCCGGGCTTCCTTTTACGAAACTACGGCCGCGGCACCCCAATCGCCACCCTGGTCGCCCACGTCGCCTATGGCGCGATTGTGGGCGGCTTCGTGTCAATCAGCGGCTAGAGGCCCGAGCTTGGCGTGATCCCTCGCAACCGGTAAGCAATCCACTCTGTGTGACGCTACCTAGGTATGGACATACGTCTGAAGCGTGCGTACGAGTCGGCCGCCCCAGCGGACGGCTATCGCGTGCTGATCGACCGGCTGTGGCCGCGTGGGGTTTCCCGCGAGCAGGCCAGGCTCGACGGCTGGGAGAAGGAGCTGGCCCCGAGCACGGACCTCAGGCAGTGGTTCGGGCACGAGCCTGGACGCTTTGAGGAGTTCCGCCGGCGCTATGTCGAGGAGCTTCGTGGCGAGCGCTGCGGGATCGCGGCCCTACGCCGCCGCGCGCGCGAGGGCACGCTCACGCTCGTCTACTCCGCTCATGACACCCACCACAACGACGCCGTCGTGCTTGCGGAGGTTCTGCGACGCGGACTGCCCAAAGCTCGAGGATGAGGCGAGTGCGACGATCCCCCTGAGACGATGAAGCCAGCAAGAGGACTGCGAGCGCAGGACCGGGTCGCCGTCGAGCGGTGGACCAACGAAGGCGGGAGCGTCGCCACGGAAGAACTGGTCGCACAGGCGCTGGCGGCCGGGGACGACGCCGCTGGTGGGGCGTCGCCAGAACCCTGGCAGACCGCCGGGCGAGCAGCCGGAGAACGCAGTTCCACGCCGGACTCCGCCGTTACCTCGTCTCCCTCGTCTCAGAACCTCGAGCGACCGCGCGTGCTGATCGCCGGGGGAGGGGTCGCCGGGCTAGAAACGCTCCTGGCGTTGAGTTCGCTCGCCGGTGATCGCGTCGACATCACGATCCTCGCCCCCGAGCTGAAGTTCGTCAACCTGTCGATGTCGGTCGAACAGCCGTTCGAGGTCCAGCGCGGGCGCGGCCTCAGGCTGGAGCACGCCGCGGTCGAGCTGGGCGCTCGATGGCACCATGGAGCTCTCGACCGCGTCGAGCACCGCAAGCACCGCGCCGTCAGCAAGGATGGCGACGAGCTCCCCTACGACATGCTCGTGCTGGCCCTCGGCGCCCGCCCCACGCGCGAGTGGCACTCGAAGCAGGTGCTCACCTATCACGGCGGTCGGGATGGACCCAACTTCCGGTTGCTGCTCCACCAACTTCGCGAGGGGAAAGTGGACAAGGTGGCGTTCGTCAAGCCGGGTGGGGTGAGTTGGCCGCTGCCGCTGTATGACCTTGCATTGATGACCGCGGCCGACAGCGCCGCGCATAACCGCTCAGGGGTCGAGCTGAGCTTGATCACCCCCGAGGAGGAGCCGCTCGGGATCTTCGGTAATACCGCGAGCGTCGCGATCCGCCGGCTCCTGGCCGAATCCGGGGTGACTTTGCACACAAGAAGCTACGGCGTACCGAGTTCTCCCGGATGGCTAGCCATTTCCCCTGGCGACCGCTCCCTGGGGGCTGACCGAATCGTCACCGAACCTCGGCTGGTCGGCCCGTCGTTACGGGGTATCCCCTCTGGACGCGACGGATTCATCGAGACCGACGCTCACGGTCGGGTGCCCGGCCTGGACGATATTTTCGCGGCGGGTGACGCAACAACCTTCCCGGTAAAACAAGGAGGTCTCGCCGCTCAGCAGGCCGATGCCGTGGCCGAGACGATCGCCGCCTCGGTGGGAGCTGACATCGACCCTCAGCCGTTCCGACCGGTCCTCCGCGGGGTCCTCCTGACCGGCGGACCGGCCCGCTATCTGCGCGCGGACATCAGCGGCGGGGCGGGCGACGACTCGATCATTTCGGGCGAAGCGCTTTGGTGGCCGCCCAACAAGCTCGCCGGGCGCTACCTCGCGCCCTACCTCAGCAGCCAGACCGGCGAGGCCAGCGACGTCATGCGCCAAGACGAGCACGCGATCCCCATAGACACCGCCCTCGAGCCGGCGGCGCCGGACAAGCAGAGCACCGTCGGCGATCTCTCTGACTCACCACCGCGCTAAGAGTCGTCCCACGAGATCCGGGCACGACACCGCGCAGCGCACGTCCCGAAGGCAAACGTACCTGGAGCCGCCTGCGACCGGGAAGAACAGCGCCCCGCGCAGCACCAGCGGAGTGTGGCTGGGTCGAGAGGACTGCCGCTCTTTAGGGGTCGGCCTGTCGGCCCGACCCGCGATTGTCGTAGACCGCAGTCGACGCGATCGAACAGCGGGCGCGCCCTCGAAGTCCGCGAGTAACCCCCTACACGAGCTGGTGCCACGGCTTCGCCGACCGCTCACCCCGCCCGGACACCCTCCTGACCTGAGATCGACGCGGGCAGCGTCCAGTCAGGACCGTACGGCCGCCGCGAGCACAGCACCGCGTCGACCCAGTGCGAAAGGCGTCTGGGACCTCCACCGGCTTTCCCGCCGACGACGTTTTCCGTCACCCCGATCGTTGAGGACGCTCGGGCCCCTGACTAGTGCGCATCGGCATCGCGCGGGCGATGGACGATCAACGTAGGCCGGTCGGCGTGGTGTACAACGGCGCTGGAGACGCTTCCGAGCAGCATGGAGCGCACGCCCGTGAGTCCACGAGAGCCCATGACGATGGCGGCTGCGTCGTGACGGTCGGCGGTTTCGATGACCGTCTTCCAGATCGGGCCGGTGGCCTGGATGGCGATGCGTTCGGCCTCGAGGCCGGCCTGGTGCGCGAAGCGGACACCTTCGTCCGCGATGCGCCGGCGTTCTCGGCGCCCGCACGGTCGAGTTCTACGAAGTTGACCATGCCTGCGGTTTTCGCCGAAGGCGGCGAGCTTGGGCTCCTCCGTGAGCTTCCCAGATACCTGGCCTTGATTTGCTCCGCGCCGCCGAGCAGCACCGGCGCGGCGGCGAGCTCGTTGGTCCCAAGCGTGGTCGCGATCGCGGCGCAACCCCAGGCGAGCTCCTCGCTGATGAGCACACCGTCGACGGACGAGGCGCCGGTCCCGCCATATCGCGCGGGGAACTGGGAGTTCATCAGTCCAACTTCCCAAGCCTTGTCGATGATCTCCTGCGGCCAAGTGGCATCCCGGTCGTATTCCCAGGCGACCGGTCGGATTTCCTGCTCGACGAAGGCGTGCGCCAAGTCGCGAATGTTGCGTTGCTCTTCGGTGAGGTAGAAATCAAGCATCGTCTTGCCTTCCTTGTGAGGACCCGGTTGCTCAAGGGGATCCGGGATCGAGTGCGAGTCCGTCCTCCGCGAGCCGCGTGCGCAGCTTGCGTCTGGCGTCGTGCAGGCTCTTGTAGAGGGCGCCCCGCGTCGTGTTTCGCCTCTCGGCTAGGACATCGATCGGCACGTCATTGAGCGTGATCGCGACCAGCACGGCACGTTGATGGGCCGTCAGCACCTCGGCGATCGCGTCGCGTATGGCGTGGATCAGCTCAGAGGCTTCCGCTTGACCAGAGGGAGACGACGCTCCCCTGTTGTCAAGCACCTCCGCCCACCCGTCAGCCTCCAGCGGGAGCTCGCGGCCGTGCCATGGGCGCGTGCGCAGCTTCACGGCGGCTTCGAGCAGGGCGAACTTGTAGGCCCAGGTGGTGAAGCGGCTGTCGCCGCGGTAGGTGTGGAGCTTCGTCAGGATCGCGACGAGTGCGTCGTCTGCCGCTTGCACGGCGAGATCATCGAGGCCGTCTGAGCCGGCGACGGCGACCGGCGGCCGTCGCCGGCCGACTTCGAAGCGGGCCGCGCGCAGGAGCAGCGCGTGCAGACGCCGGATGGCGTCGTCGCGCTCGCGTCCAGCGCCCGACAGCTGTCGTACCCACGCATCCGACTCAATGTCGAGCGTTTGACCAGCCGATCGCGTGGCCAGCAAGGGCGTGGTCATGCTGCTTGTCCGTTGGTGTGGGTGACGGGTGGGGAGGGCGCGAGCAGGGTTGGTTGTAGGCCGAGTAGGCGCATGTCTCTGAGGGCTTGGGCGAGGCGGTCGCCGGCGAGCAGCGGTTCGTCTGGATCGAGTTCGAGTTCGATCAGCCAGCCGATGTCGAGGTGAGCATTGGGAAGGTCTTGGGTGAGGCGCGATAGCCGCACGGTGGCGTGGGGGGCCTGGGCGCGGAGGTCTTTCACCTCGATTTCCAGCCAGCCCTCGAGCTCGTCGAAGGAGATCGGTACCCGTGGGTGGCATCGGATCGCCAGTTGAACCATGGCTCAAGCTTGGGCGTCGCGAGGGCCAGCAGCAATGGGTGTCACCCTGCATCCCGGCCGGCCTGGATGCGCAGCAATTCCCCGGCATGGTCGTTTGGTCCTCACAGGCCTCCGAGGTCGGCTGCGTAGGCGGCGGTCTCACGCAACGCGGCTTCGAGGAGGCGCGTGGACGATCAGGACGGGTCTCGCGGTGTGCTCTGCCACGGCCGCGGCGACGCTTCCTCTTGCGACCAGCTGCGTGCCCGTCCGACCGTGGGCGCCAAGTACGACTGTGCTCGCGTCGTGTTCCTCCGCCGACTGGACGATTCGTCTCCAGATCGAGTCGCCGCGTTCGGCGACCGCCTCGGCGTCGAACCCGCACGAGCGGGCCAGGCGCGCGCCCTCGCCCGCGACCCTCCAGGCCTCGCGCTCGATGGTCTGGTCCAAACCGCGCGGGGCGGTGGGCGTGCTTGCGTACGGCATCGCAGCGAAGGGCACCCAGACGGTCAGGACAATCGCGCGTGTACCGCTGGCGAATTGCCGGCCTGTCTCCTTGATTGCAGCCTTGGCATCCTCGAACCCGTCGTGAGCGAACAAGACCGGACCCTTGGGGCCGCCACGTTCGATATACGGGTCTTCAAGGCTCCTGCCGCGCTCGACAAGTCGGCGCCGGACGCGACTGCTCGTCGGGTGATCTCCGAGTGCGCAGATGCCGCCTGCCATGTCCGCCTCCTTCGAATAGCGGGTGTGCCGACATCGTCCGCCCAGAGCGCCGTCGGGCCTGTGGGACCGAACACCGATTCTGTCCCTGCAAGGCACCCATCGGGACTCCACCCATCGGGACTCGCGTTCTCCGCAGAGCGGATGACGCGGCGCGACACGCTCCCGAGCCGCCGACGCCGAGAGCCGAGCACGACCAGGCGGGCGTCGCGCAGACGAGCGAACTCGAGCACGCGTCGCGCGGGATCTTCCCTCTAATACCTCTCCGGTACGGGCACGCCCCCCTGAGCGGCCACCTCGAGACCCTCTCAGAACGCTCCGGCCCGTGGCAATGGCGGCATCGAGCCGATGCTGGTAGTACGGCTGTCCCAGCGTCGACGACGGGTCGCGGCGGACGTAGACGAAGATGACCGGGGGCCTCAGCGCCCGCGCGACACGAACGGCATCCCGGATGGCAGCTGCGGAGGGCGACGAGTCGTCCACAGCGACGACTATCGGGGCAGTATCCGGCCTCGCCGGGCGCCGGCCGTGCAGCGTGGCGCCCGAACGCCGTTGTCGGAGCGGTCTTCGGGTTCGAGGTACTGGGTGCGCTGATGCGGTCATCGGTTCGAGCATGGCGGCCCGACCAGCCAACGGGGAATTGGGCCAGACACGCATTCCTTCACCACCGATCGTGCACTCGGGGCGAGCTCCGGCCCCGGCGGGCGGACACGATGGATGTCACCGCGTAGGAGGGATGTCAGCCCGGCTTGGGCCCTTGGCCGGAGTTACGTGTGCGCGGACACGGCGAGGACGGGGCGGTCGGCGTGGCGCAACACGGCTACCGCAACGCTTCCGAGCACGATCTCGCGCCACGGCGACCGTCCCCGGGAGCCAACGACGATGAGTGCGGCTTTACGCTCCGCGGCGAATCGGGCGAGCGCATCGGCGACCGCCCCCGGGCCCCGGACCGGGCGTCCAACGTCCAGCACCACCGCCTCGACCGCGGCGGTGTCGGCGCTCTCGCCGGTGACGTCTCCGTCGGGGACTGTTACGGCGATCAGCTCGCGCCCCGGAAACAGGGGCGTCGCGGCGGCGAGCGCGCGGCGAGCGCCGTCCGACTCGTCGTAGCCGACCACGACGGGACCGGCTGCGGCGGCTTGGCGTTCCTCGGCGAGGAGAGGGTGTGGCACGATCAGTACGGGCGCCGGGCTGTAGTGCGCAACCATGTCCGAGACGCTGCCGAGCACCGCCCGCGCGCCGCTCAACCCGCGCGAGCCAACCACGACAGCTGCCGGTCGGAGCTCCTCGGCCAGCCGGGCCAGCTCGAACCCATCGTCGCTGTAGCCGCGATGGACAAGCGGTTCCGCTTGCCAGCCCGCTGCATGGGCAAGCGCTACGCCGTCCGCCGCAATCCGCTCCGCCTCGGCCGCACCTTCGCGCTCGAGCAGCGCGGCGAGTTGGTCCAGACTGGCCGCGGTTCGCAGCAGCCGGCGACGTAGGTCCGCACTCGCGAATGGCGGCGCCCACACGTGGACCACACGTGCGGCGGAACGGGGTAGCAGCCGCGCGCCGATCGTGACCGCGTTCGCCGCGTCCGAGGAGCCGTCGTAGCCCACAAGCACAGTAGGCCGGTCGCTCTCATGTGGGGCGGCGGTCACCGGCCAAGTGCCTCCCAGTACCGAGTCGGTCTTATCTTCTTGCCGGACCGTAGCCGACGTCGGCGCACATGGTCGCGGATCTCCAGCGCGGTCACGATGACGAGGGCAGCGACGAGCAGGAGCAGAAACGGGGCGGCAACGGCTCACTCGCCGCGTCGATCGCTCTGCTCAGGTGAATCAAAGAATCGGTATGCATGGGGCGTCGCCTCCTGTGCTTGCGATTGTGCGTCTCAATCGTCGCTGACCTGGAGGGCGGCGCCCATACTGCGTAGTGACCATTCAGGCGGTAAGAGCCATGCAGGGCCTCGAGGCCCCCGATCCCTATGCGGCGCTTGCGTGCTGGTGCATGCGCATCGAAACTTGAACTCCGATGATCAAGGACCGTCGCGACCGCGGCCCAATCATCGTCGGCGTCGACGGCTCCGAGCGCTCTATCGACGCACTCGCGCTAGCCGACCTGATCGGCCCCGCGCTGGGGTACCCG
>CAVTGV010000003.1:0-337656 GCA_963734365.1 uncultured Thermoleophilaceae bacterium | reverse complement strand
TAGGGGTGAGATGACGCGCTGTCAGCGGAACTACTCGGCGAGGTCGTGGTTCGAGCGAATGAGCCCGTCCGGGTCGTAACGGCGGCGTACCTCGGCGAGCCGCGCGATCGTCTCGGCTGAGAACAGGCCGTCAACGCCAGGCTGTCGTTCGGCGAAGGTCGCGAGGCTCTGCCCCGTGGCCGAGCCGGCCAGTTGGTCCTGGGCCTCGTCGAGCGCGGCTGTGAGGTCGGCCGCGGACGGCGGCTCCGCCGGCGTGCCCACCGCGTAGAAGAGGAACTCGGCGTCAATCGCGCCGGCGGCTCCTTGACCCTCGGCGGAGCGGGCCAGGGCGCCACCGAGGTGACGGAATTCCACGTTCGTCAGCGGCGTCCGCACCTCGGGACCGCCGACCGCGAGATAGGCCTCCGGGTCGAGTTCGCGCATGAGCATGCCGGCGCCGATGCCGGCGAGGGGGCCCGGGGGGTCGCCCGAGATCTGCGGCAGCTGATCCGCGGCAACCGTCTCGAGCGTGTCCGCGGAGGGTGAGCCCACTCCGCGCAGGGGAGCCACGAGCTGTGCTCCCACATCGGCGCCGCCGTCGAAGACCAGCGTGACCAGCGCGAACGCCTGGCCGCGAAGCTCCGGCGGGAGCTCGGGCGCGGGCGGATAGCGCAGCAACCTGATCGTCGAGGTCAGCTGCTCCGGAAGGTCGTTGGTCCACGACCGGTACGCCTCGACGACCTCGGGCGCCTGTTCGAGCGGCCAGGCGATGTGGCCGGCGTACGCCTCGGAGAGCGGAAACAGCTCGAGCTCGAGCGCGGTCACGACCGCGCCCAGCCCGCCACCGCCGCGCAGCGCCCAGAAGAGCTCGGGCTCGTTCTGTTCGTCCACCCGCAGCGCGCGGCCGTCGGCGAGCACGACGTCGAGCCCGGTCACGGCGTTCGCCGCGAGACCGCGACTGCGACCCAGCCACCCGAGTCCGCCGCCGAGCGTGTACCCGGCCACTCCGACTCCGCCGGAGAATCCGTGAAGCGCGGCCAGACCCTGCTTGGCAGCGGGCCCGACGACGTCGTCCCAGACCGCACCCGCGCCCACGCGTGCGGTGTGAGCCGGCGAGTCGATCTCGACCCCTCCCAGCCGCGTGGTCCGCAACAGGATCGTCTCGTCGAGCGCACCCAGGCTCGGGGCGCCGTGCCCCGTTCCCTGGGGCGCGACCTGGAGGCCGTGTTCGGCCGCGTAGCCCAGCGTCGCCGCCACGTCCTGCGGCCCGGCCGCCATCACCACCAGCGCGGGATGCTGGTCGACCGCCAGGTTCCAGGCGGCGCGCGCGGCGTTCCAGCCGGCGTCGTCCGGGCCGATCACGTCACCGGCCAGGCTCTGCTCAAGCGGACTCCGGCCGGTCACGAGCGCTCCCCGGCTAGGGCGGGTTGGGCGAGCATGCTCCGATCGAGATGCTACCCGGAGGGTGACGACGCCAGCCCTGCGGCGTGCTCGATCGCCTCGGCCGCGGTCCGGTCGGGCTCGTCGGCGGCGATACGGCCGGCGACGGCGGCGGCCGCCGCATCGAACCGCGGGTCGGTCAGGAGCTCCTGCAGGGCGGTTTGGATCCGCCCGGGTGGTGCGTCCGTGGGGAGTCGCTTCCCGGCGTCCAGTTGCTCGACGCGGCCCGCGTTGAAGGCCTGATCGCGCCCGAGCGGCAGCAGCAGCTGCGGCACGCCATGGGCGAGGGCGCGAAGCACCGTCCCCAATCCACCGTGCCCGATCACCGCTGCCATCTCGGGCATGAGGCGATCGTGGTCGGCGAAGGCCACGACCTCGACGTTGTCGGGGACACGCACGGCATCGCGGTCGACGGCTGGGCCAAGCGTGAGGACAGCCTCCAGATCGAGATTGCCGACTGCCTCGCAGACGCGGTCCATCAACTCCGTCTGGCCGCCCATAACCGTCGTGCTGAAGGTCAAGAGCACCCGCTGCCGCTCCACTTCGGCGCGATTCCGTCGCGGCGAATGCGCAGCGACCCCCAGCGGCCCGGCATAGATCACGTTCGCCGGCGCGTCGGAGTCGATATCGAGCGAGCGAGGCGCGGTCACGAGAACGAGTTCAGGCCCTTCCCAGGCGCTGAGACCATCGCGGGTGGGGCCGAGCCCCAGCAGCCGATGAGTCGCTGCGAGGCACTGAAGATCCGTGGTCCAACCGCCTCCGGCTCGGAGCATCTGCGTCCTCGCGAGCCCGTAGAGGAAGTGAACGAGCGACACGCACGGCGTAC
Organism: uncultured Thermoleophilaceae bacterium; assembly: GCA_963734365.1. Taxonomy (GTDB): domain Bacteria; phylum Actinomycetota; class Thermoleophilia; order Solirubrobacterales; family Thermoleophilaceae; genus JACVRW01. The sequence continues at coordinate 335,411 of CAVTGV010000003.1, read as the reverse complement.
CTGTGGCCTGAGCCGCGGCAATGGCGGCCGGCAGCATGCAGTCGACTACGGCGAGATCGGGGCGCAGCTCCTCGAGAACATCGCGAGCATCGAGGGCGATCTCCGAGCCGGCCGTGCGCGCCATCATCCGATCCGACTGTTCCTCGAAGGCGACGCGGACCTCCGGATCCGGGCTGCGCCGATAACCGGCCACCTCGAGGCCGAGCCGCTCTGCGGCATCGCGCGTTTCTCCGGAGGAAAGGACCACCACCTCGTGGCCGCGGCGGTCCAGCAGCGACGCCGCGGCCAGCATCGGCGGGAGGTTGCCGCCGGGACCCCAGGTGATCACCAGCACACGCACGGGCTCTCCCAAGCGCGTGCGAAAGGAAATTGCTAGGCAGCCGCCGTGGCCGGCTCCTCCACCTTGCGCGGCATCAGCACCTCGCGGGCGATCACCAGGCGCTGGATCTGCGACGTGCCCTCGTAGAGCTGCATGATCTTCGCGTCGCGCATCAGCTTCTCCACCGGGTACTCCTTGATGAAGCCGTAGCCGCCGTAGACCTGCACGGCGTCCACGGTCACCTCCATCGCGGTGTCCGCGGCGAAGCGCTTGGCGTGCGATGACACGAGCGTGTTGCGCTTGCCCTGGTCGAGCTCCACGCCCGACTTCCAGGTGAGCAGGCGGGCGGCCTCGATCTTGGTCGCCATGTCGGCGATCATGAACTGGATCGCCTGGTGCATCGCGATCGGCACGCCGAACTGCACGCGCTCCTTGGCGTAGTCGCGGGCGAACTCGAAGGCCGCCTGCGCGATGCCCACGGCCATCGCCGACACCCCGGGGCGCGTCCGGTCGAGCGTCATCATCGCAAGCTTGAAGCCCTTGTTCTCCTCGCCGATCAGGTGGTCCGCGGGAATCTCGACGTCGTTGAACGAGATCATCGCGGTGTCGGAGGCGCGCTGGCCGAGCTTGTCTTCCTTCTTGTCGACCACCACACCGTCGGCGTCACGCGGGACGATGAAGGCCGAGATGCCGCGGTGGCCGGCCTCCTTGTCGGTCTTCGCGTAGACCGTGTACCAGGCGGCGTGACTGCCGTTGGTGATGAAGCACTTGGTGCCGTTGATGACGTACTTGTCGCCCTTCTTGACGGCGGTGGTGCGCATCCCGGAGACGTCGGATCCGGCGTCGGGCTCGGTGAGGCAGAAGGAGGCCAGCTTGGGCTCCTCGGTGAGCATGCCGAGGTACTGCTTCTTGAGCTCGTCGGACGCTCCCAGGCCCACGGGCGCGGCGGCCAGGCCGTTGCACATCAGGGAGGTGCCGATGCCGGAGCAGCCCCACCCGAGCTCCTCCTCGATCAGACAACCGGTGAGGTAGTCGAGCCCCGGTCCGCCGTACTCCTCGGGGATGTGGGAGTTCATCAGGCCCAGCTCCCAGGCCTGCTTGATGATCTCGGTTGGGAAGGTGGAATCCTTGTCGAGCTCCCACGCGACCGGCCGGATCTCCTTCGCGGCGAAGTCGTGGGCGAGCTGGCGGATGTCCTTCTGCTCGTCGGTGAGGTTGAAGTCGACCACTGTGCTGAGGCTCCTTGAGCGGGGCGCCGCGAAAACGCACCCGATTGATTAGTCAGTCAATCGTCTGCCAAAAGGGTACAGCACTTATCGCCCAGCAGCGACCGCATGCGCGCCGGCGTCAGCCGCCGAACGTGCAGGTCCAGAGAACCGGGTCTATGCGGCGCAGGGCGCCGTAGTCCGGCCTCGTCAGGCCGAAGACGTCGCCGACGATCGCCCCCTGCGCGTTGATGTCATGGAGTTGCGTTGTCACGACGCGGTTCGCGTTGCGGGATGCGGCGGGCAACGGAATCGTGCGCAGCCGCGGCCAGCCGGGCCTCCAGACCGCCGGCTCAACCACGGGAAAACCGCTCTTGGTGAACCTGCCCCTCATGCCCGCGGCCTGCCCCTGGTCGTTGACGTCGACCAGCTCCCCGTAGCTGAGCGGGCGCGTCGGGCCCATTAGCCGCGGCTTCGCGCTACGCCTGCGCCAAACGGCCGCCTGATCGCTCTCGGGCCGGCCGTCGCTGAAGAAGTTGCCGAGGTACCCGACCGTCAGGCCGGACCGGTTGGTCTGCTCGGCCGCGCCGTCGGCGCGAGCGCGCTTGGTCCTCAACGCGACAACCTTGCCGGACCTCGTCCACAACACGGGGTTGTTCTCGCCGTCTTCGCTGGCCCGCTTGCGCGACCACCCGGAGACGACGCCCTTGGCGTTGATGCTCCACGCCAGCGCCCACGCGTGGCCCGGAAGCCTGGGAAGGAACTTCGCCTTTCCCTCGGGCGACCAGCGAACGGCACGCTGGTCGCCGCCGGCGATGAGGGTGCCGACGATCTGGCCGCGGTCGTTGATGGCGTTGCGGTCCGGGGTGAGCGCCTGCAGCCTGCGTCCGCTCGGGCTCCTCAGCACGGTCATGCGGCCGTCCGCCCAGCGGAACGGGAACTGACGCTCCTTGCGGTCGTAGAGCAGCCCGAACACCACCCCGTCCTCGTTGATGCCGTAGGCCTCCGAGGAGACGTAGCCGGGTAGCACCCCGAGGTCGACGGCCCCCTGTGCCGCTCCCTGAGGCCAGATGACGGCGTGGTCGGCGCCGTCCGGGCCGTCCGCGAAGCCGACGACGTCACCTCGGTCGTTCAGTGCCTCGGCCTGCACCTCGGTGGAGCCCTGCCGCGGCGAGTCGAGGATCCGCGGTGAGCAGGAAACCGCCCTCGCGGTCTGAACGGCGGTGGACTCCTGAGCCACGGTCAGGCCGGCCACGACACCCATGGCGATCACGGTCGAGTACCACGCCCTGGCCCCCCACCCCGGCATGCGACCGACTCTAACCCGAGGTGCCGCTGGGGGCAACAGCGCCGGCCGACAGGGGTACCCTCGGCGCGTGGACGCATTCGGCACCGTCGTGATCGTCTTGGCCGTGGTAGCGGTGGTCGTGGCGGCGGCTTCGTACTGGGGCAGCGGCCGGGTCTACAAGGGCCTGGGGCGCAGTGGTCTGAGCATGGATTCGGAGACCTCGCGGCCGGCCGGCGGGTCGCCCACCTCCGCGGCGGAGGCACAGGAGGAGATCCGCCAGATGCTGGAGGCCAAGTCCGCCCGGCGCGAGGCACGCGGAATGCCGGGGCTGGACGTGGACGCCGAGCTGGCGGCCCTCACGAGCGCGCCGGCAGCGGCCGACGCCGGGCTGCGCGACGAGGTGCGCCAACTCGTGGTCGCTCGCAACGAGCGGCGTGCCCGCCAGGGCAAGGAGCCGCTGGATGTCGAGGCCGAGGTCGAGCGTCAGCTGCGCGATCTCGGGACGTGACGTTCGGCCCGAAAACGGGTATAGGCTGGCCTCGACCATGGCTGACGACCGCCGCTTCGAGCTCGACGATCTACTGCTGCGCCCCGGCTGCTACCTGAATCCCCAGACCGAGGTGATGGTCGTGGTGGACGACTCGCCGGCGATCGACGGCGAGATCTTCAACCTCGAGGAGTTCGAGGGCGCCGACTGGGTGTTGATCGCCGACGAGGTGCCGGTGGACGAGGCGCGGCGCGACGAGCTGCTCGAGACCTTCCAGGCCACCTACCACGGCGGTGACGCCCGCATGCGGTCCGTGCGCGAGGACCTGGACGACGACGATGACGTCGACGACGACGTCGACGAAGAAGAAGCGGGCGACTTCGAACAGCGCTGACCGGGCCCTGCTCGACTGGCTCGCGCTGCGGGCCATCCCCGGGGTCGAACAGGTCGAGGGCGCCGTCTACCGGCGCACCGCCCTGGTACGCGGCGGGGCCGGGATCGTCGAGCTCCGTCGCGACGGCGCGCGGCCGGCCGAGGCGGCGCCCGTGGGCCGGCGCGTGTTCGGCCTCGATGCCGACCACGCGGCAATCGACTCGGCGCTGCGCGCCGACCCGCTGCTCGCGCCGCTCGTCACGGCCCGCCCGCGACTGCGCATCGCGGGCTGCTTCGACGGCTTCGAGCTGGCGGTGCGGGCGGTGCTCGGTCAGCAGGTCTCGGTGGTCGCCGGACGCACGCACGCCGCGCGCATCAGCGCCGAGCACGGTGAGCCGCTGGCCGACCCGGTGCCGGGCCTGACCCATCTGTTCCCTGCGCCGGAGGCGCTGTCCCGGGTGGATCTCGACGGGATGCCCGCCGCGCGGGCACGGGCGATCCGCGCCCTGGCGGCGGCGGTGGCCGGCGGCCTCGCGATCGAACCGGGCGCGCCCGTGCGCGACTCGCTGCTTGCCCTCCCTGGGATCGGCCCCTGGACCGTCGAGTATGTGGCGATGCGGGCCCTGCGCGACCCGGACGCCCTTCCCGCCGGCGACCTCGTGTTGCGCAAGGCCCTCGGCGGCATCGGCGAGGCGGCCGTGCGCCGCAGAGCCGAGGCCTGGCGGCCGTATCGCGCATACGCCGCGATGCACCTGTGGACCGCCGTCGCCGCCAGGCCTTAGGCTTCGCCCGCCTGTGAGGCCGGTCTACTACCTGGGCGTATTCATTCCGGTGGCCATCGCCCTCGAGCTGGCGCACGCCACCCCGCTGCTCGTGTTCGCCGCCGCGGCGCTGGGGGTGATCCCCTGCGCGGCTGTGATGGGCTCGGCCACGGAAGCGATCGCGGCCAAGACCGGTCCCGGGATCGGCGGGCTGCTGAACGTGACCTTCGGCAACGCTCCCGAGCTGATCATCGCCTTCTTCGCCCTGCTGGAGGGTCTACAGGAGGTCGTGAAGGCCTCGATCGTGGGCTCGATCATCGGGAACGTCCTGCTGGTGCTGGGCGCGGCGATGGTGGTGGGCGGCTGGTCGCGCGACAAGCAGACCTTCAGCCGCACGGCCGCCAACGCCCAGTCGGCCATGCTGCTCCTGGCGATGGCCGCGCTCATCTTCCCGGCCATCTTCCAGCTGATACACGGCGGCGGCCTGCCCACCGTGGGCGAGGACCGGGTCGACTTCGGCTCGGAGCTCGAGAAGCTCTCCTTCGGGGTCGCGATCGTGCTGATCCTGACCTACGTGGCCGGCCTCTGGTTCTCGCTGAAGACCCACCGCTCGGTGTTCAATCCCTTCGACGCCGAGGCCGAGGAGGACCACGAAGACACCTGGCCCGTGCGCCGGGCGGCCATCTACCTCGCGCTGTCGGCGGTGGCGGTGGGCGTGATGGCCGAGATCCTCGTGGGGTCGATCTCGGACGCATCCGAGGACATCGGCCTGTCCGAGTTCTTCGTCGGCGTCTTCGTGGTGGCCATCGTGGGCAATGCGGCCGAGCACTGGGTCGCGGTGCTGGTGGCGGCCAAGGACAAGATGGACCTGGCCGTGAACATCGCCATCGGCTCGAGCGCGCAGATCGCCCTGTTCGTGGCGCCGGTGCTCGTGCTGCTCTCGTTCGTCGTGGGGCCGAATCCGATGGCGCTCGTGTTCAACGGCTACGAGCTCGGGGCCCTGCTGTTCGCCGTGATGATCGCCAACCTGGTGACCCAGGAGGGCGAGTCGAACTGGTTCGAGGGCGTGCAGCTGATCGCCCTGTACACCGTGCTGGGCCTCGTCTTCTACTTCGCGTAGCGCGACGACAGGTCGGCCACAGCCTCGGCGGCCACTCGGGCGAGCCGCAGCAGCACCGCGCGATCCACGTTGCCCACGGTGTCGCAGGCCAGGTGGTAGCAGGGGTCGCGGGGCCGGCCGCCCGGACCGTCCTCGGACGAGCCCGTGTAGAGACCGCTGATGGGGATGCCGGCGGCGTCGAAGGGAGCGTGGTCGGAGGCCCCGCCGACCGTCTCGTCGGCCAGACGCCTGCCGGCGGCGTCGCGCAGCACGCGCTCCAGCGCCGGGTCGCCGTCGGTGTACACGGCGCTCACCGCGTTCGGCGAGCCCACCATGTCGAAGTTCAGGTAGGCGGCGATGCGCCTGCGCTCGGCCGCGTCCAGCGAGCGTACGTAGCGGCGCGACCCGATCAGGCCGAGCTCCTCGGCTCCCCAAAAGGCCAGCCGCACGCGCGCGCCCGGCGGCCGCGGGCCCAGCGCCTCGGCCATCTCGAGCAGCGTGGCCACTCCGCTGCCGTTGTCGTTGATGCCGGGGCCCGCCGCCACCGAGTCGAGATGGCCGCCGGCCATGACCACCCGCTCGGGCGATCCGCCCGGCGTCTCGGCGATCACGTTGTAGGTCGTGCGCCTCTCGGACACGGCGTCCACGCGCACGGCGGCCCGGGCGCCGGGGCGGGCACCGGCCTCGGCGCCCACGATGGCCACGGGAATCTCGATGCCCGGACCGCCCAGGGTCGCGGCCGGCACCCCGCGCCCGCTGTCCGGGTCCACCACCAGCAGCGCCGCGGCGCCGGCGCGCTCGGCGTTGCCTGCCTTGACCCGGAAGAAGCAGCGGCCGCGCTGCGCCAGCGGGATCTCTCCGGCCTTCAGAGCCGCGAAGTCGCCGCGCTCACAGGCGTCTCCCACGGCGCGCAGGCGGCCGCGCGCGGAGCCGGCCCCCGAGTAGCTGATCACCCGGAAGCCGGTGCCCGCGGACAGTCGTCTGCGGCCACCCGGATGGACGCGGAGCGCAGGCGGAAGTAGGGGAAGCGCACCGGCTGGCGCCTGACCCGCCAGCCCGCCTCGCGCAGCCGCGCGCTCACGTAGGCGGCCGACGCGCGGTCCCCGGCGGTCCCGGCCGCGCGGTTGCCGCCGTGCTCGTCGGCCGCCCGCTGGAGCGCCCGCAGGTGCTCGGTGAGACCTCGCTTGGTGACCTCGGGGCCGGTCTCCGACGCGGCCGGGGCCGTGGGAGCGGCGGTCCGGGCACGGGTCTCCGGAGCAGCCGCGTCGTCATCGGAATCGCAGCCGGCGGGCAGGCCCGCGACGGCGAGCAGAGCAAGTACCAGAGCCGGGCGGCGCACCCGGCGAAAAGTAGATGACGCTCAGCCGGCTGCCGCGGCGGCGAACCCGGAGGGTGCCCGGCGCAGCTCACTCGCGTCCACGATCCGGTCCACCAGCCCGTACTCCACCGCCTCGTCGGCACCGAAGAAGCGGTCGCGCTCCATGTCCTCGTGGATCTCGTCGGTGGTGCGCTCGGTGTGCTTCGCGTAGATCTCCTCGATCAGGCGCCGCAGCTCCAGGATCTCGCGGGCGTGGATCTCGATGTCCGAGGACTGGCCCTGGAAGCCCGACGAGGGCTGGTGGATCAGTATCCGCGCGTTGGGCAGGCTCAGCCGCTTGCCCTTGGTCCCCCCGGTGAGGATCAGCGAGCCGGCCGACATGGCCATCCCGTAACAGATGGTCTGCACGTCGGGGCGGATGTACTGCATCGTGTCGTAGATGGCGAGGCCGGCGTGGAGCGAGCCTCCCGGCGAGTTCACGTACACGGACACGTCCTTCTCCGGGTCCTCGGACTCGAGGTGCACGAGCTGGGCCACCACGAGGTTGGCGATCTCGTCGTCGATCTGGCGCCCGATGAACACGATGCGCTCGTTGAGCAGGCGCGAATAGATGTCGAACGAGCGCTCGCCGCGGGCGGTCTGCTCGACGACCATGGGAATCAGTGAGGCGGCTACGCGACCAACCTGCATACCGGCTTCTCCTCTCGATAAGCTGCAACCAGTAAGTTGCACAATAGCGCAACCGTTGGGTTGCACTACGAGGTCGCCACGGAGGTCATGCGCATGGAGCACGCGGTCGAACGAGAGTTGCTGGTGCCGGAGACGGCCGAGGAGGTATGGGACGCACTGGCCGAGCCCGAGTGGCTGGGCAACGACGCCTCGATCGACCTGCGTGAGGCCGGCGAGGTTCGCGCGGGTGAGCGAACGGGCTTCGTGGAGACAGCCGAGCCCCCGAGCCGCCTGGTGTTCTGGTGGCGCGGGCCGGAGGACGACGAGGCGACCCGCGTGGAGCTCGACCTCGAGGAGGTCGACGAGGGCACCCGCGTGCGGGTGGTCGAGTCACGCCCGCTGGCGCTGCTCGACGTGCGCGGGCGCGACCTGGTCGAGGTGCTTGGCGGTGGAGGCGGCGGACCCGTGGCGCTGGCCGGCGCCGGACCCGCGCTGGCTCTGCGCTGATGGCGGCGGCGGACCCCGCCGACGCGGTGTTCTCCGCCCTCTCCGACGGCACGCGGCGCAACCTGTTCGCGCTGCTCGGGAAGGCCGGGGAGGCCAGTGCCACCGACCTCGCTCGCGAGCTGCCGGTGTCGCGCCAGGCGGTGCAGAAGCACCTGGGCGCGCTGGCCGACGCCGGCCTGGTGGCGGCCCGCCGCTCGGGACGTGAGGTGCTCTACCGCCCCACCCCCGCGCCGATGTCCGAGGCGCTCGCCTGGATGGCCGAGGTGGGGGCCTCCTGGGACGACAGGCTGGCCGCGCTGGAGCGCCAGCTCAGCCGGGAGCGGACCGCGAGGACGTAGCCTTCCTTCGGTGAGCTCGCTCCTGGTCGGCTTCGGCCTCGGTCTGTTCGTGGGCGCCCAGCCGGGGCCCGTGTCTCTGCTCTGCATCCGCAGCGTGCTGCGCGGCGCGCTCACCACCGGCGTGGCCATCGGCGCCGGCGCCGCGCTCATCGATCTGCTCTACGCCACGCTCGGGCTGGCGGGCGCGGCCCGCCTGCTCGAGGCCGAGGAGCTCCGGCTGGCCTTCGGGCTGCTGGGCGCGGGCGTGCTGGGGTACATCGGGGCGCGGACCCTGTGGTCGGCGTTCCGCGTTCGCCTGGGCGGCGAGGCCACCGAGGAGGTGGCCACTCCGCGGCGCGCGTTCGTGACCGCGGTGGCGGCCACGGCCTCCAACCCGCTGACCATCGCCACCTGGGCCGCGATCTTCACCGCCGCGGGCGCGGCCGCCGTGGGCGACGCCGCGGACTCTGCGCCCAGCGCCGCCCTGATGCTCGGCGGCGTGGCGGCGGGAACGCTCACCGCGTTCACCGCGCTGTCACTCATGGTCACGCTGGTGCGCGGGCGCTTCGGCCCGCGCCTGCTGGCCGGAGTCGACGCGGTGGCCGGCGCGGGCCTACTGGGCTTCGCGGGCGTGCTCGGCTGGCGCGCCGTCGACGACCGCTGAGTCCTCGTCGTCGCTGTCGTCCTCGCCGTCGTCGGACTCGCCGCCGTCGTCGGCCCCCTGCTTCAGGTTCTCCACGCGCTCCTCACGTTTGCGGTCCGCGTCGGGATCGCGGCGATCGGCCCGGATGGAGAGCAGGATCCCGATCGTGAAGGCGAGGGCGATCACGCCCAGGCTCACCAGCGGGCCGACCTCCACGAGGTCCTCGATCAGCAGCTTGACCCCCACCAGGCCGAGCACCACGGCGATCGTCTCGTCCAGGTAGCGGAAGCGCGCCACCAGGCTCTCCACCAGCACGAACAGCGCGCGCAGGCCGAGCAGGGCGAACACGTTGCCCATCCAGATCAGCAGGGGATCGCGCGTGATCGCGAAGGCGGCGGGGATGGAGTCGACCGCGAAGGCGATGTCGGCGAACACGATCGCCGCAAGGCACAGGAACAGGGGCGTCGCGTGGCGCTTGCCGTCCTGTTTTACGAACCAGTGGCCCTCGTGGAACTCTCCGGTGACCGGGAACACCTTGCGCACCGCGCGCACCATCAAGTTCTTGTCGGGATCGACGTTCTCGCTCACCCCTCGCCAGATCCGGTAGGCGAGCACGATCAGGGCCGCGCCCAAGAGGTAGATCACCACGTGGATCTGCTCGATCAGCTCCACGCCGGCCAAGATGAAGATCCCGCGCATGACCAGGGCGGCCACGATGCCCCAGAACAGGAGCCGCGGGCGCCGCTCGTAGGGCACGCCGAAATACGAGAACAGCAGGATGAAGACGAACAGGTTGTCGAGCGACAGCGAGCGCTCGATCAGGTACACCGTGGTGTAGACGACGGCGTCCTCGCCGCCCTCCAGCAGGTAGACCGGGAGCGCAGCCAGCAGGGACAGGACGAGCCAGCCGACCGACCACCACACCGCCTCCTTGAAGCTCGGCTCGCGCCCCCGCGCGAAGAAGTGCAGGTCGAGCCACAGAAAGAAGAAGAGGGCGACCAGCAGGCCGCCCAGGAGCGCCATGTCAGCCCCGGTCATTGCCCGGAGCCTAGAGTGAGGGCATGGTCGGACATGTGGCTGTCGGCACCTGGAGCGGCGGGCGCTTCATGCGCTTCGGGGAGGCCATCTCGGATGAGCGCCTGGAGGACCTGCTTCGCCCCGGGGGCGGCATCTCCACGCTGATCACCGCCGACGCCTACGGCGCGGGCGAGGCGGACATCCTGCTCGGCCGGGCCCTGTCCGGCGTGCCGCGCGGCGACTACGCGCTGGCGGGAGCGGTGGGACACGACTTCTACGAGGGCGAGCGGGAGGGAGCCAAGGGCTATCCGCGCTTCACCGACCCGCGGCTGCGCGGGCCCGACGGCTACGCCGCCTACCTGCGCATGGCCGTGGAGCGCAGCCTCGAGCGCTGCGGCAGTCCGCACTTCGACCTGCTCCTGCTGCACAACCCCGACCGACGCGGCTTCGAGTCCCCCGAGGTGTGGGAGGCCCTGCGCGGCCTGCGCGACGAGGGCCTCACGCGGATGATCGGTCTCGCGCCCGGGCCGGCCAACGGCTTCACGCTCGACGTGATCGGCTGCTTCGAGCGCTACGGGGAGCTGATCGACTGGGCGATGCTGATCCTCAACCCGTTCGAGCCCTGGCCGGGCGAGTTCGCGCTCGAGGCCGCCGGGCGGCAGCGGGTGAGCGTGATCACGCGGGTGGTGGACTACGGCGGCCTGTTCCACGACGACGTAGTACCCGGGCACGGTTTTCCCGACCATGATCACCGCGGCTTCCGGCCCGACGGCTGGGTGGAGGCGGGGCGCGAGAAGCTCGACCGCATCCGGCCGATCGGCGAGCGCCACGGGCTCACGCCGCTGCAGCTGGCCTGCGTCTGGAACCTCGCGCACCCGGCGGTGGGGTGCGTGGCGCCGACGCTGATCCAGGAGTCCGGGCCGGAGGCCAAGCCGATCGAGCGCAAGCGAGAGGAGCTGGCCGGCGTGCCGGCGGACCCGGTGCTGAGCGAAGACGAGATCGCCGAGATCCGCGCCATCGGCGACAACAGGGGATCGATGCTGCTCAAGGGCGCCACCCCCGACCACGACGGCGACGAGCGCCCGGACCGCTGGACTGTCACGCCGGAGCAGGTGGAGCTGGCCCGCCGCTTCGGGATCGATCCCGAGCGCGACCTGCGCAAGACGCCCGCCGCGGTCTGACGCCCAGACGGGTCAGGGACGCAGCAGGTCGGCGCAGCGCTGGAGCGCCTCGGTGTCCTCGGGACGAGCCTCGTCGAGGCAGTCGGAATAGGCCTTGAAGTCGTCCGTGCCCGGGCTGGCACCGTCGTCCGCGCCGGGAACGGGAGTCTGGGGAGCCGGGTTGCTGGGCGACGGCGCCTGACCGTCGCCGGCCAGGCCTTCGAGGAGGCTTCCGCCGCCTAGCGAGCGGGTGAGCGCGGACAGCGGCCGAGCACCGGCCGGCGCCTCGACCTTCTGGTCGCCGTTCACGTCGGTGAACTCCACCGAGAACCTGATCGAGCCCGAGTCGATCCCGCCGAGCCCCGCACGCTTCACCTTGGGCACGTCGAAGTCGATCCGGCCCGACACGCGCCGGATGATGCCGTCCTTCTTGCCCACGTAGACGTCGAAGCTCGGGTCGTCCACGGCGTCGGAGATCGCGCTCACCTGGGCCTGGGTGAGCGGGGCGGTCTTCGCGCCCGTGGCGCCGCCCAGAGCCGAAGCCGAGCGACGGAGGAAGCTGTTGAGATCGTGCAGCAGGCGCCGCGTGTCGACGCTGCCCGAGACGTGCATGGTCTCCACCCCGGCCACGTCGGTCTCGCCCTCGTTCTCGGCATCCGAGATCCAGCTGCGGGGATCCAGGCCGAGGCCGGACAGCGAGCCCTGGCTCCCACGCCGCTCGCGCAGCAGCCGGTTGGTACGCCGGACCTGGGCCCGGGGCTGCTCGTAGTAGACGTCCTGGAACTTGAGGAAGGCCCGGTGACCGGTGGTGAGCAGTCCGGTGGAGACCGTCTGGCCGTTGCCCTCGGTGCCCACCTCGAGCTCGATGTCGGCGGAGGGAAGCCGGTCCTTTGCGGAGATGTAGGGACCCTTGGCCTGGATGCGCACCGGACCGCCGAACGAGGGGCTTCCCTTGAGCTCGAGCTCGGCCTCGATGGCGAGGTCGGCGCTGCGCATGCCGGTGGAGAAGCCGCGGTCGAGGATGGTCTGCGCGTCCAGCGGCTCGTCGCCCGAGGCGCAGGAGTTGAGCGCCACCGCAGCGAAGAGCACTAGGAGCAACGAGCGGCGCACGCCGGGCAGGGTAGCTGGAAGAGCGCAACTACCCGCCATCATCGTGGTTGGAAACCGGATGGGGTACCTGAAGCCAATAATCCTGCTCGCGATCGCGGCTGCGGTCGTGATCGCCGCCCCCGCGCGGGCGGCCGAGGTCATCGTGGTCGACGGCGACCGGGCCAAGCGCGTGCAGGATCCGGCGGTGCCGACCAAGGCGGAGATCGCGCTCGGAATGCCGATGAGTGACGGCGGTTCGCTCGGACCGCGGGCCGGCGTGGCGCGAGCGCCCGCCGTCGCCCGCGCCTCCAGCAAACGGGGGCGCCGGGCCGTGTACAGAGCGCTCGTCCGTGAGCGCCGCCGCGGCAAGATCTCGCGGTCGTCCTATCGGCGCTGGCGGCGCTGGTACGTGCGCTCGGTGCGCACGCTGCGCAAGCTGAGCGGCGCGCGGGCCTCACAGCTGGGCTACGTCGTCGACTCGGTCGAGGCCCTGGCGCTCGCCCGCCGGCTGGCCCCCACCCGGATGCGCGCCTCGTTCCTCCAGCTCGAGCGCAACCGCCAGTACTGGCGCAAGCTGCCCTACCCCGCCTCCGGCGACCAGGTGAGCTTCCGCGGCAGCCAGATCCTGTTCCAGTACTACCCCGGCCGCGGCCTTCAGATCCAGCCGCTCTCGACCTTCAAGAAGGCCAACGCGCTGCACGGCTTCTGCGAGCGCGGCGAGCCCGAATGTGACGAGGCCGCTCTGCGGCGCATCCTGGACGAGATGACCGCTCTGGCCGTGAAGCGCTCGCGCCGCTTCATCGCCTGGGAGTACCTCTTCTACTTCGGCGGCGGCTACCCGCCGTGGATGAGCGGAATGGCTCAGGCCACCGGCATCCAGGCACTGGCCCGTGCGTCCAAGCTGCTCGGTGAGCCCGCCTACCTGGCCACCGCGCGCCGCGCGCTCGGCGCCTTCGAGACGCCTCCGCCGCGGGGCGTGCGCACCACCGGCCCGGCCGGTGGGGTGCACTACCTCCAGTACTCCTTCGCCCCCCGCCTGTACATCTTCAACGCCTTCCTGCAGTCCCTGATCGGCCTGCACGACTACGGCGCCATCACGGGCGACGCGCGCGCGACACGCCTCTTCGAACAGGGCGAGCCCGAGGCGCGCGAGGAGATCCCGTTGTCCGATGTGGGCGACTGGTCGCGCTACTCCTACGCCGGAGCGGAGTCCACGAGCGACTACCACGAGCTGCTGCGCGAGTTCCTGCAGAGCATGTGCTCGCGCCGGCTGGGCCAGATCTACTGCACCTACGCCAAGCGCTACCGCGGCTACCAGGTCGACCCTCCGCGGCTCACCTTCGAAGGTCCGTCGCTGGCCACCGAGGACAGGCCGACGGCGATTCGCTTCACGCTCTCCAAGCTTTCCGCGGTGGAGCTCACCATCTCGCGCAACGACGGTGTGGTGTTCAGCCGGCTGGCCACCTTCCGGCGCGGCAGGGGCTCGTTCGCCTGGACCCCCAGGGGCCCGGGCCTGTTCGACGTGACCATCGCCGCCAAGGAGCTGCGCACCGGGCTGGGCAAGAAGGGCCGGGTGAGCGACGAGATCGAGGTCGAGGGCGTTCCGGGCTGAGTAGGGCGAACGCTCGCTGACTAGGATCGGGCGCTCGATGGCGCCGAGAACGATCCTCTACACCGGCAAGGGCGGAACGGGCAAGACGAGCGTTGCCGCTGCGAGCGCGCGCCGCTGCGCGGCCGCGGGCCTTCGCACCGTGGTGCTCTCCACCGATCCCGCGCACAGCCTGTCCGACTCGATGGAGGCCGAGCTGGGAGCCGAGCCCACCCAGGCGGGCGACAACCTGTTCGGCCAGGAGGTCCAGGCCCAGGAGGAGATGGAGCGCAACTGGACCGGCGTCCAGGACTGGCTGGGCGATCTCCTGGCCGAGCGCGGGATCGACCGGATCTCGGCGGAGGAGCTGACCGTGCCTCCCGGCATGGACGAGCTCTTCTCGCTGCTCTGGATCAAGCGCCACCACGAGGAGAGCGAGTTCGACGTCCTGATCGTGGACTGCGCACCCACCGGCGAGACGCTCCGGCTCCTCTCGTTCCCCGACGTGGTGACCTGGTGGCTCGAGCGCATCCTTCCCTCCCAGCGCAAGCTCGCCCCGTTCGCGCGCACGCTGTTCGACGTCCCGCTGCCCGGCGAGGGGGTGTTCGAGGACGTGGAGCGCCTGGCCCGCAACCTGGTGGCCATGAACGGCATCCTGCGCGACCGCTCGTGCACGTCGGTCCGGCTTGTGATGAGCCCCGACCGCATGGTGGTGAAGGAGGCGATGCGCACCTTCACGTATCTCAACCTGTACGGCTATCTCACCGACGCCGTGATCGTGAACCGGATTCTGCCGGCCGAGGGCTACTTCTCCGAATGGCGCGCGGCCCAGGAGGAGCAACTCGGTCTCGTGTCTTCGGCCTTCAGCCCGGTGCCGGTGCTCAGCGCGCCCTACTTCGAGCGCGAGGTTGTGGGCGACGCGATGCTCGACCGCCTGGCCGACACGGTGTTCGGCGAATCCGACCCCTCGGCAATCCTGCACGACCGGGTGAGCCAGGAGCTGGCCACCGACAACGGACGTGCCACGCTGCGCGTGGAGCTGCCGTTCGCCGAGCGCGGCGAGCTGAGCCTCAAGAAGATCGGCCTCGAGGTGATCGTGCGCGTGGGTGCCCAGAAGCGGACCATCATGCTGCCGCCTCCGCTCGCCGCCTATGCCACCCGGGGCGCGCGCTTCGAGGACGGGGCACTCGAGATCGTGTTCGAGAGGGATGCGGATGCACACCGAGCCGGCTGACCCGATGGGCGACGACGACCGCGAGCGCTTCGCCGGCGAGCCGCAGCAACCGCCGCCCCCGCCCCCTCCGCCCCAGCCCGGCCAGCCGTTCGACCCCACGGCGCTGTTCGTGCTGCTCGACGGCGTGCGGCGCGCGGCCCCGCGTGAGCTCGACGCGCAGATGACCAAGCTGATCCGCGAGTTCCTGCTCACGCTGCGGTCGCTGATCGACTGGTACCTCGAGCGCCTCGACCGGCCGCGGCGCGAGCCCGAGGTCGAGGACATCCCGATCGAGTAGTGATGACCGGCGCCCTCGAGCCCGAGCGGGTTATCGGCGATCTGCGGGAGCTGGACCGCCTGACCGGAGGACCCGACGGCGCGCGGCGTGTGTGCTGGACCGACGAGTGGTCGGCCGCGCGTGGCTTCCTGCGCTCCCGGCTGGAGGAGCTCGAGCTGGAGATCTCCGTCGACCCCGCCGGCAACCTGTGGACTGAGCTGGCCGGAGAGCAGGACGGCTTCGTGATCGTCGGCTCGCACGTGGATTCGGTGCCGGCGGGCGGCTGGCTGGACGGCGCCCTCGGTGTGTTCACCGCTGTCGAGGTCCTGCGCTCCCATTCCGGCGGCGAGCCGCCGCCGGTGGGCCTGCGACTGGTGGACTGGGCCGACGAGGAGGGTGCGCGCTTCGGAGCCAGCCTGTTCGGGTCCTCGGCCTGCGCGGGCACGCTCGAGCTGGAGGCCCTGCGCGACCTGCGCGACCGCGACGGTGAGCGCCTGGAGGACGTGGTCGGCCGCTACGACGTCGAGCTCGCCCGCGCGCACGAGTCGGGCGCCCGGCTGGAGGGCGCGCGGGCCTACCTCGAGCTTCACATCGAGCAGGGGCCGGTGCTCGAGAGCCGGGGCGAGCCGGCCGCCGCAGTGCTCGGGACCTGCGGCGTGGAGCGCCACACGGCGGTCTTCACGGGGCAAACGGCGCACGCCGGCGCCACCCCGATGAGATTGCGCAGGGACTCCTTCGCCGCCGCGGCCCAAGCCGCGCTCGCGATCCGCGAGATCGGCCTGCGGCACGAAGGCGGAGTCTGCACCGTGGGCGGCGCCACGAGCGAGCCGGGGGTGATCACGGCGGTGGCCGGGCGCACCGCGATGCTCCTCGACCAGCGTCACCTGGACGCCGGCGTGCTCGGGGCGATGCTGGCCGAGGCTCGCGAGGCCTGCGCCCAGGCGGGCCGCGATCACGGCTGTGAGGCCGAGCTCGAGCACATCTGGTCGATCCCCCCTGTCCACTTCGACGAGCGCCTGGTGGCGCTGGCGCGGCAGGCGGTGGTGGACGCGGGCGGCAAGGACACCGCGATCCCCAGCGGACCGCTTCACGACGCAGCCGAGATGGCGCGGCTGATACCCGCCGCGATGGTCTTCAGCTCCTCCTCCCCGCCCGTCTCGCACACGAAGGAGGAGGACACCCCCGAGGCCGATCTGCGCGTGGCGATCGAGGCCTTCGGCCGCCTGGTCAACTCGACGCTCGCAAGGGCTGCCGCGGGCGAGCTGCCCGCCCGCAGGTGAGCGCCCTCCAGGAGCAGCTCGCCTACCTCGAGGACTCGAGCTCCTTCTACCGCGAGCGGCTGCAGGGCGTTCGCGAGCACGTGCGCACAGCAGCCGACCTGCCGCGTCTCCCCTTCACGACCAAGGAAGAGCTGCGCGCGAGCCAGCGCAACGATCCGCCCTTCGGCGCACATCTCTGCGCCCCGCCGGAGCGGCTCGCGCGAGTGCACGTGACCTCCGGCACCACCGGCGAGCCCGTGGCGGTCGGCTTCACGCATTCGGACCACGAGGTCAACTCGGTCGTGGGCGGCGAGGCCTTCCGGATCGCCGGCCTCCTGCCTCGCGACGTGGTCGCCCACTGCCTCAACTACGCGCTCTACGCGGGAGGCATCGCTGATCACATGGCGCTCGAGCGCAGCGGCGCCACGGTCGTCCCGGTGGGCACGGGCCAGTCGCTCAGGCTGCTCGATCTGATTCCGCGCCTGGGGATCACGGCGATCTTCGGCACGCTCTCGTTTCCCGCCTACCTCGCGGGCCGAGCGCGCGAGGCCGGCTTGGAGCCGGCCGGCCTGGGCGTGCGCCACATCCTGACCGCGGGCGAGCCGGGCGCCGGCCTGGCTGCCGTCCGCGCCGAGATCGAACAGGCCTGGGGCGCCACGGCGGCCGACACGTTCGGTATGAGCGACGTCTGGTCGACGATGGGCGCCGCCTGTGGGGAGGGCGAGGGACTGCACCTGACCACGGAGGGACACGCCCTGCTCGAGCTCGTGGACCCGGACTCCGGAGCCCCTCTGGAGCTCACCGGCGAAGCGAGCGGGGAGCTCGTGTGGACCCACCTGGGCCGCGAGGCCTCGCCGCTCCTGCGCTATCGCTCCGGCGACCTCGGTCGTGTGTGGACCTCGCCCTGCGCGTGTGGGCGCGCAACGCCGCGCATCCGCATCGACGGCCGCCGCGACGACATGCTGCGCGTGCAGGCGGTGAACGTCTACCCGCAGGCGATCAGCACGATCCTGTCGGGTGACCCGCGGCTCGGGCGCCACTGCATCGTCGCCAGAGGCGATCCGGTCGAGCCGCCGGTGGAGGTGTACGTGGAGGCAGAGCCGCAGACCGAGCTCGAGTCTGTGGGGGCCGAGCTGCACGCCGCGCTGCGTGCGCGCTTCGCAGTCACGCGGCTCGAGCCCGGCTCGCTGCCGGCGGCCGAGCACAAGACCCGGATCGTCCATCGGACCGCGCGCGGCGATGAGCTGCCCGCCGCGGTGGAGAACCTCGGAAGGGAGAGCGCCCCATGACCGTCACCACCGCCGACCTCGGCGCGGCCCGCGTGGTCAGCTGGGACCGCGGGGCCCGGCTCAACGCCTGGGATCTGGCCACCATGACGGCCATCGCCGACGCGATCGAGGCAGCGGCCGCCGACCCGGAGGTGCGCTGCGTGATGCTGCGCGGCGCGGGCGAGCACTTCTCGGCGGGCGACGATCTGCAGTCGGCGATCGAGGCCGACCTCGAGGAGTGGGCGGCGACCATCGAGGGCTTCCAGCGCCTGACCCGGGTGGTGCTGGCGGCGCCCGTCCCGGCGCTGGCGGTGGTGGACGGCGTGTGCGTAGGCGGCGCGCTCGAGTTCGCGGTGAGCTGCGACCTGCGCGTGTGCACCGACAGGGTGCGGCTGATCACGCCCGAGGTGGGGATCGGCCTGGTGGCCAGCAACGCCGGCACGCTGCTGCTGCCCGAGGTCCTCGGTGAGACGGCCGCCCGCGAGCTCCTGCTCTCCGGCGAGCCGCGCGACGCGGCGTGGGCCCTCGAACACGGATTCGCCACCGAGTTGGTGGCTCCGGCCGAGCTCGACGCGCGCATGGAGCACTGGAGTGACGTCTTCTCGCGCAGCTCGCGCGCCGCGGTCGCGGCCACCAAGGCGATGCTGAACGAGCGCCTCGGCGGGCTGGTGAAGGCGGCCATGGATCGTGAGACCCACCACTGTGTGCGGCTATTCGGCGAGGAAGACGCGCGGGCCGCACTGCGGGGCTTCGCCGAACGCAGAGAGCGGCGCTAGCCTCCTTCACATGTGCCGCAATATCCGGACCCTTCACAACTTCGAGCCGCCCGCGACGGACGAGGAGGTCCAGGCCGCAGCCCTCCAGTACGTGCGCAAGATCAGCGGCTACAACAAGCCCTCGCAGGCGAACGCCGAGGCGTTCGAGCGCGCCGTGGAAGAGGTGACCGCCATCTCGTCCCGGCTGCTGAGCGAGCTCGTGACCGCCGCGCCGGCCAAGGACCGCGAGGAGGAGGCGGCCAAGGCCCGCGCGCGCAGCGCCGCTCGCTACGCGGCCTGACCCCAGGCTGTGAAGCGGATCAACGTCGCCTCGGAGGAGGCTGAGCTCGACCCCGACGACGCGCCCGGGTTTCGCGCGGCGCGGCTGCGCCTCGGCCCCGCCCTCGGTGCGGCCCAGCTCGGCGCGAGCGTGTGGGTGCTGCCACCGGGACAGGCGATCTGTCCCTATCACTACGAGTACGGCGAGGAGGAGTGGCTCCTGGTGCTCGAGGGGCGCCCGACCATCCGCCACCCCGACGGCGAGGATCAACTGGAGCCGTGGGACGCGGTCTGTTTCGCGTCGGGGCCGTCCGGCGCCCATGCGGTGCGCAACGACAGCGAAGAGCCCGTGCGGCTGCTCATGTTCTCCAACGTGCTGCACCCCGCCGCCACGGTCTACCCGGACAGCGACAAGATCGCCGTCTGGACAGGCAACCGCGCGGACGACGTGATCGTCCACAGGACGAGTGCCGTGGACTACTGGTCCGGCGAAGCCGGAGGCTCCACGGCGAAGTAGCTAGCCGCCGCCACCCGCGCTCGAGAAGCGCGGCAGACCCTTGGGCCCGGCGTCGCGCAGGATCAGGCTCCACATCCTGCGCACCTGCTTGGGGTTCGTGCGGGCGATGTTGCGGAGCTCGCCGCGGTCGGACTTGCGGTCGTAGAGGCGCAGCTCCTCGCGGCGGTTGCCGGAGATGAGCAGCCAACGGTCGTCGCCGGCGCTCACGTAGGTGTTATAGGACGCCGTCCGGTAGCCCCGCTTCTTGCTCGGCGCCTTGCCGTCGAGGAGCGGTGACAGGTCGACCCCGTTCATGCCCTTGGCCTTGTCGATGCCCAGCATCGACAGCACGGTGGGGCCGATGTCGTGCGTGGAGGCGTAGTAGTTGCTCGCCTGACCCTTGGCCTTGCCGGAGGGGTGGCGGATCATCATCGGCACGTGGGTCAGGGCCTGGTGCATCTCCGAGTAGCGCTTGCCTACCCAGCCGTACTCGCCCAGCAGCACGCCGTGGTCGGACACGAGCACCAGCAGCGTGTTCTCCTCGAGGCCCA
This sequence comes from uncultured Thermoleophilaceae bacterium, assembly GCA_963734365.1. Lineage (GTDB taxonomy): Bacteria > Actinomycetota > Thermoleophilia > Solirubrobacterales > Thermoleophilaceae > JACVRW01. The sequence continues at coordinate 315,474 of CAVTGV010000003.1, read as the reverse complement.
GGTTGGCCAGCTTGTCGAGGAAGCGCCCGAGCCAGACGTCCACCATCGTCACCTCGGCGGCGTAGAGCTGGCGCATGCGGCGCAGAAGACCCTTCGAGAGCTCGAGCTGGCGCCATTCGCCCGCCGGCGTGGGAAACGGCTGGATGGGCTCCACGCCGTCCGTGCGCGGCGGTCCATAGAGGTCGATGAGACGGCGTGGCGCGTCCCACGGCTCGTGGGCGTCGAAGGAGTCGATCACCAGGGCGAACGGCTGCTTGGCCCGCGCCCACTCGATCCAGCCCATCCCCTCGCGAAAGACCTTCGCCGCGTTGTAGTCCTCCTCGGGGCGGTGGCGCGGGTTGATCGCGAGGTAGGCGGCCATGCGCGGCTCGGCGCGGCCGTCGCGCATCGACGGCGGCAGATGGCGGTCGATCTCGCGCTGTGTGGCCCGGCGCTTGGGCTTGCGCCGCACCGGCACCTGCCCGTCCACCAGCTCCACGCGATCGAACTTCGCGCGGAAGCGCTTGTGCACGGGCAGCAGGATGTGGGGGTTGTCGGTCACGTAGCCGGTGGTCCAGCCGTTGCGCTGGAGCACCTGCGTCCACATCTCTCCGTGGAGCCCGACCGGCTCCCAGCCCGGCTGCGGCGGCAGGTCGTCCCAGCGCGGCTTCCAGCCGCGGAACGGGAACGTGCGCTTGCCCTCCATGATCGCCCGCCGCGCCGGGATGGTGGGCATCCCCTCGGGGTAGGCGTTCACGAAGTGAAGGCCCTGCGTGAGCGCCTTGTTCCACGACTCGGTGCGGGCCCGCGGGCCGTAGATGTGGTCCACGCGCAGGCTGTCCATCACCACCACGACCACGTTCATCGGGTTGGGCGGCGGCGCCGCGGTGGTGCGCGCCTCGGCGCCCGACTTCTCGTCGTCGCCCGCGCAGGCGGCGGCGCCCAGCAGGCTCAGCCCGGCCGCACCGGCGCCGCCGGCGCGAATCAGGTCGCGTCGGGTGAAATCTCGCGACACGTGTTCGGCTACCGGCCTCGGCGGATGTCGATGGAGCGAATGGCGTGCTCGTCGGGCAGCTTGTCCAGCACCTCGCGGGTCAGCCGCTGTACGTCGTGCTCGTCGTGGCCGAAGTCGTCGAGGAACGACTTCAGCGCAGTCCAGGTGATCTTCAGCTGCGCCGCGGTGAGATCCAGCCGGTAGGCGGTCTCGTCCGGGGCGATCAGGTCGGGATCGGGCTCGCTCATGAGGTGCAACACAGTACAAGGGGACGACGCCATTACTCTTCGGTCCGTGGCCAAGACCTGGGTTCTCACCGGCTCGCTCGACAACTTCCGCGCCACTCGCGAGCACGGCTTCGCCGTGATCGGGGCCAAGGAGGGGCGCCGCGGCATGGCCGAGCAGATCGCCCCCGGGGACCGGATCGTGTTCTACGTCACCGGCCTGCAGGCCTTCGGCGGGATCGTCCGGGTCACGAGCGAGATGTACGAGGACCGCGAGAAGATCTGGCCGGGCAAGCCGGGCAAGGTGGATGCCTATCCGTGGCGCTTTGCCACCGAGCCGGAGATCGTGCTGGATGAGGATCAGTTCGTGCCCGCGGTGGAGCTCGCGCCCGAGCTGGAGCACGTCCGGAAGTGGCCCCTCGAGCACTGGCAGCTGGCCTTCCAGGGCCAGCTCCGGACGGTGCCCGAGGCCGACGCGGAGCTGCTCGAGCGCCGCATCCGCGAAGGGTCTCGCGCGGCGGTGTGAGCGGCGCGGGCCCAGGTCGAACCCCGCCCGCTCCGAGACAGGCTCTGATGGCTGACCTGCCGCGGCGCGCGCTTCAGGCCTTCCGGGCGCTGAACTTCGAGCAGAGGGTCGCCGCAGTGGCGGCGCTGCTCCTGGTGGTGAGCACCTTCGGCCCGTTCTCGTTCGTCGAGGCCGCCGAGGTGCTGCTCGCCTTTGCGGTCCTGGCGTTGCTCTTCGCCCGCGGGGAGGGCAGGCAGTTTCACCTCCCCTTCGGCGACGGCACCATCATCGCCGGGGCGGGCATCTGGGCGGGCGCGCTGATCGTCGTCCGGCTCTTCGATCGCTCCCTCGGCCAGAACCTGCTGGCACTCGCCTGCGCGGCCCTGCTCTTCCTCGCCGGCGCGCGTGAGCGGGCCAAGCGCCCGCCGGACGACCTGCCGGCCGCGGAGCCGGCCGGGCCGACGCCGCGGCGCGAGCGGCGGCGGCGGTCCCGAGCGGCGCCCGCAGCGACGGGAGCCACCGGCGGCGAGGCCGAGACCGAGCCGCTGCCGCCCCCTGAGTTCGAGCCCTACCGGCCCGAGCCGGGCGAGCAGCTGCACCTCGCGCCCGAGGAGGAGGACGCCGAGGACGAGGCCGAGGACGCGACGCAGCAGTTGCCACCCACCACGGAGGTCGAGCCGCAGAGCGCGGCGGGGCGACGGCGGCGACGGCGTCCGCGGTCCTGACGCCGCTGCGCCGCTGCGTCCCGCTCGGGCCTGCGCGACAGACGGACCACTGATGGAAGCCACGCAGGTCTGAGCGGAGCGCGCCACGCGCCCCTAGGCCTCCGCCACCACCGCCCGGCCCGGCAGCCGCATCAGGAGCACGCCAACCAGCGCCGCGAGTATCTGGGCGCACGCCGCCACCACCATCGCCTCGGCCGAGCCGAGGCCGGTGGCGACCGGTCCGGCCAACGCCGCTCCCATCGCGAACGAGCCCACCTTGAGGCCCGCGGCCGTGGTGAACACCTGGCCGTAGAGCGAGGGCGGCACCACCTGCTGGCGCACCGCGAACTGAGCCGCCAGCGCCGGGCCGTCGACGAGCGAGGCCAGCGCGATCAGCAGCAGCAGAGTCTCGAGCGAGCCGGCCAGCGGCCAGAGCAGCATGAGCGAGCCGAAGATCGCGTAGCCGGCCAGCACGATTCGCTCCGAGGCAAAGCGACGCTGGATCCGCACGAGGCTGAGGGCGCCGATCGTGGAGCCCACTGCGAAGGCGGCCCACATGTAGCCGGCCGCGCTGCGCTCCACGTGCAGGTGCTCCACGGCGAAGAGCGGGAAGGCGACGGTCATCAGGCCCAGCCCGCCGAGGCCGAGCGCGGCGGCCACGGTGATGCCGCGGAGCTCCGGAACCGACGCGATTTGGCGCAGACCATCCGCGGCCACGCCGAAGAGGGACTTCCCTCCCCGGTGCCGCGGGCCGCTGTCGAGGCCGGGAATGCGCACGATCAGAGCCAGGGCGCAGAGCGCGAGGGCCGCCTCCACCAACAGGGGCGTAGCGGGGCCGAGCGCGGCGGACAGCGTGCCCGCCAGCGCGGGGCCGATCACGAGGGCCGAGTTGAAGCTGCTGGTCTCGAGCGCGTTGGCCGGCGGCAGCAGCTCATCGGGCACGATCGCCGGGATGAGGCTGGTGAAGCCGCCGAAGGACAGCGGATAGGTGAGTCCGGCCACCATCACCACGAGCGGGATGCTCCAGTCCGGTGCGTTGCCCACCATGAGCACCACCGCCAGCAGCACCGAGGTGATCAGCAGCTGGTCGGCGACCATGAGGAAGCGGCGCCGGCCGGTGAGGTCGAGCCATGCGCCCAGGAGTGGCCCGGTCACGAGGCTGGGCAGGGTTATCGCGGCGACGGTGGCGCCGGCCAGGGTGGCGCTGCCGGTGCGATCGAGCACGAGCAGCACCACGCCGACGGAGAACATCTCGTCCGACACTCGGGCGAGCGTCGCCGCCGACACGAAGCGCAGATAGCCGGGCTGCGCGCGCAGCTGCCTGAGCGAGTCACGGTCCACCGCCCGATGGTGGCAGGCGCTACGGGGCCGGCGGGATCGCCTGCTTGAAGCGGAAGCGGAAGTCGGGGTCGACCTCCTTCTTGATCTGGCGCAGGCGGGGCAGGTTGCCGGCGTAGTAGGCGCGCTGCCAGCCCGCGAGCTGCGGGTCGATGTAGTTCTGGTAGGCCTGCCCGGAGGCGAACGGCCGCAGGGCGCGCCACGCGCCGTTGATCCACGAGTTGGCGGCCTGGCCGCCTCCCCCGCTGAAGTAGGCGCCGTACTGCAGCGAGAACAACATGTCGCGGTGCACGAACGCGGTGGCGTCGGCGGCCGGCCGGTTGTAGGCGCCGCCGTAGGCGTCCAGGAGCAGCGCGCCCGATCCGCGGCCGGAGCGCTGGCGGCGCTCGATCCAGTTCACCATCGTCGCCCGCGCCCGGGCGGAGAGCGGCTCGTCGAAGTACTGCGACTTGGCGTAGAAGCTGGCGCGCGGAAGCTGCGCGCCCGGGAAGGTGCCGACCGTGTGGCAGCCCCGGAAGCTCCGGTCCACGCAGCCCGCCCAGCGCAGCATCAGCGGCAGGTAGCCGGCTCTGCCCACGCTCACGCGCGCGCCGCTTATCCGCGCCAGCGGCCTGATCAGGCTGCGCAGCTTGGCCGGGGAGCCGAAGTACTGGCCCAGCGCGGTGACCTGCGGCGAGCCCGAGCCGGTGCCCAGCGAGCAGATCGAGGTCAGGGTGGCCGGGGCATGAGGCGCGAAGCGCTGCCACGCGGCAAGCACCGCGCTCGCCTGAGACCAGGGGAAGGAGATGAAGAACCAGGACGCGCTGCGCACACGGTGGGTCTGGAGGGTGAGGCTGGTGGCGATCCCGAAGTTGCCCCCGCCACCGCCCTGGGAAGCCCAGAACAGGTCCTCGTTCGAGTCGGCGTCCACCTGGCGGATGCGGCCGTCCGCGGTGACGATCGTGAGCGCACGCAGGTTGTCCGTCATGAGACCCCAGCGACGGCCGGCGAGGCCGTGGCCCCCGCCGAGCGCGAGTCCGGCAACGCCCACCGACGGGCAGGAGCCGCCCGGGACCGTGAGCCCGCGCCGCGCGAGCGAGGAGTACATGTTGATCAGCTGGGCCCCGGCACCGATCGTCGCGCGCCCGCCCGACACACGCACGCGGTTCATCCGGGAGAGGTCGACCACCACGCCGTTGCCGGTGGTCGAGTAGCCGGCGTAGCTGTGACCGCCGGAGCGTGCCACCAGGTTCACGTCGAAGCGGTTGGCCCACTTGACCACAGCGGCCACGTCCTGGGTCGACACCGGTTGGACGACCGCGTCGGGGCGGGCTCCGTTGTAGCGCAGGTTGTAGACGAGGCGGGCCTTGTTGTAGCCCGGCTTGCGCGGCAGGAACACCTTGCCCTTGACCGCCGATCGAAGCGCCCGGGCCGCCTTCGGGGAGAGCGAGGAGGATTCGGCCAGGACATCGGCCAGACCCTGTCCGGGCAGCGCCAGCACGAACGCGCCTCCGGCCGCACCGGTGAGGAACTCGCGGCGATCGAGACCGGCCACGGCGAGACTCTAACCGCTCAGGCGCGCGAGGGTTCCACGCGCTCGAGGTCGCCGGGATGCCAGTCGCACGGCGACTGCCGGGAGCCCTCCTCCGTGGCGCCCACGAACTGGCCGCCGGGACACTCCCTCGCCTCCACCCGGCGGCGCGGGTTGACGATTCCGAGCAGGCCCAGCATCCCCCCGAGCGCCACCAGCGCGGTGGCGATGCCGATCCCGATGTGGAATGCGTCCACCGATGCGTTCTCGGCCGCCGCCGACACCTCGCGCCGCACGAGCGGCGGCGCACCGGGCACCGGGACGTCGGCGAGCGGCTGCGTCTCGGCGTCCTTCACGGCGGCCGCCACGTCGGGGCGGTCCACACGGCTGCCGAGCTCCTCCCGGAGCGCGGAGCCGAAGGCCGCGGCCACCACCGCGCCCACCGCGGCGATGGCCACCAGGCTCGCCACCCTCGCGATCGCGTTGTTGACCCCGGACGCGATGCCGGCGTTGCGCTCGTCGGCGTCGGCCAGCACCGTGGCGGTCAGCGGGGCCACCGTCATCGACAACCCGAGCGCGAACACCAGCAGGCCGGGGAGCAGGTCGGTGAGGTAGTCCACGTCGGCGTCGAGGCGCAGGAACCAGGCCAGCCCGACGGCCGCCACCAGCGGTCCAACCCCCATGAAGAAGCGCGGTCCGTACTTGTCGGCCAGCGCGCCGAAGCGCATGGAGAGCAGGAACATCACGATCGTCACCGGAATGCTGGCCGAGCCGGCCTCGAGCGCGTTGTAGCCCGCCACCTGCTGAAGGAACAGGATCAGGAAGAAGAACAGGAGGCCCAGGCCGCCGTACATCGAGAAGGTCTCGAAGTTCCCGAGGGCGAAGTTGCGGCGCTTGAACAGCCCCAGCGGCAGCATCGGGTGCGAGGAGCGCGCCTCCCAGGCGAGGAAGGACGCGAACAGCAGCGCGCCACCCACCAGCGCTACGAGCACGGCGGGGTCGCCCCAACCGCGGACCGGCTGCTCGATCAACCCGAAGGTCATGGCGGCCAGTCCGACCGCGCAGAGTGTGGCCCCCACCACGTCGACCTTGGCGTCGGGGTCGCGCTCGCGGCTCTCGGGCACCGCGCGCTCCACCAGCAACAGCGTGACCAGCACTATCGGGACGTTGATGGCGAAGATCCAGCGCCACGAGGCCGCGTCCACGAGCTGGCCGCCCACCACCGGTCCCAGCACGGTGCCGATTCCGCCCCAGGCCGTCCAGGCGCCCACCGCCTTGCCGCGCTCCTCCGGCGGGAACGCCCCGACGATCACCGCGAGTGCTGCCGGCGTGAGCAGGGCGCCGGAGACGCCCTGCAGCGCGCGGCCGATGACGAGCAGCTCGATCGTCGGCGCGAGGGCACAGAACAGGGAGGTCACGCCGAACATCGTCACCCCCAGCGCGAACACGCGGCGCTCGCCGAACAGGTCGCCCAGCGAGCCGCCGATCAGGAGCAGCGAGCTGAGCGTGACGAGGTAGGCGTTCGACGTCCACTGCTGGCCCGCCAGCCCCCCGCCCAGATCATCGGCGATCGCCGGCAGTGCGATGTTGACCACGGTCGAGTCGACCGTGACGACCGTGGTGCCGAGGATCGCGGCAACCAGCACCAGCCGCTTTTGCGCGGCCGAAAGCCCAGCTTCAGTCTGGTCCTGCGCCATTCACCGCATCCGCGGACCGGGGCTCGGGCCCCACGTAGCGAGCGGTCGGGCGAATCAGTCGCCCCTCGCGCTTCTGTTCCATGATGTGGGCGGCCCAGCCGCCCACGCGGGCGCACGAGAACAGCGGCGTGAACAGCGCCGGCGGCACGTCGGCGAAGTCCAGCACCACCGCCGACCAGAACTCCACGTTCGTGGCCAGCACGCGGTCGGGCTTGCGCGCCTTCAGCTCCGCGAGCGCCGCCTTCTCGAGCTCCTCCGCCACCTCGAGGCGCGGGGCGCCGATCTCGCGCGCCGTGCGGCGCAGCACCCTCGCCCGCGGGTCCTCCGCGCGATAGACGCGGTGGCCGAAGCCCATCAGCCGGTCGCCCCGGTCGAGCGCGTCCTTGACCCAGCGCTCGGCGTCGCCGGTCTCCTCCACTCCGTCCAGCATCGCCAGCACGCGCGACGGAGCTCCGCCGTGTAGGGGTCCGGAGAGAGCGCCGACGGCGGCCGAGAGAGCCGCCGCGACGTCCGCGCCAGTGGAGGCCACGACGCGGGCGGTGAAGGTCGACGCGTTCATGCCGTGCTCGGCCGCGGAGATCCAATAGGCGTCGATGGCCTTCACGTGGCGCGGGTCGGCCTCCCCGCGCCAGCGGAGCAGGAAGCGCTCGGGGATCGACCTGGCCGTGTCGATCTCGACCTGGGAGACCGGCGGGCGCCCCACGCCGCGCGCGGACTGGGCCACGAACGAGAGCGCCATCACGGAGACCCGGGCCAGGTCGTTGCGCGCCTGCTCGTCGGAGATGTCGATCAGCTGGCGCAACCCCCACTCGGGGGCGAGCATCGCCAGGGCGGCCTGGAGGTCGACCCGGGGATCACCGGTGCGGACGGCGAGCGGATGAGGCTGGGCGGGCGGCAGGCCGGGCTCGTACTCGCCGTCCACGAGCAGCCCCCAGACCTTCTCGAACGGGACCCTGCCGACGAGGTCCTCGATGTCGACACCGCGGTAGCGAAGCGCGCCGCCCTCCTTGTCGGGCTCCGCGATCGTGGTGTCGAACGCGATCACTCCCTCGAGTCCCGAGGGGACCTCGATGAGCGCCATGGAAGCCTCCTTCGGGCGACGGCAGGACGTTTCGGAGAATACTTGCCTCCTGATGTCCGTCCCCATTCGCCTGGCCACGCCCGACGACGCCGACGAGGTGGCCCGCCTCATGGTCGCCTTTCGCGACTGGACCGAGCGCAGCGAACCAAGCGACGACCGCTTTCGTGCCGGCGTCCGAAGGCTCCTCGACGATCCGAACACCGAGTACCTGCTGGGCGGCGATCCGCCCGCCGGCGTGGTGCAGCTGCGCTACCGCTACGGCCTCTGGTACGACACCGACGACTGCCTGCTCGAGGATCTCTACGTGGCCGACGAGGCGCGCGGCACGGGCCTCGGCCGGGCGCTGCTCGAGGCGGCTCTCGGGCGGGCACGGGAGCGTGGCTGCGCCCGCGTAGAGCTCGACGTGAACGAGAAGAACGAGGCGGCGCTGGCGCTCTACCGGTCGGCCGGCTTCGACAGCTGGGCCGAGCTCTTCGAGGGCAACAACCTGTTCATGCGCTGCCGGCTCTGAGCGCGCGCGTTCAGCGCTCGAAGACCCGCCCGAGCGTGGCATCGAGAAGCCCGGCCGGACCGCGTGAGGCCAGCTTGGCCAGACGCTCGGCGCCCGTCGGGTTGAGCACCTCGTCGTCGTCTTCGATCGCGCCGACGATCTTCGCCGCCCACTCCCGCGGCTCGACCCCGTCGAGCTTCGAGGTGTCGCTCACGTACGGCTCGTAGTCCGCTCGCACCTGCTCGAGCATGTCCGTCTCGACTCCCGGGGTCACGAGGTGCAGCACGCTCACCGGGCTCTCCTCCAGCTCCCGCCGCAGCGCCTCGCTGAACCCCACCACCGCCGACTTGCTGGCGGAGTAGACCGCCGCACCCGGGAAGTGCGCGTAGCCCGCGATGCTCGCGTTGTTCACGATCTTGCCGTGCCCGCGCGCGAGCATGCCGGGCAGCAGCCGGTAGGTGAGGTGCACCAGTGCGGACAGGTTGATCTGGATGAGCTCGTAGAACTCACCGAGATCACCTCGCTCGAAGAGGCCTCCCGAGAAGTGCCCGGCGTTGTTCACGAGCACGTCGATCCGTGTGTCCCCCAGCGCAGCCAGGGAGTCTTCGATCGCCTCGCGCGAGGACAGCTCGACGTGCACCGGCCTGACCTCCCGGGCCGCGCTGCCGCTCACGAGCTCGAAGCTGTCCACGTCGCGCATGCCGCTGAGCACGTGGGCATCGCGCTGGGCGAGCTCCTCGACGATCGCCCTCCCGATGCCCCGGTCGGAGCCGGTGACGAGGATGGTCTGTCCGGTGAGGTCCATGGGCCCTCCTTCCCGGAGCTAGGGCTGGAGCATCACCTTGATCGCGCCATCCTCCTTCTTCTGGAAGATCTCGTAGCCGTGGGGGGCCTGCTCGAGAGGCATCCGGTGGGTCACGAGATCCTCGGTGCCCAGCGGGTCGCCATCGCCGGTGAGCAGCGGCACGATGTCGTCGACCCAGCGGCGGACGTTGGCCTGGCCCATGCGCAGCTGCACCTGCTTGTCGAACAGCTGCATCATCGGCATCGGGTCGAGGGCTCCGCCGTACACACCGCTGATCGAGACCGTTCCGCCACGGCGCACTGAGTCGATGCAGGCATGGAGGGCGGTGAGGCGGTCCACCGCGGCCCGCTCGATGAGCGGACGGGCCACCGCGTCGGGCACAAGCGCTGCTGCGTCCTGAGCGAGCTTCGCCAGCGGAGCGCCGTGGGCCTCCATCCCCACGGCGTCGATCACCGCGTCGGCGCCCCGGCCGCCGGTGCGCTCGCGGATCACGTCGCCGACATCGCCCGCGTCGGCTGAGTTGATCGTGTCCACGCCGTGGCGCCGGGCCATCTCGATGCGCTCGGGCACCAGGTCCACGCCGATCACCTGCTCGATGCCGAGCTGGCGGGCGACGCGGCAGCACATCTGCCCGATCGGTCCCAGCCCGAAGACAGCGAGCGAGCCACCCTCGGGCGGATCGGCGTACGCCACGGCCTGCCACGCGGTGGGCAGCACGTCGGACAGGAACACGAAGCGCTCGTCCGGCGGCCCTTCCGGCACCTTGATCGGGCCGAAGTGGGCCTGCGGTACGCGCAGGTACTCGGCCTGGCCCCCGGGCACCTGGCCGTACATCTTGGTGTAGCCGAACAGCGAGGCACCCTTGTCCTGTCCGCGCACCTGGGTGGTCTCGCACTGCGAGAAGAGCTGACGGTCGCACATCCAGCAGGAGCCGCAGGAGATGTTGAAGGGCACAACCACGCGATCGCCCGCTGCGATGTGGCTGACCTCGCTGCCCACCTCCTCCACCACGCCCATCGGCTCGTGGCCGAGGATGTCCCCTTCGTCGATGAAGGCTCCGAGCACTTCGTAGAGGTGGAGGTCGGAACCGCAGATGCAGGTGGACGTGATGCGCACGATCGCATCCGTCGGCTGCTCGATCTTCGGGTCCGGGACCGTATCGACGCGAACGTCGCGCTTGCCGTGCCAAGTGAGAGCTTTCATCGGCCGCTCCTACCCAGCGACATGTGGGCGAAGCAGTGTTGAGCGCCAAACCGCCGAGCTCGTTTCCGGCCGCTGGGCCGGGGTATCGACGAACGGTGGCAGCGTTGACCTTCGACGACGGTCCCGACCCGACCTGGACGCCGCGCGTGCTCGACGAGCTGGGGGCTGCCGACGTGCGCGCCACCTTCTTCGTGATGGCCGCTCGCGCCCGCTGCTTCCCCGAGCTGGTGGCCCGGGCGGCCGCCGAGGGTCACGAGGTGGAATTGCACTGCCTCGATCACGTTCGCCACACCGAGACGTCGCGCGAGCGGATCGAGTCCGACACCGACTCCGCGCTGAGTCTGCTCGAGCCGCTCGTGGCGCGCCCCCATCGCTGGCGCCCACCCTGGGGAGCTCGCGCCGGCTGGACCTCCGCCGTGGCCGCGGCCCGCGGACTGCGCCTCGCGGGCTGGACGCTCGATACCCAGGACTGGTCCGGGCTGTCGGCCCGGACCATGCTGCGCCGGGGCGGTCCGGTGGCGACGCCCGACTCGGTGGTGCTGCTGCACGACGGCGTCGGCCCCGGCGCGCGCCGGGACGGCTGTGGTGAGACCGCGGCGCTGATCGCGCCGCTGGTCGATCGCTTTCGCGCACAGGGGGCAACGCTGGAGCCGCTGGGCGACCGGCCGGTGGCGTTGCCATGACCGTGCTCCCGGCGCCGGCCGAATCGGCCTGGCCCCACCCCGACACCGGTACCGCGCTCGCCCGGATCCGTGACGGAGCCGCCGCGCGCGATCGAGATCCCGCCTTTCCCGCCGACGCCTTCGCCCTGCTCAGGGAGACCGGCGCGCTCTCATTCACAGTGCCCGGCCCGGACGGCGCACGGCCGGTCTCCCATGGCACCGAGTGGGACGCCGTCCGCGCCGTGGCTGCGGCCGACGCCTCGGTGGGACGGATCTACGACGGCCACCTGAACGCCGTCGAGCGGCTCAGCGTCGCCGCCGAGCCGCTGCTGTCGCGAGACCTGCGTGCCGTCGCCGCCGGCGAGCTGCTCCTGGGCCTGTGGGGAGCCGACCCGGCTCCCGGCGAGGGGCCGCCTGCTCAGCTGGTATGGCAGTCCCGCACAGGCCCGGCGCTGGTGGGAGTCAAGGTCTTCTGCTCGGGCGCGGGCGGAGTGGACCGCGCGCTCGTACTCACGCGCGAGCGTTCGAATACGAAGCCCGGTCCTCCCCTGCTGGCCTACGTCGACCTGAGCGACGGCATCCGGATCGACCGCGCTTGGTACCGGGCCGCCGGGATGAGGGCCTCCGAGAGCCACCGTGTGATCTTCAAGGGGGCGCGGGTGCTCGCCGTGCTCGGCTCGCCGGGAGAGCTGTCCCGTGAGCCCTTGTTCGGCCGCGATGCCATCCGCACGGCCGCGAGCTGGGCCGGCATCGCCGACTCGGCCGCCGCTGCTGCGCTTTCGCTCCTGGCCGAGCGCGATCCGCTCTCCCCGCTCGAGGCGCTCGCGGCCGGCCGGATCGCCGCCGCACGTGCCACGATCGACGCGCTGCTGTCGGCCGCCGCCAGGCGCGCCCAAGAGGAGCCCGGAGCCTCGCAGCTGCGCGAGTCGGTACTGCTTCGCGCCCAGGTGGCCGCGTCGGCCGAGACGTTGCTCGACGAGGCCGTACGCGCCTGCGGCTCGCGTCCGCTGGCCACGGGCTCGGCCCTTGACCGTGCGCGGCGCGATCTGGGCGTGTTCCTCCACCAGCACCGGCTCGATCCGCTGCTGGCCCGCGTCGGGGAGGCCGTGCTCGATGAGCGCCGTTGAGCGGCCCACCGCCGGGGGGCGCCTGCCGGCGTCCTACTTCGACCGGCTCTACGCGAGCGACCCCGACCCCTGGGGCTTCGAGTCCAGTCCGTACGAGCGCGACAAGTACGCGGCGACGCTCGCCGCGCTCGGCCAGCCTGGGCGCCGCTTCGGTAGGGCGTTCGAAGCGGGCTGCTCGATCGGCGTGCTCACCGATTTGCTGGCGCCGCGCTGCGACGATTTGCTGGCGGTCGACCTGTCCCCGCCGGCGGTGGAGCGCGCTCGGGCCCGCCTGCGCGACCAGCCGCACGTGAGGGTCGAGCGGCGGGCGCTGCCCGAGGAGCTGCCGGACGGAGGGTTCGACCTGGTGGTGTTCTCCGAGATCCTCTACTACTGGAGCGCCGCGCTCCTGGACGCGGCGATGGACGATCTCGCGAACCTGATCGCGCCGGGCGGCAGCCTCGTTGCGGTGCACTGGCGTCCGCGCACACGCGACTACCCGCAACTCGGTGACGAGGTCCACGACAGGCTGGCGGAGGGGCTCGGCGGCCTCGCACATCCGCTCTCGGTGACCGAACCGCAGTACCGGCTCGACCGCTGGGATCGACCCGCGTGAGCCATGCCGACCTCGTGGTGATCGGCGGCGGGCCCGCCGGCCTCGCCGCGGCGCGCGGCTATCGCGACGCCGGCGGTGGTGGAGACGTGCTGGTTCTGGCGCGCGAGCCGCGTCCGCCGTACCGCCGCCCGCCGCTCACGAAGGACTACCTGCGCCACGAGCTCGACGCCGCCGAGCTGTACCTGGAGCCGCCCGAGTGGTTCGCCACTCAGGGGGTCACGCTCGCGACGGGCGTGGAAGCGGTGGCCCTCGACCCCGACGCGCGGCTGGTGCACACCGGCAACGGGGACCCGGTCTCGTTCGAGCACTGCGTGCTGGCCACCGGATCCCGGCCCAAGCGGCCGGATCTGCCCGGGGCCGGCGACCCGGCAGTCCGCACCGTTCGCACCGTGGAGGACTCGGATGTCCTGCGGGAGCTCGAGCCCGGCCACCAGGCGATCGTCGTGGGCTCAGGGTTCATCGGTTGCGAGGCCGCCGTGTCCCTGGCCATGCGAGCGGTCGAGGTGGAGCTCGTGACCGACGAGGAGCAGCCTCAGGCGGCCCGGCTGGGAGACGAAGTGGGCGAGGTTCTGGCGGGCTGGCTGCGCGAGGCGGGCGTGTCGCTGCGGCTGGGTCGTCCCGTCGAGGCCATCGAGCCCGGAGGCCAAGGGGTGACCCTGGAGGGCGGAGCGAGGCTCCGGGCCTCGACCGTGGTCCTGGCGCTGGGTGTGGAGCCCGACATCGCGGTTGGCGCCGACGCAGGGCTCGAGGTCGACCGGGGGCGCCTGTGCTGCGACGCTTCGGCCCGGACGAGCGCCGATGGAGTGCTCGCCGCCGGCGACGCCGCCCGGCTCTTCAATCCCCTGGCCGGTCGTCACCTCAACGTGGAGCACTGGGGCGAGGCCCTGGCTCAGGGCGAGCTCGCGGGCCGCACCGCGGCGGGGTCAGACGGATCACTGGGATGCGGTGCCCGGGTTCTGGTCGACCATCGGCCGGCGGACGATCAAGCAGGCGGCCTGGGGCGACGGACACGACGAGGTGCTCCTGGACGAACGCGGGGACGGATGGACCGCCTGGTACGGCCACGAAGGGCGCTGCGTCGGCGTGCTCAGCCACGAGCATGACGACGACTACGAGCGCGGCACCGAGCTGGTGGCCGCGGGAGCGCCGCTTCCACGGTGAGGCTCGCGCCTCCCCACCCCGGCCTTCGAGCCGTCGTCGTCGTGCCCGCCAAGGACGAGGAGCAGCTCGTGGGCCGCTGCGTCCGCGCGCTCGCCGGTCAGCACGGAGTGGACCTCGGTGCGTACGAGGTGATCCTTGTGCTCGACGGCTGCCGCGACGCAACGCGCGCCGAAGCACTGAAGGCCGCCGCCCGGCATCCCGGCCTGCGGCTGCACCTCGTCGAGGGTCCGGGCCTCGGCGTGGGCCGAGCTCGCCGCGTGGGAATGGAGGCCGCCTGCACGCGACTTGCCAGCGTGGGCCGTCCTCATGGTCTGATCGCCTGCACCGACGCCGACAGCGTCGTCGATCGTCGCTGGGTGGCGGTTCAGCTCGAACTCGCAGCTCGAGGCGCAGCGGCGATCGGTGGGCGCATCGACATCCTGCCGGAGGACCTCCGGCTGCTGTCGCAGCGCACGCTCGACGCTCGCAACCTGTCGGGCGCACGGCGCAGGATGCTCGCGGCCGGCCGCGGCCACGGTCTCGCCGAACACGGCTACTTCAGCGGAGCGTCGATGTCGCTCAGTGCGGAGCTCTACCGCGATATAGGCGGCATCGAGCCGGTCGTGGCTCTCGAAGACGAGTCGCTCGAGCGGACCCTGCTCGACCGGGGCGTGGCCATCGTCCGTTCGAACATGGTCAGGGTCAGTACCTCGGGCCGAACCGAAGGCCGCGCCCCGCGGGGACTCGCCCACGATCTCGCGGCCGCGCTCTAACCTCACCACGATGGGCATCCTCGACGAACGTGTTGACGGCTACCTGCGCGATCTCAGGCCCGAACGCTCGGAGGTCATGGCCGAGATGGAGGCCGTGGCCGAGCGCGACTCGGTCCCGATCGTCCAGTGGGAGACGGGCCGCTTCCTGGCCGTGCTGTGCCGCACGCTGGATCCGGTGGTGCTCGAGGTGGGCACGGCGATCGGCTACTCCACGCTGCACATGGCGGAGCAGCTCTCGGACGGGCGCGTGATCACGCTCGAGCGCGACCCCGACCGCGCCATCCAGGCGCGCTCCTACCTCGAGCGAGCGGGAGTGGCCGATCGCGTGGAGCTGATCGAGGGCGACGCCATCTCCACCATCCCGGAGCTCGAGGGACCCTTCGACCTGCTCTTCGTGGATGCCTCGAAGGGTGAGTACCGCAGGTACATCGAGCTCGCCGAGCCGCTGCTCTCCGAGCGCTGCACTCTGGTGGTGGACAACCTGCTGATGAGCGGCGATGTGGCCCTGGACGAAACTGAGACCGCCAGCTGGAGCTCGGATTCACTCGCGGCCGCCCGGGCGCTCAACGCCGAGCTGCTCGTGAGCGATCCCTGGCTCGCCTGCGTCCTGCCGATCGGCGACGGCGTGGGTTTCGGCGCCCGTCGCTAGACCGCGGCGTATGGGGCCGGGGACCGGGTAGCAGCCTTACCCGTTCCCGTTCAAGAAGGGCCTCATGATTCTCCGCCTCGATCGTCACGCCGCCGAGCTCCCGCCTCCCTCCGAGCCCGATCCCGCCGGCGCGCGGATCGTCCAGGAGCTGATGGGCGGGCGCTTCGGCGAGATGTCCACCCTCATGAACTACACGTTCCAGTCGTTCAACTTCCGCAATCGTCAGGACGCCCGGCCGTTCTACGACCTGGTGGCCAACATCGCGGCCGAGGAATACGGCCACATCGAGCTGGTGGCCGCCGCCATCAACAACATGCTCACCGGCGCAAGCGCGGATGAGCAGGCTCCCAACGACTCCATGACCGCGCTGAAGGACCAGGGCATCAACCCCCAGCACTTCAACGCCGGGGGCCAGGGAGCCCTGTGCCAGGACTCGAACGGCAAGCCGTGGAACGGGGACTACGTGTTCTCCTCCGGCGACCTCGTCGAGGACCTGACTCACAACTTCTTCCTCGAGACCGGAGCGCGCAACGGCAAGCTCAAGGTCTACGAGATGTGCGATCACCCCGCGGCGAGGGCGCTCACGGGGTATCTGCTGGTGCGCGGTGGCGTTCACCAGGTGGCCTATGCGCGCGCCGTGGAGAAGCTCACCGGCGCCGACCTCTCGAAGCTGTTTCCCGCCCCGCGGATCCCCACGGACAAGATCCCGGAGTGCCAGCCTCACATCGAGAAGGGCCTGCACCTACAGCTCTATCGCTTCTCACCGAACGACTACCTGGAGCTGGCCGCGGTCTTCAACGGGCCGCACCCTGAGACTGGCGAGGACCTCGAGGTGGTCGACGAGGCGCCCGAGGGCGTGCCTCCCACGGACCTGCCCGCCCAGCCGACAGTGTTCGCGCCCGACTACGCGCCCGAGGAGATCGCCGAGATCGCCCAGCGGCTGCGCAAGGAGGCCGGGCTGCCGGACGAGGTCAGCGGAGAAGTGGTCACCGTCTAGCGAGCGTCGCCGCGGTCCACCGGGCGGCTGCGCTCGCCGGGCGTCCACGACGACTGCTGGCGGCGCACCGCCTCGGCAGCCGAACCGGTGGATATGGCCTCTTCGTCGTCGTCGACGCTCCTGATCAGCCGGTTGAGCTCTCCTTCGGGGTCGCGAACACCGCGAGCCTCCAGAGCGGCAACTGCTGTGGCCGACGGCGCCTCGACATCTCCGAGCAGGCGGAACACGGTGACCAGGACCACGGTCGTGCCCACGAAGTGCACCGCGAGAACCGCCGCGAGCAGCCACCAGCTGCCGGTGAGCAGGCTGAGAAACGCTCCCACCACCAGGGCGGCCACCAGCAACAGCCCGATGAGCAGGCGCGACGACCAGGCGGCCCCGAGCAGCGTCTGACGCTCCGGAACGGGCTCGGCCCGGTCGGTCTCGAGCGTGCGGTGCGCGGCGTCGGGCCCGACGACTTCGGCCAACTCCCGCTCCATGATCTGCTTGGCACTCGGCTCCATGCTGAGGGTACGGCCGCGGACCGGCTGGGCGCCTGCTCCCGGCACGCCAAGTGGTAAACACGCAGGTCATGAAGGCCCTGCTGATCATCTTCGCCGTGGCCCAGCTCGTGATCGGTGTGCTGCTGTGGCTGACGCCCGGTTTCTTCTTCGACGAGATCGGCCCCTACGGCACGCGCAACGATCACTACATGGGCGACGTGGCCACCTGGTACCTGGCCCTGGGAGGTGTTGTGCTGGTCTCCGTGAGGCGGATCTCGTGGCGGGTGCCGGTTCTCGTGGTCGCCTTCGCGCAGAACGCGCTGCACGCCGTCAACCACCTCATCGACATCGGTGACGCACACCCGTCGTGGCTCGGCCCGTTCAATTTCGTCTCGCTGGTGCTGGTGACCCTGCTGCTGGCCTGGATGCTGCGCCGCGAGGGCGAGGCGGTGAGCGCATGAGGGTCTTCGTGGCCGGAGCCAGCGGAGCGGTGGGCCGGCCGCTGGTGCAACGCCTGCTCGCCGCCGGGCACGAGGTCACCGGCATGACCCGTTCCTCCGCCAGCGCCGAGGCCATCCGCGCCATGGGCGCCCGAGCCGTGCTGGTCGACGCCTTCGATCGCGAGGCGCTCACCGAGGCCGTGGGCGAGGCCGAGCCGGAGGTCGTGGTCCACGAGCTGACCTCGCTCCCCGAACGCTTCGAGCCCCGCAAGAAGGATCTCTACGACGCCACCAACCGGGTGCGCACCGAGGGCACGCTCAACCTGGTCAACGCGGCGTCGGACGCGGGCGCCCGGCGGATCGTGTGCCAGAGCATCGCGTTCGCCTACGCCCCGGCGGGAGGTGCGCTGAAGAGCGAGGAGGCGCCCCTGATGACCGACGCGGCGCCGCCGTTCGGCGAGGCGCTGGGAGCGGTGGAGGTGATGGAGCGCATGGTGCTCGAGGCCGACGGTCTCGACGGGCTCGTGCTGCGCTACGGCTGGTTCTACGGGCCGGGCACCTATTACGCGGCGGACGGCACCCTGGCCGCCGACGTGCGCCGGCGCCGCTTCCCCGTGGTCGGAGAGGGCAGCGGGGTGTTCTCCTTCCTCCACGTCGACGACGCCGCCGACGCAACGGTCGCCGCCGTCGAGCGGGGCGCCCCCGGGATCTACAACATCGTGGACGACGAGCCCGCGCCGATGCGAGCCTGGCTGCCGGTGTACGCGGAGGCCCTGGGAGCCAAGCCGCCGCGCCGGGTGCCGCTGTGGCTGGCCCGTTTCGTGGCCGGCCGGCTGGTGGCCGAGCTGTCCACGACGCTCCCGGGCGCCACCAACGCGAAGGCCAAGCGAGAGCTTCGCTGGCGCCCCGCCCATCCGAGCTGGCGTACTGGCTTCGCGCAGTCGCTGCGCGGCTAGCGAACCGCTGTGTAGAGCAGCGGCAGCAGGAGCGTGGCCGCGAACACCATCGCCACGCCGATCGCCACCAGCGGGCGCGACTTGATGATGTGGCCCAGCGTGCCCACCACGAAGCCGAGGATCAGCAAACCGATGAAGAAGGTGGGCGAGACGCGGAACTCGCCCCCCGGGTCGGGGCCGTCCCCCGGGTCGAGGAAGTCGGACATCGCGAGGAGAAGAGCGGCGGCCAAGGCGCCGAAAGTATCCTTGCCCACGGATGAGCGGCGAGTTCGCGACGATCGATGAGGCCCGCGGGCGGCTCGGTGAGGTGGGCTACCTCGCGGACGAGCCGGCCTCGCTGGTCACTTTCCTGGCCGGGCGGCTCGGAAAGCCGGTGCTGGTGGAGGGCCCGGCCGGCGTGGGCAAGACCGAGCTGGCCAAGGCGGTCTCCCGGGCCACCGAGCGCCGCCTGATCCGGCTGCAGTGCTACGAGGGGCTCGACGAGGCCAAGGCGCTGTACGAGTGGAACTACCGCAAGCAGCTGCTGCGGATCCAGACCGAGGCCGCGGACACGGGCTGGAAGCAGGTGCAGGAGGACATCTTCGGCGAGGAGTTCCTGCTGGCGCGCCCGCTGCTCAGCGCCATCACCACAGCGGACCCGGTGGTGCTCCTGATCGACGAGATCGACAAGACCGACCAGGAGTTCGAGGCGATGCTCCTCGAGGTGCTGTCCGATTTCCAGATCTCGATCCCCGAGCTGGGGGTGGTCGAGGCACGCACGCATCCCCTGGTGGTGCTCACCTCCAACAACTCGCGCGAGCTCACCGAGGCGCTCAAGCGCCGCTGTCTCTACCTCTGGCTCGACTACCCGAGCGTCGAGCGCGAGCTCGAGATCGTCCAGCTCCACGCCCCGGAGCTCGACCAGGCGATCGCCCGCAAGCTGGTGGAGGTGATCCACATGGTGCGCGCCCTCGATCTGAAGAAGCCGCCCTCGATCGCCGAGTCGATCGACTGGGCGCGCGCGCTGCTCCTGCTGGGCGCCGAGGACGTGGACCGGCCGATGCTGGAGAAGACGATGTCGATCATCGTCAAGCACCGCACCGATCTCGACCTGGTGGCCGAGCGGGTGGGGGTGAAGCT
This sequence comes from uncultured Thermoleophilaceae bacterium, assembly GCA_963734365.1. Taxonomy (GTDB): domain Bacteria; phylum Actinomycetota; class Thermoleophilia; order Solirubrobacterales; family Thermoleophilaceae; genus JACVRW01. The sequence continues at coordinate 296,004 of CAVTGV010000003.1, read as the reverse complement.
CGGCGATGGCGTCTTCGGAGCGCGGAGCGCGGGCTAACCCTGCGCTGTACGGCGGCATGCCGCGCGGCGCCGGGACCGGCGGGGATGGCGCCTCGCCTGCTCGAGTTCGCCGACGAGCTGCGCCAGGAGGGCGTGGCAGTGGGCACGTCGGAGCTGCTCGACGCCTTCCAGGCGCTCGACGCGGTGAGCTGGACCTCTCAGGAGGACTTCCGTGAAGCGCTGGCGGCGACCCTGGCCAAGTCGCAGGAGGACCGTCACGTGCTCGACGTGCTCTTCGAGCGCTTCTTCTTCAGGGCCGTGGAGCGCGAGGCCATCGAGCAGGGCCTGCGCGAGGAGCGCTTCCAGGGCGGCGACGAGATCGACCTCGAGGCGCTGCGCGAGCGCATCCGCGAGGCGATTCGCGCCGGCTCGGACGGCGAGATGCGCGACCTGGCCCGCCTGGCCATCGCGGCCTTCGGGCGCCAGGGCGAGGGCTCGGGAGTTATCGGCGTGGACGTGCAGCGGATCCGGCGCACGCTCGGCCTGCGCGGGGAGCGCCCTGGCGCCGAGCAGCCCGATCCCGACTCGGTGCCGCGCGACCGCCTGCAGGAGTTCGAGCGCCATGTGCGGCGCGAGCTGGAGCGCCAGATGATCGAGCGGACCCAGTCGCTGCCGCCGGCCAAGCCGCTGCGCGAGTTCGACCGCGCGCTGCCCTCCAACCCCGCCCAGGACCTTTCCCAGGTCCACCGTGTGGTGGCTCAGCTCAAGCGGCGGCTGGCGTCGCAGGGCCGCGAGCACCGCGGCCGCCGGCGCTCCTGGCAGATCGACGTGCGCCGCACGATGCGGGCGTCGCTCCAGACCGGCGGCGTTCCGCTCGAGCTCAAGTACCGCCCCCGCCGCCCGCGGCGCCCCGAGCTGTTCGTGCTGTGCGACGTGTCGACGAGCGTCACGAGCGCGAGCGTCTTCTTCCTGTCCGTGCTCCACGCCCTGCACGACCAGTTCCGCAAGCTGCGCTCGTTCGTGTTCGTGGAGCGGATCTCCGAGGTCACCGACGTGTTCGAGCGCGAGCGCTCGTTCGAGGCGGTGTCGCGCCGGATCGCCACCGACGCCGGTGTGGCCGACGTGTCGGGCTACACCGACTACGGGCGCGTGTGGGTGGAGTTCCTCGACAACGTCGTGGACGACCTCGATCCGCGCTCCACCGTGATCGTCCTGGGCGACGCGCGCACGAACGGGCGCGAACCGCACGCGGCCGTGTTCGGACACGTGGCCGAGCGCGCGGGGCACACCTTCTGGATCAACCCCGAGCCGCGCCTCTACTGGAACTACGGCGACTCGGTGATGTCGTCCTACGAGCCCTTCTGCGACGGGGTGTTCGAGTGCTGGACCACACCGCAGCTGGAGGCGTTCGTGAACGCGATAGCCGAGCTCAGGACCGGTTGATTACACTCTGACCAGTCAAGTCAGGGGTGCTCGCGGGTCAGCGGGCTGAGAGGGCGCACTCGGTGGCATTCACCGCCCGGCGCCGACCCTTCGAACCTGTGGGGTAATGCCCGCGGAGGGAGCGATGCACACCAAGGCCGAGGCTCCTGTGAGGGAGCCTCTCGTTGTTCAGGACGTGACCCGCCGCTACGGCGGGCTGACTGCCCTCGAGGGCATCGACCTGCGCCTGCGCCGTGACGAGGTCACCGCCGTGGTCGGTCCCTCGGGCTCCGGCAAGTCGACGCTGCTCGAGCTGGTGGCCGGGCTGCAGGAGCCCGACGAGGGCAGCCTGAACGTGCTGGGCGCGCGCTCGGCGGCCGAGCGGCGCGCGGCCTGCGCCTACATGCCCCAACGCGATCTGCTCCTGCCCTGGCGCGACGCTCTCGGAAACGCCGCGCTGGCGCTCGAGTGCGAGGGCGTGCGCCGCAAGGAGGCGCGCCGGCGCGCCGAGCCGCTGTTCGAGCGCTTCGGGCTGGCCGAGTTCGAGCGCTCCCGCCCAGGCGAGCTGTCCGGGGGCATGCGCCAGCGCGTGGCCTTCCTGCGCACCCTGTTGCCCGGCCGGCCGGTGCTACTGCTCGACGAGCCCTTCGGCGCGCTCGACGCCCTCACCCGCGCCGATCTCCAGGAATGGCTCGAGGCCGCGCTCGCCCACGAGCCGCGCACCGTCCTGCTCGTGACCCACGACGTGGAGGAGGCGGTCTTCCTCGCCGACCGGGTGCTGGTGCTGTCCGCCCGCCCCGGCCGCGTGGTCGCCGACTTCGAGGTGGACCTGCCACGGCCGCGCTCCATCACCGACCCCGGCCTCACCGCCCTGCGCGCGGAGGCCCTCGAGGCGCTGCGCTCATGAGGTACCTGCTGAGCATCGGCCTGCTCCTGCTGTTCGTTGCCGCCTGGCAGGGCGTGGCCTCACTCGATTCGGTCGACGACCTCACCCTGGCCTCGCCTGTGGAAACCTGGGACGCGCTGCGCGCCGACTGGACGCTGCTGCGCGAGAACGCCCTGGTCACGTTGTGGGAGGTGCTGCTCGGCCTGGGGATCGCCACGGTGTGCGCAATCGCGCTCGCGCTCGCGATGCACGTGATCCGCCCGTTGCGCGACGCGGCCTACCCCCTGCTCGTGGCCTCCCAGGCGATCCCGATCGTGGTACTGGCGCCGATCTTCGTGCTCGCCTTCGACTACGGGATGGGCCCGATCCTCGCGATCGTGGCGCTGATCTGCTTCTTCCCGATCACTGTGAACCTGCTCGACGGGCTGCGCTCGGTGGAGCCCGACCTGCTCAAGCTGATGCGGAGTCTCGGGGCCTCGCGCCTGCGCACCCTGCGCTCGGTGGAGCTGCCGAGCTCGCTGCCCTTCCTGTTCAGCGGGCTGAAGGTGGCCGCTACGGTGTCGGTAATCGGTGCCGTGTTCGGAGAGGCGGCCGGCGCCGACGAAGGCCTGGGCCGCCTCGTGCTGCTCGGGAACAACCAGCTTCAGACCCCACGCGTGTACGCCGGGATCGTGCTGCTCACGCTGATGGCCGTGGCGCTGTTCGTGCTCGTCGCGCTGGTGGAGCGCGTTGCCTGTCCGTGGAACCGAAAGGAAGAGACCGCATGGTGAAGCTCGCCCCCGTGATGGCGGGCCTGCTGCTGTTGCTCCTGCTCGCCGGCTGCGGCGAGAAGGAGGACACGCTCGAGCCCGCGGGCTCGAAGCGGGTGGAGCTGATGCTCGACTACTTCCCGAACGCCGACCACGCGGGCATCTACGCGGCGCAGGCGGGCGGGGACTTCGAGCAGGCGGGGCTCGACGTCGAGATCCGCCAGCCGCCTGATCCGGCGGCGCCGATCAAGCAGGTGGCCGCGGGCCGGGTGGACTTGGCGATCTCGTACGAGCCCGAGGTGCTGCGAGCGCGTGACCAGGGGCTGCGGGTGGTGAGCCTGGGGGCGATCGTGCAGAAGCCGCTCACCTCGATCATGTCGCTGCCCAAGGCGAAGATCCGGCGCCCGGCGGACCTGCGCGGCAAGACCGTGGGCACGGCGGGGATCGACTACCAGACGGCTTACCTGAACACGATCCTCAACGAGGCCGGTGTCTCCCCGGACTCGGTAAAGCAGCGCAACGTCGGCTTCGGGCTCACGCCCGCGTTGCTCACCGGCAAGGTGGACGCCACGCTGGGCGCCTTCTGGAACTACGAGGGCACCGAGCTGCGCCTGCAGGGCAAGCACCCGCAGATCATCCGCATCGAGGACGCCGGAGTGCCCACCTACAACGAGCTCGTGCTGGTGGCCAACGAGGATGCCCTGGAGCGCGACGGGAGCAAGCTGCGGGCCTTCATCGGCGCCCTCTCACGCGGCACACGCGAGCTGCGCGAGCACCCCGACCAGGCCATCGACGGCCTGCTCGAGGCCAACCCCGACCTGGATCCCGAGCTCCAGCGCGCCGCGGTCAAGGTCACCCTGCCGCTGTTCTTCCCGCCCAGGGGCAAGCCCTACGGCTGGCAGGACCCTGAGCAATGGGACGCCTTCTCGGCGTGGATGGCCGAAAACGACCTGCTCGAGCGGCCGCCCGATCCGCAGGCGGCTTTCCACAACGACCTGCTGCCGGGCGCAGGGCTGTAGCCGGGCGCTGGCCGCTCAGCGCCCCGCGTTGGCTGAGGCGGATTTGACAGCCGTGCAATGTTATAGGTCAATCAATTAGTAGTAGGAGATCGACCGTGCTCGTACAGCTCGCAGACCGAATCGGCGCCCACCCCAAGCGCACCCTGCTGATCGTCCTCGCCTTCGTATTGGTCGCGGGCTTCCTCGGCGGCCCGGTGGCGGGTCAGCTCGAGGACGACGGCGGCTTCACCCCGGAGGACTCGGGCTCGGCCCGGGCCACCGACCGGATCGAGGCGGCCACCGGCCGCCAGGAGAGCGCCGGGGTGATCCTGCTGACCGAGCTCCCTGAGGCCTCCGAGTCGGCCGCTGGGCGCGAGCGGATCGCCGGGCTCGAGCGCGCCCTGGCCGGCGATCCGGGCATCGCCTCCACGGCGTCGGTCGTGTCGACCCGCGACGACGGCTTCGTGAGCGAGGACGGGCGGTCGAGCTTCGTCGCCGGCACCCTGCTCGCCGGCGCCGACGAGGATCTCGTAGTCGAACGCCTCGAGGAGCGCTTTGGCGACGAGCCCGGTGTGACCCTGGGCGGACAGCTGTTCGCCGGCAACCAGATCGGCGACACCGTTACCGAGGACCTCGGCCGCGCCGAGCTGATCGCCTTCCCGATCCTGATCCTGCTCTCGCTGGTCTTCTTCAGGGGCCGCGCAGCCTGGCTCCCGCTCGTGGTGGGCATCACCACGGTGCTCGGCACGTTCCTGGTGATGCTCCTGGTCAACCAGGTCTACGGCCTCTCGATCTTCGCCCTCAACCTGGTGATCGGCCTCGGGCTCGGCCTGGCGATCGACTACACGTTGTTCCTGGTCACGCGCTACCGGGAAGAGCTCGAGCGCTCCGGCGCCGGCGCCGTGGCGATCCGGACGACCATGACCACGGCCGGCCGCACCGTGGTGTTCAGCGCGGCGACCGTGTCGGCGGCCCTGGTGACGCTGACCCTGTTCCCGCTCGGGTTCCTGCAGTCGATGGGCATCGCGGGCGCCGTGGTGGCGCTGGTGGCGGCCACGGCAGCGCTCACGATCTCCCCCGCCCTGTTCGCCATCTGGGGTCAGAAGCTGGTCAAGCGGCGCCGGCGCCCGCAGCGCCCCGAGAACGAGCGCGCCTGGTACCGGCTCTCACATGCGGTGATGCGGCGGCCCGGACTGGTGGCCGTGGTCACCACAGCCCTGATGATCGCGCTCGCCCTGCCCGCGCTGCGGGCCATCTGGACGCCGGTGGACGACGCGGTGATCCCCAAGGACAAGAGCGCCCGCGTGGTGGCCGACAGCCTGCGCAACGACTTCGCCGGGGAGAACACGACCCCGCTGACCGTGGCGCTCGAGGCGCCCCGCTCCCAGGCTGCGGAGGTCGCCGGCTACGCGGGTGAGCTGAGCCGGCTGGACGGCGTCCGCGCCGTTTCGCAGCCGCGCGCCGAAGGGCGCGACACCTGGCAGCTGAACGTCGACGTGCGCGGGCGCGCCGACGGCGAGCGGGCCCAGGAGCTGGTGACCGAGATCCGCGATGGGGACAGCGCGTTCCCCGTGCTGGTGGGCGGCGCGGCAGCGGAGTTCGTCGACCAGCAGGAGGCGATCGCCAGCCGGCTGCCGCTGGCGGCCGCGCTGCTCGTGCTGCTCACCTTCTCGATCCTGTGGTTGATGACCGGCTCCGTGGTGCTGCCGCTCAAGGCGATCGTGATGAACGCTCTGACGGTGGGCTCGGCGCTCGGGATCCTCACCTTCATCTACCAGGACGGGCGTCTCGAGAGCCTGCTCGGCTACACGTCCAACGGCGGCATCGAGCCGACCGACTTCCTGGTGGCCGCCGCGCTCGTGTTCGCGCTCTCCACCGACTACGGCGTGTTCCTGCTCGGCCGCATCAAGGAGGCCCGCGCAAGCGGCTACTCCGAGCGCGAGGCGGTGGCCGTCGGGCTCGAGCACACAGGTGCGGTGGTCACCGCGGCGGCGATCCTCCTGGCCGTGGCGATCGGGGTCTTCTCGACCTCCTCGATCTCGTTCATCCAGCAGGTCGGCATCGCCACCGCGTTCGGGGTGCTGATCGATGCGTTCGTGGTGCGAACGCTGCTTGTGCCCTCGCTGATGGCGCTCCTGGGCAAGTGGAACTGGTGGTCGCCGCCGCCCCTGCGCCGGCTACACGACCGCATCGGCCTGAGCGAGGGGCCCGCGCCGGCCCGGACGGGCGGCCCTACTGCTCCCCGTTCTCGTCCAGATCCAGCGCGACAGAGTTGATGCAGTAGCGCTGGCCGTCGGGACCGGGCCCGTCCGGGAAGACGTGGCCCAGGTGGCTCCCGCAGCGCGCGCAGGTGACCTCGGTCCGGGTCATGAAGAGCGACTTGTCCTCGTGCAGCTCCACGGCGCCGGCCACTGCAGGCTCGGTGAAGCTGGGCCAGCCGGTACCCGAGTCGAACTTGGAGTCTGAGCTGAACAGCTCGTTGCCGCAGGCCCCGCAGCGATACATGCCGTCGGTCTTGGAGTAGGTGTAGGCGCCGGTGAAAGGCGGCTCCGTGCCCTTCTCGCGCAGGATGTGAAAGCGCTCCGGCGACAGCTCCTCGCGCCACTGCTGATCGGTCTTATCAAGCTTGGTCATTGGATGAACCTCCTGCCTAGAGCGTATAGACCCGCCAGCCCGGCCCATTCCTCGTACGGAGCGAAGAATGCGCGCACCTCCTCCTCGGTGGCCCTGCGCCCGAGGCCCGCCGCGCGGCCCACGAACTTGAGGTAGGCCACGTCGAGCGCCGGTATCTGGTCGTCGCGTCCCTGGCCCTCGAGCGCGAGCATCTCGATCGTCCAGCGACCGATGTTGGGGATGGCGAGAAGGCGCCTCCAGGCGGGCTCGTGCCGGCTCAGGTCGGCGCGGCCCGACGCGACCTCGCGCGCCGCCCTGATCAGCGCGATCGAGCGCTTGGGGGCCAGGCCGCAGGCGTCGAGCTCCGCAGGCGCGCGGCCTGCCAGGAAGGCCGCCGAGGGCGGCGCGAGGTAGGCGCCGCAGGCGCTGCGGCGTCCGTGGCGGCGGACGATGCGGCGCTCGATCGCGCTCGCGCGCCGCGACTCGATCAGCTGTTCGCACACCGCCCACGCCAGCGCCTCGAAGGGCTCGGGACGCCGCCGCGGCCGCAGCCAGGGCCGGGTGCGGATCACAGGACCGATCAGCGGGTCGCGGCGAAAGCGGGCGTGGAACTCGGACACGTCGTGGTCGGTGCCGAGCGCGAAGCGCATGCGCTCGATGCCCTCGGCGGCGGCGGCCCGGTCGGGCGCCTCGGCGCGCAGGCGCACCCCTCGCGACGTCTCCCAGGCGTGCACCAGCACCTGATCGTCGCCCACGTGCAGCAAGCGGGCTAGCGCCCGCCCGCGCCGGACGAGAACGCAGTCACGGCCCGCCCCCGGGAGCCGGTAGGGCCCCACGGGAGTCACGTCGTGCTCGAGCGTGGCGGCTATCGGTCCTTGAGGAGGTGGACGTCGACGAGGAACGAGCGCGAGGCCGCCACCTCGGCGCGCCGGCCGCGCCCGCGGCGACGCCCCAGGCGCAGGGCCGCGTTGCTGCGCGGACGCCGGAGCACCCGTACGAGCACGAAGGTGGCCACACCGAGCAAGAAGCCGCCCGTGGCTGCCACCACCGCAGCGGGCAGCGACACCTCCCGGGCGGGCTCGATGACGCGCGGCTCGGCCAGCACCGGCAGCGGGCGGACCTCGGCCTCCTGGTGCTCGGGCTCGGGCTCGGGCTGGGCGGCGTGATCGGGCACGCGGCGAGTGTAGCCGCCCGCCCGGTCCGCGCGCGGGCCCCTCACCCCGTGCGCCGCCAGGCGAGTCAGAGCCGGCGCTCGTAGACCCGGAACTTCTTGACGATGGTCCCGCCCATCGCCTTCATCCCCCGGTTCATCGCCTTGTTGGTCTCGAGGATCCAGCCCATCTCGCCACCCTTGACGCGGGTCTGCTCGGCCATGTCGAAGTGCTCGGCGTACAGGCCGGCCGCGACGCCCGTGTGCTGGTAGGCCGGCCTCACGCCCAGGAAGCCCACGCGCACCCGGTCGATGATGCGCCTCCGGTTGAGGTAGTGCCACCAGCCCAGCGGGAGCAGACGCCCGTTCATCCGCTTCAGCACCTGGTTGATGTCCGGGACGCTGATGGCCACGCCCACCGTCTTGCCGTTGGCGTCCTCGGCCACCATGAACCAGTCGCGGTCGTACACCAGCTGGAGCTCCTGCGCGTAGGCGTCGAGGTCCCGCTTCGACCAGGGGACGAAGTCCCAGTTGCTCGACCAGGCCTCGTTGTAGATCTCGGCGAAGGCGTCCAGCTCCCGGCGCAGGCGGAGGCGGCTCATCTTGCGGATCCGGATCCCGTGCTTGGGCTCGAGCTTGTCCGCCAGGTCCCAGATCATCGAGACCACGTTGTCCCGCCCGGTGATGTGGAGCTGCCACATGAACAGGTCCATGGCCTTCTCGAGGCCGGCCCCCTCGCACAGCTCGCGGTAGTAGGGCGGCTGCCAGGGCTGGCGGATCATCGCGGGCCGCTCGTAGCCCTCGATCAGCACGCCGCTCTCGTCGTTCATGGTGAAGTCCATCGGCCCGATCATCAGGTCGCGCCCGCGTTCGCGCAGCCAGGCTGCGGCCGTGTCGAGCAGGGGGCCGATGATCGCCGGATCGTTCTCCAGCTCGAGAAAGCCGAACATGCCCCACGCGTTGTCGTGCACCCGGTTGTAGGCGGTGTCGATCTGGGCGCTGATGCGGCCCACCACCCGGCCGTCGCGCCGCGCGAGGAACAGCTGCGCCTCGCCGCGACGAAAGAACGCGTTGAAGCGGGGGTTGAGGAACAGCCGGCGCTCGATCCGCAGAGGGGGACACCATGCGTCCTCGTTAGAGTGCAGCCGGTAGGGAAGCTCGATGAACTCACGCAGATCCCTACGTGAGGCGACGGGCGATACCTCCACGGACACGGCGCGGGACTGTATATGCCGACCGCCATCGATCTCTTCGAAAAGGCACGCCGCCACGAGCGGCTGGAGCAGCTTCAGGCTGCGCGCGATCACGACCTCATGCCCTACTTCCGGGTGCTCGAGGGACCGGCCGGGCCGGTGGTCCACATGGAGGGGCACGAGCGGATCATGCTCGGGTCCAACAACTACCTGGGGCTCACCGGCGACGAGCGGGTCAAGGACGCGGCGCGCCAGGCTCTCGAGCGTTACGGCACCGGGCTCACGGGCTCGCGCTTCCTCAACGGGACGCTCGAGCTGCACCTGGAGCTCGAACAGCAGCTGGCCGAGTGGATGGGCACCGAGGACGCGCTCGTGTTCACCACCGGCTACCTGGCCAACACCGGCGCGATCGGCACCTTGCTCGGGCCGGGCGACACGGTGATCTGCGACAGCGGCGACCACGCCTCGATCCTCGACGCGGTGTCGATGTCACGGGCCCGCATCCGGCCCTACCGCCACAACCGGCTGGACAAGCTCGAGAAGATGCTCCAGCGGGCCGAGGCCGACGGCGGCGGGGTGCTGGTGGTGGTGGACGGCGTGTTCTCCATGGAGGGCGACGTGGCCCAGCTGCCCGACATCGTGACCCTGTGCCGGGAGCACGGGGCTCGTCTGATGGTCGACGAGGCCCACGGTGTGGGCGTGCTCGGCGCGCGCGGCGCCGGCACCTGCGAGCTCATGGACTGCGAGGACGAGGTGGACCTGCGCATGGGCACGTTCTCCAAGTCGCTCGCCTCTTGCGGCGGCTTCGTGGCCGGCCCTGCCGACGTGATCGACTTCCTGCGCGTGCAGTCGCGCTCCTTCATGTTCACAGCGGCCGCGGTGCCGGCCGCGATCGGCGCGGCGATGGGCGCGCTCGAGATCATCCGCTCGGACGAGGGGCCGCAGCTGATGGACCGGGTGCTCGACAACGCGCGCTACCTGCATGACGGCCTCGGCGAGCTCGGCTTCCACGTGATGGAGCCCAACCGGCTGCCCGACGGGGGCGACCTGATCACCCCGATCGTGCCCGTGCACGTGGGCGACGACTGGAAGGCCGTGCTCCTGTGGAAGGCGCTCTACGACGCCGGTGTCTACGTGAACGTGGCCATCTACCCGGCGGTCCAGCGCGGCGGAGCGCTGCTGCGTACCAGCGTGATGGCCACCCACGAGCGCGACCACCTCGACCGTGCCCTGGCTCTGTTCGACCAGGTCAAGGACGAGGTCGAGCAGGCCACGCCTCCGGTCTAGGGCCTCCGGCGCGGCGCCGGCGCACCAGCTCGCCCAGCCCGGGCGGCAGGCGTCCGTCGGTTGAGAGCCACGAGCCGGCCAGGATCAGGAGGAGGCCCACTACCGCGCCGGCGGTGACGCTCTCGCCGAGGATCGCCACGCCGAGCGCCAGGGCCACGACGGGGTTCACGTAGGTGATCACCGTCGCCCGCCCGGGGCCCACCTCGGTGATCAGCCGGAAGAACACGAGGAACGCGATCGCCGTGCAGACGAAGCCGAGCACCAGCAGGGAGGCCACGGTGTCACCGGACGGAGCCTCTGTGGGGAGGCCCGCCAGGGCGAGCGGCGCCAAGAACAGCGTGGCGATCCCGAGAGCGCCCGCGATCGGCCCGATCGGGTCGGCGCTCGCGAAGCGGTTCTTGACGATCATCGGTCCGGCCGCGTAGCCCATCGTGGCCACCAGGATCGCCGCCGCCCCGATCAGCTCGGCGGTGCTGCCCACCACGTCGATGCCCACGAGCGCGGTCACGCCCGCGATGCCCACGATCATCCCCACCAGGCGGGTCTTGGTCGGGCGCTCGGAGTGGTCGAAGCGCAGCGCCAGGAAGGCCACCATGAGCGGCACGGCGGCGATCAGGATCGCCGTGAGCGACGACGACAGGTGCTCCTCGCCGTAGGCGATCAGGGGAAACGGGATGGTGATCTCGACCAGGGCGAAGGCCGCGAGCCAGCGCAGCGACAGCCCGCGCAGAGCGCCGGTGCGCCAGGCGATCGGCAGCAGGACGGCCGCCGCCATTGCCACGCGCGACCAGGCCACGAAGCCCGCCGACAGGTCCTCGACCGCGATCTTGATGAAGAGGTAGGGCACACCCCAGATCACCGACATCGAGGCGAACAGCAGCCATCCGCGCGGACTCATCCGGCGAGCCTCAGCAAGGCCGCGGTGGCCGCCGCCACCGCCACCACGACGATGATCGGCGCACGCAGCGCGATCGCCACCGCCGCGGCCACCAGACCGGCCCCGCGTTCGTCGAGCACGAGCTGGTCGTCGGTCGCGAAGGCCTGCGTGGCCACGAGGGCCGCGAGCAGCGCCGGGCCCACGAGGGCGACCATCCGGCCGACCCGTAGGGGCAGCTCGCGCTCGCCGGCCAGCACGGGGCCGCCCGCCTTGATCGCGATGGTGGCCACTCCCACGAGCAGCACGGAGGTCCACGCGAGGCTCATGACGCCTCCGCGTGGGCTGCGCGGGCGCGCTCGCCTCGGGCGTGCCCGTCCGCGCGCTTGCGCTCCGCGCGCAGGGCGCGCTCGGGGAGCAGGCCGAAGAGCACGCCGACGGTGGCCGCGATCACCGGCAGGCCGGCGGGCGTGAGGGGCGTGAGGAGCAGCGCGACGCCGGCTCCGGCCACGGCGGCCGCGAGCGCGTTGCGGGTCCTGACGAGCGGAACCATCAGCGCCAGGAACAGTGCCGGGAAGGCGGCATCGAGGCCGAGCGTAGCCGGGTCGCCGAGCCCGCTGCCCGCCGCCACGCCGAGAGCGGTGCCGCCCACCCAGCCGACGTAGAGCACCATCCCGCCGCCGAGCATCCGGCGCCGGTCGAAGCGACCGTCCTGCTGGGAGATGGCCCAGCTCTCGTCCACCAGCAGCTGAGACTCGATGGCGCGGCGCAGCCAGCCGCCCGTGAAGGTGTGCGCGGCGGCCAGGCCCATGGGGCCGTAGCGGGCATTCAGGAGAACCGCCGCCGCGACGGCTGCCAGGAGGGTGCCGCCGGCGCCGAGCACCGAGATCACCGCGAACTGCGCCGACCCCGCGAACGTGGTGGCGCTCATCACGATCGCGCCGGCCGGATCGAATCCCGCCGACTGGGAGAGCACCCCGAAGGAGGCGCCGAAGAGCACCACCGCCGGCGACAACGGGAGCAGCGCCCGCGCGCCGGCGGCGTAGGCCGAGGAGGGTCCAATCTTCGCGGCCGTGGTGCTCATCGACCCGAAGACGCTAGCCGCCGTATGGAGAAACAGCCCTCTCACCGGATATCGTTTTGTACATGGCCGCTCAGGGCGAATTTGATTCGATTGACCGCGCGTTGCTGCTGGAGCTCCAGAAGGATGCTCGGCAGACCAACAAGGCGCTCGCCGAGAAGGCCGGGGTGGCGCCCTCGACCTGCCTCGAGCGGGTGCGCGAGCTCCAGGCCCGGGGCGTGATCCGCGGCTTCAGGGCCGACGTCGATCCGGCCGCGGTGGGACGCCCGATGGAGGCGATCCTCTCGATCCAGCAGCGACCCGCGCAGGGGCGCGGCATGATCGAGACCCTGCTCGAGCACGTCCGCAAGTTCCCCGAGACACTGCGGGTGATGGCCCTCACGGGCACCACCGACTTCATCATCCACGTGGCGGTGCGGGACATGGATCATCTGCGCGACCTGGTTTGGGGACTGACCGAGCGACGCGAGGTGGCGCGACTTCAGAGCTCGCTGATCTTCGTGCACGAGGAGGGGCCGGAGCTCATGCCGCCCGGCTGACGTTGTCGGGTCGATAACCATCTAAATGGTTATACCAGTAACCTACACCAGCTAAACTCTTTAGGCAGTTACGCATGCCACCCGGTGACTCAGCCCCAGAGAAGACCGCTCCTCAGCCGCTCGAGCTCGTGCAGCGCTTCGTCAACTCCGTCGACCTGGAGAACGGCGAGGACGAGCTCGAGAGCCCCGAGGCCCTTCGGACCTGGTTCGCCGCCCGCGACCTGATGGGCGCCCGCGACCCGGTCTCACCAGCAGACCTACGCCGGGCGCTCGACGTCCGCGAGGGACTGCGCGCGATGTTGCTGCAGAACAACGGGTTGGAGCTTCGCGAGGATCGCGTCGAGCGGCTCGACCGCGCGGCGGGACGGGCCGGCGTGCGTGTGCGCTTCAGCCCGGGCGACGATCCGCGGCTCGTGCCGGAGGGCGAGGGCGCCGACGCCGCGCTGGGACGGTTGATGGCGATCGTGGCCGACGCCGTGGCCGACGGCAGCTGGGAACGGCTCAAGGCGTGCCCGCGCGAGGAGTGCGAGTGGGCCTTCTACGACCACTCGAAGAACCGCTCGGGCCGCTGGTGCAAGATGGAGGACTGCGGCAACCTGGCGAAGGCGAAGGCCTTTCGCGAGCGCCGGCGGGCGGCGCGGCGGTAGCTGCTGCGCCCCGCTCGGGCGTAGCCGAGGGTCATGCGTGGTCCGGTCGGCTGGGGAAGGGGGTCGGCTCAGGAGGGGGCTTGGGTTCCTGAGCACCAAATAGATGCACGGCAAACCAAACCCCCCTCCCCTCACTGCCAATCGGACCACGTCACGACCCGCCGCGCACGCACGAGCGGAGCGCAGCAGGCCCCTAGTCCAGCGTGTGGACCTTGAAGAGGTTGGTGCCCCCGGCCGACCCGGCGGGCAGCCCGGCCGTTATCCCGATCATGTCCCCCGGCACCGCGAAGCCGGCGTCGATGGCCGCATCGGCGCAGGCCTCGATGAGGCCCAGCGTGTCCATCGGCTCCTCGTGCAGCCGCGGGTGCACGCCCCAGAGCAGCCGGCAGCGCCGCACCACGTCGCGCCTGGGCGACAGGGCGAGCACGGGCGCCCTCGGCCGGTAGGCCGAGATCAGGCGCGCCGTGGCGCCGGTGTTCGTGGGCGACACCACGCACTTGAGCCCCAGCTGGTAGACGCCGCCCACCGCGCCGAAGGCGATCGCGTGGTACTGGTTGTTGGCCTGCGGGCCGCGCTCGGCCAGCCAGCGTCCGTAGGGCAGCTCGCGCTCGGTGGTCTCGGCGATCGAGGCCATCATCTCCACCGCCAGCACGGGATGCTTCCCGACGGCGGTCTCCTGGGAGAGCATCACGGCGTCGGTGCCGTCGAAGATCGCGTTGGCCACGTCGGCCACCTCGGCTCGGGTCGGCCGGGTCGAGTGCACCATCGACTCGAGCATCTGGGTGGCCGTGATCGTCGGCTTGGCGCGCCGGCCCGAGAGGGCCAGCAGGCGCTTCTGCACGAGCGGCACCTCCTCGATCGGCAGCTCGATCCCGAGGTCGCCGCGCGCGATCATGATCGCGTCCGCCGAGTCGATGATCTCCTCCCCGTTGGCCGCGGCCTGGGGCTTCTCGATCTTGGCGATCAGCGGCACCTCCACGCCGCGCTTGCGGAGGTGGTCGCGGACGGGGTCGAGGTCCTCGCGGCGGCGCACGAAGGAGAGCGCGAAGAAGTCGAGGTCCATGTCGATCCCGGCGTCGATGAGGGAGATGTCCTCCGCGCTCACCGCGGGCAGTGAAACGGTCACGTTGGGCAGGTTGAGCCCCTGGCGCGAGGCCACGCTCCCGCCCACCTCCACGCGGGTGGCCACCTCTTGGTCGATCACGTCGTCCACGCGCAGGCGCACCGCTCCGTCGGCCAGGTAGAGCACGTCTCCGGAGTCCACCAGCTCGGAGAACCCGGGCCACGCCACGGGCAGCCTTCCCGCCGTACCCTCGATCGCCTCGCCCGTGAGCACCACGCGGGAGCCGCGAGCGAGCTCCGCCACGCCGCCCGCCACGGGCCCGATACGCAGCTTCGGTCCGGGCAGATCGCCGAGGATGGCCACCTCCCGTCCCACCGTCTCGCTTGCCGCCCGGATCGCGGCGGCGGTCTCGGCGTGAGTCTCGTGGGTGCCGTGGGCGAAGTTGAGCCGAGCCACGTCCATGCCCGCGGCCACCAGCTGCTCGAGCACGTGGGGGTCAGACGACGCGGGGCCGATCGTGGCGACGATTTTGGTAGAGCGCACGGCCGCAAGATACTCGGCAGCCGCGTCGGGCCTACGCTCGGCCGAGTGGCTTTCCCTCGTTCTAGATGCGACAAACTCCAGCGCTCACGAAAAGGCCGCTCTTAGCGGCCGACCGGCACGGTTCCGTGTTGACGCTCAGCGCGGGAGCGGCTTTGATGGGCCGCGGCCTAAGGGCTGCCGGGAAGGTGTGAAGGGAGTGGCGTCGACGGCGGGTCGGGACCCGACCGATCGATCTGGTTCTCCCCCTTCGCTGCTACCCGGAGCGCCTCACTCATGGGCCGCCGGGGAACTGCATCCGCTGTTTATCGCATTAGTGCGGGGAGGTCTGATGGGCAAGTCGGGGACGATGGACGCTGGCCAAGAGCAGCATCTCCGGGCTCTGGAGTACGCGAATCGCGTGCGCCTGGCCCGGGCTCGAATGAAGCGTCACATCGCAGCAGGTGACCTGTCCGCGGCGGAGGTGGTCGTGAGTTGCCCGTGGGAGGCGCACAGCATGTCGATCAGCGACTTGCTGATGAGCCAGAAGCGCTGGGGCAGGACCCGCTGCAGGAGGTTGCTCGTGTCCCTCGGCGTCCCCGAGAACAAGCAGGTCGGGACGCTCACCGAGCGCCAGCAGCTTGCTCTGGCCGGAATGCTGGCCGCGAAGAACGCCCCGGCAGGAGAAGAGGCCGTCACGCCCGCCACCTCGGCGCCGCGCGAGGCCCAGGCGCCCACGAGAGCGCCGGTGGGTGCGCGCGAGCGCGCGTTGACGGCCGCCTAGCCGGGACTAACGGGTGGAGCCTCCCTCCACCCGTGTGAAGCGACGGCGGCTGAGCCCCAGGGGGCTCGGCCGCCGGCGCTATACCTGCTTGCGGCCCAGGTCCTCCAGCGGCTCGTCGACGGTGAGGCCGGGACCGAGCGTCGCGAGCTCGAGAATGTGGCCGTCGGGGTCGCGCAGGTAGACCGACTTGAAGTAGGTGCGGTCCATGACCTCCGTGACCGGGATGCCCTTGCCGACCAGGTAGTCGCGCCAGCCGGCCAGCTCGGCCTCGGACTCCACCGTCAGCGCCAGGTGATGGGTCGAGCCACGGCCCACCGAGCCCTCGTCGAGCTCGGGATACTCGAGGCAGGTGATGAGCGTGCCGGGCCGGCCCTCCTCGTCGCCGAAGAACAGATGCCGCGCCCCGCGGTCGTCCTCGTTGACCGTCTGCTTGACCAGTCGCATGCCGAGCAGGTTGCGGTAGAAGCCGACCGCGCGCTCCACGTCCGAGCAGATCAGGGTCACGTGATGGATCCCCGCGATGCGGAGTCGCCGGTCGTTCATCGCAGCCGCACGCTATCTGAACGAAAGCCCGCCCGAGCGCCGCTTGAACAGCTCCCGCATCGCGTAGAAGGTCGCGCCGAAGACGGCCACCCCCAGCAGCGTCAGGACCCAGACCTTCACCGGTCCGAGGCCCAGGGCGACGACGGTGACCACCGCGAACGCGGTCACCCCGGCGAGGATGCTCGAGTGCGAGCGAAAGCCGGCCAGGTGCTCGCGAAGGGCGAGCTCGCCTCCGCCGAGTGATGCGATCACGAGGCCGGCGAGCAGCCGCTCCTTGCCGTCCTCCCCGCTCGCGGCGCCCCACAGGATCAGTCCGATGCCCAGCAGGATCACGAGCTCCGAGAGCGGAAAGCTGCCCCACGGCGGCCGCGGGCGCTCGGAGCTCGGCAGCCGCCCCGGGCGCGCCGGGCGCCGCGCCGGGGCGCGCTCGGTGGGGGCCTCCTGCCGGCGCTCGCGACGCGCGGCGTCGCGCTCCGCGCGCGTGGTCTCGTCTCCGCGCTTGCGGCTTCTACGGCCCATTCAGGTGGCTAACGGGCAACCCGATGAGATCACGACCCGCCACCAGTTCAGGAACATCCCGATCAGCCCCCAGCGGGGGCGGACGTGCCAGTGGCGGCAGCCGAGCTCGCCGATGTCCTCGCTCGCCACGTGGGCCCAGTGATGGGCCTCGGGCTCGAGCGTCATCTCCTCGATCAGCCGGCGGTTCTGCTCCTCCACATAGGTGCGGTCGGACAGAGCACGGCGGGCGTGCGAGGCGCGCTCGGCGAGGTCGTCGCGCAGCTCCTCGAGCTCGGCGAGCGACAACAGCCGCGGTCCACCTCGGCCGGGCACCCCCCACTCGAAGCCCTTGCGCGGCCAGGTGGAGCAGAAGAGTCCGGCGAGCTCGGTCTCGAGCCGGGCGATCTGGTCGAGAAGCGTCCGCCGGGCGGCGCGCTCGTCCGGGAACGTCGGAGCGAGCGGGCCGGCTCCTCTGTCGAGAACGTCAGGCACGGCTGCGGCCAGTCTAACCCCTGTCGCGCCCGCGCGGACCATCCTGGCGCCGCCGGCGGCCAGGTCAATCTCCCTGGCTGAGCACGTCGGCGGCCAGCCAGAGCGCCTCCTCGGAAGCGATGCGCGGCACCCCCTTGACCTGCAGGGCGCAGAGGATCATCCACGCGCAGTCCGGCGTGACGCCGGCGTCCTCGGCCACCTCTCCGAGCACCACCGCCACCGGTCGCGAATCGTCGGCCACCACGATCTGCCGCGACGACAGCGGCCGCACCGGGCCGAGCGTCTCCCCGGGCTGCGAGAGGCGCAGCCCGAGCTCACCCTGAACGCGGTCGCCGTCCAGCGCGAAGACCGGCACGCCGGTCTCGGCGATGGCGATCGTCAGCGCGTCATCGAGGAGGTTCTCGCTGGCGAGGCCCCCATGGCGCAGGCGCTCGAGGGCGATCGCCTCCACCGGGAGTGCGGTCGCTGTCGGGATCGATCCCCACCTGGCGCGAGAACACGCGATAGGCCCAGGGCACGGAGTCCTGGCGCATGTGGATCACCTTGCCGCCCGTGTAGCGGTCGGCCAGCGCGCGCAGGCGATCCTTGACCTCCTCCGGCGAGCGCCCCGGGCGGGCGTGGACCACGGCGTGCACCAGGCGCAGCTCGGGGAACTCCTCGCTCAGATCGGAGGCGATCCAGCCGTCGTGCAGGTGCAGCTCGAGCTCGTTCACCGGCTGTCCCGCGCCGCCTTGATGCGCCTCGCCTTCGCCAGCAGCTGGTCCTCGGTGAGGTTCCCGAGATCCACGGCCGCGACCTTGCCCCCGGCACGAGCGAAGATCGTGGTGGGGCAGCCGCCGACCCCGTAGAGATTGGCCACGGCGCCATCTTGGTCGATCCCCACCGGCTGTGTCCAGCCCCGGGCCTCCACCAGGTTGCGCACCTCGCTGCGCTCCTTGCGCGTGAAGAAGATGGTGGCGAACTGCACGCCGTCGATCTTCTTGAGAACCCTCTCGGTGCGGTCGACCTGCGGATAGCAGTCGGCCCCGCGATCGAAGACGAAGGTGAGCACCAGGGGGCGCCGCCGCAGCCGGCAGACGTTGACCACCGAGTCCGAGTCGAGCGAGCAGGCGGGCGCTTCCCCGGCCTGCTTGGGGCAGGGCTCCGACTGGCACACGTTGGCGTCGCCCTCGAGATCGCTGCGCACCGACGGGGCCGCGAAGTCCTTGAGCTGCGTGCCGAGCTTGGGCCCGAAGAGCGCATCGCCGCTGTTGGGCAGCGTCTCGACGAACAGGATCACGCTCAGCACCATCACGAACAGGATCCCCACGGCCCAGGCGTACTTGTTCGTCGCCCGCGGCGGTTGCGGGGGCTTGACCGGCTCGGGGTGCGTGCGGTCGCGCTCGGCCAGGCGCTCTCCGATCGACGCGCGCTCCTCCTCACGGCCTTCGCCGAGATCGCCGAAGCGGTCGTCGCTCACGACGACGAGTCCGCCTGCGCCCGCCGCGGCCTCGCCCGCACGAGGTCGCGCACCCGGAACGGCCCGTGCTGCTCGGCCCACACGAGCGCCGCCGGCAGGGCGATCATCACACCGATCAGGGAGACGCTCAGGTCCACCACGGTGACGATGCCGAAATCGCGCAGCATGCGGATGTCGGACGCGATCAGAGCGGCGAAGCCGGCGATCGCCGTGACGCCGGAAGCCAGCACGGCGGCCCCCGTCGACGCGTAGGTGAGCTCGAGCGCCCGCGCCGGGCCGGCGCCGCCCTCGCGCTCCTGGCGGTAGCGGGCGGAGAGCAGGATGCTGAACTCGGTGGAGATCGCGATCACCAGGGCGCCCAGGCCGACGGACATCGGGTTGAGCTCCACCTCGAGCGGCCCGGGAAGCAGGCCGAGGACGAACACGATCAGCGCCGACCAGCCCGTGGCGAGCGCGATCGGGATCAGGGGGACGGCCGCCTCGCGTGCGGAGCGCCGCACGGCGAGCAGGACGAGGAACACGCCCAGCAGGGCGGCCACCAGGATGAGCGCCCGGCGCCAGGGCGAGGCGAGAGCGCCGTTGGCCTCCGCGGCCAGCACCGGCAGCCCCACCACGGAGGCCTCCACGCCGCTGGGAGGGTCGAGCCGGCGCTTGACGTCGTCCACCACCCGCTTCTGGTCGGCGAGGGACATCAGCCGGATGCCGAAGGCCAGGTTGGCGGTGTCGCGATCAGCGGTCACCACCCCCTGCGAGAAGTAGGCGGGCACGGCGTCGAGCAGGCGGCGGACCTGGGCCTGATCGCTGCCCGCCGTCCTGAACAGGTCCGGGAGCGAGAGCGCCGGACACAGCTCGGGGGGGTTGCGCGCCTGGCCGCAGCGTTTCCCGTCCCGGTAGCCGTTGGCGCGCAGCACGCGGTCCTGGAAGCGGGTCATCCAGGCGATCACCTTGGGGTCGGTGATGTCGCGGGCGCGAACCGTCACGTCGATCTCGCCGGCCACGCCAGTCTCGTCCTGCAGCTCGGTCACGTCCCTCAGGGCCTGGAGGTCACGCGGCACCAGCTCACGGATGTCCGACACCACCGCGCTCTGGGTGTCGAGCGCGAGCCCGACCACGGCCACGGCCAGCCCGATCGCCAGAACGCGCCGCGGATGCGACAGCGACACGCCGAGGGTGCGCCAGGCCCGGTTGGCGAACCATTCGCTCGCGCGGTGAAAGCGGGGCGATCCGGAGCCGGGCGCGCGCGCGAGCGCGGGAGCCGGGCGCGCGCCGCGGAAGCGCGTGAGGGCCGCGAAGCCCGCGCAGAGGGCGCACAACAGCGCCACGGCGATGCCGGCCACCAGCAGGGCGCCGAAGCCGCGCACCATCGGCACGGGCGACAGCAGCAGCACGAGGAAGCCGACCGCGGTGGCCACCCCCGCGGTGAGGATCGTGGGTCCGCCCGCGACCGCGGCGGACTCGGCGGGCTCGCGCTCGCCGCGCGCCTGGGCTTCGTCGAAGCGCGCCTGGAACTGGATCGCATAGTCCACCGCCAGGCCGATCAGAACCGGGAGCGCGGCGATCGAGGCCATGGTGAGGTCACCGCCCGCCAGCGACAGGCCGCCGAAGGTCATCGCCGCCGCGGCCAGCGCAAGCACCAGCGGCAGCAGCCGCAGACGCGAACGGAACACCAGCGCGAGGGTGGCCGCCATGAGGAGCAGCGCCGCGACGAGCAGGACGAAGATCGAGCTCTGCACCGCCTCGGCCAGCCCTTCGGTCACCACCGGCACGCCCGTGACGATGTAGCGCGCCCCCTGCCTGGGCTGAAACATCTTCGCGCCAGCGGCTTCCTTGATCAGGTCGATCGCCCGCGAGCGCTCCGCCTCGGACAGCCCCGGGCGCATGCGGATCTGGATCAGCGCGGCGTTGCGCGACGGGAACAGATAGCCGAAGCGCGACTTGGGGGTGCCGGCCATGCGCGCCCCCGAGTCGAACACGAGCGTGGACACGAAGTTCGGGTCGTTTATGCGCGGCACGTCGGTGAGGCCGTAGCGCAGGCCCAGCTGGAGGACCTGCTGGAGGAAACGCGCCTGCACCGCCTGGCGGGCGGCCTGCGCTAGACGTCGCTGCTCGGCCGGAGGGTCGCCGCGGCGCGCCGAGAGCCGCTGCGCGGCCTCAGCCGCCCGCCGGGCCTGCGCCTCGCTGGCCCGCCGCCGCGCACCGAACTGATCGGCGATCTGGCCCGCCGCCGTGTTGATGAACGTCCCGGGCCCGTAGACGGCCTTGGCCGGCTTGAAGGCGGCGAGCTCGCGGCACACCGCGGGCAGCTCGCGCAGCCCCTTCTTCCCGACGTTTCCCGACAGGCAACCCTCGAGCGACAGCACGCGCAAGAGGTCGTCGGTGAGGATCGTGCGGGAGAGCTCGCCCTGCACCATCACGAGCACGGCCTCGTCGCCGAAGTCCTGCTTGAAGCGCTCGGTGGCGCGGTAGGTGTCCGAGCCGGGATCGACCAGCGTGCTGGTGGCGGCACTGGGCTCGAGCCGCAGCGCCAGCGCCGCGCCGGCCAGCGCGAGCACGGCGGTGACCACGAGTACGGGCAGCGGGCGACGCGTGACCGCGCGCACCACTCGTCCGAGCAGATCCCCCTTCACTCGCCTCAGCTTAGGAGGCCGATGGCGGGCCTAAGGAAGCGGCTGCAGCTGCGGGAACACACCGGACTGGCCGACAAGGCCTCCGAGGGGCGCCTGCGGGTCGCAGGGCGGCGCCTTGCCGTTGTTCAGGGGGCCGCCGAAAACGAACTCCGCGATGCCCGCGGCCTCGATCGCGTTCAGGTACGCGTTGGCGGCGGGCGGCGCCGGCTGCGGGTTCGAGGTGCACAGGTAGCTCGCAAAGGTCTCGAGATGCCCCTCGGTGCGCAGCTTGTCGTAGCCGCCGGGCTCCGTGTAGGGATTGGAGCGGTTGGTGCCCAGCCGGAACGGCCAGCCGGCCACCATCTCGGGGTTCACCGGGTTGGAGGTGCGCAGGTAGTGGATGAGCTTCGACGTGTCGCCCAGTCCCGGCGCCCGGGCCTGGGTGGCCGCGGAGTCGTTGCCGAAGAAGGCCGCGATCTCGCGCTTGTAGAGCCCGAGGTAGTCCACCACCGGCGTGAGCTGCTTGAGGAACGGATCGAGCCGGGCCAGCAGGGGCTTGGTGTTGTCGAGTACCTGCTCGGTGGCGGGCAGCCCCTTGCGCGCGACCTTCACGAACGGGCCGAGATCCCGGAACAGCCCCCTGAGGTCGGGCGCCAGCTCGTTGAGGTCGATCAGCGTGGGCGAGAGTGCCCGGGCCGCGGGACGCAGCTGTGTGATCAGCGGATTGGTGTTGTCGGCGAAGCGGGTGAGCCGGCGCGTGGTCTCGCGTCCCTCGCGCAGGAAGGTGGGGAGCACCCGGAAGGTGTCGGCCAGCTGAGTGTCCCGGGCAGCGACCGTCTCCCACACCCGGTTCGAGTTCGAGATGAGGTCGCGCAGCTGGCCGTTGCGGGCGGTGAGCGAGTCGAAGACCACGCCCGTGTCGCGGATGAAGCGCCGCGTGGCGCCGCTCTGCACGCGCAGGACCGACAGCACGTCGTCGGTCTCCTCGGCGAACGGGGTGAGCAGCCCGAGCGCGTCGTTCAGCGCCTCGGCGTTGCCGAGCGCGGCCACGCCCGCCTGATCGAGCCAGGTGGAGAAGCGCTCGCGCGTGGCCGGGTCGAACGTCCGCAGGATCTCGTCGAGCTCCACGGTCTCCGCCACCTGGCCGGCCGGCAGGCGGCCGCCGTCCGGCACGCGGCCCGACGACGGCTTGCCCGGCGAGAGCTCCACGTAGGTCTCGCCCAGCAGCGTCTTCTGGCGCAGGATCGCGCGCGTGTCCTTGGGAATCGGCGCGTAGCGCGCGTCGATCTCGATCTCGGTGTCGGTGAGCCCGGTCTCCTTGTTGGGCTCCTTGTCCTTGACGCTGCCCACGGGCACGCCCGAGATGCGCACGTCGGCCTCCTGGGCCAGCTGGGTGGCCTCGGGGAAGGCCACCGTGACCCGGTAGCCCTTCGGCTGCAGCGGCACCGAGCCGCCGAAGCTCAGCCAGAGGAAGACCAGGATGCCGAAGCAGGACAGCGCGAACGCCACCATCGCGAAGATCCGGCCGAGGCTGGGGGTCTGCTTGATCACGGCGGTCCGGTGTTGGGCGGGTTCTGGGGACAGACCTGCTGCTCGGGCGGCAGGTTGAGGAGCCGGGTGAGCAGGCCGAGCTGCGGGTTGCCCTGCACCACGCTGCCGAGCGTCTGATAGGCGGGACAGCCGACGAGCACGAGACCGCGCCGTACGGGACCGTGCGCGTCCTGCAGCGTGTACAGCGTCGCTCCGTTGTGCGCGGTCCAGCCGCTCCAGAACAGGAACGGCTCCGCGGCTCCGGGCGGGTTGTAGGCCAGGATGTTGAAGAACTTGTTCAGGACCTTGAAGCTCTTGGTCAGGCGCGGCGTGACCACGCCGAGCTTGGCGGCGGCCTGGCGCAGGTCACGCACGGTCGGCTGAACGTCGATCGCGAACGGCCGGATCTGATTGCGGATGATCGGGGTGGTCTCGCGGAAGAAGGGCTGGGTCTTCTCGAGCGCCGGACCGAGGTTGCGGGCGAAGGGACGCAGCCGCTGTAGCGCGGGGCCGAGCTGGGACGCCAGCTGCCCGGTCTTCACGAGCGTCGTCTCGGTCTGGTCGAGCGTGCCGGGGAAGAGCTGGAGCGCCTCGCGCAGCGCGGACTCCTCGGACGCGAAGGCCTCGAAGTTGGCGTTGGCGGAGTCCACCAGGTCGGCGAGCTGGCGGTCCCGGCCCGCCACCGCCGTCGAGAACTCCTGGAAGTTGTGGATGACGCGCCGGATGTTGCCGCGCCGCCGGGCCAGCAGCCGGGTGAGCTTGTTGCCGTAGCGGGCGGTGGGCTCGAAGCGCTTGAAGGCCTCGCGCAGGTCCTGCGAGGCGGTCTGGCCGTAGCGCTCCACCCCGCCGGTGGCCTCGTCGTCGAACGCGGCCCCGCCCGCGTTGAGCAGCACCCTCAGGTAGGCGCGCGTGTCGTCGTCGAGCTGGGCCAGGATCTCGTCGCTGTTCACGTCCGGCAGCGTGTTGGCCACCGGCACGCTCCCGCCGTCATCGATCTCGCCCGCCGCCTTGGTGCCGGGGTCGAGGGCCAGGTACATGTCCTTCAGGCCGGTCTTCGGGCGCAGCAGGATGGTGGCGTCCTTGTAGATCGGCTTGTACTTCTCCTGGATGTTCATCTGGACGACGGCATGGCCGTCCTCGAGGGTCACGTTGCCCACGTCCCCGACCTTCACGCCGGCGATGTTCACGGTCTGGCCCTGTCCCGGCACCACTGCCTGGGCGGTCTGCAGCTCGGCGTTGACCTCGTAGAAGCTCGAGCCGGCGAACGGGACCCAGTCCGGCAGGTAGAAGCGCTGGTTGGTGAGGATGTAGCCGCCGACGGCGAGGGCAAGCGCGAACAGCACCAGGATCGAGATGAACACCGGCGCCTGCTTCTTGATCTGGCGCATCATGGGCCGCCTCCGATGCGCGCGTTCGAGAGGTTCGGCACCGGGTTCTTGTGACAGGGGACGTTGCCCTTGTAGGGCGGCTTGGCGGTCTTGGCCGGCCGCGACCCGAGCGGAGGCAGGGTGGCGTTGGCGAACAGCGGGGAGGTGCCCACCACCGGGGTCTGGACCTGGTTCGAGCCGCCGCCCGCCTGGAAGCGCACGTACGAGCCGTTCCCGTCGAAGTTCTGCGACTCGCCGGTGAGCGACACCAGCGACTGGAAGAACTCCTCGTAGTTGCGCAGGCCGGTGCTGAGGTTGCCGTCCTGGATGCGCTGCTCCTGGGTGGGCAGCACCACCTCGAGCTGGCAGCGGTTGAAGGCGTCCAGCTTCGGCAGCAGGTCCACCTGGCCATCGGTGAACTTGGCGAAGTCCGAGATCGCGGGCCGCAGCACGTTCACCAGCCCCTGCAGCTCGGGCTTGGACAGGAGCGCGCGGGTCTGACGGATCCACGGGAAGCCGGCCTTGATCGTGGCCGGCGTCTGGCGGACGCCGGGGATGATCTCGAGCGCAAACGCGCGCGTGGGCGGGAAGGCCGCGTTGAGCTCATCGAGGGTCGGGTTGGCCGCCTCGAGCACCTGCGGCAGCTCGGCGATGGTTTCGCGCAGGTTGCCCTCCTCGGAGGCGAGCGCTCCCGTCGTGGTGTTGAAGTTCGTGACGAGATCCTTCAGCTGGTTCTCGCGCGAGGCCAGCGCCGCGAAGACCTTCTGCTGGCTGCCGATCAGCTTCGAGAGGTCGTGGGCGTCGCTGCCGAGAAGAGCCTGGTTGACGATGGCGGTGTCGCGCAGCGAGTCCGACGAGTAGTCGAGTGACTTGTTGAGCGCCTCGGCAGCGGTGAGTCCCTGTACCTCCGGCACCTGGTCGTCGTCCTCACCCGGCTGCGGCTCGCCGTTGATGGCGTCGCCGTAGCCCACCAGGAGCTTCTGCAGGTCCTTCCGGGTGTTCGCCTGCAGCGTGCCCAGCACCTGGTCGATCTGCACGGGCGCCGAGGTCTGCGAGGCGGGGATCGTGTACCCGCTGTCCGCCTCCGGCGAGTCCGGCGTGCCGGGCCGGACGTCCATGAACAGGTTGCCCTCGAAGAAGATGCGCGGGCGCACCTTGACCTCGGCGTCCTCGTGGATCGGGAGCGCCTCGTCGTCGAGCTTCATCGTCACCTCGACGGCCGGAGACTCTCCGCCCACCGCTTCGACCCCGGCGACCTTGCCCACGTCCACGCCCGCGATCCGGACCGCCTGCCCCTTCTGGATCGGCGGGGCGTTCTGGAACACCGCCTTGAGCTCGTACGGGTTGGTGAAGGGGATGTCCTTGGTGAAGGCCAGGAACACCGCGATCACGATCACCACCGTCGCGACCAGGCCGACCTGGAACGCGCTGAAGCGGTCGCCCCGCACCCGCCTCATGGCGTGACCCCCGACGCCCCGGCGTTGATGCCCTTCTGGCCGCTGGTCTTCGTGCCCTGATTGCCGGGCTGATTGGTGAGGATGGTCTGGCCGGCGGTCTCCGGGTAGCGCTCGTTACCGGCTTCGCACTCCTTCGTCTGCCCCGGCGCCGCGGTGTTGGGATAGGGGTTGTTGTGGAGGTGGTTGACCTCCGTCGGCCCATCGGCCGGGGCGCTCGAGGGGCCGCCCTCGTTGTTGGGGCCGAGGGTCAGGTCGGCGTTGGTGGGCGCCGAGATGATCTGGAAGCGCTGCCAGTTGCCGTTGCGGTCGCCCTCGGAGAGCAGGTCCGCGGCGTTGCGGAACCAGAGCGTGGCGTAGTTGCAGACGGTCTGGGCCGGGGTGAGGAAGTTGAGCGTCGGCTTGAGCGATCTCGACACGCGCGTGAGCTGGTCGATGCCCTGACGCACGAGCGGGTCGTCGGAGAAGTCCGCCAGTGCCTCGAACACGTCCGCGAGGTCCTCGTTGGTCTGGATGGTCTTCGGCAGGACGTTGGTGCCGGCCTCGAAGGCGTCGGCGAGCACGGGCGCCGCACTGGGCAGCACCGCTACGCCGGGGCGCAGCTCCCTGAAGAAGGCGGTGTTGTTGCGGATGAACGGGCGCTGGCGCGGGAAGTCCCGGATCGCCACCTCCTCCGACAGCGGCGCCTCCGAGATCGTGTCCTGCAGGAAGGGCCGTGCCACCGAAGCCAGGGCGGCGAAGCTCGTGTCCAGGTTCACGAACAGCGAGGCCTGCTCCTCGGCCACCGGCGCCACCTCGCCCGCCGCACGCCCGAGGGCGCGGAAGAAGCGATCCAAACCGGTGCGCGGATCGGACAGGTTGCTGGCCACCGGCTCGAGGTCGCGCAGCAGGGGCACGAACTGCTCGATGGCGACGTTCAGGTCCTGGCCACGGCCGGCGAAGCCGCCGCCGAAGCCGTCGAGCGAGTTGCGCGAACCCACCCGAGCCTTGTCGTCGAACATGCTGAACAGGTCGTCGAGCTCCACCACCTCGGGCCGCGCCTGGCGCAACGGGATGGTGGCGCCCGGCTTGAGGCCCGCGCGGCCCTCGCCCGGGCTCACCTGGATGTACTTGAGGCCGAGCGAAGAGCGCGGCCGGACCAGGAGCGTGGAGTCCGCGGGAAGCGGCTCGATGCTCTTGTCGAGCTTCATCGTCACCTGGGCGTAGGTGGTGCCGTCCTCCTGCTTCTTCGGCTCGATGTCGGAGATGAAGCCGATTCGCGCGCCGCCGATCCGCACCTCGAAGCCCTCCACGAGCTGCGAGGCGTTGGGGAGGTTGGCCTTGAGGTCGTACGTGGGCACGAAGGGCAGGCCCGAGTTCGCGTTGTAGGAGAGGAAGACGGCGACGATCGTGACCAGCACGGTCACCGCGCCCACCAGCACCGGGCTGGCGGTGAGCGCGGCCCCTCCCGAGCGGCGCGGGCTCACTTGTCGTCCTCCCCGAGGAGGTAGTCGAGCGCCGGCTCATCGGCGCCCGCCAGCCCCGGCGATCCGCCCCTGGCGCGCTCGCGCAGGATGCGCAGGTTCTGCTCGCGGTCACGCGCCGTGGCCGCGCTTTCGCCCCTGCCGAGCAGCGCGCCCAGCACCGAGCCCGTGGGCGCCACCGATCCGCCGCCGGCGCTCGCCGCCGTGGCGGTGCGAGCTGCGGCGGCACTCAGCTTGGCGGGCTCGGCGGCCGTGTTGTAGAAGTCGGCGGAGCAGGTGGCCGACTCCTCGACCTGAGTGATGTAGGTCGAGCAGAGGTTGGTGACCAGGCCGGCCCGCAGATAGTGGCCGAGGCTGTCGAAGCCGTTGGTGGCCAGCGCGGCGTAGTAGAGGAAGTCGTTGATGCGCTCCGGGCCGCCGGTCTGCGCGAGGCTCTCGGTGAGCTGGTCGAGGTCGACCGACACGGGCTTGAGCTGCGTGCCGAGCTTGTTCAGGTCCTGGATCAGCGGGCGCGCGTCGATCAGCGCCGGCCGGCCCCGCTCGAGGGCGTCGCCGAGGCTGGGGAGCGCGGCCCGCGAGGCGTCCGCGAGGGTCCCTTGCGCCTTGATCATCCGTCCGAGAGCGGGGGCCGCGGCATTGAGGTCGGTGAACAGCGGGATGCCCTGGTCGGCGAAGCCCTCGAGGTCAACCATCAGCGGGCGCAGCTGCGCGAGGAAGTCGGGCAGCAGCTCGATGCCCCGTGCGATGTCGCCGCGGCGCTCGGCCGAGGCCTGGCCGGTGGCGTTGGCCTGGACGATGAAGTCCGCGAACCTCTCCTTCTCGCGCGCAAGCGGCGCGAGCACGGTGTCCGAGTTGCGCGCCAGGCGTGCGAGGTCGCGGCTCTGCTGAGAGAGGATCTGGAGGACTTCGTCGGTCTCGCGCAGTGCCGGATTCGCGCGGTGGATGACCTCGTTGAGCTCGTTGCCGCGGCCGGCGAGGGCGGTGCCGAACTCGTTCAGGAGGATCGACAGGCGCTCGCGATACGGGAGCCGCAGCGTGTTGTTGATCAGGTCGAGGTCCACCGGCGAGCTCGTGTTGGCCACCGGCAGCAGGCGCTCGCCCTCACCGTCGCCCTCGTCGATCTCCTTGAGCGGCGGGGAGTCGGGCGTACCCGGCTCGCACTCCACGAACTTCTCGCCGATCAGCCCCTGGGAGCCGATCGAGCAGGACGCGTCCTGCTTCCAGGGCGTGAAGTCCTCGTTGTCGATGCGCAGCGTGACCGCGGCCTTGTCGTCCTCGGTCACGTCGAGGTCCGAGATCGCGCCGACGGCGACACCGGCGATCTTCACGTCCTCGCCGGGCACGATCGTCGACGCGTTGTCGAAGATCGCCCGCACGAAGTAGGCGTCCTTCGTGTCGTCGTCGGTGGCCTCGCGCACGAGGCCGATCACGATCCAGGGCAGGATCGCCACGATCAGCCCTATCCAGACGATCCGCCTCACGGGCCGGGCGGGGTCGTGGTCGGGTTGCAGCCCATGAACTCCCAGGGCGCGCTGCCGTCGGGGGAGGGCTGGATCGAGCCGCCGGGGCAGCGGTTCTTCGGGCCCTTCTGGAAGCCGTTGAGGCGGGCGGCGGGCGGTACGCCGTTGAGCGTGTAGCTGGCCTGATCGAAGTTGCTCGGGCTGAAGAGCGGCTGGACCCGCGCGTAGTGGCCGTTGGCGTCGTAGGGCGCGGCGGCCTCGGCGAACTTGGTCAGCCAGCCCGCGATGTCGGGCGTGTAGCCGCGGGCGTACTCGACCACCGGCTGGGAGCGGTCCAGCGCGCGGATCGCGCGCGGGAAGACCGTCGAGGTCAGCTGAGCCAGCCGCGGCTGCTTGGCCGTGAGGTCGGTCAGGTCGTTGTTCGGCCCCGGGGTGCTGATCAGGTCGCGCAGGTCGGCCACGGTCGGCCGCGCGTCCGCCACCAGGGGGCGCAACGCACGGATGAACGGGGCCAGGTCGCGGGTGGCCGGCTTGGACTCGTTGACCAGCACGTCGAGGTCGTCCAGCGTCGAGCGCAGGTTCACGAAGGTGGTGTTGGCCTTGCGCAGCGTGTCGGGCAGCAGCTCGAGCGTCCGTCCGAGCGCGACGTTCTCGTCGCCGATCGCGCGGAACGCCGTGTTGGTGTTGCCCACCAGGGCCTCGAGGTCGTCACGGCGCTCGGCGAGGGCCGACACCGTGGTGGCGCCGTCGCGCAGGAAGCGCTCGAGCACCTTCTGGTCGATCGCCAGCTCGCTGGTCAGGGCGGTGGTGCTCGACAGGAAGGGCGCGAAGTACTTGATGCTCTCGCCGGCCTGCTTGCCCTTGTTGTCGTACTGGGTGCCGGAGCCGCGAATGAAGTTGCGCAGCCCCTCACGGGTCTTCGCGTCGAGCGAGTTGAACACCGTGTCGATGTCCACCGGCGCGTTGGTGTCGTCGGCGCCGATCTCGCCGCCGTCGTCGATCTCGTCGGCGTCGTTGGGCCCGGGATTCAGCGCGACGTAGCGGTTGGCGATTCCGGACAGCGATGTGGCGCGGATCGTGGCCGTGGTGCCCTCGTGGAGGGGGGCCAGGTCCTCGTTGACCTCCATCGTGACCACGGCCTGCGAGCTGTTGGAGAGCTCGATGTCGGAGATGGTGCCCACGGGACCGCCGCCCACCCGCACCTGGTTGCCCACCACGAGCTGGCCGGCGTTGTCGAAGACGGCCTTGACCTTGTAGGACTCGCCGCCGCCGAACAGGGCCAGCGCCACCAGCGCCACAGCCGCGATCAGAGCCGCGACCGCTATCCCCCGACCCAGCATCGAGCCTCGCTCGCCTTGGAGCGGTTCGCGGGTCCTACCTTCTCCTGTTATCGAATCCAAGCGTGGTGAACCGCAGCTCCACAATCCGGCGGGAGCCCTTGACTACTCCATGCCGAGGGGCCCCTGCGCCTCCCCAGAGAGAAACTGCCTCACGAACTGGTTATCGCTGTTGAAGAGCTCCCCCGCGGGGCCCGACTCGACGATCCTGCCCTTCCAGAGGATCGCGATGTAATCGGCCACGCGGCGCGCAGACATGATGTCGTGGGTGATCACGCAATAGGCCCCGCCGTTCTCCTCGTGCACCTCCATGATCAGCTCGCACAGGAGCGCGGTCCGGACCGGGTCGAGGCCCGAGTCGGGCTCGTCGAAGAGCACGATGCCGGGGTCGAGGACGAGCGCGCGCGCGAAGCCGGCTCGCTTGCGCATCCCTCCCGACAGCTCGTTGGGCATCTTGTCGAGGGCACCGCCGAGGCCGACCTCGCCGAGGCGGCGATTGACGATCTCCCCGATCTCCTCCTCCCCCTTGTCCGTGTGCTGGCGCAGGGGGAAGGCCGTGTTGTCGAACACGTTCATGGACCCGAACAGCGCGCCGTCCTGGAACAGGACGCCGAACTTCTTGCGCATTTCGAAGAGATCGTCGTCGGGCATGTTGGGCACCGACTCGCCGTGCACCAGCACGTCGCCCTGGTCGGGATAGAGCAGGCCGACCATGTGCTTGATGCACACCGACTTGCCCGTGCCCGACGGGCCCAGGATCATCGAGATCTGGCCGTCGGGCAGCCCCAGGTTGAGCCCGTTGAGGATGGTGTTGCGGCCAAACGACTTGTGCACGTCGATGAACTCGACCGCGTCCTCGGCACCGTGCTCGCGGGTGCGGCCCGAGTGCCACTGGTAGGGCTCCTCGCCCTCGCGCGTCTGGTCGATGATGTTGTCGGGAACGTTCTCCTGCCTGACCTGCGTGGGAGGCGCGGGCGGCGCGTCGGGTGAGACGAGCTCCTGCTCCACCGAGGTGGGCTCCTCGTGGGGCTGCTGCTGGGACTCGCCGCGCGTCTCTTCCCAGTCGGCCGCGTCCAGTGGCCGCTCGCCGGGCTCTGCGCCTTCCTCTCTCCGCTCCTCGCTCACGGCTTCCCTCCTGCTCCCTCAGCCACCTATCGGCGCTCTCGGATTGGAGCCCCAGAAGATCTGGGTCCCGACCATCCCGATCAGGTGGACCATCACGGTGTTGAGCACCATCGACTTCGCCGTCGCGGTCCCCACTCCCACCGGCCCACCGCTGGCGTTATATCCGTAATAACACCCCACGAGAACGATCACGGTTGCCATCGTCATTCCCTTAATCAAGCTGTAAAACAGGTCTGGAGGGTTCTGGAACATCCAGAAGATCAAGAAGAAGCCGCCCGAGCTCACCTCCCCGATCTGCTGCACCACCGCCAGGTAGCTCGCGAAGAAGCCGGCGCCCACCGCGGCGATGTACATGAAGGGCAGGACCATCCAGGCCGCCAGCAGGCGCGTGGCGCACAGGAACACGAGCGAGTTGATGCCCATCACCTCGAGCGCGTCGATCTCGTCCGAGATCCGCATCGCGCCGATCTCCGCCACGAGGCCGGTGCCGACCTTGGCCGACATCATGTAGCCGAAGGCGTAGGGCATGATCTCGCGCAGGTCGCACCAGGCGCTGAACACCCCGGCGTAGGCGGGCGCGCCCACCGAGCGGTTGAAGTAGGCCCCCTCGATTCCGCACTGCAGGCCGAGGATGAAGGCGAGGCCCCAGATCACGAGCGCCGAGCCCAGGATCAGGATGCCGGCCTGGCGCAGCGCCTCGCCGAAGAAGCGGAACACACGGCCGTTGAAGATGTCCCCCACGACCTGCGCCATGAACTTCGCGATCTCGCCGAAGGACGCGATCCAGTCCTTCGGGACCGATAGCCAAGTTCTACCCATTACTTGATTACCGAGATCTCGGGGTGCGTGGCCAGCAGCGTCTGCGTGAAGACGTAGTTGAACGCGAAGATCCCGAGGAACTCGATCACCACGCCCTGGTTCACGGCTCGGCCCACCCCTTCGGCGCCTCCGGACGCAGTCATCCCTTTGTAACAGGAGACGATCGCGATGATCGCGCCGAACAGGGTCGTCTTGACCACAGAGCCCCACAAGTCGGTGGTCGAGGCGTTGGTGAGCAGCGTGGCGAAGAAGGGACCTAACGGCGCGTCGAAGGTCAGCGAGGCGAGCACGCCGCCGAAGATCCCGAACAGGACCGCGTAGATGTTGAACAGCCCGGTGACGATCATCAGGGCCAGGAAGCGCGGCACCACGAGGTTCTTGATCGGGTCGACGCCGAGCACCTGCAGGGCGTCGAGCTCCTCGCGGATCTTGCGGGCGCCCAGGTCGGCGGTGATGGCGGTGCCGCCCACGCCGGCGAGGATGATCGCCGTCACGAACGGCGCGAACTCACGGATCGAGGCGAGCACGAAGAAGCCGCCGAGGCGGTCGATCGCGCCGAACAGGACGAGGAAGTTTCCCGCCTGCAGTCCCGGCGCGCCGTAGCCGAAGGCGATGGTCGAGATCGTGAGCGGCAGCCAGCAGAGCCGCAGCATGAACAGGAACTGCTGGACGAACTCGGTGCCGTAGGGGTAGGGCGGGCGCAGCGCCGACACCAGCGTCTTGCCGGTCAGGATCATCATGTCGCCGACCTGCTCGAGCAGGTTCTTGGTCGGCAGGAAGACCCGATCCGCTGCGGCTCTGACCACTTACAGAAACTCCTCCCCGGGAGAACGAACCGCTCCCCCGCGAACATCACGCCTCGTGGCCGAAGCCTATGTCATGCGAACCCAGGTCGCCATATAGAAGGGTGCCAGCCCCGAACCGCTGTGGAAGCGGCGTCTCGGCCCGCGGCCGGGTGGTATGTTCGCCCGGCTTTGGGGGCGAAACGATGCATCGCCGTCGGCCTGGGTTCACTGCTGGTCTTGGCCGGCTGCGGCGGCGAGCGCGGCGATGAGAACGAGCCGTCGGCCGACTTCGCTGTCGAGGTCGTGGACGCCACCTTCCCCGAGAAGCAGAAGCTCGCCCAGAGCTCGAACCTGGTGATCACCATCCGCAACGCCGGTGACGAGACGATCCCCAACCTCGGCGTGGGCGTCACGGGCTTCGACTACAAGGTGACCGACGATCCGAGCCTCGCCGACCCCGCCCGCCCGGTGTTCGCGTCGAACGGGAAGCCGGTCGAGATCGGCGGCTTTCCCGAGGCGGAGGACGGCGGCCCGCGCGGCTGCGACTCGGCCTACCTGAACGTCTGGGCCTGCGGACCCCTGGCCGCGGGCAAGGAGAAGACCTTCCGCTGGTCGGTGACCGCGGTCAGGGCCGGGGACTTCGACGTTCGCTGGCGGGTGTACGCCGGGCTGCACGGCAAGGCCAAGGCGGTGCTGGCCGGCGGCGGCGACAAGGTGCCGTCGGGCTCGTTCAGCGGCACGATCTCGCGCAGGGCTCCCCAGGCGCGCATCGCCGAGGACGGCAAGACCGTTATCACCGAGGGCGACTGACCGCCGGCGGCTCGTAGCCGGGGCAGCGCTCCACGGGCAGACGCGGGTACTTCGGGTAGCTGCTGTCGGTCTTCGAGCGGCGGCAGAGCGAGAACGTGCTGCCACGCCCGGTACGGACGAGCTGCTGGTGCACGCAGGAGTCGCAGAGGCCGGCCTTCACCCCCGCTAAGGGTCGCACGCTCTGCGGTAAGGGGTCCTCACCCGAAAGACGCTCCATCCGCCCGATGCGGGGCGCACCACGGGGCGACATTCTCAACCTGTGTGGGACGAAGTACCCGCAGGGTGGGAAAATGGCTCGGTAGTGGCAAACCGAATGACAAGCGCGCGCTTCGTCGGGCGTACGGCGCAGCTGGCGGAGCTCGAGGCGGCCTTGCGCGACGCGGCGGAGCGCCGTCCCTCGCTGGCGCTGATCGCCGGTGAGTCGGGGGTGGGCAAATCGCGCCTGGCGGACGAGCTCGTCCAGCGGGCGCGCGAGGAGGGCGCGCGGGTGCTGTGGGGCGACTCCGTGGAGCTGGGTGAGGGCGAGCTGCCCTACGCCCCGCTGCTAGGCGCCCTGCGGCCGCTGGTGCGCGACCGCGACCCGGCGCTCGACGCGCTCCCGGAGGTTCTCCGTACCGGTCTCGACTCGCTGCTGCCCGGCCTCGGCGCCGGAGGCGGAGAGGACGGGGTCACGCAGACCCGGGTGTTCGAGGGCCTCCTGGCCCTGCTCGAGGCGCTCGGCGAGGAGGGCCCGGTGGTGCTGGTGATCGAGGACCTGCACTGGGCCGACAGCTCCACCCGGCACTTCCTGTACTTCCTGGCGCGCAGCTTCTGCGGCGCGCCGCTGCTCGTGGTGGGCACCTATCGCTCCGACGAGCTGCACCGCCGCCACCCGCTGCGTCCGCTCCTGGCGGAGCTGTCGCGTGACCCGTCCGCGCTGATGATCGAGCTCCCACCGTTCACGCGCGAGGAGATGGGCGAGCAGCTCGAGGGCATCCTGGCCGCCGCGCCCGACCCAGGGCTGGTGGAGCGCCTCTACACGCGCTCCGAGGGCAACGCCCTGTTCACCGAGGAGATCCTCGCGGCCGGTCTCGACGGCCGCGGCGCGCTTCCCCCCACCCTCCGCGACGCGCTGATGCTGCGCGTGGAGCGGCTTTCCGGATCCACTCGTGAGGTGTTGCGCTGGCTGGCCTGCCAGCCCTCCGCCGACCAGGCGCTCCTGGATGCGGTGGTGGGACTCGAGCCGGCGGAGCTGCTCGAGGCCCTGCGCGAGGCCACGGCCAGCCAGATCGTGGTGATCCTGCCCCACGGCGACTATGCCTTCCGGCACGCGCTCCTGCGCGAGGTGGTGCACGACGACCTCCTGCCCGGCGAGCGGACGGGGATGCACGGAGCCCTCGGCCGGGCGCTCGAGGCACGTATCGATGCCGGAGAGGCCGGCGCCTACATCACCGCGCAGGCCGCCCACCACTGGCAGGCGGCGGGCGACCAGCCCGCCGCGCTCACCGCCTCGGTGCGGGCCGCCGCGGCTGCCGAGCGCGTGAACGCCTTCCCGGAGGCCCACTCCCTGCTCGAGCGCGCCCTCGAGCTGTGGGAGCGCGTGCCCGAGCCCGAGGCCGTGGCCGGCGCTCCGCGCGTGGAGCTGCTGGAGCGCGCCGCCCGTGGCGCGGACGCCGCCGGGGTGCCCGGTCGCCAGGAGGCGCTGCTTCGTCACGCGCTCCTGCTGGTGGACGAGAACGAGGAGCCGCGCCGGGCGGCCAAGCTGCTCGACTCGCTGAGCCACTCGCTGTGGAACCTCCACCGCCAGGACGAGGCCGTGGAGGTGCTCGACCGCGCACTGGCGCTGCTCCCCGCCGGCGAGCAGAGCTCCGCCGCGGCCAAAGTCCTGGCCACCAAGGCCAAGCGGCGCATGCTCCAGGCGCGCTTCGCCGAGGCCGAGGAGGCCGCCCGGCACGCCCTGGACATAGCCCGGGCGGTGGGCGACCGCGAGTCGGAAAGCCGAGCCCTCAATGCGCTCGGGGTGAGCATCGGCGGGCAGGGCGACGTGGACGCCGGAGTGGAATGCCTGAGGGAGGCGCTCGGGATCGCCCGCGACGCGGGCCTGCCCGCGGAGGAGGGCTCGGCGTGGATCAACCTCGCCGACCTGCTCAACCTCGGCGGAAACACCAGGGAGGCTCTCGCGGTGGCGCGCGACGGCCTGCGCGCCAGCCCGCCCGACGGCGCTCGCAAGACTGACTGGTTCGGCCTCGCCGTGGCCGAGTTCAGCTTCCATCTCGGCGACTGGCGCGAAGCCGAGGCACAGATCCCCAGCCCCAGCCGTCGCCACGCCGGGCCCACGCTGGCCTACTGGTTCGCCGCGCGCAGCATGCTCGACCTGGGCCGCGGTGACCTGGACGCCGCCGCCGCCGACATCGAGGGACTCACGCGCGCCACGCGCGGGTCCACCGAGCCGCAGTTCATCGCCCCCTGCGGGATCTTCGCCGCCGAGCTGGCGCGTCGCCGGGGCGACCTCGAGCAGGCCCGCATCGAGGTGGACAAGGCGCTCGACCAGATCGAGTTCTGCTCCGACGACTTCATCCGGATCACCGCCCTGTCCGCTGCCGGTGTGCGCGTGGAGGGTGACGCGGGGCAGCTGGCGCGCGACCATCGCGACGCGGAGGCACAGCGGGTGGTGGCCGCCCGGGCAGAGAACCTGATCGAGCGTGTGCGGCTCGCGGCGGGGCTCGGTGGGCCCGTGGAGCAGGCCGAGCTGGCCACCGCCGAGGCCGAGTACGCACGCGCGACCGGGGCGAGCGCCGACTGGAACGCCGCGGCCCGTGCCTGGGAGGAGGTCGAGCGGCCATATCCAGCCACATACGCGCGCTGGCGCGAGGCGGAGTCGCTGGCCGCGGCGCGCGAGCGAGACGAGGCGGAGATCGTGGCCGCCGCCGCGCTCGAGACCGCTCGCAGGCTGGGCAGCGACTGGCTGGCCGTGGAACTGGAGTCGCTGGCCGCTCGCGCGCGGCTGCGCCTGGTGGACGACGAGGAGCTGGCCGCCCGGACCGAGGCTGACGAGGACGACGACCCATTCGGTCTCACCGAGCGCGAGCGGCAGGTGCTCGAGCTCGTGTCGGCCGGCGCCACCAACCGGGAGATCGGCGAACAGCTGCACATGGCCGAGAAGACCGCGAGCGTGCACGTCTCCCGCATCCTCACGAAGCTCGACGTACGCTCACGGACGGAGGCCGCGGCGGTGGCGCACCGCCACGGCATGGCGCCGACGATCTAGCCCGGGCGCGCGCGCGGGAGTCGCGCTGGTCCCGCCCGCCGCGTGATACGTATTCCCTGCGATGGAGCTTGACGGCGCACGCATTCTCGTTGCGGGAGCCACCGGGGCACTCGGGGGCGCGCTCGCGCGCGCGCTCGGCGAGTCCGGCGCCGACCTGGCGCTCGCCGGGCGTGACGCCGCGCGGCTGGATGCCGTGGGCCAGGAGCTGGGTGCCCCCACCGCGCGCTTCGACGTGACCGATCCCGAGGGCCGGCGTACGGCGGTGGATTCCCTGGCCGCCGCCCTCGGCGGAGAGCTCGACGGCGTGGCCGTGGCGGTGGGAGCTCCCGGGTTCGGTCCGGCCGGGGGCGCGGCCGCGCTCGACGTGCAGCGGATCTTCGAGGTCAACGCGCTCGGGCCGATCGGGTTGGTGGAGGCTTCGCTCGCCCACATGAGCCGTCACGGCGCGGTGGTGGGCGTCTCGGCGATCGTGGCCGACCACCCCACCGCCGGCGTGTCGCACTACTCCGCGGCCAAGGCCGCCTTCTCGGCCTACCTCACGGCGCTGCGCCGGGAGCGGCGACGCGACGGCCTGGCCGTGCTCGACGTACGGCCGCCGCACATGGACACGAGCTTCGGCGACCGCCCCATCTTCGGCCGTGCGCCCGCGCTGCCCGAGCCGCTCCCGGTGCACGTGGTGGTCGACGCGGTCATGGACGCGATCCGCTCGGGTCGTCGCGAGATCGCGTGGGACCTCAAGGCCCGTTCCCTGGTGACGGCGTGACGCGGGTCCTGGTCACGGGTGCCACGGGCTTCATCGGAGGCCGTCTGGCGCAGAAGCTCGCCGAGCGCGGCGCAGACGTGCGCTGCCTCGTGCGCGACCGCTCGCGGGCCCGCGAGCTGGAGGATGCGGGGCTCGAGCTGCACGAGGGCGACGTGCTCGACCCGGACAGCCTGCGAGGCGCCGGTGAGGGCGTGAGCACCGCGTACTACCTCGTTCACTCGATGGGACGCGGCGGGGAGCGCGGCGGCTTCGCCGAGCGCGAGCGGTCGGCCGCGACGAACTTCGCGCGCATGGCGCGCGAGGAGGGCGTGGAGCGCGTGGTCTATCTGGGCGGGCTGGGCGAGCCGCGCTCGCCGCATCTGCGCAGCCGCGCGGAGACCGCCGCCGTGCTGGCCCGCGAGGGCCCGCCGCTCACCTACTTCCGCGCCGCCATGGTGATCGGAGCCGGCAGCGAGTCCTACAAGGTGGTGCGCTACCTGGTGGCGCGCCTGCCGGCCATGATCGCTCCGGCATGGCTGCGCAACCGCACCCAGCCGATTGCCATCGAGGACGTGCTCGAGTACCTCGCCGAGGCCGCCGAGCGGCCCGAGGCGGCCGGCCGCGAGATCCAGATCGGCGGGCCGGACGTGGTGACCTACGGCGACGTGCTGTCGATGATGGCCGACGTTCTGGGCCTGCGCCGCCGTCCCCAGCTGCCTGTGCCCTTCATCACCCCGTGGCTGTCCTCGCACTGGATCGGCCTGGTCACGCCCGTGGACGCCGGGGTGGCCCGGCCTCTGATCG
Source organism: uncultured Thermoleophilaceae bacterium (assembly GCA_963734365.1). Taxonomy (GTDB): domain Bacteria; phylum Actinomycetota; class Thermoleophilia; order Solirubrobacterales; family Thermoleophilaceae; genus JACVRW01. Next base: position 257,679 of record CAVTGV010000003.1, on the reverse strand, counting down.
AGTCGCTGGCCAGCGACACCGTGGTCACCGAGCCCGCGCCGGCATCGATCTTCGACGTGCGCCCCATGGGCTGCATGGAGGCGCTTCGCCTCGCGCACGCCGAGGAGACGCGGGTGGCGGTGGCCGCGTCATCCTGACCTACCAGGCGCTGTCGGCCGCACCCGCCACGCGGACCTGGGCGCTGATCGCCGAGCCCGCGCGCTGGAGCGAGTGGGCACCGCACGTGCGCGGAGCGTGGGGCCTGGGCGAGCCCGAGGTGATCCGGGGAGCGCGCGGATATGCCCGCCTCCTTGGCGCCGTGCCGGTCCCGGCCCGCATCACGGCCAAGCGCAAAGGCCGTTCCTGGAGCTGGCGGGTGGGCCCGGTCACGCTCGTGCACCGGGTCGAACCGCGCAGGCCGGGCTCGCTCGTGGCCATCGACATCCACGCTCCGCGTCCACTCGAGCCGCTGCTGCGGGCGTCCTACGGACCGCTCGTGGGAGTGCTGGTGCGGCGGCTGGCGCGCGTCGCTGAGCGGGAGTAGGCACACTTGCGGCCCCCGTGGAGCTCCGGACCCGCACAGCCCAGCTCGCGCTGGCCGAGACCTTCGGCATCGCGCGCGGCTCACGCACCACCCAATCGGTGGTCCAGGTCGAGCTCGAGCACGAGGGCCTCGTGGGCCGCGGCGAGGCCGCGCCGGTGTATTACCGCGGCGGCTCGATCGAGTCGGCCACCGAGTTCCTGACCGAGGTCGCACCCGCCCTGATCGGCGACGATCCCTTCGCACTCGAGGAGATCGGCTCGCGACTGGCGGACGTCGAGGGCGAGGGGGCGGGCAAAGCCGCTCTCGACGCCGCCCTGCACGACTGGATCGGCCGCTGTCTCGGCGTGCCGGTCTGGCGGCTCCTCGGGCTGTCCCCGGTGGCCCCGCCCACCTCGTACACGATCAGCATCGACAGCATCGAGCGCACCCGCGACCGCGCGCGGCGCGCGAGCGCGTTTCGCTCGCTCAAGATCAAGGTGGGCGGCGCCGAGGACCTCGCCCGGCTCGAGGCCGTCCGGTCCGAGACCGACGTCCCGCTGCGGGTGGACGCCAACGAGGGCTGGACGCTCGACTCTGCCGCCGAGCTGATGCCGGCGCTGGTGGAGCTGGGGGTCGAGCTGGTGGAGCAACCGTTCCCGGCCGGCGACCTGGATTCCTTTCACGGCCTGCGCGAGGTGCGCCCGCGGCCGCCCGTGGTGATCGACGAGGGCTGCCAGGACCTCACGGACGTGGCTCCGGTGGCGGCGTACGCAGAGGGCATCAACGTGAAGCTGGCGAAGTCGGGCGGCATCAGAGAGGCTGTGCGGATGATCCATGCCGCCCGGGCCCTGGGGCTGCACGTGATGCTCGGCTGCATGGTCGAGTCCCAGCTCGGGGTGGCGCCGGCCGCGGCGATCGCTTCCCTGGCCGACTGGGTCGACCTCGACGGACATCTGCTCCTGGCCGACGAGCCCTTCAGTGGGCTGCGGCTCGACCACGGCCGGGTGCTCCCGGGCGACGGTCCGGGGCTCGGCCTCACCCCGGCGGGGGCTCCGGCCGGCGCATGAGCGAGCGGCTCGCGATCTTCGCCGAGGGATTGTTCGAGCAGCACTCGGGCAAGACCGCCCACGGCGTGATCCGCTACGGCAACCGCGACGTGGTGGCGGTGGTCGACTCGACACAGGCCGGAAAGACCGCGGTCGAGGTGGAGCCGTTCTGCCTGCATCCGGTGCCCGTGGTGGCCAGCGTGGGCGAGGCGATCGCCGCCGGCGCCACCGCGCTCCTGATCGGCGTGGCGCCCACCGGCGGCAAGCTCGACCCTGCGTGGCGCGCACCTCTGCTCGACGCCATCGACGCGGGTCTCGACCTCGAGGCCGGGCTGCACACGCAGCTCGCGGACGACCCCGAGCTTCGCGAGGCGGCGGAACGGGCGGGCGTCCGGCTTCGCGACCTGCGCGCCGCGCCCGCCGACCTCACAGTGCCCGAGGGCCCCTACGCCCGCCCCGACTCCGTGCGGGTGGTCCACAGCGTGGGCTCCGACACGGTGATCGGCAAGAAGGTCGTCACGCTCGAGCTGGACCGCGCCGCACGCGAGCGCGGCGAGCGCTCGGTGTACGTGCCCACCGGACAAACCGGAATCGCCATCGCGGGCTGGGGAATCGCGGTGGATCACGTGATCTCGGACTACGTGTCCGGCGCGGGCGAGCGGCTCGTGCACGAGGGCGCCGAGCGCGGCGACCTGCTCTTCGTCGAGGGCCAGGGCGCGCTCTTTCACCCCGCCTACTCGGCGGTCACGCTGGGCCTGCTGCACGGGTCCGCGCCCGACCACCTGATCCTGGTGCACAAGGCCGGCGCCCGCGCGATCCGCAACTACCCCGACCTGCCGATCCCGCCGCTGTCCGAGCTGATCGTGGCCTACGAGCTCGCCACCTCGCACGTCCGTCCTGCCCGCGTCGTGGCGATAGCGCTGAACACGAGCGACCTCGACGAAGACGCGGCCCGGGCCGCAGTGCAGGCGGCCGAGACCGACACCGGGCTCCCAAGCGGCGACGTGGTGCGGTTCGGCCCCGAACCCGTGCTCGACGCCGTGCTGGACGCGACGTAGCGGCTACCGGCCCCCGATTCGACATCCTGGCCAAGTCCGGCGGCCGATCTTTCGACAACGGTACGTGGACTGCGCACGTACCAAGCGTCACGATTGGCCGCATGACTACCCGCAGGTACGCGCTGGTCCCAGACGCGGAAGGCGAGCGAAAGCCCCGCAAACCCGGACAAATCAGGCGCTACTCGCTGGCCCGCGTAGCCCCGGCCTCACGCTCCGCCCTGGGCGCGGACCGCCTCGAGCGCCTGGAGGAAATCGCGGCGCTCGACCGGCCCTTCAGCAACGGCCGTCCCTAGCCCGCGGCGCCGCCCACCCGCCCGCCGGGGTGACGCCCGGCCCACCGGACGTGCACACCCGAAAGAGAAATTCGTTTGTCGACTGATCAGCTGACAAACGAATCTGGCGGGACGGAACGGGGGCGGCGGCCCGGACGACCCGGCCACCGGCGGGACAAGCCCCGCGGGACAAGCCGCGGCGGGCTACCCCCTTCCCCAGCCAACCGGACCACGCCAGGACCCGAAGCCGGTCCGAGCGGAGCGCAGGCAACCGCGGGCAGTCCGACCGGAGCGGGCGTCCGCGCGAAGCGCGGGTCGCCCGCCGGCGCCTACCGCGGCAGGCTCGGCGCAATGATGCGGTACGCCTTCAGGCCCAGCCCCAGCCGCTCGCGGTCCTCGCTCTTGAGCGGGTCGAGGCCGGTCAGCTCCTTCACCCGGTCGAGGCGGTAGCCCACGGTGTGGCGATGCGCGTGGATCTCCTGCGCGGTCGACGCCATGTTGCAGTTGTTGCCGAGGTAGGCGGACAGGGTGCCCAGCAGGTCGGTGGAGTACTGCTCGTCGTAGCGGACGAGGGCCGCCACCGTGTCCTCGTAGAAGCTGCGTACTTCCTGGGGGTGGCTGGCCAGCACGCGAAACAGGAGCCGGTAGGTGCCCTCGCCGATCTCGTCGCCCGGCGGACCGCCGCCGGCTCGGGTCACGCCCAGCACCAGATCGGCTTCCTCGAGTGCGCGGCGCACCTCGGCGCCGCCCGAGCGGTGTGACGAGACGCCCACGGACGCGTGCCGGCCCAGGCGGGCCGCCGCGCGGCGGGCCAGGTCCGGCTCGCCCGGCAACAGCGCGTAGACCTTGCCCTCCACGGGCTGGGCGAGCGCTCCCGGCACCTCCGCGAGGATGGCGGCGGTAACCCGCCCCGGTCCGCGGCCGTTCGGGTCCACGCACAACGCCACATATCCCGCGGACAGGTCACAGCCGAGCCTCGACGCCCGGCGCGACACCTCGGTGGCGTCCAGCTCGGGCCGCGAGAGCACCTCCTCGAGAAACGACCCGCGCAGTGACTGCTCGGTCTCGTCACGGGCCTCGGCCACCGCCACCTCCGTGAGCGCCGCGATGGCCGCCATGTGCAGGTAGTCGCCCGCGTCGCGGCGCCCGGGCCCGAGCTGGAGCACCGCGCCCAGCTCGCGGCCACCAGAGGCGATCGGCACCTCGCTGGTGACCTCGGAAGGGCGCTGCGGCCGCCCGCCGGCCAGGCGGGCGGCCACGTAGCGCTCATAGGGGCCCCAGCCCTCGAGGGGCACCCCGAGGCGCGGCACGATCACGGCCACCGGCGCACCGGTGTGCTCGGCCGCGATCTCGGCCACGCGTTCCAGGCCGTCGCCGGCCAGCACGGCGCCCACCATCTCCAGGTGGGCGCCGCGCGGCGTGACGTCGGGCACGGCTCTGAGGCCTTCCGTAGCCAGTGCTAGCCCCTCCAGCTCAGCTGCCGGCGCCGTTGACGCTGGCATCCTCGCTGTCGTGGGCCTGCAGGACGAGCTCGCCCTCTTCTCCGGTCCGGATCCGGACCGCATCCTCGACCGGAATCACGAACAGCTTGCCGTCACCCACCGAGCCGGTCCGTGCGTGACGCAGGATCACCTCCTTGATGACGCCGACGTCCTTCGACTCCACCACGCACTCGAGCTTGAGCTTCGGGCGCAGGTGCACCGCCAGCTCCGAGCCCCGGTAGTGCTCGGTGATCGCCTTCTGCCTGCCGGACCCCTTCACCTCCGAGATCGAGAGGCTGGGGAAGCCGGCCTCCATCAGATCCGCCCGGATCGGCTCGAAGGCCTCGTGCCGTATATAGGCGACGACCATCTTCATGCCGTGACCTCCTTGGTGACGCCCGCAGGCGCCGTCGTCGGGGCCGGTGCCGCTCTGTTCCCCGCCCCGGCCGGCAGGCCGGGATCGATGAGCTCGGACGGCGGGATGAACTGCTCCGGGTAGCCATACATGCCCGTCTCGGAGATATCGAGGCCGGCGTCCTCTTCCTCAGCCGTGACCCGCAGGCCGATCGTCTTCTTGATGAGGAAGAAGACGGCGTAAGAGACCGTGAACACACAGACAAAGGCCACAGCCACGCCGAGCGCCTGGTCGCCGAGCTGCGCGAAGCTGCCGGTGTACCAGAGCCCGCCCTCACCCACGCCGTTGAGCTCCGCCAGCCGCGGTGCGGTGAAGAGGCCGCAGGCGAGCGTGCCCCAGACTCCCGCGAGTCCGTGCGCCGACAGTGCGCCGACCGGGTCGTCCAGCACCTTCTCGATCAGGATCACTCCGTAGACCACGATCACACCGGCCACTGCGCCGATGATCGGAGCGGCCCAGAACTCCACGTAGCCCGATGGGGCCGTGATGGCCACCAAGCCGGCGATGGCGCCGTTGCCGGCCATGCCGACGTCGTAGGTCTTGGTACGCATGTACATGACGGACAGCGCTGCGATCACGCCCGCGCCGGCGGCGAGGTTGGTGACCAGCGCCACCTCGGCGAAGCGGTTGCCCAGCGCACCCAGCGTGGAGCCGGGGTTGAACCCGAACCAGCCGAGCCACAGGATGAGCACGCCGAGGCCGACGAGCGGCATCGAGTGCCCGGGAATCGCCCGCGGCTTGCCGTCGGCTCCGTACTTGCCCCTGCGCGGTCCGAGCAAGAGCAGCGCCGCCAGGCCGCCGGTGGCGCCGATCAGGTGCACCACGGTCGAGCCCGCGAAGTCCTGCATTCCGACGTTGACCTGCAGCCAGCCGCCGCCGAAGATCCAGTGGCTCAGCACCGGGTAGATCAGCGCCGAGAACACCACGGCGTAGATCACGTAGGCGCTGAACTTGATGCGCTCGAGCGTGGTGCCCCAGACGATCGCCAGGGAGACCGCGCAGAAGACGAACTGGAAGAAGAGCAGCGCGGCGGGGCTGATGCCCGCAACGTCGAGCAGCGGGAACTGGGCCGCTGCATCGGCCGGAACCGAGCTCACGTCGAGGAAGAAGCCGTTGGTGCCGGCGATCTCACCGGCGCCGCCGAACGCGAGCGCGAACCCGACGGCCCAATAAGCAAGAGCGGCGATCGAGTAGTTGGTGAGGATCTTCACAACCCCGAGACCCGCGTTCTTCCCGCGCGAGAATCCGATCTCGAGGAAGGCGAAGCCGGCCTGCATGAACATCACGAGGACTGCAGCCACGATCACCCAGACCGTGTTGAGGCTGGAGACCGTGTCTTCAAGTGTCGGGCCGTCCTGAGCAAGCGCGGCGGCGGGCGCGAGCAACAGGGCCCCGATGGGCACTGCAGTCGCAAGGGCAATACGTCTCATTGGCGTGCAACCTCCTTCGACGGGTTTCCATCGCCAAGGTACGAGCGCCCCGGGTGACAGTCTTTATCCCCCTGTCGAAGATTCGACCTGCGCTGTTCGCCGTTATGTCGAGGCCGGTTGGACCGGTCAGACAACCCGGTCGGCCAGCCGCCGGCCGTGTTCGGCGGCGACCTCGAGCAGAAGCTCGAGGTGCTCTGCCTCGGTGCGGAAGTTCACGATGCAGGCGCGCAGGCAGAAACGCCCGTCCAGAACCGCGTTCGAGCAGAACACCCGCCCGTCCTCCTGAGCGGCGACCATGATCCGCTCGTTCAGCCGGTCGAGCGCCTCCTCGTTGCCGCGCAGCTCCGCCGGCGCGTACCGGAAGCAGCAGATCGAGAGCCCCACGGGGCACATCAGCTCGAACTCCGGATGCTCCTCCACGAGCTCGCCCAGGTAGCGGGCGAGCGCCGCGTCGTGCGAGATGCGCCGCCCGTAGGCGTCGCTGCCGTGGGCCACGAGCGAGAGCCAGATCCGGAGCGCCGCGAAGCCGCGGCTGAAGTCGGGGCCCTGGTGCACGTAGTCGACTCCATGCTGTGCGCGAACCTCCTCGTCGAGCCAGATGTAGCTGGCGTCGGCGGAGAAGGCCGCCCCGAGCACGGCCTCGTCGCGCACGATCGCGCAGCCCCCGAGCAGAGGCGTGTAGAGCCATTTGTGGGCATCGGCGGCGATCGAGTCGGCGCGCTCGATCCCCGCGAACAGCGGACGCAGCTCGTCGGCCAGCACGGCCGGTCCGCCGTAGCAGGCGTCCACGTGGAAGTGCATGTCGTGGCGCTCCGCGACGTCGGCGAGCTCGTCGAGCGGGTCGATCGCCCCGGTTGCCGTGGTGCCCGCGGTGCCGATCACCGCGGCCGGGCGCACTCCCTCGGCCAGGTCGCGCTCGACCGCCTCCGCGAGAGCGTCGGTGCGCATGCGCAGACCGCCGTCCGCCGGGATCGCGCGGACGGCATCGAGTCCCAAGCCGAGGATGTCGGCGGCGCGGCTCTGCACCACGTGCGACTCGCTGGACGCGTAGAAGGCGAGCGGCGGCCCGCCGGCCACGCCGTGGCTGCGCGCGCTGGGCCCGAGCGCGCGGTCGCGCGCCACCTTCAGCCCCACGAAGTTCGCCATCGCCCCGCCGGCCACCACCTGGCCGCCGGCGCTGTCGGGCAGGCCGAAGCTCTGCGCCAGCCAGCGCACCAGCGCGGCCTCCACCTGGTTGGCGCCCGGGCTCAGCCGGAAGCCACCGAGGTTCTGGTTGAGCGCTGACGCGATCAGGTCGGCCGCGGCGCCCGGAACGGTGCCGGCCCCCGAGATGTACGCGAAGAAGCCCGGGTGGCCGGGATAGATCGACTGGTCGAAGACGAGCGCGCGCAGGCGAGCCACCAGCTCGTCGTTCGAGAGCCCCTCGGCGGGCACGTCCAGATCGAGCTCGTCACGGACGGTCTGGGCGGTGAAGTCGCCGCCCACCGGCAGCTCCGGCAGGCGGGTGAGGAGCTCTGTCCAGAGCTCCACCACGCCGGCTCCCAGCTCACTCGCGCGGGCCGGGTCCCAGTCGAGGTCGGGGACTGGCTCGGGTCGCTCGGCCATACCCGAGCGACCCTAGAGGACACTCCTCAGTAGAACAGGTACCCGAACTGCCTCACGGCCTCGTAGTAGACGTTGGCCGTGTTGCGGCACAGCGCCCGCTGATACCAGACACGCGTGGCGCAGTGGGCGTACATGTCGTCCCGGAAGCGGGAGTCGCAGTTGGCCTGGCCGAGCTGGGCTCCGTAGCACGCGTCGTGGTTGGCGCACGCCGCCGTGAAGTTGAACCAGGGCCCGGAGTCCGGCACGAGCTGGTCTCCCACTCCGCCGGGCCCGCAGGCGGTGGTGGCCTGCTGGGCCTCTGCCGGTGTCGGGGCGAGGTCCGCTGGACTCTGGGCGGCGGCACTCGGCGCGACGACGGCCAGGGCCGCCAGCAGCGTGACGAACGCGGGGACGATCCTTCGATGCATGACGCTCCTCCTCGTCGAGGCGCCCCCACGGGACAACCTCTCCGGATGAAGCGAATCTCAATCCTCAGGCGGGAACGCCACCGGACAGGTTGCCGCCGCGCTCGGTGCCCGCGATCAGCTCGTCCGGCGCCTTCTCCTTCGGGATGAAGCCCGACTTCATGCCGAAGTACACGGCCTGTGGATGGTGGGCGATGATCGCGACCGTCGACTGCTCGGGCATCACCGCGAAGCCGTCCGAGAGGTACATGCCGAGGTCCTCGAGCCCGAGCAGGCGCCACACCTTCTCGTGCTCGGACTGGTCCGGGCAGGCGGGGTAGCCCCACGAGTAGCGGCGGCCCTGGTCGAGGTCGATTCCCAGGCCCCGGCGCGCCTCCGAGTGCAGCCACTCGGCCAGGCCCTCGGCGGACTGGACGCCCAGGCCGTGGGTGAACAGCTGCTCGGCGAACTCGCCCTTTTGCTCGAGCTCGGCCATCAGGTCGGTGACCTCGGGGCCGACGGTCACGCCCTGCAGGGCGACCACGTCGCGCTCGCCGGACTCGATCGGGCGGAAGAAGTCCGAGAGGCAGATGCGATCGTGCTTGGGCTGACGCGGGAAGCTGAGCCGCTCCAGCTCCTGCGAGGGATCGCTGGGGTCGAACACCACCAGCTCGTTGCCGTCCGCGTTGCAGGGGAAGTAGCCGAGCTTGGCCCGCGGGCGCAGATAGTCCTGCTCGGCCCACATGCGCTCGAGCCGCGGCTGGAAGTCCTCGCTTACGAGCCGCTCCCACTCCTCGCCCTTCACGCCGCGACCGCCCCAGTGGAGCTTGAACAGCACGTGGCGGTCGAGGTAGGGGAACACGTCCTCGAGGTCCACCTCGAGCTCGCGCGCGCCCCAGAAGGGCGGCTCCGGGATCGGTGTGTCGGTGCGCGCCGCCGAGCGCACAGAGCTGTCGGTGACCGGCGGCGAGTCGTCCACCACCACCGGCTTCTCGCGCAGCGTCCTGGCCTCGGAGCGCATGCGCTCCACCAGGCCTTCGCGCGCGTCGCCGTCCACCAGCTGGTCGACCGTAGCCAGGCCGGCGAAGGCGTCCTTGCAGTAGAAGACGCCGGGCTCGTAGACCTCGTCGGACTCCTTGCCCTTCGGGTACAGGATGCGCCGGCCGAAGTCGCGGTTGATGGCCGCACCGCCGATCAGCACCGGGAACTCGTGGCCGCGCTCGTGCAGCTCCTGCACGCAGATCGGCATCTGCTTGGAGGTCGAGACGAGCAGCGCCGATAGGCCTATCGCGTCGGCTTCGTGCTCCACCGCGGCGTTGATGATCGTTTCCACGGGCACCTGCTTGCCGAGGTCGATCACGGTGTAGCCGTTGTTGGTGAGGATGGTGTTCACGAGCGACTTGCCGATGTCGTGCACGTCGCCGAACACGGTGGCGATCACCACCTTGCCCTTGGTGTGGCCCTCCATCCGCTCGAGGTAGTTCTCGAGCTGCGCCACGGCACGCTTCATCACCTCGGCCGACTGGAGCACGAACGGCAGGATGAGCTCGCCGGCGCCGAACTTGTCGCCCACCTCCTTCATGGCGGGCAGCAGCACCTGGTTGAGCGTTGGCACCGCGCCGATCTTCTCCACCGAGCGGTCGATCCAGTCCTCCACGCCCTCCTTCTTGCGGCGCAGGATGTGGAAGTGGAGGGCCTCCTCGGGCTCCATGCCCTCGGTGGGATCCGAACCGCCCGTTTCCTCCTCGGTCTCGCCCTTCTCCTCGAAGTGGCCGATGAAGCGCTCGAGGGCGTCCTCGCGGCGGTTGAAGACGAGGTCGTCGGTGAGCTCGCGCTCGTTCTCGGAGATCTCGTTGTAGGGCGTGATGTGGTTGGGGTTGACCATGGCCAGGTCGAGCCCCGCCTCCACGCAGTGGTGGAGGAAGACCGAGTTGAGCACGGCGCGGGCGCCGGGTGAGACGCCGAACGAGACGTTGGAGACGCCGAGCGAGGTCTTGACTCCGTGCAGCTCGGACTTGATCAGCTTGATGCCCTCGATCGTCTCCACCGCCGACGGGCGCCACTCCTCGTCGCCCGTGGTGAGCGTGAAGGTCAGCGCGTCGAAGATGAGCGCCTCGCGGTCGAGCCCGTGCTCGTCGCAGGCCAGCTCCACGATGCGCTTGGCGATCTCGAGCTTGCGCTCGGCCGTCTTGGCCATGCCCACCTCGTCGATGGTGAGCGCGATGAGCGCGGCCCCGTGGGCCTTGGCGAGCGGCGCCACCACGTCGAGCTTGTCGCGGCCGGCCTCGAGGTTGACGGAGTTCACGATCGCCCGGCCGGGAATTGCCTCGAGCGCCAGCTTGATCACGCCGGGTTCGGTGGAGTCCACCTGGATCGGCGCGGGCTGGGTGAGCGAGATGCGCTTGACCACCTCGCGCATCTGCTCGTCCTCGTCCTGGCGCTCGGTGAGCGCCACGCAGACGTCGAGCACGTGGGCGCCGCCCTCCACCTGGTCCTCGGCGATCCGGATCAGGCCGTCGTAGTCGTCGGCCAGCAGCAGCTCCTTGGCCTTGCGCGAGCCCTGTGAGTTCACGCGCTCGCCCACCAGAGTGGGGCGCGGCTCCTGCACCAGCGGCGTGGCGGTCATCATCGAGGACACCACCGCGTGGCGCGTGTCCGGGACGCGCATTGGCCTCGCGGCCGCCCACCCGGTCGACGATCGCCCTGATGTGATCGGGCGTGGTGCCGCAGCAGCCGCCGACGATCGAGATGCCGTAGCGCTCCACGAACTCCTGCAGCGTCTCGGCCAGCGGGTCGGGCTCCTCGGGGAAGATCGTCTCGCCGTCGGGGCCCTGGAGGGGCAGGCCCGCGTTGGGGATGCAGTGCACCGGCAGCGGGCTCATCTCGCCGAGGTAGCGGATCGCGTCACGCATGTCCTCCGGGCCGGTGGAGCAGTTGAGCCCGATCACGTCCACGTCGAGCGAGGTGAGCGTGGTGAGCACCGCCTGGATGTCGGTGCCGAGCAGCATCTTGCCGCCGTTGGGCAGCAGCGAGACGCTCGTCTGGATCGGCAGCGTGCGGCCGGTGAGCTTGAAGGCCTCGCGGGCGCCGAAGATCGCGGCCTTGACCTCCAGGATGTCCTGCGCGGTCTCGATGATGATCAGGTCGGCGCCGCCCTCCACGAGCCCCTTGGCCTGCTCGGTGAAGACCTCCATCAGCTCGCGGAAGGTGATCTTGCCGAGCGTGGGGTCGTCGGATGCCGGCAGATGGCCGGTGGGGCCGATCGAGCCGGCCACGAAGCGCGACTCGCCCGCCGCGGCACGGGCGATCTCGGCGGCCTTGCGGTTGATCTCGAGCGTGTGGTCGGCGAGACCCCACTCCTCGAGCTTCAGCCGGCTGCCCTGGAAGGTGTCGGTCTCGAGCACCTCGGCGCCCGCGTCCAGCATCGACTCGTGCACGCCCTGGATCACGTCCGGGCGGTGCAGGATCAGGGCCTCGTGGCACTTGCCGGGCAGCCCGCCGTAGTCCTCCTGGGTCAGCTCGAACTGCTCGAGCGTCGCCCCCATGCCGCCGTCGAAGACGACGATCCGGCTTCTCGTAGCGTCGATGTAGTCGCGTTCGGCCAAGATCTGATGGTACCAACCTTGACACGATTGTGTGAAGGTTGCGTGCCGATAACCTGGCGCGCGTGCCGATCGCCCTCGTCACCGGAGCCAACCGCGGCATCGGCCGCGAAACCGCCCGCCAGCTGGCCGAGCGCGGCTACGACGTGATCGTGAGCGCCCGCAACGAGGCCAAGGCGCGCGAGGCCGCCGAGGCGGTGGGCGGCCGGCCGCTCCGGCTCGACGTGTCCGACCCGGCGTCGATCGAGCAGGCCGCCGCCGCCCTGCGCGAGGATCCGGGCGCCCTCGACGTGCTGGTGAACAACGCCGGCGTAGGCACGGACTGGGGCGTTGCGGGCGCCGAGCCGGACTTCGATGCCATCCAGAGCGCCCTCGACACCAACTTCTTCGGCGCCTACCGCCTGACCGTGGCCCTGCTGCCGCTGCTGCGCGAGTCGGATCACGCGCGCGTGGTCAACGTGTCGAGCGGAATGGGAGGGATCGCGGAGATGGGCGGCTGGTCGCCCGGCTACCGGGTGTCCAAGGCCGCGCTCAACGCGATGACCCGCATCCTCTCGGCCGAGCTCGCGGAAGCCGGCGTGAAGATCAACTCGGCCTGCCCGGGCTTCGTGAATACCGACATGGGCGGCCAGTTCGGTGCGAAGAAGCCGGTGGAGGATGGCGCCGCGGGGATCGTGTGGCTGGCCACGCTGCCGGACGAGGGGCCGACCGGCGGCTTCTTCCGTGACGGCAAGCCCGTGGCGTTCTAGTCAGGCGAGCAGCCTGGCTCCGGCCGCCGGGCCCACCGGCAGCGCCCCCTCGGGCGTGGCCACATCCGGCGGGAACAGCGCGAGCACCGCGCCGCCGAACCCACCGCCCATGATGCGGGCGCCGGCGGCCCCCGCGCGCTTGAGCCGCGCCACGGTGTCCTCCACCTCGGGCACCGAGACCTCGTAGCGATCGCGCAGGCTCGCGTGCGAGGCGTCCAGCAGGCCTCCGAGAGCCGGCGTGTCCCGGCGGCGCAGGGCGGCCACCGCCTCCAGGACGCGCTCGTTCTCGGAGATCACGTGCAGCGCCCGGTCGCGCAGCGGCTCCGGGAGTTGCTCCGCCCGCGGCTTCTCGGCCTCGCGCAGGCTGGCCACGCCGAGCGCCCGGCAGGCCTCGGCGCACTCGCGGCGGCGCACGCTGTAGCCCGACTCCGCGCCGGCCAGCGAGGGCCGCGAGCCCGAGTCCAGCACGGCGAGCGTGAAGTCATCGAGGTCCAGCGGGACCTGCTCGATGCCGAGGTCACGGCAGTCGAGGAAGAGCGCATGCCCCGGCCGGCCGAGCAGGGACGCGAGCTGGTCGAGCAGGCCGGTCTGCGCCCCCGTCCAGCGCTGCTCCACGAGCGAACACAGGCGCGCGAGCTCGCGCGGGTCGGGCACGGCGGCTCCTGCAAGCGCGAGCAGAGCGAGGCACAGCGCGGTCTCGAGCGCAGCGGACGAGGCGAGCCCCATGCCGCGCGGCAGGTCGCCGCTGATCTCGAGGCGGGCGCCCGGTAGCTCGATTCCGGCTGACGAGAGCTCGGCGGCCACACCGCGCACGAAAGCCCGCCAGCCGCTCGCCGGCTCCACGGCGCCGAGGGCGAAGCGGTCGGTCTCGCCCAGATCGAGCGCTCGGGCGTGGACGATCCCGGCCTCGGCTCGCTCGGCCCTGACGGTCACGCCCCGCTCGACTGCGAACGGCAGGCAGAGCCCGAGGTTGTAGTCGGTGTGCTCGCCGATCAGGTTGACGCGGCCAGGGCCGCGCGCCGTGACCCGCTCGGGCGGCACCGGGCCGGTGTTACGCCTCGGCCTCCGCCGTCTCGCCACGGCGGCGGCCTGCGCCGCGCAGCTCCACCGGAGCGGCGTGCAGGGCCCGTAGGCGCAGGTCCTTCCAGGTCATCCCCTCACGCACCAGCGCGGGCATCCCCATGGCGAGAGCCGTGGCGATCTCCACCGCCTGCAGGATGATCCCGTAGGCGAACGCATCGGTCTTGCCGACCCCGTAGGCCGACAGCACGGCCACACAGGCGGCCTGGAAGACACCAAGGTTGGACGGGGTGATCGGCAGGGCGGCGGTCACGTTGACGGCGAACAGCACGGCCGCGGCTGCCCCGATCCCGGCGTGCTCGTCCAGCCCGAGGGCCACGAGCAGCACGTAGCAGGTGAGCCACTGAATCACCCACGCGCTCAGCTGCATGATCGCGGCCCAGCCGCCCAGCTTGGGCCGGCGAAACACCTCGAGGCCGCGGCGTACCTGCACCATCGCCCCGCGCACGGCGGCCGCCGCCTGCTGCACGCGCTGGAAGCGAGTGGGGGTCCCGCGCCGGAGGATCCACGGCATCGAGAGCACCAGAGCGAGCACCACGACCGGAGCGATCGTCGCAACCACAAGCGCGTCCTCGTTGCCGTTGAACAGGCCGACGGTGGCGAACATCACCGACCCGAGCACCACCAGCGCCAGGATGTTGAGCAGCGTCTGGGAGATCATCGTTCCCAGCACCACCGGGAAGCGGTCGCGTACGCGGCCCACGCGGCGCGACAGGATCAGCGCACGCGAGGGCTCGCCGAGCCGGGCCGGCAGGGTGGCCGACATCAGGACCCCGATCATCGTGGCCCGCGCGGTGTCACGACGGCGTACGCGAGTGCCCGGGAGCGCGGCCTGCAGGATCGCGTGCCACGCCTCGGCGCGCAACAACATCGAGGCACACATCAGGGCGAAGCCCACCAGCACCCAGACCGGCGTGGCGGCCAGCAGCGCGCGGCCGATCGACTCGATGCCGAGCCGCTGCAGGGCCAGCGCGGTGAGACCGACGCCGGCCACGGCGCCGGTGCCCACGAGAATGCGGCGCGCGGCGCGCGCTGCGCGGCGCCGGCCGGCCGAGGGCTCCTTCGGCTCTAGCGAGGGAAGGCGCTGAGGCGGCACCCGCGGTCCCGGCTCGGTGGGCACGACGCCCACTCGCTGGGCCAGGCGGGCACGCCGGCTCTCGGGCTGCGGGATCTCGAGCGCCTGCGCGTAGACCTCTGTGACCTCACTCGTGACCCGCGACCAGGCAAAGCGCTCAGCGCGCTCGCGCGCGGCCGCGGCCATGCGCGTGCGCCGGGCGGGATCGAGAGCCAGCGCGCGCATGGCCTCGCCGAGCTCCACCGGGTCACCCACCGGCACCAAGAGCCCGTTCGAGTTGTGGTCGACCACGTCGCGATAGCCGGCGATGTTGGAGGCCACCACCGGGGTGCCGGAGGCGAACGCCTCGGTGAGCACCATGCCGAAGCTCTCGCCACCCAGGGACGGGGCACAGAGGAGGTCGGCCTCGCCCAGCAGGCGCCACTTCTCCTCGTCGTCCACCCGCCCGGCCACGTCCACCCCGTCGGGCTCGAGCAGCAGCGGCTCGACCTCCTCCTCAGTGGCGCCGGCGATCGTGAGGCGAGCATCCACGCCCGCGCCGCGCAGCGCCTCGAAGGCGCGCAGCAGCACGGGAAGTCCCTTCCGTTCCTCGGCCCGGCCCACGAACAACAGCCGCAGCGCGCGGTGGGGACGGCCGGGATCCGGCCGGGCGGCGGACAGGTCCACGCCGTTGGGAATGATCCGGTAGCGGCCCCCGTAAAAGCGCTGGGCCGTCCAGCGGGCCGCCTCCGAGACCGCGATCCGGGAGCTGAGCTTGGAGTACAGACGGCGCGCGCCCACGAAGCTGGCGGTGAAGTGGCTGGCCGCGGCGCTGGTCGAGTACGTGTGGAAGGTGCCCACCGTGGGCACGCGCGAGACCTCGGTGGCGTACCAGGAGACGTATGGCGCATTGGGCTCGTGCACGTGCACGAGGTCGAAGCCGCCGGTGCGCAGCTCGCGGCCCAGCGTGCCGACCACCTCCGGAAGCACCGCGAGGTTGGAGACAGCCCCGTTCATGGGCAGGCCCATCGTGCGTCCGAGCGGGATCACGTGATCGGGCAAGGGCCGCTCCTGCGGGCGGGCACCGCGGTGAGTCACACGTGCCAGTCGGTCGTCGGGGTCGTACGGCGCCAGAAGCCTGACCTCGTGGCCCTGCTCCAGAAGCTCCTCGGCCAGGGCTTCAACGTGACGCCCGACGCCGCCGGGATACGTATACGAGTAGGGCGACACAAGGGCTACGCGCATCCGACCCATGCTATCGGCCACACTTGACACTGTGAGCGACGTTCGCAACTTCGTGAAATACACCTTCTTGAAGGTCGATCCCGCGTGGCGCCGGCAGTCGCCCGAGGAGCGGGCCGCGGACAAGCGTGAATTCGCGGCCGCCTGCAGGGAATTCGCCGACCAGCACTACCTGCGCGCCTACTCGCTCGTGGGCACTCGCGGCGACTGCGACCTCCTGGTGCGGACGATCTCGGCCACGCTCGAGCCGATCCACGAGCTGCACGTGCTCTTGAACCAGAGCGGCCTGATGCGCTGGGCGGACGTGCCCTACTCGTATCTGGCCATGACCAAGGAATCGCCCTACTCGGACGAGCCCGACCGGCCGCTCGAGCCGCGGCCCGGCGCCGACTCGAAGTACCTGATCGTCTACCCGATGTGGAAGAAGCGGGAGTGGTACGCGCTCTCACCCGAGGAGCGCATGCGCGTGATGCGCGACCACATCGCCGTGGCCCGCCGCTTCACCGGCATCGAGACCAACACGGCCTACTCCTTCGGCCTCGACGACCAGGAGTTCGTGGTGGCCTTCGACGCCGACGATCCGGCCCAGTTCCTCGACCTGGTGCAGGAGCTGCGAGCCACGGAGTCGAGCGCCTACACCGCCTCCGAGACACCAATCTTCACGTGCCTCACGAGCTCGGTCGAGCGCGCTCTCGACGCGCTCGACGGCGAGCGGGTGGTGGCCGCGAGCCTTTAGTCTCCCGGCGAGCCCGTGAGGGCGCTGGCCTAGTTCCTAGCCGGACCCAGTCCGCTGGCGCTCGCGGAAGGCCCGCACGCGCTCACCGTTGAGCTGGTCGACCGACTCCAGGAACTTTCCCTGGTCATAGTGGTCCACCGCGATCAGGCTCACGGGCTGCCCGCGCTCACGGCCGCATTCGCGGGCACGGCCGATGAGCACCTTCTCGGTCTGGAAGGGCCGGTTGGCCGGCAGGCGCGGCGGGAACACGTCGGCCCAGTGGTTGAGCATCAGGAACGGACTGGACGCGTCGCCGCGGGAGCGCTTGCACGACAGCTGCTTGACCTTCGTGGCCCCCAGCGGCGTGTCCTGCACGAATGAGAATCCGTCCAGGTACCAGGGCACCGTGCCGTCGGCGTCCTTCTCGGTGAACACGATCACCCGGCGGTTCGAGCGCACCAGCGCGCCCAGCGTGGGCAACGGCTCGTTGCGCTGAAGAGTGGCCACGTACTTGTCCAGCCCCGCGCTCTTGAAGGCCTTCTCGATCTCCGCAGGCGGCACGTAGGGCTCGATGAACAGGATCACCACCTCGCCGCGGTTCTGATCCAGGTACTTGCGAAAGACCTCGAGCGTGCCGACCATCGGCGTCGCGCCGAGCTCGCAGGTCGTGTGGCACAGCCATACGGCACGCTTGCCGGTCGACTCGCCGGCGCCAAGGCGGCCGGCAAGCCGCTCGGCAGCCTTCAGCTCAGGCGCGGGCAGAGCAGCGGCCACGCGGTTGCGGTCGCGGCCCTCGGCCTCGAAGTCGGTGCGCACCTTGCCGTTGCCGGCCTGGACTCCCCAGTGGGGATCGATCAGGAACAGGCGAATCCCGTCCTCCAGCTGCCGCTGGATCGTGCGCCGCTGGTTGGCGATGAACCAGCCGGGGCTGTCAGCCGCCGAGAACGAGTTGTGGGTGCCCGCGAACACCACCTCGTTCAGGGGCAGCTCACACAGCGACACCGACCCGTTGCAGGCCCGGCTGGAGGAGACCTGCTGAGTGGCGCCCACCTGGTTGTCGCGCCCGGTGATCACCAGGATCACGCCGATCAGCGCCGCCACGCACACCACCCCGGCGATACCGGCCACCGCGAAGGCCCGCCCGCGTGAGCGCCGGTGCTCCACGGTGCTGACCCCGCCACGCTGCAGCAACACGAGCAGCTCGCTGGTGCCGAAGAAGATCAGGTAGGCCCCGCCGATGATCGCCACCACCTGGAGCGCGACGGTGGGGTTTATGACCACGAACACGCCGAGCGCCAGGGCGGCCACGCCGCGCAGCGCGAGTCCCCACGTGGTGCGCGGCCGGCGCGTGATGCGCTGACGCAGGCGCTCGGTGGGCCGCTCCACGTCCTCGGGGTCGAGGGCCGCGGCCGCGGCGGCCACCACCAGGCCTCCCAGCGCCATGAAGAAGGCTCCGGCCACGAGATCGCCGATGAACGCGTCGAGGAGCCCGGCCACCGCATCGCGCACCTCGCCGTCGGTCAGCTCGTCCTCGCCGATCACCCCGGCGAGGACCCGAGCGCGCAGGACCACGAGCGCGATCGCCAGGAGCGCGCCCGTGGCCCCCACGGCAATGCCGGCACGCAGCACGCCGAGCCGCCGGTCGGGGGCCACCGCCACGCCGGCGGCAAAGGCCGCCAGCGCGAGCAGCGGGAGCACGATGCCCAGGACTCTTATGGAGTCCGCCACCGCCAGCGTCTGGCCCGCGAACTCACGCCGCCGCAGAGTCACCAGGGTGGCGTCGAGGTCCTTGGGGACCTCCTTGGCCAGCTTCGGCGACACCGAGCGCAGCGCGAAGCGAACCAGCTGGGCCGAGTCGGAGATGTCGAACAGGGCGTTCTTCTTGTCGCGCACGAAGAAGACGCGGTTGGCCTCCACGGCGGCCTGGCGAAAGACCTTGCGGAAGGGCGCCGACTGCAGCACCACGTCGACCACCGACTCGAGAAGCGGCCGTGCCGCCACCAGATCGCTGCTGCCGCGGTCGATCAGGTTGACCACGATCTCGCGGCGAACGACCTTGCGCAGGCCGTCGTCCTCGAGGGCCACCAACGCGCGGTCGGCGAAGGCGTCCCGGTCGATCACCTCGGTGCGCGCGTAGAAGGCGATCGTCCCCACGAACAGGAGCAGCGCGCCCAGCACGATCAGCGCGACGCTGATCAGCGGTCGGTAACCGCCCGCACCGGAGGAAGGGTTGCCGGTCATGGGCTCAGCGCCGTAGGGTACGAGACAAGGTGGTATCGCTCGGTGAGGTGATCCTCAAGTTCGGCGATGAAGAGGGTTTCCTCAGCGAGGAGGGCACCCGCGCCGGGCTGATCATGCTCGCCGCACTGCTGCTGTCCTTCGTGCTCATCCGCGTGAGCACGCGGTTGATGCGCAGCGACAGGGTGTCGTGGTGGCCGGGCAGCATCAAGAGCGAAAGCGGCCTGCACGTCCATCACCTGGTCTTCGGGATCGTCCTGATGCTGATCACGGGCTTCGTCATGGCGCTCCAGCCGTCGAGCCCCTGGTTCGAGGTCATGGCCGGAGGGTTCGGCATCGGCGCAGGGCTCACGCTCGACGAGTTCGCGCTTTGGCTGCAGCTCGAGGACGTCTACTGGGCGGAGGACGGACGTCGCTCGGTTGACGCCGTGGTGGTGGCGGCGATCGTTGCCGGCCTCGTGCTGCTCGGCTTCCTGCCCTTCAGCACCGATGACAGCGCCCCGGCGATCGTGATCACCGTCCTGATCATCCTCGCGATCTCGGGTGTCGCGGTGTTCAAGGGCAAGGTGTTCATGGGCGTGGCCGGCATCTTGTTCGTGCCGGCCGGGATCATCGGCGCGATCCGGCTGGCCAAGCCCAACTCGCCCTGGGCCAAGCGGCGCTACAAGCCGGGGAGCAAGAAGCTCGCCAGGTCCGAGGCGCGCTATGAGAAGCACACACGGCGCTACCAGCGCTTCCAGGACCAGGTCGCCGGTGCGCCCACGCCGGGCCACGAGGCGGACGTGAAGCCGCGCCCCGGCTCGGGCAGCTGAGCGGGCCAGGCGTAGCAGCGCGGGCACCGGCAGACACTAACCGTCCTGTCGGTTGCAGTCACCCGAATGTGGCGCGCGTCCCCAAGGGCCGCTAGCGCCGTGCGGGCTCGCCCTGTGCCGCCTCGAGCAGCTCCTCGAACGTGCACAGCTTCACGCGTGGGCGGCCGTGGGGCTCGCCGGCCGATTTCTCGGCCTCGTCGATCGCCAGCCAGCCGTGGTAGGAGACGGCATCGGGGCGGCGCTCGGCAACGAGCGCGTCGAGGGCTTCGCCATCGGGGTCGGCCGGCTCCAGCAGCCGGCCGGCGTCGAGGTCCTCGAGCAGGAGCGCGACAGTCTGCTGGGCGTCGCGCTTGTTGGTCCCGATGATGCCGGTGGGACCGCGCTTGATCCAGCCGACCACGTATTCGCCGGTGACGGTCTCCTCGCCGGTCACGATCCGGCCGCCGTCGTTGGGGATGATCGCGCGGCGCTCGTCGAAGGGCAGGCCCTCGAGCGGCGTGCCGCGGTAACCGATCGAGCGGAACACCAATCCGCACTCGATCTCCTCGGACGTGTCCTTGGGCCGCGGCCGGATCTGACCCGAGTCGTCGTGGGCCAGCTCGTTGTGGCCGATGCGGATGCCCTCCACGCGCTCCGAGCCCGTGATCTCGAGCGGCGAGACCAGGAAGCGCAGCACGATGCGTCGCTGCTTGCCCACGGGCTCGCGCCGTGAGTACTCGTGCACGATCTTCACGTTCTTCTTGGCCGTGCCATGGGCGGCGTCCGACTCGATGAAGGCCCGCGACAGCGGATCGAGCTCGGCCTCCCCGGGGTCGACATAGACGTCGGCATGCGTCATGTCCCCCAGCTCGAGCAGCTCGGGGTTGGTGAAGGCGGCCTGGGCGGGACCGCGGCGGCCGAGCACCGTGATCTCCCGCACCTTCGACTCGGACAGCGCCTCCAGCGCGTGGTCGGCAACGTCGGTGAGCTTGAGCTCCTCGGGAGTGAGCGCGAGCATCCGCGCTACGTCCGCCGCCACGTTTCCGTTGCCCACCACCACGGCGCTCTCGACCGAGAGATCGAACTCGAGCTCGCGGTAGTCGGGATGGCCGTTGTACCAGGCCACGAACTCCGTGGCGGCCCAGCTTCCGGGCAGGTCCTCGCCGGGGATTCCCATGCGCCGGTCGGTCTGAGCCCCGACGGCGTAGATCACCGCGTGGTAGCGGCCGGTGAGATCGTCGTGGAAGAGGTCGCGGCCCAGCTCGACGTTGCCGTAGAAGCGAAAGCCCGGCTGCTGGGCGATCTTCTCGTATACGCGCGAGACGGCCTTGATGTTGGGGTGATCGGGCGCCACCCCGCCGCGTACGAGCCCCCAGGGAGTGGGCAGCCGGTCGAACATGTCCACCTCCACGCGCAGATCAGGATGCGACTTGGAGGCAAACAGCGCTCCGGCCGCATAGAAACCCGACGGCCCGGAGCCGACGATCGCTACTCGCAGGGGATTCTCGGGGGTGCCGATCGTTGCCATGAAGCGCCACCGGGCCCCGCCGGGGGGCCGGGCCCGGCCAGCTTTGCGACTCTAGCGATCGGGGTCGTCGTGCCCGGCGTCCGGCTCGCCGGGTCCGGACTCCGGCTCCTCGTCGCCCATCACGAGGTCGATGGCGGAGACGGTCTCCACGGACCGGACGACCACGGCGTCGCCCGCCGGGGCTGGCTCCTCGGGCTCCTCGGGCAAGCCGGCCTCGGGCGGGTCGGCCTCGGGCGAGTCGGGCTCGGCCGGTGGATCGGCCTCGACCGTCGGCTCGGGGACCGTCGGCGCGGGATCGGGCATGGCCGGGGGATCGGGCACGCGCTCCACGGGCGCCTCGGGCAGCGTGATCGCCTGCACGGGCGACTCCGCGACCGCGGGCGAGGCCGGCGGCTCGACCGGAGGCGGCCGCGTCCACCACGACGGTCGCCGCGGCCAGGTCGCCCAGCCGCTGGCGACGCTCCCCGGTGACCAGCATCACCACCAGTCCCACGAGGTAGAGCGCGATCCCGTCGATCACGCGGAGGATCGTCCGTACGAAGATCTCGCGCATGCCCGCATCTGTGCCGTCGGCGCGCACCACACGCAGCCGCATCACGCGCTTGCCGATCGTCTGCCCGCCGCCGCTCTCGCAGGCGAAGTAGTAGTAGAGCGCCCAGGCCAGCAGGATCACGTCGAACGCGGGTGGGAACTCGGCGCCGCCTCCCGCGAAAACGCCGGCCACGAGCCCGATCACCAGGGCGCCGGCGGCGAGCACCCCGAGATCGATCAGCGCGGCCAGGACGCGACGGTTGTCGAGCTTGGGGCCGGAGGCGGGCAGGGCGGATGCGTGAGCGATGGCGTTCATCCGGGCCTGCATCGGCTCACTTGTGCGCCGGCTTGACCGATTTCGGCGCGCTGCGGACCACATCGTGAGCCCTCGAGGGCCAAAACGTGAATCATGCGGTTCGTGGAACGCGTTGCGGTGATCGACATGGGCTCGAACTCCTGGCGTCTGGTGGTCTTCGGATACGAGCCGCAAACGCCGTGGTGGAGCCTGGTCGACGAGATCCGGGAGCCGGTGCGCGTGAGCGCCGGCATGCGCGAGGAGGGAGCGATCCGGCCCGAGCGCTTCGAGCTCGCCCTGCACACCGCCGCCGTGTTCTCGGCCTTCTGCCGCGCCTCGGGGGTGAACGAGATTGAGGCGGTGGCCACGAGCGCGATTCGCGACGCCGCCAACGGTCCGGAGCTGCTCGAGCGCATCAAGGAGCACAGCGGGCTCGAGCCGCGGGTGATCAGCGGTGTCGAGGAGGCGCGCTACGGGAGCCGGGCGATCGTCAACTCGACCACCATCGAGGACGGCCTGGGGCTCGACATGGGCGGCGGCAGCATCCAGCCGATCCGCATCGAGCAGAGGCGGATGACCGAGGCGGTCTCGCTGCCGCTCGGCTCCGTGCGGGTGAGCGAGGACTTCCTGCCCGGCGAGAAGGCCACCGCAAAGGGCCAGAAGGCGGTGCGCCGGCGGGCGGCCGAGGAGCTCGAGGAGATCAGCTGGTGGGGCGGCGGCCGCCTCGTCGGCATCGGCGGGACGATCCGCAACCTGGCCACGGCAGCCATGAAGCGGCTCGACCTGCCCGACATCGACGTCCAGGGCTTCCGGCTCACGCGCGACGCCGTGGAGGAGCTGATCGACGAGCTGGCGTCGCGGCCGGCCTCCAAGCGCGGCAACGTGAGGGGCATCAAGCCGGACCGCGGCGACGTGATCCTGGGCGGCGCGCTCGTGCTCGCCGGCGCGATGGAGGCAGGCGGCTTCGAGGCCATCGAAGTCACGGAGGCGGGCCTGCGCGAGGGCATCTTCTTCGAGCGCCTGCTCGGCGACCGCGAGCTGTTCGAGGACGTGCGGACGGAGTCGGTGGAGAACCTCGCCCACCGTTTCGTGAGCGACTTCGACCACGTGAACCACGTGGCCGCCCTCTCGCTCCAGATGTTCGACGGGCTCGCGGCGGCGGGACTGCACGACCTCGGGCCACCCGAGCGCGAGTTGCTCTGGGCCGCGTGCATCCTTCACGACATCGGCACGGCGATCGACTACGACGACCATCATCGCCACTCCCACTACCTGATCCTCAACGCCGGTCTGCCCGGGTTCACGCCGCGCGAGCTCGTACTGATCGGCCTGATCGCGCGCTACCACCGCAAGGGCGAGCCCGACGCCTCCGAGCTGGGCGACCTGACCGAGAAGGGCGACGCGCGACGGCTGCGCCTGCTGTGCGCGGTGATCCGGCTGGCCGAGCAGTTCGAGCGCAGCCGAGACCGCTCGATCGAGAGCGTGGCCGTGGCCACCGACAACGGAACCGTGGAGCTACGTCCGGTCACCGACTCCGGCGGCGACCCGAGCGTGCCCGTCTGGGCGGCGAGGCGCAACGCCGATCTGCTCGCCGAAGCAGTGGATCGGCCGGTGGACGTGACCGATCCGGCCTGAGCGGGCTGGCGAAGCACTCGGCTCGGCCGAGTGCGCACGATGTCATTCGGCCAGGGTCGTCTCCAAAACGCCAAGTCGCGGCGAGCTGATCACCACCTCGTCGCCCGCGGCGAGCCAGACCTTCGGGTCGCGCAGGCTGCCCACGCCCGCGGGCGTCCCGGTCGAGATCACGTCACCCGGCTCGAGCGTCATCAACATCGACAGGTACGCCACGAGCGCCGGAATCGAGTGGACGAGATCCGCGGTGGTGCCCTGCTGCATGCGCTCGCCGTTGAGCGTGAGCTCGAACTCGATTGCGTCGGGCGGGCCGGCCTCGTCCGGGGTCACCAGAACCGGCCCGCACGGCGCCGAGCCGTCGAACACCTTGCCCGGCATCCACTGCGGTGTCTTGAACTGGTAGTCGCGGGCGGAGAGATCGTTCAGCAGCATGTAGCCCGCCACGTGGTCGAGCGCGTCGTCCTCGGACACGTCCTTGGCGCGCCTGCCGATCACGAAGGCCACCTCGGCCTCGTAGTCCACGCGGCTCCAGGGCGGCAGCGCCACGGTGGCGCCCGAGGGCACGAGGGCGTTCGCGAACTTGGCGAAGAAGGTCGGGAGCTTGGGCGCCTCCTTGCCCTGCTCCTGCGCATGCGCGTGGTAGTTCTGGCCGATGCAGACGAGCTTGCCCGGCCGTGCCAGCGGCGGCAGGATCGTGACCTCAGCGAGCGGCAGCTCGTCACCAGTCAGGCGGGGTTCACCCGGCAGGCCAGCGGCCACGAGCGAGTCGAGCGTGGGCGCTCCGTCGACCGGATGCACGCGACCGTCCTGCACCACGGCCGCGGCCGGACCGGACGCTGTCTGGATGCTCATCAGTCTCATCGGGGCTCGAACCCTATGCGTACCCTCAAAGCGATGGCCAAGGACCTCCCCAAGAGCCGTGTGCGCAGGGCCGCGAAGGTCGGGCGCCTTGCCGGCGGCCAGGCCGCGCGGGGCTACGTGACCAAGGCCGCCAACCTCACGCGCGACGAGGAGGGGCGGCGCGCCGCGGCCGAGCGGCGGCAGATGGAGGCGGCCGAGCAGATCTTCGACGTGCTCGGCCAGATGAAGGGCGCGGCCATGAAGGTCGGGCAGGTGGCGTCGTTCATCGACACCGGCGCCTTTCCCCCGGAGTTCCAGGATCGGATCCAGGCCAAGCTGGCCGAGCTCCGCGATGCCGCCCCGCGGGTGTCGTTCAAGCGCATGAAGAAGGTCGTGGAGGACGATCTGGGCGAGAAGCTCGAGGACGTCTTCTCGGAGTTCGGCGAGGAGGCCGTCGCGGCCGCCTCGATCGGCCAGGTCTACCGCGCTCGTCTGCACGACGGCCGCGACGTGGCGGTGAAGGTGCAGTACCCGGGCGTGGGCCAGGCCGTGCGGGCCGACCTCCAGAACCTGGGCCTGATCATGCGGGTGGCCAAGCGCATCGCGCCGGGAATGGACGCCAAGGCGATGACGGCGGAGATCCGCGAGCGGCTCACCGACGAGCTCGACTACGAGCACGAGGCGCAGCAGCACCGCGCCTTCGCCCGCAGCTGGCGCGGGCATCCGTTCATCTTCGTGCCGCCGGTGGTCACCGAGCTCTGCACCGAGCACGTGCTGGTGACCGAGTGGGTCGAGGGAATCGGCTTCGAGGAGGTCAGGGAGCTCGACGACGAGACGCGCGACCGCTTCGGGGAGATCGTCTTCCGCTTCTTCTTCGGCTCGCTGTACCGCAACGGACACTTCTCGGGCGACCCGCACCCGGGCAACTATCGGCTGATGGACGATGGCCGCGTGGCCTTCATCGACTTCGGCATGACCAAGCGCGTGGCCCGGGAGGACATCGATGCCGAGGTGGATGCGCTGCGGCTGGCGATGGACGGCGACGTGGAAGGCCTTCACCGCCGCCTGGGCGCGATGGGCTTCTTCGATCCGGACGATCCCGAGATCACGCCCGAGGCCGTGTTCGAGCACTTCCACGACGTCACCGCGTGGTACATCGAGGACCGCGAGGTCACGATCGACCGCGAGCTGGTGTCTCAGGTGCTGATCGACTTCGGCGACCCGCGCTCGCGCCACTGGCAGCTGATGAAGCGCGAAACGATGCCGCCCCAGTCCATGCTTGCGCGGCGCATGGAGGCGCTGACGCTCGGGGTGCTCGGCCAGCTCGGCGCCACGGCCAACTGGCACCGGATCGCGCGCGAATGGCTGTTCGGAGCGCCAGCGTCCAACGAGCTCGGCGAGCTCGAAGAGCCCTTTCACGACAGAGCCGCCGCCTAGACGTGGCCATCCGCGCGACGCCGAAGGCGCTGCGCACGCTGCGCGCCGACCCGGTGATGGCCGGCCTTGTGGACGAGCATCACGAAGTGGTCAAGCGCGACATCGCCGAGGAACGTCCCGGCGACGCCTACGGGGCGCTGCTGCGCTCGATCGTGGGCCAGCAGCTGTCCACCAAGGCGGCTCGAACGATCTACGGCCGGATGACCGACATCTTCGGCGGTCACGCTCCCACCCCGCGCCAGCTGCTGGCCACCGAGCCCGAGCGGATCCGCGCCGCCGGGCTGTCGAACGCCAAGGTGGCCTACCTGCGCGACCTCGCCGTGCACGTCGAGGAAGGCACGCTCGAGCTCGAGCGCCTACCCGACCTCGACGACGAGGAGGTGGCCGCCCAGCTCACCGCGATCAAGGGTCTCGGCCGATGGACGGCGGACATGTTCCTGATGTTCCACCTCGGCCGCCCGGACATCCTGCCCGTGGGCGACCAGGGCATCCGCAACGCTGCGCGGGTCCAGTACCGGCTGCGCAAGCTGCCCGACGCAAAGCGCCTGGAGAAGCTGGCACGACCGTGGCGCCCCTACCGGACGCTGGCCTGTCTCTACCTATGGAGCTCGCTGGACAACCGGCCCGGCTAGACCGCTAGACCGCGGTGCCGCAGCTCGGCTCTTCGTCGGCCACGCGGAAGGATGATCCGCAGCCGCAGGAGGCCACCACGTTGGGGTTCGAGACCTCGAAGCCCGAGCCCTGGAAGCTCTCCGTGAAGTCCACGGTCGAGCCGTCCACATACTGCAGGCTCGCCGGATCGACCAGAACCCGGATGCCCGCCGCCTCGAAGACGTGATCGTCCTCGCGCTTCTCGTCGAGAGCCAGGGCGTATTGGAATCCCGAACAGCCGCCGCCGCGAACACCGACCCTCAGGCCCACCTCGCCCTCGGCGCTCTGAGACTCCAAGAAGTCATTGACCTTCTCAGCGGCGATGTCGGTCAGCGTGACCATCGGCCCCAATTGTATCGGCGATCCGTCGATACCCTGGAG
The DNA here is from genome assembly GCA_963734365.1 of uncultured Thermoleophilaceae bacterium. GTDB lineage: Bacteria > Actinomycetota > Thermoleophilia > Solirubrobacterales > Thermoleophilaceae > JACVRW01. The sequence continues at coordinate 230,721 of CAVTGV010000003.1, read as the reverse complement.
AACGGATGCCGACCGCAGCCGAGCTGAAGCAGCGCATACTCGACGCCCTGCCGGGATCCCAGGTGATGGTGCACGACCTGACGGGCGGCGGGGACCACTTCCGCGCCGAGGTCATCTCGGACCGTTTCGAGGGGCTGTCCCGTATCGACCAGCACAAGCTGATCTACGAAGTATTCGGCGATGAGGTCGGCGGTCCGATCCACGCCCTGTCCATCAAGACCCAGACCCCCGGAGTCGGACGATGACGAACGACGAGATTCGCGCGTTCCTCGAGAACGCGATCAAGGAGAACAAGGTGATGCTCTTCATGAAGGGCACACCCGAACAGCCCGCCTGCGGCTTCTCGATGCGCGCCTCAGGGGCGCTCAACACGCTGGGCGTGCAGTACGCCGCCCTCGACATCCTCCCGGATCCGCGGATCCGCGAAGAGCTCTCCGGCCTGTCGGGCTGGCCGACCATCCCCCAGCTGTTCGTCGACGGCGAGCTCGTGGGCGGGTCGGACATCGTGCTCGAGATGTTCGAGTCCGGCGAGCTGGCCGAGATGCTCGGCGTGGAGCAGCCGGCGGAGGCCGACGTGCCGGAGCCCGAGCCCGAGCCGCGCCAGGCGCCGCTCGGACTCGAGAACCGCCTCAACTGAACAGGCGAAGCACGTTTCCGATCAGCGGACAGAAGGTGGCCTAGACGCCGCCTAGCTTCTTCCTGGACACGATCTCGGAGGAGGAACTCACATGCATGATCGCGATTGGTATCCGGCCGGCGTCCCGTGTTGGATCGACACGGCGCAGCCCGACCCCGACGCCGCCGCCGCCTTCTACGGAGGCTTGTTCGGATGGGAGTTCGAGGACGTGATGCCCGCGGACGCCCCCACCCGCTATCTCGTCGGCCGGCTCGATGGGCGCGACGTGGCTGCCGTGACCTCGAGCGACGGCGACGGCCCGTCGCCGCCCGCGTGGAGAACCTACGTGAGCGTCGAGAGCGCCGACGACGTTGCCGCAAGCGTGCGATCGGCCGGCGGCACAGCGCCGGCGGAGCCGTTCGACGTACCGGGTTTTGGCCGCATGGCCGTGTTCGGCGACCCGGCCGGGGCCGCGTTCTCGGTGTGGGAGCCCAAGCAGTTCCACGGCGCCCGGGTGGTGAACGAGCCCGGAAGCTGGAACTTCAGTGAGCTCAACACTCCCGAGCCGGACGCCGCCGCCCGCTTCTACGACGCCGTGCTGGGCTGGACGCTGAGCAGCTTTTCCGCGGACGGTCAGGAGATGAGCTACTGGCGGCTGCCGGGCTACGGCGACCACCTGGCCTCGCGCGACCCGGAGCTGCGTGAACGCCAGGAGGCCGACGGCGCACCGGAGGGCTTCGAAGACGCAGTGGCCCTGCTGATGCCGACCGGCGGCGACGGGCAGCCGGCCACCGTGCCGCCCCACTGGAGCATCACCTTCGCCGTCGACGACGCCGACGCCACCGCGGCCCGGGCCGCCGACCTGGGTGGCGAGGTGGTGATGGCCCCCTTCGACGCGCCGTACGTGCGAATGACCGTGCTGCGCGACCCGCAGGGCGCTCAGTTCAGCGCCAGCAAGTACGTGCCGGAAGGGTCCTAGCCGCCTTCGCTAGCGGGCGTGGGGAGCCTCGATGCGCCGCGTCCACTCCTGCGACTGCCGGGCGTGGGCGGCACGCGCGGCCGCCACGAGGTGGCGTAGCCATGCGGTGAGATTCGTGAGCTTCATTGTCGGCCTCCAGGATTCGGGTACCCCTCAAGACCGCCTCCAGCGGCGTGTTATTCCGGGCCGGGGAGGCTTATCGTTCCCGCGATGACGGCAACGGGACTCGCGGACCTCATGAGCCGCTATCTGGAGTGCGCGCGCTCAGGCGACTGGGAGCGCGCATTCGGCTTCTTCGCCGACGACATCGTCCTGCACGTGCCGGGCCGCTCCGCTCACGCGGGCGAGGTGCGCGGCAAGGATGCCGCCCGCGACTACCTCGAGACCGCACTGGCCCACGCCCGCGAGTCCAAGGTCGAGGTCGAGCTCGTGGAGATGCTGCTCGGCCAGGAGCGCGTGGCCCTGATCGTCAAGGAGCGCTTCCCGCTCGCCGACGGCGTACTCGAGATCCAGCGGGCGAACGTCTATCGCGTGCGCGACGAGAAGATCGAGGAGGTCTGGATCTTCGAGGCCAACCAGTACGAGGTCGACGAGATGTTCGCCGGCTGACCGCCCGCGGTGCGGTGGCCTGCGCCCTCTAGCGGCCGCGCTTGCGTCGCTGCTCGTCCAGGGCCTTGCGCCCACGCTCGGCGTACTCGCGGGCCTGGCGCCGGTAGCGCTCCTTCTGATCCGGCGGCAGCGACTGCCAGCGCTCCCACGCCATCAGGAAGTAGGGCCAGAGCCGGCGAGCGTTGTGAAGCGCCTTGCGGCCACGGCCGGGACCCAGTTGCTTTTGCTTGTCCTTCGCCATCGGGCTCAGCCGAATTAGAGCAGGCGCCGCAACAGCCCCGCCGCCCCCTCGGCCGCGCCCACCGCCGCGCCCGCCACGCGGTACTGGACCTGCCGCGAGCGGCGGGTGCGCGCGATGCGGTCGTGCTCTCGCTCGAGATGCCAGGCCACCGTCGCCTCGAGCGTCTCCTCGTGGGGACGCGAGCGCCATCCCAGCTCACGGCGCGCCTTGGTCGAGCGGTAGGTCCAGTGGTGCGACGCCGCCCGCACCTCGGCGGGCGTGAGCGGCCACGCTCGTCCTCCGGTGCCGAGCAGCGCGGCGGCCAGCGCCGCCGTGCCGGCAGAGAGCCTCACCGGCGGCTCGATTCCCGACAGCCGGCCGAGGTCGGCGAACAGCCGGTCGAAGGTGAAGTTGCGTGCCCCGAGCAGGTAGCGCTCGCCCACGGCACCCTTCTCGTCGGCGAGCAGGTGGCCACGGGCCACGTCGCGCACGTCGACGATGTTGAGCGCGCCGTCGGCATAGGCGGAGATGCGGCCGAGCATGAAGCTGCGTACGAGCCGCGTGGAGCTGAGCAGGTGATCGCCGGCCCCGAAGCACACGGCCGGATTGACGCATACGAGCGGGAGCCCGTGGGCGGCCACCCGCATCGCCTCCACCTCGCCCTCGTGCACCGAGTTGACGTAGGGGATGCCCAGGTGCGCGGCGGTGAACAGCTGCGTCTCGTCCGCTGTCTTGCCGTGCTCGGCCGGGCCCACCGCGGCTGCACTGGACGTGTAGACCACGCGTTCGACCTCCGCGCGCCGGCACTCCTCCATCAGCAGCTTGGTACCGCCGACGTTCACGTCGAACAGGCGCTCCGAGTCCTCCGGGCGCACCGAGGTCACGCCGGCGCAGTGGAAGACCCGGCCCACGTCCCTGAGCGCCCGGCGTACCGAGCGCCGGTCGCGCACCTCCAGCCGCACGCGCTCGCTCTCGAGCCCCTCGATGGCCTGCGCCGGAGAGCCGTCCTCGATACCGAGACGCAGCTCGTCGCCTCGCTCCTCGAGCATGCGCGCGACATGCGAGCCGATGAAGCCCGTCGCGCCGGTGACGAGGACCTTGGCCAAGCGGGCCGAGTCTAATCGCGACATCGAACGTGCGAGTAGGCTGCCGCGCGCATGACGGACATCGCGGTGGTCACCGACAGCACGTCCTATCTCCCTCCCGATCTGATCGAGCGGAATGCGATCAGTGTGGTGCCGCTGTACGTCGTCTTCGGCGGCGACCGCACGGTCCGCGAGGTGGACATCACCGACTACCCGGCCTTCTTCGAGGAGCTGCGCGCCGCCGAGGCGCTGCCCACCACCTCGCAGCCCTCCGTGGGTGACTTCACCTCGGTCTACGAGCCGCTGCTGGCCGAGGGCAAGGAGATCGTCTCCGTGCACATCTCCGGCGGCCTCTCGGGCACCCCCGAGGCGGCCAGGCAGGCCAAGGCGGCGCTCGAGCGCGACGGCAAGGGCGGCGAGCGCATCGAGGTCGTGGATTCCACCACGGCCGCCGGTGGGCTGGGCTTCATGGTGCTGGCAGCGGCCAAGGCGGCGCGCGAGGGCGAGAGCGCGGCCGCGGTGGCCGCGACGGTGGCCGAAGCGCGCGGCCAGCTGAAGATGTGGTTCGTGATCGACACGCTCGAGTTCCTGCGTCGCGGCGGGCGCATCGGCGCCGCCAGCGCGTGGATCGGGTCCACGCTCCGGGTCAAGCCGATCCTGACCGTCGAGAACGAGATGACCCCCGTGGAACGGGTGCGCACGAGTGGCCGTGCCTTCGAGCGGATGGTGGACTACGCCCGCCAGCGCAAGGAGTCCGGAGCGGATACCTGGAGCGCCCAGCACATCAATGCGCCCGAGCAGTGCGAGCGGCTGGTGGAGCGCTGCAGCGAGGTGTTCGGGACACCGCCCACGATCGTGAGCGAGATCGGGCCGGTGCTGTCGGCCCACACCGGGCCGGGACTGCTCGGCATGGGGGCTCTCCCCGGCCGTTTCGTGCACTAGATCCTGCAGGAGCGCCTCCGGAGGGCGCGAATAGCGCCCTGATGCTCACCGCCCGGTCAGTCGTCCGCATCGTGCTGATCGTGGTCTGCGTTGTTCTCGTGCTGTACCTGATCTATCTGGTGCGCACGCCGTTGTCCTGGATCCTGATCTCCATCTTCCTGGCGGTCGCGCTGTCGGGGCCGGTCAACCTCCTCGCCCGCAGGATGCGTCGCGGCTTTGCCATCACGCTCGTCTACCTCGGGCTGCTCGCCGTTCCACTGCTTCTGATCGCCCTGATCGTCCCGCCGCTGATCACCGAGGCCAACAAGTTCGGCCGCGACGTGCCGGGCTACGCGGACGAGGTGACCGAGTTCGTACAGCGCAACAAGCAGCTGCGCGACATCAACCGCGACTACAACATCACCGAGCAGCTCGAGAAGGAGGCGGGCAAGCTGCCCGACAAGCTCGGCGGCGCGGCGAGCACCCTGCGCGACGTGGGCTTCGGGATCGTCACCTCCGTGTTCGCACTGGTCACGATCCTGGTTCTAACGGCGTTCCTGCTGTCGAGTGGGCGCGTCTGGGTGGACGCCGCCATCTCCTCGCGACCACCGGAGCAACAGCTGCGTCTGCGGCGCTCGCTGGACAACATGGCCGGGGCGGTGGCGGGCTATATGGCCGGCGCGCTCACGATCGCCCTGATCGCCGGGGTCACCACCTTCATCGTCCTCACGATCCTCGGCGTGGCCTTCGCCGCTCCGCTGGCCGTGATCGCCGGCCTGTTCTCGCTGATCCCGCTGGTGGGCGCCACGATCGCCGCGGTGATGATCGGGCTCGTCACCGTCTTCGACAACTTCCCGACGGTCACGATCATCTGGGCGGTCTGGGCGATCGTCTACCAGCAGTTCGAGAACCACGTGATCCAGCCGCAGGTCCAGAAGCGGACGGTGAAGGTGCAGCCCTTCGTCACGATCGTCGCCGTGCTGTTCGGAGCCACGCTGCTCGGCGTCCTCGGAGCCCTCGTGGCGATCCCGGTCGCCGCCTCGATACAGATCCTCGTGCGCGAGTACGTGGACCTGCGAACCCTCTCCCTGAAGGAGTCCAACCGCGGTGACGAGCCTCCCCCAGAGCCTCCCCCGATGGCGCCGCCCCCTCCCGACCCGACTCCCGCGTAGCCTCTTTCACATGAGTCCGGTCGCGCTCGCCAAGCGGGGAGTCCTGCTCGCGATCACGGGCGTGTCGCTCTACCTGCTGGCTCCGGCGCTGCTCGAGGTCTTCGGAGCGTGGGACCGGCTGGGCGACATCAGCCCGCTCTGGTTCGTGGCGATGATCGTTCTGCAGATCGGCAGCTACGCGAGCATGTGGTGGGTACAGAAGATCGCCGTGCGGGCCAGGCACATCGGCCCGGTGGTGACCTCGCAGCTCGCGTCGAACGCCTTCGGGCGCGTGGTGCCGGGTGGCGTGGCCGCAGCCGGGGCGATGCAGTACGCGATGCTCGTGCGCGCCGGAGTGCCCACCGCGGCGGCGGCCTCGGGGATGACCGCCTCCTCGCTCCTGGTCTTCGGCACGCTGCTGGCCCTGCCCCTGCTCGCCGTGCCGGCGATCGCCACAGGGGTGGCGGTCGACCCCCGCCTTGCGCGCGCCGCGGAGGCCGGAGCGGTGATCTTCGTGCTCCTGGTTGCACTCGGCGCATCGTGCGTCGCCTGGAACCGCCCGCTCGAGGTGATCGGCTCGGCCGTGCAGGCGGTGCGCAACAAGATCATGCGCCGCCGGGAGCCGCTCACCAGCCTGCCCGCGAAGCTGATCCAGGAACGCGATGTGGTCGTCAAGGTGCTGGGCGCCAAGTGGTGGCAGGCGCTGCTGGGGGCCTCAGCCCGCTGGGTGCTCGACTACCTCACCCTGCTCGCCGCCCTGTACGCGGTGGGCGCCAACCCGCGGGCCTCGCTCGTGCTGCTGGCCTTCTTCACCGCCCAGCTGCTCGGCACGCTGCCGCTCACTCCCGGGGGACTCGGCTTCGTGGAGGCCGGCCTCACCGGAACGCTCGCCCTGGCGGGAGTGGGAGCCGGCGCGGCGGTGGTGGCGACGCTGGCCTACCGGCTGGCCTCGTTCTGGCTGCCCATCCCGGCGGGTGGCGTGGCGGCGATCATCCACAGGCGCAAGTTCGGCAGCGCGGACATCGAGTCGCTCACGGAGGCCGAACGCGAATCCGTCGCCGAAGCGGAAGCTGTGGTCGTGCGCGAGCGGGGCTAGGAGCGCCGCCCCGCCCAGTCGGAGGGCACGTCGCCTCCACCCTCCTCGGACAGCCGCCGGCCGAAGCGCAGCGGCGTGGGCCGGTCGATGATGCGGCCCGCGGCGAGCCCCTCGCCGAGGCGAAACTCGCTCGCCTGGGCCACGAGCGACGCGGGCACGTGCGAGAAGACGTCCCGGACGTGGGCGTGGTCCGCTGCGGAGACCATCCGCATCAGCACGAGGTTCTCGCACTGCGAGAGCACGTTCACGTGGATCTTGGCCGGCCGCTGACTGGCCAGAAACAGGTAGAGCCCGAACTTGCGGCCCTCGCCGGCGATCAGCACGGCGAGCTCGGTGGTGAGCGCCGACAGCCGATCGGGCGGATCCTGCGGGCAGACGTTGTGAGCCTCGTCGATCACCACCAGCAGCGGCTCGCGCTCCTCGCGGCGGGCCCAGAGCTCGCTGAGGAGCGCCTGGCACGCCACGTTGCGCTGGGCCGGAGAGGCGAGCGAGCCCACGTCCACCACCAGGCAACGCCAGTCGCCGCCCAGCTCGGAATGCAGTGAGCCGCGCCGGTCTTCGGCCTCCCACAGCCGCCAGCCCGCCACGCCAAGGTTGCGGATGCGCAGCGCCAGTGGGCGCGCCTCGGGGTCGTCGTAGCCCTCCAGCGCGTGCTCCACGTCCGCCAGTGAGAAGCCTTCGCCCAGCCGCTCCGACACCTCGGCGAACAGGGCGAACTCACCGCGGTCGCCCAGCGGGTCGAGTCCGAGGATGGTGGCCTGGGCCTCGGGATCGAGATCGCCGAAGCGCAGCGCGAGCGGGGCGTCCCCGCCCTTGCCGGCCGCACGCAGCACCCGCACTCCGCCCGCCACGCTCTCGTAGGCGGGGTCCTCCACACCCTCGCGCAGCTCGCCGAGGCGCACGAAGTCCGAGTTGGGATCGACGATCACCATGCGCAGGCCGGTCTCGGTGAGAAGGCGTTCGAGGATCACGCCGAGCGAGTAGGTCTTGCCCGACCCGGACTGTCCGCAGAGGAAGCTGTGGCGGGCAAATCCCTTGGCGCGGAGCACTACCGGCGCCCCGCCGGCGTGGAGCGCACCCCCGACCTCCAGGCCCCCGCCCTCCGCGCGGGGCGCCGACAGGAACTCGGCCACGGCCTCTGGTGGAGCAGGCTCGAGCGGGGCGTCGCGCAGCTGCAGCTCGGCGCCGGCGGAGAAGCCGCCCTCGCCGATCGTGCCGAGAATCGTGCCCTCGCCCTCGAGCATGCGGATCCGGAAGATGCCGGTGAGCTCGCCGCTGTCTCCCTCGCCCCCGCGGTACTCCACCTCCCTGAAGCTGAGCTCGGAGGAGACCACGTGCCCGAGAGCGATGGCTCCGTCGCCGTGGAGGGCCACGTACGAGCCGGCCGGCAGGGCGGCGCCGCCGATCGGGGCGCGAAAAGAGAAGCTCCGGCCGTCCACGGAGAGCGCCGTGGCGGGCAGCTCGTCCTCCAGCTCACGCTGCAGGCGACGCACGTCGTCGAGATGCGACATGGCGAAAAGACTCTCACGACGCCGCCGGGCGCGGTAGAAACCCCTCATGGCCGACGACGACGTGACCCGGCGGACACGGCTGGCCAGCGAGCGCACCTATCTCGCGTGGTGGCGCACGGGCCTCACGGCGTTCGCCGTGAGCCTGGGCGCGGGCCAGATCGTGCCCGCCCTCACCGACGATCCGCGCTGGCCCTACACGGTGATCGGCGCGGCCTTCGCGCTGCTCGGCATCGGCTTCACCTGGCTCGCCTACCGGCGTGAGCGCGACATCGCCCGGGCGCTCGACGGCGGCGGCTACGCGCCGCTCAGCGAACGTCTGCTGGCTGGACTGACCGCCGTCGGTGTGTCGCTCGGCATCGCCCTTCTGCTCGTGATCGTGACCATCACCTGATGCCGGCAGCGCACGCAGATCCGGTGACCCGGCGGGTGCGCTGGCTCGGGCACGCGACCGTGCTGATGGAGCTGGGGGGCGTCCGGCTGCTCACCGATCCGGTGCTGCGCGACCGCATACTCCACATCCGGCGCGTGGCCGCTCCGGTGGATCCCGAGCACCACGATGCCCTGGACGCCGTTCTCATCTCCCACCTTCACCGTGATCACCTCGACGTGCCGTCGCTGCGCCTGATCGACCGCGAGCAAACGCGGGTCGTGGTGCCCGCGGGCGGCGGCCGGCTCGCAGTCCGGCAGGGCTTCCGCTCGCCGGCGGAGCTCGTGCCGGGAGATGAGCTGCGGATCGGCGACGCACTGATCACGGCCGTGCCGGCGGTCCACGACGGCGGGCGCAATCCGCTGGGCGCGAAGGTGCGGCCGCTCGGCTATCTGGTCGAGGCCGCGGGCGTGCGGATCTACTTCGCGGGCGACACCGACGTGTTCGCCGAGATGGACGAGCTGGGACCGCTCGACCTCGCACTGCTCCCGGTCTGGGGCTGGGGTCCAAGCCTCGGCGCGGGTCACCTCGATCCGGAGGGCGCCGCACAGGTCCTCACGATCCTGAGCACCCGCGTGGCCGTGCCGATCCACTGGGGAACCCTGTTCCCGACCGGGCGCCGCGACCGCGAGGCACGCCTCACCGACCCGCCGCACGAATTCGCGGAGGCGGCCGCCCGGCTGGCTCCCGGGGTGGAGATCCGGGTGCTCGAGCCGGGCGAGGAAACCGAGCTCTGATGCTGAGCGCGCTCGCATGGGGAGCACTGGCTGCCGGCTCGCTCGTGCTCGGCGCGGTGTTCGCGATCCTGCGCGAATGGCCCGATCGGCTGGTGGGCCTCGTGCTCGCCTTCGGCGCCGGGGCGCTGATCAGCGCCGTGGCTTTCGAGCTCGCCGAGGACGGGGTCAAGCTCGGCGGGGCGGCGGCCGTCGGGCTGGGGTTTGCCCTGGGCGCGCTCACCTACTTCGGTCTCGACGAGCTCGTCGATCGTCCGGGCCGTGGCTCGGCCGGCGACTCGGATCCCGCGAAGGCTCTGGCGCTGGGCGCGTTCCTCGACGGCGTGCCGGAGCAACTCGTGCTCGGGCTCGGGCTGGCGGCCGGGGGAGAGATCAGCGTGAGCCTGATGGTGGCCATCTTCATCTCGAACCTGCCGGAGGCGATCGGCTCGGCCTCGAAGATGCGCGCCGAACGCCGCTCCGACGCCGTGATCCTGCGTCTCTGGATCCTCGTGGCGGCGGTCTGCACGATCGCCACCCTGGTGGGCTTTGGAATCGGCGACGCGATCACCGGTGAGCTCGAGGGCGGCATCAACGGCTTTGCCGCCGGGGCGCTGCTGGTGATGCTGTCCGACTCGATGATCCCCGAGGCCCGGCGAAACGCCGGGCGCCCGTCCGGTCTCGCCGTGGCGCTGGGCTTTGCGGTGGCCACCGCGCTGTCCCAGCTGTCCTAGGACTCAGGTCACTAGGTAGCCTCCCGCGCGTGCTGATCGAGCACCAGGGCAGGCGCCCGCGGGTAGCGGAATCCGCCTACGTTGCACCGAATGCCGTGGTGGCGGGCGACGTGGTGGTGGGCGAGGACTGCCGAGTCCTGTTCGGGGCGGTGCTGACCGCCGAGGGCGACGGCTCGATCGAGCTCGGCGAGCGCTGCATCGTGATGGAGAACGCGCTGGTGCGTGGGAGGCCCGGCCATCGCACGCTGATCGGCGACCATGTGATCGTCGGCCCTCACGCCCACCTGAACGGCGTCGAGGTCGCCGAGGACGCCTTCATCGCCACGGGCGCGAGCCTGTTCCCGGGAGCGAGGGTGGGGGCTCGCGCGGAGGTGAGGATCAACGGCGTGGTCCACGTGAACAGCTCGCTCCCCGAGGACGGGCTCGTGCCGATCGGCTGGGTGGCCGTGGGAGATCCGGCCGAGGTGCTGTCGCCGGACCGGCACGACGAGATCTGGGCGATCCAGGAGACGCTCGACTTCCCGGGCACCGTGTTCGGCGTCGAGCGACCCGCCGAGGGTGAGACGGTCCTGCCCGAGGTCAGCCGCCGCTACGCCGAGTCGTTCGGCCGCCACCGGGACGACCGCATCCTCTGAGCTCAGCCCGGCAGCATCGCCGCCGCGATCCGAACGAGCTCCGCGTTCCCCTGCGCGGGACTGCCGTCACGCAGGACGGTGGTGTCCTCGAGGCCCACCCGAATGCCGTGGCCCCGTGCCAGCCCTCGCTCCATCACGTGCCATGTGGCCACGTCGTCGCCATGGTGAACCTGCTCGAGCGTCACCCCCGCCTCGCTCACCACCTCTTCCATCGCGGCGGCGTGCCGGACGGCGTCAACGGGATCGGCGTCGAGCGGCTCGATCAGAACGCGTGCGCAGCGGTCGGCGAGACCGGCAGCCACGAAGGCATGTGCGTCATCGAGCTTCAGCAGGCCGGCCTCGATGCCCACGCCGCGCGCGATCAGGTGCTCGCAGAGCTCGACGATGCCCGGCTCGCCCTGGTTTGCCGTCACGAGCTCCGGGAGCTCGCTCCAGCCCGCCACCAGCGCGAGGCGACGGCCGGGGTCGGGCTCGATGTCGGCCGAGGTGCTGAGTGAGATCGGGATTCCGGGACAGGAACGCCGCACCGCCCGCAGAGCAGCGGCACACGGCTCGGCGGCGAGGGTCTCGGTGCCGTCGTCGCCGTAGGGGTGCAGGTGCAGAACCCGGGCGCCGGCCTCGACGGCGGCCCGCGAGTCCGCGGCCAGCTCCTCGGGGGTCCGCGGGATCGCGGGATGCTCTGCCGGCGTGCGCGCGCCGTTCAATGCGGCCTCGAGCAGCGGGACCATCAGGTGATCAGCTCGCCGTCCTCGGGCACCCTCACGCGCTGTTCGAGGCCGGCCGCCACGAGATGGCGGCGGAGCTCGTTGCGGGTCATCGGGCAGTGGTTGAGGGCTTCGAGGTGGACGGCGACGACCGTGGCGGCCGGGGCGTGGCGTGCTGTGGCGATCACGTCCTCCGTGGTCATCGAGATCGGCGAGCCGTCGAGGAAACGAGCGGCGCCCGCGTTTACCACTATCAGCTCCGGCCGGTGCTCTGTGATCACGGCCGCGAGCTCCGGACACCAGACGCAGTCGCCGGCGATGTGGAGCGTCGGCTCGCCGGCGGCCTCCAGCACGAATCCACTGCACGGGCCGAGCGCCTCCTCGTGGCCACCGAGGGTGTGCCGGGCGGCCACCCGGGTGACCGTGACGCCGTCGATCTCGTGTGCGGGCTCGAGCGGCGTGACCTGCCTGAACCCCCTCGACATGAGCGTGTCCCGATCCTCGGGCTGGCACAGCAGCGGAACGTCCGGGTCGATGAGCGAGCCGGCGGCCTCATCGAAGTGGTCGCGGTGGAGGTGGCTCACGAGCACCACTCGTGCCGCCGCCGCCACGCCGGCGGCGGGCACCGGCAGCTCGACCAGAGGGTTGCGCAACGGCGGCGCGGTGCCTTCCACGGGAGGCGCGCTGTGCGGCTCGCCGAGCATCGGGTCCACGAGCAGGGTCAGCCCGCCGAACTCGATCAGCAGCGTTGCGTTGCGAAGCGCGGTGAGTCTCACGACCGCAGGCGGCGCCTAGGCGGCGGGACTGACCCGCAGGCGACGCTCCTCGGTGACCTCGCGTGCCGCGGCGGCGAAAGCCTCCACGGCGGGAGGCACACCGCGATCGCGGCGCCAGGTGAGCGACACCCGCCGCGGCGGCACCCAGCCGTCGAGCTCGACCGTGGTGGTGCGGGGGTCGTTGTGATCGATCGACAGCTCGGTGAGCAGCGCCACGCCCCGGCCCTCGGCCACCATCCCCTGGATGATCGCGTTGTCGTCCGCATAGGCAACGCGGCTCAGGTCGATGCCGAGCCCACGCAGGTAGGACTCCACGCGCTCCTCGGTGTGGCAGCTTCGGTAGCCGATCAGCGGCAGGGTGCTGAGCGTCTCCAGCGCCAGCCTGGCGCCGCGCCGCGGCCACTGAGCGGGCACCAGCAGCACGTAGGGATCGTCGAAGAGCTCCTCGGAGCTGAACGGGCCCTCCGCCGGCGGCAGCGCACAGAAGGTCACGTCGAGCTCGCCGTCGCGCACGTTCTGGATGAGCGCCAGGTCACACCCGCCCTCGTATATGTCCAGGCTGAGCTCCGGCAGGGTCGCCGCCAGACGAGCCGTCACGGCCGGGAGCACGCGGATCCCCACACTCTGGTAGGTCCCCACCCGCAGCGTCCCGCCGGTGCCGTGGCGCAGTGCTTCGAGGTCGGCCCGAGCCACCCGGGCCCGGCCGAGGATGTCCCCGGCGTGGCTCAGCAGCATCTCGCCCGCCGGCGTGAGCCCGGCCGGCCGGCGGCCGCCCGGACGGTCGATCAGCGGCTGCCCCACCAGACGCTCGAGCGCCGCTATCTGCTGGCTGATCGCGGATTGCGTGTAGCCCAGCTCGTCCGCGGCGCCGCCGAAGGATCCGGTGGAGGAGATCGCCTCGAGCGCGGCGAGGTATCGCAGCTCCAGCCGGAGCCAGCCGTTGGACTCCATGAAGTCACGGTACCCGCGGCGAAAGCCCCGCTCGGCTCTCGACGGTTAAGCGCGTGTTGCGATCGCTGCCAGAAGCAATCCGAGTGGTTGACCCGCCCTCGCTCCTGAACGCTAGGCCGGCACGCGCCACGGGATCCGCGGCGCACACCGAGCCAGAGGAGTACGTATGCGGTTGCAGAGGTTGCTTTCCGGCGGGGCTGTGTGCCTCGCCCTTGCCCTGGGCGTCGCGGCCTGTGGCGGTGACGATGACGACGACGGCGACAGCGGCTCTCAGGACCAGGGGAGCACGGTCAACGTCTACTCGTCGTTGCCCCTGCAGGGAGCCCAGCGGCTTCAGACCACCGCCATGGTCAACGGCATCAAGCTCGCGCTCGAGCAGGTGGGTGGTAAGGCTGGGGATACGACGGTGAAGTACACGTCGTTGGATGATTCGACGGCGCAGGCGGGTACGTGGACGCCGGAGGCGGCGTCGGCGAATGCGCGCAAGGTGGCGCAGGACGACAGTGCGGTGGCGTATATCGGTGAGTTCAACTCGGGGGCGTCGGCGATTTCGATCCCGATTCTCAACGAGGTGCCGGTGGCGCAGGTCAGTCCGGCCAATACGGCGGTGGGTTTGACCTCGGATGAGCCGGGGGCCGATAAGGGCGAGCCGGATAAGTACTACCCGACCGGCAGCCGCAACTATTTGCGGATTGTGCCCAAGGACACGATTCAGGGCGCGGCTTTGGCTTCGCTTATGAAGGAGGATGGTTGCCAGTCGGCGTACATCCTCAATGACAAGGAGGTCTACGGGGCTGGTCTGGCGCGCAACATCGAGGGCGCGGCGGGCGAGATCGGGCTCAAGATCGCGGGCAACGAGGGCATCGATCCCAAGGCCCCCAACTTCCGCTCCCAGGCCTCCACGGTCAAGAGCTCCGGCGCCGACTGCTTCGTCTTCTCCGGCGTGACGCCCAACGGAGCGGTGCAGCTCTTCAAGGACATCTCGGCGGCGCTTCCGGACGCCAAGCTCTACGGGCCCGACGGCGTCTCGAATCCGGAGTTCTTCCAGGCCGACGAGGGAGGAATCCCCACCGACGTGGCCGACAAGACGAAGGTCACCGTGGCCACCCTCTCTCCCGACCAGTACCCGCCGAAGGGGCGCAAGTTCTTCTCGCAGTACGAGAAGAAGTACAACGTCGACAGTGTGGACCCGTACGCCATCTACGGCTACGAGGCCATGAACCTGGTGCTGGCCACCTGCAAGAAGCTCGGGGCCGACTGCACCGACAAGCAGGCGATGATCGACGCGTTGTTCGAGACCAAGGGCCGCGAATCGGTGCTCGGCACCTACGACATCGACGAGAACGGCGACACCACGCTCACCGACTACGGCGTGTACACGATCAAGAACGGCTCGCTGGAGTTCGACGAGACGATCAAGGCGGCGGCCGGCTGACGGAGCGGGCGATCGCCAGCGAACGCTCGAGTCCCAGACGTGACTCGAGCCGGAGGAGCACCGGGCCGCGCGGCCAGAGCAGCGTGTTGGCCGCGGTCCGGCGGTCCTCTATGCGCACCCGGCCGTCCGGGTCGCGGTAGGCAAAGGAGTGTGGGCCCTCGAGCCAGAAGCCCCTCGAGGGCCCCACTCGCACGCGGCGGGTACCGGTGTCCGGGCCGATGAACTTCTGGATCAGGTCCGGGTCCAGATCGGCCCGGAACTGGGTGAGGAGAAGGCCCGCCGGTCCAGCCGCGATGGGGGGCAGGCCGGGCCCGGGGCGGTAGGCGAGCGTGACCTGAACGAGGGGCGGGCGGCCGCGGACGTACACCGCGTCCGGCGGCCCGAGCTCGGGGTCGCGGGGCCGGCGCAGCGCGAACGGCGCCTGCTCTTCCGCCTCCGCCGCTGTCACGGGCCGGCCCAGGTCGAGGCCGCCCGGCGTGGCCGGCAGCCGCGGCACGCGCTCGACGGTGGCTCCGCTCAGTCCCAGCAGGTCGCGCACGGCGTCGCGCACCGGGGGCACGGCGGCGGCCGCGGCGGCGAGCAGCGCGAGCGCGGCCAGAGCCAGGACCAGCGCCCGGCGCGCCGGGACCGGCGCGAGGCCGGCGCCCGGGAGCAAGCGCCGCCGCCGGCGCGGCGGCGTGGCCGCAACCCTCGGCAGCACGGCGGCCGCGAGATCGGGGGTGGGCGGGAACTCGATCTCGGCCGCAAGCGCTTCGAGGCGCTGCTCCAGGGGCTCAGGCATGAAGCGTCCCCACCCCCTCCGCCGCGCGCAGCCGGTCGAGCGCCCGCGACAGGCGTGACTTGACCGTGCCGGGCCGGCAGCCGAGCGCCGCCGCGGTCTCCGCCTCGGACAGCTCGAGCAGGTAGCGGCACGCGATCACCAGGCGATCACGCTCCTCCAGCGACTCCAGCGCCCCCAGCAGGGCGGAGCGCTCCTCCGCCGCGAGGAGGGCCCGCTCGGGAGGCGGGGCCGCGCTCTCCGAGGGGCTCTCCTGCGCGGCCCGCAGCGCGAGGGCGGTCCGGCGGCCGCTGGAGCGCCGCCGGTTGCGCGCCTCGTTGGCCACGATCTTGAGCAGCCAGGGCCGGAACGGCGCTCCATGACGAAAGCTCCCGAGGGCGCGGTGCGCCTTGACGAAGCCGTCCTGCGCCGCCTCCTCCGCGTCGGCGGCCGAGCCCGAGATGAGAAAGGCGGTGCGAAAGGCGATCTGGGCATGGCGGCGCACGAGTTCCTCGTAGGCGGGCGCGTCGCCTCCCTGGGCACGCGAGACGAGCTCCGCATCGGGTAGTGGCCGGCCCACCACTGCCTCGTTCTACACCCGCCGGCGGCGAGCGGTTCCCGATGGAACCCCCAGGCGCCGAGGGTTGTAGACAGATCAAGCGACCACGGAGGAGCCTCGATGCCGCGCCTCGCCACCTGTGCCGTCCTTACGACCATCGTCCTGCTGGGCGCCGCCCCGGGCGCGGCCGCCAAGGTGGTGAAGGCGATGAAGGTCTGCGGACCGGACCGCTGCGTGCGCGTCGAGCGGGCGGCGGCGCAGCGCTACCACGAGAACGGCGGCCTCGAGGGATCCTCGATCGGCCGCACCGTGACCCGCGTCCCCTTCTACCGGATCACGACCTTCATCGGCGACGGACAGGGCAACACGGCCGGGCACTTCTCGATGGCCTACTCCCGCCGCCTCGGCGCCACGATCCCGCTCGACGCCGACCCGGTCCCCCAGCCCGCCGCCTGGATGCGGTTGTCGCCGGACGCCGCTCGGCGCCTCGCGCGCCTGACGAGGCCCATCGAGCCGTTCCCGGCTCGGCGCCTCGACGCCGCCAGGGCTGCTGAGTCCGCCAGGGCCGACGACAGCGGCGATTCGCTGCCGCCCGAGACCTACCGGTCCGCCGGCACGGCGGAGCCCGGCGACGAAGACGGCCTCCCCGCGCCGCTCCTCGCCGGAGCGCCACTGGCGCTGCTGGCGGGCCTCGGCATCGCCGGCTGGAGGCGCAGGAGGTAGGCCTGGCAGACTCGCGAGCGTGCGCAGGCCCTATTGCCAGGTCGACGTGTTCGCCACCACGCCGTACTCCGGGAACCCCGTGGCCGTCGTGCTCGACGGAGAAGGCCTCACCGGCGACCAGATGCAGCGCTGCGCGCACTGGATGAACCTCTCCGAGACCACCTTCGTGCTGCCCCCGACGGTGCCCGACGCGGACTACCGTGTCCGCATCTTCACGCCGGTGGCCGAGCTGCCCTTCGCGGGGCATCCCACGCTCGGGACCTGCCACGCCTGGCTCGCGGGCAACGGCGCGGGTCGCGGGGGCGACGTGATCGTCCAGGAGTGCCCGGCCGGCCTCGTGCCGGTGCGCCGCAGCGGCGACGGCCTCGCGTTCTCGGCTCCTCCCCTGCTGCGCTCCGGCTCGGTGGAGGAGGAGCTCGTGGAGCGCATCGCGTCGGTGCTCGGCATCGAGCGCTCGGAGATCGTCGACTCGCAGTGGGTCGACAACGGCCCCGGCTGGGTGGCGGTACTGCTGACCAGCGCCCAGGCGGTGCTCGACCTGCGCCCCGGCTTCGTGGATCTCGACCTCGGCGTGGTGGGTCCGCACCCGGAGGGCAGCGCTGCCGCCTTGGAGGTGCGGGCGTTCTTTCCCAAGAACGGCGCGCTGGTCGAGGACCCCGTCACCGGAAGCCTCAACGCTTCCCTGGCCGAGTGGCTGCTGCGAAGCGGGCGCGTGACCGTTCCCTACGTCGCCACCCAGGGAACCGTGCTCGGCCGGGCGGGCCGGGTCGACGTGTCCCGGGACCCCGACGGCTCGATCTGGATCGCCGGTGCCACGGTCACGCGCGTGACCGGTGAGGTCGAGCTCTAGCCGGCCGCCCGATGACTCATGCCTCGCCGCTCGGTCTGTACCGAAGAACGAAATGACCCGACTGTGGAGCGGATACGGACATGAACATCGCCTTTCCGGGTGAATCGACCGAGTACCGGGCAGCTCGCGACCGCCTACTTCAGCACGAGCTCGAGCTGCGGCGCGCGACCGAGGCGGTGGCCGCCGCACGCCGCGACTTGCCGGCGGGCGGTGAGATGCCCGAGGACTACGTGTTCCGCGGCGCGGGGGCGGATGGCGCCGTGGCCGACGTGCGGCTGTCCGAGCTGTTCGCGCCGGGCCTCGACTCCCTGTTCATCTACAGCATGATGTTTCCCCGCCACTCCGGCGACGAGCGTCCGGGGCCCGCCACCGGCCGCACAGCGGAGCTGCCGCTCGCGCAGGGTCCGTGCCCGTCCTGCACCGCCCTGCTCGACCAGCTGGACGGCGCGGTGGAGCACGTGACCCCGCGCATGAACCTCGCGGTGGTGGGCAAGGCTCCGCCCGAGCATCTGCTCGACTGGGGTCGCGAACGGGGGTGGCGCAGGCTGCGGCTGCTGTCGTCGGAGGGCAACGGCTACAACCGCGCCTATCACGGCGAGACCGAAGACGGGGACCAGATGCCGATGATCAACGTCTTTCATCGTGACGGTGGCACGATCCGTCACTTCTGGGGCTCGGAGCTCCTCTACGCCCCCACCGACCCGGGCCAGGACCCCCGTCACGCCAGCACGATCGAGCCTGCGTGGAACCTGTTCGACCTGATTCCCGAGGGCCGCGGCGGCGACTGGGAAGAGCAGCTGCGCTACGACTAGCGCAGTCAGTCGCCGTCCAGCGCCTGGCCGCTCTCCAGACCCTCTACGTCCCGCCCCCAGAGCTCACGCTGCAGCCGCCAGCGGGCGAAGCGCCTCGCGGCACCAGGTCGCCGGAGTTGATCACATCGGCCACCGTGGCCCTGCGGGTCCGGTGGGCCGAGAGCCGAGTGGCGAAGGCCTGGCCGACGAGCTCGCGAAGCCGCCGTGAGCGCGCGGCCTCCACCTTGGTCAGCCGGGGCCCGCGGTGGCCACGGGAGTGGACTCGGCGGGCGCGCCGCCGGATTCGGAGGCCGCGGCCTCGCGGCGGTCCGCGGCCGTGCGGACCAGCCACGCCGCCACGGCAGCGAGCACGGCCGCCGGGACGGTGTCGGCGCCGGCCGTGCCCACCAAGAGGGTGGCCAGCACCACCGAGGCGAGGAGGAGATGGGTCACGGCGGCCATTCCGGCTGCCGCGCCCACCGCCACAGCGAGCGTGGGCGAGATGTCCGCCCAGACCACCGCCAGCATGGCCACGGCCACGCCCAGGAATATCGCCGGGAACACGGGCCCGCCGCGAAAGCCGGAGCCCAGGCTCACGCCGTAAGCGAGCGCCTTGGCCGCGAGCAAAACGATGATCACCGAGGCCGAGCTCTCGGTCACCAGCCGGGGCAGCGCGGCCTGCCCGGAGAAGAGGACGTTCTGAGAGTCCGCGCCAAGCCCGTCGGCAGCCAAGGCGAGCAGACCCACGGTAAGCCCACCGGCCAGGAGCAACGCGGGCATGCCGACCCCGCGCCCACGGAGGGCGACCGTGGCTCCGCCGACTCGACGCACGCCCAGGATGATCAGCGCCGTGACCAGACCGATCGCCACCGCCACCAGGAGGTCGGGGATACTCGTCCCGTCGTAAGCAGGCAAACCGGACACGTCGAGGGTCGTGGTCTGGATGCCGGCCCAGTCCCCCAGGCCGATGAACACCACGTATCCGCACGCCGCCGCCACCAGCCCGGGTAGGAGAGCGGGGATGAGCGCGGCTCCGAGGCCCACTCCCGCCTCCACCATGAGGATCCCGGCCACCAGGGGCCCGCCGAAGAGCGCGGAGATCGCCGAGAAGGATCCCGCGGTGGCCAGCACCGCGCTCTCGCGCTGTCCGAGCTTCGCCACCCGAGCCAGGGCCATCCCGGCCACGGACCCCAGCGCGATCAGCGGCGCCTCGGGTCCCAGCACGGCGCCGAAGGACAGAGTCCCGAGCGCCGCCAGCGCCACCCCGGGGCCGTAGGAAACAGGGGTGGGTGCCATGCTGAGACCCTTCAGGGGCTCGTGTCCGCCGTCGCCGGGAAGCAGCGTCCGCGCGGCGATCACCAGCAGCGCGCCGGCCACCGGCAGACCGACGATCAGGTACCAGGGCGGGCTCGACTGCCCGAGCTGGTCGGGGAGATCGGTCCACAGAAGGTTCTCCAGCTGGTGGACGAGCGCCAGGAAGCCCGCCGCGAGGAGTCCCGCCGGAACGCCGATGAGCGCTCCCAGGCCCACCACCTTCAGATAGGTGCGGGGATCCACGGCCGCCTTCTCGTTCACGGGGACCGCCGCAGGGCGGGGTGCATCGTCATCGCGGTGCATCCTGGCCTACTTCGACGCCGGGAGGCAAGCCGCCTTGCGCCACGCCCCGCGAGGCCGCGTTTGGCATAAGGTCGGTTCCCGATGATCGAGAGGTCATGAGCGAGGAACCAGCGCAGCGGCCGCGCGGCACGCCCAAGCGCAGCCGCCGGGAGAGCGCCCGCATGATTCTCCTGGCGAGCCTGAGCGCGATCGCCGCCATCTTCGCCGTGTTGAACCTCGATCAGGTGGAGGTCAACTGGATCATCGGCACCTGGAAGACCCCGCTGATAGTCGTGGTCGCGCTGTCGATCGTGATCGGCGCCCTGCTGGGCCTTCTGGTGGCGCGCCGCCGAGCCTCCCCGGACTAGGTGGGCACGGCGTGAAGGGCCGCTATGGCGCGGTGCTCGCCCTCGTGGTGCTGTCGTTCGTGGTGCAGGAGGCGGTGCCCGACACCGACGGCACGCGGCTCATCGTGACCTGGTTGCAGGCGGGCACGCTCGTGGCCGCGGTGCGCGCCGCGCGGGCGCCTCACCGCTTGGTCAGGCTGGCCGCGCTGCTGGCGGCCGTAGTGGCCGTGTTGGCGACGCTGTCGTTGATCGTGGGCGGATCGGTCAGGACCAACACGATCTCGTCCGCCACCGCCCTGCTCGTGGGCGTGGCGCCCGTGGTGCTCGCCTCGGGCCTGATTCGCGACGTGAGGGCCACGATGAGGGTGTCCCTGCAGACCCTCTGCGGGGTGCTCGCGATCTACCTGTTGATCGGGATGTTCTTCTCGTTCGCCTACGCGATCACCTCGGAGGTGGGCAACGGGCCGTTCTTCGCCGAGCTGAGCGATCCCAATCAATCGGACTTCCTCTACTTCAGCTACACGACGCTCACCACCACGGGCTACGGCGACCTCACGGCGGTGCCGAACGTCGGCCGCACACTGGCGGTGACCGAGGCCCTGACGGGCCAGATCTACCTGGTCACGATCGTGGCGCTGATCGTGAGCAACCTGGGCCCGCGGCGGCGCCGGCCGGAAGCCTGAGCGCCGCCGCGGGCCGAGGATCGCCGTTAATCAGCTCGCTAGGCGGGCAGCGGCTCGAGGCCGAACTCGACGCGGAACTCGTTGGTGTCGTGCAGGTGCGGGAAGGGCTTGTCCGGGACCGGCAGGCCCAGGGCGTTGCAGATCGGCTCCCAGCCGTCCACGCCCAGCTCCCAGACGATCAGGCGGTCCGGGTCGACCGTCTTCTTGATCGTCTCCATCCGGTCGTAGTACATCTGGCGCGCCCACTCCTTGTCCTCGAAGCGACCCTGGAAGTCGCCCTGCCAGATGAGCTTCTCGATCACGCCCCACAGCTCGGGCGAGGGGCCGTCGCGGTTGGCGTCCTCCTTGAGCTCCCCGGCCCTCGCGGCCAGCTTGACGGCCAGGATCGTGTTCTGACAGCTCTTGTAGAAGCCGTCGAAGTCGCGGTGGTTGAGCAGCACGTGAGCGTCGGGGAAGGCTTCGATCAGCTGCTCCCAGCGCGACGCGGCCGGCCAGTCGACGGTGGCCTCCCAGGGCTCGAAGACCTCCTGCCAGTCGACGGGCTCGTTGTTGGCGACCTTGATCCAGTACTGCAGGTCGCGATCGCGGTTTTCGCCCATGATCAGGTCGATCATGTGGAACGTCGGCAGCCCGAGCTCCTCGAGCGCCCCCTTCAGCGACATCGTGCCTGTACGGCCGAATCCGACTCCGAGCATCTTCATTTGCGGGTCCCCCAATCTTCGACAGTGAGCGCATAGCGCCGGTGATCTCGCCAGCGGCCGCCGATCTTCAGGTAGTTGGGCGAGAAGCCCTCGAACCGGAAGCCGCAGCGCTCGACGAGTCTAAGCGAGCGCCCATTGGCGGGCTGCACATTAGCCTCCACGCGATGTAGCTGCAGCGTCGTGAACACGTAGCCCAGCGTCAGCTCGATGCCCTCCCGCATGTAGCCCAGGCCCGCGTACGGGGCGCCGGCGGCAAAACCGAGAAACGCGTTCTGGAAGCCGCCGCGGAATATCTGGGAGAGGCTGAAGGATCCCACGATGCTCCCGCCGTCCTTGAGGCAGGCGAGCAGCAGCTGATAGTCGTCCTGGCGCGAGCGGCGGATGAGGTCCTCGAACGCGTTGGGCGTCTCGGCGCCGTAGTACCAGGGGCGCAGGTGGTCGCGGCTGCGCCGCATCAGCTCGGTGTACTCCTCTACGTCGTCCGGGCGCGCCGGACGCAGATCTATGCGGTGGCGGTCCTGAGCGCTCAGCGGCGGGTGACGATCGAGATGGTGGCGGCCACGCCGCCCCCGATGACGAAGCCGGCCACGGCCGCGCCGATCAGCGCCGTGCGCTTGTTCTTCACCAGCTGCTTGCGCCAGTCGGTGATCTCGGTGACCTTCGAGCGGAGGTCGTTGACCGAGAAGGCGAGCTCGCGCCGCTGCTCCTCGATCTCGGAGCGGATCAGCTCCGGGCTGCGGGTGCCTGCGTCGGCCATCAGGACTTGACCTCCTCGCCCTTCTCGAGCGTCCGGTGTACCTGGTCGCGCTGAATCGTCTGGGCCTCGAGCTCAGCCCGCATCTGCTTGGCCTGCTCGATGGCCATGTCCGGCGTGGGCGGCGCTCCGCTCTGGAACAGCCGGTAGGCGATGAAGCCCGCCAGCGCGGCCAGCACCGTCAGGATGCCGAACACGAGCAAGAAGCCGGCCCAGGGACTCGCGAGCCAGTCGAACAGATCGTTGAAGAACCAGGCCAGCGCGTGGAAGAACATCGTGATCGCGAAGACCAGGAAGACGCCGGCGGCCGCAGCGATCCCCGCGCCCTTCCCAAGCTTGGTGACCTTCTCCGTGACCTCGGCCTTGGCCAGGTCGATCTCAGCCCGGACGAGCGCGGAGGCCTTCTCTGAGACCTCGGCGACGATGTCGCCGAGCGACTTCTCTGCGTCCGTTGGGGGCTTGCCGTCGCCGGGAGTCATGGACGGAATCGTCTCAGGATCAGCGCCAGCGCAAACCCGCCGGCGAATGCCCCGCCCACGAAGGCCTCGGGACGCTTGGCGAACGGGTCCTCGTCGCTCTTGCTGTCGGCGAGCAGCGGCGACTCGCCCAACGGGCGATTTCCGGTCGCCCCCTGGTTGACCTCCGGCCCGCCCGCGGGCGGTGGGTCGGCGGGCGCACTCGCCGTGCCCTCGCCGGGCGCTCCCTGGTTCGGCTCGTCGGCCATCAGTCGGTCGGCGGGTCCTCCTTGAAGACCCGTAGCCAGATCACCGTGGCCAGCCGGTTGGCGATGATCGAGACGAGCGCCCCCATCCCCGCCAGCAGGCCGCTCCACATGAGTCGCTTGGAGAGGTCGTTGTTCACGATCGCCGGATTCAAGCAGACGCCGCCGGGCTTCCCGGCCC
Organism: uncultured Thermoleophilaceae bacterium; assembly: GCA_963734365.1. Classification (GTDB taxonomy): domain Bacteria; phylum Actinomycetota; class Thermoleophilia; order Solirubrobacterales; family Thermoleophilaceae; genus JACVRW01. Next base: position 207,495 of record CAVTGV010000003.1, on the reverse strand, counting down.
CGCCGTCTCCAGTCCTCCGCAAATCGCCTCGACCACGAGGCCCTTCGCGCGCTCGTACTCCTCGTCGGTTCGCGGCAGCACCTCGAAGATCCAGCCCGTGAGCAGCTGTTCGATGGCGCCGTAGAAGCACATCGCGGCGAACTCGGCCGGGATGTCGGACTTGAAGGCGCCCTCGGCCCGGGCCGACTCCACGATGCCGGCGATCCCCGCGTAGGCCTCACGGATCTTCTCGATGTGCAGGGCGCCGAACGAGTTCGCAGCCCGCGTGACCTCGACGATGATCACCTTCATCAGGTCCGGATCGTGGCGGTAGGACTCGATGATGAAGCCCGCCACGGAGTGCAGCTTCTCGCGGGCGTCGTCCTCCCCCGCGTCGATCTCGGCGATCGCGTCGAGCATGATCTGCCAGCGCTCGAGGAAGAGCGTGTTGAGGATCTCTTCCTTGGAGTCGAAGTAGTGGTACACGAGTCCGTAGGCCACGCCGGCCTCGTCGGCCACGTCGGACACCCGGCAGTGGTGAAAGCCGCGCCGGGCGAACACGCGCACTCCCGCGTCGAGTATCAGGCGGCGCTTGTCGACTCCACCGTTGCTCTTGGAGGAGCTGGCCATCAGGCGTGCACTCCTTGAGGCCATCGATACGCGGCGTCGACGCGATTGGCCAGGCTCGGGAGCTTCGCGCGGATCTCGTCCTGGCGGGCCAGGTCGAGCTCGGCGGCGATGAAGCAGGCGCCGCTGGCGGGCGCCCGAGCCAGAACCTCCCCCCACGGGTCGACGATCATCGAGTTGCCGTAGCTGTCGCCCTCCGGGCAGGGCAGGTTGCCCTGGCCCGGTGCGATCACGAACAGCTGATTCTCGATCGCGCGGGCGCGCAGCAGGACCTCCCAGTGCGCCTCGCCACTCACGCGCGTGAAGTTGGCCGGGACGGTGATCACCCGGGCGCCGCGCAGCGCGAGGATCCGGTAGAGCTCGGGAAAGCGCAGGTCGTAACAGACGGTCAGCCCGAGCTCGACGCCGCCGGCGGTCTGCGTGAGCACGATCTCGTCGGCCGGCTCGGAGTGCTCCGACTCGCGGTACTGAACTCCGCCGACCTCCACGTCGAACATGTGGATCTTGCGATAGACCGCGTGCAGCTCGCCGTCGGGCCCGGCGTGGACCGAGGTGTTGGCCACGCGCTCATGGCCCTCGCGGCGCTCGGCCACCGAGCCCGCCACGAGGTCGATGCCGAGCTCTGCGGCCAGCTCGCGGGCCCAGCTCACGGGGCGGCCGTCGAGCGGCTCGGCCCCCTCGAGGTAGTCGCGGGTGGCGCCCCTGATGTCCAGCCGCTCGGGGAGCACCACCAGCTCGGCGCCGTCCGCCGCCGCGGCGCGCACGAGCCGCTCGGCGCTCTCGAGGTTCCGTTCCCTGTCGGGAGTCGATTCCAGTTGGACTGCGGCGGCCCTCATCGCTCCTCGGCCTCATCCCTCCCACGGGCGTTGACTGACCAGTCAATCTGCAGTGTACTGCGCCTGTGGCCTCCGAGCGCGGAACGCTGCCCCGGCGCGGAGCCCGTGTCCGCGAGCTCGGCCTCCCTCTGCCGCCCGCGCGGATGCCGCCCCTGCGGGCCGGCCGGCCACTCAAGCGCTGGCGCTACGCGGGCGTGTACACGCCGGAGCTGATGCTCTGTGTCGGCGATGCCCGCGTGGCCGGGCTGCCGCAGCGCTGGTGGGCGGTGGCACTGCCCGACGGGCGGCTGTTCGAGCGCACCACCCAGCGGCGCGGCGGGGTGCGGCTCTCACGCGAGCGGGTCCAGGTGCGATCAGCCGACGTCCTGATCGAGCTCGAGCTCGGCGACGCGGCGCCGGTGGAGGTCGTATCACCGCACGGACGCTCGTTCATCTGGACGGCCAAGCGGGCGCCGGTCCACGTGAGCGGGCAGGTGCTGGTGGGCGGACAGCGCTTCGCGATCGACGGTGAGCACGGGTTCGTCGACGAGTCCGCCGGCTATCACGCGCGGTACACGAGCTGGCGCTGGTCCGCGGGCGTGGGTCGGTCGGCCGAGGGACGAAGCGTGGCGTGGAACCTGGTCGACGGTGTGCACGACTCGGACGTGGCCAGCGAGCGCACGGTGTGGGTCGACGGGGTGCCGCGTGAGGTCGCGGCGCAGGCCTTTGCCTCCGACCTCTCCGCGGTAGGTGGGCTGTCGTTCCGGCCCTGGGCCTCCCGCGATCACTCGGCCAACCGGGGTCTGCTGCGAAGCCGCTACCGCCAGCCCTTCGGCGAGTTCACGGGCGAGCTGCCAGGGGGTGTGGAGCTGGCAGCGGGGTTCGGGGTGATGGAGGAACACGAGGTGTGGTGGTGAGGAGGGCCGCCAGGTCGGCCAGCACGGCCTCGGGCTCGTCCTCGAGCTGGCGCCAGGTGATGCGAAGCGGTCTCCAGTCCTCGACCGCGAGGCGGCGGTCGCGCTGCCGGTCGCGCTCGAAGGCGGCGCGGGTGTCGTGGAAGGCCCGGCCGTCGAGCTCGACGATCACCCGCTCCCGGCGCCAGAGGCAGTCGGCCTCGTAGTCGCGCTCGCGACTCTCCACCAGAGCGTTGGTCTCCGGTAGTGGCAATCCGGCGTCCTCGACCAGGCCGAGGAAGCGCCGCTCGAGCTCGCTGCGCGTCACTCGTCCCCACGCCTTGCCCGCGCCGAGCACCGCCCTCGTCGTGGCCGCCCCTCGACGCCCCGGGTGGCGCTCGAGGAGCTCCACGAGTGACGTCGGGCTCCACAGCCGCAGCACCTCGGTCTGCTCGATGGCTCGCGTGAGCTCGTGCCGCTGAAGGCCTGGAGCGAGGTCGAACAGCGTCCGCGCGGGCGAGGTGACCGGGATGCTGTCGAGGATCGTGCACTCGTCGGGAGGCAGGATCACGTGGTGGGCGCGGACGCCCGGGCGCTTTCCGAGGCGCCTCGGGACCGTGATGTCGAGCACCGCCGACGCGCTCTGGCGGATGCCCCAGAGCGCGGCGGCCGCGCGATGGCTGAGCACAGCGCCGTCGCCACCGGCGAGAACAGCTGCCATGAAGAAGGCGCGAGCGGACATGAGCTCCCGGGGGACGATCGACAGAACGCCGCGGTGGACGATGTGCAGCTGGTGACGCTCGACGCGACGCGCGATCACACGCCGGCCGACACCCACTCCGAGCAGCTGCGCAGTGGAGATCAGCCCGTGTTGGCGCCGGCCGAGCTCCGCAATGAGGCGATCCGGATGAGTCGCCGATCGAGACGAATCTTTCGCACCCATACGGTGCACAACTTTCGTCTCGCCGCCCATGCCGCCATGATGCGCGAGAGCGTGTTGCACGTGTGCGACAAGCGTTACGGGGTAGTGACGGCATGATGAAGATCGGCCTGCTGGCCGTCGCGCTCGCCTTCTCGCACGCCCAGCCGGTCCAGGAGCCGGTCAAGTTCCGCGTGGCCGCGTCGGGCGATTTCCTCATCCACACGCCGGTGGCTGCCCGGGCGCTGGCGCTGGGCGGGGGCTCGCGCTACGACTTCGCGCCGATGTTCGATCCGGTGAAGAGCCACATCGAGGGCGCCGACCTGGCTCTCTGCCACGTCGAGACGCCGCTCGTGCCCGGACCGGTGAGCGGCTACCCGGTGTTTCGCAGTCCGCCGGCCCTGGCCGATTCGATCAAGAGGGTCGGCTGGGACCTGTGCAGCACGGCCTCCAACCACTCGCTCGATGCCGGCGAGTACGGGATCCGCACCACGATCAACGCCCTCGACCGCGCCGGCCTGGCCCACGCCGGCACGGCGCGCTCACGAGCCGAGCGACGCCGCACGACGATCGTGGACGTCAAGGGCGTGAAGGTGGCCTTCCTCGCCTACACGGCGATCTCGAACGGCCAGATCGTGCCCCACCCCTGGAATCTCAACTGGGCGACGCCCAAACGCATCCTCGCCGACGCCAAGCGGGCCAAGACGAAGGGGGCCGACGCCGTGATCGTGAACCTTCACTGGGGCAACGAGTACCAGCACGAGATCTCCCCCTCACAGCTGTCTTTGGCGCGACGCCTGACGAAGGCGCCCGAGATCACCGCGATCGTCGGCCAGCACGTGCACGTGGTGCAGCCGATACGCCGGATCAACGGGAAGCCCGTGGTCTTCGGTGAGGGCAACCTCGTGTCGAACCAGACCGCGGCCTGCTGTCCTGCCGAGTCGCAGGACGGGCTGATCGCCGTGATCGACTTCGTGGCGCGGCCCGGCGAGCCGGTCAAGGGCACGCGTATCCGCTACGTCCCCACCTACGTGAGCCAGCCGGACTACAGCGTGCAGCCCGCGGCGCCCGGCTCGGTCTCCTGGAACCGAACGGTGAGCGTGGCCGGGCGCCGTCAGGGCATCCGGCCGCTGCGCTGAGGAGCGCCGCTGTCGATGGATCTCGACCAGGAGGCCCGCCTGAGCCGCCGCGCGGAGGCCCGCCGGCGCATCTACCGGCGCCGGCGCATCACGGCCGCCGCGATCGTCGCCGTGGTGGCTCTGGGCATCGCCGCCGTCGTGGTGATGGCGGGCTCGGGCTCCAACGACGACGACGCCGCCGGCCCGGCGGACCGTGTGGCGCAATCGATGCCCGAGGAGCCCACCGAGCTCACCATCGCGGTGAGCGGCGACCTGCTCATCCACGGCCCCGTGTTCGCTCAGGCCCTGGCCAACGGCGGCGGCACGAACTACGACTTCCGCCCCATGCTCGGCCGCGTGCGCGAGATCGTGCGCGGCGCCGACCTCGGCATCTGCCATCTCGAGGTGCCGCTCACCGGCGACGCCCCGTCGGGCTACCCCGTGTTCGGCGCCCCCGCCAGCCTGGCCAACGCGATCCGCTGGACGGGTTGGGACGCGTGCAGCAACGCGTCCAACCACACCTTCGACCGTGGGCAGGAGGGCGTCGACTTCACCGTGCGCCGCCTCGACCGCGCGGGCGTTCTCCATTCGGGGGGCAACGCCAAGCCGAGCCAGTCGCACATCGCGATGATGGAGGCCAAGGGCGTGAAGGTGGCGCTGCTCGCCTACACCACGCGCATCATCGGGATGCCCCTGCCCGACAACGACTGGGCGCTGAACATGGCCGAGCCGAAGAAGATGCTGGCCGACGCCAAGGCCGCGCGCAAGGCCGGCGCCGCCGTGGTGATCGTGAGCCTGCATTGGGGCGACGAGTACGTACACGAGCCGAACGACCTCCAGCGCCGCCTGGCCGGCATCCTCACCCGCTCTCCCGACGTGACCGCCGTGATCGGTCAGCACGTTCACGTGGTGCAGCCGACCCGCAAGGTGAACGGGAAGCCGGTGGTGTTCGGCGAGGGCAACCTGCTCTCCAACCAGACCTACGCCTGCTGCCCGGCCGAGTCGCAGGACGGCACGATCGTGCTGCTCCACGTCGAGGCCGGGCCCGAGGGCGCCCGCGTGGAGAACGTGCGCTACGTGCCCACCTGGGTCGAGCATCCCGCCTTCGAGGTGGTGCCCGCCACAGGCGAGTCGCGGCGGCGCACCATCGGTTACGTCGGCCGCGCTCCGTGGCTCAAGCCGGTGCCCGCCGGTTAGAGCCGCGCGCCGCTCACGAGCGCGCGGCTCGCTGGCGCCGCAGCTCGGCCACGAGGGCCTTCTGGTGAAGGGCGGCGATCAGGTCGTTGAGCGGGTCGAGGCCGGCCGAGAGCAGATCGGTGGCCCGCTCGGGCTCGAGCTCGCCCGCCAGGCGGTCCATCAGCACCTGGACCTCCTCCTTCACGAGCTCTTCCAGGGCGCGCTTGTAGCGCAGCGTGTCGTAGACCGTGAAGCCGATCCGCTCGTCCCATCCGCCCGCGCGAAAGCGGCTGATCGCCTCGACGATCTCCACGTCGCGGGGCCCGTAGCCGCGTGAGTTGGGCGTGACCACCTCGAGCTCGCCGAGCCGTTCGAGCACCTCGGCCGGAAGCTCGTAGCGGCGGCGCAGCTCGGCGGCGGACACGCGCGCCTGGTCGCCGGCCAGCGCCCGGTCGAGGATGCGGTCCTCGAGCTCGACCAGTGCGCGTGCTCGCTCGGGATCGTCATCGAGCATCGACTTGATCACCTTGAGCGGCATGAAGCGCTCCTCCTGGAGCTGCTTGATGAGCTTGATGCGCTCGACGTACTCGGGCGGGTAGTAGGCCATGTTGCGCGAGGTCTTGACCACGTCGGCCCCGTCACCCAGCAGTCCCTCGCGCAGGTAGTGCTTGATCGTCCCCGCGCTCACGCCGCTCGCCTCGGCCAGCTCCTTCATCTTGAGGAGGCCGTTCTGGCTCACGCCACCGCGCCCTCCTGCTCGAGCTCGTCGATCTCCCCGTCCGACAGGCCGAGCCCGGCGAGCACCTCCCTCGTGTGCTCGCCCAGGGCAGGCCCGGGGCCGGCGGGCGCGCCGGGCGTGCGCGACAGCTTGACCGGGACCCCGAGCAGCCTCACACCGTCGGTGCCGGGCTGCTGCACGTCCACCACCATCTCGCGCGCCCGGACCAGCTCGGAGTCGAGCGCCTCGCCGAGATCGAGCACCGGCTCGAGGCAGCAGTCGTGCTGCTCGGCGAAGTCGTGCCACTGCGCCCGCGTGCGCTCGGCGAAGATGCGCTCCACTTCGGCGTGGGCGTCGGAGCCGGGCCGCTCGAACTGGCGCTCGATCAGATCCTCTCGCCCGACTCCCCGGCACCAGGCCTGCCAGAACTTGGGCTCGAGCGCGCCCAGGGTGACCCAGCCGTCGGCGCAGGCGTAGGGCCGGTAGCAGATGAGGCGCCCGCTCAGCTCGTTGTCGCCGCGCTGCGGCACCACGCCGTCGCACAGGTACTTGGCCGCGACCATCGCGAGCCACGACAGCGACCCGTCGAACATCGAAACGTCCACCAGCTGACCCTCGCCCGAGGTCTCGCGCTCACGCAGCGCGGCCAGGATCCCGAAGGCCGCCATCAGCGCCCCGCCGCCCAGATCGGCGATCTGGCCGGCGGACTGCACCGGCGGGCCGTCCGCGTCGCCGGTGAGGCCGAGCAGCCCGTTGAGCCCGAGGTAGTTCATGTCGTGGCCCGAGCGGGCCGTGTAGGGGCCGTCGCGCCCGTAGCCCGAGATCGCGCAGTACACGAGTCCCGGGTTCTCCTCGCGCAGCCGCTCGTAGCCCACCCCCAGCCGCTCCATCACCCCGGGCCGAAACGACTCGAGCAGCACGTCGTACTCGCGCACGAGCCGCAGCAGAAGATCGCGCCCGCGCTCCTCCTTCAGGTTGATCCTGATCGAGCGCTTGCCCCGGTTGAGCGAGAGGAACAGCGCCGACTTGGCCGAGTCCTCGGCGCCCTCGTGGTAGGGCGGCGACCAGCGCACGTAGTCGCCCATGCCGGTGTCCTCGACCTTCAGCACCTCCGCCCCGAAGTCGGCCAAGAGCAGCGAGCAGAACCCGCCCGGCAGGAGCCGGGACAGGTCGAGCACGCGGATGCCGTTGAGGGCGCTCACCGTGCCGGGGCGCGGGCCGGAGTCCCGAGCAGCTCGCGCGCCTCGGCCACAGTGGCCGCGCGGCGGCCCGTGTCCTCCACCATCTGGCGCGCCTTGGCGATCAGATCGCCGTTCGAGCGGACCATCTCTCCGTCCGGGAGATAGAAGTTGTCCTCCACCCCCACCCGCACGTTGCCGCCGAGGGCCGCCGCGCTCGCCACCAGCCGCCACTGGTCGCGGCTGATGCCGATCACCCCCCAGTTGTTGGAGCCCTCCGCGCCGCCGGGGATCTGATCGGCCATGTGGGCGAGGTTGCGGGGCGTGGGCCGCACCCCGCCGGTCACGCCCATCACGCACGAGATCTGCAGCGGCTCCGAGACGAGGCCCATGTCGATCAGAGGGTCGAGGTTGGCCACGTGGCCGGTGTCGAAGCACTCGTGCTCGGGCCTGATCTCCAGTTCGTTCATCGCCTCCAGGAACTCGATGATCGTGTCGAACGAGTTCTCGAAGACCGCCTTGAAGACGAAGTCCCGGCGGCTCTTCGAGTACTTGGCGTAGTTCATCGAGCTCATGTTCAGAGCCGCCACGTCGGGCCGCAGCTCGCGTAGGTAGGCGATCCGCTTGTCGATCGGCACGCCGATGGCGCCGGTCGAGTAGTTGACGATCACGTCGTCCACGGCGTCGCGAATCGCCTCGGTTATGGCCCGGAAGTCCTCGACCTCGTAGCTCGGCACGCCGTCCGGCGTCCGCGCGTGGATGTGGATCATCGAGCAGCCCTCGTCCACCGCCCGGCGCGCCTCCTCGCCGTACTCCTCGGGCGTGTACGGGATCGCCGGGCACTGCTCGCGGTTGGCCACGGCGCCGGAGATCGAGCAGGTGACGATGCAGGGGTCCTCGAAGCGGCTCATCCTTATCTCTTTCCGGTCCGGGGAACGAACGGCGGGGCGTGGCGGCCGGCGGCCGAGCTCTCGATCAGCTGGGCCAGGCGGCGCTCGCGGGTCTCCTCGCGCTTGGCGCTCACCACCCAGTGCGTGGCGGTGCGCCGGTAGCTGGGCGGACGCGCCTCCCAGTAGTCCCACGCGGCGCCGTTTGCACGCAGGCGCTCCTCGAACTGCGCCGGCAGCTCCGCGGTCTCCTCGCGCTCGAACGCGTAGACGCCCGACTTCTCCTCCTCGCGTGCGGCGAAGGCCCTCCGTCCCGCCGAACGCATGCGGCCGCCCTCCTCGAGCTTCGCCACCTTTGCGATGTTGACCTTGCTCCAGTTGCTGCCCGGCCTGCGCGGGGTGAAGCGCTGCATGTGGCGCTCGTGGTCGATGCGGCGCATCACGCCGTCGATCCAGCCGAAGCAGAGCGCCTCGTCCACGGCCTGCGACCACGTCATGGTCTGCTTGCCGGTGGCCTTCTTCCAGTAGCCCACGAACACCTCCGGCTCGTCTGAGTGGTGCTCCTCGAGCCAGTCGCGGAAGGCGCCGGGCCCGTCGAAGAAGATCGCGTCGGACTCGCTCAGCTTCAGGCGGGCATCACCCCCGCCGCAGGCGGCGCATGATCTCCTCGGCCGAGCGCTCGCCCGACCGAACGGCGCCGTCCATGTAGCCGTTCCAGTAGCCCGCCGTCTCGGTGCCGGCCCAGTGGATGCGCCCCACGGGGCGGCGCAGCGCCGGTCCGTAGCGGCGAAGCACGCCCAGCTCGGTGTGCCCCACCGGGCAGCCTCGGGTCCAGGCCTCGCGCGACCAGTTCATCTCGAATGAGGAGCTGGGAGTGCGCGCCTCGTCGCCGAAGTAGGTCACGAAGTTGTCGAGCACGGCCCGGCGGCGTCTCGCCTTCGAGAGGCGGGCGAAGCGTCTGGCCTGAGCGCCGCCCACGAAGCCGAACATGATCCCCGGGCTGCCCTTGGGCGGCGTGTTGTCGAACGTCGTGTTGGCGGGTCCGCCGTCGGAGACGACCTGGCCACTGAGGCCCTGGCCGCGCCAGAAGGGCTCGTCGTAGACCGCCTCCCACTTGATCAGATGGCCGGGGAGGATCCTCGGCAGCAGGCGCCGGTGCGCGCGCGGGAGGGCGGGCATGTAGTCGATGCGGGCCGCGAGCACGGGCGGCACCGCCACGATCACGGCCTTCGCCTCCACCACCAGACGGTCGCTCGTCACGAGCACCCGGCCGCGCTCCTGCTCGATGCGCCGCACCGGAGCGCCGAGCACCACCTGCGAGCCCAGTCGCTTGGCCACGCGGAGGGGGATGCGCTGCGAGCCGCCCACGAAGCGGGCCTCCTGGGCGCCGCCGGGTGTGGTGAGCAGGCGCAGAACGCTGCCCTTCTCCTTCTCGTTGCCGGCGCCGGCGATGTAGGCCAGCGCGTAGAGCAGTGAGACCTCGCGCGGCTCCACGCCCCAGAGCGGCTCGGCGGCGATGTCCCACAGGCGCCGCGCCCCCGGAGACTTGAGGTTGTCCCGCTTCCAGCGCTCGAGCGGCATGGCATCCCACTCCGCCGCGCGCGGAGCCTTCCAGGGCGCGTCGACCGGTACCTCGGCGGCCAGGGCGTCGAGCCCGAGCGTGGCCACGGTGAACTCCTGGAAGTCCGGATCGTCGGAGATCCCGGGCGTGGCCGCGTAACGCGAGCGCCGGCCGCTGAGCAGCAGCAGGTTGTCGCCCTCGTTGTAGGTCGGGAACGTCCCGACCCCCATCGCCTTGGCCAGCGCCAGCACACGGTCCTGGGTCGGTCCCACGTACTGCCCGCCCACCTCCGCGATCACGCCGCGCTCGACCCGGTGGTTGAGCGTGCGCCCGCCCACGCGGTCGCGGGCCTCCAGCACGCACACCTCGTGACCTGCGCGGGCGAGCTCCCGGGCGGCGGTGAGGCCGGCGAAGCCGGCACCCACCACGGCCACGTCCACCTTGCGCCGGCGGCGACGGCGGCGTCCCGCCGCGGTGACCTCCGCGGGCAGCAGGAGGCCGGCCCCGCCCACCGCGGCACCGGTCAGGAAGTCGCGCCGGGTGGCGGTCATACCGGCATCACCCCGTGCCGCTTCCAGGGTCGCTCCACCCGCTTTGTCTCCGCCATCTCGAGCGCGCGGATCACGGTGGGCCTGGTCTCGCGCGGATCGATCACGTCGTCGATCATCGCGTTGCCCGCGGCGATGTAGGGGTCGATCGTCTGCCTGATGCCGTCGATCATCTCGGCGCGCGTGGCGTCGGGATCCTCGCTGGCCTCGATCTGCTTGCGAAAGATGATGTTCACCGCTCCCTCCGGCCCCATTACCGAGATCTCCGCCGACGGCCAGGCGACGATCAGATCCGGCTCGTAGGCCTTTCCGCACATCACGTAGTAGCCCGCACCGTAGGCCTTGCGCACCACCACGGTCACCTTCGGGACCGTCGCGCGCGACACCGCGTAGAGCATCTTCGCCCCGTGGCGGATGATGCCCGCCTGCTCCACCTTGGTGCCGACCATGAAGCCAGGCACGTCCATCAGGAACAGCAGCGGGATGCCGTAGGCGTCGCACAGGTTGATGAAGCGCGCGGCCTTGTCGGCCGAGTCGTTCTCGAGGATCCCGCCCAGGTGCTTGGGCTGGTTGGCCACGATGCCCACCGGCCGCCCGCCCATGCGCGCGAGGCACGTGATGATCGTGCGGGCAAAGCGCGGCTTGATGTCGAACCACTCGCCGTCGTCCACCACGCGCCTGATCACCTCGTACATGTCGTAGGGGTGGCGGGGAGAGTCGGGGAGGATGTCGAGCAGGTCCTCCTCCATTCGCTCGACCGGATCGGCGCTCTCGCCCTGTGGCGGAGGCTGCTCGCAACTCGACGGGAAGAACGAGAGATAGGAGCGCACGGCCTCGATGCACTCTTCGTCGGAGCCCACCTCGAGGTCGCCCACGCCCGACACCCGCGTGTGGATCCTGGAGCCGCCCAGCTCCTCCTGGGTCACGTCCTCACCGGTGACCGCCTTGGTGAGATGCGGGCCGGCGAGGGCCATCGAGCCGCGGCCCTTGACCATCGGGACGAAGTCGGCGAGCCCCGGGATGTAGGCGGTGCCGGCCGCGCACGGCCCCATCAGAGCCGCCACCTGCGGAACCACGCCGCTCATCACCACCTCCTCGCGGAAGAGATGGCCCGATCCGGCGAACAGCGAGCCGGCCGCCTCCTGGATGCGGGCGCCGGCGGAGTCGAGCAGCCAGACCATCGGAATGCGCTTGGACAGCGCCAGGTCGCGCAACCGGGTGACCTTGAGCTCGCCGGTCATCCCCATCGAGCCCGCCATCACGGTGAAGTCGTAGGCCGCCACAGCCACCAGGCGGCCGTCGACCTTGCCGTAGCCCGTGATCACGCCGTCGGCCGGCGCCTCGCGGCCCTCCATGGCCCGCTGGGAGAAGTGCGGGCGACCGTGCACGCCGAGCTCGGTGAACGTGCCCTCGTCGATCAGCAGGGCGAGCCGCTCGCGGGCCGTGAGCTTGTCGCGCCCGTGCTGCTGGGCGATCTTCTCCTCGCCACCACCCAGCCGGGCCCGCTCGCGGCGCTCCTGGAGGTCGTCCACCAGCGAGCGGAGCGAGGGGCGGGCGATGAGGGTGTCTGCGGCGGCGCGGTCGGTGGTGGTCATCGAGCCAAAAGTAGGAAGTCCTACTTTCTACTTCTACTGATCGCCGCTCAGGTGGTCAAGCACCGGACCGAGCACGTGCATGACCGTGGCGGCCGCCGCTTCGCGCTCGCCCTCGGGCTCCGGAGCGTCGAACACCGTGACCTCCATGCCCACCAGCTCGCAGTCCTCGAGCACCGAGTCGAGCAGGTCGTAGACCTTGTCCGGATGCAGCCCGCCGGGCGCGGGAATGGGCGCACCCAGCTGCTCGGGATCGATCACGTCGAGGTCGAGGTGGATGAACACCGGCGCTCCGTCGAGTGCGTTCTTCACCGCCACGAGCGTCTCGATCGTGCTGGCGCCGATCACCGTCGCCGCGCTGCGCTCGAGCACCTCGCGCTCGTCGCCGTCGAGATCGCGAATCCCGGCCAGCACCGCCCGCTCGGGCGAAACCGAGCCGCTCAGCTGCGGGTCCCACTCGCCGCAGGCCCCGGCCAGGCACATGCCGCCGAGGAAGCCGCTGGGCGTGGTGTCGGGCGTGTTGTAGTCGCCGTGGGCGTCCAGCCACAGCACCCGCGCCTCGGGGCGGTGGCCCAGCGCCGCCGGGATGGTGGTCAGACACACCGAGCAGTCCGCCGCGAGCAGCAGCGGGGTGCGGCCGGCGGTGAGGGCGTCGTCCACCTGTCCGCCCGCCTCGAGCAGGCAGCCGCGCGATTCGCGCAGGTCATCCTCGAAGCGGGTGTCGCGGATCTCGCCCGCGCTGCCGATGTGACGCGCCTCCACTCCCAGCGCCTCCGCCACGAGGGGCGCCAGCACGTCGACCCCTCGCGAGGGCCCAGGGAAGCGGTCCGAGGTCCGGCAGTGCATTGCGATCAGCGACGCGGGCATCAGCGTCCGCTCCACTCCGGCTCGCGCTTCTCGAAGAAGGCCTTCACGCCCTCCTGGATGTCCTCGGTGGTGAAGGCGATCGTCAGCTGTGAGCGCAGATGATCGAGGGCGTCCTCGAAGGGCATGTCGAGCTGGCGGTACATCGCGTCCTTGCCGAGCTTCATGAGCACCGGCGACTTGCCGGCCAACTTGAGCGCCCAGTCGTCCACGGCCGCGTCGAACTCGTCCGGCGCCACCACGCGGTTGACGATCCCCGCCTCCCGGGCCTCCTCGGCCGATATCCGCTCGCCCAGGAGCAGCAGCTCGTTGGTCTTCTTGCGCGGCACGTTGCGGTAGATCAGCGCCATGATCATGAAGGGGAACACGCCGACGTTGATCTCGGGCGTGCCGAAGGTGGCGCCCTCGCGGGCCACGATCAGGTCGCAGGCCAGCGCCACTCCGAGCGCCCCCGCGAGCACGTGGCCGTTGGCCGCGCAGATCGTCGGCTTGCCCAGCTGCATGATGGTCCGAAACAGCCGCGGGAAGCGCTCGGTGCCGAAGTGCTTGTGAACCAACGGGACGTCGGCCGCGAACTGGTCGAGACTGCCCCCGGCGGAGAACACCTTCTCGTGGGTCGAGGCGAGCACAACGCAGCGCACGCGTTCGTCGTCGCGGGCGGCCTCGAAGGCGGCGATCAGATCGGACAGCAGCTGGTTCGAGAGCGCGTTGCGGGTATCCGGCTGATCGAGGGCGATCGTGGCCACGCCGTCGTCGCGCACCTCGTAGCGGATCGTCTCGTAGGGCACGCGACGAGTTCTACTACGCGGCACAGGGCCGGCACCTTGCCCCTTCGCGGCGAGCCGGTTACGGTCCGGCAGACTGACTAGGAGGAGAAGGGATGTACAAGACCATCGTCGTCGGCACCGACGGCTCCGAGACCGCCATGATCGCCGTGGAACGCGCGGGTGAGCTCGCGCGCCTCACGGGAGCACGCCTGCACGTGGTGAGCTCCTATCACCCCACCCGTCCTCAGCTGGCCGGGCGCGCACCGGCAGGCGAGTTCACGATCGCGCCGGACTTCAAGGCCGACGCCGTGCTCGGCGACGCCGCCGGCCGGCTACGCGCCGACGGCGTGGAGGTGGAGGAGCACGGGCCCAAGGGCGATCCGGCGGACGCGCTGGTGGACATCGCGCGCCGCGAGGGCGCCGATCTCATCGTGATGGGGAGCCTCGGCATGCAGGGTGCGCGGCGAGTGCTCGGCAGCGTGCCCAACAAGGTCTCGCACAACGCACCCTGCGACGTCCTGATCGTCCAGACCACCTGAGCCCGGACGAGCTGCGGCTCAGCCCCGGCCCGGTGGCGGCACCCAGGCCGCCCGCATGTCCACGCGCACGCCCCGGAAGGGCACGCCCTCCCGCTCGAGCAGCTTGCGCTGGCGCTCGCCCTTGGCCAGGGAGCCGTCAGCCCGCACCACACGCTGCCAGGGCACGCCGGGGTCGTGGCACCCGGCCAGCACCGTGCCGGCGAAGCGCGGCGCACCGGGCGAGAGGTCGCCGTAGGTGGTGACGAAGCCCTCCGGGATCGAGCGCACCCGCTCGATCACCTCTGCGGCACGGGCATCGTTCACCGCGCCAGCCCGGCCACGGCCTCCTCGATCGGCGTGTCGCCCTCCAGCAGGTCGAAGGTCACGCCGATGGTGTTGTCCGCCACCAGCACCGCGGCCAGCGTGGCGGCCACGTCGTCGCGCGAGACCGAGCCGGAGCCGATGTCCGTGCCCGCCCTGATGCGGCCGCTGCCGGGGTCGTCGGTGAGACGTCCCGGACGGGCGATGGTGTAGTCGAGAGCGCTGGCCCGCACGGCGTCGTCGGCCGCGCCCTTGGCCTGGTAGTAGGGCCGCATCGCCTCTGAGGCGCGCTCGGGATGGTCCGCGTTGAGCGCGCTGATCATCAGATAGCGCGTGACCCCCGAGGTCTTGGCGGCCGCAATCAGCTTGAGGGCACCTCCGAGGTCCACGGTCTTCTTGCGCTCCGCCCCGCTGCCCGGGCCGGCGCCGGCCGCGAACACCACGGCGTAGGCGCCCTCGACCCACGGGGCGAGATCGTCCTCGGCCTCCATGTCGCAGATGACCGGCTCGGCTCCGGCCGCTTCCAGGTCGGCCGCGTGATCCGGATTTCGGATCAGCCCGCGGGCCCGGTCGCCGCGCTCGGCCAGCAGCCGCAGCAGCCTCAGAGCGATCTGTCCATGTCCTCCTGCCACCACCACGTCCATGCCGCCTGTTCACCTCGGCTGATCGGGAATGGGAGAAGTGTCGCGTACCTGGGTATCGGTCAGTGCATCATGCTGCGTAGAGCCTTCCTTCTCGTCCTGGCGATCCTGACCGTGGCCGCTCCGGCGGCCGCCGCCCAAGGGCCGGCGCCCGGGGCTCCCGGCGAGAAGGCGATCTGGACCGAGGCCGACAAGGACGGCTTCGGCACCGCCACCGGCCTGGCCAGCAAGGCGTGGTTCACGCTCGACGACGGCCGACTCACCGAGGTCTACTACCCCGACCTCGGGACTCCGGCTCTGCGTGACCTCCAGTTCGTGGTATCGGACGGACGCCGCTTCAGCGAGCGCGAGCAGGACTCGACCCGCCAGCGCGTGCGTCTGCTCGACTCGCGCAGCCTGTCCTACCGCCAGGTCAACACCGACCGGCAGGGGCTCTACCGGATCGTCAAGACCTACACCACCGACCCGGCACGCTCGAGCGTGCTCGTGGACGTCCGCTTCCAGTCGCTCACCCGGCGGCCGCTGCGCCTCTACGTGCTCCACGACCCGGCGCTGTCCAACAACGGCGACGACGACTCGGGCGCCACCCGCGGCGGCGCGCTAGTGGCGTGGGACGCCCAGGCGGCCAGCGCGCTCGTGGCCTCCCGTCCGTTCAGGCGCACCTCGAGCGGCTTCCTCGGCGTGAGCGACGGCTGGACCGACCTGAAGAACGACCACCGGATGAACTGGCACTACGACCCGGCCACGGGCGGCAACGTGGTGCAGACGGCGCGCACGCGGCTCAACGGGCGGCGGCGCCAGACGATGACGCTGTCGCTGGGCTTCGGCGCCGACCGCGCGTCGGCGCTCGCCACCGCCCGCGCCTCGCTCGGCCGCGGCTTCGCCCGCGCCCACCGGGCCTACTCCGCCGGCTGGCACGACTACATCGCCGGGCTGCGGCCCAAGCCGGCCAGCGCCCGCCCCTACGGGCCCGCCTACTGGGTCTCGGCGATGGTGCTCTCGGCCGCGGAGGACAAGACCAACCGTGGCGCCCACATCGCCTCCCCGAGCATGCCCTGGGCGTGGGGCCTCCTGACCATCGACGAGATCTCCGCCGCCTACCACCTGGTCTGGCCGCGCGACCTCTACCAGGTGGCCACCGCTCAGATCGCCCTGGGCGACCGGGCCGCGGCCAACCGGCTGCTCGACTTCACCTTCCTGCGCCAGCAGAAGGCCGACGGCTCGTTCCCGCAGAACACCCGCGTCGACGGCGCCGAGAACTGGACCAACCTCCAGATGGACGAGGTGGCCCTGCCGATCGTGCTGGCCTGGCAGCTGCGCCGCTTCGGGGGCTCGCTCTACAACGACCACATCAAGAAGGCGGCGAGCTTCATCGCCGCCAACGGGCCCTTCTCGCCGCAGGAGCGCTGGGAGAACCAGGACGGCTGGTCCCCGGGGACGATCGCGGCTGAGATTGCGGGGCTGGTTTGCGCGGCGGACATCGCCCGCCGCAACGGCGACGCAGCCTCGGCCCAGGCCTGGGAGGCCCTTGCCGACAGTTGGCAGGCGAGCGTCGAGCGCTGGACCGCCACCGCCAACGGGCCCTACAACCCGAAGCCGTACTACCTGCGCCTGACCAAGGGCGAGAACCCCGACCCGAACGCGGGCACGACCTACTCGATCGGTGACGGAGGCCCCTCGGCTGCCGACCAGCGGACCGTGGTCGACCCGAGCTTCCTGGAGCTCGTGCGGCTAGGCGTCAAGGGCTTCGACGATCCGACGGTGCGCAACACGATCCGGGTGGTGGACCAGCAGCTGGGCGTGCACACCCCGAACGGCACCTTCTGGCATCGCTTCAACTTCGACGGCTACGGCGAGACCCGCAACGGCGGGCCCTGGGACATCACCGATCCGGACACCTTCACCACGATCGGGCGGATCTGGCCGATCTTCGCCGGCGAGCGGGGCGAGTACGAGCTGCTGGCGGGCAAGCGCCGAGCGGCCGGCCAGCGTCTCGCCGCAATGGCGGGCGCCGCCAACGAGGGCTGGATGATCGCGGAGCAGGTGTGGGACGACAATCCGCCCTCGGGACGGCCGGGCTTCCCGCCTGGCGAGGGCACGCTCTCGGCCACGCCGCTGTCCTGGTCACACGCCCAGTTCATCCGGCTGGCGCGTTCGATCGACGCCGGCCGGCCGGTGGAGCAGCCCAGCATCGTGGCCCGGCGCTATGCGGCCGCGCAGGGCCCGGCGATGCCGAGAGCCTCGAGCAGGTAGAGCCAGACCTCGCTGCGCGTCGGGAACGGCGCGATGGCGTGGAACAGCCGCTGCAGCGGCACCTCGCCCACCACGGCGACCGTTGCCGCCTGCACGAACTCGGCCACCTCCGGCCCGGTGAAGGTCGCGCCCACCACGATCTGACGGTCCTCGTCCACCACCAGACGCGTGGTGCCCTCGGAGCTGTCGCGGCCGTAGAAGCTGGCTCCGGCGTTGCCCTGCGTCGGCACGTCCACCGCGCGCACGTTCAGGCCCGCCTCCTCGGCCGCAGCCAGCGTGTAGCCCACCGCCGACACCTGCGGGTCGGTGAAGATCACCCGCGGCGATCGCTCGCCGTCGATGATCAGGCAGGCGGCTTCCTCGCCCAGGATCACGTCCGCCGCGACGCGCGCCTGGTACTTGCCCATGTGGGTGAGCAGAGCGCGCCCGTTGGCGTCGCCGATGGCGTAGAGCCAGTCGTTGGCGCGCATCGAGTCGTCGACCTTGACCGGCTTGCCGGGCTCGAGGCCCACGGTCTCGAGGCCGATGTCGTCGGTGTTGAGCTTGCGCCCGGTGGCCACCAGCAGCTCGTCGGCGCTGATCGAGTCGCCGCCTTCGAGCTCGAGCGTGACCTCCCCGTTGGCGGCTCGCACCGCCGCTCGCCTTGGTGTCCACGCGCACGTCGACGCCCTTGTCGCGCAGCGCGTTGGCCACCAGCTCGGAGGCGAAGCTCTCCTCGCGGGCGATCAGTCGCGGTCCGCCCTCCACGAGAGTCACCTCCGAGCCCAGGCTGCTCCAGGCCTGGGCCATCTCGACCCCCACCACGCCGCCGCCCAGGATCGCGAGCCGGCCGGGCACGGACTTCGAGGTGGTGGCCTCGCGGTTGGTCCACGGCTCGGCGTCGCGCAGGCCGTCGATCGGAGGGATGAACGCGGTGCTTCCGGTGGCCACGATTACCGCGCGCTTGGCCACCAGCACGTCGTCCCCGACCACCACGCGACGCTCTCCGTCGAGCCTGCCAGAGCCGCGCACCAGCGTGCAGTTGTGATCCTCGAGCCAGGGCACCATGCCCGAGTCGTCGAGGTCGTGGATGATCTCGTCGCGCCGGCGCAGGATGGCCTGGGCGTCGAGGTCCCCGGTCACCGCCTCGGCCACACCCGGGATGCGCCGCACCTCGGCGAGCAGCTCGCCCGGCCGCAGCAGCGCCTTGGAGGGCATGCAGGCGTAGAAGGAGCACTCGCCGCCGATCAGGTGCTGCTCGACCACGGCGATGCTCAGCCCCTGCTCGCCAAGGCGCCCCGCGGCCACCTCGCCGGCCGGACCGGCGCCCAGGACAATCACATCGAATTCACGCTCGCTCATTTGGGCAACGTATCGGGAGAGCCGCAGGCGTTACACGAGCAGCAGAAAGTAGGAAGTGCCACTGTTTACTTTTGTGCAGCGCCGCGCTAGCTTGCGGTTCATGGCCACCGCAGACACGCTGCTGAAGCCCGATCACGGAGCCCGGCGCAAGCACTTCATCTTCACCGAGGAACACGACCAGCTGCGGGAGTCGATACGCGCCTTCGTGGTCAAGGAGCTCGCGCCCCACGCAGCCGAGTGGGAGGAGACCACCTTCCCCGACTCGGTGTTCCGCCGGATGGGCGAGCTCGGCTTCCTGGGCCTCTCCTACCCCGAGCAGTACGGCGGCCAGGGCGGCGACTACTTCGCCAATCTCGTGCTGGCCGAGGAGATGGCGGGGGCCGGCTCCGGCGGGCTGGCCATGGGAGTGGCCGTTCACACCGACATGGCCACTCCCCCGGTGTTCCTGTTCGGCTCCGAGGAGCAGAAGCAGGAGTGGCTCGTCCCGGCGATCCGGGGCGAGAAGATCGCCTGCCTCGGGATCACCGAGCCCGACGCGGGCAGCGACGTGTCCGGGATCAAGACGCGCGCAGTGCGCGATGGCGACGAGTGGGTGATCAACGGGTCCAAGACCTACATCACGAACGGCCACCGAGCCGACTTCATCGTGCTCGTGACCAAGACCGACCCCGACGCCGGCTACGACGGCTTCTCGCTCTTCCTTGTCCCGATTGGACACGCCCGGGGTCATCCGCGAGAAGAAGCTGGAGAAGCTCGGCATGCACGCGAGCGACACGGCGCTGCTGGCCTTCCAAGACGTCCGGGTGCCCGCGGAGGCGATGCTCGGCCAGGAGGGCAAGGGCTTCTACCACATCATGTGGGAGCTCCAGGGCGAGCGGCTGATCGGCGCGGCGGGCTGCGTGGCCGGCGCCCAGCGCTGCTTCGACAAGACCCTCCAGTACGCCACCGAGCGCCATGCCTTCGGCCGCCCGATCGGCAAGTTCCAGGCGATCCGCCACAAGTTCGCCGAGATGGCGACCAAGATCGAGGCTGGCCGCCAGATGGTCTACTCCACGGCCTGGCGCTTCGACAACGGCGAGTACCCCGTCCGGGAGATCTCGATGGCCAAGCTCTACACCGCGCGCATGGCCTGCGAGGTGGTGGACGACTGCCTGCAGATCCACGGCGGCGCCGGCTACATGAAGGAGTACGGCATCGAGCGCGCCTGGCGCGACATGCGGCTCAACCGCATCGGAGCGGGCACCGACGAGGTGATGCTCGACGTGATCGGCCGCTCGTACGGGCTCTAGGCGAGTGCCCGGGCCCTGGGCCGCTCTGCGCGACAGTTCTGCCTCCAATGAGCACCACGATCGAGATCGACCGCTCGCGCCGGCTCGACCAGGGCGCCGCCAACGGCCACAACCGCTGGCATCCCGAGCTCGCACCGGTCGCGTCAGTGGATCCCGGGGAAGAGGTGGTGTTCGAGATCAGGGACTCACGCGACCGGGTGATCGGCCGCGACAGCACACACGCCGGCCTGCTCGACGTGCCCCAGCTCGCCCACCCGCTCACCGGCCCGCTCGAGGTCCGGGGCGCCGAGCCGGGCGACCTGCTCGAGATCGAGGTGCTCGGCTACGAGACCGACGACTTCGGCTGGACGGCGATCTGGCCCGGCTCGGGCTTCCTGGGTGACCGCTTCGGGCAGCCCTTCCTCGCGCGCTGGGAGATCGAGGGCGGCATCGCACGCTCGGGCGAGCTGCCCGGCGTGGCCGTCCCGGCCTGCATCCACGCGGGCACGATCGGCGTGGCGCCCTCCCGCGAGCTGTTCGAACGCGCACTGGCCCGGGAGCAAGATCTGGTCGACCGCGGCGGCTCTGCGCCGCTGCCCGATCCCGAGCACGCCTGGCCCCCCGAGGCGGCGGACGGGCTGCGCACCTACCCGCCCCGCGAGAACGGCGGCAACATGGACATCCGCGACCTGGGACCGGGGTCGCGCCTGTGGCTGCCCGTGCATGTGCCCGGGGCCCTCCTGTCCGTGGGCGACCTCCACTTCGCGCAGGGCGACGGAGAGGTGTGCATCGCGGCAATCGAGACCGGCGGCACGGCGACCCTTCGCGTCGGCCTGCAGCGCGAGCTGCGCTGGCGCCCCACCTTCCCGGCCTACGAGGCGCCGCCGCGCCGGCCGCGAGCGATGTTCGCCACCACCGGCATCCCGCTGAGCGACGCCGGCGAACAGGGTGACCTCGACCTCAACCTCGCCACCCGCCGGGCGCTCACCGAGCTGCTCGGCTGGCTCGTGGCCGAGCACGGCCTGAGCCCGGAGGCGGCCTACGTGCTGATGAGCGTGGCGGCGGAGCTGCGCGTGTCCGAGTTGGTGGACGCGCCCAACGCTCTCGTGTCGGCGGCCCTGCCGCTCGACGTGTTCGAGAGCCCCTGAGCCCACCGGTAGGATCGCCCGCCCATGAGCGAGTTCGCCCAGACCGTCACCGAGGCCTACAAGGTGGAGGGCGCGGCGATCGACCTGGGCCGGGGCGTTCACGAGGACAAGCTCGACACCGAGGCGGTGGTCCAGGTCCCGCTGCGCATGATGAACCGCCACGGCCTGGTGGCGGGGGCCACCGGTACGGGCAAGACCATCACGCTCCAGACTCTCGCCGAGCAGCTGTCAGCGGCCGGCGTCTCGGTTTTCGCCGCCGACGTGAAGGGCGACGTGTCGGGCGTGAGCGTCCCCGGCGAGCCCGGCGGGCCGGCCGAGAAGCGGATGACCGACCTCGGACTGCCCTTCGCGCCGGCTGGCTTCCCGGTCGAATACCTGTCGCTCGGCGGGATCGGGCCCGGCGTGCCGGTGCGCGCCACCGTGTCCGACTTCGGGCCGCAGCTACTGGCCAAGGTGCTCGAGGCCAACGAGACCCAGGAGCAGAGCCTGTCGCTGGTGTTCCACTACGCCGACCAGAAGGGGCTGCCCCTGCTCGACCTGTCCGATCTGCGAGCGCTGCTGACCTTCCTCGAATCGGACGCGGGCAAGCAGGACCTCGAGGGGATCGGAGGCCTGGCCTCGTCGACCGTCGGGGTGCTGCTGCGCAGCCTCGTGGGCCTCGAGACCGGTGGCGGCAACGAGTTCTTCGGCGAGCCGCAGCTCGAGATCACCGACCTGCTGCGCACGGCGCCGGACGGCCGCGGGATCATCTCCTGCCTCGAGCTGCCCGCGGTCCAGGACCGCCCCCGGCTCTTCTCCACCGCACTCATGTGGCTGCTGGCCGAGCTGTTCGAGCAGCTGCCCGAGGCCGGCGACCTCGACAAGCCCAAGCTCGTGTTCTTCTTCGACGAGGCGCACCTGCTCTTCAACGGCGCCACCAAGGCCTTCCTCGAATCGGTGACCCAGACCGTGCGCCTGATCCGCTCCAAGGGCGTGGGGGTCTTCTTCGTCACCCAGGTGCCCGACGACGTTCCCGCGGAGGTGCTGGGCCAGCTCGGCAACCGCGTGCAGCACGCGCTGCGGGCCTTCACGCCCGACGACGCCAAGGCCCTCAAGGCGGCGGCGTCGACCTATCCGACCTCGGACTTCTACGACGTCGAGGAGCTGCTCACCCAGATGGGCATCGGCGAGGCGGCGGTGACGATCCTCTCCGAGGACGGCGTGCCCACCCCCGTCGTCCACACCCGGCTGCGCGCACCGGCCTCGCGAATGGCGCCCGCCGACGACGTGGAGGGCTCCGCCAAGGCCTCTCCCCTCTTCGCCAAGTACGGCACGCGCGAGGAGTCCGAGAGCGCGCGGGAGAAGCTCGCCGCGCGCCTGGAGGAGCCGGCGCCCGAGCCCGAGGCGGCCGCCCCGGCGCCGAAGAAGAAGCCCAAGCGGCCCACGAAGAAGCAGAAGGAGACCGCGACGGCCACGGCCGGCGGTGCGGGAGCGCTGGGCGACTTCCTGACCTCGCGCGAGGGCAAGGCCCTTCAGAAGAAGGTGGTTCGCGGCGTGTTCGGGATGCTGCGCAAGCGGCTGTGAGCGCTCCACCGCTCGCGCGCGACCACGCCGCCGCTAGCCCTCGCCCCACCCCGCCCTTCACCGCCGAGCACGAGGCCCTCCGGGCCGAGATCCGCAGCTTCGTGGCCGAGGAGCTGCGTCCCCACGCGGCGGAATGGGAGGAGGCCCGCTGGTTCCCGGACTCGGTGTTCACGCGGATGGCCGAGCTCGGTCTGCTCGGCCTCAAGTATCCGAAGGAGTACGGAGGCCGCGGAGGCGGGTACGTCGAGGACGCCGTGCTCACCCAGGAGCTCTCCCGCTGCGGCTCGGGCGGGCTCGCGGCGGGGATCGGCGCCCACATCGGGATCGCCACCCCGCCCCTGTGGAAGTTCGGCACCGAGGACCAGAAGCAGCGCTTCCTGGCGCCGGCGATCCGGGGCGAGCGCATTGCCGCGCTCGGCATCACCGAGCCCGGCGCCGGCTCCGACGTGGCCGGCCTCCGGACGCTGGCGCGCAGGGTCGACGGCGGCTATCTCGTGAACGGCGCCAAGACCTTCATCACCAACGGCGTGCGCGCGGACTTCGTGGTCACCGCGGTCAAGACGACCGAGGAGGGCGGCCATAACGGCATCTCCTTCCTGCTGATCGAGAAGGGCATGGAGGGCTTCTCGGTGGCGGGCAAGCTCGAGAAGCTCGGCTGGCACGCCTCGGACACCGGCGAGCTGGCCTTCGACGACGTGTTCGTGCCCGAGGAGAACCTGCTCGGTGACGAGAACCGCGGCTTCTACCTGATCATGGCCAACTTCCAGTGGGAGCGCCTGCTGATGGCGCTCGGCGCGGTGGGCTCGATGGAGACCGTGCTGGAGCGGGTGATCGAGGCGGCCCGAGGACGTACCGAGTTCCGGCACACGGTGGCGGAGCTGGGGCTCAAGCTGGAGGCCTCACGCGCCCTGACCGCCTACGCGCTCTACCTGTTCGCCACGGGGCACGACGCGATCCGCGAGGTCACCGAGGCCAAGCTCCTCTCGCAGCGCTCCGCACTGGAGGTTGCCGAGGCCGCGTTTCGCATCACCGACGGTGACCTCGAGATCGGCCGGGCCCTGCGCGACACGCGGCTGGGGCCGATCGGCGGGGGCACCGACGAGGTGATGAAGGAGATCCTCGGGAAGCTGCTGGGCCTGTAGGGCTGCCGCAGCACTTGAGCACCGCGAGCGACGACTCAGGGCACCTCGCGCCGCGACGCCTGGTCGGGCCAGTGACCGTGCTCGTCGAAGTAGCGCCGCGCGGCCTCCTCCCGGTCCCGTTCCTTGTCGCCCTCCACGCCCATCCGGTAGAGCACGTTGAGGAGCAGGACCGCGGTGCCCGCGCTGAAGAACATCGCCCCGGCGGCGATGCCGATCCGCCCCGAGGTGGCCGAGACCACCATCCCGGCCACGAGCAGCACCAGGGGGATTCCGTAGCGGACGGCGTTGAGGCCCACGCCTGCGAAGGTAGCGCCGCAGCGGCCGCGCCGACTGCTTCGCCTACGATGCCTCCCTCTCGAATCCAGCGAAGCAGCCGGCTCGGCCGGCTGCGCACGATGAACATCGCGAAACGCCCCCAAGAGGAGACCGAAACAGTGGGAGTACTTGATGGAAAGGCGGCGATCGTCACGGGCTCGGCCCGGGGCATCGGCCGCGCCACCGCCGAGCTGCTGGCCCAGCAGGGCGCGCGGGTATTGATCAACGACCTCGACGCCGACGTGGCCGAGCAGGCTTCGTCCGAGATCGAGGGTGAGACCGCGGTGTTCGGCGGCGACCTCACCAAGGACGGCGTTCCCGACGCGCTCGTGCAGAAGGCGGTCGACGAGTTCGGCCAGATCGACATCATCGTCAACAACGCCGGCTATACCCGCGACGGCGTTGCCCACAAGATGACCGACGACGAGTTCCAGGCCATGCTGGACATTCACACGGTCGTTCCCTTCCGGGTGATCCGTGCCGCGGCGCCCCACCTGCGCGACCCGGCCAAGCAGGAGCGCGAGGAGGGTCGCGAGGTGTTCCGCAAGATCGTGAACGTGTCGTCGATCTCGGGGACGATGGGCAACGCCGGCCAGGTCAACTACTCGGCCGGCAAGGCCGCCGTGGTGGGCCTGACCAAGACGCTGGCCAAGGAGTGGGGCCAGTTCAAGATCAACGTGAACTGCGTGGCCTTCGGCTTCGTCGAGACGCGCCTCACCGCGGCCAAGGAGTCGGGCAACACGATGGTCAAGGACGGCGAGGAGATCCAGCTCGGCATCCCCGAGCAGATGCGCCAGATGGCGGCGATGATCATTCCCCTGGGCCGTCCGGCCACGCCCGAGGAAGCCGCGGGGCCGGTGTTCTTCCTCTGCTCCCCGTGGGCCGACTACGTGCACGGCCAGGTGCTGAACGTGACCGGCGGTCAGTTCGGAGGGATGTACATCTAGGCCGGCGCTGGAATAGATCGCGGGCGTCGTGGTCCTTCAGGGGGACGCCGACCTCTGGAGGACCACGTGACCGCGCTCATCGACGGACGCGACAAGACCAACCAGCTCAAGGAGCTCGCCCTGCGCTCCATCCAGATCATGGAGAACGGGACCCGCGAGGACTTCGACGAGGTGCTTCATCCGGACTTCCTCAACCACGAGGCCAAGGACGAGCCGCCGGCGTCGCGCGGACGTGGACCGGACGCCGCCTACGCCACCGCATTGTGGCTGCGCGACGCCTTCGCCGATCTGCGCTGGGAGATCCACGAGGTGGTGGCCGAGGGCGACCTCGTCGCCGTGCACTGCACGATGTCCGGCCGCCACGTGCGCCCGTTCGTCGGCTACGACGAGGACGCACAGGTCAAGGAGGCGTTTCCGCCCACCGGCAAGCGCTTCGCCACGACCCAGACCCACTGGCTGCGGATCGCCGACGGGCGGGTGATCGAGCACTGGGCCAACCGCGACGACCTGGGGACGGCCTTTCAGCTCGGCTGGGTGCCTCCCACACCGCTCTATCTGCTGCGCTCGGCGCTGGCCAAACGCCGCGCGAAGCGACCGTAATTCCGCACGGTCCCAGCGGTTGGGTGAGCAACCGACCGTTGGAGGAGACACGCCATGCGCACCCGTCAGCTCATCACCACCGTCCCCGTGATCGCCCTGGCTCTGACCGCCACGGCTGTGGCCGGGCCACCACCGCCCCCCGGCGACACCCCCGTGCCACTGCTGTGCGGCGGCCTCACGCCCACCATCGTGGGCACCGGCGGCCCCGACACGCTGGTCGGCACCCCGGGTCCCGATGTGATCGCCTCCGTCGGCGGCGACGACACGATCGAGGGCCGCGGCGGTGGCGACATCATCTGCGGCGGCGACGGCGTCGACACGATCCGCGGCGAGGGAATCGGGGCGAGCGACGGTTCGCTGAACGACGGCGACACGATCTACGGGCAGGCGGGGAACGACCGTCTCTACGGCGACTGGGACGGCGACCACGTGCTCGGCGGGACGGGCTGGGACATCATGGAGGGCGGCGACGGGGACGACGAGCTGCGCGGGAGCTCGGGGCAGGACGACCTCACCGGCGGCGAAGGCGCCGATCAGCTCTACGGCGAGGCCGAGAGGGACTCGCTCGAGGGCCTGGACGGGGCCGACCACCTCTACGGGGGCGACGGCGACGACAACCTCCACGGCGCCGACGACGCCGACTACCTGGACGGGGGCGAAGGCGCAGACTGGCTCCTGGGCGGCAGGCACGAGGACCGCTTGGCAGGCTACGACGGCGACGACACCCTCCTGGGCGGGGACCACGACGATCGCCTCGAGGGCGGATACGGGGACGACGACCTGTTCGGCAACGACGGCGCGGACGTCCTCTATGGCGAGGAGGACAACGACAAGCTGGTGGGCGGCCAGGGCAAGGACTTGCTGCACGGCGGCCCGGGCGTCAACTCGTGCACCAACGCCGACGGCGCGCCGTACTTCCCTTGCTCGAGCCCGTGACCGCGGGCTCGAGCTCTCAGGCCGACGGCCCGGTGACCACGCTCTCGGACTCTGGGGACGCTCCGTCGGTGCCCGCCGGCGCCGAGCTGTGGTCCGGGTTCCAGGAGAAGGCGTAGTCCGGCTTGTCGACCTCCGCCCACAGAGCGGCCAGACGCAGCGGGCGGAAGGTGTCCCACATCACCGCCAGTTCGTCGGTGTGCTTCTTGCCGAGCGCCTTCTCCACCGCTCCCGGCTGCGGGCCGTGGGGCAGGCCCGAGGGGTGCAGGGTGATGCAACCCACGTCCACGCCCTTGCGCGCGGCGTAATCGCCGTCCGCGTAGAACATGACCTCCTCGGACTGGATGTTCGAGTGGTGGTAGGGCAGCGTCACGGCCTCGGGATCCCAATCGAGCATCCGCGGCGCGAACGTGCAGATCACGAAGTTCGGGCCCTGGAAGGTCTGGTGCGCGGGCGGAGGGAGGTGAAAGCGCCCGGCCCGCGGCTCGAAGTCGTCGGCGTTGAACGTGTAGGGGAACACGTAGCCGTCCCAGCCCACCACGTCGAACGGGTGCCGGTCGAGCACGTAGTCCTGGTGGCCGTCGCGCACCCGCAGCGTGACCGGGAACTCGCCCGCCTCGTCGACGGTCTCGAGCTCCTGCGGCGGGTGGAAGTCCCGCTGGGAGAAGGGCGAGTGCTCGAGCAGCTGGCCGTAGCGGTTGCGGTAGCGGTTGGGCGTCTCGATCTCACCCGGCGTGTGGAAGCAGAGCCAGAACTGCTCCTCGCCCTCGGGCAGCTCGAAGGCGTGCGTGGTGCCCCGCGGGATCACGAGATAGTCGCGCTCGCGGAAGGGGACGCGACCGAAGACCGAGCGCAGCACGCCCGAGCCACGGTGGATGTAGACGACCTCGTCGCCCTCGCCGTTTCGGTAGAAGCCGTCCAGCTCGGCGGTCGGCTTGGCCACCGACACCTCGATGTCGTTGTTCCACATCAGCAGCCGGCGGCTCGAGACCGGATCGCCCTCTGCCTCAATGGGGTTGGCGTCGGCCAGCCGGTGGACGTGAGCGTCCGGCACCCACTCCTCGCGCACGATCGGGCGGAACTCGCCCACCTGGTCGAGCCGGCAGGGCGACTGCAGGTGCAGGAGGATCGACTCGTTTCCTGAGAAGCCCTCGTAGCCCATCACCTCTTCCACCAAGAGGGGTGAGGCACTGCCGTTCCGGCGCACCTGCACGTGGCGCTTTGGCGGGACCTGTCCGAGTGACGAGTAGCGCATGACTTAGAGGTTTCCTCTCCGCTCC
Source organism: uncultured Thermoleophilaceae bacterium (assembly GCA_963734365.1). Taxonomy (GTDB): domain Bacteria; phylum Actinomycetota; class Thermoleophilia; order Solirubrobacterales; family Thermoleophilaceae; genus JACVRW01. Next base: position 179,583 of record CAVTGV010000003.1, on the reverse strand, counting down.
TGCTCGCGCTCGATGGCCTCGAACAGGGCCTTGAAGTTGCCCTCGCCGAAGCCGCGGGCGCCGTGCCGCTCGATGACCTCGAAGAACACGGTTGGCCGGTCCCCGATCGGCTTCGTGAAGATCTGCAGCAGATAGCCCTCGTCGTCGCGGTCCACCAGGATCCCGAGCCGCTTCAGATCGGCGACGTCCTCGTCGATGTCGCCGATCCGCTCGGGGACCTCGTCGTAGTACTCCTCCGGGATCGTGAGGAACTCGACGCCGCGCTCCTTCAGGGCGGCGACGCATCCCACGATGTCGCGCGTCGCCACGGCGATGTGTTGCGCGCCGGCACCGTTGTAGAACTCGATGTACTCGTCGATCTGGGACTTGCGCTTACCCTCGGCGGGCTCGTTGATCGGGAACTTCACGCGGCCATCGCCCGAAGTGACCACCTTTGACATGAGCGCCGAATACTCGGTCGAAATCGCCTCGTCGGAGAAGTGGATCATCTCCGTCATGCCGAAGACGCGCTCGTAGTAGCGGACCCACTCCTCCATGTGGCCGAGCTCGACATTGCCGACGATGTGGTCGATGGCCATCAGCAACATGCCGTCGGGGTCGTGCGGAGCTTCCGCCCGGCGCTCGTAGCCCGGCAGGAAAGCGCCCTTATAGCCCTCGCGCTGGACGAACAGATGCAGCGTGTCGCCGTAGGTCTCGATGGCGGAGAGCTGGACGCGGCCGTGCTCGTCTTCCTCCCAGCGCGGCGTCATGACGCCGCGAGCGCCGTGGTCCACAGCGTGCTCGTAGGCCGCGGCGGCGTCGGGGACGCTGAGGGCGATCTTGTGGACGCCGTCGCCGTGGCGGCCGTGGTGATCGGAGATCTCGTCGCCGCCGCTGAGCGACCCGGTGAGCACCAGCCTGATGCGACCCTGCTCGAGCACGTGGGACTTGTGACCGCGATGGCCCGTCTCGAGCCCGCGGTAAGCCGTCTCCGTGAAGCCGAACGCGTGCGTGAAGTAGTAGGCGGCCTGCGCCGCGTTGCCCACGTAGAACTCGACGTGGTCGATGCCGTGAAGCGGCATCTTGTCGTGCTCGGGCACCGGCGGTGAGACCGTGCCGGGCTTCTGGGCGAGCTGCTCGGTCGCCATCGGACTCCTCTTTCGGATCTCTTGGACGGGTGGTCCCTTAATGATTCCCTCAAATCCATGCGCGGGCAACGCCGATCTGTTGCACGAGTGCGACAATTGAGCGCCGAATGGACGACACCGATCGAAGAATCGTTGCGCTGCTGCGACAGAATGCGCGCCGCTCGTTCCAGGACATAGGACAGCACGTTCACCTGTCGGCCCCCGCGGTCAAGCGCCGAATCGACCGGCTGGAGCGCGATGGCGTGATTCGCGGCTACACCGCGGAGGTCGACGCGGGCGCGTTTGGCTGGCACGCCGAGGCGTTCGTCGATCTGTACTGCGAGGGCGGCATGCCGGCCGAGGCGATCAAGCAGGCGGTGGCCGGCGAGCCCGGTGTGGTCTCGGCGCACACGGTGGCGGGCGAGGCCAGCGCGCTGCTGCACGTGATGGCCCGCGACACACAGGACCTCGAGCTCTGCCTCGAGCGGATCCGCGCGACGGACGGGATCAGCCGGACGGTGACCGAGGTGGTTCTGTCGACTCTGTTCGAGCGCTGAACGCGGTCGCCCGGGCGACGTCGCGCCCTACTGATCCTGCGGCTCCTCCTCGTCGGGCTCGCCGTACTCCGCGGTCGACTCGTCCGACTCGACCTCCGGGGTGAACGCGTCCTCGGCGGGGTTGTGCCGGTTCTCACCGTGTGAGGCCGCGTCGATCAGCTCCTGCTCGGCTATCTCGAAGCCCTCGGCCTCTCCACCGCCGCCCTCCTCGACGGCACGCTCGGCCTCGTCACCCTCGTAGTCCGGCCGCGCACCACCGATCTCGGCGGCCTCCTCCGCCGCCTCCTCCTCCTCGTGGCGGACGAAGCGCTCGTCGCTGTGCTGCCCCTGCTCCCCGCGCTGCGGTGTTGTGTCCTCGTTCTCAGCCATGGGTCGGGGTTACCCGTCCAGCGCGGGGTCGAACCGATCAGGCGCGCAGAGGAAGGTCGGCGCCGTAGACCAACAGGTCGTGGCCGCGCAGGTGCGCACGGCCCTCGATCGTCTCACCGAGCTTCTCGGCCACGCGTCGCGAGCGCGAGTTGTCCTCTCGTATCAGGCTGATGATGTGGCGGGCGCCGAGCTCCTCTTCGGCCCAGGCCACCGCCGCGCGCGCCGCCTCACCCGCCAGCCCTTCGCCCCAGCGCGCTCGCTCGACCATCCAGCCCACCTCCAGGTCGGGCCAGTCGGGTGGGCGCAGCAGGCCGGCGCGACCCACGAGCGCGCCCGTGTCGCGGTCCTCGAGCGCCCAGTGGCCAAAGCCCTTGAGCTGCCAGTGCCCGGCCAGCTTCATGAGGTTGTTCCACGCCTCGGACGGGCTCAACGCACCGTCCTCCCCGAGGATCCGCATCACCTCGGCGTCCGAGCACACGCGCGTCCAGGCCTCGAAGTCCTCCTCGCGCCAGCCCCGCATCAGCAGACGCTCGGTGCTGAGCTCGGGAACGGCGGTCATTCTCTTGGCCGGCGTTCCTCGGCCAGGGGCTCGCCGCTCTCCCCGGTCATGCCGCCGGGAGGCCAGGGACCGAACCAGTTGTCGCGCGCGCCGTCGATCGTGAGGATCGCGCCCGAGAAGTAGTCGCCGGCGGGCGAGGCCAGATAGGCCACGAGCCAGGCGAACTCCTCCTCGGTGCCGAGCCGGCCGAGCGGCACGGTGCCCGCCACACCCTCCACCACCGCCGCCGGGTACTTCGTGCGCAGCGTCTCGGTGGCGAAGTGTCCTGCTGCGAGCGCTGTGAGCTTGATCCCGAAGCGCGCCCACTCGATCGAGAGCACCCGGGTCAGGTTCTCCACCGCCGCCCGCGCCGCGGATGAGTGCGCCATGCCCGGCAGGCCGTGGTGGGGCGACAGCGTGACGTTGATGATCTTGCCCCCCGCCGGTGAGCCGTCGCGATCGGGGATCATCGCCCGCGTCGCGACGGCGTGGCTCATCAGCCAGGTGCCCTCGACGTTAAGCCGGATCACGGTGCGAAAGCCCTTCGGGGTGATGTCCTCGGCGGGCGTGAGGAACTGCCCGCCGGCGTTGTTGACCAGCACGTCGATGCGGCCGTGGCGCTCGAGTACGTCGCCGACGAGCGCCTCGACCTCGTCCTCCTCGCGGATGTCGCAGGCCAGTGCCTCACAACGACCGCCGTCCGCCGAGGCCGCGGTCTCCTCCAGCGGCTCCAGCCGGCGCCCGCAGACCACCACGCGCGCACCGAGGGCGGCCAGCTCGAGTGCCGAGGCCCGGCCGAGCCCGGAGCCGCCACCCGACACCAAGGCGACCTGGCCGTCGAGCAGACCGGGCTTGAACAGATCGGACGGCATGGGTGCGGCAGCGTACCCGCGCGTGGTCGCATTAGGGAGCCCTAACAGAGTCGTGCTAGGCTGGCGCTCCGTGCCGCTGAAGTGCTGCCAATCGACCCCTCGCTGCCGCGACTGCCCCGCCCGCCGGCCGGCCGACGACGAGCTCCTGGTCGTGCTGGGAATGGCTGCGCCGCCGCGGCTGCCCGAGCACCTGCGCGGGGTCCCGCCCAGCCTGCACAAGTACGAGCCGCTGCTCAAGCGCTCGTTCGCCGAACGCGCCGGCGCCCGCTAGGCGCCGCTACTCGTCGCCGCTCAGCGACTTGGCGTCGCGGGCCAGGAACTCCTCGAGCATCATCGGGTACTCGCGCACCCGTTCGGCCACCTGGAGCAGAGCGTCCATCGTGGCCTCCTCCTCCACCTGCTCGTCCACGAACCACTGCATGAAGCTCTCGCTCGCGTAGTCGTCGGTCTCGCGCGCGATCTCGTAGAGGCTCGAGATGGCCACCGTGACCTTCTTCTCGTACTCGAGGGACAGGGCGATCGGCTCCACGTGGTCGCCGAACGAATCGCGCGGCGCCTTGATCTCCCCCAGCTTCAGCCGTGAGTTCGTGTCGCGCAGGTAGCCCACCATCTTCATCGCGTGTCCGCGCTCCTCGTCGGCCTGCTCGTAGAAGAAGCTCGCCAGCCGCGGGAATGTCTCGCGGTCGTACCAGGCCGCCACCGCGGTGTACTGGTGGGCGGCGTTCAGCTCGCGGCCTATCTGGGCGTTCAGCTCGTCGATGAAGCGCTCGGAGGGCATGGCGAAAGCCTATCCCGGCGAGCCGCCGAACGCTTCCGGCGGCGTGCGCCGCAGGCACCGAACGGCACGACGCCCTTCGGGCCCAGCACGAACACGCCCCACCCGAGGATCGGCCACACGGGCCAGAAGTAGCCGGCGCCGGTCAGGGCCCAGATCGCCACCAGCAGCGCCGCGGTGGCGAGGAACGCGGCGCGCTGCGAGCTGCCGCGATGTCTCGGGTGCGGCCGCGACCGGCGCTCACGCCGGACGGGTTCAGGCTTGGGCAGGTCGGCCACCAGAGGGTCCAGGGCGGCCAGGGTGCGGGCGCCCAGCGCGGCCTCCAGGCGCTCCTCGAGCTCCTCGGCGCTCAGCCGTCCCTCCGCCGTGGCCACGCGCAGGGTCTCGGCCGTCCGCTCGCGGTCGGCGTCGGCGGCCCGCAGCTCGACGGGCGCAGTCATGAGCTTCCCCTCACGTACTCGCCGTGGAAGCCGAACGGGATGTGGTGGGGCGCCTCGGCCCGCGCGAGCTCCTCGAACGAGCCGGCGTCCAGCACCAGCAGGAACGAGCGGCCGGCGCCGGAGTCGAGCACCACCGAGAGCACCACGCCGCCGTCCTCCTCGTCACGCCCGGGCTCGCGGACGAAGATGGGCTCGCCCGGATGGCAGCCCGGCGAGCTCCACTCGCTGCGCGTGCCCTCGCGAACGTCGAGCTTCACGAGGCGGTCGATCCAGCCACCGTCGGCCGAGCCCGTGAAGTAGGCGAAGCCGTAGTCGCGGGCGTTGCTGCGCGCGTAGTCGATGCGCGGAAGCTCGACGTTCTCGCCGCCGGGCAGGCGCTCCCAGCGCACGCCGCCGCCGTCGAGGTCGATCGTGTAGCGCCGCAGCTCGGTTGGCGGCAGGCTGTCGCGCGGGCCGTGCTCGTCGAGGTAGAGCGAGTCGATCACCTTGGGGTCGTCGTAGGCGATCAGGTCGATCACGAGCTCGGAGCTGCCGCGCTCGAACGCGTTCACGTGGTGGAAGCAGAAGAAGGCGTCCGTCTCGTAGCTGCCGCGCAGGGCTCCGGTCTCGCGGTCCACCACCTGGAAGCGCGTGCCCTCCGCGGGCTGCCACTCGTAGTTCTCGATGAAGGGCCGGCCCGACAGCGCGAGCTTGAGCGGGTTCACCCGCAGCGGGTACTCGGCCAGGATCAGGTGGCGGCCGCTCATCCCGAAGGCGTGCATGTAGGCCGGCCTGGCCACCGGCAGACGGGCGATCACGCGCCGGGCCGACGAGCCCGCCGGCAGCCCGTAGAGCACGTACTCGCTGGTGCGTGAGAAGCGGGCGAAGTAGTTGACCAGCTCGTTGCGCTCGGGGTCGTGATGCGGATGCGCGGTGGTCACGTGGGCCTTGAGCGAGTCGGCGTAGTCCAGGTGGCCGCTGGTGGCGAGCGTGTCGGGATCGAACTCGATCGGCAGCGGCGTCTCGGTCATGGCGATGTGGCGCTCGCCGATCCGGGCCAGGTTCACGTTCGCGTTGTCGGTGAAGCCGGGCGAGAACAGCGACTGCACGCGCTGGAAGATCGAGCGGCACGGGTCGGTGGCGAAGCCGCTGTGAGCGACCGTCCCGGCGCGAGCCTCGCGGTAGGCCCGGCTGTCGAGGAAACGGTTGCGGTAGGAGACCTCTCCCCCGGCGAAGCCGAAACGATTGAGCATGGCCAGGCCGTCGAACCAATGTGCCACCCGGCGCTCGCCCACCTCGAACAGGGCGGGCGTGACCCGCACGAGGGCACCGGTCAGCCACGCCGGCACCTCCCCGGACACGGGCAGCCGCTCCACGGCGGTCTCCTCGTCCAGCGTCGTGAAGCCGAGCCGGTGATCCGTCGCCGCGGTCTGCGAGAGTGAGGTCGCCATGGTCAGGACTGTACCGTCTAATTTGGACTATTGCAAGCCCCGCGGCTGACACCCATCTCCTACATCGTCCTCGGGCTCATAGAGCAGGTGGGCGAGGCGACGCCCTACCAGCTCAAGCGCCTGGTGGAGCGCAGTGTGGGCTACTTCTGGTCGGTGCAGCACGCCCAGCTCTACAGCGAGCCCGAGCGGCTGACGGAGGCGGGATACCTGGACGTCGAGCGCGAGGAGAGCGGGCGCCGGCGCAAGCGCTACTCGATCACCGAGTCCGGCCGGCGGGCACTGGACGAGTGGCGCAGCCAGCCACCCGCCGAGCTGGCCGAGATGCGTGAGCCGGCGCTGCTCAAGCTGTTCTTCGGAGCGGACCGGCAGATGCTCGCCCGCGAGCAGCTGAAGGCCCACGCCGCGCGCCTGGCCGAGTACGAGCGGATCAGAGTGCGGATCCCGGACGACGTCGACGACGCCCCGCGGCTCGCCCTCGAGGCGGGCATTCGCCACGAGCACGAGTGGATCCGCTATTGGGAGGACGTGGCCGAGAGCACGTGACCGGTATGCGCGTAGCGCCCGAACGCCTGGTCAGCTGGGTGGCCGCTCTGCTCGAGACGCAGGGCACGCCCCCCGCGGGCGCCGGCCGCGTGGCCCGGGCGCTCGTGGACGCCGACCGCTGCGGGCACGGCTCGCACGGCGTGCGCCAGCTCCCCTACTACCTCGAGCTGATCGAGCACGGTGAGCTGCTCCCGGCCGTGGAGCCGCTGGTGACCGAGGAGCGCGGCGGTCTGGTGTTCGTCGACGGACAGCGCGGCTTCGGTCAGCTCACGGGCGAGCGCGCCGCCGAGCTCGCCCTGGCGGCCGCGGCCCGCCACGGCGTGGCGGCGGTGTGCGGTCGCGACGCCGGGCACCTGGGGCGGCTGGGCGCGTACACCGAGCACATCGCGGCGGAGGGCATGGTGGGGATCCTGCTGGTGAACAACCAGGGCGGTGACCAGCAGGTCGCCCCGTTCGGGTCGGCCGAGCGGCGGCTCACCAACAACCCGATCTCCATCGGCGTGCCGGGCGCGATGCTCGACATGGCGCTGAGCGTGGCCGCGGAGGGGCGCGTCCATCGCGCCCACGAGCGTGGCGAGTCCGTGCCCAGCGGCTGGATCCTCGACTCGGACGGCCTCCCCAGCACCAACCCTCAGGACTACATCGACGGCGGATCGCTGCTCCCGGTGGGGGGCGAGGCGGCCGGCCACAAGGGCTACGGGCTGATCGTGCTCGTGGACCTGCTCGTCGGCCTGCTCACGTCGGGCGGCATGAGCCGCCCCGGGGAGCCGCCGTTCTCGAACGCCTTCGTGCTCGTATGCATCGATCCGGGCTTCGAGGCCCGCGACGCCTACCTCGCCGAGCTACCGGGCTTCGTCGAGTGGGTGAAGAGCGCGGCGCCCCTCGACGGTGCGGACGAGATCGTCATCCCGGGCGAGCCCGAGGCACGCCGGCGCGCCGCCACGGACGAAATCGTGCTGGACGAGCCCACGCTGGTCGCGCTGACCGAGCTGGGGTCCGCGGCGGGCGTCGGGGAGCCCTATTAGGGTCTTGCCTCGATGGCCACCGCCGCAGAGCCACTGCCGGCCGAGCTGCCACTGGCGGGCGGGCGTCAGGGGGCCGGCGTCCGGCTGCACCCGCTCCTCACCGGGCGGATGATCGGCCCGCCGGCCTGGTTTCTGCGCGAGGAGGGGCGCCTGGCCTGGCGGCGGGCCTTCGGCGTCGGGGTGCCCAAGCGGGACTGGCTGGAGGTGCCCGTGCAGGCCTTCCTCGTCGAGCACCCCGGAGTGGGTCCGATCCTCATCGACACCGGCTTCCACCCCTCGGTCGCCGTCAAGCCCACGCAGAACCTCGGACGGCTGTCGCAGTTCACCTTCAAGGACGTGAAGATGGAGCCGGATCAGGCGGTGTCGGCCCAGCTGCGCGAAAAGGGGATCGAGCCCGCCGACGTGAAGGTGGTGGTGATGACCCACCTCCACAGCGACCACGCGAGCGCGATCGCCGAGTTCCCCGAGGCCACCTTCGTGGTGTCGAAGCCGGAGTGGGACGCGGCCACCACGCAGGGCGAGTTCCACGGCTACGTGAAGCGACAGTTCGACCACGGCTTCGACTACCGGCTGCTCGACTTCGACGATCCCGGCGCCTCCTCGTTCTCCGGCTTCGGCCGCTCGTTCGACCTCTTCGGCGACGGCAGCGTGCGCACCGTCTTCACGCCGGGCCACAGCGAGGGTCACATGTCGGTCGTCGTGCGCCTGTCCGATCGCGAGGTGCTGGTGGCCGCGGACGCGATCTACCTGCTCCGGACGCTCGAGGAGGAGCACCTCCCCTATCGGATGGCCGATGAGCACCTGTTCCGGCGCTCGCTGCGCGAGATCCGCCAGTACCGCAAGGAGACGCCGGACGCGCTCATCATCCCGGGTCACGACTGGGAGGCCTGGCAGGAGCTCGACTCGGTGTACGGCGCCCGGGAATAGATCGCCCTCTCACGTCGTCTAGCGAAGTGGACGACAATCAGGAGGACGCCACCCGATGGCCATCGACGTTCTGCAGTCAGTCATGCGCAGCCCCTGGCCGGCACCGCTCGTGCCGGACACAGATTTCACGGACCATGTGCTCAGGCACACGGCACGGCTCGGCTCGAAGCCCGCGCTGATCGACGCCCCCAGCGGGCGGACGATCACCTACAGCGGGCTCGCTCGAGACGTGCGCCGCGCCGCCGCGGGCCTCGCCGCCCGCGGCTTCCGCTCCGGTGACGTGCTCGCCGTCCACATGCCCAACGTGCCCGAGTACGCCGTGGCCGTGCACGCGGCGATGTCGCTCGGCGGGACGGTCGCGACGGCCAACCCGCTCTACACCTCCGGCGAGCTGGCCCACCAGCTGCGCGACTCGGGTGCGAGTGCACTGCTCACCGTGCCGCCCTTCCTGGCCGCGGCTCGCGAGGCGGCCGGGCAGGCCGGCTGCGACGACGTGCTCGTGCTCGGCGAGGGAGAGGGGGCCGCCCCCTTCGCTGAGCTGTTCGAGCACGGCGACGACCCGCCTGAGCCGGCCATCGATCCGGACAGCACGGCGGCACTGCTCTACTCGAGCGGCACCACCGGCGTGCCCAAGGGCGTGGAGCTGAGCCACCGCGCGCTGATCGCCAACGTGATGCAGACCGACACCGTGCTTGGCCTCGATACGCGCGACGTGGTGCTCGCGGTGGCTCCCTTCTTCCACGCGCTCGGCTTCGCGATCCTCATGAACATGCCGCTCGCGTCCGGGGCCACGGTGGTCTCGCTTCCGCGCTTCGACCTCGAGGGCTTCCTGCAGTCGGTCCAGGACTATGGCGTGACGGGCACGATCGTGGTCCCGCCAATTGCGCTCGCGCTCGCCCGCCATCCGGTGGTCGAGCAGTTCGAGCTGTCGTCGCTGCGCTTCGTAGGCTGTGGCGCCGCGCCGCTGGGGATCGAGGCCCAGCGCGCGTGCGCAGAACGGCTCGGCTGTCCGGTCGAGCAGGGCTACGGCATGACCGAGGCCACCGCCGGGATCGCCATCTCGAGCATGGTCGAGACGGACGTCAACGCGCCGGGCCAGGTGGGGATCCTCTTGCCCGGCACCGAGGCGCGGGTGATCGAGCCGGAGTCCGGGGAGGATCTGGGACCCGCCGCCACCGGCGAGATCATCGTCCGCGGCCCACAGCTCATGACCGGCTACCTGGGGCGCCCGGACGCCACGGCGGCGACGATCGATCCCGACGGCTGGCTGCACACCGGCGACATCGGCCGCGTGGACGACGAGGGCCACGTCTACATCACCGACCGCCTCAAGGAGCTGATCAAGTACAAGGGCTACCAGGTGGCGCCCGCCGAGCTCGAGGCCCTCTTGGTCGGCCACCCTCAGATCAGCGCGGCGGCGGTGATCGGCGCCCCCGACGAGGAGGCCGGCGAGCTGCCCACCGCCTTCGTCGTGGCCGACGCCGAGCTCGACGACGCGTCGCTCATGGCCTGGGTGGCCGAGCGCGTGGCCCCGCACAAGCGCATCCGGCGCGTGGAGCGTGTGGACGAGGTGCCCTGCTCGCCGTCGGGCAAGATCCTGCGGCGCGAGCTGAGGGCGCGGCTCTAGGCCGCCCTCTGCCCCGGAGCGACCTAGCGCCCCGCCAGCAGCCGCCGCGCCTCGCCCGACACCGTGATGTGGATCGCGCCCGGCTCGCGCACCCAGGCGATCAGGTTCAGGGACTGGAGGCGGTCCAGCAGATACTGGAACGCGCGGGCCTGGCGCTCCGAGCGGTAGCGGCGGCGGACATCGAAGGCAAAGCCGGTGGTGTGGAGCGAATACGCGCGCGTGGCCTCCGGGTTGCGGCGGGCCAGGACGTCCTGGTAGGCCTGGTCGCGAACGCTGCTGGTGACGATCAGGGGCGAGCGCGTGCTCGCCAGCTCGCGCACCCTCCGGCCGATGTAGACGGCGGCCGCCAGCGCCTCGGGGCGAAGCCCGCGATAGAGCTCTGGGTCCTCGTCGAGCCGCTTGGCCAGCTCGCCCATGCGCCGGTCGCGACGCAACCCGTAGCGGGCCGGATCGTCAGGGAAGGGCCGAAGCTCACCCGCGTCGTAGGCCGCCTTGACGTCGTCGGGCTCCTCGAACACCTCGGTCTCCGAGCGCGGATGGAGCACCTCCTCGGCCGAGGCCTTGGCCGCATGGAGCCGGTCCAGGCGCTCGAGCTCGGCGCGGTCGTTTCGGTAGAGGTCCATCACCCGCTCGGCGGCGAGCACCCGCCAGAGGTAGGTCTTCGAGTCGTCCCCGAAGTCGCTGAGCAGGCCGTAGCTGCGCGGGTGGCGGTCGGGCGTCGAGTCGAAGTAGACCCGCGCGTAGCTCGCCTGGTCGTCGCCGTAGGCCGCCAGCACGTTCTGCAGGTTCCCGATGCCCATGTGGTACGAGACCACGGCCAGGTCCTCCCGCCCGAGGCTGTCCAGGGCCGTGCTGAGGTAGCGCCCCGTGCCCTCGAGTGCCTTGTCGGGATCGAAGCGCTCGTCCACCTCGCGCCGCCGGGCCTCCAGCCGGCGCACGCGCGCCGCCTGGCCGCGGCGCTCGGCGCGCCTGATCGCCCGCGTGAGCCGGCGGCTCTCGCCGACGTCGACCCTCATGCCGAGCAGCTCGGTCGCCGTGCCGGCGAGGATCTGGGTGAGCCCGGCCGCCCCCTCGATGTCGCTGGACGCCATCACCTCGGGCAGTCCCGCGCTCTCCAGGAACACCATTGCCTCCACCAGATCGGGATCCACGCCGGCGCTCTCGGCCACCTCCTCGATCTTCGGCCGGTAGCGCTCCACGCGCCGGGCAGCGGCCATGACCCCGCCCGGGGTCTTCTCGTAGACCACGTGACTGTTGCCCGCGGCCGCCCGCTCGGTCAGCTCCGTCTCGCGCGCCGGGGTGTACGCGAACGCGCCGCCGTCGACCTCGACGGCCTCTGAGCTGGGGCTGTCGTCCCCTCCGAACAGCACGAAGCCGGCCGCGACGGCGGCCACCACCACCAATCCGGCCAACAGGGCGAGGCGAGGCACGCCGCTCAGCTTGGCAAGGGCGTGCGTGGATCTTGGGCGATCAGTCGGCGCGGAGCGGCTGCCGTCCGGCGGCGTCCGCGTGCTCGCGGGCAGCCCGGCGAGCGGCGCGGGCGGCCCTGACCGCGCTCTTTCGTCCCTCGGTGCGCAGCCGCGAGTGGATGTCCTTGACCTCGTCGAACACCAGCTCGGACGCCGCCTGGGCCTCCTCGCGGCTGGGCTCCTCGACGCGCTCGAAGCGCAGCGGCTCCGCGAACTGCACCGTCACCTGCGGGAACTGCAGGCGCTTCCAGTTGCGCACCCGCTCGGTGCCCGCGATCGCCGTGGGCACCACCGTCGCTCCGGACTCGAGCGCCAGCCGGCCCAGCCCGTGCCGCGGCTTGCCGAGCTTGCCGCTGCGCGAGCGCCCGGCCTCGGCGTACATCACCACGATGTCGCCCCGGTCGAGGATCGCGTGGGCGGTCTTGAAGGCCTCCTCGTCGTGGTGGCCGCGCCGCACGGGGAACACCCCGCCGTTGTTGAAGACGATCTCGAGCGGCATCGTGAACAGCTGCGACTTGGCCATGAACTGGACCTTGCGGCGCAGGTAGACCGCCACGAAGAAGTGGTCGAGGAAGGAGAAGTGGTTGGGAGCGATGATCACCGGGCCGTCGGCCGGGATGTTGTGCGAGTCGATGCAGCGGGCCCGGTAGAAGAGGACGATGTACGGCGTGAGGACCAGCCGCACGAGCTCGTACATCCAGTTGGGGCGCTTGGTGCGCGTGCGCCGGTGGTACCGCGCGAAGTGCTCGGCCGGGCGCGGGTCCTTGTAGACCTGCTCCTTCATTCGATGCTCACCCAGCCCCTTCTACCACGGCAGCGCGCTTTCGTTACCCGCGGCGGGCCCCAGTATCTTGCCCCCACCCGCCGACCACCATCCAGGAGGAAACCGAGTTGCCCGACGTCGAGGCGCACATCACAGGAACGGTCTGGAAGGTCGAGTGTCAGATCGGCCAGGAGGTCCAGGAGGGCGACATCCTCCTGATCCTGGAGTCCATGAAGATGGAGATGCCCGTCGAGGCCGAAGATCCCGGCACGGTGAAGGAGATCGCCTGCAAGGAGGGACAGTCGGTATCGGAGGGCGACACGCTCGTCGTCCTGGAGTGACGGACAAACTCCACCTCGATGAGCCCGCGGAGGGAGTCGCGCGGCTCACGATCGTGAACCCGGGCCGCCGGGGCGCCCTCGACCACGAGATCCTCGACGCCCTCGCCGACCACGCCCGGACCCTGGACGCCCGCTGCCTGGTGATCCGCGGCACGGGTGAGGTCTTCTCGGCCGGATACGACATCGGCAATCTCGAGGGCCAGTCCTTCGAGGAGAGCGCCGAGCGGCTGGTGGCCCATCCCTTCCAGGAGGCGCTCGACGCGCTGGACGCCTACGCCTACCCGGTGGTGGCCGAGCTCAACGGGCACGCCATCGGGGGAGGCCTCGAGCTGGCGCTGACCTGCGACATCCGGGTGGCCGCCCGGGGGATCAAGGTCGGCATGCCGCCCGCCCGCCTGGGCCTGATCTACTCGCACACCGGCCTGCGCCGCTTCATCGAGGTGTGCGGACCGGCCAACACGGCCGAGCTGTTCTACGTCGCGCGCAACGTGGATGCCGAGCGCGCCGAGCGCATGGGCCTGGTCAACGAGGTGGTGGAGCCGGACGAGCTCGACGGCCACGTGCTCGGCCTGGCCGCCGAGATCGCGGCCAACGCGCCGCTCTCGCTGGCCGGCAACAAGCGCGTGCTGCGCGCTCTGCGCTCACAGCCGCTGCCCGAGCACGTGGAGCGCGAGCTGATCGAGCTGCGCGAGTCCTGCTTTCGCTCCGAGGACTTCCGGGAGGGTGTGCGCGCGTTCGCCGAGAAGCGCCGGCCCCTCTGGCGGGGGCGCTGAGCGGCGTGCCGCCCGTTTCGCCGGACTGGACCCGGACGGTGCACTGCGTCGGCGACCTTCACGCCGGCGGCATCACCGACGTTCGCCGCGACGCAGTCGCCGAAGACCTGGCCAGCCTGAGGGCCCCGGCGCTCCACCTTCAGATCGGCGACGCCACCGAGACCGGCCTGGCGGCCGAGGACGAGATCGCCATGGCCTTCCTCCAGGGTCTGCCGGGGCCGTGGGCGGCCGTGCTGGGAAATCACGACATGTTGCGGGGCGGGCGCAGCGCCACCACCTGGGCGCGCGCCTACGGCCAGTCCGGGCCGAACTTCACGGTGGACCTGGACTTCATCCGCATCATCGTGGTGGGCCCGAAGCGGAGCGAGCCCGGGAATCGCTCCGGCCGGCTGCCGCCAGCGACCCTGTCGTTTCTGGAGGAGGAGCTCGAGCGGCGCGACCGGGACTGCTGGATCGCCTGCCACTGGCCGCTGTTTCGCACGGTGATGGGAGATCCCAAGCGACACTTCACCTCCGCGATGGCCGCGTTCCACGCCAAGCCCGACAAGCGCATCCGCGAGCTGCTGGCGAGCCACCGCAACGCCAAGCTGTGGCTCTCGGGTCACACGCACTCCCCCTTGAGCGCCCCCGGCCTGATCAAGCGCACGCAGCTCGCGCGCAAGCGCTCGATCCTCACGATCAACACGTCGGCGCTCGTGGGGATCGGCAGGCGCCGCGATTCCCGTGATCCGCTCTGCTCGCTGTTCCTGACCCACCGTCCTGGGCGCATCGAGGTCCGCGCCCGCGATCACCGAGCGGGCGCCTGGCGGACGCTGCGGGGCGAGCGGGTGCTGACCGTCGAGATGTGAGCTGCTCCGTCCGGCGCTGGGCCTACGGTTGCCCGCAGTGCCGCCCCTCATCTCCCGTGACGAGGCGCTCCGGCTCGGCGAGATCGAGGATCACGCCGAGATCGAGACCCTGATCGACCGCGCCTGGCGCGTGCGGCTGGAACGCTTCGGCGACTCCACCGACATGTGCTCGCTCGTGAACGCCAAGTCGGGCGGCTGTGCCGAGGACTGCGGCTTCTGCTCCCAGTCGCGCTTCGCGGAGGCGGACACGCCGATGCACGCGATGATGACCCCGGAGCAGATCCTGGAGCACGCGCGGGCGGCCGAGGCCGCCGGCGCCCACCGCTTCTGCATGGTCACCCAGGGTCAGGGACTGTCGAAGCGCGACTTCGAGAACGTGCTCGCGGGAGCCCGCCTGGTGTCCGAACACACCAACCTCAAGCGCTGCGTCTCGATCGGGCACATGTCGGCGGCACGCGCTCAGGCGCTCAAGCAGGCCGGCGTCCAGCGCGTCCACCACAACGTTGAGACCGCGGAGAGCTACTACCCGGAGGTGTCGACCACCGTCCGCTACGAGGGCCGCGTGCGCACGATCGATGCGGTGCGCGACGCTGGACTCGAGACCTGCGTGGGCGGCATCCTCAACCTGGGCGAGTCGCGCGCGCAGCGAGTGGAGATGGCCTTCGAGCTGGCCGAGGTCAACCCGACGTCCGTGCCGATCAACCTGCTCAACCCGCGTCCCGGCACCAAGTTCGGCGACCGCGAGCTGATGGACCCGTGGGAGGCCATCAAGTGGGTGGCGATCTTCCGGCTGATCCTGCCCGAGGCGCTGTTCCGGCTCTGCGGCGGACGCAACGAGAACCTGGGTGCGGACGATCTCCAGCAGCTGGCTGTCAAGGCGGGCCTCAACGGGGTGATGATGGGCAACTTCCTCACCACCCTCGGCTCGGAGCCCGAGTGGGACCGCCAGATGTTCGAGGAGCTCGGCCTGAACGTGGCGCGCCAGGAGGACAACGGCGCCAACCCGCGCCCCGACAACCGCTCGGGGTGGCTCGACGGCGAGTCGCCGAAGACTCCCGTAGACGAGCTCGTGGACTCGCAGGACGACGCCAACTTCTGGGATCCCTCCACCCAGCTGCGCCACCGCCGCAAGTCATCGGTGCCGGGGCGGCCGGACGGGTCCCCCAACACATATCCAGAGATCGTTCAGGTCGAGGCGCGAGGAGAGGCCGCTTGAGCAGCGACATTCAGGACCGGCTCTCGGAGATCCGCAACCACGGCCTCTACCGGCGCATGCGCTGCGTGTCCGGGCCGCAGGGACCACGCGTGCTCCTCGACGGCAAGCCCGTGCTGCTCCTGTGCTCGAACAACTACCTCGGCCTGGCCGATCACCCGCGCGTGCGCGAGGCGGCCGCCGAGGCCGCGATGCGCTACGGAGCCGGTTCGGGCGCGTCGCGCCTGGTGTCGGGCAACATGACGATCCACCGCCGGCTCGAGGAGCAGCTCGCCGGCTTCAAGCGCTCTGACGCTTGCCTGCTGTTCGGATCCGGCTACTTGGCCAACGCCGGAGTGGTGTCCGCACTGGCCGGCGAGGGCGACGTGGTCTTCTCGGATGCCCTCAACCACGCCTCGATCATCGACGGCTGCCGGCTCGCCCGCGCCGAGACCTTCGTCTACGACCACTGCGACACCGATCACCTCGAGTGGGGCCTGCGCCAGGCCGAGGGCCGCGGCTCGCTGATCGTCACCGACGGCGTCTTCTCGATGGACGGCGACGTGGCTCCTCTCGAGCGGCTGGTGGAGCTGGGACAGCGCTACGACGCCCGGGTGATGGTCGACGACGCCCACGGCACGGGCGCGATCGGCCCCGACGGCCGGGGGTCGGTGGCCGAGGCCGGCCTCGAGGACGAGGTGGACATCGTGGTGGGCACGCTCGGCAAGTCGCTCGGGTCCTACGGGGCGTTCGTGTGCTGCGACCAGTCGATGGCCAAGTACCTGATCAACAGCGCGCGCACGCTGATCTTCTCCACCGCGCTGCCGCCCCCGGCGGTGGCCGCCGCGATGGCCGCTCTGGAGCTGCTGCGCGAGCAGCCGCGACGGGTGGAGAAGCTGCAGCGCAACGCGGGCGTCCTGCGAGCGGCGCTCGTCCAGCAGGGCCTCCCGATGCCCGACGCGCCGACGCAGATCCTGCCCCTGGTGGTGGGCGACGCCCACGAGACCGTCCGGGCCAGCGAGCGCGCGCTCGAGCGTGGCATCTTCGCCCAGGCGATTCGCCCGCCCACCGTGCCCGCCGGCACCTCGCGGTTGCGCCTCGCCGTCATGGCCGCTCACACCAAGTCGGAGCTGCGCGAGGCGGCGGGGGTGCTGGCGGCCTGCGTGCCCGCCTCGGCGCGCCGCGCCGCCGCGGCCTTCCGCGCGGCCGAGCAGACGTCGTCGGATACGGACCGCGGCCGGGTGTTCGACGGGCTGCGCGACGCCGCCTGACGTGCGCGGCGGCCCGTTCGTGATCCGCCGTCCCCCCGCGGGCCGGCGGACGACCGTGTGCCGCGAGCGCGGCGGGCGCCGGGCCTGCTGGGCGGTGCGGCGCTGGCGGATGGCCCTGCTGCGGACCTAGCCTCGATGCGCGGGATATTCGTCACGGGCACCGGCACCGAGGTGGGCAAGTCCGTGCTGGCCGCCGCGATCTGCGCGGCCCTGGTGGCCCGTGGCCGCAGCGTGGCCGCGTTCAAGCCGGTGGTCACGGGGCTGGACGAGCCGCCGGGACCGTTCGGGCGCGACCACGAGCTGCTGGCGCGCGCCGCCGGAGGGCAACGCCGGCCGGAGGAGGTGGCGCCCTACCGCTTCGGCCCGCCGGTGTCCCCGCACCTGGCCGCGGAGGCGGCGGGCGTGGCGGTCGAGCCGGCGCGGCTCGTGGCGCTCGCGCGGGCGGCCGCCGGGACGGCCGACGTGCTGGTCACCGAAGGCGTGGGCGGCCTGCTCGTGCCGCTCACGCCCGGCTACCTGGTCCGCGACCTGGCCGTCGACCTCGCCCTGCCGCTGGTGGTGGCCGCGCACACCGGGCTGGGCACGATCAACCACACGCTCCTGACAGTCGAGGCCGCGAGGAGCGGAGGTCTCACGGTGGCGGCGGTGGTGATGACTCCCTGGCCCGATGAGCCGAGGGCGATCGAGAGCTCGAACCGCGCGATCGTGGAGCGGCTGGGCGGAGTGCCGGTGCACGGTCTGCCGGCCACCGATCCGGAGGCGCTGGCCGCGGCCGGCGACTCGCTGCCGCTCGGCGACTGGCTCTGAACCCCGCTCTATGCTGGCCCTGCATGCCCCCCGGCGAGGCCCAAGACGCCCCCGACGACACGCCCGAGCTGCTGCTCAAGCTGCGCGAGCGCAAGGAGCGCCACAAGCAGCGCCACCCGATCCAGCGGGCGGCCGTGGTGGTGTTCGGCTTCTTCGTCGTGCTGGCGGGGATCGTCATGTCCGGGCCGGGCATCCCCGGCCCGGGAATCGCGACGATCATCATCGGCCTGGCCTTCCTGGCGCTGGAGTTCGACCGCGCCGAGCGGCTGCTCGAGAAGGTGATCATCTGGGGCGACCAGGTCAAGGACCGCGCGGAGGAGACGTCCACCACACAGCGGATCATCGTCAGCTTCATCGCGGCCGTGGCCCTGGCCGCCTTCGTGGTGGCGGCGATCCTGTGGGACATTCCGCTCATGCCGGTGCTCTGATTAGCAGCAGGTCGACGTGCTGGGCTAAGCGCCACCGACCCGTGGCTTCATCGCGGCAGTCGCTGATGTAGCGCCCGACCCTGGGAGCACTCTCCATCTCCGCGAGGCTGACCGTGTCGTCGAATGCGCAGCGCTGCAGGTAGCCCTCGAGCGTCTCCCGGTCGTCGAAGCCCACCTCGGCGAGGTAGTCGAGCCGGCGCACCTCGCAGCTCGCGCCGGCACGTTCGAGCGCGGCGCGAAGCTCCTCCGACGAGGTGTACGGGGTGCCCTCACCCCCGCGGAAGTCCTCGAGGAAGAGCCGGTAGAAATGCAGGTAGTGAGCGGCGCTCGATGCCTGCGCGATCACGCCCAGGCCATCGGGCGCGAGAGCGCCGAGAAACGCGGCGATCCCCGCGTCGAGCTCGCCTGGCGCGAGGGCGTATAGCCCGTGAATCGACCACACGACGTCGAACGGCCCGGCCTGCGGGTCGAGCTCCTGGAGCGGGCACTGGTACTCGGCCGCCGCGACGAAGGGCGGGCGCAGCGCACGCTGGGCCTCGGCCAGCGAGAAAGGGCTCGGGTCGAGCAGCGCGTAGCTGATCGGCGGAGCCGGAGCGAGGTCCGCGTACAGATCGAGCGCCTCGGGGAACTTGCCGCTGCCGCAGGCCACGTCCAACAGCGTGTTACGGCCGTCGAGCAGCTCGCGCCAGTCGAGCTCCAGGGCGAGGAGCCGGTAGTCCTGGCGGGCGACGCGGTAGAACGCGTCCATCTCCCGCCGGCCCTGCTCGCTCCAGTGCGCCAGGCTGCGATCCGAGGTGTCTACGGCGCCGTCACACCTCGGCCTGCTTGCGCTCGCGCTCCTGCTCGCGCAGCTCGATCCGGCGAATCTTGCCGGTGAGCGTCTTCGGAAGGTCATCCACGAACTCGATCTCGCGCGGATAGGCGTAGGCCGAGTGGCGCTCGCGGACGTGGCTCTTGATCTCGTTCGCCAGCTCGTCGGAGGCGTCGTGGCCGCCCGCCAGAACGATGAACGCCTTGACGATGTCCCCGCGCCGCGGATCCGGTGAGGCCACGGCGGCGGCCTCCTTGACCGCGGGATGCTCCACGCAGGCCGACTCCACCTCGAAGGGTCCTATCCGGTACCCGGCCGAGATGATCACATCGTCGGCGCGGCCGGCGTACCAGACGTAGCCGTCCTCGTCGACGGTCGCGGCATCCTTGGTGTGGAACCAGTCGCCGCCGAAGTCCTCCTCGGTGTCCTCGGGCCGGTTCCAGTAGCCGAGCGGATAGTGGGGGTTCGAGCGCGCCCGCAGGCAGATCTCCCCACGCTCGCCCACCGGCAGCGGCTTCTCGTCCTCATCCAGGATCTGAACGTCCCAGCCGGGCACCGGCTTGCCCATCGAGCCCTCGCGGACCTCGACAGTGGGGAAGTTCCCGCACAGCGGATAGCTCTCGGTGAGCCCGTAGTAGTCGAGCACGGTGATGCCGAACTGCTCGCGGAACCAGCGGATCACCTCGGGGTTGAGCGGCTCGCCGGCCGAGCAGGTGATCCGCAGCTTGTCGAGGGGGTAGCGCTTGCCCGCGTCCTCGACCCCCGTCATGGCGCGCAGGGCGGTGGGGGTGGTGAACAGGTTCTCCACCCCGTGCTTGGAGAGGAAGCGCAGGTGCTCCTCCGGGTCGTAGCCGCCCTTGCGCGCCTGCACCAGTGCAACGGCTCCGTAGCGCCAGGGGCCGAGCAGCGGGCAGATCCCCGCGGCCCACGCCCACTCGCCCGAGCCGTGGAACAGCTCGCCGTCGCGCACGTCGTGGCAATACTCGAACTCCTCGTGCGCGAGCAGGTAGCGGTGGGCGTGCAGGATGCCCTTGGCCATGCCTGTGGTGCCGGACGAGTAGTACAGCTGCGCCGGGTCGTCCGCGGCCGTGTCCACCGTCTCGAACTCCGCCGATGCTTCGGCCATCTCGTCGAGCAGGCCGTCGTCGAGCACCAGGATGGTCTCCGCGAGCCCGTCGGGGATTCGATCGCGGTTGGCGGCGTTGGTGACCACCACCTTGGCCTGCGAGTCGCGCAGCCGGTGCTGGATCCCCTCGTCGCCGTACAGCACCGAGAGCGACAGCAGGATCGCGCCGGAGCGGTAGGTGCCGATGAACGCCGCCGCCGTCTCGGGGAGCGACGGCAGCAGGGTCGCCACGCGGTCCTCGCGCTCCACGCCGTGCGCGCGCAGCACGTTGGCGAAGCGGTTGGAGAGCTCCTGCAGCTCGCCGAAGGTCACCTCGCGCTCGTTTCCCTCCCAGTCCTCCCACACCATCGCCAGGCGCTCGTCGTCGTGCTTGTCGCACACGTCTCGCGCGATGTTGTAGCGCTCGGGCACGTCCCACTCGTGCGCCCCCACCATCTCGTCGTAGCTGCCCAGCTCGTACTTGCGCAAGCTCACCGGAGCCCTCCTCTCGCTCTGGGCAGACGCTACCCGGTCTGGTCGTGCCGGCGCGCGTCAGAGCGAGCGCGCCAGCGCCAGCGGGGCGGGGATCTCGCCGCGTCCGAGCATCGCGTCGGCCACCAGGCGGGCGCTGGCCGCCCCGGTGGAGATCCCCCACGGACCGTGCCCCGCGGCGCACCACAGGCCGTCCACGTCCGGATAGGGGCCGATCAGCGGCCGCCCGTCGAAGGACTGCGGCCGCGCACAGGCCCGCACGCGGGAGGGCGGACCGGCCCCGTTGAGCCCGGGGAGGAAGCCGGCGGCGCCTTCGAGCACCGGCGTGGCCCAGGCCTGCGCGTCGGGCTCGTCGCGCAGGAACGTCGATCCCACCGAGGTGACCCCTCCCGCCGTCACCGCGCTGAACACCGGAGTGGGTGAGGCCATGCCCACCTCCTTCACGCCCACCTGCTCGAGGACGTGCGACGGGGGACGGTCGAGCCGAAGCTCCACCACCACTCCCCACACGGGGCCGATCGGCCGCCAGCCGCGCGTGGGGTCGATCACCTCGGGGGTCCAGGGCCCGGCAGCCACCAGGACGGCGTCGGCGTGGCGGCGGGCGCCCTCGGTGAGCACGCCGTGGACTCGCCCGCCGGTGGCCCACGGCCACGCGGTGGCGCCCTCGCGGAGGTGCGCTCCGAGGCGGCGGGCGCGCTCGGCGAAGCCGAGCGTGATCGCCGCCGGACGCAGCGGGTATCCGGACTCGAGGCGGCAGGCCCAGAGCCGGTCGGCCAGCGCCGGCTCGGCCACTCGCAGCCTCGCCGGGTCGAGCAGCTCGGGCCGGAGCGCCGGGAAGTCGTGACGCATGTCGGCCACCAGTGGCTCCACTTCGCCCCGGCGCGCGGCCAGCATCAGCAGCCCAGCGGGCCCCGCCGGGAGGTCGAGCCCGTCGAGCCCGCGCACGTGGCGCAGAGTCTCCTCGTAGAGAGCGGCCAGCACCGGATCGAAGGGGTGCTGCAGCACTCCGGAGTTGCGCCCCGAGGCCGCCCCGGCCAGCTCCCCCTGCTCGAACAGCTCCACCCGCGCGCCCGCCTCGGCCAGGAACGCGGCCGCGGCGCAGCCGATGATCCCGCCGCCGATGATCGCGACGTCGGGACCCGAGCTCAGTCTTCGCCCCCGCTCGCGTAGTCCACTATCGACTTGTCGATCAGCCACTCCACGGGCGCCTTGTCGTCGGTGTACACGTCGCCGCCTCGCAGCGGCGCCTCGAGGCGTCCCGCGGCAGCGAGCGCGGTGCCCTGGAGTCCGATCGGCAGATCGTCGGTGGCGTCGCGAAGGTGCTGTGCCGACAGCGGCCGCTCCGAGGCCACGATGAGCGTGTTGGTCGACTCGATCGGATCCCGCATGAGGTTCGGGAAGACCTCGCCGATCGTCGCCGTGAGGACCTTCTCCAGATCGTCCTGGCCCTCCGGGTGCCCGGCGTTCACGATCAGGATGCCCCCGGGAGCGAGGCGATCACGCACCGACTCGAAGAACTCCACCGTCGTCAGGTAGAAGGGGATGTAGGGCTGGCGGTAGGCGTCCACGGAGATCACGTCGTACCGGGTGCCCACCCGGCGCAGGAAGGGCCGCGCGTCCTCGTGGTAGAGATGCAGCCGCGGGTTGTTCATGTCGAAGTACTCGCGCCCGATGTCCGAGAGCTCGGAGTCGATCTCCACACCGTCCACGCGCGTGCTCGGAAAGAACTCCTCGTAGGCCCGCGACGTGGTGCCCGCGGCGTTGCCGAGGATCGCGATCCGCCGCGGGGGATCGTCGCGGCCGGCGAAGGGAAGCACCAGGTGCCCGTCCCACACGTCGCCGGTGAGCACCGAGCTCGGCCGTTTGGGACCGCCGGGTCCGGGGTCGCACTCCGCCTCGCACACCGAATGCTGGGCTTGGCCCTCGTTGAGCTCCAGCGTGCGAGTGCCGTCGTCGTACTGGATCACGCGCGCGTACTGGTACTCGGTCTCGGCCTCGTGGATCACCCGGCCGCTGCCCTCGGTGTCGGCCTTGAGCGTGCCCACCGGCAGTGCGATCAGCGCGGCGATCGCCGCCGGCGCAAGCGCCCAGCGCCGCACCGGGCGCAGGCCGGCCACGGCCACCAGGGCGATCGCCAGCGCGAAGATCAGGAAGGTCCGCCGCGTGCCCACCAGCGGGATCAGGACCAGCGCCGACAGCAGCGTGCCCACCAGCGAGCCGGCGGTGGAGAGCGCGTACAGGCGGCCGGCCACCGTCCCCGCCTCCTCCACCGTCGATACGGCCAGGCGGATCGCGTAGGGCGATACGGCGCCCAGCAGCAGCACCGGCACGGCTACCAGCACGAGCACGCCGAGCAGGGAACCGAGAAAGGCGCCGGCGGAGATCTGGTCCAGGGCATCGACCGCGATCTCGAGCATCGGGTCGGCCACGAACGGGACCAGCGCCAGCAGCCCGGCGGCGATCAGGGCCAGCAGGCAGAGGCCGCGCATGGTCGGGTTGCGATCGGCCATGCGCCCCCCGACCCAGTAGCCGATCGAGAGCGCCACCAGCACGACCCCGATCGTGTTGGCCCACACGATGGTCGACGCGCCGAAGTAGGGAGCGAGCAGCCGCACGGCGGCGATCTCCGCGCCGAGGGAACCCGTCCCCACCACGAACACGAGGAAGGGCAAAGGCGGCATTGCGCCGCTGAGATTAGCTGGCTGGTGCGAGCGCTAAGGCGCCCCGGTGAAGCCCCGCGCGTAGCACGGCTTTGCGCCGCACACCTCCACGATCCGTCCCCCGATCTTCAGGAACTCGGACTTCTGCACGCGGGCGCTCACCTCGCTGCGCGGCGCACTGTGCGGGTCCACACCCTCGAACGGCGGAGTGTTGGTGAGCGGCGCCGGCGGCGTGCCCAGCGTCTCCGCGCCCACCGTTCGCAGCGGGCCGACGTCCCACAGGACCAGTCCCGACCCACTCGACGGCAGCGTCAGCCGCCTGAGCCCGAAGAACGGGTTGGCCAGCGGCGAACGGCCCGGATCGAGCGCCGGCTGGCGGACAGCGGCCCCGAAGGTCCGGGCCATGATCGAGGGCGTGAAGTCCGCCACCTGGTGATCGCCGAAGGCCACGTGCATGAGCACGTTGTGCTTCGGCGTGTTCGGCAGCGCCTTCGCCGTGATGTGATGCGCGTAGCCGTCCGACTCGCCGCGGTCCCACAGCAGCTGGATCTGGGCCAGCCAGAGCTGGCGCTCGAGCTCATTCGGATAGCTGCCGTAGAGGATCGGCGCGTAGTCGTCGAAGTCGACGCTGCGCTGCAGGAGCGTCGAGTAGTTCATGCCCGGCACGCCGAGCACCGCCCGGTCGTAGTCCGGAGCGAGTGCGGTGAGGGCGCCTCCCATGATGCCGCCCTGAGAGTTGCCGTCGTAGAACAGGCGCCGGGTGTCGATCACGCTCTGCCCGTTCTTCTGGAACGCCGGATTCGACGACAGTCCCTGCGGATGGATCAGCGCGCGGCCGAGGTAGAGCTGCTGGACGAAGCCCTGTTGCATGCGGTCAGCCACGGTGTTGAACTTCGACAGGTCCCCGAGCACCGCGATGATGTTGCCGAGGTCCTCCGCGGCGAAGCCGGCCCAGGCCGTGGCGCAGAACATGAAGTTGTGCTCGCCCGACATCGCTTCGACGTTGCCGGCGTCCACTTCGGTCGCCGGGTCGCCCAGCAGCCCGTGTCCGTACAGGGAGGGCCGGGCCTTGGGCGGTGTGGCCGGATCTAGCGCCGAGCGCGGGATCTGGCAGTAGTACTTGTAGGTGGTCGTGCCCTGCTGCTTGGGCCGTCCCCGGCGGTCGAACGAGAAGCGCCCGCCGGGCGCGCAGCCGTTCGTCAGGAAGCAGGGCGCGCTGATCGTGCCCTCCACGCGCCGGGCGATGTTCGCGTTCTCCGCGAGGCTGAAGTTCGTGCTGCTCGTGACGGTGAAGGCCGGCGAGTGGCCCTCCACCTTCAGATCGGCCAGGTCGGTATCGCCCAGCGCGCGGAAGGCGCGATCGCGGATGTGAAGAGCGCGGCCGGTCAGGCTCTGCTCGCTCGCGACCGTGAAGTCCCAGGTCAGGTACAGGTTGCGGCGCCGGATGCCCGCCTTGCGCAGCTTCGTGAACAGCTGCTCGAAGTGGGCCCGGCGGCGCTCCACCAGCGGCCTGCGAGTGAAGTGGCGGTCGCGGTAGAGGCGGAAGTTCTTGCTCGCCGGGATCTCCTGGCCGTTGGCGTTCTTCAGGTTGCGCAGGGCGACGATGTAGCGCCGGCCCTCCTTGAAGTTCTTGCCCGGCCTGATGATCAGCACGCGGTCGGCGGGATTGTCCGGATTCGAGTCGATCTCGGCCCAGACGGGCTGACGGTTGCCCGTGCGGGCGTTGATCACCACGACCGGCGAACGCTTCGCGAGGCTGCGCGACA
Organism: uncultured Thermoleophilaceae bacterium; assembly: GCA_963734365.1. GTDB lineage: Bacteria > Actinomycetota > Thermoleophilia > Solirubrobacterales > Thermoleophilaceae > JACVRW01. The sequence goes on along the minus strand of CAVTGV010000003.1, from coordinate 154,648 downwards.
GGTCGGTGATCGGCGGCAACTTGCTCTTCGCGGCCGCCTCGAGCGTCTCCAGCCCGGGCACCTTCGTGAGCATCATGGAACCGGGGCTGAAGCCGTCGGCCCGGTTCATGTCGGTCGGCCTGATCGGCTTCCCGTCCTTGTTCTTGGGCATCGAGGCGAGCTTCAGATGCAGACGCCGGCCGGTCTCCGAGGAGCGGTCGCGCTTCGTGAACAGGTCGTTCGGCCACGGATACAGGCACACCGCCGGATCGGTGAAGTCGCAGCGCTTGGACGGCCGCGAGCCCTGAGCGCCGGCGACGGTCGGGATGGCCAGGGCAGCGATCGTGGCCGCGACGACGGCGGCGCAGAGTCCTCTCCTCATAGACGGGCCATCCTAATCGCACCCTTGGCGCGTTCGCCAGCGGATCTTTCCGACCTGGAGGCGACGTAGCCTCGCGCGTCATGGACCTCGTCGCCGCCGATCGTGCTCACCTCTGGCATCCGTTCACCCAGCAGCGCGGCTGGGCCGAGGAGGATCCGGTGATCGTCGAGCGCGCCGAGGGCACCGACCTGATCGACGTGGACGGGCGGCGCTACATCGACGGTGTGTCGTCGCTCTGGTGCAACGTGCACGGCCACGCCCACCCCCGGATCGACGCCGCCGTGCGCGCCCAGCTCGACTCCGTCTCCCACTCCACGATGCTCGGGCTCAGCCACAGGCCGGCGATCGAGCTGGCGCAGCGCCTGGTCGAGATCGCGCCGCCCGGGCTCACGCGCGTGTTCTACTCGGACTCGGGCTCCACAGCCACCGAGATCGCGCTCAAGATGGCCTTCCAGTACTGGCGCCAGCGCGGCGAGCAGCGCGACCGCTTCGTGGCGCTCGGAATGGCCTACCACGGCGACACCGTGGGCTCGGTGTCGGTGGGCGGGATCGCACTGTTCCACTCGATGTACTACCCGCTGCTCTTCGACACGCTCAAGGCCGAGCCCGGCGACCTCGCCGCCATGGAGGCGCTGCTGCGCGACCACGCCGGCCAAGTGGCGGCGGTGATCATGGAGCCGCTCGTGCAGGGAGCCGCCGGGATGCTCGTGCACCCGGAGGGCTACCTGCGCGGCGTGCGCGAGCTGTGCGACCGCTACGGCGTGCTGCTCATCCTCGACGAGGTGGCCACCGGCTTCGGCCGCACGGGACGCATGTTCGCCTGCGAGCACGAGCACGTGGCGCCGGACCTCATGTGCGTGGCCAAGGGCATCACCGGCGGCTACCTGCCCTTGGCCGCGACGCTCGCGACGGAGCGCATCTACGAGGGCTTCCTGGGCGAGTTCGAGGAGTTCCGCACCTTCTTCCACGGCCACACCTACACCGGCAACCCACTGGCCTGCGCCGCGGCGCTCGCGAGCCTCGACGTGTTCCGCGAGGAACGCACCCTCGAAACGCTGCAGCCCAAGATCGACCTCCTGTGGTCCCTGCTCCAGCCACTGGCCGCGCACCCCGCTCGTGCGCGAGGTCCGCCGCGTGGGCTTCATGGTCGGTATCGAGCTCGAGGAGCAGCCCCTCACCGCCCGCATGGGCCACCGCGTGACCCTGGAGGCCCGCCGCCGCGGCGCGATCATCCGTCCGCTCGGCGACGTTGTGATCCTGATGCCCCCGCTGGCGATCTCGGCCGACGACCTCACAAGGCTGGTGTCGATCACCGCAGCGGCAATCGACGCGGCCACGTCGACCGGGCTCGACCTCGAGGCGGCGGCCTGAGACCAGGCCCGACTGGCCACGACCCTGTACACCAGAGAAAGAAATTCGTTTGCCCACTGATCAGTTGACAAACGAATTTGGGAAAGCAAGGTGGGGATGGAGCCGCGGTGTCCGGAGATCTGGGCGCCCCTACCCCTTCCCCGGCCAATCGGACCACGCTGAGACCCCACGCCGGTCAGACCGGGACGAGGCGGGAGACGGGGTGGCCGTGCGGCGCTCAGCGGCGCGGGGCCGCGCGCGGCGGCGCGCCTAGCCCTCGTACAACTCGAAGTCGCGCTTGCGCGCTCCGCACACCGGGCAGAACCAGTCGTCCGGGATGTCGTCGAAGGCCGTGCCGGCAGGAATGCCTCCGTCGGGGTCGCCCTCGGCGGGGTCGTAGATGAAGCCGCACGAGGTGCAGATCCACTGCTGGGTGGTCACGGTCTCGCTCAAGGGCGGGAAGCCTAGCGCGCTCGCTGTAGGCTGGCCCGGTGCGCGTGGACCGCTCGCCAGCGGGCGAGGAGCTCAATCCAGGTGAGGTCACCGAGGCGCGCCAGGCAGCGTCGCTGATCCTGCTGCGCGACTCGGCCGAGGGGCCGGAGGTGCTGCTGGTCAAGCGTAATCCCGAGCAGCGGTTCATGGGCGGCGCGTGGGTGTTCCCGGGCGGCGCGAAGCACGGCGAGGACGCCGACCACGCCGCCACCGCACGCCGGGAGCTGAACGAGGAGGCGGGCGTGGAGCTGTCCGAGGACGCGGAGCTCGTGCCCTTCTCGCGCTGGATCACGCCGGCCGAGGTCAAGGTCCGCTTCGACACGTGGTTCTTCGCCGCCGAGGCGTCTGCGGGCATGGAGCCGACGGCGGACGGCGCCGAGTGCGTGGATGCTCGCTGGCTGCGCCCCGCCGACGCTCTCGCCGCCCATGAGCGTGACGAGCTGCTGCTGGTGTTCCCCACGATCAAGCATCTCGAGCTGCTGGCCGAGTCGAGCTCGGTGGCGGAGACATTGACCGTCGCCCGGGGTCGGCCCGTGACGACGATCCTGCCGAAGGTGGTCACGCGCGATGGCACGGCTGAGGTCCTCCTGCCCGGAGAGCCCGGCTACGACGAGGCGTGAAGAGTCCCTGAGGACCGCAACCGCGGACGACTGAGATTGTTCATGAAGATCGTGAGGCGCAGCGCTCTCATCCTGGTGGCCACGGCCGCACTCCTCGGCCTGCTGGGCGCGGTGGCGCTGGCGGGCACCCTGATCGGCACCGAGGGCGCCGATGACCTGCCGGGAACAGCCGGCCCGGACCAGATCTACGGCGAGGCCGGCGACGACCGGCTGCTCGGCGATGCGGGCGGCGACTATCTCGAGGCGGGGCCCGGCGACGACGAGCTCGACGGAGCCGACGGCATCGACCTGCTCATCGGGGCACGGGGGACGACCGTGTCGACGCCGGCGCCGGCAGCGACGTGGTCTACGCCGGCGCCGGAGAGGACGTGGTACTCGGCGGACAGGGCGACGACACCCTCTTCGGGCAGTCCGATCCGGACCGTCTCTTCGGCGGGTCCGGCCGCGACCGCATCTACGCCACGCTGGGCGGCGACTTCGTGGACGCCGGCACGGGAGCCGACCGGATCAGCGCCGAGGGCGGTGACACCACGGTTCTCGCCGGGGGCGGCAACGACGTGGTGAGCGGCAGCGGAGGAGCGATGGAGGTGCAGGGGGGCGGCGGCAGCGACCGGATCCGCACCGGCGACGGCGCCGACCGCATCACGGGCGGCAGGGGCAACGACGCGATCGACGCCGGCGGCGGCGACGACGAGGTGCACGCGGTGGACCGGCGGCGCGACCGCGTGAACTGCGGCGACGGCGAGGACGTGGCCGAGGTGGATCCCTCCGATCTGGTGACCGGCTGCGAGACCACCCGCCGGGTGCGCAGCGCCAGGCGGCGCGGAGCGGGCCCGATCGGGTAGAACCTGGCCATGCCGGCCAGCGGGCTGAGCGTGGCGGTGACGGGCCCCACGGGGGACCTCGGCATCGCCATCGTCAACGCCCTCGAGCGCTCGCGCTCGGTGAAGAGCATCGTGGGCATGGCGCGCCGCCCGTTCGACACCGGCGAGCGGCGCTGGAAGAAGACCGAGTACCGGCAGGGCGACGTGACCGACCTGGCGAGCGTGCGCGATCTGGTCAAGGGCGCCGACGTGGTCGTACACCTCGCCTTCGCGATCCTGAACGCCAGCCACGCCACCCGCGAGCTGAACGTGGAGGGCTCGCGCCTCGTGTTCGAGCAGGCCGCGAAGGCCGGCTCGGAGCGCATCTGTTACGCGTCGAGCGTGGCCGCTTACGGCTTCCACGACGACAACCCGGACTGGCTCACCGAGGACGTACCGGCCCGGGGGTCCGAGGAACACCCCTACTCGCAGCAGAAGGCCGAGGTCGAGCGCGTGCTCGCGGAGGTGCTGATGCGGCGGCGCAACACGATCGCGTACGCGTTCCGGCCGTCGATCGTGGCGGGGCCTGAAGCGCGGACGATGGTCCAGGAGATCCCGTACTACCGCCTGAACGAGGCGATGCCCGCCGCGGTGCGCCGCCTGCTGAGCGTGATGCCCGTGCTGCGACCCGTGATCCCCGATCCCGGCATTCACTTCCAGCTGGTGCACGAGGACGACGTGGCGAGCGCCTTCGTGGCCGGCGTGCGCGGACTGGGTGAGCCGGGGCCATACAACCTCGCCGGCAACGGCACGCTCACGCTCGCGGACGTGGCCAATGCGCTGGGCTGGTACTCGCTGCCCGTACCCCGCCAACTGGTGGGGCCGGCCGCCGAGGTGGTCACGCGTCTGCCGCTGGCGCCCGACTCCGTGGCCTGGATCCATTCGGTGCGAAAGCCCGTGCTGATGAAGACGGCTCGCGCGAAGCGGGAGCTGCGCTGGCGTCCCAAGCACACGGCCCGGGCCACGCTGCGCGAGATGGTCGAGGCCGACCGCGCCGCAGTGTCCCCTCGCTAGCTACAAGGCCCGCCGGTAGAGTTCCGCGTAGTCCTCTTCGCCCGCCTCGCGCGGGTTGAGGAGTGTGGTGCCGTCACCCATCGCGCCCTCCACGAGCGCCGGGATCCCGGACTCCGGCACGCCTGCCTGCGACAGCCGGGTGGGCAGCCCCAGCCGTGCCGTGAGCTCGCTCACGTGAGTGGCGAGCGCGTCGCCGGCCTCGGCGTCGCTGCCGCGTGTTTCGACACCGAGCAGCTCGCCGATGTCCCGGTAGCGGTCGGCGATGTCGGAGCCGCCCTCCGCGTTGAAGCGGATCACGTGCGGCAGGTGGATCGCGTTGGCCACGCCGTGCGGAACGCCGAACTGGGCGCCCGCCGGGTGCGACATCGCGTGCACCGACCCGAGCCCGATCGTGATCGCGAGGTTGGCCGCGATCAGCATGTTGCCGCGCGCTTCCTCGTCCTCCTCCCCGTGCTGGACCGCCCGCTCGAGGTTGTCGCGGATCATCCGCAGCGCGTGCAGCGAGCGGGCGTCCTGATGCGGGCTCCAGTCCTGGGAGACGTAGCCCTCGATGGCGTGGGTCATCGCGTCCATGCCCGTCGCCGCGGCAATCGCCGGCGGCAGCGTGCGCGTGGTCTCGGGGTCAAGGATGGCCAGGCGCGGGAAGAGCGGGAAGTCCGCGATCTCGAGCTTGACCTTCTCCACCGGGTCCTTGATCACCGCGGCCATGGACACCTCGCTGCCCGTGCCGGCAGTGGTGGGGATGCAGGCCAGCGGCGCCAGGTCGAGCGGCCGGCCCATGCCGTCGTCCTCCCGCGGCATGAGCATGAACCCCTCCTGCTCGCGGGCGCTGCCGCCGTGCGTGAAGATCGCATCGACGACCTTCGCCGTGTCCATCACCGAGCCGCCCCCCACGGCCAGGAACGAGTCGGCGCCGGCCTCCTTGGCCGTGGCGGCGCAGGTGTCGCAGACCTCGGTCGAGGAATCCTGAGGGACCTCGTCGAACACGCCGGCCAGCTCCAGCCCGCCGTCGGCGATGCCCGCCTCCACCTTGTCGACGAGCCCGGTGCGGCGGATCACCGCGTCGGTGACGAGGAAGACGCGACCGGCGCCCTCCTTCTTGAACTCGAAGCCGGTGGACTCGAGCAGGTTGCGCCCCGCGATGACCCGGGTGCTCGACGCGTACTGGTAGAAGTCCTTGAACCCCTTGAGCGGCAGGGCGTCCAGGGCGGAGGGCTCGCTCATGCCGCTTTCAGCAGGTCGTCGCGGCCCGCGTCCTGGAGGATCGCCCGGTAGCGCGGGAAGACCGGCTTGACCAGCGGGACCAGCTTGAGGATCTTGGCCACCGGGCCCTGGGCCTTCATCTGCCCGCGTGCGAGGGCGACGGTCACGTTGACCTTGCCCAGCCAGAAGCGGTGGGCGGTGTCGGCGTCCATGGTCATCACCACCTCGGGCTCCAGGGCTGTCTCGCCGCAATCCACCTGGCCCTCCTCGCCCTCCACCATGCTGACCGTGATCTGTGACTCCGGCTCGCGGTACCGGTACTGCACGATCGTGTTGGCCTTGCGGAACTTGGGGGCCAGCTCCTCGTCCTGCGACAGCTCGCGGAACAGACGGCCGATGTACTCGTAGACCTCGTCCGCGTCGTTGAAATACGCCACGTTTCAGACTCCTAGTTCTCCGATGCGACCGCGAGAGTCTAGGGACGGGGGGCCTCCGGCCCGCTAGCGCTCCCGTACGAGCAGGGTCTGGGCCGCCCGGCCGATGCGGCCGTTCTCGTCCCACAGGGCGGTGTCCGCCAGGCCCAGGCCGTCGACATGGGTCACCGCGTCCAGGCACACCCAGTGACCGCTCGGCTCGCGCAACAGGTGCACGCTCAGGTCGGTGTTGATGAAGATGTAGCGGCGCCAGTCGAGGGCCGCACTCACACCGTTTCCGGAGTCGGCGGCCACCAGCACCCGCTGCAGCTGGGTGGGCTCCTCGCCCTCGACGAGGGGGACGCGCATACGCATCCAGACCGTGGCCGGCCCCGGCTCCAGGAAGCCGCCGGTCACGAAGCGGTACTCCATGCCTGTGTGGTAGCCGACGGGCTCGCCGGTGGGGAAGAAATCACCCTCCTCGCCCGCCTCCGGTCCGGGCGGCTGCTCGCCGGCGCTCTCCTCGAGGTGGAGCTCGCCGGGTACGAGGCGCCACGCCCGCGCCCGCACGAGCTCGCCCTCCGGTCCCGACAGGGTGGCCTCCAGGAGCTCGACGCTGCGCCCGGGGCGGACCACCCGGGCGTCCACCACGAGCGGCTCGAGTGGCACCGGCCGGAGGATCTCGAAGGTCACGCGGCCCAGGCGCATCCCATCGCGCGGCTCGCAGCGCTCGAGCGCTCGGCCGATCAGCGCGGACGGCGGCCCGGCGTGCTGGGCCTGGGGATCCCAGGGACCACGCGTGAGCTCGCTGGGAACGAAGCGATCGCCGTCCTGCGAGAAGAACGCGTCCGGCACCTCAGGCGCCGATGGAGAACATCGCCTCGATGTCGTGCTGGGAGAACATCTCGAACGCCACCATGGTGTAGGTGTCGCTGATGCCGGACACGCCCGCGAGCCGCTCGGTGACCAGCACGGCGAGGTCCTCCGGGGCCTTCACACGCAGCATCGCGACGAAGTCCCACTCCCCGGTGACCGAGTACACCTCGGCCACTCCGTCGACGTCGGCGAGCGCGCTCCCCAGGGTGGACATCTGCGCGCGGTCGGCCTTGATGAGCACGACGGCGTTCGTCATGCGCTCGACCCTATAGCGTGCGCTCGGATGCAGGCGGTGACCTTCCAAGCTCCCGGCGAGGTCCGGGTGGAAGAGCGGCCGGAGCCCGGGTTGGAGGCCCGCGACGACGCGATCGTCCGAGTGGAGGCAACCGGAGTCTGCGGCTCGGACCTGCACCTCTACCACGGCCGCATCGCGATCGAGCCCGGCTTCACGCTCGGCCACGAGTTCGTAGGCACCGTGCTCGCGGCGGGCGAGGGCGTGAGCGAGGTGGCGCCGGGCGACCGCGTGCTGGGCTGCTACTGCTCGGCCTGCGGCAACTGCTTCTTCTGCCGGCGCGGGGACTTCCACCAGTGCGACGATGGCCGCGTGTTCGGGCACGGCAAGGCCCTCGGCTCGCTCCAGGGCGCGCAGGCCGAGCAGGTGCTGGTGCCGCACGCCAACCTCACGCTGAGACGGGTCCCGCCGGGAATGTCGGACGACGTCGCGTTGTTCGCGGGCGACGTGATGGGCACCGGCTGGCACGCCGTCGACCAGGCCGGGATCCGCCCGGGCGACAGCGTCGCCGTCCTGGGGCTGGGACCGGTGGGCCTCTGTGCGGTGCAGGCGGCCCGTGCGGCGGGCGCGGCGCGGGTGCTCGCCATCGACAGCGTGGCCGACCGGCTCGAGCTCGCGCGGTCGTTCGGCGCCCAGCCGGTCCACCTGACCGACGAGGATCCGCGCAGCGCGGTGCGGGAGGCCACGGACGGCCGCGGCGTGGACGCCGCGATCGACGCGGTAGGCCATCCCGACGCCCTCGAGCTGGCGTGCCGCGTCACGCGCAAGGCGGGCACGGTCTCGGCCACCGGCGTCTACGCCGAGCGCATGGAGCTCCACATGGGCATCGTGTGGATCAAGGGTCTGACGCTGCGCACCGGGCAGGCAAACGTGATCGGCCACGTGGATCGCGTGCTGGCCATGCTGGACGCCGGTGTGCTCGACCCCGGACCGCTGGTCACGCACCACATGAAGCTCGAGGACGCGGTGGAGGCCTACGCGGTGTACGACCGGCGCGAGGCCCTGAAGATCGTGATGACGCCGTGAGCGTCGAGCGGGGCACCACGGCACTCCTCGTCCGCCTGCGGGAGATCGTCGCGCAGGGGGCGGAGCCGATCGGCTGGAAGATCGGCTTCAACGTCCCGGAGCTCCAGGAGAAGCTCGGCCTCGACGCTCCGCTCGCCGGCTTCATGACCACGGGCGGACTGCACGAGGACGGCGACGAGGTCTCGCTCGCGGACGGTCCGCTGGTGGCGGAGTCCGAGGTCGCGGTGGAGCTGGGCGACGATGCCCGCTCGATCGTTGCGCTGTTGCCGGCGATCGAGGTGGCCGATCCGCCGGACCTCTCGCAGGACGTGGAGACGATCCTGGCCGGCAACATCTTCCACCGCGGAGTGGCCTTCGGCCCCCGGGTCGAGACGGGCGAGCCCGGGGCCGGACGGATCCTGGTCAACGGCGAGATCGCGCACGAGTTCAGCGCCGACCACGCCGGCGGCCAGCTGGAGGCGATGGTGGAGGTCGTGGCCGCTCGGCTGGCGGCGGCGGGCGAGGACCTCCGTCCCGGCGACCGCATCATCACCGGCGTTCTGGCTCCGCCGCATCCCGCCGAGCCGGGAGACCGTGTCCGGCTCGAGCTGGACGCGCTGGGCGCGGTTGAGCTGACGTTCACGGACTAGCTTTGGGGCCATGACGACCGCCGCCGTCCTGCCCGAAGCCCTGTCCGAGCCCGCCCGTGCGTTCGCCGCGGGCCCGCACCGCTTCGTCGTCGGGGGCGAGCGGCTCGAGGCCGTGGACGGGCGCACGTTCCAAACCGTGGATCCGGCCACCGGCCGGCCCATCGCCGACGTGCCCCACGCCGGCGCCGAGGACGTCGACCGCGCCGTCCGCGCGGCACGCGAGGCGTTCGAGGACGGGCGCTGGACGGGACTCGTGGCCGCCCGGCGCGGCGAAGCGCTGCTGGCGCTCGCGGACGCGATCGACTCGCACGCCGACGAGCTGGCCGAGCTCGAGTCGCTCGACAACGGCAAGCCGGTCAAGCTCGCCAAGCGCGTGGACGTGCGCCTGGCGGCCGAGCATCTGCGCTACTTCGCGGGCTGGCCGCAGCGGATCGCGGGCGAGGTGCTTCCAGTGGCCACCCCGGACATGCACTGCTACACGCGCAAGGAGCCCGTGGGCGTGGCCGGGCAGATCATCCCCTGGAACTTCCCCCTGCTGATGGCGGCCTGGAAGCTCGGGCCTGCGCTGGCGGCGGGCTGCACGGTGGTGCTCAAGCCGGCGGAGCAGACTCCCCTCACGGCCCTGCGGCTCGGCGAGCTCGCGCTGGAGGCCGGGCTCCCCGAGGGAGTGCTCAACGTGATCACGGGCGACGGCGAGACCGGCGCGGCGCTGGTGGACCACGAGGACGTGGACAAGATCGCCTTCACCGGCTCCACCGTCGTCGGCCGCGAGATCGGCGCGAAGGCGGGCCGCGCGCTCAAGCGCGTGACGCTGGAGCTGGGCGGCAAATCGCCCAACATCATCCTTCCCGACGCCGATCTAGACCGGGCGGTCAAGGGGGCCTACCAGGCGATCTACTACAACGCCGGTCAGGCCTGCAACGCCGGCTCGCGCCTGTTCGTGCACTCCGGCCAGTACGACGAGGTGATGGCCGGACTGGCCGAGGCCGCGGCCAAAGCGCGGGTCGGTCCCGGGCTCGACCCCTCCACTCAGGTGGGCCCGCTCATCTCGGCCGAGCAGGAGGAGCGGGTGCGCGGCTACATCGAGAGCGGCCGCTCCGAGGGGGCGGAGCTGGTGGCCGGCGGCGGCGCCCCTGACTCAGGAGGCGACGGCTATTTCGTGGAGCCCACCCTGTTCAGTGCCACCCGGGACGACCTGAAGATCGCCCGCGAGGAGATCTTCGGCCCCGTCCTGGTGGCGCTGCCCTACGACTCGATCGAGGAGGTGGCCCGGCGCGCGAACGACACCCCGTACGGCCTGGCCGCCGGCGTCTGGACGCGCGACCTGAAGAAGGCGCACCAGCTCGCCGCGCTGCTGCGTGCGGGCGACATCTGGGTCAACACGTGGAGCGCCGGCGACCCGTCGGCCCCGTTCGGCGGCTTCAAGGCCTCGGGCGTGGGCCGCGAACACGGCCGCGAGGGGCTCGACGCCTATCTCGAGAACAAGACGGTCTGGATCAACCTGGCCTGAAGCGGTCGGGGTCGAAGGGGGCGAGCCCGATCGCCGGCTGTTCGCCCGAGATCGCCTGAGCGATGAGGCGGCCGGTCAACGGCCCGTGAGCCACGCCGGCACCCTCGTGGCCGGTGGCCGCCCAGAGGCCCTCCGCCGCGACGGTCGGCCCGATCGCCGGCAGGCCGCCCGGGAGCCAGGGCCGCAGGCCGGCCCAGGCCGAGTGAGGCCGTAGGTCTCGGAGCCCGGGAGCGATCCGCGCGGCCGCGTCGAGCAGGGCCGTGCTCACCGCCGGATCCACCTCCAGATCGAAACCGCGGCGCTCGCGGCTCGACCCCACGAGCACGTGCCCGTCGAGGGTGGTCTCCACCACAGGGCTCACCTGAAGCCCGGCAGCCGGATTGGCCACCGCGGCCATGTAGCCGCCGTCGATGACCTTGTGTCGCATGAAGCCGGGGCGGCGTTCCAGCTGGACGAGCTGGCCCTTGCGCGGCTCGAGCGGCAACTCGAGTCCGGCCGTGAGCGCCAACGGCGCGCTCCAGGCTCCGGCGGCGAGCACCACGTGGTCGGCGCGGACCCGCTCGACACCCGTGTCGGCGCCCACCAGCAGACCCTCCACCCGGCCGCCGGCCACCGCGATCGACTCGACCGTCGTCCCCGTGCGCAGCTCCGCGCCGAGCGCGGCCGCCTCGCGGGCCAGACCGCGGGCGATGGCTCGCGGCGCGCACTGCAGGTCCCGGGGAAACCACGATCCGCCCAGCAGCTGCTCCCCTCGCAGCTCGGGCTCGGCCTCTTGGAGGGCGGCTCGATCGAGCAGGGAGCAGTCGACTCCCGCCGCACCGAGCCCGGCCACCCGCTCAGTCTCGCGCTCCCAGCCCTGGGCCTCCGCGTGCACCACGAGCGCCCCCTTGCGCCGGATGCCCGCCTCCTGACCCAGCAGATCCTCGAGCTCGTCGTACAGAGCGAGCCCGGCCTTGGCCAGCTCGAGCTCCGGCCCCGGCTCCTTGTCGCAGCACAGCACGTTGCCCTCGCCCAGCCCCGTGGTTCCGGACGACAGCTCGCCCCGCTCGAGCAGGCATACCGCCACACCCCGGCGAGCGAGCTCCCAGGCGGTTGCGCAGCCGACGATCCCGGCGCCCACCACCGCCACCTCGAACGAGCGGACGCTCAGAGCGCGAAGCCCGCCGGGAACGGATCCTCGGGGTCGAGCACGTACTGGGCCATGCCCGTGATCCAGGCCCGCCCGGTGATCTCCGGCACCACGGCCGGAAGACCGGCGACCTCGGTCTCGGCCACGATCCGCGCTCCGAAGCGCGTGCCGATCACCGACCGGTTGACGAACTCGTCGCCCACCGCGAGCTCGCCGCGGGCGTGGAGCTGCGCGAGCTTGGCCGACGTGCCGGTGCCGCACGGCGAACGGTCGAGCCAGCCCGGATGGATCGAGGTGGCGCTGCGCTGCGAGTGCGGCCCGTCCTCGCCGGGGGCGGTGAACACCACGTGCCGGCAACCGGCGATCCGCTCGTCGGCCGGGTGCACAGGCGGCTCCGAGCGGTTGATCGCGTCCATGAGCTCCAATCCCGTCTCGATCAGCTCGCTGGAACGGGCCGGGTCCACCGTCAGTCCCGCCGACTCGGCCGGGAGCAGGGCGTAGAAGTTGCCGCCGAAGGCCATGTCGTAGTCGAGGGTGCCCCCGTTGACCTGCGCGCGGCGACCGGCGCCCAGCAGGAAGGAGGGCACGTTGCGCAGCGACACCGAGCGCGCGCGGCCGCCCTCCACCGCCACCCGGGCCTCCACCAGCCCGGCGGGGGTGTCGAGCCGGACGAGGGTCTCGGGCTCGGTGACCTCGACCATGCCCGTCTCGACGAGCACGGTGGCCACGCCGATGGTGCCGTGGCCGCACATCGGCAGGCAGCCCGAGACCTCGATGAACAGCACTCCCCAGTCCGCGCCCTCGGCGAGCGGCGGCTGGAGGATCGCTCCGGACATCGCGCCGTGGCCACGCGGCTCGCGCATGAGGAGCAGGCGCAGGTGGTCGAGGTGCTCCTCGAAGTGGAGCTTGCGCTCGAGCATGGAGGCGCCGGGGATCGGCCCCACCCCGCCGGTGACCACGCGGGTGGGCATGCCCTCGGTATGCGAGTCGACGGCCGAGAAGACCCGGCTTGCCTTCACCCGGCTACCCGTGCGCCGAGCATCGCCACCGCCTCCTCGACCTCCTGTCGCTCGGACTCGGTGAGCGCGAGGCGCGGCAGGCGGCAGGAGCCGCCGTCACGCCCGACCAGGTCCATCGCCGCCTTGAAGTACTGCACGAGCTTCGGCCGCATGTCCAAGCGGCCGAGCGGGAGCAGACGTTCGTAGAGCTCGCGAGCCTCTTCGAGGCGCCCGTCGCTGCACAGGCGCTGCATCTCGACGCACTCGCGGGGTGCGATGTTGGCCACGCCGGCCACCCAGCCCACCGCGCCGGCACAGAAGCCCTCGAGCGCCCAGTCGTCGCCGCCCACCAGCACCTCGAAGTCGGCGGTGGTATTGAGGATCTCGGAGATGCGCCGAGCGTCGCCCGAGCACTCCTTTATCGCCACCACCCCGTCGATCTCGGCGAGCCTCGCGATGAGCTCAGGCCGCATGTCGGTGCCGCTGGCCTTGGGGTTGTTGTAGGCCATGATCGGCAGGTCGGTGGATGCGGCCACCGAGCGATAGAACGCCTCGATCTCGCGGTCGTCTCCCTCGTAGCCGAGCGAGGGCAGCAACATCAGGGCACCCGCGCCTGCCGCGGCGGCGTCGGCGGCATAGCCGATCGAGGTGGCGGGTGTCTCACTCGACACCCCGGCCGTGACCGTCACCCGCCCCGCTGCCGCCTCCACGAGCGTCTCGAGCACCAGGCGGCGCTCGGCCGGGCTGAGGCTCTGGGCCTCGCCCATCGTGCCGGTCCCCACTACCCCGGTGGCGCCCTGTTCGAGCACCCAGTGGGTGTTGCGCGCCAGCGCGGCGGTGTCCACGGCGCCGGTCGCGTCGAACGGCGTCAAGGCGGCGGGGATCACGCCCTCGAAGTACATGCACGAACTCCTCGCTCGGGGAGCCCGCAGTGTTGCATGCGGCTGCGGCCTCTCAGCGAACGCCGAGGCGGTAGACCGGCCCGTTGAGCGAGATCGCGTACACGCGCCCCTGGCCGTCCTCGCCGAACGAGACCAGGCCCGGCACGCGCAGACGGGTTGCGCGGTTGGCGCTCTTGCCGCGTCGCAGACGGGCGAGGCGGATCACCGGGTTGCAGTAGTCGCCGTACACGTAGCGGCCGTTCCAGCCGCGCCCGAGCGCACGGTCGCGGATCACGTAGCCGCCGATGATCGAGCAGTAACCGCCGTCCTGGGAGTGGGCGATCGCAGGAGGCACGTAGCCGCGCGCCGTGCCGCCCTCGTAGCGGCTGCGGCCCTCCCACACGTCCCAACCGAAGTTCTCGCCCGCACGCGGCGCGCGCGTGCGGCCGCGCCCCGGTGTGTAGTCGATCTCCTCCACCGCATCCTGGCCGACATCGCCGATGGTGAGCGCGCCGCTGCGACGGTCGAACGAGAACCGATAGGGGTTGCGTAGCCCGTACGCGAACACTTCCGGGCGAGCGCCCGAGCGATTGCGGAACGGGTTGCTCCGCGGGATCGAGTACCCACCGCCCGCCTTGGGCTCTATCCGGATGAGCTTGCCGAGCATGCGCGAGAGGTTCTGGGCGTTCTCATCTGGATCCCCGCCTCCGCCACCGTCGCCGAAGCCCGCGTAGAGCCGGCCGTCGGGGCCGAACTGGATCTGGCCACCCTTGTGGTTGGAGCGCCGGTGGGGCACGCGGATCACGGTCCGCCTGCTGCCGGCGTCGGCGCGGTCCGGGTTGCCGGCCTCACCCTGGTACTGGGCGATGTTGATGTAGCCCTGCTGATCGGTGTAGTAGACGTAGAAGCGCCGCGACTGGGCGTAGTCCGGAGCAAAGGCCATCGACAGCAGGCCGCTTTCGCCGCCGGTGCTGACTTCACCCGACATGTCGAGGAAGGGCTCGTCGAGCACCCGGCCGCCCTTCACGATCAATATCCGGCCGCTGCGCTCCACCACGAAGCGGCGCCTGTCACCGCGCGGAGCGGTCAGATATGTGGGCTCGGAGAAGCTCCCGAGCCGCAGCAGGCGAACCTGGCGGCGGGCGGCAGACTGCCCTTCCGAGCCCCCATCCGATCCCCCGCTCTGAGTGCTGGTGGCGGCAGGCGGAGCGGCCGCGCGCTCCTCGTCATCCGAGGAGCAGCCCGCGATCAGAGCAGCAACGGACAGCGCCACGGCGATTCCGTACCGGCGGTACCTCACGCAGCCTGAGTATGGCAATCGACCCGCCGGCCCGCGCAGGTTGAACGCGCCAGCTACCGCTAGTGTGTGGCGCTCGGGCTGTGGCGCAGCCTGGTAGCGCGCTCCGTTCGGGTCGGAGAGGTCGCTGGTTCAAATCCAGTCAGCCCGATTCACGCCGTGTCACCTCCGTACCCCTCAAAGGGCTCCGTCAGCAGGCGAGCCTTTTGAGGCCCGTACTCGAAGACGTGAACGAGGCGAACGGTGGAATCGGTGCGCTCGACGCGGGTCTCGACCAACTCGAGGTCCCCGGCGTCACCGAACCCGAGCTCGTTGAGCCGCTCCGCCTCGGCCCGGCAGACATCACCCGGCGTCGGGCGGCTCTCCGGATAGGCGTCCTCGTGATGGCGGATCAGGGCCTGCCAGTGCTCGTCCCCCGCGCGCTCGGCGGCTTCCCGGATCTGTTCCCTCGTGTAGGCCATGGTGCTCCTTTCTACCCCAGCCGCTCCGCCACCAGCACTTCGGTGTCCTGAGGAATCGTCACGCCGCCGGCTCCGGCGAGGGCGCGCGCCGCCTGAACCACGTTCGTCCGCTCCTTCTCGTCGAGCTTGGCAACGAAGTTGACCGAGGCGATCCGGTCGGCCAGGCCGTCGGCGTCCAGATACTGAGGGTTCGGAAATACGCGCTCCTCGAGCGGCCCGAACAGCTTGGTGCTCTCAAAGGCGACGTCCCAGGCACCCGTGTGCAACGTGGACATGTGGCCGCGGTACGGGGCGAGCAGCTCCTCGATCGCCTGGTTCAGCGGGTCGTCCATCCGCCGGCGGTTCCAGACCAGGGCGAGCGAGCCACCGGGCCGCAGTACGCGATGGATCTCGGCCAGGGCCGCATCGCCGTCGAACCAGTGGAAGGCTTGAGCGACGACGACGGCGTCGGCACTCCCGGTGCTCAGCGGCATCTCCTCTGCCGTTCCGTTCATCGCCCGCGCACCCGCCGGCAGCTCTGCTCGCATCTCGGCCACCGGCTCCACGGCGACCACCTCGGCGCCGCTGGCGAGCAGGGGACGCGTGAGCTTTCCGGTGCCCGCGGCCAGGTCGACCACCACGCGACCCGGCCCGAGGCGCAGTCTCGCGGCGAGGAAGTCGATCGCAGCCGGCGGGTAGTCGGGACGGCCGCGCTCGTACGCCGCGGCCGAGCGGGCGTAGCCGGCGAGATTTGCCCTAGGGCCTGTCGGGACCGGAGACATCCTCGAGCCACTCGCGCTTCGTAACGTGGCGGCTCATCCGCTCGCCCGAAGGCGACTTCGTGGCGCAGGTCGCCGAACAGGCCGTGGCGCTCGGCCACCACCGTGTGCTTGTGGATCGTCTCAGCTGGGTCGACGGGCGCCGCGCCTGGACGTCGCTGCCGAGAAGCGCGCTTCGCTCGGTCATGCGCCCAGCCAACGATATCGGGCGGAGCTCAAGGCCATCGCACGAGCGGTTGGTCCCAAACGGCGGGTGGATACCCTTTCGAGCCTATGGCTGACGGGCAGCTCTGGGAGAGCACGCTGGGCGGGCACTTCGTCCTCCCGAGGCGCACCTTCTGGCCCCAGTTCTTTTCCAAGGTCGTCGCGCGCCTGCAGTGGGACCCGGCGACCATCGACCTCACCGAAGATGCGCGCGCGTGGCCGGAGCTGCCGGCTGAACGTCGCCGCCTTCTCATGACTCTTTTCGCCGGCTTCCGCGTGGCCGAGGACGCGGTCTCCGAGCACATCACGCCGTTCGCAGACGTGGCCAGGGAGGCGACCTTGGCCTCCCACGAGAGCCTGATGGCCTGGGTCTTCTTCCTACAGCGCCGCGACGAGGACCGCCATGCGCTTTGGTTCGACCGGATCGCCGCCGAGGTACTCGGGCTGCCCGGAGACACCCCCGCGGAGCGGCGCGAAGCGGCGCGGGCCTACGTCCCGCCCGCTGTGCTCGAGCTCTTCGAAGAGCGGCTGCCCGCCATGGCAGCCGAGCTGGCCGCCGGTCGCATCGGGTTGGGCGAGGGCGTCTCGCTCTACCACATGGTGCTCGAGGGGATCATCTTCGACGCCGCGCATCACGCGCTGCGCATCGACTTGGCCGACGACGCCCTGCCGGGGGTGCGCGAGGGTGTCGCGCGCGTCGAGCTCGACGAGCGCTGGCACGTCGGCTTCGGCCTGCGCTGCCTGATCGAGGCCCAGCCGTCTCGGGAGCTCCTCGACGAGCTGCTGGCGCGCGCCGACGAGGCCGCCGCAGCCTGGGGCGATGTACTCCCTGATGAGACTCGGGAGTACATCGCGGACGCGTGTCACCATCGGCTCGTCGCGGTCGGGCTCATCGAGCCGCACGGGACGGCGGAGCGAGCCGTCAGGCGCGCACCGGCCGCGTGATCGCGCGATAGACGAACTCGTCGGTCTGCGCCGACTCGCGTGCCGAGACGACGCGGTCGTGATGCGGCGAGAACCGGCACACCGGGTCCGTGGCGGCGGCGTCGCCCGTCAGCCGCAGCGCCTGGCAGCGGCAGCCGCCGAAGTCCACCTCCTGGCGTCCGAGCGGGCACGTGCGGCACGGCTCCTGCATCCAGTCCGTGCCCCTGAAGCGCATGAACGCGTCGGACTCGTTCCAGATCCACTCAAGCGGATGCTCGCGGACGTTGGCGAACTCGAGCCCCGGGATCGTCGACGCCGCCTGGCAGGGCAGCACCTCGCCGTTCGGAGCGACGACTATCGCCGTTCGCCCCCACCCGCCCATGCACGGCTTGGGTAGATCCTCGTAGAAGTCGGGGAGCACCCAGAGGACGTCCACCTTGGGGCCGACCCGCTCGCGGAAGCGCTGGACCGCCTCCTCCGCGCGCTGGAGCTGCTCCCAGGACGGCATCAGCGCATCCTGGTTGGCCACCGCCCAGCCGTAGTACTGCGTGTTCGCAAGCTCGAGTCGCTGCGCCCCGAGCTCGAGCGCGAGCTCGAGTATCTCCTCGATCCGGTCGAGATTCTGCCGGTGCAGCACGCAGTTGATCGTGAGCGGGAAGTCGAGCTCCTTCACGACGCGCGCGGCCGCGATCTTCTTCTCGAACGACCGGTTGCCGGCGATGCGGTCGTTCTCCTCGGCGTCCGGGCTCTGGATCGAGATCTGCACATGGTCGAGCCCGGCCGCCTTCAGCACCTCGCCACGCTCGCGCGTGAAGTTGACCCCGGCGGTGATGAGCGATGAGTAGAGACCGGCGTCGCGCGCGCCCGAGCAGAGCTCGGCCAGATCGCGGCGCAGCATCGGCTCGCCGCCCGTGAGCGCGAGCTGCAGCACGCCGAGCGCGCGCGCCTCCCGGAAGGTGCGAGTCCAGTGCTCGGTCTCGAGCTCCTGGCGATACTTCTCGTGGCCGATGTCGAGCGGGTTCGAGCAGTACGGGCAGTGCAGCGGGCACTGGTAGGAGAGCTCGGCGATCAGCGTGGCGGGCCTAGGCTGATCCATCGACCACGAGTCCTTTCTGGGCCAGGCCCTCGACCAGCTCCTGGACGTCACCACGCAGATCCGAGCCCTCGTAGCGCTCCGCGAGGGTGCTCGCGATCTCGTCGACCGAGCGCTCCCCGTCGCACAGCTCGAGCACGGCCGCTGCGGTGGGGTTTAGCCGCACGGCGCCCTCCGGCACCAGCAGCAGGTGCTCCTCGCGCACGTCGTCGTACTGCAGCCGCGCGCCGGTGGCCAGGCGAGGGCCGGTCAAGCGTCCGGCCCCGGCGGCTGCGTGTCGCCGCGTTCGATTGCCTCGAGCTGGGCCCACAGCATCTCCGTCTTGAACCGGAGCGCGGCCACGGCGGCCTCCTGCTGCTCCCGCGTCCGGCAGCGGTCGACGGTGAGGTCGAGTGCGTACTGGGCGTCGCGTGGAGCCTGCACGAGCCGCGCGCGGAAGTACTCGAGCCCGGCGGGGTCGATCCACTCGTAGTGCCGCTCGAGCGCCTCCAGCCGCACGCGGATCGCGGCCGGACCGAAGAGCTCGGTGAGCGAGGACGCGACCGCCTCGATCCACGGCTTCTGGCGCGCGAAGTTCACGTAGGCGTCGACCGCGTAGCGCACCGCCGGCAGCACGCGCCGCTCCGAGACCAGTTCTTCCCGCGAGACGCCGAGCGCCTCGCCGAGCCGCAGCCACGACTCGATGCCGCCCGTTCCGTCGCTCGTGCCGTCGTGGTCGATGATGCGCCCGATCCACTCCCGCCGTACCTCGATCTCTGGGCAGTTCGACAGGATCGCCGCGTCCTTCAGCGGGATGCACTTCTGGTAGTAGAAGCGGTTCGCGACCCAGCGCTGCAGCTCCTCGCGCGTGAGCTCGCCGGCGTCCATCCGCCTGTGGAAGGGGTGCAGGTTGTGGTAGCGCGTCCCCTGCGCGCGCAGCTGCGCGACGAACTCCTCGGGCGGCCATGGCGCGCGCTCGCCGGTCGTGAGCTTGGTGGCGATTTCCGTCATAGCTCGATCTCGAGGCCATCGTAGGCAACTTCCACGCCCGCGCCTCGGACCGCCTCCCGCTCGGGGGAGTCCTCGAGCAGGATCGGGTTCGTGTTGTTGATGTGGACGAGCACCTTGCGCGGTCGCTCGAGCCGCTCGAGCGCCGCGAGCGTCCCGTCGGGCCCGGAGAGCGGCAGGTGTCCCATGTCGCGGGCGCTGCGCGTCGAGATGCCGAGCCGGGCGAGCTCGTCGTTGCGCCAGAAGGTGCCGTCGACGAGCACGACGTCGGACGCGGCGAGCCGGCTGAGCACGCCGTCGTCCAGCCGGGCGAGACCGGGGACGTAGGTCACGACGCCGCCGCTCCCGCCGTCACGGAAGACGAACCCGCTGGCCTGAAGCTGGGCGTCCGAGCCCGTCCAGGTAGCGCGGCGCGTCGCCGCCCGTCTCGAACGGCTCGACCGTGAGGCTCGACCCCTCGAGCTGCCTCGCCCGCTCCGGCTCGAGCGTCTGCCACTCGGCGCCGCAGTAGCGCTCCAGGATCTCCAGCACGGGAAAGCCGCTCCTGCAGCGCGTGCTCGACGCCCTCGGCGCCGAATATCCGCACCGGCGCCTGCGACTCCCGCAGGAGCAGAAGCCCTGCCGTGTGGTCGATCTCCGCATCCGTCAGCAGCACGCCGCTGACCGGCGGGACCCGGACGCCGTTCAGCTCACGAGCTGGGAGCGCCTCGAGCTGCTGGCGCGCGTCGGGTGAGGCGTTGACGAGAAACCATGGCCCCTCGTCACCGCGGATCGCCAGCGACGACTGCGTACGAGGGCGCGCGCGTTCACCGACGCGCGCGGCCTCACACGTCTCGCAATGGCAGTTCCATTGCGGAAATCCCCCGCCGGCGGCCGAGCCCAGAATTCGAACTCGCACGTGTGGCACCACCGGGACGCAGCCGAGGAGGCCACGCCCGCTGTGGGCTCTTGACTACCGGTTGTAGAGGTAGAGGGTGACCTCGGTGCAGAGGTCGATGATCTCGAACTCAGGCTTGATCCACTTCATACGCCGTCTCCCTCTTCGGGTACAGAGCGCCTACTCTACCGAACGATTGCAGCCGCCGAAGTGTCGCGACAGTCGACAGCGGAGCCTCAGATCCCGACGCACACGGCGCTCGGTAGAACGTCGTACGAGCACTTCACGGCCGAGCCGTGCTAGCCCAAACACGGCGCAGTCGTCCTCGGGTGGCGCGCGGGGCGTCACGTGGCGGACGCAGCGCCTGCGGGCGCTGTCGCGCACGCAGCGCGGATCAGAGACGCCGGGAGAGCGACAGCGCGACGCGTCCTGCGGCGGCGAGGGCGACCCCGGCCGCCGCGACGCCGACCGTGATACCGGCCGCTCGGGCGGTCAGCGGGTCCACGCCGAGCGTGGCCCCGGCCGCGGTGAGGGACAGCATCACCGCGCTGGCGACGGCGATCAGCGCCCACGCCGGGAACGCGACGTTGCTCCGCCAGGCCAGACCCGGCCGGGCGCGCAGCGTCCACGCGATCGCCACGTTCGCGACGAGCCAACCGGCCACGGCGGCGGCGATCGCCATGTCGGTGCCCCACCGCGCCTCGACGAGGAGGAACGTCGGAAGGACCGCGGCCGTGAGCGCCACGGCCGTGAGCGCGATGGCGGACAGTTGCGTGTCGTCGAGGAACCGGCGCGCAGGATCGCGCGGGGGCTGGTCCATGGCGCCCGGCGCCGGTGGCTCGGAGACGAAGGCCACCGACGCGCCGACGTCCATGAACAGCTCCAGGATGACGATGTGGACCGGGTGGAACGGGGCGGGGAGCCCCAGCACCAGCGGCACGGCGACGACCACGATGAGCGCGACCTTGGCGCCGAGGTAGAACGCGACCGCACGCCGGAGCTGGGAGGCGAGGCCGCGACCGCCCTCGACGGCGCCGACGATCGTCGGGTAGGCGTCGTCGACGAGCACGAGATCGGACGCCTCGCGGGCGAGATCGGTCCCGCGCGCGCCCATCGCGATGCCGACGTTCGCCGCGGCGAGAGCGGGTGCGTCGTTGACGCCATCGCCGGTGACCGCGACGGCCTCTCCTCTGTCCTGCAGGACGCTGACGAGCCGCAGCTTGTCCTCGGGCGTGGCACGGGCGATGACGGCCTCGCCACGCAGCCGCTCAGCGAGCTCGTCGTCGTCGAGCGCGGCGAGGGGCGCGCCGCCGTGCATGACGTTGGAACTCGTTGACCCCCGCCTCGCGCGCGGTCGCGGCGACCGTCTCGGGGTGGTCGCCGCTGACGACGATCGTCCGCACGCCCGCATGGGCGAGTTCGGCCACGGCCTCGCGCACCCCGGGGCGCAACGGATCGCGGAAGGCGGCCAGACCCACGAATGCGAGGTCGGTCTCGGCGTCGGCGGCATCGCCCGGAACCGCGGCGACGCGACGCTCCGCCACGGCGATGACCCGTAACCCGTCGTCTGCGAGCCGCCCGACGCGCTCGAGCACGGCTGCGCGGTCCGCCTCGGACATCGCGCACGCCTCCAGCACGGCCTCCGGCGCGCCCTTCACGGCCACCCAGGCGCCGTCGGCCTCCCGCCACACCGCGCTCTCGCGCCGGCGCACCGGGTCGAACGGATTCCGCGCCGGCCGCTCGCTCGACGCTCGTTCGCCGGCGGCGTCCGCCAGCGCGCGATCAACCGGGTCCTGTGCGGCCGCCGCCCCGTGCGCCGCGGCGGCGACGGTCAGCACGTGCTCGCGGTCGCCGTCGATGCGCTCGATCAGCAGCCGGTTCTCGGTCAGCGTCCCGGTCTTGTCGGCGAGCAGCACGGTCATCGCGCCGACGGCCTCGGCGGCGCGCAGCCGCCGGAGAAGAACACCCCGCTGCGCCAGGCGCAGGCCGCCGATCGCCACCAGCACGGTGACGAGGATCGGCAGCTCCTCGGGGATCGTGGCGAACGCGAGCGTCAGCCCGTCGAGCAGCATCTCGCGTGCGGGCTGGCCGCGGAGCACGCCGATGAGCGGCACGACCACGCATGCGGTAACGGCCACGATGAGCGCCGCACGCGCCAGCTCCGCCATCGCGCGTTGAAGCGGCGTGGGCGGCTCCCTGGCCTCCGCGACAAGTCGCCCGAGACGCCCGATCTCGGTGTCCGGCCCCACCGCGACCACGACACCCTCGCCGGCTCCGGACACGACGGCGCTGCCGGCGTAGAGCACCGAGGACCGCTCGGCGAGCGGCGCGTCGGCAGCGACCGGCTCGGGTCCCTTGGCAGCCGCCACAGGCTCGCCCGTCAGCCGCGACTCGTCCGTGGCCAGGCCGTCGGCCTCGACGACGCGGGCATCGGCGGCCACCACGCTGCCGGCCTCGACGAGCAGCACGTCGCCGATGACGAGCGCGTCGACCGGAACTGCGGCCACGGTGCCCGCGCGCCGGACGAGCGCGTTGGGGGCGCTGAGGTCGCGCAGCGCCCGAAGCGCGCGCTTCGCCCGCACCTCGGAGATCGCCTCGACGGCGCTGACCAGCGCGATGATCGCGAAGATCGCGATCGCGTCGCGCAGCTCCCCGAAGATCGCCGAGAGCACGCCGACCGCTACCAGCAGCAGCTGGAGGGGCTCCACGACCGACTCGACCAGCTCCCCGAGAACCGCCATGGTCTGGCTGCCCTCGGTCCGCACCGCCGCTGTGCCGCGCCGCTGCTCGACCTCCTCGGGCGTCAGTCCGCCCGGGCGACTGCCGGTCCGCTCCCACAGGGCCGCGAGCGGCTCTGCGTGGACCGGGACAGCCGGCGCCCCATCGGCGGGACGCGACGCCGGCGTTGCGCTCGCCATGAAACGAATGATACGTCGACCGCGCAACCGCGAAGCGTGCGTGTGGAATCATGGTCCTACGTTGGCACGCGACTGGCTGCTGATCACGGTCTCCACGCCGGGCGGCGCATCGTCGACGCTGCGCGTCTACGCCTGGCGCAACCTGCGCCGCCTCGGCGCCCACTACCTCCAGCAATCGGTGTGCGTGCTCCCGGCCACGCCGAAGACCACGCGGGCCACGACGCGGCTCGTGACGCGCCTGCGCGCGGAGGACGGCCGCGGCGAGATGCTTCGCATCCAGCTGACAGATGCAAGGCAGGAGGCCGGGGTCATCGACTCGATGCAGCGCGAGCGGGCCGACGAGTACCGCGAGCTGATCGAGAGCACGCGGCAGTTTCACGAGGAGCTCGAGCAGGAGCGCCGCCGCGGCCGGGCGACATATACCGAGCTCGAGGAGTCCGACGTCGACCTTGCCCGCCACCAGAAGTGGCTCGCCGCGATCCGCGCGCGCGACTACTTCGAGGCGCCCGGGGGCGAGGAAGCCGCCACAGCCGTCGCGTCGTGCGAGGAGGCGCTCGCCCGTTTCGAGAGCGAAGCCCTGTCCGCGGAGCTCGACGAGTCCGCCTCGGACGCCTGGCCCGCCCTGCGCGCGGTCGATGGTGCCGACGGCTGACGGATGATCGGCGCTGTTCGGCCTTCCACCCTAATGCAACCCGTCCAGCCCTAGTCCTCCAACAACCGCCACGATGATGAGCGCCACGCCCGTCAGGAGATCGGCCCGGATGTGTATGAAGCGGGTGGCTGCTTTCCCCAGCTCCAACCCGACGAACGTCATCAGGAAAGTGATAGCGCCGAAGAGCGGGGGCGCGAGCCAGGGCGAGTACCCAAGTAAGCCCAGGCTGGTGCCAGCGACCACGTTGTCGAGGCTCAGCGGCAGAGGAAGGCCAAACAGCGCCCATCGCTCGTCCAGCTCCTCCGCCGGTGTTAGCCAAGCGTGAATGATGAGATACAGCCCGTACGCCCCTAGCTACGAGGGAGCCCAAAGCTCGACGCAGACGCCGCGCCTGACCGGCAGGAGGCCGTTGCCGCCATGATGCCGTTCGGCACGGGGCTCAGGTACCCGGGCTGGCCGAGCCTCGGGATGGCGGTCCTGTCGCAATTGCCGGCGATAGTCACCGGCGCCGCGATCAGTATCCCCACCGAGGGCCCTCGACTCGCCCCAGCACGTCTTCGGTGCGACGCCATCCCAGAACCCGAACACCAGGGCGACGTGCAGGGCGCGGCGCCGGGTGAGCCGAAGCGCCCCGAGCGCGAGCGCGGTCCGGAAGTTGTCCAAGCTGAGGGTGATCCCCACGAGCAGCAGCGTGCCGATCATGGTCGAGCGTGGACCCTAGGCTCCGCGAGGCGATCGGCGAGCTCCGCCGGCAACCTCGGTGCGCACGTGAACATCCGCATTTGGAGGTAGTGGGGCCGGCCGCCTAGGCGGCCGGCCCCGCATTCTTGGCTGCCGCCGCTACTCGGGCAGGGCGAACGCGAACAGCGCGCTGCCGTGGCCCGACCCGAGCATCTTGGGCAGGAAGCCCTCGGCCCAACCGCCCCAGCCGCTCGGCGCGACGATGTACTGGCGTCCGTCGACGCTGTAGGTCGACGGGCTCGAGTGGTGCCCACTGCCGCACTGGAACTGCCACAGCAGGTCACCGCTCTCGGCGTTCCACGCGTTGAACTCCCCGCTGGGCTCGCCCCCGAAAACGAGGCCGCCGCCCGTGGCCAGCAGCGACGAGCACATGCACAGGTCCTTCGGGCTGGTCCAGCGCCAGCGCTCCTGGCCTGTGCGCGGGTCGTAGGCGCTCACGTAACCGGTCTGGTCGTCGGCGTCAACGGCGACGCCGGCGCCCCAGTA
Organism: uncultured Thermoleophilaceae bacterium; assembly: GCA_963734365.1. Classification (GTDB taxonomy): domain Bacteria; phylum Actinomycetota; class Thermoleophilia; order Solirubrobacterales; family Thermoleophilaceae; genus JACVRW01. The sequence continues at coordinate 129,593 of CAVTGV010000003.1, read as the reverse complement.
CGGGATGCTCTCCTTGAACTCCCTGCGCCGCCGCGTGGCCGTCGCGCCCACGTCCTGCACAGGGACGTACAGGAGCTCGGTATCCGGGCTGTAGCAGGCGTGCGTCCACTCCTTGGCGCCCGCCGGGCCCGGCCAGAAGTGCACCGGGTCGCCCTCCTTGTCGGGGTAGACCTTCGGCGTCACGTTGCCCTTCTCGTCGACCTCGCCCCAGTCGATGCGATCGACGAACGGCACCACCCGGACCGCGGACATGTCCGTGCGATCCAGGATGTAGAGGAACCCGTTCTTGTCGAAGTGGGCGGCCAGCTTCTGCCCATCGAGGTCGAACAGGAGGTGCTCCATCGACGGAGTCGTAGTCCCACAGGTCGTGCGGGGTGTACTGGAAGTGCGCCTTGATCTCGCCGGTGTCGGCGTCCACGGCGACACCGGAATCGGTGAATAGGTTGTCGCCCTCGCGGACCCCTCCGTCGAAGTCCGGACACGGATTGCCGGTCCCGTAGTAGAGGAGGTTCAGGTCCGGGTCGTAGCTGGGCGTGATCCAGCAGTTCGCCCCGCCCCGCTGCCAGGCCTCGCCGTCTGCGGGCCAGGTCTCGGAGCCCGGCTCCCCGGGCTTCGGGATCATGTAGCAGCGCCAGACGTGCTCCCCGGTCTCGCGATTGAACGCGTCGGTGTGGCCGCGCACCCCGAACTCGCCGCCGGAGCTTCCGACGATGACCATGTCCTTCACGACCAGGGGAGCGACGGTGGCGCTCTCGCCGGCCCGCACATCGCCGAAGGGCTTGTCCCAGATCTTCTTGCCGGTCTCGGCGTCGAGCGCGATGATGTGGGCGTTCAGGGTGGTCATGAAGACCTTGCCCTCGGCTACGGCAACCCCGCGGTTGACGTTGCCGCAGCACAGCGACACGTCGAACGGGGACGCGTGCCTGTAGCGCCACAGCTCCTGGCCGTTCGTCGCGTCGAGCGCCCACAGCTGGCCGTCCCAGCCGGAGACGTACATGACCCCGTCCACGATGATCGGCGAGGCCTCCCACGCGTAGGTCGTCGCGCCCGAGCGCAGGCCGGTGTTGCCGGCCTGAAACACCCACTGAGGAGTGATTTGCCCGACGTTGCTCGCGTTGATCTGGTCGAGCGGGCTGTAGCGCTGCCCGTTGTAGGCGCCGTAGTAGGTCAGCCAGTTCTGCGGTTCATCACGAGCATTGACGATCCGCTCGTAGTTGACGCCCTTGGTCACCGGCGGGGCCTTGCCGACCGAGGTGCTCAGGGTCGCGTAGGGGATGGCAGATCCTGCGTCTACGTACTCAGTTGCCATCGAGTGCTCCTTCCGATGGGGTGCGTGGCGGGCGGTCTACGGTTGGGGTTGGGGCGGGCGGTCGAGGCGAGCCTCGTCCGGTACGTCCCCTTGCACGACGATGGCTCCGGTCAGTCCGCGCCCCTCGTCGTTGCCGGTCGTGGAGCCGTACCAGTAGTACCCCGGTCCGTCGAGCTCGAGAGTGGCCGTGCCCTTCGAATGGTTGACCAGCCAGAGGAACTGGGTGTCGCCATTGCTCGGCAAGACAGCGCAGTGAGTGTTCTTGTCGTCGTTGATGAGCGTGAGCTCGAGCACGCCCCCATGCGGCAGGACTAGGACCCCGGGCTCGTACACGAGCTCGTCCTCCGGGATCCGCACGGTGGCAGTCATCGTGCCGGCGGATCCCTCCTCCGCCTCTCCGACGGTTCCCCGCCCGAGTACTCGGCCTAGCGTTGCGCCATTCTGCTTGCTCAGAAGCTCTTCGGCAGTCGCCACGCGCCCTCCCTTTTTGGGTCGATCCTTGCCGGGTCGCACGCTACTACTTTCTTGGCCGCGTTGTCACTCGGACGCGCTTGCGACGGGGCTCCTCGAAGGTCAGATATCCCCAGTCGAGCGGCGACTCCTGGCGGTAGTTCTTACGCAGTGCGCGGGCGATCGTGGCCTTCATCAGCTCCTTGCCGAGATAGAAGGCGTGCGTGGCCTCGTCGACCCCGAGCTGGTCGAAGATCTCGTTGAAGTCGGTGCCCTTGACGAAGAGCTCGGAGTTGAAGACGTAGATCCAGTCGGCGTCGGCGAAGATGCGGAAGTTGGGGTCCGTGACCTGAGCGTGCTGCTCGCGCAGCTCGGCTTCCGAATAGGGGCGCAGGTCCTCGTCCTTGACCGTCAAGAGCCGCCCGTCGACGTGCTTGGGCTGCGTGCCCTGCTCGTGCGCGAAGTGCATGAGCTGGGCAGCGAGCACCGCCTCCTGCACGGCGCCCCGCGCCCACTCGATCACCTCGGTGGTTAGGACGTTGCGAATGCCGAGCTCCTGGCAGAAGCCGATCAGCAGAGCGGTGACCCCGGTGCTGTCGGCCTCGGTGAGCTCGGTGAGGTTGCCGATCCCCATGAACATCTCCGCCTCGGGATGCCGGCGACGCACCTCGAGGTAGCGCCCGAGGCTGGCGGCGAAGCCGGCGCCGATCGGCTCGATGATCGGGTCCACCATGTAGGGCTTGCCGAGCCGCTCGAGGTGGTTGATCGTGGCCTCGAGGCTGTCGAGGTCCTCCGGCGTGTCGGGGATCAGCACGGGAGTGGCACGCAGGCGCTCGGCGAGGTCGCGGTTCGACCCGTTGAGGCTGAGCACGTAGTCCACGCCCGCCTCGTCGGCCATCAGGATCTCGTCGCGGTCCATCGTGTCGATGCTGAGCGCGAAGCCGCGTTCGCGCAGCGCGGCGATCACCTCGGGCCCTTCGTCGAGCCAGCGGCGGTCGAGTGAGAGGCCGAGATCGATCACGTCGGCGCCGCTCTCGCGGTAGTAGCCGGCCACGTCCAGGATCTCATCGCGGCTCAGCCGCGGCACGTGGTTGATCTCCGCGAACACGCGGATGTCGCGTGCCCCGTAGCTGGCGCGAGCTTCGGCCTGCCCGAACCAGCTCGGCAGGCGCTTGAGGTCGCCGGGCCCCTTCTCGACGGGGATGCCGAAGCGTTCCGCCAGGACGTCGGTCTCGCCCTCGCAGAGACCGGGGATCATGATCTTCGTGGTCGCCTCGGGCGGCTCGAGGCGGCGCGCGATCCAGGTGGTGGTCATCAACGCGGCCACCGTGATCTTCATGACCGCGATCTCGTAGTCGAACGGCAGCTCCGTCCGGTCAAGCGTGTCGCGGAGCGCCGGCGCGGCGAGCTTGCCGGTAACGAACAGGAGCCGCTCGGCCACGAGCGTGTCGGAATCCGGCGGGGTCCTACTTGCTATGGACGAACTTGTTGGGCGTGCCCTCGAGCGCGCTGTCGGCGTCCGGCCGCCACAGCACGTGATCCTCGATCTGGCGTGCCAGCGCGAAGTCCTTGTCGGTGATGCCGCCGCTCGAGTGGGTCTGCAGCTTCACCCAGACCTTGCCCCACGTGACCGCCAGGTCGGGATGGTGGTAGGCCGCCTCGGACAGATAGCCGATCGTGTTGACGAGCATGAGCGTCGCCGGCCAGCCGTCGGTGTTGTACTTGCGCCGCAGCCAGTCACCGTCGAGGTACCACCCCTCGAGGCCGTCCTCCTGGATCTTGGCCTCGACCTCATCGTCGGTGTAGGGCTTGGTCTTTGCGTTCGTCTCCACTGTCATCGCCTCCTTCGGGTCACTACATCACAACGCCACCGTTGATGTTCACGGCCTGACCCGTGATGAACGCCGCCTCCGGTGACGCGAGCCAGAGCGCCGCCGCGGCCACGTCCTCCGGCCGGCCCCAGCGCCCGAGCGGCGTGGACTCTGCAACCGAGCGGCGGAAGTCGCTGTCGGCCTCCCGGGCGAACCCGGTCTCGATCCATCCCGGGCACAGCACGTTCACGCGGACCCGGGGCGCCAGGCTTCGCGCCAGGCTCTTGCTGAAGGCGAGCACCCCGCCCTTCACCGCGCTGAACAGCTCCGGGTTGTCGCCCGCCATTCCGGCCGCCACGTGGTCCCAGCTCATGTTCAGGATCGTCCCACCACCCGGCTGCTTGCCCATGACGGCACCGGCGGCGTACGAGCACGCCACCGTCCCCTTGAGATCGACTGCAAGCAGCAGATCGAGCTTGCGCTCCCAGTCCCAGTCCGCCGCCTCGCCCGTGAGCACGTCCGCGCCGGCGTTGTTCACCCACACGTCGAGGCCGCCGAGGCGTTCCCGGGCCTCAGCCACGAGCGCCTCGCAGGCACCGCGGGTGCGCAGGTCGGCCTGAGCGACCAGGGCGTGGCCGCCGATCCGCTCGGCGACCGCGGACGCCGCTTCTTGGCTGTCCCGGTGCGTCACGAGGACGGTCGCGCCCGCCGCTCCGAACGCCTCGGCGATCGCGGCGCCGATGCCGCTGCTCGCGCCAGTGACAACGGCTCGTACGCCGTCCAGCCGCTGCAACCTGTCCTCGGTCGAAGCCAACCCGCCAAGCTATACGCATGCCGGACACGCGGGTCAAGCAGACGGCGCGCACCGATGTCGTATCCGCCGCGCAGCTGGCCTGCGTGCTGGAGGCGAGCGCCGAGAAACCCGGCAACATCACGCCCAGCCACGACTTCGAGGACACCTCCTACGAGGACATGCTGCGCAGCGGGATTGCGCTCGGCCCCGAACTGGGCTGCGCGGGCGATCGCGGAGTCGGCGAGACCGTGCTGGCCGCCGTGCGCGCCTCGCGCGGCGCCGCCGGCGCCAACACCAACCTCGGGATCGCGCTGCTGCTCACGCCGCTCGCTCGCGCGGCGCTCACGGGTCAACCGCTCCGCGAGCGCCTCGGCGACGTGCTGCGCGCGCTCACCGTCGAGGACGCCCGCGCCGCCTACGCGGCGATCCGGCTGGCGGGTGCGGGGGGCCTCGACGAGCCCGTCGAGCACGACGTTCGCGATGAGCCGCGCGTGAGCCTGCGCGAAGCCATGGCGGCGGCAGCGCAGCGCGACACGATCGCGAGCGAGTACGTCTCTGACTATGCGGTGACCTTCGAGCTTGGGCTGCCGGCTCTCGCGCATGCGCTGGGCGACGGGCTGCGTGCGCGCGACGCGACCGTCGAGTTGGCCCTGGGCCTCCTCGCCGAGCGTGCCGGACACGCTGATCGCGCGCAAGCGCGGCGCCGAGGCGGCCGGTCGCGTGGCGGCCGGCGCTCGGGAGGTGCTCGACGCCGGCGGTGTGCGCAGTGCTCGAGGCAGAACTGCGCTCGCGGAGTTCGATGGCACGCTGCGCCGGGACGGCAACGCTCTCAACCCCGGAACCACGGCCGACCTCGTGACCGCCGTGCTGTTCGTCGCGCTGCTGGAGGGCGTGCTCTGACCGGACCCGCGGCCGAGCCGATCCTCGTGATCTCCGTCAGCGCGCGCATGCTGGCCGAGCTCGCGGTGAGGGCCGGGCACGACGTGGTGGCGGTCGATCGCTTCGGTGATCTCGACCTGCAGCGGCTCTGCCCGAGCGTCTCCGTGCTGCGCGACCTCGGAGGCCGGGGCGGGATGGCCGCGCTGGTGGACGCGGCGGAGCGGATTCCGGCGCCGAGCGTGATCTACGGCGCGGGACTCGAGAACCGGCCCGACCTCGTCGCCCGGCTGGCATCCGGCAGGAGGCTCCTGGGGTGCACGGCTGAGACGCTCGAGCGGGTGCGCGACCCGGCAACGCTGGCCGCCTCCCTGCGCTCGGCCGGCCTCGCCTATCCGTCGACGTTCGGCGCCGCCGACGCCGCGCGACTGGCCGAGCGCTCGCGTCGCTGGCTGCGCAAACCGGTGCGCGGCGGCGGCGGACGGGGCGTTCGCGAGTGGCGCGGCGGCACGCTCGACGGCGAGGTGGTCGTGCAGGAGCACATCTCGGGGCTCGCGTGCTCTGCCGCGGCCGTCGCCGACGGGCATTCGGCCGTCCTGCTCGGCGTGAGCGAGCAGCTGATCGGACACCGCAAGCTCGGCGCGCGCGGATACGCCTGGAGCGGAAACCTGGTGCCGCCGCGGCTCGGCGAGGTGGAGCAAAGCGCGCTGGCCGAAGCGGCGCGGACGGTATGCACGCATCTGGCGTCGGCGTTCGAACTGCGCGGGCTGTTCGGCGTGGATCTCGTGTGGGACGGCGAGCGCGCCTGGGTCGTCGAGGTCAACCCCCGTCCGACGGGGTCGCTCGAATGCATCGAGGCCGCGCACGACGTCGGCGTCTTCTCCGCTCACCTCGACGGTTGCGCCGGGCGCCTACCCTCGTTCGCTCCCGCTGCCAGCCCGCGCCGGGCGGCCGGCAAGGCGATTCTGTTCGCCACCCGAGACGTGCGCGTCGGCGACACCGGCGGCTGGCCTGCGCGCGGCATCCGCGACGTGCCGCACCCGGATGAGCGCATCGCCGCCGGCCATCCTGTGTGCACGCTCGTCTCGATGCAGGAGTCCCCACAGGCGGTTCTCGCCGACCTCGAGGAGCGTGCCGCCGCGCTCCGCGCCGAGCTCGGTGACCGCGCCGGGCTCCGGGCGCTCGGCTGACCGGCCTATGCTCCGGCCCGAACCGTGACGCTCTCGCTCAACGATCGCGCCCAGGAGCTCGCCGACAGCCTCGCGGCCGACGCCGAAGCCCTGCGCGTGGCCGTGACCACGTTGCCGAACGGCACGCGGCTGATCGACTGCGGCAGCGCGGTCCCGGGCGGACTGGAGGCCGGACGGCGCTTCGCGGAGATCTGCATGGCCGGCCTGGGCACGGTGTCGTTCGCGCCCCTGGTTCTCGACAGCCGCTGGCTCCCCGGGCTCACGGTCATCACCGATAGGCCGGCGCTGGCTTGCCTCGCTTCGCAGTACGCGGGCTGGCGTCTGGACCCCGAGGACTACTTCGCGATGGCCAGTGGACCGGGCCGGGCGCTGATCCGGGCCGAGGACCTCTACGACGATCTCGAGGTCGACGAGAGTGCCCGCCACGCTGTGCTGTGTCTCGAGACGCGCGACGCTCCGCCGGAGGAGGTCGCCGGCTTCGTGGCCGAGAAGGCGGGCGTGGCCGCCGCGGATCTGACCCTGCTGTTCGCTCCAACCGCCTGCCTGGCAGGCAGTGTGCAGGTCGCCGCCCGCGTGGTCGAGACCGCGCTCCACAAGCTGCACGAGCTCGAGTTCGACGTGGGTCGCGTGGTGAGCGGCTTCGGGAGCTGCCCGCTGCCGCCCGTGGCCCGCAAGGACCCCGAGGCGATCGGCCGCACGAACGACGCCGTGCTGTACGGCGGCCAGGTGGAGCTCACCGTCGACGCACCCGATGAGGAGCTCGAGGCGGTCGTGCCCCGCCTCCCGTCCTCGGCCTCGGATGACTACGGCGAGCCGTTCGGCAACGTGCTCGAGGCGGCGGACTGGGACTTCTACAAGATCGACCCGCTGCTCTTCAGCCCCGCCGAGGTGCGCCTGGTGAGCGTGGCGAGCGGTCGTAGCTTTCACGCCGGGGACGTGGACATCGGCGTGCTCGAGCGGTCCTTCCGGGGATGAGCGACCGCCTGCCCGGCGCCGCGATCATCGAGACCGTCACCACGACGATCAACCCGGACGGGACGGTCAACTGCGCCGCGATGGGAGTGGAGTGGGGAGACGACGCGATCGTCATCAAGCCCTACGCCTCCACGCGCACGCTGCGCAACCTCGAGGCCACGGGGGCGGCGGTGGTCAACATCACAGACGACATCCTGGTGTTCACGCAGGCCGCTCTCGGCGATCCGCACCCGCCCACGCGGCCCGCAACGACGATCGACGGGGCCGTGCTGGCGGATGCCTGCTCGTGGCGTGAGGTGACGGTCCACGCGATCGACGCGAGCGGGCCGCGCGCCCGTGTGACCACTCACGTCGTGGATCGCGGGACCGGCCGGGAGTTCCTCGGCTTCAACCGCGCCTGCCATGCGGTGCTCGAGGCATCGATCATCGCCTCGCGCGCGCGCCGGCTGCCCGCCTCCGAGATCCGGGCGGAGCTGGAGCGCCTGCAGGTGCTCGTCGACAAGACGGCCGGACCGCGGGAGCACGAGGCGATGGAGCTCGTGCGGCGACACGTGCACACTGCCGTGGGCAGCGGATGAAGTCCGTCCGCGTCGAGGCGCCCGCGCGCCTGCACATGGGCATGCTCGACGCCGCCGGCGGCGGCACACGGCGGTTCGGCGGCCTGGGAGTGGCCCTCGGCCGTCCCGCCGCAGTCGTCGAAGCGAGCCCGAGCGACGAACTCACCGCCGACGGCCCGGATGCCGAGCGGGCGCTCGCCGTCGCGCGCCGCTCCCGGGAGGCGCTTGGACTCCTGGGCGGCGTGCACGTCCGTGTGCTCGAGGCGATCCCACCTCATGTCGGCCTCGGCTCGGGCACCAAGCTCGCGCTCGCAGTCACGGCGGCCGTGGCCGCCCTGGCGGGGCAGACGCCGGGGCCGGAGACGATCGCCCGCGCCGCCGGGCGCGGCGCGCGCTCGGCAGTCGGACTGTGGACATTCGTCCTCGGCGGACTGGTCGTGGAGGGCGGCAGGCGTCCCGGCGTGGACCGGCCGGCGCCCTTGCTGGCCCAGCACGCGATGCCGGAGGAATGGCGCTGCGTGCTCGTGATCCCCCAGGCCGAGCCGGGCCTCTCGGGCCGGGCCGAGGAGGAGGCATTCGGCGAGCTGCGCCCGGACCCAGACCGCGCCGCGCTCATCGCCCAGCTGGTGCTCACCTCGCTGCTCCCCGGGCTTGCCGAGGGCGATCTGGCCGAGTTCGGGGCCGCGCTCACACGTGTTCAGCAGCTTGTGGGCGAGTCATTCGCCTCGGTTCAGGGTGGTGTCTTCCACCCGCGTGCGGGCGACCTCGTCGACGCGCTGCTTCGCCTGGGGGCGGCGGGCGCGGGACAGAGCTCGTGGGGACCCGCCGTCTACGGGATCGTCGGGGACGAGCAGGCGGGCCGTGAGCTGGCCCGGAGCTTGGATGCCGAGCTGGCCGGGGACGGCCGGGTGGAGGTCGTGAGCTTCGACAATCGTGGCGCGCGTGTGGAGGCCGGATGAGACTGCTGGTGAGCGTCGTCGATGCCGATGAGGCGCGTGTCGCGGTGGAGGCCCGTGTGGACATCGTCGACGTCAAGAACCCCGCGGAGGGCGCGCTGGGCGCCCCCGGCCCCGGTGTGATCGGGCGAGTCCGCGAGGTGGTGCCGCCGGAGCGCCCGGTGAGCGCCGCCATCGGCGACCTGCCCAACCTGCCCGGCACCGCCGCGCTGGCCGCACTGGGCGCCGCACGCTCCGGCGCTGCCTACGTGAAGGTGGGACTGTGGGGCACGTCCGGCACGGATGAGGCGGTGGCGGTCCTGAGCGCCGTTCGTGACGCACATCGACGGCGGCGCGGCCGTGATCGCCGCCGCGTACGCCGACGCCGAGCGCGTGCCCGGCCGGCCTCTGCCACCCGGTCACGTCGTCGAGGCCGCCCGCCGCGCGGGCGTCGGGGGCTGCCTTCTGGACACGGCGGTCAAGGACGGCCGCGGCCTGTTCGAATGGCTCACGCCGGCAGCGCTCGAGGCGCTGGTGGACGAGGGGCACGCCGCGGGCCTGGAGATGGCGCTCGCGGGAGCCCTACGGGCCGAGGAACTGAGCCTGGTGCGGGCGACCGGCGCCGACATAGCCGGCGTGCGCTCCGCGGCCTGCCGCGGCGGCCGGCGCACGGCGCCCCTCGACGCCGAGCGGATCGGGCGCCTGCGCGCGGAGTGCGAGGGCTAGGGCGTCCCGCCCGACGCCGTCACAAGCGTCCCCTCGGTGCTGCCGCGATCCAGCAGCGTCACGAGCCGGGCGGGCTCGCGGCCGTCGATCACCCAGGCTTCGACGCCGGCCGTCCGCAGCGCCTCAGGTAGGTGCGGGTCGACGCCCGCGGCGTGCCCCGCCGCACGCAGCTCGGCGAGCTCGTCCACGCTCAGCCGGGCGATCGGCCGGCCGTCCGCCGGCCAGTCGCGGTAGAGCCCCTCGACCGGCTTGACGAGGACCAGGCGTCCAGCGTTCGCGGCGCCGGCCACCCAGGCGGCGATCGAGTCGGAGGTCACCTCCCACGAGGCGGGGAGCGGGTCCGAGGCGAGCAGCCCGGCGGGCAGCAGGACGGGGATGCGTCCTCGAGGGTCGGCCGCCACGTCGGTGCACGGAACGCCGCCCGGGATCAGATCGGACAGGAGCCAGCCGAACTGGTCCATCGCGAGGATCGCCATCCGGTGCGACGTCGCGGGCTGCAGGCCGAAGCGGCCGTCGTGCTCGCGCACGGCGTCCGCGAAGGCGGCGCCGCCCGGCACGACGAGGAGCGGATGGCGGGCGCCGGCCTCGCCGAGCGCGCGGCACAGCCTCCGGAGCGCGTCGTCACCCGCCGCGCGCGCCAGCCCGCCGCCGACCTTGACGACGGTCAGCACCGCGCGGCCACGAGCTCGGCAAGGGCGGCGGCAGGCGCCGCGTCGCGCTCGGCCGCGCTCCAGGGGAGCTCGACGACCGGCCGGCCCAGGCGCTCGGCGGCCTCCCGCGCCAGGAAGGCGCCCGTGCCGAGCGGGACCACGGCGGGGTCGCCCTCCAGCCGCTCGCTCACCCGCTGGACCGCGGCCTCGATCTGGCGGACCTGCTCCGCGTGCAGGAACGCGGCGATCGCATCGACCTCCGCCGTCGCGAGCTGATCCACGTCGGCACACACCAGCCGCGCGACGCGCTCGCGTGCGAACTCGACGCTCGCGGGCCGCCCGTCCGGCGTGGCGCAGGTGTACTCGGCCGGCGCGAGGTGGCCGAGGATCAGGTGGACGTCGGCGCTGATCGCAAACAGCTCCGACGCAATCGGACACGAGCCGCCGCGCACCGGCACTCGCGCGGCGATCGCCGCGAGGTTGGTGCGCAGCGCGCCGGTGTAGACGAGCTCGCCGGCCAGCAGCCGGTCGAGGTCGGTGCGGCCGGCGGCGACCACCCGCCCGGCGGCGATCGGGATCACGTCGACGGTCGTGCTGCCGACGTCGACCATCAGGGCCTCCGGGTGCAGCGCGGCCACCGCGTGCGCGCTCGCCAGCCAGTTGGCGGCCGCCACCTCCGCTGCGCGCGCACGTGCCTCGGCGAACGGGACCAGTTCCCCCGAGGTCGTGAAGGCGAGCAGCTCGGAGCCGTCCAGCGCCGTCTCCGCCGCGTCGAGCACGAACTCCACGCCCTCGCGCTTGGTGCGAAACGCGTCCGACAGCTCGGCGGTCGTGGTGAGGGCCGTCACCTCCGGGGGCTCGGCCGCAACGCCGGCGACGACCTCGCGGATCACGGCCGCGAGCGCGTCCCGGTCGCCCCAGACCTCGAACGGTCGCGACAGCGCGCGGCGCTCGTGCCCACCCAGCCACACCGCCTTCGTGTTGGCGCCGCCCACGTCGAGCCCGATCACGCCGCCCATGCGCGACCCTCCCTGGCAAGTGGTCTCCGATGGAAATACGGTCGTGGCTCGGCGAGCGAGAACCGAGCATGGGCGTGCACGCGAGCGCAGCCAATGCAACGCATTGGCGAGCATCGCGGGTGCGGCCAGGCGAAGGTTCGCAGCCGCCGAACGCGAGCGTATTTGCGGAGGCGACCACAAATGCGAGTGATCCCGGTCATCGATCTCAAGAGCGGAGCCGTCGTGCACGCCGCACGGGGGCAGCGCGAACGCTACCGCCCGCTCCAGAGTGGGCTCGTCGCCGGCTCAGAACCCCTCGACGTCGCTCGCGCCTTCCGGGAGCAACTCGGCCTGGACGAGCTGTACGTCGCCGATCTCGACGCGATCGCGGGCGGCCCGCTGCATCGCGATGCCCTCGCCGCCCTGGCGCTCGAGGCGCGCGTGATGGTCGACGCCGGTGTGACCGGCGCCGCCGCCGTCCGGCGGCTGCTCGAGCTGGGGGCAGCGCGCGTCGTGATCGGCACCGAGACGTTGGGCGACCCGGCCGCGCTCGGGCGGCTGCGGGCGGAGCTACCCGACGCCCCGCTCGTGCTCAGCATCGATCTCCGGGGAGAGCACGTCGTCTCTCGCGATCCCGGCCTCGCCCGGCTCGGGGCGGCAGGGGCGCTGGCGCGCTTCATCGAGTCGGGCGTGGATGAGGTGATCGTGCTCGACCTCGCGCGCGTCGGATCGGGCGCCGGCCCCGATGTCGCGCTCGTCCGCGAGCTCTGCTCGCGCTTTCCCGAACTCGACCTGCTGGCCGGCGGCGGCGTGCGCGACCTCGCGGACCTGCGCGCTCTCGCCGAGGCCGGGGCGGCGGGCGCGCTCGTGGCCACAGCCCTGCACGGTGGCGCGATCGGATCCGAGGAGCTGCGCGCGCTCAGCCCGGGACGGTCTCAAGATGCTCTGCCAGCGCAGCCGCCACGTCGACACCCGTCGAGCGCTCGACCCCCTGCCAGCCGGGGATCCCGTTGACCTCCAGCACGTAGTCGCGCCCGTCGGCGCCCCGAAGCAGATCCACGCCGGCGTAGTCGGCGCCCAGGGCGGCCGCGGCCGCCACGCACAGGCGCTCCTGTTCGGAGTCGAGCCGTACGGCCTGCGCGCGTCCACCCCGCGCGAGGTTCGTGCGCCAGCCGTCACCGGTCCGCTCGATCGCGGCCACCAACTGCTCGCCGACCACCAGCCCTCGCACGTCGCGGCCCGCGTGCGGCAGCGTCTCCTGCAGGTAGTACACGCCCCGCTCGAGCTCCAGCGCACGGAACACCCGCTCCGCGACGTCGGGATCGTCCACGCGCACCATGCCGAAGCCCATGGAGCCGAACAGCGGCTTGACGATCACGTCGCCTCCGAGCTCGGCAAACGCCTCCAGGGCGTCCGCGGGCCGCTCGCACGCGATCGTGCGGGGTGTGGTCAGGCCGGCGCGCGCGAGCAGGGTCGAGGCGAGGAACTTGTCCACGGTCCGCTCGATCGCGTGCGCGCTGTTGACCACCCGCACGCCGGCGGCCGCCAGCGCATGCAGCACGTCCACGCGGAACACGACCTGCTCGAGTGAGCCGCGCGGGATGCCGCGCACGAGCACGACGTTGCAGTCGTCGAGCGCGACGTCGCGCGAGCGCACGCCGGCATCGCCCCCCACGCGGCCCACCATCCGTGTGACCGGCGCGAAGCTGCACTCGTGGCCGCGCACCGCAAGCGCCCGCTCCAGCCGGCGAGCGTGCCAGCCGCCGGTGGAGCCCAGGATCGCGACGCGCAACCGGCGTCTGCTCACACGCGCCTCACAAGCCGCGAGAATATGGGCCGGGTGCGCACGCTGCTGATCGACAACTACGACTCGTACACGTTCAACCTCTTCCACCTGCTGGGCGAGGTCAACGACAGCGAGCCCATGGTCGTGCGCAACGACGAGCTGCCGTGGGAGGAGCTCGCCGCCCTGGGTGCCGACAACGTGGTGATCTCGCCGGGTCCCGGCCGGCCCGAGCACGCCCGCGACGCCGGTGTCTCCCTGGACGTCCTGCGCCGCGCCGAGGTGCCGGTGCTCGGCGTCTGCCTGGGCCACCAGGCTCTCGCACATGTCACGGGCGGTACGGTGGTGCACGCGCCCGAGGTGATGCACGGGCGCCTGAGCCCGATTCAGCACGACGAGAGCGCGCTGTTCGCCGGGATCCCGCAGGACTTCCTCGCGGTGCGCTACCACTCGCTGGTGGTGGGTGCGGTGCCCGCCGGGCTGCGGGTCACGGCCTGGACGCCCGACGGGGTGGTCATGGGGCTGGAGCACCGCGCGCGGCCGCTGTTCGGCGTGCAGTTCCATCCCGAGTCGGTGAGCACCCGGCACGGCCGTCGCCTGATCGAGAACTTCCGCGACCTGACCCGTGCGCGACGTGCGCCGGCCGCCCGCGGTGCCGGCCGGCGAAAGCGCGTGGCGGGGCCCGCCGCGCGCGCTGGGCAGATGGGCGCGCGCGTCCACCATCGCCGGCTTGAGACCTGGTGTGAGCCCGAGGCGGTGTTCGCCACGCTCTACGGCGACCATCAGCACGCGGTCTGGCTCGACAGCGCGACCGAGGGACCGGGCCTGGGGCGGTTCTCGTTCGTCGGAGCCCCCGACGGGCCGCTCGGCGAGGTGGTGCGCTACGACGTCGAAACGCGGAGGCTCGCCGTCGAGCGTCACTCCGGGCGGGAGCTCCGGACCGAGAGCGTGCTCGACTACTGCCGCGATCGGCTCGCCTGCCTGCGGACCGATGCTCCCGAGCTGCCGTTCGATTTCACGTGCGGCTTCGCCGGCTACCTCGGTTTCGAGCTCAAGGCCGAGTGCGGCGCTCAGCGGCGCACAGCCTCGCCGCTGCCGGACGCGGCGCTCATCCTCTGCGACCGGCTGATCGCCTTCGACCACGCCGAGCGCCAGGTCTACCTGCTCGCACTCGCGGACCCCTCCGGCACGGACGCGGCCTGCAGCTGGCTTGACTCGACCGCCGGGCGGTTGGGCGAGATCGCCTGCGAGCCGCCACCGCTGCCGGCGCCGGCTGCTGCGCCCGGCACGCTGCGCTTCGAGCTGCATGACTCCCCGGAGGCGTATCTGGACAACATCGCCGCATGCCGGCGCGAGATCATCGAGGGCGAGACCTACGAGGTCTGCTTGACCACGGAGCTCCGCAGCGACGGAAGCATCGAACCTCTGCCGGCCTACCGCGCGCTGAGGGCGCGGAACCCCGCGCCCTTCGCTGCGCTGCTGCGGCTCGGCGAGCAGTCGGTGCTGAGCTCCTCGCCCGAGCGCTTCCTCCGCGTGGACAGGGACGGCGTGCTCGAGTCGCGCCCGATGAAGGGGACCACGGCGCGGGTGGCCGAGCCGTACGAGGACGCCTGCCGGGCAGCGGAGCTGCGCCGCGACAGGAAGACCCGCGCCGAGAACCTGATGATCGCGGACCTGGTGCGCAACGACCTCGGCCGGGTCTCCGCGCTGGGCACCGTCGAGGTGCCGGCGCTGATGTCCGTGGAGCCGTACGCCACCGTCCACCAGCTGGTGACCGTGGTGCGCGGCCGGCTGCGCGAGGGCTGCGACGCGATCGACTGCGTGCGCGCCGCGTTCCCGCCCGGATCGATGACGGGTGCGCCGAAGCTCCGCACGCTCGAGATCATCGACCGCCTCGAGGGCCGTCCGCGCGGCGTCTACTCCGGCGCCCTGGGGTTCTTCGCCGTCAACGGCACCGCCGACCTCAGCGTCGTCATACGCACGCTGGTGGCGTGCCCGGATGGACTCAGTGTCGGCGCCGGCGGGGCGATCGTGGCGGGATCCAACCCCGAGGCTGAGGTCGAGGAGATGCTGCTGAAGGCGCGCTCCGTGCTCGAGACCGTCGGCGCTCAGCCGCCCGCGGCCTCGAGCACCAGGATCTCGCCGCGGCGCAGCTCCAGGCCGTCGCCGCTCCAGCGCGCGTAGCGACCCTCGATCTGCTCGTCGGCCAGCGGCAGGCCCAACCCGCGCAGGTGGCGCAGGTACAGGCGCAGGAATGCCGGGCGGTACGAGCACGCGAGCGCGAACGTCGGCAGCAGCGTCACCTCCGTCATCGCCACGATCGTGCCTCGCCGCATGTCCGCTCCCGGCGCGGCCCCGAGCGCGCCGAGGCAGACGATCGTCCCCGCCAGCATGCGCAGCCCCGCGGCGTCTCCCACCCGCCCCGCGACGGCGATCAGCCCGCGCCGGAGGCCCGCGCCGAGCTGGTCGCCGGCGTCGCCACCGACCAGGATCTCGCCGCCGCGCATCCCCGCTCGCTCGCCCGGGTACGCGCCGCCGAGCTGGTGGCCGGCGGAGCCCCGCACCACGAGCCGGCCGCCTCGCATGGCCGTGCCGGCGAAGTCGCCCACGTCACCTTCCACCACCAGCTCGCCGCCGCGCATCTCCGCTCCTGTGTGCATGCCCGCGTCGCCCACGACAGTGAGCCGGCCGGAGGTCATGCCGGCCCCCACGAACTTGACGCGCCGCAGGTCGCCCTCCACCCGCAGCTCCTCCTCGCCGTCGCCCGAGACGCTGAAGAAGTCGCCGAGCCGGGCCCGCCGGTTGCCGTGCCAGACCGCCATGTCCTCGATCTCGGCGCGGCCCATCCCCGCCAGGCCGTCGGGGGTGAGGCCTTCAGTCTCGAGCGGCACCGTCGGCTGCTCGCGGAGCGTGAGCGTCAGCGTCATCAGTCGCTCATACCGGGCACCAGGCCGCGCAGGTCGATGTGGTGTGGGCCCAGGTCGCCGCCGTAGTTGCCGGCCGTGACCTGGCGGGCACCTGCCCCGGCAGCGGCCTCGAGGCCGCGCGCCATGGCTTCGCGCACGGCGTCGAAGCTCAGGCCGTCGATGATGATCTCGAACACCGAGCCGATGTCCGGCGGCACGTGGGTGTCCTCGACCTGGACCCGCAGCGTGGGGCACAGCACCTCGTTGGTCGACGCGATCAGGCTGCTGTAGCGGGAGCCGACCTTGCTGCCGCTGCGAGCGATGCCGCCCGGGAAGGGCAGGATCACGTCGCGGACCCCGCGCATCGCCGCCACCGCCTCCTCGGCCGCGTGCAGTGCCTCGGCCACGTCCCGGCCGAGGATGATGATGTTGCCGCCGGCCACCCCCTCGGCCACGGCGAAGCGCTCCTCGACAAGGAACTCGCCCTCCATCACAGGCACCCGCCAGTAGCGGCGCCCGTCGAGCATCTTGCTCGCCTGGTAGCCGTCGCCGAAGAAGCGCAGCTGTCCCCCGACGTCGACCTTCTCCTCGCCGTCGAGGCCGTTGAAGCAGGCCGTGGTGGGACAGGTGAGCACGCTCTGGCCTATCCGCTCCACGAGTCGTTTGGCCAGACCCTCGCGATCGTTTGCGAACAGCAGCGCGCTGGCCCCGGGCCGTCCGTCGGGCGTCTCGGCGGGATCGAGCTCGCGCTCGATGCCGGCCTCGCACTTGCAGCCGATCACCGACGTGGCGAAGCCGGTCATCGAGCGAGCCGCCTCGTGCACCCAGGCGGGGCTCTCGGCGGTGATGACGATGCGCGCTCCCCACATCGGGAACGCCTCCGCGAAGGTGTCGACGACCTCGGTGTCGTTGAGCCTCATCGCCCGCTCCCGTTGCGCCGGGCCGGGATCCGGCGGGCCGGCTCCAGCAGCCAGGGCTCACGCACGGGGTAGTTGGCGAGCTGAACGCTGTAGTGCTCGTCGAACAGCGGTTGCAGCGTGCGCTCGATCGCCTCGTCGTGATCCGCCGCCACGCGGAGGAGGTTCCCGGCCGGCGTGTCGCGCAGCTCACCCTCCTCGACGATCACGGTTCCGTCCTTGATCACGTAGCGCGGCGTGGCGAACATCAGCTCGACGTCCTCCTGCTCGCGGTAGACGGTCACGTCGGCGTCGGCGCCAACCCCGAGATGGCCCTTGTCGGCCAGCCCGAGCAGCCTGGCGGGCCCGGCACGGGTGATGATCGCGATCTCCCCGAGCGTGTACTCGCGCTCGAGGTCGTCGCGGAGCATCGTGCGCCCGATCGCCTTCTGGTTGACGCGCCCGATCTGCTCGTTTCGGAACTCGCGATCCATCAGCAGGCGGATAAGACGCGGGTAGCTCAGGAAGGAGCCGCCGTTGGGGTGGTCGGTTGAGAGCACCACCCGCCATGGGTCGCGACTGAGCAGGAACAGCTCCAGGCCGATCCCCCACTGCAGTGCGTGAACGTAGTTGCGCTCGCGGTACTCGAAGGGCACGATGCCGCAGCCGGTCTCAGCCTCGACATCGGCGTTCACCCACTTGCCGCCGGTGACCTCGCGCAGGACGGCGGAGACGGGCGCGTCGGCGGTCATCGTGGTCGCCGGCCCGAACATCACCTGGCCGATGTCGGCGCTGTGCTCGGGGTGCGCGTCGAGGTGCTCGGCCAGCTCCGGCGCGCGCGAGCGCGGCCGCTTGCCGGGGGTCCCGCCGTAGGCGTGGAACTGCAGGTGCGCGAGATGCGCCCGCCGCCCCTGCAGGGCGTCGAGGGTGTCGAGCGTGGTGCGCCAGTTGCCCGCGACCCCGAGGTTGTTGCAGTGGACGTGGACGGGGTGCGGGAGACCCAGCTCGTCCACCGAGCCCGCGATCGCCTCCAGCACGCGGCGCGGCGTGACGCCCAGACCCTCCACCTCGTCGTCCAGCGCCGTGACGTTGCCGTTGCCGTGCTTCCACATCTCGACGCCGCCCGGGTTGACCAGCTTGACGCCGTAGCCGCCGGTGGCCTCGAGCAGCCAGGCCACGGCCTCGGTCACCGGGCCCCCGTCGCGGATGAGCTTGAACAGCGGCAGGTTGTTCCCCATCAGCACGAGGAAGGCCGCGTCGACGATCGGTGTGTCGCGCAGCTCGGCGAGCGTGTGGCGCGCGGCGAGCGGCGGCGTGGCCGCGTCGACGACGGTCGTGTAGCCGAGCAGTGCGTAGCGGTAACCCGTCGTGAAGGTCGAGGGCACGGTGCCGCCCGTGCCCGAGCGCATGATCTCCGTGCGGTCGAGCACGTCCCCGCGGTGCTCCTCGGGGCTGAGCTTGCGCGCCGCGTTGACCGCCGGACCGGCGATGTGGGAGTGGATGTCCACCCCGCCCGGCATCACGACCATGCCGCTTGCGTCGATGCGCGGGGCGTGCGCCGGCAGCTCCTCGACCACCTTGCCGCCGTCCAGACAGACGTCGCGCACCTCGCCGTCGATCCCGTTGGCCGGGTCGTAGACGCGCCCCTGTGCGATGCGCAGCATCGGGCGCTAGGTCCTCTCGTCCCCGGGGATGAGTGCACCGATCGCGGCGAGGACGTCGCCGTCACCCACACGCTCGGAGGCGAGCGGCGCGCGGAGCGTCACGGGCACCCCGTCCATGCGGTGGGCGGTGCCCTCACGCTGTACGCCGGCGGCGGCCGTGGCGAACGCAACGCGGGCCGCCGCGGCGGTCTCGGTGGCGCGCGGATCGACCACCACCATGGGGATCCCGCGTAGGTGTTCGACCGCCCGTGGCGGGAGATGGCGCAGCGCGTCGAAGCCCACGATGAGCGCCGCATCGGGCTCGCCGCGCTCGAGCAGGCCGGCGGCGCTGAACTCGCCGGGCCGCGCCCGCGGATGACCGCGCGCGAAGCTCACCGCGGCTGGGTACCCGGTCTGCCACGCGAGCACGTCCTCGGCGCCGCGCGCGTTGCCCTCTTGCCGCAACGCCAGCGCGACCACGTGCGCGCTGCGGGCCAGGTCGCGCACGAGTGCGAGCAGCGCGAACCCGTTCGCGTACCCGGTTGGTGCGTGGAGAATCGCCCCGTATTGCGTCGCGCGGAGGCGGCTCGCCAGCTCGCCGAGAGCATCGAGCGGCAGCCGGGCCGCCAGGTCGCGGTCGAGCGGGATGTCGCGCACAAGCGCTCGCAGCGCCCAGAGCGCCTCGAAGTCGAGCTCAGGCGAGAGCTCGATGAACTCGTCCGCTTCCCCGGCGGTCGCGCTGCGCTGCGAGTCGATGACCACCAGCATGCGCTCGGCCGCCCGCCCCGCGCGGTCGAGCCGCAGGCGGGGAAGCAGCCGGGGATTGGAGGCCACCGGGTCCGCACGCCAGGCGACGACCAGATCGGCCCGGTCGCGGATGTCGCCGAACGTGGCGGTGCTCAACCCGATGGCCTGCGAAGCCGGGCCCGCGGCCCCCGATGGGTCGATCACCGCACCGACCGCCTCGGCCAGGCTCACGGCCGCGCGCTGGCTCTCGCAGTCGGTCTCCCCGAGGCCGCACACCAGCGGCAGCCGAGCCTCGCCGAGAATCGCGGCCGCGGCCTCGACCGCGTCGGCGAAGGCCACCTCGCGGCCGTCGACGCGGGCCGGCGGAAGTTCCTGGGCCGTCTGCTCGGCAAGCCACGTGTCGCCCAGCGGGCAGGTGCCGGTCGCGCCCTCGATCGCTCCGGCGGCCACCGCGACCTCGATGTCGTCGCATGCGCATCCGCAGCCGGCACAGGTCGCTGCGTGCTCAACCATCCGCGCGCCGGAGCATACCCGCGAGGGCTCGGCGGCCCGCCCCGCGCCGAACCGGCGCGCCGCGCTAGACTCGCGCCGCCTTCACGGAGACCCGAGAGAGGAGCTCACACATGGCCAGGACCCTGTCCGTAGGAGAGTCGCTTGTAGGCGACGGCAACGAGGTTGCTCACATCGATCTGCTGATCGGATCCAAGGACGGGCCCGTCGGCGAGGCGTTCGCCGGCGCTCTCCTGAACCAGAAGGAGGGCCACACGAACCTGCTCGCCGTGGTGGCGCCCAACCTGCCCGCAAAGCCCGACACGATCATGGCCAACAAGGTGACGATCAAGGGCGAGAAGCAGGTGGGGCAGATATTCGGGCCCGCCCAGGCGGCCGTGGCCCGCGCCGTCGTCGACTCGGTCAGCGAGGGAGTGATCCCCGAGGGCGAGGTCGACGACCTCTGCATCATCGTCGGCGTCTTCATCCACTGGCTGGCCGAGGACGACAAGAAGGTCTTCGACTGGAACTACCAGGCCACCAAGGAGTCGATCGCCCGCGCGATGGGCGGCGAGCCCGCCGTCAGCAGCGTGATCGAGCAGTCGGCCGAGGCGCGCCACCCGTTCGCCGGCGGCACCGAGGGTTAGCCCGGCGCCGGGCCGCGGGCCCACGCCGTGAAGAAGGTCCTTCTACAGCTCGATACCGATCCACATCCGAGCCCCTTCGACGCCATCGTGGCGTACGACGCGGGCGTGGACGCCCTGCTCAGCCACGGGGGCGTGACGCCGGAAGACGTACAGGATCTCGTCCAGGGCGCGTTCTTCACGCGCGCCCCGGGCGACCCCTCGCTGGCCGTGTGGGTCGGAGGCTCGGACGTGGGCGCGGGCGAGGAGGTCCTCGCCGAGGTGCAGGACACGTACTTCGGGCCGTTTCGCGTGTCCACGATGCTCGACTCCGACGGCTGCAACACCACGGCGGCCACCGCCGTCGCGATGATCGCCAAGGCTCGTGACCTGGACGGGAGCCGCGCGGTGATCCTGGGCGTGGGGCCCGTCGGGCTGCGTTCGGCGACGCTCCTGGCACAAGAGGGGTGCGAGGTGCTGGCTACGTCGATCCCGGGCGACGTGCTCGGCACCGACTCCTACCGCCGGCCGCGCGGCCTTGCCGCCGCCGAGAAGCTGGGCATCGACACTCGCGAGCCGGCCGACCGGGCGGAGATGGAGGCTGCGCTCGAGGGGGCGAACATCGTGTTGGCCTCGGCGCCGGCTCGTGTGGAGGTGCTCCGCCAGGAGGTATGGAGCGCCAACACGTCGATCGAGGTGCTGGGCGACTACAACGCGGCCGAGCCGCTCGGCATCGAGGGAGTCGAGGCCGGGGACGATCTGGTCGAGCGGGAGGGAAAGCTCGTGCTCGGCGCGCTCGGCATCGGCGGCAAGAAGATGAAGACGCACAAGGCCTGCGTGCGCAGGCTTTTCGAGAGCAGCGATCTCCTGCTTGACGCGGATGGCGTCTACGACGTCGCCAAAGAGATCGTCTGACTCGTCGTCCGCTCCACGGGTGGCGGGCATCGATCCCGGGACCGTCTCCATCGACGTGTGCGCACTCGACGGCGGCGAGCTGCTGCTCGCCGAGAGCTTTCGCTCGTCCGACCTCGCACTCGATCCGGCGCCCCTGGTCGATGCGCTCCTGGCTCAGGGCCCGCTCGACCTCGTGCTCGGGCCCGCCGGGTATGGCCTGCCGCTGGTTTCCGGCGAACGGGTCGGCGAGCACGAGCTGGGACTGATGCTGCTGCTGCGCAGCGACGAAGCCGGCGCGCACGCGGGCATCGGCGGCTTGCGCGCACTGATTCGCGCGCTCATCGGCGCCGGGCTCCCGCTGGTCTTCGGCCCCGGAGCGATCCACCTGCCCACGGTCCCTGACCACCGCAAGTGGAACCGCATCGACCTCGGGACGGCGGACAAGGTGTGTAGCGCGGCGCTGTGCATCGCCGACCAGGCGGAGCGGCTCGGCCTGGCCTACGAGGAGACGTCGTTCGTCATGCTCGAGCTCGGCGGCGCATTCAGCGCCGCGCTGGCCATCGACGGTGGACAGATCGTCGACGGGATCGGCGGCTCCTGCGCGCCGATCGGTGCTCGCTCCTGCGGGGCGCTCGACGCGGAGGTGGCCTACCTGCTGGGTGCGGCGCTCTCCAAGGAGACCGTCTTCAGTGGCGGGGCGCTCGACGCCCGCGGACGGCTTGACCTCTCGTCGCCCGACGCGCTCGAAGCGCTGCGCAGCGACCCCGACGCACACGAGGGATGGCTCGGGCTCGAGGAGGGCGCGGTCAAGGCCGCGCTTGCCCTGACGGCCTCGGTCCCAGCGCCGCGCGAGATCCTCGTCGCGGGCCGCCTGGCGGGAGCTCCCGGCATGCTCGAGGCGCTCGAGGAACGGCTCGCTGGTGTGGCGCCCGTCGCGGCCGCCACCGGGCCGGGGCCGCGCGCCAAGACGTCAGCGCAGGGCGCGGCCCTGATTGCGGACGGCCTGGCCGGAGGGCGATACGCGCCGCTGGTCGAGCGGCTCCGCCTGCGCGAGGCGAGCGGCACCGCGCTGGACCACCTGCGCATGCACGGAGCCGATGGGATCAGTCTGGCTTAGATGACTGATTCCGCGCGCAGCGACCCCCGGTCCGAGACGGTCACCGAGCTGTCCACCGGCACGCCGGTGAGGGTGATCCGGGTGCTCTACGCCGATCTCCACGGCGTCGCCCGCGGCAAGGACGTGCCGATCGCGGAGTTCGACCACGTACTCGATCACGGTCTTCGCTTCTGCGCCGCCGTGATGGGCACCGACCTGCGTGGCACGCCCGTGGTCGGCGGCGACGAGGGCTATCCCGATTTCATCGCTCGCCCCGACATGACGACCATGGCGACGCTGCCGTGGGAGCCGGGGGTGGCGAGCTGCCTGGCGGATCTCGAGCCGGCCGAGGGCGGCGCTCCCATAGCGGACCCGCGCGGCGCGCTGCGCCGGGCGGTTCGAGACCTGAGGGCAAGCGGCCTCGACCCGATCGTGGGGCCCGAGCTCGAGTTCTTCCTGCTCCGCCCCGACCCCACCGCGGAACGCGGCGTCCGGCGCCAAGTCGACCAACCGAGCATGGTCTACGCGGTCGGTCCGCAGGCGGACCCCGGCGGGATCGTGCGGGCGATTACCGAGGGCCTGGCCGGGCTGGGGCTGCGGGTCCTCTCCTTCAGCCACGAGTTCATGAACAGCCAGTACGAGATCAATCTGCGCCACACCGACGCCCTGCGGGCGGCCGATTGGGCGTTTCGACTGAAGGCCGCCGTGAAGGACATCGCGGCGCAGCACGGACTCCTGGCCACGTTCATGGGGAAGCCGTTCAACGACCAGGGCGGCTCGGGCACCCATCTCCACGTCTCTCTCAACCGGGGCGAGCGCAACGCGTTCGGCGCGCCCGCGGAGGAGGAGGGCGTCAGTGCCGAGCTCCGCGCGTTCAGCGCGGGTGTGCTCGCCCACGCGGCGGGCCTGATGGCGCTTCTCAACCCCACCGTCAACGCCTACCGGCGCATCCAGCCTGACTCGCTTGCACCGACCCACGCGAACTGGGGGTGGGACAACCGAGGCACTTTCATCCGTGTCCCGCCAGAGCGCGGAGCCGGCACACGGATAGAGATCCGGGTCGCTGACGGTGGCGCGAACCCGTATCTGGCGATCGCGGCGGTGCTGTCCGCCGGCGCACACGGCATACGGGAGGGCCTGCGTCCGCCGCCCCCGGTTCACGGTGATGCCTACCGAGCGGACCACGAGGCGATCGGCCGAGCACTCCCCGTATCGCTGGACGCGGCACTCGAGGCGCTCGAGAGCGACGAGATCCTGTGCCGGGCGCTCGGCCCGGAGATCGTGGAGACCTTCCTCGCCGTCAAGCGCTTCGAGATCGGACGCCACCGCGCTTGGGTCTCCGACTGGGAGATCGCCGAGTACCTGCATCACCTGTGACCGAGGGCAGGCGTGCCCTCGAGGTAGCCGCTGTCTGCCTATCCGGTGACCGGCGAGACCCGCTGCCGGGCCTTGACCCTCGAATCGGCCCGATCCCTTGCCAGCTTGGCGTTGGCGGCCGTGACCAGCACCAGATTGCGCTTGAGGCCAGGGGTCCCGGCCTTTATGCGGACGGTTCCGCTCACGGTGCGCTTCGCTCCCGGGGCGAGCGTTCCGAGGCGCCATACGGCGTTTCCCCGGACGACCTGCCCTCGGGTGCGAGTCTTGAGAGCGGCCAGCGCGACTGCCGCCGGCGGGACGTCCGCCATCACCACGCTCCGCGCAGCGACCGACCCGACGTTCGTCACGGTCAGCCTGAAGCGAATCCGGGTGCCCACGCGCGCAACGCGAGGCGCCGTCTTCACCACATGTGGACGGCAACGTACCGCAGACTCCGGTCGCCGTCACCCCTTGGCAGAAAAGCCCCGCCCGGGACGGGAACGCGGCGCCCAGAGGCCGCTCAGCGCACGCGCAGGGGAATGCCGGGCAGCCGATGCGCGCCCACCCTGCGGACGAGCCATTCGATCGCGCCGTTGGCCAGGCGTATGCAGCCGTGGCTGCGCGCGGCCCCGAGCGGATCGAGCAGGCTGGGCCCGCCGCGTCCGTGGATGCCCACCCGCCCGTCGCCCCCACCGAACTCCTGGAGCACGTTGCTGTGCGCGGTGATCGGAAGGATGTACGAGCCGAGGAAGTCCGCCGGATCCCAGGGCCAGACGCCCACGATCGAGAAGAGGCCGTGCGGCGTGGGGGTCGAGGGCGTGCCGACGACCACTCGAAAGCGACGCAGCCGGCGACTGTCGCGGTAGACCGTGAGCGTCCGGGCGCGTCGCGACACGACGATGCGCCAGCGCGTGGGCCGCAGTTCCACGCGCTCGGCGTTGATCCAGGCGGCGGCGTCGTTGGGCCGGGACGGCAGCCGTACGCGCAGCCAGCAGCGCCCCTGGCGATCCCGTGCCGTGCGCAGCACCAGCAGCCAGGGTGCCTCTCCCGACCCGACCCAGCCGATGCTGCTGTCATTGCGCTTCGGCACCGAGCGCCAGAGCCGCGTGCGCGCGAGGGGCCCGGCCCGCCAGGCCGTGTCGGATCCAGGCCGGCCGACCACGTGAGCGTCGGACTGCCCCGGGCCGCACCGCGGCGCGGCGAGCGCCGGCGGCGGCGGCGTCGCGAGCCAGAGCGCGGCTGCACAGGCGCAGAAGGCGCAGAGCCGAAGAGCCATCCGATCCGGGCGTAGGCCACGCACGCAGGAGGATTGTCTCAGAGGGCCGGCGCAGCAGACTTGATTCAATCCGCCGGTCATCGGCTCTCAGCCCCTCGCCACCCCCGCCGACGAGTTCGTCCTCGCCGCCACCGGGCGCCACAGGACACGCGCCGAGGCGCTGCTCGCCGCCCAACCGGCCATCGCCGAGGACGATTGGGCCCGGCTCGTACTCGGGCACGGCTGGGAGGGCGATCCCAACGAGCCCGGCGGGCCGCGCGCCTGGGCGCCGCTCGTCTACGTGTGCCACTCGTGCTTCGCGTCGGCCGAGCTCGCCCAAGCGCTGCTCCGGCGCGGCGCCGATCCCAACGCCTCCTTCGTGAACGAGCACGGGCGCATGTCGGCCCTCTACGGCGCGGCCGGCATCGCCCACGATCCCCAGCTCACCCGCCTGCTGCTCGAGGCCGGAGCCGATCCCGACGACGGCGAGTCGCTCTACCACGCCACCGAAGCCGAGGATCCGGCATGCCTGGCGCTGCTCTTGGGCCACGGCGCCCAGCCGAACGGCACCAACGCCTTGGCGCACGCGCTCGACGACGAACGCCTGGAGCACGTCCGCCTGCTGCTCGACGCCGGGGCCGACCCCAACGAGGGAGCCCTGCTGGCCCACGCCGTGCGGCGCGGCCGCGGGACGGAGTTCCTGGCCCTGCTGGCCGACCGCGGGGCCGAGCTCGATCGGCCCGGGGGCGAGACCTGGCGCGGTCGCGTACCCCTTCGCACCCCCTACCAGCACGCGCTGCTGAGAAATCGCGCCGAGGAGGCGCGGCTGCTGGCGGGCCAGGGCGCGGCCACGGATGTGGCCGCCGCGGATCTGGCAGTGGCGGCGGTGGCTCGTGGCGAGCGCCCCGAGGCACCGTTGCCGGACGCGCTCGATCCGGATCCTCAGGAGGTGCTGATCCTCGCCGCCCTGCGCGGGGAGCTCGACGCGGTCGTTGACGCCGTGGGCCCCGACTTCGCCGGTGTGGTGGGAGGTTCACCCAACGGCAGCCTGCTTCACCACGCCGCCTGGGTGGGCAGCCCGGACGTCGTCCGGCGGCTGCTGGCTCGAGGAGCGGAAGCGAACCCGGCCACCGCCTCCGGCACGCCCCTGGCGTGGGCCGCGCACGGCTCGGGCGCCCACGCCCTGCCCGGGCGCGACTACGTCGCGGTGGCCGAGGCGCTCGTCGCCGCCGGCAACGAGATCGAGCCCGAGCTGGTCACCGTCGCCGAGGGCCCCCTCTACGAATGGCTCAGCTAGGACGGTCTCGCGGTGTGGACGTTGATCCCGCTTGTGTGACCGTGGGGTCATCGTTTGGGTCTTTTGTAGCCGGCGGCGGCTTGGACGCTTGAGGGGCGCCATTTCTGTCCGCCTCTTAGGGTGGGTACGCCGGCGTCGTTGAGCCAGTCGGCGATCGCTTGGAGGGTCATGCCTTCGGCTCTCATTTCGGCGACGCGTTCTTTGAGCATGGGCACGTCTTGTACCGAGGGGCGGCTGATCGAGCTGCCTTTGGCGCGGGCCGCGGCGAGCCCTTCGCGGGTGCGTTCGCCGAGTCGTTCGCGTTCCCAGCCGCTGACCGAGACGATCACGTTGGCCGCCTTTCGTCCGGCCGGTTCGGCGGTGTCGATCTGGTCCTCTAGCGAGACAAACCGCCCGCCGCCGCGGCCGATCTGCTTGAGGATGCTGCCCAGCTCGGTCACCGTGGGGCTCAGCCTTGGCAGCGAGTAGATGATCAGGCAGCCGGCCTCACCGGCCTCCAGGCGTTTGAGGGCGTGGACCAGTCCGGGTCGTTCGGGGGCCCGGACGCCTTCGCGTTCCACATCGCGGACGATCTCCAGCAGATCCCAGCCGCGTTGCACACAGCTGGCGGCGATGGCGGCCATCTGGTCGCGCACCCCCGACTCCTCGACATCCCCCTGCGGGCCGCCGGTCACATACCCGATCGCCCGCAACGCCTCGCGCTGCTCCGGCCTGGCCGGGGCCTTGTTGTTGTTACCGGTGTTACCGCTGTGGCCGGTGGTTTCCGGCGCCGGCCGGGGGGCGGCCGGGATCATTACTGAGTTGTTCATGGTTCCTCCGTTTGTCTTCGGTTCGCGTGCGGGTGTGACGCGTCCCCGCAGCGCACCCAGCAGCGCCGAGACCAGCAGCAGAGGCAGCGCCAACGCCAGCATCAGAGCCGGCTCGACCTCTTCCTCCTGGCCCGGCGCGGCGGCCTGCGAGACCGAAGCACCGAGCCCAGTGGGCCCGTTCTGTGCGGCCTGGTCGACCGTCCCGCCCCTCGGCAAACGCGCACTGGCAAACCGACCCGTGTCCCGAGCCGCGCCCGGGTTGCGCGCCAGCCGCGTGTCAGACAGGCGTGTCGCGGCAGCCAACAGCTGCCGGGCGGTCTGGCGCCCAACGACCCCGTCCGCGGCGATACCCACCGAGCGCTGAAAGCGCACCACACCAGCCTCGGTCAACGGACCAAACAACCCGTCCACCGGCCCCGGACGCTTACCCAACCGAGTCAGCACACGCTGAATCACCCTCACGCGCCGCTGCACTAGCCCCTCGGCACGCGAATGGGCCCTAGGGGTCCAATACCCCGCCCACCTCGCCACCGGGGCCGTCCCGGCCTGCGCCGACCGGTGCCAGCACGGGACGCAACGTCGCCGTCCCCGAGGCGCCGGCGGCAAAGCCGGTAGCGGGCACCCACAACAGGACCACAGCGGCAATCACTGCCACCAGCCCGGCTCGCCGGATGCCCGAGCCATATGTCGAAAACATGGTTTCTCCTCATCGAGCGATTGGCCCAGGCACGCACAGCACCCAGGCAGACCTGATCGACCCCGAAAGGGCTAACCAGGCCGCTCGATGACGGCCACAAAAGCCGCCGGCCGCCACAACACCGGCGCCAAACGCAAACGCCGGCCATAGCGGAAAGCGGCAAACGCCGCCAGAGAAGCAAGAAGAGCAAACAAAGAGCTGAAACCAAACCCAAACCCACCCGCCGAACCCGCAGCCGAACTCGCCGCCGGCGCCGGCGCAGGCGCCGAACCGCCACCCACCGGCCGCTGCGAGGACCCAACGTCACCAGCAGGCACACCCACGGTGGCGACAGCAACAGCATGCGCGAACGGGGCTGCGGCCCATAGCGGCATGGATTCGGCCGCGTTGCCAGTTCCGGCGGCGAAGTTGCGGGCGTGAACCGACGAGCCGGAGTCAGCCGGCGTCGGCGAGAGTGTCGGCGACCCGAGACCCATCCCGGTCGGGGACGAGCTCACCGGCGGATCCTTGAGCGCGGCCACACCGCGGTCGTTGACCACGGGTCCCGAGGTCGGCACCGGGGAACCGGCGTGGGGGCCAGGGAGTTCGACGCCCAGATCGACATCCACCCGGGGGAGCGAGCCGGTAAGGGGCGCCACCAGTCCGCCTACCGGTGAAAGGGCCTGATCCAGCCCAGCGAACACCGGTGCGACTGAATCAACGATGGGCGCCAGCGTCCCCGTCACCGGTGCAACCAACGGTCCGACAAGAGCGCCGGCCTCGTCGAGCACCGAGGCGAGCAGATCATCCGCGGCATCAGTCACCGGAGCCAGCAGATCGTCGGCGGTGTTGGTGACCGGGGCGAGCAGATCGTCGGCAGCGTCCGCAACCGGGGCGAGCAGATCATCTGTGACGTCCGTGACCGGCGCCAGCAGATCATCCGTGAGATCGGCCACCGGGGCCAGCAGATCATCCGTCACGTCCGTGACCGGCGCCAGCAGATCATCCGTGACATCCGCGACCGGGGCGAGCAGATCATCCGTGACATCGGCGACCGGGGCCAGCAGATCATCCGTGACGATCGGCGACCGGGGCCAGCAGATCATCCGTGACGTCGGCGACCGGGGCCAGCAGATCATCCGTGAGTCGGCGACCGGGGCCAGCAGATCATCCGTGACGTCCGTGACCGGCGCCAGCAGATCATCCGTGAGATCGGCCACCGGGCCAGCAGATCATCCGTGACGTCGGCGACCGGGGCCAGCAGATCATCCGTGAGATCGGCGACCGGGGCCAGCAGATCATCCGTCACGTCCGTGACCGGGGCCAGCAGATCATCCGTGAGATCGGCGACCGGGGCCAGCAGATCATCCGTCACGTCCGTGACCGGAGCGAGCAGATCGTCCGTGACGTCGGCGACCGGGGTCAGCAGATCGTCCGTGAGATCGGCGACCGGGGCCAGCAGATCATCCGTGACGTCCGCGACCGGGGCCAGCAGATCGTCCGTGACGTCGGCGACCGGGGCCAGCAGATCATCCGTGACGTCGGCGACCGGGGCCAGCAGATCATCCGTGACGTCGGCGACCGGGGCCAGCAGATCGTCCGTGACGTCCGCGACCGGGGCCAGCAGATCATCCGTCACGTCGGCGACCGGGGCCAGCAGATCGTCCGTGACGTCCGTGACCGGGGCGACCAGATCGTCCGTCACGTCGGCGACCGGGGCCAGCAGATCGTCCGTGACGTCCGTGACCGGGGCGAGCAGATCGTCCGTCACGTCCGTGACCGGGGCGAGCAGATCGTCCGTCACGTCGGCGACCGGGGCCAGCAGATCGTCCGTGACGTCCGTGACCGGGGCGACCAGATCGTCCGTCACGTCGGCGACCGGGGCGAGCAGATCGTCCGTGACGTCCGGCGACCGGGGCGACCAGATCGTCCGTCGACGTCCGCGACCGGGGCCAGCAGATCGTCCGTGACGTCCGTGACCGGGGCCAGCAGATCATCCGTGACGTCCGCGACCGGTGCCAGCAGATCGTCCGTGGCATCCGCGACCGGGGCGAGCAGATCATCCGTGGCGTCGGCGACCGGGGCGACCAGATCGTCCGCGGCATCCGCGACCGGTGCCAGCAGATCATCCGTGACGTCCGCGACCGGCGCGACCAGACCGTCCGTGGCATCCGTGACCGGCGCGACCAGATCGTCAGCGGCGTCCGTCACCGGGGCCGCCACGTCGTCCGCGATGTCGGTGACCGGTGCCATCAGATCGGTGGCGACGTCGCCCAGCGGAGAAACCACATCGCCGGACGTCTCGGCCACCGGCGCCACCAGATCGTCGCCCGCGTCAGTCAGCGGGGCAACCACGTCGCCGGACGTCTCGGCCGGGGCCACCGGATCGGCCGGCTGGGTGAGAACGCCCGCAACGTCGTCGGCGGTGTCTGTCGGGGCCGACCAGGTCATTGGTTGTGTCGGTCACCGGCGAGCAGCCCGTCGGCGGCTCGACTGCCGCCAGGGGCGGGTCGTCGGCAGCGGCCGGGGCGGGTGCCGGGACGGGCAGGGCCGGAGTCTCGGTCGTCCCCGGCGTCGAGGGGGCAGCGTCCGCTTCGGGCAGAGGCGGCACGGGCGCGTCGGGCGTGTCGATCGTTTCGCTGGTGTCGGTCGTCTCGAGCGGCAGCGCGGCGACCACGTCGTCCGCGGCATCGGTCACCGGCGCGACGACATCGGCGGCTCGCCGGCAGCGAAGCCGGTGCGCTGTCGGTGCCGTCGCTCGGCGAGGCCACGCTCTCGGAGGGAGCAGGGGCCGGCGCGCTGTCCTCGGCCGGCGCGCTCACCGGATCGGCCTGCTGGGTCGATGGCTCGGCCACCGCCGTCCGAAGGCGCGGCCGGAGTGGACGACGGCGAGTCGACCGGAGCCGGGGCGGCCTCAGGCTGAGGCGCGGCCGGCGGGTCGGCCGCCGGCGTCGGCGCGGCAGCCACCTCGGTCGCGTCCGGGACCGCTTCGACGACCTCGGGGACCGCCTCGGCCACCGCGGGAACCGCTTCCGTGACATCGGAAACCGCCGCGGCGGGATCGGTCAACGACGGAGCAGCGGGAGCGGCGGGAAGCTGGGCACCGGCGCTGGGTGCCCAGGCCGCCAAGGCTGCGCAGGCGACAGCCGCTGCTGTCGCCAGACGCTTCATGCGGAGCCCCCGACCTCCGGCCGGGCCACTACTGGTGCTGTTCGTTCGACACTCACAAAGGGATCCCTCGAGACCGTTTCGACCTACCCACCACTTCGCACTGCTCGACCAACCAACGCACAAGATTCGCTCGGTTTTCCCGCAAATTGCGAATTTTTAACCCCCGAAAACCCGTGCACGTATACGCAAAACCGCCTCCACCAGGGGCGCCCCGGCTACTTCACAACCGGTGTCGGCCGGCCGCCAAACGGCCCCCATCGCCCACCGAGGCGCAGCTGCTCCGACGAGCCCACGACCCGCCTCGACCGGCTCGACCCGTACCCCTGGCCGACGAGGGCTCAGAGGAGCGAAAGATCCCGACGGACGGCCTGAGCCGCAGGCAGGGCAGATGCCCAGCGGCGGTCCGGCCGACGCTAGGAGCCGGCCGTCTCCCGCCGGACGAACTCGATGAACTTGCGTGCCGCGGGCGGCGCGTTGCGCTCGCGGCGCCAGACCAGAGCCACGGGCAGGCGAATGGCCGGGCGCAGTCTTCGCACTGCCACGGCCGGTCCTTCCAGCCCGATCATCGAGCGAGGCAGAATCGCCGTGCCGAAGCCTCGTGCGGCGAGGGAGCGCAGTAGGAACGGGTCGCCGCTCTCGAGGGCGAGCCGAAGTGGCTGCCCCGCTCCGGCGAACAGCTCGTCCAAGGCCGAGGTGATCGCCGAGCCGCGGCGAGGCGCGACGAGCACGGCTTCGGCGAGCTCGGCCGCGCCGACGTCGGGCCCCCGCGGCGCACGGTCGGGGGCGAAGGCGGCCACCACCTCCTCGTCGGTAAGTCGCTCGGAGTCGAGCTCGTCGGGGATCTCGCCGGCCAGTAGGCAGAAGGCCGCGTCGAGCTCGTCGGCAGCCAGGAACTGGAGCATGTCGGCGGCGATGCCCTCGCGGAGCCCGACCTCGATGCCCGGGTGGTCTCGGCTGAAGCGCGCCAGCAGGCCGGGAACGTCCAGGTCCCCTGCAGGCAGGAGCGCCCCGATCCAGATGCGGCCGCGCAGCACGCCGCGGAGCTCGTCGACCTCCTCACGTGCTCCATTCACCTCCGCTAGGACACGGCGGGCTCGAGCGGCGATCGCCAGTCCTGCCTGAGTGGGCGTCACGCGGCGGCTCGTGCGCTCGAACAGCGGGGTGCCGAGCTCCCGCTCGAGCCGCCGAATCTGGTGTGACAGCGCCGACTGCGAGAGGTGGAGCTCCTCCGCGGCCCGGGTGAAGTGACGGTGGCGCGCCACCGCCTCGACGCTTTTCAGCTGCCGGAGATCGATGGCGAAGGATGATACGAAACGATCGCTTGTGTGAGAACTATGAATTGCATCACTCGATGTCGTTGGCCATCATCGGGTCATGAGCCTTGAGAGCCGAGCCACGACCGCCATCGAGGTCCGGACGCTGGAGCCCGCGGCAGGTGAAGACGGCCGGCTCCTCGAGCACCTGAGCGATCTCATCAACTCCGTCTACGCGACCACCGAGAGCGGGCTATGGCGCACCGGAGCCACGCGAACCACGCCGTCCGAGCTCGCAGAGCTGATCAGGGCGCGCGAGGTGGTGGTAGCCGCCTCGGCGGATGTGATCGTCGGCAGCGTCCGCCTCCACGACATCGCCGACGACGTCAGCGAGTTCGGGCTGCTGGTGGCCGCCCCAGAGCGGCGCGGCTCCGGTATCGGCCGAGCGCTCCTCGACTTCGCCGAAGGCTCGAGCCGTGACCGCGGGCTCCGCGCCATGCAGCTCGAGCTGCTCCTCCCACGCGGCTGGAGCCATCCTGAGAAGGAGTTCCTCAGGGCGTGGTACGGCCGGCGCGGCTACCGCCTCAGCCGGATCAGCACGCTGGACGACGCCTATCCGCACCTCGCGCCCCTGCTGGCCACCCCGTGCGACCTGGCGATCTACGAGAAGCCGCTGTAACCCCGCTGGCAACCGTGGTCGGTCTCAGCCGGAGGCTTCGGACGAGAGCGCCTTCGAGCACTCCTCGACCTCGGCGCCGGGGCACAGCTCCAGCGAGTCGGCCAGGCGCCGCAGCAGGTCCCACAGCTGCTCGCGTTCGAGCTCGTCCAGGGAGCCCAGCAGGTCGTCCTCACCGGTCCCGATCGCGTTGTCGGCGTCGCGCAGCAGCCGGCGCCCGTCGCCGGTGAGCTCGATCACGTAGCGGCGGCGGTCGGACTCGTCGCGGGTGCGCCCGATCAGGCCGCGCTCGTAGAGGCTCGAGGTCACGCCGGCGAGGTTGCTGTAGTCGATCCCCAGGCCGTCGGCCACAGCGGCCTGTGAGGACGGGCCGAGCGCCTCCAGCTGCTTCATCACGATGAACTGCTGGGCGGTCAGGTTGAGCGGGCGCAGCGCACGCCGGAAGCGCGCGGTCGATTCCTGCCCGAGGCGGGCGAGCAGCACTCCGTAGGGGAGCCGCGTCTCGTCTTGAGCGGAGATCGAGGCGGGGACATGGGCCATGTCGTCGAGATTAACGCCGTCGCACATCATCACGATACTGGTAGTGTACCATTGTGGTTACGAACCACTATCAGGAGGTCCTTCGAATGACCACCGCAGTGCAGCCCTTCTCGGGCACCTACGTATCCGATCCGATCCACTCCTCGTTCGGCTTCGCCGTCCGCTATTCGGGCCTGTCCGACTATCGCGGGACCCTCAGCGACGTCGAGGCGACCCTCCGCTCCGGCGACTCCGGACTGTCGCTGGAGGGCGGCGCGAACGTGGATTCGATCTCCATCCAGAACCCGCCCCAGTTTCGGGCGCACGTGCTCGGCCCCGAGTTCTTCGACGTCGAGAACCACCCCACGGTGTCGTTTCGGTCGACGAACGTGGACCTTGCCGAGGACGGCAGCGCCCGCGTCGAGGGTGAGCTCACCATCCGCGAGACCACACGTCCGGTGGTGGCCACCGGCACGTGGTTCGAGCCTCGCCCCGGTCCCGGAGGCACAAAGGCCGGCCTCGAGCTCGAGACCTCCTTCGACCGCCGCGACTTCGGCTTCGACTGGCAGATGGAGCTGCCGGGCGGCGGCATCGCGCTCGACTACGAGGTCACGCTCAGCGTGAATCTGGCGCTGTCGGCGGCTGACGAGTCACAGGGCTAGGGCGATGCGCATCCTGGGCATCTCGGGATCGCTCAGGCGCGGTTCGTACAACTCCCGTCTGCTCCGGGCGGCGGCCCGTTCGCTGCCGCCCGGAGCGGAGCTCGACCTCTACCGGGAGCTGGCGCAGATCCCGCCCTTCGACGAGGACCACGAGACCGATCCGCCGCCCTCCGTGCGGAACCTGCGCGACGAGATCGCCGCGGCCGACGCGTTGCTCTTCAGCACACCCGAGTACAACGCCTCCATTCCGGGGCTCTTGAAGAACGCCGTCGACTGGGCCTCGCGGCCTTTTCCCGACAACGCGCTGCGCGATCAGCCGGCGGCGGTGATCGGCGCGAGCACCGGCCTGTTCGGGGCCGTCTGGGCCCAGGCCGAGTTGCGTAAAGTCCTGCGCCACGCGGGCGCCCGCGTGCTCGACGAGGAGCTCCCGGTGCCCACCGCCGAGCTGGCCTTGAGCCCCGACGACGAGCTCGTGATGCCGGAGCTGGGCGAGCGCCTGTACGACCTGCTCGAGGCTCTGATCCGTGAGGTCGACACGCCCGTGGAATCGTCCGTCTAGGTCACGACGCGCGTGTGAGGTCCAGCAGGCCCTCGCCCAGCGCGGCCGCGGCGAGGCGTCTTCCCAGCAGTGGGCCGAACTTGAAGAGGTTGTCGCCCGCCACGGCGAGCACCGAGCCGTTCTCCCACACCCGGCACGTGTCGTCACCCTCGGGGAGCATCGTGGTCAGGCACAGCCTGAGCTCGGCCGGCTCCGGGTCGAGGCCGGGCAGGGCCTCCCGCACGTACGCGGCGATCCGGGACACCATCGACGCCACCCCCGCCTCCCGGCCGGCTTCGAGCGAGACCTCGGCATCGTCGCCGACGAGGCCCACGCCGTAGAGCGGGGCCCCGGGCACCGGGGAGGCGTAGACCATCTCGCAGTGGTCGCCGCTCTGCTCCTGGAGACAGGGCAGCCGGCCGGCCAGCGACGGATCGCGCAGCGGAAAGCTCGCCCGTACGTGACAGCCCACGGACACCGGGACGTGGAAACCCGCGGCCGGAGCCAGCTCGCGGATGCCGACCCCCGCGCAGATCACCACTCGCTCGGCGTGCCAGATCCCCTCGGAGGTCTCCACCACCGCGGGCTCGCCCGGATCGACCCGGAACACCTGGCCGGCGCTCAGGCGGTCGCCGAGCGCGGCCGCCAAGGTGGCGATGGCCGCGCGGACATCGGTGGGGCCGGCCAGCTCGTCGAGCACGGCGGGCGCCTCCACCGGTCCCATGATCGGCAGCACACGCTGCCGATCGGCCGGGTCGAGCAGCCGTGCGGGCAGGCCCTCCGCCACAAGCATGGTCTCCAGGTCAGGGGCGTGGGAGCCGGTGACCACAAGGCCCTGGCGGCCGAGCAGCTGCACGTCCAGACGCTCCTGCCATTCCTCCCAGATGGCCCGCGACTCGGCGGCCAGGCGCACCAGCTCCGGGCGCCGGTGCGCGTGACGGAAGATGCGGGTGCGCCCTGCCGACTGCCCCGCGCCGGGCCGGGCGCCCTCGAACACCCGGAAGTCCACGCCGCGCTCGGCGAGCGCGTAGGCGGTGGACAGCCCCACGATTCCCGCCCCGACCACCACGACCTCGGCCGCCGCGGTGGCGGAAGGGGCCATCTCAGGCCGCGACGGCGTTGTAGTAGCGCACCGCCAGGCCGGTCAGGAGCGTCTCGAAGCAGGCCTCGAGCGTCATCTCATGGGCCTCGGCGTAGTTGGCGAGCCCGGCCTCCTCGATCGCCTCGCTCTGCGTGATCACCTCGTCGACGAGGTCCGGGTGCTGATCGGAGAAGAAAGCCCCCATCGAGTAGAGGCTCGTGTCCATGAGGGTCTCGAGGAACTCGTCGCCCTCGGTCCGGCTGCGGTCGGCGGCCATCGCAGGGGCAGGTTACCTGCGCCCGGCGCGCCGTCTGGCTCAGGGAACCAGGCCGTTGACCGTGTCCCGGACTCCCTCAACCGTGTCGTTCACGACGGGGGGTGCCGGCTGCGGCACCGTCACGGGCGGCAGCGTCTCACCCGGGGCCGGGGTCCCGACCTGCGGGACGGGCAGCTGCGGCGCCTTCACGGCGGGCACCTGCACCTTCGGCGCGGGGGCGGCCTGGGTCGGCAGCGAGCCGGCCGGGGCCGGCTGGGAGGGGCCGGCGGGCGGCGGGGATTGCGCGGCGCCCGCGTCCTGCAGCTGGGGCGCTCCCGTTGCGGGGCCCGCCTGGGTGCCGCCGGAGCGGCGACGGCGCTCGGCCCTACGGCGCGCCGGCTGACCCGGCCTGCGGGAGCGGGACACGTTGCGAGAAGCGGTCGGGCCGGGCTGGCCCGCGCCTCTCTCGACCGGAGCGCCGGTGAGCGCGGCCGCGCTCTTGCCGGTCTGACGATCGGCCGGGGGTCCGTTGTCGCGGGTCACCTCGAGCGCCGCTCCGCCCGCGCCGGCGATGGCCACCGCGGCCACCAGTGCCGCCACGCGCTCGGAGGCCAGCCCGCCGAGCGCGCCCGCGCCGCCTCCACCGGTGGAAAGGGTCCAGGGCAATGGCAGCAGACCGGCGAGCTTCTGGCGCAGGGTGGTGGGCTGGAGCGGCTCGACACCCATCTCGCGGGCCAGGCGCCGGCAGAGGCTGCAGCGCCGCGCGTGGCGCGCGAGCCGGTACTCGTCGCCGCGCGCCCCCTCGCCCTCGGCGAGGCGCACGATGGCACCGCGCGCGAGCGCGCAGCGCCGGCCCTCGGAGAGCTGCTCGTACTCGCTCTCGAGGCGGGTGCGGGCGCCCAGCAGCGTTCGCTCCACGGCCGGACGGCCCATGTGGAGACGCTCTCCGATCTCGCGATAGGAGAGTCCGTCCACGTCGCGCATCACGAGCACGCGCGCCTGCACTTCGGGCAGCTCGTCGAAGGCGCCGCGCAGGTGATCGAGACGCTCCTTGGCGATCAGCGCCGACTCCGGGAGCGTTCCCCCCACGAGCCGCGCGCGGTCGGACTTTCGCAGGCCCGTCTCGGCGTCCATCGAGATCTCCTCGGCACGCGTGGAGCGCCGGTGGGAGTCGATCGCCGCGTTGTGGGCGATCTGGTAGATCCAGGGCCGGAAGTCGAGCTCTCCGTCGGTCTCGCGCATACGCCGCAGCGCGGACAGGAAGGCCTCCTGGGTCACGTCCTCCGCCCGGCCGTCGTCGCGCAGCATTCCGCGCAGGTGCGCGGCGATCTGGGGCCGGTAGCGGGTGTAGAGCTCGTCGAAGGCAGCCTCGTCTCCACCGCGCACGGCGGCGACCAGGTCGCGGTCGGCAACTTCACAGCGGGTGATGGTCATCCCTGAATTCCCCTGCCTGATCCTCGTGATCGGCAACGTACCCCCAAAGCTTCAGTTCGAAATCTGCCTACCCCGTTTTTCGTCCGGCCCAAAAACGGGCCGTAATAGGGTTCCTTCGGTGGCGGAGCGCGATCGGATCATCGAGTTTCTCGACGAATTTCTCGACGTGGACGGCTTCGACGACTACGGCCCGAACGGCCTGCAGGTACCGGGGGCAGCCGAGGTCGAGCTGGTGGTGACGGGCGTGTCCGCCCAGCGCGAGCTGTTCTCACGGGCCGCCGAGGCGGGCGCGCAGCTCGTGATCACCCACCACGGTCTGTTCTGGGACTTCCAACCCCGCACGATCTCGCCGGCCATGCGCCGTCGCCTGGAGATCCTGTTCGAGAGCGACATCTCCCTCGCCGGATACCACCTGCCGCTCGACGCTCATCCCGAGGTGGGCAACAACGCCCTGATCTGCGACGCCCTCGGCCTGGAGAGGGGGGAATCCTTCGGGGAGCACCAGGGTCGCAAGATCGGCTTTGTCGGCCGCTCGCCGGAGGGGCTCGCCTTTGCCGAGTTGCGCGAGCGCTGCGAGCGCGTCTTCGGGCGACCGCCGTTCATCTGGGACGGTGGACCGGAGATCGTCCACAGCGTGGGCGTACTGTCGGGCGGGGCGGCGTCGACGCTCGCCGATGCGATCACGTCGGGTCTGGACGCCTTCCTCACCGGCGAGCCCGCCGAGCACGTGATGGCCGACGCCCTCGAGAACAACGTCCATTTCATCGCCGCGGGCCACTACGCAACCGAGACCTTCGGCGTGCGTCGACTGGGCGAGCTGGTGGCCAAGCGCTTCGGAATCTCGCACCGTTTCGTCGACGTGCCGAACCCGATCTGAGGCCTGGCCGGAGGTCCTACAAACCGGCAGGAATTGTGGTTGCGCCGACTGGCCCAACCGATACTCTCAGTGGTACCGCAGACAGCGACGAGGAGGAAGCAGTACATGGCGATCCACTTGACGCCCACCGAGCTAGGCCGAGAGGCGGGAATGCACCGTCGCGAGGTCATCTCGAAGTGCATGGAACTGGGCGTCCCGATCTTCCAGGGTCGGATCGACAAGACCCTCTTCAGCAACAGCCTCAAGCAGGCGAAGCGGCACAAGGAACCGGCCAAGGCCTAGACATCCAGGCGGGCCTACGAGTGGCCCCGCCCCTCTTCTCCCCATAGAATCGGCCGGGCCGCGGCCTGGCTCCGTGGCCAACGTCGCTTCGGAGAAGGGGAAGAGGAATGGAAGCAGTGACCGCCCGGGTCGCCGCGGAGGGCACGGGCTCGAAGACCATCGCCGACCTGCTGCCGCTGGCGGTGAAGAAGTACGCCGACCGGCCGGCCCAGCGGCACAAGGTCGGTGAAGAGTGGGTCGACATCTCCTACGCCGAGCTCGGCAAGGCGGTGCGCGAGGTGGCGCTGGGACTGGCAGACCTCGGAGTCGAGCGGGGCGAGAAGGTCTCGATCCTCGCCCATACCCGTCCGGAGTGGACCGACGCCTGCTTCGGCATCCTCTCCGCCGGCGCCACGCTGGTCACGATCTACCAGACCAACTCGCCCGAGGAATGCCAGTACGTGCTCCACCACTCCGATTCGCGGGCGGTGTTCGTGGAGGACGCGGAGCAGCTGGCCAAGGTACGCGAGGTCCGCGAGCAGTGCCCGGAGCTGCGCCACATCATCGTGATCGACCCGTCCGGCGTGGACCTGGGCGACGACGCGATCTCGCTCGAAGCCCTGCGCGAGCGCGGCGCCGCGCGTGACGAGTCCGAGTGGCGGGCGCGCTACGAGGCCGTCACCCCCGAGGACATCTGTCTCTACATCTACACCTCCGGCACCACCGGGCCTCCCAAGGGCTGCCTCCTCTCGCACCGCAACTACCGGGCCATCACCGACGCCGTGGTGGCCCAGAGCGTGCTCGAGGAGGGCGACTCGTCCTACCTCTTCCTGCCCCTCGCCCACGCGTTCGCGATCCTGATCCAGTTCGCGTCGTTCGAGCTGGGCGTGACGCTGGCCTACTGGTCCCGCGACCCCAAGATGATCATCGCCGACATCGCGCAGCTGAACCCGAGC
The DNA here is from genome assembly GCA_963734365.1 of uncultured Thermoleophilaceae bacterium. GTDB lineage: Bacteria > Actinomycetota > Thermoleophilia > Solirubrobacterales > Thermoleophilaceae > JACVRW01. The sequence goes on along the minus strand of CAVTGV010000003.1, from coordinate 90,169 downwards.
TACTTCCCCTCGGTGCCGCGCATGTTCGAGAAGATCTACACGCTGGCCACGAGCTCGGTGGAGGACCCGGAGCAGCTGCGCCAGGCGGTGCAGGTGGGCGTGAAGGTGCGCATGATGCGCGAGGCCGGCCAGGAGGTGCCCGCGGAGCTCGAGGCGGGCTTCGACCAGGCCGAGGAGAAGCTGTTCAAGAACGTCCGCGGCCTGTTCGGCCAGAACATCCGCGAGTGCGTGACCGGCGCCGCCCCGATCGCGCCCGAGATCCTCGAGTTCTTCTACGCCTGCGGCGTGCCGGTGATGGAGGGCTACGGAATGACCGAAACGGCGACGAGCGCCACGGTCAACCGGCCCGACGGCAACCAGTTCCGCTTCGGCTCCGTGGGCAAGCCCATGTTCGGCGTGGAGGTGAAGATCGCCGGCGACGGCGAGGTGCTGGTCAAGGGACCGAACATCTTCCAGGGCTACTACAAGAACGAGGGCGCCACCGCCGAGACACTCGAGGACGGCTGGCTGCACACGGGCGACCTGGGCCGGCTCGACGAGGACGGATTCCTCTACATCACGGGCCGCAAGAAGGACATCATCATCACCGCCGGCGGCAAGAACATCACGCCGGCCAACCTCGAGAACGGACTCAAGCAGAACCGCTGGATCTCCCAGGCGGTGGTGGTGGGCGACCGCCGCCCGTACCTGATCGCGCTGGTCACGCTCGATCCCGAGGAGTTGCCGGCGCTGGCGCAGTCGCTGGGGCTCGAGGACGACTCGATCGAGGCGCTGCGCGCCGACGAGCGAGTCCAGGCCGAGGTTCAGAAGGTGCTCGACGACGTGAACTCGCACGTGGGTCCGGTGGAGCAGGTCAAGCGGTTCGAGATCCTCGACCACGACCTGTCACAGGAGACCGGCGAGCTCACCCCGACGCTCAAGGTCAAGCGCAACGTGGTGCACGAGAAGTTCGAGGGCGTGATCGAGGACGTCTACGCCCGCGCCCGCTGACGCCGGGCTCCCACTACCCTGAGGACACTGGCCAGCAACGATCCCACCGATACGGGCGGCCTCTTCGTCGGGCGCCGGCCGGGCACAGCGCCGGTGCGCTGGAGCGACGACGCGGCTCCCTCTTCGGAGCGGCGGCGGCGCTTCGACGACGTGCTCGCGGTGGGCCTCCTGGCGGTCGAGGTCCTGCTGTGCCTGTCGCTGTTCGGCCCCCAGCCGCTCGCCTGGCTGTGGATCGGCTCACAGGTCGACTATCTGACCGGCTACGTGACGGCGGGGATCGCCACGATCCTGCTGGGCTGCCTGGCGTCGCTGATGCTCACCATGGCTGCGGGCAAGCGCGTCGACCACGCCTGGAAGCTCGTGCGGCGCGCCGCCGGCTATCGCCAGGAACGCGGCGCGCTCGAGCGCATCTTCGCGGTCTGCGTGGGCGTGGCCCTGGTGGTGTTCGCGGTCTGGTTCCTGATCATCCAGGGCCCGGGTCCGAGCCTCGCGCCGAGCGACTGAGGGCCCTCGTGGGCTTTCGCGACTACTACCGCCAGTTCGACGACCTCGATCCCGACGAGCTCAACCGCGCGGCGCGCGAGCGGCGCCACCGCGAGCGCCGCCTCGCCCTCGAGCGGGTGCCCGACCTCGACCTGTCGGGCACCGAGTGGCCCGACCTGCCGCACTCCGAGATCGTGAACGCGGCCATCGCGAGAGCCCGCGGCCGCGTGAACGGCTATCCGGACCGCCACGCCTCCGCCGCGCGCCGGCTGCTGGCCGAGCGGCACGGCGTGGCGCCTGAGCGGATCGCTGTCGGCAACGGCGCCGCCGAGCTGCTGCAGTCGGCGGCGATGGCCCTGCTCGGCCGAGGCGATGAGCTGCTGATGCCCTGGCCCTCCTATCCTCTCTATCCGCTGATGGCGGCGCACGCCTACGCCACGCCCGTGGCGGTGGACCGCGCGGCGCTGCTCGACGCGGTGACGCCGGCCACGCGCGCGCTCGTGATCTGCAACCCCAACGACCCCACGGGTGAGCACATGACCGCCGAGGCGCTGGGGGAGCTGATGGCGGCCCTCCCCGACAGCGTTCACGTCCTGCTCGACGAGGCGCTCGTTCACTTCCAGGAGGCCGAGCCGGTGGACGCCTGCCTGCGCCTGGTGGACGCCTTCCCCCGGCTATTGGTGGTGCGGACCTTCTCGAAGGTCTACGGCCTCTCGGGACTACGTGCCGGCTACGCGGTCTCCTCGGACGCCAAGCTGCTCGCCGCCATCGCCCCCGTGCTCGGGGTCAACGCCCTGACGCAGGCGGCCGTGGAGCACGCGCTCCGGACCGGCGACGCCGAGATCGAGCGCCGCCGGGATGCGGTCGCGCGCGAGCGGGCGCGCCTGCTCGACGGCCTGCGTGAACTGGCGATCGACGCCACGCCGTCCCAGGCCAACTTCATCTGGCTGGCTGCGCCGGGGCTGAGCGGCTCCCTGCTGGCGCGCAGGCTCCGTGACCAGGGCGTGATCGTCGCCCCGGGCGGGCCGCTGGGCGCGGACGACCACGTGCGGGCCACGGTCCGTGACGCCGTCGCCACCGATCGCCTGCTGCGCGCGCTCGAGACGGCCCTGGGCTAGCCGGTCAGGCCTGGTCGGTCTGGCGCAGCAGCGCGCCGGTGGTCTGCTCGAGGATCCGCCGCCAGCCGGCCGAGCGCTCGCGCTCCTTGGAGAACTTGCGCACCACCTTGCGCACACGCGTGGCCGAGATCTCGATCCCGTGCTTGGCGCACACCGCCTTGATGTCGTCGTAGTCCGACGCCAGCCTCAGCGTGACCGACTCGAAGCCGTGGCGGGCGATCTCCACGCGGCGGGTGAAGTTGAGGATGTTGGTCTCGAACATCAGCTCGTCGTTGGGGTCGGGCTCGATCAGGATGATGTCCACGCCCGGGTAGCGCTCCTTCCAGCGCGCCACCGCTTCGTGCAGGCGCTGATGCGCGATCAGCTTGAAGGCCTGGTAGCCGATCTGGGGGAAGCCCATGTCGCGCACCCGGCGCACCCGGCTGCCGAGCATGGTGGGAATCACCTTCTGGAAGTCGTTCACGTAGGGCACGAGCGGGTTGACCACGATCACGAACTTCGCCCCCGCCTCCACCGCCACGTCGACGTTCGTGGTGGAGCGCAGCCCGCCGTCCACCAGGTGGCGACCCTTGATCTCCACCGGCTTGTAGACCATCGGCAGCGCCGTGGACGCGGCCACGGCGCGGGCGATCGGGACGTCGTCCCACTCGGCGCCGCCCAGGATGATCCGCTCGCAGGTGTCGAGATCGGTGGCCGGCAGGAACAGCTCGTTGTCGAGCAGGCGGAAGTCGTTCACGCGGTCCGGATCGGAGAGGACCGCCTCGAGGTACTCCTGTATGCCGCTGCCGTCGTACAGGCCCGAGGGCATCGACTCGGCCACCCCCACGGCCAGATCGATCAGCGACGTGCTGCTCAACTGGCTCACGAAGTTGCGGGCCAGGCCGAGCATCCGCAGCGGCAGCAGCGCCGCGCTCTGGGCGAACTCGAGGGCGTTGGGACGCATCAGGGTGCCGCGGTCCACATCGCGGAAGGGAGTGGGCACCTGCTGGTTGACCACCCGCATCATCTCCTCGGGGGTCACCCCGTTGGCGGCCAGGGAGGCCACGAACGAGCCCGCGCTGGTGCCCACGTAGACGTCGAACTGGTTGACCGTCCGGTTGACGGCCAGCAGGTCGAGGGCGCGCAGGGCGCCGATCTCGTAGACGCCGCCGGTGAATCCGCCGCCCCCGAGCACGAGCGCGGTGCGCGAGCGCCGGGGCCGGCGCGTGCGCGCCTTCGCCCGCTTCGGCTTGGCCTTGGCGGCGGGTTTCTGGAGCTTTACGACTTCGCCCATAGGTCCGGCAAGTATGGCCGAGCCGCTGACGGACCGCTCCGGACGCCCCGCTAGCGTGTTCCGGGCTCCATGCGCCGGATCGCCTTTCTCAGCCTGCTGCTGATGCTCCTCGCGCCCGCCACGGCGGCGGCCGACGACGCCCTCGTCAAGCGTCTCACCCGCTACATGCGGGGGGCCGGGGCCAGCTCCGGCGCCCACGTGGTCAACCTGACCACGGGCGAGACCCTGTTCCACTACAGGCAGAACCGAGCGCGCATCCTCGCCTCCAACACGAAGCTGTTCACCACCGCGGCCGCCCTGGCCCGCTACGGCAGCGAGGGCACGCTGGGCACCGAGGTGCTGGGCGCCGGGGCGCTCGACGCGGACGGGGTCTGGCGCGGCAGCCTGTACCTGCGCGGCGGCGGGGACCCCACCTTCGGCACCAAGAGCTTCGTGGGCCGCAGCTACGGGGGCGGGGCCAGCGTGGAGCGGCTGGCCGCGCTGCTCGAGGACACGGGGATCGAGCGCGTGAGCGGGCGCGTGTACGGCGACGAGTCGCGCTTCGACTCACTGCGCGGTGGTCCCGACTCGGGCTACGGCACGTCGATCTGGGTCGGCCCGCTCAGTGCCCTCTCCTTCAACCGCGGCCTCGGCAACGAGCGCGGCAGCTCGTTCCAGGCCAACCCGCCGGCGTTCGCGGCGCTCCAGCTGGACGCCGCGCTCGAGCGGCGCGGCGTAAAGGTCCGCCTGCGGCCCCGCTCGAGGGTGGCCCCCGTCGAGAGCGAGGTCCTGGCCAGCGTCGACTCGCCGCCCATGGAGCGCCTGATCGAGCTGACCAACAAGCCCTCGGACAACTTCTTCGCGGAGATGCTGCTCAAGGACCTTGCCCTCCAGGCCAACGGCCGGGGCACCACCCGCGGCGGAGCGCGGCTCGCTTCCGGCTACGCCCGGCGCCTGGGCTCGCGCGTGCGGATGGTCGACGGCTCCGGACTCTCGCGCGGGGACCGGGCCTCGCCGCGCCAGGTGGTCAACCTCCTGACCGCGATGAGCGAGCAGGACACGGAGGAGCTCGGGGGCGAGTACCGGGACTCGCTGTCGATCGCGGGACGCGACGGCACGCTGGCCACGCGGATGCGCCGCGGGCCCGCCCGATCGCACTGCGTGGGCAAGACCGGCACGCTCTCGAACGTGAGCGCGCTGTCGGGTTACTGCGAGCTGCGCTCGAGCGAGCAGGTGGCGTTCTCGATCCTGATGAACAACGTCTATCCGGGCGGCGCCCGGAGCATCCAGGATGCGATGGTCCAGGCGATCGCGGCGATCAAGTGACCGTCTAGAAGCGGCGTCGCTTGGGCGGCGTGCTCCCGCCGGCGGGTGGATCGTCGGGAGCCAGCTCGACCAGGGCCGCCTCGTCGATGATCTCCGTACCGAGCTCCCGCGCCTTCGCGTACTTGGTGCCCGGATCCTCCCCGGCCACGAGGTAGTCGGTGTTCTTCGAGACCGAGCCGGTGACCTTGCCGCCGGCGTGCTCGATGCGGCGGGTGGCCGCTTCGCGTGAGAGCTCGGGCAGCGTGCCGGTGATCACGAGCGTCTTGCCCACGAGGGGGCCCTCGGCCGGTGGAGCCGGGCCCTCCTCCTCCAGCTGCAGTCCGTGCTCACGCAGCTTGGCCACCAGCTCGCGCACGCGCTCCTCGGCGAGCGTGTCGTGCACCGTCGCGGCCAGCACCGGTCCCATGCCCTCCACCTCGGTGAGCTGCTCGGGCGAAGCGTCGAGCAGAGCGTCCATCGAGCGCAGCTGGCGCGCCAGGTTGCGTGCGTTGACGTACCCGATGCCGGGCACGCCCAGCCCGTAGAGGACCCGATCGAAGGGCTGCTGGCGCGACGCGTCGATCGCGGCGACGAGGTTGCCGGCCGAGACCTCGGCGAAGCGGTCGAGCTGGGTGAGCCGCTCCACCGTGAGGTCGTAGATGTCGGCGAAGCTCTCGATCAGCCCCTCGTCGAGGAAGCGGCGGACGTTCTCCTCACCGAGGCCGTCGATGTCCATCGCCCCCACGAAGTGCTTGACCGACTGGAAGACCTGCCCCGGGCACGAGGCGCGGTTGGGACAGATGGTCCACACGCCGCCCTCGGGCTTGACCGTGGGGGTGTTGCAGGCCGGGCAACGCGCGGGAGGCTTGGGCTGGCGCTTGCGCCCCTTGCGCTTCTGCGCCTTGGCGGTGGGCGACACCACCTGCGGGATCACGTCGCCGGCCCGCATCACGATCACCTCGTCGCCCGGGCGCACGTCCTTGCGCTTCAGGTCCTCCTCGTTGTGCAGGGTGGCCATCCCCACGGTGACCCCGGACACCTGCACCGGCTCGAGCACCGCGAAGGGCACCATGTGGCCCGTGCGCCCGACGTTCCAGGCCACCTCGCGCAGCGTGGTCGTGGCCGTGGTGGGCGCGAACTTCCAGGCGATCGCGCCGCGCGGCTCACGCCCCACCACACCGAGCTGACGCTGCAGGTCGAGCTCGTCGACCTTGACCACCACGCCGTCGATCTCGAAGTCGAGCGTGTGGCGGCGCTCCTCCCAGGCGCGGCAGGCGCTGACCACCTCATCGACGGTGTCGTGCACCTCCACGTCCGCGTTCACGCGGAAACCGTGCTTGCGCAGCCACTCGAGCGAGTCATGGTGGGACTCGAACTCGAGCCCGTCGGTGGCGCCGATGCTGTAGCACCACATCGCCAGCGGACGCGAGGCCGCGAGCTGCGGATCGAGCTGGCGGATCGAGCCCGCCGCGGTGTTGCGCGGATTGGCGTACGTGGGCTCGCCCGCGGCGGCGCGCTGCTCGTTCAGCGCGGCGAACGCGGCCAGCGGCAGATAGATCTCGCCGCGCACCTCGAGCAGCGGCGGTGCGTCCTCCACACGCAGCGGAACCGAGCCGATGGTGCGCAGGTTCTGAGTCACGTCCTCGCCCACCTCACCGTTGCCGCGCGTGGCCCCGCGCACCAGCACGCCGTCCTCGTAGACGAGTGAGATGGCCAGCCCGTCGATCTTGGGCTCGGTGACGAAGCGCACTTCGCCCATCTCCACGCCCTGGCGGGCCAGGTAGCGCTCGCTTCGCAGCACCCAGGCGGCGAGCTCCTCCTCGTTGCGGGCGTTGGCCAGCGACAGCATCGGCTGCAGGTGCCGGATCTCGTCGAACTTGTCCAGTGGCTGGGCGCCCACTCGCTGAGTGGGCGAGTCCGGCGTGAGCAGCTCGGGATGCTCGGCCTCCAGGTCGCGCAGCTCGTTGAGCAGCTCGTCGTATTCGACGTCCGAGACCTCCGGGTCGTCGAGCACGTAGTAGCGGTGCCCGTGGTACTCGAGCTGCTTGCGCAGCTCGGCGACTCGCTGCTCGGCGCTCACGCCCGCCGAGCGGCCGGACGCAACAGGCCCTCGAGGTCGAAGCCGGCCAGCTGCTCGATCCCGGCTCGGTCCGTGAGGTCGAAGTGCAGCGGCGTGACCGCTATCAGGCCGTCCCCGATGGCCGCGAAGTCGGTTCCCTCCTCGTCGTGGAAGCCCGGATCCTCGCTGTAGATGTGGTAGCGGCGGCGCCCGCCCTCTTCCTCGGTGAGCTCCATCTTGTCGCCGTAGTCGCGCTTGCCGAGGCGGCACGCGCAGACGCCGCGCGGCGTGCCGGCCGGCGCGTTCACGTTCAGCAGGGTGCCCTCGGGAACGGGCACGTCCCGCAGCTCCTCCACGAGCCGAGCCACGAACGCGGCCACGGGCTCGAAGTCCTCATGCTCCCAGCGGCGGCCGGCGCGGAAGTCCATTGCCCCGTGATCGGCCTGCTGGGACACGGCGATGGCGGGCACGCCGAGCACCACGCCCTCCAGCGCGGCGGCCACGGTGCCCGAGTAGGTGATGTCGTCGCCGAGGTTGGCTCCGTGGTTGATCCCCGAGACGATCAGCTCGGGCACGGACTCGATCAGGCCGAGAGTGGCGAAGCGCACGCAGTCCACCGGCGTCCCGTCGGTGGCGAATCCGGTGCTGCCGTCGCCGAATTCCACCTCCTCCACCCAGAGTGGGTGATGGATCGTGATGCTGCGCGCGGTGGCGCTCCGATTGGAGTCCGGCGCGATCACCGAGAGCTCTACGTCGGGCAGCTCGAGGAGAGCCTGGCGCATGACGTTCAGGCCGGTGGCGGTGATGCCGTCGTCGTTTACGAGGAGAACCTTCACTGGTCTGAGGATATTCCGTACGAGACGTGCTCCAGGTAAAGCCCGTGGGCCGGTGCTGTCTCCCCCGCCTGGCGGCGGGGCCGTCCCTCGAGAAGTCGCCGAAACTCCTCCGGTCTGACGCCTTCGAGCATCGTTCCCACCAGCACGCGCACCATGTGGCGCATGAATGTGTCGGCCTCGATCCAGAACGCCAGCACTCCGTCGCCTTCGTCCCGCCACTCGGCACGGAAGACGTGGCGCTCGAAGCGCACGTGGCCGGTCTGCGTAGGCGTGAAGGCGGTGAAGTCGTGCCGGCCGATGAGCGCCGCGGCACAATCGTCGAGCGCCGCGCGGTCGAGAGGGGCCGGCACCCACAGCGCGCGCCCATGCTCCAAGGGGTCGCGCAGCGGGCGGCCCAGCACGCGGTAGCGGTAGGTGCGGCTGTGGGCGTCGCGGCGCGCATCGAAGCCCTCGGCCGCGGCCTCGCTGGCCAGTACCGCGACATCGTCGGGCAGCAGCGCGTTGAGGTTGCGCACGGGAGCCGGCGGCCCTGCATGGCTGGCCACCTGACCGCGGGCGTGGACACCGCGGTCGGTACGGCCCGCCACGGTTAGCGCGACGGGCTCGGGCGTGAGCGTGGAGAGCGCCTCCTCGACCACGGCCTGCACCGTGCGCCGCCCCGGCTGGCGCGCCCAGCCCGCGAAGCCGGCGCCGTCGTAGGAGAGAACGAGCCGCGCGGTCAGGGTCCGGCCGTCCCGCCGTCCTAGCCGCGCCGGCGGGCGACGATCAGCGAGTACTCGTGCTCGATCGCCACGGGACCGTCGCCACCCCAGCTGCGCACGAGCTCGACGAGCTCCGCGCGCATCGCCTCGTAGCGCTCGGCCGGAAGGTTGCGCCGCGCGACGGCCCAGTTCGGGGCCGCCGCCTCGATCTCGGCGGCCAGCGCCTCGGCCGTCTCGCCGCTCCAGGTGAGCGTGCGGGTCTCCACCTCCACCGTCGCCGCCAGGCCCTCGAAACGGCTGCGAGCCGTCTCCTCCACGGCCCATTCCTCGGGCACCGGCAGATCCGCCGGCGGAGGCTGGTAACGGCGTCCGAGCTGGAACAGCTCCGAGGAGAAGCTGCCCGGCGTCCATGCCGTCATGCCCACCGTGTTGCCCGGACGCACCACCCGGAACAGCTCGCGAGCCACCACCTCGGGGCGCGGAGCGATCATCGCGCCGAACACCGAGCCCACGCAGTCGAAGCGCTCGGCTTCGAAGGGCAGCGCCTCGGCGTCGCCCTCCACCCACTCGACCTCGTAGCCCTCGGCCTGCGAGCGCGCGCGGCCCAGCTCCACCATCTGGGGCGAGAAGTCGGAGGCCACCACGCTGGCGCCCTCCGCCGCGCAGGCCAGCGCGAAATTGCCGTCGCCGGCGCCCACGTCGAGCACCTCCTGCCCGGCCGAGACCGCGCAGGCGTCGCAGAGCGCGACCGCTGCGGGGCGCAGGACCTCGGAAAGCTTCGAATAGTCGCTCAGCGCCCACAGCGAGCGCTGGCGCTCCTTGATCTCGTCGACCTCCATGCGGGCTGATCCTAGGGGCTGGTAACAATGCGAAGCAGTGCGCGTATCGGCCAAGACCGACTATGGGGTGCGAGCCCTGCTCGAGCTGGCGGTGGCCGACAACGGTCCCGTGAAGGGCGAGCGCCTGGCGCAGTCCCAGGACATCCCTCTCAAGTTCCTGGAGAACATCCTCACCGACCTGCGTCACGCCGGGATCGTCCGCGCGCAGCGCGGGGCCGAGGGCGGCTACTGGCTCGCCCGGCCCGCCGCCGAGGTGACGCTCGGACAGGTGATCCGGGCTGTCGACGGCCCGCTGGCGAGCGTGCGCGGCGAGGCGCCCGAGCAGGTCGAGTATGGAGGCGCCGCCGAGAACCTTCAGGTGGTCTGGATCGCATTGCGCGCCAGCATGCGCTCCGTGGTGGACGAGATCACCCTGGCCGACGTGGTGGCGGGCCGCATGCCCGCCCGGGTCAAGCGCCTGACCGAGTCGCCGGACGCCTGGGCCCGGCGCTGAGGGCCGCTCTCAGGCCGCCACCGGCGAATCCGCCGGTCGCAGCCACACGATGGCTCCCTCGGTGAGCTCGAGCTCCTCGGTGCGGCCGCGGGTGGTCTGGACCCAGGTCGACTCGCCGTCGATCAGGGTGAGCTCCACTCGCACCTCGAAGCCGAGATGGATGATGCGATCGACCTTCGCCTCCGCCGCCCCGTCGGCCGGCTCGAGCAGGATCTCCACGTCGTGCGGGCGGATCCAGCGCTCGGACAGCTCGGTCACGGGACCCACGAAGCTCATCACGAACTCGTTGGAGGGCTTCTCGTAGAGATCGCGCGGCGAGCCCACCTGCTCGATCCTTCCCTTGTTCAGCACCACGATCTGCTCGGCGACCTCCATCGCCTCCTCCTGGTCATGGGTGACGAACACGGTGGTCACGTGGACCTCGTCGTGGAGGCGGCGCAGCCAGGCGCGCAGCTCCTTGCGCACGGTGGCGTCGAGCGCGCCGAAGGGCTCGTCGAGAAGGAGCACGCGCGGCTGGACGGCGAGAGCGCGGGCCAGCGCCATGCGCTGGCGCTGTCCGCCTGAGAGCTGGGACGGATAGCGATGAGCGAAGCCGTCGAGGTGCACGAGCTTGAGCAGCTCGTCGACCCGAGTCTCGATCTCCTCCTTCGGGCTTCTTGCGGATGGTGAGCCCGAAGGCCACGTTCTTGGCCACCGTCATGTGCTTGAACGCGGCGTAGTGCTGGAAGACGAAACCCACGTTGCGCCGCTGTGGGGGCGTCTGCGTGGAATCCTCGCCGCCGATCAGCACCCGGCCGGCGTCGGGCGTCTCGAGCCCGGCGATCACGCGCAGCAGCGTCGACTTGCCGCCGCCGCTCGGGCCCAGCAAGGCGGTGAGCGAACCGTCACGGACGTTCAGGGACACGTCGTCCAGGGCGACGAAGTCGCCGAAGCGCTTGGAAACCGAATCGACGACGATGCTCATGCCTTCGCCTCCCTGGCTTCCTTCGGCTTGATGACGTTCATGGCGAGGAGCGTGACCAGCGCGAGCAGCGCAAGGACGACCGAACAAGCATACGCACCGGTCTGATTGAAACTGTTGTAGAGGTACTCCACGTGCAGCGTGGCCGTCTCGGTCCGGCCCGACAACTTGCCGGACACGACGCTGACCGCACCGAACTCTCCGAGCGCCCGCGCCGTGGTGAGCACGACGCCGTAGGCGACGCCCCAGCGGATGGCGGGCAGCGTCACGCGGAAGAAGGTCTGGAGCGGGCCGGCCCCCAGGGTGGCGGCCGCCTGCTCCTGCTCGGTGCCGATCTCGCGCAGCACCGGAATCACCTCGCGCACCACGAAGGGCAGCGACACGAAGATCGTGGCCAGGATCATGCCGGGCACCGAGAAGATGATCTGGATGCCCTGTTCAGCAAACCACTCCCCCACCCAACCGTCCACGCGCCCGTAGACGAGGATCAGCGCGAGGCCCACCACCACGGGGGACACGGCGAAGGGCAGGTCCACCAGTGCGTTGAGCAGGGCGCGGCCACGAAAGCGCTGGCGCACGATGGCGAGCGCGCAGAGGATGCCGAACACCGTGTTCAGTGGTACGGCCACGGCCACCATCACGAACGTGAGGTAGAAGGCGTGCTGGGCCTCGGGCGTTGTCACGGCGTCCCAGGCCGCGCCGACCCCGTCCTGGAAAGCGTTGATGAACACGAGCACCACCGGGACCCCCAGCAGCAGCGCGATGTAGCCGAGGGCGAGGAAGCGCAGTGCGTACTTACTCTTCATGACGCAACGCCTTCTTCGACAGCCAGCCGAAGATCAGCAGGAGGACGAGGGAGACGATCAGCAGGACCACGGACACCGCGGCCGCACCGATCACGTTGTCGCTCTCCACCTGAGCGAAGATGAACACCGAGGCCGCCTGGGTCTTGAACGGGAGGTTGCCCGTGATGAGCACCAGCGAACCGAACTCCCCGACGGCTCGCGCGAAGGCGAGGCCGCCTCCGGCGAGGATGGCCGGAGCGAGGTTGGGCAGGATGATGCGCAGGAAGACCGTGCGCCGGCTGGCCCCGAGCGACTCCGCGGCCTGCTCCATCTCCCGGTCGAGCTCGAGCAGTACGGGCTGCACGGCGCGCACCACGAACGGCAGCGTCACGAACAGCAGCGCGAGCACGACCGAGGCCCTCGTGAAGGCCACGTTGATGCCCACGGGGCTGTCGGGCCCGTAGAGGGCCAGCAGCGTGAGGCCCGCGACGATCGTCGGGAGGGCGAACGGCAGGTCGATCAGCGAGTTGACGATCCCCTTGCCGGGGAACTCGTCGCGCACGAGCACCCAGGCGATCAACGTGCCGGCGAGCGCGTTGATCACCACCACGATCACCGAGGCGATCAGCGTGAGCTTGAGCGCCGCCACCGCCTGCGGGCTGCTCACCGAGTTCCAGAAGGTGTCCAGCCCCCCGTCGAAGGACTTGAACACCACGGCGGCCAGCGGCACCAGCGCGATCACGCTCAGGTAGGCCATCGCGACGCCGCGGCCCAGGACGTCCCCCGGAATGAAGGACGCCCGGGGGCCGCGGCTCACCGGATCCGCGGGCGGCGCGGACGCGGGTCCCGGCGCCGCGACTACTGAATCAGTCGGAGGCAGTGCTCTTCCCCTGCGACTGGAAGATGTCCGCCACGACGCTGCCCTCGGGGTCGAAGAACTCGTCGTTGACCTTGCCCCAGCCGCCGAACTTCGTGATCTCGAACAGGGTGGCCGGGTCGGTGAACTCGTTCTTCGACTTCACTCCGTCCACCACCGGCCGGTAGCCGGTGTCGGCGAAGATCTTCTGCGCCTCCGGCGTGTAGAGGAAGTCGATGAACTTCTGGGCCAGCTCCGGCTCCTTGGACTCGCTGATCGGGGCGATCGGGTTCTCGATCAGGAGGGTCTGGTCCGGGATCACGTAGTCCACGTCCTCGCCCTTTTGCTGGGCGAGGATCGCCTCGTTCTCATAGCCGAGCAGCACGTCGCCCTTGCCGCTCGAGAAGGTCTGCAGCGCCTCGCGTGCGCTCTTGTCGAGCACCGGCACGTTCTCGAACAGCTTGGCCAGGTACTGCTTGGCCTGCTCGGGGCTCTTGCCCTGCTCGAGCTGCGCGCCGTAGGCGGCCATGATGTTCCACTTGGCGCTGCCCGAGGTGAACGGGTTGGGCTCGAGCACCTCCACGTTCCCGGTCACCAGGTCATCCCACGTCTTGATGTTCTCGGGATTGCCCTTGCGGACGATGAACACCACTACCGAGTTGGTGACCATGCCCTTGTACTCGTTCTTGTTCCAATCGGGATCCACCAGGTCAGCGTCCACGAGCCGGGTGATGTCCGGCTCGAGCGAGAACTCCACGACGTCGGCCGGCAGGCCGCCCTCGACCGCGCGGGACTGCTCGCCGGAGGCCGCGTACGACTGATCGAAGCTCACGCCCTCGCCTTCAGGCGTCTCGTTGAAAGCCGGAATGAGCTTCTTGTAGGCCTCCTCGGGGGTCGAGTAAGCCACGAGTGTGAGGTTGCCCTTGCCGCCGCCCCCGCCGGAGCCGCCGCTGTCATCGTCCGACGACGATCCGCCACACCCGGCCCCGACCAGCGCAGCGACAAGCGCCACGACGGCGACGGCGAGGAGCGGCAGGCGAGTCTTCTTCCGTTCCATTCTCCACCTTGCCAATCGACTTTGCAGGCGGAGAAGCTAGCACAAAGCCCACCGGGAAACTCGGGATTAGCACACCGGCGGGCCTGGCCCGTAGGATGCCCGCGGCATGGTCGACGTCGACGCTGGCTCCTTCCTCGTCATCGTGTGTTGCTCCGCGCTTGCGGCACTGTTGGCGAGCGTGGTCCAGCCGCGACTGGCGATCCCGGTGGTGGTGATGGAGATCCTGCTGGGCATCCTGGTCGGCCCGTCTCTCCTGAACCTCGCGGAGCCCGACGATTTCATCGAGTTCTTCTCGAACCTCGGCCTCGGCATGTTGTTCTTCTTCGCCGGCTACGAGATCGACTTCGACCGCATCCGCGGCGCTCCGCTCAAGCTGGCGGTGATCGGCTGGCTGCTGTCGCTCGTGCTGGCCTACAGCCTTGGTGGCCTGCTCGCCCTCGCCGGGGTGGTCCTGTCCTTTCTCTTCACCGGCTCGGCGATGGCCACGACGGCGATCGGCACCCTGATCCCGGTGCTGAGTGACTCCGGTGAGCTGCGCACCCGGTTCGGGAGCTTCCTGCTGGCGGCAGGCGCGCTGGGGGAGTTCGGCCCGATCCTGCTGATCACGCTCGTGTTCTCCACCAAGAGCGCCCTGGGCAACGCTCTCATCCTGATCCTCTTCGTCGGCATCGCGGTGGTCACGGCCCTCTTGGCCGTGCGCGGGGCCGGGGTCGCCTGGCCGATGCTGCAGCGCTCGCTCGAGACGAGCGGCCAGTTCGCCGTGCGTGTGGCAGTGGTGATGGTCTTCACCCTGGCGGCGCTCGCCGAGGACCTTGGGCTCGACCTCCTGCTCGGCGGGTTCGTGGCCGGGATCATCGTGCGCGTAGCGCTCCAGGGCCGCGAGCTGGCCATGTTCGAGGCGAAGCTGACGGCGGTGGGCTACGGCTTCTTCATCCCGTTCTTCTTCGTCACGAGCGGGCTGAACTTCAACATGGACGCTCTCACCGAGGACCCCATCGAGCTGCTCAAGCTGCCGCTCTTCCTGGCCCTCTTCCTGATCGTCCGCGGCGTGCCGGCGCTGCTCCTCTACCGCAAGGTCATGGACGGCCGTGACCGCGCCGCGCTGGCGTTCTTCTCCTCCACCGAGCTGCCGCTGGTGGTGGCGATCACGACGATCGCCATCGAGGAGGGCCACATGCGGTCATCCACCGCGGCGTCGCTCGTGGGCGCGGCGATCCTCTCCACCACCATATTCCCCCTGCTGGGCCTGAAGCTCCGCGAGGGCCGGGCGGGACTGGAGCCCGTGGAGCCGGCGACCGCCTCCCCCTGAGCGGTCTACAGGCCCGGTGGGTGGCGGACGACGAAGCCGGCCGAGGAGCGCCCCTTGCTGGCCCAGCGCGAGCCGGTCTCGGAACGTGCGCTGGTGTCGAAGCGTCGTCCGTTGATGGTCATGTACGCGTGACCGCTGTTCGCGTAGATCGTGATGTAGCGGCCGCGGCCGGGGGCCCCGTAGGACATCAGGCCGGTCGAGTCGAGCGGCGAGCGCAGCAGGCCGCCGCCGTGGAGCGCGTAGGAAACCGACCCCGAGCAGTCGTAGCCGCTGTCGCGGAAGCTCCTGTGGCCCCCGCCGTACTGGTACGGCAGGCCGGCGATCCGGTTGGCGGCGCGAATCACCCTCTGCAGGGTGGAGCCTCCACCGCCTCCGCCGCCGCGTCCACCCCCGCGGCGCTTGAGCACCCGGCCCCCGCCCATGCCGAGGGCCTGGCGGGTGTTCGGGCCGGCAACCCCGTCCGGCGTGAGGCCGTGAGCGCTCTGCCAGCGCTTGAGTGCCGCCTCGGTGCCCGGGCCGAAGACGCCGTCGGCGGGCACGCCGATCCGGCGCTGCAGGGAGCGCACACCGCCGCCGCCGTGGGCGTGCCGGTGCGAGCCCGAGCGGCCGGCGTGCGAGCGGCTGCTGCGCCCGCCGCTGCGCTTGCGCTTGAGCACCGGCCCGGCACCGAGACCGAGCGCGGAGCGGGTGTTGGGGCCGGCGATGCCGTCCGCGGTGAGGCCGTGGGCGCGCTGCCAGCGCTTCAGGGCACGCGCGGTGTCGGGTCCGAAGACGCCGTCGGCGCTCACGCCGATGGCGCGTTGGAGCTGGCGCACGTCGCTGCCGCGCGACTTGACCACCACCGCCTGGGCGGTCTCCGGCGCACCGGCCTCGATCGCCGTGACGCCTGCCGCGGCGCCGGCGGTCAGAGCCACGGCGGCCGCCACCGACAGCCCTCGGGTGGGGAACGCCGTGCCCGCGGCCGCCTCGCGGCGTGCTCGCGATCGCGCCAGTGACTGCGCCCATAGCTCTTCGCAGGAAAGATCCCTGTGATGCACTCTCGATTGACCTCGGTTGTCGGGGTGACGCCTACGAGGTCAGCTGACGGGCTCGCGCACTCGCGCTACTCCGGACGCGGCCGCTTGGGCCGCCCGGTAGATTCGCCCCCGCGGACCGGATCCGCAATCGGGTCCCCCGCTCGCCAGGCCCTGGGGCCGCGGCGATTCGGCGTCGAACAGGCGTCGTTGTATCAGGGAAAAGTCCTGCAAGCTGCAATATTCCTTGCAGGAGGGCCAAGCGCAAGGCGCTTCCCCGGGTAGCTTTCACCCATGGACGAGATCGCTTCGGGCATCTTCCACTGGACGGCCGTGCATCCCAAGATCGGCCAGGAGGTGAGCTCCTACTGGCTGCCCGGACAGCGCGTGCTGCTCGATCCGATCACGGTGCCCGACGAGGTCGAGGACATCGACGAGATCCTGCTCACCAACCGCCATCACCTGCGCGCGAGCCTCGAGCGCCAGGGAACGGCTCGGGGCCGCGATCCGCGCGCCCGCCGCGGGCATGCACGAGTACACAGAGGGCGAGCCGGTGGAGCCCTACGAGTTCGGCGACACGCTCGCCGGAGGAGCCGTGACCGCGTACGAGGTGGGAGCGATCAGCCCGGACGAGGCGGCCCTGCACATCCCCGCCGTGTCTGCGCTGGCGGTAGCCGACGGGGTGATCAACTACGGCGAGCTCCGGTTCGTTCCCGACAACCTCATGGACGATCCCGAGGACACCAAGCGTGGCCTGGCGGACGCCTACGCCCGGCTGTCGGGCGAGCTCGAGTTCGACAACCTGCTCACGGCCCACGGGCCGCCGATCACCGGCGACGCCAGCGAGCGCCTGCGCGGGTTCGCCGAAAGCGCGTCCTAGCAACCGCGGGCGAGCTCCCGCGCCCGCTCCTGCACCCAGGCCGGCACGAACACCTCCTCGAACGCCAGCCAGCGCCCGGCCTCCACCTCCAGGAACTCGCCCCTGCCCAACTGCCCGCCGCCCTACGCGACTACCTCACAGATTCGTTTGTTGACTGATCAGTCGCCAAACGAATTCTTGTCGGCCACGGGGCAACGCGACCGCAGACGACCTCGTCAGACCAACTCGAGGAAGACCATTTCCGTCGAATCCGACTTCCTCGGTCCCAGCTTGAGGATGCGCGTGTAGCCGCCCTCGCGCTCCGCGTAGCGCGGCGCTATCTCCTCGAACAGCTTGTAGACCACGAACTTGTCCTGCCCGAGCCGGGCCATGGCCAGGCGACGGGAGTGCCCGTCGCCCTTCTTGGCCAGCGTGATCAGGCGCTCGAGCTCGGGCTTGACCGCCTTGGCCTTGGCCTCGGTGGTCTGGATCCGCTCGTGGTCGATCACCTCGCGGCAGAGGTTCATGAACAGCGCCTTGCGGTGCGCTGCGTCGCGCGAGAGCTTGCCCTTCTGCTTGCGGTGACGCATGACGGCGAGACCCTATCCGCGTCTAGCCGGTACGCAGCCCGAGGCCGCGGGCGTCGAGGGTCTCCTTGACCTCCTCGATCGACTTGCGGCCGAAGTTCGGGATCGCCGCCAGCTCGGACTCCGACTTCTGCACCAGGTCGCCGACGGTCTGGATGCCGGCGCGCTTGAGGCAGTTGTAGGACCGGACGCCGAGCTCGAGCTCCTCGATCAGGATGTCGTCCATCCCGCCGGCGCCCGGCGCTCCCGCGCCGTCGCCGCTCAGGCCTTCCGCACCGGCGACGAGCGCCGCGCCCTGATCGCGCAGGGCCTCGACGCGATCGGCGTCGGTGAAGATGGCCAGGTACTTGATGAGGATCTCGGCCGCCTCCCGCAGGGCTGCCTGCGGATCGAGCGAGCCGTCGGTCTCGATGTCGAGTGTGAGCTTGTCGTAGTCGGTCTTCTGACCCACGCGGGCGGCGTCGACCGAGTAGGCCACGCGCTTGACGGGGGAGAAGATCGAATCGATCGGGATGACGCCGATCGGCTGATCGGGGGTCTTGTTGTCCTCGGCCGGCGAGTAGCCGCGGCCGTGGCCGATAGTGAGGTACATCTCGAGCTTGGTCTTCTTCTCGAGTGTGGCGACGTGAGCCTCGGGGTTGAGGATCTCGACGCCGGAGGGCAGGTCGATGTCGCCCGCGGTGATGTCGCCGGGACCGGTGACCACCAGCGGAGCCTCGATCTCCGCCGCATCCGAATGCATGCGGCAGACGACCTCCTTGAGGTTGAGGACGATGTCAGTCACGTCCTCCTTGACGCCGTTGATGGTCGAGAACTCGTGGGCGACACCCTCGATGCGGACGCTCGTGACAGCGGCACCGGCCAGCGACGACAGCAGCACTCGCCTAAGCGAGTTGCCGAACGTGTAGCCGAAGCCGCGATCGAGCGGCTCGATCGTGAATGTCCCGCGGTTGTCTTCGACGCTCTCGGCGGATATCTGGGGAGTCTGGAACTCGATCATGAGAGGGTGATTCC
Organism: uncultured Thermoleophilaceae bacterium; assembly: GCA_963734365.1. Lineage (GTDB taxonomy): Bacteria > Actinomycetota > Thermoleophilia > Solirubrobacterales > Thermoleophilaceae > JACVRW01. The sequence continues at coordinate 71,652 of CAVTGV010000003.1, read as the reverse complement.
TTCTGTTGAGAGCGGCCGCCCGGCAATGGCGGCTCGCGTATCTGGTGCTACTTCGAGTAGAGCTCGACGATCAGCTGCTCCTGCACCGGAGTGGTGATCTCATCGCGCTCCGGGAGGCGCAGTACCTTGGCGGTGAGGCCGTCGTGATCGGCCTGGAGCCAAGCCGGCACGGCCGAGGTGAGCTCGGTCGCGTCGCGCACGACCGGCTCAACCGGAGCGGTCGGCTTCATCATGATCACGTCGTCGGGCCGCAGTTGGTATGAGGGGATGTCCACCCGGCGCCCGTTCACGAGCCAATGGCCGTGGCTGATCATCTGCCGGGCCTGGCGCCGTGAGGCGGCGAAGCCGAGGCGCACGAGCACGTTGTCGAAGCGCGATTCGAGCAGCCGCAGCAGGTTCTCGCCGGTCACGCCCGACTGACCGCTCGCCTTGGCGTAGTAATTGCGGAACTGCTTCTCGAGCACGCCGTAGTAGCGGCGCGCCTTCTGCTTCTCGCGCAGCTGCAGGCGGTACTCCGACTGGCGCATGCGACCGCGGCCGTGATCCCCCGGCGGGTAGCTGCGCCGCTCCACACCGCACTTGTCGGTGAGGCAGCGCTCTCCCTTCAGGAACAGCTTCATGCCCTCGCGACGGCACAGCTTGCACTGGGGTCCCGTATCGCGGGCCATCAGACTCGCCTCCGCTTGCGGGGGCGGCAGCCGTTGTGGGCCTGCGGCGTGACATCCCTGATCCCGGTGATCTCGAGACCCGCGGCCTGCAGAGAGCGGATCGCGGTCTCGCGGCCCGAGCCGGGGCCCTTCACGTACACCTCCACCTTCTGGAGGCCGTGCTCCATGCCCTTGCGTGCAGCGGCATCGGCCGTGACCTGGGCGGCAAAGGGCGTGGACTTGCGCGAGCCCTTGAAGCCGGCGCCGCCGGCGGACTCCCACGCGATCACGTTGCCTTCTCTGTCGGTCAGGGACACGATGGTGTTGTTGAAGCTCGTCTTGATGTGGGCCTGGCCGAAGGGCACGTTCTTGCGCACACGGCGGCGGCCACGAGGGCGTCGAGGCTGAGGCATCTAGCTGTTCACCTCAGTGCTTCCTGATCTTCTTCTTGCCGCCACCGGCAGAGGAGCCGCGCTTGGGTCCCTTCCGGCTGCGGGCGTTGGTCTTCGTCCGCTGTCCGTTGGCCGGCAGGCCTCGCCGATGGCGCAGCCCCTTGTAGGACCCGATCTCCATCAGCCGCTTGACGTTCTGGGAACGCTCGCGCCGGAGATCTCCCTCCACGAGCAGGTCCTCGACCTGGTCGCGCAGCTTGCGCACCTCGTCGTCGGTCAGATCCTTGACGTAGGTGTTCGGGTCGACCCCGGACTCCTTCAGGACCTCGTTCGACTGCGAGCGGCCGATGCCGTACACGTACGTGAGCCCGATCTCGACCCTCTTGTTGAGGGGGATGTTGATTCCCGCAATGCGTGCCATCTACCCCTGCCGCTGCTTGTGCCGGGGGTTCTGACAGATCACGAGAACCGCACCGCCGCGGCGGATGATCTTGCACTTCTCACACATGGGCTTGACTGATGCGCGGACCTTCATAGCTCCGTTGGGTGGGACGTATCGAACGAGGAATAGCGCAGAGCCCAGGAATCGGCTCCGCGCCCGACCGGAAAGAGTAGCAGCCCCAGGCCGGAAGCGGGATCAAGCACTGACGGCCCGCGAGGCGGGCTCAGCCGACTCTGGAATCGAGCTCGTGCCAGGGGGTGAGAATGCGGGGCCCGTCCGCGGTTATCGCCACCGTGTGCTCGAAATGTGCCGCCAGCGACCCGTCCTGGGAATACACGGCCCAGTTGTCCGAGCCCATCCTCACGTGATGGGTGCCCGACGTTGACCATCGGCTCCACGGCCAGCACCATCCCCTCCTCGAGCTCCGGTCCCGTGCCGGGCTCGCCGTAGTTGGGGATCTGCGGATCCTCGTGCATGTCGCGGCCGATTCCGTGCCCCACGAGCGAGCGGATGACGGCGAAGCCGTCGGCCTCGACGCGCGCCTGGACCGCGGCCGATACGTCGCCGAGCCGGTTGCCGGGCCGGCACTGCTCCACCGCGTCGAACAGCGAGGCGCGCGTGGTGGCCAGCAGCCGCGTGGCCACCGGCGTGACGTTGCCGATCGGGTGCGTCATGGCGCCGTCGGCCACCCAGCCGTCGTGCACCACGCCGATGTCGATCGAGAGGATGTCGCCGCGCTTGAGCTCGTAGCGGCCGGGGATCCCGTGCACCACCATCGAGTTGGGCGACACGCAGATCGATCCCGGAAAGCCCCGGTAGCCCTTGAACGCCGGCTCGGCGTCCTGCGAGCGGATGAAGCGCTCGGCGGCCTCGTCGAGCTCGGCCGTGGTCACGCCCGGGCGCGCCTTCTTTCGCAGCAGCTCGTGGCAGCGGGCCAGGATGCGCCCCGCGGCGGCCATGCGGTCGAGCTCCTCGGGTGTCTTCTTGATGATCATCGGTCTAGAGCTCGGCCTCGAGGCGAAGCGTCGCGAGCGACGCGCGGATGTGGTCGTGGACCTCGTCCGGAGTGCGCCTGCCGTTGAAGCGGCGCAGAACGCCCTTCTCGTCGTACCACTCGATCAAAGGCGAGGTCTGCTCGTGGTACACGGCCAGCCGCTCCGCGATCACCTCGGGCTTGTCGTCGTCGCGCTGGATCAGGCGCGAGCCGTCCTGGTCGCAGACTCCCTCGTTCTTGGGCGGGTCGAACTCCACGTGGTAGACATGCCCGTTCTTGACGCATGTACGCCTGCCGGAGAGACGGCGGACCACCTCTTCGTCGGAGGCGTCGATCAGGAGCACGGCCGTGAGCTCGCGTCCCCGGCTGTCGAGCGCGGCCTGCAGCATCTCGGCCTGCCCGATGGTGCGCGGGAACCCGTCGAGGAGGAAGCCGTCGTCGGCCTCCCCCGAGTCGAGCCGCTCCTCGATGAGGCCGCAGACGAGCTCGTCGGGCACGAGCTTGCCCTCGTCCATCAGCGGCTTGGCCTGCTGGCCGAGCGGCGTGGCGTTCTGGACCGCCTCGCGCAGGATGTTCCCGGTCGAGTAGTAGGGCAGCTCGAAGTCGGCGATCAGGCGCTCGGCCTGGGTGCCCTTGCCCGCCCCGGGAGGGCCGAGCAGGACGAGGTTGAGCTCACTCACTTGAGGAAGCCCTCGTAGTTGCGCATCATCAGCTGCGCCTCGAGCTGCTTCATCGTGTCCAGCGCAACGCCCACGACGATCAGGATCGAGGTTCCGCCGAAGAAGAAGTTGGCGCTCGTCTGGTTGAGCAGGATCGTGGGCAGGGCGGCGATGGCCGCCAGGTAGAGGGCACCCGGGAAGGTCAACCGCGCGAGGATGCGGTCGAGATATTCAGCCGTGGGTCTTCCAGGCCTCACCCCCGGGATGAAGCCGCCGTACTTCTTCAGGTTGTCCGCCTGCTCCACCGGGTTGAAGGTGACCGCGGTGTAGAAGTAGGTGAAGACGATGATCAGCACGGATTCGCCGACCAGGTAGGCGGCCCCGTTGGGGCTGAAGAAGGCCGAGAGGTCGCGGGCCCAGTCGGACTGCACGAGCTCACCCACGGTGGGTGGGAAGGCCATCAGCGAGGCCGCGAAGATCACGGGGATCACGCCGGCCATGTTCACGCGCAGCGGCAGGTAGGTGGAGCCTCCGCCGGCCATGCGCCGGCCCACAACGCGCTTGGCGTACTGAATGGGGATGCGGCGCTGGCCCTCCTGCATGAAGACGATGCCGGCGATGATCGCCAGCGCGAGGAAGGGCATCATCACCACGAAGATCTGGTCCGGGTTGGTCCACCAGGCCTGAACGCCGTTGGGGATCCCCGAGGCGATGGACGCGAAGATCATCAGCGAGATGCCGTTGCCGATGCCGCGCTGGGTGATCAGCTCGCCGAACCACATCAGGAGCACGCAGCCGGCGGTGAGCGTCATCACGATCACGAACACGCGCCCGAAGGTGAAGCTGTCCACCACCGACTGGCCCTCCCTGCCGGCAAAGGTGCGGAACAGGAAGACGTAGCCGATCGACTGGCCGAACGCGAGCGCCACCGTGAGGTAGCGCGTGTACTGGGTGATCTTCTGCTGTCCTACCTCGCCCTCCTTGCGGAGCTTGTCGAGCGAGGGGAGCACCACCGTGAGCAGCTGCAGCATGATCGACGCGGTGATGTAGGGCATGATCCCGAGCGCGAAGATCGCGAAGCGCTGGAGCGAGCCGCCCGAGAACAGGTTGAGGAAGCCGAGCACGTTCGACTGGCCCGCGAAGTTGGACGCCAGGTCCTCGACCACCTTGACGTTGATGCCGGGCGCCGGGATGTAGGCGCCCAGGCGGTAGAGGGCCAGCATGGCGGCCGTGAACGCGAGCTTCTTCCGGATCTCGGGGACCCGGAAGGAGTTCAGGAACGTCCGCAGCACGGGGCTACTCCTCGATCAACTGGCAGGTGCCGCCCGCCGCCTCGATCTTCTCGCGGGCGGACTTCGAGAAGCCGTGCGCGTGCACTGTCAGCGACTTGGAGATCTCGCCGCGGCCCAGGATCTTCACGGGCACGTCACGGCGAGTGGCCAGGTTCTGGGCCTTGAGCGCCTCCGGCGACACCTCGGCGCCGGCGTCGAAGCGCGCCTCGAGATCGGCCAGGTTGACCGGCTGCGTGGCCGTGCGGAACTTCTCGAACGGCATCGACTTCTTCATGTGCGGCCCGCGCAGCTTGCGCATCCGCATGTGAATCGGCGTCTGGCCGCCCTCGAAGCGCACGCGCCGCTTGGAGCCCGAGCGCGAGCCCGCGCCCTTGTGGCCGCGGCCGGACGTCTTTCCGGTGCCGGAGCCTTCGCCCCGTCCCACGCGCTTGCGCTCCTTGCGGGCGCCGGGGGCCGGGCCGAGTGAATGCAATCCGATGCGCTCGTCAGCCATCACGGACCTCCACGAGATGCTGAACGGCATTGACGGCTCCACGGACCCTCGGATCGTCCTCACGCTCCGAGGAGCGGCCGATCTTGCCGAGCCCGAGCGTCTTGAGGGTCTCGCGCTGCTTGCGCGACGAGCCGTTGGCGGAGCGCACCTGGGTGATCACCAGCGTGGCCATCACGCGGGCGTCTCCTCGGCCACCGCCTCGTCGCTGCCGGCGGAGTCGCCTTCCCCGCCAACGCGCTCGAGCCCGAGCACCTCGCGCACGGACAGTCCCCGCAGCTCGGCCACCTCCTCGGGACGGCGCAGGCCCTGGAGCGCGGCGACTGTCGCCTTGACCAGGTTGATCGGGTTCTGGCTGCCCAGCGACTTGGACAACACGTCCTTGATTCCCGCCAGCTCGAGCACGGCCCGCACGCCGCCGCCGGCGATCACGCCGGTACCCGGCGAGGCCGGCTTCAGGAGCACGCGCGACGCAGAGTGCACGCCGGTGTTCTGGTGGGTGATCGTCGCGCCGTGCATGGGGACTGTGAAGAGGCTCTTGCGCGCGCGCTCGACGCCCTTCTGGATGGCCACGGGAACCTCGTTGGCCTTGCCGTAGCCCACTCCGACCTGCGACTTCTCGTCGCCCACCACCACGAGGGCGGTGAACGAGAAGCGCCGGCCGCCCTTTACGACCTTGGCCACGCGGTTGATCTCCACGACCCGTTCCTGCAGGTCGGAGCCGCCGTCGCGCCCTCCACGTGTTCTGTCCCTACTGGCCATGCGAACCACTCACCGTAGCGATAGTCAAAACTTCAGCCCCTTCTCCCGCGCGCCATCGGCCAGCGCCTTGACGCGACCGTGGTAGCGGTATCCGCCGCGGTCGAAGATCACGGATTCCACGCCGGCCTCGCGGCCGCGCTCGGCCAGCAGCTCGCCGGCCTTGGTGGCCTGCTCCATCGAGCCGAGCGACTTGAGGTCGGCCTCGGTCCAGTTGACGGCGGCCACGGTGTGGCCGGTCACGTCGTCGATGAGCTGCGCGCCGATGCCGCGGTTCGAGCGGAACACCGACAGCCGCGGACGCTCCGCGGTGCCGTGCACCTTGGCGCGCACCCTGCGGCGCCGCCGCATGCGCTGTTGTGGCTTCGTCGTGGTGCTCACGCGCGCTTCCCGACCTTCCTCATCACGTACTCGCCCTCGTAGCGGATGCCCTTGCCCTTGTAGGGCTCGGGCGGGCGCTTCTTGCGGATGTTGGCCGCCACCTCTCCCACCACCTGCTTGGAGATGCCGCGTACCACCACGCGGGTGGGCTGGGGGACCTCGAAGTCGATGCCGGACGGTGGATCCATCTCCACCGAATGGGAGTAGCCGAGCGCCAGCACCAGCTTGTTGCCCTGGAGCTGGGCGCGGTAGCCCACACCCTGGATCTCGAGGCGCTTCTCGAAGCCGCTCGTCACGCCCTCGACCATGTTGGCGATCAGGCTGCGGGTGAGCCCGTGAAGGGCGCGGTGCTCGCCGCGGTCAGTCGGGCGGGTCACGACTATCTCGCCGTTGTCCTGGCGCACCTCGATCTCGCGGCTCTTGCGCTCCGAGAGCTCGCCCTTCGGGCCCTTGACCTTCACGAGCTCGGGCTCGATCGAGATCTCCACGCCGTCCGGCACGGCGATCGGCTGCTTTCCGATGCGGCTCATGGGAGGCGCCTCACCACACCTGCGCCACGAGCTCGCCGCCGACACCCTCGCGGCGGGCCTCGTGGCCGGTCATCACGCCCCGGGACGTGGACACGATCGTCGTGCCCATACCGCCCTGGACCTTGGGCACGCCGCCGGCCTGCACGTAGGTGCGCCGGCCGGGCCGGGAGACCCGCTGGAGGCCCTGGATCACGGGCTTGCGATCCTCGGTGTACTTGAGCGTCACTCGCAGCACGCGGCCCACTCGCGCGGGCTCGACCGCGAAGTCCTCGATGTAGCCCTGCTCACGCAGGATGCGCGCGATCTCCGCCTTGAAGGTGGAGGCGGGCATCTCGACATCGTCGCGATCGGCGTGCAGGCCGTTGCGGATGCGGGTCAGGAAATCGGCGATGGGGTCGGTGAACGACATGGGCTACCAGCTCGACTTCGTGAGGCCGGGGATCATGCCCTCGTGGGCGATCTCGCGCAGGCAGATGCGGCATAGCCCGAACTTGCGCACGTACGCGCGCGGGCGGCCGCACCGCTTGCAGCGGTTGTAGTTGCGGGTCTTGTACTTGGATCCGCGCTGCTGGCGGACCCTCTGCGACGTCTTGGCCATTACTCCTCTGTCCCTTCGCCCGCCTGGCTGCCTTCTTCGTCCTCGCCCTCGTCGTCCTCGGAGGCGGCGGGCGCCTCGTAGGCCTCGGGGTTCTCTTCCTTCAGCTCCTCGTATGCCGCGGCCTCGGCCTCGGCCTTCAGGCGCGCCTCCTCGCGGCGCTCCGCCTCGGCGGCGTCCTCCTCCGGCTCATCGTGGCTGCCGGGTGCGCCCTCGGGCGCGAACGGCATCCCGAGCTCACGCAGGAGGATGTAGGCCTCCTCGTCGGTCTTCGCGGTGGTGGTGATGGTCACGTCGAGGCCGCGCACCTGGTCGATCGAGTCGTAGTCGATCTCGGGGAAGATGATCTGCTCGCGCACGCCCATCGAGTAGTTGCCGCGACCGTCGAACGAGCGCGCGTTGAGGCCGCGGAAGTCGCGGATGCGCGGGATCGCGATCGCCGTGAGCCGGTCCAGGAACTCCCACATGCGCGCGCGGCGCAGCGTCACGCTCAGCCCGACGGGCATGCCGTCGCGCAGCTTGAAGTTGGCGATCGACTTGCGCGCCCGGCGCACGTTGGGGCGCAGCCCGGCGATCGTGGCCAGCTGCTCCTGAGCGGCGTCGAGCATGTTCGAGTCCTGCTTGGCCTCGCCCACACCCATGTTCAGCGTGATCTTCTCGACCGTCGGCACCTCCATGGAGGAGCTGTAGCCGAAGCGGCTCTGCAGGCGCTCGCGGATCTCCGCGTCGTAGCGCTCCCTGAGGCGCGGTGGCACGGCGGCGGTAGCGGTGCTTCCATCAGTCGATCTCCTTGCCCGAGCGCTTGGCCACGCGCACGCGGCGGTCGCCCTCGCGCTTGACGCCCACGCGGCTGGGCTCGCCGCTCTCGGGGTCGATCAGCATCACGTTGGAAACGTGGATCGGCCCCTCCTTCTCGATGATGCCGCCGAGCTCCTGGGCGCGCTGGGTGTCGCGCAGCGTGCGCGGGCGCATGTGGCGCTTGACGATGTTCGCGCCCTCCACGTAGACCTTGTCCTTGCGCGGGTCCACCCTCAGCACGCGACCGGTCTTGCCGCGGTCCTTGCCGGCGATGATGCGCACGGTGTCGTCGCGACGGATCTTCAAGGCCATGTCAGAGCACCTCCGGAGCGAGCGAGACGATCTTCATGAAGTTGCGGTCGCGCAGCTCGCGGGCCACCGGCCCGAAGATGCGGGTGCCGCGAGGGTTGTTGGTCGCGTCGATCAGCACCGCCGCGTTCTCGTCGAAGGAGATGTAGGTGCCGTCGTCGCGGCCGAACTCCTTCTTGGTGCGCACCACCACGGCGGTCACGACCTCGCCCTTCTTGACGGAGCCGTGAGGAATGGCCTGCTTGACCGTGCCCACGATGATGTCGCCCACGCCGGCATAGCGGCGGTGCGAGCCACCGCGCACGCGGATGCACAGGATCTCGCGAGCCCCCGTGTTGTCCGCCACCTTGAGCCTGGACTCCTGCTGGATCATGGTCTAGCGCGCTCTCTCCAGGACCTCGACGAGGCGCCAGCGCTTGGTGCGGCTGAGCGGACGGCTCTCGACTATCCGCACCGTGTCGCCGATGTGCGCCTCGTTGCCCTCGTCGTGCGCGTGCAGCGTCGATGAGGTGCGGACGATCTTCTTGTACATCCGGTGCCGGCGCGCGATGTCGATGCGGACGGTGATCGTCTTGTCGGCCTTGTCGGAGACCACGATTCCCTGGCGCACCTTGAGCACGCCGCCGCCCTTGTCCTCGGTCGCGGGAGTCTCGCCGCGCGGCTCGGACGCCCTGCGCTCGCGGCTGCGCTGGCGGTAGACCCGCCGGTGCTGGGCCTTGCGGGCGCGCTGTGCGGCTCGCTCGGCGGCGCGCTCCTCGATGGACCGCTCCGGGCGCGCCTCGCTGGCGTTGGCCGAGCGGGAGCGCTTGCGCCGCTCCTTGGGGGAGAGCTCCTCCTCCGGCTCCGCGGCAGGGGCGTTCGCCGCCGCCTCCTCGGCCTGCGCCTGGGTCTCCTCGTTCACGTTCTCTTCGGTCTCGAAAGTCGTCATGCCTTCTTCTGCCTACGGATCTCCACGTCAACGTCTATTCCGCGCTCGTGCGCCTCAGTCAGCGCGCGCGCCACATCGGCCTTGGCCTGCCTCAGCCGCGCGGTGTTCTCCAGCTGCCCCGTCGCGTGCTGAAAGCGCAGGTTGAAGAGCTCCTGCCGCGCGCCGTCCGCGAACTCCACGAGCTGCGGATCCTCGAGGTTATGCACTTCGGCCGCTTTCATCTACTGACTCGATCCCTCACGCTGCACGAACTTGGTCTTGACGGGCAGCTTGTGGCCGGCCAGGCGCATCGCCTCGCGGGCCAGGTCCTCCGGCACGCCGGACAGCTCGAACATCACCCGGCCGGGCTTGACCACGGCCACCCAGCCCTCGGGTGAGCCCTTGCCCGAGCCCATGCGGGTCTCGGCCGGCTTCTTCGTGAAGGGCTTGTCCGGGAAGATGTTGATCCAGACCTTGCCGCCGCGCTTGATCTTGCGCGTCATCGCGATACGGGCGGCCTCGATCTGGCGGTTGGTGACCCAGCCGCGTTCGAGCGCCTTGAGCCCGTACTCGCCGAACTCCACGTTCGTTCCGCCCTTGGCGTAGCCGCGGCGACGGCCGCGGTGCTCCTTGCGCCACTTGACTCGCTTGGGCTGCAGCATCAGAGCCGTCCTCGCGGCTGTGACGGTCCATCGGAGCGACCACCACGTCCACCGCCGCGGCCGCCCGGGCCACGGCCACCGCCGCCGGGTCCGCGACCGCCGCCCGGACCGCGGCCACCCTGACCGCGTCCACCGGGACCGCCGCCGCGACCGCCACCGCCGCCGGGGCCGACCGTCTGCGGCGCCTCGAGCTCGGTGAGATCCTGCTGGAAGCCCTTGGGCATGATCTCGCCCTTGTTGATCCACACCTTCACGCCGATGCGGCCGAAGGTGGTGCGGGCCTCGTAGAAGCCGTAGTCGATGTCCGCGCGCAGTGTGTGCAGCGGCACCCGGCCGTCCGAGTAGCCCTCGGTACGGGCCATCTCGGCGCCGCCCAGCCGGCCGGAGACCTGGATCTTCACGCCCTTGGCGCCCGAGCGCATGGCGCTGGTGAGCGCGCGCTTCATCGCGCGCCGGAAGGCCACGCGGTTCTGCAGCTGCTCGGCGATCGATTGCGCGACCAGGCGAGCGTCGAGCTCGGGCCGCTTGATCTCGAGGATGTTCACCTTCACGGCCTTGCCGGTCATCTTGTGGAGCTCCTTGCGCAGAGCGTCCACCTCGGAACCGGACTTGCCGATCACGATGCCCGGGCGGGCCGTGTGGATGTTGACCTCGACCTCGTTCTTGTTCTTCTTGATGGTGATCGTGGACAGGCCCGCGTGAGCGAGCTTGTTCTCGATGTGGTCACGAATGGCGAGGTCCTCCATGAGGTAATCGGAGAACTCGCGCTCGTTGAACCAGGTCGACTTCCAGTCATGGATGTAGCCGACCCGTAGCGATTCGGGGTGGACCTTTTGGCCCATGGCTATCTCCCGTTCCCTTCGGTCGTCAATTCGATGGTCATGTGGCTGGTGCGCTTGTTGATGCGCGTGGCGCGCCCCAGCGCCCGCGGCCGGTAGCGCTTGATCGTCGGGCCCTCGTCGACGAAGGCCCGCCGGACCCGCAGCTCGTCCGGCCCCAGCTCGTAGGCGGACTCGGCGTTGGCCACGGCCGAGTTGAGCAGCTTGAGGATGTCGCCGGAGACCGCGCGGGGGGCGTGCTGAAGGATGGCCTGAGCGTGCTCCACGCGCTTCCCGCGAATGTGGTCCATCACGAGGCGGGCCTTGCGCGGGGCGCTGCGCACGTACCTCGCGCGCGCGGCCACCACCAGCGTGCCGTCGTCCTCGCGCGGGGCGCGCTTGCGCTCGGTGGTGATCGTCTCGGCCGAGCCACGTCGGCGGGTGGTGGCGGGCGCCTCCTCGGCGGCCTCGTCCTCGTCCGCCTCTTCCGGCTCGTCTGCCTCCTCCGCGGGGGCCTCCTCCGCATCCACGACGTCTTCGGCAGCAGCCTCCTCAGGCGGCGCGCTGGGCTCTTGGGCGACCTCGTCGTCCTCGAGCCGCGCGACCAGCTCGGCCTTGTTGCCGCTCTTGGGGAGTCCGCGAGCCTCGAGCTCCTGCTTGAGCTCGTCGACCTTCAGCGACTCCCACCCGCCCTCGGGCGGACCTGATACCTGGTCGGGAGGGGTCACCGCACCCGCACTCTGTCGCTGCCCGCGTGGCCGCGGAACATCCGCGTGGGGGCGAACTCGCCCAGCTTCTGGCCCACCATCGACTCCGACACGAACACGGGCACGTGCTTGCGCCCGTCGTGCACGGCGATCGTGTGCCCCACCATCTCGGGGAAGATCGTCGACGCCCGCGACCAGGTCTTGACCATCGTCTTGTTGCCGGAGTCGTTCATGGCCTCGATGCGCCTCATCAGGCGCTCCTCGACCCACGGGCCCTTCTTGGACGAGCGCGACATCTAGCGCCTCCCCTTCTTGCCGCGCCGGCGGCCACGGACGATGAACTGATCGGACTGCTTGCGCTTCTTGCGGGTGCGGTAGCCCAGCGTGGGCACGCCCCACGGGGTGACCGGGTGGCCACCGGGAGTCTTGTGCGCCTCGCCGCCGCCGTGCGGGTGGTCGACGGGGTTCATGGCCACGCCGCGGGTCTGCGGGCGCTTGCCGAGATGGCGCGAGCGGCCGGCCTTGCCGAGCTCGACCAGCTCGTGCTCGGCGTTGCCGAGGGCGCCGACGCTCGCGCGGCAGTCCACGAGCACCATGCGCATCTCGCCCGAAGGCAGGCGCAGGGTGGCGTAGCGCCCCTCCTTGGCCACAAGCTGGATGGCGGTGCCCGCCGAGCGGCCCAGCTGGCCGCCGCGGCCCGGCGTGAGCTCCACGTTGTGGACCGTGGTTCCGGTGGGGATGTTGGCGAGCGGCAGGGTGTTGCCGGGCGTGATGTCGGCGTCGGGGCCGGAGACCACGGTGTCGTTCACCCTGATCCGCGCCGGCGCGAGGATGTAGCGCTTCTCGCCGTCGGCGTAGTGGAGCAGCGCGATGTGCGCCGAGCGGTTGGGGTCGTACTCGATCGCGGCCACGCGCGCCGGAACGCCGTCCTTCATGCGCTTGAAGTCGATGCGCCGGTACTTGCGCTTGGCGCCGCCACCGCGGTGACGGGATGTCACGCGGCCGTGAGAGTTGCGGCCACCGGACTTGTTGAGCCCCTCGACCAACGACTTCTCGGGCTCGGTCTTGGTAACGGCCTCGTGCTCGAGCCAGGTGGCGAAGCGCCGCCCCGGCGAGGTTGGCTTGTGCTTCTTGATCGCCATGGGCTACTCGACCCCCTGTCCCTCGAACAGCTCGATGGAATCGTCCTGGTGCAGGGTCACGACCGCCTTCTTCCAGCGCCGGCGGGTGCCCGCGTAGAGACCGCGGCGCTTGGGCTTGGGCTTGACCCACGCCGTGCGCACGCCGGTGACCCGGACGCCGAAGATGTCCTCGATCGCCTGCCGGACCTGTGTCTTGTTGGCCCTGTCGTGGACGCGGAAGGTGTACTTGTTGGCCGCGAGGAGCGCGTAGCTCTTCTCGGAGATGACCGGCCGGAGAATCACCTGGCGAGAGTCGGTCATCGTGCCACCGCCTTCTCGGCGAGGCGCGCCAGAGCGGCCTCGGAGATCACGAGGCGGGCGGCGCCGATCACGTCGGCGACCCCCACGGCGTCCGCGGGCAGCACCGACACACCGGCTAGGTTGCGAAACGACTTGGCGGCGGTCTCCTCGCCCTCGGCGAGCACCAGCAGCACGCTGCCCTCGCCATCGAGCGTGGCCAGCGCAGCCGCGGCCGACTTGGTGGAGGGAGTGTCGAAGCTCGAGGGGTCGAGGGCGGCAATCGAGCCGCGCTCGGCGTGCACGGTGAGTGCCGCGCGCAGGGCGCGCCGGCGCGCCTTGCGGTTGACCTTGACCGTGTAGTGGCGCGGCTTGGGGCCGAAGGCCACGCCGCCGCCCGTGCGCTGAGGGCTCGAGAGCGCGCCCACGCGCGCCCGGCCGGTGCCCTTCTGGCGCCAGGCCTTGGCACCGGTCATGGCCACCTCGGCGCGGGTCTTGGTCGAGTGGCTGCCCTGACGCCGCGCCGCGAGCTCGGAGCGCGCGGCCTCGTGCACCAACGGGCCGTGAAAGCTCTCGCCGAACACGGCGTCGTCCAGGTCGAGCCCGCCGGAGCCGCCGCCGATGTACTTGGCCTGGGCCGCCATCGTCACGCCTCCCGCCTGATCTCGACCACAGAGCCCTTGGCACCGGGCACCGAGCCGCGCACCAGCAGCAGATTCTGTTCCGGCCGCACGTCCACGACCTCGAGGCCGCGCTGGGTGGCACCCTTGTTGCCCATCTGACCCGGCCCGCGGATGCCCTTGAACACCCGCGCGGGGTCGGCGGAGGCGCCGATCGAGCCGGGCGCGCGGACGTTGTGGGAGCCGTGGCTCACCGGCCCGCGACTGAAGTTGTGGCGCTTGATCGTGCCCGCGAAGCCCTTGCCCTTCGAGACGCCGGAGACCTTGACGGTCTGGCCCTTCTCGAACACCGAGTCCACCTTTACCTCGGCGCCCAGCTCGGCCTCTCCGGGATCGCCGCGGAACTCGGCCAGGTGCTTCATCGGTGCCACGCCGGCCTTCTTCAGATGACCCAGGCGCGCTCTCTGAAGGCTCTTCTCGGACGACTCGCCGAAGGCCAGCTGCAGCGCGTCGTAGCCGTCGCGCTCGGCGCGGCGGATCGCGGTGACGAAGCAGGGGCCGGCCTCGATCACGGTCACGCGCTCCACGTGGCCGTCGTCTGAGTCGAAGACCTGCGTCATGCCCAGTTTTCTTCCGAGTAGCCCAGCCATGACGTCAGATGAGCTGGATCTGGATGTCCACGCCCGCGGGGAGGTGATCCAGCCGCTGCAGCGAGTCCACCGTCTTGGGGGTGGGCTGCAGGATGTCGATCAGGCGCTTGTGCGTGCGGATCTCGAAGTGCTCTCGGGAGTCCTTGTCCTTGAACGGCCCGCGGATCACGCAGTAGACGTTCTTCTCGGTGGGCAGCGGCACGGGACCGGACACCGAGGCGCCGGTGCGCACGGCGGTGTCAACGATCTCCTTGGCCGCCGTCTCGATCGCCGAGTGGTCGTAGGCCTTGAGCCGGATACGGATCTTGTTCTGCGTGAGTGTTGCCATGGCTGCGTAGAGACAGATCGAGGGGCGGGCTCAGGTCCTACCGCCCGCCCCTCGAAAGCATCTGTCGGAGGCCTACTCGACGACCTCGGTCACCACCCCCGAGCCGACCGTTCGGCCTCCCTCGCGGATTGCGAAGCGAAGGCCCTCGTCCATCGCGATGGGCTGGATCATCTCCACCGTCATCTCGACGTTGTCGCCCGGCATGACCATCTCCGTGCCCTCGGGCAGGTTGGCCACTCCGGTCACATCGGTGGTGCGGAAGTAGAACTGCGGCCGGTAGCCGTTGAAGAACGGGGTGTGACGGCCACCCTCCTCCTTCTTCAGGCAGTACACCTGGGCCTTGAACTTGGTGTGCGGGGTGATCGAGCCCGGCTTGCAGAGCACCTGCCCGCGCTCGATCTCCTCACGGCCGACACCGCGGAGCAGGCAGCCGACGTTGTCGCCCGCCTGGCCCTCGTCGAGGATCTTGCGGAACATCTCGACGCCGGTCACGACCGTCGAGTTGACCTCGGGATGGATCCCGACGATCTCGACGGTCTCGCCCGTCTTCACGATGCCCTGCTCGATCCGGCCCGTGGCTACCGTCCCGCGGCCGGTGATCGAGAACACGTCCTCGACCGGCATCAGGAACGGGCGCTCCAGCGGACGCTCGGGCTCCGGGATGTAGGAGTCGAGGGCAGCGGCCAGCTCGACGATCTTCTCGACCTGGTCGGCGTCGCCCTCGAGCGCCTTCAGCGCCGAGCCCTGGATCACCGGTACGTCGTCACCCGGGAAGTCGTACTCGGAGAGCAGCTCGCGTACCTCGACCTCCACGAGCTCGAGGAGCTCATCATCGTCGACCATGTCGGTCTTGTTCATGAACACGATCACGTAGGGCACGTTCACCTGACGCGCGAGCAGGATGTGCTCGCGGGTCTGGGGCATCGGGCCGTCGGCCGCGGAGACCACGAGGATCGCGCCGTCCATCTGGGCGGCCCCGGTGATCATGTTCTTCACGTAGTCGGCATGTCCCGGACAATCCACGTGGGCGTAATGACGGTTCTCCGTCTCGTACTCCACGTGAGAGGTCGCGATCGTGATGCCGCGCTCCTTCTCCTCCGGAGCGTTGTCGATCTCCTCGAAACTCATCGACTGGCCGCCGTACTTCTCCGACAGCACCTTGGTGATGGCGGCGGTAAGCGTCGTCTTGCCGTGGTCGATGTGGCCGATCGTGCCGACGTTGACGTGCGGCTTATTGCGCTCGAACTTCTCCTTCGCCACCTCGAACTACCCCTTTCTCAAACAATTCTCGGGTTCGGACCCGAACTTGCGAAACATACTCGGTCTGGACACCTATGCGCTGGCTCCGACGGGTTCGCCGGTGCGGTGTTCGACGATCTCCTCGGCGATGCTCGCCGGTACCTCGTCGTAGCGGTCGAACTGCATCGTGTAGGTCGCTCGGCCCTGTGTGGAAGAGCGCAGGTCGGTCGCGTAGCCGAACATCGCGGACAGCGGCACGCTGGCCCTGACCGCCACGGCGTTTCCGCGCGGCTCCTGGCCCTCCACGTGGCCGCGGCGGCGCGACAGGTCGCCGATCACGTCGCCGATGAACTCCTGCGGCGTCACGACCTCCACGGCCATCACGGGCTCGAGCAGCACCGGCTGGGCGCGCCTCGCCGCCTCCTTGAGCGCCAGCGATCCCGCCACCTTGAAGGCGATCTCCGAGGAGTCGGTGTCGTGGTACTTGCCGTCGGTGAGCGTGGCGCGGACGTCGACCATCGGATAGCCGGCCTTGACGCCGGACTCGAGCGCCTCCTCGATCCCCTTCTCCACCGCGGGGATGAACTCGGAGGGCACCGAGCCGCCCTTGATCTTGTTTATGAAGTCGAAGCCCTCGCCCGGCGCCGGCTCGAGGTCGATGTAGACCACGCCGTACTGGCCCGAGCCGCCGGTCTGGCGGATGAACTTGCCCTCGATCTTCTGGACGTGCTCCCGAATGGTCTCGCGATAGGCCACCTGGGGCCGGCCCACGGCCGCCTCGACCCTGAACTCGCGCTTGAGCCGGTCCACGATCACCTCGAGGTGCAGCTCGCCCATTCCGGAGATAACGGTCTGGCCGGTCTCCTCGTCGGAGCGCACCTGGAAGGTGGGGTCCTCTTCGCCGAGGCGCTGTAGCGCCACCGAGAGCTTCTCCTGATCGACCTTGGTCTTCGGCTCGATCGAAAGGTGCACCACCGGGTCGTCGAAGGTGATCGCCTCGAGCACCACCGGTGCGTCGGGGGCCGACAGCGTGTCGCCGGTCGAGGTCTGCTTGATGCCCACGCCGGCGGCGATGTCGCCCGCGTAGACCTCGTCGACCTCCTCCCGCGAGTTGGCGTGCATCATCAGGATGCGCCCCACGCGCTCGGTGCGGCCGGTGACCGAGTTGAGCACGCGGCCGCCCGCCGGGAGCTTGCCGGAGTAGACCCGGAAATAGGTGAGCTTGCCGACGTACGGGTCGGCCATGACCTTGAAGGCCAGCGCCGCGAAGGGCTCGTCGTCGGAGGCGTTTCGGCGGACCCTGGGCAGCTCGTCGGCGTCGTCGACCTGACTGCCCG
Source organism: uncultured Thermoleophilaceae bacterium (assembly GCA_963734365.1). Classification (GTDB taxonomy): domain Bacteria; phylum Actinomycetota; class Thermoleophilia; order Solirubrobacterales; family Thermoleophilaceae; genus JACVRW01. The sequence goes on along the minus strand of CAVTGV010000003.1, from coordinate 54,678 downwards.
CCACGCCCTCCACCGGAGGAACGTCCAGCGGGCTCGGGAGGTAGTCGATCACGGCGTCGAGCAGGGGCTGCACGCCCTTGTTCTTGAAGGCGGAGCCGCACAGCACCGGCGTGATGGAGATGTCGAGGGTCGCCTTGCGGATGTCCTGGATCAGCCGGTCGGGCTCGATCGGCTTGTCCTCCAGGTAGTCCTCCATCAGCTCCTCGTCGTAGTCCGCGACGGACTCGATCAGCGCGGTGCGCGCCTCGGTGGCGAGGTCGACGTGGGACTCGGGGATGTCCACGACCTCCCACTCCTGGCCGAGGTCGTCCTTGTAGACGATCGCCTTCATGTTGATGAGGTCGACCACGCCGCTGAACTCGGCCTCGGCGCCGATGGGCAGCTGAACCTTGATCGGGTTCGCGCCCAGGCGATCGCGCATGCTGTCGACGGCGTTGTCGAAGTGCGCGCCGATGCGGTCCATCTTGTTGATGAAGGCGATGCGCGGCACGCGGTACTTGTCGGCCTGGCGCCAGACGGTCTCGGACTGCGGCTCGACACCGGCCACCGAGTCGAACACCGCCACGGCGCCGTCGAGGACGCGCAGCGAGCGCTCGACCTCGACCGTGAAGTCCACGTGGCCGGGCGTGTCGATGATGTTGATGCGGTGATCGCGCCAGAAGGCGGTGGTGGCCGCGGAGGTGATGGTGATGCCGCGCTCCTGCTCCTGCTCCATCCAGTCCATCACGGCAGCGCCCTCGTGGACCTCACCCATCTTGTGGGTGCGCCCGGTGTAAAAAAGGATGCGCTCGGTCGTCGTCGTCTTGCCGGCGTCGATGTGCGCCATGATCCCGATGTTGCGCGTCTTTTCGAGTGTGACTTTGCGTGCCATGGTTTTGCTTACTTCCGTCTCAGAGCAGAAAAAAGGGCCTCTCCGGGCCCAGTGCTACAAGCGGTTTCTACCCGGGCGATCTCTATGTCGAAGAGGACTCCATCGGTGTGAGCTACCGCCTGCCCTCGCGTGGCTGAACGAGGTCGCGGACAGCTGAGGTGGCCGCCCGCGAAGCGACCCGTGATGGTAGCAGGCGGCCACCGTCCAAATCCGGGCTGCAAGCGGTTCCGCGCCTCATAACGGTCGTCGGGATCGTGGCCGCGCTGCTGCTGGTGGCAACCGAGTTCTCCCCGGTGGCGTCGGTGGACGTGGCGAGCGGCAGCTGCGAGGTCATCCAGGACACCGATCCGGAGCTGGCCGACCGCTGCGAGCTAAGCGGGCTGGAGCGAAACGGCGGATCGTTCCTGCTGCTGGCCGTGCTCTGTGCCGTGATGGCCTGGGGCGCCGGCGTGGGCGGCTCCCGGCCGGCCGCGGCGGCACTCGTGGCGGTGGGCGTGCTGGTGCTCGGCTGGTCGCTGCTCGTGGACCTGCCCGTGACCGACGAGACGGGGGCGCTGGGGCGCAACTTCGAGGGCGCCACCGCCTCGGCGGGGGCGGGCCTGACGCTGGAGTTGGCGGGCGGCGTGTTGGCGTTGGCCGCGGGCTTGGCGGGGCTGTTGCGTCCCCGACCTCCCGTGAGCTGAGGCCCGGGCGCTGCGTTGCTCCGCTCGGGCGGGGACGGGGATCCGGACCAGGCCGGATTGGCAGTGAGGGGTGGGCTCGGGAGGGGCGATCGTGTCTGGCCGGAGCGGCTGGGTCCGAGCCGAGGGTGTGGCGCCTTATGGGCCCTATAGGGACGTCAAGGCGCCAAACGCCCGCCCGGGCCACCGCCCACCGCTGGGAGCAGGGCGGCGAGAGGCGAGCAGGGCAAGGACGCAGGTCGCGACGCGTGCTCCGCACGCGAGCGGCCGAGGACGCCGCCATGCGACGCCTATCGCCGCCCTGCTACCAGCGGTAGTGGGCGAAGGCTTTGTTGGCCTGCGCCATGCGGAAGATGTCGTCCTTGCGCTTGTAGGCCCCGCCCTGCTGGGACTGAGCGTCGGAGAGCTCGCCCGCGAGACGCTCGGACATCGACTTCTCGCGGCGGTTGCGCGAGAACTCGACGAGCCAGCGCACCGCCAGGGTGCGGGCGCGGCGCTGAGGTACCTCCACGGGCACCTGGTAGGTGGCGCCGCCCACGCGGCGGGAGCGCACCTCGAGCACCGGGGTGAGGGCCTTGATCGAATCCTCGAGCGCGGGCACCGGCTCGTTGTTGGTGCGCCGGGCGAGCATGTCGAGAGCGTCGTAGACGGTCTGCTCGGCGATCGACTTCTTCCCGTCGATCATCACCTTGTTGATCACCTGTTGCACGAGTCGCGAGCCGTACATCGGATCGGGCTCGATCGGGCGAACCCCTGGTGCCGCTCGGCGAGGCATTGCTAGCGGGCCTTGGCCCCGTACTGGGAGCGGGCCTTCTTGCGCTCGGAGACGCCGGCGGCGTCGAGCGTGCCCCGCACGACCTTGTAGCGCACGCCCGGCAGGTCCTTCACGCGGCCACCGCGCACCAGGACCACGGAGTGCTCCTGAAGGTTGTGGCCCTCACCCGGGATGTAGGCGGTGACCTCCATCTGGTTGGTGAGACGAACACGGGCCACCTTTCGCAGCGCCGAGTTCGGCTTCTTCGGCGTGGTGGTGTAGACGCGGGTGCACACGCCCCGCCGCTGCGGCGCGGCGATGCGCTTCTTGCGGCCCTGGCCGGACTTGAGACCCGGCGTGGAGACCTTCTTCTTGGGCTTGGTGCGGCCCTTGCGAACGAGCTGGTTGATGCTTGGCATGCGGCGCGTGATGCTAGCAGCGGCCGAGCCGCATTCAGGCAAAGCCCTAGGCTTCCCGGCCCATGACTCTGGACCAGCATCGCGGTGGCTCGGGCGAGCCACTCGTCCTCGTACACGGCATCGGTCACACCTGGCGCGGCTTTCGACCGATGCTGCCGCTGCTCGAGCAGCACTTCGACGTGCTCGCGATGGACCTGCCCGGCTTCGGGCACTCGCCCCCACTGGAGAACGGCGACGCGCCCGGTCCCGAGGTTCTGGCCGACTCCGTGGCGGAGGCGATGGATGCAGCCGGCTTCGAGACGGCGCACCTGGCCGGCAACTCGCTGGGAGGCTGGATCGCCCTCGAGCTGGCGCGCCGCGGCCGGGCCCGCACCTGCACGGCGATATCGCCGGCCGGTCTTGCCCATGGCCGCGAGAACGATCTCGCCCGCTCCGTCCTCAACGCGATGCGCTGGCTGGCGCAGAAAACCCCGGCCCCCGAGCCGCTCCTGCGCAATCCGCTGACCCGCACGCTCTTCGCCGGGCCCACCCTCGGCAAGCCCTGGCGGGCCTCTCCCGACGAGCTCCTGGAGCAGACGCGGCTGTTCGCTGACGCTCCGGGCTTCGACGCCACCATGGCCGAGGTCGTGCAACGCCACGTGGCCGGGCTTCGTGACATCTCCTGCCCGGTGCTGGTGCTGTGGGGCACCAAGGACGTGGTCCTGCTTCCGCGACAGGGCCGGCGCTTCGAGCGGCTCATCCCGGACTGCGAGCTGCGCTACCTGAAGGGCCTCGGCCACGTGCCGATGTCGGACGACCCGGAGCTCCTGGCCGATGCGATTCGCGAGTTCGCGCTCGGAGCTAGGCGGTCGTCGCCCGAGCGGCCCGCAGCGGCGCCGGCGTAAGCGCGGCCGCAGAGATCACCAGCACGAACGCGAAGCTCTGGACGACGATGCCGACGGTGCTGCCCGGCATCGGGTCGCCGAATACGAGGATGCCGCCGCTGATGGCCGAGACGTTGGCCGCGGCGCTCGTGAGCGTGATCACCGGCACCGCCTCGCCCTTCTGCAGCCCGCGCGCGGACGCGTAGAAGGCGATCACCGAGGCGAGCACGCAGGTGAGCAGCCAGGGGGACAGCATCCCGAGCACGCCGTCGTCGCCCACCGAGGTGGTGAGCGCCTTGATCGCGACGTCGGAGACGCCGAAGAGGATGCCCGCCGCGGTGCCGAGCATCACGCCGTGGTGCTCGTGCGAGTCGAGCTTCTTGGAGAGCACGAGGAACGTGCCGAGTGCCAGCAGCGCCGACTCGAAGGCGATCATTCCGGCGAGCGAGTAGCTCGAGCTGCTGCCCCCGGAGGGCAGCGTGATGGCGAGCAGCACCAGGCCGAGCGCGGTAAGGCCCACGCCGGCCCACTGGCGGGTGCCCACCGAGCAGCCGAAGAAGCGCTCGGCCAAGACCGTGAGGAACACCAGGCCGCCGGCGATCACCGCCTGCACGAGCGACAGTGGCGCCATCGCCAGGGCTCCCACGTGGAAGAGCCACGCGATCAGCGCGACCAGCATTCCGACGGAGAACCACTTCGAGCGGAAGAGGCCCACCGCGCTGGCCACGGGGTGCCTGAGCGACACGTCCGGGGCCGCGCAGGCACCGCGATGCTTGAGTAGAAATCCGACGTTCGTGGCGAATGCACAGAGCAACGCCAGCACAATTCCAAGTTGGAGCACTGGTTACCTAAAGAAGTGTCTGGATCAGTTCTTCGGGGACTGGCGGAATCCCCTACCCGATAGTTCGTCCTATCGGCCCCCACGCCTCCCGCTTGAACGAGATGGCGTTCATGTCGTCAACCTATTGGCTGCCCGCACACAGCAAAACGAAACTTTGCAACAAAACACGCAACGGCAACGACCAATCCTGTTCGTCGACGTAGACGGGGTAATCAGCCTGTTCGGGTTCGCACCCGGGACGGACACCCTGCCTGGTCCCCTGCACTGGATCGACGGTGTCGCCCACTGCATCCCCAACGAGGTCGGGGCAAGGCTGGTGAGGCTAGCTGAACGCTTCGAGCTCGTCTGGGCCACGGGGTGGGAGGAACGCGCCAATGATCATCTGCCCTACCTCCTGAACCTGCCCTTCCGGAACCTGCCCTGCCTCCACTTCGACGGCCGGGCCGTGTTCGGCTCGGCCCACTGGAAGGTGGACGCGATCGACGAGTACGCCGGCGATCGCGCCGCAGCCTGGCTCGACGACAACATCGACGAGACCTGCCTGGAGTGGGCCGAGGGCCGCCGCGCCGAGACGCTGATCGTGGAGACGCTCCCCGCCGTGGGCCTCACCGACGAGCACGTAGAGCAGCTGCTGGACTGGGCGGAGAGGCTGGACGCCTAGGCCTAGGCGGCGAGGAGCGACTCCAGCTTGTCCAGGGAGCCGGTCCAGCCGGCCTGTGCCAGCGGCAGCATGTCGCCGGTGTGCGGTCCCTGGGTGATCGTGACCCTCGTCCCGCCGTCCTCCTCCTCGTCGAACACCACGCGCGTGACCGTCGGGAACGCGAGACCCACCTCCGGCATCGCCTCGGAGCTGAGCACGAGCAGCTCGGGCTCGCGGAGCTCGACGATCTCGAAGCGAACCGGATAATCCACCCCGTCGCTGCGGGCTCGCATCGAGAAGTGGATCCGGCCGCCCACCCGGGGATCGATCTCCACCGTGGGAAGGGGGACCTCGAAGTCGTGCGGCGCCCACCACATCGCAACCTGCTCGGGCTCCACCCACGCCCTGAAGACGACCTCGCGCGGCGCGGCGAAGCGGCGCATGACCCTTACCTCATCACTGGAGGTCATTCAGATGGGCTTCGAGCCGGTCCATGCGGCCCTCCCAGATCGCGGTGTGCGTCTCCATCCAGGCGCTCGCTTCCTTCAGGGCCGCCGGCCTGAGGGTGGTGGGCCGCGACTGGGCGGCGCGTCGCCGGGCGACCAGCCCGGCCCGCTCGAGCACCTTCAGGTGCCGCGAGACTGCCGGCAGGCTGATCGAGAAGGGCTCGGCCAGCTCGGTGACCGTCGCCTCGCCTTGGGCGAGGCGGGCCAGGATCCCGCGCCGCGTGGGATCGGCGAGCGCCGCGAAGGTCAGGCTGAGCTGGTCGGTGGCCATCGGTATTTGATAAGGATGTTAATTAACCGACCTGTCAAGTAAAGGAGCCGGACGTGAACGCCCCCGCCACCCGCAACCTGATCGCCTCCGCCAACGTCTCATTGGACGGATTCTCCGCCGGCCCGGACGGTGACAACGACGTCATGTGGTTCGTGGAGCACGTGACCGACAACCTCAGCACGTACTTCGAGGGGGTTTGGCGCGGCAGCACCACCGCCCTGCTCGGGCGCAAGAACTACGAGGGCTTCTACGCCGTCTGGCCGGGCATCACCGAGAACCCGGAGACTCCCATCCGGCAGCGCGAGCTCGGGGCCTGGATGAACGAGGTGGAGAAGGTGGTGTTCTCGAACAGCCTCACGGAGCTGGAATGGGAGAACGCCCGGCTGGCGGAGCGCGACCTCGAGGACGAGGTGCGCGAGCTGAAGACCGCGGAGGGCCGCGACCTCATCATTCTCAACAGCGCCAGCATCATCCAGCAGCTGCTGAAGGCGGATCTGGTGGACGAGCTGAGGCTCAACCTGATCCCGGCCACGGTGGGCGGCGGCCTGCGGCTGTTCGGGGACGGGCTGCCCCGAGCCGGCTGGGACCTGGCGGCGGCCACGCGGCTGGCCTCGGGCGCCCTGGGGCTGCAGTACAGCCGCAAGACGTGAGGAGCGGCGGGCGAGCACGAACTGCCGTGCCCGCCCGCCTCCCTCGCTGCCTTAGGACTCGGAGCTCTCGGACGACCCGTCGGCCGGCAGGTCCGCGAGATCGCCGAAGGCGTCCGCGCCGTCGTCGCCGTTGCCGAAGCCGAAGCCCTCGATCTCACCCGACTCGGAGAGGCCGAGCAGCTCGGACTCCTCGAGCATGGTGAGCTCCTCCGGGGTGTGCCGGCGGATGGGCTCGGTGGGCTCGATCTCGAGCCGGCGGTAGCGGCGAAGGCCCGTGGCCGCCGGGATCAGCTTCCCGATGATCACGTTCTCCTTCAGGCCGAGCAGCCGGTCGGTCTTGCCCTCCAGGGCGGCGTCGGTGAGCACCTTCGTGGTCTCCTGGAAGGACGCCGCGGACAGGAACGAGTCCGTGGCCAGCGAGGCCTTGGTGATCCCGAGGATGATCTCCTCGGTCTCGGCCTGCTCCTTCTTGGCCTTCTTCAGCGCGGCGTTCGCATCGATCATCTCGTTGCGGTCCACGAACGCGCCCGGCAGGTAGGTGGTGTCGCCCTTCTGGTCGACCCTGACCTTCTTCATCATCTGCCGGACGATGACCTCGATGTGCTTGTCGTTGATGTCCACGCCCTGTGAGCGGTAGACCTTCTGGACCTCCTTGACGAGGTACACCTCGGTCGCGGTCCTGCGCTCGGGCTGGTTCTCACCGCCGTAGGCGAGCAGGTCGTGCGGGTAGATCGAGCCCTCGTTGAGCTGATCGCCCTCCTTGACCTTCTGACCCTCGGTGACGAGCAGGTGCGTGCGGCGCCCGAACGTCTGCAGGTGCTCCTCGCCCGCGGCGTCCGTGATGGTCACCTTGCGGCCCTTCTCGGTGTCCTCGATGTGCACCGTGCCGGGCTCCTTCACGAGCTCCGCCTGGCCCTTGGGCTTGCGTGCCTCGAACAGCTCCACCACGCGCGGGAGACCGTGCGTGATGTCTGCGCCCGCCACACCGCCGGTGTGGAAGGTCCGCAGCGTGAGCTGCGTGCCGGGCTCGCCGATCGACTGGGCGGCGATGATGCCCACCGCGTCGCCGATCGCGACCACCTTGCCGGTGGCCGGCGCCACGCCGTAGCAGTGCTGGCACAGGCCCTCGGCCAGGCACTTGAGGACGGAGCGCACCGGTACGGCCGCGCCCTCCTCCTCGCTATAGGCCTCGACGATCTCGTCGATATGTGCCGTGGTGATCAGCTCGCCCTTCTTGACGAGCTCCCGGCCGCGCTTGGTCTTGAACTCCTGCGCGGCGAAGCGGCCCTCGAGCTGTCCGTTGGGCCGGCCGTCCTCGCCGAGCACCGGCATCTCGATGAACTCCTTGGTGCCGCAGTCCTCGTCGCGCACGATCACGTCCTGCGCCACGTCCACGAGCCGCCGGGTCAGGTAGCCCGAGTCGGCGGTGCGCAGCGCCGTGTCCGCGAGGCCCTTGCGGGCGCCGTGGGTGGAGATGAAGTACTCGAGCACCGTCAGGCCCTCCATGAAGTTGGCCTTGATCGGACGCTCGATGATCTCGCCCTTCGGATTTGCCATCAGGCCACGCATTCCGGCGAGCTGGCGAATCTGCTTGAACGAGCCTCGGGCGCCCGAGTTGGCCATCATGAAGATGGGGTTCAGGCGGTCGAGGTTGTCCTGCATCGCCTCACCGACCTCGTCGGTGGCCGCCGTCCACTTCTCGATAACGGCGTCCTTGCGCTCCTCCTGGGTGATCAGGCCCATGTCGTACTGGTCCTGGATCTCCGCGACGTCGGCCTCGTAGCGCTCGAGGATCTCCTCCTTGCTGGGCGGGATCACCACGTCGTTCTTCGAGATGGTGATGCCGGCCTGGGTGGCGAAGTGGAACCCGAGATCCTTGAACGCGTCGAGCACGAGCGCGGTGGCGTACGGGCCGTGAAGGTCCACGAGCCCCTCGATCACCGAGTTCATGTCGCGCTTGCGCAACGGGGTGTTGATGAACTCGTACGTGGTCGGGTCGTACTCCTCGCCCAGCGTTTCCTCCAACGCGCGCTCGATGCGCTCGTTGAAGATGATCCGCCCCACGGTGGTGAGCGTGTGCTCTGAGTGGTGGCGGCGCCGGTACTCGGCCAGGTCGTGCAGCGACACGGCCTTCGACTCGTAGGACAGCTCGGCCTCCTGCGCCGAGCGGAACACGTGCGGCCGCTTACCGTGCTTCTTCTCGTCCCACTTGCCCTGCTTCTCCATCTCCTGAAGGTCGGTGAGCTCCTGCTCGTCCGGCCCGTAGGTGAGGTAGTAGGAGCCCAGCACCATGTCCTGGGTGGGCGTGGCCAGCGGCGCGCCGTGCGCCGGCGACAGGATGTTGTTCGCCGACAGCATCAGCAGCCGCGCCTCGGCCTGAGCCTCGGCGGACAGCGGAACGTGCACGGCCATCTGGTCGCCGTCGAAGTCGGCGTTGAACGCGTGACACACCATCGGGTGCACCTGGATGGCCTTGCCCTCCACGAGCACCGGCTCGAACGCCTGGAGACCCAGGCGGTGGAGCGTCGGCGCGCGGTTGAGCAGGACCGGGTGCTCCTGGATGACCTCCTCGAGCACATCCCAGACCTCCGGGATCATCGAGTCGACCATCTTCTTGGCGGCCTTGATGTTCTGCACCGACTTGCGCTCGACGAGCCGGGCCATGATGAACGGCTTGAACAGCTCGAGCGCCATCAGCTTGGGCAGGCCGCACTGATGGATGCGCAGCTCGGGGCCGGCCACGATGACCGAACGGCCCGAGTAGTCCACGCGCTTGCCGAGCAGGTTCTGGCGGAAGCGGCCCTGCTTGCCCTTGAGCATGTCGCTCAGTGACTTGAGCGGGCGGTTGCCCGGCCCGGTCACGGGGCGGCCACGGCGGCCGTTGTCGAACAGTGCGTCGACGGCCTCCTGCAGCATCCGCTTCTCGTTGTTGACGATGATCTCGGGCGCGCCGAGGTCGAGCAGCCGCTTGAGCCGGTTGTTCCGGTTGATCACGCGGCGGTAGAGGTCGTTCAGGTCCGACGTGGCGAAGCGGCCACCGTCGAGCTGCACCATCGGGCGCAGCTCCGGCGGGATCACCGGGATCGCCTCGAGGATCATGTCCTCGGGCTTGTTGTCCGAGTTGATGAAGGCCGAGACGACCTTCAGCCGCTTGACCGCGCGGGACTGCTTCTGGCCCTTGGCCGTCTTGACCTGGTCCTCGAGCTCCTCGCGCTCGGCGTCGAGGTCCACCTGCTGGAGCAGGTCGCGCACCGACTCGGCGCCCATGCCGCCTCGGAAGTACTCGCCCCAGCCGAACGGCGACCCGAAGCGGTCCTTGAGCTCGCGGAAGAGCGTCTCGTCCGCCACCACCTCCTTGGGCTCCATCGTCTGGAACAGGTCCCAGGCCTGGCGGATGCGCTCGATGCCGTCCTCGTAGTACGCCTCGGTGTCGGAGATGTCGGCCTCGAACTGCTTCTTGAGGTCCTTCTCCATCTTCTGGCGCTCGTCGTCGGACAGCTTCTTCAGGTTCACGTCGAGCGTGTCGGCCCACAGCAGGTCGTCGTCGGAGAAGCCCTTCTGGTCCCCGGTCGACAGGTAGTTCACGCGCCGGTCGAGCGCTTCGCGCAGCTCCAGCACGCGCTCCTCGCGCTCGGCCTCGTGGCCCTGGATGGTCTTCTCGACCTCCTTCTCGAGCCGGCCGACGTCCTTCTGGCGGGCCTCGTCATCCACCCACGTCACGATCGACGCGGCGAAGTAGAGAACCTTCTCGAGCTCCTTGGGAGCCATGTCGAGCAGGTAGCCGATCCGGCTCGGCACACCCTTGAAGAACCAGATGTGCGAGACGGGGGCCGCCAGGTCCACGTGGCCCATGCGCTCACGGCGCACCTTGGAGCGCGTGACCTCCACGCCACAGCGCTCGCAGACGATGCCCTTGTAGCGGACACGCTTGTACTTGCCGCAGTAGCACTCCCAGTCCTTGGTGGGACCGAAGATGCGCTCGCAGAACAGCCCGTCCTTCTCAGGCTTGAGCGTCCTGTAGTTGATGGTCTCCGGCTTGGTTACCTCACCCGAGGACCAGGACCGGATCTGCTTGGACGACGCGAGCCCTATCGAGATTGCGTCGAAGTTGTTGATGTCGATCATGCGGTCCTTTACTCCTCAATCATTTCTGCGTCCTGGGCGGCGGGCGCCTCTTGGGTCTGGCCGCCTTCCCCTTCTGCCTCGACCTTCTCCTCGCCCTCGTCGGCGGCGTCGCCATCGGTGGCTCTGACCCCCGAGAGGTCGATGCCCAGCTCCTCGGCGGCGCGCAGGAGATCGTCGTCCTCGTCGCGCATCTCGACGCCGGCGCCCTCCTCGGAGCGCACGTCCACGTCGAGGGCCAGCGACTGCATCTCCTTCAACAGCACCTTGAACGACTCCGGGATGGAGGGCTCGGCGATGTTCTCGCCCTTGACGATCGCCTCGTAGGCCTTCACGCGCCCGACGGTGTCGTCGGACTTGATCGTGAGCATCTCCTGGAGGGTGTACGCCGCGCCGTAGGCCTCGAGCGCCCACACCTCCATCTCACCGAAGCGCTGGCCGCCGAACTGCGCCTTGCCGCCCAGCGGCTGCTGGGTCACGAGCGAGTAGGGGCCGGTGCTGCGCGCGTGGATCTTGTCGTCCACGAGGTGCAGCAGCTTCAGGATGTACATGTAGCCGACGGTGACCGTCGCCTCGTAGGGCTCGCCGGTACGGCCGTTGTAGAGCTGGATCTTGCCCGAGCAACGAGTGCCCTCGCGCTTGCGGGTGTCGACGTCGAAGTTGATCCCACGCTCGACCCCCTTGTCCTGCGCCCAGCGCACGAGCGCCTCGTCCACGTCCTCGACCGTGGCGCCGTCGAACACCGGCGTGGCCACGTTGACCCGCGCGCCGGTCTTGGACGCCTCCTCCCAGGCCTCGGAGCCGTCGTCGTACCAGCCGTTTCCGGCCACCCACCCGAGGTGGGTCTCCAGGATCTGGCCCAGGTTCATGCGGCTCGGCACGCCGAGCGGGTTGAGGATCACGTCGACCGGGGTGCCGTCCTCGAGGTGCGGCATGTCGGCCTCGGGCACGATCTTCGAGATCACGCCCTTGTTGCCGTGGCGGCCGGCGAGCTTGTCGCCCTCGGCGATCTTGCGCTTCTTCGCCACATACACGCGCACGAGGTCGTTGACCCCGGGCGGCAGGTCGTCGTCGTTGTCGCGGCTGAAGGTCTTGACGTCGATCACGACGCCGCCCTCACCGTGCGGCACCTTCAGCGAGGTGTCGCGGACCTCGCGCGCCTTCTCCTTGAAGATCGCGCGGATCAGCTTCTCCTCGGCGGTCAGCTCGGTCTCGCCCTTGGGCGTGACCTTGCCGACGAGCAGGTCGCCTGAGCCAACCTCGGCGCCGATGCGGACGATGCCGCGGTCGTCGAGGTTGCGCAGCGACTCCTCCGAGCGGTTCGGGATGTCGCGGGTGATCTCCTCGTCGCCGAGCTTCGTGGTGCGGGCGTCGATCTCGTACTCCTCGATGTGGATCGAGGTGAGCTCGTCGTCCTTCACGAGGCGCTCGGAGATGATGATCGCGTCCTCGAAGTTGTAGCCCTCCCAGGACATGAAGGCCACCAGGCAGTTCTTGCCGAGGGCCAGCTCGCCCTTGTCGGTCGAGGACCCGTCGGCCAGCACCTGGCCCTTCTTCACCCTCTCGCCCGCGTCGACCAGCGGCTTCTGGTGGATCAGAGTGCCCTGGTTGGAGCGCGTGTACTTGTCCAGCTCGTGCTCCTCCTTGCCGTCGTTGGTATCGAGCACGATGCGCTCGGCGTCGACGTAGGAGACGGTGCCGCCGTTGTCGGCGAGCACCACGTCACCGCTGTCGACTGCGGCACGGATCTCCATGCCGGTGCCGATCAGCGGCGACTCGGTCTTGAGCAGCGGCACGGCCTGGCGCTGCATGTTCGAGCCCATCAGCGCGCGGTTGGCGTCGTCGTGCTCGAGGAACGGGATCAGCGCCGTGGCGACGGACCAGATCTGGACCGGCGACACGTCCATCAGGTCGACCGACTTGGGCTGAGCGAGGACGCTCTCCTCCTCGCGCGTGCGGCACTCCACCGCCGGGCCCTTGAGCTTGCTGGTCTTCTCGTCGATCTCCGCGTTGGCCTGCGCGATGACCTTGTCCTCCTCCTGGGTGGCATCCAGGTGGACGATCTCGTCGGTCACCAGGCCGTCCTTGACGACGCGGTAGGGCGTCGTGACGAAGCCGAACTCGGAGACCTCGGCGAAGCTCGACAGCGAGCCGATCAGCCCGATGTTCGGGCCCTCCGGGGTCTCGATCGGGCACATGCGGCCGTAGTGGGTCGGGTGCACGTCGCGCACCTCGATGGGCGCGCGCTCGCGCGTGAGCCCGCCGGCGCCGAGCGCCGACAGGCGGCGCCGGTGCGTCAGGCCGTCGAGCGAGTTCGTCTGGGACATGAACTGGCTCAGCTGCGAGGACCCGAAGAACTCCTTCAGGGCCGCCACGACCGGGCGGATGTTGATGATGGTCTGCGGCGTGATCGTGTCCGCGTCCTCGGTGGTGAGGCGCTCGCGGACCACGCGCTCCATGCGGTAGAGACCGATCCGGAAGGCCTCCTGGATCAGCTCGCCCACGGTGCGCAGGCGCCGGTTGCCGAAGTGCTCGTACTCGTCGAGGCGATCGGCCACGGGCTCGCGCGGCAGCGAGAGAGCCTCGGCCGCGAAGTCCTTGATCGGCTCCTCCTCGCCTTCGTCACCCTCGTACAGGCCGGACTCGGGGATGCCGAGCTCGCGCGGGAGCGCGATGAGCTCCTTGATGAGCTCGATCATGTCCCGCGGGGTGAGCGTGCGCGTGTCGAGCGGCTCGTCGATGTGGAGCCGGCTGTTGAGCTTGTAGCGACCCACGCGCGTGAGGTCGTAGCGCTTGGGATCGAAGAAGAGCTGGTTGAGCAGGTTCTTCGCCGCGTCGATCGAGGGCGGCTCGCCCGGGCGCTGCTTCTTGAACAGCTCGATCAGTGCGCCGTCCTCGGACTTCGTGACCTCGGTGTCGGCGTCGAGCGTCAGCCGCATGTAGAGGCTGTCGTCGAAGAGGCCGAGGATCTCCTCGTCCGTGCCCGTCCAGGTCTCGGGCACGTAGCCGCCCTCGCGCAGCGTGTCGCCCATCGCGCGCAGGAGAACGGTGACCGGCAGCTTGCGCTTGCGGTCGATACGGACGTAGACGCGGCCCTTCTTGTCGATCTCGAGCTCGAGCCACGAGCCGCGGGCCGGCATCAGGTTCGCGATGAAGACCTGCTTCTCGCGGTCCTTGGGCTCCATCACGTAGGCGCCCGGGGAGCGCACCAGCTGCGTCACGACGACGCGCTCGGTGCCGTTGATGATGAACGTGCCCCAGTCGGTCATCCACGGGAAGTCGCCCATGAAGACGGACTGCTCGCGGATCTCGCCGGTCTCGCGGTTCTGGAAGGCGACCTTGACGGTCAGGGGTCGCGCGTAGGTGAGGTCCTTCTCGCGACACTCGCTGATGGGCGCGACGGGCTCGTCGAAATGAATGTCCTCGAAGACCACGGCCAGGTTGCCGGTGTAGTCCTCGATCGGCGAGACGTCGTCGATGGTCTCACGGAGACCACCCTTGTCGGTGTCCACGAGCCACTCGAACGAGCGGCGCTGGATGTCAATGAGGTTGGGAACTTCTAGTGCGTTCTCGAGGCGGGAGAACGAGCGGCGGGTACGAGCAGCGTCAACGCGTGCCAAGACGGCAACTCCTTCGAGTCAGTTGAGACAACAGCGGGCGAGGGCGGAACGGGCGCAAAGCGCGACCGACCAGAATAGCAGACAAAAGCCCGCCCCCACAAGGGGCGGTTGCGCGCCCGCTCAGAGCGGGGCGCCCGGCCATCACGGACCCCGTCCCGAGGCGCCGAGAATATGTGTCGGCGCGGCTCCAGAGGGACGGCTACGGCTATAGGCCGACGGTCAGGATAGCGGGTATTCCTTCATTTGGACCCGCACCGCCAGGGCCACCATCGCCGCCGAGTACAGCGAGTGGGGCGCGCGGAAGCTACGGCGCGTCAGCGGGCGCAGCATGGTCACGCCGGTGCCCACGGCCAGGTCGCGAGCGAAATGGGCCAGGCCGCCGGCGGCGGCGCCCAGCGCGTAGTCACGTAGGCGGCCTCGGCCGGCGGCGCCCATCAGGGCGAGCGGGGCGAGTGCGAGCAGGCCGTGCGTGACCGGCCGGGGGTCGTCGACCTCGGGCAGCGTGCGCGAGAGGAGCAGCGGCAGGTGGTCCACGTCCGGCAGCACGGAACCGGCCATGAACCCGGCCGACCATGCGGGCGAGCACTCCGGCAGGTTCAGCAGGACGAGGGCGCCGGTGGCCACGTGCGCGGGCTCGTCCAGGACACCCACCAGCAGCCAGGGCGGGCGCACGCGCCGGATCGTCCAGTCCGCCGCGAGCACCGTCGCCAGCGACCCGAGCGCGATCGCCCGGCGACTCACCGGTCGCGCCGCAGGTTCACCAAGCGGATGCTACGGGCGCACGGTCGCCGCGCTGCCCCCGCCGCGCCGCGTGGGCTCCGCCGCCGCCAGGAGCCGGCCCCCGGGCAGGAACTCCAGCGCCTCGAGCGCGCCGATCTCCGTCATAGGCATGCCGTAGGTGTGTCCGTATTCGCTCGCGAGCGCCTGCCCCTCGGGCGAGGCGATGAAGGCGGGCTCCGCGGTGGCCCCCGTGGCGTTGTTGCGCTCGGCCACGCGCGGGCGCGTTATCGCCTCGGGCAGGGTCGATCCGAGGTCGAGCCGCTCGAGGAGCACCTGCAGCACCGTGGTCGGGATGGTCGAGCCGCCCGGCGAGCCGATCGCGATGTACGGCTTGCCCTTGCGCGTGATGATCGTGGGGCTCATCGAGCTGCGCGGGCGCTTGCCGCCGTCCGCGCGGTTCGGGTGGGTGGTCGAGTCGTAGTTGAAGTCGGTCAGCTCGTTGTTGAGCAGGAAGCCGTACCCGGGCACGACGATCCCGTTGCCCCCGGTGGACTCGATCGTGAACGTGTAGGAGACCACCGTGCCCTTGCGGTCCGATACCACGAGGTGAGTGGTCGACTGGCGCGGGTGCGAGATGGTGGCCGACTGCTCGGCCGCCCGGCCGGGATCGCCCTGGTTGTCGTAGGGGTCGCCGGGATCCACCGGGCTGGTGGCAGCCTGATCGGGATCGATCAGCGCGCGGCGCTCGGCGGCGAAGCTGTCGGAGAGCAGGCCCGAGAGCGGTACGTCGAAGAAGTCCGGGTCCGCCAGGTAGGCGTTGCGGTCCGCGTACGCGAGCCGCTCGGCCTCGAGCAACAGGTGGAGCGCCCGCGTGCGGTCGGCGGCGAGGTCGCCGTAGCCCTCCAGGATGTTGAGCGCCTCGCCCACGGTGCTGGCGCCGCTCGAGGGCGGGCCCATTCCCCACACGTCGAGGCCGCGGTAGCGCATGCGGGCCGGATCGCGCTCGATCGCCTCGTAGTTGCGCAGGTCGGAGCGCTCGAGCAGACCGGGTCGCCAGACGTGGTCGGCGTCGTCAGCGATCGGCGGATCCTGCGCGGCGTCGGCGATCGCCCTGGCCAGGTCGCCGCGGTAGAAGGCCCTGGGGCCGTCGCGGCCGATCAGCCGGTAGGTCCGGGCCAGGTCCCGGTTGCGCAGGCGGTAGCCCACGTCGCGCGGGGTGCCGTCGGCGTCGAGGTAGATGTCGGCGGTGGACGGGACGTCGTCGAACCAGGGCACGGCGGCCTCGGTCTGGGAGAAGAAGGTGGGATCGACGGTGAAGCCCCTGCGAGCCGTGCGGATGCCCGGCCTCAGGGCCTTCCTGAGCGACCAGGTCCCGTAACGCCGAAGCGCCCGGTCCCAGCCGGAGACGGTTCCGGGCACGCCGGCAGACAGACCGCTCCAGCGCGCCGGGTCGAACGCCAGCGGCGCGCCGTTCTCGAAGAACGAGTCGGGCACCATCTTGGCCGGCGACTCCTCGCGCGAGTCGATCGTGGTGACCTTGCCCTTGGCCGTGCGGATCACCATGAAGCCGCCGCCGCCGATGCCGCACGAGTAGGGCTCGGTCACGCCCAGCACGCCGGCCGCCGCGATCGCGGCGTCGACGGCGTTGCCGCCCTTGCGCAGGGCGTGGATGGCGGCGCGGGTGCCGTCGGCGTCCACGGTGGACGCGCCACCGTCACGGCCGACGGCCGTGGGCTCCTTTGCCAGGGCGATCTGCGGATCGAACAACACGACCGCGATGAGGGCGGCCAGGAGCAGTCGAAGGATCAGCGCTGGGTTTGGGAGTTCGGCGGCCACACGGAGGGCGTACCCGGGCCGCACCGGAGATATTCCCCGAGCGTCCCGGCGCGGCCAGAAAGATTCGTTTGCCGACTGATCAGCCGACAAACGAATTTCCGGAATGGACGTGCGGCGTGTGCGCTACTTCAGCTCGACGGAGGCGCCGGCCTCCTCGAGCTCGCCCTTGAGCTTGTCGCCCTCCTCGCGGTCGACGCCCTCCCGGACCGGCTTGGGAGCCTCGTCGACGAGCGCCTTGGCCTCCTTGAGGCCGAGGCCGGTGGCGGCGCGCACGACCTTGATCACCTGGATCTTCTTCTCGCCCGCGCCGGTGAGGACCACGTCCACGGTGGACGATTCCTCCTCTTCGGCAGCGCCGTCGCCCGCGCCTGCCGCGGCCGGAGCGGCCGCCGCGACCGCGGTGGCGGACACGCCGAACTCCTCCTCCAGCGCCTTGATCAGCTCGGACAGCTCGAGGACCGACATCTTCTTGATCTCTTCGATCAGCTCAGTGGCAGTGGCCATGTTCGCTACTCCTTCTCGTTCTCGTTCTCGTTCTCGTCGCCCTCGGAGGGCGAATCAGTTTCGTTGGATTCGGCGGGAGCCTCAGCGGGAGCCTCGGCCTCGGCGGGCGCCCCGCCCACCGGGACCATCCCCTCGTCGGCGATCTGCTTGAGCTGGATCGCGAGCCCGGAGATCAGGGCGTTCAGCCCTCTCACGAGGCCGGTGATCGGCGAGGCGATCATGCCCACGAGCTGGCCGTGCAGCACGTCGCGCGCGGGCAGCCTCGACAGCGCCATGAGCTGCTCAACGCTCAGCGCCTCTCCGCCCATGATCCCGCCCTTGAACTCGAGCACGCCGCTCTCACGGTTGAACTGAGCGAGCGCCTTGGCCGCGAGGGCCACGTCGCCTCCGTCGGCACCGACGAAGGTGAACGCCGTGGGCCCGTCGAGCATCTCCTTGAGGGAATCCGCGCCGGCATCGTCCGCCGCCCGCTCGCTCAGGGTGTTCTTGACCACCCGGAAGCGCGCGCCGGCGTCGTTGAGTCGGGTGCGCAGCTCGGCCGCCTGGGGCACCGAGATGCCGCGGTAGTCGACGGCGAAGACCGCCTCCGACTCCTTGATCTGAGCGGCCACCTCCTCGACGACCGCTGCCTTTTGGTCCTTGTTCATCCCGTTCCGTTCCGTTGAATCAAATGAGCCCGCACACAGGCGGGCTCACGACACAGCGGACCAGAACGGTCCGGTTTCGCTCGCTCCACCTGTCCCGGACTTACAGAGCTGCCGGGGGTCTTGGGCAGAAAGCTTTGAGCTGGTCAGGCTACCGCGGCAGGCTCCTCCACGATTCCGCGCGTGCGCGAGGGGTCGATCTTGACGCCCGGGTTGGTGCTCGTGGTGATCGTCACCGTGTGCAGGTAACGGCCCTTGGCCGAAGCCGGCTTGGCCCTGATGATCTCGTCGAGCAGCGCGGCGTAGTTCTCGAGCAGCACCTGGCCGTCGAAGCTGAGCTTGCCGATCGGCAGGTGGACGATCGCGTGGCGGTCGGTGCGGTACTCGATCTTGCCCGCCTTGGACTCGGACACCGCCTTCGTGACGTCCATCGTGACCGTGCCCACCTTGGGGTTCGGCATCTTGCCCTGGGGCCCCAGGATCCGGCCGAGCTTGCCCACCACCGGCATCATGTCCGGCGTGGCGATGGCCACGTCGAAGTCGGTGAATCCGCCCTCCACGCGCTCGGCGAGCTCCTCGGCGCCGACCATGTCCGCGCCGGCCTCCTCGGCCTCGCGGGCCTTGTCGCCGCGGGCGAACACCGCGACGGTCATCTCCTTGCCGAGGCCGTGCGGGAGCGAGATCGTGCCGCGCAGCTGCTGGTCGGCGTGACGCACGTTGAGACCGGTGCGGATGTGCACCTCGACCGTCTCGTCGTACTTGGCCGGCTCGAAGTCCTTGATGATCTGGACCGCGTCGCTCGGCGGGTAGAGATGCTCGCGGTCGACCTTCTCCAGGTTGTTGCGGTAGCGCTTGCCGTGCTTGGGCATCAGCGGACCTCCACGCCCATCGAGCGCGCCGTGCCCTCGATGATCTTGGCCGCCTGATCGATGTCGTGGGCGTTCAGGTCGGGCATCTTCTGCTCGGCGATCTGACGCACCTGGGCCTGGCTGATCGTCCCGACCTTGTTGCGGTTGGGCTCGCCCGAGCCCTTCTCGAGCCCGATCGCCTGCTTGATCAGCACGGCGGCGGGCGGCGTCTTGGTGATGAACGTGAACGAGCGGTCCTCGTAGACCGTGATCTCGACCGGGATGATCGTGCCCGTGTCCTGCTGGGTCTGCGCGTTGAACGCCTTGCAGAACTCCATGATGTTCACGCCGTGCTGGCCCAGCGCGGGACCCACCGGCGGGGCCGGGTTGGCCTGGCCACCGGGGACCTGGAGCTTGATGAGGGTTAGAACCTTGCGGGCCATTAGATCTTCTTCACCTGGTCGAATCCGACCTCCACCGGGGTCTCCCGGCCGAAGATCGAGACGAGGACCTTGAGCTTAGCTGCGTCCTCGTTGATCTCTGAGATCTCACCGGAGAAGTCCGAGAGCGGCCCGGAGACCACCTTGACCGACTCGCCGATCGAGAACTGAGCGCGCGTGCGCGGCCGCTCGGCGGTCTCGCGATGGAGCAGCCGATCGACCTCGCCCTGGTTGAGCGGCACCGGGTTGTTGGAGGCGCCCACGAAGCCCGTGACCCCCGGCGTGTTCTTGACGAGCGACCAGGAGTCGTCGGTGAGGTTCATGTTCACGAGCAGGTAACCGGGCATGGTCCGCTGCTCCTTGGTCTGCTTCTGGCCGTCCTTCATCTCCTGCACCTGCTCGGTGGGGATGACGATCTGGCGAATGGCGTTCTCCTGGCCGAGCGAGATGCGGCGGTGCTCAAGGTTCTGCTTGACCTTGTTCTCGTGACCGGAGTAAGTGTTGACTGCGTACCAGCGAAACATCAGAGAATTGCCTTGATCAGTTCGGAGAAGATGGCGTCCAGCAGACCGAGGTAGCCGCCGGCGATGAGGACGAAGCCGAGCACAACGCCGGTGAGCGTGATGAGGGCCTGGCGGTTCGGCCACTGCACCCTCTGGAGCTCGGCCCAGACTGCAATCAGGAACTGTATTACGCGCGGGCGGTCCTTGTGGCGCTCGGCCTCGTCGCGACCCCGCCGGCCCTTGACGGCGTAGCCGCCCTCGCCCTCTCCGGCGAGCTCCCGCTCGGCCTCGAGCTCTTCGGCGATCTCCTCGTCGGTCAGGTGGTCGTCAGCGCCGACCTCCCAGTCCTCGATCTCACCAATCGCCTCGGCCTCGGTCTCCGGAGCGTCAGGGTCGAGCAGGCCGCTCTCGCCTTCGAGCACGGCGTCCGAGCGCCCCTCGTTCTCGGGCGGTGCGCCCGTCGACAGCCCGGGATTCACCCCCGGCACGTCGAACACTCGGTCCTGCTGCTCGCCGTCATCCACGCGCGGCTCGCCGGGCCGCTCCTTCCGGGCGGCCAGGCGCCGAGCACGGCGCTCGGCCTGGCGCTGCTTCGCGCGCTGACGGTCCTTCGCCACGGCTCTAGCGTGTTTCCTTGTGTGGCGTGTGCTTGCCGCACCAGCGGCAGTACTTGCGGAACTCGATCCGGTCCGGACTGTTCCGCTTGGACTTCTCGGTTTGATAGTTGCGCCGCTTACATTCCTCGCAGGCGAGGGTTACGGCGATTCGTACGTCTCCGCGAGCCATGGCTCCTAGGAAAGGTTGGGTGTTTCAGGCAGCCGGAGGCACACGAAAGCACGCGGCCGGCCGCGAGGTCAAAGCGCCAGTCTAGCGCCGTCGCGCCGCTCCACAGACGGCTGGCCAACCGAAGTGGAAGGTGCGAGACTCGCGAAAGATGGACTCGCAGAATGTCCTTGCGATCAAGGACGCGTGGCAGACCTTCGAAACCGGTGGCCCGCTGGCGACGATGGAGAAGCTGCTCGACCTCTCCCACGAAGGTGTGGAGGCCCGTCCCTACTCGGCCAAGGGCAGGGTGCTCCGAGGCGCCGACGAGATCCGTGCGTTCTTCGCCCAGTCGGCTGAGGACGGCACCGTGCTCACTGCCCACGCGCAGGAGTTCGTGGAGCGCGACGACAACGTGATCGTGCGCGGCTCGATCCGTGTGGCGCGCCCGGACGGCTCGTTCGCGGAGACCCTGGTGCGCTGGTACTTCCACTTCGACGGACCCCTGATCGACTCCCTCGGCTGGGAGCCGAGGGCCGGCGACTGAGCGCAGCTAACGGCCGGGTTCCGGCTAGTCGGTCGTCACGGGAGCTTCTTGAGCACCCGTCGCAGCGGCTTGAGATGAGGCTTGCGCTGGGACTTGGAGACCTTGCGCCCGATCGCGGTGAAGCTTCCGAGCGAGCTGCCGGGCTGGATCTTCATGGCGATGAGCCGAGCGTTGGTGATCTTCGCCGGCCACTTGCCGCCGCCGTACTGCAGGCACCGGAGCGTGACCTTGTTCGAGGCCGCGAGCAGCGGGACGACCACCGACGCACTCACGGTCTGGTAGGCCGACTGTGCATTGGCTCCCGCGATCAGGTTCGCGCGCCCCAGGTCGCTCGACCCGTTGGCCTCGACGGCGCAGCCGAAGATGGTCGCGGCGAGCCGGCGCTCGTTGTGCTGCAGCACGCAGTAGTAGACGTCGGTGCCGGGCGGGCAGGAGTAGTTGGGAACCGACATCGCGCCCACCGCCTTGGCGAAGATCGCGTAGTTGCCGCGCGGCACGTACATAGTCGCGATGGCCTTCGGCTGGGAGGTGTCCGGCAACGAGACCGGGCCACTCCGGGAGCGGGCGTAGGTGGTGGCCACGCCGGCGGGTCCCTGGGAGCCGGCCGCTCCCTTCGGGCCCGGGGGTCCGGGCTGGCCGTGCTGGTTCCAGTTGAGCGCGGTCTCAGTTGCCCCGCACGTGTCCCCGGCCTCGGTGTCGAGCACCCGCAACGCCCGTGACGCGCCCGCGCCGCCGTTCGTGTAGCAGGCGTGGATCACTCCCTGAGCGTCCGGTATGGCGCTGTAGGCAACTCCGGCGGCCGTGCTCAGCGCGGCTCCCAGGGCCACGTAGGCCACCAGGTTCCGTCGTAGATGTGATCGCAAGCCGTTCGTCATCGGGCTGCGGCCGAAGCTACGCCGCTGCCCGCTCGCGCGCAGTATCGAACGAGTCCCAACCTGGTCTCACAGGAACGGCCTTTCGCCGAACGCGATCCGCTCGGGGTTGTCCGGGTCTATCCGGCAGGCCAGCCGCGCGCCGTCGGGGTAGCTCGCGGTGGTGGCCGACGAGACGATCTCGCGGTGCTCGACCACGTACGGGAGGCCCGCGTCCGGCCTGATCTCGAGGTCGAACACCCAGACCGGGTTTCCCTCCACCTCGTCGCCGGTGGCGAGATGGCCCCTCACCACGGCCTCGCCCGCCGCGCCGACACTGAGGATGCGGTTGAGCCGCCGCGCCTGTTGCTGGATTGCGCTCCCGTCCATCACTGCGACCGTAAGCGCCCGGTGGCGGGCGGCGCAGTGCCAGTCCGGTCCCGTGTGAGTCTCAGGCGCCGCGGGCGCGCACGTACTCCGCCACCCGTTCCGCGGCCGTCCGAAGGCGGCGGAAGTAGGAGGAGCGGCTCATGTGGAGCTCGTCGGCCGCGGCCTCCTGGCTGGGGGCGGGGTCGAGGTAGCCGCGCACCAGCACCTGCCGCAGCAGACGCTCGTCCTCACTGTCGCCGAAAGCGTGCTCCGCAGCCTGCTCGAGCAACTCACGGACGTAGGCGGCGCGCTCGTCGGCCTGCTCGCCCCGTGCCAGGCCGCTGGCCGCGAGCCGGTGCGGCAGCTGGAAGTTGCGGAGGGCCTCGCGCACCTCCTCGGTGCCCACCTGGCCGCCGGGCTCGCCCGCCGCTTCGGCCTG
This sequence comes from uncultured Thermoleophilaceae bacterium, assembly GCA_963734365.1. Lineage (GTDB taxonomy): Bacteria > Actinomycetota > Thermoleophilia > Solirubrobacterales > Thermoleophilaceae > JACVRW01. The sequence goes on along the minus strand of CAVTGV010000003.1, from coordinate 31,978 downwards.
CGGCGGAGCCAGGCCGAGCTCTCTGTAGATCACATCGCGCTGGGCACCTATGAGTCCCCCGGGTCCGTAGTCGATCACGTGGCACTGGACCTCCACGCCACCCAGTGCGCGATCCAGCTCGCTCACGTGCTCGGCGCCCATGGCGGAGCTGAACTCGAGCGCCCCGGGCAGGTGAGGGTTGATCGGCATGTAGGCGAACTGGGGGTTGTCGAGGCCCGAGCGCAGCACCCCCGCCATGCCGAGCATGGCCTGTACGCGCGAGTGGGGGTTGCCGGTGAAGTCGATGGACGCGCTCCAGAGGATCGCCTCCTCCCCGCGCGGGCGGGTGCGCGCGTGCGCGAGCCAGGGACCCAGCAGCGGATGCCGCTCGGCGAACGCCGGGGCGTTCTTCGGAGTCACGGCCACCTGGTACCCGCACAGCCGGTCCTGCGGATCGCGCGCGACCGCCACTCGCTGCGGTGACTGCTCGAAGAAGAGCCGCGACTGGACGTACCACTCGCGGTGGCCCCAGCGCGTGAGCAGCTTCTCCATCCGCTCCGCGTCCCCGGGCCGCAGGTCGTCGATGCGGTGCTGGACGCTCCCCTCCCAGCTGTAGCCCCAGCGAATGCTCTCGCTCTCCACGAGGTGGGCGAGATCGATGGACAGCAGGGGCCTGCCGTCCACCGCCCGCTCGTACAGGTGATCGGCGATGCGCCGCCGCAGCACACGCTCGCGCTCGGGATCGCGGCGCCGCAGGTCCGCGTGCATCACCTTGCGCACCAGCTCGTGCAGCGTCAGGCCCTCCCCGAGCGGCTCCGCGAAGCTGCGCGACGAAAGCCACGCGAACGCCTCGTGGGGATCCACGCCGGGGAGCACATCGCGCAGGAGATCGACGGTGGTGACCCGCGCCGTGGCCGCCACGCCCAGCGCACCGAGGTGGAGCGCGTCCAGCTCGGTGTCCGCAAGCCGGCGGATCAGCGACTGCAGCATGCGCGGGCGCTCGATCGCGTTGTGGGGGCTCCATTCCTGCGATCGGCCCACCGTGTCCGCGCCGAGGGCCAGGGCGAGGGGCGAGCCCTCGGACCAGGCCACGAGCTCGGCGGCGATGCGGGTCTCCGTCACGCCGTAGGCGCCCAGCAGCTCGAGCGACTCCCGCTCGGACAGCGGGCCCAGCTCGAGGTCGAGTGTGAGGCTCTCCCATCCGCCCTCGAACCACGCTCGCTCGGGGCGGCCGCGGCCGGCTATGACCACGATCGCGAGCTCGGGCAGCGAGGGCAGGAGCTCGCGGCGCAGGTACCCGCCCATCGCGGTCATCCGCTCGTAGCTGTCGAGAAGCAGCAGAGGGCGCTTGCGGCTCCTGGCTGCGCCGACCGCGAGCTCGAGCGCGTTGGGCACCGGCGCCAGCTCGCGGCCCTCCACGAAGGTCGTCTCCCAGCCGCGCCGCTCGCCGCGCCTCGCCACCTCCCGAAGGAGGGTGCTCTTGCCGATCCCTCCCGGCCCGTGCAGGAGCACGAGGCTCGCCTGAGGATCGTCGACGAAGAGATCGTCGAAGGTGGCGAGCTGGGAACGCCTGCCCACCAGCCGGTGACTGTCACGCTCCGACAGGCGAGTCCCGAGCGTAGCCACGACCGGTGAGGCTACTCCGCCGAGTGGAGCCTCGTAACCCAACTTGGCGAACGCGCCTCGTTTCGGCCGCCGTCCTTCGCGGGACGACGGGGCTCGAAGCCCCGCAGGCGCAGTGAGTTGGACACCACCGACACGCTCGACAGGGCCATTGCCGCCGCCGCGATGAGCGGGTTGAGGAGCCCGGCGGCGGCGAGTGGGATCGCGGCGACGTTGTAGGCGAAGGCCCAGCCCAGGTTCTGCTTGATCGTTCGCAGCGTCCTGCGCGAGAGCCGGATCGCGTCCGCGGCCCCGCGCAGGTCCCCGGAGACGAGCGTGAGGTCGGAGGCCTCGATCGCGACGTCGGTGCCCGTGCCGATCGCGAGGCCGAGATCGGCCTGGGCAAGTGCGGGAGCGTCGTTCACGCCGTCGCCGGCCATTGCCACCACGCGGCCCTCGCCCTGCAGGCCGCGGATGACCTCCGCCTTCTCCGACGGAAGCACCTCGGCGATCACCTCCTCGATGCCGACCTCGGCCGCCACGGCGCGCGCGGTGGCTTCGCTGTCCCCGGTGAGCAGCACGGGACGCAGCCCGAGCTCGCGGAGGGAGCGAATCGCCTCGGGCGATGACGGCTTGGGCGTGTCGGCAACGGCGAAGACCGCGCGCGCCTCGCCGTCCCAGGCGGCAGCGACCGCGGTCTGCCCGGCCCGCTCGGCGCTGGTCCGGGCCTCGTCCAGCGGCCCGCCGAGGGTGAGGCCCCGCTCAGCGAGCAAAGCGGGCCGCCCGACGATCACCGTCTGACCGTCCACGGCTCCCTCCACGCCAAGCCCCTCCCTGTTGGCGAAGCCCTCGACCCCGGGCAGCTCGCCGAGCCGGTCGAGCGCGGCCTCGCTGATCGCCCGGCCGATCGGGTGCTCGGAGGCGTGCTCCAATGCACCCGCGAGCCGCAGCGCGTGGTCGCGCCCGGTTCCCGGAGCGACGGTCACTCCCACCACGCTCATCCTGCCGCTCGTGACGGTGCCGGTCTTGTCGAGCACGACGGTGTCGACCTCGCGCGTGGATTCGAGGATCTGGGGGCCCTTGATGAGCAGCCCGAGCTGAGCGCCGCGACCGGTACCGACGAGCAGCGCCGTGGGAGTGGCGAGCCCGAGCGCGCAGGGACAGGCGATGATCAACACGGCCACCGCCGCGGTGAGGGCGAAGGCCGCGCCCTCACCGGCCAGGAGCCAGAAGGCGAGCGTGGCCACGGCGATCGCGATCACCACCGGCACGAACACGGCGGAGACACGGTCCGCCAGTCGCTGCACCGGCGCCTTGCCCGACTGCGCCTCCGTCACGAGCCTGCGCGATCTGGCTCAGCGCGGTGTCGGCGCCGACCTTCGTGGCGCGCACCACGAGCCGCCCTCCGACGTTGACCGTGGCCCCCACGACCTCGTCGCCGGGCGCCTTCTCGACCGGCACCGACTCCCCGGTCAACAGCGACTGGTCGACCGCCGAGGCGCCTTCCTCCACGAGACCGTCGGTGGCGACCTTCTCGCCCGGCCTGACCACGAAGCGATCCCCGGCGCGCAGGGAGTCCACGGGCACTCGCCGCTCATGACCCAGCTCGTCGAGCAGGGCCACGTCCTTTGCCCCGAGCCCGAGCAGCGCCTTCAGCGCCGCGCCCGAGCGACGCTTGGCGCGCGCCTCCAGCCAGCGGCCCGCGAGAACAAAGGTGGTGACCACCGCGCCGACCTCGAGGTAGAGGTCGTCGAGCGATGCGAACAGCGCCACCGCCGACCAGCCCAGTGCGGCCAGCGTGCCGACGGAGATCAGCGTGTCCATCGTCGCGGCACCGTGTCCGAGGTTCGCCCAGGCCGCACGGTGAAACGGCCATCCCGCCCACAGCACCACCGGGGTCGCGAGCGCCAGCGCCACCCATTCCCAGCCGTCGAACTGGAAGGGCGGGACCATCGCCAGCAGCAGCACCGGCAGCGACAAGGACGCCGCGGTGATCAGCCGCAGTCGCAGCAGCCGGTCGGGGTCGGGGTCGTCTGGCTCGCCGGCCGGACGCTCCGCCGCGGCGGCGGACAGCCGTGCCCGGTACCCCTCCTCCGCCACCGCAGCCACGAGCTGCTCGGACCGGACCGCGACCGGGTCGTAGCTCACCGACGCCGTCTCGGTGGCGTAGTTGACCGTGGCCCGCACGCCGCCCAGCCCGTTGAGCCGCTTCTCTATTCGCAGCGCGCACGAGGCACAGGTCATGCCCTCGATGGGAAGCTCGACGCGGGTGGAAGCGCTCACGGGAACCAGTGTAAACCCCTAGGGGGTATTGGTACCATCGAGCGCATGCCCACCGAGACGCGCGGCTACAGCGCCACCAAGGACCAGCTTCGCCAGCGCCTGACCCGCATCGAGGGTCAGGTGCGCGGAATCCAGCGCATGGTCGACGACGACCGCTACTGCATCGAAGTGCTCACCCAGATCTCCGCCGTGCAGGCCGCCCTGGACAAGGTGGCTCTCGGGCTGCTGGACGACCACGCGCAGAAGTGCGTGATCGGCGCGAGCGACGCCGAGCTCCAGGCCGAGCGAACGGAGGAGCTGATGGGCGCGGTGGGGCGGCTGATGCGGCGCGGCTAGCTACGCGCGCGAGGCCTCGAGGTCGCCGGCGCGCAGCAGGTCGAGCAGCGTGTAGCCCCGGGGATCCGACGCGGGGAGCGTGGGACGCCAGCCGGGCTCCACCGAACGGAAGCTCTCGGCGTCCGCGTCGACGATGCCCACCAGCACCTCGCCGACGATCCGGCCGCCCACGGGGCCGAGCCGGTCGCCGTCGCTCCGGACGTCGGCCTCGCGCAGGATGTAGAACCAGAGCGGTGTCTCGTCGTCCCAGCCGCTCTCGGCGAGGCCCACCTCGTCCGCGCTCAGCGCATCCACGCCGAGCCGGCGAGCCACCTGCTCGCCCGAGGGAAGGCCCGTGCTCTGGCCGCGCTGAAGGTCGCGCGAGGCCAGCGAGCGATAGGCCGGATCCTCGAGCTCGCCCGTGATCTCGCTCGGCAGCTCGAGCAGCGACGCCGGCAGCGTCCCGTCGATGCGCTTCGAGCGCTGCGCCGGCTGCCCGCCCGCAGCGTCGAAGAGCAGGCTCCAGTCCACGGCGTGGTCGGCACCCACCGGCCCGAACCCGATCAGGTCGGGAAACAGCGGCATCTCCTCCCCGCCGGGCTGGATCCGGTAGTCGTGACGGATCTGCGAATGGCCGTAGCGGTAGGCGGCGTCGGCGAACTCGAAGGGGATGTAGGGCTGATGCGAGTCGAACCTGTAGTGGCGCGGGCCCTCCGTGAGCAGCTCCCTCGACAGCTCCTCGCCGATCAGCATCGGCAGGAAGTCGTGGAGCAGCACCCACTGGTAGTGCCAGACCAACGCCAGCCGCGCCGAGTCGAACAGCTGTCCCTCGGACTCGCCGCCCGCACGCAGCCGCTCGACGAGCACGTTGTGAGCGCGGAGGAAGCCGAGGTGCATCTGATTCATGAACAGATGGACGTCGTTGCGCGGGTCGCCCACGAGCGCCACCCCCTGCTCGTTGCGTGGCACGTCCGTGGCCGAATGGAGCAGCCTCGCCGGGTCGTCGCGCTCGAACAGATAGGGCGAGCCCACCGGCCCGGCGCCGTAGACGCATTCAAGGTTCGCTCGCGGGCTGCGGAAGTTCTCGATCGCCCGGGGGTCGGCACGATGGACCAAAGGCGAGCGGTCGGCGGTTATGTCGTGCGCCAAGAACTGGCCGAAGAACGGCCAGCCGGCCTCGACCCGCGCGTCGTCGCCCCCATCCATCTCCTCCCGCGGGCCGGGATCACAGGGGCCGCCCGCCGAGCCGAGCCGGTGCAGCAGCTCGTCCTCGGATTCGAGGGACTCGAGCTCCGGGAACAGCCGTCCGTACTTCGCGCCGTGGATCGGCGCGTCCACGCTGCGACCGGGGGCAAGGCAGTGATCCCGGGTGATCGTCGACTCGGCGCCGTTCACGCTCTCGACAGTAGAGGGACCGTCACGGCTGCCTGCTTTAGTGCGGGGCCATGAAGCGCGCGGGCATCACCCTGGCATTGGCACTCACGACCCTTGCGATCGGTTGCGGCGGAGGAGGCGACAGCGACGAGGACGAGGTCCGCGCGACGGTCGAGGACTTCGCCTCGGCCAACGTGGACGAGAACTGGGCCGAAGCGTGCGCGCAGATAACGCCGGAGGCGCGGAAGCAGCTGGCCAAGGCCGGAGCGGCGCTCGGCGGCAACGGGGGCTGCGAGGGAACGCTCAAGGCGCTCGTGACGCGGCTCGACGAAGGCGAGGTCAAGAAGCAGTTCCAGAACCTCGACGTGACCGCGGTGAAGGTGGACGGCGACAAGGCGACCGTGAAGGTCAACGGCGAGACCACCAAGCTGGTCAAGGACGGCGACGAGTGGCTGCTGGACTTCCAGCCTACGGGCTAGTTCGACCGGAGTGAGCGCCTGCCCTGCTACGGCGGTGTGATCACCCCGTTTCACCAGCGCTTCGGGAACGCCGCCGGGAACCTCGTGGCCGAGGGAGGCCGGGCTACTCGGACAGCCAGACGGCTTCGAGGGCCGACGTCTTGTCCGGGTACGCGAGTGTCGCGCGCACGATCTTCCCTTCCCGCAGCTCGTAGACATCGACCTGGAGGTTGTCGACGGCTGCATCGCTCGCCTTGCCCCTGCCCGTCCAGCGCGTGACGCAGACGACGTGGTCGCCCGCCTCGATGTACTCGCGGATATCAGCCTGAAAATCGTCGAAACTCTCCCGCCATTCCGACAGCACTGCCAGGAGGGCCTGCGCCCCCTTGATCGTCTCCGGCGCGTCGGCTGCGTGGGCGTGGTCAGAGAACTCGACATCCGGGTGCAAGTTCTCCGCGAAACCGGCGTCGTCGCCCCTGTTGAAGGCGGCGTTTCCTTGCCGGACGATCTCCACGTTCTCCTGCGACATCGCCGCAGTATCGGTCGCCTCGGACCCTGCGTCCAGGCTGGGCTTAGCCTCGGGACCGTCAGACGGGAGCCCAGCCCGCGCGGACGGCGCGCGTGCCGAGCATCGGGCTCGGCGGGCGATTCCAAACGGGGAGGAGGAACCACATGCGGCTCGTTGGCTGCTACGCGTCCGGTTCACCACTCGCCGCCCTCGTGGCGGCGGCTTCGGCACCCGCTTAAAGGCGCTCGTGCGGAGGTTGAGGGCGCGCTCCCTTCGCTTGTCGCGGAGGACAGGCAGACGCCATCAGGCACGAGGACGCCGCCGAGCGCCGGGAACGCCACCGGTTTGACCGGCGTTTACCCGGTGACCGCCGGGGCCTGGCGCCGAGCGCGGATCCGCGTGTCGACCGCGTCGTCCACCAGCCGGGCGTTGACGGCGGTTGCCAATACCACGTTGCGCTTCCAGCCCGGGGTCCCGGCCTTGATCCGCACACTTCCGCGGATCGTGCGCTTAGCTCCCGGGGCAAGCCTCCCGATGCGCCAGATGGCGTGTCCGCGGGCCACACGCGCGCGCGTGCCGGCTTTGAGTCCGGACAGCGCGACGGCCGCCGGCGGGAGGTCGGCCATTCGCACCCCCCTCGCGGTCACCGAACCGACGTTCGTAACGGTCAGCCTGAACGGGATCCGCTGGCCGACCCGCGCAACGCGAGGCGCCTTCTTCACGACTCGGAGCTTGGTGGACGGCGGAGGCGTGGGCGGTGGCTCCGGCGGCGTGGGCGGCGTGGGCGGGCCCGGTGGGTCGGGCGGCGGCGGCTGCGGCGGCTGTGGTGGCCGCGGCGGCGGATCGATCCTCTGGTCATTGAAGGTGCAGGTGACGGCACCCTCGGTAACGAGCGTGATCGCCACCTCGGCTCCAGTGGTGGTGGCGGCATCTTCGGGGGTGCAGGTGATGCCCGTGAGCTCCCAGTTCTCCGGAACGAGCTCGCTGACCGTATAGGTCCCGGGCAAGAGGTTGGGGAACGTGCGCGACACCGATTCGTTCGCGCGGTTATCCACCAGCGTGAAGGGGCCGAGGGTCCCCATGAAGTCGAACGGCTGACGGCTGTCAGGCGTCGCAGCCTTCTCGATCTCGATCGTTCCCGGGTTGATCTTGTTGTACACCCGGCACGTGACAAACTCGCCGGGCCGAATCTCGCGATCCTCCAATATGGGTAGGGAGGTCCGCTGGATCGTGCGCCTCCGCGATCTACGGAGCGATTTGACGTCGCAAGTGGACGATACGTAGGAATACCCGGGGTCCGTTCTCTCGTCGACGACGTCGACGGTGCTAGTAGCTTCGAGGTCGTTGGGCCTCCACAGGAATCTGGCTATACCGCCGTCACCCGTGGTTGCGGTGGCTGACTCGCCGGTCGCCGTTGCAGGCAAGATCCAACTGAAACCGCCGGGGACTGACACCCGCGTGGTGAAGTCCCATCCGCCATCCGCCACGTACTCCCCGTCGCCCTCATCGACGTACTTCGTGACACTGATCCCCGCGCCGCAGAGTTCGGCGACGATCTCGCGGAGCGCCTGCGCCAGCTGGTCGAACTCCTTGACGAGGGTGTAGTCGGCGTTCTTGAACGGCGTGCCCGGGTATCGGTCAAAGCCCGATATCGCCGTCAGCCGCCGCGCGCTCGCCGGAGTTGTTACCGCCGCGCCGACGCCCAAGGCAAAGACCCGCGAGCCCTGCGCCTTGACCACGTCGGCCTCCTCGGCCGCGCGCCGCATCGCCTCGACCTCGCCCTCGACCAGACCCGTCACCGTGCCGCCGTTATCGGTGTTGCGCGCCGTCGGGTCTCCGTCGGTGATGAAGACGACGAGATCCGCGAGCCTGCCGTTCGGGAACTGAGGTTTCCCGGCCTCATCGTTCGCCGCCTTCACTTCGGTGAACGCGTCCTCCCAGTTGGTCCAGCCGCCCGGCTCGTAGTCGTTCTTGAGGTACGGCTCGAACTCTGTCCCGATCGTGCCCGTCCCGCCGGTGCCATCGGGCTGCACCTCCCCCGTCACCAGGTGGTACCCCACCGGTCGTGCCGCGTTCGTGCTGAAGTCGACGATCGAGACATGGGAACCGGTCCCCGACAGCGCGTTGAGGAACGCTCGGGAGGCACGGCGCACGTTTTCGGCATTCGAGCCGATCGAGCCGGACCGGTCGAGCACGAGCATCACGTTGATCCCGCAGCGCTGTGGGAGGGCGGGGTTCGGGGCGGGCGACGTGACCTCGAGGGCGTTCGTCACCACCTTTTCGGGGCCTCCCGCACCCTCGCAGCCGTCAGTCCCCCTGGCCGTGAAACCGGCGTTGTAGTGGTCGGGCTGCCCCGGCGCGGTGACGTTGAACCCGACGGTCTGCTTGCCGGTGGTGTTGCCGGTGTTCGCGCACTTCTTTGCGTCGCTGCCGAACCGCCACTCGGTCCCGCCCCACTGGAGACCCCCGCCGTCGCCAGTCACCCTGGCCGGCAGCACGCCCCCCGGAGGACTGGAGGCACTATTCGCCTTGCCATCGATGGTGGCATCGCTGATCGTCAGCTGGGCAGAGGCCGCACCCGGCCACGCCGCAAGCGTGCCCACGACGCCGACTAGGGCGAGAGTCCAGCGGCCCCGGCGAGTGAAGGGCGACATCGCGGCGCGAGCCTACCGCAACGGTCGGGCACTGTCACCTGCAGGGTGACCGCCTGCACAAATACTTGGTATGCACCGCTTCGCGTGAGAGCCGACGCGGGGACTCGAACCCCGGACCCCCTCCTTACCATGGAGGTGCTCTACCAGCTGAGCTACGTCGGCCTGCATGTGAATGGGGGGAGCAGGATTCGAACCTGCGTAGGCTGAGCCAATGCGTTTACAGCGCATCTCCTTTAACCACTCGGACATCCCCCCGGGTGGCGTCGAGAGGCGATGATAGACGCCGCGTGGAGGTCCGGGGCCTGGCCCAATCCGACTACGGCGCCGCCGCCCGCCTGATCACCGACGCCCTGCTGGAAGATCCCGGCTGGCTCGCCGTGGGGCCCGATCGGCGACGGCACCGGCGCGTCGTCGCCCTGCGCTACCACCGCGCCGCCCTCGACGTCACGCACCGCTACGGGCGGCCCATCTACGGCGCCTTCTCCGACGGCGAACTGAGCGGAGTGGCCGCCACCTTCGGCGCCGGCCGCTATCCGCCGCCGCGCTGGACCTTCGTCAAGTTCGTGCCGAGCTTCCTCCTCGCCGGTCCCGCACCGATCGTGCGCGGGCTGCGCTTCTCGTCGGTGCAGGACGGCGGCCACCCGCCGGAGCAGCACGTGTTCCTGTGGTTTCTCGCGGTCGATCCGGCACGGCAGCGCCGGGGCGTGGGGAGGGCTCTACTCGCGCGGGTATTCGAGGAGGCCGGCGCGCCGGTGTACCTCGACACGTCCAATCCGGCCAACGTGCCCTACTACGCGAGCTTCGGCTTTGAGGAGACCGGGCGCGCGCCGCTGCCCCGCGGTGCCATGCTGTGGTTCATGCGGCGCCCCTGAAGGCGGTCAGCCCGTGTCGCGCAGGCGCTGGGCCTCGGGCAGCCCCTCCAGCTTCTTCAGCGTGTTGTTCTCGATCTGACGGATGCGCTCGCGCGTGACGCCGAAGGCGCGGCCCACCTCCTCGAGCGTGCGCGCCTTGCCGCCGGACAGTCCGTAGCGCATCTCGATCACCTCGCGCTCGCGCGGCGGCAGTGCGTCGAGGGCGCGTCGCACGTTCTCGCGGCGCAGGTTCTCGCTGGCCAGCTCGAAGGGCGACTCGGCGGTGTCGTCCTCCACGAAGTCGCCCAGCTCGGAGTCCTCCTCCTCGCCGATCGGCTTCTCGAGTGACACCGGCAGCTGGGCGATGCGCAGGATGTCCTTGACCTCGCGCGCGGTCCACTGGAGCTCCATCGCGATCTCCTCCGGGGTCGGCTCGCGCCCGAACTCCTGCACCAGCTGGCGCTCCACGTGCACGACCTTGTTGAGCTTCTCGACCATGTGCACGGGGATGCGGATCGTGCGCGCCTTGTCGGCGATCGCGCGCGTCACCGCCTGGCGGATCCACCAGGTCGCGTAGGTCGAGAACTTGTAGCCGCGCCGGTAGTCGAACTTCTCGACCGCCCGGATCAGGCCCAGCGAGCCCTCCTGGATCAGGTCGAGGAAGGACAGGCCGCGGCCCAGGTAGCCCTTGGCGATCGAGACCACCAGGCGCAGGTTGGCCTCGATCATCTGCTGCTTGGCGACCATGTCGCCGCGCTCGATGCGCCGCGCCAGCGCCACCTCCTCGCCCGCGGTGAGCAGGTCCACCCGGCCGATCGAGCGGAGGTAGAGCCGCAGCGAGTCCAGGCTGGGCTCGATGGTCAGGTCGATCTCCGACTTCTTCGCCACCGCCGGAGCGGGCTGGGCTCCGTCGCCGTCGCTGGGCATCGCCGGCATGCCGGGCGGCCGTGGGCTGTCCGCGGCCACGATCTCCACACCGGAGTCGAGCAGGTGCGCGCGGAACTCCACCACCTGCTCCTTGGTCACCTCCACCTCCTCGAGGCAGGCGGCGATCTGCTCGAAGGTCAGGTAGCCGCGCTCCCGTCCCTCGGCCGCGAGCCCGCGCAGCTCCTCGATGTCGAGAACGCGCGCCTCGGCCGGCTCCTCCAGGAGCGCCACAGCCACATCCTTCTCAGTCAACCCCTCACTCCTTTGACAGCGCTGCTCTGCCCCTCGCAGGGCCTGTCTCAATGTCGGGTTGTGCGGTGCGCGGTGTTGACCGCGAGGGGCTGAGCTCTGGGCCAGGTCCGGGGCGTGCAGCCGCGGCCAGCATACAACGGGTTTGTGCGTTTTGCGGCGTGGTGTGGACCGGCCCCGTGCCCTGAGTACAGTTGAGCATTGCCATGACCGAGCGAATTTCCGTCCTCGGGAGCGACGTTCAGGCGCGCCGCCCCACCACCCAGGTGAGTCTCTCGCGCGTCGGCGTGACCGGGGTCGAGAAGGTCATCCGCATCAGCGTGAACGGAGACGAGCAGCTCTTCTTCGCCGAGCTCGAGTGCTTCGTGGATCTAGGTGCCGAGCAGAAGGGCGCGCACATGTCGCGCTTCGAGGAGGTCGTGAACGAGGCGATCGACGAGGTCATCCTCGGCGAGGCCTTCAAGGCCGAGACGCTCGCCGCCCACATCGCCGAGCGCGTGCGCGACCGCCAGGAGGCACGTCGCGCCGAGGTCACGATCGCGGCCCGCTACCCGGAGAACAAGGCGACACCCGCCTCGGGCGCGCGGACCCAGGAGATCTACACGCTGTTCGGCGCCGCGGTGGCGTCCGCCTCAGGCACGCGCCGGATGGTGGGGGTCCAGGCTCAGGGCATGACCGCCTGCCCGTGCGCGCAGGAGATGGTGATGGAGCGCTCGCAGGAGCGCCTGTCGGAAGCCGGCTTCAGCGACAGCGAGATCGAGCAGGTATTCGAGGCGGTGCCCGTGGCCACCCACAACCAGCGCGGCATCGGCACGCTCTACATCGGCTGCCCCGAGAGCTGCGAGGACCCGATCGAGGCCCAGACCCTGCTCGAGATCGTGGAGGCCTCGATGAGCTCCGAGATCTACGAGCTGATGAAGCGCTCCGACGAGGTCGAGGTGGTGGAGAAGGCCCACATGCACCCGCGCTTCGTGGAGGACTGCGTGCGCGAGATGGTGCGCATGGCGGGCGAGCGATTCGCCGCCCTCGGCGAGGGCGCCTTCGTGTCCGCGCGCCAGGAGAACCTGGAGACGATTCACAAGCACAACGTCGTGGCCGAGCGCCACGGCCTGCTGGGCGAGTTGCGCCACGAGCTCAACGAGGGTGAGCGGGCCGCTCATCACGTGTCGATGGAAGAGTGGCTTCAGGCCGGCGGGTCGGACGCGCTTTAGCGCACGGCCGGCGAGCTCGTACGAATGTCCACGAATGGTTTGGTCTGTCAAGGTCACGGGGTAGCCACGTCGATGGGCCATTGGCGCGCAAACCCCACGGAGGTCTCGTGACGGACAGCAGGCACATACCCCTTTCGCAGGACGCCGCGCTCGTGGTGGCCCTGGCCGGCACCGCGCTGCCGTTCGCCCACTCGGCGCAGGACGAGGCCGAGCGCTGGCTGCGCGCGCTGCGCCTGCACGGTGAGGTGGGTGCCGCTCTGCAGGGCCTCGGCGTGGGCGAGGCTCCGCTGGTGGGTGGCGACGAGGCCGGCATACCCGATGGTCCCGCCACCCCACCGCTCGGCCCCGACGTGCTGGAGGACGTGACCCGGCGGGCCGCCGAGTTCGCCGCGGCGCGCGACGCGGACACAGTGAGCACCATCGACCTCACCTTCTCGGTGCTCGACACCTACGGCGATCTGTTCGAGCGAGTGCTCTACCTGCGCGGCACGAGCCGCGAGGAGCTCAGCGAGCGCCTCAGCGGCGCGGGCGCTGCTGAAGCGCCGAAGGGCTAGAGCGCCGCGCCAGATACTCGAGTCCCGCGGTGCTGCCCACCGGCCCCAGCGGGGACACCGTGGCGGCGAGCAGGGCCCAGGGGAAGATGCGCTGCCGGCAGCCGTTGGCCACGAGCAGGCACAGGATGATCCAGCCGAAGCCGTGGGTCCAGCCCAGCACCTGCTCGGCCGACTCGCCCAGGCCGCCGATGGCCACCACGAGCAGGGCGGAGAAGATGCACACCTCGATGATCGAGTAGATCCGGACGGCCTGGAAGTAGGACACTGCGTTTGAGACTAGGCAGGGCGCGCGCGCCGTCCCGCCACGATCTGGCGGCGCACGAACAGCGCGCCGGCCAGGCCGAGGATCACGAGCAGTACCACCGCGGCGATCGCCTCGGGCGAGGCGAGGTCGGTCAGGCTGCCGCCGAGGGCCACGTAGGCGAACACCTTGGGGCCGCCGCCCACCACCGTGCCGAGCGCGAGCTGGCCGAAGCGCAGCTTCGTGAGCCCGGCGCTGTAGTTGACGATGCCCCACGGCAGCAGCGGCACGATGCGCGACTCCATCACCGCCACCGCCCCGTTCTGCGTGAGGAAGTCCTCGAGCGCGCGTGTGCGCTCGGGCAGCAGCCCGCCGAAGTGCTCACCCGCCAGCCGCCGCGAGATGCCCATCTGCACCAGCGAGGCCAAGGTCACGCCCACGAGCGCGAGCGGAAAGCCGGCCCAGGTGCCGAACAGCAGGCCGGTGGCGCCGGCCAGGATCGGCCAGGTGATCACGAAGTTGGCCAGCACGAACAGGGGCAGGTAGACGAGCAGGGCCCAGGCGCCCAGGCTCTCCCCGAAGTCGCGCGCCTCGTCCGGCGAGGGCACCGAGCCGGTCACCAGCACGGTGATGAAAAGAGTGCCGGCCACGACGCCGAACGAGGCGATGCGTACGATCGCCGCGCGGCGGGAGTCCATGCGATCCAGGGTAGTGCGTGTTCTGGCTCTCAGCCCGCTCTCAGGTTGGCCACGCCATCATGGGAGCGTGAAGGTCCTGATCGTCGAGGACGACGTGCCGCTGGCCTCCGCGCTGCGCCGCGGCCTGCGTGCCGAGGGGATCGTCGCCGACGTGGCCGTGCGGGGCGAGGACGCGCTCTGGATCATCGCGGCCGGCGAGTTCGACGCCGTGGTGCTCGACGTGATGCTGCCGGGCATCGACGGCTTCGAGACCTGCCGGCGCCTGCGCGGCGACGGCGTATGGACGCCGATCATCATGCTCACCGCCCGCGACGGTGTCGACGACCGCGTGCGCGGCCTCGACGAGGGCGCCGACGACTACCTGGTCAAGCCCTTCTCTCTGGCCGAGCTGCTGGCGCGGCTGCGCGCGCTGTCCCGTCGCGGCCCCGTGGAGCGGCCGGTGGTGCTGGAGGTGGGCTCGCTGCGGCTCGATCCCGCCACGCGCGAGGTCTGGCGCGGCGAGGCGGAGATCGAGCTCTCCCCCAAGGAGTTCGCGCTGCTCGAGGCGTTCATGCGGCGGCCCGGCGAGGTGCTCTCCCAGCTGTCGCTGCTCGAGCACGCCTGGGACTACGACTACGAGAACCGCTCCAACGTCGTCGAGGTCTACGTGCGCTACCTGCGCGAGAAGATCGACCGGCCCTTCGGCGTGCGCTCGCTCGAGACCGTGCGCGGGGCGGGCTACCGGCTGCGGCGCGACGGGGGCGTGGCGGCGTGAGCCGGCTGCCGATCCGCTGGCGGCTCACCGCGGCGTTCGCGCTGGCCATGGTGCTGGTGCTGTCCGCCGCGGCGGTGTTCGTGTATCTGCGGCTGGCCGAGGACCTGCTCGGCGGGATCGACAGCGGCCTGGAGTCGAGCGCCACGGCCGTGGCACGTTCCGGCGATCCCGCCGCCGGGGCGCTCGGGGATCCGGAGGAGGGCTTCGCGCAGCTGGTGGCCTCCGACGGGCGGGTGCTCGACTCGGCCGGCGGCGCGCGCGGGGCGCGTGCTCGACCGGGCGGAGATCGCACGCGCGCGCGAGGACACGCTGATCACCGAACGCCAGGTGCCGGGCATCGAGGACACCGCCCGGCTGCGGGCCGAGGCGCGCGCCGCGGGGTCGGGCGAGGTGGTGGTGGTCGGCCGCTCGATGGAGGACCGCGAGGAGACGCTGTCCGGGGTGCTGGGCTCCTTTGCGGTGGGCGGCCCGATCGCCGTGCTGGCGGCGTCGCTGCTCGGCTACCTCCTGGCCGCCGGCGCGCTGCGACCCGTGGAGGCCATGCGGCGCCGGGCGAGCGAGGTCTCCTTCGCCGGTCCCGGCGAGCGGCTGCCCCTGCCCGCCGCGCGCGACGAGGTGCGCCGCCTGGGCGAGACCCTCAACGAGATGCTCGAGCGCCTGCGCGGCTCGTACGAGCGCGAACGGCGCTTCGTGGCCGACGCGAGCCACGAGCTGCGCACGCCGCTGGCGGTGCTGAAGACCGAGCTCGAGGCCACGCTGCGCACCCCCGGCCTGGGAGCCGACGCGCGCGAGTCCCTGGGGGTGGCGCTCAGCGAGACCGACCAGCTCGCCCAGCTCGCGGACGACCTCCTGCTGATCGCTCGCGCGGGCGACGGCGGCCTGCCGCTGCGGCGCGAGCCGGTCGACGTGCGCGAGCTGCTCGAGCACGCCGACCAGCGCTTCGAGGCGCGGGCGCGCTCCGAGGGGCGCGCGATCTCGGTCGACGCGCCCGCCGGGCTGTCGGCGTCGCTCGATCCGCTGCGCATGCGCCAGGCGCTCGGCAACCTGGTGGACAACGCGCTGCGCCACGGGTCGGGGACGGTGGTGCTGGCCGCGCGGCCGGCCGGCGACGGCCCGGCGCTCGAGATCGCGGTGAGCGACGAGGGGCCGGGCTTCCCCGATGACCTGACCGACCACGCCTTCGAGCGCTTCACCCGCGGCGACTCGGCGCGCACCCGCGGCGGCGCCGGGCTCGGCCTGGCCATCGTGAGCGCGATCGCCGAGGCCCACGGGGGCAGCGCGGCGATCGACGGAGCCGGCGGCTTGGGGTCGACCGTTCGCCTGCACCTGCCCGGCTGACTCTCAGGCTCATTTCAGGCAGCGCCCCGATGATGGCTCCATGTCTTCGAGAACACGAAACTTCGTCATCGCAGGGGTGGCCGTGGTGGTACTCGCGGCCGGCGGCGCCGGGGTGGCGCTGGCGGTCAGCGGGGACTCCGACGAGAGCGTGAGCGGCCCGCGTGCCGACGCCGCGGCCAAGGCCGCGCTCGACGCGGTGGGCGGCAAGAGCGTGTCCGAGGTGGAGCGCGCCGACGACGGCCAGGCCGGGTGGGAGGTCGAGGTCAAGAAGGCCGACGGCAGCCAGGTGGAGGTCCATCTCAACCAGGACCTCAAGCCGGTCGGCTCGGCTCCGGACGACGACGGCTCGGGCGACGAGGACGGCGCCGGCGACGACGGCTGAGTCTCGCGCGGGACTACGATGATCCCGTGCACACGTTGCTCGTCTACGGCCCCACCGATCGCGCGGACGCCGCGCTGCGCTCGGTCGCCGAGCGGACTCGGGCGGACGGCGACGACCTGACGGTCGTCTCCGTGATCCGCGAGGAGCCGACGGGCCGGCCGCGCTGCTGCGACGTGCGCTCCGCGCTCTGGAACGAGATCTGCCGCGAGCTGGCGGGCCGCGACCTCACGCGCGCGTGGATGACACTCGACGGCGACGACAGCGTGCAGCTCGACACGATCGCCGCGCCGGGCTGGCACCCCGCGGACACTCTCACCGCCGAGGCGCTGTCGCGCGGCGCCGACGAGATCGTGCTCGCCGACCCGGGCGCCAGCGGCCTCGGGCGGTTCGAGCGCCGGCGCCTCAAGCGGCGCAGCCCGCTGCCGGTCAGCGCCGGCTGAGTATTCCCGCGCGGATCGTGCCGGTGCGCATGCGCTGGGGATGGTCGCCCACCTTGATGCGGGCCACCTCGCGCGCCTTCTTCCAGGAGATCACCGACACGCGGTCGTCGCCGCTCACCGAGACGAAGCAGTAGCGCCCGTCCTCGCTCGAGGTGGACCAGTAGGGCGTGCGGCCCACGTCGATGATGCGCTCGGGCTTGAGCGTGCGACGGGTCACGATCGCCGCGTAGTCCGACATCGTGCCGGCCACGCAGAACTTCGAGCCGCGCGGGTTGATGCTCAGCCCGTGGTGCGCGGAGTCGAGCAGGTACTCCTGGCGGGGAAGGTTCCGCGACCTCGCACTCAGCGGCAGCACCGCGAGGCGCGTGGGGCGGTTTCGCTTGAGGTCGTACTCGACGAAGCCGTGGAAGAACGAGAGCTGGAAGTAGATGAAGCGCTCGCCGGGAGCGATGGCCATCGGGCGCACCGCCGAGCTGAGGCCCGGGGCGCCGAACTCGGCGAGCTTCTGGCCCATGTCGATCCTGCGCTTGACCCGAAGCGTCTTCGCGTCGATCACCTCGAACACGCGCTCACCCTTCGTTGCCGACTCGGAGGGATCGTCGGTGTCCGTGTAGACCGTGCCGATGCTCGCGTGGAAGATCGTCTTGCCGTCGCGCGAGTAGTTGCTCTCGTGAGGCTGGTCGCCCGAGGGGATGTGGCCGGTGATCCGGCCGGTCCGCGTGTCGATCACGTTCACGTTGCGCGCCGTGGAGGCCGAAACGAGCAGGCGCCTGCCGTTGGGCGCGAGCGCCATGTGATCGGCGCGGTAGCCGTCGATCTTCGTGCGCCAGGCGATCTTCCTCGTCCTCAGGTTGATGGCCACCACGTCGGCGAAGCTCGGGCGCGAGAAGTAGACGAAGCGACCGTCCTTGGAGACGAAGCCGTCGTCCACGTACTGGTTGTGGCCCTCGCCCACGAGCAGGCGGATGCTGTCGAAGTACCCCTTGCTGGTGGCGTCCGACTCGATCTCGGCCACGCGCTCGGCCCTGTCCGGGATCACGTTGAGCCGGGCGAGCCGCTTGAAGCCCTTGAGGGCGATCACGTCGGCCGTGCCCTCCCAGTTGTTGGAGACCACGAGGACGTCCTGGGACGGCTTGGCCGCCGCGACGCCGGGCAGCGCGGCCAAGGCGACCGCCGTCCCGACAACCAGTGTTCGCGCCACACGCCCCGCCATCGACGGGCGCGCAGACTACCCGGCGCTTCTTGCCCGTGCGACCCCGTAGAGGCCGGTCACCGTCACGAGGGCGATCAGCCCGGCCAGCACCCAGGCCACCGGCTCGTCCCAATCCACGTCGCCGCCGTAGCGGGCAATGGCCACGGCGAGCATCACGCCCAGCGCAGCGGAGCCGATGAAGGTCCAGAGCGAGCGCTCGACATCGTTCTCCCTGACCGTGAACGCCGCCAGGGCGCCCACGCCCAGGAACCACGCCGACAGCGCGTGCGAGGTGAGCGGGGTGAGCGGCCAGGGCCAGATGTCGATCGCCGTGCTCGACGACACGAGCAGGATCGCGCCGATGGCCAGCATCACGGCCGAGATCGCGAGGAAGGCGACCTTGAGGACGGCGGGCAGCGCGGTGCCCGGCGGCGGATCTCCTCCGTCCATGCGCAGCTGCATGGAGATCAGCACGAGCAGACCCACCGGGATCACGATGTAGACCGCGAGCCACGCCCAGGCGGCGAACGCCGGCTGGAAGGCGTCGTCGAAGTGGAACAGGTCGAGGTCGAGCAGGGTGGCCAGCAGCTTGGTGGTGGCCACGATCAGGACGGCGAAGGCCACCGGGCGCACCGCGGCCCATGACTTCGCCCGCGAGGCGGGGAAGAGCAGGAGGAAGCCGGTGTAGAAGAAGGCGCCGTCCACCGCGGCGGTCACCGGAGCCTTGATGGTCCAGGCGAAGAAGTCCTCGGTGCGCTCGGAGAAGATGAACAGCTGGGTCCCGCCGAGGAGGACGAGGATGCTGCCCACCAGGAAGAGCGCCTTCAGGGCCGGGAGCACCGGCCGGACCGCCTGGCCAGGTATCTCCGAGTGCGATCGCTTTGTCGATGTGGACATCAGCGTGGACTCTTCCGTAGTGGCGGACATACTGATCAGACCGCCGTTCTCTGCATTTATTCCATCTTTGTTCGTGAACGGCCAGCGCCCCGCGTGTGCGGGGCGCTGGAGGGTCCTCTGGCGGAGGGTCTGCTTAGTCGAACACGATGTAGCTGTAGGTCGCGCCTGCCGCGCCATCGGGATCGATGGGGTTGGCGGTCGGGTTGCAGGCCCTGAGCAGGATCGTGCTGCCCTCGGCCTCGGCGTGGAAGGTCACGCTCCCGCCGAAGGCCGTGCCCGGCGTGGCGACGATCGCCTTGCCGGAGATGCTCGTGGTCGACGGCGACGGATCGATGGTCTCGGTGTCGCAGGCGTGCGCGGGGATGTTGATGAAGTTGCGCGTGGCCGCACCCGAGTACTTGCCGACATCGACGGCGTTGAGGCTGTGGTCATCGACCTCGTCGGTCTGGACGGAGTCGGAGGCCAGCTCGGTTCCTCTGACGGCGCTGGCCTTGATCTCGTCGGAGTCCAAGCTGTTGTTCACGACCTCGTCGCTGTCCACCGAGTTGCTCGCCAGGTCCGCCCCGGTGAGGCTGTTCGGAGCGACCTTCGGCGACGTCACCGCGTTGTTGGCCAGCTTGGCCGTGGTCACAGCGCCGTCGAGCAGCTGGAAGTTCGACTGAACCTGAGCCTGAAGCGACCCGCTCAGGTCGGCCATCTGAATGCCGCCGTTCTTGATGTCGGCGGTTCGCACATGACCGTTCTTGATCTTCTTGGTGGTCACGGCGCTGTTCTTGAGGCTCTTGGTGCCGATCAGCACCTTGGCCGCGTAGCTGGTGCCGCCCATCGCTACGAACAGGGCGAGCAGGGCGATCGCCAGGGCGGCGATGTTGAAGCGCTTGGTCATCGTGGGGCTCCTTCCGGTTGTTGACGAGTGGTGGTGCGCTCGTCCAACCGGCGGAGCGCGGTGGAATTACGGCGGTCAGCCCTGGCGGGCCTCGCGCACTGCCCGGAGCGCGGTGCTGATGACGTAGTACACCGAGAGCACGAAGAACAGGGCGCCCACCAGGGCGCGTACCTGATCGGGCTCGACCTTGGTGCGCGATTCGAACGGCTTGGCCGCACCATCCGCGACTTTCCCGCGCCAGCCTGCGAGCGCCTGTTCTCCCACTTTCACAGCGTCCATGATTCGCCGGTACCCAGCGGCACTTGGAGTAATCCGCCGGGTACGTCCGGGAGCTTGTGACGAAAGGGCCTAAGGTTGGGGTGTGAGTGACCAAGCAACATTCGACCAGCTGCTCAGTGACCTCGACTGGCAGATCGACCAGCTCAAGACGCGCGGAGTCAAGACCGACGCCGGGAATCCGTACAACCCGACGCACTACAAGCGCGGACTGAGCACAGCCAGCGAGAAGGGCGGACCGGAGGTGGTCGAGTTAGTGCGGCGCTACCTGTACAAGGCCCCGAGCGCCGGCTACCTGAAGCTCGAAGAGGCCGATTCGCTCGACCTGACCTGCGAGTACCTGGTCACGGACGACACCAAGCCCTACGCCTCGCTGTTCACCGACGAGGACCGTGCGGTGGCCCGAAAGCGCCTGGGCGCGCACGCAAAGGCCATCAAGGCGCGCAAGGCCAAGCACCGCGCTGGGGTTATCGGGAGGCGGAATGAGATGCGCGCGAAGCAGGGCAAGCCGCCGTTGACGGAGGCGCAGCTGGCGCGCTGCTGAGGGCAGTTCAGTGGCGCGCGGCGGCTTCGTCCGCGTCGGCCTTCGTTACTCGCCGGGACGGCTGGTCGGGGAGACGGCGCTCGCCCGAATTACCTCCGCGATCGCTAGCCCGCAATTGAGCCAATGCTCCCGTTACGGAGTTGTTCGTAGCTGCGCCGTCGGGTTGGGCGGTTGACCCAGAACAGAAGCCCAGGAGGGATTCGGAACCCTCAACCCCCGCCTTTACGCGTCCCCAGCAGGGGGAAAGCGAGGACCTGTCTGGTACTGCAAAAAGCCTGAAAGAGCCGCGAGTTCCACTCTTCGAAATTCGGGCGTTGGACCCCCCCCGTACCCGGTTTTGGGAACCATGTACGCGCGGCGTTCGCGCGAGCCAGGATCTCTAGCCGATATCTAGATGCGGTGCTCTTCGTCGGGCAGCAGTTCGACGACCGCATCGTCTGCCCAGTCCCTCGACCCGGCTCGCCGTTGCCCGCCGGCAGCTCGGCCGCCACGGCCGAGAACTGCTCCAGGGCCGCGGTCAGGCTCTCGACGATCTCCTCGGCGATGACCTCCGGCGCCGGCAGGTTGGCCGCGTCTTCGAGCGACTCGTCCTGGACGTCGGCCCAGATGTCGAGGTTGAAGCCTGGTCGCGCCTGCGAGCTCCTCGTAGCGTCCAGCGCTTGAACTGCTCCGTCTCCTCGCGCTCGTGCGGTCTCGCCGGGCTTGTAGGCCGTCGACGAAGTCGTCGAGGTCCGAGCGCTTGAGCGTCTTGGTCTTGAGCGTGAAGTGCTGGTTGGTGCGGAAGTCGTAGACCCAGAGCTCGCTTCGTCGCGGCCTCCGTCGAGGCGGCCTTGCGCTCGAAGAAGAGGACGTTCGCCTTGACGCCCTGGGCGTAGAAGATGCCGGTCGGCAGGCGCAGGATCGTGTGGACGTCGCACTCCTGGAGCAGCCGGCGCCGGATCGTCTCGCCCGGCCCCGCCCTCGAAGAGCACGTTGTCGGGCAGGACCACCGCGGCGCGTGCCGCCGATCTTGAGCATCGAGCGGATGTGCTGGAGGAAGTTGAGCTGCTTGTTCGAGGTCGTCGCCCAGAAGTCCTGGCGCTGGATCGGCGATGTCGCTCGCTCTCGACGCTTGCCGTCCTCGCCGACCATCGTCACCGACGACTTGCGCCCGAACGGCGGGTTGGCCAGGACCATGTCGACCCGCTCGCTCGGCTCGGCGATCGAGGGCGTCGCGGACCTCGATCGGCGGCTCGGCGTCGGGGTCGGTCGAGCCGATGCCGTGGAGGAAGAGGTTCATCGCGCACAGCCGCGCGGTGTTGTCGACGATCTCGGTCCCGGAGAAGGCCTCGTCGCGCAGGAAGCGCTTCTGGTCGCGGTCCAGCTCGTGGTTGTCGGCGATGTAGTCGTGGGCGGCGAGCAGGAAGCCGCCGGTGCCGCAGCAGGGTCGGCGATCGTCTCGCCCGGCCGCGGCTGCATGCACGTCGACCATCGCCCTGATCAGCGCGCGCGGCGTGAAGTACTGGCCGGCGCCGGACTTGGTGTCGGCGGCGTTCTTCTCCAGCAGCCCCTCGTAGGCGTCGCCCTTGACGTCGGCGTCGATGCCGGTCCAGGTCTCCGGCTCGATCAGATCGACGATCAGCCGCTCGCAGCTTGGCCGGGTCCTGGATCCGGTTCTGCGCCTTGCGGAAGATCAGGCCCGAGCGTCCCGGCTGCCGTGCCGAGCTCGTCGAGGAGCACCGTGTAGTGCGCCTCGAGCTCGGCGCCGTCCTGCTCGAGCAGCGACGGCCAGTCGTAGCCCTCCGGGATCCGCGACGGCTGGTTGAACGGCGGCTGCGTCCGCTCGTGGGCCATCTTGAGGAAGAGCAGGTAGGTGAGCTGCTCGACGTAGTCGCCGTACGACAGCCCGTCGTCGCGGAGGAGGTTGCAGAAGTTCCAGAGCTTCTGGACGAGCTGGCGGGCGTGTCGATCCATTCCCGCCTCACGGCGTGCCCTCCGGCGCAACCTGCCGCGAATTCTCGACTGCGGTATCTATGCTGGCTATCGCCAACCGCCCCAACCTGGCCTCGCGGAGAAGTGCGGTCATGCGTCGTTCACGCTTCCGACGCGCTCGAGCCGCCAACCATTCCGGCCAACTCTTCATCCAGCTCAGCCGCGCGACGCACTATCGCCTCCTGTTTGACCACGGGCGGAACAGGAATCTCGATCGAGGCCAGTTTGTTGCCTGGGAGGTGCTTGATGGTTGTCCCGGTCAAGTGGCGCTCAAGGCTTCCAGCTTGAGCCGCAAACGCGAAGTACCGCTGCAGGTACGGCGCCGAAACAGATTTCGTGGGTCGTACGCGATGGAGCGCCTTTCTGAAAGTACATCGGCTCGTCGCGATCCCATACGGCGCACCTCCCCGGCTCGCCTCCCTCGCATAGCAAGAGATCACCTCGTCTGACCTCAAACCGCTCGACCTCATTGTCTTTAATCCTCATCTCCTTCGTGTCACTGAGGTCAAAACCGCCCCCACTGTACGTTGCTGTTGCGGAGGTAGGGACGCGCGGTCCCTTCGTTTTTCTGCGCATCCAGCATCTTCCCGAGCTTGCAATCAGCTATCGCGGAAAGCCGCCTTAGCTGCCATCCGTCGGAGCCGCTCCCTCCGGCCCAAGCCGAGGTCGCGATAGAACGATGCATCAAACGCCTGCGCACGCCCGCTGGCGACGACGAGACACTCCTCCCCAACCCCTAGCCGCTGCTCAATTTCTTTCAAGGTCCTCGCCATCCGGCGCTGCTGTTCCGGTGGCGGCACTGCTATCGACCAATCCATGAGCCGAGCCACATCAAGGCTCGCGACGGTCGTTCCGTCTTTCTGGCACCGACCCTCGAATCCCGTCGGCCTCCGATCGCAATGCTATAGAAGCCACTCCGCATCGATGCCCTTGTGGGGAGCGACAATTCGATGTCCTGATTTGCCGTGGCGGCGAAAGGGATGAGTGAGACCGGGAGGGTGCGCTCCAGATTCCTGACCGCACAACAATGGCGACGCTTCCAGCTGGAAACTGCTTGGCCGCACTGCCCTCGAGCCCCTCCTGCGTAATCAAGTCCTGCGTCCGTTCGAGGCGCCAGGCTCTTCATGTCCTCTGGGCGACACCCAGGGGATGGTGTCCGCCGTCCGAATCTCGGATCGTTGCTTAGATTGGCGCGCCTCCCCCTACCCAAGTTCCAAGGTCGGACGAGCTCTCCACTCCCAGCCCTTCGGGAGGGGCGGGCGAACTCCGTCACAGTTCGCCTCGCTCATGCCGCCAGCCTCTCGTTCAGCTCATCGAGGAGCGGGTCGAGGTCGTTGCCGAAGACCTCGTAGGCCGCGACGAGGCCGCCCTCCTGGGCGAAGGGGTCGAGGTCGAAGTCGTCGGGCTCGATGGTCAGCGACGTCGCCATGTGGTCGCGGACCATCATCAGCCAGCCACAGCTGCTCGGCGCTGAACTTTCGCCCGCTCGGCTGCTGCTCTGTCAGCCAGAGGTCGAAGCGCAGCTTGACGATCTCGGCGTGCGGGATCAGCTCGTCGTCCTCGCCGACGGCGAAGCGGATCAGCGAGACGATGTCGGCCAGGAGTCTTGCCGCCGTCGCCGCGGACCTTGTCGCTCGTCGAGCTGCTTGTAGGCCTTCCAGAGCCGCTCGGGCGTCAAGTTGCAGCGGCGGCGCCTCGAGCGCCTTGGCCAGCTCCTTGAAGTCCTCCAGCGTCGGCCGCTGCTTGTAGGGCCTCTCGAAGTAGGCCTTCGAGAGCGACGTACTCGTCGTGGTGCTCCTTGATCCAGTCCTCGAAGGTCTCGACCAGGTCCTCGGCCTCGTCGGCGTCGACGAAGCCGGCCGACGAGCAGCTGTCCTGCGTGGCGATGTCGATGATCTGCTCGGTCTGGGTCTGCAGGCTCAGGAGCTTCTCGCGGACCTCGGCCTTCTGGCAGCGGCTCGACCGCCGCCTCGACCAGCTGCTCCTTGGCCGCCGCGATCTCCTCCTCGGTCGGATCGCGCTCCTCGTCGAGCTCCTCGGCCGGCGACCTCGTCGAGCGCTGGTCGGGATCGATCGCCGCGACGAGCGCCTCGGCGATCTCCTTGAGCGAGGCGCCGGCCAGCTCGGCGATCTCGGCTTCGTCCTCGGCGTCAGCTTGCCTTCGAGGCGGGTCAGCCGGGCCGCGACCGTGGCCAGCAGATCGTCGTCGGTCGTCCCCTGCTTGACGTCCTGCGAGCAGGCTCTTGAGCGAGCACGTTCGGCTTGCGGTCCAGCGGCTGGTCTCGACCCAGGCCTTGTCCTCGTCGGTCAGGCCGACGCAATCGACGATGACGAAGTGATCCTTGATCGACGCCCTGCTCCCGGCCCCCGGCGTCACGGCCCAGAACTCGTCGTCGTCGATCTTGCGGACGCCTCGGCCCTTCATCTGCTCGAAGTAGGCGCGGCTCTGGACCATCCGCAGGAAGACCAGGCACTCGACGGCTTGATGTCGGTGCCGGTCGCGATCTGATCGACCGTGACGGCGATCCGGAACTTCGGGTCGGTGCGGAAGTCCTGGATGTGCTGCTCGGCTCGAGCCCTGGGTCTTGTAGGTGATCTTCCGGGCGAAGTCCGAGCCCCGGCCGAACTCCTCGCGAACGATCCGCAGGACGTCCTCGGCGTGGTGTCGTGCTTGCAGAAGAAGACCGTCTTCGGGACCTCCTTGCGGCCGGGGAAGATCTCGGTCAGGACCTTGTCGCGGAAGGTGCGGATCGACCGTCCGGATCTGGTCCTCGGCGACGACGGCTCGGTCGAGCTTGGCCTCGTCGTAGGTAGCTCGTCTTCGAGCTCCTTGTAGGCCTGCTCGCGGGTCAGTCTTCGCGGACCTGACCCACTCGCCCTTGCCGACCGTCGCGCCCTGCTTGGAGACCTCGGTCTCGATCCGGTAGGTCGTGTAATCGACGTTGACGCCGTCGATGACCGACTCCTCGTAGGTGTAGGGCGCGACGACGTTGCCCTGGAAGTAGCCGTAGGTGAACTTCGACGGCGTCGCCGTGAGCCCGACGAGGAAGGCGTCGAAGTAGTCGAGGACCTGGCCCCAGCGCCCGTAGATCGAGCGGTGGCCCTCGTCGGTGAAGATGAAGTCGAACAGTCTCGATCGGGACCGTCGCGTTGGTAGCTGACCGGCAGCGGCTCGAAGTCCTCGCTCGCCGGCGTGCTCGAAGACCGACTCGTCCTCGAGCTCCGGATCGAACTCCTCCTCGCCGCGCAGGATCGAGTAGAGCCGCTGGATGGTCGAGATGACGACGTTGGCCGCGGGATCGATGTGGTTCGAGCGTGAGCAGCTGGACGTTGAACAGCTCGCCGAACTTGCGGCCGTCGTCGGGCGTGACGTAGTTGCTGAACTCGTCGCGGGCCTGCTTGCCGAGGTTGCGCCGATCGACGAGGAACAGGATCCGCATCGGCTGCCCGCCGTAGCGTGAGCAAGCCGGTAGGCCTCGGCGACGGCGAGGATCGTCTTGCCCGATCCCATGATCTGCGGGGTCAGCGTCCGCAGGCGATTCGTCGGCGAACGACTTCTCCAGGCCCTCGATCGCCTGGATCTGGTTCGTGCGCAGAGCCCTCCTCGTTGAGCGGCGGCATCGCCGCAGCTTCTGGCGCAGCGTCTCGCCGCGACTTGGCGATCTCGATCAGCGTCTCCGGCCGGTGGAAAGCGAAGACCTCGCGCGGCGCGTGGTCGGGATCGAGCCGGTTGGCGAAGTAGGTCTCGCTTGCCGGTGCTCTCGTAGTGGAACGGCAGCGGCTAGCGCCAGGCCGGGATGCCCTTCTTCTTGGCCGTCTTGGTGAAGCCCTCGGCGTAGCGTCCGACTGCGTCTCGACGCCGAGCAGCGGCTCCCGTCCTTCTTGGCCTCGATCGTGCCGAGCGCCTTCCTGTCGCCGTAGAGCAGGTAGTCGGCGGGCCCGTCGGCAGTCGGGAACTCGCGGACGGCGACCCCACGAGCCGGCCGGTGAGATCCATCTCGGCGAAGTCCTGGACGACCCAGCCGGCCGCCTCGAGCATCCGGTCGATCTCGACGCGCGCCTGCTGTTCAGGCGTGAGCCCCCCTGGCATAGCTACGAGGCTATCTCTGACAGGCAGCCGGGGGCGAATATAATCGCTCGGACCCCTTCACGATCATGCGAACTGCCCGTTTTCCAGGCCCTGCGACTAGCGACGCCGCGGCGCTGAGCCGCGGCAAGGATTGCCGGAAGATCTGATTCCAGCGGCGTCCCCCGAGCGACGAAGCGGTCTCTAACCTTCGCGACGAGCGTGGTCGGTGCGGCGCACATCTCAATCGACCGCGCCTCCCAGTTGGCCTTCGAGCTGGCCAGCGGACTCTTGACAGCGTGCCTGCCGGTCGGGGTGGGAGCGAGACGCGCGGCCGGCTGTCGGCAATGAAACTCTTTGCCCGCGGCTTCTCCTGCGGTTCCCCTGGGAGAGGTCGCTACCGGGAGAGAACTCCGAACAGGCGCCAGACCGCACTTGAGAGCGCGTTCCGCGCAAGTTTCCGGACATACTTGAGCCATGCTCCCGTCGAGCGATCAGCCGGCCACTGGTGTGCCACCCGCGCACCCTCTTCCCGCACGACGAACCCGGACGATGTCAAGCAGTTCGAGGTCCGGCCTGAAGACCTCGCGCCCGACCGCATCATTAACCTTCATCAGCGTCGGGTCGAAAGTATCTGGCTCTCGATCCGCAGCGAGAGAAAATCCACCGAGACTGACCATGGAGTACACGCCTGCGACGGTACGCCCGATCACGCCTAACGGCGTCGCTACCGCAGCAACTTTGCAGACCATGCCACAAGCATTGCGTGCCGGTGACAGGAATCGATACCCGCGACGAACGTCAGCCGGGCGATGCACCTGGCCCGTGGCGGGCTCCCAACCCCAAGCCTCAGACCTGAAGCTCGGCGGGACGCGGGCAGCCGCGGCCTGCGGATCCTCGTGCTCCCAGACCCGGATCACCCGCCATCCGGCGGTGCCAGCGCTTCGTTGACAGCAGTGGTCCCTCGCCACGTTGCGGGCCAGCTTGTCGTCCCAGTAGCGCCGGTTGTGGGATGGCCGGGTTCCATGCTGCGGGCAGGCGTGCCAGTAGCAGCCGTCGACGAAGACCGCGAACCGGCGGCGGGTGAAGACCACGTCGGGACGCACGAGCCGGCAGCGGTCCTGATCGGATAGTCCTTGCGAAACCGCAGGCCGAGCGGATGCAGTGCCGACCGCAGGTCGTGTTCCGGTCGTGTGTCCGGCGCGGGTTCGCCCTCATCCGCTCGGCGACCTGGCTCAATGCGGATCGTCGGGTAGCGGGTCGGGCACATCAGCGGACCCCTGCGACGGCGTTCCGGAGCCCGACGTCGTCGGCCGTTCGTCGGTTCCTTCGCGCGCTCCTCGCGTGCGCAGGCCTCCGGGCCCCTGCCCGTGCCCGGGTGATCGGCGTAGTCGCTGCGGAGTATCAGGAACTCGTCGGGACGCTCGTCCTCCGTCGTCGCCCTCGGGCAATCGTCTCTGTGGTCGGGGATGAGACGCAGGCTGCGCCGGACCTTCCGGCCTGCAACTGCCGTCGGATCTCAGAGCCCGAAGCAGCTCACCGATCGCCGAGGGCACCGCGTTCCGACCTGGCGTCGCGCCGAGAGGTAGGACCCCGAGATCTCGTGGGAGTCGGGGATCGTCTGCAGCCGAGCCATCTCCCGCACGCTGAGCCTAGACTTCGCCAGTGAAACGGGCCGGTGGCCGGCCCAGGCTGCGCTTGGATCGTCCATGACGGCCTGGTCCTTCGCCAGCTTCAGCAGGAAGCTCCAGTACCGAGTTCGCCATCCGAACAGAGGCTCCCCCCCGCCCGTCGGGGGTATGCCACAGATAGTTACGGCCTTCCGGCACGCGTGGCGAGCAGTCAGCCCATCGCCCCTGGTGCGTGGGTCTTTATGGGCTGGTCGTGCATCTTAGATCGGCCGATGGCATCCCAGCAGGTCGCAAGTCAGACTGCTCTGGTGAGCGCTCGGACTTAGCCGCGTGCGTCAGGGCCGGGCAGCTCGAGTCGCCTCCCTCTCCGGGAGCGAAGATAAACTCGCTCGCGACGCTGCGGAACTCCGTAGTCGGCGGCGTCGATCGTGAGGTCTGGGGTCTGGTACTCGTTCCGTGGCGCTTGTTGATCCCATCGAGCTGGGCGCCAAGACGTCGACGGCCTCCTCCCGCGTCTTGTCGAGGCGGGAGCGAACGTGATGCCCCGGACGTTCTCCAGAGCATTGCCGAAGGGAGCGCGGCCTCAAGGACGTCGAAGAACGCGCGCAAGGTGGCGGCGCGCGGATCGAGCATTCGCGGGGTAGATCCCTCGACCCACAGGCTGGCCTTGGAGAAGGGCTGACATGGGGGGCCGCCCGCGAGCAGAGTGAGTTCTCGCGGCTTGAGGCCAAAGGCCTCAGAATCTCGTGCCGGCGCTCAACTGTCCGAGATGTTGCCGGGATCGTCGGCGGGCTCGGCGATCAGGGGCCAGCTAGTGCTCATTGCATCGTCGCCCGGGCGTCCAGTGTCGTTCTCGACGCAGCCCACGACCTGAAGCCCGACGCCTCGAGGCCGAGATCGAAGCCGCCGGCTCCCCGTGTAAGCGAAAGGACGTTGGGGCGACGTCTTGCGTGCGCGTCAAACTTCCCACCGATCGGTCGCCCGTTGGCAAGGCATTGGCGGAGCGTCGCCGCGACTCATGCTGCTCCCTTCGCTCAGCTAACTGCTGAGTCGCAGTTCAGCAGGTCGGGCCGGACGGGAGGTCTAGGAGCGCGCATCAGCTCAGATCTCCAGAGTAGCCCGCCAGCGTCGATCTGGTGACAATGGCAGCGTGCTCGGTGACGTCCTCGAGGTTGATCGGGCGAAGTTGCTCCGCAAGGCGGCAGCGATCAATGATCATCGAGACGTCATCGAGCATCACCCCCCGTTCCGCGGCACCATCCTTGTCGGGACGTGAACGGCATCACAGAGCCGTGATCGGCTTATAGCCGAGCCCTAGGTACTTGAGCCACGACTTGCGATTGATGTCCTTGACCTTTGTGTTGCCCCACTCAGAGCTCGAGACGGTGCACTGGGCTAGCAGACCATGAACCCGGGCTGTCATCGGCGAACGGACGCCAGAACACTAGGTCCACACCCATGTCCTTTCCGCGCTTGCGAAGGGCTCTTGACCTCTCGTGCCGTTAGTCCGAGCTGGCAGCGAGCCAAACGAGGGCCTTCGAGGGCCCGGGGCGCGCATCTAGCGCGAGGATCGAAGGGCCAGCCGAACCTGACCGATCTCCACCCAGGGCCAAGTAGGGATTGCAGGGCGCCGCCTGGCTGAGGTAGTCGAACAAGGGACCGACCGCGTTGCTGCACGTCTCACGCCGAAAGGGGACATGCTCGATCGAGAGGAGCAGCAGGAAGAGGTAGAGCCCTGCTCCATTCCTCCGCGCGAGTCATTTCGTCCTCTTCGCGGCAAACGGATAAGAGCCCGGCGCCTCGGAGACCGCCGCTCGACCTCGCGCATGATGTCCTCCACCTCCTGCATAAAGGGAACCTCTTGCGCCTCGTGCTCAGTCCAGGTTCGTCCTCGTCCCTGACTTGCTGAAGGTGATCGCGAATGTCCGCCGCCGAGAGCTTCTCGCTCCTCGATCAATCATCATCAGCTCGACCCAGTCGGCAATCGACGCGGATCCCAGTCGTCCGCAGCGGGTAACTCCAGCGCGAACGCCGGGCACATCCGGAGCTTCTTCGCCATGCCTTGGGGATCGGCACTCGAGAGTTTCCGCGCCGCGGACCCACACCGTTGACGAGTCGGCGATCGTCTCGTCTCGCTTCTTCGGTGTCAATCTCCTCCAGCGCCGTCCGCATCAGCGACTCGGCCGTCTCAAGCGCTTTTCGAGGGTCTCCTTCTGACCGGGGCTGAGCAGGTAAGCCTCGCCGAACTTGCCGGTCTCGCGGAGGACGCTTGTCGAGCGCTTGCCACGGAGTATCGAGGCAAGCATCGCTAAGCTCGCGCCGACTCACGCAGGATCGGCTCCTTCTTCGGCCGTCCCGAATATCCGACTCCACGACCTCCCTTGCGTGAGGCTTCTCTTCGCCAGGCAACGGCTCCGTCGCTTAGAGACATCTTTGGGATCAGGAGCACCGATGTAGGCCCGATTGGAACCGAGGTCATTGCGCGGGTGAACGTGCCGAAGTCTTCCTTAGAGCCCTGGAAGTATCGATCTTGTACTTGTCACGCATCTGGCGGGCGACGCGGAGGTTGCGATAGTGCGAGCGTAACGCTCGGTCTCGGACTCGCCGACAAGTATCGCGACGTGCTCGCCAAGTCTCGCCTTCATCTACGCGCTGGCCTATGAACTGAGCCTTCGCTAGCGGGCCCCCCAAGGCTCGATGCCGAACGTGCCTGTATCCGATGATGGGCCAGACACTGTCTTCATCGGCAGCCACGACCACTGGCAGCTTTCTCTGGAATAGCCTTTTCCGCGATCTCCTTCGCGAGTTCGTCCCACTTCTTCGGTCTGGGATAGCGCAGCCGGTACGCCTCATCCGTGAGCCCCTTCAGCGCCGTGAGTCGACGATTCCCTTCCTTGACGATGTACTTGTCGTTTTCTTTACCGCGATGAGCGGCTCCGACTCAAAGAACCCGTTCGCAGCGACGGACTGCCGATCTCGATCGGTTTGTAGTGCTTCGCGATGTATCGGCCAGGGCCAGCTGATCCGACGTACCGCGCTTGTCGTCGGGGGCAAGGTTCTGGGGGTCGAGAAGCGAATTGATCGATCCTCAGGCGCTCCAGCTTGCCGCCGACGGTGGCCATTCTCTTCATAGCTTCTCAGAAGAACCCAGGTCATGGCGCCGGTTAGTGCGGGACATCGGCGACCTTCCGGGGGCGCCGTGCTTTGGCCACGTCGTCAACCCACGAACCCGTCGCTGGCGAGGATTGTCTGGGAGAACACTTGACTACCGAAGCTGAGGGGGCAGGCCACCTGCCTTGAAGCTAGCCAGCGCTGCGGCCGAGGGCACGAGTGTTTCTCTGTAAGTCCTGCGTTTTATCGGTCGGCATTGAGCACAACAGGCCGCCCCCCATTCATGTGCTTCTTAGGCTTCGTGCCCGGGGTCGTCGAGGGAGGGTCGGCCGCTAGGCGCGGACCTCGAGGGCCGCTAATAGAGGGCCCCGGATTTGGCTCTGCCGACGCGAAAGCCGACGGCCGGACTCGAACCGGCGACATCCTCTTTACGAGAGAGGTGCTCTACCAACTGAGCTACGTCGGCGCTCAGGGGGACGAGTGTAGCCCCGGCCGGGCCTTTGCTCGGCGATGGAGATCGTCGTTGCCAGTACCGTCCTGCGGCGCGCTTGGGGACTCGCCTTCATGGCCGATCCGCTGATGGCTG
>CAVTGV010000002.1:0-545032 GCA_963734365.1 uncultured Thermoleophilaceae bacterium | reverse complement strand
GTACGCTGCCCCGATGCCGCCTCGACAGGTCGGGGACAGGGCCGCGAGAACCCGCACGGTCCGCGCGCGCGACATCGAGCTCTTCACCGAGCTCACCGGCGACCGCAATCCGCTCCACTACGACGAGCAGGCGGCCGCGAGCCGCGCTTCGGCGGGATCATCGTCCAGGGCGGCGTCACCTCCGGGCTGCTCAACGCGGTCGTTGCCGAGGACCTGCCTGGACCGGGCAGCGTCTTCCTGCACGTGGACTGGAGCTTCCGGGCGCCGGTTCGGCCCGGCGACGAGATCACGGCCGAGGTCGAGGTGCTCGAGGCGCGCGAGGACAAGCCGATCTCGCAAGCTCCGCACGACGATCACGAACCAGGACGGACGATCGTGCTCGACGGCACCGGCGCTCGTCTGGACCGAGCCTGTGTGAGGCGTGGCGCTCGAGCTCATCGATCCAGACGATCTGCCCACGCCCGTTGCGTACACCCACGTCGTCGTCGCAACCGGAGCCAGGCTGGTGTTCGTCGCCGGCCAGGAACCCGAGGACGAGCGGGGCAACCTCGTCGGCGCCGGTGATCTGGCGGCGCAGGCACAGCAGGTGTTCGCCAACGTCGGCCGTGCGCTCGCGGCCGGCGGCGCCCGTCCCGATCAGGTCGCCAAGATCACGATCTTCGTGGTCGGCTACCGCCGAGAGCAGCTGCCGGTGATCGACGAAGCCCGGGCGGCGCTGTTCGGGGACCACAAGCCCGCCGACACGCTGGTTGGGGTGCAGGCCCTGTCCAGGCCCGAGTTCCTGATCGAGGTGGAGGCCGTCGCGGTCGTCGACGATTGACGACTTGGGGCATCGATCCGCTTGGCAGCCTTACTCGCACTTCTCTCGGCAGTGACCTTCGCCTTGTCGGCGGCGCCGTGCTGATCACCGTGGCCGACCGCGAGACTCCCATGCCGACTGGCGAGACGGCAGCGGCCGGCACGCCGCGTGCGGAACCGGCGCCCACATGATCATCGAGATCTTCGCGCTGGCGTTGGCAACCACCGTGCGGCCCACCAGCGTCGCGGCGGTCTATGCGC
The DNA here is from genome assembly GCA_963734365.1 of uncultured Thermoleophilaceae bacterium. Lineage (GTDB taxonomy): Bacteria > Actinomycetota > Thermoleophilia > Solirubrobacterales > Thermoleophilaceae > JACVRW01. The sequence continues at coordinate 543,973 of CAVTGV010000002.1, read as the reverse complement.
TCCTGTCGCAAGACGCACCACGCAGGCTCATGGGCGCCTACGTCACGGCCGGGCTCGCCTTCACGCTCGCTTTCGGCGGGATCGTCCTCGCCGCCACACAGGGAATCCACATCCAGTCCGGCACCGACAAGGCGATCGCCGACATCGCTGGGGGCGTGGTTGCGCTGGCCTTCGGCATCGGGGTGCTCTCAGGGTTGATCCAGGGACGACACAGCGGTGACGCACCCGGCGGGCGGATGCAGACGGCACTCGACCGGCAGCTCACGATCAAGACCGCCGCTCTCGCGGGACCCCTGACCCACATCCCGGGCCTCTTCTACGTGATCACGCTGAACCTCATCATCGCCCACAACGCCGCATTCACCGACGAGGCAATCGCGCTCGTCATCTACAACGCTGTCTGGTTCGCGCTGCCGATCCTCGCCCTGGTCACCTGCATAACCGATCCGGGTGCAGCGCGAGGCCTGGTGAGGGCGGTCAAGGATTGGACCCGCGACCACGCCCGCGAGATCCTGCTCGTCGCCTCCTTCGGCGTCGGCACCGCGCTCCTCACCCGCGGCGTCATCGCACTATGAGCTGGGCCGTAGACCAAGTCGCCTCGACCGTGTGCGACTCGGGCTCAACGTCCGTCATGACCGATCGTCGGTGATCCCCCGGATGAACCGCGAGCGGTCGAATATCTCTTGCGGCGGCCAGCTCGTTCGCAAACGCGTGAGCCACGTGGAGAATCGCTCGTGCCTCGCCCGGTTCGTTGGCCGCCACCGCCTCTCGGTGCCCTCGACCGAGCACCTCGCAGATCTTTCCGATTACTTCCTCTGCAAGCGCATTGTTCTCGGTGATCAGGTACGTCACGTCCCCACGTCCCAGTTCGAGGAGTCGGCGAAGGCGCCGTGGACGAGAACGATTGTGAGTCGCATAAAGCTGTCCTCTCGTTTCGTGATGCCCTGCACCAGCCTACGGCCGCGCACGCGCGCGAGGTTGACGATCCGGGACGTAGTTCTACACCGGCCGTTGCCCGAGCGGGAGCAGGCGACGGACGAGCGTTCCTGAACCGTAATGGCCACCATCTGGCCACGGCGACGATCCGGCGTTTGGGCGGATTGGGCGCAGACCCGCACCACGATCGAACGCGAGCGACGGGACTCGAACCCGCGACCTCCGGCGTGACAGACCGGCGGTTTGTGGCTTTGCAGAGCCTCACTTGAGGGTGTCGCCACGTTTTCGCCACGTTTTCGTCGAGCCGCATCGGCCCGCAGGCGAGCGCAGAGAGCTAGAAAAACCGCTGCGAGTCGGATGAACGGCGCGCCTGAACGCCCGTCACGAGGGTGGTGAGTTCGGCCAAGGCGATCTCGCGCCACTCGCCGGTGGCATGCGCATAGACGCGGCTCGTAGTGTTGTCGACCTCCGTCCCACCGGCCCGGAGGCTGTGGCCCATCCAAGCGGCGACCTCGACGAGCGGGATGCCAGCTGCGAGGAGTCTCGAGGAGAAGGTGTGGCGAAGGTCGTAGAGCGTGAAGTCGACGCCGGTCGCCGCGCGGGCAGGCTGCCATACGTCGCGGTAGAAGTTACGGACTCCCCATGGACGTCCCCGAGGCGATGGGAACAGCAGCCCAGAGACATGCGCCGGCTGCTTGGACAGCATCTCGATCAGGACCGCAGGGAAGAGCATCCACCTACCGCGCTTCTCGCGCGAGGCGATGTGGTGAGTCTGCTTCAGCCCATCCATGGTCCCGCCGTAACGCGTGAGGGTCTCGGCGACGTAGATCATTTGTCGCTCGCGATCGACGTCTGGACGCCGCATGGCGAAGAGCTCTGCCGGCCGGGCGCCCGTCAGCAGGGGCGTCCAGCAAGCGGCGCGGTACCGAGGCTGGACGTGTGCCATAAAGGCGCTGATCTCATGCGGCGGAATGGCGCGGCGGGCCCTGGGTGCGCGTCGTGGTTTCAGCCGGGGGTCATTAGGCCGGACCTTGAGTCGGTGCGCCGGATTCGCTTCGACATATTCGAGCTCCAGCGCGTCCCGGAAGAGCGCCGAGAAGGCCGAGAAGGCGCCGTCGATGGTGGTCTTTGAGAGCTGTCTACGGAGAAGCTGGTCCTGTACCTCTAGTAGGTCTCGGCGCCGGACCCGGCTAAGCGGCTCGTGGCCGCGTCGTGGCAGGTAGGGAAGTATGTACCGCTCTAGGCGTTCTCGATTGGTCTCCTCAGTTCTGGGATGCCTGGGAAAGCGCCGATTCCAGTCGTCGAGGAACGCTAGGACGGTCGGCGACTCGATCGGCTCGTCGTGTCCCGAGTTGAGCTCGTCGACACCCCGCTGACTCTCGAGACGCGCTTCTCCCTTGGTCCGGAATCTGCCCATCTGTCGAACCGACCCGTCGAGGTCGACGTACATCGCGCGCCACAGGCCGGAGCGCTTCTCCTTGACGGGTTCGCGCGTCCGTGCGATGCCGGGCCGCTTGCGGCGGTACGTAGGAACCGGCCTCGGCGCGTTCTCCTTCACGATGTCCGCTCCCTGGTTCGATGCCGGGCGATGAAGCCGTCGACGTCCTCGAGGGTGAACCTGACTTGGCTCCCGATCCTCACGGCCGCGAGCTCGCCGGCCTTAACGAGGCGCTCGATCGTATCGACGGACACGCCGAAGTATCGAGCCAGATCCTGCTTGTCGAGCATCTCGGGGCGCCTTGGCGCGGGTCCGCCATTTGCATGACCGTTCGTCTCGCTTACAGAAGGCTCAGCGGTCAGGGTTAGGCTCAGTTGGCCGGGGATCGGCTCAGTGCTCGTTGCCGGATCCGGCGGCTCGGTTGGGCGCGGCACCGCTCGAGGATCGACCTCGCTCAAGGCTTTGGCTCCTCCTTCGTTCCGAGGCGCTTTGAGCGGTCCAAGGAGCGCTCGCAACGGGCGGTCCGACTATCTGCATCGACGGCGCAAACGCACCGGGAAACCGGCGGTCGCTGTGACGGCGGCACGAGTGAGAAGCGGTCGCGTGACCGTCTGCTGTCGAGTCCTCCCGTGCTCTTGGAGGTAGCCCACTGCGGGCAGCGCCCGGCGTCCTCGAAAGCGGGTCTCGCGCGCGCTGGCGACGGTCGATAGCAACGGGCGTCGCGATGGCGCATGCAGGCGGTCGGAGAACGGTCAAGACCATGGTCCCGTCAAGGAAGGGACCGAAGCGGGCAACCGCCTGATAGTGAGCCGGCGGTGCAGACTTCGGCGTCGGCGCCCCGGAGTCGCGCCACGTCTGCTTGGGCGCCGTAGCTGACGGCGAGCGGGATGCGGCGCGGCTGAACAGCAAGTACGTGCATTGGCCCTCTACCCCATAGGACGGCCACGGCGCCACTTTGGCCCCCCAAGTTGTATGCGCTGATCCCCGAGCTGCCGGCTGAGCGGCCACTCGGAACGGTTGCCGCCAGGTTCCCTGCCGCCTTGGCGACGCCGGACCGAGTGCACCCGAAACGACCCGGCGGGCTAGTCGCCAGGGGCGGCGAGCGCGTGGCGGAGCCAGACGAGCGGTCGGACGGAAGGCGAGAAACATGGTCTCGTAGTGAGAGAGGGCGCAAACGAGAAAACGGCCCCTCCCGGCGACACATTTCTGCCGTCAACGAAGCTGCCCGCTGATGCTCCGCCACCCAGCTTGCCCGCACGCCACCCCGCCTACCGAACCCTCAACATCAACATTTCCACCCCTCGAACGATCACTACACCCGCACCCCATGACCCCACAATCCATGCCCTTGGCCTTGCCCTTCACCGCCTTGCCTGCCGCCGCCCCGCCTACCCGACTCACCGGCTCCACGACTGGTCTCATCCGACTACTCAACACATATCTATGTATGTCGAGGAAGGGGGTCCGCAGCGAAGCGGCGGACCCCCTTCCTCGAGGAGCCCAGGCGGGGCGCCGACAAACAGCCCAGCGGCGGGGCGGCGGCCTGTTGCGCTCAGAAGCGAAACCCTGGAGCGCAACACCCGAACGCAACAGTCTCGACCAACCACAAACGCCGGAGTGGCAAGCCCGGCCGGAGAGGATCCGCGTCGCTGCTCCCGCCTTCACGCCAAAGCAGCAGACCTGATCAACCAGAGTTCACTACCGCCTTGCATTGCAGGGGCAGTGGCCAGCGGCGTCGATGTTGAGGCAGCGCTGGTGACTTCAGCGCAAAGCGATAGCGCAACCTGGCTGTTCGCTGGGGTGTTCAATTTTCAGGGATGGGTCGAACCCGGATCGGCGTTGTGGGTGCGCTTGTTGCCGCCGCGCTCGTAGCTTCCTTGGTCCCGGTGGCTGAGGGGGCCGAGGTTCGGCTCGACCGCTCTTACTTCGACTGCACTAGGAAGCAGTGTCCACCGGATTACGGTGAGCGACTCGTTGTCCGGGGCAGCCGCGGCGAGGCGAATCGCCTGACAGTGGCGCTGAAGGCGGCCGGCGAGGTCCAAGTCACGGACGCCGGCCGGAGCGCTCCGTGCGGGGCCGGGCTGCACGCTGTCCACAGCGCAGCTGGTCGCCTGCACGACGAGCACTCCCGCGCTCGCGGTCGACGTGTTGAGCGGCGACCGCGACGACACGGTGACCTCCTCGGTGGCAGTCAATGTCGACGGTGGCAGTGGCCATGACCGGCTCGCGGGAAGTCCGTTCGCGGATGCGCTCTACGGCGGTAGAGGCCGCGATGTGGTGCGAGGGAATGGGGGCGACGATGTGCTGCGGGACGGGCGGCTGCCCCGCCTCATTCCTCCCGATCAGGTCGAGCGGCCCTCCTTCCCGCCCCTGCGGGGGCCGCCCGAGCCGGTGCCGTCTGAACGCGATGTGTTCGACGGCGGGTTGGCACCGACACGCTCAGCTACGAGGGTCGCCGCCGCGGGGTGAGTGTCGACCTCGCACGCACCGATCGCCACGCCGGTGCACCGGGTGAGGGAGACGCATTGCGCGGGCTGGAGGTAGCGGTCGGGGGCAGCGGCGAGGATCGGCTTCTCGGGGACGACGAGCGAACACCCTGTGGGGCGGTACCGGTGGCGACCTCCTCATCGGGCGCGGCGGCGATGACCAGCTCGAGGGCCAGGAAGGATCAAACCGCGGCACGTGGCGGCGACGGCGACGACATCGTCGGGGGCGGGCTGAACGCCGACGTGGTCCGCAACCGGCAGCGTGTCAGTTGTGGCCCCGGACAAGACCTCGCCTCGTCCCTGTTCCTGAACGACTTCGCCGAGGACGACTGCGAGACGGTCAGCGTCGGGATCGTCCACGAACTCCAGCCGCTGCTGCCGCCGGTCAGCTTGGCCCGTCCGCCGCTGCGCGAGCTATACCACGCACCCGGTCGACTGCGAGGCGCCGTCGTGCCGCCTGCGCCTGGAGGTGAGGCTGGCGCGGTCACCCAGCCGCCGCCATCCCACTCTCGAGGGGACTACTGCTCGGCCGGACCGAAGCAACGATTCCTGACCGCGCCGTCACCACCCTCACCGTCCACCTATCCGACCGCGGCAGCCGTCTCCTGCGCCGCTATCGAACATTGCTCATCCGCATCCAGCTCAACACCAGGCTGGACGACCCCAGAATCGCAGCCGGCGGGCGCATACCTCACCCGCCTGCGGGCACCCTCCTGACCGTCCGCCAAGCGTCCACCGCGAACAAGACAAGAACAACGCGGCACTACGCTCGGCGGCTCAGCGACTGAAGCAGGTCCGGCTTAGCGTGAAGCATCAGCCGGTGCGTTGCCGACGGAGCTCCCTGCCCATCGTCTAACGGACGTGGTCCGTGTCCGGTGCGCGGCGGGAGTAGGCAGTGGCGAGGCGGGCCAGGGTCAGCGCGCCGAGCAGCAGGCCAAAGTCGCGCAGGGCGATGTCGGCGTAGCCGCCCACCAGCAGCAGGCTGACGATGATGCCGCCGAGCCAGCCGGCTACCAGCAAGCCACCGACGCGGGGCGAGACAGCGACCACAAGCCCGGCCACTATCTCGACCGCGCCGATGATGTACATGGCGTCCTGGCCATTTCCAGGGATCAGGTCATTGAACTCGGGCGCGAGGTACTTAGGCCAGTCGCTGATCATGACTTCGGCGAACTTGTCGAGACCGAACAGGATCGGCGCGACCGTGAACGTGATCCGCAGCAGCATGAAGGCCTGCGCGGCGGGGTCGCTTCGCAACAGCTTCGAGGTGGGAATTGGGATGGGCCGCAGGGCGGCTGCAATGGCACTGCTCATGGTGCGCCTCCTCTGGCACGGATTTGGTCAGTTGGCGGCCACCGGTTGATGTGGGCGGCCCTACTGACTTAGCGGCGCAAGCGGCGCGGAACTTACCTCCCGCGTGATGGCGCGCCTTGTTCGAGGTCGCGAGGCGCACGCAGCCGCCCTTGCCGTTGTGGCCGACCGCGCTTGAGGCTCGGGTTACGTCACGTGGCGAGCTTTAGTGGTTCGGCTCGCCGCTCTGTACGAGCTGGAGGAGGCTGTGGTAGTCCTCGTGGCACGCCGGGCAGCCCTCGAGGTGGGCGCGCATTCCCGGGATTCGATCATCTGCGTCTGCACCCTGCAGCTCGAGCTCTACGAACTCGTCGATCTTCTCGAAGCACTCGTCGCAGAGCAGTTCGGGCTCGGCAGGGCCGAGCAGTCGTTTGAGGGTGTCGTCATTCATGCCCTTGTCCATGATCCGTATCCGCTAGATCGTGTCAAGCGTGAAGCCTTTCTCGGAGAGGTCGGAGCGCAGCTTTCGCCGTGCATCGTGAAGTGTCTTGTAGAGCGCTCCGCGTGTCGTGCTGAGCCGCTCGGCGAGCACGTCGAGCGGTACACCGTTGAGCGCGAGCGCTACCAGCACTTCGCGCTGGTGCTCAGTCAGGCAGCCGTCGATTGATTCCTTGAGTGCCTGCATCAGCTCGCCGGTTTCGGCTTGCTGCTGAGGGCCCTTGCCTGCGTCGGCCATCCGCGGCCAGGCGGCCGGCTCGAGCGCCACCTCGCGTTGCTGCCACGCTCGTCGGCGCAGGCGGACGCCGGCCTCGAGCAGTGCGAACTTGTAGGCCCAGGTGGTGAATCGGCTTGCGCCTCGATAGTCGTCGAGCTTGGCGAGCACCGCTACGAGCGCGTCGTCGGCGGCCTGCACTGCCAGGTCGTCGAGCTCCTCGCCACGTACGTATGAGAGCGCGGCGCGGCGGCGTGAGACCTCGTGGCGAGCTGCGCGCACCAGCAGGTCGTGCAGGCGTGCGATCGCCTCGTCACGCTCGGGCCCTGGTACGCGCAGGGTGCTGACCCAGGCGCGCGAGTCGACCTGGGCGCGGCCGGGCTGGCCGGCGGCGGCGCTGACCGGCAGGCGCGGGCTCATTCCCGCTCGGAGGCTAACAGTGGGAGTGGCGCTGCTCACGCACGCCTCCTCTGCTCGAGCGGCGCAAGGATGCGCGCGGCAAGCGGCGGTGGACAGCCGCGCTCGACCAGCTCGATCAGGGCGTGTAGGTCCATCCCAGACTCATGCGAGATCTCCTTGGCCAACTCGGGGTCGAAGCCCGCGCTCAGCAACCGCTCCCGGCGCCAGCGGATCATGTCGGCCGCTGCCCGGCCGGGGCCGGCCTGTTGTCCACTCTGCAGGTCCACATCTCCTTAGCGCACCCGCACGAGCCGTTCTTACTCGCCCAGTGGAAGGCTCGGGGCCGAGCCATCTATTCCTCTGGCTGTGCGTTGGCCCGAGCAGCCGCCGAGGTGCCCTGTTTGGTGGGCGGCGGGTGATTGGCCTTTAGGCTCGTTCTCTAGGCGGCCCTGGCGAGGTCCGGTGTGCCCTGACCGCTGGCGCGAGCACAACCCGCGCAGCCCGGATCGCGCGCCGCAGTTCCTGTCCGTGGCCGGAGTGCGAGGACTGCCCCGTCGCTCAGCAGCGCGCGGTCATGGCGGCGCCATGCAGGCTGATGGGCTGCCTCACGGGAGCTGACGGGTTGAGCAGCCGGTCACGCGACGTGCTGGATTGGAGGTTCACGGGTCTCGGGCCACGAGAGGTTGTCACCGCGGATCTGATTGTCAGCTCGTCCGGCGGTGCGCCGCGCGAGAATGGGTGTGACCGTCGATCGTCCCTCTCGACAGGTGCGTGCACAGGCGGCGAATGCCGCGGCGACGTCGTGCAATGTTCCCATGAGGTGTACTTCTTGCTCGCGAGTGAGTCCATGGACCTCCGTCCATGAGGAGCCTCGTGACTCGCGCCCGCGGCGTTTAGCGATCCCGGTGGAGGCGTCGGCAGCGAGCTGGTACCAGGCGGCGCTGAGCACCTGGAGTGCTTCCTCCAAGTCAGCGAGCAGGTCGGGGGTAGCCGGGTGGCCTCCGGGCTGTTCAGCCGCCGCTTGGAAGGTTCGCGCAGCCTCGACCAGCTCAGACGCGCGCTGTTGGAGAGGACCTGGGGTGTGCATGCCACCCATCGTCGTTGCGGGATCGGTGTCCGCCCATGGGGCTCAATGCCCAAAAGGGACCAGGGTGGCGCCCATTCCGAACGAGAGGGCGATGGTTGTGAGCCGGACCGCTGTCGGGAAGGTCGGGCGCGTCAGCGCGTTCCGCGTCTGGCTCGCCAGTTGGGCTGGCTACGCCCAGCGGGCGGCCTGACCTCCCAGGTCCAGACCGCAGGCGGGTCGCTCGCTGGGAACGAGCATTCGCTCATCGCGTCGATCTTGTCGGCGCGCTCCGGCCCGGCGGGTTCATTGTGCTGGGCCGGGACGGCTGAGCGCGCTGCGGACTCTGATCCGCGCGAGCGCGGGACCGCTGGCTCTTCCGTTTGGCATGTCGTCATCCTCGCGGATGCGGCGCTTGCAGGACATCCGCCGCGAGGTGGCAGCTGTCAGCTCGGCCGCCGAGACTGTCGCCCAGCCGGCCGCGCCCCGCAGTCCATGAGGACTCAGGAGCCGACCCGGTCCGCAGCGGCCGCGTTGCTGACGGTGAGTGACGTCCGGATCTTGGCCTCGATGCAGTCGAGCAGCTCGCGGTAGGAGTCACAGAACGAGCGCACCCCCTCGCGCTCGAGCTCGCTGGTAACCGCGCCGAGGTCAATACCCGCGTCGCGTGCACGACGCAGGGTTGCATTTGCCGCGCCTGCGATGCTGACGGCGTGCTCTAGGTCGCCATGGTCGGCGAAAGCCTGCAGCGTGGCTTCGGGCATGGTGTTGACCGCGCCCGGAGTAATTAGCTTGTCGACGTACAACACGTCGGAGTAGGCGGGATTCTTGGTGGCCGTGCTTGCCCACAGCGGTCGTTGGGGCCGAGCGGCCGCGTCACGCAGCGCGCGCCAGCGATCATCGGCGAGACAAGGGTCCTCGCTGAAGCAGTCCAGGTAGCGCGCGTACGCCAGCCGCGCGTTGGCGATCGCCACCCGGCCGCGCAGACTGGAGTCAGGGGCAAGTAGTTGGTCGACCTTGGCGTCGACGCGCGATACGAAGAAGGACGCCACGGAGGCGATGGCGTCGACGGGGTCGCCGGATGCCAGTCGTCGCTCGAGGCCGCTCAGGTAGGCGTTGATCATCTGCTCGTAGCGCGCGACGGAGAACAGCAGGGTGATGTTGACGTTGACGCCGCGGGCGGTGAGCTCCTCAACTGCGGGGATGCCGGCCGCGGTGGCCGGGACCTTGATCATCACGTTGGGCCGGTCAAGGCGGGCCCACAGCTCGACCGCCTGCTGAATCGTGGCTTCGCTGTCGTCGGCGAGGTCTGGCGTGCACTCGAACGAGACGAACCCGTCGCGTCCCTCGCTTTCGTCGTAGGTAGAGCGGAGGAGGTCAGCTGCCTGGCGGACGTCGTCGAGCGCGAGCTCGAGGAACAGCTCCTGCGGGTCACGCGTTCCTGAAACGACGGCAGCGTGGAGCTGCGCGTCGTAGCGGTCCGAGCCGGTGATCGCCTTGGCGAAGATGGTGGGGTTGGAGGTGGCCCCCGTCACAGCGCTGTCGGCGATCAGCCGAGCGAAGCCGCCGCTGTCGAGCAGCTCGCGCGACAGGGTGTCGAGCCATATCGAGACGCCGGCGTCGTGGAGCGCTTGGAGGCGGTTCATGCTGCACCTCCTCGCGCGGCGGAGACGACCTCGTCGAGCGGGACGTCGAGGTCGGCGAGGCGGCTGTCATCGACGGGTGCGCGTTCGCTGATGAGCCGCTTGATCGGGTCGGTGACATCCCAGACGTTGACGTTCATGCCGGCCACGACGCGATCCTCGACCATCCAGAAGGCGACGAACTCCCGCGTCGCGGGATCGCCGCGGAAGACGACCCGGTCCCAGTCGCGGGCGAAGCCCGTGTACTCCATGCCGACGTCGTACTGATCGGAGAAGAAGTACGGCAGGCGCTCGTAGGCGGCCGCTTGGCCGAGCATGTTGCGGGCCGCGGCCGGCCCCTGGTTGAGGGCGTTGGCCCAGTGCTCGACGCGGATCCGCTCGCCGTAGAAGGGATGATAGGCGTTGGCGACGTCGCCGGCGGCGAACACGCCGGGCGCGCTGGTCTGCAGGTGCTCGTCGACGAGGATGCCGTTGTCGACTGCGATGCCCGCCTCGGCGGCGAGCCGGATGCGCGGCTGCACGCCGACACCGACGACGACGAAGTCGCACTGCAGCTCGCGCCCATCGCTGGTGCGGACACGCTCAACGGCCTTGTCGCCCTCGAACGCCTCGACGCCGGTCCCCATCAGCATCTGCGTGCCGTGGTCGGTATGGATGTCGCGGTAGATGGCGCCCACCTCCGGCCCCGAGCACCCGCTCGAGCGGGACCGTGAGCGGATCCAGGACGGTGACCTCGAGGCCGCGCTGACGGGCGGAAGCGGCTACCTCGGCGCCGATCCAGCCGGCGCCGACCACAACCACCGCGCCACCGCGGTCCAGCCGTTCGCGCAGGGTGTCCGAGTCCTCGACGCTGCGCAGGTAGAGAACGCCTCGAGCTCACCTCCTGGGATCGAGAGACGGCGCGGCTCCGCCCCCGTGGCTGAGCAGGAGCCGGTCGTAGCGCAGCCGCTCGCCGTCGTCGAGCACCACCTCGCGGCTCGACGTGTCGAGGCTCACCGCCGTGCGGCCGAGGCGCAGCTCGATGTCGTGCTCGGCGTAGAAGCCGCTCGTCGTGGACGTAGACCTTCTCGCGACCCACCTCCCCGCGCAGGTAGTCCTTCGACAGCGGCGGACGCTCGTAGGGCCGTCGTTCTCCGTCCCGACCAGCACGACACGTCCCTCGAAGCCCTCCTCGCGGAGCGTCTCGGCCGCCTTGGCGCCGGCGAGGCTGGCGCCGACGATGACGTGGGTCTGGTCACTGCTCATAGGAACTCCTCGTAGTCAGGGCCAGGAACTCCTGGCGCGTGCGGGCGTCGTCGCGAACCAGGCCACGCAGGGCCGAGGTCACGGTCTTGGCGCCCAGCTTGTGCACCCCTCGCAGCGACATGCAGAGGTGGTCGGCCTCCAGCACCACCCCGACGCCTTTGGGCTCGAGCTCGCGCTGAAGCCAGTCGGCGATCTGGGTGGTCAGCCGTTCCTGGATCTGCAGGTCGCGGCTGAAGTACTCGACGACGCGGCCGAGCTTGCTCAGGCCCAGGATCCGCTCGCCGGGAAGGTACGCGATGTGCGCGACCCCATGGAAGGGGAGCAGATGGTGCATGCACAACGAGTGGAACGGGATCGCCCGCGCGACAATCAGATCGTCGTAGCCATCATCGTTGGGAAAAGTGGTCGCTCGAAACGGCTGCGGGGTGAGCAGCTCGGCGAAGGCGTCGGCGACTCGCCGAGGCGTCTCTTCGAGGGACTCTGCATCAACATCGGCACCGACCGCTCGGAGGAGGTCGTGAGCCGCACGCTGAACACCTGCGCGGTCGATGCGGCGGGGACGGGCATCGGGGTCGGACGGCTCCGCCAGTGCGGAGACGCAGCGGTCGTTCACAGTCATGCTTGGTTTGCGTCCCGAGCGCACCATTTCTTACGCGAGGGTGCATGCCGCTAGGCAACCCTTGGTCACGGAGGAGCCGATGGATCCACGGGCGACGGGAGGGCATGCTCACGCTCGTCTACTCCGTTCGCGGCAAGGAGCGCAACGACGTCCTAGTCCTCGGCTGAGGTTCTGCGTCCTGCCCTGCCGAAAGGCGGAGAGCACGAACACGGCTGTCTCCAAGACCTGCATCGTGGTGGCGGCTCCAGGCCCAGATCGGTATTCAGACCCATTGGTTCGAAAGGGGCGGGGGTGCACGATGCGGGAGACCCGCTACCCCGCAGAGGGTGGCTAACCCGACCAGGGAGAGCGATGACTGCTCGAGTGGCGATCAACGGCTTTGGGAGGACCGGCCGGTGCACCCTCCGGTCCGCTCACCAGCGCGGCACCGATATCGACGTGGTGGCCATCAACGACGTGATGGACGCCGAGACATTGGCGCATCTGTTGCGTCACGACTCCGTGTTCGGCCGCTTCCCGGCTGAGATTGCCGCCCGCGACTCGACACTGACCGTCGATGGCCGCGAGATCTCCGTCTTCTCCGAATCCGATCCGGCCGAGCTGCCCTGGGGCGACCTCGAGATAGACGTTGTGATCGAGTCGACCGGGCGCTTCCGAGACCGCGACGGAGCGGGCAAGCACCTTACGGCCGGCGCGCAGCGGGTGATCGTCTCCGCACCGGCGAAGAATCCGGACGTCACCGTGGCGCTCGGCGTGAACTTCGACCAAGCCTTCGACCCGGCGCGGCACCGCATCATCTCGAACGCTTCCTGCACGACCAACTGCCTCGCGCCGGTGGCGAAAGTGCTGCACGAGGCGGTGGGCATCCGGCACGGCCTGATGACGAGCATTCACGCCTACACCTCTGACCAGCGGCTCCAGGACGCCCCGCACAAGGACCTTCGACGCGCGCGCGCGGCGGCAATCAACCTGGTGCCGACCTCGACCGGCGCCGCCACGGCCCTCGGCCTCGTCGTGCCGGAGCTCGGCGGCAAGCTGCACGGCTACGCGATGCGAGTCCCGATTCCCACGGGCTCGGTCGTCGATCTCACGGTCGAGACCGAGCGGCCGACGTCCGTTGACGAGGTGAACGACATCTTCGCGGAGCGTGCCGACCGTAGCGAGCTTGAGGGAATTCTCGCCTACAGCGAAGACCCGCTCGTCTCCTCGGACATCGTCGGCTCGCCCTACTCGGCCATCTTCGACGCGGGCTTCACGAGCGTGATGGACGAAACCTTCGTCAAAGTGCTCGCCTGGTACGACAACGAGTGGGGCTACGGAACCCGGCTTTCCGAGCTCGCCGAACGGGTTTGCGCCCCGGTGCCAGCTTCGGTCTCGAGCATTCCGCCGGCGCCCGGCAGCAGACGGCAGACGGCTTTCTACGCGGAGTCGAACGAGCTTCCGGTACCACCGGGAGCACGAGAAGTACTACCCTCGCGCGCCGCTTTAGGACCCTGGTTGCGCTCCAGCGGAAATCAGCCGTGCGAAACCCGGAGATGCACGCCGACCGCCGACCTGCCGACGTACCCGCTGCGAATCCGTTCGCCGGGATGTCAGCAGAAGACAGTCCTCTCGAGCGCCGCTTTCTCGCCGCCGGCCGTCAGCAATGCTCGCATCGCGGCCAACCCGGTGGCCGTGATTCCGAGCCGCGTTTCCTTGTTCCTGCCAACGTGCTGCCACCGGACGAGCCCGCGCATTGCGAGGCTCTGGCCCGCGCGCCTAATCTCGGCGGGCCCCTGCCCGAGCGCGTCCGCGAGCTCGGCCAGGCTCGCTTCGCGATCGAGCAGGCCGAGCAGCACTCGCAGCTCCGTGGGCGAACGCTGGGTTCGCTCGAGCAGCTCGAGCACGCGATCGAGAGCGGCCCGCCCGGTCCCGGAGATCGATCCGTCAGCGGAGCGATCGCTCGGAACGCCTTGCAGCTCGAGGTGCGGGCAACGGATCGCAAGCTGAACCATGCGCCAATCGTCGACGCCAGCCGGGGGAACAACAATGGGTGTCAGCCTGCATCTCGGCCGCCCTCTATGCGCAGCGCGTCCGATTGGAGGACGGCTACGGGTGCGCGCCTACACGAGCGCTCGGCGCCGTCGACGCCGACGCCACACGAGCGAAGTGGTCTGGAGGATTACGACGCTACCCATGCGCTGTTCGCCGGGGCCCGGCTGTATTGGCCCGACGGCGCATCCCGGCGCCGACGACACCCCACCCAGCGCTTTCAGGATGGGTCGGTAAGCGGGACCGAATACACCCTCGGGCCCATGGCGGGCGGCTACCTACGCGGGGACCATGAGTCGTAAGCCCCACTCTCGAACAGGAGGGTTCCATGACCACGCAAGCACTAACCCGAGCCGCGATTGAGCAACGGCACGTACGACGGGTCAGCACGGCGATCGAGCAGCTGCCGGACGCTCCCGACAAGCTCCGCATCGGACGGTACAGCCAGGGCATCGAGCAGCTGCCCAACGCTCCCGACAAGCTCCGCATCGGACGGTACAGCCAGGGCATCGAGCAGCTGCCAGCCGCGCCCGGCAAGCTCCGCCGAGGCAGCTTCGCCACCTCCAAGTGATCCCGTCGGGAGCTGGCTTGATCGACGCTCGCTGGGCGTGCGGCGGGGCGGTCGTCGGGCGCCGTGACGACACCGGCCCACTTAGGTAAGAACGCCGCGGCGTGGGGAGCCAATGGAGTATGTGCGAAGCATGCTGTGCGCCCCGATGAGCGGCCCCACACAGCGGCTGCGGCCTGCCTCGGCGCCTGGCCCGCCTGAGCGAGGCTATGTCCCGATCGGTGACTATGCCGCGATCGGTGACGGGCGAACCGTTGCGCTGGTCGCTCGGGACGGGTCTGTCGATTGGCTGTGCCTGCCCGACCTCGATTCGCCCAGCGTGTTCGCGGCTGTTCTCGACGCCGATCGCGGGGGTCGCTTTGCGCTGCGACCCGAGAGCCCCGCGCGGGTGGAGCGACGCTATCTGCCCGACACCAACGTGCTGGAGACCACGTTCACCACCGATGAGGGTGTGGTCCGGGTCACCGACGCGATGGCCTTGCCGAGCTCCGATCTGGGACCTACGCGGGAGCTGATCCGGAGAGTCGACGGCCTCGCTGGCTGCGTCCCAATGCGCTGGCGCGTCACGCCGGCGTTCGGCTACGGTGCTGTGCCGCCACGACTCGGGCGCCGCGGCCGGATCCCGGTCGCTGTGGCCGGCCCTGACGCGCTGGCGGTGTGCTCGTGGGATGCGGGCGAGGCGCAGACCGACGAAGACGCGATCTGTGGGCGCTTCGAGGCGAGAGAATCCAGCTCGGCGCTGATCGCGCTGTGTGCCGCCCATCAAGAGCCGCTGGTCTTCCCGAGCCGCGAACAGGTCGAGGCACGCCTTGAAGCCACGACCGCTTACTGGCGACGCTGGGCGGCGCAGCGTGCGTACACCGGCCCCTGGCGCGACGCGGTGATCCGCAGCGCGTTGGCGCTCAAGCTGCTATTCCACGCTCCGTCCGGGGCGATCGCGGCGGCGGCGACCGCCTCCCTGCCCGAGGAGATCGGCGGCGAGCGCAACTGGGACTATCGCTTCTGTTGGGTGCGCGACTCCGCGTTCACGCTCGACGCCCTGCTGCAGCTCGGCTGCCCGCGGGAGGGCGAGGCGTTCTTCTGGTGGCTGCTCCACGCATCCCAGCTCAGCCATCCGCGCCTGCAGGTCCTCTACCGCCTCGACGGCGGCGAGCGCGCACCCGAGCGCACGCTGGAGCTCGAGGGCTACCGGGGCTCGCGCCCGGTCCGGGTCGGCAACGCCGCCGCCGCCCAGACTCAGCTGGACATCTACGGCGGCCTCCTCGACACCGCCATGGTCTACGCGCGGGCCGGCGGTCGGCTCGACCGCGAGACCGGCCGGCGCCTTGCCGCCATGGCCGACTTGGTCTGCCGCATTTGGCGACAGCCTGACTCCGGTATTTGGGAAGTGCGAAGCGAGCCCGCGCACTTCACACACTCCAAGATGATGTGCTGGGTAGCGCTCGACCGCGCCCTCCGCCTGTGCGACGCCGGCCACATTCCCGGGCGACACGCATCAACATGGCGCCAAGAAGGGCTCGCGATCCGCGAGTTCATCGAGACCCGTTGCTGGTCTGAGCCACTCGGCAGCTATACCCGCCAGGCGGGCACGGAGGAAGTCGACGCAAGCCTGCTTCTGGGGATCCTGTTTGCCTACGACGCCCCCGATCCCGGCCGGCTGACCACGACCGTGGACGCGCTACGGCGTGATCTCGGGCGCGGTCCACTGCTCTCCCGCTACAGCGGGGCGGACGGACTCCGGGGCGTCGAGGGCGCCTTCCTCTGCTGCTCGTTTTGGCTCGCGGACGCGCTCGCCCGGATCGGCCGCCTCGATGAGGCCACCGCGCTCATGCAAGACCTGATCGACCTCGCCGGCGATGTTGGCCTCTATGCCGAGGAGATCGACCCTCCGACCAACGAGCTGTTGGGCAACCTCCCGCAGGGACTCGTGCACCTCGCCCTCATCAACGCCGCTGTCTCGATCTCGAAGGCGAGCGCCGGATGAGCGTTTCGGGCGCTCTTGCCGGAGGCTTCGTCGGCACGCTGGTGCTGACCACCGCGTTGCGGACGGCGAACGAACTGGGACTCACCCGCGTCGATTTGCCCTTCCTGCTCGGCACCGCCGTGACCGGCGACCGCGCCCGCGCAAAGGCGGTCGGATATCTGCTGCACCTGGCGGCCGGGGAGATGTTCGCGCTCATCTACTACGCGATCTTCACCGCGATCGACACGAGCGGGTGGCTGCTCGGAGCGCTGCTCGGCCTCCTCCACGGGATCGTCTCTGCCACCGCGCTCGTGAACATCCTCCTCCCCGCCGTCCACCCCCGCATGGGCAGCACGCTGAGCGCCGCCAACAGCAACCCGGTGCTCGAGCCGCCGGGCTTCCTTCTACGAAACTACGGCCGCGGCACCCCAATCGCCACCCTGGTCGCCCACGTCGCCTATGGCGCGATTGTGGGCGGCTTCGTGTCAATCACCGGGTAGAGGCCCGAGCTCGGCTCCCTCGCAACCGGTAAGCAATCGACTCTGTGTGACGCTACCTAGGTATGGACATACGTCTGAAGCGTGCGTACGAGCCGGCCGCACCAGCGGACGGCTATCGCGTACTGATCGACCGGCTGTGGCCGCGTGGGGTTTCCCGCGAGCAGGCCAGGCTCGACGGCTGGGAGAAGGAGCTGGCCCCGAGCACGGACCTGAGGCAGTGGTTCGGGCACGAGCCTGGACGCTTTGAGGAGTTCCGCCGCCGCTATGTCGAGGAGCTCCGTGACGAGCGCCGCGGGATCGCGGCGCTACGGCGCCGTGCGCGCGAGGGCACGCTCACGCTCGTCTACTCCGCTCATGACACGGAGCACAACGACGCCGTCGTGCTTGCGGAGGTTCTGCGACGCGGACTGCCCAAAGCTCGAGGATGAGGCGAGTGCGACGATCCCTGAGACGATGAAGCCAGCAAGAGGACTGCGAGCGCAGGACCGGCTCGCCGTCGAGCGGTGGACCAACGAAGGCGGGAGCGTCGCCACGGAAGAACTGGTTGCACAGGCGCTGGCGGCCGGGGACGACGCCGCTGGTGGGGCGTCGCGAGAACCCTGGCAGACCGCCGGGCGAGCAGCCGGAGAACGCAGTTCCACGCCGGACTCCGCCGTTACCTCGTCTCCCTCGTCTCAGAACCCCGAGCGACCGCGCGTGCTGATCGCCGGCGGAGGGGTCGCCGGGCTGGAGACGCTGCTGGCGTTGAGTTCGCTCGCCGGTGATCGCGTCGACATCACGATCCTCGCCCCCGAGCTGAAGTTCGTCAATCTCTCGATGTCGGTCGAACAGCCGTTCAAGGTCCAGCGCGGGCGCGGCCTCAGGCTGGAGCACACCGCGGCCGAGCTGGGCGCTCGATGGCACCATGGAGCTCTCGACCGCGTCGAGCACCACAAGCACCGCGCCGTCAGCAAGGATGGCGACGAGCTCCCCTACGACATGCTCGTGCTCGCCCTCGGCGCCCGCCCCACGCGCGAGTGGCACTCGGAGCAGGTGCTCACCTATCACGGCGGTCGCGATGGCCCCAACTTCCGGTTGCTGCTCCACCAACTTCGCGAGGGGAAAGTGGACAAGGTGGCGTTCGTCAAGCCGGCTGGGGCGAGTTGGCCGCTGCCGCTGTATGACCTTGCATTGATGACTGCGGCCGACAGCGCCGCGCATGACCGCTCAGGAGTCGAGCTGAGCTTGATCACCCCCGAGGAGGAGCCGCTCGGGATCTTCGGTAATACCGCGAGCGTCGCGATCCGCCGGCTCCTGGCCGAGTCCGGGGTGACTTTGCACACCGGTAGCTACGGCGTACCGAGTTCTCCCGGATGGCTGGACATCGCCCCCGGCGACCGGTCCCTGGCGGTTGACCGAATCGTCACCGAACCACGTCTGGTCGGCCCGTCGTTACGGGGTATCCCGTCCGGACGCGACGGATTCATCGACACCGACGCTCACGGTCGGGTACCCGGCCTGGACGATGTTTTCGCGGCGGGTGACGCAACAACCTTCCCGGTAAAACAGGGAGGTCTCGCCGCTCAGCAGGCCGATGCCGTGGCCGAGACGATCGCCGCCTCGGTGGGCGCGGACATCGACCCTCAGCCGTTCCGACCGGTCCTGCGCGGGGTCCTGCTGACCGGTGGACCGGCCCGCTATCTGCGAGCGGACATCAGCGGCGGGGCGGGCGACGACTCGATCATTTCGGGCGAAGCCCTTTGGTGGCCGCCCAACAAGCTCGCCGGACGCTACCTCGCTCCCTACCTCAGCAGCCAGACCGGCGAGGCCAGCGACGTCATGCCCCAAGACGAGCACGCAATCCCCGTCGAGACGGCGCTCGACCTCGCAGCGCCGGACGCGCAGGGCAGCTTCGGTGAACTCTGCGACTTACCGCCGCGCCGGGGTCGGTCCCACCAGGGGTAAGGGAAGCCCGGCGCCCGACGCTAACCAGGTAGTAAGGCCCTCCGAGACCCCCCCCGGGGATGCCTCTTCGAGGCCCAGCCGTCGCTGTCGCATAAACGCGCCGGTGTGAGTGAAAGGACACCAATCATGCTCTGCTACCCCTGCGCCGAACGAGGGATCGACCAACCTGCGGTCGCGCTATGTCGCAGCTGCGGCGCTGGGTTCGCGTCGAGCCACATGCTCGACACCTGTCAGCACGACACGTCGACCCTCACCGGGCCTCCGTCGGGCGCTAGCAACCATCCAGAGGCCGGGAGCCAACCGTGAGCGGGCCCCAGCTGGCGCAGCGGCTCCTCTTCGTCGCCGACGCCGCAGTCGCTGACGTCGCCGAGCTGCCGCCCGCGGCGCGCGCACTCATCGACGCAGCGGCCGAGGTCTACGTGCTAACGCCCACGCTGCCCGGGCGGCTCGCCTGGCTAGCCGACGACGTCGATCGGTGCCGGCATGTCGCCGACGAGCGCCTCGACACCGTACTGGGCCACATGCACTCGATCGGCGCCCACGCCAGCGGACTGGCCGGCCGTGGCAGCGTCATGACCGTGATCGCGGACGCAGTTGCGGACTTCAAGCCCGATCACATCTTGCTCGCATTGCACAGCTCGGAGCACGCCAACTGGCAGGAGCACAAGCTCGGCGAGCACGTCAAGCAGCGCTTCGGCCTGCCCCTGACGACCTACGCGATAGACCGAAGCGGACTTGTCCCCCCTGCCTAGTGCCCCCAACACAGCCTCCATGAGCCCGCATCGCCCGACCGGGACCTTCTAGTACCCGGGCACCGATGAGCCGCGCCGCGGAGCAGCCTCCATCTGGCTCCAGGCGGGGCGAGCTGCGCGAGGCTACGCCCCATCCAAGAACGTGAATCGTGATGTCTGTTCGGCGGCCAGATCGGTATTCGGACCCATTGGCGCGAAGCCCGTCGCGGTGAACGATGTCGGTGTATCCCGCCACCCCCAAGCACGGTAGCCAGCGCGAGCAAGGAGGCACTGATGACTGTCCGAGTGGCGATCAACGGTTTCGGCATGCGCGCGCCGGTGGGCCCATACGTGTCACCCGCACCGCCCCACCTCCAACCATTTAGCCGCCGGACAGCAGGGTGGGCTCGGCGGAACACACGCCAAACAGGAAGGTAAAACCATGCCTATAGCAATACGTGAAGCCGAGATTCTCTGGGAGGGCCCGCTCGCGCGTGGAGCCGGGACGCTGACGACCGGAAGCGGCGCGCTGGACCAACTCGCGGTGACGTGGGCGTCGCGGACTGAGCGCCCGGACGGCAAGACAGGCCCTGAGGAGCTCATCGCGGGCGCGCATGCCAGCTGCTTCGCTATGGCGCTCGCGCTTGTGCTCGGCGAGAACAAGACGCCGCCCGAGCTCGTGGCAGTGAGTGCCGCCTGCACACTCGACGAGGTGGAGGGCTCGCCGCGAATAACGACGGTCGAGCTCACCGTCCGCGCACAGGTGCCGGGGCTCGACGCGGCCGTCCTCGAGCAGATGGTCGGGCGGGCGGCCGATCTCTGCCCGGTCTCGAACGCGCTGAGTGGCAACGTCGAGATCAAAGTGCATTGCGCGCTCGCCCCCAGCGTGGGGGCCGCCTCCAAGCCCGGAGACGGCGCCTCCTGACGGCTCGTCGGCGCGGCCGCTCCACGGCAGATCAGGAGGCCGGATCGAGGACATTGTGCGCGCCCTTCGCGGGTCGGAGCGCCGACTCGCGCGCGGCTCCTTGACGTCGCGCGGTGGCTCACTGGTCCGATTCGGGGGCCCAGCGAGCCCTCGTCCCTCGCCGTCTCCAGCGGAAGGATGAACAGCTCCGCGATGACCTCTACGAGATCGCCGAACCACCGGGCCGATGAGGTCCTGCCGCATGAGCACGCCCCGTCAAGTGCGCTCCAAACACGCCGATCCATCACCCGGCTCCGGGAATCCAGGCGGTCCGGTCATCGACCGGTGGCGCCGGGCGATCGACGCAAGGCGGAAGTTGCGGCGGACCAGCCAAGTCCGCGTCGGGTCCGTGACAGCGGAGCCACATCCAGAATTTCCCGTCCTCGCACAAGCGGCGCCTCGTGCGACGCGGCGTGAGCCGCCCGATGAAGGAGCAGGAGCGAACGGCAGGGCGGCCCGCGATGAATCAGATCGAGCAGTTGCACGACGCCAGCGTCTCGATCTGGCTCGACACGCTCTCGCGCCAGCTGGTGGTTAGTAGAGCCACCGCGGCGCTGATCGCCGCCTACGCGGTGGCCGGCGGGACCTCGAACCCCACGAGCTTCGCCGAGGCGATTACCCCCTCCGATCGCCACCTCAGACCACTACCGCTACCACGATCGCCAGGTAGATAGTGATCGAGAGCAGATCTTGAAACACCGTCGCCAGCGGCCCGGAGCCGAAGGCCGGGTCTTTGCCGAGGCGCTGAAACGCGGCGGGCAGTGCCGTTGCCACCATGGTCGCGATCGAACAGCTCGCGAGCATCGCCAGCGCGACCGCCACGGCGACCTCTAGGTCGCCCCAGCCGACCAGCGCGAATGCAAGGAAGGCTCCGCCGATCACGCTGCCCATAGCGAGCCCCGTGAGCAATTCGCGGCGTAGTACCGAGCGAACGGTGACCCCAGCCGCGAGCGCCCGGATCAGCACCGTCTCGGTTTGGGTGCCGACGGCGTCGGCCATGTAGACCACGGCGGGGATGAAGAAGGCGAGCAGGACGTTGGTTTCGAGTTGATGCTCGAACCCTCCGACGATCGCGGTCGCGGCCATCGCCCCGAGCAGTCCAACCAGCAGCCAGGGCAGCCGATGCCAGAGGCGTTGCATGACAGGCTCCTCGGCGGCCCCGCGCGCGCGTGCCGTCCCGGCGAGATAGCCCCCGAGGCGCGCAAGGTCCTCTTCGTGCTCGTCGAGCAGGACTCGCAGCATCCGGTACGGCGGGATCAGCCCGAGGAACCGGCCGTCGGCGTCGACCACAGCCAGGCTGGATTCGTGCTGGTCCACCATTCCCCGAGCGGCGCGCTCTTGGTCGGTATCCGGGGCGACTTTCGGCGGCTCGGGGTCCATGATGTCCTCGATGCTGGCGTCCGGGTCGGCGGCCAGAAGGCGCTCGATCGAGACCAGCCCGTCCAGCCTCCCCGAGTCGAGTACGACGACATCCTCGGCGCACTGGAACTTGTGCCCTGGCAGCTGCCCCCTGACCTCTGCGACGCGCTGGTAACGGCGTGCCACAGGGACGCTCGCGGTTGCGTACTCGGCCGCGACGCCCAGCAATCCGTCAGGCGTGGATCGTTCAGTCGAAGTCCCCAAGGCAGCCCCTTGACGAACTCGTCGCCCATCGCGTAGTCGGCGTATCCAGGAAACGACTCATTCCGCCAGGCACCGTTCGGCGAGTCCGCTGCCGCGGGCCGCCAGCCGCCCAGGCGGAGCAGGTGCAGGTACGCCACGCGGTCCGGCAGGCTTCGCGCCAGCGCGTCGGCATGGAAGTGCGGATGATGGCCGGACTTCGCCACGGTGCGGATGTCCGCCAGCAGCGCGATGCCGTGAGCGGCCAGCAACGCCACGAACACGTCGAAGCCGTGCGAGGAATGACCGACCGTCCATGTCTTCATTGGCCGCTCCTGTCCGTTGCTCGCAGGTAAGAACCTCCGACGCCCCGTTCATCCTCAGACTTCGGGGTTGGCGAGAACATGGGCACAAAGGTCCATCAGGTGCGGGCCGCGCCCGCCAGGTCGAGCACGTCGCCCTCGTGGGCCAGGGCGCCGGTCGCTGTCTGTCGGCCAGAGTCCAGCCGCCCGAGGCCTCTCGGACCGAGCGTGCCTGGGAAGGCATCGTCGTGCGGGGCGTGTGGAAGAGCAGCAGTTGCTGAACGGCGCGGCGAAGGGTGAAGACCGGCGCGTCGCGGTCGCTGACTCTCCACCACTCCCGTTCATGAACTCCGGCGATTGGGACCTCATCACATCGACTCGCGTTGTGAGCCAGAATCAGCTCGAGGTGGCTGCTCCAGTTCGTAGACCCACGCCGCTCTAGGCTGCGGCCGCCAGCGGCCTTTCAACGGCCCGCACGTCGACTTGGCGCGGAAGGAAGATCTCGCGCGCGATCACGAGCCGCTGGATCTGCGAGGTGCCCTCGTAGAGCTGCATGATCTTGGCATCCCGCATCAGCTTCTCGACGGGGTAGTCCTTGATGAACCCGTAGCCGCCGTAGACCTGTACGGCGTCGGTCGCCACCTTCATAGCTGTGTCGGCAGCGAAGCGTTTGGCATGCGAGGACTGCAGCGTGTTGCGCTGTCCTTGGTCAAGCAGTAGCGCGGACTGCCATGTCAGCAGACGAGCGGCCTCGATGTCGGTGGCCATGTCGGCGATCATGAACTGGATCGCCTGGTGCATGGCGATCGGAACACCGAACTGGATCCGCTGCTTCGCATACTCGGTGGCAAACTCGAATGCTGCCCGAGCGATGCCGGTTGCCATTGCGGCCACGCCGGGGCGCGTGCGGTCGAGGGTCATCATCGCCAGCTTGAAGCCGTGGTTCTCGTCGCCGAGCAGGTTCTCTGCCGGAACCTCGGTGTCGTTGAAGCTGATCGCCGCCGTGTTCGACGCGCGCAGCCCCATCTTGTCCTCGTGCTTGTCGACCCTGACGGTGTCGTCGCGCGGGACCACGAAGGCCGAGATGCTGCGGTGGCCGCCATCCTTGTCGGTCTTGGCGTAGACCGTGTACCAGTCGGCGTAGCCACCGTTGCTGATGAACATCTTCGAGCCGTTGAGCACGTACTTGTCGGCCTTCCTGACGGCGGTGGTGCGCATGGCCGAGACGTCCGAGCCGGCATCCGGCTCTGTGAGACAGAAGGCGGCGAGCTTGGGCGCCTCCGTGAGCATTCCCAGGTACTTGGCCTTGATCTGCTCCGAGCCGCCCAGCAGCACCGGCGCGGCGGCGAGCTCGTTGGTCCCGAGCGTGGTCGCGATCGCGGCGCAACCCCAGGCGAGCTCCTCGCCGATCAGCACGCCGTCGACCGACGAGGCGCCGCTCCCGCCATATCGCTCGGGGAACTGGGAGTTCATCAGTCCAACCTCCCAAGCCTTATCGACGATCTCCTGCGGCCAAGTGGCATCCCGGTCGTATTCCCAGGCGACCGGTCGGATTTCCTGCTCGGCGAAGTCGTGCGCCAGGTCGCGGATGCTGCGTTGCTCTTCGGTGAGGGAGAAATCAAGCATCTCCTTGCCTTCCTTGTGAGGACCCCGTTGCTCCAGACCCCCCGGGGTCGAGTGCGAGCCCGTCCTCCGCCAGCCGCGTGCGCAGCTTGCGTCTGGCGTCGTGAAGGGTCTTGTAGAGGGCGCCCCGCGTAGTGTTTCGCCGCTCGGCTAGCACGTCGATCGGCACGTCATTGAGCGTGATCGCGACCAACACGGCACGTTGATGGGCCGTCAGCACCTCGGCGATCGCGGCGCGTACGGCGTGGATCAGCTCGGAGGTTTCCGCTTGACCAGAGGGAGACGAAGCTCCCCTGTCGTCATGGAGCTGCGCCCACCCGTCGGCCTCCAGCGGGAGCTCGCGGCCGTGCCATGGGCGCCTACGCACCTTCACGGCGGCTTCGAGCAGGGCGAACTTGTATGCCCAGGTGGTGAAGCGGCTGTCCCCCCGGTACGTATGGAGCTTTTTCAGGATCGCGACGAGTGCGTCGTCTGCCGCTTGCACGGCGAGATCATCGACGCCGTCTGAGCCGGCGACGGCGACCGGCGGCCGTCGCCGGCCGACCTCGAAGCGGGCCGCGCGCAGGAGCAGCGCGTGCAGACGCTGGATGGCGTCGTCGCGCTCGCGTCCAGTGCCCGACAGCCGTCGTACCCACGCATCCGACTCCATGTCGAGGGCTTGACCGGCCGATCGCGTGGCCAGCAAGGACGCGGTCATGCTGCTTGTCCGTTGGTTTGGCTGGCGGATGGCAAGGGCGCGAGCAGGGTCGGTTGGAGACCGAGCAGGCGCATGTCTCTGAGGGCTTGGGTGAGGCGGTCGCCGGAGAGCAGCGGTTCGTCTGGGTCGAGTTCGAGTTCGATCAGCCAGCCGATGTCAATGTGGGCGTCGGGGAGTTCTTGGGTCAGGCGCGATAGCCGCACGCTGGCATGGGGGGCCTGGGCACGGAGGTCCTTGACCTCAATTTCCAGCCAGCCCTCGAGCTCCTCGGAGGAGATCGGTACTCGTGGATGGCATCGAATCGCCAGCTGAACCATGGCTCCAGCTTGGGCGTCGCGAGGGCCAGCAGCAATGGGTGTCGCCGTGCATCCCGGCCGGCCCAGATGCGCAGCCATCCCCCAGCATGGTCGTTGGTCCTCACAGGCCTCCGAGGTCGGCTGCGTAAGTGGCGGTCTCATGCAGCCCGCCTTCGAGGAGGCGCGTGGACGATCAGGACGGGTCTCGCGGTGTGCTCTGCCGCGGCCGCGGCGACGCTTCCTCTTGCGACCAGTTGCGTGCCGGTCCGACCGTGGGCGCCAAGTACGACGGTGCTCGCGTCGTGTTCCTCCGCCGACTGGACGATTCGTCTCCAGATCGAGTCGCCGCGTTCGGCGACTGATTCGGCGTCGAACCCGCACGAGCGGGCCAGGCGCGCGCCCTCGCCCGCGACCCTCCAGGCCTCGCGCTCGATGGTCTGGTTCAAACCGCGCGGGGCGGTGGGCGTGCTTGCGTACGGCATCGCGGCGAAGGGCACCCAGACGGTCAGGACGATCGCGCGTGTACCGCTGGCGAATTGCCGGCCTGTCTGCTTGATTGCGGCCTTGGCATCCTCGAACCCGTCGTGAGCGAACAAGACCGGACCCTTGGGGCCGCCACGTGCGATATACGGGTCTTCAAGGCTCATGCCGCGCTCGACAAGTCGGCCACGGACGCGGTGCGCCCGGCAATCACAACCGGGCTCGGTCCGCAGAGCGGATGACGCGGCGCGACACGCTCCCGAGCAGCCGACGCCGAGAGCCGAGCACGACCAGGCGAGCGTCGCGCAGACGAGCGAACTCGAGCACGCGTCGCGCGGGATCCCCCTCTAATACCTCTCCGGTACGGGCACGCCCCCCTGAGCGGCCACCTCGAGACCCTCTCAGTACGCTCCGGCCCGTGGCCATGGCGGCATCGAGCCGATGCTGGTAGTACGGCTCTCCCAGCGTCGACGACGGGTCGCGGCGGACGTAGACGAAGATGACCGGGGGCCTCAGCGCCCGCGCGACACGAACGGCATCCCGGATGGCAGCTGCGGAGGCCGACGAGTCGTCCACAGCGACGACGATCGGGGCAGTATCCGGCTCCGCCGGGCGCCGGCCGTGCAGCGTGGCGCCCGAGCGCCGTTGTCCGAGCGGTATTCGGGTTCGAGGTACTGGGTGCGCTGATGCGGTCATTGGTTCGAGCATGGCGGCCCGACCAGCCAACGGGGAATTGGGCCAGACACGCATTCCTTCACCACCGATCGTGCACTCGGGGCGAGCTCCGGCCCCGGCGGGCGGACACGATGGATGTCACCGCGGAGGAGGGATGTCAGGCCGGCTTGGGCCCTTGGCCGGAGTTACGTGTGCGCGGACACGGTGAGGACGGGGCGGTCGGCGTGGCGCAACACCGCTACCGCAACGCTTCCGAGCACGATCTCGCGCCACGGCGACCGTCCCCGGGAGCCAACGACGATGAGTGCGGCTTTACGCTCCGCGGCGAATCGGGCGAGCGCATCGGCGACCGCCCCCGGGCCCCGGACCGGGCGTCCAACGTCCAGAACCACCGCCTCGACCGCGGCGGTGTCGGCGCTCTCGCCGGTGACGTCTCCGTCGGGGACTGTTACGGCGATCAGCTCGCGCCCCGGAAACAGGGGCGTCGCGGCGGCGAGCGCGCGGCGAGCGCCGTCCGACTCGTCGTAGCCGACCACGACGGGACCGGCTGCGGCGGCTTGGCGTTCCTCGGCGAGGAGAGGGTGTGGCACGATCAGTACGGGCGCCGGGCTGTAGTGCGCAACCATGTCCGAGACGCTGCCGAGCACCGCCCGCGCGCCGCTCAACCCGCGCGAGCCAACCACGACAGCTGCCGGTCGGAGCTCCTCGGCCAGCCGGGCCAGCTCGAACCCATCGTCGCTGTAGCCGCGATGGACAAGCGGTTCCGCTTGCCAGCCCGCTGCATGGGCAAGCGCTACGCCGTCCGCCGCAATCCGCTCCGCCTCGGCCGCACCTTCGCGCTCGAGCAGCGCGGCGAGTTGGTCCAGACTGGCCGCGGTTCGCAGCAGCCGGCGACGTAGGTCCGCACTCGCGAATGGCGGCGCCCACACGTGGACCACACGTGCGGCGGAACGGGGTAGCAGCCGCGCGCCGATCGTGACCGCGTTCGCCGCGTCCGAGGAGCCGTCGTAGCCCACAAGCACAGTAGGCCGGTCGCTCTCATGTGCGGCGGCGGTCACCGGCCAAGTGCCTCCCAGTACCGAGTCGGTCTTATCTTCTTGCCGGACCGCAGCCGACGTCGGCGCACATGGTCGCGGATCTCCAGCGCGGTCACGATGACGAGGGCAGCGACGAGCAGGAGCAGAAACGGGGCGGCAACGGCTTCACTCGCCGCGTCGATCGCTCTGCTCAGGTGAATCAAAGAATCGGTATGCATGGGGCGTCGCCTCCTGTGCTTGCGATTGTGCGTCTCAATCGTCGCTGACCTGGAGGGCGGCGCCCATACTGCGTAGTGACCATTCAGGCGGTAAGAGCCATGCAGGGCCTCGAGGCCCCCGGTCCCTATGCGCGCGCTTGCGTGCTGGTGCATGCGCATCGAAACTTGAACTCCGATGACCAAGGACCGTCGCGACCGCGGCCCAATCATCGTCGGCGTCGACGGCTCCGAGCGCTCTATCGACGCACTCGCGCTAGCCGACCTGATCGGCCCCGCGCTGGGGTACCCGGTCGTCATCGCTTTCGTGCATCCCTACGGAAGGCTGTCGAGCGTGTTCTCCGAAGCGGAGTACGACACCGTCGTGCGCGAAGTCGCAGAGTCGACCTTCGATCAGGTCCGTGCACATCTTCCTTCGGTGCCGGACCGGCGCATGGAGCTCATCTCCGACAAGTCGCCCGCGGCCGGCCTCCAGGCGGTGGCGGAACGCCAGGCGGCAGCGATGGTCGTGATCGGATCGTCGCACCGCTCAGAGATCGGACGGATACTCGTCGGCGGGACCGGTGAGCGCTTACTCTCTGGGGCGCCGGTACCCGTCGCCATCGCGCCGGCAGGCCACGCGGCCGCAGACAAGCGCATCGACGTCGTGGGATGCGGGTTCGACGGTTCGCCGGAGGCTCAACGGGCGCTCGCCTGGTCGTCCGACTTTGCGCGGACCGCGGCAGCCCGCGTGCATTTGCTCAGTGTCTTCGAGCCGACACTCCCCGCGACGCTCGCGGTCGGGGGAGGTCTGGCCACAGGGCAAGTCAACGACGTCTTGCGTGCGCAGCTCGAACGGGAACTCGAGGAAGCTACCTCGACGTTCGAGTCGAGCATCGACGTCGAGGCCAGGCTGTTCGAAGGCAATGCCGCCGAGGTGTTGGCTCGCGCATCGGCCGACTTGGATCTGCTCGTGGTGGGCTCGCGTGGGTACGGACCGCTGCGCGCCGCGCTGCTCGGCAGCGTCTCCACGGCGCTTGTGCGATCGGCCGAGTGCCCGCTCGTGGTCGTACCGCGTGGGTCGGACGCATAAGCGGGGCGTTAGGGGACGACCAGCCCGCGACGAATGGCATAGCGAGTCAGCTCCACTCGGTTGCGCATCCCGAGCTTCTCGAGCACGTTGGCACGGTGGCGGTCGACCGTCTTCTTGCTGATGAAGAGCTGCTCAGCGATCTCCTCGCTGGTCAGCCCCTCAGCGATCAGCTTCACCACCTCGAGCTCGCGCGGGCTGAGCGGGTCTTCGGGGGTGGTCTCGCCACGGCTGGCGCGGTCGAGGTAGTCGCGCACGAGCGCCCTGACGGCGGCCGGGTAGAGGAACGGCTCGCCCCGCATCGTGGCCCGGCAGGCCTCGATCAGATCCCTGTTCGCCACGGACTTGAGGACGTAACCAGACGCGCCTGCCTTGAGCGCTTCGAAGAAGTACTGCTCGTTGTCGTGCATTGACAGGATCAGCACGCGCAGCTCGGGCTTCCTCCGCGACAGCTCGAGCGCCGCCTGAAGCCCGGTCATGCGCGGCATCGTGACGTCCAGCACGGCTAGGTGGACATCTTCCGACAGGGCGAGCTCGACCGCCTCCGCCCCGTCGCCTGCCTCGGCGACGACCTCGAGGTCGGGTGCCGAGTCGAGCACCATGCGAAGGCCGTCCCGAACGACCTCGTGGTCGTCAGCGAGCAGGATGCGGGTCTTCAGCGGAACTGTCATACGACCTCCCGATCGATCGGGATCGTCAGTCGCACCTCGGTGCCCTGATCCGGTCGCGACTGTATCGACAGCCGGCCAGCGACGAGCAACGCCCGCTCGCGCATGCCCGCGATTCCTGCCGTATCGCCAGGCAGTTGTGCCGGCATCCCCTGCCCATCATCGGCGACGCAGAGGCTGACGTTGTCCGCATCGGCGCTGAGGGAGACGGTCACCGAATCGGCGCCGGAATGACGCACAGCGTTGGTAAGCGCCTCCTGAGCGATGCGATAGATGACTAGCTCCACATCCGGCGGCAGGACCGGCACTCTCCCCTGTAGCTCACGCTGCACGCGAACGCCTCCTTGTGCCCCCACGCGCGTGCAGAGGGCAATCAGCGCATTCACAAGACCGAGATCATCGAGCGCCTCGGGACGCAGCTCGCGCGAAATCCGCCGCACCTCGTCCAAGCTGTCCCGGATCGCATCGGCGACGCTGGAGAGAGCGTCAGACGCGAACGCAGGGTCACCTTCGGCGGCCCGTTCGGCCTGGATCGTTACCGCAGTCAGGGTCTGACCGATCTCGTCATGAAGTTCGCGCGCCACCCTCATTCGCTCGGCCTCTTGAGCCGCCAACGCCGTGCGAGCGGCCTCGCGCCGTGAGCTTTCCAGTCGGTCGAGCATCCCGTTGAAGGCGCTCGCAAGCGCCTGACCCTCTCCGCTGCGCAGCTGGGCGCCGGACAACCGCCGCCCCGGCCGGTCCGGGTCAATCGACGCCATCACCTCCGTGAGCCTGACCAGAGGCGCCAGAACCCGGCGCAACAGCGCAAGGTTCAAGCCCAACATTGCGAGAAACCCACCCAGAAGAAGCGCGAACTGCTCCACCTCGATCGGGGCGTCGATCGTGATCGGGCTCAGCGTGAGTAGGAGCAGCGCTACCACAAGCACCGTCGCGTTCGCGAGAAAAACCAACCACAGAAGCGAGGGGGCGTGCCTTCGACCTGCGTCCTCACCCTGAGTGCCGCCAATATCCGGCGGGGGCGCGCCCCGGGCATCAAGCGTCGAATTGGGGGCAGAGTGTCTCGAAGTCACCGGCTGAACTCGGGCGAGACTATCGGTGACCGTCCAGCTGAAGTCCTCCCACGCTGCGGCAAGCTCCGCCTGGTGGCGAGGCCCGCGCCTGAGCATGGCGACTCTGGGCCGAGTCGGCACGCGGCGCGGTTCGTCCCCGTTCCTAC
Organism: uncultured Thermoleophilaceae bacterium; assembly: GCA_963734365.1. Classification (GTDB taxonomy): domain Bacteria; phylum Actinomycetota; class Thermoleophilia; order Solirubrobacterales; family Thermoleophilaceae; genus JACVRW01. The sequence continues at coordinate 513,564 of CAVTGV010000002.1, read as the reverse complement.
CCATGGTCGGGCACATATCGGTCACACCTTGCGTTTCTTCGCATGCAGGGGACTTTTAGGCAGGACCCTGGGTCGAGCAATGGGTGTCGGCTCGCAATCGACCACTCGGCAGACCCCACGAACCGTTTCTCGAATGGACGGTGGACCCGTTGGCCGGCCAGGACACCGTGGAGATCGCGGCAGGGGGAAATGGTTCCAATTACCCATAGCGTGGGTGGCTGGCTGCTAGGACCATCCGGGATATGACCGTTCACCGGACAGCCGACCCGATCGCTGGCGAAGGACCCGCGCGACACGTGAGCGCTGCCGCGCCGATGACCGCAGCGAGCTTGCGACAGCTGCGTGACGAGCTGCAGCAACTACGCCGCCGCGGCCGCGATGAGATCGCCCAGCGCCTGCGCGAGGCCCGCCAGTACGGTGACGGATCCAACAACGACGAGTTTCACGCCATCCGCGAGGAGCAGCTCGTCCTCGAGGCCCGCATCGCTTCGCTGCAAGAGACAATCGAAACGGCCGTCGTAATCGACCCCGACGACTACCCCCAGGGAGCCGCCGCGATCGGCTCGCTCGTCGCGATCGAACACCTCGCGTCCGGCCTAACGACCCAATACCGGCTCGTCAGCGCACACGACTCGGTCAGCGCCGACACGATCACCGCCGGATCCCCGATGGGACAAGCACTCATCGGAGCCACACCAGGCGCAATCCTCACCGTCGATCTGCCTAACGCACGCACCAGGCGCGTCCGACTCCTCGACGTCACCACAGACAACACACCCGCCCCCGCAAAACCCAAAGCGGCCTAAGCACGAGCCAGGTCGGCACAACCATCGGGGCGCCCCGTCTCAGCGCGCCGGCGGTACGACCAGGACCGGTCGTGTGCTGTTGTGCAGCAATCCGTGGGACACGCTGCCCAGCAGGGCCGAGCCCAGGCCTGAGGTTCCCCGTGCGCCGACGACGATGACCACCGCCTCCCGCTCGTCGGCGAGGCCAAGGATCGCGCGCCAGACGGTCGAGGTGTTGCGCTCGGCGGTCTTGGACAGTGCCCGGCGTCCGCAGGGCTCTGCATCGAACCCGGCGGCCCTCGCAATCTCGGCGCCCTCGCCTGCCGTCGCCTCCGCCTGCCTTGCGGCGTCGGCATCCAGCTCGTTGACGACATCCTCCGCTATTTCCTTGAACCCGCGGCCGAGCTCCGTTTCCGCGAACGGGGGGTTGCGCAGCAGCGCCGAGCCGACCGACTCGAAGATCGTCACGACCACGGCGGGTCCGCGGCCCAGGACCGCGGCGGCCTGCTCGATCGCCCGCTTGGCGAAAGCGGAGCCGTCGTAACAGAGGACGGCCGGCCGGCGGGGCTCCCTGCTGCCAGGCTCTGGCACGGAGCGCGTACTAGTTGAGAATCTTCAGCGAACTGCCGAAACCCGTGCCCAGCGCATCCTGCACGCTCATATGCAGGAGGCCGGCCGCCTCGAGCTCGCGCGCGCGCCTAAGTGGGCCCGCGTCGATAGGGCGGAGCCCGCCGTCCGCGACGAGTTTCGAGACGATGGCCTTGGCCTCGCCGTCATCGCTCGCGAGGAACACGTCGAGCGGCTGACCGGCGACTTGGCCCTCGATGAGCGTGCCCGCGAAGGTCGTGTTGAACGCCTTCACGACCCTGGCACCGGTGGCACTCCGGGCAAGCTCCTGCGCCGCCGAGCTGTCCGGCGGTGTGACGACCCCGTCGAAGGTCTCGTTCACCGGGTTGGTGATGTCGATCAGCACCTTCCCGGAGAACCCGCCGCCGTACTGCTCCACGGCCGCCTTCGCGTCGGGGTAGTAGACGGCGAGCACGACCACGGCGTCCGCGATCGCATCTCCCGAGCGCCCGGCCTTCGCCGAGCCCTGGCCGGCGAGCTCGTTGACGACCGCCTCGGCTTCGTCGGGCTCCTTTCCCAATACCGTCACGTCATGGCCGCCTGCGAGCAGGCGCGTCCCTATCCCGCGGGCCATGTAGCCGGTGCCGATGATCGTGACGTCCATGCTTCCTCCCCCGTTCTGGTCGTGCGATCGTTGCACAGGACATCGGCCACCTGGGGGCGTGCCTCATCCTGTTCGTCCATGCGCGCGGCGACCCCTCAGTGTGCCAGGGAGGCGCCGAGCCACACGATCGTAAGCGAGGCGACGAAGAGGGCGCCCTCGAGCGCGTGTGCCTGCGGGCGACGGATGTGCCAGGTGACGAGGCCCGCGACGACGGCGACGAGCGCCAGCTTCGCGTGCAGGGTGGAGCTCCCCCACTGGTGGAAGTGCGAGGCCAGTGGGATGCCGGTGCCGATCAGGACGGCGATCGCGACCAGGGTGCCCCAGCCGAAGCGGCGGGCGATCGCGCGTAGCCGCTCGCGGTCGTCCTCGCCGCGCAGCGTGGGAACGACCGCCGCAACCAGAAACAGCTGGCCGCCGACGAAGAAGGCCATCCCCAGCAGGTGGAGGTAGCGGACAAGCGTCACCCGGCGCCGGCCTCGGCGCGCGCGAAGGCGGCGCCGAGCCGCTCCAGCTCGTCGTCGGGAAGCGCCGCTTCGATCATCGGGAGGAGCTCGCGCTCCTCGAAGCGGATGTGGCGCTCGAGCCGTTCGCCGAGCTCGCGCAGCGCCTCCGGGGCTGCATCCGCACCCGCCTCGAGGTCCTGGCCGCGGCGACGGAGATCGACGTGCTCCGTCAGCACTCGCACGATCTCCGGCTGGTCCGGCTCCGCGTGGCGCGCGTAGGCCGGCAGCAGCAGCTCCTCTTCCGCCCTGAAATGACGCGCGCCTCCCGCTCGAAGAAGTCGAGAAAGGCACGGCGCGCCTCCGCCGCGGTGTCCTGCCCAGCGCGCTTCAGCTGCAGCGCCGCGAACAGGCCCTGATGGTGTTGGTGCGATAGCACTTTGAGCGCCTCGCTGCGCTTCATGACTCGAGGCTATCCGGGCGTCCCGGCGAGCTGTAGCGGTCCACGGCGCCTGTGCACAGATAGGTAGCGAACCCCCTGGCTGCCGGCCCGTATCGCTCGCGTGCGTCCCCTCTCCACCAGGAGCGCGCTACCGGGGACCAACGCATGCTCCCGATCGTCGACCTTGGCCGTGGCGCCGCCCTCGAGCACGATGAGCAGAACGTCGAGCACGCTGGGCGTTTCGTCGACGACCTCGTGACCTGGCGGCCACACCAGGAGCGTCGCGTTCAGCTCGCCGCTCGCCATCCCCCACCTCGGCCCCACCCCCGTGGGGCCGAGGAGGTCGACAACGCCGTCGGGTCCCCGCTCGCCGGGCATCGCGGCGGACACTAGTCGCCTCGCCGAGCCCGGGCCGGCAGCGGCAGGGCGCTCAGGCTGCCGTGGCCAGGCTGTGCGTCGGTGGCGCCGAAGCGTCGAGCGCGGCACGGGCCGCCCGCAGGGCGTCCTGGAGTTCTGGCCCGCTGTCGTAATGCAAGGGACTGTCCTTGACGTAGCGCAGACGGGCCGCCAGCGCTGCGCCCCGGATCTCGACGGGGCGTTCGTCGCGGAGCCGCAGGACGAGGGCGAGCAGATCGTCTGCCGCCTCTCAAATCGCGGCATCCTGACGCTGGTCCTCATCGGGAATGCCCCGAGGTTCGGCCGCGAGCGTCGCCGAGCGTCTCCACCATGGCACTTGCGAGCCGGGCGCGGCCGCTGTGCGAGCTCAGCTGAGCCGCGCGCAGGCTGCGATCAGGTCGGCCAGCTCGCGCGGCAGCGGACGCAGCTCATCGGCCCGCCGCGCGGTCGTCGCGAGCTGGGATACTCGCCCTCGTCGAAGCCCTCGCCGGTCGGTGCGTCGGACGCGTCCGGCTCGTCGCTTTCCTCGTAGGCCCCTCGCTGACGTCGATCGGCGTTTCGCCCTCGTCGCGAGATCCTTCGCGTCGGGGTCGTCGAACGCGGTCTCACCGGTGGCCGCCTACACCACTCCGGGTTACATAGACGACCGCAGGAGAGCCGCCCGCTCGAACTGATGCGCGACGACGACGGCACGCTCGCGATCGTCTCGACGCTGGTCGACCACGCCGCTCCCGCCAATCCGCCGCCGTCCTACACGCGGGCGCGCGCAATCGGCAATGAGGGCATCGCGTCCATCCACGCTATTTCGCCGCACGGGTTAGAGGCTTGGCGGGCCGGAGGTGAACCAGAACCCGCAGCCGGAGGAAATCCTCTCCGTGACCCGCGGCGCTATTGGTGAAAGGCGTAGCGGGGCCTCTCCGGCCCGAGGGCCCCTGGTTGGGGTCTTTTATGCATGGAGACCCGGCGAGCAAGAGGCAACGATGAATCTTTCTCGAGGTTCCCAAAGGAGACTCCATGCGACTGTTTCGACGTAAGGCAACCGATGAGGTTCCGGAGGAGCGCTGCCCGTACTGCTCCGAGCGCGTGCCGGAAGGAGTGAACGAGTGCCACATGTGCGGCGCCGACCTGAGAGCCCTGCGTCCCCGCTCGCCTGAGGAGCTGGTCAAGGAACCTGCGGCCCCGCGCTGAGGTTGTCGGGGACGCCGCGGTCGATCTCGATCTCGCCCCTGCGTGCCCCCCATCGCGAGCCGGGCCTGCGCCCGTCCTCACGCCGCGCCCGGGAACGCCCTGCACGGCGCGGAGCACGAACAGGCAGCCGAGCGCGACCAGCGCCATCAGGGCTGAGCCCCGGCCGTAGCCGTCTGTCGCCGTCTTGACGACCCCCATCACGAACGGCCGAAGAACCCTCCGAGAATGCGGCCGCGATCCCGTCGGCGAACCAGTCTCTCAGCAAGCGCCCGACCGCGGCGAGCAAGGCGAACCCGGCGACATGCGCGCCGGCGTCGGACTTGCTGAGCTCGTGCACCTCAGTCATTAGGTGCGGCAGGGAGAGGAACGTCGCGACGACGCGGGCATGGAAGTAGAGGACGGCGCGGTGAAGGACGTCATGCAGACCACCTGATGCAGATCCTCTCGCTAATGACGATGGAGCCGCCAGGACCCTCGAAGAAGCGAACTTGCGTGACGCGAAACTCGACGCCCTGCGCGCGGTGCGCCCCCTTCGCTCGGCGGGCGCGCCATGACAGCCGTCACTGACCATGTGCCTGCTTTCGACCGGGACCGCATCGTCCTCGCCCTACGCAGCCCGGAACACGCCGACTGGCAGGAAAGGGGTCGATCGAGCTGATCGAGAGCGAGGTCGGGGTCCCCCTTACCGTGTTCGAGATCGATGCCCAGGGGCGGGCGCGATCGCGGTAGGCGCCCACGGAGCTTCCCACGCCTCCTTTGAGTCGCTCCGGCGTCTCGTTCGGTAGGCCGCTTATAGGATCACCACGACGATCGCCCGTGACGGCACGAGGTCGCCCTGAAGCAGCCGCCAGGGTGCTCGCCGATCCGACCGCCGGACCTCAGCGAGACGCCCGCCGCGTCCGAGATCATTCCGAGAGACGAGGAGATCCACCCGTGGTCCACCTTCGCATAGTCGCCCCGGGTCACGAGGCGCGGAAAGCGCTCGAGCTGTTGACGGCCTTCCCGGCCGTCGTGAACGTCGTACACCTCCCGGGACTCGCGCGCAAGCCTGAGGGCGACATGATTCTTTGCGACGTCGCGCGTCCTGACGCGAGCATCATCGTGGAGCAACTGCGTCAGCTCGGGATCGCGCGTGATGGCTCAATCTCGTTGGAGCCCGTCGACACCCAGATCTCCGATGCTGCAGACGCTGCCGGCAGGGCGCCGGAAGAGCTTCCTTTCGGTGACGCCGTGGTCTGGGAGGAGGTAGAGGCCCGAACCTCAGAGGAGACCAGTCTGTCGATCAACTTCGTTGAGTTGATGATGATCGCGGCGTTAATCGCGGCGGTGGGGATCCTGACTGACTCTGCGATCCTGATCGTCGGGGCGATGGTGGTCGGCCCGGAGTTCGGTCCCGTTGCAGGGTTCTGCGTGGCGGTGGTCCAGCGGCGCGGCGATCTTGCGAGGCGCTCCGCTACCGCCCTCGCGGTCGGCATCGCGGCGGCGGTCGCGGCGACCGTCGCGTGGTCGCTCGTCTTCAAGTGGACGGGCATTGATTCGGACGGCCCAGGGGATGTGCGCCCGCTCACCGAGTTCATATCCAACCCGGACTTCTTCTCGTTCTTCGTCGCCTATCTCGCGGGTACTGCAGGCGTGCTGTCGCTGACCTCCGCCAAGTCGGGCGCGATCATCGGTGTGCTGATCTCGGTGACGACGATCCCGGCTATCGCGAACATCGGCGTGGCCACCGCGTACACCGACTGGGGCGAGGTCGGAGGAGCGGCAGCGCAGCTCGGGGTTAACCTCGCGGCGCTGGTCCTGGGAGGAGTGGCCAGGCTGGCCGTGCAACGGCGCGCCTACGCGGTCCGACTCGAGCGTCACTCGAGCGGCTCGACGACCGAGCCCTGACGACCACCAGCTTGGGGTGTTAACGCGTGGCCGCGCGCCGTGGCTCCGCTTGTCGAGTTGATCAAGGCTGCACATCCCACACGCGAGACCGACCTTTGGCGGCCGCCTTGCCGCCTTCCGGCCTGACAGTCGTCTCAAACACAATGTCGGTGCGACGGCAGAATCCTGCGGCCTCGGCGGCATTCCTCGAAGTCACGCCGCGCCGAAGCGGATGGGTGGGTAACAGCCGTGGTAACAAACGCTCTTTGAGATGCGTCCAGGACGTCCAAGCCTGGGGACGAATCTACGCACGGAGCTGGGATAGCCCCCGAGGGGGCGCCGTGCAGCAGCGGCCCGCTCATCCTGGCCGGCTGGGTTACGCCATCGCCCAGGCGTTCACCCGGCCGACACGGTTGCCGTGCTAACGCGACCTGGTTGCCCGCATGCCGCACGGCTATGACGCCAAATCGGATCTCGATGGGACCTCGAGCGCCGTCAGAGGTGCAGAATGCCCCATTGTCTCTCTCTCCGGCTGCTACTGCCTCGAAGCCGATATTTCGCATTTGCAGGGAATTGCTTGCCTTCGCCTATTCTCGCCTGAAGCGGACGACGGGTCTCGAACCCGCGACCTTTGGCTTGGGAAGCCAACGCTCTACCAACTGAGCTACGTCCGCGAAGCACGGCGAGTCTAGCGGCGCGCGGGGGCGCTCGGACGCGGGCGCGAGCGGGCTCAGCGCCGCAGCCGGGCGCGGGTCGCCCGGCCGGTGCGGCCGATGGTGTCGAGGCCTCTCACGGTCACCGCGACGCGATCGCGACGGGACACTCCGCCCACCCGGATCCGGTGCTTGCGACGCGGCTGGAAGAGCAGCGTGCGGCCATCCGAGATCGTCACTCGGACGAGGCTGCGGTAGGAACGGCGGGGTCGCGTCCACCTGATCGTGGCGCCGCCGGCCCGCCGGCGAACCGTCACCTGAGCCGGGCGACCCGGACGGGCCGTGCGGGCACGGAAGCGGGCCACCGTCCGCTGGCTCTCCGGCAGGCCGCGTCGCTCCACCAGGGCCACCACGCGACGGCGGGCGCGTCCCGCCGCGGCGGGCCGGAAGCGTGCCGAGCCTCGGCCGCCGCGGCTAACGGCGATCCGCTGCACGCCGCCCCCGCTGCGCTCCAGGAACACGACCCGCAGCCCGGGCCGGCGGCTGACCCGCCAGCGCAGCCGGCGCACGGGGCCGCGCCCGGTTACGCGGGCTCGTACGGCTGCCGGGTTGAGGTCGCCCGCCCGCCGGAACTGGGCCACCGGTGCCGAGCCGGGGTCCGCGCTCAGGGTCCAGCGGCCGGGGCGCGGGCGCGCCACGGCGAGATAGGAGGTGGCGTCGCCGTCGTAGCGGAAGGCGAAGCGGCCGCGCTCGAGCACGGCGCCCGTCGCGGGGGCGCTCAGCGTCACGCCGCCCGGCCCGCGCAGCGTGACGGCGGGCGCGGCCCCGCGCCCCACTGCGGACAGGGTCAGCTGGCGCGTCCCACGGCGCACGCGGAAGCTGCGCGAGCCCGCCTGGCTCGCGGCCGGGGGCGCCACGCGCCAGTCGCCAATGCCGCAGGAACCGCCCATGATGTTGGGCTTGGGGAACTCGTCCCAGCGCGTGCCGAACCCGGCGCGCACCTTGAGCCCGAAGACCGACGGGCTCTCGCCGCAGGCCGCTGCTCCGACGCTCGAGACGATGCCTTCCCCGTTGAACCCCACCCCCTTGACGCCCACCTTGCCGTCACCCTCGGCGGAGAAGGCGCGCAGGCCGTCCACGAAGCCGGACAGGCTGCCGGTGAAGCCGGCCGGGCCGATGGTGAGGTCCAGGTTCCCTCGCATGGTGATCTGCCCGTTCGTCCGGTAGGCCAGCTCGCCGCCGGCCAGCTTGACCTTCACGAGCGAGATGTCGCCGTTCAGGCGAAACAGGGCGGGCGTTCCGGACTGGTAGGTGAAGCTGCCGTCGACGGTCGCGGCGGTGACCCCGAGGATCCGCGGGCCGGCACTGAGCGCCATGCCGCCGCTGAATCCGAACTGGGGCTCGAGCACCAGACCGGCCTGCACCTTGGTGAGGGCGATCCCGGGGAAGACGACCACGTTGCCCGTGAGCGCGCCTCGGCCCTCGGCAAAGCGCCCGTTCAGGAACGCGGCGAAACCGGTGAGCGAGGCGACCTTGGGGCCGGGAAGCTCGAGCGTGGCGCCTCCCTCCCAGCGATCGCCCTCCGGCGTGCGGCTGTAGGCGACCGAGACATCACGGATCGGTATCGGCCCCACCCGGGCCTGACCGATCTTCATGCTGAGCGCGTCCAGGCGCAGCCCGGTCTGCATGTTCGCGTTGAGGGTCACCGCCCCGCTCACGCCGCCCAGCGCCTCGATGCTCGCGTTCGCGGCGATCTCGGCTCCCGAGCTGCGCAGGGTGACCTTCGCTTCGCCCGGTGAGCGGGAAGCCCTTGACCGCCGCGGCCTTCGGAAGACGCAAGGTGAAGGAGGCCTTGAGCGTGCGGTTGAAGCTGCCTTCGTAGAGGACCACCGGTCCCGCCTGGAGGGCCACGGTCCCGCTCACGCGCAGCTCGAGCGACTTGGGGTCGAAGACCACCTCCGCGTCGCCCTTCGCGGGCACGAGATCGATCCCGTTGAGCCGCAGGCGGCCGGTGGCCTTGTAGGTCCCGTCGGGTTGACGGCGGAAGCACGTGGCCCGCAGCTCGACCGCGCCGGCCCGCACGGTTCCTTCGCAGCCCGGCTGCCCGCTCGGAGGCGGAGGGCCGTAGCCGCCGGGCGGGGGCTCGGGTACCTCCTCGTCGGGTGGCTTGCGCGAGGTGTAGTCGAAGCGCGTGCCGGTCCAGCGCACGAAGCGGACGCGGGGGCGACCCGTGGGGCAGCAGTTGGCATCGGTCCGGCGCAGCGTCTTCTGGCGCTCGATCACGTAGTTGCGGCGAAGGAGCAGGTCGAGGTAGCTCGTCTTCGCCGTGAAGAAGACGGTCTTCGGCACGGTTCGCCCACGCGGAACCTCGAGGATCGCCCAGGGCTCGGGGGAGCTGACGGTCCCGAACTTGACGCCGATCTGGACCACGAGGTCGCGACGGCCGTCGCCGTTCAGGTCGCGGCAGGCGGAGAAATCCGGTCGGAAGAAGGGCTCGATGTCCGGGCCGAGCCCCTGCTGGGCGATCGCCGGCAGGTCCGAGGCGAGCATCGCCCGCTTGGCCGCGCGATGCTTGCAGTTGCCGAAGGCCTTCGGAGTCACGTCGGCCTGGGCCGGCGCAGCCCACAACAGCGCGGCGCCGGCCGCGACGAGGACGGCCAGACACCCTCTTCCACGCATCGGGCGCCAGTGTACGGAGGTCGCCGCGAAAGGGAGTCGGTAGCCACCCTAATCAGTAGGTAAGCTACCGGGTTGTGCTTCAGCAGCCGGCCCAGCTCACCGATCTCGAGCGCTTCACCGAGGCCTGGGACGACTTCAGCCGAGCGCTGCTGCGCGCGCGCTCGCGCGCGTGGCAGCAGCAGGCGCCGCTCACCCCCGCGCAGTACCACCTGCTGCTCGCGCTGAGCGACGAGCCCGGGCTCGGCGTTGGAGAGATGGCGGCCGCCGCCGGCTGCACGTCGCCCACGGCCACGCGCATGCTGGACGGGCTGGAGCGCGACGGGGTGATCGTGCGCGAGCCGTCGACCGAGGATCGCCGCCGGACGATCGTGTCGCTCACGAGCGAGGGCAAGCGCCTGCTGGCCGGCCAGCGCCGCAGGCACCAGCAGAAGAAGCAGCGGCTCTACGACCAGCTCTCGCCGGCGGAGCGCCGGCAGACCGAGCATCTGCTGCACCGCCTCGCCGAGGTCATCGGCGAGCTGTGAGCGGCGCAACCGACACCCCTCGCCAGTACTACGGCATCACGCTGGGAGTGCTCGCAGTGAGCGCCCTGGCCTACGCCGTCTCGCAGACCATGGTCGCTCCTGCCCTACCGGAGATCCAGCACTCGCTCGGGGTGTCGCAGAACTCGGTGACCTGGGTGCTGACCGTCTATCTCCTCACGGCCTCGATCGCCACGCCGGTCTTCGGCCGGCTCGGCGACATGTTCGGCAAGGAGAAGGTGCTCCTCGGCGTGCTCATCGGCTTCGGTATCGGGTCCGTGGTGGCCGCGCTGTCGCATTCGCTTCCGCTGCTCATCGCCGGCCGCGCCGTCCAGGGCGCCGGCGGCGCGATCTTCCCGCTGGCCTTCGGGATCATCCGCGACGAGTTCCCCAAGGAGAAGGTCGCTCAGGCGATCGGGCTGATCAGCGCGACCTTCGGCATCGGAGGCGGGGCGGGCCTCGTGCTGGCGGGTGTGATCACGGACGCGCTCAACTACGAGTGGATCTTCTGGGTGGCCGCCATCGTGATCGCGTTCGCCGCGGTGATGACCCATTACTTCGTCCCGGAGTCGCCGGTGCGCAGCGAGAGCACCAAGATCGACTGGTCCGGCGCCGGGATGCTGTCGCTCGGTCTGGCCGCTCTGCTGCTGGGCGTGAGCCAGGGCAACACCTGGGGCTGGGGCTCGGCGCGTGTGCTCGGCCTGTTCGCCCTGGCGGCGCTGGTGCTGTTGATCTGGGTCCGCTTCGAGCTGCACCACCCGGCTCCGCTCGTGGACATGCGGATGATGGCCCGGCGCGGCGTCTGGACCACCAACGTGGTGGGCCTGCTCGTGGGCTACGGGATGTTCTCGAGCTTCATCATGATCCCGCAGTTCGTTCAGACGCCGGCGGTCGCGGGCTACGGCTTCAGCGCGTCGGTGATCGAGGCTGGGCTGTTCATGGTCCCCTCCACGACGGTGATGCTGTTCGCGGGGCCGCTCAGCGGCTGGCTGGGCAGCCGCTACGGGTCCCGGCTCCCGTTGATGCTCGGCACGATCATCTCGGCCACGGCCTTCGGCTGGCTGGCTCTCGAGCACGACCACGAATGGCAGTTCATCGTCGGCACGGCGATCATGGGGCTCGGGATCGGGTTCGCGTTCGCGGCCATGGCCAACTCCGTCGTCGAGGCCGTGTCGCCCACGGAGACCGGCGTGGCCACGGGGATGAACACGATCATGCGGACGATCGGAGGGTCCGTCGGCGCGCAGCTGGCGGCGGCCATCGTCACCGGCTCGCTCATCGCGGGCACGAACTTCCCCCAGGAGGGTGGCTACCAGGAGGCGTTCGCCATCTCCTCCGTCGTCCTGGTGATCGCGGCCATCGTGGCCACCGGAATCCCGCGCTCGGGCCGCCGCGCCCGGCAGGCCGCGAGCGTGTCGGGCGATCCGGTGCCCGCGCGGGCCTGAGCCGCACCCGCCTCCCTATCGTTGACTGCGGACATGCGAAGGGTCCTCTCCCCTGTACCGATCGCCGTGCTCTGCGCGGTGCTGGCGCTGATCGCGCTGCTGGCCTACGGGCTGGTTCAGAACGAGCCCGACCGTCAGGTGGAGGACGCTCTGGCCCGTGGAGAGCCCAAGCCGGCACCCGCCCTCGACCTGCCCACCCTGGACGGCGACGGGCGCAGCTCGCTGGCCGACTACAGGGGCAAGGTCGTGGTGCTCAACTTCTGGGCCTCGTGGTGCGAGCCGTGCCGCGACGAGTCGCCGCTGCTCGACAGGTGGCACCGCCGCATCGCCGGCCGCGGAGGCACCGTGCTGGGCGTGGATGGCATCGACGTGAGCGGCGACGCCGAGGACTTCATCGATGAGTACGGGCTCGAGTATCCGATGCTCAAGGACAGGGACGGATCCGCAATGAGCGACTACGGGGTGGTCCAGCTGCCGGAGACCTTCGTGATCGACCCCAAGGGCCGGATCGCCGCCGTCCGCCGCGGCCCCGTGGACGAGGACTTCCTCATCTCCGAGGTCGCGCCGCTGCTGCGTCCGGAGGCGGGCTGAGGGCCGCATGTTCCGTGTGGCCCTGATCGTGATCGCCCTGCTCGCCGTGCCCGGCACGGCGTTCGCGCAGGACTGCCCGCAGACCACGCTCGGCGACGTGGAGGACGAGGTGATGTGCCTGGTGTGCGGCACGCCGCTGGCGCTCGCCACCGAGGCCCCGCAGGCGCAGCGGGAACGCGACTACATCCAGCGCCTGATCGACGACTGCCGCTCGAAGGACGAGATCAAGCAGGCGCTCGTGGCGCAGTTCGGAGACGACGTGCTGGCGCTGCCGGGCGACGAGGGCGGTAGCGACGCGGGCGACGTGCTCGTCTATCTCGTGCCCGCCCTGGCCCTGCTCGTGGCCGGTGGCGGGATCGCGTTCGCGCTCGCGCGCTGGCGCTCCGGCGGCGGTCGCGACGCCAGGCGTGCGCGTCGCAGCGCTCCGGCGGCGGCAGGCGGCGACGACCCGCGTCTCGACGCCGACATGGAGCGCTACGACCTGTGATCGCTCAGGAGACCGTCGACACCACGGTCGTGGCCGCCTTTGCCGTGGGCTTCATCTCGTTCGTCTCGCCCTGCGTGCTGCCGCTGGTGCCGGGCTACCTGTCAACGATCTCGGGAGTCTCCTTCGCCGACATCCAGGAGGGTCAGGGCCGCAGCCGGGTGCTCGGGCCGGCCCTGCTCTTCTGCCTCGCGTTCACGGCGATGTTCGTGGCGCTGGGCATGACCGCCACCGGGCTCGGGCAGACGCTGCAGGACAACCGTGCGCTGCTGCGTCAGATCTCCGGCATCATCATCGGGCTGCTCGGGGTCCTGTTCATCGCCACCCTGTTCATCCCCAAGCTCAACCGCGAGTGGCGCCCCGAGCAGCTGATGCGCCGCGCCCACACGGGCGGCCCGATCGTCGCGGGGCTCGCGTTCGCGGTGGCGTGGCTGCCCTGCACCGGTCCGACGCTCGGAGCGATTCTCACCGCCGCGTCGACCGAGGACACCGTCGGCCAGGGTGGCGTGCTGCTCGCCTTCTACTCGTTCGGCCTGGCGGTGCCGTTCATCCTCAGCGCACTCGCCTTTACGACCTTCGCCGGTGTCTTTCGCTTCTTTCGCAACCACTACACCGCGATCACGCTGGTGTCCGGCATCGTGCTGATCGTGATGGGCGTGCTGCTCTACACCAACGAGCTGTTCCGGCTGAACTCCGAGGCCCTGCAGGTGATGGACGACCTCGGCATCAACTTCTTCAGCGAGATCTAGCGCGGGTCGCGCACGCTGCCCGCCAGGGCCGCCGCGACGAGGCACAGCACCACCACCAGGATGAGCGCCGTGCGCAGGCTTCCGGTGAGCGCCGTGAGACCGCCCACCGACGGCGGGCCGGTGAGCAGCCCCAGATAGCCGCAGCCGGCCACCGCCGCCACCGAGGGCCCCACGCTCTCACCGTGCTGCCCGGCGGCGCGCAGCGCCGTGGGGAACAGCGCGGCCAGGCCGAGGCCGGCGATCCCGAAGCCGGCCAGGGCCAGCGGCGTGACACTCGCGGCGAGAGCCAGGCTCATCCCCGCCGCCGCCACCAGCCCACCTGCGCGCGTGAGCCGAACGGGCCCGAAGCCCGTGGCCAGCCGGTCGCCCGCAAGACGTCCCACGCCCATCGCGAGCGAGTAGACGGCGAGCCCGGTGGCGGCCACGGCGTCGGTCGTCTCGAGCTCTCCGTCGAGATAGACGGCGGCCCAGTCGTTCATGGCCCCCTCGGCCAGGAGCGTGCAGAAGGCCAGCGCGCCCACGGCCAGCAGCGCGCGGGTAGGCACGGCGAGCAGCGGTCCCTCCGGCGCGGCGTCCGCGCCGGAGGGAAGCAGCAGCGGCCGGGTGGCCAGGCACACGGCAACGGTCAGGGCCGAGACAGCCAGTAGGTGGGGCGTGACCCCAACGCCGAGGCCGGCCACCAGCGCGCCGATCGCGGCGCCGCACAGGCCGCCGAAGGAGAACGCCGCGTGCAGGCCGGTGAAGATCCGGCGGCGCAGCTCCCGTTCGACGGTGAGCCCGTGGACGTTCATCGACACGTCGAGCAGGCCGTTGGCGAAGCCGATCATCGCGAGCCCGAGCGCCAGCGCCGCGAAGGACTCCGCGAACGCGACCGGGACGAGGCCGATCGACCACCCCAGCAGGCCGACGGTCACCAGGCGGCGGCTGCCGAAGCGCGCGACCAGTGCGCCCGCGGCCGCCTGACTGGCGATGAGCCCGAGCATGGTGAACGTCAGCGCGAGGCCGAGCACGCCCGTGCTGATCTCGGCCCGCTCCTGTATCGACGGCATCCGCGAGAACACGGACGCGAACAGCAGTCCGTTGAGCGCGAAGGTCGCCGTGACCGCGATGCGGGCCCGTACGACCTGGGCGCGCGGCTCGGGCAAGCGTCAGCGCGTGTGGCGCTTGAGGAACGGCACGACCGTCGCCAAGAAGCGGTTCCTGTCCGGCGCACCCGAGAGCGGGTCCAGATGGCTGGCCTTGCGATCGTCGACCACCGTGGGCCGCGCGATCCGCGACAGCTTCGCGAGGCTGCGCGCCCCTCGGGCCACCGCGCCCCGGGTCAGCGACGTGCTGTAGGCGTAGAGCGGGACGTCGATCTGCTTGGCGTGCAGGATGCGAAGGCCGAGGTAGCGCGCGGCCGGCGTCGGTTGCAGCGAGCTCGCGGCGTCGATGTCGAGCCCCAGGCGGCGCGGGTAATACCACTCGGTGGCGTTCGGCCTGTCGGCCGAGTAGGCCTTCGCGTGGCGCCGGATCGGCGTGAGCTCGCCGTCCTCCCAGCCGCGCGGGTCTCCGCTCGCTGCCAGCTCCCCCGCGCGGACGTGAATGAGGCTGAGGGACGGCGGTGAGGTGGTCTCGTCGAAGGCGAAGCCGAACTCGGCCTCGTTGGTAACGCGCACGCTCGGCTTCAGGAAGGCGGGGAGCAGAGCGAAGTCCTGAAGTACGGACGGCTGATCCGGACGCTCGTAGGCCCACAGGGCACCCACCTGGGCGAAGATCCCGTTGATCTCCGGCAGGCCCAGGCCGAGGAGGTCGAGGAAGACGTTGCCCTTGCGGATGTCCGCGAGGGTGGTCTTGGCGTCAGCCAGATCCGCCGAGTCGAAGCTGCCGCGCAGCCCGCCGTCGATCAGCACGAGGCCATCGATGTCCCGGTACCCGGCCCTTCCGCCGAAGTCCCAGGCCGCGTACGCCACCGCGGTGGAAGCCCCGGCGGAGTGCCCGCCGAGGAAGACCCGCCGGCCGCCCCGCCCGGCCCTGCGGACCACGCTGCGCAGGTCGGCCAGTTGCACCTTCAGTCCCCAATCGGCCACGTACTTGGCGTCGGTGCCGGCGGTGCGCCGGTATTTGAAGCCGAGGTAGTAGTCCTGCACTCGCTGGGGATCTCGTGTGCGGAACACCGACGTGTCCTCGAATGCCTGCTCGCGCCGGTCGACGATCCATACCTGCGTGCCCGGCGTACGCCGGACGATGTCGCGGGCCACCGGCGTGATGCCGCCCGCCCCGCCGTTGGTTCCGGGCACCAGCACCAGCACGTTCTTCGCCTTTGCCGGCCCGAGCTGCTGCACGAAGACCTTGTCGTACCTCGCCGGCCCCGGCGCGGAGGGCGCCTTCATCGGGATGTAGCGGTCGGCGGCGGCAGCCGTGCCCGGCAGGGCGAGCGCGCAGATCAGGGCGAGGCCGAGGCAGGGTCTCATCAGGCGGCGCAGCCTACATCGCGTCGGGCGCGTCGACCCCGAGCAGGTCGAGCGACCGAGCGAGCGCCCGCTTGGCCATCACGGAGATCGCGAGACGGACGTCCTCGTCACCGCCCTCCTCGGCGGCCCCCACCACGCGACAGTCCCGGTAGAAGGCCGAGAACTCCTGTGCGGTCTCGGTGGCGTAGGCGGTGATCCGGTGCGGCGCCCGCCGTTCGGCCGCGTCGCGCACCGCCTCCGGCAGCTCGAGCAGCCGCTTGACCAGCGCCCGGGCCGACGGGTGAAAGCTCTCCGCGCTGCCGCGCAGATCGGCGCGCAGAGCGGCCTCCACACGCTCGTCGCCCGCCTTGCGCAGGATCGAGGCGATCCGGGCGTGGGCGTACTGCACGTAGTAGACGGGATTGTCCTGGGACTGCCGCCGCGCCAGTTCGAGGTCGAGGTCGATGCGGGTGTCGTGGCTGCGGGAGAGCAGGAACCAGCGGGCGGCATCCACCCCGATGTCGTCGATCAGGTCGTCGAGCGTGACGATCGCCCCGGCGCGTTTCGACATCTGAACCGGCTTGCCCCCCTCGAGCAGGTTCACGAACTGCATGATCACGACCTCGTAGGCGTCGGGATCGCCGCCGAGCCGCCGCCAAGCCGCCTTTATGCGCCTGACGTAGCCGTGATGGTCCGAGCCCAGCACGTTGATCCAGTGATTGCAGCCGCGCGTGAGCTTGTCCGCGTGATGGGCGATGTCGGTGGCGAAGTAGGTGAGCTCTCCGTTCGAGCGGCGCAGCACACGGTCCTTGTCGTCGCCGTCGTCGGTGGTGCGCAGCCAGCGCGCGCCCTCCGATTCGTAGACGCCGTCCAGGGCTCCGAGCACCTCCTCGATCCGGCTCGGCTCCACCGAGCTCTCGTGGAAGTAGCGGTCCATGTGCACCCGAAAGCGGGCGAGGGTGCGTTCCACGCCCTCGAGCAGCAGCGCGATCCCGCGCCGGGCGAGCTCCACCGGGTCGGCGTCGGACGCGCCCGGGATCCGGTCGGCGAGCTCGCGCACGTACTCCCCGGCGTACTCCTCGGGCTCCTCGCCCCGGGCCCGGGCCCTGATCGCCTCGCCGAACTTCCGCACCTGGGTGCCGGCGTCGTTCACGTAGTACTCACGCTCGACCTCGTTGCCGGCCTGTTCCAGGATGCGCGAGAGGGAGTCGCCGTAGGCGGCGTGGCGCGCGGAGGCCACGGTCACCGGACCGGTGGGGTTGGCGGACACGAACTCGACCTGGACGCGCTCGCTCTGCCCGCCTCGGCCGAACTCCCGCCCCGCCTCCAGCATGGTGGCCAGCGCCTCGAGGTACCAGCGGTCGGCCATGAACAGGTTGAGGAAGCCGGGTCCTGCGATCTCCACTCGGTCGACCGACTGTCCCAGCCGCTCGCCCAGTGACTCGCCCAGGCGGGCGGCGATGTCGCGCGGAGGCTCACCGAGTGTCGGCGCCAGCAGCATTGCGGCGTTGCTCGAGTAGTCGCCGAACCCGGCCTGCTTGGGACGGTCGAGCTTGGGCCGGCTGCGCTCACCGTTGGGGGCCAGCTCGGCGGCGGTCTGCTCGACCTCTTTGGACAGCTCGGCTACGGGATCCATCGTGACCCCAATTAATAGTGGTAGGGCTCGCCGGCGAGGATCTTGTGGCTGCGGTAGAGCTGCTCGAGCAGGACGACGCGGGCCAGCTGGTGGGGAAGCGTCATGGGTCCGAGCGAGAGCCGCATGTCCACCTCGAGCTCGAGACCGCGCGGCCCTCCGATCACGAAGCAGAGGTCGCGCCCGGACTGGCGACGGTCCTCGAGCCAGCGCGAGAGCTCCACGGAATCGAGGCTGCGGCCGTCGCTCGCCAGCAATACGGTGAACGCCCTCTCCGGGATGCGCGGCGGCACCTTCTCGTCCTCGCGCACCTCCACGAGCTCGATCCGGGCGTGGCCGCCCAGCAGCTTGCGGTAGTGCTCGACGTCGTCCTGATAGGGAGGCCGCAGGCGGCCGACGGCGATCACCGAGATCCGCATTGGCGGGTGCGATACTACGCCCGTGCCTGACGAAGACGACAGCGAGCGCCACTTCAACATCCACACCGACCCGGAGACGATGGCCGGCCATTACGCCAACTTCGCCAACGTCTCCCACTCCGACTACGAGTTCACCATCACCTTCGCGCGGGTCGACCACGAGGTCGACGAGGGCGAGGTGCCGGGCGTGGTGGTCTCACGGGTGAACCTGTCGCCGCGCTTCATGCGTGAGCTGATCGATGCCATGCAGGACAACTTCGACAAATGGCAGACCCGTGAGGGGATCCGTGACCTGCCCGAGTTCGGCGAGGGCCCGGGCGGAGGCGGCGCCGCGGAGTCGACCTAGGCCGGACCCGCCGCGGGCGGCAGCTCGCGGCCGCGCACGTACTCCTCGCACACCGCGATGGCATCCTCGATGCTCGACCAGTTGAGGTTCTCGGGCGTGTCCGTGGGCCAGTGGTAGTTGGAGGGGAACTTCGTGTGGTCCACCGCGCCGAGAGTGCAGGTGGGGTAGCCGGCACGCAATGAGATGAGCCCGTCGGTGGCCGCCACGGTTCGCAGGCCGCGCCGCAGGGGCACCCCGGCGTCCGCGCCCGCGCGGGCCAGCCGCTCGCGGGAGCCGTCCGTGTACCAGCGCATCTTGAGCATCCCCTCCCCCTCCACCACGCAGAGCTCCGGGGAGCCCACGCACTCGAGGCAGACGAACTCGGTGCTGGTGCGGTCGAGGTCCGCGAAGTGGCGGCGGCCGAACGCCTGCATGCCCTCCATGAAGGATTCCTCCGAGCCAGTCGAGAGAAGGAGCACTCGCACGCCGCGGGGTCGGTGTTGGCGTAGGTGATGAGCCAGCGCGACGACGGTGGCCACCGCGCTCAGGTTGTCGTTGGCCCCCGGCACCACGCGGCTGGTGCCGATGTTCGCCATCACGGCACCGGCTCCCACGGAGAAGAACAGGCCGGCGGCACGCAGCAGGCGCAGGCCGAGCAAGCCCCAGAGGGCCAGCAGGAGCGGGCCGAGAAAGACACCGAACAGGATCGGCACGCTCTGGTCGGCCTTCGCGTGCAGCCTGGGCATGTGCTCCATCGCCGTTCGCGGCAGCGCGGGATGGAAGATCAGCCCGCTGTGGGCGGCATCGTGATGGGCCACGAAGACGATCGTGCGCTCGGCGTCGGGGTCGCCCGCCTCGGCCACCACGTTGTAGGTGGGGCGGTGCGGGAGAGCACGACGGCGAAACCAGAGCCGGCCGCCGCTCACGTCGTCGTAAACGGCGGCCGCCGCCACGGTGCCGGCCAGGGCGGCGCCGCGCCGCCCACCCACGAGGGCAGCGAGGGCGGCTCCGGCGTTCAGTAGACCGAGCGGCCACCAGTAGCCGCCGTGAGCCCGCTCCTCCTCGACGCGGACGTCGCGGCAGCCCGCCTCGCGCAGCTCCCCGGCCAGCCACTCGGCGGCGCGTCGCTCGCCGTCGGAGGCCGAGGGTCGCTCGTACGAGGCGAGCTCGGTGACGACTCGCTCGATCAGTTCACGCCGGCTCACGGGCGGGGCAGCCTACTCGCGCTTCTTCCACGCCTCGCCGTAGCCGATGCGCTCGCTGATGGTGGGATGGGTGTCGAACAGCAGGTGAAACAGCTGCGGCGGGTCCGGATCGGTGATGTTGCGCAGGGCGAGGCGCCGTTCGAACTGGACGAACGAGGCCGGATCCCGGGTGAGGTTGAGAGCGAACACGTCCGCGCGGCCCTCGACCTGGCGCGAGAGCACGTTCGACGCGCAGCCGAGCCCGAGGGCCACCAGGGACACGGCGAGCGCCACGGCGGGAATCACCACGGGCCCCGGCTTGACGTCCGGGTCCTCCATTCCGAAGCGGCGGGCGAAGCGCTCGGCCAGCCGTTGGGCCAGCAGCGTGCCGGCGGGCGCCACGATGGCCAGCCAGAGCAGCCCGCGCGGGAGGTCGTTGTGCTTCTGGTGGCCGAGCTCATGCGCCACCACCAGGCGCACCTGATCGCGCGGGAACGAGCTGAGCAGGTTGTCGTAGAGCACCACTCGCTTGCTGTGGCCGAGGCCGCCCACGTAGGCGTTGGCCGCCGTGGTCCGGCGGCTCGCGTCGACTCGGTAGACCTCCCCCACGTCCACTCCCGCCTTGCGGGCGAGCTGCAGCACGTCCTGGCGCACCGGGCCCGGTGGCAGCTTCTTGAAGTCGTTGAAGAGAGGGTCGACCAGGACCGGATAGAGCCAGATCGTGAACACCCCGAAGGCCACCACGATCACGGCCGCCGGCGCCCACCAGTTGCGGCGGAAGCGGCGCACCAGCGCGAGCGCGAGCAGGCCGCCCACCGCAGCGAAGGCGGCGTTTATGGCCGCCGACAGCAGCAGGTCCGACGCCCAGTCGGGCCAGGACTGCGTGGCCAGCCCCACGTCGATAGCGCGCTCGCGGCGCCAGACGGAGAGCGGGAGCCCCACCACCACGAGCAGCAGGGATATCCCCGCTCCGGTGGCCGCGGCGCCGAGCAGGGGCCGCCGCCCGAGGCGCTCGAACAGGGCGCGCGGTGGGCGCCAGGCCAGCAGAACGAGCGCGCCGGTGCTCATCACGAGCCCTCCGAGCCCCAGCACGCGCTGGAGGCTGCGGAAATCCTCGGCTCGATCGAGCTGAAAGGCCGTGAAGTACGCTTGGACGTCGACCGGCGCGGGGTCGATCATGCCGCTGCGCGGTCGAAGCAGGAATGTGGCAGCACCGGCGGCGGCCACCGCCACCAGGATCGCCAGCGGCAGCCGCAAACGCCCCATCCCGCCACATCGTAGAAGGCTCCCAATGCGTATTGCTCTTCTTTCGGACGTGCACGGCAACCTGCCCGCCTTCGAGGCGGTGCTCGCCGATGTCCGGGACGAGGGTGTCGACGCGATCTGGTGCCTGGGCGACCTGGTGGGCTACGGCGCGCAGCCAGATGCCTGCGTCGCGCTGGCTCGCGAGCACTGCGACGTCTGCCTCGCAGGCAACCATGACCTCGTGGTCACCGAAGAGATCTCGATCGCCGACTTCTCCGAGCACGCCGCCGAGGCCGCGCTCTGGACGCGCGAGAACATCTCGGCCGAGACGCTCGACTTCCTGCGCGGGCGGCCCCCCAGCGACCCGGAGCTCGAGCCCGCCCTCTACCACGCCAGCCCCCGCGACCCGATCTGGGAGTACGTGCTCTCGGACTGGCAGGCTGAGGAGTGCATGGACGCGATGAACGCCAGGGTGGCCGTGGTGGGCCATTCCCACCTGGCGCTCTGGTTCCGGCGCGACACGGACGGCGAGCTCGAAGGCGGGCAGGCCGGGGCCGGGGAGAAGGCGAGTGCCGCCGAGGGCGAGTGGCTCCTGAACCCCGGAAGCGTGGGCCAGCCGCGGGATGGTGACCCGCGGGCCGCGTGGCTCCTGCTAGACAGAGAGGGGTGGACCGCGACATGGCGCCGGGTCGAGTACCCGATCGAAGAGGCCGCGGCCGCCATCGAAAGGGCCGGACTCCCCCAGGACCTGGCCAGCCGGCTCCACCTAGGACATTGAGACCCGTCAAGCACATAGCCCTCCTCGCCCTGCTCGGCGGCTGCCTGGTGGCCGCCGGCTGCGGCTCGGATGAGGAGGGGGAGCCGATTCCCGCCGACTCGGCGACCGTCCTCCAGGGCGAGCTGAATTCGGTGGCCGATCGCATCGCCAACGGGAGCGTTGGTGCCTGCCGTGACGTGAGTGACTCGGCTACGGATCCCAACACAAAGCCGATTCAGGACGCCATCGACGGCCTGCCGGGCGACGTGGACCAGGACGTGCGCGACGCCCTGCAGCAGGGCTTCGACCGGCTGTTCGAGCTCGTGGACGAGCGCTGCGCCGAGCTCGAGGACGAGACAGACACCGACACCAACACCACTCCGGTGGAGCCCCCGACGACGGACACCGAGACGGAAACGACCACGACCGAGACCGTCCCGACGAACCCCGACACCGTGCCGACGGAGCCAACTACGCCGACCACGCCGACCACGCCAGAGGAGGAGCCCCCTAGCACGGGCGATGGGACGACCGACCAGGGCGGCGGGATCCTCGCCCCCCAGGGAGACGAGGGATGAGCCCTCCCACCGAGGTCGCCCACCGCTACGTGATCGAGAGCCGTCTCGGCGCGGGCGGCATGTCGACCGTCTTCAAGGCGAACGACACCGTCCTCGAGCGGCCGGTGGCCGTCAAGCTGCTGGCCGAGCACCTGGCCGACGACGACGCCTTCGTGGCCCGCTTCCGTCGCGAGGCCCTGTCCGCCGCCCGCCTGCAGCACCCGAACATCGTCCAGGTGTTCGACTCCGGCCAGGATCCCGAGAGCCAGCGCCACTACATCGTCATGGAGTACGTGGACGGCCCCTCGTGCGCCAACCTCCTTCGCGAGCAGAAGGAGCTCGACATCGGCGACACGGTGCAGGTGGTGCGCGACGCCTGTCACGGCCTCGACTACGCCCACCGTGCCGGGGTGATCCACCGCGACGTGAAGCCCGGCAACCTGCTGGTGACCCAGGATTCCTTCCTGACGAAGCTGGCCGACTTCGGGATCGCCAAGGCCGCCGAGCAGACTCGCATCACGCAGGTGGGCTCGATCCTCGGCACGGCTGCATACCTGTCGCCCGAGCAGGCCCGCGGCGACGAGGCCGGCCCGGCGTCCGACATCTACTCCCTCGGGGTGTGCGCGTACCAGTTCCTGGCCGGGCGGCTGCCGCATGAGTACGCCTCGCTCACCGAGCTGGCGCTCAAGCAGCAGCAGGACCCGGTGCGGCCGCTGTCCGACTACCGGCCCGAGGTGCCGCACGCGCTCGACCTGGCGGTGCGCGTGTCGCTCGACCCCGACCCGGGCGCGCGCTACCCGTCGGCCCTGGACATGGCCAAGGCGCTCGAGGCCGGGCTGCACGGGGAGACCACCGAGATCACCCGCCGGCTGGCGATCGGCGACAGCGACCTCGATCCCACCCGCGCGCTCGACGCCACGGCGGCCACGCGGGCGCTGTCGAGCACACGGGTGGTGCCGCCCACGCCGGTCGCCCCCCGCGAGCCCGCGCCCGCGCCCGCACGCGCTCCGGCCCGCGCCGAGCGCGACCCCCGCGAGCTGCGCCGCGCGGCGACCCGTCGCCGCTGGGGGATCTTCCTGGCGCTGCTCGCGGTGCTGGTCGCCGTGGTGGTGGTGGTGATCGCGCTTAGCTCCACCGGCGGCGGCAGCGGCGCCCAGGCGCCGGATGCCAATAACGTGGAGCAGCAGATCCAGGAGCTGCGGGACTTCATTCAGCAGAACACGCGCTAGGCGGGCGCGTGGTCTCCGTCCCCGTCTGTGCCGGGGGCGGGCGCACGGCGGCGGTGAGGGGGTTGGGCGGCTGCGCCCGGTGTCCGGCGCGGGCCGCGGCCGGGCCCGCCCGGCAAGTGAAGCCGTATTTGCGGCGCTCTCACCGCCGCAATTACGTTCTCACCGAGCGGGGCCTGCCCGAGCGGGCTCGGGGCAGCCCGGCCCGGCGGCCCGGCGGGCGTCACGGCCCCCGCGGTCGGGCTTCTCAGCGGTCGGAAGGGAACAGCGGCGGCTCGGTCGCCACGCCGGCGATCCGGTCGGCCAGCTCTGCTCCCGACAGGAAGCCGGGCACGTTGCCGTGGCCCGAGTAGCCGCCCGCCACCCACAGTCCGGGACGCTCCGGCGCCTCGCCGACGTACGGGAGGCCGTCGTCGCTGTAGCCCACCAGGCCCGCCCAGTGGTGGGTGGTGGCGGCCTCGAGGCCGAGGTCGTCGCGCAGGAACTGCTCGATGCGGGACCAGATGGCGGGGTTGCCCGAGTCGCTGTCTGTGTAGGAGTCGGCCCCGTCCAGATCGCCGAAGCCGCCGGCCAGCACGCGACCGTCGGGGCGCTGCTGCAGGTACTCGTAGCCCCAGCGCGAGTAGACCATCGGCTCGATCAGCCGCTCGGCCAGCGGCGCCGTGGCCACCATGTGCAGCCGGCGCGAGCGCACCCGGCCGGCGAACTCGGGAACCAGCGCGGGCAGATAGCCGTCGGCGGTGACCACCACGTGACGGGCGGTGAGCGTGCCGGCCGGCGTGACGAGCTCGCCCTCCGAAGGGGCGCGCACCGGAAGGTCGACCGGCGTGTCCTCGTGGATGCGGACCCCGGCGGTTTCGGCGTCGCGGGCCAGAGCCCGGATCCAGCGGCCGGGGTGCAGGGCGCCGTCGTGGTCGGTGAGCACGCCGTTGTACGCGTAGCGGCCGACGGCGGCCGGAAGAGAATCGTGCTCCACGAGCTCGGCAGGAAAGCCGTCCTCGCCCAAGGCCTGAGCGTGGCGGCGAACGTGCTCGGCCTCTTCCTCCGACGCGCTCACGCGGAGTAGGCCGACTCGGCGCATGGAGTCGCCCACCCCAAGACGCTCGGCCAGCGTGTACATCTCCGCCTGGGTCTCCAGGGTGCGGGCGTAGATGAGGCGGGCACGGTCGGTGCCGTACTTCTCGCGAGCGTCCGGGTAGAACGCCGCCGGCCCGGCGAGCATGAAGCCGCCGTTGCGGCCGCTGGCGCCCCCGGCCGCGGTGCGGCGCTCGAGCACCACCGTGTCCAGGCCGTGACCGGCCAGGCGGCGCGCGCATGACAGCCCGGCCACGCCTGCTCCGATCACGCACACCTCGGCCTTCGCTCGGCCCTCCAGTGCGGGCCGAGACTGATAGGGCTCGTCGAGCCAGAAGGGCATGGCCGTCACGCTCATCCGAGCTCCCGTGGAGTCGTGAAGTCCCAGCTGCGCTCGCGCACCGGGTCCCCGTTCTCGAGGGCCTTCAGCTGCGTCTGGATCCGGAAGCTCTCAGCGTCCGCCTTCATCACGCTCTCGATCTCCGCCCGGGTCGTGAGGCCGTCGCGCCCGAACTCGCCGGCGCAGCGGCAGGTAACGCGCGCGGAGAGCGGGTCTCCAGGGACGATCGAGTAGGTGGTGGAGGCCCAGTAGCCGGTCACGATCCCTGAATCGGGCAGGCGGTAGCGCCCACCCTGGTCCCAGTCGAAGGTGAGCTCGGTGCGGCCGCTCACGTAATCGCGGCGCAGCGTGCGGCCGCCCGGATCGGGATCGATCGTCTCGGTCTTCAGCCCAGCCGCGCCCTCCGGCTCCTCGAAGGGGGTCAGACGGGCGTCGTCCTCAGACGGCGGCCGCACCGGCAGCACGAGGCTGCTGGCGGAGGTGGCCACCGTGAGCGTGACCGGCTCCGGGGCCGGCCACAGCCAGGGCCAGTACGAGGGCGAGAGCGCCAGGCGCAGCCGGTGGCCGGCGGGGACCGCCTCGGCTATCGCATCGAGCTCGACGGTGACCGGGTAGCGGCGCCCCGGCTCGAGCGCCTCCGGGTGCTCGTGCGAGTCGCGGTGGGTGAGGTTGAGCACCCCACGGGTGATCAGGGTGGACACCCCGTCGGGCGCCACGTGACAGAACCGGGCGCAGAGCTGCGCCACCGGCCGGTCGCTCTCCAGCTCGAGCTCCGCCCGGGCGTGGCCGAGCAGCTCGATCCGCTCGCCGAGCGGCTCCGACGTGAAGCACAGGGAGCGCCCGTCCTCGGCGCGCTGGTCGGGCGCGGCGTCGGCCGGGTTGCCGTCCCCACACCACACGCCGCCATCGAGCCCGCACAGCAGGTCCGTGGCGATGCTGAGGCTGCGGCCGGGCTCATCGGGAGCGCTGAGCAGCCGCTCGTCCCCCAGCCACAGCCGCCGCTCCTCGATGCGGGCAGAGGGCCACTCGGCCTCCGCGACCCAGCGGCCCGGCCGCTCGCGGTGGCGCGCGGCCGGGGCCACCGGCTCCTGCATCCATGCACGCAGCCGCGGCTCGTCCATCACGCCGGTTTCCTCTTCCTTCAGCCACCGGTCCCACCAGCGCAGACACTCCTGCATGAACCCGATCGACGGGCCCGGCTCGGACTCGTCGGGGAACGAGTGCGACCAGGGTCCGAGCAGGCCGTGGCAGGGCGCGTGAAGCGACTCGACCAGGCGCAGCACGGCGTCGGAGTAGCCGTCGACCCAACCACCGACCGCATACACGGCGCACTCGATCGCGGCCGGGTCCTCGCACACCGAGCCCTGCTGCCAATACGAGTCGCGGCGCTGATGCTCCATCCAGGTGTGGACGTACGGCTCCACCCCGTCGATGCGCTCGAGCCAGGCGTCGCGCCAGCCGTCGCCGTAGATCTCCGGGTCCGGCGCCATGGCGTTGAAGGAGAGCATCGAGGTGCCCCAGGAGAGCATCTCCAGCGCCAGCACCGCGCCGCCGCGGTAGTGCACGTCGTCGGCGTAGCGGTCGTCGGTGGAGCAGAGCGTGATCACGGCCTTGAGCTCCGGCGGGCGCAATGCCGCCACCTGGAGCCCGCTGAATCCTCCCCACGAGATCCCGATCATCCCGCAGGCCCCGGTGCACCAGCTCTGCTCGCCGAGCCAGCGGAGCACCTCCACTCCGTCCTGCTGCTCCTGGGGCAGGTACTCGTCGGTGAGCAGGCCGTCCGACTCGCCGCTGCCGCGAATGTCCACCCGCACCCCGGCGTAGCCGTGGCCGGCCAGGTAGGCAAAGCGCGAGGCGTCGCGCGGCGCAGTGCCGTCGCCCTTGCGGTAGGGGATGTAGTCGACCACGGCCGGCACCGGATGGTCCTCGGCGTCCTCGGGCAGCCAGATCCGGGCACCCAGCCGTGACCCGTCGGAGAGCGGGATCCACACGTGCTCGAGGGTGCGCACGGGGCGGGGCAGATCGCTGACCACGCGCATGGGGCGTGGAGCTTACGGGCGCTCGCCGGCGAGCACAGCGCGCCCGTGTTCGGCAAGGCGGCCGTCGAGGATCGCCTCGCGCATCCCCGCCATCAGCCGTTGCATGTAGGTCAAGTTGTGCAGGGTCACGAGCCGCTTGCCGGTGAGCTCGTCGGCGCGCAGCAGGTAGTGCAGATAGCCGCGCGTGTGCTCGCGGCAGGCCGGGCACGGGCAGCCTTCATCGATGGGCTCGCGGCTTGCGCGGTGCCGGCCCTTGGTCAGGTCGAGCCGCCAGCGCTGCTCGGGGTGGGAGACGAGGGCGGTGCCGTGGCGAGCGAGCCGCGTGGGGGTGGCGCAGTCGAACGTGTCGATTCCGGCGGCCACGGCGTGGACCAGGTCATCCACGTCGCCGATCCCCAGCAGGTGTCGCGGCGGCGCCTCGGGCAGCGCCGCGAGCGACCAGCCCACCACCTCGCGCATCTGCTCCTTCTCCTGGCCGAGCGAGCCGCCGATCGCGATCCCGGCCACGCCCGAACCGGCCACGTAAGCGGTCGACTCGGCGCGCAGGTCCTCGTAGACGCCGCCCTGGACGATCCCGTAGATGAGCTGCCCGGCGGGGGCGTGCTCGGCGCACCAGGCCACGCAGCGATCGAGCCAGCGGTGGGTGCGCTCCATGGACCGCGCGGTGTAGTCGCGCTCCACGTGGAAGGGAGTGCATTCGTCGAAGGCGAGCGCGATGTCGGAGCCGAGCTTGGCCTGGACCTCCATGGAGGTCTCCGGGCCCATGAAGCGCTCCCGGCCGTCGAGGTAGGAGCGGAAGCGCACGCCCTCCTCCTCGATCGAGATCACCATCGAGGTGTGCCGGTCGCGACGCCGCTTGATCTCCTCGGCCACCGAGCCGTGTCCCATCGAGAACACCTGGTAGCCGCCCGAGTCGGTGATGATCGCTCGCCGCCAGCCCATGAACTCGTGCAGCCCACCCATCTCCTCGATGAGCTCGGGCTCGGGCTGGATGAACAGGTGAAAGGTGTTGCCCAGCACCATGTCGTAGCCGAGCGCGGCCACCTCGGACGCGTGAAGGGACTTGACCGTGGCGGTCGAGGCCAGCGGTACGAAGGCCGGGGTGCGCACGTCGCCATGCGCGGTGTGGACGAGTCCCGCGCGGGCCGAGCCGTCGCGAGCCTCGATGGTGAAAGGGGACGTCAAGACTCGAGCAGCGACGACCCCGTCATCTGCTCGGGCTGGTCCTGCCCGAGCAGGTCGAGGATCGTCGGGGCCACGTCGGCCAGGATCCCGCCCTCGCGCAGCTCGCCCACGTCGGCGGTGATCACGAGCGGCACGGGGTTCATCGAGTGGGCGGTGTTGGGGCTGCCGTCGGGCTCGAGCATGTGGTCGGCGTTGCCGTGGTCGGCCGTGACCACGCACACGCCATCGCGCTCCCCCACCGCCTCGAGCACGCGGGCGAGGCATGCGTCAACGGTCTCGATCGCCTTGACGGCGGCCGGTATGACCCCGGTGTGGCCGACCATGTCGGGGTTGGCGAAGTTAATGATCCCGAAGCCGAAGTCACCGTCGCGCCAAGTCTCGACGAAGGCGTCGGTGGCGGCTTCGGCGCTCATCTCGGGCTTCTTGTCGTAGGTGGGCACGTCGCGCGGCGAGTCCACCAGACGGCGCTCCTCGCCCTCGTAGGGATCCTCCTCGCCGCCGTTCAGGAAGTAGGTGACGTGCGCGTACTTCTCGGTCTCGGCCACGTGCAGCTGCTGCACTCCGCGCTCGGAGAGGACCGAAGCGAGCGTCACCTCCGGCCGGGCCGGCGGGAACGCGACCGGGTAGTCCCAGCCCTCGTGGTACTCGGTGAGCGTGGTGAGCCGGATGTCGAGGCGCTCGTCCAGCGCCTGGGTGAGCTGGCGCGCCCGGTCGGGCCGGAAGTTGAAGAAGATCACGCTGTCGCCGTCGCGGATCCTGCCCTCCTCCCCCACGAGCGTCGGCTTGATGAACTCGTCGGTCTCCTCGCGCTCGTAGGCCTGGCGCACCGCCGCCTCGCCGCTCTCTGCTGAGAACTCGGCCTCGCCGTCCACCAGCGCCGCCAGCGCGAGCTGGGTGCGGTCCCAGCGCTTGTCGCGGTCCATCGCGTAGTAGCGGCCGACGACCGAGGCGATGCGCGCCCCGCCCCAGCTCTCGACCTCGGCGAGATACCCGGCGCCCGAGTGCGGCAGCGTGTCACGGCCGTCGGTGAAGGCGTGCAGCACCACGTCGGGAACGTCCTCGCGGCCGGCGAGCTCGATCAGGGCCTTCAGGTGCTTCATGCTCGCGTGCACGCCGCCCTCGGAGACGAGCCCCAGCAGGTGCAGGCGCTCGGCACGGCACGCCTCTTGGAGCGCCTCGTTCTCGAAGAAAGAGCCGTCCTCAACGGCCTCGTCGATTCGCAACAGGTCCTGCTTGACGACCGTGCCCGCGCCCAGGTTGAGGTGCCCCACCTCGGAGTTGCCCATCTGGCCCTCGGGCAGCCCGACGGCCGGGCCCCATGCCGTGAGGGTCGTGTGCGGATCGTGCTCCCAGAGCTCGTCGAACACCGGGGTGTCGGCGAGCGATACCGCGTTGCCCGGGCCGGGATCGGCCAGTCCCCAGCCGTCCAGGATGATGAGGCAGGCTCGCTCGAAGCTCACGAGACGGTCGGCAGCGGCGCGGCTGCGGCCACGATCCGGGCGAAGCCCTCGGGATCGAGGCTGGCGCCGCCCACCAGCGCCCCGTCGACGTCCGGCTCGGCGAGTATCTCCGCGGCGTTGTCGGGCTTGACACTGCCGCCGTAGAGCACACGCACGCGCGCGGCGGCCTCTCGTGAGCGGTCGCCCACCAAGGCGCGGATGAACGCGATCGCCTCCTGCGCGATGTCGGGCGTGGCCACCTTGCCGGTGCCGATCGCCCAGATCGGCTCGTAGGCGATCACCACGTCGGCCAGCCGCTCGTCACTCACGCGCTCGAGCCCCTCCTGGACCTGATGCCGCAGCTTGCGCTCGGTCTCGTCGCCCTCGCGCTCCTCCTCGGTCTCGCCCACGCACAGGATCGGGAGCAGATCCGCCTCGAGGGCGGCGGCGACCTTGTCCTGGAGCGCGCGGTCGGTCTCGCCGTCGTGGGCGCGCCGCTCGGAGTGCCCGAGCACCACGCCGTCCACGCCGATCTCGGTGAGCATCGCTGCCGAGATCTCACCGGTGAACGCGCCGGTCTCGGCCGCCGCCATCGTCTGCGCGCAGACGATCACGCCGCTGCCGCGCATCTTCTCCACCACGGTGTCGAGCGCGGTGAAGGGCACGCACAGGCCAACGTCGGCGGGCCGCCGCGCCTGGTCGGGCAGCAGTTCGAGCAGTCGCTCGCAGTACTCGGACGCCTGGGCGCGCGTCCCCCACAGCTTCCAGTTGCCGGCGATGAACGGCCGCCGGTTTGACTCAGGCGTCATCCAGTGCCTCCAGGCCGGGAAGGTCCTTGCCCTCGAGCAGCTCCAGCGAGGCGCCGCCGCCGGTGGAGAGGTGGTCCACCCGGTCGGCGAGGCCGAACTCCACGAGCGCTGCTCCCGAGTCGCCGCCGCCGACCACCGTCGTGCCCGACGCGTCGGCCACGGCCTCGGCCACCACGCGGGTTCCCTCCGCGAACGGGGCGAGCTCGAAGGCGCCCATCGGCCCGTTCCAGAAGACCGTGCCGGCCTCGCTCACCGCCTCCGCGTAAGCCTTGGCGGTGCGCGGGCCGATGTCGAGGCCCATCCAGCCGTCGGGCACCTCCGTGCCGTCCTCCACTCGATGCTCGGCATCCGCCTCGAAGCGGTCGCCGATCACGAGGTCCAGCGGCAGCATCAGCCGGCAGTCCGAGCTCTCGGCCTTCTCGAGAGCGCGGGCCGCGAGCTCGACCCCCTCGTCCTCGACCAGCGAGTCGCCGGTGGGGATTCCCTGCGCGCGGAAGAACGAGAAACACATCGCGCCGCCGATCAGGAGGGTGTCGGCGTTGTCGAGGAAGCGATCTATCAGCGCGACCTTGTCGGTTACCTTGGCCCCGCCGAGGATCACCACGAGCGGGCGCTCGGGAGCCTCGATGATCGAGCGCAGCGTGATCACCTCGCGCTCGAGCAGCAGCCCCGCCACGGCGGGCCGCAGGAACTCGGTGACCCCCTCGGTGGAGGCGTGGGCCCGGTGAGCCGCGCCGAAGGCGTCGTTGACGTAGGCGTCCCCCAGGGTCGCCAGTCCGCGGGCGAGCGCGGGGTCGTTCTCGGTCTCGCCACGCTCCCAGCGCGTGTTCTCGAGCACCAGCACGCTGCCCGGATCGAGCCGGTCCACGCCCCGCCGCACCTCCGGACCCACCACGTCCGGCGCCTGGTGCACTCCGGCCTCGATCAGCTCGCCCAGCCGCTTCGAGACCGGCACGAGCGAGGTCTCGGGATCGCGGCCCTTGGGCCGGCCTAGGTGCGAGCAGAGCACGAGCCGGGCCTGCTTGTCCAAGAGCAGCTCGATGGTGGGCAGGGCGGCGCGGATGCGCGAGTCGTCGGAGACCTCGCCGCCCTCCAGCGGGACGTTGAAGTCCACGCGTGCGAGCACGGCCTCGCCGGCCGCCACCTCGAGGTCGCGGACCGTGCGCTTGCCGAGGGCCGTGGCGGCGTCAGGCAACCGGCGATCCCGCCAGCACGCGCTCCGCCAGGTCGACCACCCGGTTCGAGTAACCCCACTCGTTGTCGTACCACGCCACGACCTTCACGAGCTTCTCGTCGATGACCATCGTGAGCGGCGAGTCGAACACCGACGAGTAGGGCGAGCTCACGATGTCCGTGGACACGAGCGGATCCTCGCTGTACTTGAGGATGCCCTCGAGCGCCCCGCTGTCGGCCTTGTCGGAGAAGGCGGCGTTGATCTCCTCCTTCGAGGTCGGACGCCCCACCTCGCAGACGAGATCCACCATCGAGCCCGTGATCACCGGCGCGCGCACGGCGATGCCGTTGAGGCGGCCGTCGAGCTCCGGCAGCACCAGGCCCACGGCCTTCGCCGCGCCCGTGGTGGTGGGCACGAGGTTGACCGCGGCCGCCCGCGCACGACGCAGGTCCTTGTGCGGTGCGTCCTGGAGGTTCTGGTCGGCCGTGTAGGCGTGGATCGTGGTCATGATCCCGCGCTCGATCCCCACCGAGTCGTTCAGCACCTTGGCCACTGGCGCGAGGCAGTTGGTGGTGCAGGAGGCGTTGGAGATCACGTGGTGGTTGTCGGGGTCGTAGGCGTCGTCGTTCACGCCCAGCGCGACCGTCACGTCGGGCTCGGTCGCGGGCGCGGTGATGATCACCTTGCGCGCGCCGGCCTCCAGGTGCTTGGCGGCGTCATCGCGCTTGGTGAACAGTCCGGTGGACTCGATCACCACCTCGGCGCCGGCGTCGCCCCAGGGCAGGTCGGCCGGATCGCGCTCGGCGAACACGCGCAGCTCGTCGCCGTCCACCACCAGGCTGTTCTCCGTGTAGTCGACCTCGCCCTGGAAGGGACCGAGAATCGAGTCGAACTTGAGCAGGTGGGCAAGCGTCTTCGTGTCGGTGATGTCGTTGACGCCGACCCAGTCGATGTCGGCGCCCCGGGCGTGAGCCGCCCGGAATACGTTGCGCCCGATCCGGCCGAAGCCGTTGATGCCGGCCTTCAAGGCCATTCAGGTGCTCCCTTCATTCGCGTCGTTCCGTGCGGTCTGAATCTACCGCTAGATGGGGTCTACGGCCGTCGCGGCGGCTTGTCGATGTCGCGGTGTACGACGTCGATCATGTAATCGCCGCGCTCCCCGTATACCCGGGCCAGGTGCTCTGCGATCACCACCGAGCGGTGACGGCCGCCGGTGCAGCCGACGCCCACCATGAGGTGCGACTTCCCCTCCCGCTCGTACGCCGGCAGGAGATAGTCGAGCAGCGGGGTGAGGCGCTCGTAGAACTCGCCGATCCCGTCGGAGCCCTCGACGTAGGCCACCACCTCGTCGTTCAACCCGGTGAGCTCGCGCAGCTCGGACTCGTAGTGCGGGTTGGGCAGGAAGCGGACGTCGAGGGTCAGGTCCGCGTCGCGCGGGCTTCCGTGCTTGAAGCCAAAGGCCATGAAGGTCACCGCCAGCCGGCCCACGTGCGCCCGCGGGAGCATCTTGTCGGCCACCACCTTGCGCAGCCGGCTCGCCGACAGGTCGCTGGTGTCGATGCGGACGTCGGCACGGTCGCGCAGCGGTGCGAGCATCGCCTGC
Source organism: uncultured Thermoleophilaceae bacterium (assembly GCA_963734365.1). GTDB lineage: Bacteria > Actinomycetota > Thermoleophilia > Solirubrobacterales > Thermoleophilaceae > JACVRW01. The sequence goes on along the minus strand of CAVTGV010000002.1, from coordinate 480,653 downwards.
TCGCGACGGATCGCCTGGTCCACCGAGCCGCCGTTGGCCAGCGGGTGGCGGCGCCGGGTCTCCTTGAAGCGGTTGATCAGCACGTCCTCGGTGGCCTCGAGATACAGCAGTCGGTAGGGCACGCCGTGGCTGTCGAGCTCGTCGAGCACGCGGACCAAGCCGTCGAAGTAGTCGCCCCCGCGCACGTCCGAGGCCACCGCGGCCCGCTCGATCTGCGATCCCTCGAGGCCGAACAGATCCGCGAGCGAGCGGATCATCTCGGGCGGAAGGTTGTCCACACAGAAGTAGCCGGCGTCCTCGAAGGTCGCCATCGCCTGGGACTTGCCGGCCCCCGAGAAGCCGCTGATCACCACGAAGTCCTCGATGCGTCCTTTGTACGTGGGGATCAACGAACTTTGTTGACGTAGTTGTAAATGTCGCGGGCGACCTTGCCGGGTAGGCCCGGCACCGCCTCCAGCTCGTCCTGGCTCGCACCGAGGAAGCGCTCCGGCGAGCCGAAGTGCTGCAGGATGCTGCGCTTGCGGGCGGGCCCGACTCCGGGCAGGTCGTCGAGCACCGAACGCGTCATCGCGCGGTCGCGGCGGCCGCGGTGGAACTCGATGGCGAAACGGTGAGCCTCGTCGCGGACCCGCTGAAGCAGCTGCAGCTCGGGTGTCTCGTGGGACAGGAGGAGCGGCGTGCGGCGTCCAGGCAGGAACACCTCCTCGATGCGCTTGGCCAGGCTCACGACCGTCACACCGAGGTCGCGGAAGGGGCCGAGCTCCCGCAGCCCGGCCGACAGCTGGCCCCGGCCGCCGTCGATCACGATCACCGAGGGGAGCGAGGCGAAGCCCTCGTCGTAGTCGCGGTCGTGCGGGCTGCGTTCGCGCTGCGCGACGTATTGGGCCATCCGGCGGGAGAGAACTTCGGCCATGGCGGCAAAGTCATCTTGAACCGAGTCCCGGATGCCGAAGCGCCGGTAGTCGGCCTTCTTGGGCGCGCCGCCCTCGAAGACCACCATCGAGGCGACCGTGTGCGAGCCCATCAGGTTGGAGATGTCGAAGCACTCGATGCGCATCGGAATCGTGTTGAGACCGAGCGCCTGCTGAAGGCCTTCCAGCGCCTCGATCCGCTGTGTGCGGCGCCGCTCGGAGCGCAGCCGGTCCTGGTCGAGCGCCAGGCGCGCGTTGCGCTCGGCCAGCTCGAAGATGCGCCGCTTGTCGCCGCGCTCGGCGTGACGGACCTCCACCGGCGCGCCCCGGCGCTCCGCCAGTGCCGCGCCCAGCGTGACCGCGTCGGGCATGGCGCCCGGGACGATCACCTGCGGCGGCACTGCCAGCGCGCTGGCGTAGTACTGGAGGATGAACTCCTCGGCCACCTCGCCCTCGTCGCGCTCGGCGGCGTTCTCCAGGTAGAAGCTCTGGCGGTCGGCGAGCACCCCGTCGCGCACCTGGAAGACCTGGGCGTTGGCGTCGGTCCCCTCGGTGGCCACCGCGATCGCGTCGAGCGTGCCCACGGCCTCGTTGGAGATGCGCTGGCGCTCGAGCAGTGAGCGCACCGCCTTGAGCTTGTTGCGGTACTGGGCGGCCTGCTCGAACTCCTGCTCGTCCGACGCGGCCTTCATGCCCTGCTCCAGGGCGCGCCCGATCTGCCGGTAGCGGCCCGACAGGAAGTCGATGATCGTGTCGACGTTCTCCCGGTACTCCTCCTTGGAGATGTAGCCCACGCACGGGGCCTGGCAGCGCTTCAGGTGGTAGTCGAGACAGGGGCTGCCGCTGGCCCGTCCGGGCTCGGGGCCGTCGCAGGTCCGGTACTGGAACACCTTGCCGAGGAGGTCGAGCGTCTCACGCACCCGCTTGGCGTTGGAGAAGGGCCCGAAGTAGGCGCGATTGCGCCGGTGCCGCTCCCGCGTGAAGTAGATGCGCGGGTAGTCCTCGTCCAGGCTGATCGCGATGTAGGGGTACGACTTGTCGTCGCGCAGCCGCACGTTGAACACCGGCCGGTAGCGCTTGATGAACTCCTGCTCGGCCAGCAGCGCCTCGGCCTCGGTCTCGGTGACGATGAACTCGATGTCGCGGATCTGGGCGACCATGTCGCCCGCCCCGCGCGCACCGGGCTTGGAGAAGTGGCCGGCCACCCGCTTGCGGATCGAGCGGGCCTTGCCGACGTACAGGACCTTGCCCTTCTCGTTGCGGAAGACGTAGACGCCAGGGCCGTCCGGCAGCGCCCGGCGCTGCTCGGTCAGGCGCTCATCGGTGATCGTTGCGGCCACACCTCCGAGGATAGGCCGCGGCCCAGAGGGCTAGACCGGCGCGCTCAGGCCAGCAGGCGCACCACGGACTCGGCCACGCAGACGGGCTTCTCGCCCCCATCGATCTCGACCGTCCACTTCTGCACGAGCTGGTGCCAGCCGTCGCCCACCTCGTCGACCGAGACGGTCTCGAGGCTCGCCCGGATGCGGCTTCCGCTGGGCACCGGGGCCGGGAAGCGCACCTTGTTCCAGCCGTAGTTCACGCCCATCTGGAAGCCGGTGGACCGAAACAGCTGGTCGCGGAAGCCGTCCACCATCGAGAGCGTCAGGTTCCCGTGGGCGATGGTCTTGCCGAACGGGCTGTCGGTCTTGGCGCGTTCCACGTCGACGTGGATCCACTGGTGGTCGCCGGAGACCTCGGCGAACTTGTCGATGAGCTCCTGGGTCACCTCGCGCCAGTCGCTGGGACCGACGGTCTGGCCCACGAGCTCTCTCAGCTCGTCGATTCCGTTCACGGTGGTGGTCATGGCGGGCAGACTAGCGGCGGCGATCAGGCGCGGTTGTACCAAGGCTTCGAACGGAGAGCGGAGGCCAGCGCGCGCCTGCCGTCCTTCATCACCGGCTGCCCGTGGGTCACGAGCACGCGGTCGAAGTCGAGCTCCAGCAGCGGCTTCAGCGTGGGGTTGAAACGCTCGCGGTAGAAGCGCTCGACCTTCTCGTCCACGCGGCGGTCCGCCCATACCCGCAGCCGGCCGCCGGTCTCCGCCACGGCGTCGCCGAACACGAGCGCGCGATGGGCGGGCAGGAGCAGCGGCGTCTCCTGCCGGCGTGGCTTGCCTATCGCGAAAGCGGCGACGCCGCCGGGGAGCGGCTGTCCGGGGTCGATCTCGCGAAGCACCGAGCGGGTTCGCAGCCGCTTGGTCGCCGCGGGGTGTCCCCAGATCGTGACCTCGGCATCGCCGCGGTAGCGATCGCGAAGCTCCTGGGAGCTGCGCACGTGGTACGGGATCGTGACGAAGATCGAGAGCCGGGCGCCGAGCTGCTTCTCGATCAGCTCGTACACGGGTTCGGGCTCGGGGGGCAGCTGGGGATCGACGAGCAGCAGCTCGTCCCCCGTGCGCACGGCGAAGCTCGCCACCTCGGCTCCGAACTCGCCGGGATGCCACTCGGGATGGCGGGCGGTCCAGCGCCACAGACCCGGGACCAGCCGCTTCGGTCTGCCGCTCATCGAGGTGCCATGCTATGCGGCCCCGTGCAGCCGAAGCCACGAGATACTGCACCGGCCATGTCCCAGAGCCACCTCGAAGTGGTGAAAATCCTCATCGATGCCGGGAACCGCGAGGCCTCGGACTGGGCGCTGGCCGAGTACTTCACCGAGGACGCCGAGTTCGAGCCCGCCGCCGAGTTCGCGGTGATGAGCCAGCCGGTCTTCCGCGGCCACGCAGGGCTCGCCCGGGCCTGGGCCCAGTTTCACGAGGCGTTCACCGAAAGTCGCCAGGAGATCCTCGAGCTGACCGACGCGGGGGATCACGTCCTCGCCGTGGTGCGCTGGACGGTGCGTGGCCAGACGAGCGACGCCGAGGTGACCTTCGACCTGTTCGAGGACTACGAGTTCCGTGGCAGCAAGGTGAGCCGCATGCGCTTCTTCCTGGAGCGCGAGAAGGCGCTCGAGGCGGCCGGCCTCGCGGACTGACTGCGCACGCGTTCACTGCACGAGCCGGACTTCGAACGCGAGCGCCGCGACGTCCCCGGCTCCGCTCAGCAACCCGAGGATCTTCGCGACGTAGGCCTGCGTCTCGGGATAGGCGGGTATGCAGCCGCAGCTCCCAACCGCACCCGAGCCGGCGTTGTAGGCGGCCAGCGCCAGCGGCACCGACCCGAAGCGGCCCAGCAGGTCGCGCATGAGGTGCGCCTGCGCGTCGATGGCGGCGACCGCGTCGAACGGATCGCGCAACCCGTAGGCGATCGCGGTGCCGGGCATGAACTGGGCGATGCCCTGGGCGCCGGCCGGCGAGCTCGCGAACGGGTTGAAGTTCGACTCGGCGTAGATCTGGGCCGACAGCAGCGCGGCGCCGACGTTCCAGCGCTGCGCCGCGCGCGCGATCGCGTCCCGGAAGCGCTGGGGCACGAACGACGGCACCGCGCTGCGCCCGTCGCCGCCCGGCCCGGCGCCGCTGGGCCGGCCAAACCCGAGCGAGGCCGTGCCTGGGCTGCGCGTGTAGCCGTAGTGCCAGGGTTCCCAGCTGTAGCGCTGCAGGAAGCCGAAGCGGGTGGCGTTGGCCGCCAGCCAGCCGTAGGCGGCGGGCGGGCCCAGGTCCAGCTCGGTTGCGTTGCGGTGCAGGCTCTCGCCGGGAGGTGCGACCCACTTGGGGTCGGGGTGGGCGGCGAACAGCTGCGCCTGCTCGGCGTCGGAGCGAAAGCCGCTCGTGACCACCAGCAGGAGCCCGGCCTCACGGCGGGCGGCGGCCGCCAGCCGGTCGAAGGCCAGGGCGACGTCGGGCCGCATCGGCTTTCCGGTCCTGTACGCCAGCGGGCCGTCGTAGCCGCCACCGGACGCGATCGCCGGCATCCCCACCCCCAGGTCCGGCGACAGCTCCGCCGTGGCCTGGGCGCGCACCGGGATACGGGCCGCCTTGCGCCGCTCGGCTCCGCCCGCTCCGACCTGCACACGGGCTTCGCCGCGCACTCGTACGCGCACGCGCGTGGGCGCGAACGAGGCGCCCGGGAAGTCGACCTCCGCCGCCTCGACGCGAACCCCGTTGCGACGCCCGCCGCGCACCGCCGCCGCCCGGGCGCGCGCGAGATACACCGGCAACGGCAGATGGCGTGGGTTCGGCAGCCCATTCGGCAACAGGGGTGGCTCGAACAACCGGGGATACAGCTCGCGCATCACCTGCGCCGCGGAGATCGCCGCCAGATCCGCCGCCCGCTGGTGCTTGCCGCGCGCTCCCAGTGCGTTGCCGAAGGCGAACAGCACGACCGCACCGGCCACGAGCACGAACAACGTGGCCAGGACCAGCAACGACGACTGCCCCAGTTGCCCGCGGCTCGCCGCTGCCCTCTGATTGCCGCCGGCGACCATGCCCGGACACGTTCACCACCGCCGACGCACGGCTCAACACCTCAGTGCGACAAGTCGGCGACAATCGAGTTCACTGCGCTTGGGTCGAGCATGCTGCCGCTTCCCCAGGCCTAGAAGCCGAGCAACCCCGGCACTGACCGGGTCCGGCTCAGATGACGATGTAGCCGTCGCTGAGGTTGGCGCTGCAATGAGGCTGCACCTTGTAGAGGTTCGACCCGAACGACCAGCTCGTCGCGCTCGACAAGGGGAACCCGGTCAGGGTTCCGATCGCGTAGGTCAGGCCGAAGTAGTTGCCCTTGGCGATCCCCGTGATCGACACGCTGATCGGCCCCAGCCCCAGGACCTCGACGCCCTTGGGCAAGTTGGTGCCGCCCGGGGCGTAGTCCTGGTTGAGCAAATACGGGTGGGTTTGCACGTTGCATTCGTAGGCAGGCACGTACTCGTGCGACCACATATCGCTGAGCCTGCGCTCTTCGAAGCCGGTCAGCACGCACTTGGCAGCGTTTGGGTCAGAGCAGTCCGACACGTAGGGGTTGCCGTTGCTGCCGTCGCCCGTGACGGACTGGGATGCCTCAGCGGTTGCGGGGCTTGCGGGCGCGCGCCGGCAGCGGGGGCCCAGCTTGTCGCCGGGGTCGGCCCTGACGCGGTCGATGGCGCCGGGTGCACAGATGACGCGGTCGTCCGGGTCGCGGTCGGCGACGTCGACGCGGTCGCGCCCCGAGCCGGTGAGGATCACCGACCGACCCTGCTTGTCGATGATGCGGTCGTCGCCCGGGCCGCCCATGATGCGGTCGTCGCCGCCACCGCCGTAGATCATGTCGTGGCCACGCCCGCCGTTGAGCAGCTGGTCGCCGCGCATGCCGTGGATCAGGTCGGGCCCGCCGCGGCTGTTGATGCGCACCCCGTCCGTGCCGTGATAGGCGCCGAGCTCGTCGTGGACGTTGCTGCCGAACAGCCGCTGGCGGTCGCCCAGCGCCATCATGAAGTTGATCCTGCCCGGCTTGGCGCGCAGCACCGCCCCCGCCGCGGTCGCGACCTGCGTCTTGCCGCCGACGGCGGCGCCCGGGTCGCGTTGCAAAAGCAGCTTGGCCAGCCTCTCGTTGCCCGCGCCGGCCCGGGCGTCCCCCGGCACCGCGAGCACGAGCATTGCCGCTGCGATCACGAGCGCCAAGGCTCCACCCAGCAGTCGAGTCATCGACGACGGAGCGACTTGGTGCATAACTCCCTCCTTGGGGGTCCGGCGACCGGCTTGTACCAGCGCCGGGATCGGGTCCAACCGGGGCGCGTCTCTGCGTGTAGAGCATCGCCTGACGCGCCCCTCCGACGCAAGGGGCTTCGTAACCCGAACCCGCGGACGCACATCGCAGGGCCAGGCCAATTCAGCGGGTGCGCCGGGTCGGCCTGCGGTCCAGCCGCGCCGCCTTTCCGGGGCACCCGTTCGGCGGTCCAACATCGTCGGTCGAGCGGCACGGGTCCGAAGTGCAGTGAAGGACGACCGTGTATGTGTGCGTCCCTCCCCAGAGCCAGTTCGTGGCGCTCGAGTTGGGATAGCCGGTGAGCGTGCCGCCGAAGACGTCGTTGGGGAACTTCGTGGGCACCTCGAACTGGCCGCTGATGCTCACCCCGATCGGCCATGCCGATGAATCCTCACGGATCTCCACACCCCAGCCCCAGCTGGTGAAGGCAGGCGAGTAGATCTTGTTGAACACGTACGGATTACTCGGCGGACAGGAGTAAGCCGGCACGTACTCGTTCCTCCACGCGCCGTCCAGCGTGCGCCCGGGAAATGAGCTGACTGTGCAGTCGACCCCGTCGCTGTCGCAGGGCGCCGTGAACGGCTTCGCGTTGCTACCGTCGCCCGTGACCGCCGCCGCGTGGGCGCGAGGGGGCCCTGACGACCTGGGCGACCTGACGTCGCCGCTGCGCACCCGAGCACCGCCGCGGCGACAGCGAGGGTCGACCCTCGTCGCGGGCGAGCGCAGGATGATCATCGCTCGCGCGCCGGATCGGCACACGACGCGGTCCTGCTTGCCCCTCAGAACAACGTAATCCCGCGGACCCGCGAAAACCGTGGCACCGCCGCGCGTAGCCGTGAGCAGATCCGGGCCAGGCCCACCGATCAGCGTGCCGTCCGGGCCACCGTGGATGACGTCGCGTCCCCCACGACCGAGCAGCGTCACCCGGGGCGCCCGAGCCCCGAGCTCATCGTCGCCCGAGGCCCCGCGTACCCGCGCGCCCGCCCCAAGTGCCGCCACGTGATTCGTGCGTCCCGGCACGGCGAACACGTGGGCTCCGGGCTTGGCGACCACGATCGTGTTCCCTCCGCGTAGGGCGCCTGGATCCCTCTTCGCCAGCTGGGTGGCGGTTGGCCCACGCCCGGCGGCGGCGGGGGCGAGCCCGAGCCAACACGCGAAGACGCCCGTGGCGACGACGAGCACAGGACGCGCCGGAGCCAGCATCGGCCGAACCTACCACCCGCCGCCGCGCGGGTCCACGCGCAGGCAACCTTCTCGCGCAGGCGGTTGCAGCGCGATGAGCTGCAGGTCGCGGTGGGCGGAGTGGATCGCGGAGTTGACGGTCAAGCCGACGCAACCGTCGTGCAGGATGGCGTTCTGCCAGGCGTCGTGGTCGGTTGCATACGCCTCGTGGGCGCTCGATTGGAGCTGTGCACGGCTCGACGATCCGCTTCTACGACCCGGGCATCGACGCCGGGCGCCCCACCTGGATCGGACTGGCAACCCGACTCAGGTTGCGTCGGGGTAGGCGCGCTCGCCGGCCCGGATCGGCTCGTCCAGGCGGTTCTCGGGCGGCGCGAGCGGACAGGCCCAGCGCGAGTGGTAGGCACACGACGCGTTGTAGGCGTAGTTGAAGTCGAGCACCACCTCGCCGCTTGCGGCGTCGACGTCGAACCCGCGTCCGAGTGTTCCCTTTGCGGTGTCGGTCAGATAGCGGCCCGCGCCGTAGGTCTCCTCGCCCGCGGTGGCGTCGCGAAAGGGCAGGAACAGCCCACCGCCGTAGCCCTCCATCCAGAACAGCGTGAGCTCGCCGCCGCGGACGGGCAGGACGCCCACGCGCCGGTAGCGGATCACGCCGTCCTCGCCACCGGTGTCGATCTCGAGCGGGGATTGGTCCTCCGACGGCCCGAGCTGGGTGCGGACCACCGCTGCGGGGTCGTAGTCGAAGTACGACAGGCCCCGAAAGCCGGCGCGCTGGACATCGGTGAGCGCCGATTGGGGGTGGTCGCGAAAGAGCTCGTCGCGGCGGCGGCGGAAGTCCTCCGCCCCCGCGCGGCCCTCCCGCGGCTCGGCCAGGTAGAGCAGCACGACGCGCCGGCGATAGTCGGCCAGCTCGAGTGCCTCATCCATGCTGCGCGACCACCACCCCGGCGGAGGCGCACGTGACCGCGGCGAGCGCCAGGTCATCGGTGGCCATGCCCGCCAGATCCGGATGCTCGAGGTCGATCGTGAGCCGGCCGGCTTCGCCCTCGGGCAGTCCGAGGCTGGCTTCGCCGTTGCGAACGAGCGTGCCCCACAGGTCACCCGAGGAGGCGAGCAGGGCGTGCCGGGTCTGGCCCTCCCGGCGCGCGCCGGTCTCGAGCTCGCGCGCCTCCTCGAAGGGGTCGATCCGCACCTGGGAATCGCTGCCGATGGCCAGCCTGACCCCGGCGTCGCGGTAGGCCAGCGCGGGCAGATGGCCGTCGCCGAGGTTGCCTTCGGTGGTGGGACAGGAGACGACGATCGTGCGGCTGTCGGCCAGCAGCTCGACGTCGCGCGGCGAGACGTGAATGCCGTGCACCACGCTCGTCCGCTCACCGAGGAACCCGGTGCGCTCGAGCAGCTCGATCGGCGAGCAGCCGTGCTCGCGCTCGCACTCCTCGAGCTCGCGGCGCTGCTCGGCGGCGTGGACGTGACGCACGAGCCCGTGGCTCTCGGCGTACGCGGCGATCGCGCTGAGCCAGTCCGCGGGCACCGCCCGCACGCTGTGGGCGGCCACGCCCACCAGGGCGCCCGGCCGCGAGGCGGCCCATTCGCGCAGCTCGTCCACGCGCGCGAGGAAGTGGTCGGGCGAGGGATCACAGAAGCGCAGCTGGCCCGCGGCCGGCGGCAGGTGCCCTTCGTCCCAGCCCGCGCGGTGGTAGGCGGCGGGCAGGAGCGTCACGGCCAGGCCCGCCGCGAGCGCGGCCTCCCCCACGGCCACGGCCATGGCGTTCGGGTCGTCGTAGGGAGTCCCGTCCGGCCGGTGGTGGACGTAGTGGAACTCCCCCACCGCGCCGTAGCCCGCAGCGGCCATCTCGCGGTAGGTGCGCGCGGCCAGGGCGCCCATCGACTCCGGATCGAGCTCGCCGGCCAGCCGGTACATCGCCTCCCGCCAGCTCCAGAAGTCGTCGCCGGCGTGCGCCTCGGGAGCCGGCCGCTCCCCCAGGCCGCGCAGGGCACGCTGAAAGGCGTGCGAATGTGCGTTGACCATCGCGGGGAGGCTCGCCGTGTGCCGCTCCGGCGCTCACGCGAGCGCCTCGAGCGCCGCCTCGACCACGCTGGCGCCCACCGCGGCATCGGCGAGCTCCACGTGCTCCGAGGGGGCGTGGCTCACGCCGGTGGCGTTGCGCACCAGGACCATGCCCGCCGGCCGGCGCTCGGCGATCACCCCGGCGTCGTGGCCGGCGAAGCAGACGACCTCCTCGCGGCCGAGGCCCTCCCCCTCCGCCGCCGATACGAGCGCGTCCCGCACGCGCGCGTCGAACTGCGTCCCCCGGTTCTGCGACGCCACCACGGCGGTCACCTCGACTCCGCTGCTCTGCTGGAGCGAGTCGGCCGCCTCCCGCAGGGCGTTCCACCAATCGTCCAGCTGCGCCGGTCCCGGCGCCCGCGCGTCGAGCCACAGCCGCGCGCGCGAGGCCACCGTGGTGGGCGCGTTGGGCTCGACCAGCACGCGTCCCGCCGTGGTGACCATCTCGGGCGGGGCGAGCTCATCGGCCCGGACGATCAGCCGCGCGGCGGCGAGCATGGCGTCGCGGCGCAGGTTGCGCCGGGTGGTGCCCGCGTGGTCGGCGTCGCCGCGCAGCTCCACCTCCACGCGCATCCGAGCGGCCAGCGCGCTGACGGGCGCGGCCGCCACGGCCAGGTCGTCAACGTCGCGGCTCTGGTCGATGTGCAGCTCGAGCAGCCCGCGCAACCGCTCGAGCCAGCGGGGCGCCGAGTCCAGGCCCTCCGGCTCCACGCCCACCGCTCGCATCGCATCGCTCAACCGGACCCCCTCCTCGTCCACGCGCGCGAGGACGTCGTCCACATCGAGCCTGCCGGCCAGCGCCCGGCTGCCGAAAGTCGGCGTGTTGTAGCGGGCGCCCTCCTCGTCGGCGAAGGAGATGACCGCCAGCGGCACCGCACTCGCCGCGGCGATCGCGAACCCCGCCACCACGCCGAGGGGCCCGTCGAGGCGACCGCCGTTTCGCACGCTGTCGAGGTGCGAGCCCACGGCCCACCACGGCGCCGGAGCGTCCGGGCACGCCCACAGGTTGCCGGCCGGGTCGCGTTCGGGCCGCAGGCCGAAGCGCTGCGCCGTGCTCGCGAACCACTCGGCGCTCGCCTCGTGCTCCGGCGTCCACGCCAGCCGGCTGGTGCCGTGCTCCGAGAGCCCGATCGGCTCCAGCTCGCCGAGCAGCTCGGCGAGGTCCGCGGCGGCGATCATCGCGCGTCCGACAGGCGCCAGGCGGCGTCCGGGCGGACCGCCGACCGGCAGGCCGTCGACGAAGCACGCCGCCACCGGGTTGTGACCGAAGCGGTAGGGCACCCGCTCGGCGGGCCCGTCCAGCAGCAGGAAGTCGCCGCGCTTGCCCTGCTCGAGCGAGCCGAGCTCGCCGGAACGGCCGATCACCCAGGCGGCGTTCAGGGTCACCGCGAGCAGCGCCTCACGCACGCTCCAGCCGTAGCGGCGAACGGCGAGGCCCACGATCACCGGCAACGACACGATCGGCGAGGTGCCGGGGTTGAGATCGGTGGCCAGCACGCAGATCGCGCCCGCATCGGCGAGCTCCCGTCCCGGCGCCAGCTCCTCCGCTCCCAGGAACTCGGCTCCCGGCAGTAGGACCGCGGCGCACTCCGAGGCCGCCAGAGGAGCCACGTCGTCGGGGTGCAGGCAGGCGAGATGGTCGACCGAGCGCGCGCCGTACTCGAGCGCAACCGGCACCGAGCGATGGGTGGCGAACTGCTCCACGTGGCAGCGCAGGGCGAACCCGTGCTCCCGCGCCAGCCTGCCCATGCGCGCCAGGTGCTCGTTCGAGAAGGCCACCGACTCGACGAAGATGTCGAGCGCCACCGCTCCGCTCTCGCTCCGCACGCGCGGGAGCATGGCCTCGACCTCGTCCATCCAGCCGTCGGCGTCGAACCCGGGCGGCACGCTGTGCGCGAGGAGCGCGGTGGAGGTGGTCTCCTGCACCACGCTCGCGCCGAGGCGGTCCCCCAGCCGCAGCGCCCGCAGCTCGGCGTCCACCCCCAGCCCGTAGCCGCACTTGCCCTCGAACGCGGTCGTGCCGTGGCCGAGCATCTCCATCGCGAGCCCCCGGGCCTGGCTCAGCACCGCATCGTCGCCGGCCTCGGCGAGCGCCCGCGCCGAGGAGGCGATCCCGCCGCCCGCCCGGGCGATCTCCTCGTAGGGCACGCCCGTGACCTTGCGCTCGTACTCCTCGGCACGCCAGCCGGCGAAGGGAAGGTGGGTGTGGCAGTCGACGAAGCCGGGCAGGAGAGCGCAGCCCGACGCGTCCACCTGAAGACCGGCGCCGTCGTCGGCCTCGAAGCCCGCGATGCGGCCGGCCTTCGACGCGCATGGTCCCGCCCTCCAGGGAGAGCTCGCCGGCGCGGTCGTGGCGCAGGTAGCGCAGGCCGTCGGTGGGTGGGCGCAGGATCTGTGCGGCGTCGCGGACACAGACGTCACGGGCGGCCAGCTCCGGGAGATCGCTCAAGCGGCGCCGCCCGGCCCGTCCAGCATCGGCACGCGCACGCCGAGCCGCCGGGCCGCGTCGATGGCCTCGGGATAGCCGGCGTCGGCGTGCCGGGCCACGCCCAGCCCCGGGTCGGCGAGCAGCGTGCGGCGGATGCGCTCCCCGGCGGCATCCGAACCGTCGGCCACGCACACCTGGCCGGCGTGCAATGACTTGCCCATGCCCACGCCGCCGCCGTGGTGGAAGGAGACCCAGCTCGCTCCGGTGGCGGTGTTGAGCAGCGCGTTCAGCACCGGCCAGTCGGCCACGGCGTCGGAGCCGTCCTGCATTCCCTCGGTCTCGCGCTCCGGTGACGCGACCGATCCGGCATCGAGGTGGTCGCGCCCGATCACGATCGGTCCGTTGAGCTCACCGGAGGCCACCATCTCGTTGAAGCGCAGGCCGGCCCGGTCGCGCTCCCCGTAGCCGAGCCAGCAGATACGCGCGGGCAGGCCCTGGAACTGCACCTTCTCCGCGGCCAGGCGGATCCAGCGCGCCACCGACTCGTTCTCCCCGAACAGCTCGAGCATGGCGGCGTCCGTGGCGTGGATGTCGGCGGGGTCGCCCGAGAGCGCAACCCATCGGAACGGGCCCCGGCCCTCGCAGAACTGGGGCCGGATGTAGGCCGGCACGAAGCCGGGATAGGAGAAGGCGTCGCTGTCGCCGTACTCCGCGGCGAGACCGCGCAGCGCGTTGCCGTAGTCGAAGGCCTCGGCGCCCGCGCTCTGCAGCGCGCGGATCGCGGCCACGTGCGCGAGCGCGCTCTCGCCGCAGCGGCGCAGATAGTCGTCGGGGTCGGATCCGCGCAGGGAGTCCGCCTGCTCGACCGTGAGGCCGGCGGGGATGTAGCCGTTGAGCGGGTCGTGGGCGCTCGTCTGGTCGGTGACCACGTCCACCTCCACGCCGCGCCGGACCAGCTCGGGCATCACCTCGGCCGCGTTGCCGAGCAGGCCGATGGAGAGCGCCTCACCGCTCGCGCGGGCCTCGTCCAGGCGCCGCAGAGCGTCGTCGAGCGAGCCCGCCCGCTCGTCCAGGTAGCCGCCGGCTATGCGGCGCTCGATACGGCGCAGGTCCACCTCCACGCACAGCGCCGCGCCGCCGTTCATCGTGATCGCCAGCGGCTGGGCGCCGCCCATGCCGCCCAGCCCGGCGGTGACCACGAGGCGGCCGGTGAGCGTGCCGTCGAAGCGCTTGCGCGCCAGCGCGGCGAAGGTCTCGTAGGTGCCCTGGAGAATCCCCTGGGTCCCGATGTAGATCCAGGACCCGGCGGTCATCTGCCCGTACATCATCAGCCCGGCGGCGTCGAGCTCGCGGAAGTGCTTCCAGGTGGCCCATTCGGGGACCAGGTTGGAGTTGGCGATCAGCACCCGCGGCGCGCCCGCGTGCGTCTCGAACACCGCCACGGGCTTGCCCGACTGCACGAGCAGCGTCTCCTCGTCGCCGAGCCGCTGCAGCTCGCTCACGATCGCCGCGTAACAGTCGCGGTTGCGGGCCGCCTTGCCCAGGCCGCCGTAGACCACGAGGTCCTCCGGCCGCTCGGCCACGTCGGGATGAAGGTTGTTCTCGAGCATCCGCAGGGCGGCCTCCTGCGTCCAGCCGCGGCAGCGCAGGCCTGCGGTCACGCGGGCACCTCCGTGTCGGCGAAGGCCAGGCGCCCGGTGCGCAGCGCGCCGGCCAGCTCCGACAGCTCGGCGGCGAGGGAGCGGTCCTCCTCCACGCGAGGCACCAGCGTGCGCACCTGCTCCAGCGCGCTCTCGAGCGCGGGCGTGCTGTGCAGCGGGCGGTGGAACTCGAGGCCCTGGCAGGCGCAGACCAGCTCGGTGGCGATCACCTGGCTCGCGCTCTCCACCACCGCGCGCGCCTTGAGCGCGGCGAAGGCGCCCATCGAGTTGAAGTCCTCGGTGCCCGCCGAGGTGGGGATCGACCCGGCGCCGGCCGGGTGCGAGAGCACCTGGCATTCGTTGACCAGGGCCGCCGCCGCGTACTGGGCGATCATCAGCCCCGAGCCCAGGCCCGGGCGCGGCGAGAGGAAGGGCGGCAACTCCGCGTAGCTCGGCGACAGGAGGGCGTACACGCGCCGCTCGCTGAAGGAGGCCAGCTCGCAGAGGGCGAGCGCGAGGTGATCGAGCGGCAGCGACAGCGGCTGACCGTGGAAGTTGCCTCCCGACAGCACCTCGCCCGGCTCGGCGTCCGGCCCGGGAAAGACGAGCGGATTGTCGGTGACCGCGTCGAGCTCGCGCCCGATGGCTCCGGCCACGTAGGCGAGCGCATCGTCCACCGCGCCGATCACCTGCGGCACGCAGCGCAGCGTGTAGGGATCCTGCACCCGGCCGCAGTCCGCGTGGCTGGCCACCACGTCGCTGCCGGCGAGCAGCGCCCGCAGCCGCGCGGCCACCCGCACCGGGCCGGGATGATCGCGCAGCTCGTGCAGGCGCTCGTCGAAGGGGACCGTGGAGCCCTTGAACGCCTCCAGCGACAGCGCGGCGGCCACGATCGCCGCCTCCACCAGGCGCTGGGCGTCACGTACGGCCAGGGCCCCGGCCGCGGCCATCAGGTGGGTTCCGTTGATGAGCGCCAGGCCCTCCTTGGCGCTCAGGGCCACCGGCTCGAGCCCGGCTCGGCGCAGCGCCTCGGCGCCCGGCAGGCGCTCGCCCGCCACCACGGCCTCGCCCTCCCCGATCAGCACGAGCGACAGGTGAGCGAGCGGCACGAGGTCTCCCGAGGAGCCCACCGAGCCCCGGCTCGGCACCACCGGGACCACGTCGCGCTCGAGCAGCGCGAGCACCAGCTCAACCAGCTCAGGCCCGACGCCCGAATGGCCCCGGCGCAGGGACGCCGCGAGCAGGAGGAGCATGGCTCGGACCACCTCCTCCTCGAGAGGCGGGCCGGAGCCCACGGCATGGGAACGCAGCAGGTTGATCTGGAGCCGGGCGGCGTCCGCCGCCGGCACGCTCACGGAGGCCAGTTGCCCGAAGCCGGTGGTCACCCCGTAGACCACGGCCTCCGAGTCCACGGCGGCATCCACGACCGCGCGTGCGGCCGCGATCCGTTCCCGGTCGGCGTCGTCGAGCCGCGGCGGCGACGCCCCGCGCGCCACGGCCTCGAGCTCGGCCAAGGTGGGCATGGAGCGCACGCTATCGCCCGGATTCAGGCGAGCGCCTGCTCGGCCAGCGGCTGCCCGAGCATCTCCTCCACCTCGGGGTACACCGACGGCTCCTTGACCCCGGCCCCGAGCGGCACCTGCGACTTGTCCACCGCCAGCACGGCCACCTCGTCTCCCTCGGCGATGTCGGCGATCGAGACGGGCCGGCCGTCGCCGAGCGAGAGCGTGGTGATCACGTCCGGGAAGGTGGCGAGCCGCTCCCCGGCCGCCTCTGCGGTCATGTACTCGTTCACGAAGCCGAGCTCGAGCTCGTCCAGGTCCACGGATCCGATGTCGAAGCCACCCTCGGTGCGCAGCTCTTTGCCGCGCACCGTGCCGGTACCCAGGATTCGTCCCCCGAGCGTCCCGGTTATGGAGTCGAGCACAGCGTCCGCGCCGCTCGGCGCCGCGGCGAGCATCGCCTCGCCCAGGCGCAGCGCGAAGGAGATCGCCCCCACCGCCCCGTGCTCGCGCACGTAGGAGGCGGGCAGCGGGTTGCGCGCTGCGGCGATGAAGCCGCCGGAGGCCACCGCGGCGGTGCGCAGGACGTTGGCGGTATGGCTCACCGTGCCCCTGGTGACCACCTCGAGATAGCGGTCCTGGGAGCGGTTTCCGCCCGCCGCCGACTGCACGGTCTGGTGGTTCGGGTCGGCCGCCAGTCCCAGCGAGCCCATCTTGCCGGTGGGATGGGCGCGGCCGTCGCCGGCGGCGTCGATCACCAGCGTGCCGAGCACGGCCGACTGCACCCAGCCGTTGCAGGTGGTGCTCGAGCCGTTCTGTGCGGTGATGGTCCCCACCACGGGCTCGCCGATCGCTTCGATCAGCAGCCGCAGGGCACGGACGTAGTCGCCCGGCCGCATCTCCCAGTCGCGCGCCGCCGGCGCGCCGATCGCGCTGACCGTGGCCAGGGGCGCGTCGTCGGCGATCTCGTCGAGCGTGGCGAGCCGGGGCGTGCCGTAGCCCACGGCCGTGCGCCCCACCAGGTAGCCGTGCTCGACCCAGCCGCCGCCCCCGGCGGCCAGCACCGAGCCGCCCGCCACCGCGGCCTCCACCGCCTGGCCGTCAAGCTCTCTCATCTTCGTCCCCCAGTCCGAGACCGAATTCCCGCGCACACGCGACCGCCTCCTCGTAGCCGGCATCGGCGTGACGCAGCACGCCGAGCGCGCTGTCCGCCCCGAGGGCCGCGAGGCGCTCGGCGGCCTCCTCGCTCCCGTCAGCCACCACGGTCACACCGGCGCTGATCGAATAGCCCGCATAGCCGCCCCCGCCCGAGTGCACGGCCACCAGATCGGCCCCCGAGGCGCTGAGCAGCATGGCGTCGAGCAGGGGCCAATCGGCGATCGCGTCCGAGCCGTCGCGCATGCCCTCGCTGATGATGTAGGGGTGGGTCATCGCGCCGGGATCCATGTGGTCGCGTGTGAACGCGACCGGGCCCCGCAGGCGACCCTCGCGCACGGCCGCGTTGGCCGCGGCGGCGAAGCGCGTGCGCTCTCCGTGTCCGAGCCAGGCGATCCGCGCGGGCAGCCCCTGCAGCGGCACGTGACGGCGGGCGAGCGCGATCCAATCCGTGATGCGGTCCACGCCCTCGAACGTCTCGACACACAGCTCGTCGAGCGCCGCCTGGTCCTGCTCCTCGCCGGACAGGCAGATCCAGCGGAAGGGGCCGATGCCGCGGCAGAAGAGCGGCCGCAGGTAGCGCTGGGTGAAGACGTCGAGGTCCAGGCCCTCGGGACAACCGGCCTCCGCCGCCTGCGGGCGGATGTTGTTGCCGTAGTCGAACGCCACGGCGCCGCGTTCCCGCAGCGCGAGCATCGCGCGCACGTGGCGGGCCACCGATTCGCGGCCGCGCTCCTCGAGCTCGTCGGGACGCTCGCGGCGCAGGGCCGCCGCCTCGGCCGAGCCGAGGCCGGCCGGGACGTAGCCGTAGCGCAGGTCGTGGGCGGCGGTGAGGTCGGTTACGACGTCGGGCGTCAGCCCGTCCCCGACCAGGCGCTCGAGCAGCTCCACCGCGTTGGCCGCGACGCCCACCGACAGTGGCCGGCGCTCGGCCACGGCGTCCCGCGCCCAGGCGAGTGCCTCGTCCACGTCGCGCGTGGCCCGGTCCACGTAGCCGTCGCTGCGCCGGCGCTCCAGCTTGTCGGCGTCCACCTCGGCGCACACCAGCACCCCGCCGAGCATCGCCGCCACCGCGAGCGGCTGGGCGGAGCCCATGCCACCCAGTCCCGCGCTCACCACCAGGCGTCCCCGCAGGTCGCCCTCGAAGTGCTCCCGGGCCAGCGCCGCGAAGGTCTCGTAGGTGCCCTGGATCACGCCCTGGGCGCCGATGTACTGCCACGCACCGGCGGTCAACCCGCCCCAGGTGATGAGGCCCGCCCGCTCGAGCTCGTAGAACGACGCGGGGGTGGCGAAGCGCCCGACCAGGTTGCCGTTGGCCATCAGCACCGCGGGCGCGCGCGGGCCCAGGCGGAACACGCCGACCGGCTTGCCCGACTGGACCACGAGCGTCTCGTGGTCGGCGAGGCGCTTGAGCGCGCTCACGATCCGCTCGAGGCTCTCGTGGTCGCGCGCCGCCTTGGCGTGGGCCGCGTAGACGACCAGATCGTCGGGACGCTCCGCGAGCTCGAGCACGTTCTCCAGCAGGCGCAGGATCGCCTCCTGACGCCAGCCGCGGCAGCGCAGCTCCGGTCCGCGCGCGGCACGCACGGCTGTCGCGACCGGCTCAGGCATGCGTGACCTCGGTGGCGGCTGCCGACGGCCTGACCAGCCGGCCGCGGCCGGGACCCGCGAGTACCCGTCCGTCGGCGAACAGCTCCTGTCCGCGGCCGAACACTCGCCGCACCCGTCCTCGCAGCCGGCGGCCGGAGTAGGGGCTCCATCCCGCCGCTGTGACGAGCTCGCCGGGATCGACGACCCACTCCTCGTGAGGGTCGAGCACCACCAGGTCCGCGTCGGCGCCCGGCATCAGCGACCCCTTCCGGGGCCACAGCCCGAACCGCTGCGCGGGCGCCTCGGCCAGGACGCGCGTGAGCAGGGCGAGCGGCAGGCCGCGCTGCCCCACCGCATCGTGCATGAGGGGCAGGATCAGCTCGACCCCCGGAGCACCCGAGGCGAGCTCGAACACGTCCTCGCCGTGCTTGCGCGCCGCCGGCCAGCCCACGTGATCGGAGCTCACCAGGTCGATCTCGCCCGCCGCCAGCCGGCGCCAGAGGGCCTCCACCTCTGCGCGAGGGCGCAGCGGCGGGTTGATCTTGGCCTCTCCACCAAGCCGGGCGAGCTCGTCCTCGTCCATGAGCAGGTAGTGCGGACAGGTCTCGAGACTCACGTCGACGCCGTCGGCGCGGGCGCGGCCGGCCAGCTCCACGCCGCGCTCGACCGTCACGTGGCACAGATGCAGCCGCACGCCGGTCGCCCGCGCCAGTTCGAGGCAGCGCGCGATCGCCTCGGTCTCCGCCACCGCGGGTCGTGACTCCGCGTGGGCCGGAGCGTCGCGGCGGCCCGCGCGCCGGAGCCTGGCGATTCCCGCGCGCACGATCTCGTCGTTCTCGGAATGCACGCCGGCCAGTCCGCCGACACCGGCTATGGCCGCGAAGCCGGCGAGCAGCTGGTCGTCGGGTACCCGCGGAAAGCGCTTGGGGTCGGTGTCGAAGGTCGAGAGCTTGAACGCACACGCGCCGGCGCTCTGCAGCTCGGCGACGTGATCGAGCGGCCCGCGTGGCGGCAGCGTGGCCCACAACGCCACGTCCACCAGCGCCTCCTGCTCGAGCTCGGCCGCCTTTGCCGTGAAGGTGCCGGGGTCGACCACCATGCGGTGGTGGTCGTAGGGCATGTCCACCACCGTGGTGACACCTCCGGCGGCGGCGGCACGGGTGCAGGCCGCGATGCCCTCGCTTGCGGCGCTGCTGGTGTGGACGTGCACGTCCACGACGCCCGGAAGCAGGAGTGCCTCGCCACAGTCGATCTCGCGGGAGGCGTGCAGCTCCTCGTCCGGTGCGGCCACGGTGGCGATCCGTCCCTCGGCGATCCCCAGCTGACCCGAAGCCGGCTCCCGTCCGGGGAGAGCGACCCGGCCGCGCACCGCGAGGTCGCAACCAGAGTTAGCCGGGCTCTCATCTGTCGAGAAAGTATGGATAGGATTGCTCCTGGCAATGGAACCTATCACTGAGCAGTTATCGACTGATGAGAAGAAGGTCGAGCTGACCGGTGGGAGCCTGACCGTCGAGGACGTGGTGGCCGTGGCCCGCGGGGCAGCGCGGGTGGAGGTCTCCGAGGAGGCGCTGCAGCGGGTGCGCGAGGCGCGGGGCGTGGTGGAGCGCGTGCTGGCCCGAGGCACCCCCGTCTACGGGACGAACACCGGCCTCGGCTCGCTCGCACGACACCGGCTGCCGCTGAACGAGCTCGAGCGCTTCTCGTTCGCCACGGTCGCCGACCAGACCGCCTCGTACGGCGAGCCGATGGCGTCGGACATCGTCCGCGCGATGATGGTCGCCCGGGCCAACGGAATGGCGAAGGCGGGCGTGGGGGTGCGCCGCGAGCTGGTGCTGCAGGTGGTGGACGCCCTGAACGCCGGGGTGCACCCCGTGGTCCGCCGGCTGGGCTCGGTCGGCCAGGGCGACCTGTCCGAGATGTCGGACATCGGCAAGGTGATGATCGGACGCGGCTTCGCCGAGGTGGGCGGCCGCGTGCTCCCCGGGCAGCAGGCGCTCGCCGAGGTCGGCCTGGAGCCGATCAGCCTGGCACCCAAGGAGGCGCTCGCACTGGTCAGCGCGAACGGGGTCACGCTGGGCCACGGCTCGCTCGTTCTCGTGGACGCCGCGGATCTCACCGACTCCCTGCAGATCGCCGCCGCGCTGTCGCTCGAGGGCTTTGCCGGCAACCTCTCCCCGATCCACCCGGCGGCGGCGCGCATGCGCCCGCACGCCGGTGAGATCAAGGCGTCGTCACGCCTGCGGGAGCTGCTCGCCGACTCCTCGCTCTGGGGTCCGGCCGCTGCCCGCAACCTTCAGGATCCGCTCTCGTTCCGCTGCGTGCCCCAGACCCACGGCGCGCTCAACGACGCCCTGTCCTTTGCCCGCGGCGAGATGGACGTGGAGCTCAACTCGGCGAGCGACAACCCGCTCGTGGTGGTCGAGGACGAAGCAATCATCTCCGTCGGCAGCTTCGACGTGGTGGCGCTGGCGATGGCCTTCGATCTTCTGCGGCTGGGCCTGGCGAGCGCCCTCAAGGTCGCCGACGAACGCGTGCAGAAGCTGCTCTGGAGCTCGTTCAGCGGCCTGCCCACCGGGCTGGCACCCGAGGACGGCCCCACCGGCGGGCTGCGTCCCCTCGGGCGCCTGTGCGCCTCCCTCGCGGCCGAGGCCAGCCACCTCGCGAATCCCGTCTCGCTCGCCTACGGCGCGCAGCTCGCCGAGGGAGTCGAGGACCACGCGAGCATGGCCCCCCTGGCGGTACGCAAGACCTCCGAGCTGGTCTCGCTCGGCTACCAGATGGTCGCCCACGAGCTGATCTGCGCGGCTCAGGCCGTCGACCTGCGCGGCGGCGGCCCGCTCGGTCAGGGCACCGGAGTGGCCTACGAGTGCGTCCGGGAGTGCGTACCGCGGCTGGTGGACGAAACAGACTGGGACCCGGACGTGCGCCGGCTGGTGGATCTGATCGCCAACGGTGAGCTGGCCACCCGCGTGGCCGCGGACGCCGGCGAGCGCGAGCCGCTCGAAGCGCTGGAAGGCCCCCAGGTGGCCACCGGCGGCGACGGCGAGCGCCCGGCGTGAGCGGCGCCGGCGGCACGCGGGTACTCGCGCGCTCGCTCGGGATCCTGTTCGAGCTGGGCGAAGCGGACGGGCGGCTCTCGATCGCCGAGCTGGCCGCCCGTGCCGACCTACCCGCGAGCACCGCCTACCGGCTCGTGGACGAGCTGGAGAGCCAGGGGCTCGTGGAGCGCAACGGCCGCGGCGAGCTGACGCTCGGGCTGCGCCTCCTCGAGCTCGCCCGGCGAGTGGAGGACCGCGTGGCCTCGTCGCTGCTCGAGCCCGCTCGCGTGGTGATGCGCGGGCTCGCGGACGAACACGGTGAGACCGCGCTGCTCACGGCCCCGGCCGGCCTGTCCGCGATCGGGTTGGACGCCGTGGAGCCCCAGCGAGCGGTGCGGCTCTCCTACGGCCGCTGGCGAGTGGCACCGATGCACCTGGGCGCCTCCGGCAAGGTCCTGCTCGCCTTTCTGCCGAGCCGGGCGGCCGAGCGCGTGCTGGCCGCGGTGAACGGCGGGACCACCGCATCGGGAGAGCCGGTGGACGTCAAGCGCCTGCGCCGCGACCTGACCCGGGTGCGCGAGCGCGGGCTCGCGGTCACCCACGGCGAGCTCGACCGCGGCGTGAGCGGCGTGGCCGCACCCGTGCTCGGACCGCGCGAGGACCTGCTCGCTGGACTCACCCTCGTCGGCCCCACTGAGCGCGTTGGCCCGGCAGCGGAGCCGCTGGGCGCCGCCGTGAGCGAGGCGGCCCGCGCCATCGGCACGGCGCTGCCGCACTAGAGGTCACTACGCTCGCCCGGGTGGCCGCCCGGAGCATCGACATCCGCTTCCTGTCCGGGCGTGACGTGGACGAGCTGTCGCTCTCGCGGTCCGATGTGCTCGGCGCCGTGGAGGCAGCCCTGCGCGCCCAGGGCGAGGGCGACGTGGTACTCGAGCCGCGGGAGCACCTTGTGCCCGATCCCGCCTTCCGGGGCCACTTCAACCTACTGCGCGCCTACGTGGCCCCGCTGGGCGTGGCCGGCGTGAAGGTGGTGGGCGACTACGTGGACAACTACGAGCTCGGGTTGCCCTCCGAGCTGGCTCTGCTCACCCTGTACGACCCGCGCACCGGCGTGCCGCTGGCGATCGTCGACGCCACCGACATCACCGACTGGCGCACCGGCGCCGTCACGGCGCTGGGTGCACGGCACCTGGCCCGGCGCGACGCGAAGGTGCTCGGCCACCTCGGCGCTCGGGGGACGGCGTTCTCGAACGTGACCATGCTGGACGCCGAGTTCGACTTCGACGAGATACGCGTGACCAGCCGGCGCCCGGAGTCGCGCGAGGCCTTCGGGACGCAGCTGACCGAGGCGCTGGGCAAGCCGGTGCACGTGGCCGACTCGGCGGAGGAGACGATCCGGGGGGCGGACATCGTGGTCGAGGCCACCCGCCTGGTGGAGCCCGAGCCGCTCGTGCGTACGGAGTGGATCGAGCCGGGGGCCCTCGTGGTGCCCTACGGGACCGTGAGCGCGGTGGAGCTGTCGCTCACCGAGATCATGGACAAGATCGTGGTCGACGACTGGCAGCAATGCCGGCAGGGGCGCTTCGGCTCCCTGCGCCCGCACGTGGAGCGCGGCCTGCTGAGCGAGGCGAACCTGCACGCGGAGCTCGGCCAGATAGTGGCCGGGTCGAGAAGCGGACGCGAGCGTGACGACGAGCGCATCCTGTTCTGGCACCGCGGGCTCGCCACCACGGACCTCGCGGTGGGACAGCTCCTCTACGAGCGCGCTCTCGAGGCCGGCGTGGGCACCGTGCTCCCCTACCGTTGACGCGGTGATCGTCCTCGAGCGTCACGACCAGCTCGACCTCGGCGACTACCGCCGCGTGGTCTGCGATCACGAGCCCGTCGAGATCGACCCCGGGCTCCTGAGCCGTGTCGCTGAGCGCAGGGCGGCGATGGATGCGTACCTGGCCGCGGGCGGCGCTGCTTACGGCGTGACCACGGGGCTGGGCTACCTCAACCGGCGCCCGGTCGCGCCCGAGGACCGGCTGGCCCTGCAGCGGTCGATCCTGCTCGGTCGCGCGGTGGGCGTGGGCGAGCCGCTCGCCGAGGAGGTGGTGCGCGGCGCGCTGCTGCTGCGGCTGACGGGCTTCCTGAGCGGCCACGTCGGCGTGACCCCGGACCTGTGCCGTCTGATCGCCGACCGGCTCAACGACGGCTGGTATCCCGTGGTGCCGTCGAGCCGCCCCGGCACGGCGGGCGAGACGATTGCCCTCTGCCACCTGTTTCAGACCTTCATCGGCGAGGGCGAGGTCCTTGTGGCGGGCGAGCGCACACCGGCCGCCGAGGCGCTGGCGCGGCTCGGCGTGCCCGCCTATGTGCCGCAGCTCAAGGAGGGTCTCGCTCTGATCAACGGGGCGCCGCTGGCCCCGGCACTCGCGGTCTCGCTGGCCGGGCGCGCGGAGGCCCTGCTCGAGCAGGCGACCCTGCTGGGAGCGCTCGCCGTCGCGCTGGTGGGAGCGCCCACACGCTCCCAGTCACCCCGCATCGGGCGCCTGAAGGGCGACCCGGGCCAGGCGCGGGTGCACGCCCGGCTGGCCGAGTGGTGGGGGGAGGCGCCACTCGGCGACGGCCCACAGCCGCCCGTATCCCTGCGCATCCTGCCCCAGGTCCACGGCGCCGCCCACGATCAGCTCGACCAGCTCTGGAATCAGCTCGAGCGCGAGCTCGCAGCGGTCACCGACAGCCCGCTCTACCTGGAGGCCGAGGGCGAGGAGCCGGAAGGCTTCTACGCCAGCGGCAACTTCCACTCGCAGGCGCTGTCGCTCTGCCTCGACGCCCTGGCGATCGCCTTCGCCCAGGTGGGCGCCCTCGCAGAGAAGCGCCTGCAACGTGTGCTGGACACCCGTTTCTCGCGGCTCCCCGAACAGCTCTCGCCGGACCCCGGCCGCGGCCAGGCCGGGCTGGTGGCGCTCCACAAGTCGGTGGTGGGCCTGTGCGCCGAGAACCGGATGCTGGCCGCGCCCGCCTCCGTGCACGCGAGCGACGCCTCATCGGGGCAGGAGGACTTTCAGGCCTTCACGGAGCTGGCCGCCGACAAGCTCGGGCGCCTGCTCGACAATCTGGAGCTGATCCTGGCCTACGAGCTCGTGACACTGCGCCAGGCGCGCCAGCTGAGCGCCGCCGAACCGCCCGCGGCGCTGGCCGCCGCCATCGACCTGGCCGGCGTGGACATCCCGCCGGTCCTGGAGGACCGCCCACTGGCGCCGGACGTCGAGCGGGCGCGTGAGCTGCTGCGCTCTCGAGCGCTCAGCGCGGCCGCGCGGCCGCGGTCGCGCGAATATCTTCCCGAGGCATGAAGAGAACGGTGGCCGCGCACAGCCCCGCGGCGGCGTAGAAGGCGGCGGACAGGCTCGCCCCGTCGGCCAGCGCGCCGGCGAGCGGCGGCCCCGCCAGAAGCCCCACGCTGAGCACGAACATCACCGCGCCGAGGCCCACGGCCGGCCGGTCTGCGAATACACGCGCACTCCAGATCGTCTGCAGCGCGACGATGAGGTTGTAGGCGGCGCCGAAGGCGGCGGCGGAGACCACTGCCCCCAGCCAGCCGCTGCCCGAGCCGGCGAGCAGCGCCAGCGCTCCGGCCATCCCCACGGCACCGAGAGCCAGGGCGGAGCGCCCACCCAGTCGCTCGAGGAGGTCGCCGCCCAGGCTTCCCGCGATGCTCGCGGCCCCCACCACTCCGAGCAGCACGCGCGCACCGTCCCGCCCCAGACCGGCCTGATCGGCCAGATCCACGGCGAAGGTCCAGTACACGGAGGCGGCGAGTCCCACCAGCAGCGCCCCCGCCAGCAGCGGTCCCGAGCGCGGGCACAGGAACCAGCTCACCTGGAGCCTCTCCCCCGTGCCTCGCTCGGCCACGTCGCCGAGGCGCGCGGGCAGCGAGCGCGCAGCCCACAGCGTGGCGAGGACCGCCACGACCGTGAAGGCGAGCCAAGCCACTCGCCACGCGTCCCCGGCGAGCAGCGCGAGCGGCGCGGCCGCCAGCACCCCCCAACCCGTGCCCGAGCTGATCGTGGCCAGGGCGCGGGACTGGCTGCGCAGCGGCAGCAGCTCCACGACGACATCCGCGAAGGGCGGGAAGACGAGCCCGCCGCTGGCGCCGGCGATGAAGACGCCCGCGGCGAGCACCAGCCCGCTCGGCGCCAGCGCGATCACGACCATGCCGATCACGGCCAGCGTCCCTCCGGCAACCACCACCAGCCGTGGCCCGAAGCGGACGCTGAGCGCACCCGCCGATCCCACGGCGAGGAGGTACGACGCGTAGGCCGTGCTCGCTATCAGGCCGAGGGCGGCGCTGGAAAGGCCGAACGCCGCTCGCAGATCGGGCAGGAACAGCCCGTAGCCATAACGCGCCAGACCGTAGCCCACGGCCACGGCGCCCACGCCGGCTGATACGACCCTCCACGGGGCCGGGTCCGCAGTGCGAGTTTTCGTGCGTCCGCTCATCCCGATATGATAGATAAGTAACTTGTCTATCTCAAGTGACAGGCGTCTCACAAATCTCCTCGGAGCGGCGTCCCTCGCCGCCGGCGACCGCATGCGGGCCGGGGTCGAGGGTGCACTCGGATCGGGTGGCGCCGCCCCCGCCGCGCTCATCCACCTGGCCGCCTATCCCGGAGAGTCGGCAGAGGCGCTGCACAGGGTGCTCGGGATCTCTCAGCCCGGCACCGCCCAGGTGGTCGAGCGTCTCGTGGGCGAGGGTCTCGTCGAGCGGCGACGGGGGCGCGACCGGCGCACACAGGCGCTGCACCTGACCACGCGCGGACGCCGAACCGCCGACAAGCTGATCGAGCGCCGAGCCGAGACGCTCAGCGCGCTGCTCGCCCCGCTCACGGACGAGGAGCGGACTCAGCTCATGCCGCTGCTCGAGAAGATCGTCTCGGGTCTGGCCGAGGACAGGCCGCAGGCGCTCACCACCTGCCGCCTGTGCGACCGCGAGGCGTGCTGCCGGAAGCCCGGCTGCCCGCTCGGGCACACCGTCAGAAGTTGACGCTCAGGTACTGCACGTCGAGGTACTCCTCGAGCCCGTGGCGCCCGCCCTCGCGGCCGTCCCCCGACCCCTTGATCCCTCCGAAGGGCGCCTGCACCCAGCCGAGCGCCCCGTCGTTGATCGCCACCATCCCGTAGTCGAGCGCCTCGCCGACCCGGTGGGCGCGGCCGAGGTCACGTGTGAACAGATAGGCCGCAAGGCCGTACTCGGAGGCGTTGGCCAGCCGGATCGCCTCGTCCTCGGAGTCGAACGGGATCAGCGGCGCCACCGGGCCGAAGGTTTCCTCGGTGGCAACGCGTGCGTCGGGCGAAACGTCGGCGATCACCGTCGGCGCGAAGAAGCGCTCCGGGTCGAGGCCGTCGGCGCCCTGGCCACCGCAGAGCACCCGCGCGTCGCGCTCCACGGCGTCCGCCACGTGCTCGCGCACCCGCGCCAGGGCCACGCCGTCGATCAGCGGGCCCACGGCCACGCCGGGCTCGAGGCCGTCGCCCACGCGGAGGTCCGCGGCTCGCGCCGCGAGCAGCCGGCCGAGCTCGCCGGCCACTCCCCGCTCCACGAGCACGCGGTTGGCCGCGATGCAGGTCTGGCCGGCGTTCTGGAACTTCGAGAAGGAAAGCTTGTCCGCGGCCAGCTCGAGATCCGCGTCCCCGAAGACCACGAACGGCGCGTGCCCGCCCAGCTCGAGAGTCACCTTCTTCACCGTCGCGGCGGCCTGGCGCTGCAGCAGCTTGCCCACCTCGACCGACCCCGTGAAGCTGATCTGCCGCACCTCCGGCGCGCTCGTGAGCACCTCGCCGATCGTCTCCGGCTCCCCGCAGACGAGGTTGACCACCCCGGGCGGAAAGCCGGCCTCGTGAAAGATCTCCACCAGCAGCACCGCCGACAGCGGAGTCTGCTCGGCCGGCTTGAGCACCACCGTGTTCCCCGCGGCCACCGCGGGCGCCACCTTCCTGGTGATCATCGAGCTCGGGAAGTTCCACGGGGTTATGCAGGCGATCACCCCGCGCGGGCGCGTGCGCACGTAGAGCCGCTGGCCGGGGTCGTCGCTCGCGAGGATCTCGCCCCAAGGCCGGCGCGCCTCCTCTGCGTACCAGAGCAGGAACTCCGCCCCCCACAGCACCTCTCCCCTGGCCTCCTCCAGTGGCTTGCCGCCTTCGAGCGTGAGTACCCGCGCCAGCTCGTCCGCGCGCTCGAGCACGAGCGCATGGGCGCGACGCAACGGCTCTCCGCGAGCGCCGGGGCCGAGCGCGGCCCATGCCGGGAAGGCGTCGCGCGCGGCCGCGACCGCGTCCGTCACGTCAGCGGCGCTCGCCGAGACGGTGCGGCCCACCTCGGCGCCCGTGGACGGATCGGTCACGGCCATCCACTCGGCGCCCTCGGGCGCGCGCCAGACCCCGTTCACATAGAGGCCGCTGGGACCTTCGACGGTGCGCTTCATGAGTGGATTGTCACATCGCGGGGAGTATTGGGTAGGCTGCCCCACGGGAGGTCAGGATGGACCCAAGACAAGAGCGCGTCGACACAATTCGGGCACGTAGTACTCCGCTCGAGAATCACCTGATCGACGAGCTTCGTGCCGGCAAGATCGGGCGGCGCGAGTTTGTCCGGCGCGGCGGGATCATCGGCATGTCGATCCCGCTGTTGGGATTCATCGCGAGCGCCTGCGGGGTCAGCAAGGAGGACCTCGAGGAAGCCGACAAGCCGCAGACGGCCAAGGCCAAGCCGGGCGGCACCATCCGCATCGGCCAGCAGCAGCCGTCGGGTGAGATCGATCCGGTCACGGTCAACAACCAGGGTGGGCTCACGCTGCTCGGGCAGACCGGCGAGTACCTGATCTGGTCCGACCGCGAGCTCAACCCCGTCCCTCGCCTCGCCGAGAGCTGGAAGCCCAACAAGGACGGCAGCGTGTGGACCTTCAAGCTGCGCCAGGGCGTCAAGTTCCACGACGGCAAGACCATGGACGCCGAGGACGTCGCCACCACGTTCGACCGCCTGGCCGATCCCGATGGCGGTTCGAACGCCCTGTCGGCGTTCACCGGGGTCCTCTCCAAGGGCGGCGCCAAGCCGGTCGACGCCTCGACCGTGGAGTTCAGGCTCGACGCCCCCAACGGGAACTTCCCCTACCTCACGAGCTCCGACAACTACAACGCGATCATCCTGCCCAAGGACTTCGACGGCGACTGGGAGAAGACGTGGATCGGCACGGGCCCGTGGAAGCTCGGCGAGTTCCGTCCCGCGGAGGGAGTCACGCTGGTGCCCAACGAGGACTACTGGGCACCCAGCCGCCGGGCCAACGCCGACAAGGTCGAGGTCGTCTTCTATGCCAACGAACCGGGACTGGTGCTCGGCTTCCAGGGCAACGAGGTCGACGTGGTGGTCCAGTTCTCCGTGTCCGGCGGCAAGGCGCTGCTCACCGATCCCTCGGTCGTCACCACCGAGCTCAAGTCGGCTGCTCACCGCCAGGTCCACCTGCGCGGTGACAAGGAGCCCTTCAAGGACAAGCGGGTACGTCAGGCGATGGCCCTGCTGGTGGACCGCCGGGCCCTGGTGGACGGCCTGCTCGACACGAAGTCCGACTACGGCAACGACAGCCCGTTCGCGCCCGTGTACCGGTCGACCGCCGAGGTCGAGCAGCGCCAACGGGACGTGGCCAAGGCCAAGGAGCTGCTTCGCGCCGCCGGCAAGGAGGACGGCTTCAGTGTGGGCCTGTCTACTTGGCAGGGCTTCGAGATGCCGGACCTCGCCCAGCTCATCCAGCAGAACGTGCGCGAGGCCAATATCCGCCTAGACCTGAAGATCACCGACTCCGCCACCTACTACGGCAAGGCCACCTACGGCAACTCGCCCTGGCTCGACTCGACGATGGGGATCACGGAGTACGGTCACCGCGGCGTGCCCAACGTGGTGCTCGGAGCTCCACTGAAGAGCGACGGCACCTGGAACGGGGCGCACTTCAAGAACAAGAACTACGACAAGCTGGTCAGCGACTACGTGGCCGCGCTCGATCTCGACGAGCAGCGCCGGGCGAGCCGCAAGATCCAGGAGCTGCTCCTGGACGAGTCGCCGATCATCTTCTCCTACTTCTACTACTTCCTCTCCGGCGCGAAGGACTACGTGTCCGGCGTGGAGACCAACGCCATGGGCCACACCGACGTCAGCCGTGCGGGGCTGAACACCTAGGCCGCGCATGGGACGCTTCATCCTCGTCCGCGTCCTGCTCAGCATCGTCACGCTGTTCCTGCTGAGCATCATCGTCTTCATGAGCGCGTCCGTGCTCCCGGGCGACGTGGGGCGCAGCAAGCTCGGCCCGTTCGCCAGTCAGAAGTCGGTGGATGCTCTGAACGAGCAGCTCGGCACCGACCGCTCGCTGCCCGTGCAGTACTGGGACTGGATCAGCGGCGTGTTCACCGGCGACCTCGGGGAGTCCCTGGCGTTCCGGCGACCGGTCGGGGAGGTGATCGGCCCGGCGCTTGTCAACTCCGCGAAGCTCGCCCTGCTGGCCTTCATCATCGTCGTTCCGTTAGCGATCCTCGGCGGCGTCTACGCCGCGCTGAACGAGGGCACCGCCCGCGACAAGGTGATCTCACTCGGCGGGCTGTCGGCCACCGCCGTGCCCGACTTCGTGTGGGCCGTGCTCCTGATCCTCATCTTCGCCCTGACGCTCGGGATCTTCCCGGCCACGGCCACGGCGCCGCCGGAATCCGGCTTCTTCAAACAGCTGTCCTACCTGATCCTGCCGGCGATCTGCCTTATCTTCGTCCTGTTCGGGTACATCGCCCGCATGGCCCGGGCCGGGACGATCGAGTCGCTCGACGCCGACTACACCCGCACCGCGGTGATCAAGGGGCTGCCCCAAAAGACCGTGATCCGTCATCACGTGCTGCGCAACTCGCTCCTTCCGACGATCGCCGTGGTGGCCACGCAACTGGGATATCTGATCGGTGGACTGGTGGTGATCGAGTTGATCTTCAACTACAACGGGCTCGGCCAGACTCTGTTCGAGGCGGCGCAGCAGAAGGACTTCCCGCTGCTGCAGAGCGGCATCCTGATCGTCGGCGTGGTGTACCTCGTGGCCACGCTGCTGGCCGACATCGCCTACTCCATGCTCAACCCGCGGGTGCGGCTCGGGAGTGAGCAGTGAGCAGCTCGGCCTCCTCCGGCACGCCCGTCGCCTCTCCCGCCCCCGCCTCGCCCGCCGCGCCCACAGCGCAGGACGATCGCGCCGCACAGAAGCAACGGCTGCGCCTGATGCTGCGCTCACCGACCTTCATCGCGGGCCTGGTGATCGTCGGCCTGTTCGTGATCTTCGCCATCTTCGGCGAGACCCTGGCGCCCGACGACCCGTTCGCCACCGACCCGCTCAACGACCTCGCCGCGCCGAGCGGAGACCACCTGTTCGGCACCGACCGGGTGGGACGCGACGTGCTCTCGCGCGTGATCGTGGGAGCGCGGGACATCCTGATCGTGGCCCCGGCGGCCACCCTCCTCGGCACCGTGCTCGGCACGGCCCTCGGTCTCGTCACGGGCTATTTCCGCGGGCCCGTGGACGACATCCTCAGCCGCTTCATCGACGCCTTCCTCGCGCTGCCGACCGTGATCATCGGCCTGCTGGCGATCGTGGCCCTCGGCCCGTCGAAGTGGACCGTGATCATCGTGATCGGGCTGGTGTTCGCGCCGATCATCGCCCGCACGGTGCGGGCCGCCGTGCTCCAGGAACGGGAGATGGAGTACGTCTCCGCGGCGCATCTGCGCAACGAGCGAACCTCGTACATCCTGTTCGCGGAGATCCTGCCGAACGTGATGGGCCCGGTGCTGGTGGAGTTCACCGTCCGGCTCGGCTACGCGATCTTCACGGTCGCCACGCTGAGCTTCCTCGGCTTCGGCATCCAGCCTCCGGCCCCCGACTGGGGCCTGCAGGTGTTCGAGCACTACGGCCTCATCAGCGGCGGTTACTGGTGGCCGGTGCTGTTCCCCGCGCTGGCCATCGCCATCCTCGTGGTGGGCGTCAACATGATCGCCGACGGAATCGCCAAGGCGTTCGAGCGATGACCACCGCCCCGGCAGCCACCGCCCAAGCGCTCGAGTTCGACGACGTCGAGGTCGAGTACCGCGTCCGCGGCGAGTGGAAGCGCGTGCTGCGAGGTATCACGCTCCAGATCGCCGAGGGCGAGTCCTACGGCCTGGTGGGCGAGTCGGGCTGCGGCAAGTCGACGGCGGCCTTTGCCGGGCTCCGCTACCTGCCGCGCAACGGCCGGGTGAGCAAGGGCGACATACGTGTGGCGGGCGAGGACCTCCTGGCGATGAGCGAGACCGACGTGCGCCGGCTGCGCGCCAGCAAGGTCTCGATGGTCTACCAGAACCCCACCTCGGCGCTGAACCCCACCATCCGCATCGGCGACCAGGTCACCGAGGCCTTCACGCTCCTCGGTGTGGACGAGGACGAGGCCGGAGACCGGGCGCGAGAGGTACTGGAGCGGGTTCAGATCTCAGATCCGTCGGGCGTGATGCAGCGCTACCCGCATCAGCTCTCCGGCGGCATGAACCAGCGCGTGGTGATCGCCATGGCGCTGGCCAAGGACCCCACCCTGCTGATCCTCGACGAGCCCACCACCGGGCTCGACGCCACGGTGGAAGCCGAGGTGCTCGACCTGGTGGCCGCGCTGCGGGAGGAGTTCAAGTCGAGCGTCCTGTTCATCAGCCACAGCCTCGACGTGATCCTGAAGATGTGCGACCGGGTTGGCGTGCTCTACGCCGGCCGGCTCGTGGAAGAGGGGCCCGTCGAGGAGGTCTTCAACAATCCGCGGCACCCCTATGCGGTCGGGCTGCTGCGCTGCATCCCGCGCGCGGGCGCGCGCAAGGATCAGGGCAAGCTGGACACGATCCCGGGCTTCCTGCCCGGGTTGGGCGCCGACCTTCCCGGCTGCGTGTTCGCGGACCGCTGCGGGCTCGCACAGGACATCTGCCGGCAGGAGGAGCCGCCGCTGCACGACCTCGGCGAGGGGCACTTCAGCCGCTGCCACTTCCACGAGAAGGCGCAGACGCTGCCGCGCGACACCGCGCCCGTGGCCGCCGTGGCCGAGCGCAAGGACCACAGCAACGGCACTCCGGTGATCAGCACCAGCAACGTGCGCAAGACCTTTCACCAGGACGGCCACGAGATACGTGCGGTGGAGGACATCACCTTCAACCTGGCTCCCGGTGAGACGCTCGGCCTAGTGGGTGAGTCGGGCAGCGGCAAGACCACCCTCGCTCGCCTGCTCCTCGGCCTCACGCCGGCCGACGAAGGCTCGGTCGTCAAGCTCGACGGTGAGGCGGTGGCCGCGGACATCAGCAAGCGCGGGCGCGAGGAGGTGCGCGCGCTCCAGATCGTCTTCCAGAACCCGGACGCCGCGCTCAACCGCCGCTTCTCGATCCAGCGGATCATCGGGCGAGCCCTGCACATGCTGCTGGGCAGCAGCGGCAAGCAGCTCGACGACCGGCTGCGCGACCTCGCGCACTCGGTGCGCTTCGACGTGCGCCTGATCCGGGCCAAGCCCTCGCAGCTCTCCGGCGGGCTCAAGCAGCGGGTGGCGATCGCCCGCGCCTTCGCCGGTGATCCGAAGGTGGTGGTGTGCGACGAGCCCACCTCGGCGCTCGACGTATCGGTGCAGGCCGCGATCCTCAACCTGCTGGCCGAGCTCCAGGTCGAGAAGGACACCGCCTATCTGTTCATCTCGCACGACCTCGGCGTGGTGCGCTACCTCTCGGACCGGATCGCCGTGCTCTACCTCGGGCGCCTGATGGAGCTGGGCGCGGCGGAGACGGTGTTCGGCCCGCCACAGCACCCGTACACCGAAGCCCTGCTGTCGGCCGTGCCCGCCGAGGAGGGCAAGGAGCGACCCCGGATCAGGCTCACGGGCGAGATCCCCAGTCACGCCGATCCGCCCAGCGGCTGCGTCTTCCACACGCGCTGCCCGCGCTACATCGGCGACATCTGCAAGGACGAGGAGCCGGAGCTCAAGGAGGTCGAGCCCGGGCACTTCTGGCGCTGCCACTACTCCGTGGACGACCTCCGCGAGCTTCAGAAGACGGCCCCGCCCGAACGCAACACGGGCGACGCGGCGGAGCTTCCGGCGGCGGAGCTTCCGGCGGCGGACACCGCGACGGAGGACGGACGCTGAAGGTCCGTGCGGCGGTGCTCGAGCGGGTCGGGGCTCCGCTCGAGGTCACTGAGCTGGACCTCGAACCCCCGGCCGCCGGCGAGGTGCTCGTGCGCATGCACGCGAGCGGCGTGTGCCATTCGGACCTGAACGCCGTGGACGGCACCGCCGAGACACCCTGTCCGGCGGTGCTGGGCCACGAGGGCGCGGGCGTGGTCGAAGCCGTTGGGCCCGGGCGTGGACGCTGGCGCCCGGCACCCACGTGGTGCTCTCGTGGCTGCCCGCCTGCGGCGAGTGCGAGGAGTGCCGCCGCGATCTGCCGCACCTGTGCGGAGCAGCCTGGGCCGCGATGGCCACCGGCGGGCTGCTGGACGGAAGGCCACGGCTCTCGCGCGACGGCGAGCCGGTGTTCCACTACTCGTTCCTGTCCTCGTTCGCCGAGCGGGCGGTGGTGCCGGCAGCCTGCTGCATCCCGGTGGCGCCTGAGGTGCCGCTCGACGTGGCCGCCCTGGTGGGCTGCGCGGTGACCACCGGTACCGGCGCGGTCTGGCGCACGGCCGGGGTGCGTGCCGGCGAGTCGGTGTGCGTCTTCGGCTGCGGCGGCGTGGGCCTCAGCGCCGTGATGGGCGCGCAGGTGACCGGCGCCGCGCCGATCGTGGCCGTGGACCTCGACGAGGACAGGCTCGAGCGTGCGCTGGGTCTCGGAGCCACCCACGCGATCCGCTGGTCGGAGGGTGCGGAGGCCACCGCGGAGCGCGTGCGCGCCGCGAGCGGGAACGGAGTGGACTACGCGATCGAGGCCACCGGCCGCGCCGAGGCCGGACTGGCCGCCTTCCACTCCACCCGCGCGCGCGGAGCGGCCGTGCTGATCGGCATACCGGCGGCCGACGCGGTCCTGCCTCTCCCCACCGCGTCGGCGGTGCGGATGGAACGGCGCGTGCTCGGCTCGCTGTACGGCTCGGCGCGGCCGGAACGCGACTTCCCGGCGCTGCTCGAGCTCTACATGCAGGGCCGCCTGCCGCTCGACCGCCTGATCTCCTCGCATCTGCCGCTCGACGCGGTGGAGAGCGCCTTCGACTCCCTGCGGGCCGCGAGCGGTGCCCGGGTGGTGCTCGACCTGGCCGGGACGGCCCGATGACTGATTCTCTCGATGGGCGGGTGGGCGAGGCCTGGGCCGGCGACGTGCCGAACGGAAGCCACATCAACCTGGTGCTCGCCCGGCGCGGCTCGCCCACGGCGGCCGCGGCGGCCGCTGTGATGGCCAGCCCGCGGCCGGGTCACCTGCCGATCCTCGCCTGCCTCAAGGGCGCCGGGACGCCCGTCCGTCCGGCCACGATCTTCGTCAACAAGGTCACGATCGAGAACGAGCGCCAGGAGCGCCTCGCCTGGGGAGCGGCCCAGCTCGGTATCGCCCAGGGCGTGCTCGACGCGGTGGCCGACGGCCGCCTCGACGCCGAGGAGGCCGCGGACGTGATCGTGCTCGTGGCTGTCTGGATCGATCCGCAGGCCCACGACGAGACCGCGGTGCGGATGGCCAACCGAGAGGCCACCCGGGCCGCGATCGCCGATGCGCTCGAGCCGCCCGGAGCCGACGCGGTCCGAGCGCTCGCCGAGCAGCGCGAGGAGGCGACCAACGCCTTCTACGGCGGTGACTGACGTGGGCCGCTGATGCGGATCGCCGGCATAGAGGTGCGGCGCTACGCGTTCCCGCTCGACCCGCCCTTCAGGGCGGCCTGGGATCCCGTGCCGCGCACGGCGCTCGACGCCAGCCTCGTGATCGTGCGCTCGGACGACGGGCTGGCCGGCTACGCGAGCGGCGACAGCCTCCCCGACGCCGAGCTGCTCGAGCGCCTGCTCGTGGGCCTCGACCCGCTGCGGACCGAGGTGGTCCGCGAGCTGTGCGAGAGCGTCGACTTCCATCACGCGCGCCCCTGGACGGCCGAGGTGGCGGTCTGGGACCTGGCAGCGCGAGCGCTCGGGGTCCCGCTGTGGCGCTTGCTCGGCGGCCGCTCCGAGCGCCTCCTCGCGTACGCGTCGAGCGGCGAGCTGGTGGATGCGGAGGAGCGCGCGCGGCGCGTGACCGCGCTGCGCGACCGCGGGGTCCGCGCGGTCAAGCTCCGCTTTCACCACGCCGATTGGCGCCGCGACGTGGAGCTGGTGGAGCGGGTGCGCGATGCGGTGGGCTCCGACGTGGAGCTGATGGTCGACGCGAACCAGGGCTGGCGCATGGCCGGCGACCGCGAGCCGCGCTGGGACGTGGCCACCGCGAGCCAGTGCGCACGAGCGCTCGAGCCGCTCGGGGTCTATTGGCTGGAGGAGCCCCTCCCCACCACCGACGTCGACGGGTACGCGACGCTGCGGCGCCGCACCTCGCTGCGCATCGCCGCCGGGGAGATGGTCCGCGGCGCGTTCGAGGCCCGTGACCTGATCGTGCGCGGCGGCGTGGACGTGATCCAGCCGGATGTGGTCCTCGCCGGCGGCCTGGGCGGGGTGCGGCGCCTCGCCGGCCTGGCCGATCTGTTTGGCAGGAGCCTCTCCCCCCACACCTGGTCGAACGGGCTCGGCCTCGTGGCCAACCTCCACCTCGCGCTCGCCGTCTCCACCTGCCCGTACGTCGAGGTGCCCTTCGACCCGCCGGCCTGGACCCCGGAGCGGCGCGACGGGCTCCTGCCCGCGCCGCTGGAGATCGCAGCCGACGGGACCATCGCCCCGCCCCCCGGTCCCGGCCTCGGCGTGACCCCCGACCTCGATGCGCTGGAGGCGCATCGCGTCGGGTGATCACCACCACCGCCGCAGTCCAGCGCGAGGCCGAGGCCCCCCTCAGCGTGGAGCAGGTCGGGCTCGACGGGCCTCGGGACGGCGAGGTGCTGGTACGCGTCGCGGCGGCGGGTGTGTGCCACACCGACCTGCACCTCGTGGACGGCCACCTCGGCCGCGACCGCTTCCCGATCGTGCCCGGTCACGAGGGCGCCGGGATCGTCGAGGAGGTGGGCCGAGGAGTCGAGCGGCCGCAGCCGGGGGACCCCGTGGCCTTCTGCTTCGTCCCCGCCTGCCGCGACTGCCGTGCCTGCCGCGCCGGTCGCCTCAACCTCTGTGAGAGGGCAGCTGAGCACGCCTGGAAGGGCACTCTCCTCGACGGCACCACGCGGCTGCACCTGGGCGACGCGAGCGACCTGGGCCACTTCAACTTCATCTCGTGCTTCGCCGAGCGCTGTGTGGTGCCCGCCGCCTCCGCGGTGCGGATTCCCGCCGAGCTGCCGCTGTGGCAGGCCGCGCTGCTGGGTTGCGGGGTGGTCACCGGCGTGGGCGCCGTCCGCAACGCGGCCCGGGTGGCGCAGGGCGAGAGCGTGTGCGTGATCGGCTGCGGCGGCATCGGGCTGCAGGTGGTGGCCGCGGCCGGCGTGGCAGGTGCGGATCCGATCTTCGCCGTCGAGCGCGACGCGGCCAAGCTCGAGCTGGCGCGGGGGCGCGGAGCCACTCACGCGATCGACTCGTCCGGCGAGGACGTGGTGGCGCGCGTGCTGGAGCTCTCCGACGGAGGAGTCGACCATGCCTTCGAGGCGATCGGCCGGCCCGAGACCGTCCGACAGGCCTGGGACGTGCTGCGCCCGGGCGCCACCGCAGTGGTGGTGGGCGCCGTGCCACGCGGCGTGGACCTGTCGCTGCCGGGGTTCGACCTGCTCTCGGAGAAGGGGCTCAAGGGCTGCTACTACGGCTCGGGCGACGCCGCCGCCGAGCTCGAGGAGCTCGCCCGGCTGGTGGCTGACGGACGCTTCCCGGTTGCCGACGTGGTGACCCATCTCACCGGCCTCGACGGGATCGAGGAGGCCTTCGGCAGGCTGCGCCGGGGCGAGGGAGCGCGTACGGTGGTGGTTCTCGACCCCGAGCTGGCCGGCGCGCCGGAAACCATCCCATGACCCAGCCTCTCCACCTCACCTCCGCCCGGATGATCGACGGCTCGGGCGGACCCCCGCTCGACGACGTCTCCCTCGTGGTCGAAGAGGGGCGCGTGGGCGGGATGAGCACGAGCGGCGACGGCGCGGTCCCGGCCGGCGCGGCCACGATCGACCTCGCCGGCCGGACGCTCATGCCCGGCCTCGTGGACGCCCACGTGCACGTGACCGCGTTCGACATGCCGCAGGCGCTCAAGGGCCAGGAGCCGATCGCGCCCGAGGTGCGCCACCACCTGATCGCCGCGGGCCTGCGGCGGATGCTGCGGATGGGGATCACCACAGTGCGCGACGTCGGCGCGTTCGGGGACGACCTGCTGCACGCGCGTCAAGCGGTGCGCCTCGGGGCCATACCCGGCCCGCGGCTCCTCGCCTGCGGGCGGATCGTGTCCGCCACCTCGCCCGGGGGCCGTTACTTCGGGGACATGTACCGCGAGGCCGACGGCCCGGAGGAGGTGCGCAAGGCCACCCGCGAGCAGTTCCGGCGCGGTGCCGACTTCATAAAGCTGATGACCACCGGCGCGCGCTCCTGCGAGCTCGAGAACAGCTCGCCCGCGCAGATGACGCGGGCGGAGATCGCGACGCTGGTGGACGAGGCGCACCGCATGGGCTACCGCGTGGCCGCCCACTGCGAAGGGCTGGACGGGACCCGGCTGGCGATCGAGGAGGGCGTGGACACGATCGAGCACGGCCTGGAGCTCCACCGCGCCCCCGAGCTGCTCGAGGAGCTGGCTCGCTCCGAGCGGGTGCTCGTGCCAACGCTGTCGTGCTTCTTCAACATCTCCGAGAACCACGGTTCGTGCTGGCCGGGCGGTCTGGTCGAGCTGGCGGAGCAGCAGCTCGACGAAGCCCATCGCACCGTCGAGGCCGCCCGCGCGGCGGGGGTGCGCCTGGCCATGGGCTTCGATTCGCAGCCGCACGGACAGAGCGCGCTCGAGCTCGTCCGCCTCTGCGGCGCCGGGCTCACGCCGATGGAGGCCGTCTGCGCCGCCACGGCCGGGAGCGCGGCCGCCTGCGGACTGGGCGATCACGTGGGCACGATCGCCCCGGGCAGGGCGGCCGATCTTCTGGTGGTCGACGGCGACCCGCTGGCCGATCCCGAGCTGCTGCTCGACGACGAGCGCATCTGGCTGGTGATCCAGGCCGGACGGCCGGTGGCCGGCACGGCGCTGGAGGCGTCGCTCCCCGGACTCGACCGCCCCGAGACCGGGCCCAGCGCGGATCCGGTGCCGGCCCTGGCCGGACGGCCGATGAGCCCCCCGGGCGGCTCCCAGGCCGAACAGGCCCAGCCTGCCACGTGATCAGCGCGCTCGAGCGCCACGTGACCGGGGAGATCGAGCGCGGGCGCTCGGAGCTCGTTGACCTGCTCGCCACGCTCGTGGGCTTCGACACGCGCGCGCCGGACGACGACCTCGAGCCGCACGAAGAGCAGGCGCTGCAGGCGTATCTCGCCGAGCGGCTGCGCGGCGCCGGGCTGGAGGTCGAGCTGTGGGAGCCGGACGTGGCCGGGCTCCCGGCTCCCGGCTATGCGCTCCCGGCCGGCTACCACTTCCGCGGCCGCCCGCAGCTGGTGGCGCGCGCCTCCGCTGCCGGCGAGGGGCGCAGCCTGCTCTTCAACGGCCACATCGACGTGATCGGGCCCGAGCCCCGGGAGCGCTGGAGCGGCGACCCGTTCACGGCGCGAGTGCGCGATGGGCGGCTCTACGGGCGGGGCGCCTGCGACATGAAGGGCGGAGTGGCGGCGATGGTGTTCGCCACCGAGGTGCTTCGCACCCTGGAGGTGCCGCTGGCCGGCGAGTTGATCGTCAACACCGTCACCGATGAGGAGTCCACGGGCGCCGGGTCGCTCGCCTCGGTGGCTCGCCGGCGTGGCGGCCGACGGAGGGATCGTTCCGGAGCCCACCGACCTCACCGCCTGGCTGGGCACGCTCGGCTCGCTGATGCCGGAGATCGTGGTGGAGGGCCGCGCCGGCCACGCGGGCTTCCCGCACGAGCACTGGACGGCGGGCGGGCCGGTCAACGCGATCGAGCGCATGCAGCCTGTGCTGGCCGCCCTGCAGGCCCTGCGCGAGGAATGGCGCGAGCGTCCCGACACCCAGCACGCCTACCTGCGCACCGGGACGATCGTGCCCACGGCGCTGTCGGCCGGCCAGTGGATGGTCTCCTACCCCGCCAGCGCTTCGCTGCGTCTCCACGTGCAGTACCTGCCCGAACAGTCCGACGAGCACGGGTTCGGCAGCGAGGTGGCGAACGAGCTTCAGGAACGGGTGCTGGCCGCGGCGCAGGCCGACCCGTGGCTGCGCGAGCACCCACCGGCCTTCAAATGGCACGGCGACGTGCCGCCGGCCTTCCACGGACCCGAGGAGCCGATCTCGGCCACCACGCTCGACGCGATGTCCGCCGTGGGACTCCCGGCCACGATCGCCTCGCGAACCACCTGGTTCGACGCGGCTACCTTCAGCCGCGCGGGAACGCCCACGATCGGCCTCGGGCCCGGCGCGATCGCCGCCGCACACGCGGTCGACGAGTTCGTGCCCCTCGACGACCTCGTCCGCGCCGCACAGGTACTCGCGGTGGCGGCCATACGCTTCTGCGGCCTGTCGGAGGCGGCCTGACGCGCCGCTAGAGGTCCCCGCCCTCGGCCATCAACCGGTCCAGCTCGCGGCTCAGCAGCCCCAGCCGGGCCTCCTTGACGAGCGGCATCTCCCTGCGCCGGCGGCGCACCTTGGACAGGTCGAGCTCGGCGATCACCAGGCCGGGCTCGTCCTCGGGCGCCTCGGCCACGAGCTCGCCGTAGGGGTCGTACACGTGCGACCCACCCCAGAAGCGCAGGTCGCCCTCCTCCCCCACCCGGTTGACGAACACCACGAAGGTCTCGAGCATCCGGGCGTAGAAGCGGTTGACGTCGTGCCATTCGGCCGCGATCTCGGGACGCTGCCGCGTGCTGCAGGAGGGCACGATCAGCACACGAGCTCCGTCCTGGACGGCCAGCACCGCCACTGCGGGCTGCCAGGCGTCGGCACAGATCAGCATCGCCACCCGCCCGATCTGGGTGTCGAACGAGCGCATGGCGGTACCGGGGGTGAAGTGCTTGCGCTCCTCCCAGATGTCGTAGTTGGGGAGATAGAGCTTGCGGTGGACGTGCTGGATCGCCCCGCGCTCCAGATAGGCGGCGCTGTTGTAGGTGTGCACGCGGCCCGCCTCCGCGAAGCCGATCACGCAGCCGAGGCCGTCGGCCGCGCCCGCGAGGTCCACCAGTTCGTCGTCGTCGCTCGCCAGCGACACGTCGTCGGGCACGCGCCCGAGCGAGTACCCGGTGAGCGTCAGCTCGGGCAGGACCACCAGATCGGCCCGCTCGGCCCGCGCCTGGGCGATCAGGCCCTGGGCGCGGCGCGTGTTCTCGGGCACGTCTCCGAGCTCGCAGTCGAGCTGCGCCAGGGCAACCCGCACGGTCCGATCTCGCGAGCCGATCACAGCCGGACGAGCCTACTGCCCGTTACAAGCGCTCCGCGTAGTCCTGATACTCGGTCTTCAGGCTCGGGTCGTCGCCGAGATAGGCGTGCTTGGACATGTCGGCGCTGTAGCGGCTCGCCGGCGGAGTCCGGCCCAGGGCCTCGGCCATGGCGCGGATGTGGTGCGGCGCCGCGCCGCAACAGACACCGAGGTAGCTCACGCCCAGCTCGGCCGCCGCCCGCGTGAACTCGGCGATCTCGTAGCGGTTGCACGTGAACGGGTCGAGAGCCGTCGGGAACGGCCGGCCCGCCGGGAGCTCGCTCGCATCCGGGTCCTCTAGCGACTGGAAGCTCGGCTGATCCTCCGTCGTCCGGTAGGGCACCGGCAGCCCGGCCACGGGTATCGACACCGCATCGCGCACCTGCGCCAGCAGCGGCAGCAGCGTGTCCGGCCCGCGGCTGCAGTTGAGACCCACCACGTCGGCGCCGGCCTCCTCGAGGCGCCGGCAAGCGTCGGCCGGGGTCACCCCGTCGCGCATGTCGGGGTCGCCGTGAGCGGTCAGCGTCACCACGGCCGGCAGGCCGGCCTCGCGGATGACCTCGGTGGCCACGAGCGCCTCCCCGAGCCAGGAGATCGTCTCGGCGATCACGAAGTCGACGCCGGCCTCCACCGCCCAGCCCACCTGCTCCTCGAACATGGCCCGCACGCGGTCGTCCGACTCCGTACCGGTGTAGACGTTGGTGTTGCACACGTTGCCGGCCACGAGCGCGCCGGTCTCGGCGGCGACCTGCTTCGCGACGCCGAGCGCCTGGCGGTTGATCTCCTCCAGCAGGTCCTCCTTGCCGATCAGCCGCAGCTTCTCGCGATGGGCGTAGTAGGTGAACGCCTCCACCACGTCGGAGCCGGCATGCACGAACTCGCGGTGGAGCTCCGCCACCTTCTCGGGATGGTCGAGCACCACCTCCGGCACGAAGCCGCCCGCCTGCAGGTAGCCACGCCGCTCCAGCTCGAACAGGTAGCCCTCGGCGCAGATCACGGGGCCTTCGGCAAGCCGGTCCATCAACTCAGACATCTGGTCCTCCTCCGCTTGACTCAAGCCATCCGAGCTTGCCGGACAGCTCCTCGGCCGAGCGCCTCACGCGCTCGCCCGTCTCCTCCAGCCTCTCCCCGAGCCGGAAGCTGGGTCCCGACACGTTGAGCGCGGCCACCACGCGGCCGCGAAAGTCGCGCACCGGTGCCGCCGCGCCCACCAGGCCGGGCTCGAACGCCTCCCTCACCGCGGCGTAGCCGTTCGGTCGCGCGGCGAGGATGTGCTGATGCAGCTCCTCCAGCTGCGGGCCTGAGCGCGCCGCGCCGAAGCTGGCCGTCAGGCCGTCCATGTCCTCGTCCCACAGCAGTGCGCGCCCCGAGGACGTGCAGTGCGCGGGCACCGTGCGGCCGCTCCAGTCGCCGGCGCGCACCACCCGGGGCGACGATTCGGAGAGAAGCGTCAGTACGTCGGGGCCCTGCAGCACCGACAGGTGGGCGGTCTCACCGAGGTCGGTTACGAGCTCCCGCAGCGCCGGCGGTGCAACGGCCAGCAGGCGACTGCGGCCGGCCTGCACGGCGAGCGCGTAGATGCGCGCGCCCAGGCGGTACTCGAGGGTCTCCGGGTCGCGGTCGACGAGGCCTCGCTCGGCCAGCGTCTTGAGCGTGCGTGAGACCTGGCTCTTCTCGCGGCCGAGCAGAGTGGCCACGCCCACCACGCCGAGGCCGCCGTTTGCGGTGGCGGACTCATCGCCGAGCGCGAGCAGGACGTCGAGCGCCCGGCCCAGGGTTCCATCTGCTGCAACCACGGTTGCTGATTATGCACCATGTGGCAACAGCAGTTCGCGCGCGGCCTCCACGTCGTCGCTGAGCGGGCGATCGCTCGTGTCCGCGTCGAGGCGCTCCGCCGCGAGCGCGAACAGGCCCCCCGCGTCCGCCGCTGCGGGCTCCACACCGCGCATTCGCAGCGCCCGGACGGCCACCACGAGCTCAGTGGCCACCGCCACGGCCGCCGAATCGAGTGCGCCCTGCGCCGCGCGCGCCCCAAAGGGCGCGAACGACGCGTGCGACTCCACGCCACCGCCCACCGTCACCGTCTGCGCCGTCACGGGCGTCGCCCGCAGCCGCGCGTCGGCCGCGGCCGCGTGCGCGGTGTACTCGAGCATCATCGCGCCCGAGTCCGCTCCGGGCCGTTCGGCGAGGGCTGCCGGCAGGCCCATCAGGCCCCGATCGAGGAGGGCACTGACGCGCGACGCCACGAGCGACACCGACTGCGCGAGCGCTGCCCGAAACTGGTCGAGCGCCAGTGCGAGCGATCCGCCGTGGAAGTTGGCGCCCGAGAGGGCCGAGCTCGTCGCGGGATCGATCAGCGCGTTCTCGCTGGCGGAGTTGAGCTCCACGGCGAGCACGGACTCGAGGGCGCTGAGCGCAGTCACGGTCGCGCCCTCCACCTGGGCGAGGGCCCGGAAGGGATACGGGTCGTGGACCACGTGGCGCGGAGGCTGCGCGCCCACGCCCCCCGGCGTCTGATCCAGAAGGGCGCGCATCCGCGCCGCCACCTCGGCCTGGCCGGGGTGCG
Organism: uncultured Thermoleophilaceae bacterium; assembly: GCA_963734365.1. Lineage (GTDB taxonomy): Bacteria > Actinomycetota > Thermoleophilia > Solirubrobacterales > Thermoleophilaceae > JACVRW01. Next base: position 437,306 of record CAVTGV010000002.1, on the reverse strand, counting down.
CGCGCGCGTCGTGCACGCGCGCGTCGACGGCCACAGGGTCGGCGCCCGCCGCGGCAAAGGAGAGCGAGGCCACGGAGAGCGAGGCCCCGATCAGGCGCCGCGCATCCTCCGCGATCAGGGCGGAGTGCCCGATGCTCATCGCGTTGCTGCTCATGAAGGCGATCCCGTCGCGCGGCCCCAGCCGCGGGATCGCGAGGCCGGCGTCGGCCAGGGCCTGCCCGGCGTCCACGACGTCGTGGCCGCGCCAGGCCCGGCCCTCGCCCAGAAGCGCCAGGGCCACGTCGGCGAGCACCATAAGGTCGGCGGTGCCCAGCGAGCCGAGCTCGCGGGTGAAGGGCACGACCTCGGCGTTCACGGCAGCCACGAGAGCGGTCAGCAGCTCGTCCGATACTCCGGCGCCGCCCACGCCGAGCTGGTTGGCCCGCACCACCATGGTGGCCCGCACCAGCTCGGGCGGCAGCGGCGGGCCCGCGCCACAGGAGTGGCTGCGCAGCAGGCGCAGCTGCTGTCCGGAGCGCTGGTCCGGCGGAATCTCGCGGGCGCGCAGCCCGCCGACCCCCGTGGTGACCCCGTAGATCGGCGTGCCGAGCTCCACGAGCTCCTCGACGGTCACCGCCGCAGCAGCGTTGCGGGCGCGTGCATCCTCGGCGAGGCTCACCGCCTGCCCGTCGCGCACCACGGCGGCCACGCCGGCCGGCGTGAGACCGCGTCCGTCGAGCACCACGCTTGCCGCCATCTCCGCGTCAGCCCCAGATCACGTGGAGCGCCGGCGGCTTGCGGAACACGAGGCCGCGCGGCGCGGCCGGCCGCTCCGGGTCGAGGCGCAGCCGCGGGAGGCGGTCGAGCAGGCGCCCGAGCGCCGTGTGCGCCTCGAGACGGGCGAGATGCATCCCGATGCACACGTGCGGCCCGTGCGCGAAGGCGATCTGGCGGCCGGCGTTTTCACGTCGCACGTCGAAGCGATCCGGATCGGCAAACGTGTCCGGATCCCGGTTGGCCCCGGCGATCGAGAGGCTCACCAGCTCTCCCTCGGCGATCCGAGCGCCTCCGAGCCGGGTGCCGGCGGTGGCGTAGCGGTCGATCACGGCTGCTGCGGGCTCGAGTCGCAGCGACTCCTCGATCGCCCCACCCAACAGGCCGCGGTCGGCCTCCACGAGCGCGAGCTGGTCCGGGTGGGCCAGCAGGTGAAGGACGGCGTTGGCGATCATCCCCTCAGTCGTCTCGATGCCGCCGAACAGCAGCACGGCGGCGTTGGACACGATCTCGTCGCGCCCGAGGCCGTCCCTCTGGCCGGCCACGGCGGCCACCAGCGACGTGGCCGGATCACGCTCGAGCATCGGCAGCACGCTCGCGCTCAGCGCCGCGTACGCCTCGCGGCCGGCGGGCGTGACCTCTTCGCCCGCGGCCACGCCCGTCACCGAGGCGACGATCTGGTCGTACCAGCCGAGCATGCGCTCGGTATCGGTGCCCTCGAGACCGAGCGCATGCGCCATGGAGCCCGCCGCGAGGGGGCCGGCCAGGCTGCGGCGGAGCTCCGCGCGCCCGTGTGGCTCGATCGCGTCGATCAGGCGGTCCGTCTCCGCCTCGACGATCTCCGTGAAGCGCTGCCGCACGGCGTCCTTGCGAAATGGCCTCGCGAACGGATCGCGATGGCGAGCGTGCTCCGAGCCGTCGAGCGTGAGCATGCTCGGGCCCACCACCCGGCCGGTGGAGAAGCGGGGGTCGTCCACGGTGAATCGCTCCGGGTCGCGCATCGCCTCGAGTGCGAGCTCGCGCCGCGTGACGAGCCAGCCCCCGAGCGCGGGCAGCCAGGACACCGGCTCACGCTCGCGAAGGCGGGCCAGCAGCGGATGCGGGTCGAGCTCCAGCTCGGCCAGGGTCGCGGCGGCGCCGAGGGGGAAGGCTTGAGTCCGGGACGCTGCGGCCATGCGCCCAGTGTCGCTAATCGGCGCCCGCGGGGCGGCGCGGGGCGTGTGGCAGCATCCGGGCCGGTGATCGCACCGCCGGCTCTCCCACCACCCCCCGCAGTGCCGCCCGTGTCCGGCTTCGCAGTCACCGAGGCCCGGGTCAGCCCCGAGCGGGCCCGCTTCGGCGGTCGTCCGGTCACGCTGCGCCTCGTCTTTCGCGCGGCCGCGCCGCTCGACCTGCGCGTGGTGATCCGGCGGGCGGGGCGCACCGTGCGCCGCTGGGAGATCGCCGCCGCGGCCCCGGGCGTTTCCCAGCGGGTGCGCTGGACGGGTCTCACCTCTGCCGGCCGCCCCGCCCGGGACGGCCGCTACCGCGTTCGTGCCGGGCCGGTGGGCGGCCGGCTACGTGCGGCGGGCAGCTTCGTGCTGCGCGGCCACGTGTACCCGGTGCGCGGCGGTCACTGGTTTCGCGGCCCCGCCGGGACCTTCGGCGCAACCCGCAACGGCGGCCGGACGCACGAGGGCTTCGACATCAACGCTGCCTGCGGCAAGCCGGTGGTGGCGGCGCGCGCCGGCCGGGTCGTCCGCAGCCGCTACGACCCGGTGCTCTACGGCAACCAGGTGATCATCCGCGGCCGCGGCGAGCGGCGTGACTACTGGTATGCCCATCTGCGCGCGCCCGCCCGTGTGAGCGAGGGCGAGCGGGTGCGCACCGGAGAGCGGATCGGCGCGGTGGGCGCCACCGGCAACGCGGTCACGGTGGGCTGCCACCTGCACTTCGAGCTGCGCGGACCCCACGGCCCCTTCGATCCCGAGCCGCGCCTGCGCCTCTGGGACGGCTGGAGCTGAGTCAGAGCACCTGCAGGTCCCCGATCAGGACGCGGCGCTCTCCAGCCCGTATCCGGACATCAGGTGCGTGACGGGCTGGTCGAACTGCTCCTGTGCCCCGCCGACGAGGTCCTTCTCGAGCCAACATCTCAGCCCCTCCCGCTTTGCTTGCCTGCGCAGCTTGGCTGAGCGGATCCCGCCTGAGGGCCGGAGCGGCCAACCGTAAGCATTCGGTAATGGGTCGGCCGGGGCAGCGGCGGGCCTTGACTTGAAGGCCGCTTGAACTTGTAGCGTGCATCAAATCCCGCCCAAGACGGGAATAAGGCACGAATGACCACCACCCAGGCTGCTGCAGAAACCGGCACGACTCTCGAGGGCCACAAGCGCTGGCTCGCGCTCTACGTGCTGTGCCTCGGCGACGTGCTGATCGTTCTCGACTCGACGATCGTGAACGTCGCGCTTCCGTCGATCCAGTCCGATCTCGGCTTCTCCGAGGCCTCCCTCGCGTGGGTGGTGAACGCCTACCTGCTCACCTTCGGCGGCTTCCTCCTACTCGGCGGCCGGCTCAGCGACCTGTTCGGACGGCGCCGCCTGTTCCTGTTGGGGCTCGCGATCTTCACCACGCTCTCGCTCGCCTGCGGCCTGGCGAGCTCGCAGGGCTTCCTGGTCGCGGCAAGGGCACTGCAGGGCTTCGGCGGCGCGATCGTCTCAGTGGTCGCCCTCTCCCTGATCATGACGATCTTCACCGAGCCGGCCGAGCGCGCGAAGGCGATGGGCATCTTCGGCTTCGTGCTCTCCGGGGGCGGAACCGCCGGCGTGCTGCTCGGCGGCGTGCTCACCGACCTGTTCGCCTGGAACTGGATCTTCCTCGTAAATCTCCCGATCGGGATCGCCGTATTCGTGCTCTGTCTCTCGCTGCTGCCCGACGACCGCGGCACCGCCCAGGACGGCCGCCTCGACGTGGCGGGCGCGGTGACCGTCACCGCCGCGGTCATGCTCGGCACCTACGCGGTCATCAACGGCAACGAGAACGGCTGGACCTCGGGAGAGACGCTCGGCCTGCTCGCCGGGGCCCTGGCCCTGTTCGCCGCCTTCATCACGATCGAGGCACGCGTGGCCTCACCTCTGATGCCGCTCGGCCTCTTCCGGCTGCGCAACATCAGGGTGGCGAACGCCGTGGGCGCCCTGATGGCGGCATCGATGTTCGGCTGGTTCTTCCTGGCCGCGCTCTATCTCCAGCTGGTGCTCGACTACAGCCCGCTCGAGGTCGGGCTCGCTTTCCTGCCGACAACGCTCGTGATGGGCGCGGGCTCGATCGCCCTGTCCGACCGCCTGGTGATGCGCTTCGGAGTCAAGCCGCCGATCGTCGCCGGTCTGACCCTGTTCGCGATCGGTCTGCTCCTGTTCACCCAGGCCCCCGCCGACGGCGACTTCGTGACCGACGTGCTCCCGGGCATGATCGTCATGGGCATGGGCGGCGGCATCGTCTTCAACCCTCTCCTGCTCGCCGCCATGGGCGACGTGGGCCCCACGGAAGCCGGGCTCGCGTCCGGGATCGTCAACACCGCTTTCATGATGGGCGGTGCGCTCGGGCTGGCCGTGCTGGTGAGTGTGGCCGACTCGCGGACGGACAGCCTGCGTGGCGGCGGCGACAGCTCACTCGTCGCGCTCACGGGCGGCTACCACACCGCCTTCCTGGTAGCGGCCGCCTTTGCCGCCACCGGAGCGCTCCTGGCCCTGATGCTGCGACCCGTTACGCCTCCGTCGCCCGAGCCGGAGCCAGCAGCGGCCGGTTAGCCTGACGCCTCGATGGCGAGCGAGCTCAGGCCGACCGGCGTGTTCGTGCCGCTGGTGACCCCGTTCGCCGCGGATGGAAGCCTCGCGCTGGACGCACTCGAGTCGCTCGCGAGCGAGGTGATCCGCGCCGGCGCGCGCGGCGTAGTGGCGCTGGCGACCACCGGCGAGCCGTCCTCCCTCGACGAGGGTGAGCGTAAGGCCGTGGTCGCTGCCTGCGCGCGCGTTTGCTCCGATTTGGACGCCATGCTGGTGGTCGGCGCGGGCACCAACGACACGCGTACGACGATCGCGCGTCATGAGGCGCTCACGGACGTCCCCGAGGCGAGTGCCTCGCTCGCGGTCGTCCCCTACTACGTGCGCCCGTCCGAGGCCGCGATCGTCAGCCACTTCCAAGCTGTCGCCGAGCGCTCGCCGGTGCCGCTGCTCGTCTACAACATCCCCTACCGCACGGGACGTGGGCTCGGCGCCGAGGCTCTGCTCGAGCTCGCGGCCACGGACAACATCGCCGGCGTCAAGCAGGCGGTCGGGGGAATCGACTCCGACACTCTTCGCTTACTTGCCGAGTGTGGGTGAGGGCTTCGCCGTACTGGGCGGTGACGATCCTTTCCTCTATCCGCTCGTGCTGATGGGAGGCGGCGGCGCCGTAGCCGCGTCTTCGCACCTCTGCACCGGCCGCTTCGTCGAGATGATCGAGCGCGGGCTCAACGGACAACTCGAGGACGGCCGCGCGCACTCGGAAGCGCTCCTGCCCCTGGTCGAGGCCCTCTTCGCCGAGCCCAGCCCCGCGATCATCAAGGCGGTCCTGCACGCCGAGGACCGCATCCCCACGCCGCAGGTGCGCATGCCGCTCGGCGACGCCTCTGTCGGGGCGTGCGATCGGGCGCTGGAGGCGCTGGCTGTCGCTCGCTCCTAAGAGCGGCGTACCGAGTCATCCAGGTCGGCCTCGTTCAGCGAGCTCGGGACGATGGAGACCGCCGCTGCGACCGGCACGGCTGGCGCGAAGCGGGCGAAACGCCGCTCTCACCCAGGCGCCCGGCCGCACGGCACACCCCGCCCGACCGGTCTCCGCCGGAATCGTCGCAGGCTATGCAAAGATTCCTTTGCATGGCTCCTCGACTGCGGAAGATCGATGACGCTCAGGTCCTGCGGGCGATGGCGCACCCGCTGCGCCTGCGGCTGATCGGAACCCTGAGAAAAGACGGTCCGGCCACGGCTTCGATCCTCGCCCGGCGGCTGGGCGAGTCGAGCGGAGCCACGAGCTATCACCTGCGCATCCTCGACAAGTACGGCTTCGTCGAGGACGACGCCGAGCGCAACCGCGGCCGCGAGCGCTGGTGGCGGGCGGCCGACGAGGGGATGGAATGGTCGCTCGACACCGACGACGCCGGCCTGCTCGAGGCCAATCGGGCGCTCGGGCGCCAGCTCGTCCGCGAGTACACGCGCTGGATCGAGCGCTGGCACGACGAGGTGCCGACGTGGGACCGCCGCTGGAGGGCAGCCGCGAACGGCACCGACCAGTGGTTCGAGCTGACTCCCGATGAGCTGCGCGGACTCGCCGACGAGGTGCTCGCCGTGCTCGAACGCTATGCCGACCGGCGGGTCAGACGCGCCGACACGGAGCGGACGGCCGTGGTGTTCCACGCCTTTCCTCAGCGCCGCGACGAGGCGTGAGCGCGGACCGGCTCACGCGCGACTTCATCCTCCTGCGCGCCCTTCGCTGGCTGCCGGTGGGCCTCGTCCTGCCCTTCCTGATCATCACCCCACAGGCGCGCGGCCTGACACTCGGAGAGATAGGGATCGTGTTCGCCGTCCACAGTGGCGTGGCGATGCTGGTGGAGGTTCCGAGCGGCGCGCTCGCCGACGCGCTTGGCCGCCGCCCCATCCTGGTCGCCGGTGCGGCCCTGACCGCTCTCAGCCTGGTGGTGTTCGCGTTCGCTCAGACCGTGATCGCCTTCGTGATCTCGGTCGGCCTCCTGGCGGCCGGGCGAGCCCTGATCTCGGGCTCCCTGGAGGCGTGGTTCGTCGATTCGCTGCGACTCCTCGACCCGCTCGCGCCGCTCGCGCACGGGCTGTCCCGGGGAACCGCGGCAGAAGGGGTCGCGATGGCCCTGGGGTCCCTCACCGGCGGCCTGATCGTCGCGCTCAGCGGTCCGGCGGACGGCGGCACGGGCACGCTCTCCGCATACAGTGGCGCGGCGTTGGCGGGAGCGCTGGCCGCGGTGGTGTACCTGATCGCGATCGTGATCCTCGTGCACGAGCGTCCGGCCGCGGCTGCGGCCGGCGCTGCACGCGAGCCGGTCGGGCGGCGAACGCGACAGGTGATCGTCACGGCCCGCGCCGAGGCCGCGAGGTCGGTGACGGTGCGGATCGTCTTCGTCACGGGGGTGGCGTTCGGCGCCTGCGTCACGGCGGTCGAGTTGCTCTGGCAACCCCAGCTCGCCACGCTGCTCAACGATCAGGAGACGACGGGCCTCGCCTTCGGCGGGCTGGCGGCCGCATCCATGCTCGCCGTGGCGCTGGGCGCGCGGCTGAGCCCGAACGCCTCGCGCCGCGTGGGACTGCCCGTCGGCTATCTCGCCGCAATCGCCTTCACAGCAGTCTGCATCGCCACCCTGGGCGCTCCCGCGAGCGCCGTCGGCTTCGCGTCGCTCTACCTGCTCGCCTATCTGGGCTTCGGGGTTGCCGAGCCGATGCACTACGAGTTGCTCAACGACGCCGTCGGTCCCGGTGCCCGTGCCACTCTGATCTCGGCCGAGTCGCTGGCCACACAGGCGGGAGCGCTGGTGGCCAACCTGGGTGTCGGCGCCTTCGCGGCCGCCCAGGGCGCGGCCACGGCCTGGGCCCTCGCAGGCGTGGTGCTGGCGCTGACCGCGGCGGTGGTCGCGGCGCCGCTGCGCGTGGACGTGGCGGGCCGGCAGGGCATGCCGCCCGCGCGGCGGCCCGTCTAGGGACCTGAGTCGGAAGTTCGGCTTCAGCTTCCCGAGCGGCTGGGCGAGGCTGATGATCCGAAGCATCGGCGATTCCGGCCAGACGCTCCAGACCCGGGAAGCTGCGCACGAAATGACGACTCAGGTCACTAGGGAGACACGGCGGTGCCCAGCGAGTCGGCCCCGAGGATCTTCGGCGTGCCCTCCTCGTAGAAGACGTCGATATCGGTGATGGTGAAGCCGGCATCGGTGAGCAGCTGCGCGACCGGCCGGGTGAGGTGACAGCCGCCGAAGACACGCTTCTGGACCGGCTCCAGCCGGTGCTGCCAGCGCCGCACCTCCTCGTCGGGAGCCAGCCCGTGCTCGAGGAAGTGCAGGGTCCCCCCGGGCTTGAGGACGCGCCGCACCTCGTGCAGGGCGGCCCCGACGTCGGGGATCGTGCACAGCGTCCAGGTCGACAGCGCGGAGTCGTAGCTGTTGTCGGCGAAGGGCAGGGTCTGCCCGTCCAAACCGGACCGCTGGACCGGGACACGGGCTTCCCCGAGGCGCTTCGCGGCCAGCTTCCAGCCGACGTCGGCCGGTTCGACCGCGCTGACGCGCTCGACACCACCTGGATAGAAGGGGACGTTGAGGCCCGAGCCGAAGCCGATCTCCACGACCTGGCCCTCGAGGCCCGCGCAGACCCGTTGCCGCAGCGGTTCGACGGTCTTCAACCCGCACGCGAAGTTGATCATCCGCGGCAGGACCTGCTCGCCATAGATTCCCACGCCAGCCTCCTCGGGGGCCAATGGCGGCAAGGTTACGTCGCCCGCACGAGCGCTGCGCTCTCGGGCTGTCCCTATGGCCCCCCGCGGCCCGAGTCACATCCCAACCCCCTGTCCGGGGGCCTCGCAACGATCGGCGAGGGTGGCGACCGCGCGCCCGAGCTCACCGCGCGCCTCTCGACCGCCGAGGGCCAACTGCGCGCCCACGCGGGAGTCGGGCAGCACGAACAGGTCACCCGCGAAGGCCGGCACCAGCGTCCCGAGGGCGGAGTCCTCGATCGCCACTCCCCCGGCCGCCGCCGGCCGCGTGGCGGCGGTGGCCGTGGCCGCGGCGCCGGCCGTCGCTCCGTTGCCACCTACTCCGCCCTCCGTCCGCTCGCGCTCGGCCCAGCCCCTCTGCGCCCGCTCTCCACGATTGAGCACCACCAGTGGCGCGGGCCCGACGCGCTGCAGGCACTCGGCGGCCACCCGCGCGAGTGAGGGCTCGACGCCCGGCCCGGTGACGACCACGCTCAGGTCGGCCACCGCCGCCGGTACCCCTCCCAGCGAGGTGGCGCCGGCGTCCAGCACCAGCGGGGCGAGGTGGCGCGCGCTCTCGGCCAGCGGCAGCGGATCGGCCGCGCGGACCAGGGCGAGCCGCCCGACGGCGCGCGTGACCGTACCCGGTAGCTCCTCGAACGCGCGCGCGAGACGAGAGGCGTCCTGGGTGGCCAGCGGGATGGCCGAGGCGCGGGCCTCGCACATCACGCCGGCCGCGCCGGACGGATCGCGCCGGGCCAGCTCGGCGGCGAGGGCGCGCGCCACGGTGGTGGTGCCGCAGCCGGCCGCCAGCCCATACACCGCGATGACCGCACGGTAGGCCCGGCGCACCAGGGGCACCGGCGACCCGTCCGGCTCCGCCGGCTCGAGAAGAAAGCCCTCGGCCTTGGCCAGAACGCCGGACAGAAGGCTGCGGCTGCGGCCCGGCGGCCGCACGGCCACGGGCTCGCAGCTCGCGGGGGCCGAGCAGCTCACGGGGCCTCCACGGCGGCCTCCGCCGACACCTCGAGCCGCTCGGACACGGCTCGCAGAAGAGAGGGTGGGCGCAGCCGCACCTCGACCTCGCCCGCCTGGACGTCGACCCGCGCCTCCCGCTTCGACCAGCCGGGAAGGGCCTCCCGCACCCCCGCCCGGGCGTCGCCGCCCGCGGCCAGGGCGAGAGCGCCGGCCTCCGCCGCGCTCCCGGCGAGCACGCTCGCGTAGCCCACCGCCAGAAGCTGGAGCACTGCAAGGGCGGCCGCGATCAGCATGGGGAGCGCGCCGAGGAGCTCGACGCTCGCCTGGCCGCGCTCCGCGCGCAAGCTCACCGCTGCCCGCCCATCGACGAGGACGCCGACATCTCGAGAGGCGCATGCCAGCGGCGCATCAACAGAGGGACCTTGACCTCGACACGTACCCCTCCCTCGCGCAGCCGCCTGACGGACAGGCCGCGCTCCATCGACCCCGGCAGCGCGCTCCGCGCTGCCCGCTCGGGGCTCCTCCCCACCGTGTCGGCACGCGCGGCCGCTCGGGCGGCGCCGGCCGTCAGCCACAGCGTGTGACCCGCCAGCGCGATCTGCCAAGCCGCCAGCGCGGCGAGGATCACGAACGGCAGCACGGCGACCGTCTCGACCGCCGCCTGCCCACGCTCGGAGCCGTTGTCTGACACGCCGCACACGCTCCCGGGAAGCGCGTTACGGGACAACGCAGGAGGGTTACGTTTCGGTCACGCGCGAGCGAAAAGAGTGAGCGTCAGTCGTAGCGCCGGTAGCGCGTCCAGGCCCAGAACAGGCCGTACGAAGCGAGTGCCAGCAGTCCGAACCACAACACCACGCCGCCACCACCCGCGTCGAAGAGCCGGTTCGTGGCCGTGAAGGTGAGTACCGCCAGAGCGAGCGAGCCGTACAGCGCGAGGCGCAGGTTGGGAGCGAGCGCGTCGAGATCGAACCGGTATTGCCGGTAGAGCCGGTAGACGAGAAAGGCGATCGCCGCGAAGAAGGTGATCGTGAGCAGCGTGAGCACGACATCGAGAGCGTTGCCGCCCCCGGGCAGCACGGTGAGCGCCAGAGCCACCAGCATGACCACGCCGAATTTCCAGGCGAACTCCACGCGGGAAAGGCTATCTGGCGGGCCGGCTCCGGCCTACTTGATCGCCCCCGACCCCACCAGCGCCAGAACGACCACGCCCAGCACCACGCGGTACACCACGAAGATCGTCATCGTGTGAGTCGTGAGCCAGCGCAGCAGGAAGGCGATGCTGGCGTAGCCGGTGACGAAGGCAAGCACAGTCGCGACGATCAGGTCCGCGGCGCTCACATGCTGTCCCTCGTCGCCGCCCGCGATGGACAGGAGCTCGAAAAGCCCGCTCAGGACCACCGCCGGCACGGAGAGCAGGAACGAGAAGCGCGCCGCCGCGGTGCGGTCGAAGTTGAGGAAGAGCCCGGCGGTGATCGTCGAGCCCGAGCGCGAGACTCCCGGGATCAGCGCCAGGGCCTGAGCCAGACCCATGATCAGCCCGTCACGTGCAGTGATCTGCTCCAGCGCGCGGGTGCGGCGGCCGAGCTGGTCCGCCGCCAGCAGGACAAGGCCGAGCACGATCAGCGCGATCCCGATCAGGTAGAGGTCGCGAGCGCCGGTTTCGATCTGATCCTTGAAGATCAGCCCGAAGATCCCGATCGGGACGGTGCCGAGCAGGATGTACCAGCCGAGGCGAGCGTCGAGCGTGCGTCGGACGGCCGGATCGCGCAGTGACCTCAGCCAGGCCACGGCTATCCGCCACAGGTCCTTGCGGAAGTACAGGAGGACCGCCGCCATCGTCCCCAACTGGACCACGGCGGTGAACGCGGCACCCGGATCCTCCCAGCCGGCGAAGGCGGGGACGATCCGCAGGTGTCCGGTGCTCGAGATCGGCAGGAACTCGGTCAGTCCCTGCACGATCCCGAGGACGATGGCCTCGAAGAGCGACAAGACGCCGGAACCCTAGTGGGCCCAGCGGGTATCGTTTATGACCTCGATGAGACGCCTCGCCCCGCTCGTAGTGCTCGTGACCTCGCTCGTACTCGCAGCACCGGCGTTCGCCACCGACAACGGCGAGGGTCTCGTGGGCGAGACCGACGACCGCGTGATCACCTTCAGCGCCCTGGGTGTCGTGGCGTTCTTCGCACTGTTCGTGCTCGTCGCGACGGTCATCCAGTCGCGGCTCGAGCGCCGCAAGGACGAGCGCAAGGCCGTCGAGCTGCGCAAGCGCGTCGGCTGGTAATCCCCTCGCAGCACCCCTGAAAAGCAGTGACCCCGGCGGGGACCGGGGCCACATGCGGGGAGGGATCTGCACCGCCCATGCTGACGGCCCGCCCCTGCGCGCGTGTGAACAGTCTGAGAAATGAAAGGGTTCGCGTCATGGAGTCCGTGACCTACGAGCGCCGTGGAGCGGCCGCGCTGGTCACCATCGACCGGCAGGAACGCCGAAACGCCATCGACGGCGAAACCGCGGGGCGGCTCGGCGAGGCCTACGAGCGCTTCGAGACCGACGATGAGGCCCGGGTGCTCATCTTCACCGGGGCCGGAGGCATCTCGTTCTGCGCCGGGGCCGATCTCAAGGCGATCGAGAGCTTCGGGCCGCGGCTCGACGATCCCCGCGGGCCGCTGGGCATGAGCCGCGTGATCTCGTCCAAGCCCACGATCGCCGCGATCTCGGGCTGGTGCCTCGCCGGCGGCCTGGAGCTGGCCCTGTGGTGCGACCTGCGGATCGCCACCGGCGAGTCGCGCCTGGGCTTTCCCGAGCGGCGCTGGGGAGTGCCGCTGATCGACGGCGGCACCCAGCGCCTGCCGCGCATCGTCGGGCTGGGGCGCGCCCTCGACCTGATTCTCACCGGGCGGATCATCGACGCCGAGGAGGCACTGGCAATCGGGCTGGTGACCGAGCTGGTGCCCGCGGGCCGGCATCTCGAGCGCTCCCTGGAGCTCGCCGAGGCGCTCGCTCGCTTTCCGCAGGACACGATGCTGGCCGATCGCCGTGCGGCCATCGAGGGCGTGGGCCTGACCTTCACCGAGGGGCTGGCGCTCGAGGCCGAGAACGGCCGCCCCACGCTCGAGACCGCCTGGCGCGGCGCCGCGCGCTTCGCGGGCGGCGAGGGCCGTGGCGGGGCTGGCGCCGGAGCCTGACCGGCCCCTGCCAGACTCTCTTCACGTGGCCCCACCCGCGATCGAGGTTTCCGACCTGCGCAAGTCCTACGGGGCCGTGGAGGCCGTCCGCGGCGTGAGCTTCGCGGTCGATCGCGGCGAGGTGTTCGGGCTGCTCGGCCCCAACGGCGCGGGCAAGACCACCACCGTCGAGATCCTGGAGGGCTACCGGGATCGCTCGGGCGGCGCCGTGAGCGTGCTGGGCCAGGACCCCGCCGAGCGCGACCGCCGCCATCAGGAGCGCGTCGGCATCGTGCTCCAGAGCTGCGGCTTCTACAAGCGGGCGACCGTCCGGGAAGCCGTCGAGCACTTCGCCAAGGCCTATCCGGCACCGCGCGATCCAGCCGAGACGATCGCGCTCGTGGGGCTCCAGGAGAAGGCGGACGACCACACCAAGAACCTGTCCGGCGGTCAGAGGCGGCGGCTCGACCTCGCACTCGCGCTCGTCGGAGATCCCGAGCTCGTGTTCCTCGACGAGCCCACCACCGGCTTCGACCCTGCCGCCCGCCGTACGGCCTGGAACGTGGTGCGCCGGCTGAAGGACCTCGACAAGACGGTGCTGCTCACCACGCACTACCTCGACGAGGCGCAGGCACTCGCCGACCGGGTGGCGATCATCAAGGAAGGCCGCATCGTGGCCGAGGGGCCCCCGGACGAGCTGCGGCCGGCCAGCGCCGGCTACCGCGTGTCCTACGTGTCCGACGGCCGGCGGGTCGAGCACCAGACCGACGATCCGACCGATCTGCTCCATCGCCTCACCGGCGACGCCCTGGGCCGGGGCGAGCGCCTCGAGGGACTCGAGGTCGCACGGCCCACCCTCGAGGAGGTCTACCTCGAGCTCACGCGCGAGGAGGATGCGCCGTGAGCACCGCCGCGCTGGCCTGGGAGCAGTTCCGCTTCGAGCGCAAGATGTTCTGGCGCAATCCGAGCGCCGCCTTCTTCAACTTCCTCCTGCCCCTGCTTCTGCTCGTGCTCACGGCCACGGCCTTCGGGGTGGACGACGAGGAGCTCGACACCCTGATCCCCGGCATCGCGGGGATGGGCGTGCTGGCCACGACGTTCACCTCGCTGGCGTTCAACATCACGATCCTGCGCGACGACGGGGTGCTCAAGCGCGTGCGCGGCACGCCGATCCCCGCCGGCGCCTACCTCGGCGGGCTCATGGGCTCGGTAACGCTCAACGCCTTCCTCCAGGTGGCCATGGTCGTGTGCGTGGGTCATCTCGCCTACGGCGTCGACTGGCCGCAGGAGCCGGGCCTCCTGATCCTCTTCACCGTGCTCGGCGTGATCTGCTTTGCCGCCCTCGGCGTGGCCTTCTCCCACGCGATTCCCAACGAGGACGCCGCCCCCGCCTACACGAACGCCGTGTTCCTTCCGCTGATCTTCATCTCGGGCGTCTTCTACTCCACCGACAACCTGCCGGAGGCGCTCAAGGTGATCGCCCAGGCGCTGCCGCTGTCGCACCTCATCGACGGGCTCTCACAGGGGATCGTCGGTGGATCCAATGACGTGTGGGGCGCCGCGGCCGTCGTGGCGGCGTGGGCCGTGGCCGGCCTTTTCCTCGCGGTGCGGTTCTTTCGCTGGGAGTAGGCCCCTACAGCTTCAGCGCATGCCCGTGCCGCCGCAGCCAGCGCTCGTGCTCGCGCCAGCGGGGGCTGCGTGAGCCCAGGAGCTCCCAGAAGCGCTCCGAGTGGTCGTGGATCTCGAGGTGGGCCACCTCGTGCTCGATCACATAGTCGAGGATCTCTGCCGGGGCCAGCAGCAGCCGCCAGTTGAAGCTCATCGCTCCGGAGGTCGAGCAGCTCGCCCAGCGGGTCCGCTGCCCGCGGATCTGGAGCGTGGCGTAGGCCGTGCCCGCGCGGGCCACCGCGGCGTCGAGGCGGGGGGCGACCTCCACTCGCGCGCGCCGGCGAAACCAGGCCTCGAGGGCCGCGCTCAGATCGCCGCCGGGCGCCAGCTTCACCTCGATGCCCGCCGCGCGGCGGGACACGTGGGGCCGGACGCGGTCGCGCTCGTGGCGCACACTCAGCGCCAGCCGCTCGCCCAGGTAGGGCAGCTCGCCGCCGTGCTCGAGCCTGGCCGGGGGGAAGTCGCTTTCGGACTCGCGCATGCGGCGCAGCGTGCGCTCGATCCACGGGCGCTTCTCCTCCACGAAGCCCTCGACCTCGCCCAGCGGGAACCGCTGCGGCAGCACGACCTCCACGCCGTGCCCGTCCACCAGGATGCGGGCGCGACGCGCGCGCTCGGAGCGTCGGATCGTGTAGGGCACGGTGCTCACGGGCCGACGAGGATAGGCGCGGGCGGGGACGCCTCAGAAGATCGAGGGCGTGGACCCGCCGTCCACGCTCCACGCCGCGCCGGCCACGTTGGATGCCTGCGTCGAGCAGAGGAAGACGATCGCCGCGGCGATCTCGTCCTCGTTGCCCATGCGCCCGATCAGCGACTTTGCGTGGGTGGCGGCCAGCACCTCCTCGCGCGTGCTGCCGCTGCGCTGCGCCACCTGGTCGGCCAGGCCGCCCTCGGCGGTCCACAGCGGAGTCTCCACCGGGCCGGGGACCACCGCGTTGACCAGCACGCCGTCGGCCGCGAAGCGCTCGGCGAGCACGCGCGACAGCGACAGCTGCGCCGTCTTCGTGACCGAGTACGCCGGGTCTAGCGTTTGCGAGGGCCGCTTGCCCGACGACGAGGTCACGTTCACCACCCGGCCACCCCCGCGCTCCGCCATCACCGGCGCCAGGGCCCTCGTGAGCCGCAGCGGCGCCATCACGTGCAGCTCCCACTGCTCGTACCAGTCCCGGTCGGTGAGCTCCTCGAGCGGGCGGGCGCGGCTCGTGCCCGCGTTGTTGACGAGCGCCCAGGGCGCCGTGGGGCAGGCCGCCAGCAGCCGCTCGCCGGCGTCGGGCTCGGTCACGTCGAGCTCGATGTCGGCGCCGCTGCGCGCCACGGTGAGCGCCTGCGCCCCCTCGCCCGCCAGCAGCCGGGCCGTGGCGGCGCCGATGCCGCGGGTGCCGCCGGTGATCAGGCAGAGCTTGCCGTCGAGACCTAGCTCCATCGAGACGGCATGATGGCCGAATGAAGTCCAACACCGTCTACAGGACCTTCAACACCCAGAGCCGGCGCGAGCTGATCCGGATCACCGAGGACGTTCAGGCCGCCGTCGACGAGGCGGGCATAGCCGAGGGCCTGGCCCTCGTCGCGGCCATGCACATCACCGCCGCGGTCTGGATCAACGACGACGAGCCCGGCCTGCACGAGGACACGCTCGAATGGCTCGACAAGGTGGCGCCGCCGAGCTGGAAGGAGCCCGCCAACGAGGTCGCGCGCGAGCTGCTTCCCGACCCGGGCGACTACCGCCACCACCGCGGGGGCGAGGACAACGGCGACGCCCATCTAAAGAACCTGCTCGTCCACCATCAGGTGATCGTGCCGGTCACGGACGGGCGCCTGGACCTGGGCCCGTGGCAGCAGGTGTTCTACTGCGAGTTCGACGGCGGGCGGCCCAAGCGGATGATCATCAAGGTGCTCGGCGAATAGCGGGCCGGCTAGTCCTCGTAGACCTCGGGGTTCACGCAGTTGGGCATTCGCTCACCGGCCAGGCCGGCCAGCAGGTTCTCGACCGCCATGTCGGCCATCTTCTCCCGCGTGGCGTGGGTGGCCGAGCCGAGGTGGGGGATCACCAGCAGGTTGGGAGCTTCGAGCAGAGGGTGGTCGCCCGGCAGCGGCTCCGGGTCGGTCACGTCGAGGGCGGCGCCCGCGATCTCCCCGGCCTTCAGCGCCCCGTACGAGGGCCGCGGTGTCCACCATCGGCCCGCGCGCGGTGTTCACGAGATAGGCGGTCGGTTTCATCCGCCGCAGGGCCGCGTCGTCGATCAGCCCGCGTGTGTCCGGCGTCAGAGGGGCGTGGAGCGTCACGAAGTCAGAGCGCTCGAGCAGCTCCTCCAGGGCCACACCATCGTCGCGGCCCGAATGCAGCAGCTCGCAGCCGAAGCCCTCGAGCCGGCGGGCGACGGCCCGGCCGATGCGGCCGAAGCCCACGATGCCCACGGTGGCCCCGTGCAGGTCATGACCCAGGAGGAGCTCGGGTTCCCAGGTCCGCCACTCGCCTCTCCGCACGAACGCCTCGCCCTCCACCAGACGACGCGCTGCTCCCAGCATCAGCGCCACGGCCAGATCGGCGGTCGAGTCGGTGAGCACCCCCGGCGTGTTGCCCACCGGAATCCCGCGGGCGGTGGCGGCGTCGACCTCGACGTTGTCCACCCCCACGGCGTAGTTCGAGATCGCGCGCAGCTCGGGAGCGGCTTCGATCAGCGCCGAGTCGATGGGGTCCGTGAGCAGCGAGAGCACGCCCTCGGCATCGGCACAGCGAGAGCTGAGCTCCTCGGGCGGCGGGGGAAGCCGCTCCGGCCACACGTCGACATCGTGCTCCTCACGGAGCCGGTCGAGGGCCGCTCCCGGCAGCGAGCGGGTGACGAATACGTACGCCATCGCGCCGAGACGCTACCTTCGCCGCCGTGCGCCTGCCACGCAAGCTCACCGAACTCCGCCTCTCCGTGCTCGCGGTCGCATTCGCCGCTGCCCTCGCCACCGGCGCCCAACCGGCCGCGGCGCAGACGGGCGGTGGCCAGGCGCCCGACTTCGACGACCCCTGCCCGGCGATCTACCCGGGCGACGACGCCTCCCAGCAGCGCATCGCCCGCTGGATGGCCGGCGGCGCGGCCGCCCGCGGCCTGCCCTGGGAGCTGCCGGTGGTGGCGGGGCTGGGCGAGAGCGGCCTGCAGAACCTCCGCGGGCAGAGCTACAGCGGCTTCTTCGGCATGAGCCGCGTGCTCAACGAGGGTGATTACCGCGGCTTTCCCAAGCAGCCCGATCTACAGCTGCGCTGGTTCCTCGACACAGCCGTGATCGTGCGACAACGACGCGTGGCCCAGGGCCGGCCCGATCCAGCGGACGACCGCGACGCCTTCGGCATCTGGGTCGCCGACATCGAACGGCCCGCCCCGGAGAACCGCAGCGGCTATCAGAAGTATCTCGAGCAGGCGACCGAGCTGGTGGGCACGGGCTGTCCGGCTCCGGTCCGCGAAGACTCCGTGCCGCCTACGCTGCGGCTCAGGGTCGCGAGCAGACAGCGCGCGTTGTCGGCGGGGGGCATCGCTCTGCGTGTGAGCTGCCGGGAGGAGGGGTGCCTGGCCGGCGCGTTCGGCACCGTCCGCGCGAAGGGCCGCAAGCTCACGATGCGCACGGCCGCCGTCGACCCGGAGGGCGGCTGGGCGAGCATCACCTTGCGTGTCCCGCGCTCCGCGCGCAAGCAGCTCGCCCGCGGGCGCAGCCTTCGTGCCAGAATCACCGGCGTCGTGGCCGACGAGGCCGCCAACGCCGCCAGCCGCGCCCGCACGGTGCGGCTGCTCCCGTGACGTCCGCGGTCAGTATCTTCGGTCCATGGCCAGGGACACCGGTCTTCCGAGCGCCGACGCGCAGTACGACTTCAACCGCGCGCGCCGCCGCCGTGCCCTGGCACGGCTGAGTGCCCGCCTGCGCGGCGAGCCGAGCGACGTCAACCACATCCTTCCCTTCGAGGAGGTGGTGCAGGCGCTCGGGCAGATCGGCCAGCGCCGGCTGGGCCAGGAGGTGATCACGCTCGACTCGATAGTCGGCACGGTCGACCGCTCGCGCGAGTTCGACAGGCGCTTTCGGCCGACCACGCAGCGCGTGCGGCCGCGCTGGGAGCGCATCGCGGTCGCCCAGCGTCGCGGAGAGGGCATGCCGCCCATCGACGTCTACCGGATCGGCGACATGCATTTCGTCAAGGACGGCCACCACCGCGTGTCGGTGGCGCGGGCCCTCGGCCACAAGGACATCAATGCCTACGTGACCGAGATCCTCACCCAGGTGGGCGCCAACCGCGAGATCCAGCTCTCGGACCTACCCCTGAAGAGCCACGAGCGGCTCTTCTACGAGCGCGTGCCGCTGCCGGCCGACGCTCGCGCGCGCATCGAGCTCTCGGACGAATGGCGCTACGCCGCTCTGGCCGAGGCCGTGGAGGCGTGGGGCTTCCGGGCCATCCAGGATCGCGGCGAGGTGATGAGCCGCGCCGAGGTCGCCCTCAGCTGGTTCAAGGACGAGTACGAGCCGGTGATCGAGCTGCTGGAGGAGGCGGACCTGATCGGCGACGGCACCCAGACCGAGGCCTACATGCGGGTCTCACACCTGCGCTACCTGGTCCTGCGCACGCACGTGTGGGACGACGCCGTGGTCGAGGCGGTGCGCCAAGACCTCGCGCATCCGAGCCAGGACGACGACACGATGGTGCGCCGGTTGAGGCGCGAGCTCAAGTAGCTCGCGCCTCCCCGGCAAGGCTCCCAACTCCCCCGGGCTAGGAACCAGTCCCCGGCTCGACGCTGCCGCCCGTGGCTCCGGGCTGCTGCTGCGTCGACTCCTCCCCCATTACATCCCGCTGGGTATCGCCGTCACCCTGGCCGCCACCGGTCGTGGCTGCCGGGACCCGGTCGCCCACCACCAGGTTGCGACCGTCATCCGGGTCGAACAGCTGCAGGCGGCTGGCGTCGACCCACAGCTCCGCGTCGTGGCCGACCTCGACCTTGCTCGCCGGGTCCAGGCGGGCCACGATGCGCCCTTCCTCTCCCTCCATCGGAATCTCTCCGCCACCCGCGTCCTCGGCCAGCTCCCGCAGCTCCGCCGACTCGATGCTCTGATCCGAGGCCACCGTGAAATGGGCGTACAGCTCCGAGCCCATCGACTCGACCACTTCGATCTTCGCCGTGAAGGTGGTGCCGCGGTCCGCCGCATCCCCCACGAGCGAGGCGTCCTCGAAGTGCTCCGGACGGACGCCGGCAATCAGCTGGCGGCCGCTGTGCTCGCGCACGGCATCGTGGAGCTCTTTCGGGAGCTTCACGTCCGCGATCGGCAGCTTGACCGTGTCGTCCTCCACGGTCGCCGGCATGAAGTTCATCGCGGGCGAGCCCACGAAACCGGCCACGAACAGGTTGACCGGATAGTTGTACAGCTCCATCGGAGAGCCCACCTGCTGGACCACCCCGGCGCGCATGACCGCCACGCGGTCGCCGAGGGTCATGGCCTCCGTCTGGTCGTGGGTCACGTAGACGGTGGTGGTGCCGAGCCGCTGCTGGATGCGGCTCACCTCGGTGCGCATGGCCACGCGCAGCTTGGCGTCGAGGTTCGAGAGCGGCTCGTCCATCAGGAACACGGAGGGATCGCGCACGATCGCGCGTCCCATGGCCACGCGCTGGCGCTGGCCACCGGACAGCTGCGAGGGTTTGCGGTCGAGATGCTGTTCTAGGTCGAGCACCTTGGCGGCGTCGGTGACCTTCTTGTCGATCTCGCCCTTGTCGACGCGCTTCAGCTTGAGCGCGAAGCCCATGTTGTCGCGCACGCTCATGTGCGGATAGAGCGCGTAGTTCTGGAACACCATGGCGATGTTGCGGTCCCTCGGCGCCTTGTCGTTGACCACGTCGTCGCCGATGCGCAGCTCACCGTCGGTGATGTCCTCGAGTCCGGCGATCATGCGCAGCGCGGTGGACTTGCCGCACCCCGACGGGCCCACGAGGATCACGAACTCCCCGTCCTCGATCACGAGGTTCATGTCCTTGACGGCCTCGAAACCGTCGGGGTAGCGCTTGGTGATGTTGTCGAGAGTGATGCTTGCCATTGGGGGAATGCGCTCCTTTAGCCCTTGACGGCGCCGGCGGTGAGGCCCGCGACGATCCTGCGCTGGAAGATGAAGACCATGATGATGATGGGGATGGTCACGACGATGGCGGCCGCGGAGATGGCCCCGATCGGCTGCTCGAACTGAGATGCGCCGGTGAAGAAGGCGAGCGCCGCCGGCACCGTTCGGGCCGCGTCGGTGGAGGTGAGCGTGTTGGCGAAGATGAAGTCGTTCCACGCGAAGATGAACACCAGGATCGCCGCCGTGAACACGCCGGGAGCAGCCAGGGGCACGATCACCTTGCGGAAGGCCTGGAAGGGCGTGGCCCCGTCCACCTGGGCGGCCTGCTCGAGCTCCCACGGGATTTCCCGGAAGAATGCCGAGAGCGTGTAGATCGCCAGCGGCAGCGTGAACGTCATGTAGGGGATGATCAGGCCGAGCCAGGTGTCGTACAGGCCGATCGAGCGCCACATGTCGAACAGCGAGCCGACGATCGAGATCGCCGGGAACATCGCCACCGCAAGGGCCCCTGAGAGGATCAGCGTCTTGCCGGTGAAGTCCAGCCGTGAGGTGGCGTAGGCCGTCATCGCGGCCAGCACGATCGAGATGACGGTGGCGATGGCAGCGATGCCGATCGAGTTGATCAGCGCCGCGATGAAGGTGTCGTCCGAGAAGATGACGTCGTAGTTGTCGAACGAGAAGCCGGAGAAGAACTTCTTGTCACCCACCTCGTCCGGCGTCTTGAAGGACAGCGACAGCAGCCACACGACCGGAATCAGGGCGTACAGCAGGACGACCAGGATGCCGATCGACCAAAGGGCGTAGTCGCGTCCGGAGTTCTGCTCCATCTCAGGTCTCCCCTCTCTGCTGCGCGGTGCTGGTACCGAGGACCTTGACGAAGAGGAACGCGATCAGGATCACGCACGCGAAGATCAGCATCGAAATGGCCGAGCCCAGGCCGAGGTTGACCCGATTGATCAGCACGTTGTAGCCCAGGATCGAGACGCTCTCGGTCCCGAGAGCGCCGCCCGGTTGGATGATGAAGATGTTGTCGAAGATCCGGAATGCGTCCAGGGTCCGGAACAGCAGGGCGACGAGGATCGCCGGCTTCATCAGCGGGATCGTGATCCGGAAGAAACGCTGGGTCGTGCTGGCACCGTCGACCTTCGCCGCCTCGTGCAATTCATCGGGCACCAGAGCCAGGCCGGCCAAGAGCAGAAGCGCCATGAACGGCGTGGTCTTCCAGACCTCCGCGGCGATGATCACGAGCAGCGAGCCGCCCTTGCTGTTCAGCGGCTGCCACGTGTCGGAGATCAGCGGCAGCCCGAAGACGAATCCGCTGGTGGGGTCAAACGCGTACTTCCACGCGAACGCCGCCACGACCGTGACGATCCCGTAGGGGATCAGGATCGCCGCCCGCACCGGCCCGCGCCCGAAGATCGCCCGGTGCATCACGAGGGCGATGGCCATGCCCAGCACGAGCTCGAACGACACCGAGACGACCGTGATGATCACGGTGGTCCACACGTCCGACCACCAGGTGCTGGAGGAGAGGACGTCCCCGTAGTTGGCGAGCCCGACGAACTCCTTGTCGTCCGGGAAGCGCAGGTCGTACTTCTGCAGCGACAGGTAGAACGCGTAGCCGATCGGGTAGCCGGTCACCAGCAGCATCACGATCACCGCGGGAGCGCATAACATCCAGGCCAGCTTGCGCTCGGCCTTGGCGCGGTCGGTGATCTTCTTGCGGCCGGGGGCCTCGGTGGTCCGGGCAGCTTCTGCCTGAGCAGCTTCCATCAGAAGATCTTCCCTTCCACCGCTTTCTCGATGCGGTCACGGAGCTTCGGGACTATCCCGTTGGGATCGACGGCATCCGGCGGGTGGTACGTCTTCTGGATCGCCAGCGAGATGTCGCTGTAGGCGGGCGTAACCGGTCGCGGGGCGGCGGCGTCGATCGACTCGCGCAGCTCGGTCGCGAACGGGAACGCCTTCTTCACCTGATCGGTCTGGTAGACGGACTCGGTGGTGGGCGGCAGGCCACCCAGCTCCGCCGCGTCGCCCTGGTGCTCCGGACTGGCGAGGCACTTGGCGGCGTCGAAGGCCAGGTCGGGCTCAGGCGCGAAGGCGGACACCGCGATGTTGATCCCGCCGAGCGGCGGCCGGCTCTCCTTGTCCTTGACGCTGCGCGGATAGCGGGCCCAGCCGATGTTCTTCTGGAACTCCGGCGAGATCGCGGCCGCGCTGGGATAGATGAACGAGTAGTTGAGCTGGTAGTCCGAGCGGCCGGACTCGAAGCCCAGGCGCGCCTGGTCCTCGCGGTTGGTGGACATCCCCGGAGGAGCAGCCGACGACTTGCCGAGCTTGCTCTCGATCTCGGCCGCTGTCTTGGCGGTGTCGTTGACCTTCACGTCGCCCGCCTCGTTGACGATCTGGCCGCCCGCGCCGGCGATCAGCGAGTTGATCCACACTGTGAGCCCCTCGTACTGGGCGCCCTGGACCTCGATCGCGGTCTTGTTCTTGATCGCCTGGTCGATCATCTCGTCCCAGGTGAAGTCGTCGGGCGGCGGATCCACGCGGTCCTTGCGGTACCAGAGCAACTGGGTGTTGCTGGTGAAGGGAATCGCGTAGATCTTGTTCTGGTACTCGACCGTCTTGAGCGGGCCCTCGAGCTTGCCCTCCTCGGCGGCGGCGCGGTCATCGCCCTCCCACGGCAGGATCCAGCCGGCCTCGGCCAGCTCGGCGGTCCAGATCACGTCCGCGCCGACGAGCGTCAGCGTGTCGTCCTCGGCGGCCAGCCGGCGCACGATCAGCTCGCGCTGCTGGTTGGCGTCCGTGGGGAGCTTGACGTAGTTGATCTTGTACTTGCCGCCGGCCTGCTTGTTGCAGTCGGCCACGGCCTTGTCGAACGCCCCGCCCGGCTCGTTGAAGACGTACCAGTTGATGGCGCGGGCGCCGCTACCTCCCTCGTCGCCGCCGACGCCGCATCCCACGGCGACAGCGAAGGTCAATGCTGTTGCGACTGCACACAGCGTCCGCATTCTGCGAGTGCTCCCTCTCCTCGGCCTCACCTGAGCGGGATTTACCCACTGACGACCACGTTGAAGCCAAACGCGCTGGCGCACCTTCGGACAACGTTTTCTGAACACTAGACAGATTGTGCGGGTCGTGTCAAGGTGACCTCGACTGACCCCTTTGTGGGCGGTGTACACAAACCGCTTGGGTACAGGCGGCGGTAGCTCTCGCCCTGGAAAGAACGTTTTCTCGAATGGTCGAATTCACGCCCACACCGCCGAACAAGGAAGGCTGGGCCCGGCGTCCGACCATGCACGACGTGGCCGCCGTGGCCGGCGTGAGCCTCAGCACCGTGTCGCGTGTGGTCAACGGCCACGGAGCCGTTCGCGCCGATCTCGCGGAGCGCGTGCGCAACGCGGTTGAGATGCTCGGCTACCGGCGCGACCTCACGGCGAGCACACTGCGCCGCGCCGACCGGGCGTCGGCGAGCGTCGGGCTCGTGCTGGGCGACGTCTCCAATCCCTTCTTCGCGGCGATCCACCGCGGCGTGGAGGAGGTGGCCCGCTCCCGCGGGGTGCTGACCTTCGTGGGCAGCTCCGACGAGGATCCCGAGCGCGAGCAGGAGCTGGTGCACGGGTTCTGCGGACGCCGGGTGGACGGCCTGGTGCTCGCGTCCGTGGCGCGGGATCAGAGCTATCTGCTGCGCGACCTCCAGGCGGGCATGGGCATCGTCTTCATCGACCGGCCGCCGGAGGCGATCGAGGCCGACGCGGTGCTGATCGACAACTCCGGAGCGGCGGCCACCGCCGTGGACCACCTGGCCGAGAGCGGGCACCGGCGGATCGCCTTCCTGGGTGACCGCGAGCAGATCTTCACCGCGCGCGAACGCCGGGCGGGCTACCGCGAGGCACTCGCGCGGCAGCTCATCCCGTACGACGAGGAGCTCGTGCGCACCGGGCTCGATTCCAGCGAGTCGAGCTTCCAGGCCACCGAGGCGCTGCTCGCCCTCGCGGATCCCCCGACGGCTCTGCTCACGGGCCAGAACCTGATCACCGACGGAGCCGTGCACGCGCTCGGAGCGGCCGGTCGCCGGCGAGACGTGGCGGTGGTGGGGATCGACGACCTCACCCTCGCCGATGCCGTGGAGCCGGCCATCACGGTGGTGGCGCAGGACCCCATCGGCCTGGGCCACGCGGCGGCGGATCTGCTGTTCGCGCGGCTGGACGGCGAGACGGGTCCGCCGCGACGGGTGCTGATGCCCACACGCCTGATCGTTCGGGGCTCGGGCGAGATACGCCGGCAGCGACGGCCGGCTAGACAGGCAGCAGTCGTTGACAACGCGCAAGCGCTCCCTGCAGCCCGGCTAGGGCGGGAGCCGACGCCCCGCACGTCGGACGCGTAGCCAGCGATGGTCGTAGGGCTCGAGCTCGAGCTCGATGCGGCCCTGGCCCAGCGGGTGCACGCCGTCCGAGAACAGGTCGACGAGCGCCTCTGCGTCGTCTGGCCCGTCGAGCCTCAGACGAGCGGTGACTGCCTTGCCGCCGAGTTCGTGCAGGGCGACGATCGTCGAGCCCTCCCAGTCGCAGCGGTGCGCGAGCAACGAGGGCGCACCGGCGTCCAACAGCTCAAGGGTGCCGAAGCCGAGCTCCGGACATTCGCGCCGGCGCCGGATGAGCCGCTCGAACCAGTTGAGCAGCGAGCCATCCTCGCGGCGCTGGCTGGCGACGTTGACCGCCTCGGGCCCGTAGCGCGGGTCGTCTACCAGCGGACGGCACAACCGATCGGCGTCGCCGCTGGCGGAGAACCCGCCATTGGGCTCGTCTGACCATTGCATCGGCGAGCGCACGCTGAGGCGGCCCTCTATGTCGAGGTTTTCGCCCATCCCGATCTCTTCTCCGTAGAACAGCACTGGGGTGCCCGGCAGCGAGAAGGCCAGGCTGTAGACCATCCGGATCGACCGCTCATCGCCGTCGAGCATGGGCGGTAGGCGGCGGCGCAGCCCGCGCCCGAAAAGCTGCAGCGACTCGTCGGGCCCAAACGCCGCGAAGACCTCCTCGCGCTCGGCGTCGGAGAGCTTGTCGAGCGTCAGCTCGTCGTGGTTGCGCACGAAGCGCGCCCACTGGCAGTCGGTCGGGATCTGGGGCGCTTCGCGCAGCGTCGCGCGTAGCGGCTCCGCGTCGCCGCGCGCGAGGGCGAGGTACATGGCCTGCATGGCGGGGAAGTCGAACAGCATGTGCAGCTCGTCGCCGCCCTCGTCGCCGAAGAACCGGCGCGCGTCTCGGTGATCGCGGTTGACCTCGCCAAGAAGCATGACCTCGCCGTTTCGCCGCGTCACGAATGACCGCAGGTCACGCAGGAGCTCGTGTGGATCCACGAGCGCGCCGTCCGGCATTCCCATCGGCTCGAGCAGAAACGGCACCGCATCGATGCGGAAGCCGGAGAGGCCCTGCTCGAGCCAGAAGCCCATCACCTGCGCGATCTCGTCGCGCACCGCGGGATTGGCCACGTTGAGGTCGGGCTGGTGGGAGTAGAAGCGGTGCAGGTAGAACTGGCCGGCCTCGTCGTCCCACTCCCAGTTGGAGTTCTCCTTGTCGGGAAAGGCCACGTCACCGGGCTTCTCCTCCGGCTTCTCGTCGACCCAGACGTAGAAGTCGCGGAAGGGCGAGTCGCGGTCGGCGCGGGCGTCTTTGAACCATCGGTGCTGGTCGGAGGTGTGGTTGACCACCAGGTCGGCGATCACCCGGATGCCGCGGTCACGGGCCGTGCGCACCAACTCGACCAGGTCCCCGTGGGTCCCGAGCCGCGGATCGACCGCGTAGAAGTCGGAGATGTCGTAGCCGTCGTCGAGCCCGGGCGATGCGTAGAAGGGCATCAGCCACAGGCAGGACACGCCGATGCCGCCGAGGTAGTCGAGCCGGTCGGTCAGGCCACGCAGGTCGCCGCAGCCGTCCCCGTCTGAGTCGTAGAAGGTCTCGACGTCGACGCAGTAGATCACCGCGTTCTTCCACCAGAGGTCGCTGGTGGCCTTCAGGCCCATGTCTTGGCGAGGCCGGGAAGCACGTGCTCGCCGAAGGCGTCGATGAAGGGAGCTAGGTCCTGGCCGACGTGATGGAGGTTGATCTCGTCGAAGCCCAGCTCCGCCAGTTCACACAGCCACTCGGCGTGCTGGGCGAGGTCCGCCGACACGAGCACGACGTCCCGGACCTGGTCGGGGGTCACGTCTTCGGCCAACCGATCGAACTCCTCGGCCAGCTCGACGTCCCAGCACGTGGGGGGCGGGAAGACGTTGGTACGCCACTGCTGGTGCGCCACGTCCAGGGCCTCCTCCTCGCTCGCTGCCCACGAGAGGTGGACCTGCAGTACGAGCCGCTTGCCCTCGCCGCCGTTCGACCGAAACGCCTCGATCATCTCCTCGAGCTTGGCCCGCGGCTGGTTGACGGTGGCCAGGCCGTCGGCCCACTGACCGACCCAGCGCGCCGTCTCGACGCTCACAGCAGGACCCACCAGGGGCGGGGGCTGCGCAGGCAGCGTGTGCAGCCTGGCGCGGTCCACCTGCACAAGCCCATCGTGCGAAACGGTTTCGCCCGCGAACAGCGCGCGCATCACGTCTACGCACTCGCGCAGGCGCGCGTTGCGCGTGTCCTTGTCCGGCCAGGGCTCCCCGGTGATGTGCTCGTTCGACGCCTCACCCGTACCGAGCGCCACCCACAGCCGTCCGGGGAACATCTCGCACAGGGTCGCGGCCGCCTGCGCGATGATCGCGGGGTGGTAGCGCTGACCCGGCGCGTTGACCACGCCGAAGGGCAGCGTCGTGGCTGCCATCGCGGCGCCCAGCCACGACCAGGCGAAGCCCGACTCGCCCTGCCGCTGGCTCCAGGGCGAGAAGTGGTCCGACGACATGATCGCCCCGAACCCGGCGACCTCGGCGTCTCGCGCATGGTCGAGCAGACGGCGCGGTGGTATCTGCTCGTGTGAGCAGTGCAGGCCGACGACGGGCATCGGCTAGCCCTACCCGGTGGTGGTGCCCAGTACTCCGCGGTGCCGAGGTGGTCGAGCCGCAGGGAGACGCACTAGCCGGCCGCGAGCACCCCTGAGTGGGGCGAGAGCGTGCCGTCATGGAGAACGCCGGGCGTGGTCTCGATAAGCACCTCGCCCAGCGGCGGCGCGGGTCGTGCCTCGCCGGTGGTGTTGATGGCCACGACGTGTGCGCCGCGCCGGAAGGCCAGCACGCCCGGAGCGGCGTCGAGCAGCTCGAGGTTCCCGTCGAGGTCCCGGCGTGCGCGGATCAGGTCACGGACAAGGCTCAGGGCGGAGCCGGGCACCTCGCGCTGGGCGTCCACGTTGGTGGTCTTGGGATCGATCACCGGGAGCCACGGGTCCCCAGCGGTGAAGCCACCCTGGGGCGTGCTGTCCCACTGCATCGGGTGCCGAAAGCGGTCGCGGCCGGCGCGGTCGTAGCGCTTCTCGCCGGCCGGCCCCTCCCCCTGGCCGATCTCGTCGCCCTGGTAGAGAAAGGCGGGGCCAGGTAGCGTGAGCAGCAGCAGGGCCGCCGCGCGGGCGTTCTCGTGGCCGAAGCGCGTGGCCAGGCGCCCAAAGTCGTGATTGGACATGACCCAGGCGGCGCCCGGCTGCTGGGTCGTGGCGGCGATTGCCCGCCGCAACAAGTCGGCATCCCAGGGCGCGTGCAGGAGCTCGAAGGCGAAGGCCGCATCGAAATGATCTAGGTAGGGCTGCCACTTCGCGCTCGGGAGGTAGACCTCGCCCACCAGGAACGCCTCCCCCACCGCCTCGCGGATCTTGGCCAGCGCCTCGCCGGTGTCGGGCGCGTTGCGCGAGTAGGTGAGCGCGAGCTTGGCCTCGTCTTCGCGAAGCGGCAGGCCGAAGGGCTCGCTGGCGGGCGGGTCGTCGCGCAGCTGGGGGTCCTTCAAGAGCCGGTCGATTGCGTCCACCCGGTAGCCGGCGATCCCGCGCTCCAGCCAGAAGCGCAGCACGTCCTGCATGGCGGCGATCACCTCCGGGTTGCGCCAGTCGAGGTCCGGCTGCTCCGGATAGAAGGAGTGCAGGTAGTAGCGACCGTCGAGCGCGCTCCAGGCCGGGCCGCCGAAGGCCGAGGACCAGTTGTTGGGCGCGTCCGCCCAGATGTACCAGTCCGGATGCTCCCGAAACCAGGGGTGCTCGATCGAGGTATGGCAGGGCACGAGGTCGAGCAGCACATCGAGCCCGCGGTCGCGTGCCCTGGCCACCAGGACGTCGAAGTCGGCGAGCGTCCCGAACGTCGGATCGACCTCGCGGTAGTCCGAGACGTCGTAGCCGAAGTCGTACAGCGGCGAGGGGTATATCGGCGACAGCCAGAGAGCGTCGACACCCAGCCACTCCAGATGATCGAGCCGCGACTCGATGCCGGGCAGATCCCCGATCCCATCCCCGTCCGAGTCCTGAAACGAGCGCGGATAGATCTGGTAGACGACGGCGTCCTTGCGCATGGGCCCGGCAGGCTAGAGCAGGGGGCGTGGGAAGAATCTCCCCCGCCGATCGAACCACCCAAGGCGGCCCTGCGTACGTCCTGGTGCAGCGTGGCGAGAACGCGCGATCGGGTCTACGGTGGAGGGAGCAGGCCGGCATGGACGAGCGCACGCTCAACCGTTCGAAGGCGGCCGGCAGATGGGTGTCGGCGATGGTGGTGTGCGGGCTGGTGGCGCCCGCCGGGGCTTCGGCCGCGGACCAGACGGTCACCGTCTCCAGCTTTCAGTTCAACCCTGACCCAGTTACCGTCCAGGCTGGGGATACGGTCACGTGGACCAATCAGGGCGGATCCCACAATATTCGGTTCGTCGGTGAGGCAGCTGCGAGGAGACCGGTGTCGGGCGCGACGTGGTCGTATTCGAGTCCCTTTGAGACTGCCGGTACGTTCTCTTACTACTGCGAGCCTCATCGGTTCAGCCAGAACATGACCGGAACAGTCGTGGTGGAACCAGCATCACCCGGCACTCCGCAGCCACCCGGTACCCCGCCTCCTCCGGGCAGTCCGCCTCCGCCCGGCACCCCGGGCACACCAGGCACGCCCGGTACCCCCGGCACTCCGGGCTCGAACAAGCCGGCGACCAAGGTCACGCTCAAAGTCAGCGACAAGACCCCACGCAGCGGCACCCGCGTCCGCTTCTACGGAAGCGTCAAGCCCGCCGACGACGGCAAGGTCAAGATCCAGAAGCGCGGCCGCCGCGGCAAATTCAAGACCGTCGCGCGGGCCACGCTCAAGGACGCCGGCGCCCGGTCGACCTACAGCCGGCGCCTGAAGATCAAGGCCGACGGGGTCTACCGGGCGCGGTTTGGCTCGGCGCTGAGCGCCAAGCGCAGGCTGAACGTCAGCGGCTAAACGGCTACGCCGTTTGCGCCGCCTGCTCCTCGTGGCGGCCCTCGCAGATCTCCTCCGCGAGCTTGTCGCAGAAGGCGGGAAGGTCGTCCGGGTTGCGGCTCGTGACCAGACCGGCGTCCACGTGGACCTCCTCGTCGACCCAGTTGCCGCCGGCATTCTCGATGTCGGTCTTCACGCTCGGCCACGAGGTGAGCGTGCGTCCGTCGACCACGCCGGCCTCGACCAGCGTCCACGGGCCGTGGCAGATCGCCGCGACGGGCTTGCCGGCCTCGAAGAAGGAGCGCACGAACTTCACGGCGTCCTCGTCCATCCGCAGGATGTCGGGGTTGATCACTCCACCAGGCAGGACCAGCCCGTCGAACTCGGTCTGATCGGCCTCCGCCACCACGCGGTCGACCGTGAACGTGTCCGCCTTGTCGTGATGGTTGTAGCCCTGGATCTCACCGGTCTCCAGGGAGATCAGCTCGGGCGTGCCGCCCTCGTCCTTGACCGTCTTCCACGGCTCGGTCAACTCCACCTGCTCGACCCCATCGGTGAGCAGAAAAGCAACCTTCTTACCTTCGAGTCGGTTGGCCATCTGTGGCCTCCTTTGCGTCTTCGAGTCCTCTCTTTTTTTGGTACCGGGACAAAAGGTGGCTAAACAGCTTGTAACTCGGGTAACGACCGCGACATGGCTACCGTCTCCCGCCCCGGACCGTTTGCGACCAAGCCGGTAGAGCGGCTGCTCGAAACCGCAGAGGGCACCCAGCTCAACCGAACCGTTGGCGCGCTCGATCTGACCGCGTTCGGCATCGGCGCGATCATCGGCACCGGGATCTTCGTGATCGTCGGCGAGGCGATCAGCGAGTCCGGTCCCGCTCTCGTGCTCTCCTTCGTGCTGGCGGGCGTGACCTGCATCTTCTCGGCGCTCGCCTACGCCGAGCTGGCCTCGAGCCTGCCGGTGTCCGGCTCCGCGTACACGTACGCCTACGCGACGATGGGTGAGGCGCTGGCCTGGATCATCGGCTGGGACCTCATCCTCGAGTACGGCGTGTCGGTGGCGGCGGTGGCGGTGGGCTGGGGCTCCTACCTGAAGGAGCTGCTCGACTCGTTGTTCGGGATCACCCTCCCCGACTCGATCGCGCTTGCTCCGGGCGAGGGAGGCACCGTCAACGTACCCGCGGTCTTACTCGTGCTGGGCGTGGCGGCTCTCCTGATCTCGGGCGTCCGTCAGTCCGCACGCTCCAACACGATCATGGTGATCACCAAGCTGCTGGTGCTCGCCTTCTTCATCGTCGTCGCGGTCACCGCCTTCAACGGCGACCACTTCTCGCCCTTCGCGCCCAACGGCTTCAGCGGCATCGAGTCGGCCGCCGCGCTGATCTTCTTCGCCTACATCGGCTTCGACGCCGTATCGACCGGCAGCGAGGAGTGCAGGGAGCCGGGTCGCGACCTGCCGATCGCGATCGTCGGCTCGCTCATCATCTGCACCGTGATCTACATCCTGGTCGCCGTCGCCGCCGTCGGCGCCCTGCCCGCCGACCAGCTGGCCGGCCAGGACGCGCCGCTGGCGGTCGCGCTCTCCGAGGGGGCGGGCATCGACTGGGGCGCGGACATCGTCTCGTTCGGCGCGCTCATAGCGATCACCAGCGTGGTGCTCACGATCCTGTTCGGGCAAACCCGCGTGGCGTACTCGATGTGCCGCGATGGGCTCCTGCCCATCCGGCTGGCCACCGTCTGGGAGCGAACCAAGACCCCCGTGATCCTCACGGCGCTGTTCGCCATCCCGATCGCGGTCCTCGCGGCGTTCGTGCCGCTCACGGAGATCGCCGAACTGGTGAACATCGGCACCCTGGCCGCCTTCTTCGTCGTCAACATCGCCGTGATCTGGCTGCGGCGCACGAAGCCGGACATGGACCGCGGCTTCCGCGTGCCGCTCGTGCCGGTCTTCCCGATCATCGGCGCGGCGCTGTGCGTCTACCTGATGACGAAGCTCCCGCTCGAGACCTGGGTGCGCTTCATCGGCTGGCTTCTGCTGGGCATGCTGATCTACGTGTTCTTCGGCTACCGCAACTCGCGGCTGCGCAACGAGGAGGAGCCCGCCTAGCGCGGTAGCGTCCGCGGCGTGAGCGCGCCGCTCGAGCTGGAGGCCACCGACTACCACACGGCGGGCGAGCCCTTCCGAATCGTCACCGCCGGCGCGCCGGCGATCCCGGGAGCCGACGTCCGCGAACGACGTGAGACGGCCCGGGGCAGCGTGGAGATCGACCGGGTGCGGCGACTGCTCTGCCACGAGCCGCGCGGACACGCCGACATGTACGGCTGCTTCGTGGTGTCTCCCGACGACGACGGTGCGGAGTTCGGCGCGCTGTTCTGGCACAAGGACGGCTACTCCACCGCCTGCGGGCACGGAACGATCGCCCTCGGCGTCTGGGCCGTGGACACCGGCCGCATCGACGCGGCCGCCGACGGCGACACCGAGCTGGCGATCGACGTGCCCTCCGGGCGTGTGCTGGCGCGGATCCGCCGCCGTGCGGGCCGGGTGCTATCGGTCGCGTTCCGCAACGTCCCCTCTTACGTGCTCGCGCGCTCCGTGCCGGTGGAGACCTCACGCGGCGCCGCGGAGGTCGATCTGTCCTTCGGCGGTGCGATCTACGCCTCGCTCGACGCCGCCGCGCTGGGTCTGAGCGTCACGCCAGACCGGTATTCGGAGCTCGTGACGGTCGGCCGGGAGGTCAAGCGGGCGCTGGATGGAGGCCCATACGCGCGGCACCCGAGCGACGAGCGGCTGTCCGGGGTGTACGGCACGATCATCTTCGAGGCGCTCGGCCGCGACGCCGAGGGCCTCCACCAGCGAAACGTCACCGTGTTCGCCGACGGCGAGGTGGACCGTTCGCCCTGCGGGTCGGGGACGTCCGCGCGGCTCGCCCTCCTTCATGCCGATGGTCAGCTGGGCAAGCACGGCTCGCTGCGGCACGAGTCGATCGTCGCCACGGAGTTCCGGGGCCGGGTGGTGGAAACGGTGCGGGCCGAGGAGCGCGACGCGGTGATCACCGAGGTCGACGGGATGGCCTTCCGTACCGGCGAGCACCGCTTCCTGCTCGATCCCCACGACGAGCTCGGCACGGGGTTCGTCCTGCGGTGAGCCCTTGACCGCTCCCGGCACGGCCGGCGCTCTGCCCTACCTCGACGCGGATGCCGTGGCACGCCTGCTCGCCCCGGCCGACGCCGTCGCGGCACTCGGCGAGGCGCTGCGCGGGGGGCTCGACCCCGAGGCCGACGTCGCCCGGACGAGAATTCCCGCGGAGGCCGGTGAGCTGCTCGTGATGCCCTCCCACTGGAACGAGGTCGTGGGCGTCAAGCTGGCCACGGTCGCGCCGCACAATCCCGAACGCGGCCTGCCCCGGATCCAGGGCGTGTACGTGCTCTTCGATGCCGGCACCCTCACACCGCGCGCCCTGGTGGACGGGATCGCGCTGACCTCGCTGCGCACCGCGGCGGTATCCGCGCTCGCGGTGAGCCGGCTGGCCCGGGAGGACGCCCGCCGGCTCGTGGTGTTCGGCAGCGGCCCGCAGGCCTGGAGCCATGTCCAGGCGCTGCGCGCGGTGCGGCCGGTGGATCACGTGGACGTGGTGGCCCGTCATCGCGGCCGCCTGGAGGCGTTTGTCGAGCGTTGCCGAGCCGCGGGCCTCGCCGCTCAGCCGGCGAGCGCTTCCGCGGTCGAGTCGGCCGACCTGATCTGCTGCGCCACCACCGCCCGCGAACCGCTGTTCGACGGCTCGAGGGTCCGCCCGGGAGCCACGGTCGTGGCCGTGGGCTCCCACGAGCCCGAGGCCCGCGAGCTCGACGAGCGGCTGATGGCCAGATCGCTGATCGTGGTGGAAGCGCGCTCGGCGGCTCTGCGGGAGGCGGGCGACGTGATCCAGGCGATCGCGGCGGGAGCCTGCCAACCGGAATCGCTGCGAACCATCGACGAGCTCGTGAACGGCACCATCGAGCTGGACGACCGTCCGCGCGTGTTCAAGAGCATGGGCATGGCGTGGGAGGACGCCGTGGTTGCGGCAGAGCTGGCCGCGCGGGCCGCCGCCCGCGGATGACCGCGGCGATGGCGCTTCTCCTGGCCAACGCCGCAGCCACGCTGTTCATGACCGGTGTGAGCTGGTTCGTGCAGGTGGTCCACTACCCGCTGTTCGCCGCGGTCGGGCGCGAACGCTTCGGCGACTATCACGAGGCACACTCGCGGCTCACCACGTTCGTGGTGCTGCCGCCGATGGCGGTGGAGCTGGCAACTTCGTTCGCGTTGGTGTTCGAGCGCCCGGACGGCGTGGGCCTTGCCGCGGCGGTCGCGGGCGCGCTGCTGGCCCTGGTCACCTGGGTCTCCACCGCTCTCATCCAAGTACCGCAGCACCGCCATCTCACGCCCGACGGCGTGCGGCAGCTCGTGACCGGATCGTGGCTGCGGACCATCGCCTGGACAGCACACTCCGCGCTGATCCTCGCAATGCTCGCGGCCGCGGACTGACGGCCCACGAAGCCTGTGGCGGTTGTCACGGACTGGCGCGAAAGGCTCGTTATCGTGCCAGCCGATGGCTTCACCCCCGCGCAGCGCTGAGCGCGAGGAGGAGCGCCGGCTCAACCTGAGGACGCTCGTGATCGCGAGCGCCGCCTCGGCTTCGGCGGCCGCCGTCACCTCGCAGCTCTGGATCGCCGGCACCTGGATCGCCGCGGCGGTCACGCCTGTGATGGTCGCGTTGGTCAGCGAGATCCTCAACCGGCCGACGGAGAAGATCGCCCGCGCGTGGACGAGCGAGCGCGGGCCCGCCGGGGTGCAGGAGCCGCTGCGCGCCGGGCGCGAGCCGCGTCCGCCTCCGCCCGTCGAGCCGCGTCCACTTCCGCCCGTCCGGCCCTCGAACGGCTCGGACCCGCCGGTGCGGATCTACCGGCAGCCGGCGAGCCACACCACCCGGCGCCGAGGGCGGATCGCGATCGGCGTGGTGGCAGCCACGGCGGCGATCGCCTTCGGGGTCGCGGTGTTCACGATCACCGCGGGCGAGCTGATCGCCGGCGGATCGATCGGCAAGAGCAGCGGACGCACCACCTTGGGCGTGGGCAACAAGAAGAAGGACAAGGACGAGCCCACGTCGACCGACGGCCGCGAGCAGACGACCACGGAACAGACCGAGACGAGCACCACGCCGCCGCGGGACGAGACCACCCAGGAGCAGACCACCGAGCCCACCACGCCGGAGACGACCACCACCCCGGCGCCGTCCACCCAAACGCCGACGGAGACCGCCCCCGCGCCTTAGCGCGTCCGCATGCGACCATCAGTGGCGATGGCCCAGCACGACCATCACGGCCACGCCCACGTGCAGACCGGCGACTCGCGCCGCCTCGGCGCCGCGCTGGGCCTGATCCTCGGCTTCATGGCGGTCGAGGTGGTGGTCGGCCTGCTCGCCTCCTCGCTGGCGCTGCTCTCCGACGCCGCCCACATGCTCACCGACGCCGGCGCGATAGCCCTCGCCCTGTTCGCGGCCCACGTGGCCCGGCGCCCGCCGCAGGGCGGCTTCACCTTCGGCTTCCGGCGCGCCGAGATCCTCTCCGCGCAGGTCAACGGCGCCACGCTGGTGGCGCTGGGGGCGATCATCGTCTTCGAGGGGGTCCGCCGGCTCGTGCATCCCCCCGACGTGGAAGGCGCGGCGGTGCTGATCGTCGCCGTCGTCGGCATAGCGGTCAACCTGCTCGCCACGCTGATCCTCTCGGGCGCGAACCGGCGCAGCCTGAACGTGGAGGGGGCGTTTCAGCACGTACTGAACGATCTGTTCGCGTTCATCGCCACCGCGATCGCGGGCGCGGTGGTGCTGCTCACGGGCTTCTCGCGTGCGGACGGCATCGCTGCCCTGTTCGTAGCGGCGCTCATGCTCTACTCCGGCGTCAGGCTGCTGCTCGACTCCGGCCGGGTGCTCCTCGAGGCCGCCCCGCGCGACCTCGACCCGGACGCCATAGGAAATGCTCTCGCCGCCGAGCAGCACGTGATCGAGGTCCACGACCTGCACGTCTGGGAGGTCACCTCGGGATTCCCGGCGCTGTCCGCCCACGTGACGGTCCGCTCAGGCTGCGACACCCAGGCCCATCGCCGCGAGCTGGCCGAGATGCTCTCAGAGCGTTTCGGCATCACCCACTCGACCCTCCAGGTCGAGGCCCTCCACGAGGGTCCGTTGACGATCGCGCCGCTCGAGCGATGAACGTCGAGATCACCCACCCCGACAAGGTGATGTTCCCCGACCCGGGGATCACCAAGGGGGAGCTGGCCGCGTACTACGAGCGCGTCTCGGAATGGATGCTCCCGCACGTGAAGGGGCGCCCGATCAGCATGCAGCGCTTTCCCGACGGGATCGACGGCAAGGGCTTCTTCCACAAGGACATTCCCGACTACTTCCCGGACTTCGTGCAACGCGTGACGGTCGACAAGGCGGGCGGGACGGTCACACACGTGGTGATCGAGAACCGCGACACCCTGGTGTACCTGGTGGGCCAGAACTGCGTCACGCCGCATGTCTGGGTCTCCCGGGCCGACCGCCTGCGCCAGCCCGACAGGCTGGTCTTCGACCTCGACCCCGCGCCCGGGAGCGACTTTGCGACGGTCCGCCGGGCCGCGCGCTGGACGGGGGAGCTCCTGGACGAGCTCGGCCTCGCACCCTTTGCCCAGGTCACGGGCTCGAAGGGCATACACGTGTGGACGCCGCTACGGCGGCGCGCGAGCTTCGACGACGTGCGCGAGTTCACCATCCTCGCCGCGCAGGAGCTGGCCGACCGGCATCCCGATGAGCTCACCACCGAGTTCCGCAAGGCCAAGCGGGGAGGGCGCATCCTGGTGGACGTCGCCCGCAACCGCTACGCGCAGACCGCGGTGCCTCCATACGCGGTGCGGCCCCGGCCCGGCGCTCCGGTGGCCACTCCGATCGCGTGGGACGAGCTGTCGGACTCGCGCCTGCGGCCCGACCGCTGGAACGTACGCAACGTGATACGCCGGCTCGAGCGCAAGGGCGATCCATGGGCCGAGATCAGCGCCGCCGCCCGGGGGACCTCGCAGGCGCGCCGCCGCCTGGAAGCGCTGGCCGGCTGACCCACCCCGCCGTTAGCCCAATCGCTCGACGGGTAAAGACCCTCCCATGCGTACGTGGAACGCCGACGCGCTCCTCTCGGCGATCGTGCAGGCCGACGACCTGTCCGAGGACGACGGCCCGGCAATCGCGGAGCGCCTCGAGGCCGAGGCAATCGAGGACGCGGACCTCGCCGTGATCACCGGAGACACCCTTCAGCTCTTCCTGCGGGACATCCGCCGCCACCCGCTGCTGAGCGCATCCCAGGAGGTCACGCTGGCCAGGCGGATCGAACAGGGCGACCTGGGAGCCAAGGAGCGCATGATCAACTCGAACCTGCGTCTGGTCGTGTCCCTGGCCAAGAGGTTCCAGGGTCACGAGCTGTCGCTGCTCGACCTGATCCAGGAAGGGATGCTCGGCCTGATCCGCGCGAGCGAGAAATTCGACTGGCGCCGTGGCTACAAGTTCTCCACCTACGCGACCTTCTGGATCCGCCAGTCGATCCAGCGCGGCCTGGCCAACGGCGGGCGCAGCATCCGCCTTCCTGTCCACATCGGACAGCGCGAGCGCAAGATCATCCGGGTGGAGCGGGAGCTGTCGCTGCAGCTCGGTCGCGCGCCCGACGTCGAGGAGATCGCCCGGGAAGTGGGCATGACCTGCCACGAGGTGGAGGAGACACGCGCGCTGAGCCGCACCGTCACGAGTCTCGATCGTCCGCTGGGCGAGGACGGCAGCGCCGTGCTCGCGGACCTGCTGCCGAGCGACGAGCGCAGCCCCGTGGAGGAGGTCGAGATCGTGCTTCGCGAGGAAGCCGTTCACGCAGCCCTGGAACAGCTCCCCGAGCAGGAGCGCGAGGTGATCCGGCTGCGCTTCGGCATCAGCGGTCCGGGTCCCACGCCGCTGCGCGAGACCGGCCGGCTCCTCGGCCTGTCGCCCGAGCGGGTGCGGCGCATCGAGCTGCAGGCACTGGCACGCCTCGCTGAGACCCGCGAAGTGGCCGGCATAGCCGACGCCGCCTGATTCGTGGCCGCGGGAGACGTCGGGGACCCGCGGCAGCGCACTCCCGACGGCCCGACCGATCTCGGCCGGCGTTCCTGGTGGGCGACCGTCAAGCGCTCGGTCCGGGAGTTTCAGGACGACAACCTCACCGACTGGGCGGCGGCCCTCACCTACTACGGGGTGCTGTCGATCTTCCCGGCCCTGATCGTCCTGGTCTCGCTGCTGGGTCTGATCGGCACGTCGGTGACAGATCCGCTGCTCGACAACCTGGGCTCGGTTGCGCCCGGCCCGGCTCAGGACATCCTCACCAGCGCGATCGAGAACCTGCAGAGCAACCAGGGTGCATCAGGGGTCTTCTTCGTGATCGGGCTCCTCGGCGCGGTGTGGGCGGCCTCCGGCTACGTCGGCGCCTTCATGCGCGCGTCGAACGGGATCTACGACATCGAAGAAGGCCGGCCGATCTGGAAGACGCTGCCCACGCGGGTGGGCCTCACCGTGCTGCTCATGGTGCTCACCGGTATCAGCGCGATCGGCGTGACGCTCTCTGGTGGCCTTGCCCGCGAGGTGGGCGACCTGGTGGGTGTGGGCGAGACCGCGGTATCCGTGTGGAATCTGGCCAAGTGGCCGGTGCTGCTCCTGTTCGTGTCGTTCATGTTCGCCGTCCTCTACTGGGCGGCGCCGAACGTGAAGCAGGCCGGCTTTCGCTGGCTGTCGCCGGGCGGCCTGCTGGCGGTGATCGGGTGGCTGATCGCTTCGCTTGCGTTTGCGTTCTACGTGAGCAACTTCGGCTCGTACAACGAGACCTACGGCGCCTTGGCCGGCCCGGTGATCTTCCTCGTGTGGCTCTGGGTCTCGAACGTGATGATCCTGCTCGGGGCCGAGTTCAACGCCGAGCTCCAGCGCTCGCGAGCGATCGAGGGAGGCATGCGCCCGCCGGACAAGGAGCCGTACGTCGAGCCGCGCGACTGACGCGCGGCGGCCGGGCTACTCGGCGGCGCGCGGCTCCAGCAGGAAGAACTCGATGCCGATGTCGGGTTCGAGCGTGAGCTGGCTGTGGTACGTGGCCACCCGGCGACCGGTGGCTTTCTCGACGACCCCCATGAACGAGTCCGCCAGGGCCTCCTGGAAGGTGAGGCGAACCTCGCGGACCAAGCGCCCCTGGCCCGCCTTCACCAGCGTCTGCTCCACGGTGGTCATGGTGTCGTGAAGCACGCACACGACGTACGTGTCGTCCAGGAGGTAGCTCTTCGCCTTCGTGGGCCCGCGGCCGTAGTACTCGCGAAACAGGCCCACGATCCCATTGGTCACGGCGGCGAGCTCCTCCCCCGTCCCCCCCGTCTCGTCGATCGGGCTGACCGCGCTCACTGCGCCAATTCAAGCATGCGCGCGGCCCCGTGGCCGCGTTCAGTCAGGGCCGGGCCTGGGGACCGGCGGGACGCGGCACGCCGCGCGCGAACAGGCGCGCTGGAGGTGTGGGATGAAACAGACGCCCGGCCTTGCCCAGCGTGGCCCGGCAGCGAGGACATTCCTGGCTTGTCCGGGTCGCAGCGCGGGTGTAGACGGTCAGCCGGCAGCGCGGGCAGTCGAGATACATGCTCGGCCTGGAGCCTACCCCGTCGAGCGAGTGCGGTCAACGAACGGGTGATGTCGTCCACCGAGGCGCAATCACGCCCACGGAGCCGGGTATCAGCGCCACCATGCGCTACTGGATTCAACTCGCCACCGAGCAATTTCCACCCAGCGAGCTGGTGCCTCAGGCCGAGGTGGCCGAGCGCGCCGGCTTCGACGCCATCAACGTGTCCGATCACTTCCAGCCCTGGTGGGAGCCGGGCGAGTCCGCTCAGGCCTGGACTCTCCTCGGCGCGATAGGACAGGCCACCCGGCGGGTGGGCCTGGGCACCGGCGTCACGGCTCCGGTGTACCGCTACAACCCTGCAGTCGTCGCGCAATTCGTCGCGACGCTCGAGGAGATGCACCCCGATCGCGCCTTCCTGGGCATCGGCTCCGGAGAGTCCCTGAACGAGTCTCCGTGCGGCATGGACTGGCCGTCTCCCGACGAGCAGGTGGACCGCATGGACGAAGCGCTCGAGCTCATGGGCCGTCTGCTCGACGGCGAGCGTTTCGACCACCATGGCCGCTTCTACCGCACCAAGCAGGCCTATCTGCACACTCGCGGACAGCGGCGGCCGCCGATCTACGTTTCCGCGTTCGGGCCCAAGGCGGCGGAGGTGGCGGCCCGGCGCGGCGACGGGCTCTGGACACTCGCTGATCCCGAGACCGCCCCCGACTTGATCGACACCTACCGCGCCGCCCGCGACGATGCTGGGCTGGAGCCCGGCGAGATCATCCTCCAAGCCGGCATGTCGTGGGCCGAAGACGACGACTCGGCCCTCGAAGGCGCGCGGGTGTGGAAAGCCACCCAGCCGCCCGAGTATTACCGCGACGACTGGCACGACCCTCGAGCCATGTACGCGCACGCGGAAGAGCAGATCTCGGATGACGAATTCCGCGAGTCCTACATCGTCAGCTCGGATCCCCAGATCCATGTCGAGCGGATACGTGACGTCGAGCAGATGGGTGCCACCGTGGTGTGCATCCAGAACGGATCGGGCCGGGCGCCGCAGCGTGCGCTCGAGGTCTACGGCGAGCACGTTCTCCCGGCGCTGCGCGGCGCACGTGTGAGCTAGCTGCCCGGCGGACCGGCCTCATACCCGGAGCATTCGCGCCAAACCCAATTCGGCGTTTGAAATTCCTCCCCAAGGGATACACTCGGAGTGGTTACTGAACGGGTCGATGAGGCGTGTTCAGGGGCCCACTGGTTTCAGGGGGACGGAGCCCGGCCGACACCTCGGCCCTGCGGCGGACCTCACGTCAATCAAGACGGAGGTTTGACCAATAATGAGTGCGGTAGCGCTCGCTCCCATGCCGCCCCCGGCGGCGCATCAGTCGACTCAGGACCGGACTCAAGCCCGCGAGGCCGAGCGCCTGTTGCTCGTCCGCTATCACGTCGACGGCGATCTCGGCGCCCGCGAGGAGCTGGTGGAGCGTTTTCTGCCGCTCGCCCGCGATCTCGCGCTGCGCTACGCCTATACCGACGAGCCCTACGACGATCTGCTCCAAGTGGCCAGCCTGGGCCTGATCAAGGCCATCGACCGGTTCGAGCCGGGACGGGGCACCAAGTTCACGAGCTACGCGGCGCCCACCATCCTGGGTGAGCTCAAGCGGCACTTCCGCGACAAGGGTTGGTCACTGCACGTTCCGCGCGATCTGCAGGAGCGCACGCTGGCGGTCACCCGCGAGAGCGAGGTGCTGTCCAAGCAGCTCGGTCGCTCCCCGAGTGTCCGCGAGGTTGCGAATGCCCTGGGCTGCACGACCGAGGAGGTGCTCGAGGCGCAGGAGGCGGCGGCGAGCTACGAGGCTG
Source organism: uncultured Thermoleophilaceae bacterium (assembly GCA_963734365.1). Taxonomy (GTDB): domain Bacteria; phylum Actinomycetota; class Thermoleophilia; order Solirubrobacterales; family Thermoleophilaceae; genus JACVRW01. Next base: position 396,318 of record CAVTGV010000002.1, on the reverse strand, counting down.
CCTCGCTCGACGCGCCGGCCGCGCGGGACGACGACGAGTCGGCCTCGCTCGTGGATCTGCTCGGAGGCGAGGATCCGTCGTACGAGCTGGTCGACGATCGCCAGGCCATCGCCAGCACCTGGAAGGCGCTGCCCGATGTCGAGCGCGAGGTGCTCGAGCTTCGCTTCCTGCACGACCTGACCCAGCGCGAGATCGGCGAGCGCATCGGCTACTCGCAGATGCACGTGTCGCGCCTGTTGCGGCGCGCGCTCACTCGCCTGGAGACGGCCGCAGCCGCCGCTTGAGCGAAAGCGCGTTGTCGACCGCGAAGCCCTCCCAGTCGTTGTTGAAGTAGACGAACACCTCGGCCCGGCGGCGCCATTGGGCGATCCGCCGGGCCCATTCGCCGAGCTCTGACTCCGAGTAGTTGCCCCGCCGGCCCCGGTGCCCGTGATGCAGCCGTACCAGCGTCCAGCCGGTGGTGAGCACCCGTGCCTGGAAGGGCCACTTGGGGTGGTCCCCGATCACGAGGGCAGCGTCGTGATCGCCGAGCAGCGAGTAGATCTCGTCGCAGAACCAGCTCTCGTGCCGGAACTCGAAGCAGTGGCGCCCGGGCGGCAGCTGGGGCAGGAGCTCGGCCAGCCGCTCGCTGTCGCGCTGGAAGTTCGCGGGCAGCTGCCACACCACCGGCCCGAGCTTGCCCGCCTCCACGAGAGGCTCGATGCGCTCGTAGTAGCGCTTGATGCCATCGCCCACCTCGCGCAGGCGACGCACGTGGGTGAGGTAGCGGCTGGCCTTGGCGGCAAACAGAAACCGCTCCGGTGTCTGATCGGCCCAGCGCTTGACGCCGTCGCGGGAGGCCAGCCGATAGAACGTGGAGTTGACCTCCACCGTGTCGAAGCGCTCGGCGTAGACGGCGAGCCAGCGGGCGGGGCCCACCCCCTCCGGGTAGAGGCGCCCGCGCCAATCGTCGTAGTTCCAACCCGAGCAGCCGATCCGCACCGGCTTCATGGACGAGGCAAACGCCGCGTGTCCACCACCTCGAAGGCGCTGCCGGGCACGCGCCCGAGCGAGTGAAGATCATCGTTGTCCCAGCCACGGCTGGGCGCCCCACTCACGAACCAGGACGAGCCGTTGTCGGCCAGGATCATCCCGTAGCGCTTGAGCGCCCGCAGCACCACGCGCGACTGGCGCGGGAAGCGGCTCACGTCGAAGCCGCGCCTGAGCCGCAGGCGCTGACCCATCGCCGGCAGGTCGGGGTCGTCCAGATCGGACGCGAAGTGGCGCGCGGGGTAGACGAACGCCCTGCGAGTGCGGCTGGCGGTGAAGCGCAGCGCGTGGTCGATGCGGCCGCGGCGGACCTCGTCGTAGCGGGCGAGCCCGGGCAGTATCGGGAGCCCGGCCGCGTCGGCCGAGGTCCAGCCGCGCGGCCTGAGGCGGTTGCGGCGCAGGTTCCAGACCGCGCCCGACCCGGCGCGCCAGCGTGCTCCTCCCTGCTCGGGGTAGGCCGCGAACAGCTCGTGCAGGCGGCAGCGCCGACGGTCGACCACGATCACGTGACGGTCGCCGTCCGAGCCGCGCCCGCCCTCGACCGGCGCGTCTCGGGGGATCGGGTAGCGGCCCCGGTTGGACTCGCTCGCGTACTCGAATCTGACCGGCACCCGGCGCGTGCGCCGGCCCACCGTGACGAACGGGATGCCTATCGGCGCGCCCTCGTAGAGGCCCGACCCGAAGTCCGCGTGCATGTGCTCGCCGAGTCCGATCGAGCGGACGATCGCGTCCGAGTTCGGGTGCACGGGGAGGCGAGCGACGGGGCGGTTCCAGTGGCTGTCCGCCGGGAAGATCGGACAGCGGGGCGCGCTGGGCAGGGGACGCCCCTGCGAGGGTCCCGCGGGGCCGGTGATTACCAGGACGAGCCCGGCGGCGAGGGCCGCGGCGGCTACGACCCGGAGGGAGATCCCGAGGCTCCGAAGCGGCTCGTCTCGCCCTCGGCGAGGCGGCCGTCACGTCCCACGTACCCGTCCTTCCCGCCCGCGACGAGATAGAGCGCCGGCTCGTCGCTCACGCACCGGACCTTGCGGACCGTGGCGGCGTCCACGCGCGCAAGACCACCCGGGCCGAGCTCCCGGCTCTCGCCTTCGCCGTCGCCGAAGGTCATCTCGATTCGCCCGCGGTGGACGAAGTAGAGCTCCTCCTGCTCGTCGTGGTAATGGCGGCCGGTCTCTACGCCCGGCGGGAGCTCGATGGCGTTGACCCCGAACGCGGTCACGCCCAGCTCACGCCGGACCTTGCGAAAGCCCGGACCCTCGGACATGGCCTCCACGTTCGCGACCGCGTAACCGTCGCCCTCCTCGACCTCGTGCACGAGTTTGGTCATGGGCGCAGGTTAGACGGGTTCTCAAGCGGCGCGCTCCGCGCTGCGCAGCCCACCGCGGGCCCAGAGCACGGTGACCGACACCAGCAGGAGCGCGACCAGGAAAGCGGGCAGCACCTCCGTGGGATCGCCCTCGAGAAAGCCTCGTATCGACTCGATCACGAGCGTGATCGGATTCACCGAAGCGGCCGCCTTGACCCACCCGGTGAGCAGGTCGTAGGGCACCCACACGGGGGCGAGGAAGAGAATCAGGAAGGCCGGGGTCTGGATGAGCGGCCCGGCCTGCATGGTGCGCAGCCGCATCGCCACGCCGGTCCCGAACAGCATCGCCGCGGCGTTCACGAGCAGAGCGAGGGTGTACAGGCCGACGATGTCGACGAGGCTGCCGTTCACGTCGAGCCCCGCCAGCAGGGCAACGCTGGTGATCACCGCGATCGTGAACAGCGCCCGCACGAGAGCCGACAGCCAGTAGCCCGCAACGATGCCTCCACGGCGCGAGGCGGCGAGCATCATCCGCCGCGAGAACCCCGACTCGAAGTCCCGAGCCACGGCGAACCCGGTGAAGATCCCGCCGAAGGCGGACGCCTGCAGGAGGACGAAGCCGTACACGAAGGTCGTGTAGCCGCCCGCAAAGTCGAAGCCGGGTACCGACTCCACCCGGGAGAGCCCGCCGGCGAAGGCGGTGAAGAAGAACATCGGAAACAGCAGTGCGGGAATGAGCAGCGCCGGGTTCAGGAAGAAGTTGTGGGCGTTGCGCCACGCCACCGCGCGCGCCACGGCCCAGAAGCCACCGCGACTCACGTGCGCACCATCCTCGTCCGGAGAGCCGACGACGCGGCCGCCAGCGCGATCACGGCCACTGCGCCGGCGCAGCCGAAGCCGAGCGCCAGCGCCTCCCCGTCCCAGCCGACGATCATCAGCGAGCGGATGCACTCGAGCATGTAGGAGACCGGGTTCCAGTCGGCCACGGTGCGAAACCAGTCGTTCTGGATCAGATCGCGGGGAAGGGCCATCGAGGACAGGAACAGCGCCGCGAAGAAGAGCGGGAAGATGCCCTGCACGGCCTCGCCGTTGCCCGCCCGCAGCGCCACGAAGGCTCCGATGCAGCCGAAGGCGAGCGAGATCAGCAACGAGAAGGCGACGATCACCAACGCCCCGGCCACACCGGTGGCGATTCCGACGCCGAACGCGATCCCCACGAGCAGGAAGGTCACGGCCTGGATGAATCCGAGGGCCACGATCCCCGCCAGCTGGCCCATCATCAGCGACACCCGGCGCAGCGGCGTGAGCGAGAGCCGGTTGAGGAAGCCGCTCTCGATGTCGTTGGCCACGTTGGTGCCCGCGCTGTTGGCGGAGAACAGAGCGCCCTGCACGAACGTGATGGCGAGCGCGAACTGGAAGTAGGAGTCGGTCGGGAAGCCGGGCAGCCGGGTGGCCGACTCGAGCCCGCTCGAGTTGATCGAGAGCAGCATCAGCGGGAAGACGAGCGAGGGCACCACCATCGCGGGCTGGCGCAGGGTGCGCACCACCGAGCGGCGGGCCAGCATGCCCACCTGCACGAAGAGGTTGGAGCGGCTCACGCCGCCACCGGGTCCTCCTGGGACTCCGGGTCGGCCGGTTCCTCGTGCTCCGCTCCCTCCAGGGAGCGTCCGGTCTTGGCCAGGAACACGTCGTCGAGGGTCGGAGCGTGAAGTTGCAGCTCCTGGATGGCCAGGTTTTCGGCGTCGAGCGCGCGCACCACGTCGGCCAGCTGGGCGTCTCCTCCGGAGAGGCGCACGGACGCTCCCTTCACCGACCCGGTCACCGACTCGCCGAAGCGCGAGAGAACGTCCTTCATGCGCTCGAGCTCCTCGGGGTCCACCGGGATTGCCTCCACGCTCGGCCGGCCGATCTCCGCCTTGAGAGCCTCCGGCGTGCCCTCGGCCACGATCTTGCCGCGGTGGATGATCCCCACCCGGTCGGCGAGCACGTCGGCCTCCTCCAGGTACTGGGTGGTGAGGAACACGGTCACGCCGCGGTCCCCCGCGAGTCGCTGCACCTCTTCCCAGAGCGCGCTGCGGCTCTGCACGTCGAGACCGGTGGTGGGCTCGTCGAGGAACAGGATGCGCGGCCGGTGGACGAGCGCCAGAGCAAGGTCGAGCCTGCGCTTCATGCCTCCCGAGTAGCCGCCCACGCGCCGGTCCTCGGCCTGGGTCAGGCCGACCCGCTCGAGCAGCGAGGTCGAGCGTTGCCGTGCCTCGTCGCCCGACATCCCGTGCAGGGCGGTCTGGAGCTTCATGTGCTCGCGACCGGTGAGGAAAGGATCCAGCGCCGCCTCCTGGAGGGCCGCGCCGATCACGGCCCGGACCTCGGGCCCGTTCTCGACCACGTCGAAGCCCGCCACCCGCGCCGTGCCCGCGGTGGGCGGCAGGAGCGTGGTGAGCATGTGCACCGTGGTGGACTTGCCGGCACCGTTGGGGCCCAGGAAGCCGTAGACCTCTCCCGGCTCCACCCGCAGGTCGATCCCGTCCACCGCGCGCGGGCCCTTCTTGAACTCTCGGACGAGGCCGTTCGCCTCGATCGCAGCGTCTGCCATTCCCCTGACGCTACTGAGTGCCCGCGCGAGCGTCAGAAGCGCAGCAGCGCCGCGGCCCCGCCGACGTCGGCGAGTGCGTCGGCGTGATGGCGGACCGCCACCACGTCCGACCTCTGCTGGACGGCCAGCTCGATCGCGGCGTCGGTCAGGTCCTCCAGCTCGATCATGGGCGCGCCGTCAGCCGGGCAACTCTCACCGTCGAGCGCGAGCAAGCCGCATTCGTTGCACTGAACGCCGTGCACGCCCCCGAACTGCTCGTCGAGCAGCAGCACCTCCACGCGCCGTTCGTTCAGCGCGGCCAGCACATCCTCGATGCCGGTGGCGCCCCGCTCTCCGAGCCGTTCCAGCAACTCACTCTCGCGCCGGCTGTCGGACTGGTCGAAGCTCGATCGCGCGGCCTCGAGCACGCCGTCGGCATTCGTGTGGTCCACGTCCACCTCGATCAACCCGGCCATCCGTTCACGCAGGTAGTGATGGAGCTTCTGCTCGAAGTCCTTCGTCACCTCGCGCGGACCGCCGAGCAACAGGTGCTCGAACGGATTGCGCTTGAAGTGGCGCATGAGCGCCTCGCTCGTGTGCTTCAAGTGATCGTCCTTCTCCTTCTCGATCCCGCGCGCGTAGCGGGCCTGGGCGAGGCCCCCCTTGTCGTGCTGTCCAAAGACCTCGTCGTGGATCTGCTCGATCTCGCGCAGCCCGTCGGGCGAGCCACGGAACAGACGCGCGTCACGGCGGCTGACCAGGGCCACGCACCAGCGCTCGCGCCGTTCGAGCCGGGCCAGCGGCCCCACGAGCGGTGAGCGCCCGATCGCCACCCGGTTGGTCACCGAGCGGGGCAGCTTGATGGCCTCGAAGAGGTCGGCCGGCACGCTGCTGAAGACGGCCACACCGTGCGCCCCCTCGGTGGGCAGCTCGTGCTCCAGGAAGTCGGCCGCCCTGCTCACGCTCTCCTCGAGCTCCTTGCGATCCTCATGGGACAGGGTGTTGCGCTCGCGTACGCGCCGCTCGGCCTCGTCGATCAGCGAGCGGACGGCGGTGGCACGGGCCGGCGGGGTGGCGAACTCTGACGGATCCAGATCCAGGTAGAGGCTCAGCACCAGCGGCCGCTCTAGCCGCAGCTCCGCGAGCTTGCGCATCTGGTCGCGGTCCGGAGAGGTCACCTGCATGCGCTGGCCTCCTTAGCCGAGGAATCTTCCGAGCTCGCTGCTTACCCGTAGGGTACGCCGCCCACGCTGCGCCGTGCAGGAGGGCCGCGATAACCGTTCGGGCCCGCGCGGCCGTACTAGTTCGAGACGCTTCCGCGCACCGCGGCGACTCGCGCCGGAGCAGCGGTCTCGAGTTCGCTGGGTGGACGCAACGGCTTCCGGCGACTATAATTGTACGTGCAAACAACTAGTACTAGGGCAATATACGTTTCGGCGAAACACCGCACTGGAGAGCCTTCCTACACGGCCTATCCCCCTCGCGGGGTAACGCTTGTGCTGAGTTTGTGTATAATTTTCGACGGCCTTCGAACTATCGAAACCAAAGTTGGGTATGACTACTGACACACTGATTCGTCCCGCAGAGACCCCCGAATCCCGCCAGACGGTCGCGGTGGAGCTCGAGGATTCCCTGCAGCTGTTCTTCAACGAAGCGCGGCGCCATCCCCTCCTCACGGCCGAGGAGGAGATCGAGCTGGCCAAGCGCATCGAAAAGGGCGATCTAGCGGCCAAGGACCGCATGATCAACGCCAACCTGCGACTGGTGATCTCGGTCGCGCGCAAGTACCAGGGCCAGGGCCTTCCCCTCGGGGACCTCATCCAGGAGGGGATGCTCGGGCTGATTCGCGCGGTCGAGAAGTTCGACTGGCGCAAGGGCTTCAAGTTCTCCACCTACGGCACGCTCTGGATCCGCCAGGCGATCGGGCGCGGGCTCGCCAACTCGGGCCGCACCGTCCGTCTGCCGGTCCACATCGTGGCGCGGGCGCGCAAGATCCAGGACGCCGAGCGCAAGCTCGCCGTCCAGCTCGGGCGTCAGCCCACCGAGGAGGAGATCGCTGAGTTCGTGGATCTCCCCGTCGACGAGGTGGCAGACATCCGTCGCGCGGACCGTGGACCCACCAGCCTGGATCAGGGCGTCGGCGAGGACGGCGAGACCGCCCTCGGCGACCTGATCGCCGGCGAGGGCCCTGCGGTCGAGGACGAGGTCGTGACCGGCCTCGGCGACGAGCGCCTGCGCGAGGCGGTCGGCACGCTCCCGGACGTCGAGCGTGACGTGATCACCCTGCGCTTCGGTCTGGATCGCGAGGAGCCCCACGCGCTTCGCGAGACCGGCCGCCGGCTCGGGCTCTCGAGCGAGCGCGTTCGCCAGCTCGAGGACCGCGCCCTGCGCCGCCTGGCTTCGGACGACGCCGTGGCTGCGCTCCGCGAAGCCGCCTAAGCGCCTCCGCTTCCAACCATCGATTCACGAGGGCCCGGTCGCTCTAGCGACCGGGCCCTCGTCGTTCAGGCGGCGCTGGACTCGGCGTCCAGCGGCTCTGCCGTCTCCTCGTAGAGAAAGCGCAGCAGCCCCGTCATACCGCCGCGCTCGTAGGCACTGCGCTGACGATCCGCGCCGTTGCCCTCGGCGAGGATCCGCTCGATGCCCTCGAGCGCGGGGTCATCCGCCCCCAGCTGCTCGAGCGTCTTGCGGGCGACCTCGGGTACCGGCACCAGAAGTCCGTTGTGGGCGATCGTGGCCGCCAGGCCGTCGCGTGAGGCTCGAAACCACGACCAGGCAAGCGCCTGTGACGCGATTGGCTCCTCCACGGGCTTCTCGACCGCCCGGCGGACCAGAGCGTGGGCCAGCGCCGCCAGCGCCGCGGCGTCCTCCAGCCGTGTCTGCGCGTCGAGCTCGCGCAGCTCGACCGTGCCCAGGCGCGGCTGAAGCCGAATGTCCCACCACACCATCGTCCGGTCCCGCGGCCCGCCTCCGGCGGCGATGGCCTCGAGCTGCTCGGCGTACTCCTCCCAGCTGCGCAGCGGCGGGGGCGCCCCGCGTCCGGGGTAGCCGCGCACCAGTGCCGCCCGGGCGCTCGCCAGGCCGGAGTCGAAGCCGAACCAGAACGGCGAGTTGGCGCTCAGGGCCATCAGCAGCGGGAGCGCCTCGCGCAGGCCGGTGCTGGCGGCCACCGCCGCGTCCGGGCTGGGCACGGCCACGTGCACGTGCAGGGCGCATTCGGGAGTGCGCCTGATCAGACCGCGCATCTCCCCCTCCACGCGCCGGTAGCGCTCGGTGTCGACGAGCTCCACGTCGCCGTAGCGGGCGTCCGGGTGGATCCCGACGGCCATGAGACGCCCACCAGCTTCGCGCGCTGCGGCTCGGCCGCCGGCGAGCTGGCCCGCCGCCTCGAAGGCGGTGGCGCAGGGATCCGAGCGCAGCTCGAGCTCGGCAAGGAAGGCCTCGTGGCCTGCGCGCTCTCCGGGCAGCTCGATCGCCGGCACCACGCGATCGGCCACGTGGGCGAGCGCGAGCGTCTGCTCGTCCACCAAGAGCAGCTCCTCCTCGAGCCCAATCGAATACGGCTCCCCCCTGCCGAAGGCGTGCTCCACGGGCACAGGGTCCCCGGGCCGCCGGACGCCCCGATCGCTCAGGCGCGCTCCGCGGCCGCGGCTATCTCCTCCTGCTCGTCGGCGGACAGCGACAGCTGCGTGGCCGCGACGTTCTCCTCGAGGTGCTCGATCGACGAGGTGCCCGGGATCGGCAGCATCACCGGCGAATGCGCCAGCAGCCAGGCCAGCGCCACCTGACTCGGAGTGGCCCCGTGGCGCGCGGCCAGCTCGTTGAGCGGGCCACCCTCCTCGGCCAGCGAGCCCGTGGCCAGCGGAAACCAGGGAACGAAGCCGATGCCGGCCTCCTCGCACACGCCGAGCACGTCCTCGGAGGAGCGGTCGGTGAGGTTGTATCGGTTCTGCACCGTCACGACCTCCACGATCCCGCGTGCCTGCTCCAGCTGTTCGACCGACACGTTGGAGACGCCGATGTGCCTGATCTTGCCCTCGTCCTGCAGCTCCTTGAGAGTTCCCACCGAGTCCTCGTAGGGCACGTCCTCGTCCGGCGCGTGGAGCTGGTACAGATCGATGCGCTCTACGCGCAGCCGGCGCAAGCTGCCCTCGCACGCTTCGCGCAGGTGCTCGGGGCGGGCGTCGCGCGGCCACTGCCCGGGCCCGGTGCGCAGCAGCCCGCCCTTGGTGGCGATCACGAGCCCGTCGGGGTAGGGATGGAGCGCCTCGGCGATCAGGTTCTCACTCACCTCGGGGCCGTAGGAGTCCGCCGTGTCGATCAGGTTGATGTCGAGCTCGGGTATGCGCCGAAGCAGGCGCTTGGCCGCCTCCGGGTCGTCGGGCGGACCCCAGATGCCGTCGCCGGTGATGCGCATCGCCCCGAAGCCGAGACGGCGGACGTTCAGGTCGCCGCCGATGGTGAAGGTGTCGGTCATAGCCGTTCTCTTACCGCGAAACGGCGGCGGGCGAACCCTCAGACGACGATCTGCGGCGCCGGCTTGCCGGCCCGGAGGCGCTTCAGCGTCGCCTCGGCGCGCTTGCGGTAGAGCACGACGTTTCGCAGCTTGATCTCCTCGTAGCCGCGGATCACGTCGGGCAGCTCGAGCAACTCGACCGCCGTGGCGTGCGTGTCACTCGTGACGAGCGCCAAGGGTCTCCCCCACGAGCTCCTCGTACTCCTCAACCAGCTTGCGCTCGACCCGGCGCACCTCGGCCTTGCCGAAGGGATCGAGCCGCGTGCCGCGCAGGCGCCGCATCCGGTACAGGGCCCGGAAGGCGGGTAGGAACCAGGCGCCGAGCTTGAGCTTGCGGTCGAGCCCGAGCGCGCGCATGAGCGGCGGGTGCAGCATGAAGTACACCTTGGCGTCCGCTCCGAACTCGGCGTTGCGCCTGGCCTCCTCGACGGCGTCGAGGTGCAGCCGGGCGACCTCGTACTCGTCCTTGTAGGCCATCAGCTTGAAGAGCTGCCGGGCCACCGCCTCGGCCAGCTCGGAGTGCCCCGGAATGCGCTCCTGCTCGGCTACCTGTACGCGCCGGACGAGCTCGGCATAACGGCGGGCCCAGGACTCGTCCTGATAGGCCACGAGCTCGGGGATGCGCGTCTCCACGAGGCGGCGCAGCTCGCCGTCGTCGCCGTCGACCGCCATCGCGACGAGCTTGCGCTCCGCCGCGGTCAGCTCGTGGACGGGCACGATCGACTCGGGCTCCCGGGTGGCCGCTTCAACGGCATCGGGGGCGGCCACCACGGCGCGACCCCACGCGAAGGCGGCGAGGTTCTTCTCGACGGCGGCCCCGTTGAGCCGGATGGCCTCCTCGAGAGCGGTGGCCGATACCGGCAGAAGACCGCGCTGGAAGGCGGCGCCGAGCGCCAGCGTGTTGGTCATCATGTGATCGCCGAACAGGCGCTCCGAGAGCCGCTGGGCGTCCAGATAGAGGTTGTGCTCGCGGCGAGTGACCCGGTCGATGCGGTCGAGCTGGCCGGACAGCTCCGGGAAGCGCTCCTCGGTGTCGATCACCATCCGCCCGGTGGGAACGGCGCTGGTGGATACGACGGCGGTGGTGCGCTCGCGGTCGGCGCTCACGAGGTTCTTGTCGCTCGCCGCGCCGAGCAGGTCGAAGCCCAGGTAGAGGTCGACCTCGCCGGCCGGGGTCTTGCTGGCCGCGGGCAGCGCCTCGCGCGTGATTCGCAGGTCCGACACCACGGGACCGCCCTTCTGTGAGAGACCGGTCTGATCGAGCCCGGACACGTGCAGGCCGTCGATGAGGCCGGCCATGCCGAGCACCTGGTTGACCGTCACCACGCCGGTACCGCCGATGCCCATCATCCGCACGCTGAAGTCGGTGTCCGACACGAGCCGCGCGGGCTCGGGGAGCTCCGCCGTGAGCTCCGGCGTCCGGTGCTCCGTCTTCTCACCCGGAACTACGGTGAGGAACGAGGGGCAATCGCCCTCGAGGCAGGAGAAGTCCTTGTTGCAGCTGGCCTGATGGATCTGGGTCTTGCGGCCGAACTCCGTCTCCACCGGGATCACCGACAGGCAGTTCGACTTCTGGCCGCAGTCGCCACAGCCCTCGCAGACGCGCTCGTTGATCCACACGCGCTCGGCAGGCTCCTCGGCCTTGCCGCGCTTGCGCTTGCGGCGCAGCTCGGCGGCGCATTCCTGGTCGTGGATCAGCACGGTCACGCCGTCGACCGTGGCCAGCTCCTGCTGTGCCGCCAGCAGCTGGCTGCGGTCGCGCAGCTCGGCGATTCCCGCCAGCTCGACACCCCGGTAGCGGCTCGTGTCCTCGGCGGTGATGATGATCCGGCGTACGCCCTCGAGCTCGAGCCAGCGGGTGAGATCGGGCACGCTCAGCTGGCCCTCGATGGCCTGGCCGCCGGTCATGGCCACGTGCTCGTTGTAGAGCAGCTTGTAGGTGATGTTCACGCCGGCGGCCACCGCGGCGCGCACGGCCAGTGAGCCCGAGTGGTGGAAGGTGCCGTCGCCGAGGTTCTGCACCAGGTGGGAGTCGTCGGTGAAGGGCGCCTGGCCGATCCACTGCGCGCCCTCGCCGCCCATCTGCGTGATCCCGGTGATCTCACCCTTGCCCTCGGGGTTGAGCAGGACCATCGTGTGGCAGCCGATCCCGCCGCCCACCAGCGTTCCCTCCGGCGCCTTGACCGAGGAGTTGTGCGGGCAGCCCGAGCAGAAGAACGGGGTGCGCTGCGCCATGGGGAGATCGGCGGGACGGGTGGCGATCTCGTTGAGCTTGCGCAGGCGCGCCTCAACCGAGTCGATCGTGATGCCGCGCGCGGCGAGACGCGCCGCCACGGCGCGCGCGATCAGGTCGGCATCGAGGTCGAGCTCGGCCGGCAGCAGGCGCTCGCCACGCTCGTCGCGCTTGCCGAGGACAGGAGGTGCGTCGGGCGTGCCGTAGAGAGCTTCCTTCAGGAGCGTCTCGACGAACGGGCCCTTCTCCTCCGCCACCAGGATCTCGTCGAGACCCGCCGCGAAGTCACGGGCGATCGCAGGCTCGAGGGGAGAGACCATCCCCAGCTTGAGGATTCTTATGCCGGCGCGCTCGAGCTCGCGTCCGTCGAGACCGAGCGTGCGCAGCGCGTGCATCAGGTCGAAGTAGGACTTGCCCGGCGCCACGATGCCCAGCCACGCGTCGCGGGCGCCCTCGATGCGGTTGACGCCGTTCTCGCGCGCGTACGCGAGGGCGAGCTCGGTGCGCGGGCCCAGCAGCGTGTTCTCCATCTCGAGCGACGCTGGTGCGAGCAGATTGGCGTTCGGCACGTGCTCGTAGGGACGGCCGTTGTACATGACCTCCGGGATCACCGGAATCACGCGATCAGGGGCGACGACCGCGCTGCTGATCGCGTCGGCCACGCTGGTGACGATCTTGAAGCCCACCCACAGCCCCGATGTGCGCGAGCAGGCGAGCGCGTGCCGGCCGAGGTCGAGCACCTCTTGGACGCTGCCCGGGAAGAAGACCGGCATGTGCAGACTGGCCAGCATCGGCTCAGAGGCGCTCGGGATCGTGGACGACTTGCAGCTCGGGTCGTCGCCCACCACGGCGAGCGCGCCGCCCGTGCGCGAAACGCCGACGAAGTTTCCGTGTCGCAGGGAGTCGGCCGCGCGGTCGAGCCCGGGCGCCTTGCCGTACCAGAGCGCCAGCACGCCGTCGTAGCGGGCGCCGGGCAGGTCGGCCGCGAGCTGGCTACCCCATGCCGACGTGGCGCCGAGCTCCTCGTTCAGGCCGGGAACGTGGCGTACATGGTGCTCGTCGGCGAGCTCGCGGTTGCGCGCCAGCTCCTGGTCGAGACCACCGAGGGGAGAACCCTGGTAGCCGGAGATCATCGTCGCGGTGTTGAGGCCGAGGCGGCGGTCGGCGCGATGCTGGTCCAGCGGCAGGCGCACCAGACCCTGGACGCCGGTCAGAAGGATCTGCCCCTCTTCGAGCGTGTACTTGTCCGACAGCGAGATCTCGTGCCGCGTGTGACCGGGCCGGCCGCCGTTGACCGCCGGACGTGCTCCGCGATCGCGCGTACCCGCCGGCCCTCTGCGGGCCCCGCGTCGTACTGCGGTGGGGGTCATCGCGGCTACCTCTCTCCCTTCCGGCCCGTTCTAAGGACAAAGTACCTTACCAATGGTGGTACCCGGAACCCGATCCGTCAAGTGGATGCGCTACGTTCGTACTCCAATGAGACAGGGCGGTACACAGGTTGATGGAAACAACGGTCGGGTATAAGGTCAACTGAGATGACCATTGCCACCCGCCTCGCGGCGGCGCCTGAGCTCGCGACCGCCGAAGACGATCACGAGCAGATCGTGATCCGCCAGGATGCCGCTACCGGGCTCAGGTTCATCGTGGCCGTGCACTCCACCGTCCTCGGCCCGGCGCTCGGAGGAATGCGCCTCAAGCGCTACGCCGGAGGACTGCGTGAGGCCCTCGACGACGTGATGGGCCTCGCTCGCACGATGACGCTCAAGGCGTCGGCGGCCGGCCTGCGCCTCGGCGGAGGCAAGGCGGTGATGATCGACGACGGCCGCACAGAGATGCGAAAGGCGCGACTCGAGGGCGCCGGGTCGGTGATCGAGGAGCTGGACGGCGCCTACATAACAGCGGAGGACATAGGCACGAGCACCGGCGACATGGACTACCTGGCGCGCTTCACTCGCTTCGTAACGGGCCGTTCCGAGGCCCACGGCGGAGGCGGCGATCCCTCGCCGGTCACCGCGGCGAGCGTCTACCAGGCCATCGAGCGCGGTCTGGCCGCGGCCACCGGCACGGATGAGCTGTGGGAGCGTCGCGTGGGTGTAATCGGCCTCGGCAAGGTGGGTGGCGCGCTCGCCGCCCAGCTGGCAGGCTCCGGCGCCTCGCTGGTCGTCTGCGACCTGGATGGCGAGCGCTGCGAGCGCTTCGTGGCCGAGCACGGCGGCGAGATCGCCCCGTCGGCGGAGGCGATCATGTCCTCTCCCCTCGACGTGCTGGCTCCCTGCGCCGCCGGCGGCGTGATCGACGAGGCCCGCGCCGGATCGCTCGACTGCCGCGTGATCGCGGGCGCCGCCAACAACCCGCTCACGAGCCGGGCCGTGGCTCGCCGCCTGGCCGAGCGCGGAATCCTCTTCGTGCCCGACTTCCTCGCCAACTGCGGCGGCCTGATCCACGTAGGCGCAGAGTGGTATGGCGAACAGGGGCCCCAGGAGGCCGAGCTCCTGGCCGGTGCGATGGACCGGCTGGACGACGCCATCGGGACGGCCCGGGTCGAGGGCTCCACGCCGATCGAGGTGGCCGAGCGCCAGGCGCTCGAGCGCATCGCCGCCACGCGGCCGTGAATCCCGAGCTCGCCAATCGTCGCTCCTTCGAGCCGGTGGCCACCCGCCGCACGTTCGAGGAGGCCGTCGAGCAGATCGCCGAGAAGATCAAGGGCGGCGACCTGCACACCGGCGACCGTCTTCCCTCCGAGCGGGAGCTGGCGGCACAGATGCGGATCAGCCGCCCGACCCTGCGCGAAGCCATCAAGGCCCTGAGCGAGGCCGGGGTGCTCGAGGTGCGCCGCGGTCAGTCCGGCGGGATCTTCGTGGCCTCCGAGCTGGTCCCGCGCGAGCTCCTGCGCTCGCGTCAGGAGATCCGCTTCTCGGAGATCGCGGGCGTGCTCGAGGCGCGCCGGCTACTGGAGCCGCGGGTGGCTCAGCTCGCCGCCACCCATGCCTCCGACGACGACTTCGCGGTGATGTCGGACACGATCGAGCGTCAGCGCGAGCTGGCCGCCAGCGACGACTTCCTGCGCCACGAGGATCTCTTCCTCCAGCTCGACCTCAAGTTCCATCTCGCGATGGCACGCGCCACGCGCAACTCGACCATCGTGGGCCTGATGCGCACGCTCCTGCGCCAGCTCGAGATAGCCCGCGACATGGCCATGCACGCCCCGCTCGTGCCGGACTGGACGATCGAGATCCACGAGCGGACGCTCGCCGCGGTGCGCGCGGCCGACTTCGAGCTGATCGAAGAGGTCATGGACGAGCACCTGGCCCAGCTCGAGCAGATCTGGGAGCGGGAGACGGGCAGGGGCCTGGTGCGCCCGCTGCCCGACTTCCTCCAGCCCGTGGCCGAGCGCTCCCGCACGCTCAACTCGAGCTCAGCGGATTGAGACCCCCGCCGGCTCGAGCTCGGCGAGCCGCCTGAGGTTCTTCGCCGCTCGTCCCACCACGGCGGCCACCATCACGCCGGCGATGGCGAGGCCGATCAGGTCGAGGACCGTCAAACCGAGTTCCCCGACGCTGAAGCCGAGGCCGACCCCAACGGCGATCAGCGTGTTGAGCCCGATCAGAACCAGGCGCACCTCCGTCGGGCCAACGCCGCCGTAGCCGAGCGCGAAGACGCCGAAGGCCTGGGTCTCCAGATAGGTGTTGATCGACAGGATCAGGTAGCAGACCACGATCACCAGGCCCACCGAAAGCAGCATGTAGGGCGACAGCCCCAGGCCCAGCCCGATCACCGCGGTGGCCAGAGCGTCTACCAGGTGATCGAGGTAGTAGCCGTACTTGGGGCGCTCGATACGCCGCACGCGCGCGAGGGTGCCGTCCAGCGAGTCGCCGAGCCAGTGCACGATGAGGAGGGCGGACGCGGCCCAGAGCCAGAGCTTGTCGCCGTTGGAGAGGAGGTAAGCGCCGGCGATCCCGAAAGCGGCCAGGACGCCCAGCGCGGTGAGGTGGTCGGGCATCACGCGGGCGGGCAGCCGCCGGGCGATCCACTCGAGCACTCGAGCCTCGTGGCGGGCGAGAACGAATTGCTTGGCCCGAGGCGCATCGGCGACGGGCTTCGTGGTGGTCTCGGACATTGCTTGCCTCCCTTGCTGACCGTTGGTCAACAGTACCCCGCCCCGCACGTCGGGTTACGCGGCCGGAGGATCAGCCGAGGGCGTCGGCCACGACGCGCAGGTCCTCCACCAGCGACTCGCGGCGGGCGTCTCGCTCCTCGCTCGGACCGCGCAGGATGGACGAGGGGTGAACGGTGGCGGTCACGAGCTCCGCCAGGTCGGAGTCGAGGAACTCGCCGCGGTACTGCGTGAGGCGAAAGGAGCTTCCGAGGAGCGCCTTGGCCGCGGTGGCGCCGAGAAGCACCAGAATCCGGGGGCTCACCACCCGCAGTTCCTCGCTGAGCCAGGGTTTGCACGCCTCCACCTCGAACCGCTTGGGAGTCCGGTGGATCCGCCGCCGCCCGCGCTCCTCGAAGCTGAAGTGCTTGACGACGTTCGTCAGGTAGGCGTCGCTCCGGTCGATGCCGGCGGCCTCGAGTGCGCGGTCGAGCTCGCGGCCCGCCGGCCCCACGAACGGCCTTCCCTGGCGATCCTCCTGGTCGCCGGGCTGCTCCCCCACGAACATCAGGCGCGACCGCTTGCGGCCCTCCCCGAAGACCGTCTGGCTCGCGGGCTCCCACAGATGGCAGCCACGGCACGCCGCGGCTGCCTCGCGCAGCGCGGTCAGGCTCGACCGCTCGGGGAGGAAGGGCGTGGCGTCGTTCTGCGGCACGGCTGTGGCCTACCCGGAGTGCGGGAGCGGAAAAAGCTAGCGTCTGGACCCGATGCCCGAACCGCTTCTCGTGATCGACGCGCCGTCGCTGCTCTTCCGCGCCTTCTACGCGCTGCCCGATTCGATCGAGGGAAAGGACGGACAGCCGGTCAACGCTCTGCTCGGCACGGCGAACCTGATTCTGCGGGAGGTCGAGGATCACGGCCCGCGCGCCGTGGTGCTCTGCTTCGGCCCCGATGCAGCGGACTACCGCGTGGAGCTGTTCGACGGCTACCACGCCGACCGCCCCGAGGTACCCGAGAAGCTCGTCCCCCAGTTCGCCGACGCGCGCGACTTCTTCGAGGCCTTCGGCTGGACCGTGGCGGTGAGCGAGACCCTCGAGGCCGATGACCTGCTCGGGTCCTACGCCAAGCTCGAGTCCAAGGCCGGCGGCACCACCCTGGTGATGACCGGGGACCGCGACATGTTCCAGTGTGCGGACGACAAGGTCACGATCCTCTACGTGCGCACGGGTGGACGGGGCGCGGACGTGGTGGATCCCAAGGAGGTGAAGCGCCGTTACGGAGTGGCGCCCGAGCTCGTTCCCGACTTCATCGCGCTGCGCGGCGATCCCTCCGACGGCATTCCCGGCGCCAAGGGCATCGGCGAGAAGGGCGCGGCCGACCTCCTGCAGCGCCATGGCTCACTGGAGGCGGCGCTCGAGGGCGCCCTGCGCGAATCGCGGCCGAGAGTGCGAGCGGCGCTCACCGACCAGCGCGAGGAGTTGCTGCGCTTCAAGGACATCGCCACCTTGCGCGACGCGAAGGTCAAGCGGCCCAAGGATCGGCCCACCGACCTCGAAGGGGCATCGCGCGCGGCGGCCGATCGGGGCATGAACCAGCTGGCCAAGCGGCTGGCGCCGGACCCCCCGGAGTAGCGCACGCGGATCTCATTCGTTACGGGTGATGGCGGCGCGCTGTCGTCAGGACTAGATTCTTCCGCACAACCAACCTGAAGGAGGAGCACTCGATCAATGAGTGATCTGATTGCCATCGCATATCCCGACCAGGCGACCGCCGAGCGCGTACGCGGCCGTCTCACCGAGGCCATCAAGGCCAAGCTCATCGAAGTGGATGACGCCGTGGTCGTCACCCGGGGCGACGACGGAAAGGTCAAGCTCCACCAGGCCACCAGCACCGCCGGAGTCGGTGCGGCCGGCGGCGCCCTCTGGGGCGGCCTGATCGGCCTCCTGTTCCTCGCGCCGCTGCTCGGCATGGCAGTCGGTGCCGCCGCCGGGGCCGCCGGAGGAGCGCTGGCCGACTACGGAGTGGACGACAGCTTCATGAAGGAGCTCGGCGAGAAGCTCACGCCCGGCTCCGCGGCGCTGATCGTGCTGGTGCGGACGATGACCCCCGACAAGATCCTGCCGAACATTCAGGAGAAGGGGCACGTGATCCAGAGCTCGCTCTCGAACGAGTCCGAGGCTCAGCTCGAGGCCGCGCTGGAGGCCGCGGGGAGCCGCTAGAACCGCGAAACGGCTCGGCCCCCGGATGTGTCCCGGGGGCCGAGCCGTACCGCTTGTGAGGTGGAGGCGGCCGGTACTGCCCCGGCGTCCGCGGAACTCCATCTCGATGCTTGCTACGAGCGTTCCCGTCGGAGTCGAATCTCGGCCACCGGTTCGGTCGATCCGCGGGGCACGTCCCCGGCGCCATACCCTCTAGTGATGTCCCCGTCCGGCTGAGGGTCCGGCCGGCCGGGTAAGCCCGCTATCTGAAGCCGCGAACCCGGACCGCGGGCTGTCCGGCGCGACTCCCTCACTTAGGTCTTAAGCGAGGGCGAACTCGTGATTGTCAGAGTTCGCAATTGTTGGTTTCCGGATTTTTTTACGAGGCCAACCGGAGTCCTCGACTCGCCACATCGAGACGGAACAGCTCCACGTCGATGCTGTTTCGCCCCCGTGCAACGGTCAATTCTAGCGGCGCACGACTAGGTTCCCTAGGGGTCATTCCCAATAGGCAGAACGCCTCGGCGGCGGCAGTCTCGATGGCAGGAAATCCAGCCATCGGAGGACGACATGACCGTGGACGACAAAGACGAGAACACTTCGGACGAGCAGGAGCCACGGGCCGGCGAGCCCACGCCGGAGCCGCGTCCCGAGGATCCTCGCGGCGAGGGCCCCGCCGACGAGGCTCCCACCGAACCGCTCGGCCCCGGAGGTAGCGGGCCCGCCGCTGCTCCGGCGCGCCGGCTCGTGCGGCCACGCGACGGCCGGGTGATCGGCGGCGTGTGCGCCGGGCTTGGCCGCTACTTCAACATCGACCCGGTCATCGTCCGGATCGCCGCGGTCGTGCTGGCGCTGTTCGGTGGCGCGGGGGTCCTTCTGTACATCGCCGCGCTGCTGCTCGTCCCGCCGGACGAGACCGCCGGCGCTCCCGCGGCCGCAGGGCCCACCGACGGGCGCAACCGGGCATTGGTGATCGTCGGCGTGGTGGTGCTGCTCCTCGTGGGCTCGCCCTTTCTTCTCGGCGGCGGGATTCTCTTTGCGGGACTTCTCATCCCCCTCGCCTTCCTGGTCGCGGCCGGCGTCCTTGTATGGTGGCTCGTCTCGGGCGAAGGACCCAGCGGCGACCCCGGAGACATCGCGCGGCGGGCGGCCCTCGGGGTCGGAGTCCTCATCCTCTGCGGGATCGTCGCGCTCGGGGGAGCCTGGGCGGCAGCGGCGGGAGGAGGAGCACTCGTCGCCGCGCTGGTGATCGGCGCGGGCCTGGCGGTGGTGGCCGGCGCCTTCTACAAGCCGGTGCGCTGGCTGATCCTGCCCGCGGTGGCGCTCGCGCTCTCCGCGGGGACGGTTCAGGCGGCCGGGATCGATCTCGACGGTGGTGTGGGTGAGCGCGATTACCGGCCGGCCTCGATCACCGACGTCCGCGACCGTTACCAGCTCGGCATCGGGGAGCTGACGATCGACCTGCGCGACGCCGACCTGCCCGCCGGAGACACCCCGCTCGAGGTCGACCTGGGCATGGGACAGGCGTGGGTGATCGTGCCCGACGACGTGTGCGTGGCCACGCGCGCCGAAGTCGGCATGGGCCAGGTGGTGGCCTTCCAGACCGACAATGGCGGTGTGGACGTGGACTTCGAGGATTCACGCGACGCGCGGCCCGACCGCAGCCGCCTGGTGGTGGATGCCGACGTGGGCGTCGGCGCCCTGCGGATCGGCCACGCCAGCAACGCCGTCGACGAAGCCGGGTTCGATTTCGACGATCACGACTTCGACCGTCCCGGCTTCGGCGACCAATATCTCGGCACCAACAGCGCGTGCCTGGACACGGGTGAGCGTGCGAGCGGCTAGGCCCGAGATCGCCTCTCTGGTCGCGGGCGTCGCGATCCTTGCTCTCGGCGCCCTGCTGCTGCTCGACGCCACCGGTGCGTTCGAGCTGACGTTCGCGGTATTCGCCCCCGTCGCCTGCGCGGCGACGGGGGCGATGCTGCTGGCCCGCGGACTGACCCGACACGAATGACCGCTTCCGGGGCAAGCAGCCCACCGGCCGCGCGGCCCGATGGCGGCCGGCGCGTGCTGCGCCGCGCCCTCGACGGGCGCTGGCTCGGCGGCGTGGCGGGCGGGATCGCCCGCCGCTACGGCATCGACGTATGGCTCGTGCGCTTCGCCTTCGTGGTGACCGCCGCGGCGGGTGGGCTGGGCGTGTTCCTCTACGCCCTCGGCTGGCTGCTTATCCCGGCCGGCGAGACCACGGGCCAAGCGCGCCGCCGGGCGCCCACGGGCCGCGCGGCGGTCGAGGTGGCGATGGGCACCGGGCTGCTGCTGCTCAGCGCCCTCCTCACCTTCCGCGGGCTGGGGATCTGGTTCTCGGACGCGATCGTCTGGCCGCTGGTGCTGGTGGCGAGCGGAGGCGCTCTGATCTGGCGCTCCTCGCTGGGCGCAAAGGAGCCGTCCGAGCCCGAGACGGCCGCGCCGCCGTCCCGCCCGGACATACCCGACCGCGCCGCGACGCCCCTGGCGGGCCTGACCGGCGCGGAGGGGCGCCAGACCGCCGCGTCGATCTCGCGCACGGGTATCGGCATCGCGCTGGTGATCGCCGCCGGAGTGGTCTTCCTCCAGACGACCGGCGCGCTCAGCGCGGCGCGCGACGTGCTGCTGTCGGTGCTCGTGGCGGTGGTGGTGCTCGGCGTGATCTTCGCGCCCTGGACGATCCGCCTCGTGCGCTCGCTCACCAGCGAGCGCTCCGAGCGCATCCGCTCGCAGGAGCGCGCCGAGGTGGCCGCACACCTGCACGACTCCGTGTTGCAGACGTTGGCCATGGTCCAGCGGCGTGCGGACGATCCGCAGGAGGTGGCGGCCCTCGCCCGCCGCCAGGAGCGTGAGCTGCGCGCGTGGCTGGCGGGCAGGCCCGCCCCCGGGCAGGCCGCTCGCCTGGCCCCCGCCCTCGAGGCCGTGGCGGCCGACGTGGAGAGGCGCTACGGGGTGCCGGTCGAGGTGGTGGTGGTGGGCGACCGTGCGCTCGACGCGGGCGTCGAGGCCGTGGTGGCCGCAGCCCGCGAGGCGATGACCAACGCGGCCAAGTTCGGCGACGGCTCGCCGGTGGACGTCTACGCCGAGAGCGCCAACGGCCGCACGCAGGTGTTCGTCCGCGACCGCGGCCCGGGGTTCGACCCCGCCGACCTGCCCCCCGATCGCCAGGGTGTGCGCGAGTCGATCGTCGGCCGGATGGAGCGCCACGGCGGGCGGGCCACGATCACGAGCGCCGCCGGGGCGGGCACGGAGGTGGAGCTGGTGCTGGAGGAGGGCGAATGAGCTCGCCGCGGGTGCTGATCGTCGACGACCACCAGCTCTTCCGTGCCGGCGTGCGGGCCGAGCTCGAGGCGCTGCTCGAAGTGGTGGGCGAGGCCGGCGCAGTCGGCGAGGCGGTGGACGCCATCGCGGACACGCGGCCCGACGTGGTCCTGCTGGACGTGCACATGCCCGACGGGGGCGGCGTGGAGGTGATCCGCCGCACGAACGAGCGGACCGAGCATCCGCCCTGTTTCCTGGCGCTGTCGGTGTCCGATGCCGCAGAAGACGTGATCGCCGTGATCCGCGCCGGCGCGCGGGGCTATGTGACCAAGAACATCTCGGGCGTGGAGCTCGCGGACGCGGTGCGGCGTGTGAACGAAGGCGACGCGTTCTTCTCCCCGCGGCTGGCCGGCTTCGTGCTCGACGCGTTCGCGGGGCCTGCGCCGCAACCTGAGTCCGAGCTCGACGACCTGACGCCGCGCGAGCGTGAGGTGCTCCAGCACATCGCGCGCGGCTACATGTACAAGGAGATCGGCCTACGCCTCGACATCTCGCCCAAGACCGTGGAGGCGCACGTGTCCTCGGTGCTGCGAAAGCTCCAGCTGTCGTCGCGGCACGAGCTCACGCGCTGGGCTACGGAGCGGGGCCTGGGGCTCTGAGCTCGAGCCGCGGCGGGTCGGCTCCGACGAGTCGCGTGGCGGCCAGATCCTCCGCCATCAGGTGAGCGTCAGCGAGCCGCTGCCGGGAATGGCTGGTGAACAGCGCCAGCACGGTCGCGCCCGCCGCCCGACCGGACTCGACTCCCGAAGGAGCGTTCTCGACCACCAGACACTCCTCCGGCCGGAAGCCGAGGGCCGATGCGGCCGCCAGGTAGCCGTCCGGCGCCGGCTTGCCGCGCTCCACCGCTTCGATGGTCACGAGCACTCGTGGCGGTGGGATGGCCGCCGCCTGGAGCCGAGACAGCGCCAGCCGGGTGTTGGCGGACGTGACCACAGCCCAGCGTCCCGGCGGGAGCGCAGCCGTGAGCTCAGCCGCGCCGGGCAGAGCGACCACGCCCTCGGTGTCCTCGGCCTGCGCGCCGTCGATGGCGTCTGCTTCCGCCTGAGCGTCGAGGCCGGGCGCCAGCTTGGCCACGTTGTCGCGCGCCGGTCCCTCGTGCACCGTTTCGAGCACCAGCGCGGGATCCACTCCGTGCCGCTCTGCCCAGCGCAACCACGTTTTCTCCACGGCGGCGATCGAGTCGACCAGCACGCCGTCCAGGTCGAACAGGATCGCCTGCCCGGTCCAGCTCAATGGCGCTCCGACATCGCCCGCTCGATCTCGCGCTTCTGCTCGCGATCCTTGATCGACCGGCGCTTGTCGTGCATCTCCTTGCCCTTGGCCACGGCCAGCTCGACCTTGGCCCGCGATCCGTTGAAGTACACGCGCGTGGGCACGAGCGTGAGCCCCTTCTCGGCCGTCTTGCCGATCAGCCGCTCGATCTCGCGACGGTGCAGCAGCAGCTTGCGCGACCGGTCCGGCTCGTGGTTCTCCCGGGCCGGCCCGTAGGGGGCGATGTGCATGTTGTGCAGCCAGACCTCGCCGTCGCGCACGTCGGCGTAGGCGTCCTTCATCTGGGCGCCGCCGTTGCGCAGTGACTTGACCTCCGAGCCCTGCAGCACCACCCCGGCCTCGACCCTCTCGAGCAGGTTGTAGCGAAAGCCCGCCTGCCGGTTGGTGGCCACGTCACCCGCCGCCGCCTTGCGTTTTCCCTTCTTGGCCATCGGCTACGAGTATGCACGCGCGGGCGATAGATCCACTCTCCCGCGTGCCGTCTCGACCCGGTCGACCACTACCTCGATCCTGTCCCCTAGGCGCAGTCGGCGCCCCGAGCCCTCGGCCTCCAGCGCGGTTCCGACCTCGTTGAGCACCCACCAGCCGCGCAGGCGGCGCACTCCGAGGAAGCCCTCGAAGCCCTGTTCGCCGAAGCGGATGAAGGCGCCCTTCTCGATCAGGCCCACCACCTCGCCCTCGAACACCGGCGGCACTCCGGGATCGAACTCGGCCAGGACCCGCTCGAGGAGGAACGCGAGGCACACGTCATCCGCCGCCCGTTCCACCTGCATCGCCGCTCGCTCGGCCGCCGAGGTGAGCACGCCCGCCTCGTCGAGCTCGTGGGCGGCGGCCGCGGTGTGGTCGATCCCGAGACCCTGGAGCAGCGCGCGATGGGCGATCACGTCCGGGTAGCGCCGGATCGGCGAGGTGAAGTGGCAGTAGCGCGGGCTCGACAGCCCGGCGTGGCCGAGATTGCGCGGCGAGTAGAAGGCCTGCTTGAGAGAGCGCAGTACGAGGATGCCCGGCGCCACCCGCCCGTCGGCCTCGCGCGCGACCGTGCGCGAGATCTCGGTGACGAGATCGGCGGCCTGCTGGGGCGTGAGGTTCTTCGGCAGCGGCGGGGTGGGCAGGTCGAGGCTGGCCAGCTGCTCGACCAGGAATTCCACCGAGCTGGGCTCGGGCCGCTCGTGCACGCGGTAGAGCGTGGGCAGCTTGCGATCGGCGAGGTAGCCGGCCACCTGCTCGTTGGCCAAGATCATCAGCTGCTCGATCAGCGAGTGGGACTCGGTCTGCTGCTCGTGGCGCACGCCGCTGACATTGCCCTCCGAGTCGAACTCGAACGTGGGCTCGGCCGACCCGATCTGGAGGGCGTCGCGCCGGTCGCGCAGCGCGGCGGAGACCTCGCGGGCGGCCTCGAGCGGCGCGGCCCATGGGCCCTCGGCCCGGGCCCGCCCGGCGAAGATCTCGTCCACCTCTGTGTAGGTGAGCCGCCGGTCGCTGCGGACGCGCGAGCGGTGAAAAGCCACGTTGCGCGCCTCCGCACCGTGCATCTCCATCTCCACCGTCACCGCCAGCCGGTCCTCGCCCGGGCGCAGCGAACAGGCGCGGCTGGACAGCGCCTCGGGCAGCATCGGCTCCACCGCCCCGGGCACGTAGACGCTCGTGGAGCGGCGAAACGCCTCTCCCTCGAGCGGCCCGCCCGGCCGCAGATAGGCGGTCACGTCGGCGATGTGAACCCACACGCGGATGTAGCCGTCCTCGCGGGTGGCGGAGATGGCGTCGTCGAAGTCCTGGGCGTCGTCGGGATCGATCGTGAACGTGGGCAGGCCGGTGAGGTCGACCCTTGCGTCGGCGGCGTACGGGTCGGTGACCGCGTGCTCGGCCTCCCCCTCGGCGGAGCGGGGAAAGGAGCGGTGCAGGCCGCGGTCGAGCATCAGCCCCTCGAGCACGTCGCGGGCGCGCTCCGGGCGCCCCAGCTTGCGGATCACGCGGGCGCCGCGCTTGCCCGAGCCCACCAGGACGAGGTCGCCGTTGCCCGCGCCCCGGGGCTCCACGGCCGTGCGGGGCCCGCGCCCGAACAGCGGCTCGGCCACCAGGAAGCGGCCCTGCTTGTTGAGCACGGCCACCAGCGGCTGGTGGAGCCGCATGGCGGCGGATCTCATCGAGACGGAGCGAGGAGCGTGTCGAGGGCCTTGGGGAGCGCCTCGTCGCGGTCGGTCTCGGGATCGTCCTGAGCCTTCACCTGGGGCTTGATCCCGGCCTTGGTGATCGTTTCGCCGTCCGGCAGGTAGTAGTTGGCCACCGTCAGGTCGAGCACGCCGCCGTTCGAAAGGCGGTTGACCTCCTGCACGAGACCCTTGCCGAAGGTACGCGTGCCCACGACCGTGGCCCGGTCTCGGTCGCGCAGCGCCCCGGTCACGATCTCCGACGCGCTGGCGCTGCCGCGGTCCACCAGCACCGCGACGGGGATGTCCTCCTTGATCGCGTCGCCCTGGGCGTCTTGGGTGCGCTCCGCGCGCGAACGTCCGCGTACCGACACGATCTTGCCGTTCTCGATGAAGATGCTCGACACGAGCACCGCCTCGGACAGCAGCCCCCCGCCGTTGCCACGCAGATCGAGCACTATGCCCTTGGCGCCCTTGCGGAGCAGCTGGTCGATCTCGCGCCGCAGCAGGCCGTGGGCGCCCGCGCTGAAGCCCGTGAGCTCGACCACGCCGAGCTTCTTGCCGTCGCGCTCGACGATGCGGCCGCTGGCCACCGGTACCGAGATGCGCTCGCGCTTGACGCTCACCCGGCGGACGCTGTCGCCGCCAGGGCTCACCACGCTGAGCCGCACGCTCGTGCCCGACGGGCCCTTGATGCGGCTGGTGGCAACCCCACTGTCGATCCCGGCAAGTGATCTGCCGTCCACCTCAACGATCAGGTCGCCGCGGCGTATGCCCGAGGTCTCGGCCGGGGAGTTCTCGAACACGCGCAGGACCTTCAGCCCGCGCCGGTCCTGCTCCACGTTCATCCCCACGCCCTCGAACTCACCGCTCACCGACTCGTCGAAGCGGTCCGCCTCCTTGGGCGTCAGGTAGTGGGAGAAGGGATCGTCCAGTGCCTGGACGATCCCCTTGAGGGAGGCATCGTCGAGCGTGCTCTTGTCCACCGGCTTGTAGAAGTTCTGCTGGATCGAGTCGATGACCTCGGCGCGCAGCGCCTGATCCTCCTCCACCAGCGCATCCTGAATCGGCCCGGGTAGCTTCTCCGGATGCCCGCCGAGCCAGATGCCGACGAACAGCGCGAAGACGGCGCACAGGAACGCCACGAGTGCCGAACGGGCCGAGTTCATCCGACCCATGAGGGTAGTGGCGGCCCGAAAGCGCCCCTAAAGCCCGAGCCGAGCCCGATCAGACCCGCAGGAAGCGGCGGAGCGTGATGCCGCTGCCAAGAGCGGACACCGCGATGCAGGCCAGCATCAGCACGACCACGAGCAGCGGGAAGTCGATCGTCTCGGGCGCGGCGAGGAGCTCGAAGCGGGCCGACAGCGGGTCGATGAAGGTCTCCTTGGCCACGAGCAGCAGCAACACCGCCAACAGCCCGCCGAAGAAGCCGACGATCACGCCCTCGATCACGAACGGCCAGCGGATGAACCAGTTGGTGGCGCCCACCAGCTTCATCACCTCGACCTCGCGCCGGCGCGCGAACACCGACAGCCTGATCGTGTTCGCGATCAGAGCGATCGAGGCGAACACCAGCAGCACGGCGAGGCCGGCCGTGAGGGCCTTGACCAGTCCGGTGGCCGACAGGATCTCGTCCGTGTCCTCCTCGCGGTCGCGCACGTCGTCGATCGCGGCGAGCTGCGGGCCGGAGCCGGACTGCAGGCGGCTCACGATCTCATCGAGCCGGTCCGGGTCCTCCGGGGTCACGCGGAAGGAGGCGGGCAGCGGGTTCGAGCCGAGCAGCTCCGCGCCGGCCTTGAAGGCCTTCGGGTTCTTCTCCTGAGCCCGGGCGAGCGCCTCGCCCTTCGAGATGAACTCCACCGACTTGACGTTGCTGGTGGCCTCGAGCGCCTGCTTGAGCTCGGCCTGCTCGACCTGAGTGGCCGACTCCTTCACGTAGACGTCCACCGCCACGCGGCTGCGCACCTCGTTCGCCGTGCCCGTGGTGGCCTGGACGATGGGGATGAACACGCCCAGCACCAGCGCCGTGAGCAGCACGGTGAGCAGTGCGGCGAGGGCGGGGGCCGAGCTGCGGCGCAGCCCGCGCAGCGCCTCTTTCAGGAAGAAGCCCCAGCGCATCAGGTGGTCGCTCCCTGGTCCCAGTGCCCGAGGGGGCGCCGAGAGCCAAGCTGATCAAGGACGCAGGGTTGAAGCCTTGCCTGATGGCAAGGCGAAACCCGAGGACGCCGAGCAGCGACGGCTATCCGCGTCATCCGTGGGTGCGGGGGCCGGGGAGCGACCACCTCAGTTGGGGTGCCCTTCGGGACCCACGCCCAGCTCGCCCCGCAGCCGGATGGCGAACTCGGTGGTGGACTCGTCCGGGCGGTAGAGGCCCGACTTCTCGTCGCGCACGATGCGGCCCTCGCGCAGTTCCACCACGCGCCGGCGCATCTTGTCGACCATCTCCTTGTCATGAGTGGCCACCACGACCGTCGTGCCGGTGCGGTTGATCCGGTAGATCAGCTGCATGATCCCGATCGAGGTCTCCGGGTCGAGGTTGCCGGTGGGCTCGTCGGCGAGGAGTAGCGGAGGATGGTTCACGAAGGCTCGCGCGATCGAGACGCGCTGCTGCTCGCCGCCCGACAGCTCGTCGGGGAAGTTGTGAAGCTTGGTGGAGAGGCCCACCAGCCGCAGGATGTCCGGGACCTTGCGGCGGATCTCCTGGCGCGGCTCGCCGATCACCTGGAGCGAGTAGGCCACGTTGTCGTACACGGTCCGGTTGGGCAGCAGCTTGTAGTCCTGGAAGACCACGCCGATGTTGCGGCGCAGGTAGGGCACGCGGCTACGCGGGATCTCGCCGAGCGAGCGGCCGGCGATCGAGATGCTGCCCTTGGAGGGCTCGATCTCCTTCTGGAGAAGCCGGATGCAGGTGGACTTGCCACAGCCTGTGGGGCCCACCAGGAAGACGAACTCGCCGCGGCCGATACGCATCGAGGCCTGGTCCACGGCCACCGAGCCGCCGTCGTAGACCTTGGTCACGTTGTCGAGCTCGACTACCGGGATCTCGTGCTCGGACGACTTGGGTGGCTGCTGCCGCGCAGGAGCGACAGGCCGTATCTGCGTAGTGGCCATGAGGACGGCCAGTTCTAGCGGAAAGGCCTGCAAACCCACGAAGGCTGCAAGCGTTTCTGCAGTTGGTCAGCGGCGGATGCGCCAGCGCGTGAAGAGCTCGCCCTCGTGCTCGGCCAGGGAGACGATGTCGAGCTCCACCGGCTCCACGAGCTGGCGCCCGGCGACGATGGTCAGCGCGGCCGCGCC
This sequence comes from uncultured Thermoleophilaceae bacterium, assembly GCA_963734365.1. Taxonomy (GTDB): domain Bacteria; phylum Actinomycetota; class Thermoleophilia; order Solirubrobacterales; family Thermoleophilaceae; genus JACVRW01. The sequence continues at coordinate 368,310 of CAVTGV010000002.1, read as the reverse complement.
CCCCGCCAGCTTGGGGCTGAGGGTCAGGAACAGCTCGTCCACCAGGCCGGCCGAGAGGAGGAAGGAGTTGAGGGTGGGCCCGCCCTCACCCAGCACCGAGCGCACGCCGCGCTCCTCTGAGAGGTGCGTCATGAGCTTTCCCAGGTCGTCGCCCACGCGTGCGTACTCCACCTGCTCCCCCACTCCCGGCAGGGAGTCCGGTGACGCCGTGGCGATCAGCACCGGCTGATCGGGGTCGTTCAGGATCGGCAGGTCCGGCGGCAGCTCGAGCCGGGCGCTCACGATCACGGCGAGCGGGTGGGGCGCAAGCCCCTCGGCCACCCTCTTGGCCTGCAGCTCGTCGGTCTTCGTCATGCGGCCGTAGCGCTCCGTGCGAACGGTGCCTGCGCCGACCATCACCGCGTCGGCCTGGGTGCGCAGGTGATGAAACAGCCGCCGGTCGAGATCGGTCGAGAGGCCCCGGGTGCGCCAGTCGATCGTGGCCTTGCCGTCGAGCGCGGACACCATGTTCACGCCCAGGTATGGCCGTCCGGGCGGAGCCAGCTCGGCCAGCCGGAGGCCCGACGCGAACTCTTCGGGCGACGTGGGGCCGCGCTCGGGGAGGAGCTGCTGCACGCCCGCCAGCCTAACGATGTCAAGTCCCCTTGACACCTGGCCGATGTCAAGCTAACTTGACATTACATGGAAAACGACGTTCGCGACCGGCGGGGCGCCAGGCAGCTGTCACAGGCTGAGCTGGCCAAGGCGCTGGGGGTATCGCGCCAGACGATCAACGCGATCGAGACGGGGCGCTACCTGCCCTCGCTGCCCCTGGCCATCGCCCTGGCCCGCTATTTCGAGACGAGCGTCGAGGAAATGTTCCGAAGCGAAAACGGAGAAGTGAGATGAACGAGACGATGAACAACTGGAGCGTGCAGGTCCTAGCCATGGCTGCCATTGGCGCAGCGGTGGTGGCCGTGTTCTGGATCGCGGAGGGCTTCGAGGAGGCCTGGCCCGCGGCGGTGATCATGGGCGCGTTCGTGGCCGTGGTGCATTTCGGCCGCACACGCTCGAACACCCTCGAGGTGATGTCGGGGACGGGCGACGAGCGCGTGCGGTCCCTGTACACGAGGGCGGTGGCCTTCGCCGGCGCGGTGATGGCCTGGGTGCTCCCGGGCTGGTGGTTGGTGACCGTCGCTCAGGGCGACGCCAGCGAGACGCTCAGCATCCTGTGTGCCGTGTTCGGGCTGTGCTTCATCGGCGCCGTGATCGTGCTCGCGCGGCGCAATTAGTTCGTGCGCAGAACGCAGTAGCCGGGGAACTCGAAGTTCTTCGAGTTGAGACCCCGGCCCGCGCGGTAGATGCCGCCGTCGCTGGGCTGTTCCATGACGAAGGCGTTCTCGGCTCCGCAGCATTCTTCCGACTGGTCGATGCGGATCTTCCGAGACACCACCTGGAGCAGTCCAGCCGGCGCGCGGCGGCCGTAGGCGTCGGTGCGAAAGCGGCTCGGCCCGCGGTTGCGCAGCCGCCAGCGCGGGTGCAGCACCGTGCGCTTGTCGCCCTTGCAGTACGAGTCCCAGCCCGCCGGATCGTGCGAGCCGCAGGCGAAGCGCTTGTTGAACACCACGCGTTCGGGAGCGCCCGGGTCGAACTGCGTGATCGCGTTGTCGATCCCGAAGCCCGGCCGACCGGAGAACACCCCACCCACGTCGAAGGCCGTGTCCCACTCCTCGTACACCGACTTGCAGGCCGGGCTGGGCAACAGGCGCATGCGGGAGCGCAGTTGGGTGTCAGGGCAGTTGGCGAGTGCCCCGCCGAAGTCCGCCATGTGGCGGGTGTGGGCGAGAAGCCGGGGGCCCTGGCGGCGAAACAGCCAGGCCTCGAGCGAGTGGAAGCGGACGGTCCCCCGCCGCGGCGACCCCGATCCCTGGTGGAGCACGACCATCCAGGCCAGCCCCTTGCGATCGCGATTGACCACGAAGACCTTGAAGCCGGCGTGCGCCTCGTCGCTGCCCGCGTAGCTGCCCGTGGGCCCGAAGGCGGGCATGCCGGTGCGCGTGAAGCCGGTGAAGGCTCGCGGGTTCGAGCCATGCTCGTGACCGAAGGCGCAGTGGTATCGCGGGTCACGCGGCGGGTGCCAGGTGGGCCAGCGGCGACCGCCTCGCTCGACGGTGTAGCGGGCATGGACCCAGTCGGCGCACATCGGCGTGCCGTCCGGTGCCGCGGGCCGGGAGTGATCGACGGGATCGGGCGGAGCGGCGGCGGCCGGCACGGCGGCGGGGGCTGCGACTGCAGCGCCGAGCACGGCCAGGCCGACACTGAGCAGGCGAGGCATCGACCTCAGGGTGGCAGGCGCAGCCGCCGGGTCCGGCTTAGCCGATCGCCACCATGCGGTCGATCGGCACCCGCGCGCGGCGGGCCAGCTCGGGATCGACCCTGACCACCGGGCTCAGGTCGCGCAGCGAGTCGCGCAGCCCGGGCAGGGTGATCATCTTCATGTACCGGCATGCCGCGGCGCGGTTGGCGGGAATGAACCGCTTGTCGGGGTTCTCCTTGGCCAGCGGGTGCAGCATCCCGGTCTCGGTGGCGACGATGAAATCGCGCGCATCGGACTCGCGGGCGAAGCTCAGCATGCCCCCGGTGGAGAGCATGTGCGTGTGCTCCGGGTCGATGTCGCCGGCGGCCACGTACTCCATGACCTGGGTCGTGCAGCCGCACTCGGGATGGATCATGAACTCGGCGCCTGGGTGCTCCGCGCGCACGTCGGCGATGTCGCCGGGGCGAATGCCCGCGTGCACGTGGCACTCGCCGTCCCACACGTGCATGCGCCGGCCCACCATGCGCTCGACATAGGCGCCCAGCCACATGTCGGGGCCGAACAGGATCTCGGTGTCGTCGCCGTGCTCGGCGTAGATGTGCTCCACCACCTGGACGGCGTTGGAGGACGTGCAGCAGTAGTCGGTCTCCGCCTTGACCTCGGCCGTGGTGTTCACGTACATCACCACGACGGCGCCGGGATGCTTGGCCTTCCAGGCGCGCAGCTGATCGGCCGTGATCGAGTCCGCCAGCGAGCAGCCCGCCCCCAGGTCGGGCAGCAGGACCGTCTTGTCGGGCGACAGGATCGACGCGGTCTCGGCCATGAAGTGCACCCCGCAGAACGCGATCACGTCGGCCGCGTTGGCGGCCGCCTGGCGCGAGAGGCCCAGCGAGTCCCCCACGAAGTGAGCGACGTCCTGCACCTCGGGCACCTGGTAGTTGTGCGCCAGGATGACCGCGTTGCGCTCCTCGGCCAGTGCACGGACCTCGTCCTGTAGACGGTCGATCTCCCCGGCATCCAGCGGCGGCGCTCCGGCGGGGCTGAGAGTGGGCAGCTCGATGGGCTTCATTGACAGTTTTTGCCTTACAATCGAAAACTGTGTGCGGAGAGGATACCACGGGCCGTGAGCCATCCGAATGAGTGAGCGTGGCGAGGAGCGGCGCTCGCCGACTCACGTGACGCTCGCCGCCGTGCTCCAGGTCCGCGAGGCGCGGTTGTGCGTGCTGCTGTGGGAACGCGGGCGTGAGCCCTTCAGCGGCGCCTGGTCGCTGCCCGGCGGCTATCTCGAGCCGGCGCTCGCGCTCGATGACTCGATCCGCTCGCAGCTCGCCCGCAAGGTCGACGTGGCCGAGCTGTCCTGGCTCGAGCAGCTGGAGACGGTCGGCAACCCGGATCGCCACCCCGCCGAGTGGCAGCTGGCCACCGCATACCTCGGCCTCGTTCCTCTCGGGCTCGATCCCGAGCTGCCGCAGGACACCGCGTGGCATCCGGTGGAGCGGCTGCCGGCCGAGATGGCCTTCGACCACCGGGCGATCGTGCGCGACGCGCGCGAGCGGCTGCGCGCCAAGCTCTCCTACACCAACATCGCGTTCGCGCTGGCGCCCGAGTCGTTCGCGATCTCCGAGCTGGCCGCGATCTACACAGCGGCGCTCGGCTACCCCGTGGATCCCACCAACCTCCGGCGCGTGCTGGAACGCCGGGGGGTACTCGAGGCCACCGGCGAGCGGCGCTCCTCGGGCCCGGGTGGCGGCCGTCCGGCGGCGGTCTACCGCTTCGGGTCGCGCGAGCTGGAGGTCACAGACCCGTTCGCGGTGCTGCGTCCTCCGGCGGGCTCCGGTCGAGCAGCAGGCTGAAGTCGAGCGCAGGGGCCGAATGGGTGAGAGCGCCCACGCTGATGAAGTCCACTCCGGTCTCCGCGACGCCTCGGATCGTGTCGAGGGTGATGCCGCCCGACGCCTCGAGCTCGGCCCGCCCGCCGGTGATGGCAACGGCGCGGCGCAGCTCGTCGAGGCTCATGTTGTCGAGCAGAATCCGCGCCACGCCGGCCTCGAGCGCGTCGGAGAGCTCGTCCAGCGTGGCGCACTCCACCTCGACGGTCACGCCGCCGGGTGCCCGGGCGAGCGCCCGCCGCGCGGCCTCCCCCACGCCACCGGCGAGCAGCGCGTGGTTCTCCTTCACGAGGATCGCGTCGAACAAGCCGCTCCGGTGGCTCTCGCCACCCCCGTGGCGGACGGCTTCCTTCTCCAGCGCACGGAGCCCGGGCGTGGTCTTGCGGGTGTCGAGGATCTGGACCCCGGTGCCCTCGACGGCGTGCACGTAGCGCGCGGTGAGCGTGGCCACCCCGGACAGGCGGCCCAGAAGATTGAGCGCCACGCGCTCGGCGGCGAGGATGGCGGCGGCCTCGCCGTTCACCTCGGCGACCGGTCCGAGCTCGCGCACGTCGCCGTCGCGTGCGTGCGCCGTCCAGCGCAGGCCGGCGTCCACGCGTTCGAACACCGCGTTGGCCACCTCGATGCCGCTCACCACCCCGGGCTGCTTCTGAAGGATCACGGCCCGCGCCTGGACCCCGGCGGGAACCACTGCGAGTGTGGTGAGGTCACCACTCCCGAGGTCCTCGGCCAGGGCCCGGTCAATCAGGTCGAGCACGGATGGACGTTTTGAACATTGACTCGCAAGATGGAGCCCAGGCTATGGGACGGCGCACGCCCGATCCGTACGAGGGCGCCGACCTCCAGACGATGCGGCGGTCCACGGCCGCGCTACTCGGTCTGTGCGCGCTGCTGTGTCTCGCCTTCCTGCCGCTCGAGCCGGTGGACGACCAGATCGGCTGGGTGGGCTGGCCGGTGGCCGGAGCGCTCATCGCGGCCGGACTCGCCGGCTCGATCGCCCTGGTACGCAGCTCGGCCTCCTTCGACGTCCTGCTGGCCGTGGCCTACCTCGGCACGGCCGGCATCGCGACTCTGAACTGGCTCGCGGGCGGCGGCTCATCGGCCTACGAGGACCTGTTCGTCCTCTGGGCCGCCGCGGGGGCCTCGCATCCCCCGCGCCGAGCCCTGACGCACCTCGTGGTGCTGCTCGGCGCGCTGGCGCTGCCGCTGATCTACGAGGGCCGCGGCGGAGAGATCGTCGGCGACATGGTGGCGGAGGCGCTCATCCTCGTGGTGCTGGACGTGATCCTGATCGGCTTCCTGCTCCAGGTCCGCCGCCAGCGGGTGGGCCTGCGCAGTGGCGCCGAGGTGGAGCGGCGCCTCGCGCGCGTCGACGCCCTCACCGGACTGGGCAACCGGCGCGCGTTCGACGAGGCGCTGACCGTCGAGGCAGCCCGTGCGGTGCGCGAGGACGCTCCGCTGTCGGTGGGGCTCGTGGACGTGGACAACCTGAAGCGGGTGAACGACCGCTTCGGTCATCTCGAGGGAGACCGCTGCCTCCAGGACGTCGCTCGCGCCATGGAGAGCTCGGTACGCAGCTCCGACCGCTGCTTTCGCTGGGGCGGAGACGAGTTCGTCGTGGTGCTCCCCGGCAGCGGCCGCGCCGCGGCCGACGCCGTGCTCGATCGCATGGCCGACAGCGTGGCGACGGCCTGCAAGGCGCCCGACGGCCAGGGCCTGAACCTCACCTGGGCCGCGGCGGAGATGGGTCCCGGCACAGGTCCCGAGGACGCCCTGGCCATGGCCGACGTGGCGCTCTTGGAGCGCAAGGCCGAGAGGCGGCGCTAGGCGGCTCCGCCTAGGCCGGTGCGGGCGCCTCGGCCCGCTCGCGGTCGCGCTCGATGCCGGCCACCGCGTATGCGTCGCTCTGGTCGAGCGTCTCGCGCTCGAGCAGGGCGTCCGCCAGCGCATCGAGGCGATCGCGGTTGTCGGCCACCACCCTGCGGGCGACGTCGTGCTCCTCGTCCACGATGCGCCGCACCTCGGCGTCCACGAGCTCCTGGGTGGCCTGAGACACCTGCTCGGCGCCGGGCAGCAAGATGCTCTGCTGCTCCGCGGGCGTGACCGTGAGGAAGCCGACCTTCTCGCTCATCCCCCAGCGGCCGACCATGCCGCGCGCTATCCGGGTCACGTGCTGGATGTCCGACTCGGCGCCGGTGGTGATGTCGCCGAACACCTCCTCCTCGGCCACGCGGCCGCCCAGCGCCACGCGGATCTTGGCGCGCAGCTCCTCCTCGGAGAGGTTGAAGACGTCGTCGTCGGGAGTCGACAGCGTCACGCCCAGGGCCTGGCCGCGCGGGATGATCGACACCTTGCGCACCGGATCGGCGCCCGGCGTGAGCATGCCGAGGATGGCGTGCCCGCCCTCGTGGTAGGCGATCCGCCGCCGGTCCTCCTTGCTCAGCACGATCTTGCGCTCGGCCCCGAGCAGGATGCGCTCCAGGGCGTCTGTGAAGTCCGCGCGCGTGACGCTGTCGTGACTACGCCGGGCGGCCAGCAGCGCGGCCTCGTTGGCCAGGTTGGCCAGGTCGGCGCCGACCATTCCGGGCGTGGTCGACGCGAGCGCGTCGAGGTCCACGTCGTCGGCCAGCGGCAGCGAGCGGGTGTGCACGCGCAGGATCGCCGCGCGCCCGGCGGCGTCGGGCGGCTGGACGGTCACTCGCCGGTCGAAGCGGCCGGGGCGCAGCAGCGCCGGATCTAGAACGTCGGGCCGGTTGGTGGCGCCGGTGACCACCACCTGGTCGCTGGAGTCGAAGCCGTCCATCTCGGTCAGGATCTGGTTGAGCGTCTGCTCGCGCTCGTCGTGGCCGCCGAGGCTCGCCCCTCCGCCGCCGCGCGCCCGGCCGACGGCATCGAGCTCGTCGATGAAGATGATCGCCGGGGCGGCGTCCTTCGCCTGCTGGAACAGGTCACGTACGCGCGATGCCCCGATGCCCACGATTGCCTCGATGAACTCGGAGGCCGAGGACGAGAAGAAGGGCACGCCCGCCTCGCCGGCCACGGCCCTCGCGAGCAGGGTCTTGCCGGTGCCCGGCGGGCCCTGGAGCAGCACCCCGCGCGGGATGCGTGCGCCCAGCTTGCGGTAGCGGTCGGGATTGCGCAGGAAGTCCACCACCTCGGCCAGCTCCGCCTTGGCCTCGTCGATGCCGGCCACGTCGGCGAAGGTGACGGTCTGGGTCTCGGGCTCCACGCGACGCGCCCGGCTGCGGCCGAACTGACCGAGCATGCCTCCACCGCCGGCGCTCTGCGCCGCCCGCCGGAACAACCAAACGAAGAGCAGCACCAGCAGGATGGTGGGACCGAAGCTGAACAGGATCGTCTCCAGCAGCGAGCGCTCGCCAGGCGGCTTTGCGCTCACCACCACATCGTTCTTCTCCAGAAGGTTGGCGAGCTGGTCCTCGTTGGCGAAGGTCGGAACCTCGGTCTCGAAGTTCTTGGCCTTGTCGCCGTTGTAGGACACCTCCTTGCGGAACTCGCCCTTCACCGTCTCGCCGGTCGAGGAGATCTCCTTGACGTTGGTCTCGCGCACCTCGGTCAGGAAGGTGGGGTTGTAGGGCACCGTGATGCGCTCCGTGGGCGGAGCCACTATCTGCACGATCACCCAGTTCAGGAGAAAGAGCGCGGCCAGGATGACGATGAAGCGGCGCGGGCTCCACGGGATCATCGGAGTCTTCTGCGGAGGCGCCCCCCGCCCGTCGGGTGCCGGGGTCACGCGAAAGCGCGGCTTCTGCTGCTCCTGATCGCCCCGCCCTCGGGACTCCCCGGAGTTGGTAGCGGCGCGAGTGTCGTCGGCCATAGCTCAACTGTAGGGAGCGGACTTCTATCTTTCACGACGACCCATGAGACAGCAGCTCCGACCTCTCTTCGACCAGGTGGTGATCAAGGAGCTCGAGCCCGACCGGGTTCGCAGCTCGGGCCTCGTGCTGCCGCCGGGCGAGCATCAGACTCCTCCACAGCACGGCATCGTGCTGGCAGTGGGCCCCGGCCTCGACTGGTGGGGCTCGGTGGGCGTGAAGATGCCCGTCCGGCCGGGCGACCACGTGGTCTTCCCCGCGGCGGCGGGAGTGTGGGTGGAGGTGGAGGAGGAACGCCTCCTGGTGTGCCGCGTGGGTCAGCTGCTGGGCGTGCTCGAGGAGATCGAGGAGCCGAGGGAGGGGCAGCTGCCGGCGGTGGAGGAGGAAGACGTCTAGGGGCTGAGGAGCGCGCGTAGCTCGGCGACCATGGGCCCCGGGTGCTCGACGACGTCACCCCAGGTGTAGCGGCGAATGGAGTCGCCGCGCGCACGAGCCTCGCGATCGCGCACGCGGTCCTGCTCCCACGCGTGTCGGGAGCGGTGGTAGCGATACGAGTCGAGCTCGACGGTGAGCTTGTGTTCGGGCCAGCGGCAGTCGACGCGCTTGGTTCCGGCGGGACGGTTGGTTTCCGGCAGCGGGAGTCCGTGCTCTCTCAACACCGCGAGGAAGCGTTTCTCGAGCTCGCTGAGGATGACGGGCTCGTCGCCGTACATGATTCGTCGTAGCGTCTTGGCGCCGGTGGCGTTGGGGTGGCGCATTAGGGCCTGCTCGACATGTTCGGGACGGGTGGCGTAGCGCACGTCGGCCTCGTGGACCGCGCGGGTGAGGTTCTCGAACGACAGCAATGAGGGAAGAGCGAGCAGCGTGACTGGCACTGTTGTGACCGGGATGCCACGGTGCCGGGTGGCGTCCCGCGGATTCATGGTTCGGCGGCGGTGGGTCTTCACTCCGCCAGATCGCCGCCTGCCGGTGGTGGTGACCTCGGGTGGGGGCGCCGGACCCTTGGTGAGGCCCCAGAGCCACGCCGCAGCCAGGCCGCTCAGTACTGCCCCTTCGCCACAGGCCTTGACCGCCGCCAGGTAGCGCGCCTCCACGCTTGGCGCATCATGGCCGGCCCGATACACCCCGCGGAATTCGACGATCAGCAGGCCGATCGCGACACGGTGATCGATCTTCTTCGCCGACAGACCGGCTCCGAGCAGCTCCCGACGAGTGACCACCCCCCGGGTGCGCCTGCCCAATCGGGCGATGAGCCGTTCAGCTGTGTCAGGTTGACCCCCCACCAGGGGGTCAAGTCACCCCAGCCCGAAACTAACTGGCGCCGTCGCCCGAGCGGCGCAGCAGCTCGGCGCGTACGAAATCGTCCAGGTCGCCGTCGAGGACGCCCTGGGCGTTGCCGGCCTCCACGTTGGTGCGGTGGTCCTTGACCATCGTGTAGGGGTGGAGGACGTAGGAGCGGATCTGGGAGCCCCAGCCGACGTCCTGGGCCTCGCCGCGTTCCTTGGCGATCTCCTCCTGGCGCCTGCGCTCCTCCTGCTCGATGAGCTTCGCGCGCAGCATCTTCATCGCCGTGTCGCGGTTGGACGATTGCGAGCGCTCGTTCTGGCACTGGACGACGATGCCCGACGGCCGGTGCGTGATCCGCACCGCCGAATCGGTCTTGTTCACGTGCTGCCCGCCCGCGCCCGAGGCGCGGTACGTGTCGATCTGGATGTCGTCGGGCTCGATCTGGACGTCCACGGAGTCCTCCACGAGCGGGGCCACCTCGACGCCGGCGAACGCCGTGTGGCGGCGCGACTGGGAGTCGTAGGGCGAGATGCGCACCAGCCGGTGCACGCCCTTCTCGGCCGAGAACAGCCCGTAGGAGTTGTCTCCCCGCGCGATGAACGAGGCCGACTTGATGCCCGCCTCCTCCCCCGCCGAGGCCTCCTTCAGCTCCACCTTCATGCCGCGGCGCTCGGCCCAGCGCATCTCCATGCGCAGCAGCATCTCCGCCCAGTCCTGGGAGTCGGTGCCGCCTGCGCCGGCGTTGACGGTGACCACGGCGTCGCCGGCGTCGTACTCGCCGGCGAACAGGCGAGCCTCCTCCAGCTGCGCGAGGCGTGAGTCGATCGAGACACGCTGCTGCTCGAGCTCGGCCGCGATCGACTCGTCCTCCGCGGCCAGCTCCTCGAGGGTGTCGAGATCCCCGATGTCCGATTCCAGTGAGCGGTAGGTCTCGAGCCGCCGTCCCACCGAAGCGTGCTCGGCCGACACCCGTGCCGCCTGCTCCTGGTCGTCCCAGAAGCCCGGGGCCTGCATCAGGCCCTCGAGCTCGCTCAGCCGAGCTTCCAGCCGAGCTGGGTCAAAGGTAGTCCGCGAGCAGCGTCAGCCGGTCGCGGAGCGCCTGGCTGTCCTCGTTAGGCGCCATGGCACTTCTTGAATTTCTTGCCCGAGCCGCACCAGCACGGATCGTTGCGGCCGATCTTCTCGTGCTCGTCGAGACGGCGGGTCTCCACCGGTGCCGGCGCGGGGACCGTGACCTCGTCGGCGGCCATGTCGGCCGCCTCGGCCACGCCGCTCGGGACCGATGCCCCGCCGGCCGCCGCCGCAATCGCGTCGCGGCCTGCCGTGGAGCGCCCGCCCGAGGTGGTGAGCTGGCCGGTGTTCGAGCTGTTGCCGCCGAAGCCCCAGTTGGGCCCGCCCTGGGCGGGAGCCGCCTGCTGCTCCGGCTCCTGCACCTCGATCTCCACGTTGAACACGTAGCGCGCGAACTCGTCCCAGATGTTGTTCATGAGCCCCGTGAACATCTCGAAGCCCTCGTTCTTGTAGGCCACGAGCGGGTCGATCTGAGCGAAGCCGCGCAGGTGGATGCCCTCGCGCAGGTAGTCCATGTCGTGCAGGTGCTCGCGCCAGCGCTCGTCGATGATCTGGAGGAGCATGAAGCGCTCGAGCGCTCGCATCAGCTCGTCGCCGAGATCCTCCTCGCGCTCGTCGTAGGCGTCGACCACGTCCTTGCGCAGATCCTCGACGAGGCCCTCGCGGTCCGCGCCCTCCTTGACGTCGTCGAGCGTGTAGGAGACCGGGTAGATCTGCTCGAGCTGGGTGAACAGCGCCTCGAGCTCCCAGTCCTCCTGGTAGTCACCCTCGGTGTACTCACGCACGATGCGCTCGATGGCCTCGGCGATCTGGGTGCGAGCCACGTCCGACATGTCCTCGCCCTCGAGGATGCGGTCGCGGTACTCGTAGATGATCTCGCGCTGCTGGTTCATCACGTCGTCGTACTCGAGCACGCGCTTTCGGATCAGGAAGTTCTGCTCCTCGACCTTCTTCTGGGCTCCCTCGATCTGCTTGGAGAGCATCTTGTGCTCGATCGGCAGCTCGTTGCCGGTGTCGTCGGCCTGAGAGAGGAACTTGTTGTCGAGGATCTTGTAGATACGGTCGCCGGCGAACAGCCGAACGAGATCGTCCTCGGCCGAGAGGTAGAAGCGTGACTCGCCGGGATCGCCCTGGCGGCCGGAGCGGCCGCGCAGCTGGTTGTCGATGCGCCGCGACTCGTGGCGCTCGGTGCCGCAGATGAACAGGCCACCGGCCTCCTTGACCTTTTCCCGCTGCTCCACGACCTGCTGCTCCATCTGCGGGAACAGCTCGTCCCAGGCCTTGTTCCACTCGTCGCTGCCCTGTTCGACGCCGCGCTTCATGAGCTCCTGCTGGGTGAGGTGCTCCTCGTTGCCGCCCAGCTTGATGTCCACACCGCGGCCGGCCATGTTGGTGGCGATCGTGACGGCAAAGGGCTGCCCGGCCTCGGCGATGACCTGGCCCTCGCGCTCGGCGTGCTCGGGCTTGGCGTTGAGCACGCTGTGGTCGATGCCGCGCTCGGTGAGCTGTTGTGACAGCACCTCGGACACCTCCACCGAGATGGTCCCCACCAGCACCGGCTGCCCGGTGCTGTTGCGGTGCTCGATCTCGTTGGCCACGGCGGCCCACTTGCCGTCCTTGGTCTTGTAGATCTGGTCGTTCTGATCGTTGCGGACCATCGGCTTGTTGGTGGGGATCTCGACCACCTGGAGCTCGTAGATCTTCATGAACTCGGTGGCCTCGGTGAGCGCCGTACCGGTCATGCCGGCGAGCTTGTCGTAGCGCCGGAAGTAGTTCTGGTAGGTGATCGTGGCGACCGTCTGCGACTCCTCCTGGATCGCCACGCCCTCCTTGGCCTCCACGGCCTGGTGCAGGCCCTCGGACCAGCGCCGCCCCTCGAGGATGCGACCGGTGAACTCGTCGATGATCTTGACCTCGCCGTCGATCACGGCGTAGTCGACGTCGGCCTTGTAGAGCGACTCGGCCTTGAGCGCCTGCTGGAGGTGGTTCACGAGGTTGCCCGTGTCGGCCCGGTAGAGGTTGTCGATGCCGAGGAACTTCTCCGCCTTCTCGACGCCGCGCTCGGTGACCGCGACCGTCTTGTGCTTCTCCTCGGGCTCGAAGTCGAAGTCGGCCTCGTACTCCTTCGACTTGGCCTCGAGGCCCTCGGGCTTCTTGCCCGGCTCCATGATCTTCGCCAGCGAGGCGAACTTGTAGTAGAGGTCGGCCGCCTGCTCCGGCTGACCGGAGATGATCAGCGGCGTGCGGGCCTCGTCGATGAGGATGTTGTCGACCTCGTCGACGATCCCGAAGCCGTGGCCGCGCTGGGCCTTGTTGGACATCTCCACGGCAAGGTTGTCGCGCAGGTAGTCGAAGCCGAACTCGGAGTTGGTGCCGTACACGACGTCGCGGGAGTACGCCTCCTGCTTGTCGATCTCGTTCATCCCCGACTGGATGATCCCGACGGTCACCCCCAGCAGGTCGTAGATGGGCTTCATCCACAGGGCGTCGCGCCGGGCCAGGTAGTCGTTGACGGTGACCAGGTGCACTCCCTTGCCGCGGACGGCGTACCCGTTCTCGTCGCGAGCGGCGAGTCCGTTGAGCACCACGGGCAGGGTGGCGGTGAGCGTCTTGCCCTCGCCGGTCTTCATCTCCGCGATGGAGCCGTCGTGCAGCACCATCCCGCCGATCAGCTGGACGTCGAAATGGCGCTGCCCCAGGGCACGCTTGCCGGCCTCGCGGGTGAGCGCGAAGGACTCGAACAGGAGCTCCTCGAGCGGCTCGCCCTCCAGGTGGCGCTCGCGCAGCGCCGAGTAGCGCGCGCGAAGCTCATCGTCGGACTCCAGCTCGAGCTCCGGCTCGTAGTTGTTGATGCGGGCGACGTTGCGCTCGAAGGCTTTGAACTTCTTCGACTCGCCGATCCGCAGAGCACGGTCGAGAATGGGCATCGAAAGCTACGGTAGCAAGGGCTCCAGCCTCGCCTGAAGGCGTTTGCGGCCGGGCCCGCCGCCGGGCGTGTCAGGCGGCGTGCGGCTCCTGCGCCTTCTGCGACTCGCGGCGGCCGCGGCGCTTGTCGCGGTGCTTCTTGACCTGCCTCGCCAGGTCCTGGGCCACCATGTTCACGGCGCGGCCCGGATCGCTGGCGCTCTTGGTCGTGCGCAGGGCGGTTCCCTTGAGGTGCAGGACGGCCTCGGCGACGTAGGAATCGCCTTCGGACGTGCCGCGCTCCTCGCTGAGCTCGATCTCGAGCTGCGCCAGCGGTGAGACCTGGCGACCGATCTTGTCGAGCTTCTTCTCCACCCGAGCGAGCAGCTCGTCATCGATCGTCGTACCGCCGCGGCCCTTCACCTCAATGCGCATCTGGCCTCCGTGGTCTCGGGGTACCGATGGTAGACCGCGGGCGACCGGGTTTCTAGCGCCCCAGGGTGCGCGCGAAGGTCACCGCCACCACCTCCTCGGTTCCGCCGGCCCGGAGCGCCTGGGCACACGCGGCCAGGGTGCCGCCCGTGGTGGCCACGTCGTCCACCAGCACCGCACGGGCCGGGGCGGCGCCGGGCGCCCTCCGCGCGACCGCGCGTGTGAACGGCGCCGGCCGGCCCGGCGCGGCGCTCGCGGCGGCCACGGCCGACCTGGGTACGCGGCGCCCCGGACCGCGACAGACGGTCCCAGATCTCCAGTCCGGTGCGCCGCGACATCGCCTCGGCCAGCAGCCGCGCCTGATTGAAGCCCCGGCGCCGGCGGCGGGACGGGTGCAGCGGCACCGGCACCAGCAGGCCCTCGTCGAGCACGCCGCACGGCGCGTTGGCCACCACCTGGGCCGCCATCGCTTCGGCCACGCCCACGGCCCCCCGGAACTTGAGCGCCCGCACGAGCTCGCGCGCGGGACCCTCGTAGGCGAGCGGCGCCCACAGCGTCACGCCCTCGGCGAGCACGAGGTGGGCGGGCAGGCGCCGCAGGGACAGCCGGCAGGAAGCACAGAGCGGCTCGGCCCGGCGGGCCGGGCCTCCACAGCCCCAGCAGAGCAGCGGGATGAGCATCGAAGCGAGGATCCACGAAGGCGAGTCAACGGTGGGCACGCCACTGCGACAATTCGGCGACAGTGGACCACCCGCAGCTGCACTGGTTTGCCGACCCCGCCGTGCTCGCCCCACTGGCGCTGCTCGCCGGGATCTACATCTGGCGTTTCCGGCAGGTCCGCCGGGAGACCGGTCCCCGCGGCGCCGGCGTGGTGCAGGCCGCAGCGTTCACGGGCGCGATGATCGCTCTGCTGATCGCACTGGTGTCGCCGCTGGACGGGCTGGGCGAGGACTACCTCTTCTCCGCGCACATGCTCCAGCACGTGCTGCTGGGCGACATCGCCCCGCTGCTCCTCCTGCTGGCGCTGTCGCGCGTGATCATGCGCCCGGCCACGCGCCGGCTGATCAGCGTGGAACGCGCGCTCGGTCCGCTGGCCAACCCCGTGACCGGCATCTTGATCTGGCTGTTCTTCATGTACTTCTGGCACATCCCGGCCCTCTACGACGCCGCCACCGAGCACTCGCTGCTCCACGCCTTCGAGCACGCCTGCTTCTTCGCCGCCGGGCTGGCGCTCTGGTGGCCGTTGATCCAGCCCGTGCCGATGCGGCGCAGCCTCACCGGCATGCAGCCGCTCGGCTACATCGCGTCGGCCAAGGGCGGCCTCGCCGCGCTCGGGCTCTACCTGGCCTGGTCCACCGGCGTGCTCTACCCCTACTACGAGACCACACCGCGGATCTGGGGCCTCAGCCCGATCGAGGACCAGAACGTGGGCGGCGTGATCATGATGGTCGAGCAGTCGTTCACCCTGGTGCTCGTGATGGTGGTGCTGTTCGTGCGCATGCTCGCCCGCTCCGAGGAGGAGGAGCGGCGGCGCGAGCGCCTGGAGGACGCCGCCCGGGCCGCTCAGCCCTCGAGCAGCGCGCCGTCCTCCACCTGACGCGGGCCGGTGAGCCGCACGCGGCCGCGGACCGTCACGTCGCGCCCGAAGTCCACCGCTCCCTCGACCTCCAGCCGCTCGCAGTCCTCCAGCGACGGTGGGCCATGCGGGAAGTGGCTCTCGAAGTCGGCCACCAGCTTGTAGGCGTCCGGGTCGAGGTCCACGAAGGGAGGCCGTCCCTGGCGCTGGGGCGCCAGCTCGATCGTCCAGTCGTCACGCAGCCGGTAGGCGTCCGAGCGCACGATCAGCAGATCGTTGGTCTTCTTGACCGGCACGAAGCGCGAGCGCGGCACGTGCACGGCGCCGGCGCCTTCGAACACGCCGACCGCGGCGCCCATCGCGGTCTCCAGCTGGATCACCTCCGGTGAGGAGGCGTCCGTGGGATCAACCGTCTTGCGGTTGACGATCATGGGCAGCTCGAGCACGCCGCCGCGCTCTTCGAGTGTCCGGTCGAGGGCCTCCAGGTTCACCCAGATGCTGTTGGCGTTGAAGAACCGATGGATTGAGACGTCCTCGAAGGCGTCCTGATCCTCGCCGGGCACCTGGGCCGTCTCGCGCAGCAGCAGACCGCCTTCCTCACGCCGTCGCGCCAGGTGCCCTCCCTTCTTGTCGCTCTCCGTGCGGTCCACCACCTCGGACACGAAGGGCAGACCCTCCGCGGCGAACCAGCCCACGATGCGCGGGTCGAGCGCGGCGCCGAGGTTGTCGGCGTTCGAGAGATACAGGTAGCGGTAGCCGCGCTCGAGCAACTGCTCCAGCAGTCCGGTCGCGGCCAGCGAGACGAACACGTCGCCGTGGCCGGGCGGGGCCCACTCGAGCGTCGGGTCCGCCGGCCAGTCGGCGGGCTCGTGGCCGTCGGCCAGCAGCTTGGGGACCTTCCCCTGGATGAAGTCGAGCGGGAGGTCGTCCACCGCGAGGTCGGGATAGGACTCGAGCGCGGCGAGCGTGTCGTCGCGGGTGGCGAAGCTGTTCATGAGCAGGAGCGGGATGCGCGCTCCGTGCTTCTCGCGCAGCCGGAGGAGCTGGCGCACGATCACGTCGAGGAAGGTGAGGCCGTCCTTGACCTCGAGCAGTGACTTGGCCCGGGTCATCCCCATGCTCGTGCCCAGCCCGCCGTTCAGCTTCAACACCACGGTCCGCTCGAGCGCCGAGGGATCGCCCTCGGGCAGCTCGTCGAGCGTGGGCACCTCGCCGAGCGGCTCGATCTCGGCCTCGGGCACCATT
This sequence comes from uncultured Thermoleophilaceae bacterium, assembly GCA_963734365.1. Taxonomy (GTDB): domain Bacteria; phylum Actinomycetota; class Thermoleophilia; order Solirubrobacterales; family Thermoleophilaceae; genus JACVRW01. Next base: position 351,777 of record CAVTGV010000002.1, on the reverse strand, counting down.
CCCTCATCGCCCTCGCGCAGCCGCTGCTCGTAGCGGGCGAAGGTCTCCACCGCGGCCTCGGGGAGGTCCTCACGGCGCATCTTGTCGGTGGCGGCGCTCACGGCGGGCCGATCCTAGTGCGCCCTAGGCGTGCGGCCCGGTCGCCTGACCGATCCCGAGCAGGTTGCCCTCGCTGTCATACAGAAACGCGCCGCGCTCGCCGGTTCCCTTGCTCGGATAGTTGTCGGGCGCAGTGACGATGCCGTCGTCGACTATGAGGATCGGATGCTCGACCTCCTCGAAGGTCACCCCGCGCTCGCGCAGCTGTCGTACGACGGCCTCCAGATCGGTCACCTCGAAGGCCATCTGCGACGAGGCACCCGACGCGGTGCCTGTCGACGCGAACACGTGAAACTCAGTGCCTGCGCAGAGGTAGCGCAGGCCGCCCTCGCGCTCCTCGACGGGGTCGAGTCCGAGCTTGTCGGCGTAGAACCGCCGCGCGCGCTCGAGGTCCTGGGCGGGGAGCTTGGTCACAACATGGGCGTCGCTGAGCGGGCCGGGCATAAGTCGCCTCCTGATCATCTCGCCGGTCTGTCTTCACCGAGCGTACGTGGGACGGCGCCTCGGGGTCACGGCGGGCCGATCCTAGTGCGACGTGGCGCTAGCGTGCGCGCGATGATCGCGATCGTGACCGAGGCCGACCTGCCCGACCTCCTTCCGCTGATGCGCGGCTACTGTGATTTCTACGGGGTCGACCCGAGTGACGACGACCTGCTGGAGATGTCGCGCGAGTTGATAGGCAGCCCGGCGCTCGACGGCATTCAGCTGATCGCACGCGACGACGACGGCCGGGCGCTCGGCTTCGCCACGGTGTTCTGGACCTGGTCCACTCTGAGCGCCTCGCGGATCGCGGTGATGAACGACCTGTTCGTCTCCGCCGAGGCTCGCGGAGGGGGCATCGCCGATGCGCTCATCCACGCCTGTGCCGAGCGCGCCCGGGAGCGCGGGGCGACCTCGCTCGACTGGGAGACCGCCAACGACAACGAGCGCGCACGGGCGGTCTACGAACGCGTCGGCGCCCGGCGCGACGAGCGCTGGGTCGGCTATTCGATAGCGACCTGATCGGGAAGCCAGCCACGATCGGCCAGGGCCCGTTCACCGCCCGGGGTGATCCGCAGGGCGCGGCTGTCCGGCCGGCGCTCGATCCAGCGCCGCTCGATCAGACCGGCGGCCAGCGCGGCTCCCAGCGCCCCGGCGAGGTGCGGCCTGCGCTCGGTGCCGTCCAGGCACGAGCACGTGAGCGGCCGCCGGTTGCGCCGGAGTGCGGCGACATCGATGCCGAACCCCTCCATCGCCTCTTGGCCCCGTCCTGTCAGCCGCAGCTCCGCGCCCGCCAGCAGGCGCTCGCGTCGCAAGCCGGCCGTGACCTGCACGCCCAGCCGGCCGGCCAGATGGTCGTAACACATGCGCGCGTGGCGGAGCGCCTGGCGGGTGCTCACCTCTCGGAGCCCGCGAGGGCGGGCCTCGGGCGCCAGGGCCATCAGTGCCTCCACCGCCTCGGCCACCGCCGGCCCGGCGAGACTGAAGCGCCGCTCGCGGCCGACTCGCTCCACCGTGACGATGCCGCCGTCCACGAGCCGGCTCAGGTGGGCGCTGGCGGTCTGCGGACGGATGCGAGCGACCCGCGCCAGCTCGCCCGCCGGATGGTCACCGCCGTCCATCAGCGCCTCGAGCATGGCGGCGCGCGAGCGGTCGGCGAACAGCGCCGCCACGGAGCTGAGGTCGGGACCGGACATGCGCTCAGCGTAGGTCACCCACACTTCGATGGGGAGCGAAGCGTGCAGGCCCTAGCCTCGTCGTGATGCCGCGCCTCCCCGTCCTCGCCGCGCTCGTGACGGTCACGCTCTGGGCGTCCGCCTTCGTCGGGATCCGCTCGGCGGGCGAGGAGCTGTCCGCGGGTGCGCTCTCGCTCGGCCGGCTCTTGGTGGCGACCGTGGTGCTAGCGGCGATCATGCGCGTGCGGCGCGAGCCCCTGCCGCGCCGCGCCGACCTTCCCGCCCTGGTGCTCTGCGGGCTGTTCTGGTTCGCGATCTACAACGTCGCCCTCAACGCGGCGGAGCAGAGCGTGGACGCGGGGACGGCGGCCATGCTGGTGAACGTCGGGCCGATCCTCATCGCGCTGCTCGCGGGCTTCGTGCTCAAGGAGGGCTTCCCGCGAACCCTTCTGGCCGGCTGCGCGGTCGCCTTCGCGGGCTCGGCGCTGATCGGACTCGCCTCCTCCGAGCAGGGTGTGGACGCCGGCTGGGGAGCTGTGCTGTGCCTCGTGGCGGCGCTCGCCTACGCGATCGGCGTGGTGGCCCAGAAGCCGGTGCTCGAGCACACCTCGCCCGTCGCGGTCACCTTCGTGGCCTGCGCCGTGGGCGCGGTGGCCTGCCTCCCGTTCGCGCCCGTCCTGGCCCATGAGGCGTCGAGCGCGAGCTCCTCGGCCCTCGGCTGGACGCTGTATCTGGGCATCTTCCCCACCGCGCTGGCCTTCACCACCTGGGCCTACGCGCTCTCCCACACCAGCGCCGGCCGGATGGGGTCCACGACCTATCTGGTTCCGCCGCTGGCGATCCTCATGGGCTGGCTCATTCTCGGCGAGACGCCACCAGAGCTCGCGTTCGCGGGCGGTGCGCTGTGTCTCACCGGAGTGGTGATCGCGCGGGGGCGCCTTAGCCGGCGCAGAGCCGCCGCTGCGCCCTGAGCGGCGTCCGGCCGCGGGTTCAGCTGGTGGGACCGAAGCGCTCGGTCCGCACCCGGCCGGCCTCGAAGCCGGCCTCGAGCGCGAGACTCGCCGCCGCCTCAACGAAGCCGTTGGAGCCGCAGATGAACGCCGTACCCGATCTGACGCCGGCGGCCGCGACGAGCTCGGAATCGAGCCTTCCGGTGTGACCGCCCCAGCCCTCCGGGGCCGTGCGGGTGTAGGTCACGACCGTGTCGTCGCCCAGCTCGTCCGCGTAGATGAGCTCCTCCGGGGAGCGCACCGAGTAGACGAGGCGCATCTCGAGCTCCGGCATCGTGCGCCTTCGGTGGCGCAGCATGCACATCAGCGGGACCACTCCCGAACCGCCGCCGAGCAGGAGCACCGGAGCCTCCCCGCGCCACACGAAGTAGGAGGCGAAGGGACCGCGGAGCTCGACCTCGTCACCCTCCTCCACCACGTCGTGGAAGTAGGGCGACACCTCGCCGTCGTCGAGGCGGTCGATGGTCAGCTCGACCTGACCCTCGTCGAGCGGTGACGAGGCGATCGAGTAGGAACGCTGGGCGGTGTAGCCGTCAGGGGCGGTGAGGCGCACGTCGTAGTGCTGCCCCGGCAGATGGGGAATCCACATCGGCAGGTCGAAGCGAAACGACTTGACGCGCGGGGTCTCCTGCTTGATCGCCGTCACGGCGCCCAGCTGCCAGCGTCCGGGCGCGCGCTGCTCGACCGGCGTCAGTCCGTCCAATAGCGCTCTTCCTTCCAGGGGTCGCCGCGATTGTGGTAGCCGTTCGACTCCCAGAAGCCAGGCTCGTCGTGGTCCATCACGCGCAGGCCGGCGAGCCACTTCGCGCTCTTCCAGAAGTAGAGGTGAGGCACCAGCAGGCGCGCCGGACCGCCGTGTTCCCGGGGCAGCGGCTCACCCTCGTGCTCGGTGACCACCCAGGCCTTGCCGCCGGTCAGATCTGAGAGCGAGAGATTGGTGGTGTAGCCGCCGAAGGAGAACACCATCGCGAACCCACCGTCGGGCTGCACCTGCTCGAGCAGCAGGTCCACGGACACACCGCGAAAGCTCGTGTCGAGCTTCGACCACTTGGTAACGCAGTGGATGTCGCAGGGGACGGCCTCGAAGGGGAGCTCGTGGAATTCGTCCCAGCTCCACTCGCGCTCGCTGCCCACCATCCCGTCGATGCGCAGGGCCCACTCGGGGGGCTTGACGTCCGGGGTCGGTCCGGCCGTGAGTACCGGAAAGCCGCGCTCGTAGTACTGGCCCGGGGGCAGCCTCTCGGCCAGGTCCTCGGGGGCCCGGCGCCGCCCGCTGAAACCGCGTGAGATGAACCCGGCCACTGCGGACTCAGGCTACCGGTGCCTGGTCGAGGACGTCCGGGAGGTCAGGCTGCCAGCGCGGTGCCCGAAGGCAGCTGGAAGCGGTCGGCCACCTCGTGCAGGATGTCGAGCATCGCGTCGGCGGCGGGGGAGCGGTAGCGGCCGGCCAAGACGGCAGAGGCGATCCGGCGCGTGGGGGCACGCGGGCCCAGGGAGCGGACCACGATGTCCTCGCGCACGTTGGTGAGGGAGAGCGCGGGCAGGAGCGAGACGCCCACGCCGGCCGCGATCAGACCCTGGACCACGTTGTAGTCGTCGGACTCGTAGCCGATGTTGGGCTCGAAGCCGGCGCCCACGCAGGCGGCGAGGTGCAGTCGCCCGCAGGGACCGCGCGTGTCGTTCTGGATCCATACGTCCTCGGCGAAGTCTCCGAGCCGGACCCGCTGCTTGCGGGCCGCAGGGTGGTCCGCCGGCATCGCCACGTACATCGGGTCGTCGATCAGGTGCCTGAGCTCGATGCCCTCGTAGAGCCGGTCGAACTCCGGCTGGGAGAGCCCGCGGTACTCGAAGACGAGGGCCAGCTCGAGCTCGGCTCCGCGCAGCATCGCCACCGCCTCCTCGGGCTCCTGCTCGACGAAGGTGAGCTCCACCTCGGGGTGGCGGCGCGTGAACAGCGCCACGGCCGGCGGAAGCAGTGACGCACCCGCCGTGGGAAAGGAGGACATGCGTACCCGCCCGCCGCGCACGCCGGCGATCGCCTCCAGCTCCGCCTCGGCGGCGGCCAGGCGGGCGATCACCACGTCCGCGTGCTCGACCAGCGCACGGCCGGCGTCGGTGAGCGTGACACCGCGGCTGCCGCGGTTGACGAGCGTGGCGCCGGCCTGCTTCTCGAGGGCGGCGATCTGCTGCGAGACGGCGGGCTGGGTGTAGGTCAGGGCATCGGCCGCGGCGGAGAACGAGCCGTGCTCCGAAACCGCCTTCAGGACCCGCAGCTGTTTGACGTCGAGCATAACCAGAGCTTATCGGAGGCCTCACAAGTTCGTATTTGAACTTATGGCTTGCCTCCGCGATCATTGTTCGAGTTCAATCAAACCTTCAAACAAAGGATACCCATGACCGACACCACCTTCACCATCCGCCACGCCGACGCTCATGATGGTTACGCCATCCACCGTCTGGCGGCGATCGACAGCGCCTCGGCGCCCGCGGGGGACGTCCTGCTGGCCGAGGTGGACGGCGAGCTCTGGGCCGCGCTCGAGATCGAGACCGGTTCCGCGATCGCCGATCCGTTCCGGCCGAGCGGCGAGCTGGTCGAGCTTCTGCGCTTCCACGCCGAGGGCGCAGCGACCGAGCGTCGGGCCGAGCGCCGTCGTCTTCCGCGTCTCCTGGCCCGCGCGGCCTAACAAGGTCTGCTTTCTCTCCGAGGGCGTGATACTCGAGCAGGGTGCGCCCGAGATGATCTTCAACTCTCCCCGCGAGGAGAGGACCCAGGAGTTCCTCAAGCGGGTGATCGAGGCCGGACGGGCCGCCGATCTGTCCGCGGACGTCCAGTAGCTAGCCGCCGCTCCAGGAGCTGCGGTAGTCGCGCTGGTCCTCGGTGAGCTCGTCGATCTCCACACCGAGCGACTCGAGCTTCAGCCGCGCTATCTCCTCGTCGAGCTCCTGCGGGACGTCGAGCACGCGGTGGTCGAGCTCGTCGCCGTGCAGGGCGAGGTGCTCCACGGCGAGCGCGAGGTTGGCGAAGCTCATGTCCATCGCCGCGGCCGGGTGGCCCTCCCCGGCGGCGAGGTTGACCACGCGTCCCTGCGCGAGCAGGTTCAGCCGCCGGCCGTCGTCCAGCTCGTACTGCTCCACGAGCGGGAGCACCTGGCGAGGCTCGCCGGCGAGATCGCGGAGCTCGGTCAGGTCGATCTCCACATCGAAATGACCGGCGTTGGCCAGCACCGCGCCGTCCTTCATCCGCTCGAAGTGCTCGCGGCGAAGCACCGAGCGTGAGCCGGTGACCGTCACGAACAGGTCGCCCGCCTCGGCGGCTTCGCGCGCGGGCATCACCTGAAAGCCGTCCATGCGCGCCTCGAGGGCGCGCAGCGGATCGACCTCGCAGACGATCACCGCCGCCCCGGCGCCGCGGGCGCGCTGGGCGATGCCGCGGCCGGTGGGGCCGTAGCCGCAGAGCACCAGCGAGCGGCCCGCGAGCAGCAGGTTGGTGGCTCGCAGGATGCCGTCGAGCGCCGACTGCCCGGTGCCGTAGCGGTCGTTGAAGGTCCGCTCGGTGCGCGACTCGTTCACCGCGATCACCGGACAGGCCAGCCGGCCCTCGTTCTCGAGCCGGCGCAGCCGCAGCAGTCCGGTGGTGGTCTCCTCAGCGCCTCCGCGGACGGCGTCGGCCTCTCCCTGGTCGTGGAGCAGCACGAGCAGGTCGGCCCCGTCGTCCAGCGTGATGTCGGGTGCCCAGCCGGCCAGCGCGTGCACGTGGCGCGCGTAGGCCTCCACGTCCTCACCGCGTGCGGCCTGGACCGGCACTCCCTCGGCCACCAGCGCCGCGGCCACCTCGTCCTGCGTGGTGAGCGGGTTGGCCGAGCACAGCGCCACCTCGGCGCCGCCCGCCGCCAGGGCGTTCATCAGGTTCGCCGTCTCCGCCGTCACGTGCAGGCAGGCCGCGACCTTCGTGTCGCGCAGCGGCTGTTCACTTTCGAAGCGCTCGCGGATCGAGCGCAGCACCGGCATCTGACCCTCGGCCCAGTCGACACGCGCCCGCCCTTGGGGGGCGAGCGCGGGGTCGCGGACGTCGGGCTTGAGCGTGCTAGTAGCGATAGTGGTCCGACTTGTACGGGCCCTCGACCGGCACGCCGATGTAGGCGGCCTGCTCCGCGCTCAGCTCGGTGAGCCTGGCGCCGAGCGCGTCGAGGTGCAGCCGCGCCACCTTCTCGTCGAGGTGCTTGGGCAGCACGTAGACCCGCTTCTCGTATTCCTCGTTCTTCCCGAACAGCTCGACCTGGGCGATCGTCTGGTTGGTGAACGAGTTGGACATCACGAAGCTCGGGTGTCCCGTGGCGTTGCCGAGGTTGAGCAGCCGGCCCTCGGACAGCACGATGATCGAGTGGCCGTCGGCGAAGCGCCACTCGTCGACCTGCGGCTTGATGTTGATCCGCTCGACGCCGTCGATGCGGCCCAGGCCGGCCATGTCGATCTCGTTGTCGAAGTGGCCGATGTTGCCCACGATCGCCTGGTGCTTCATGCGGCTCATGTGCTCGGCGGTGATGATGTCCTTGTTGCCGGTGGCGGTGACGAAGATGTCGATCTCACCGACCACGTCGTCGAGACGCACAACCTGGTAGCCGTCCATCGCCGCCTGCAGCGCGCAGATCGGGTCGATCTCGGCGATCAGCACGCGTGCGCCCTGGCCCTTGAGCGACTGGGCGCAGCCCTTGCCGACGTCGCCGTAGCCGCAGATCAGCGCGGTCTTGCCGGCGATCATCACGTCCACGCCGCGGTTGATCCCGTCGATCAGCGAGTGCCGGCAGCCGTAGAGGTTGTCGAACTTCGACTTGGTGACCGAGTCGTTGACGTTGATGGCCGGGAACAGCAGCGTGCCGTTCTCCATCATCTCGTAGAGACGGTGCACCCCCGTGGTGGTCTCCTCGGTGACCCCCTTGATGTCGGCGGCCATCCGAGTCCACTTCTGCGGGTCCTCGTCCAGGTTGCGCTGGAGCAGGCCGAGCACCACCTGAAACTCCTCCGACTCCGCCGAGGACGGGTCCGGAACGGCGCCCGCCTTCTCGAACTCCACGCCCTTGTGGACGAGCAGCGTGGCGTCGCCGCCGTCGTCGAGGATCATGTTGGGACCGTCGTGGCCGGGCCAGTTGAGCGCCTGCTCGGTGCACCACCAGTACTCGTCGAGAGTCTCGCCCTTCCAGGCGAACACCGGGACGCCCGCCGCAGCGATCGCCGCAGCGGCGTGGTCCTGGGTGGAGAAGATGTTGCACGACACCCAGCGCACGTCGGCCCCGAGGGCGGTGAGGGTCTCGATCAGCACCGCGGTCTGCACGGTCATGTGCAGCGAGCCCATGATGCGGGCGCCCTTCAGCGGCTGCTCCGCGCCGAACTCCTCGCGCATCGCCATGAGGCCGGGCATCTCGTGCTCGGCCAGCGTGATCTCCTTGCGGCCGAAGTCTGCCAACGAGATGTCGGCGACCTTGTAGTCGGTGGCGGGGGCGGCGTCGGTAACGGTCATGCGGCGGTCTCCGTGAGTTTCGGGTTGGGGTCGGCCGCGAGGAGGCGCTGGTGCTTCTGCTGCTCCCAGGACAGCCAGTCGCCCGCGCTCACTTCGGCGGGCTTCTCGGGCTGCTCCTCGAGCCAGCGGTCGACTGCGACGCGGAGCTTCTGGTCCGAGTCGAGCCGGCGGGCGAACGCAACGTCAGAGAGGGCGCAGTCGAACCGGGTGAGCAGCTCGCGCAGCGTCCGAAGGCGCTGCAGCTCACCCGGGCCGAAGAGGCGGTATCCCTTGGGCGTGCGTTCGGGCTCGATCAGGCCGGCGCTCTCTATGTAGCGCAGCATGCGGGCCGACCAGCCGGTCGTCTCCGCGGCCTCGTTGATCGTGAGCCCCTCCATCGCGACCGACAAACCTTACCACGATCGTGTCAAGGTTTGTGCCGGCCGGCGCGTCAGGCGAGCGATCGCTTGACGCGTTCGAGCGGCTCCACGGGCGTGGGATCCACGCCCTCGAGCACGGCCAGGTAGACGCTCACCAGATCCCCGAGGAGCACCTGGGCGACCACGCGCTCGAAGCGGCTGTCACCGTTGGCCCCGACGCGAACCGCTCGCGCGCCCGCCCGCGTGACCTCGTCGGCGGTCAGCTCGATACGCCGCACCACACGCGGGTGATGGTCGGGATCGTCGAGCAGGACGGCCGACAGGGGCGCGCGCTGCACCCCGCGCTCCCAGCCGCAGATCTCGTTGTGATTGGCCTCGGGAAGCTCCGCCCAGAAGGCGGCGCCGCTGGCGTTCTCGTTGATCTGCGTATGCCAGCGCCGGGCCACGGCGGCGGTGGGTCCGGAGCCGTGGATCACCGGCACGCTGCCGGCGAGCTCACGGGCGATCCGCTTGGCCGCCGAGTCCTCGGGAGAGTCCGGCCCCCACTCCTCCACGAGCCGCTCGAGCAGCGCCGTGGCGCTGTCGATCTCGGCGTGCAGGCTGGGCGCGGCGCCGCAGAGAGCGGCGCACTCGAGCGCGCCGACGGTGCCGTAGAGCACTGCGGCCCGCGGCTGCATTCCGGAGGGCATCCCGATCACGGGGACGCCCTCCGCGCGGGCCTGCTCGGCGAGCGGGCCGCCGGTGGTGAGCACCGCGCGTCGCGCTCCGGCGGCTCCGGCCGCATCGAAGCAGGCGAGCGTCTCCTCGGTATCGCCGGAATAGCTGGAGCACAGCACGAAGGTCTCGGGCGGCGTCCACGACTCGAGCGCGTAGCCGCGCACCACCGAGATGGGACGGGTGGCGCGATCGCCGAGCGCCGCGATGGCCAGGTCACCGCCGATCGCCGAGCCGCCCATGCCGGAGATCACGAGCCCGGCCGCGCTGTCGCCGGCCGCGATTCCGGCGGACTGCGCCCGCCACAATGCGTCGCCGAGCTGCAGGGGCATGGCCAGGACCTCGCCGAGCATCCCGCCGGGGTCCGCGGCTTCGATCGTCGCGCGGTTGAGCGCCGGCTCGTTCACGACACCCGCTCCGGCGGCCCCACCCGTTGGCCCGGCTCCACCACGGTCTCCGGTTCGATCTTGGCTCCCTCTCCGATCACGGCATCTTCGCCGATCACCGCTCCCGCGCCCACCAGGGCGTGCGGTTGCACCCGTGCACGCTCGCCCACGCGAACCCGCTCGGCGAGCACCGCCTCGATCACGGCGGCGTCGGCGCCCACGTGCACGCGGTCGTGGAGCACGGCGCGCTCGATGCGCGCATCGGTGCCCACCGAGCAGTGGCGGCCCACCACGCTCTGGGGTCCCACATGGGCGCCGGCCAGCAGCGAGCCCGCATAGATCAGCGAGCCGGTCTGGTCGCGCGGCGCGAGCTTCGACTCGACCCTGCCGGCGAGCAGGTCCCAGGTGGCCTCCAGATAGCGTCGCGGCTCGCCGATGTCGACCCAGTAGCCGGCGGCGTCGTAGCCGTAGAGACCGTGGCCCGCCAGCTGCGGGAACACCTCGCGCTCGAACGAGAACGCGCGGCCGGACGGGATCATCGCCTCCACCACCTCGCGCTCCACCACGTAGGCCCCGGCGTTGATCCGGTTCGTGGGCACGGGCCCCTCGCCCTTCTCCAGGAAGTCGATCACCTGGCCGTCGTCGGCGGTCGGCACGACGCCGTAGCTCGCGGTGTCCTCCACCGGGTGGAGAGCGAGCGTCACGCGCGCGCCGGTGCGTTCGTGCTGGGCGACCTCCGCGCTGAGGTCCATGTCGGAGAGAACGTCGCCGTTCAGCACCAGCAGCCGCTCCCCGAGCACACCCTGGTCGAGCGCCAGCCGGACCGGGCCTGCGGTGCCGAGCGGCTCGTCCTCGACCACGTAGCGCAGGCGCATGCCGTCGTAGATGTCACCGAGCACCTCGCGCACCGCATCCGACATGAAGCCGCAGGAGAGGATCACCTGGTCCACACCGTGGACACTCAGCCAGTCGAGCATGAAGGAGAGGAAGGGCCTCCCGGCCAGCGGCATCACCGGCTTGGGTGTCGTGTAGGTGAGCGGCCGAAGGCGGGTGCCCTCACCGCCGGCCAGGACGAGGGCCTGCATCGCTAGTGGTCTCCGACGGATATACGGTCGCGGCTCGGCGAGCGAGAACCGAGCATGGGCGGGACCGCGAGCGCAGCCAATGCAGCGCATTGGCGAGCATCGCGGGTACGGTCAGGCGACGGTTCGCAGCCGCCGAACGCGGGCGTATTTGCGGAGGCGACCACTAACGGCCGATGCCCTCGTAGGTGAAGCCGGCTGCCACCAGCGCCTCGCGGTCGAGGAAGTTGCGGCCGTCGATCACGAGCGGCGTCCTGAGACGCCGCTTGACCTCGCCTGCCCAGTCGAGCTCCTTGAACTCGGGCCACTCGGTGACCAGCACGACGGCGTCGGCGCCGTCGATGGCGTCCAGGGCGCTCTCGGCAACCCGCGCGCCGGACAGGAGCCCGTCCGCCTTGGACGCCGCCACCGGGTCGTAGACCCGCACCGCCGCGCCCTCGCCCGCCAGCCGCCCGGCCAGCACGAGGCTCGTGGCCTCGCGGATGTCGTCGGTGTCGGGCTTGAAGGCCACGCCCAGCAGGGCCACCTGCTTACCGGCGAGAGCCCCCAGGTGCTTCTGCAGCTTGCCGATCGTCCGGCGCTTCTGAAGCTCGTTGACGTCGATCACCGCCGTGAGCAGCTGGAAGTGGTAGCCCGAGTTGCCGGCGAGCTGCTTGAGAGCCTGGACGTCTTTGGGAAAACAACTGCCGCCCCAGCCGATGCCGGCCCGCAGGAACTTGGGGCCGATGCGCTCGTCCAGGCCCATCCCCTCCGCGACCTTGGTCACGTCGGCGCCCAGCTCCTCCGAGACGTTCGCGATCTCGTTGATGAACGAGATCTTGGTCGCGAGGAAGGCGTTCGAGGCGAGCTTGATCATCTCGGCGCTGGCCACGTCGGCGCGGACGATCTCGGCGCCGAGCGGCGCGTACAGCGCCTCGACTCGCTCGGAGTACGCCTCCGAGCCCTCGTCGGCTCCCACCACCACGCGGTCGGGCTTCAGGAAGTCCGCCACCGCGCTGCCCTCCTTCAGGAACTCGGGGTTGGCCACGTAGCCGGTGCCCGGGCGCCGGCGCTGAATCGAACGGCCCGTGCCGACCGGCACGGTGCTCTTCATCACGAGAGCGTGCTCGCCCGACTCGCCAAGCTCGTCGAGCACGGCCTCCACCCGCGAGAGGTCGGCGTCGCCGGAGTATGTGGGCGGCGTGTCCACGCACACGAACAACAGCTGCGTGTGCTCGAGGACGTCCTGCATGTCGGTGGTGAAGTGGATCCGCTCGGCGTGCTTCGACACGAGCTCCGGCAGCCCGGGCTCGTGGATCGGCACTTCGCCGCGGGAGAGCGACTCGACCTTGTCGGGCAGGATGTCCCGCGCCCACACCTCGTGACCGAGCTCGGCGAAGCACGCGGCCGTGACCAGGCCGACCCAGCCCACCCCGATGACACCGATCGGTTCCCGTGCTTCGCTCATGGACCCGCTGAGGCTATTGGAGTCAGCAACAGCGGCGCGTGGAACGCGCTATGGCCAGCATCTGCTTGTTGGTGAGCGTCTGCAGCAGCGTGTTGGAGATCCAGTAGGCGGCCTTGGGCGTGTGCCAGGCCACCAGGCGCAGGCGGTCGCCGGCGTAGTGGAGCTGGTACTCGCGGCCGTCGATCTTGCGCGTCTCGGTGGCGTTGTCGAGAATCGGCGGGTTCTGCCAGGTGGTGCCCTGCAGGCCGTAGTACTCGCCGTTGGCGTTGTACTTGCGAAGGACCATGCGGTACGCGCCGTAGCGCTTGCCGTCCTGGCCCCGGAGCTTGTAGACGCGCGGCGCCTGTGCGAACTCGGACGAGTTGAGCAGCAGCGTCGGGTACAGGACGGGAAGCGAGCCGCCTGCGCCGGCCTGCACGGCCTGCAGTCCCTGGTCCTGGCCGAGGCTGGTGGCGTCGAACAAACCGAGGGCACTCGCGTCGGGCCGAGCGCGCTTGCGCTTGCGCCGCTTGGGCTCGGTCTTGCGCGCCGGCGCCTCGCCGCGCGGGCCGGGGGTGTCCTCAACGTTCAGGAACTGCTGGACCAGCGCCTTCACCTGCTCGTTGGTGGCCTCCACGTAGCTCGGGCCGATCTCGCCCTCGAAGTGGATCTCCTGGATCGGCTTGTCCGCCGACGCCACTGCGAGCGTCAGGAGCCTCAGCACCGCGCTGCGCGACCGCAGGCTGCGTGAGGTGGCGGTGTTGCGCCCGAAGATCTTCATCAGCCGGTCGCGCTCGTCGATCAGCTTGGTCGTGGTGATCTGCTGCTTGGCCTGACGCAGGAAGTCCTGCTGCCGAGCCGAGCGCACCAGGTCGCTGTCGAAATGCCGGAAGCGCACGTACTGCAGCGCCTTGCGCGAACACAGACGCTGGTAGCCGGGATCGATGTCGATGTAGGTGAACTCCGCGCTGTCGTTGTAGTAGTCGCGATCGACATCGACGTACACGCAGTCGATCGCGTTCACCGCCCGCCAAAAGCCCTTGAAGCTCACGTTGACCATGTGGTTGATCGGCAGGCCGGTGAGCTGCTTGACCGTCTCAAGGGTGAGCTGGGGCCCACCGTAGGAGTAAGCGGCGTTGATCTTGTCCGTGCCATAGCCCGGGATGTCCACCTTGAGGTCACGGGGCAGCGACATGATCGCCGTGGCCTCCTTGTCCGGATTGAGCCGCACGAGCATGATCGTGTCCGACAGTCCCTTGCCGGCAGCACCCTCGACGTTGTCCTTCGGCCGCTTGTCGGACCCGAGTATCAGGAGGGTCTGGGGCTTGCCCGTCTCGGTCTCCGCGAGCGCTCCCTTGCGCAGCTTCAGCTCGGGGCCGAGCTTGAGCGCGTCCACGACCTTGTCGACCTCGTGAAACGCCGCAACGGCCGTGGCCGCCGCGGAGGCGAAGATCACCAGCAGACCGCCGAGCAGCAGGCGCTTCCACAGTCCGGGCTTGGGGATGTTGTCGAAGTGCATCAGGCGATCCTGAGCCGGCGATCGTCCTCGCCGGACTCGAGGCGGGAAGGGAGGAGTGTGACGAAGCCCACGAGCGCCTCCCGATACTGGCCCAGCGACCGGATTGAAACCCACTCCTCCGGGCCGTGATGCCCCTCGCCGGTGGGTCCGCACTCCACCGCCGGCACGCCGGCCTCCAGGAAGGAGATCGCGTCCGAGGCGCCGTCGCGCCCCACGCCCAGCCGCTCGCTGGTGGGAGGCGCAACGCGTGAGATGGCCTCGCCGAGGGTCTGCACGTAGATGTTTTCGCGCTCGACGATCGCGGGCCTGCGCTGGAAGACCTTGACCACCGAGGCGTCGGGGATCTTCTCGACCTCGCTCATCAGGTCCTCCGGGTCCTGCCCGGGCAGGTAGCGGATGTCCACGTCGATCGCACAGAGGTCGGGCACCTTGTTGAGCGCGTCCCCGCCGAGGATGCGGCCGAGGTTGATCGAGGGGCGGTCGAACAGCTCGGAGGACTCGCGCGCGAAGGGCAGGCTCTCGATTGCGCGGAACACGTCGAGTGCCTTGAGCACCGCGTTGTCGCCCAGCCAGGGAGTCGAGCCGTGGGCGGCCGTGCCGGTGACCTCGATCCGCATCGCCAGGACTCCCTTGGCCTGGATGCCGATGTGCATGTTGGTGGGCTCGCCAGTGATTGCGAAGTCGCCGAGGTAGCCGCTCTCCACGAGATGGTCGGAGCCGCGGGCGTCGAGCTCCTCCGACTCCTCGTCGGCGACGCAGGCGAAGTGGACGCGCACCTTGCCCTGGCCGGCCAGGTCGTGCAGCGCGCACATCATCGAGGCGAGACCGCCCTTCATGTCGTAGGCGCCGCGGCCGTAGAGCCGGTCGCCGTCCACACGCGGGGTGAACTGCTCGGGGCGGGCGGGCACCACGTCGAGGTGGCCGTGGAGCACGACGGTGGGGCCCTCACGGGGTCCCACGGTCGCGGCCAGCACGGGGCGACCGTTGTGATTCGTGCCCTTCACCTCCACGTCCCGCGCCTCCAGCCAGCCCTTGACGAAGCCGGCGGCGCTCTGCATTCCCTCCAGGCTGGACGTGTCGTAGGTGATCAGGCGCTCGGCGAGAGCGCGTTCATCCATCCCGCGGCTGAGGATACCTGCGGGCCGCGGCTCGCTCGCGTTCCACCTCGCCGCGCACCCAGCAGCCGCGCACGTGGTCGTTGACCAGCCCGCAGGCCTGCATCGTGGCGTAGGCCGTGGTGGGGCCGACGAAGCGAAAGCCGCGGCGTTTGAGCGCTTTCGAGAGGGCGGTGGACTCCGGCGTGGCCGAGGGAACGTCGCCTAGGCTGCGCGGGGCCTTTCGCCGGCGGGCCGGCGCGTGCGACCACACGAGCTCGGCCAGCGGCAGCTCGAGCGCGGCCGCCGCCCGGGCGTTGGCGATCGCAGCCTCGATCTTCCCGCGATGGCGGATGATGCCGGCGTCCCCGAGCAGCCGAGCCACGTCGCGGTCGCCGAAGCTCGCGACCTTCTCGATCTCAAAGCCCGCGAAGGCCGCCCTGAAATTGCCGCGCTTGCGCAGGATGGTCAGCCAGGACAGTCCGGACTGGAAGCCCTCGAGAACCAGACGCTCATAGATGCCGCGGTCGTCGGTGACCGGGCGCCCCCACTCCTCGTCGTGGTAGGCCACGTAGTCGGGGGCGGAGTTGCCCCAGGCGCAGCGGCGGCGGCCATCGGGACCGGCGGCGGGCGAGCTGCTACCCGGCCCCGCCACGCAACTCCGATGCCCGGTCGCCGACCACTGCGAAGACGCGCAGGCCTTCGCTCCCGCCGCTGAGCGCGTCCGCATCGACCCCGGTGAACTCGAACCCGGCGAGCCCGACCCCCGAGCCGAACTGCGCCGCCAGGTCGTCGCGCTGGCCGGCGGGAGTGGCGGCCTGGATCAGCCGTCCGTCGCCGAAGAGCAGGACGCGGTCGGCCGCGTGGTCGTGGGCGGCGTCCGTGGCCCATCCGGCGACGTTGACGCTGTTGCCGTCCTGCTTGACGCTGTCGATGAAGCCGTCAGCGGCTGCCTTGTCCACCCGTATCGGACGCTCTGCCACTCCAACGAGCGCCTCGCCCCCGCTGACTCGCTCGAGGCGGGCCGGCTGACTCTGTGCGCGTCCCGCGCCGGCCAGCCGGGCTTCGGCGCCGGAGCCCGAAACGGCGAACGCCTCGACCCGGTTGGCACCCTGGCGGAAGGCGCTGACCGGGAGGATCGCTCCGACTCGTACACTCGCCCCGGCCTGGTAGCTGCGCGTGACCGCCGCCACGCGGCCGTTCACCGCCAGCGCTATCTCGTCGCCCGCCTCTGCCGAACCGGACAGCACCCCCGTGACGAAGGTGGGAACGCCGGCGCTGTCGCGGCTGAAGGCCGAGAAGCCTTGGCGAAAGTCGAAGTTCACGCGGAAGGGTGCTCGTCCGGATGCCGAAAGGCCGGCCACGGGGCGCCCGAGCAGCTCGCGGCGAAGCGGTGGATCGAACACTCCGGCGAAGCCGTTGCCCGCACCGAAGAGAGCGATGCGGCGCCGGACCTCGCGGTCACGCCCGCGAATCACCTCTCTGAACGGCGCGGTGATCTCGTCGCCGCTGAAGGTGCGCACCTCGATCCGCTCGCCGGGGGCCAGGCGTCTCGGCAGCGGCCGCCCGTCCATGCGGGCCGCCGGCCGGGCCGCGAGTGTCTTTGCGATCGTCGGAAGGACGTCGATGGTGCGTGCGGGCCCGTCGTCGGCGCGTCCCTTCTTCTGGTCCGGTGCCTTCACGAACAACGGGACGTTCGCGATCTCGGGGAGGCTGCCGCCGTCCGCGGCGCGACGGCCGCGGCCGGCCCGGAAGGCGATCCCGTGATCGGCGGTGACGATCACGAGCGAGCGATCGAGGTCACCTGTGTCACGAAGGCGAGCCAGAAGCCTCCCCACCTCGCGGTCGGCGAAGCCGAGCTGGAGCAGGTAGCGCTGGTAGGCCTGAGTCGGCAACTCGCGGTCGCTGCTCCATCGATCGCCGTCCACTCCCGGGATGTCCGGTCCGCTGATCGGATAGGACTGGCCGGTGGGCATGTACTCCCAGGGCGAATGAGGCAGGGCGACGTGGATGAAGTCGAGAGTCGGCCGCGGCGAAGGGCGCCCGATCCGAGCCAGGAACCTGTCGAACTGGCCGGCGCGGTCCTCGAGTCCGCCCGCCGGGATGTCGGCTGCGGTTCCGGCGGTGCTGTCACCGCCGTCCTCACGGAAGCCTGAGAACGTCTGGTCGACGGCGGGCAGCCCGTCCTCGGCCGCCTCGGGCAGGACGAGATAGGCCGACACGACGCTCAGGTCGTCGAACAGATCATGCAGCCGGTCGCCGGTGGACCCGGCGTCCTCGCTGCCGCACAGGCGCTCGGGGCACAGGTCGGTAGCGGGCTCGCTCACGTGCAGGCGATAGCTGTCGCCGAGCATCGTGAACAGGTTGTCCGGATGATCGGCCGCGATCGGGAGCTGGTCCGGGGCAGGGCGCCGGCCGGTGAGCAATGCCGGCACGGCCTGAGGAGTCTCGTCGGCCACCGTGGTGGCATTGCGGTACCAGGTGGAGAGCTTCGCCAGCCGCGCGAAGTTGGGGAACCGGCTTGCGTCGATCCGTCCGTCGCGCCCGGTCAGTGAGGCTGCCGAGAACTCGTCGAAGATCACCACGACCACCGGCGTCGTGCCGCGCACCTCGGCTGCCGCCGCGTTTGCTCCGTCCTTCGACAGAACCAGGTCCGAGACCGGGGAGACGAAGAGGAAATTGAGCAGGAGCAAGCACCGGCGCGACTGCCAGCACCGACATCACCGCTGGCACGAAGCGGGTCCGGGCGTATACGAGCGCGCCGGCCACCCCGGCCAGGAGGGCCAGCACGGTGATGACGACCGTCGAGTCGATGCCGAGGTCGTCCAACAGCTGAAGCGCGATCGCGGCGAGCAAGACCGCCACGAAAACGAGATGCATCGTCCGGCGGGCGGTCGGCCAAGCGAACAGAAGCGCCTCGCATGCCAGCAGCAGGCTCGGCGGCACGAGCGTGACCGTCAGTGCCAGCACCACGATGTCGAGGCTCGTGTTCCCGCGCGCCACGAAGAACTCCGGGCTGTCCTCGAGCACTGCGAACAGCGGCTGCGCGAGAGCGAACGTCCAGAGCGCCGTGAGGTGAAGCCAGGCGACTAGCAGCTCGCGGCCGAGCCCGCGGTTCCGGGTCAAGGAGAGCGGACCAGTCTCGACGCGCCGTCTCGGTAGACAGCGACGGCGATCAGCTTGCCCGAGCGCAGGGCGTCACTCGACGCCGGGACCCCGGTGAAGCTGAAGCCCGACTTGGCCACGCCGAGGCTGTCGAACTGCTTGGCCACATCCACCCGGACGACCGAAGGGGGCACCGACTCGACCAGACGCCCGTCGTCGAAGAGCATCACCCGGTCGGCGGCCCGGCGGTGGCGCGGGTCAGAGGCCCAGCCTCCGATCGTCAGGCCGCCGTTCTCGCCCGACACCCTGTCGACCCAGCCGTCGGCAGCCCCGGGCGTGACCGGTATGCGGCGGCCGCCGGTCACCAGCACGAGCTTCTTTCCGTCGCGGACCAGCGAGGCGTTCTCTGCCCCGGTGTCTCCGGCGCGGGCCACGCGCGGCGCGGACGGCGTGCCGGTCACCGCCAGCGCCTCGACCTTGTTGGCACCCGGGCGCAGGAAGTCGGGCGAGACCATCGCACCGAGGCGGATCTCTTCTCCATCCCGGTAGCTCTTCGTCACAGCCGCGATCCGTCCGTTGACGGCGATGGCCACCAACTCGCCGCCGACGACGGAGCCCGAGAGGCGGCCAGTCACGAAGGCGGGCACGGTGGCCGACCCGGGCGAGAACGACGCGAGGCCGCTGCGGAGGTCGAGCTGGGCCCGAAAGGCCGCCGGCCCTCCGGCCGGGATGGCCTCGAGCTCACGCCCGACCAGGCCCTTGACCGGCCCGGAGGCGAAGACGTCATCGAAGCCGCCGCTGCCAAAGAGGCGCAGCCGCCGCCTCACCTCGGCGTCGCGACGGCGGACGAAGCCCGCGAAGGAGATCTCGACCGGGGTCCCCGTGTAGGAGCTGACCCTCACGCTGTCGTCACGGGAGCCGAGCGCGTCGAGCTGTCGCCCGTCCACCTCGCCGTCGAGTCTCACCCCCGCCGCCTCGGCGACAGTCGGCAGGAGATCGATCGTGCGGGCCGCTTCATCGCTCACGCGGCCCGACCGCTGTTTCGGCTGCTTGACGAACATGGGCACGCTCGCGATGTCGCCGACGTTGCCCGGCACCACGATGCGCCGGCTCAGGTCGGCGTGGAAGCTGATGCCGTGGTCGGCGGTCACCACTATCAGCGAGCGGTCGTAAAGGCCTTCGGATCGCAGCTTGCGCATCAGCCGGCCGAGCAGGCTGTCGACGTAGCCCAGCTGCAGCAGGTAGCGCTGGTAGCCCTGCTGGGGCAACCACGGATCGGTCGACCAGTGCTCGCTCGACAGGCCGGGCGGATCGGGCCCGATCACGTCATAGGACTGCCCAGAGGGCAGGTACTGCCAGGGAAAGTGCGGAAGGGCGAGGTGCAGGAAGTCGAGCTGCGGCTTCGCCGCGTCGCCGTCGATGCCGGACATGAACTGGTCGAACTGACCGGGCCGGTCCTCGAGTCCCGCCACCGGGATATCCGCTCCGGCAGCCCCCGCGGAGGCGTCCCGGCCACCCTTCCGGAAGCCGGCGAAGGTCCGGTCCACGGCGGGCAGGCCGTCCTCCAGGTCGGTGGGAAGCAACTCGTAGGCCGAGACCACGCTCAGATCGTCGGCGAGGGCCCGCAGCCGCGACCGCAGCGGCGGACGGTCCTGGTCACACAAGGTCTCCGGGCACAGGTCGGTGGCCGGCTCCGTGACGTTGAGCGAGTGACTGTCCCCGAGTGCGGTGAAGAGATTGAGCGGATGGTCGGACGCGATCGGTAGCTGGCCCTTCTCGGGGCGTGAGCCGGAGAGCAAGGCGGGCACAGCCGCTGTGGTCTCGTCGGCGACCGTCGTGGCGTTTCGGTACCAGGTGGCGTCACCGGCGAAGGCGGCGAGGTTGGGAAACCGCCGCCGGTCGATCCGTCCCTGCCGGTCCGCGAGCGAGGTACCCGAGAACTCATCGAAGACCACGAACACCACGGGCGTAGAGCTGCGCCCCCCGCCCGCCGCGGCGTCCACGTCCTGCGGCAGTACGAGGTCCGCCACCGGTGAGAGCAACAGGAAGTACGCCACGAAGGCGACCGGCAGCGGGGAGAGCAGCGAGAGCATCGCCGGCGCCGCGCGGGTACGGGCGTACGCCCACGCGCCGGCCGCCCCCGCGGCGATAGCGAGGCCGATCAGGAGCAACGCCGGGCCCGACGCGATGTCGTCGAGGATCTGGAGCACGATCGCCGCGAGCAGGACGGCGACGAACGCCAGATGGAGCAGCCGGCGAGCCGAGCGGAGCGGGATCAACGCCGCCTCGCAGAGCACCAGCAGCGTCGGCGGCACGAAGGCGACGCCCAGGGCGAGCAGGACGATGTCGGCGGTCGTGTTACCTCGTGCGACGAAGAAGGCCGGGCTGTCCTCCAGCACCTGGAACAGGGGCCGAGCGAAGGCGAACATCCACAGCACGGCCAGGTGCAGCCAGGCGATCAGGAGCTCGCGGGCCAGAGCCCGCCCGCGCGAACCGGTCCCGGCGGAGGACCGGGTCACCGCTTCGTCAGGCGGAGTCAGAGCGTGCCTCCCACGGGGCGGCGATGCTAACCAGTCCGGCCTGCGCGGCGTCGGAATCGAGCTCTCCGGGGTAGTCTGGCGCCGTGCCCGCGCCGGTGGCCTCAGGCCGGGGGTCCGTCGACCCGCGGCGACTTTTTTCGGAACTGACCCGCTCGGATACCGGGCGGGCGGCCGGGATGGGCGCGGCTGTGATCGCGCAGAACGTGCTCGCGCTCGTGTTCACGATCATCTTTGCGCGCGCGCTCGGCGCCAGCGGCTACGGCTCCCTGGCGGTACTGGTTTCGGCCTACATCATCCTGATGGTGCCGGGCTCTGCGCTGCAGATAGCGGTAGCTCGCGAGGTGAGCGGCGAGCGAGCGGCCGGACTGCCCAACGTGGGCGCCGGCGTGCGTCAATGGCTGCGGCGGCTGGCCGTGGCCGCGGTCGTGGTGTCCCTCGTCGCCATACCGCTGCGCTCGGTGATCGGGGCGATCATCAACGTCGACGACCTCTGGGGTGCCGCGGCGATACCGCTCACGGCGATGCTCTGGGTGATCCTGTGCGTCGAGCGAGGCGTGCTGCAGGGCTTTCAGCGCTACCGGGCCGTGGCCCTCTCCATCGTCGGCGAAGCCACGTCACGGATCGTGTTCGCCCTGCTGCTGGTGGGTGTCGGCCTGGACGTGACGGGCGCCTTCCTGGGCGCGGCGCTCGCCTTCCTGGCCATGGCGCTCGTGTTGCTCGTGCCGCTGGGCCGGGAGCTTCCGGCCCCCGATCTCGTGGATCCGGCCGAGTCACCGCTGCGCGAGCTGCTCGTGGGGGCACGCGCTCCGGTGATCGCCCTCACGCTCCTCCTGGCCATGCAGGAGGTGCACGTGATCGTGGTCAAGCACGAGGTCTCAGGCGATGCCGCGGGCTCGTACGCGGTGGCTGCGGTGGCCGCCAAGGCGATCATCTGGATCGCTGTCGGCCTGGGCATGTACCTGGTCCCGGAGGCGGCGCGGCGTACCAAGACCGGTGAGGACGCCCGCGCGATCCTGGTGCGCTGCCTGGCCTTGATCGTGGGCGCTGGGATCCCCATGGTCCTGATCTACACCGCTGCGGGAAGGCCGCTCCTGGAGGCGGTGTTCGGAGAGGATCTGACGCTCGCCTCGGGGGCTCTTCCGTGGCTGGGCCTGGCCATGGTGCTGCTCGCCTGCACGTACCTGTCGGTGCAGTACCTGCTCGCCCTGCATCGCTACCGGTTCATCTGGATCCTGGCCGCCGGTGCGGCGGTCGAAGTGCTGGCCCTGGTGGCGGTCGGAGACGATCTCACGGGCGTGGCGATGGCGCTGCTCGGCGTGCAGGCGATGTGCGCCAGCGTGGTGCTGTTTCTGGCCCTGGGGCGGCCGGCAGAGGCCCGTGCGGTTGCCGCGCCGGCGATGGCCGAGCCGACCGCGTGAGCACGCCCTATCCGCCCCCGGAGCTCGCGAACCGGGTGTGCTCCCTCGACGGCGCCGACGAGCCCTACGTGATCTACGACCAGCTCGGGCTCGAGGCCCGGCGAGCGCTCCTCGACCTGCTGCCGGACGACTGGAGCTTCGAGGGCCGGCGGGTGCTCGACTTCGGCTGCGGGGCGGGCCGAACCCTTCGTCACTTCCTGGACGAGGCGCGGCAGGGCGAGCTGTGGGGAGTCGACATCGACGCGCGCAGCATCGAGTGGCTCGAGCAGCACCTATGCCCCCCGCTGCGCGTACGCCTGTCACGTGAGGCCCCTCCGCTGGGCCTCGAGCCCGGGAGCTTCGACCTGATCTGGGCGCTGTCGGTGTTCACCCACCTGACCGACTCATCGATCCCGTGGCTGCTCGAGCTGCACCGTCTGCTCCGGCCCGGCGGCCTGCTGATCGCCACCTACATGGGGCGTTGGACCTCCGAGGAGCTGATCGGCGAGCCCTGGGACGAGGACCGGGTGGGCATGAACGCGTTGCGCCACGACCAGGACTGGGAGCTCGGCGGCCCGATGGTGCTGATGTCCGACTGGTGGGTCCAGGCACATTGGGGCCGCGCCTTCGAGATCGTGCGCGTGGAGCCCATGGTCCACGGCCAGAGCTGGGCGCTGCTGCGACGACGCGAGGTAGAGCTGACCGTCGAGGACATCGAGCGCCCGGAGGCAGACGAGCCTCGCGAGTTCACCGCACTGCGCCACAACCTGCTCCAGGTCCGGCGCGAGCAGGTCGCGGAGATCTCCCGGCTGCGTGCCTTCTATGAGTCGTCGCGCAGCTGGAAGCTCACCGCGCCAGTTCGGGCCGGCGTGAGGGCGGCCCGGTCGCTCAAGCTGCGCCGGCCGCGCTGAACGGGTCGCTTCAGCGCCTCAGGCGCCGCCGCAGCCGCCGGGCCGGCTCGGCCAGCCGCGAGCCGCGCAGAGCCTCTCTTGCCCGTGTCTTCGCCAGCGCGGGCAGCGGCACCTCCGCGGTGAGGGCAGCGATCTCGTAACGCTGCACCCGGAGGCTGGTCTGGAGCGCCGCCAGCTCTCGCGGCTCCGACGGTTCTACGCGCTGGAGCTCCCCCACCGTGGGCCGGCCGGGTCGCTTGCGCAGGACGATGTGGCTGTGTGCAGCCGGTGCCTCACCGTTCTCGTCCCGAGCTGGGCGCGCGACCTCGAGGACATCGAAGGCTCTGCCCCAGTGCTCGCGCAGCCACCACTCCGAGTGCAGGACGTCCGCGTCGGGGCCCTTCCAGTGGCCGACGACGGTCATGCCCACATCGTCCTCGCGGTACGGCTCCCGGATTCGGGCCTCCCACATGCCCGCGCCCAAGAAGGTCGCGATCAGCAGCCCGTCGTCAGCAAGGATGCGGTGCAGCTCGAGCAGCCAGTCGGCCCACAGGTCGCTGATGTGGGTGAACACCGAGGTGGCCCAGACGAGGTCCATCGACCCCTCAGCCAGTGCGAGCGGCGGGGCATGATCGTTCCTGAAGCAGTGCAGCGGCGGGCTCAGGTTGGCCCGGATCCAGTCGATGCTGGGGCCGTCGATGTCACAGCCCCAGAACTCGGCGCTGCCGGCCTCGTCGAGGAAGTGGCGCAGCACCCGCGCCGAACCGCACCCGAAGTCCAGCACCCGCTTGCCCTCGAAGCTCCAGGCCGCCGGAAGGAGCGCCTCGATTCGCGTACGGACCGCCGCACCCTCGTTGAGGTAGGCGTCGAAGGTGTCGGCCCCCAGGCCGGGGCCCACCCGAGCGGCCAGCTCGATGGGCGGAAGCGGGGCGCTCACCTCCAGACCTTCCAGGGCGCCTCGCCGCGCGACCACAGGTCGTTGAGCAGCGCCGCGTCCTTGTAGGTGTCCATGCAGTCCCAGAAGCCCTCGTGGCGGAAGGCGTGGAGGCGCCCGTCAGCCGCCAGCCGCTCGAGCGGCTCCCGCTCGAGTACCGAGCCCGGCCCGATGTACTCGAGCGCACCGGACTCGAAGCAGAAGAAGCCGCCGTTCACCCAGCTCTCGGTCCGCGGCTTCTCGCGAAAGCCGCGTACGCGCCCATCGCCATTCAGCCGAGCGACGCCGAACGGGAGGCGCGGACGCACCACCGTCATCGTGGCGAGGTCCCCATGGCCGCGGTGGAAGCCGATCAGAGCCTGCAGGTCGATGTCCGCCACCCCGTCGGCGTAGGTGGCGCAGAAGGGGCGTCCGCCGAGCATCGGCCCCACACGGGCGATGCGGCCCCCCGTCGGGGTGTCGAGACCGGTGTCCACGCACGCCACCGTGATACCGCTCGGCCACTCGTGCGACCGGACGGCGGCCTCGATCAGCTCACCCTTGAAGCCGGTGCAGAGGTGAAAGCGCCGGAGGCCCTGGGCCGCGTAGATCCGGATCACGTGCCACAGGATCGGCTCGCCGCCGATTTCGACCAGCGGCTTGGGAAGCGAGGGAGCGCGTTCCTGCAGGCGCGTTCCTCGCCCTCCGCAGAGAATCACGACATCGTCGAGGTCCGGCATAGGGCCCGGATTATGGCCCCCGGGAGCCGCCGACCGGCGGGGGCCTCGGGGCCGCTAGCATCGCCGGTCGCTCAGCGATGCCATTCGATGCGACCAAGCGCAGGCGCGGCCTCCGCTCCCTGGGCCGCTGGGCCCGGATCGGGCGTCCGGACACGCCCGCCGCTCTGCCCGAGAGCTTCACTCCCGGCGCCTACGACTCGTGGCTCGAGCAGTTCCGGGACGAGCTGGGCCCCATCGACCAGGGCTGTGCCGGGGGCGGAGCGGACAAGCTCGCCCTCTTTCGCGAGCTGGATGACGAGCTCTGGGCGCTGCTGCTGACCCAGGAGTACGAGGCCTTCCCGAATATCCGGGCGCTGCTTCCCGACGTCCCCGAGCCGGGGCTCCAGCAGATCTGGAACGGCTCGAGTGGAGCGGCGCTGGCCGCCCAGAGCAGCGCGTTTCTACAGGAAGCTCCGCGCTCGCTTCGAGCGACACTCGCCCCGACCGCTCGACGCCGCACGGGTGCTCGACTTCGGCTGCGGCTGGGGGCGCCTCACCCGCTTCCTCTCCCGCGACGTCGCACCGGGCAACCTGTATGGCTGCGACCCGTCCGAGGCGATCCTCGAGGTCTGCAGGGCGAGCGCTGTGCCGGCCCGCTTCGCGCGTACGGACTTCCTGCCCGAGCGGCTGCCCTTCGACACGCTCTTCGACCTGGTCTTCTCCTTCTCGGTGTTCACCCACATCTCCGAGGCCGCGCACGAGAGCTGCCTGGGCGCGCTACACGCGGCCATGCCACCCGGGGCGGTGCTCGTGCTGACCGTCAGGCCGCCCGAGTATCTGCTGCTGGCGCCGGCGATGCACCCCGCGCTGGAGGCCCTGGGATCCGACTACCTGGCCGAGCTGCGCAAGCCTCGTTTTATCTTCGTTCCCCATCCGGTGGACAAGCACCCGCAGTACGACGGAGGGGAGATGACCTACGGCGAGACGGTGATCACGCTCCCCTACATCCGCGAGCGCTGGTCCGACCGGTTCGAGCTTCTCGACGTCGACCTGCTCCTGGGAGACCTCCACCAGATGATGATCACCCTCAGGCGGCGCTGAGCACTACACTGCCGGACCCCGTGGAACAGCTTCGCCTGAAAATCGAACCGTACGCCAACGACCCGGGCCACTGGGGCGCGTCCCTCGTGAACGTGGCTGAAGTGATGATCCCCTGCCTCGACGTAGTCTCGGCGCGCTCGATAGTCGAGGTCGGCGCCTACGCGGGTGACCTCACCGGGCTGTTGCTCGAGTGGGCCAAGGGCGCGGATGCGCAGGTCGCGGCGGTAGACCCCTTCCCGCAGAAGGAGCTGGTCGAGCTCAGCGAGCAGCACTCCGAGCTCGAGCTGGTGCGCGAGACCAGCCTGGAGGCGCTCAAGCACATCCCTCTTCCCGACGTGATGGTCATCGACGGCGACCACAACTATTGGACGGTGTCCCAGGAGCTCGAGTTGATCGCCGCGAGAGCCGAGGGTGCCGACCTGCCGCTGCTCATGTTCCACGACGTCTGCTGGCCTCACGCCCGCCGCGACGACTACTACGACCCCGAGCTGATCCCGGACGATTACAGGCAGCCCTACGAGCGCGGCGCCGGCCTGTTCCCGGGGATCGAGGGCGTTCGCGAGGGCGCCCTCCCGTACCGCTGGCCCGCGGCCCGCGAGGGCGGTCCGCGCAACGGGGTGCTCACCGCGGTGGAGGACTTCGTCGAAGATCGCGAAGGGATGCAGCTCGCCGTGGTGCCCGCGTTCTACGGACTCGGGGTGGTGTGGCACGTGGACGCCCCATGGGCAAGCGCAGTGGCCGAGACGCTCGAGCCGTTCGACCGCAACCCGATGCTCGAGAGGCTGGAGAGCAACCGCGTGGCCCACCTCGCCACCTCCATGCTGCAGATGTCCGAGCTGGCCAAGGAGCGCGCGCGGATTCAGCGGCAGCGGATGCTCCTGCAGCGCATGCTGGACTCGAGCGCGTTCTCGGTGGCGGAGCGTCTCTCTCGCCTCCGGCTGAAGCTGGGCATCGGCTCGCACCAGGCGGAGATCTCGAAGGAAGACGTCCGCCGGGTCCTGTCCGACTACTGACCGGCGGGGAAGGTCGTGGGCGTGGCCGGCCTCAGGGCCGAGGCGCGCCCGTCGACGATCGCCACCACGCGAAGGCGCTCTGGCGTGGCCACGACCTGGGCAGCGCTCCCAGTGGCGCCGAAGGCGAAGCCGGCCTTCGCGAGCCCCGGGCCGAAGCGCTTGGCCAGGTCGGGCTTTGCCGTAGACGGCCGGGCGGCCTGCACCAGGCGGCCGTCGGCGAAGAGCAACACTTGATCCGCCGGCCGGCGGTGGGTCGGGTCCGAGGCCCAGCCGGCCACGAGCAGGCCGCCCCCTCTGGTTCCCACGAGCTCGATCCGGCCGTCGGCCGCCGCTGCGGTCACCCGAATCGGCGGCCTGCCCGGCCGCAGTAGGACGAGCCCGCCCCCACGGCGCACCAGGGTCGCGGTGCGGCGTCCGGTACGACCGGCCTGGGCGAGCCGCGGCCCTGCTCCCGAAGCGGTCACGGCCAGGGCCTCGACGTCGTTGGCTCCCTTGCGGAACGCCGTGGGCGGCACCACCGCGCCCATCCGGAGGTCGCCCCCGGCGCGAAAGCTGCGCCCTACTGCGGCGATGCGCCCGTTGACCGCCACGGCCACGACCTCGCCGCTTCGCGCAGCCCCGCTGAGCCGGCCGGTCACGTAGATCGGGACCTCGGCGCCGTCGGGGGCCACGGACGAGTAGAGCTGGGGCGCATCGAACTCGACCTGGTAGTCGGCCTTGCCTCCCACCGCCAGGTCGCCGAGGCGCCGCCCGACCAGCTCTGGGTACGGACCGGCGAACACCCCGGCACGACCGACCAGTCCGGCATCTCGACCGGCGAGGAAGGTCTTGAACGGGACCTCCACCGTTGTCCCGTTGTACGAGCTCACGGTGACCGGCTCGTCAGCGGGTCGCTCCGTCTGTAGCGGCCGGCCGTCGGTGTCGCCGGCCAGGCTCACCCCGAGCGTCCGCGCGACGGTGGGAAGGATGTCGATGGTCCGCGCGGGCTTGTTGTCGACATGGCCTTGCCTCTGGCCGGGTTGCTTGACGAAGAGGGGGACGGCGGCGATGTCGGACACGTTCTCCTCGGTGACGAGGCGCCGGCTGCGTCCCGGCTGGAAGCTGACTCCGTGATCAGCCGTGACGACGATCAGCGAGCGGTCGTAGAGACCCCTATCGCGGAGGCGCCGGATCAGTCGCCCGAGCAGCCGGTCGGCGAAGCCGACCTGAAGCAGATAGCGCTCGTAGCTCAGCGCCGCGGGCCAGGGGTCGGCGCTCCACTTGTCGCCGGTCAGGCCCGGAGGGTCGCTCCCGCTGACCGGGTAGGTCTGGCCGGAGGGGACGTACTGCCACGGGACGTGCGGCAGCTCGATGTGGAGGAAGTCGAGGCTGGGTCGCTCGCGCCGGCCACCGACGCGGCCGAGGAAGCGGTCGAACCGGCCGACCCGGTCCACCAGGGCGGCGCTCGGCTCGCTCGGTCCCGCGGCGGCGGCGCTCCCCGCCGAGTCGCGACCCCCGTTGCGAAAGCCCCCAAAAGCGCGGTTCACCGCCGGCAACTCGTCCTCGAGGCCCGCGGGAAGAAGCAGATGCTCGGACACCACGGTGAGGTCGTCGAACAACGCCCGCAGCCGGGTCCCTGCCGACGGCCCCGCGTCTCCGCCACAGAGACGGCTGGGACAGAGATCCGTCGCGGGTTCCTCGACGTTGAGGCTGTAGTCGCCTCCCAGCGCCGTGAACAGGTTGGACGGGTAGTCCGAGGCGATCGGGAGCAGATCGTTGTCCGGCCGGCGGCCGCTGAGGATGGCCGGCACCGCGTGCGTCGTCCCGTCTGCCACCGTCGTGGCGTTGCGATACCACGTCGAGTCCCGTGCCAGTGCCGCGAAGTGGGGGAAGCGACTGCCGTCGATACGGCCGTCCCGCGTGTCCAGCGACGTGCCCGAGAACTCGTCGAACACGATGACGACCACAGGCGTCGAGCCGCCCACATCGGCCGAGGCTGAGACCTCGTCCTGGGGAAGCACCAGCTTGGAGACCGGTGAGATGAGCAGGAACACGACTAGGAATACGAGGGGTGCCGGAGAGAGCACCGACAAGACGAGGGGCGCGACGCGCGTTCTCGCGTAGGCCAGAGCGCCCGCTGCGCCGAGGAGAAGCGCCAAGCCGACCAGAACGCCGGCGGGCGCGTTCCATCCGTCGATGAGCTGAACCACGATCGCGGCCAGCAGCAGCGCGATGAACACGAGATGTAAGGCGTGCCGCGCCCGCCGGAAGGCAAACAGCAGCGCCTCGAGCAGGACGAGCGCGGTCGGCGGGACGAGCGTCACCGCCAGGGCGAGCACGATGATGTCGCCGCTCGTGTTGCCCCGCGCGACGAAGAAGTCCGGACTGTCGGCGAGCACGTCGAAGAGCGGCTTGGCGAACGCGAAGGTCCACAGCACGCTCAGGTGAAGCCAGGCCCACAGGAGCTCCATCGCGATCCCGCGCCGGCCCTCCGGGGTGGCGGGCTGCTCGGGGCTCCGCGCCGAGGCTGTCAGGAACGACGTTCCCGCATGGCCACCCGGGCCCTCTTGCGCATCTTGTTCGCCCAGCGCAGAGGCTCCGTGAGCTTCCAGCCGATGCTGCCCGACATGCTGTCGATCTCCTGCTCGAGCTGCTGCGTGCGGGCATTGAGCTGGAGCGCCCTCGACACCGCGGCCGCGCGTGCGACCTCCGATTCGGCCTCAGCCCGGCGCGCGCGCTCCTTCCAGCTGCCTCCCCCGTTGCCCACGCCGGGCATGCGGCCGTCCCATTTCTCGGCGATCCGCATGTGCGCCTCGACCCATGTCTCCGGCTCGTTCACCAGGTCCAGCGAGTGGTAGTGGATGGCCCGGAAGTGCTCTGTGACCACCTTCTTGCCGGCGGAGCGCACCTGGAGGCAGAAGTCGAGGTCGTAGCCGTGCAGCTGCCCGAGCGACTCGTCGAAGCGCACGTTCTGCACGACCCAGGGCGAGAGAGCAATAAGGAAGCCGTCCACGGTGTCCACCTCGCCAGTCTGCGCGTAGGCGGGCATGCCGTCGGTGGCCCAGGAGAAGGCCTCGATGTCTCCCCCGCCGAACTCGCCGTACCGATGGATGAACGACGCCCATGTGACCGAGCCTTCCCACCACGCGATGCTGCGCACACCCAGGGCTCCCACGCACCCCACGACCCCCACGTCCGAATCGCTCAGCGAGGCACGCACCTTTGCGCAGAAGTCGTCGTCGACGATCTCCGCGTCCTGGTGCACGAGCACGAGCGCCTCGAGGTTGTCGAGCTGGGCGGCCTTCTCCAGCAGCAGGTTGTAGCTGCGGAAGATGGACCCGGTCGCCCCGTAGGCGAAGACCACGGAATCGGGCTCGGCCACGCGCTGGATGCCCGGTTGGGCGCAACGGTGGTAGAGCTCCGAATCGGTTATCGAGGTGCCGAAGGCAATCATGCGCGTCTTGAGACAGGGTTCTGCACGGGCGGGCATCCTAGCCAGTTCGGGTCAGCCTGCGCTTCGCTGAGCAGCCGGGGCAGGGGCGGCGGCCCCAGGTGGCCGCTAAGGCTAGAATCGCGCCGCCGGTGCAGGTTTCGACGCGCGGAGGCGCAGCTGATGTGGAATGGCAAGCGAGTCTCTGTCGTGCTCATGACCTACGCCGAGCGCGACTCGATCCGCCAGGTAATAGAGGGCTTTTTCGGTACCGGCGTGGTGGACGAGGTCCTCGTCGTGGACAACAACGCCCAGCCCGGCACGGTGGACGAGGTGCGCCGTACGCCGGCCCGCCTGGTGCACGAGCCGCTCCAGGGGTACGGGCATGCGATTCGCCGCGGCCTCTCGGAAGCGGACGGGGACCTCGTGGTCCTCGCCGAGCCGGACGGCACTTTCCTTCCTCCGGACATCGTGAAGCTCCTTGCCTACAGCAACGAGTGCGAGGTGGTGTTCGGTACGCGGACCACCCGTGAGCTGATCTGGTCCGGGGCCAACATGGAGTGGTTCCTGCGCTGGGGCAACTGGGCGGTGGCGAAGCTGATGGAGGCGCTGTACAACACGAGCCACCTCAGCGACGTGGGCTGCACCTACCGGCTGCTCAAGCGGCCCACGGCCCGGCACGTGGCCGCCAACATGACGGTCGGCGGCAGCCATGCGGGCGTCGAGATCATGCTGCTCACAATCCTCTCCGGCGTGCGCTTCGTCGAGGTGCCGGTGAACTACCTGCCGCGGGTCGGTGACTCCTCGGTCACCGGCAAGCCGATCACGGCGATAGTGCTCGGGCTGCGGATGATCGCGCTGATCCTGCGTTACCGGCGGCGGGCGCCGCGCCGCCCGCTCCGGCCCTCTCCGTTCGATCTGGCCCAGCAGGCCTCGGGCGACGAGGCGCCGTGACCAGCCCCGATCTGGACACGAGCGGCCACTTCGACGCGATCTCGGATGCTTACGACGAGTCGCTCCCGGCTCATGTGGTCGACCATTACCTGGACAAGCGCGTGCGCTTCGTGGTCCGTCACTGCCCCCGTGGCTCGGCGCTCGATGTGGGCTGTGGCACGGGCGTACTGGCAGCGCGGCTGGCCGAAGCGGGCTACGAGGTCACCGGAATCGACCCATCGGACGGGATGCTCGACCAGATGCGGGCGCGGGCGCCCCAGGTGCGGGCCGTCACGGGATCGGGCACGTCGTTGCCCTTTCCCGACGCAAGCTTCGATGTGGCGCTGAGCGTGGCCGTGATGCACCACATCGCCACGCCGGACGACGTGCGCCGCACCCTCGGCGAGATGGTGAGGGTGGTGAGGCCAGGGGGCCGCATCCTGGTCTGGGATCACAACCCGCGCAATCCGTACTGGGGCCGCCTGATGGCCCGCGTGCCGCAGGACACCGGAGAGGAGCGCCTGATCCCCGAGGCCGAGGTCCTCGGGGGGCTGCGCGGCGCCGGCGCGGAGATCCTCGCGTCGGAGCAGCTGGGTCTGGTCCCGGACTTCACTCCGCCGCGACTGCTCTCCACCGCCGCCGGAGTGGAGCGAGTGGCCGAGCGCATCCCGCTCGTACGCCGCCTCTGCGCCCACAACGTGGTGCTCGCCTCCAGGGGCGCCTCGTCGCCACCTCCCGACTAGGATCGACGGACTCGCAGATGGCGATCTCCGCAGACAAGCGGCGGCGCGACCTTGCCGCCCCGGGCCGCCTTGCGAGCCCTTCCCCGACCGCTACCGCAGCCGCGGGGCTGGGCCCGACGATCTCGCTGACCGTGACCCTGGCCGTTGCCGCGTTCGTCCTGCTGCTGGGGCCGGTGGAGTGGCTCGTGGAGCCCACCCGTCTGGGCCCACCCCTGAATGTCGAGCAGAAGCAAACCGCCGAGACCGCCCTCTACCTGCTGAGCTTCGGCCTGCTGCTGCCACTGGCGCTGCTCCGGGTCCCGCGGCTGGCCGATGCGATCGCGGTGTCCCCGAATGGCCGCGCGTTGTCCTCCCTGGCCGCGCTGCTCGCGGCCACGCTGGCGGGGGCAATCGTCGTCGCGCACGTGATCCCCGGCGCTGCCCTGGCCGAGACGTTCGCGGCGGTCGCCCTCTGGTCGCTCGCCGCGGGAGCCGCCCTGTGGCGCGCCCAGGTGCCACGGCCGTGGGGCCCTCTGCTGCGTGTGGCGCCGCTCGCCACCCCGTGCTGGGCGCTGGCCGGCGCGGCGCTGCTCGGCGCACTGCTCGCGTTCACCGTAGTCGAGTCGATCAGCCCGGTGGCGGTCGTGCTGGGTCTCATCGCGGCGGTCGCGACGTGGTTTGCCTACGCCCGGCTCCGCCCCGGCAGCCTGCCGAGACCATCGCGCAAGCTGGGACTCGGGATCGATCTGGCCGTGATCGCGCTGCTCCTGCTGGCGGTCCCCGATCTCGTGATCTTCGACTCCTCGGACACGAGCGGGGGTCTCCTGCAAGCACTGCGGATTCCGGTGGCGCAGTTCCACCACGACTTCGTTCTCGGTCCGTCGAACGTGGTGTTGCACGGGGGCGCGATGCTGGTGGACACCGCCTCGCAGTACGGCATCGCCTCCATCTACTTCCTCACGGGCTGGTTCCAGGTGGCGCCGATCGGATACGGCACGCTCGGGCTCCTCGACGGGATCCTGTTCGCCCTGGTCTACGCGGCGGGCTACGGCGTGCTGCGCCTGGCCGGCACTCCCAGGCTGCTGGCCGCCGGCGCGCTGGCGGTGGCAGTGGTGGTGCTGATCTACAACCTGCTGTGGTCGGTGGGCAGTCTTCCCGCCCAGCACGGACCGCTGCGCTTCGGGCTGCCCATGCTGGTGGTGGTCGCCGCGGTTGCCGCCGCCCGCCGGCCCGAGCGCGGCCGGCTCTTCGAAGCGATGCAGGTGGCGGTTGTGGGCCTGGCCTCGGTGTGGGCGCTGGAGGGCTTCGTGTACACGGCGGGCACGTTCGCCGCGCTGGCCGCGTTCCGGGCCTTCACGGGACCGGAGGCCGGGCGCCTGACCTGGCTGGCCCGGCGGGTGGCCTCCGTGCTCGCCGCCTGCGTGGCCGCGCATCTGCTGCTGATCGTGGGAACCCTGGTCTTCGCGGGGCAGTTTCCCGACTACGGCTGGTATCTCGCCTTCCTGAAGGAGTTCGCGTTCGGCGAGCTCGGCGACCTCACCTATGACTTCTCCGCCTGGTCTCCGGGGCTGCCGGTGGCCGCCGCCTACGCGCTGTCGGCCGCGGCCCTGGTACTGGTCCTGCGCCGCCGGCCCGCAGCGGTCGGGACGGAGCGCCCGGCGCTCACCGCCATCGCGGGCCTCACCGGCTACGGGATCCTGTTGTTCAGCTACTTCGTCGACCGTTCGGCCGACTACATCCTCGCCTACGTCTGTCTGCCCGCTCTCCTGCTCGTGGTGCTCTGGCTGGCGCTGATCCTGCGCCAGGCGCCCGCGGCCTCGCGCGTGTATCGGCAGGGCGCGCTTGCGTTCGTGCTCGGACTCGCCGTGCTGGTGACCTCGGTGGCGTGGTCGTCGCTCGATGAGCGCTTCCCGCGCTCGGCTCTGGCTCACGCCGTGCCCGGCGGGCGCTCGTTCAAGGGAGCGCTCGAGCGGCTCTGGCACCTGCCGCCGCTCGACAAGCGCACGCCTGCCGGCCAGGCGCTGGTGGCGCGCTACATGCCGGGCACCGGGCCTGTGCTCAGCGTGGTCGAGCCCGACCTCGAGACCGAGATCATGATGCGCAGCGACCGCGTGAACCGGCTCCCGCTGAGCTTTGCGCCCGAGGACAGCTTCCTGAGCGCGCGGCACGTGCCGGAGTTGCGCCGGACGGTGGCCGAGCTCCGCGCAGGCGACCGCCTGCTCACCCAGGACGTGGGGCTCCAGGTGATGCGCACGCTCGAGGCCGACCCGTCGCGCAACCCGCTCGACCGCCCGGTAGCTCCGGCCAAGCTCGCCCCGCTCCAGGAGTGGGTGCTGCAGCACATCGACGAGCGCTTCCGGCTCCGGATCCTGCGTCGCGAGGCCAACGGGCTTCTGGTCGCCGCCCTGGTCCCACGCCGGTGACACGCCGGTGAACGTCTCCGCCCCGCGCTTCCCGCTGTTCGATTCGCTGCGTGCAATCGCGGCGCTGAGCGTGTTCGCGGTTCACCTGCCGCTCGTGGCCACGATGTCGGACGATCACTTCCTCAAGCGCTACCTCCTCGAGCTGAACCTGGGAGTGGCGGTGTTCTTCCTGATCTCGGGCTTCCTGCTCTACCGGCCGTTCGCGCAGGCGCGCTACGAGGACGACCGCTCACCCCCCGCTCGTGGGTTCGCCACCAGGAGGGCGCTCCGCATCGTTCCCGCGTACTGGGTGGCGCTGCCGATCGTCGTGCTGATGCTCGGTCCGTCCGGTGAGAGCGCGAGCGCGAGCCCGGTGTTCACCCCCAGCGGAGTGATCACCTATTTCGGCTTCCTCCAGGTCTACGACGCCGACACCCTCCTCGGGGGCATCAGCGCGGCGTGGACGTTGTGCGTGGAGGTGAGCTTCTACGCGATGCTGCCGCTGTGGGCCCTCCTGATGCGACGCCTGCCCGCCGGCTCGCCCGGCCGCTTCGTGCGTTCCGAGCTGCTCGGGCTGGCCGTGCTGTTCGCCGTCGGCTTCACCTGGACGGCCGTGGCGGCTTCGAACACCACGCCCACGGCGAACGTGTTCGTGGACCCCACCCAGATCAAGCCGTGGCTGTACGTGCTGCCGGCCTACCTGGACCACTTCGCCGTCGGCATGGCGCTGGCGGTGGCGAGCGTGGCGCTGGCCGGCCGGGCTGGTCAGCCGGCGCCGATCCGGGTGATCGAGCGCGCGCCGTGGCTTCCCTGGCTCGTGGCGGCGGCCGCCTTCGTCGTCACGGCGCAGCTCTCGCACTGGTTCGAAGGCAATTGGGGCGCACGCTTCCTCGCCACGCACGAGCTGCAGGCCGTGGTGGCCCTGGGCCTGCTGCTGCCGGCGGTCTTCGGCAACCCCGACACGGGTTGGGTGCGCCGGTTGCTGGCCAATCGCGTGCTGCTCTGGGTGGGACTCGTGTCCTACGGGGTCTACCTCTGGCACGCCGCGGTCATCGCCAAGCTGGTGGATCTGGGCGCCCTCGACTCACTCAGCGACCTCCCCTTCACCGCCGCG
The DNA here is from genome assembly GCA_963734365.1 of uncultured Thermoleophilaceae bacterium. GTDB lineage: Bacteria > Actinomycetota > Thermoleophilia > Solirubrobacterales > Thermoleophilaceae > JACVRW01. The sequence goes on along the minus strand of CAVTGV010000002.1, from coordinate 316,660 downwards.
GCGCTCGCCCTGTCGCTGCTGGCCGCCGCCGCGAGCTTCTACCTGGTAGAGCGGCACGCGTTGCGGCTCGGCCGCCGTCTGTCGCACCGCCGCCGCTCTCAGGACGCCGACGCCCGGATGGGCGACCTCGCTCATCACGAGCGTCCCGAGCCCGGCGTGCCCTGACCCGCCGCCGGGCGTCAGGGCTCGAACTTGCGTGAACGCAGCACACCGAGCCGGTGCAGCCGCAGCTGCGCACCGGTCCGGAGCGTCTTGGCGCCGTAGACGGCTCCGCTCTTGAAGCCCACCGACGACGCGTCCTCGAAGTAGCGGCAGCGGGCGGGCACCTCCTTGATCGTGAAGCCGAAGTGCGCCGCCTGCATCAGCAGCTCGGAGTCGAAGACGAAGTCCAGGGAGTTGCGCAGGAACGGCACCGTGAGCAGCAGCCGGCGCGAATAGGCCCGATAGCCGGTGTGGGCCTCCGAGAGGTGGGTGCCCATGATGCGGTTCTCGAACCCGGTCAGGAAGCGGTTGGCGAGGTACTTCCAGCGCGGCATGCCCGCTGCGAGCGCGGCGCCGGGGACCAGCAGCCGAGAGCCCATCACCAGGTCGGCCTCTCCGGACACGATCGGCTCGATCATGCTGGGGATCAGCTCGGGCTCGTACTGGCCGTCCGGGTGGAGCATCACCACCACGTCCGCGTCGCGCTGGAGCGCCTCGAGGTAGCACGTCTTCTGGTTGGCCCCATAGCCGGTCTGGTGCGGGTGCCACACCAGGTGCAGGGGTAGCTCGCGGGCCAGGCGCACGGTGTCGTCGGTGGAGTGGTCGTCCACCAAGATCACCTCGTCCACGACATCCCTGGGGATGGCGGCGAAGGTGTGCTGGAGCGTGGCCGCGGCCTGCCGCGCAGGCATGACCACGATCACCTTGGGAGTCTTCAGGTCAGCCACGGTGAGCCTCGACGTACACCGTGCCGGCGTTTCCCAGGGCGACCTCGACGGCCGCGCCGGCCGCGGCCACGGGGAGCAGGACGGCGGCAGCCGCGAGGGTCAGCGCCCGCTGGCGGGGCGAGACCGGCGTGCTGCGAGCCTCGGGCTGGCGCAGTGCCTGGTACAGGCTCAGATCCCCAGGGAGCGCGCCCACGAGCCCGTCGAGCCAGCCGATCACTACCTGGCCGCCCCTCGTGTTCGAGACCCGGTCCACGGCGAACCCGGAATCCTCGAGCCGGGACACGAGCGCGCGGCGGGAGAGGTGGACGAGGTGGAGCGGCGGGTCGAGGTGCAGCCAGCGATCCCCGAACGCGCGGGCCTGAAGACTGTCCGAATTCGGTACCGCCACCACAAGCACGCCGCCCGGGCGGAGCAGGCGTGCGGCCTCGCGGATCGCGTCCCCCGGGTCGGGCAGATGCTCGAGCGAGTGCCAGAACACCATGGCGGCCCACTCCCCCTGGACCTCCTGCAGCGGCACATCGCGCACGTCGGACCGGCGCGAATCGCGCTCGAGCCCCATCGCTTCCCGTCCGTGACGGTGCAGGGCGTCGATGAGCACGCCCTCGCCGGCCCCCACGTCCAGCACCGGCCCGGGCGGCGCGATCTGGTCGAGCCGGCCGGCCAGCAGGGCGCGGGTACGGCTGAGCACGGCGTCGCCGATGAAGCTGAAGCGCCCGGCCTCGGGGCGGTACCAGGTGCCGTAAGCGGTCTGGAGCTCAGACTCGGATGGCCAGGGATCGGTGGTGGCGGCGCCGCAGTCTGCGCACCGGGTCCGGCCGTGCAGCCGCACAGCGCGGTCGTCCAGAGGCCGCCCGCACCAGGCGCAGGTCTGCACGCGAGCTTCCACGTCCATCGCTTGAACGCTCACGATCCGCGCGAACCTAGGCGAGCGGCGAGCGGCAGACGGCCACTACGTCCATGCACTCGTCGAGGCCGTGGCTGCGCAGCTCGAAGTCGTCGGTGGTGATCGCCTCGGAGCGCGGGTCCTCGGGCGGACGGTAGTGGCGCAGCATGCGGTCGTAGAGCGACTGCCGGGCCCGGCGCGGAACCAGCCGCCGCACGCGCAGCGGATCGAGCCGGAGCAGCTTGTTCATCGTCACCCGCTCCTCACCGAACAGCTCGAGGTAGCGCGCCGAGCCGAACAGGCCGTGCACCTCCACGTCGCCGAAGGCCCGCTCGCCCAGGCGCCCGAGTTCGCCCGGATCGAACTCGATGAAGTGGTACGGATCGATGATCTCGTCGGGACGGCCCAGCGTGAGGCGGTTGGGCGTGACGAAGATCGCCACCCCGCCGGGCTCGAGCACGCGAGCCACCTCGGCCACCACGCGCTCAGGATCCGGAACGTGCTCCACCGATTGAACGGACACGACCGATGCGAAGCTGCTGTCCTCGAAGGGAAGGGCGCGCATGTCGGCCTGCACCGTCTCGCGCTCCTGGCCCTCCAGGGCACGGGCGTCGATGTCCACGCCTACCGTCTCCCGGGGGGCGAGCCGGTGGAAGCTGTGACCCACTCCACAGCCCAGGTCGAGCACACGCCCGGGCCCGAGAAAAGGCTCGATCAGGACGTAGGCCGCCACGTGGCGCTGCCAGGTGGCGTTGAAGCCGCCCTCCTGGGTGACCACGCGCTCGCCCGTGATCTCCACGGTCGCGTCCAAGCTCAGACGGCCAGCGGCGCGTAGCCCGCCGGGAAAGCCGACGGACCGAAAAACCAGCTCTCCACGGCGTAACGCATGTTGGGCATGTCCGGCTCGGCCGCCGTCGCGTGGAGAAAGAGCTCGTCGAACAGCAGCACGTCGCCCGGCTCGAAGACGGGACGCATGATCTCCACGTCGGCCGCAGCCTCCTCGGTCACGGCCCGTGAGACCGACCAATCGAACACGGCTCCCTCGGTGCCCGTGGGCACGATCTCCTCGAGGCGCCGCGGCACGATGTCGAGGCCCGGCGCAACGTCGCCGCAGCGCGAGAGAGACAGCCACACGTTGAGCGCCCGTACCTCACCCAGGAAGGCTCCGTCCTGGTGCCAGGCGCTGGGGCTGCGCTCCTTCGAGCCGTCGGTGTCCTCGATCTGCGTCGGCTTGACCTTTCGCAGCAATGACTTGTTGACCGAGATCGCCGGGCGTTCACCCAGGTAGTCGGTCGCGAGGCGGGTGAGCCCAGCGCGGTCGAAGAGATCCAGGACCTCGGCCATCATCCGCGGCGAGTCCGCCACCCACAGGCCGGCGCTGCCCAAGAGCAGCGCGCGCTCGAAGGCGAGGTCGAAACGGGCGTCGGGCTTGAACTCCTCGAACCAGCCGCTGCCGGATTGCTGATCGGCGCTGTGAGCACCCCGTGCCTCGTAGGCATGGTCGATCTCCTCGCGCAGGCGCGCCGCCTGGTCGGGATCCACCAAGCCGCGGATGAGAAGGCAGCCGCTTCGCAGGATCGCCGCGCGCAGCAGCTCGGGTGTGACGTCGCCGGCCTCGACCGTGGGAAGGTCAGAATCGGGCGCGAGCAGATCGAAGGCGGGGTCGGGGTAGGACGGCTCCTTGGCCGCGCTCTCGTCGAGCAGCTTCAGACCGGCTCGATGGCGGAGCTGGAGAAGCTGGCGCGCACTCGCCTCGTCCGAGTTTCCACCGTTGGCGCCCCCGTGGGCATCGATCTCGTCCAGCAGGCTCTCGGCGGGCCGGCCATCGTCCTCCATCACCGCGGGTGCGGACGCGGCGGGTGCGGGTTCGGCGGTGTCGGTGCGGCGCTTCTTGGAGCGAAAGATCATTGAATCGAGGCGGCTCGGGGTCGACGGGGCCGGAGCGGAGCGGACGCTACCAGAGCCCCGCCCGCGAGCTAGCTCGCGGGCGCATCGCTGCGGGCGACCGGGCGAGCGGGCACGCCCACGACCGTTGCGGACTCGCCAACGTCCTCCACGACCACGGCATTGGCGCCGACCCGGGCGCCCGCTCCGATCTCCACGCGGCCGAGCACCTTGACACCGGTTCCGAGACTCACGCCGGGACCGATCGAGGGCCCTTTGAGATCTCCTGCGCGAAGGCCCACCGTCACGAACGGGCCGATTACTGCGCCCGAGTGGACCTCCGTGAAGCCGTCGATCACCACCTGGCCGTGGATCAGGTAGACGCCGGGATGGACCAGCACCGGATCCCCGATCGACACCTGTCCGGCGGCGATCGCGAGGTGGTGGCAGAGCCTCGGAAGCACCGGGACGCCGATGGCCTGAAGCCGCGCCTTGACGCGGTAGAGCGCCTGGGCCAGGAACGCGTCGGTGACCCACATGAGCCGGAGGATCTGCAGAGTGGCATCGAAACCCGACCGGAACTCGTGGCGCTCGAAGCGGTGGGCGGCGGTGACCTGGGCGTCAGCGATCAGCGCCTCCCGCAGGCCGGGGTGAGCGGCACGTATCTGCCGCATGCGCTCCGGTCCGTCGATGTGTCGGTCGTCTGCCGTCATGCGCTCACGGTCGCGACGGCTCCGCCCGCTCGTACACGAGCACGCCGACGTCGAGGATCCCGGGAAAGTCGCGGCTGCGCACCAGGCGGTAGCCGCGGGGCAGCCCCGCCTCGACCGCTCGTGCCAGGTCCGTGGCGGCGGGCCGGCTCTCGGAGGTGGTGGCCCCCGAGACCAGGAAGATCGGCCCGCCCGCGGCCGCCGCGGCCGCCCGGCGGGTGACGGTCTCGGCCGGGAGCGTCCGGTCGAGGACCGTGAACGGATGCTCGCGCTCCTGGGGCGCGCCCACGCGGAAGACGCGGTGGGGCTCGCCGAGGTTCACGTCGAGCCCGCTGAGCGGGCCCGGAGTGGCCAGCGCGGCGTCGATGACCGCGTCGCGTGGAGCGGCGTCGCGATCCAACAGTGCCGCGGCACCCTCGTAGTCCGGCCGCCGGAAGCTCTCGTCGAGCATCTTGACCGCCCCTATCGCGAACGACACGACCGTGAGGGCCACGGCAGCGATGCGAAGCCGCGCCCCGCCGGCCGTGAGAAACGCCGCGAGCGCCAGCACGAAGCCGGGCCAGGACGCGGCCAGGTTGCGCACCCCGAAGACGTTCGTGCCGATCGCACTCGCCAGGAGGGTGCCCACCGGCGTGGCCAGTGCGAGTACCGCCACGAGCACCAGACGGGGATCGACGTCGGAGATCCGGCGCGGGAGCGCGCCGGCGGCCGCCCGCCGGGCCAGGCCCGCACCGGCCAGCACCAGGCCCAGCCCGAGGAGCACGAGTGCCGCCGGCCCGGGCAGGTCGAGCAGGCCGGTGCTCTCGTACTGGTACGGGTAGCCCACCGACCAGTGCGCGAGCCCGCTCGACACGCTGTCGGCGGTGATCGGGGCGAGCGCCGAGAGGATGTCGGTGGTGGGCGAGTCGAAGTCGGCCTTGAGCCCCGTGAGCCAGGGCAGGTAGCCAACGGCCGCGCCGGCGTTGGCGAGGAGCGCCGCGCGGCGCGCCTCCGGGTGGGCCCAGAGCAGCCACAGGAGCTGAGCCACCAGCAGGAAGGCGACCGTGTAGTGGGTGTACATGGCCAGGCACGAGGCGGCTGCGTAGACGATCCACCAGCGGGCGCGCCCGCTGTCGGCGGCCAGCAGCAGCGCGAGGGTCGAGAGGGTCACGAGCCCCATGGCCAGCCCGTAGCCCCTGCCCTCGGCGGAGTAGAAGATCATGAACGGCGCCAGGGTGGTGAGCGCCGCCGCCACGAGCGCCGCCCCCCTGCCGACCGTTCGCGCTCCCACGAGATAGACGAGTGGGATGGTGGCCGAGCCGGCCAGCAGCGCGGGAGCGCGCAGAAGCTCCGGGGTCAGATCGATGCGCGTGGTGAGCCACGACAGGACGAAGAAGAGCGGAGGCGTGATCTCGGCGTCGGTGTGAACCGTCGACACCACGCCCCCCAGGCCGTTGGTGTCGAGGATCCAGTAGGTGGACAACTCGTCCGCGAACAGGCTCTGGCCGGCCACCGACAGCCGCAGGGCGGCCCCCAGCGCAGTGAGCGCGACCAGAATCAGCACGGTGGCTGTGACGCCGGCGGCCGGCGTGGCTCGAGCCGATCCGACGGCCCGCACTGCACGACCCTCGGAAACGTGCATACGGCCAACACCGTATAGCCGCAGGCCGCCGGGCGGCGCGACGCGATCCATTAGATTCACGCGCCGTGAGCCGGACGCCGGACCTCAGGGTCAACCTCGAGAACCCGCTGCCGGCCCCGCTTCCGGTGGGCAGCGCCACCGCCGTGTTCTGCATCGGAACCTGCTTTCACCCGCGCGAGGTGGTCGAGCAGCTCGAGATCGTGGTCGACGGCGAGTCCCGTTACCGCCCCGCGGCCTTTGGGATGCCGCGCCCCGACATCTACAACATGCTCCAGGACGCCCGCGCCTACCGGAGCGGCTTCTGGGCCACGGTGCCGATCGAGCCCCGCGACCGTCCCGGAGCGATCGAGCTGGCCGTAGCGGCCCGGCTGAAGGGCGGCACCGAGGAGGTGGTGTCCCTCGGCCGCCTGCAGGTGGTGGAACCCGCCTCGCCTCCGCCGCGTCCCGAGCTCGACCAGCCCGGGCTGATAGCGGTCTGCATGGCCACTTACGAGCCGGACATCGCGCTGTTCAGGACCCAGATCGAGTCGCTGCGGGCGCAGACCGACGATCGCTGGACTTGCGTGATCAGCGACGACTGCTCGAGCGAGGAGCGCTTCGAGGAGATGCGCGAGGTGCTGGCCGGCGATCCGCGCTTCACCGTCTCCCGGGCCGCCGAGCGGACGAGGTTCTATCGGAACTTCGAACGGGCGCTCTCGCTGGCGCCGGCCGAGGCGGAGCTGTTCGCACTCTGCGATCAGGACGACCGCTGGTACCCCGACAAGCTGTCGGTCCTGCGCCGCTCACTCGGTGACGCTCAGCTCGTCTACTCCGACCAGCGCCTGGTCGACGCCGGTGGCCGCGTGCTGCGCGACTCCATGTGGAAGGGCAGGCGCAACAACCACACCGACGTGGCCTCTCTCCTCGTGGCCAACTCGATCACCGGAGCGGCCACCCTCTTTCGCCGCGAGGTGGCCGAGCTCGCGCTGCCCTTCCCCGAAACGCCGGGCATGCAGTTCCACGACCACTGGCTCGGCCTCGTGGCTCTCGCGGCCGGCGACATCGCCTACGTGGACCGGCCGCTTTACGACTACGTGCAGCACGGAGGAGCGATCTTCGGGGACGTGGCCGGCGGAGCGGATCCCGCCGCCGCCTCCCCCCCGGCTCCCAAACGGTCGCTCCTGAACGCGCTGCTCGATCGCTTCCGCGGCGGACGCGGCGCCTACTTCCTCGGCTACCTGCCGCGCGACATGCAGGCCCGGGCGCTCCTCGTGCGGTGCGATGGCCGGCTCACCGGCTCCAAGCGCCGCGCTTTAACACGCTTCACAGACAGTGCCCACTCGCCCCCCGCCTTCGTATGGCTCGTGGCGAGGTCGCTGCGGACGCTGACGGGCCGAAACGAGACGCTGGGAAGCGAGTCGGAGCTCGCGCGGGGCATCCTCTGGCGGTGGCTGGTGGAGATCCTGGCCAAGGCCTCGCGCACACCGGGCCGGTGGCCCATCGACGCGCGCTATCCGGATCCGCTCAGCTTCGAGCAGAAACGCCTGCGGCGCTGGCGAGCGCGCGCCTGATGCCGCCGCGCCGGGCGGGGACGGGCTGCTAGCGTGCAGCAGCCCTTGCCAAGCATGAGTTCCGTGGATCAACCCATCGGCGAGGCGACGGCCGGTCCCAGTCGCGCGCGGGCGACCGAAGGCCCGGTCGTGATCGAAGCGCGTGGCGTGGAGAAGACCTTCCGTATCCCGCTGCACCGCATCGACTCCTTGAAGGAGCGGGCCATCCACCCGCTCACCCGAATGGAGTACCGCGAGCTGAACGCGCTGCGCGGGATCTCCTTCGACGTCCACAAGGGCGAGTTCTTCGGGATCGTCGGGCGAAACGGCTCGGGAAAGAGCACCCTCCTGAAGATCATGGCGAGCATCTACGCCGCCGATGCCGGCCGGATCCGCATGGCGGGACGGCTGGCTCCGTTCATCGAGCTCGGCGTGGGCTTCAACATGGACCTCACCGCGCGCGAGAACGTGCTGCTGAACGGCGTGATGATGGGGCTCAGCCGGCGCGAGGCCGGGGCGAAGCTCGACGAGGTACTCGAGTTCGCGGAGCTCGAGGAGTTCGTGGAGCTGAAGCTGAAGAACTACTCCTCGGGGATGCTGGTGCGCCTGGCCTTCGCCGTGATGGTCCAGGCCGACGCCGACATCATGCTGATCGACGAGGTGCTGGCCGTGGGCGACGCCTCCTTCTCACAGAAATGCATGGATGTCTTCCAGGAGCGGCGTGACGCCGGAAAGACGATCGTTCTCGTGACCCACGACATGGCCACCGTCCAGGGCCTGTGCGATCGCGCGATGCTGATCCACGATGGCGAACAGGGCTACACCGGCGATCCCGAGGAGACCGCGCTTCACTACTACCGGCAGAACTTCGGAGGCACCGGAGAGGACACCGGTGGCATGGCCGAGGGCTGGGGACCGGACGTTCATGCGCGCGTGGTGGAGGCCTGGCTCGAGACCGAGGACGGCGAGCGCACTGAGAACATCGAGCAGGGGCAGCCGATTCGCCTGAAGCTCGTGGTCGAGGCGCGCGAGGAGCTCGAGCGACCCGTTTTCAGCTTCCACTTCCTCGACGAGAACAGCGTCGAGGTGTTCGGCTTCACACAGACGCTCTCGATCGACGAGCCGGAGCTCGACCGGATCGCCGCCAACCAGCGGGTCCGGATCTCGGGCGAGATCGAAAACCCGCTCGTGCCGGGCCGCTACCACGTGAACGGCTGGATCTGCCGCAACCGCAACCAGGGTGACGTGGCCCTGCAGATCGTGCGGCTGCTCGATTTCCTCGTCTACGGAACGCATCCCGCTCCCGGCCTGGTGTCGGTGCGGGTGGACAGCGAGGCCGTGGTGGAGGAGGGCCGCGATGAGTGAGGCGCAGGTCGAGCTGCGGGAGGTTCGCGGCCCCTCGGCGCTCGGCGGCGGCTGGCGCCGCGCGCTCGACCTCCTCTGGCTCACAGCGGTCACCGAGTTCAAGAAGACCTACTTCGGGACGGTGCTCGGCTATGCCTGGTCGCTGGCCAGGCCGCTGATCTTGTTCGCGGTGCTGCTTGCCGTCTTCACTCAGATCTTCCGGATCGGGTCGCAGGTGCCCAACTACGAGGTGCTGCTGCTCTTCAACATCGTGCTGTTCAGCTTCTTCCAGGAAGCGACGATGGTTGCCGTGAGCTCGATCGTGAGCCAGGAGGGCGTGGTACGAAAGACCCAGTTCCCACGCTTGGTGATCCCCCTCGCGGCGGTGTTCACGGCGCTCTTCAACCTGCTCCTGAACCTCGTGGTGGTGTTCGTCTTCATCCTGGCCTTCGGGGTCACGCCCGCCTGGAGCTGGCTTCTGTTCCCGGTCTTCCTGGTGTTCCTGTTCATGCTCACAACGGCCGTGTCGATGATCGTCTCGTCGCTGTTCCCGCGTTACCGCGACACGGCCATCATCTGGACCGTGATGGTCACGGTGCTCTTCTACGCCACTCCCGTGCTGTACCCGATCGACAAGGTGCCGGAGAGCCTCCAGAACTGGATCCTGCTGAACCCGCTCGCGCCGGCGTTCGAGCTGGCCCGCAAGTGGGTCATCGATCCCAGCGCCCCCGGGCCGGCCGACGTGGCCGGGGGCTACCTGCGTCTGCTGCCGGCGCTCCTGATCTTCGTCGGGACCTGCATCTACGCCGTCTGGGTCTTCAACCGCGAGGCGCCGAGAATCGCCGAGCAGCTCTGATCGGTCAGCGCTCCTTGCGGCGCAGGAAGGGCAGCTCCACCACGTAGTAGCTGGCCGCCGCGACCGCGACGGTGGCCGCCAGCGTGGCCGCGAGCAGGACCGGGGTGGTGCCCTGGGGGACCCGCCCGACCAGATCGAGGCCCGCGTCGGACGAGAACGGGCTCGACTCCGGTGACAACCCGATCAGCTGGGCCAGCGGCAGGTGCCAGAGGTAGATCCCGTAGGAGATCAGCCCCAGCCAGGCGAGCGGGGCGGCGGCGAGCACCCGCCGGGGGATGCCGCCCTCGCCGCTGCCGAACACCGCGGGCAGAGTGAGCAGGCCGCTGAGGGCGGCTGTGAGCGCGATCGCCGCCAGCGTCTCTGCCACCGACTGCTCGGTCTGGAGCGCCTGCGCGATCGCCAGCAGCCCGCCCGGGTGCAGCAGCAGCGCCAGTCCGATCAGCGAAGCGGCGGCGCCCAGCCACAGCACGCCCGGACGCTCGGCCACCACGCGCAGCGCCCAGGGCCGGCGCCGGCTGCGCTCGGCGGCAACGCTCGCCACGGCCAACCCCATCCCGAGCGCGAACCACGTGGACTGGCCGAGGATGCTCTGGCCCACCGCGGTGGAGACCTCCTGCTGCCCCTCGGCCACCTGAATGACCACGCCGAGCGCGGCGAAGAGAGTGAGCGCCACGATCTCCGCGCGCAGCCAAGCGCGCGGCCCCGAGCCGGCCGGCAGCCGGCTCACGCCGAGCGCGAAGAGCGGCAGCAGCACGTAGAAGGAGACCTCCACGCACAGCGTCCAGGCCACGGCGATCCCGCCGCCGAACGTGTCCGCGGAGTAGAGCTGCAGGAACAGGTAGTAGCGCCACCAGTCGTCCGTGAACACCCCGGGGATCCCGGGGAAGATGGCGAGCACGGTGAGCGCGACCCAGTAGGCGGGCACGATTCGCAGCACCCGGCGCCGGGCGTAGCGAACGGCGTCCGGCCGCCGCCGGCCGTGCGCGCGCGCCGCCACGAAGGGGCGGTACAGCAGGAAGCCGGAGATCACGAAGAAGAGGATCACCCCGCGGCTGAGCATCGCCAGGACATCCCCGGCGAAACCTCGTTCGAGGGCGCCCGCTATCGCCGCCACGTGGAAGGTCAGCACCGACAGCGCAGCGATCGCCCGCAGGGAATCGAAGAGCGGGAAGCGGGGGTTTCCCGGCGGCGGAGCCACCGCCGGCGACGGGGATTCGGCGTGGCCTTCGGCCCGTGGCCCGCCCGGCGGCTGAGGACGCACCGTCGGCTGTCCGGTCATCCGCCGGTTCGCGTGATCACGCCTCGAGAAACGACTCGACGCGAGCCATCAAGTCATCCCCGAACGAGTCGCGCCAGTCCCGGCTCCAGTGCACGTGGCTGCCCGCGGCGCGCGCCTCGTGCTCCCCAACCCGAGCGGCCGCGTCCACCAGCCCGTCGGCAATGCCGTCCAGGCTGGGTTCGGCGGTGATCAGATTGGGCGAGATCGCGCCCATGGCCTGCGGGGTCTTGTTCTCGAACGAGTTCGTCACCGTGAGCATTCCGGCCGACGCCATCTCGATCGGCACCAGGCTCGGATGGGGTGTGTACATCAACGCGAGCCCGACGTCGTGCTCACGCAGCATCTCGGCGTAACCGCCCTGCTCCCGGCGCGGCAGCAGGTCGAGCGCGGCTCCTCCCCCGAGCTCGAGTCGCTGTGCGCCCTCGACCGTGCCGATGCCGCGCAGCTCCCAGCCCACGCCGAACGCTCCCTTCTCCACCGCCCGGCCGAGGGCCAGCACTCCCAGCTCGAACATGTTGCGGGCCGCGTGCGGCTCCGGACGCGCGTAGAAGAGAAGCCGCCGGGAATCGCGCCGCGCGAGCTGCTCGGCCGACGGCGGCTCTACCGGAGTGATCGCGTTCTGGAACGAGGTCGAGGCGGCGTCGCCCGCGTCCGCGCCGGCGGCGAACACGCCGAGACCGTGGAGGCGGAAGTAGTCGCGCAGGAGCTCGCTGGAGAACAGGCCGTAGTGCGGCAGCCGGTACGAGTCGCCGGCCAGCGCGGCGTAGGTCCCCATCGGGAAGGTGAAGGGCTCGTACTCCTGGATCAGGTAGAGGAAGCGTCCGCCGGACAGCGAGTCCAGCGCGCTGTGCGCGATGTGGGCCGTCCACCAGGTGCTGGCCACGAAGCGGTCCGAGCGGCTCACCTCCACGCCCTGCGACTCGCGGCCGAACTCCACCTCCACGCGCTCGAACACCCCGGCGAGGCCGCTGTAGGACTCGAGCTTCTGCCTCCAGTTGGCGGGCAGGGTGGGCACCGGGTCCACGGTGACGATGCGTACCCGCGCTCCCCTCTCGGCCAGCCGCCGGGCCAGGTTCAGCTTGGCGATGTAGCCCCCGAAGAAGTGCTCGAGGTCGATGGTCGGGATCAGGATGTTGACCCGCTCCGGGGCGCCGTCGCGGACGGCCAGCTCGAGCGGGGCGATCTTGGCGCCCACCGTGCCGACGGCCACGTTGCTGGGGTCGCGCCGGCCCGGCACGGGGAGCAGGGTCATCGGCGTGCGCGCGTCGATGCGCAGACGGCGGCGGGGCCGCTCCAGGCCGTGGGTGGCCGCCAGGACGAGCCGTCGCCACACGAAGGCGAAGAACAGACGCGATCTCCGCGCCCAGCGTCTCCGACTCGCCGAGCAGCTCGCGCGCCGCCCGGCGCCCGAGGTTGGCCAGCGCGAGCGGCGAGCGCTCCGCCCTCGGGAAGCGCCGCAATGCGCGGGCGTTGGCCCGCGGCATCACCGAGCCGCAGCGCATCTCGAGGATGGTGGTGAACTGCATCAGGCGGCAGCAGTCGACGAAGTAGTGCAGCCGCCAGCTGCGCACGCGCTCCTTGGGGTCCTTCTTGAGCCAGCCGAGCCGGGCCCGCAGCGGCGGCATCCAGTTGGCTCCGGCGTGGCCGAGCACGGCGCTGCCGTGCTGCACGTAGTCGTACAGCGGGCGCTCGACGAAGGCCACATCGCCGAGGACCCGAGCCACCAGCCCGACCCAGTGGTCGTGGAAATGCGAGAACTGGCGCGGTGGGAAGGGCAGCGCGTAGGCGAGCAGGTCGCGCCGGAACAGGGAGGCCGCCCCCGTTACGGAGTTCGCCATCAGGAGCGAGAGCAGGTTCTCGTGGTTGGGCCGGCGGATGCTCCAGTAGGTGTCGGAGATCAGCTCGCCGTCGCGGTCGATGATGCGCGCGTCGCTGTACACGAGCTGGGCGCCGCCGATCTCGCGCAGGAGGGTCTCGAGCTTGTCCGGGTGCCAGGAGTCGTCCTGATCGGCCATCGCCACGTAGTCCGCGTTGGACGGAGCCAGGGCCAGCGCGCGCTCGAAGTTGCGGTAGAAGTGCAGCCGCTCCGGAGAGCGCGAGACGACAAAGCGCGGGTCGCCTGCCACCGCCTCCTCGATCGCGGCGAGGCCCTCGGGACTCGAGCAGTCGTCTGAGATCACGCAGACCCAGTTGCGGTGGGTCTGGGCGCGAATCGAGTCCAGCTGCCGGCGCAGGAGCTCCGGGGGAGGGTTGAAGGTCGCCATGGAGACGGCCACGAACGGCCCGGCGTCCGGCTCGGGAGGCCGGGCTTCGACGGGGCGCTCGAGCTCGCGGATCGTTATCCGCCCGAGCTCGGTCTCGATCCGCTCACCGTCCTCGAGCGTCGCCCTCAGCACCAGGCGCCGCTCGGCCGTCCCGGGCCGCGGGGCGATCCGCACCAGCCCCCAGAAGCCGCTGCGGAAGCTGCGCAGCTCGGGGTCCTCATCGGAAGCCGGATCGCGGTCGAGGTCGCGGGTGTCGTAGGGGTCGATTCGGGGATGGAGCGCCTTGAAGACGTCCCCGCGGGGCATCGACTCGGCCATCACCGGCTGGAGCTCCCCGTCGACTACGAGCGACAGGGAGCGGATGCCCGCTGTGGGGCAGAAGCACCAGCCACACACGAAGACCGCCGTGCCGGCGCCCACGGCCAGCCGGTCGGGCAGCGGATAGTCCAGCTGGGCGTGCAGCCGTCGCCCGGCAGGCGAGCCGCCGGCCACGGCATCCCCGGCCGGAGCGGTGTCCGTGGCCGCGGACATCACGACCCGGTGGAGCTGCGCGGATCCAGCCGCTCGAGAATCCGCGCCCTGAGGGGGTCGAGCTCGCGCACCCGGACGAGCGCCTGGTTCGCCCGCTCGCGCTCACCAGCGGCCAGCGAAGCGGCCCACAGCGCAAACCATGTGTCCACGTTGCCCGGCTCCTCGGTCACAACCCGCTCGGCCAGCCTCAGCGACTCGGCTGCGCTACCGGTCGCCGACAGGAGGATCACCTCGTTGACCTCCGGGTCCTTGTCCGCGTTGAAGCTGCGCGCGTCGCGCAACCGGTCCAGGCCGCGTGCCACCTCGCCGGGCGGTGTCCGCTTCGACGCGCCCTGGACGATGGGGGCCGCGTCGGACTCCGCATCGCTCGCACGCAGACCGGCGACGAGCCAGGCGCAGGCCACCAAGGCAACGGCCACGAGCGCGGCGCGCGCTGGTACTCGGGACGACATTGGGCGCGTGAGTCTAGGCCGCGCCTGCCGTCGCCGCCGGCGGCCTGTCCGCCGAGGTCTATCTGCTACCAATACTCCGATGCGCACGATCAGGGGGCTACTCGCCCTCGCGCTCGTCGCCGTAGTCGCAGTCGCTCTTCCAGCGACCGTGCTGGCACAGAGCGCCGGGGACGAGCAATACACCGACCCGTTTCAGGGTGAGGACAATTCGGGAGGCGGCGGCGGAGGCGGCCAAACGGGTGGCTCGGACGGCTCGGGCAGCACTGGCCAGACCCAGTCCGGCGGCGACGTCCAGAGCGGCGACGTGACCGGGACCACGGGATCCACCGACACGGGCAGCGCCACCACCGACTCGACCACGAGCGGGACCACGGCTTCCGGTGCGGCCACGCTGCCGGTGACCGGCGGCCCGGCGACCATGCTCGCCGCGATCGGAGCGGCGTTCCTGCTCTCCGGGCTCGCCCTGCGGCGACGTGCGTGAGTGCGGGCCGCGTCCGCGGCCCGCGAACCGGTGAGGCACCCTGAGAGTCGGGGTAGACGGGCGTAGCCTCCGCGATCCGGCTCGTAGCCGCGGGATCGCGCGCTACCTGCGCGGCCTGCTGAGCCCGCTCGCCCGCGACTTTCCCGACGACCGCTACGCCGTGCTCGTGCCCGGAGGGCCGGCGAAGGGGACAAGCGACCTGGCGGCGGACGGAATCGAGGTCCACGGCTCGCGCCTCGGCAGCCGGGCGCTGTTCGGCGCCGCGGCGCTCGCCGGACGGCCGCGGCTCGACCGCCTGGTGGCCGGCTCTGACGTGGTCCTGCTGCCGGCCGTGGCGCCCGTGGCGGTCTCGCCGGGCGTCCCGGTGGTGCTCACCGTGCACGACCTCAGCTTCGAGCACCGCCCGCATGACTTCAGCCGCTACGAGCGGGCCTGGCACCGCGCGGCCCGGCCGCGGCGGCAGGCCCGCCGGGCCACCCGCCTGATCGCGGACTCCGCGGCCGTGGCTCGCCAGTTGGTGGAGGAGTGGGCCGTGGACGAGGACCGAATTCGGACCATTTCTCCGGGCCCGGGACGCCCGCCTGGGCCGCCAGGAGCGCTGCCCCCCGCTCTCCCGAAGGCCTGGTTCCTGGCCGTCGGCGCGCTCGAGCCGCGCAAGCGCCCCGATCTCATGGTCCGGGCCCACGCGCTCGCGCGTGCTCGGGGCCTCGAGGCCGGCCTGGTGCTGGCCGGCGACGGGCCGCTGCGGTCACAGCTCGAGCAGAGTCAAGCCATCGTGCTGGGCTTCGTGGACGACGCCGTGCTGGAGGCGCTCTACCGAGACGCGCTCGCCGTGGTGTGCGTCTCGGAGGAGGAGGGCTTCGGCTTCACGCCGCTCGAGGCGATCGCCCGCGGCACGCCGGCGCTGGTCTCGGATCTTCCGGTGTTCGACGAGACGCTGGCCGAGGGCGCGCTGCGGGTGCCCCGCGGCGACGAAGGCGCCCTGGCCGACGCCCTGCTGCGGCTCGAGCGCGAACCGGAGCTGCGCGCGCGCCTGGTGTCGGCCGGCGGGGAGGCGGTGCAACGGGTGTCGTGGCGGCGCGCGGCGGCGGACACCCGAGCGGTGCTGGCCGAGGCAGCATGGTGAGCGAGTTCGCGATCGTCACCGTGATCCACGACTCGGCGGCCGAGCTCGAGGGACTGCTGGACGGCGTGGAGCGCTTCATCGACCCCGCGCCGCAGCTGGTGGTGGTGGACAGCGGCTCGCGCGACGCCGGCGCGGATCTCGCCCGCGCCCGCGGCGCGGAGGTGATCGTGCTGGACGGGAACCGCGGCTTCGGGGCCGCGAACAACGCGGGGCTGGAGCGAGTGACGGCGCCCGTGACCGCCCTGGTCAACCCGGACGTCGAGCTCCTGGACGACGGGATCCAACGGCTGGTGGCGGAGGCGCGCACGCGCAACGCGCTGCTCGTGCCGAGGCTGCTCAACGCCGACGGCAGCGTTCAGGACAGCGCTCATCCTCTGCCCGGCACGGTAGAGGCCCTGATTCCAGCGGCCGTGCCGCGACCGCTCCTGCCCGGGCCACTGCGCCGGCGCTACGAGCCCTGGCGCAGCACCCGCCCGCGGCCGGTGGGCTGGGCCATCGCCGCCTGTGTGGTGGCCCGCACCGCTCTGCTGCGCCGCGCCGGGCCGTTCGACCCCGCCGCCTTCCTCTTCTACGAGGACCTCGAGCTGTGCCTGCGAGCCGCGGATCTCGGCGCGCCCACGCTTCTGCGCCCCTCCGTGGCCGTACGTCATCTGGGGGGCACGTCGGTGGCTCGCGCCCTGGGCGAGAGCGCGCTCGAGCTCGGGGCCACGCGCAGGCGCGAGGTGGTGGCGCGGCGTGGCGGCCGCGCGCTCGCGCTCGACGACCTCGGGCAGGCCGTGACCTACGGCACGCGGGCGCTCGGCCGGGCGCTCCTGCGGCGCGGCGGGGCCTACGAGCGCGCCCAGCTCCGGGCGCTGTGGAATGCGCTCCGGCAGGATCGCTCGCGACGAGCGACCGCCGCCCCGCAGGGGCGAAGCCACTAACCTGGGCCGCCATGCGGAGATGGGTTCTCGCGGCCGGCGCGACGGCCCTGATCGTCCTCCCGACGGTGCTGGCGTTCTTCTCGGGGGGCTTCTTCGACGAGCCGCGCATCATCGCCGCGATCGTGGCGTGCGGGCTGGTGATCCTGGCCGCGTTGTTCGTCCCGAGGCCGTTGCCGGAGTCCACGCCCGGTCGCCTGGCCCTCCTGGGGCTGGCTCTGCTCTGCGCCTGGACCGCGCTCTCGCTCACCTGGGCGCCTATCGGCGGCCGGGCCCAGGACGATCTCCAGCGGCTGCTGCTCTACCTGGGCGTGTTCACGGCCGCACTGGGACTGCTGCGGGGCCTGCCTGTGCGACGGGTGCTCGAGCCCGCGCTCGCTCTGGGCGCGTTCGTGGTGATCGCCTACGGCCTCTCCGAGCGCCTGCTCCCCAACGTGATCGACCTCGAGGAGAGCGGCTCCGCGGTCGGCCGGCTCGAGCAGCCGCTCACCTACTGGAACGCCTACGGGATCCTCGCCGCCTTCGGCTTCGTGCTCGCCGTTCGGGTGGCGGGCGACCCGGCCCGCAGCCGCGCGCTGCGCTCCGCGCTCGCCGCCGCCGGGGTGGTGCTCGGCCTGGCCGTGTACCTCAGCTTCGCTCGCGGCGCCCTGGCCGCGGTGGCGATCGGGCTGCTGGTGCTGCTGGCGCTGGCGCCCGAGTCGCGCCCTCAGCTGCGCGCCCTCTTCTCGATCGGCGTCCCGGCCGCCGTGGCTTCGCTGGTGGGCGGGAGCCTGACCACGGTGAGCTCGCTGGACACGCGCGACAGCGGCGAGGGCCTCCTCATGCTCGCGGTGCTCGTGGCCGCGGCGCTCGTCGCCGCATTCGTGGCGCCGCTCCCGCCGCGCCGGCCGCTCAAGGCCCCCACGCTGCCCATATCCCGCCCGGCCACGGTGGCCGGCGCGGCGCTGCTCGTGATGGTGATCGGTGGGCTGCTGCTGGCCGCCTTCGAGGGCAAGCCGGAGGGCGCGTCGCCCGCCGCCGGCGCCGACCCCGCGCGCCTCGGCTCGATCGACACGAACCGCTACCGCTACTGGGAGGTGGCCTCCCGGAACTTCGCCGACCATCCGATCGAGGGTCTCGGGTCGGGCGGATTCCAGGCCGAGTGGCTGAAGACCGACGACCGCGTGGACGCCTCCGGCGATGCCCACTCGCTCTACCTGGAGACCGCGGCCGAGCTCGGGGTTGTGGGGCTCGCCTTCCTGCTGCTGTTCGCCGGCGGCGTGGGAGCCGCACTGGTGCGGCTCTACCGGCGTGATCCCGCGGCTGCCACCGGGCTGGCCGCCGGGTTGGCCGCCTGGGCCTTCCATGCGGGGCTCGACTGGGACTGGGAGATGCCCGCCGTCACGCTCCCCGCTCTCCTGCTGGCCGCGGCGGCGGTGGCCTGGAGTGAGGAGCCCGCCCCGGCCGCGGCGACCGCCGGTGAGACGCTGCCGGAGACCGACCAGGAATACGCTTCGCCGGTGACCCGAGGCGATCGATCCGAGGCACGCGCGTGACGGCAAGCGCCTCGTCCGCCAACGGCGCCCCTGCCGGAGCGGCGACCAGGCGCGACGCCCCCGTGCTGATCAACGCTCGCGCCGCGGCCCGGCGCGAGATCGGCGGCGTCGAGCGGGTCACGATCGAGATGGCCGCCCGCCTGCCGCGGCTCAACCCGTCTCGTTACGCGATGGCCCGTCCCCCCACCGCGCTGGCCTACCGGGCCGGCCATCTGTGGGAGCAGGCCTTCCTGCCGGCGGCAGCGCGGGAAGCGCGCGTGCTCTACTGCCCGGCCAATCTCGCGCCGGTGGCCTCGCGGCGCACGGTGGTGGTGCTCCACGACCTCGCCCCGTTGCGGCACCCCGGCTGGTACTCGTCCGTCTACGCCTCCTACCAGCAGCGCATGATGCCGCTGCTGGCCCAGCGTGCCCGTCGGGTGATAGCCCCCTCGGAGTTCTCGCGGCGCGAGCTGGCGGAGGGCCTGGACGTGGACCCGGACCGCATCGTCGTGGTGCCCAACGGCGTGGACGAGCGCTTCTCCCCCCATGCCGAGGTCGAGCCCGTCCGCCAGGCCTACGGGTTGGACCGGCCCTACGTCCTGGTGGTGGGCACCCGCATCGCGCGCAAGAACCTGGCCTCGCTCGCCGAGGCGCGCGACCGGCTCGAGCGGGAGGGCATCGAGCTGGTGTCGGCCGGCTCCGGGCGCGCGTACATGCGGCCCGGTGAGTCGCCCCCGCTGCGCGCGCTCGGATACGTGGACGACGGCGCGCTGCCCGGGTTGTACACCGGAGCGCTGGCGCTGGCCATGCCGTCGCTCTACGAGGGCTTCGGCCTGCCCGTGCTGGAGGCCATGGCCAGCGGCGTGCCGGTGGTGGCCGCCAACCGCACCGCACTGCCCGAGACCTGCGGAGACGCCGCACTGCTCGTGGACCCCGACGACGGAGCCGCCCTCGGCGATGCTCTCGTGAGCGCCGCCGTCGACGAGGCGGTGCGCGAGCGCCTGGTGCCCGCCGGCCTCGAGCGGGCCGCGTACTTCAACTGGGACCGCAGCGCACGGCTCACGGACGCCGCGATCGGCGACGTCCTGGCCGAGGACGAGCCGATCGTCACCGGCACGCGCCCGGCGCCGGCCAACGGCTCGCGGCCCCGCACCGCGGTCGCCGTCTCCACGATCATCGTCAACCACGAGCGCCGCAATCTCCTCCGGATGTGCCTGCAGTCCCTGGAGACCGCGCTCGCGGCGGTCGACCAGCGGAGCGAGCTGATCGTGGTCGACAACGGGTCGAAGGACGGCTCGGTGGAGCTGGTCCGTGAGCGTTTCCCAGAGGTCAGGGTCGTCTCGCTGGAACGCAACGAGGGGTTTGCCGGCGGCATCGCCCGCGGGATCGCCGAGAGCCGCGGCGAGTGGATCGCGGTTTTCAACAACGACACCACCGTCGAGCCCGACGCCCTGGCGCTGATGCTCGAGGCCGGACGCCTCGACGAGCGCGTGGGCTCAGTCGCCGCTCAGATGCGCTTCGCCGACCGGCGCGCGGTGCTCAACTCGGCCGGACTCGAGCTCGACCGCCTGGGGATCGCCGCGGACCGGCTGGTGGGGGACCCGGTGAGCGGACATCCGGAGCGTGAGCCCTACGAGGTGTTCGGCGCCACCGGCGGCGCGGCCATCTTCCGCCGCGCGATGCTCGACCAGGTGGGGGGCTTCGACGAGACCTTCTTCGCCTTCTTCGAGGACGCGGACCTCGCCTGGCGCGCCCAGGCGCACGGCTGGCGGGCCCTCTATGCCCCCCGGGCGGTGGTCTACCACCACCACTCCGCCACAGCTCAGCACGGCTCGCCGGCCAAGCTCTATCTGGTCGGGCGCAACCGGGTGCGCACGCTTGCCAAGAACGCGTCGACCGAGATGCTGTGCCTCAACGGCCCCTGGATGATCGTCTACGACACGGCCTACGTGCTCTTCACCTCGGTGGCGGGCAGGACGCTCGCTCCGCTTCGCGGCCGGCTGGCAGGACTGCACGAGTGGCGCAGCTACCGCCGCCGTGGCCGCCCGTACCGCCGGGCGGTCCGCCTGCGCAAGCCGCTGGGCTTCCGGCGGGCGCTCGAGCGCCACAAGGGCTACACCGAGTATCAGGCGCCGGAGCTGGAAGCTGCGTGAGCAGCCGCCCGGAGACACTCGTGGCGCCGGAGGCACCCGCTGCGCCCCCCGAGCCGCTGTCCATGCGCTCGGCGCTCGTTCACGACTGGTTCCAGGGCTATCACGGCGCCGAGCGCACGGTCGCGGCCATGCTCGACCTGTTCGCCCGTGACCCGGACATCTTCACCTTCCACGCCGCACACGAGCTGCTGCCGCCGCGCCTGGGCTCGGCGATCGTGCGCGAGTCGCGCCTGGGTCTCCTCCCGGGAGTGCGCCAGCGCGGCCACGATCCGGGCCGCTGGCGCTGGCTCCTCCCCTACATGCCGCGCTACTTCGAGCGGCTCGACCTGTCCGGCTACGAGCTCGTCCTGAGTTCGTCGCACGCCTGCGCGGCCGGCGTGCGCACGTCCCCGGACACCCTCCACGCCTGCTACTGCCACACGCCGATGCGCTACGTGTGGATGCCGGCGGCGGAGCAGAACCGGGTCAACGGAGTCAAGGGCGCCGCACTGCGGGCCGTGCGCGGCCGGCTGCGGCGCTGGGACCGCGACGCCTCACGCCGGCCCGATCTCTACATGGCGAACTCGACCGCCGTGGCCGAGCGGATCCGGGATTTCTACGACCGTGACGCCGTGGTGGTGCCACCGCCGGTGGCGGTCGGCGACTTCCCCTCTGACGTGCCGCGCGACCCCGCGCGCTTCCTGTGGGTGCACCGGCTCGTGTCCTACAAGCGTCCGCTCGAGGTGGCCGAGGCCTTTCGCGGCCTCCCCGACCTTCGCCTGACGATGGTGGGCGTCGGCCCGCTCGAGCCTCAGCTGCGAGCGGCCCTGCCCGACAACGTCGAGCTGCTCGGCTGGCAGTCGCGAGAGCGACTGGCCGAGAAGTTCGCCGGGGCCGGGGGCTTCATCCACGTGGGCGAGGAGGACTTCGGCATCTCGATGGTCGAGGCGCTGGCCGCCGGCGCGCCGGTGCTCGCCACCGATCGCGGCGGCGCCCGCGACATCGTGCGGCCCGGCGAGGACGGCGTGCTGATCGAGGACGGGTCCGAGCCCGAGCAGATCCGCGCCGGCGTGCGCGAGCTGGCCGGGCGGCGCTGGGATGCCGGCGCTCTTCGCCGGAGCGCAGAGCGCTTCTCCGAGAAGCGCTTCCGCGAGCGCCTCGCCGAGGTGCTGCGCGCCCACGGCGCACACTGACGTGAGCTCCGACGCCGCACGGCGCGTGGGGCGCAGCACGGCGGTCAACTGGACCGCGTGGATCCTCGCCCGCGCTCTGGCGCTGGCCACGCTGCTCCTGCTCGTCCGCACGCTGAGCGCCGACGAGCTCGGCGCGCTGCTGGCTGCCCTGGCCGCCGGGGTCCTCGGCGCGGCGGTGGCCACGGGCGGCCTGGGCGACGCCACCGCGCGTCAGGCCGCCACGGCCGCCGCCTCCGGGCGGTCCGCGTTCGGCCGCGGCGACCTGGTCCACGCGCTGCGCCGGTTCGCGGCCGTCCTGCCGTTCGTGCTGGCCGCAGTGATCGTGATCTCCACGGGCAGCGAGGGCGGGCTCGGGGCCTCGGGCGTTGCCGCGGCCGTGGTGCTGGCCGTGACCCAGGGAGTCACCACGATCGCCGCCTCGGTGTTCAGGGCGCGCAACCAGCCCGGCCGCTTCGCGCTCGCCACCAACCTCGCCGCCTCCGCCGGCCGCGCGGCGGTGGCGGCGCTGGCGCTGGGCGTCGATCTGTCCGGGGACACGGTGCTGTGGGGCTTCGCACTCCTCAACATCCTGGTCGCCGCGGTCACATGGGTCCACGCCACGCGTGACCTGCCCGACACCGCCACCGAGGTCAGCGGCCTGGCCGCCATGCAGCTGGGCGGCGTGGTCTGGAGCCTGCTCGGCAATCTCGACGTGGTGATCGTCGGCCTGCTGCTGGGCGCCGGCCCGGCAGGCACGTACTCGGTTTCCCTGCGCGTGGCCGAGTTCAGCGCCCAGTTCCTCGTCGCGATCAGCCTGTTCTACCTCCCGGAGGCCACCCGGCTGGCGGTGAGCGGCGGGCGCGAGGCCGTGCTGTCGCTCTACCGGACGGCGTGCCGCTGGTCGGCCTTCTCCACGCTCCTGGTGGTCGGCATCGGCTTCATCACCGCGCCCGAGATCGCCCGGATCGTCTTCCCCGACGAGCAGGAGACCACCACGACGCTGCTGCGGATCCTGCTCGCGGGCTACGGCGTGCAGGGGGCGCTGGGCGTGAGCTACGCCACCCTCGCCGCGGTCGGCGCCTGGTCCGCGATCTGGCGCTCGTCGGTGGTGGGCCTGCCGCTCGTGGTGGCGGGCACACTGGTGCTGACCGGGGTGTTCGAGCTCACCGGAGCGGCTGTGTCGACTCTCGCGGCCTATGCGCTGCTGAACGCCTGGTGGACCCGGCAGACGGTGACCGCCCTCCACCGCTCGCCGTTCGACGCCCGCTACGCGCGCTATCTGCTGGCCTGCGCGGGCGGCTGGCTGGCCGCGGGCGCGGCCGACGCCCTCCTGGGTGCGGCGGGCGCCGGACCGGTGGCTACCGTCGCCGCCGCCGGGCTGGCCGGCCTCGGCGCGGGCGCTCTCGGACTGCTGGCGCCCGGCGCGCTCAGCCCTGGGGAGCGCGCGCTGGCGGCGCGGCTGCTTCGCCCCCGAGGGCGCGGCGATAGACCCGGTCGAGCGCGCCGGCCTGCGTCTCGAGGCTGAACAGGCTGCGGGCCCGCTCGCGCCCGGCGGCACCGAGCCTCGCCCTGAGCTCGGGTGAAGCGGCCAGGCGCAGCACGGCATCGGCGAGCCCGTCCACGTCCTCCGAGGCCACGAGCACGCCGCCGTCGGTGCCCACCTGCTCGGGGATGCCGCCCACGCTGGTGGCCACCACGGGAAGGCCCACGGCCATCGCCTCGAGCAGCGCCAGCGGGCAGGGGTCCATCCGCGAGGGCAGCACGAACACGTGCCAACCGGGCAGCTCGGCGAACGGCTCCACCCGTCCGGCATGCCTGATCCCGCTGCTCGCGGCGCCGGCGAGCACCTGCTCGGCCCAGGGCCGCTCCCCGCCCACCACCAGCTCACCGGCCATCCGGAACTCGATGCCGTTGCGGCGCTCCTGCACACGCCGTGCGGCGGCCACGAACAGGTCGCTGCCCTTGCGGCGCGACACCGTGCCGAGCGTGCCCACCACGAGCGGGCCGTCGTCGCGCGCCGCCGGCACCGGTCCGGGGTCCGGCACCGCCTCGTAGACGACGGTCGATTCGATGCCGTATGCGCGCAGCGCGCGCGCCGCCGCCGCCGACACGGAGACCACCACGTCGGCGCGACGCGCCAGAAGGGCGGTGGCCAGGCCCTTCGCGCCGCCGGGCAGCACCTCGTGGGTATGGAGCACGAGCGGCGGGCCGGCCGCCGGCCGCGAGGCCAACTCGGGAACGCTGAGTATCGAGTTGGCGTGGATCAGATTCGCATCCTGATCGCGCAGCCAGGCACGCCAACCGCGCAGGTAGGCCGGGACGCTCGCCAGGCGCCGCGCCGGGCCGGGCGGCTGGGCGAGGCTCGCGCGGCTGAAGCGCAGCAGCCGCTCGGCCGTGGCCACGTGGCGGCCCTGGCGGCGCAGCTCGCGCTCGGCCGGCCCGCGGCCGGGGACCCAGAAGGAGAACTCCCAGCCGCGCGCCTCGAGCAGCGGCAGGGCGCGCAGCAGCGACACGCTGGCGCCGCCGAGCTCCGGCTCGTGGAGTACCACGGCCACCCGTCCTGCGGCGCTCACGGCGCGCTCCCTCCCTGGCCCCGGAGGGCACGGGCCAGCTCTCGCTGTTGGCGCACCGCCCCCTCCAGGTAGCGGTTGTCGGCGAGCCGCCAGCGGCCCCCCTCGCGCAGGAGCGCGAAGGCGCGGGCGGACCGCGTGATATCCACGCGGCCGTTGGGGTTGCTGGTACGCAGCTCCAGCAGCACCGAGACGGTGGCGCGCCCGTCCCGCCGATCTACGTCCACGAGCCGCGGACGCGGATCGAAAGCTCGTCTCGCAATGCTCAGCTGGGCATCGAGTCCCGCAGCGGTGACACCGGCGCTGCGCGCGTACCGGGGCGCGGCCGCGGCCACGTCGTCGAACTGCATCGCCCGCCACCATTCGAACAGCGTCCGCTCGGGAGACCCCGCGGGCAGCCGGCCGATGCTTGCGGCGCTCAGCAGGGCAGGCTCCTGGACCTTCTGGGCCACCTCGTCGCCGCCGAAGCTGCAGCCCGCCGGCAGCAGACACACCCCGAAAGCGAGCAGCGCTGACAACCCGGCCCTCACGTTCGCAGCCGGCCGAATCCGTACACCGCCACCGCGAAGGGCAGAGCCAGGGTGAACACGTAGCCGAGCGCCAGCGAGAAGGTGTCCACCACGAGCGTGAACAGGACGACCAGGCCGATCGCGTACAGCGCCACCCGGTACTCGCGCCCCGGCCCCGCTCCGGCCGTGAACCCGAGCAGCCCGCGGGCGAGCAGCCCGATCAGGAAGCCGCCGATCGCCACCCCCGGGAAGCCGAAGTCGATCCACAGGTCACCCACGGCGGTGGGCGGGCGTCCCGCCA
Organism: uncultured Thermoleophilaceae bacterium; assembly: GCA_963734365.1. Taxonomy (GTDB): domain Bacteria; phylum Actinomycetota; class Thermoleophilia; order Solirubrobacterales; family Thermoleophilaceae; genus JACVRW01. The sequence continues at coordinate 291,653 of CAVTGV010000002.1, read as the reverse complement.
CGTATGTACCCCCCCACACCACCTTGCGGAACGTGATGTCCCCTCCCTCGGGCTTGCCCGAGTCGATGGCGCGGGGCACGAACGAGCGGACGCCGTCGAGCAGGAAGCGGCCGTGCTCGTGGTCGCGCTCGCGGCCGTAGATCGTGGTGGCGTAGACCACGAGGTCGTAGCTCGTGAGGTCGTTGGCGATCACGCGCCCGTCCAGGATGTGCCGAGGGGCGGTCTCGAACGCCTCGCCCAGCGAGCGGCTCTCGGCCACTTCGCGGAGAACCACGAAGGCACTCGCGAAGGCCAGCAGGAGGATCGCCACCACCACGATCTCGCGGCGGCGCCAAGGCCGCCAGAGGTAGTGGATGACCACGGCCAGCGCCAGCAGGGCCACGAACACCCGGCTGCGTGAGCCGGCCGCGACGGCGAAGGCGCACACCGCCGCCACCGAGATCAGGAAGGCGCCCCACTGGAGCCGGCCGCGCGGTCGCATCCAAGCGGCCCAGATCACCACCGCGGCGGTGGCGAAGCCCGCGACGACGAACAGCGCGAAGCTGTCCGAGAGGGTGGCCTGCTGCGATGCGTTCTCGAAGGCTGAGGCCGGACCCTTTCCGCGCACGATGATCGCCGTGGACGCGCCCAGGCCGAGGACCAGCGAGAGGCCGATCGCGACCGGCGCGTTGAGCGGACGGCGGGGGCCGGTCAGCCGGGACAGGCGCTCCCCCAGCCTCCGGCCGAGGCCGAGCTGGTAGCCCACGAGCAGAGCAACGAAGAAGAGCGCACAGGCGCCGCTCGCGCGAGCGAAGGCGGAGTCGATCGGCTCCTGGAGACGCGAGCTCACGAAGTTCGCCATCTCCTGCCCGTCGAGCCGCACCAGGCTGCTCACGGGGTCGGTCAGGAAGACGTAGCTGTAGAGGTCGCGCCAGTCGACGAACAGCTGCAGGGGCCGCGCCACGAACAACAGCGCGCCGGCGGCCGCGAGCAACGGCAGCGGCTCGAAGAAGCGGCCGCTGGCCAGGCCCCAGAGGGCGACCGGCACGGTGACGGCCGCGCACACGCCCAGAAGGCCCCAGGCGGCGGGAACATCCAGCAGAGCGAGCACCGCGGCTGTGACCAGCGCGGTGACGAGCAGCGCCCCGAGGGCCGCGAGCGGAAGGACCTGCGCGCGATCGCCGGAGCGGACGGTGCTGTTGCCGGCGGCCTCCGTGGGCGCCAGACTAGATGCTCGGGTAGGAACTTCGTCGGGCCGCAACACACGCTCGGGGAGCCTGGATTAGAGTGCGCGCGACGAGGTGCAGCCCGTCGGAACCACCCACGACCGCGCCGCGTCCGCGCGTCCTGGGGAACCCGGTCCCCCGCGCCGGACCCCGGCCGCTCGAAAGGACGCGCTCAGGCGACGTCTGTTGTTCGCATCCGACCTCGGCTGCTTTCTCGCCGCGGTAGGCGCGATGACGCTGGTGGAGGGCACCACGGATCCGCTCTGGGCCCTCGCCACCCTCCCCCTGTGGCTCGTGATCGCGAAGATGGAGGGTCTCTACGACTCCGACCACCCGAAGATCTGGCACCTCACCGTCGACGAGGCGCCGGCGATCTTCCACTGGATCACGCTCTCGGTGGCGGGCACGCTGTTCTTCATCCGTGCGCTGCCGGACGAGACGCTCACCGTGGACAGCGCGATCGCGCTCTACGCCACAGCCCTGGTGGCGGCGTTCGCGCTGCGAGCCGCCGCGCGGGCGATCTGGCGCAGCCGCGTCGCGCCGGAGCGAGCCCTGGTCCTGGGCAGCGGGGCCCTGGCGGATGCGGTGGCGCGCAAGCTGGCGCTCGAGCCGGGCCATCACCTCTCGGTGATGGAGTACTCGACCAACGAGTCCGACGCCGATGGCGAGGGCAAGCCGTACGTGGCCGAGATCGAACGGCTGAGCGAGCTCTCCAAGGAGGACCTCCAGTGGCTCCTCGCCGAGGCCCGCGTGGAGCGCGTGGTGCTGGCCGTGCCCGAGCTCGACGAGAGCACGCTCGCCCACGTGGTCTCAGCCTGCCGATCCGGCGGGATCAAGCTGAGCGTAGTGCCCCCCATGCGCGCGATGCTGGGCACCGCCGTGGAGCTCAACCACATCGCCGAGATGCCGGTGATCGAGTACCGCACCTGGGGGACCTCGCCCTCGACCATGGCCATCAAGCGGGCGCTCGACGTGGCTGTCGCCGCCTGCGCCCTCGTGGTGCTCGTACCGCTTCTGGTGGTGATCGCGATAGCCATCCGACTCGACTCACGCGGCCCCGCGCTGTTCACCCAGCTGCGCGCCGGCCGCCACGGAAAGCCGTTCCGGATACTCAAGTTCCGCACGATGTGCCAGGACGCCGAAGAGCGGATCTCCGAGGTCATAGCGGTCGACGAGCTGGCCGAGCCGATGTTCAAGCTGCGCGAGGACCCGCGGGTCACCCGGGTGGGGCGCCTGCTTCGACGCACGAGCCTCGACGAGCTCCCCCAGCTGTTCAACGTCCTGCGCGGCGACATGAGCCTGGTCGGGCCGCGCCCGGAAGAGGTCTGGCTGGTGGAGCGCTACGGCGAGACCCAGCGCTTCCGCCTCCAGATGCGTCCCGGCCTGACCGGGCCCATGCAGGTCCACGGCCGCGGCCAGCTGAACTTCCAGGAACGCATGGCGGTGGAGCGCGAGTACGTTGAGAACTACAGCCTGCGCAAGGACATCAAGATCCTCTTCCGGACCGGATCGGCGATCTTCGGGGCGCGCGGGGCGTACTGAGCGAGTGAAGCGATAGCGATGCCCGACACGAGAGTCACCGACCGGCGATTGGCCCACAACCGCCTGCTCTCCTCTCCGGAGGCGCCGGGGTTGCCGGTGGATGAGCTCGACCTGCCCCTGCGAGCCCGTCGCCGTGAAGCGGTCGCACGCTGGGGGCTCGTCGGCGCGGACGTGGCCGCCGTGAGCATCTCGCTGCTGCTCACCGCGGCCTTCAGCGGTGCCCAGCTCACGCTGTGGCTCGTCGTGCTCCTGCCCTTCTACCTCCTGCTGAGCAAGGCCGCGGGTCTCTACGACCGCGATCAGTTCGTGCTGAACAAGACCACATTGGACGAGACCCCCGCCCTCGTTGCGGTGGCGGCGATCTTCGTTCTCCTGGTGGAGGCCCTTCAGGGGCTGCAGTTCACCGGCCGCTCCCATCCGCTCCTGCTCTGGGGAGGACTCCTGTGCTGTCTGCTCCTGCTCCGTGCCGCGGTCCGCTTCGTGGTCGTGCGGAGCTCTTCGCCCGAACGGCTACTGGTGGTGGGTGACGCGGGCGCCGCGACATTGGTAAGGCGCAAGCTCGCCGAGGATCACCGGCTCGCCGCGAAGGTGATCGGTCGTGTCTCCGTGGCCGACGACATGGCTCCGCCTCCCGACAAGCTGCTCGGGACGATCGACGATCTTCCGGCGATCCTGGAGGAGCACGCCGTCGAGCGGGTCGTCGTCGCCCCGCGGCAGGAGGGTGGCGAAGACGTGGTCGACGCGGTGAGGCTCGCCACGGCGTGCGGAGTCCGGGTTGCGGTGCTGCCCCGCATGCTCGAGGTGGTCGGCACGTCCGTCGAGTTCGACGATCTCGGTGGTCAGGTCCTCCTGGGAGTACGCGGCTTTGGGCTTTCACCTTCATCGAGGCTGCTCAAGCGAGCCTTCGACCTGAGTGTCGGGGTGGCGCTCATCTTCCTGCTCACCCCGACCCTGGTGCTGATCGCCCTGGCCGTGAAGCTCAGCTCGCCCGGCGGCGTGCTCTACCGCCAAACGCGTGTGGGTAGGCACGGCAACGAGTTCCAGCTCCTGAAGTTCCGGACCATGGTCAGCGATGCCGACGAGCGAAAGCAGGAGTTGCTGGAACGCAACGAGGCTCCAGCACCCCTGTTCAAGATCGCCAACGATCCACGGACCACCCGGGTGGGACGCCTCCTGCGGCGCTTGTCGCTCGACGAGCTGCCACAGTTTTTCAACGTGCTCCGAGGAGACATGAGCCTGGTCGGACCCAGGCCGCTCGTGGTCGACGAGGATCGCCTCTTCTCGGGCTGGCAGCGCCGGCGGCACCACGTTGCTCCCGGTATGACCGGTCCCTGGCAGATCCTCGGCGCCAGCCGGGTTCCGATGAGCGACATGGTCAAGATCGACTACCTCTACTGCGCGAACTGGTCGCTCTGGCTGGACGCGAAGATCCTCGCCCGGACGATCCCCTACGTGCTCAGCCGCCGCAGCGGCGAGTACCCGGCGCGCCGGGGCTCTTAGCGCAACACCTGCCGGGTTCTCAGCGCGGCCGGGCGGAGGGAACGTCCGGCGTATCCTCGAGGCGCGTGCCGCCGCTGAGGCCGCCTGGCCTGGGACCCCCGCCCTTCGGGGGTGCATACGCGTATCCCGTGGCGGCGGAGCCGCCGTTGGCCACCACGCCCAGCACCCGGGCGTCGAGCGTCTCCAGCTGGTGGCGGAGGCGACCGGCCTCGGGACCACTCGTGGAGTTGACCGACGCGCACACCAGCACGCCGTCGACGCGGCGCAGCAGCGCGATGGCGTCCGCGACGTGAGGAATCGGGGGCGTGTCTATGACGACGAGGTCGCGGGCGACGAGCTCGAGCGTACGAACCATGGCCGGCGACTGCATGAGCGCCCACGGATCGGGCGGCGGCGCGCCGGCCACGAGCACCTGCATGGAGTGTGCGCTGCCGTTGGCGCTCGAATCCACTTCGTGGGTCGGAACACTCTGCAGGGCATCGGCTACCAACACCTCGCCCCGCAATAGCTCGGACAGCCCGGGCCCGGGCCGTAGGCCATAGCGCTCGGCCATGCTCGGACGGCGGAGATCCGCCTCGACGAGGGTCACCGACAGCCCGGAGGAGGCCGCGGCACAGGCGAGATTCCACGCCACCGTGGTCTTGCCCTCGCGGCTGCGGGCGGAGGTGACGAGCACACTGCGAACAGGGGGTTCCATTCCGAAGCGCAGGTTCATGTGCAGCATTCGAAACGACTCGGCCACGTTCAAGGGCAGCTCGTCGAAGGGCGCTGCTCGCTTGAGCTTGCGGTTGCGCGGCACAGTCGTGAGAACCGGAGCGTCGAACGCCGCCGAGACCTCGGCCGCGTGGTGGAGCCTGCGGTCCATCTGGTCGCGCAGCAGCGCGAGCCCGACGCCCAGGATCAAGCCGAACAGCGCGCCGAGCAGGATGGTCTCGAGCGGACTGCCGCTCTTGCCTTCGGGCACGAAGCCGGCCTGGATGATCTGTGGGCTGCCGGGGCCGACATCGGCCAGCGTGCGCAGCTTGTCGCGGTTCTCACGCAGCGCCGCTGCGTCGTCTCCAGCGCGAGCCTCCGGCGGGAGCTCGCGCAGCTGGCGGCTGACGCTCCGGAGGGCAGCGACCGTCTCGGCCTGCTGGTCGGCCTGCGCCTGGCGCCGAGCGGTCTCGGCGTAGGTGTTCGCCAGGTCCGCGGCGCCGTCGGCCGAATCGGCCTTGGCCACGACGTTGACCACATCGCTGTCCTTCAGACCGGTGACGGTCACGTCGTTGGCCACGTCTTCGCCGGAGACATCGCCCCCCAGCCGCTCGGCGGTCTCGTCCGCGACCCGCCGCGAGTCAACCACGGCAACGTTGTTCCCCGCCAGGCGATCGGCGTTGGGCGCCCCGGGCTGAAGTCCCTGAGCGTTCTGCTCGAGCCCCACCGTTTGACGGAACACGAGCTTCGCCGTTGATTCGTAGTCGTCGCGGCTGGCGTAGGCAAAAGCCGCGGCCGCCCCCGCCGAGAGCAGCGTGACCACGATGATGATCGGCGCGCGACGCAGCAGCACGGCGAACAGGGACGCCTGCTCACGCGGCGCCGAATCGCCTGCGCGGACGTTGTTCTCGTGGTTCTCGAAAGACACCGAAGGGGTCAGGCTAGCGGAGGTCTGCGCGATGGGGCCGACACACCCGGATGAGGTTTGGACCATGATGATCGGGTGTCGCTGCGCCTCCTCCTTGTCGCTCCGTCCGCCCTTCTCACCGATCACCGGCCGCACGGCGACGGACTTGTGGCCTTCGGCTTCATTCAGGGGCTGAGTCAGCGTGGACACGATCTGCACGTAGCCGCCGGGATCGTGGATCTGCGGGAGGAACCGCCGCCCAACGTGCACGTTCACAGCCTCGCCCGCGGCGGCGACAATCCGGTCGCGACGCGGCTGGGCTTCATGCGGCGGCTACGCGGCCTCTACCGGCGGCTCTCATCGGAGAGCCCGTTCGACGTCGTCCATCAGCTCACCCCGGTGGAGATAGGCGTGACGATCGGCCTCGCGGGCGCCCGGACGCCGCTCGTGCTCGGTCCCTACGTCCCGGATTGGCTGCCGAGCCGGGATCCCGCCACGCAGCAGAAGCGGGCGGCCCGCGCTGTGAGACGAGGACTGCGGGCCGCCCAGCAATTGACCGCCACGACCGTGCTGCTGTCCAACCCGGCCGCCGAGGAGAAGGTGTCTGTGCTGGCCGGCCGCGGCCTGCACCTCCACGAGCTTCCGTTGGGCGTGGATGCCCAAACCTGGCGCCCGGCCGAGCACAGCCGACCGAACCAGGACCTGCTGTTCCTGGCCAATCTCGACAGTCGAAAGGGTGTTCACGTCGCCCTCGACGCCTTCTCTCAGATCTCTCCCGAGCTCCCGGGCGCACGGCTTCTGATCGCGGGAGGCGGACCCGAGCGCGACCTCGTCGAGCGGCGGGTGTCGAGCACGCCCTCCCTCGAGCGAGTGGAGCTCCTGGGACAGCTCGACCGGACCGCAGCCGTGGCCGCCATGCAGGGCTGCGCGCTGTACTGCCTGCCGGCCTACGGCGACGCCAACCCGCTGACCGTGTTGGAGGCAATGGCCTGCGGCAAGCCCGTGGTGGCCACCGCGGCCGGTGGCCTGCGTCACGTGGTGTCGGACTCGGGCGGGCGCAAGGTTCCGGTCGGCGACGCCGACGCGCTGGCCGCCGCCCTGCGAGAGCTGCTCACCGACCCCGAGCTCCGGCGAGCCATGGGTGCACACAACCGCCGGCTCGTCGACCGACGCTATGCGTGGCCGCGGGTGATCGACCGGCTCGAGGAACTCTACGGCGAGGCGATGCGGGCGCCGCGCACGCACCGCCTCCGCGGCAGGCGCGATGTGTGAGCATCCCCCGTCGTGACGATCCGTCTGTTCCGCTTCCTCGGCCAGGGCGTGTTCAACCTGCTCATCACCCATCTGCCGGGTCACTGGCTGCGGCTGCTCTGGTTGCGAGTTCTAGGCGTCAAGCTGGGACGAGGGGTGTGCGTGTTCCGGGGCACGACTGTGATCGGTGCCCAGGAGCTCGTGCTCGGAGATCGCGTCCAGATCGGCTTTCGAGTCGTGCTCGATGCTCGCGGGGGCCTGACGGTCGGCGAGGACGTGCTCGTCTCATCCGACAGCCAACTGCTCACGGCGAACCACAACGTCGACTCAGACGACTTCGAGCGCCAGGTAGCTCCGATCGAGATCGCCGACCACGCCTGGATCGCGACGCGGGCGATCGTGCTCGCCGGCGTGAGCGTGGGCCAGGGCGCCGTGGTGTCCGCCGGGGGTGTCGCGACCCGCGATGTTCCAGCGCGAACGGTCGTGGGCGGCGTTCCGGCACGCCGGGTGGCTGAGCGCAGTGGCGGTATCGACTACCGCCTCGGAGGGCGACGTCCTCCGCTCTACTGAGCGCCTCCGGCGACCCCGGCGAGCGCACGCCCACCCTCGCGGCGCCGGCGCAGGTACTCGTAGGCGAGCACCTGTCCGCCGATGAACCAGAAGATCACGGCGGTCACGCCGTAGAGCTGATCGCCGGAACCGAGCTGGACCAGCGTGAAGACGAACATCGCGAAGAGGAGCAGGCGCAGGTCCCGGCCGGGCGCACGATCTCGGGCTCCCTTCCAGGCCGCACGCAGCATCAGAGCGATCGCGGCCAGCACCAGGAGGAAGCCGATTGGGCCGACCTGAAAGAGGAGCGCCAGGTACCCGTTGTCAGGGATTCGCAAGGCGGGATCGGCCGTGAGCTTGGACTGCTCGCCCGCACTGCCGAGGCCGTGCCCGACCGGCGCGTTCAGAGCTGTCGGCAGGGTGTTGGAGAAGGTCGCCGAGCGCTCGTTGGCGGAGCGATCGTCCGCGAGATGTCCGATGGTGTCGAAGCGGTCGACCACGTCCTGCGCAGCCGGGAGCACCGGAGCCAGCACCAAGGTGACCGCGATCACCGCGCCAGCCGAGCCGAAGATGAGCTTGGCGCTGCGTCCGCCAGACGCCACGACGTGGGCCAGAGCAGCGACCATCAGCCCGATCCAGGCACTGCGTACGTAGGTGAGCTCCAGAGCCACGGTGAGGAGGCCGGCGCCGGCCACCGCCACCACGGGGTGCCGAGGCCTCACGGTGAGGTAGCACAACAGTGAGAGAGCGAGGATCGGCGCGAACGTGCCCGGGCTGTTGAGCGTGGCGAACACCCGCACTTCGCCGTCGGCGGGGGCACCGATGCTGTTGAAGTCCACGGCGTCGATCCAAGCCTGATCCCAAGCGGAGAGCGGCAGGATCCGTTGGAGGATCGCGTACGCCGCGATCGGCGGAATCGCGTACAGGAGCACGTTTCGCAGCGTGCTGTCACGTACCGCGGTGCCACGCTCGTTGAAGCCCAGGAACGCGGCGGAGAGCGCAGCCAGATATGCGCAGAAGGTGTAGACCGCGGCCTGTGGTCCCGCCACGAGGCCGGCGGGGAGCCCGATTGCGAAGCCCGCGCCCGCCACCAGGACGATCCGCCTGATCTGCGACGGGACCCGTACCTGCACGAGCTCCGCTCCCGCGATGGCGGCGGTGGCGACGAACGGCGCCAGTGACAGCGGGTCGTTCTCCACGAAGCCGGTCAGAAGGCCGAGTGTGCGGCGCACGCCCGGGGCGAGAAACCAGAGCGCCAGCATGGCCGCAACGCCCCAGCGCCGGTCGTGCTGGTGGAGCGCGACGACGAGCACAACAACCACGAACGCGCAGGCGGCTTGGATGTTCAGGATCAGCAGGCCGCCCAGCAGCACGATGCTCGCCAGGCCGATCACCAGCGGCCAGCCGAGCTCCGCGAGCCTTGCGGCCGAGAAGGACTGGGGCCTGCGCTGCCCGATCAACCCAGTCACGACGCCACCTTCTGCCTCTCGTCAACGGCGGGTGCCGGCTCGCGGAGACCGAGCACCCGCCGGTAGACCGCGAGCATGTCGCGAGCGTGCGTGTCGTCGTCGAACCCCGCCGTGACCTCTCGCGCTCGGAGGCCCATGGCGGCGAGCTTCTCCCGGTCGTTGAGCAGGTCGCTGATCGCTTGCTCCCACGGGTGCGGGTCCCGCGGGGGCAGCAGGCGCCCTGAGACACCGTCCTCCACCAGCTCGGGGCCACCGCCCACGTTGCTGACGAGGAGCGGCGTGCCCATGGCCATGCTCTCCAGCATCACGTTGGCGAAGGGCTCGTCCCACGACGGCAGCAACGAGAGATCGAGCGCGCGCATGATCTCGGGCACGTCGTCGCGACGACCCAGGAAATGCACCGCGTCCCCGACCTGACGCTCTGCGACCAGTGCGTGCAGCTCCTGGAGGAAGCCGTGGTTGTCGTAGCGCACGGCCTTGCCCGCAAAGGCGACCTCTCCCACGAGCAGCAGATGGGCGTCGATCCCGCCGCGGCGCAGATCCGCGAGGGCGCGTATCGCCGTGTCCTGTCCTTTCCAGGGAGTGATCTGGGCCACCTGGCCCAGCAGCGGCGCACCAGGCGCTATGCCGAGCTCCGCTCGAATGGGCGCAGGGTCGACGCGCTCGGGATCGAATCGAGCCCGATCGAAGCTGTTGTACACGTGGGTCACGAGCGGTCCCCGCGTTTCTTCGCGGAAACGCTCGGCGGTGTCCTTGGACACCGTGACCACCGCCGAGGCGGAATGGCTCAAAACGAGGCGCACGGCGCGGCCCATGGCGCTCGGCGGAAGGTGCTCGTGTGCACGGACCACCAGCGGCGGCCCGCCGGCCGTGCAGGCACCCGCGGCCATGAGCCCCGCTCGCGGAGTGTTGGCGTGGACCACGTCGGGCCGATACCGCCGCACCGTCTTGGCCAGGCTGATACCAGCGGCGGCGAGCCGCGCGACCCCAACCGGGGTCTGGACTGGATCGAGGCGGAGGCTGGCCTCGAACGCCGGCACTGGGACGCGCCGAATCCCGGCGGTCTCGACGCTGTCTGCCAGACGACCGTCCGGGCACGCGACAGCCAGGGAATGCTGCTCCCTCAGGCCGTCGACCAAGCGCATCAAGGCGAACTCCGCGCCGCTGGACGCTCCGGTGTGGTTTACGAACAGGATCCTCATGGACGAGCGGCGCACACTAGGGATGCGCCGGAAGGCCAGAGTAACCCCGGTAGCACGCTCGCAGGGTGGGCGGGAACGCCGGGTGGAGGAGCTTGGAGTAGATTGCTCGGCCCGGGAAGGTCCCAAGCGCGCTGCTTGTGGCCTGTTCCCGGAGTCGAACATCCACGTAGTCGTGCTGTCCTCATCGACCAACGACATTCCCGGGCCACTACAGACCGCAAGCGCCGGGCCGGGCACTGATGGCTGACCCGATCCTCGCCCAGGACTATCTGCTCGTGATGCGCGGCGCGGAGCGCACGTTCGCCACGATCGCCGACATCTGGCCGCGGGCGCCCATCGCCACGCTGCTGTACGACGAGCACGCCACGCACAGACGCTTCGCGGGGCGCCGCCTGCGCACCTCCGCCCTGCAGCGGTTCGGCATGCGCCAGCGCACCTTCAGAGCTGCGCTGCCTCTGTATCAGAACGCCGTGCGGCATCTCGACCTCTCCGGCCATGACTGCGTCGTGTCGAGCAGCAGCGCCTTCGCACACGGCATACAACCGCCAAGCGGCGCCGCTCATGTCTGCTATTGCCACGCACCTTTCCGCTACGCCTGGCACGAGCGGGCGCTGGCCCTGCGGGAGGTGCCCAGAGCGCTGCGTCCCGCCCTCGGCCTGCTCCTGCGCCGCCACCGCGCCTTCGACCGGCGCGCCGCGACGCGCGTCGACCAGTACATCGCCAACGGACGGCTCACCCGGGAGCGCATCCGCCGCTACTGGGGCCGGGATGCGCCGATCGTGCATCCCCCCGTCGAGGTCGACCGCTTCGGGATTCGCGAGCCCGAGGACCATGTCCTGTTCGTCGGCGAGCTCGTGAGGCACAAGCGCCCGGAGCTGGCGATCGAGGCTGCCCACGCCGCCGGCCGGCGAATCAAGGTGGTGGGGTCCGGGCCTGAACTTCACCATCTCCAGGCGTCCTACGGCGACGAAGCCGAGTTTCTCGGGCGTGTAGACGACCAGCACCTGCCCGACCTCTACGCGTCTGCCGCCGCACTCGTGGTCCCGGGTGTGGAGGAGTTCGGTATCGCCGCGGTCGAGGCCCAGGCTTCCGGCCGGCCGGTGGTTGCCATCAACGCTGGAGGAGCCCGCGAGACCGTGGAATCCGAGCGAACCGGCCTATTGGTGGAGAACGGTGATGCTCGCGCCCTCGCACGAGCTCTCTCCGAAGATCTCACGCAGTTCGATCCGGAGGAGATCCGCGCGCACGCTCAACGGTTCCGTCCCGCTGTCTTTCGCGAGCGGATCCGGGAGATCGTGGAGGCCACCTGTCCGTGACCGGCGCGCGCTAGCCGTTCGGCACGCCCGGATCGATCTTGATCTGGCGACTCGCCGGCGTTGTGCTGTGTCTGGTGGTGGTGGGCGCGGCGATCGCAATCGTCGCCGGCCGCGGTGACGACGAGCCGGAGGTAAGCACGAGGACCCTGTCGGCCGAAGCCTTCGTGGACTCCATCGGGGTCAATACTCACCTGGGCTACGCCGACACCGCCTATGCCGACCACGCGAAGGTGCTCGCCCGCCTCGGCGAGCTGGGCGTCCGGCACTTTCGCGACTCCGCGGCCGACGCCAACCCGCTGCTCGACGCCGGCCTGCGTGCCGCGGCCGAGCAGGGGCTCAGGGGCACCCTGATCACCGATCCGGAGGCGGATCCGCGCGCTCAGGTTGCCCGATCGACCGCCGCGATGGGGAACGCGATCGACGCCTTCGAGGGCCCAAACGAGCTCGACAACGGCTCTCATCCCGGTTGGGTCGCCACCCTCACCGACCTCATGCCACGCCTGCGCGCCGCGGTTTCGGCGGAAACGGACGACGTCGAGCTGATCGGCCCCAGCTTCATCGAAGACTCCAGCCGCTCCGAGATCCCAGCGGAGCTGCCCGGCCTGTTCAACGCACACCCCTACGCGGGCGGCGACCCGCCCGAGCCCGCCCTCACGCGCGCGCTCGAGGGGCGTGCCGGCGCTGCCGCTGCCCGACCGGCGGTGTTCACGGAAACCGGCTACCACAGCGCCCTCGAGGCTCCCGGGTACCACACCCCCGTATCGGAAGGGGCAGCGGCCGTGTACCTGCCGCGCGCTCTGGTCACGTCGTTCGGGGAGGGAACGCGCCGAACGTTCCTGTACGAGCTGGCCGACTCGAAGCCCGAACCCGCGCTGGTGGATCCCCAGCAGCATTTCGGGCTGTTGCGAAACGACCTCTCGCCCAAGCCGGCCTTCGTGGCGATCCAGACCCTCATCCGGGCGCTGAACACCGGTCCGGGACCGCCGCGCGCCGAGGTTCCGTCGCCGGAGCTCGAGGCTGACCCCGGCGATCGAGTGGACCAGCTCTCGCTGTCCCGGCGCGACGGCTCGCTGGTGCTCGCCCTGTGGCGGCCGGTCTCCGTCTGGGACGATGGCGCACGACAGCCGGACGATCCGGGAATCGTCCGCGTCAAATTGGCGTTCGACGGGCGCGAGGCGCGCGACATCCAGGTCTGGCGACCCTCCCTCTCACCCCTCCCCGTCCAGCACCGGACTGAGGCCTCCGAGCTCGAGCTCGCTCTGGGAGGCGACCTGTTGCTCGTGAGTCTCCGGTGACCGCCTTGCGTACGGTGGGGCGATGCCCGCGGACGACCTGAGGGAGGTTCCGCCTTCTCCGCCCGAGGCCGCCGTCTCCGAGGGGACGCTTCGCCGGTTGCTCTCGCGGGGGCTCGTGCGGGCCGGCCTGATCACCTATCTGTTCTCGGGCCTGACGCTGGTGGCCAACCTCGTGACGGGGATCGTGACCGCCCGCGCGCTGGGACCGAGCGGTCGTGGGGTCACCGTGGCGCTCATGACCGTTAGTCAGCTCACCGGCTTTCTGTTCGCTCTCGGGGTCGCGCAGAGCATCAGCTTCTTCATCGCGCGGCGCCCTCAGGACGGCCCCAGCCTGCTCACGAGCTGGGTGCTGCTCCTGCTTCCGGTGGCGGCGCTGGCCGTGCTCCTCGCGCAGCTGCTGCTCCCCACGATCTTCCCCGACGACGAGCAGGCCGTGACCATTGGGCGCTGGTACATGTTCACGATCGTCGTGGTGATCGGCCAGGAGCTGAACTACGGCCTGCTCCTCGGGATACAGGACTTCCTCGTCTACAACGTGCTGCGCTTCGCCCAACCGTTGCTGGTGGCGATCGTGTACGTCCTTCTGTGGGTGACGGACGAGCTCACGGTCGAGCGGGCACTCCTGGTGGCGACGCTCGCCGGAGGCCTGACTCTGGTCGTGGGCATGCTGCGCAGCGTGGTCAGCCTGGGGGTCGGGCGCTTCGACCTCGGGCTCGGCCTGCGCGGCATCTGGTTCGGGATCCGCGGGCAGGGCTCGCTGGTGGCCGCCAACGTAACCGCCCGGCTCGACGTGGCGGTGCTGCCTGCCTTCGTGTCCTCGGCGAGCGTCGGCCTGTACTCGGTCGCCACGAACATCTCGCTGATCGTCTACCAGCTCTCCAACACCTTCGCCGGGCTCGTCCTGCCCGCCGCGGCCCAGGATCCCGAGCGCGGTCCGTACAAGGTGATCGGCTCGCTGTGGGCTTCACTTGCCGTAGCCGGACTGCTGGGCTTGGGCCTGGCGCTGTTCGCGGAGCCGTTGCTCGGCCTGGTCTACGGCGACGACTTCCGCGAGGCGGCCGAGTCGCTGCGACTGCTCTTGCCCGGAGCGGTGCTCTTCGCCGGCGCATCGATTCTGAGCGCGGGCATCTACGCGGCCGGACGCCCGTTCACGGCCACGATCACACAGGTGCTCGGAATGGGCGTGACGGTGGTGGGCCTCGCGATCTTCCTCAGCGGCGGAGGCATCACCGCCGCCGCGCTCGTCTCCTCCGCCTCCTACGCCACGATCTTCGTGGCGAGCCTGATCGCCTACAAGCGGGTCTCGCGCACGCCGTGGCGGCGTTTCCTGCCCACTCCCAGCCGGGTGAGGGCGTTTGCCGAGTAGCCGGGGCGTTTCGGAGCGCGCTCCTCAGCGGCAGCGCCGTGCGTTGGCCGACTTGCGACAGCCCTCGTAGCGGGACACCGTCTTGGCGTAGGTACGCAAGATCGGCAGCGCCGTGAAGCCGTCACCCGTGCCGTCCCAGCGGTTCAGGCCCGCATACTGGAAGGTCAGCGAGCCGGGCCCGAACGGCGTCAGCCGGGGCACGTACTCGGAGCCCCAGGCGTACCAGTAGGCGCGCCCGATGCCGAGTTTCCGGCGCTGCTTGGCCAGGCGGGGGAACACCGTCCTTAGCCGAGCGGCCTGTCCCTTGGCGGTGGTCTCGAAGCCGAGCTGCTTGCTCCGCGGAATCTTGCCCTGAGCAGCCGTCCAGGTGAGCTCGGTGAACCAGATCTTCCGTTTGCGGTCGTGCCCGCGACGCATCTCCCGCCGCAGCAGTTTCGCGACCTTGAGAGTCTGAGTCGCCGTTACCCGGGCCGAGGTGGCGGCCGAGAAGAAGTGGACCGACACGACATCGAACAGACCCTTGGCTCCCGCCTTGTAGAGCTGTCGCATCTGCCCCCAGGGCGTGGAGCCACCGACGCCCGTGAGGCTGCCCAGCACCACGGTGGCGCCGCGATCGGCACGGTGCACGGCCTTGTAGCCCGCCCGAAGGAGGCGCCTGTAGGTGGACGGCCAGGGGCGCGTGGCCCAGAAGAAGTCGGCTGCGGGCTCGTTCCAGATCTGCCAGTTGCGAATCGGCACTCGCGGCGTGCCTGAACTGGCCCAGAACGAGCCTTTCGGCCCGTAACGGTTGACCAGCACAGTGAGGAAGTTCGCGTAGAGCTGGGGGTCGGTGGGTGCGTAGAGCGGCGCCCGCAACGGGTCGGACGGGTTCGTCGACGCCCAGACCGGGGTGCCGAGAACTATCGGCAGCACGTCCAGGCGATGCCTCGCCGCGGCGCGAACCACTCGGTCGATCTGACGGAAGTCATACGAGCCTCGGCTGCGTTCCACGGCGGCCCAGGTCACCGAGTAGCGCACGGACTCGACCCCGGAGCGCGCCATGCTTGCCATCTGGGCGTCGAGCCCGGCGTCCGACATGCGGTCGCTCTGCGAGTTGTTGAGCACCGTCCCGTAGAACCCGAACGGGACCTTGCGTTTTGCGGCCCCCGCGGGCGAAGCGACCGCAAGGGTCAGCAACATCGCGGTGGCCAGGAACAGGGCGAGGCGAAGCGTCCTAGTCACCGGCGGCAAAGTAGCAGCATCAGTCAGCCGACCGCCGAACGCGGTCTCGATGAGGCACACTGAAAACATGCTCTCCACCGGCTCCACGCACGAGGTCGTAAATCAGGCGCCCCCGCTCGTGCCCTACAACGTGTTCGAGGCCGACGTTGTGCTGCGCGAGGCGCTCGGGCGCGAGGGTGGCAGCTGGGGGATCGACCGGGTCCGCGACACCGGCCAGCTGGCGGGCACGGCCGAGGCTCTTGCCCACTCGGAGCGCGCGGAGCGAAACGAGCCGCGGCTGCGGACCCACGACCGCTACGGCAACCGCGTGAACGAGGTGGAGCTCGATCCCTCGTGGCACTGGTGCCTGCGCCAGGCGATCGAGCGCGAGATCCATTCGCTGCCCTGGCGCGACCCGCAGCCCGGGGCGCACGTGGTACGCGCTGCCCTGATGTACACCTGGAGCCAGGTCAACGCCGGTGTGATGTGCCCGGTGTCGATGACCTATTCGGCGATCCCCGCGCTGCGGGTGGAGGCGGATCTGGCCGCCGAGTGGGAGCCGCGCCTCACGAAGCCGTCCTACGAGGACGGCGCGCTGGCGGGCATGGCGATGACCGAGAAGCAGGGCGGCTCGGACGTGCGCGCCAACACCACCCGGGCCGAGCCGGCGGGCGACGGTGACTGGGAGCTCACCGGCCACAAGTGGTTCTGCTCCTATCCCTCCTGCGACGTGTTCCTCACCCTGGCCCAGGCGCCCGGCGGCCTGTCCTGCTTCCTGTTCGAGTCGAGCGACCCCGGCTTTCGCATCCAGCGCCTCAAGGACAAGCTCGGCACCCGCTCGCTGCCGTCGAGTGAGGTGGAGTTCGACCGCCTGCGGGCACGGCTCGTCGGCGAGGAGGGGCGCGGCGTACAGACCATCATCCGGATGGTCAACCACACGCGGCTCGACTGCCTGATCGGCTCGGCGGCCTCGATGCGCTGGGGCCTGGTCCAGGCCGTGCATCACGCCCGCCACCGCGCCGCGTTCGGCCGGAACCTCGCCGAGCAGCCGCTGATGCAGAACGTGCTCGCCGACCTGGCCATCGAATCCGAGGCGGCCACCGCCGTGGCTCTGCGGGTGGCGCGCTCCTACGACGAGGACGACGCGCAGTTCCGGCGCATCGCCACCGCCGTGATGAAGCACTGGGTCTGCAAGCGAGCGCCCTGGCACGCCAGCGAGGCGCTCGAGTGCCTCGGCGGCAACGGCTACGTGGAGGAGTCCGGCATGCCGCGCCTGCTGCGCGACTCGGCCCTCAACTCGATCTGGGAGGGCTCGGGCAACGTCTCGGCGCTGGACGTGCTGCGTGCCCTGGCCAAGGAGCCCGAGGCGCTGCCGGCACTCCTGGCCGAGTGCGAGGAGGCCCGTGGCGGAGACGCCCGGCTGGACGCCCTGCTCGACCGGCTGGCGAGCATCTCGGTGGAGGACCCCGAGTTCGAGGCCCGCCGGGTGGTGGGAGAGCTCGCGCTCGCGCTCCAGGCCAGCCTGCTGGTGCGCAACTCGCCGCCCGAGGTGGCCGACGCCTTCTGCGCCGGCCGGCTCGATGGCGCCGGCGGGCGGGTGTTCGGAACGCTCCCGCCGGGCGTGGATGCACCTGCGATCGTGGAGCGAGCGCTCGCTGCCTGACACGCTCGCCTACGAGGTCACGGGCCGCATCGCCCGTATCACGCTCGACCGGCCCGAGCGCGGCAACGGCATCACGATGGCGATGCCGGGCGAGCTTGCGGCCCGCGTCGAGGAGGCCAACCTCGATCCCGCCGTCCACGTGATCGCACTGGCCGGCAACGGCAAGGGCTTCTGCGGCGGGTACGACCTGGTCGACTACGCCGAGACCCGGCCACCGAACCACGACCCCTCCGAGCCCTGGGACCCGGTGGTCGACTGGCAGATGATGAGCCGCAACCTGCGCGGGTTCATGAGCCTCTTTCACTCGGACAAGCCCGTGGTGTGCAAGGTGCACGGCTTCTGCGTGGCCGGTGGTACCGACATGGCGCTGTGCTCGGACCTGCTCGTGATGGCCGAGGATGCCCGCATCGGCTACCCGCCCGCCCGGGTGTGGGGCGTGCCCACTTCCGCGCTGTGGGCCTTCCGCGTGGGCGACCAGCGCGCCAAGCGCCTGCTCTTCACCGGCGACCTGATCGATGGAGCCACCGCACTCGACTGGGGCCTCGCGGTGGAGGCTCCGCCGGCCGCCGAGCTGGACGAGTGCTTCGAGAACCTGATCGAGCGGATCGCGCTGACCCCGGTCAACCAGCTGGTGATGATGAAGCTGCTCGTGAACCAGGCCCTGTACGCCCAGGGGCTGCAGGGCACGCAGGCGCTCGGGGTCTTCTTCGACGGCATCGCTCGACACACCCCCGAGGGCTATGCCTTCCAGCAGCGCGCCGCCGAGCTGGGCTTCAAGGACGCAGTGCGGGAGCGCGACGCTCCCTACGACGCATGAAGCCGGCGGCCTGGCTGGCGGCGGGGTTGACCTGCCTCGCGATGTCGCTCGCCGCTTGCGGCGGGGACGACGACGAGGGGCCGGGTTCCGCGTATACGCAACGCGACGAGAGCGCGCCGTCGCAGTCCGAGCGCGACTCCGCGCCGGCGCAAGACGACCGCGGCGGCGGCGGTTCCGCTGGCGGCCGTGATGAGGACCCCGACCGCGACCCTGCGCCCCAGGACGACGCCCAGCAGGCGCCCTCCACGGGCGGCCGTGGTGGGAATCCGGGCCAGGCGCCGCGGCCCCGAGCGTCGCGGAGCGTGCGCACCACGGTTGCCGGTTTCCTGGCCGCGATGCGGGGAGAGGAAGCTCGCAACGCCTGCTCCTTCTACACGCGCGAAGTGCGACAGCTCGTGGGCGGCAGCCTCGGCGTGGACTGCGCGAATGGCATGAAGTTCGTGTTTCTCGTGATCGGGCCCAACAAGCACGCGCTTCGCAGGGTCGCCGTCACCGGAGTCGAGCTGTCCGGCGACCGCGCGTCGGCCGGGCTGCGGCTGCCGCGCTCACTGCGAACGCTGCCGATGCTTCAGCTGATCGCCCCGGACGACCGGCTCTCGCTAGAGCGCGAGGGCGGGCGCTGGCGGCTGGGGCTGGCTCGCTGACCTAGGGCTCGATCTCGCCGTCGAACAGGCCTATCGGCGCACCCTGGGGATCCGCCACCACCGCCTTGCCGCCCACCGGCGTCTCGATTCGCGGGATGAGCGTCGACCCGCCGAGGCCCTCCACCTGCTCGCAGGTGGCCGAGGCGTCACCGACGGTGAAGCTCACCTCCCAGGTGGGGGTCACACCGGGCACGGGAAGCCTCATCAGCCCGGCAGTCAGCCAACCGTCGCGGTTGCGGGCGTAGGCGTAGTCCAGACTCCCCTCGAGGTCCTCCCAGGTCCAGCCGAACAGCGCGCTGTACCAGTCCCTGGCCGCCTCGACGTCCGAGGTCGAGAGCTGCTGCCAGACCATGGTGCCCGGGTCGTTGACCACACCCGCGCCGGGGAAGTCGCCCGGCTCCCAGAGGCCGAACGCCGCGCCCTGCGGGTCGCTTACCACCGCGAGACGGCCCGCCGGTGGAACGTCGTGCTCTCTCTCCACGGACGCTCCCGCCTCGCGGGCCCGCTCGAGCGTCTCGTCGAGGTCCTCGACCGACACGTAGGACAGCCACACGGGCGTGCCGTCGCGCAGCCCGGCCACCAGCGCGCCGTCCTTCCTGAAGAAGGTGTATGGGTCGCCCGAGGGACCGGTCTGGTCCTCGGCCTCCCAGCCGAACAGCCCTCCGTAGAACGCCTTGGCGCCGTCGAGGTCGGTAACCCCGAGGTCGGCCCAGCAGAAGCTGCCGGGGGTGTAGCGGTCGCGCCGTCCCATCAGTCGTCGAAGCGGCCGGCGAAGAGGCCGAAGACCGCGCCCTGGGCGTCCTGGGCGACGACGATCTCGCCGCCCGGCACCTCCATGCGCGGCACGATCACCACCCCACCCGCTTCGCCGATCCGCCCGACCGCCGCGTCGAGGTCCTCGGTCCCGAAGTAGACGAGCCAGTGGGGCGGCGCCGGCGCGTCAGCGCTCAGCTGCATCATCCCGCCGTTGACGGTCTCGCCGTTGAAGATGCCCCAGTAGGGCACGTCGCCGCCGGGCATCCGGTCGATGCGCCAGCCGAACAGCGCCGTGTAGAACTCCGCCGCCCGCTCCGGGTCGCCCGTGTTGAGCTGGTTGAGCGTGATCGCCCCTGGGCCGTTCACGAGCCCGGCTCCGATGCTGTCGCGCGCCTGCCACACGGCGAAGAACGCTCCGGTGGGGTCCTGGATCATGGCCATCCGCCCCGCCTCCATCACGTCGAAGGGGCCGGCCATCACGGTCGCGCCGAGCCCCGAAGCCTTGGCGGCCGCGGCGTCCGCGTCGTCCACGGTCACGTAGGAGTTCCAGGCGGGCGGCATGCCGGGTTGCCCGGTCGAGAGGCCGGCCACGTCGCGTCCGTCCAGGCCGGCCATCGTGTAGACGCCGCCACCGGGCATCGGCTCGTCGCGTGTCTCCCAGCCGAACAGGCCGCGATAGAACCCGATGGCCGACTCTTGGTCGGTGGTGGCGAGGTCGATCCAGGAGAAAGCACCCGGCGTGTACTGGTTTCGTTCACCCATGAGGCCGGACCCTAGCCGCTCAGACGCTCGGCCTCGACCTCGTCGGGAGGGCCGTCCAGCACGCGGTTCAGGAGCCATAGCAGCGCTCCCACCGCGATCAGTATCCCGGCACGGGCGAACACCGCCAGATCGTCGTTGGCCGTGTGCACGAGCAGCCCCACGGCCACGAGCGCGCCGAGCACCGGGAACACCGCCGGCGCATGGAAGTGGTCGTGCTCGACGGGGTCGCGACGCAGCACCAGCACCGCGATGTTCACGATCGTGAACACGCCCAGCAGCAGCACCACGGTGGTGTCGGCCAGGGTCGCGAGGTCGCCGGTGGCGATCAGCACGATCGAGATCGCGGTGGTGAACACGATCGCGGCGATCGGCGTGCGGCGCGAAGGCAGCGTGCGCGAGAACAGCCGCGCGACGATGCCCTGGTCGGCCATCCCGTAGACGATCCGCGAGGCCATGATCATGTTGATCAGCGCGCTGTTGGCCACGGCCATCAGCGCAATGAAGGCGAACAGGCGAGTGGAGATCCCGAGCGGTCCTTCCTCCACCACCTCGAGCAGCGGCGCGTCCGAGCCCGAGAGCTGGGCGGTGGGCACCACGTACGACGCGGTGAGGGTCACCAGCAGGTAGAGCGTCCCCGCCACCGCGATCCCGGTGAACAGCGCCCGCGGGAACGCGCGGGCGGGATGCTTGGTCTCCTCGGCCACGTTGACCGCGTCCTCGAAGCCGATCATCGCGTAGAACGAGAGCGCCGTGCCGGCCACGATTGCGCTGACCACGCTCTCCCCGTCCTTGAACTCGAAGTTGCGCGAGAAGTCGCCCGAGCCCTCGCCCAGGGCAGCCACCCCGATGATCACGATCAGGATGAGGCCGGAGACCTCGATCGCCGTCAGAACCAGGTTGACCTTCACCGACTCGGCGATGCCGCGCAGGTTGATGGCCGCCACGATGAGGATGAAGATGATCGCCGCGAGCACCAGCGGCAGGTCCACGAACTCGCTCAGGTAGTCGCCGGCGAACGCGCGGGCGAGCGTGCTGGCCGAGGCGATCCCCGACGACATCACCGCGAACGCGACGATGAAGGTGAAGAAGGGGACCTTGAAGGCGCGCTGGGTGTAGAGCGCCGCACCGGCCGCCCGCGGGTACTTGGACACGAGCTCGGCGTAGGCGAAGGCGGTGAACAGGGCGAGCACGAAAGCGGCCAGGAACGCGGTCCAGATCGCCCCGCCCACCTCGGCACCGACCTCCCCCACCAGCGCGTAGATGCCGGCGCCGAGGATGTCGCCCACCACGAACACGGTGAGCAGCCTCGAGCCGATGGCGCGGTTGAGGTTTGTGCCGGGCTCGTCGGAGCGCTCGGCTCCGGCGGTTACGCTCGCAGCCTCCATCCCGGGCAAATGCCCGAGAGCCGGGCCCCAACAAACCTCACCGCGATGACGCCCTAGCCGGAGTCGACTTCGAGGAAGGCCTCGTAGCGATGAACCTCGCGCTCGGCCCGGGAGCGCTCCTCGGAGTCCTCGTCGGCGCGCTCCACGGCGTCACGGGCCTCCTTCAGCCGCGACTCGAAGGCGCCGCGGTCGATGTCCTCCGGAGCGATCGCGTCCTCCACGAGCACGAGCGCACGGTTGTCCACCACCTGGAGGTAGCCCTCGCCCTGGGCGAAGCGCACCACGTCGGAATCCGACTTGTAGAGCCGCAGCTCGGTGGGCTCGAGGATCGCCATCAGCGGAGCGTGATGGGCCAGCACGCCGATCGAGCCGGTGGTGGTGCGGGTGGAGACCATCTCCACCTCGTCGGAGAAGACCTGGCCCTCCGGCGTGAGCACGTCGACCTGGAAAGGCGAGCGAGCCACCTAGTTCTCCTCTTCCTCCTCGGCGCGGGCGCCGGAGTCCTCGCCGGACTCGCGCTCGGCCTCGGCCTCGCCCTCGCGGGACTCGCCCTCGCCGGACTCGTCGTCGCCGGAGTCCTCGTCGCCGGAGTCCTTGCTCTCGTCGCTGTCGCCGCGGGTGGCCTCCACCACCTCGTCGATCGAGCCCTTCATGAGGAAGGCCCGCTCCGGCACGTCGTCGTGCTTGCCCTCGATGATCTCGGCGAACGAGCGAACGGTCTCGTCGATCGGCACGTACTTGCCGCTCAGGCCGGTGAACTGCTCGGCCACGAAGAACGGCTGGGACAGGAAGCGCTCGACCTTCCGGGCCCGCTGGACGGTCTGCTTGTCCTCGTCCGAGAGCTCGTCGATGCCGAGGATGGCGATGATGTCCTGGAGCTCGCGGTAGCGCTGCAGGATCTCCTTGACCGCGTTGGCCACCCGGTAGTGCTCCTCGCCGACGATGTCCGGCTTGAGGATGGTGGAGGTGGAATCGAGCGGGTCGACCGCCGGGTAGATGCCCTTCTCGGAGATCGAGCGCGATAGCGACGTGGTGGCGTTCAGGTGCGCGAACACCGACGCCGGCGCCGGGTCCGTGAGGTCGTCCGCGGGCACGTAGATGGCCTGGATCGACGTGACCGAGCCCTGGCGCGTGGAGGTGATGCGCTCCTGCAGCTGGCCCATCTCCGTCTCGAGCGTGGGCTGGTAGCCCACCTGCGAGGGCATGCGCCCGAGCAGCGCCGACACCTCGGAGCCCGCCTGCACGAAACGGAAGATGTTGTCGATGAACAGCAGCACGTCCTGGCCGCCCTGCTCGCGGAAGTACTCGGCCATGGTCAGGCCGGACAGGGCCACCCGCATGCGCGCCCCGGGCGGCTCGTTCATCTGGCCGAACACGAGCATGGTCTTGTCGATCACGCCCGACTCGGTCATCTCGATCCAGAGGTCGTTGCCCTCGCGTGAGCGCTCGCCCACGCCGCAGAAGGCCGACAGGCCGCCGTGCTCCTGGGCGATGTTGTTGATCAGCTCCTGGATGAGCACGGTCTTGCCCACGCCGGCGCCGCCGAACAGGCCGACCTTGCCGCCCTTGGCGTACGGGGCCAGCAGGTCCACCACCTTGATGCCGGTCTCGAACAGCTCGCGCGTGGGCGTGAGGTCCTCGACGCTGGGGGCGGGACGGTGGATCGGCCAGCGCTCCTCGAACTCCACGTCACCCTTCTCGTCGATCGGATCGCCGAGCAGGTTGAAGATGCGGCCGAGCACGCCCTCGCCGACCGGCACGGTGATGGGCCCGCCGGTGTCGACCACCGTGGTGCCGCGCGCCAGGCCGTCGGTGGCGTCCATGGCCACCGCGCGGATCCGGTCGTCGCCCAGGTGCTGCTGCACCTCGAGCACGAGCGTGGTGGCGTTGTCCTCCTCGGCGGCGGCCTCGAGCTCGATCTCGAGCGCGTTGTAGATCTCGGGCAGGTGCTCGGCCGGGAACGCGACCTCCACCACCACGCCCTGGACCTCTTCCACGGTCCCGGTGACGGTCTCGTCCCCGTTGCGGCTCTGGTCCGAAGTCTGCGTTGCTGCTTCCACTTGTTCAGTTCTCCTTAGACACGGCTATCGAAGTCCTTCGGCGCCAGCCACCACTTCCATGATCTCCTGCGTGATCTCCGCCTGGCGCTGGCGGTTGGCCTCGAGGGTCAGATCGTCGATCAGGTCGCCGGCGTTGTCCGACGCGTTACGCATCGCGCTCATGCGCGCGCCGTGCTCGGAAGCGGTGGACTCGAGCAGCGCGCGGTAGATCGAGATCTCCACGTAGTCGTGCACCAGCCGCTCGAGGATCTCCTCGGGGCCGGGCTCGTAGATCCACAGCGCGCGGGAGTGCTCGTGCTCCTCCTCGCCCTCGTCGCTCTCGCCGTTGCCATCCTCGTCGTGGTCGATCACGTCGGCCTGCTGCAGTGGCAACAGCGTCTCGTGGCGGACCTCCTGGTTCACCGGCGAGATGTAGCCGTTGTAGAACACCTCGACCCGGTCGACCTTGTCGTCCACGTAGGCGGCCGTGAGGCCGTCGGCCACGGTTCGCGCGTCGGCGAACGCCGGGCGATCGGTGAATCCGGTCCAGGACGCGCCCAGCTCGAGCTGGCGGAACTCCAGCGAGGACACGCCCCGGCGTCCCACCGCATACCAGAGCACCTGCTTGCCGTCGCTGCGCAGCTCGGCGGCGCGCCGGTTGCCGGCGCGCACGATCTGGGAGTTGAAGGGGCCGGCCAGGCCGCGGTCGCCGGTCACGAGCAGGATGCCCACCGTGGAGACCTCGTCGTGCTCCTGGAGCACCGGGAGGTTCGGGATGCTGTCGGCCGCCTGGGTGGCCCGCGCGGTCATGCGCCGGATCGCGTCCGCGTAGGGGCGCAGGTGCTCGATCCGCTGCTCGGCCTTGCGCAGGCGCGCGGCGGAGATCATCTCCATCGCGCGCGTGATCTTGCGGATGTTCTTCACCGAGCTGATCCGGCCGCGGATGTCCTTCAGGTTTGCCATCAGGCAGGTGCGCGCTCCTGCTCGGAGGCCTGGTCCGCGCTCTCGTCCTCGCCGGAGCCGTCGTCGGCCTCGTCGTCTCCGGACGAGCCGTCCTCGGACGCGTCAGCGCTGCGGCCCTCGCGCTCGCGCTCCTCCTCGGAGCGGATACGGTCGGACTCGCCCTCCTCGATCGGGTTGCCCTCGGCGTCGAAGTCGGGGCCGAAGTCGTCGATGGCCTCGGCGATCTCGTCGCCGAGCTCGGACGCGATCTCGTCGCTCCACTCGCCCTCGCGGATCTTCCCCATGAGCTCCTCCTTCTCGGCGTGCAGCCGCGCGAGGAGGTTGTCGAGGAAGTCCTTCACGCGCTCCACCTCGATCCGGTCGAGGTAGCCGCCCGTGCCGGCGAAGATCGCGGCCACCTGGTTCTCGATCGGCCACGGATCGCGCTCGTCCTGATTGAGCGACTCCACCAGCCGGGCGCCGCGGTTGAGCGTGGCCTGGGTGTCCGCGTCGAGGTCCGAGCCGAACTGCGAGAAGGCCTCGAGCTCGCGGTACTGGGACAGCTCGAGCCGCAGCCGGCCGGCCACCTTGCGCATCGGGGTGGTCTGCGCCGAGCCGCCCACGCGCGACACGGAGATGCCCACGTTGATGGCCGGGCGCACACCCGAGCGGAACAGGTCGGCCTCCAGGAAGATCTGCCCGTCGGTGATCGAGATGACGTTGGTGGGGATGTAGGCCGACACGTCCCCGGCCTGCGTCTCGATGATCGGCAGCGCGGTGAAGGATCCGCCGCCCAGGTCGTCGTTGAGCTTGACGGAGCGCTCGAGCAGCCGCGAGTGCAGGTAGAAGACGTCGCCCGGGTATGCCTCGCGGCCCGGCGGGCGGCGCAGCAGCAGCGACATCTGCCGGTACGCGTACGCGTGCTTGGTCAGGTCGTCGTAGATGGCGAGCGCGTGGCCGCCGTTGTAGAGGAAGTGCTCGGCCATCGCGGCGCCGGCGTAGGGAGCCAGGTACTTGATCGGCGCCGCCTCGTCGGCGGGCGCCGCGACGATGATGGTGTGGTCGAGCGCGCCGTATTCGTCGAGCTGCTGGGCCACCTCCACCACCGTCGACATCCGCTGGCCGATGGCCACGTATACGCAGCGGACGTCGGTCTCCTTCTGGTTGATGATCGTGTCGATGCAGATGGACGTCTTGCCGGTCTGACGGTCGCCGATGATCAGCTCGCGCTGGCCGCGGCCGATGTTCGTCATCGCGTCGATCGGCTTGATGCCCGTGGCCAGAGGCTCCTTCACCGGCTGGCGCTGGACCACGCCGGGGGCCTTGAACTCCACGGGGCGGATGTCCGAGGTGTTGATCTCGCCCTTGCCGTCGAGAGGCAGCCCGAGCGGCGAGACGATGCGTCCCAGCAGCTCGTCACCCACCGGCACCTCCATCAGGCGGCCGGTGCGCTTGACCTGGTCGCCTTCCTCGATCTTGTCCCAGTCGCCGAACAGCACGGCGCCGACGTTGTCCGACTCGAGGTTGAGGGCCAGACCCGTAACGTCATGGGGCAGCTCGAGCAGCTCCGTGGACATGCAGTTGTCGAGCCCATGGACACGCGCGATGCCGTCCGCGATCGAGAGGACGGTGCCCACCTCGGACAGGTCGGCGCCGCCGTCCTCGAGCCCCTCGATGCGCTGCTTGAGGATGCTGGTGATCTCGTCTGGCTTGATCTGCACGTAAATGGCTCCTTCAGGCGGCCTTGGCCACTTGCTTTCTCAGTTGTTCGAGTCTCTGGCGGATGGTGGCGTCGAGGACCATGTTGCCCACCTGCAGCCTCAGGCCGCCGAGCACGTCGGGATCGACCTTGCTCGACAGCTCTACCTTCCGTCCGGTCTGCTTCTCGATCTGGCTGCCGATGTCCTCGACCACGGACGAATCGAGCTCGGTCGCGCTCGTGACCGTCACCGCCAGCAGCTTGTTCTCCTCGGCCCATAGGCCGTCGAAGCGGCGACGGATCCGAAACAGCGCGGGCATGCGATGCCGCTCGGCCAGCAGCTCGAGGAAATTGGTGAGTCGCTCGTCGGCGTCGCTCACGATCCGGCCCACGCCGTCCTTCTTCTCCTCGGATGAGAAGTAGGGCGAGAACAGGAAGATCTGCAGGTTGCGGTCCTCGTCGAGCGCATCCGCGAACTCGCCGAGCTCGTCGTGCACGCGGTCCAGGACGCCGTTCTCCTGAGCGGCGTCGAAGAGCGCGCGTGCGTAGACCTCGGCGATCTCCTCCATGACTAGCCGCGACCCCTCTGGGTGCCGGCCAGGGCGTCGAAGTCGACCTCACTGAGGGCGTCGTCGATCAGCCGGCGGTGGTCCTCGGGGGTGAGCGACTTGCGCGTGACCTTCTCCGTGGCCGTGACCGTGAGATCGGCCACCTCCTGGCGAATCTCCTCGAGCGCCCGGCGGGTCTCCGTCTCGATGTCACGCCGGGCCGCGGCCATCAGCTCCTCACGCTGCTTGGTGGCGTCGGCCTTGGCCTGGTCCTCCACGGCCTCGCCGGCCTTGCGTGCGCGCACCACGATGTCTTCCGCCTGCTCACGGGCCTCCCGCAGCCGCGCGCGGTACTCCTCGAGCAGATCGTCGGCCTCGGCCCGGGACCGTTCGGCGGACGCGATCGACTCCTCGATGGCCTGGCGGCGGCGATCGAGGGCCTCCGCGATACGCGGGAAGGCGAGCTTGTTGAGCAGGAACAGCGTGGTGCCGAACGCGAGCAGCGTCCAGATCATCAGCCCGACGTTGGGGCTGACGAGGAAGCTGCCGCCTCCCTCCTCCTCGGTGGCCGCCAGCAGCAGGATGTTGCCCAGGGCGTCCACCTAGAGGAAGAAGGCGATCAGGCCGAAGATGAAGGCGTAGAACACGATCGCCTCGGTGAGGGCGAAGCCGAGCCACTGGATGCTCGTGATCTCCTCACGCATCTCGGGCTGACGGGTGACCGACTCGATCACCTTGCCGAAGATGTAGCCCACGCCGATGCCCGGGCCGATCGTGCCGAGACCGGCGCCGACGCCGAGAGCGATCGCCTTCAGGCCGTCCGTGGGATCGGCGGCCTGGGCGATCGGGATGAGAACTGACAGGTCCATGGGTCCTCCTTAGTGGTCTCCGACGAAAATAGGGTCGTGGCTCGGCGAGCGAGAACCGAGACTGGGCGCGCACGCGAGCGCAGCCAATGCAGCGCATTGGCGAGCATCGCGGGTGTGGTCAGGCGAAGGTTCGCAGCCGCCGAACGCGGGTGTATTCGGGCGAAGCAGCCGGCTCGGCCGGCTGCGCACGATCGTATTTCCGGAGGCGACCACTTAGTGCCCCCCGGCGGATGCCTCGCCGAAGTAGATGGATGTGAGCGTGGCGAAGATGAAGGCCTGCAGCGTGGCGATCAGGCCGACCTCGAGGATGAAGAAGGCGATCGCCACCGGCAGCGTGATCCAGCCGAGCGCCGCGATCCCGAGCAGCACGGCCAATCCGCCGCCCATGAACAGGATCAGCAGGTGGCCGGCGAGGATGTTGGCGAAGAGCCGTACCGACAGGGAGATGATGCGCATGAACTGCGAGATCACCTCGATCAGGAAGATCGGGACCGCGGCCGCCCCGGTCACGCCCGCCGGCAGCCACCCCTTCAGGTAGCGGATGAGACCGTGCCGGCGGATGCCCTCGACCTGGTAGAGGACGAAGACCGTGAGCGTGAGCACCAGCGGAATGGAGAGGTTCGCGGTCGCGGCGTAGAGCGCGAAGGCCGGGAAGTCGATGCCCGCGATGTTGATCGTCTCCTCGCTGTTCACAGGCAGCGGCAGGTAGCCGATCATGTTCGAGAACCAGATGAAGAAGAACAGGGTGGCCACCAGCGGGAACCACTTGGCCGCGGCCTCCTGCGCCATGTTGCCCCTGGCGATCTGGCTGTAGGTGAGGTCGTACGCGCCCTCGATGATGGTCTGGGTCCGGTTCGGCTTCTGCTCCATGCGCCGGGCTATGAGCACCATCGTGCCGACGGTGAGCGTGCAGGCGATCAGGAGGTAGAGCACCGCCTTGTTGAAGGACAGATCCAGGCCGCCCACCTTGAGCTCGATCCAGGGCTCGAGCTTGAACTCGTTCTGGGGCTTGAACTCCTCGTTCTTGCCTTCCGAGCCGAAGATCAGGTACAGCAGGATGGCCACGCCCAGATAGATGGCCAGGCCGATCAGGACCTTGGACCTGGTACTGAGACCCTTGCTTTCCTGAGCGCTCGCCTCGGCCGTCGTCACCGGCCCGCCTCGCTCTCGAAGGGGCGCGTGAGCATCTGGCTCGTGAAGTAGAAGGTGAAGAGGGTGATGGCCAGGATCGCCGCGGTCAGCCCCGCCTCACGCTCGGTGAGCCCCACCACGAAGATCGAGCCGGCCACGATCCAGCCGCGGGAGATCATGCTGGCCGTGAGCAGTCCCGCCACGGTGCGTGGATCGTCGGACTGTCGCGCCCGCTTCTCGAACAGGTGCTGGACCAGGCGCTGGGTGAGCCAGCCCGCCGCCGCCCCCGCCCAGCCCAGCAGCGGCAGTCCCGCGGCAAGGAAGATCGGCAACGCGAGCGCGAGAACGACCAGGTCGAGGTACCGCAAGACGCGCAGCGGCATGGGATTGGATGCTTTCAGAGCGTGGGTCGTCAAGACGGCGTCCCGGGGAGGGACTTGGGGGGCGGCTGTGGGTGAGGCGATGACTGCTCCTTACCCGGGGCTGGAAAACTACATGAGTCGAGGACTTTGTGACTACTTTGTGACAGTTGGCGCTGGAGCACCGCTATGAGCCGGTTGTGGCGATCGAGCGTCGGCGTGCTGGCCTTTCTCGGCGCCCTCCTCGTGCCGGCTTCTCCCGGTTTGGCCCAGAGCCCGGCGCTCCAGCGCGGCGATTTCGCCGGCTCGGTGGGTATCGGTGCCGGTCGCACCCTGTACGTGGAGTGCCGCGGCCGCGGCTCGCCCACCGTGATCCTGGAGGCCGGCTTGCGGAGCCGCTCCGACTTCTGGAGCGAGCGGACGGAGGACACCCACGGGGTCACCGTGATGCCGGGGCTCGCCCGCCACACGCGCGTATGTGCCTACGACCGGCCGGGGACCACGCTGGGAACCGACGCGTTCAGCCGCAGCGATCCGGTGCCCATGCCGAGGACCGCCCGGGACACGGTGGCCGACCTGCACTCGCTCCTGCGCACCGGACGGATCCCCGGGCCCTTCGTACTGGTCGGGCACTCCACCGGTGGCCTGATCGCGCGGCTGTACGCCGCTACCCACCCGCACCGCGTGGCAGGGCTCGTGATGGTCGATGCCCTGTCCGAGTTCATCGAGGACGGCTACACGCGCGAGCAGATGGTCGCGTTCGATGACCTGAACAACGGTCCGCTTCCCGGTCTCGAGTCGTACACCGACCTCGAGCAGGTGCTGTTCCGGCCGAGCTTCAGGCAGATGCGGCGAGCGGGGCGCGCCCGGCCGCTCGGCGACATCCCCTACGGCGTGATCTCGCGCAGGCTGCCGATCGAGCTCCCGCCGGGGCTCCCCGCCGGTCTCACGACCAAGCTCAGCGAGCGCGTCTGGCGCCAGTCACAGCGGCGCCTGGCCCGGCTCGTCCCTGGCACCCGGCGGACGATCGCCGCGCGCAGCTCGCACTACGTCATGTTCACCCAGCCGGGCCTCATCATCCGCGAGGTGCGCCGTGTGGTCCGATTGGCGCGCGCCGTGCGATCATCTCCGCGTTGACCAAGACCAAGACCATCTCCCGCAAGAAGTATGAGAAGGAGCTCCTGCGGCTTCAGACCGAGCTGATCGACCTGCAGGAGTGGGTCGTGACCACCGGGCAGCGGATGGTCGTGCTCTTCGAGGGGCGCGACACCGCCGGCAAGGGCGGCGTGATCAAGCGGATCATGGAGCACCTGAACCCGCGGGTCTGCCGGGTGGCGGCGCTGAGCGCCCCCGACTCGCGCGAGAAGACGCAGTGGTACTTCCAGCGCTACGCAGCCCAGCTGCCGTCGGCCGGTGAGATCGTCCTGTTCGATCGCAGCTGGTACAACCGCGCCGGGGTGGAGCGGGTGATGGGGTTCGCCAGCAAGGAGGAGATCGAGGAGTTCCTGCGCTTCTGCCCGCTCTTCGAGGAAGCGCTCCAGCACGACGGCATCCTGCTGCTGAAGTACTGGCTGTCGGTGAGCGACGAGGAGCAGGAGCGCCGCTTCGAGAAGCGCCTCAAGAACCCCACGAAGCGCTGGAAGTTCAGCCCGATGGACCTGCAGGCGCGGGCCCGGTGGGTCGACTACGCCGAGGCCAAGGACGTGATGATGGCCCGCACCGACACCGACTCGAGCCCCTGGTGGATCGTGGAGGGCGATGACAAGCGCTCGGCGCGGCTCAATCTGATCAGCCACCTGCTCGACACGGTGCCCTACAAGCAGGTGCCCGCTGACAAGAAGGTCAAGCTGCCGCCGCGACAGCGGCGCAAGTACAAGCGTCCTCCGAAGTCGAGCGAGCGCCTGGTGCCGGAGCTGTACAACGTCGAGAAGCGCTGAGCTGCCGCGGCCGCTCGGCTTGCGCATTCACGCCAAGCAGGTCAGGCTGAGCATGTGCCGTCCGCGGCGATGCCGCAGCTCCCCGACGAGCGTCTTCCCGAGCTGCTGGAGCTGATCAAGGGCTCCGACAGCGTCGAGCTCAAGCTCACCGTTCCCGACGAGTACGGCCGCTCGGCGGCACTCGCGCTGGGGGTCGATCCACTCGACGCCCAGCTGCGTCAGGTCTTCTTCTTCGACACTCCCGACCTGGCCCTGGACTCCGCGGGAGTGGTCGTGCGCGCGCGACGTGTGCAGCGGGCCCGGTCGGACACCGTGGTCAAGCTGCGGCCGGTGGTGCCCGGCGATCTACCCGCCGACGTGCGGCGTCACAAGAGCTTCAAGGTGGAGCTGGACGCGATGCCCGGCGGCTTCGTCTGTTCCGCATCGTTCAAGGGGCGGCCGGACCACGACATCCTCGAGGCGGTGACGGGCCGCAAGCGCATCAGCCGCCTGTTCTCCAAGGCCCAGCGGCGCTTCTACTCCGCCCACGCCCCGGAGGGAATCGAGCTCGACGACCTGACCCCGCTGGGCCCGGTGATGATCCTCAAGCTGCGCTACACGCCGAAGGGCCTCGACCGCCCCCTCACCGTGGAGCTGTGGACCTATCCCGATGGCGCGCGGATATTGGAGCTGTCGACGAAGACCACTCCGGGCGAGGCGTTCCAGACAGTGGCCGAGGCCCGCGCCTTCCTGCTCGAGAAGGGCGTGCCACTCGACGGCGAGCAGCAGACCAAGACGCGCACCGCGCTCGAGTTCTTCTCGCGCGAGCTGGCCCCTAGCTGACCGGGACGCGGACCTGCGTCAGCCGCGTGCGCGCTACCTCGGGGCCGTAGATGAGTGAGCGCCCGCCGCCGAAGGCCTGCGCGGCGGACATCGCCTGCTCGGAGGCGCGCAGCAGAGCGTCGGCATCGGTCCCGTGCCAGGGCTGGCTGGCCACGCCGAAGCTGATGGACAGCGACACCGGCATGTCGCCGAAGGTGAGGCCGGCCGCGCGGCGCAGACGCTCGGCGAGGATCAACGCTCCACCCTCATCGGTCTCGGGAAGGAGCAGCCCGATCCTCCCGGCGTCGATCCGGGCGGCGTGGTCGCTGCGGCGCTTCCACTTGTTGAGGTCGCGCGCGAGCCCCTCGAGCGCCATGGCGGCCATCTGCCCCTGGGCCGCGTCGAGTGCGGGGAGGCCGTCGAGGGTCCCGAGCACCACCGACAGCGGCCGGCCGGCGGCACGTGCACGCGCGAGCTCGATCTCGAGCAGCTCCTCGAAGGCACGCCGGTTGAGCAGCCCCGTCATGGCGTCGGTGCGGGCCAAGCCGGTGTCGCGGCCCCGGAAGTCGAGAATCTGACCATGCAGGCGCACCGCAAGCGCGGCCAGCACCAGGGCGAAGGCGGGGGGCGTTGTGAATGCGAGGACCTCGGCCATCCTCATCTCACTCTGTTATCGGAGCGGACTGCCCGCTCCTTGAAGCCCTGGCAGGCCGATTTCAAGCCAGCCTGATCAAGGGCCATGGTTGCCATCCGCCAGAATCGCCCGCGTGTGGATCCAAGAACAGCTGTCGCTCGAGGCCCGGCCGCGGGGCTTTCACCTGGTCACGTCGGAGATCGTCGAGGGTGTTCCCGGGCTCGCATCGCTGCGGGTGGGTATCGCCACGATCTTCATGCAGCACACGTCGGCGTCCCTGGCTCTCAACGAGAACGCCTCTCCCGACGTCCGGCGTGACTTCTCGGCCTGGTTCGATGACGCGGTCCCCGACGGCTGGCCGGAGTTCGCCCACACCCTCGAAGGGCCCGACGACATGCCCGCGCACATCAAGGCCTCGCTGCTGGGCTCGACGCTGACCCTCCCGGTGTCACGCGGCCGGCTGGCCCTCGGCACCTGGCAGGGGATCTACCTGTGCGAGCACCGCGACCACGGCGGCTCGCGCAACGTGCTCGTCACGGCGTTCGGTGAGGAGGCCGGTTGATTGAGCCCGTCCGCCTCGTGTGCGAACATGTGTTCGTATGCGCTGGGACAACCTGAGCGTCGAGGCCGAGGAGGGCCGCGCCCTGCCGGGCTACCGCGAGCCGGCGACCGTCCGCACCTTCGACGCACCCGAGGCGCTCGACACTCGTTTCTACGAAGTGCGCTCGAAATCGGCGCTCAACCGAGTGCCGAAAGCGTCGCGGATGCCGTTCCGCTGGACGATCAATCCGTACAGGGGATGCAGCCATGCCTGCAGCTATTGCTTCGCCCGCCCGACCCACACCTACCTCGACTTCAACGCCGGCCGTGACTTCGAGAAGGAGATCGTCGTCAAGGTCAACGTGCCCGAGGTCGCGCGGGCCGAGTTGATGAAACGAACCTGGAAGCACGAGCACGTCGCCCTCGGCACCAACACCGACCCCTATCAGTGGGTCGAAGGCCGCTACCGGCTGATGCCCGGGATATGGGAGGCGATGCGGGACTCGCGCACGCCGTCGTCGGTGCTCACCAAGTCGCCGCTGCTCCTGCGTGACGTCGAGCTCATGAAGGAGATCCACGAGGTGGCCGGGTTCGCCGCCAACCTCTCGATTCCGACGCTCGACGAGAAGGCGTGGCGCGCGAGCGAGCCGCACACGCCGCATCCGCGCAAGCGGATCGAGGCGGTGGCCGAGCTCAACCGGCAGGGGATCCCCTGCGGCGTCCTCATCGCGCCGCTGATGCCGGGCATCAACGACTCACCCGAGCAGGTCGAGGAGATCCTCGACCTGTGCGCCGAGGCGGGCGCGGTCAACATCGGCGGGATCTGTCTCCACCTGCGCGGGGAGGTGCGGGACGTGTTCATGGAGTGGCTGCGCTCGTACCGCCCCGACCTCGTGCCGCGCTACGAGCGTCTTTACGCGCGCGGGGCCTATGCACCGAAGGCCGAGCGCGAGCGGATCTCCGAGCTGGCCCGGCCGAAGGGCAGGCTCGCGGGCGCGAAGGGACGCACGGTCGCCCGCTTTCGGGGAGCGGCCGCGGACTCCACGAGGCCCGATCCCGGGCCCGAGCTCGATCCCATCGCAATGCCCCCGGCCCGGGAGGAGGTGGAGCCCGCTCAGCGCAGCCTGTTCTGAGCCCGGCGGCGCACCGTGGGGCCGTCGCCCGCGATCGGCTCCGGGGGTCCCCCCTGCCCGTGTCCTTCTGCCGGCGCGGCGCGGTCCGCCGGCGCCGCGGAGTCCGGTGCCGCGGAGTCCGGCGTTGCGCCGGAGTCCGGCGCCGCGGACTCCGGCGTGCCGGGTTGCACGGCCTCGAACTCGCCGGTCTCCACCTCGCGCTCCACCTCGCGCTCGATCTCGTCCTCGCTGAGCGCCGGGAGCTCGCCGGTCTCCACGGCACGGCGGATCTCGCGCTCGCGGAAGCGGCGGAACTTGAGGATCTCGAGCACCAGTACGAGGTAGACGCTCGAGGCGAGCGCGGCGAGCGCGAAGACCCCGATCACCAGCGCCCAGCCGGGGTGGAGAGTTCCGTCGTCGTCCGAGTAGGGAACGAAGCGCATCGCCAGGGCCAGCGCGGCGAGCGAGAGCGTCCAGCCGTAGAGGTAGAGCACCGTTCGGCGCTGGGAGAAGCCGATGTTCGCGAAGCGATGGTGGAAGTGCCAGCTGTCGGCGGCGTACACCGGGCGGCGGTACTTGATCCGCTTGGCCACCACGAACGTGGCGTCGAGCGCGGGAACGGCGAGGATCAGGAGCGGGAAGAACAGGGCCACCACCGCGGCCGTTTTCAGCACGCCCTGGATCGCGACGCAGGCGAGCAACAGCCCGAGCAGGTTCGAGCCGGCGTCGCCCATGAAGATCGAGGCCGGATGGAAGTTGTGCCAGAGAAAGCCGACCGAGGCCCCGGCGGTGAGCGCGGCGAGGATCGCGGCATCCTCGCGGCCGGGAAAGGACAGCGCGATGATCGCGAAGGTCCCCGCCGCGATCGTGCACACGCCGGCCGCCAGGCCGTCGGCGCCGTCGGTGAAGTTCACGACGTTCATCACCGCGACGATCCCGACCAGCGTGAGCGGGTAGCTCCAGTCGCCGAGCTGGATCGGATCGATGAAGGGCAGCGTGACGTTGGTGACGCGGACGTCGCAGAACACCGGAATGGCGGCGGCGGCGAACTGACCTGCGAGCTTGACC
The DNA here is from genome assembly GCA_963734365.1 of uncultured Thermoleophilaceae bacterium. Classification (GTDB taxonomy): domain Bacteria; phylum Actinomycetota; class Thermoleophilia; order Solirubrobacterales; family Thermoleophilaceae; genus JACVRW01. The sequence goes on along the minus strand of CAVTGV010000002.1, from coordinate 256,452 downwards.
GCCGGATGGAGCCCGCCGGGCTTCCAGTCGTCGATCGCGCCGATCAGGGTGATGGCTATCGCCCCGCCGACTATGCCGCGCGTCTGCTGCCCGGCGGGCATGAACAGCAAGGCGGCGACCACGGCCGCTGCGAGGATCGCCAGCCCGCCGAGCCCCGGCACCGGGCGCTGGTGCAGGTCGCGGTCACGGGGCTGGTGGATCACGCCCAGCCGGCGCGCCAGCCGCGCCACGGGCGGCGTGATTGCGAACGCGATCAGCGCAGCGACGAGGAACGCCCACAGGGCATCGAGCTCGTCCATCTGTCAGCCAGCCTAATGAGGCTTCGGAGGGAAACGGTGCACGAGCCACGGTGCCGGGGTATCCGTACACCAGTCAATGGAAGAAGACAGGGCCATCCCGGATCTGGAGCACGCGATCCTTGAACTGCTCTCGAAACGGGCGCCCGACGCCACGATCTGCCCCTCGGAGGCCGCGCGTGCGGTCGCTCCGGACGACTGGCGGCCGCTGATGGACCCCGCTCGCGACGCCGCTACTCGCCTGGCCGCCAAGGGTCGTCTGGAGGTGCTCCAGGGCGGGCGCGAGGTGGATCCCGAGGGCGCCCGGGGCCCGATCCGGCTGCGGCTGCACCGCGGTTGACGGGCGCTCAGGCGCCGGGAAGCACGTAGAACGCCACCACGGCGTACTGCAGCGCCGCGGCCACGATCACCAGCAGGTGGAAGATCTCGTGGTACCCGAACACCGCAGGGGCCGGGTTGGGCCGCTGGAGCGCGTACACGAGCGCCCCGGTGGTGTAGAGCGCGCCGCCGGCCACGATCAGGCCCGTGGCCGTCACCCCCAGCTCCTCGATCAGGTCGGGGAAGGCGGCCACGGCCACCCAGCCGAGCATCACGTACGCACTGGCCACCACCGGCTTGGGGGCGTCGATCCAGACCAGCTTCATCACGATGCCGCCCAGCGCGCCGGCCCAGACCACCGCGAGGATCACAGTGGCCAGCGGCCCGTCGAGCACCAGCAGGGCGACGGGCGTGTACGTGCCCGCGATCAGCAGGAAGATCGCCGAATGGTCGAGCCGGCGCATCCAGCGCCGGGCGCGGATCGTGCTCCAGTCGACGCGGTGGTACAGCGCGCTGGTGCCGAACAGCGCGGCCACGGTGAAGGCATAGATCGCGGCGGCCAGCCGCGGCGTACCGGAGGGAGCGAACACCACGAGCGTCGCACCGAGCACGCAGGCCACGTAGAAGGCCCACTTGTGCGACACCCCGCGCAGGCGGGGCTTCGACAGCTTCGGCGCTGTCGGGAGGAGGGAGGAAGGCGCGGCCTCGGTCATCCCTCTCCAGGGTAACGCGAGGGCCCTACTTAGGCTACGACCGGCTCGGCGAGCTGCGGATACAGCGGGAACCTCTCGGCCAGGGCGGCGGTGCGACGGCTCAGATCGGCCTGCTTCGCGTCGGAGAACTCGCCGCTCAGCGCCGCGCCGATCACGCGGCCGACCTCGCGGAACTCGTCGGCCCCGAAGCCGCGCGTGGCGAGCGCGGGGGTGCCGATGCGCAGGCCCGAGGACACCGCCGGAGGCCGGGGATCGAAGGGCACCGCGTTGCGGTTGACCGTGATGCCCACGTCGTGCAGGCGGTCCTCGCCCTGCTGCCCGTCGAGCTCCGACTCACGCAGGTCGGCCAGCACGAGATGGACGTCGGTGCCGCTGGTGAGCACGTTCACGCCCGCGTCCAGCATCTCCTCGGCCAGGATCGCCGCGCCTTCGCGCGTGCGCCGCTGGCGCTCGCGAAACAGCTCTGAGTCCGCCAGCTTGAGCGCCACCGCCTTGCCGGCTATGGCGTGCATGAGTGGGCCGCCCTGGCTGCCGGGAAACACGCGCGAGTTGATCTTCTTCGCGTGCTCCTCCGTGCAGAGGATCATGCCGCCACGCGGCCCGCAGAGAGTCTTGTGCGTGGTGGTGGTGACCACGTCGCAGTGGGGCACCGGATTGGGGTGCTCACCCGCAGCCACGAGCCCGGCGAAGTGCGCCATGTCGGCCATGAGGAAGGCCCCAACGGAATCGGCGATCTCGCGGAAGCGGGCGAAGTCGAGCTGGCGCGGATAGGCGGACCAGCCGGCGATGATCAGCTTGGGCTTGGTCTCCTCGGCCACGCGCGCGAGCTCATCCATGTCGAGCCGCGAGTCCTCCTCGCGCACCCCGTAGGCCACGATGTCGAAGTAGAGGCCGGAGAAGTTGATCTTCATCCCGTGGGTGAGATGGCCGCCGTGGTCGAGCTTCATGCCCAGAATGCGGTCGCCCGGTTCGAGCAGCGACATGTACACGGCCGCGTTGGCCTGCGCGCCGGCGTGCGGCTGCACGTTGGCGTGCTCGGCCCCGAACAGCTGCTTGGCGCGGTCGATGGCCAGCTGCTCGGCCACGTCGACGTACTCACAGCCGCCGTAGTAGCGCTTGCCGGGGTAGCCCTCGGCGTACTTGTTGGTCAGCACCGAGCCCTGGGTATCGAGGATCGACTGGGGGACGAAGTTCTCCGAGGCGATCATCTCGAGGGTGCTCTCCTGGCGCGCGGCCTCGTCCTTGAGCACCTGGGCGATCTCCGGATCCACGTCGGCGACCGGCTTTACGAAGTAATCGGGGGTGAGCTCACTCATCGGATCCACGGTACCACCGGGTCGGGCGTGACCGGCGCGCTTCCCGGTCTTCAGCCACCGCCCTCCAGCGGCGCCAGGGCCTCCTCCACCTGCGCGCCCGAAACGGCGCCCTCGCGGCGGATCGAGTAGACGCCGGCGTCCTCGTAGGCCAGCAGGTCGACCACCGTCGACGCCGTGCCCGGCAGCTCGCCGCCGTCGAGGATCATGTCCACGCCGGCCCGGACGCCCGCGTCCACGTCGCCGAGCCGGCGCACGTCGGAGCCGCCGGAGCGGTTGGCGCTCGACTGGAGCACGGGCCGGCCCATGCCCGCGAGCGGCGCGAGCGTCCCATTCAGAGCGGGCACCCGCAGCCCGAGCCGCTCCGGCTCGGGGCCGCAGGCCAGCGGGAAGCGCCGGGCCGGGTTGGGGAGCACGAGCGTGACGGCGCCCGGCAGCAGCCGTTCCGCTGCTGAGCGCGTGCGGGGGCCGAGCTCGGGCAGGCCGGCGAGCGCCGGGGCGAGCCCGAAGAACATCACCGCAGCGGGCCGGTCGGGGGCCCGCCCCTTCAGCGCGTAGAGCCGGCGCACGCCCTCGCTCGAGTCGGGGTCGGTGGCGAGGCCATACACGGTGTCGGCGGGAAAGAGCGCCACGCCGCCGACAGACACGCAGCGCTCGAAGGTGGCGACCTCCTCGGGCGTCAGGGAACGCGTCCCACCGTGATGCGCTCCCAGTGGGCGAGGTCCGGATAGGTCTCGGCGTCGTCGAGCAGCTCGCTCACCGCGCCGGCCTGTTCCGCGCCGTGCTCCAGCGCGAGCCGGGTTCCGGGCTGCGCCTGCTCGATCAGCTCTCGGATGGCGTCCAGGCCGTCCGGACCGGACACGAACGCCTCGCGCGGCTCGTAGCCGCGGATCTCCGGCTGCATGCCCTGGCCAATCGCCCTCGGGCACGTAGGGCAGGTTGGCCACCACCAGGTCGTAGTCACCCGGCGGCAGGCCGAAGTCGGAGCTCACCTCGAGGGGCAAGCCCAGCCGCTCGGCGTTCTCGCGCGCCACCGCGGCGGCGGGCTCGTAGGGCTCGGACGCGGTCACGCGCAGGTCGGGGCGCTCGTGGAGCAGGGCGAGCGCGATCGAGCCCGCACCCGTGCCCACGTCGTGCACCCGGGCGCCCTCGGGCAGGTCGAGGGCCAGCTCCACCAGCAGCTCGGTTTCGGGCCGCGGGATGATCGCCCGCGGGTCCACCGTCAGCTCCAGGTAGCGAAAGCCGCGGCGGCCGAGGATGTAGGCCACCGGCTCGCGCTGTACGCGCCGGCGGACGTTCTCGCCGAGCACGCGCGCGGCGGCCGGCGGCACCTCGAGGTCCGGATCCATGAACAGGGCGGCCCGGTCGATCCCCAGCGCGTCGGCCACGAGCAGCTCCGCATCCAGTCGGGGGGTGCTCGCCCCGGCGGCCTCGATTGCGGTGGCCGCGGCGTCGAGGGCGTCGCTCACCGTCATGCCGGTGGAACGGCTGCCGGGCGCGGTCATCCGCCCACCGGCTCCGCGGCCTCGAGCGCGCGGCGCTTCTCCTCGGACTCCAGCGTGGCGGTGAACTCGTCGAGCTCTCCGGCCAGGATCGCGGGCAGGTTGTTCTTGGTGAGCGACACGCGGTGATCGGTCACGCGGTCCTGGGGGAAGTTGTAGGTGCGGATCTTCTCGGCGCGCTCGCCCGTGCCCACCTGGGCGAGCCGCGCGGCGGCCTGCTCGGCCTGCTGGGCGGCCATCTCGCGCTCCAGCAGCCGCGCGCGCAGCACGCGCATCGCCTTCTCGCGGTTCTGCAGCTGTGACTTCTCGTCCTGCATCGAGACCACCACGCCGGTGGGCTTGTGCGTGATGCGCACCGCGGAGTCGGTGGTGTTCACCGACTGCCCGCCCGGTCCCGACGAGCGGTACACGTCCACCTGCAGGTCGCTCGGGTCGATGTGCACGTCCACGTCCTCGGCCTCGGGCAGCACCGCGACCGTTGCGGTGGAGGTGTGGATGCGGCCCTGGGACTCGGTCTCGGGCACGCGCTGGACGCGGTGGGTTCCGCCCTCGTACTTGAACACGCTGTAGGCGCCGCGTCCCTTGAGAGCGAAGGTGAAGTGCCCGTCCCCCACTTCGATCGGCTCCTGCTTGAAGCCGCGCCGGTCGGCGTAGCGGCCGAGCATGCGGTAGAGGTCGGCCGCGAACAGGCCCGCCTCCTCGCCGCCCGCCCCGGGCCGGATCTCGACGATCACGTCCTTGTCGTCGTTGGGGTCGGGCTCCACCATCGCCAGGCGGATCTCCTCCTCGAGCTCGCCCAGGCGCTCCTCGGAGGCGCGCAGCATCTCGCGCATCTCGGGGTCCTCACCCTCGTCGAGGAGCTCGCGGGCGCCTGCGGCGTCGTCGGTGGTGCGGCGCCACTCGACGGCCAGCGCATGCGCGGGCTCGAGCTGGCGGTAGGCGCGGCCCACGTCGGCGTAACGGCTCTGGTCCGATATCACGTCGGGGTCGGCCATCTGCTCGGAGAGCTCGCCGAAGCGGTCCTCGATCTGCTGCACGAGGCGCTCGATCATCGGCGATCTAGGTTAGTGCTCCCCGCTCCGAGCGAAGCGGATCCAGCTCAGAGAAGGCTGCCTCCGGGCGGCACCACCCACAGCTTCTGGGCTCGCTTCACGATCTCCTCGGGATCCACATCACCCACGGCCTTGGCCCCGTGCTCGGCCATCAGCCGGCCCAGGGCGCCCCACTCCCTGGCCACCGAGCCCACGCGTGCGGTGGGTCCCCATCCGGACGCCTCCCGCAGCTCCTGTGCGCGAGCCTGGACCTCCTCGAGCGTGACCTCCGCGAACGGCTTGGACCGGCCGCCGGCGAACACGGGCTCGGCGAGGATCGCCGCGGCATCCGCTTCCTTGGGATCGCTCATGGCGCGTGGAGCTCCTCCGCGGCCAGCCGCGCAGCGGCCACCGCGAGCTGGCCGTAGGCGATCCCGCCGTCGTTCGGCGGCAGCCGCTCCGGCACCAGAACCTTCAGCCCGGCTCGGGTGAGCAGCGCCGACGTGCGCTCGAGCAGCCGGCGGTTCTGGAAGACACCCCCTGAGAGCACCACGAGCTCGGTGCCGCCGCGGTCGGCGGCGAGCACGCAGGCGCTCGCCGTGGTCTCGGCGACGGCGTTGTGGAAGCGGGCCGCCACCAGCGGGATCGCGATGCCGTCCTCGACCTCGCGCGCGATCTCGGCCACGAGGGGCCGCGCGTTCATGACCAGCGGGCCGCCGCCGTCGTCGATCAACGGGAACGAGTAGGCACGCCGCTCGCCGGGGTCGCAGCCCGCCTCGAGCTCGACGGCGGCCTGGCCCTCGTAATTGACCTCGGCGCGGATGCCGCACAGGGCGGCCACGGCGTCGAACAGCCGGCCCATGCTGGTGGTGAGCGGCGAGGCCACCCCGGTCCTCGCGAGCTCGCCGACCTGGCGCCAGGCAAGCGGGTCCACGTCACCGCTGAGGGCGCGCGGCATGCGCGGGGCGTGTTCGTGGGCCTCGGCCAGCCACGCGCAGGCCATCCGCCACGGCTGCCTCACCGCCGCCGCGCCGCCCGGCAGCCGGACCGGCACGAGCAGGCCCGCGCGGTTGAAGCTCGTGAGGTCGCCCAGCAGCAGCTCCCCGCCCCAGACCGTCCCGTCGCTGCCGTAGCCGGTGCCGTCGAAGATGGCCCCCACCGCCGGACCGGTCTCGCCGTGCTCGGCGAGGCACGCCGCCAGATGGGCGTGGTGGTGCTGCACGCCGATCAGGCGCACAGCGTCGAGCTCCATCGCGTACTTGGTGGACATGTACTCGGGGTGGAGATCGTGCGCCACCACCTCCGGCTCGACGGCAAACAGCCGCTGGAAGTGAGCGATGCCCTCCGTGAACGACCTGAGCGTCTCGTAGTTCTCGAGATCGCCGACGTGATGTCCCACCCACGCCCGCCCGCGCTTGGCAAGCGCGAAGGTGTTCTTCTGCTCGGCCCCACAGGCGAGCAGCTGCGCAGCGCAGGCCAGCGGCAGCGGCTGGGCGGCGGGCACGTAGCCACGCGAGCGGCGCAGCAGCTGAGGCCGCCCCGCCGCCACCCGTACCACGGAGTCGTCGGTGCGCGTCTCGATCGGCCGGTCGTGCAGCAGGAAGAGATCGGCGATCGCGGCCAGCCGCTCGCGCGCGTCCTCGTCGCGGTAGGCGATCGGCTCGTCCGACGTGTTGCCGCTCGTCATCACGAGCGGCACGCCCACGTCGGCGAGCAGCAGGTGGTGCAGCGGGGAGTAGGGGAGCATCACGCCCAGGTCCCTGGAGGCGGGCGCCACGGCTCCCGCCACCCGCGCGCCGGGCCTCCGGGGCGCCAGCACCACCGGCCGCTCCCGCGAGACCAGCAGCTCGGTCTCGCCGGCCTGGAGCTCAACGAGGTCGCGCGCCTGCTCCAGGTCCAGGGCCATCAGGGCGAACGGCTTGTCCTCGCGGTGCTTGCGCGCGCGCAGCTCCGCGACCGCCGACTCGTCGTCGGCGCGACACGCGAGGTGGAAGCCCCCGATCCCCTTGATCGCGACGATGGCGCCGCCCTGGAGCGCCCGCGCGGCGGCCTCGATGTGGTCGCCGGCGAGTCGGTCGGCAGCCGCGGCGCCCGCCGCGTCCACCAGCTCCACCCGCGGTCCGCACTCGGGGCACGCGTTTGGCTGCGCGTGAAAGCGACGGTCGCCCGGATCCTCGTACTCGCTGCGACACGCCGTGCACATCGTGAAGCCGGCCATCGTGGTGTGGGGCCGGTCGTACGGGACGTCACGGACGATCGTGAAGCGCGGCCCGCAGTTGGTGCAGTTCGTGAACGGGTAGCGGAAGCGGCGGTCTCCGGGGTCGAACAGCTCCGCGAGACAATCCGGGCAGGTGGCGCTGTCGGGGGTGACCGCCGCCCGCGGCTCCCCGTCGCGCGGGCTCTCGCGAATGGCGAAGCCGCGCTCGCCCGTCTGCGCCACCGCTTCGGACACCACGCTCTCCACGTGGGCGAGCGGCGGCGCCTCCGCGGCCAGCCGTGCGAGGAAGCGGTCCACGGTCTCGGGCTCCGCCTCGACCTCCACCACCACGCCGCGCGAGTCGTTGAGCACATGTCCGGCCACGCCCAGCTCTCCGGCGAGCCGGTAGACGTACGGGCGAAAGCCGACCCCCTGGACGGTGCCCTCGACGCGCGCGCGGACACGGGTCCGAGCCGTCGATGTCACCCCACCAGCTCCCGCAGCACGTGGTAGGCGCTCGCCTGCGCCTCCTGGATGCGCGGGATGTGCTCCGAGCGGGTGATCACCACATGGTCCGCCAGCCGCTCGGCCAACACCCGGCCGCCGTCGTAGCCCACCATCGCGATCGTGCGCAGCCCGCGGCGCCGAGCCTCCGCCAGGGCATGGATCACGTTCGCCGAGCCTCCGCTGGTGGAGATCGCCAGCAGGGTGTCTCCCGCGCGCCCGTGAGCGATCACCTGGCGGGAGAAGATCGCCTCGGTCCCGATGTCGTTCGCGATCGCGGTGAGGATCGCGGCGTCCTCGGTCAGGTCGATCGCCCGCCGTGGCCGCCAGCGTGGGTCGGGCGGCAGGCGGAAGTCGGCCACCACATCCATCGCGTCGGTGGCGGAGCCACCGTTGCCGAGCGCGAGCAGGCGGCCACCGGCCTCGAGGTCCGAGCGCAGCCCGTCCGCGGCCGCGGCCAGCTCGTCGCGGTTGTCGGTCAGAGTCTGCGCGCGCAGCTCCCCGACGTCCTGTGCCTTCGCGAGCACCGAGCGCCGCACGTCCTCCATCACGGCGTCGAGATCGTGCTCGCGTTCCGCGAGGAAGGGATAGAGGAAGCTCGAGGCGCCGGTGTCGTGCACCTGGCGCGCCTCCCGGCCCTCGAGCAGCCCGCGGTGTTCGAAGAACACGTGGACCAGCTCCCACAGCACGTGGTACAGCGTCTCCACCAGCTCCTGGCGGATCGACGGATCCGTGCCAGGTGGCTCGAACTCCCACTCGGCCCCGCACGGCGCGAAGGCGAGGGTGAGGCAGCCGCGCTCGCGGGCGACCGCGAGCGCGCCGGCGGCCTCCACGCCCTCCTCGTCCTGGCCGGCGCCGAACGCGACGGCGATGTCGTCGGACTCGGCCGACAGCTCCACCTGGGCGGCCAGCGGGCCGCCCTCGCCGGCCAGCGCGAGGGCGGGCAGGGCGCGCTTGCCGACGATCACGGGGTGCACGAACTCGACGGCCACGTGCCGAGCGTCCGAGCGCGCGGCGGGCGAGCGTCCCACGGCGATCAGCCGCCCGCCGCGCGCGAAGCGCTCCGCCATCCGGTGGCACAGCTGCGCGAGGCGCCCGCACTCGGCCTCGAAGAACGTGGTGTTCGCCTGCGTCCGCTCGGCAAGCGCCCGATCCAGGACGTCGCTGCCGAGCGTGCGCGTCAAGCGCGGGCCTCCGCCGCCGTGGCCGGCGCGCCGACCCGGGTGAGCCAGTCGCGCCACTCGTCCATCCCCTCACCGCTCTTGGCGCTCACCAGGATGCGCTCCACGCCGGGATGGACCGCGTCGAGGTGGTAGAGGAACTTGTCGAGGTCGAAGTCGAGATGCGGGAGCAGGTCGATCTTGTTGATTAGCACCAGCTCGCACGCCCGGAACATGAGCGGGTACTTGGCCGGCTTCTCCTCACCCTCGGTGATCGCCGAGACCATGATCCGGGCGTCCTCGCCCACCTTGAACTCGGCGGGACACACGAGGTTGCCGACGTTCTCGATCACCAGCAGGTCGATGTCGTCGAGGGGCAAGTCGCCGAGCGCGGATCGCACCATGTTCGCGTCCAGGTGACACTCGCCGCCGAAGCTCGGGTCGGTGTTGAGCTGCGTGACCGGCACGTGCAGCGAGGCCAGCCGATCGGCATCCATCGAGCCCTGAACGTCGCCTTCGAGCACCCCCACGCGCACGCCGGGAAGGTCGCCGATCACGGCTTCGAGCAGCGAGGTCTTCCCGGCGCCCGGGGCGCTCATGAAATTGACGACCCTCACCCCGGCGCGGTCGAAGTCCGCCCGGTTGGCCTGCGCGATCGTGTTGTTGGCGTCGAGTGCCTCCTCGACGATCTTCACCTTTGTGCGATGCACTCTGTCTCCTCGACCTCGATCGTCTCCACCTCGAATTCGTTACCGCTCGCGACCTCGACCTGGCCCGCGTCGCCGCAGTCGCCACAGACGAAGACCGGCAGGTCCATCTCCCATTCGCGCGCGCAGCTCGTGCAGTGCAGCCGCGCAGGAACGAGCTCCTGCTCGAGGCGCGCTCCCTCGCAGACGGTCCCCTTCGCCACGAAGCCGAAGTAGAACTCGAGCGTGTCGGGGACCACCTGCCGCAGCGCGCCGACGCGCAGGCTGACCACCGTCACCGGCCGCTCCTGAGCGTGCTTGACGACCGTGTTCACGATCGCGCCGGAGAGCGAGAGCTCGTGCATGGCTCAATCCGGCGACGTATGCAGCGTCCGTGCCCAGCCGTTCGATCGTCTCGACCACCAGCTGGACCGCCCCGTCCACCGCGCGCGCGACCTCCTCGCTGAGGCCCAGTCCCATCTCCTCGACATCGGCGGGCTCGCAGGCCACCACCACGACCTTGCCCGGCCAGGCCCCCAGGGTCTTCACGAAGCGCAGCACCGTCTGCGGGTCCATGGCGTGCGGGTTGATCACCTGCCCGTCCTCGATGCCGGCCTCCACCTCCTCCTCGAGGGCCTCCATCACGTAGAGCGTGCCGGGCTCCCCGCCCTGACGGCTCACGTCGATCAGGACGAGCGCGTCGTAGCCGCGCATGACCTCGTAGGCGAGGTCCAGCCCGCCGGTGCCGAAGTCGAACACCGCTGAGCCCTCGGGGAGCTCACGCTCGTTGAGGCGCTTGACCACCTCACCGCCGAAGCCGTCGTCCTTGAGCCACGCATTGCCGATCCCCGCAACCAAAATTTGTTTCATTGGACTACCTCTACTTCGGGAGGAAAGAACCAGAGAAAGCGGCCGGTGTCGCGCATGATCTCCTGTCCGGGCTGATCGACGCTCACGCCGAGATGGATCTTGCCGTCGTAGTCGCGGTAGATCCGCTCGATGGTGACCGTCCGGCCTTCGAGCATGCGCGCCTGCAGGTCCGCTTCCAGCCCGGGACGGACCACCACCTTCCCGCCGCGGCGGAACACCACGCCGTCCACCTCGGCGTCGGGCAGTCCGCGCGTGGGGTCGCGCACGTCGGCCGAGGGGCGCGGCGGCTCACGCGTGACGGGATCGCGGACCTCCACCCGGCCGTGCAGCTTCAGCAGCTCGTCCGGCGTCACGGCGCCCGCGCGCTCGATCATCTCCTTGACCGCCGGGTCCTGATGCTCGAGCTCCGCCCGCTCGCCGTCACTCAGCGCCTGGACGTGGAGTACCAGCGCCTCTTCGATCTCGGTGTTGTCGAAGAGGTTGCCGCGGCTCTCGGGAGCGATCTGCGGATGGTCGGGGAGGACGATCGCCGCGCCCAGCATCACGTCGTCCTCGCGGGAGGCGAGCACCGGCCATGTGTTGACGCTGTCGCACGGGGCCTCGAGCTGCGAGATGAACCGGCCCCCGGTGACGCTGACCATCGGGTGCGTGGAGATCAGCGAACGCTCGATCGCGGCCGCGCGGTCCATGCCCTGCGGCGCGGCCGTGCGGTTCTCGACGCGGTAGGACACGAGCTGACGCCCGTCATCGAGCGGAGTCACGGCCAGCCGGGTGCGGACCGACAGCCCGCCGAGCTCGAAGTCGCCGACGCCCTCGATCCGCTGCTCCTCGGCCCGATGGCGCTCGCCGCTGGGCGCCAGGAAGCGGACCTCCGCGCTCACCTCCCCGCCGCCCTCGAGCACGCACTGCAGCTCGAGATGGTCGTGGGTCGTGTCGAGCGACTCGGCATACGCGGGCGGGTAGACGATCCCGAACGGGGTGGGCGTCGCGTTCTTCGTCGCCCCGGGCGTGTACGGGTAGAGGGCGTAGCCCTCGTAGAGCAGGGTGTCGACCAGCTCATTCATCGTGTTCGAGCAGCTCCGCCACGCAGGCATCGAGGGTCGGCAGCCCGCGTTCGGCCTTCTTGCGCTGCAGCGCCCGCAGCGTGTCCTCCTGCAGCGGCACCCATCCCGTCCTCGGGTAGTAGTGCTCCATCAGCTCGTGCCAGGTGGCGACGGGGAAGCGGAACTCCGCCGAGCACGACCAGGGCACGAGCGACAGCTGCAGCCGCCCGTCGTCGGCGCGGTAATGCACCGTCCCGTTGAAGTTGAAGGCCAGCGGCACCTCGCCGTCGGGAAGCCCGTAGAGGTACTTGGTGGAGGCCACCTCCATATCGAAGCTGGCGGGCACGGCCACGTGGAACGTGGTCGATCCCGTGAAGGCCGGCACCAGCACGTCGGCCTGGTGCCAGACGAGGCTGCGCGTGGTGGTGGCCCAGCGCTCCGGTGCGCCGAACAGCTCCACCAGTTTCGCGCGCGTCTCGGCGTCGTAGGCCCGGCGCGCCGGCTCGATCATGATCTGCGCGCTCAGCGCGATCGCGTAGACCGCCCGGCCGCCCGGCTCGCTCACGTGGATGTCGAAGTCGATGGCCGGGACCGCGGCGTGCCGGCGCCCGCTGGCGCCGAGCACCTGGAACTCGGGCTCGGGCGCGACCGGAGCCTCCACGGCCTGCGGGTGGCTCACTGGGCCGCCGCCCGCAGATCGTCGAAATAGCGTTCGATCGCCTGCTCCACGCCGGCCCCGCCCGAGATGCCCTCCCAGGCCGACTTGACCAGGCCGACCAGCATGTAGCAGCGGTCGATCGGCGCTATCGCGTAGGCGGGCGTATCGCCCATCCGGTTCACGATCAGCGCCTCTGCGTCCGGCTCGAGCCGCTCGAGCACGGGGTTCATGGCGACGAGCCGGTTCCAGGTCTCGAAGTGGAGCTCGCTCTCGGTGGCGCCGGCCGGACTCGGGTAGAGCGCCACCACGCAGTCGGTGACGCTCGAGTACATGAAGAACGCCAGGCCGATCGGGATCCGGAACTGGGCCCAGATCTCCTCCGGGAGCTGGAAGTCCTCCAGCCAGAGCGTGCGGTGGCCCACGGGACGGAACTCCGTGTCGCCCGAGCGCAGCGCCCAGCAGGCCTCGCAGACGCAGATGATCTGCCGCTCGTAGAGGTTCAGCATGTGCCGGTGATCCGGCGGCACGGTGGTCTGGCAGAGGTCGCAGCGCTCAGCGCCGTCGTCGACCGGAGCATCGGCCTCCGGCGCCGGAGACGGCGGCGCGGGCTTGGTCAGGCCGCGCAGCCCGGAGACCATCAGCGCCCTGCGCCGGCCGGCCACCGCCTTGTCGAGATCCGCGCGGCTCACAGGGCGACCTTGATCTCCTCCTGTTCGCGCAGCAGCGGGACCGGGTCGAGCTGCAGGTGGTCGTCGTCCATCGAGCGTCCCGCCTGGGGCAGGAAGTAGCTGCGCCCGCAGCCGGGGCACGCCAGCGCCCCCTCGTCGAGCGCTCCGCCGTCCAGCGCGCCCCCGCAATCCGCGCAGCGGTTGCGGTAGGCGAGCAGGGTCCCTTCCACGTTGGCCACCACCAGCGGCACCCCCTGGACATCGGTGGCCACGAGCTTCTCGGAGCCGTCGATGCCGAGGGTGTGCCATGACGGCGCCCCGTTGACTTGCACGATCGGCAGCGGGATCCCCGAGATCTCGGCCTCTTCCTCTTCCTCCACGATCCCCTCGACGTCCATCCCGTCCAGGTCCGGCGCCGCCTCCTCGAGAGCCTGTCGCACCGCCAGCTCGAGCGTGGACGACGACGCCCGGCAGGACTTGCAGCTCCCCTCGAGCCGCAGCTTCGCGACCCCGTTCTCGATCCCCAGCAGCTCGACGTTGCCGCCGTGGGACTCCATGTACGGCCTCACGGTGTCGAGCGCCTCCGCAACCCGCTCCTCGATCGGAACCGGATAGAGATCGTGGATCATCAGGAGCCCCGCGACGAGACTGTCGCCCGCCATCGCGTCGCGGGTGCCTGCGTCGGCGAGCTCGACGATCCGCTCGAGCCCGGCGCCGTACATCTGCACGACCGCGGAGGTCAGCTCCTCGGCCAGCTCGCGGCACGCCGGATCGTCGAGGTCCTCGAGCCGACCCGTGAGCTCCTGCACACGGGCGATGAGCTGCTCGGCTTCCATCTCGCTCAGCAGAGCGCCGTGGGCGTGTGGACCACCTTGCGCACCGGTCCCTTCCCGCCGTACATGTGCACGCCGCACGGCAGGCACGGATCGAACGAGCGCACCGCCCGCATGATGTCGACGCCCTTGAAGTTCTCCGGGCCGTTCTCCTCGAAGATCGGCGTGTTCTGCACCGCGTCCTCGTAGGGGCCGGGAGTTCCGTAGACGTCGCGCGGACTGGCGTTCCACGGCGTCGGCGGATAGGGCTGGTAGTTCGCGATCTTGCCTTCCTCGATCACCATGTGGTGCGACAGCACCCCGCGGGCGGCCTCATGGAAGCCGACGCTCACCGCCGAGTCCGGAACCTTGAAGTCGTTCCAGCTCTTGGTGCGGCCGGCCTGAACCTCCTTCATCGCCCGCTCCAGGTTGTGCAGCGCTATCAGCGCCGAGTAGGCCTGGTGGTAGGTGCGGGCGCGGTCGCGCTCGATCGCGTTCGACTTCTCCGGGACGTGCCACTCCATCTCCATCTCGGGGAAGCTGGCCGAGCGCGGCAGGGCCATCTGGATGCTGTGGCCCGTGGCCTTGGCGTAGCCGAAGTCGACCAGGCCGGCCTTGGCCGTGCACCACTGGCGGGCGAACGGGCCGCCGCCGGTGTCACAGCACACGTGTGTGTCGGTGCGCTTGTCGTAGATGCGCGGTGACACGACCCACGTGTACTTGTCGGTGAAGTCGCGCTTCTGCGGCTTGGGCAGCGTGACCTTGTTCCACGGGTGGTTCTTGTCCACGGGGTTGCCGAGCGGGTCCTGCGTGACGAACGTGCGCTCGTTCTCCCAGCCGTCGAAGTAGGAGCTGCCGAGCAGGATCCGGATGGCCAGGTTGATCTCCACCAGGTCCGTGGTGATCAGCTCGCCGTTTATCGCGATCCCGGGCGTGATGTAGCGCTTGCGCCCCCACTCGGTCATGTTCTGGTAGCTGTAGTCGACGTAGTCCGGATCGTCGAACGAGCCCCAGTTGACCAGGTTCGTCTCGCGGAAGCCGACCATGTCATACCCCGGCAACTCCGTGAGGAAGAAGTCGTAGAGGTCGTCGTGCATCGGCACGCTGCGCTTCACGTAGTCGAAGTACTTCATGAGGCGCACGTAGTAGTCGGTGCACGTCTGGTGGGTGATGTCCGCGCTGCACCCGCCCGGCATGATCGTCGAGGGGTGCGTGTGGCGCCCGCCGAACAGGCAGTACATCTCACGCGTGTAGCGGGCCACGTGGAGGGTCTCCAGGTAGAACTCGCCCGTGAACGGGTTGAGCGCCCGCATGATGTCCGCGACCGTCTTGTAGCCGTGGATGTCGGAGTGCGGCGCCGAGGTGTTCTCGGCCTTCGCGAGCAGGCTCGGGTTGGTCTCCTTGACCATCTGCTCGCAGAAGTCCACGTTCGCCATGCAGTCGTTGAAGATCGCGTGGTCGAAGATGTAGTCCGCGGTCTCGGCCAGGTTGAAGGCCATGTCCCCCAGCGGGGGCGGCTTGACCCCGTAGGCCATGTTCTGGTTCAGGCATGAGCACGTGCAGTGGTTGTCACCGCAGATCCCGCAGATGCGGCTGGTGATGAAGTGGGCGTCGCGCGGGTCGATGCCCTTCATGAAGATGTCGAAGCCGCGGAAGACCATCGAGGTCGAGTAGCACTTCAGAACCTGCTGGTTGGAGAAGTCGATCTCCGTGTGGATCCCGAGCGACCCCACGATGCGGGTGATCGGGTCCCAGGACATCTCCTTGACGACGACCTTCTGTTCACGGGGCTGCTCAACAGTGGACATGCGCGTCTCCCTCTACCAGCGCTTGGAGTATCCGGTGGTGAGCTCGGGCTTGTTGTGTCTCCACTCGGGCTCCTTGTCGTAGTTGTTCTTGACGTGGCGCCTGCGCATGTAGCGGACGATGGGTCCGTACGAGTAGCGCATGATGTTTTCCGCCGCCACACCCCACTTGTCGGGTTCCATGAAGGGCATGTACTTGTCGGGGAAGCCGGGCATCGTGCAGGCCATGCAGATGCCGCCCACGTTCGGGCACCCGCCGATGCCGTTGACCCAGCCGCGTACCGGCACGTTGCACTTGACCACCGGTCCCTTGCAGCCCAGCTTCACCAGGCAGCGATGGTCCGATCCGTACTCGGTGGCGAAGTCGCCCTGCTCGGCGAAGCCGGCGCGGTTGCAGCCCTCGCGCACCGTCCGGCCGAACAGCCACTTCGGGCGCAGCTGCTCGTCGAGCTCCGGCGCGGGAGCGAGCCCGGCGAGGTGCAGCGCCAGGTACAGCAGCGTCTCCGTCATGTTGTCCGGCTGGGCGGGGCAGCCCGGGATGCAGACCACAGGAAGGCCGGCCTTGGACTTCCACTTCCAGCCGAGGTAGTCCGGTACGCCCATCGCGCCCGTGGGGTTGTTCTTCATCGCCGGGATGCCGCCGTAGGTGGCGCAGGTGCCGATGGCGACGACGGCGGCGGCCTTCGGCGCCAGCCGGTCGATCCACTCGTTGGTGGTGATCGGCTGGCCGTTCTCGGGGTTCACGCCGAACCCGGTCCAATGGCCCTCGCCGTTGATCTTCTCGTTGCCGAGCGAGCCTTCGATCACGAGCACGAACGGGTCGAGCTCGCCGTTCTCGGCGTCCCACCAGGCCTGGATGTACTCCTCGCCCACCTCGTAGGCGATCACCTGGTTGTGCACCACGACCTTCGGCATTCCCGGGATCGCCTGGGTGATGATGTCCTCGAGGCTCGGGTTGGTAGCCGACGTCATGGCCACGGAATCGCCCTCGCAGGACAGGCCCGTCGTCATCCACAGGACGTGAGCGGTGACCCCCTCGGTCTCCTTCTGTGCTGCGAATGCGTCGGTCGTCGCCATCGGCGCTCCTTCCTCGCTCAACAGATCCGGGGGAGCGGATCCCCCACCAGCTGGTCCATCACCCGCTTGCCGCCAAAGCTCGTCTCCACCAGCACCATCCCCGGCGGCTCGGTACGCACCTCACCGATCTCCGCCGCGCGCTCGCAGCCGGGCACCGAGCGCATCGCGCTCAGCGCCTCGTCCGCGGCCTCTGGCGCCACGAAGGCGACGAGCTTGCCCTCGTTGGCCACGTACATAGGGTCGATCCCCAAGATCTCGGACGCCCCGGCCACAGCCGGGTCGATCGGCACCGCCGCCTCGTGGGCGATCATCGCCACGTGCGACGAGCGTGCCAGCTCGTTCAGCACCGAGGCCACGCCTCCCCGGGTGGCGTCGCGCGCACAGCGCAGCGACGGCCCTGCCTCTTCGAGGAGCGCGTCCATGACCGGCCAGAGCGAGCGCGTGTCGGACTCGATCGCGGCGTCGAGCTCGAACTCGCCGCGGGCCAGCATGATCGCCGTGCCGTGCTCGCCGATCGTGCCGGACAGCAGGATCCGGTCGCCCGGCCGCAGCGCGTCCGTGGCCATGCGGGCGCGCGCGTCCCGCACGCCGACGCCGGTCGTGCACACGTACATGCCGTCGGCGGCGCCCCGCTCCACCACCTTGGTGTCGCCGGCCACGATCTGGACCTCCGCGGCCTCCGCGGCAGCGGCGATCGCCTCCACCTCGGCCTTGAGCTCGTCAGCGTCGAGGCCCTCCTCGAGGATGAGGGACAGGCTGAGCGCGAGCGGACGTGCGCCCGACACGGCCAGGTCGTTGACCGTCCCGTTGACGGCCAGGTCTCCGATCGAGCCACCGGGGAAGCGCAACGGCTTGACCACGAAGGAATCGGTGGTCAGCGCCAGCTCGACCCCGTCGACCTCCACGGCCCCGGCGTCACCCATTGCCGCCAGCGTGTCCGAGCCGAAAGCAGGGACGAACAGGCCCTCGATCAGGCTCTGGGTGGCCTTGCCGCCGGCGCCGTGGGACATGTTGATGCGGTCGTCGCGGAACTTCGCGCGCTTGCCGCGAGCGGTTTCGATGATGCCGAGGATGCGCTCCTCGCGGTCCATCACCGGCGGGCGCTCAGACACTCAGACGACCTCCCGCTCCCGCGCGAAGCGCCCGTAGTTGTAGTAGGCCGCGCAGGCGCCCTCGGACGAGACCATGCAGGTCCCGATCGGCCGCTCGGGAGTGCAGGCGGTGCCGAAGACCTTGCATTCCCAGGGCTTGATCACGCCCTTGAGCACCTCGCCGCACTGACACGCCTTGGGATCGGCCACGCGCACGCCGGGCACGCTGAAGCGCAGCTCGGCGTCGAGGTCGGCGTAGGCCTCCGAGAGCTTGAGCCCGCTCTGCGAGATGAAGCCGAGCCCCCGCCACTCGAAGTGCGGACGCAGCTCGAACACCTCGGACATCACCTGCAGCGCGCGCGGGTTTCCCTCGTCGGGCACCACTCGCGAGTACTGGTTCTCGACCTCGCAGCGCCCCTCCGCCAGCTGCGCGAGGATCATGCGGATCGCCTGCAGGATGTCGAGCGGCTCGAAGCCGGCGACGACGATCGGCTTGCCGTAGTCGGCGGGGATGAACTCGAAGGGCCGCGCGCCGACCACGGTCGACACATGACCGGGGCCGACGAAGCCGTCGAGACGCAGATCGGGTGAGTCGAGCAGCGCGCGCAGCGGCGGCACGATCGTCACGTGGCTGCACATGCACGAGAAGTTGTTTATGCCCTCGGCCTTAGCGCGCTTGAGCGTGAGGGCGGTGGAGGGCGCCGTGGTCTCGAAACCGATCGCGAAGAAGACCACCTCGCGGTCCGGGTTCTCCTTGGCGATCCGCAGGGCGTCGAGCGGCGAGTAGACCATCCGGATGTCCGCGCCCTCGGCCTTGGCCTGCAGCAGGCTGCCCTCCGAGCCGGGCACCCGCATCATGTCGCCGAAGCAGGTGAAGATCACCTGCGGCTCGCGGGCGATGGCGATGCCGTCGTCCACGCGCCCCATCGGGATCACGCACACCGGGCAGCCCGGCCCGTGCACGAGCTCGACGTTGGCGGGCAGCAGGTCGTCGACGCCGTACTTGTAGATCGAGTGCGTGTGGCCGCCGCAGACCTCCATGAACTTGTAGTGGCGGCCGGGCTCCACTGCGGCGAGGATCTCGGTCGCGAGCACACGCCCCAGCTCCGGATCGCGGAACTCGTCGACGTACTTCATGCCTCGAGTCCCACCAGCGCCACTCCGGCGTGCACCAGCAGCCGGTCGCCGGGGGCCACGGGTTCCACGAGCGCGATCTCGACCGTGCTCTTCGAGCCGTCCTCGGCCGCGCAGAGAGCGAGGCCGCCGGCCTCGTCGATCTGCTCCACCTGCATCGGGATGCCCTCGTCGGAGCAGGTGATGCAGTGGGAATGATCGGGCTCCGGAGACGGGTGCTCCGGTGCTCGGCCGACCGACGCTCGGCCTGCGCTCCTCCGCAAGGACGGGTGGTCACTCATTCGATCACGCTCGCCTTGAGCTCCTCGAGCTCGGTCTCGTAGTCCTCGCCCATCCGCTCGAGCTGCCTGCGGGTGGCGATCGCCTCTTCCTCGTCCACGCGCGACATCGCGAACCCCACGTGGATGAGCACCCAGTCGCCGGAGTCGACGCCGGTGCCGTCATCGTCGAGCAGGCCGATGTTGATCGTGCGCTGCACGCCGGCGACGTCAACCTTCGCGAGTCGGTTCTCGCTGTCGACGACCTCCACGATCTGGCCAGGGATAGCCAGGCACATACGGTCTCCTCCCCTGCTGGCTCGCGAGGCGACCCTACGTCCGGCGGGTTCCGGTCGCAAAGCAGAGGTGTTGCGGTGCAACGTTGCTTTTCAACACCACCACGGTATGCTCGCGCGGCGTGGAGAGAGGACGGTCTGTCTATGGCCGCTGAGGAGCGCAGGCAGGAACCGGGATCCACTGGCTTAGAGCGATCCGCCGGAGCGCCGGGAGAGTCGGTTCGCCTGCTCGAGGTCGACCCGGAGCTGGGTCTGAGAGTCCCCGCGGAGGAGATCCGGCGGGCTCGGGTCGAGCTCGTGGCTCGCGTGCGGTCGCTCGAATGCGGACGCTGGGAGGTTCCCCACGAGGACAGCGATCGGAGCCGGCTCGGGTTCCTGATGCTGGAGGGAGTGCTCGGGCGTGACGTGATGCTCGCGGGCTCGACCTGCACGGAGCTGCTGGGCGAGGGCGACGTGCTTCAGCCGTGGGTCCCCGATCGCGAAGGCGGGCTCCTGCGCTACCACGTGGTGTGGCACGTGATCGCCCCGGTGCAGCTCGCGATCCTCGACGAGGGGCTGGCGCGCTCGCTCGCCGCCTGGCCGCAGGTGATGCGGTCGCTGCTCGAGCGGGCGGTGAGGCGAACTCTGAGGATGTCGATCCACCAGGCGCTGCTCCAGCTGTCCCCGGTCGAGACGCGACTGCTGGTTCTCTTCTGGCACCTGGCGGAGCGATGGGGCCACGTGACCCCGGACGGGATCAGCATCCGGCTGCGGATGTCGCACGAGCTGCTGGGACAGCTCGTGGGCTGCCGGCGCGCGTCGGTGACCACCGCGCTGCGCAGGATCGACGAGAGCGGTCTGCTGGTACGCCGCGCCGACCAGACGTGGCTGCTGCGCGGATCGCCGCCCGGCGAGCTCGCGGAGATCCACTGGGACCCTCGCGCCGCATCCGGGTAGCACGGCCGCCACGGCGGGCCGTGGAGTAGCTTGAGCGTGTGCCCGTGGCCATCGTCTTCCGCTGCGAGTTCTGCGGCTGCCGGCCCGGCCGCGAGACTCAGGCCAACCTCGAGCGCCAGCTCCTGGATCTCCGCCACGGCGAGTACGTGGACGTGGAGCCGGACCGCTGGCTGGTCTGGCACGGCCGCGGGATCTACGGCGCCACCCGCTATTCGTGCGCGAAGCACCGCGGCGACCTGAAGGCGGCTCTGCGCGAGCAATACGGGACGCTCGGCTGGCACCCGTGGGCGAAGGGCCCCCACCCCTGGCGCGGCCGGCGCGGCACCGACCGTGCCCGGGCGCTGAGGCGCAGGATCAACTCCAGCTTCGGTCCCTAGCGGGCCTGGCGGGTCGCGGGCATCAATAGATATTGCTCTAAGCAAACTGCCCAATCCTTTACTTGAAGTTTCTGAGTTAGAGCGTACGTTGCAGAGGTGACCGCAACCGACGCAACCAAGAAGGAACGCTGGGCCGCCGGTGTGACCCCGTACGCCGAGATGGGCTACTGGGACGCCGACTACGAGCCCAAGGACACGGACATCCTGTGCGCGTTTCGGATCACCCCTCAGGACGGCGTGGATCCGATCGAGGCCGCCGCGGCGGTGGCCGGTGAGTCCTCCACCGCCACCTGGACCGTGGTCTGGACCGACCGCCTCACTCCTCACGAGCACTACCAAGCCAAGGCCTACTCCTGTGAAGAGGTGCCGGGCACGCCGGGGCAGTACATCGCCAAGATCGCCTACGACCTCGATCTCTTCGAGGAGGGCTCGATCGCGAACCTCACCTCGTCGATCATCGGCAACGTGTTCGGCTTCAAGGCGCTCAGGGCGCTGCGCCTGGAGGACATGCGCATCCCGCCGCACTACCTCAAGACCTTCCAGGGTCCGCCGCACGGAATCGTGATGGAGCGCGAGTACCTGGACAAGTTCGGGCGCCCGCTGCTCGGCGCCACCACCAAGCCCAAGCTGGGGCTGTCGGCCAAGAACTACGGCCGCGTGGTCTACGAGGCGCTGCGCGGCGGCCTCGACTTCACCAAGGACGACGAGAACATCAACTCGCAGCCCTTCATGCGCTGGCGCGACCGCTACCTCCACGCGATCGAGGCCGTGAACCGGGCGTCGGCCATGACCGGCGAGGTCAAGGGCCACTACATGAACGTCACGGCCGCCACGATGGAGGACATGTACGAGCGGGCCGAGTTCGCGAAGGAGATCGGCAGCGTCATCATCATGATGGACCTCACGATCGGCTACACGGCGATGCAGTCGATGTCGAAGTGGGCCCGTGCCAACGGGATGATCCTGCACCTGCATCGCGCCGGACACGGCACCTACACCCGCCAGAAGACCCACGGGGTCAGCTTCCGGGTGATCGCCAAGTGGTGCCGGATGATCGGCGTGGACCACATCCACGCCGGGACCGTGGTGGGAAAGCTGGAGGGCGACCCGTCGATGATCAAGGGCTACTACGACGTCTGCCGCCAGCGTTTCAACAAGACCAACCCCGAGACGGGGCTCTACTTCGATCAGGACTGGGCGTCGCTGGCTCCGGTGATGCCGGTGGCCTCGGGCGGCATCCACGCCGGCCAGATGCACCAGCTGCTGCACTACCTGGGCGAGGACGTGGTCCTCCAGTTCGGCGGCGGCACGATCGGCCATCCGATGGGCATCGCGGCCGGCGCCACCGCCAACCGGGTGGCCGTGGAGACCATCATCAAGGCGCGCAACGAGGGCAGGGACTACTACTCGGAGGGCCCCGACATCCTCAGCGAGGCAGCACGCGGCTGCCCCGAGCTGGACGCCGCCCTCGAGGTGTGGAAGGACATCACCTTCGACTTCGAGTCGACCGACACCCCCGACACCGTCGCGATGGCGACGCCGAGCCGATGAGGATCACCCAGGGCACCTTCTCGTTCTTGCCCGATCTCAGCGACGACGAGATCGAGGCGCAGATCGCCTACGCGCTGGCACAGGGCTGGGCCATCATGGTCGAGTACACCGACGATCCGCATCCCCGCAACAGCTTCTGGGACATGTGGCGTCAACCGGAGTTCGACCTCGAGCCGGACGAGGCCGACGTGGCCCTGCGTGACGTGAACTCCTGTCGAGAGGCCTACCCCAACCACTACATCAAGGTCGTGGCCTACGACAGCTCACTGGGACGTCAGACGTCGGCGCTCAGCTTCATCGTCAACCGCCCGCAGCAGGAGCCCGGGTTTCGCCTGGAGCGCCAGGACAAGGCGGATCGCCAGATGCGCTACACGCTGCACCCCTACGCGCAGGAGCAGCCGCCCGGTCGCCGCTACGGCAACGAGGACGACCTCGCCACGTCGTCCGACCGGTCGTGACCGCTCGCGGTCTCGACACCACGGGCCGGCCCCTGGACGGCGACCGCGGGTCGCCGGCCTTCTCGGACGAGTTCGGCGGCACCGTGGTGCGCCCGGCCAAGGGTGCGCGGGCCGGCTCGGCGCTCGACTCCGTGGACTTCTCGGCCGTAGTCACGGACGGCGAGGCCGACGTTCAGGCGGTGGTGCGCCAGTCGGGCGTCCAGGAGGTGCTGGAGCAGCTCGACCGCGACTTGGTGGCGCTCGACCCCGTCAAGCAGCGCATCCGGGAGATCGCCGCCCTGCTGGCGATCGACCGGCTGCGCGAGGAGATGGACCTGAGCTCCCAGCGCCCGACACTGCACATGAGCTTCACCGGTAGCCCGGGCACCGGCAAGACGACGGTGGCGTTGCGCATGGCCGACATCCTGCACCGGCTCGGCTATGTCGAAAAGGGCCACCTGATCTCGGTCACCCGCGACGACCTGGTGGGCCAGTACGTGGGCCACACCGCGCCCAAGACCAAGGACGTGGTCAAGCGCGCGCTGGGCGGGATCCTCTTCATCGACGAGGCCTACTACCTGCACCGGCCCGAGAACGAGCGCGACTACGGGCAGGAGGCGATCGAGGTGCTGCTCCAGGTGATGGAGTCGCATCGGCAGGACCTCGTGGTGGTGATGGCGGGCTACAAGGAGCCGATGGAGGCCTTCTTCCAGGCCAATCCGGGCATGGGGTCGCGGGTGGCCCACCACGTCGAGTTCCCGGACTACGACGTCGACGAGCTCACGCAGATCGCCGCGCTGATGGTCGACCGGCAGGGCTACGAGCTGAGCGACGCGGCCGGCGATGCGCTGCGCGACTACATCGAGCGCCGGCTCGAGCGGCCTCGCTTCGCGCACGGGCGCAGCATCCGCAACGCCATCGAGCGCGCGCGGATGCGCCAGGCCACCCGGCTGTTCGACTCGGCCGCCAAGCTCACGAGGACGGACCTGATCACGCTCGAGCCCGAGGACATCCGCCGGAGCTCCGTGTTCACGGACACCGAAGAGCGAGCGCCGGTGGCATGACCCGCCCGATCCTCCTCGGCGTGGTCGGCGACTCGGGCGCGGGCAAGACGACGATCACCCGCGGCCTGGTGGGCATCCTGGGCGAGGAAATGGTCACGGCCGTGGCCACCGACGACTACCACCGCTACGACCGCAGGCAGCGCGCCGACCGCGGCATCACGCCGCTGCATCCGGACTGCAACTACCTGGACATCGTCTCCCAGCACCTGAGCCTCATACGCGACGGGGAGCCGATCCTCAAGCCGGTCTACGTTCACGCCGACGGGAGCTTCGGCCCGCCGGTGTACGTGAGCCCCAAGCCCTTCACCGTGGTCGAGGGGCTGCTCGGCTACCACACCGAGCCCATGCGCGAGTGCTACGACGTGCGCATCTACCTGGCTCCGCCGGAGGAGCTCCGTCGCAAGTGGAAGGTCCAGCGCGACTGCTCACGGCGCGGCTACACAACCGACCAGGTGCTGGCCGAGCTCGACCGCCGCGAGCCCGACTCGGCGCAGTTCATCCGCCCACAGGAGCGTCACGCCGACATGGTGGTGTCCTTCAGCGAGGGCGACGGCGGCGACCCCCATGCGCTCGACGCAGAGCTGCTCCTGCGGGACTCGCTGCCCCACCCCGATCTGTCGCCGATCACCGAGGGCGGCGACCGCGGCATCAGGATCGACGAGGGCGATGCCGAGCGCCGCCTGTACGTGGCGGGACACATCGACCGCGAGCAGGCCGCCGAGATCGAGGAGACGATCTGGCAACAGCTCCACTTCGCCTCGCACCTGCGCTCCGAGCGCCTGGGTGAGTTCACGATCGGCACCGATCTGCACCGCTCCGAGTCGCTGGCGATCGTTCAGCTGCTGATCCTCTACCACGTGGTCACCGCCAAGGCGGCCGAGGCGCTGGGCGGCGCCGGCCCGCGCGCCGAGGCCGCGGCGGTCGACTAGTGCCCCGGCCGGTGATCCTCGGCGTCGTCGGTGATTCGGCGGCGGGGAAGACCACGATCACGCGCGGACTCGTGCGGGTGCTGGGTGAGGACCAGGTCACCCACGTCTGCACCGACGACTACCACCGCTACGACCGGCGCCAGCGGGCCGAGAACGGCACCACCCCGCTCGACCCAGCCTGCAACTACATGGACATCATGGCCCAGCACGTGAGCCACCTGCGCCGGGGCGAGCCGCTGCTCAAGCCGGTGTACCACCACGGCGACGGGACCTTTCGGCCGCCGGTCTACGTGACGCCGGGATCCTTCGCCGTGGTCGAGGGCCTGCTCGGCTACCACGGCGCGGAGATGCGCGACTGCTACGACGTGCGCGTCTTCCTCGCGCCTCCCGAGGAGATGCGCCGCAGGTGGAAGGTGCAGCGGGATTGCTCGCGGCGCGGCTACACCACCGACCAGGTGCTGGCCGAGCTCGACCGCCGCGAGGCCGACTCGGCGGCCTTCATCCGCCCCCAGGAGCGTCACGCGGACATGGTCGTCTCATTCCTGCCGGGCGACAGCGGCGATCCCGATCACCTGGATGCCGACCTCACGCTTCGGGATGGGCTCCCCCACCCCGACCTCTCCTCCTTCATCGCCAACGGTGAGCGCACTCTCACGATGTCCGAGCGTGACGGTGAGCGTCACCTTCACATCCCGGGCGATGTCGATCCCGGCCGGGCCGCGGAGATCGAGGAGGCCATCTGGGACCGGCTGCATTTCGCAACCCATCTGCGCAGCCAGCGCCTCGGCGAGTTCACGGTCGGGATCGACCTGCACCGCTCGGAATCGCTGGCGCTCGTTCAGCTGCTGATCCTCTACCACCTCGTGATGGCTCGAGCGGCGGTGGCGCTGGGAGGCCACGGGACGCGAGCGTCCCTCCTCGGGGGTTCATGACCCCTGGGCGGTCTCGATCGCGCGGCGAGCCGCCGCGCTGCGGGCGAAGGTCAGGAACTCCTGGACCGGCGGGCGCAGCGGGCCGTGCGCCGGCCGCAGCAGGTACCAGTGCCGCAGCGGGAGCGGCGGCTTCACGTCGATCGTGGTCAAGAGGCCCAGCTCGAGCTCGAGCCGGGTAGCCAGCAGCGATTGAATGGACACCCCCAGGCCGGCCCGGGCGCCCTGCTTGATGGCCCCGTTCGACCCGAGCGTGAGCACCGGCGGCCTCAGGCCGTGAGCGGCCAGGATCTCCTCCGTCATCGTGCGCGTACCGGAGCCCTCCTCGCGCAAGAGCCAGGGCCGCTCCTCCAGCTCCTTGATCGGCACCGAGCGCCGGCGCGCGAGCGGATCGCCGGGCTTGGTGATCACCACGATCGGGTTGTCGAGAAAGCGCTCGCCCAGAACGCCCGCGCCCGGCGGGCGCCCCCCGATCGCCACGTCGGAGCGATGCAGCGCCACGCGCTCGAACACCCGCTCGCGGTTGCCCACATCGAGGTTCAGCCTGATCTCCGGGTGCAGGCTGGAGAAGGCCTCGATGAGCGGCGGGACGATGTGCTCTCCCGCTGTGGTCACCGCGGCCAGCCGCAGCTCGCTCGCGGCCGTGTCGGCCGCCTCGCGCGCGGCGCGCCCACCCTGGTCGAGCAGGCCGATCACGTCCGCGGCGAACGGAGCGAACGCCTCGCCGGCCGGGCTCGGCCGGATGCTGCGGCCCACCCGCTCGGTGAGCTCCACGCCCAGTTCGCGGGACAGCGCCGAGACCGCGGCCGAGACGGACGGCTGGGTGACCACCAGCTCCTCCGCCGCGCCGGTCACCGATCCGGTGCGCAGCACGGCCAGGAAGCTGCGTAGCTGGGTGAGTGTTATCGCCACGGCTTCATCCCCGCTATGGCCTCAGACCGAGAGATCAGGCAGCGCGGACGCCGGGCTCGCGCTCGAGCAGCAGCGCCCCGACCTCCTGGGCGCGGCGGGCGGCCTCGTGATCGCCTTCGCCTGCGGCGACGATCGAGCCCTTCATGAGAATGTGCCACTGACACGCGAGGGCCTCGGGGTCCGCAGCTCCGGCCTCCTCGGCCAGGCCGCGAACGAACTCCCTGATGTTGGCCAGGTGTCTCACGCTGGCGGCGCGTACCTCGTCTTCGCGGTCGCTGATCTCGAGCAGGATGTTCACGAAGGAGCAGCCCTCGAAGCTCTCGAGGGCAAACCACTCATCGAACACGTCGAAGATCGCCAGCATCCGTCCGGCCGGCGTGGAGCCCCGGCGCACGGCCTCGCCCTGCAGCCACTCGCGCGTCCAGCGCTCCTCGCGGCGCTCGAGGAAGGCAAGGGCGAGGTCGGCCTTCGAGGGGAAGTGACGGTAGAGCGTCATCTTCGCCACGCCCGCCTCGGCGACGATCGTGTCGACGCCCACCGCGGCGATCCCCTTACGGCTGAACAGATCGTACGCCGCCTCGAGAATCCTTTCTCGGGCCTCGCTCACAGGGCCGGCCAGTCCCGGCTCGGGCGTAGCCATCAGTGAAGGAGTCTACGCGCCCACGGCGGCGGCCCCGGCGACCGCGCTGCCGCGGCCCCAGCGGGCCTCCTCGGCGAACTCGATCAGACGGCCGAAGTAGCTCTCCACCGGAGGCGCCGGGCCGATCCCGCGGTCGTCGAAGCGCACGCGCATCGAGAAGTACGGGAAGTACACCTCCATCCGCCGCAGGCCGGGATTGCGCCGGCGCAGCAACGGGTGGATGAGGTGCTTGTAGGGGCCGGGCCAAAGCACGGCCGGTGCGCGCTGACCGAGATGCTCACTCGCCAGCTCGAGCAGGCGCCCCACGCTGGTGGCGTTGCGGCCGGCGACGAGATGAAAGGTGCCGCTGGGCCCATCGCTGGCCAGCTCGTAGGCGCGGTCGGCCACGTAGTTGACGGGCACGATGTCCACCGGGGAAGAGCGGTGGGCGGGGATGGCGGGCACGGCGCCCCGCGCGATGGCCTTGAGGGGGCCGTAGAGGACGTTGAACGAGGAGGTACGCCCGGTGCGGCTGTCGCCCACCACGATGCTGGGCCTGAGAATCTGCAGCGGCAGGTGTGAGCCGCGCTCGCGGAGCATCAGCTCGGCCTCGAACTTGGAGCGCTCGTAGGGGTTGCGAAAGCTCTGTCCCACGTCGAGCTGGTCCTCCCGAAACACTCCGTCGGGCTCGCCGCCCACGTACGCGGTGGACACGTAGCTGAACCGCTCCAGCCGCTCACAGCGCTCGGCGAACTCGAGCACGTGGCGGGTGCCTTCGACGTTGATGCGGCGCGACTCCGGCAGCGACAGCTCGAACGAGACCGACGCGGCGCAGTGCATCACCGTGCTCACCTCGCCCGCCAGACGCCGCGTGGTCGCGGAATCGAGGCCGAGCCCGGGCTTCTCGATGTCGCCGGCCACCGCGGTCAGGCGCGGGTGAGCCGGCAGCCGGTCGGCTGCGGCACGATCGTCGGAGGCGCGCACGAGGGCGTAGACGTGCCGCTCGTCCCCGGCCAGAAACCGGTCGAGCAACTCCTTCCCCACGAAACCCGTGGCGCCGGTCATGAAGACGGCGCCCATCACGTATTGATCACCGTAACGGACGGGTGATCAAACGTCGTGGCTTATGCCACGACCTCCATTCCCACCTTGTCCTCGTCGGCTGCCGCCCGCGGGTTCTCCACGGCCAGCACGGCCTGCAGTGCCGCGATGGCCACGGCCAGCTGGGAGAGATCGGGCTCGCGCGTGGTCAGGCGCTGCAACTGGATGCCCGGCCACATGAGGATGCGCGCCCAGCGCTTGGTGCGGTTCTTGCCGAACCACTTGATCAGCTCGAACGCGAGGCCGGCCACTATCGGGATCCCGACGATGCGGGAGATGAACAGCCACTGCCAGTCGAGCTTGCCCAGCGGCGCGAACACCACGATCGCCACGACCATCACCAGCAGCAGGAAGCTCGTGCCGCAGCGAGGGTGAAAGCGCGAGTAGCGCTGCGCGTTCTCGGGGGTGAGCTCCTCTCCCGCCTCGTAGCAGGAGATCGTCTTGTGCTCGGCCCCGTGGTACTCGAAGACGCGCTGGAGATCGGGCATGCGCGAGATGAGCGTGAGATAGCCGAGGAAGATCGTGACCCGCACGAGCTTCTCGATCACCACGAACAGGATCGAGTTGGGGATCTCGTCCTTGAAGATGTTGGTGAGGCCGGCGGGGAGCAGGAAGAACAGCCCAACCGCGAACAGCAGCGCGAAGGCGATGGTGCCCGCCCAGGCGCCACCGCCGATCTCCTTCTCGTCGCCGGACTCGCCCGGCGGAACCTGGGCGTTGGCCGAGATGCCCAGCGCCCGGAAGCCGATCTTGAGCGACTCGCCCAGAGCCGCCACGCCGCGGATGATCGGCAGCCGCAGGATGCGATGACGCTTGGTCCAGGCCACCAGCGGCTCGGAGACCACCTCGATCTCGCCCTTGGCCCCCTCCTTGGAGTCCGCTCCGCCGGCCGCGAGCTGCTCCGCGGACGGCTTGCGCACCGCCACCGCCCAGGTGGAGATGCCGCGCATCATCACGCCCTCGAGCACAGCCTGACCGCCGATGGGAGCGTCCTTCGTGGCCTCCCGCATGTGGTCGGGAGCGGCCCCGTTCGCGGACGAGCCGCTGTCGGTGGTGGAAGCGCTCACCTGGCTCATCGTAACGGCGGCTCGTGGCCGCACCCGCCGCCGCGGCTCAGAGCGGGGCTATGTCGGCGCACCTGAGCTCCTGCGCATTGTCCTGCTCAGAGCTCTCGACGATCACGCCGTCGGGGTCGGCTGCGGCCCTGACCGAACCGGTGCAGGCCGGCCCCCGGAAGCCCACGAGGCGCTGCTCGCCCACGGCCAGCGGGCTCACGGTCACGGTGTCGAGCACGCTGCCGTCGACCCAGAATCGCACCGCCGCGCCGCTCACCGCGGCGCGCCCGGCGTTCACCACCTGCACGCGGTAGCGCCTCACGCCCTGCACCCTGGTCTTGGCCGATCCGACGATCGAGACCGCCAGGTTGGGCAGAGCCTCGAACTGTCGGCACGAGCGAGACGTGCGACGGGTCCGGCTGAGCACCTTGCCGTCGGCGCCGTACCAGCGGAAGTCCACACGCATCCGGTGGATCGCGTTCGCGGGCAGCCCCTTCACCGCCTGGCGGTAGCCGAACGTCCCCACGCCGGACCTCGAGCGCCGCCAGCGGCCGAGCCCCGGCGCCTTCACGGCAGTGAAGCCCGACGCGTCGGTGCGCTCGAGCAGCGTGAAGCGAACCCCCATACGCCGGCTGCCCGCGATCCGGACCATGCGGGCTTTGAAGGCCGCCTCGTGAGTAGCCACCGAGCAGCCCACGAGCTTGACCGAGGCCTGCGGCGCGTCCGCCGCGCCGGGCTCCGGCGCCGCGGCGGCCACGGGCGCGCTCAGCGCCGCCAGGACGGCGACGCCGAGAGCGGTAGAGGTTGGCGCACGAAGCATGCTCCGTGAAAACAGAAACGGAAACACAGAGTTGCGGCGGCGGCGGTATGCACCGCGCCGCCTCGCAGGACCCCGCCGGCTATCGGCGGGAGCGTGCGGCCCGGCGGCGGAAGCGCTCGACGCGGCCTCCGGTGTCCACGAGCTTCTGCCGGCCCGTGTAGAACGGGTGGCAGTTCGAGCAGATCTCGACGTTCAGCTCGGGCTTGGTGGAGCGCGTCCAGAACTCGTTGCCGCAGGTGCAGCGCACGTGCGCGGGGACGTACTCGGGATGGATATCCGCCTTCATAACCCTTTCGAGTCTAGCGGCGCGAGGCCGGCGTCCCGGTGAGCGCCGCGAGCCGGGCCTCGAACTCTCCGGCCGTCCTTGTGAGGCCGAGCGCGCGGGCACCGGCGGCGCCCTCACGCAACAGGTCGGCGCCCCGCTCTGCCTCCCCCGAGGCCCCGCGGCGCAGCAGCATCTCGCCGTAGCGCGCCCGGCTGTGAGCCAGCCACGGCGCCGAGTGGATGCGCTCGTTCTCGGTGAGAGCCAGCTGGAAGTGGCGCTCGGCCTCGTCGTAGCGCTGGAGCACCGTTGCGAGCATTCCGAGGAACAGGTCGATCGAGCCGTAGCAGTAGAAGGCGCGGCCGTCGAGGGCCAGCCGGCCGGACCAGCGCCTCGCGCCCTCGTACACGGCAAGCGCGGTGGGCGCGTGGTCGAGCTGCCATGCGGCCATGGCGAGATCGGCGGTCGAGGCCAGGCGATTCATGTCGGGTCTGATGGCGGCGAAGTCGTCTTCGGCGAGCAGGCGGAGCTGGCGCAGGGCCTCGTCGTGGTCGCCTCGCCAGGCAAACACGCAGGCGAGGGCACCTCGATAGGCGTAGCTGGCCGGTGAGGTCTCGATCTGCTCCAGGCCGAAGGCCAGCCCCTCCTCGCCGAGGCCCTGGTCCTCGTACTCCAGGTGGAACATGCCCAGCCGGTGGAAGAGCTCCGCGTTGGGATCGCCGGCCCGCTCGGCAATCGCCCGGAGCTTCTCGAGCTCCGCGCGGGCGTGCTCGTAGCGCCCCTCGAGCATGGCCCGCATGGCGCCCCAGCTGCGTCCCCACCACTGAAAGTCCGGAAGCCGCAGCTCGCTCGCCAGGCGCTCGTGCTCGGCCAGCTCGAGGTCCACGCGCTCGACGTTCCCGGCCTCGAGCAGGTCGAGCACGCACCAGTTATGGCCCTGGAGCTCGCGCTCACGGTCGCCGGCCCCGCGGGCCACATCCACCAGCTCGGCCGATACCTCGAGGCGCTCGTCCAGCCCGTCCGGGTACCAGAGCGCCACGTGCAGGGCTCCGAGGGCGTCGGCCAGCGCGGCGTCGTCGCCGGCCGAGCGTGCTTCCTGGACCGCCGCGTGGCCGAGCTCCTGGCGGCGCTCGGGAGTGGAGCCGTAGTACAGCTCGATCGTCAGTCGCGAGAGCAGCTGGGCACGGCGGGCGTGCCGGCTGGGCCCCACCGCCGCCAGCGCCTCCTCCAGCAGTCCCACCACCTCTGGATCGACCTCGAGGATGGTCACGCCCAGCCCCGAGAAGCCCAGCGCGGCCCGGGCGAGCGCGTCGCGATCGTCTCTGGTGCCGGACCCCGCGCGGGCCAGGCCGGCGGCGTCGCGATAGCACGCGCGGGCGGCTTCACGCTCACCGGACCGCGACAGCGAGTCGCCGCGCACGAGCAGCAGCTCGCAGCGCTGCTCGCGCTCCTGCACCACCTCCAGCGCCCGCCGGCAGATGTCGGCCGCCTCCTCGTAGGCCAGCCGCCCGAGGTCGTGCCGGGCGGCGGCCAGAGCCGCCTCGGCCGCGGGTCCGGCGGCGCCGCCGCCCGCGGCCTCGATGCGGTGGCGCGCGACCTGGACGAGCAGATCCGGGTCATCGGCGTCGAGCGCGTCGGCCACGGCGGCGTGCAGGCGGACCCTCCGGGCGAGACTGAGCTCGTCGTAGAGCGTCTCGTGGATCAGCGGGTGCGCGAACGAGTAGCTGCCGGGCCGATCCGGTTCCTCACGCACGAGCTGAGCCGCGGTGGCCTCCTCCACCGCCTCCAGCACGTTCTCCTCGCGCAGCGGCTCCACCCGTTCGAGCAGGGACAGGCCGAAGCTGCGTCCCTCCACGGCCGCGGCGGCGAGTACGCGGTTGGCCACGTCGCTCAAGCGCGACAGGCGGCGCCCAATCACCTCCTTCACCCCCTCGGGGATCCCCATCTCGGCCACCGTGCCCCGGGCCACCCAGCGCGCGCCCTCGCGGCGGATCGCGCCGGACTCGGTGAGATGACGCAGCACCTCCTCCACGAAGAAGGGGTTTCCGCCCGTCTCCTCCCATACGGCGCCGCTCAGCTCGGGCGGCCCGCCAGGTCCCACCCAGGAGCCCACCAGTCCCGCCACCTCGCTCTCATCGAGGCCCGCGAGGGCCACTCGCTCCACCATCCGGTCGCGGCGCAGATCCGCGAGAGCGCCCGCGAGGGCCTGGGTGCGCGAGAGCTCGCTCTCGCGATACGCGCCGGCCAGCGCCACGCCGCGAAGCGGGGAGCGCACGAGGTGGCCGAGCAGGAGGAGCGTGGCCGGGTCGGCCCAGTGCAGGTCGTCGAGCGCGATCAGCACCGGACCGCGACGGGCACCGTGCTCGAGCACCGAGACCACGGCCTCGAAGAGACGGAAGCGGGCGCCCTCGGCCGCCTCCGCGCGGGGCTCCGCCGCCACGCCGAGCAGGTCGGCCAGCCGCGGCGACAGCCGGCCCAGCTCGCCGGCCGCCGCACCCAGCTCGGCCGCATCGAGACCGGCGCCGAGCGCATAGTCGGAGAGCGCCTCGGCGAACGCCTGGTAGGGCCCGAGCGGCTCCTCGTAACAGCGCCCGTAGAGCACGGCCGCGCCACCGTGGTGAGCGCCGCGGCAGAGCTCGGCCAGCAGACGGGTCTTGCCTATGCCGGGCTCTCCCGAGATCAGGGTCAGGTGCAGCTCGCCGTCGAGGGATCGGCCCAGCAGCGCGCGGGCGCGCTCGAGCTCCGCCGCGCGTCCCACGAGCCCGCTGCGTTCGCGCCGGCGCAGCGGGGGCGGGAGCGGCGGCGCGGCGGCGGGCTCGTCCTCGCTGCGCAGGCCTTCCGCCAGCTCACGGGTGGCCCGCGACGGAGCCATCGAGAGCTCGCGCTGCAGCCGCTCGCGCAGGCGTTCGTAGGCCGCCAGCGCCGCCGGGCGATCGCCGGCCGCGGCCAGGCGCAGCATCAGCCGGCGGGCCGGCTCCTCCGAGAGGGGATCGACACGGATCAACTCGCGGGTGAAGCGCACGGCGGCCTCCGGGTCGCCGCCCGCCTCGGCGGCCTCGGCCAGCTGCTCGAGCAGCTCGGCCAAGTCGTGGCGGTGATCGTCCCGGGCGGCCATGACCCAGTCCTCGTCGAGGCCGGCGAGCGGCTCACCTCTCGACAGGGCCAGGGCCTCCTCGAGGCGCCCCTCCCGGGCCAGCTCCCGGAACTCGAGGGCGTCGACCCAGAGCTCGCCCTCCAGGCCCACGCGTTCCCGTGTGGCCGTGAGCTGACCGGCCGCGCCGCCGAGGTCGCGCCGCAGCTCGTGCAGGGCCGTGCGCAGGCTGGCGCGGGCGCTCGAATCGAGCACATCGGGCCAGAAGCGCGCGGCCAGCTCGGAGCGCGCATGGAGACCCGGGTTGAGCGCCAGCCAGCCGAGCAGCTCACGGGCGCGGCGGCCCGCCGGCGGGTCTAGCGACTCGCCGTCCAGCTCGAGGGCCAGGTCTCCGAGCACGCGGACGCGCAGCACGGCTGAGAGCGTAGCTGCGCCCGTTCGCCTGACAGACGGCTGACGCTCCACTGACGGTCGGCTCACAGTGGCGGGCCACACTGTTGCGAACCCGACCCCCCGGAGAGCCATGTCTACCGTCGCCGAAACCCAGAGCCAACCCTTCGCCGAGTCGCTGTTCGAGCGCTACATCGCCGCGATGGAGGTGCTCCAGATCCACATCGGCGACCGGCTCGGCCTCTACGACGCCCTGGCCGCTGGCGGCCCGCTCAACTCGGGCGCCCTCGCGGCCGCCACGAACACCCATGAGCGCTACGCGCGCGAGTGGCTCGAGGCCCAGGCCGCGGGCGGGATCCTCGAGGTCGAGAACCCGGAGGCCGACGCCCTCGAGCGCCGCTTCTCGATCTCCGCCGAGCACGCCGAGGTCCTGGTGGACCGCGACAGCCTGGACTACATGACCCCGATCGCCCGCATCATCGCGGCGCTCGGACAGGCGGTGCCGGAGGTGGTGGAGGCCTTTCGCAGCGGCGACGGGGTGCCCTGGACGGCATATGGCGCCGATGGGCGCGAGGCCCAGGCGGACCAGAACCGGGCCCTCTTCCTGCGCCAGCTCGGCCGCGAATGGCTGCCCTCGATCACGGACCTGCACGGCCGCCTGAGCGAGGGCGGCCGCGTGGCCGACATCGCCTGCGGGGGCGGCTGGTCGAGCATCGCCATCGCGCGCGCCTACCCCGACGTGCAGGTGGACGGATACGACCTCGACGAGGCCTCGGTGGAGCTCGCCCGCTCGAACGCGGCCGAGTACGGCGTGAGCGATCGCGTGCAGTTCCACGTGGCCGACGCGAGCGATCCGCGGCTGTCGGGGAGCTACGACCTGGTCACCATCTTCGAGGCGCTCCACGACGTGCCGCGGCCCGTGGAGCTGCTCGAGACCGTGCGCCGGCTCGCCGGCGAGGACGGCTCAGCGATCGTGATGGACGAGCGCGTGGCCGATTCCTTCTCGGCCCCCGCGGAGGACGTGGACCGCCTGATGTACGGCTTCAGCGTGCTCTGCTGCCTGCCCACCGGGATGGACCACGACCACCCGGTGGGCACCGGCACGGTTATGCGGGCCGACACGATGCGCGACTACGCCGTCGCGGCCGGCTTCTCCCGGGTCGAGGTGCTTCCCATCGAGAACGACTTCTTCCGGGTCTACCGGCTGCACCAGTAGGCAATGCGCTCGCCCCGTGACCTCCGACTGCTCGTGGGCGCCGTCGGCCTGTCGGCGGCGGGCGACTTCGTGGCGCTGATCGCGTTGGTCCTGCACGTCCACGACCTCACCGGCTCCGGCCTGGCCGTGTCGGCGCTGTTCGCCGCCACGATGGTGCCGGTGGTGGCGCTGGCTCCGCTGGCGGGCCTGCTGGCGGACCGGGTCGAGAGCGTCCGGCTGCTCGTGCTCGCCTCGCTGGCGCAGGGCCTGGTGGCCGCGGGGCTCGCCTTCACCGACTCGCTGGCCTCGATCCTGCTGCTGTCCGCGCTGCTCGGGCTGGGCTCGGCGATCAGCCAGCCGGCGGAGTTCGCGCTGGTGCCCGCCGTGGCTAGAGAAGGTCGCCTCACCCAGGCCAACGGCTGGGTCGAGACGGCCCGCTACGCCGGCTTCGCGATCGGTCCGCTGGTGGCGGCGGCGCTCACCGCCGGCGGAGGGTCGCGGCTGGCACTGCTGGTGAACGCGGCGAGCTTCGCGGCCATCGCGCTGGCCGCAGCCTGCATGCGCACCCGCCGCCCACCCGTGCCGGCGACATCACACGAGGGACGCGACCGGGCCCGGGACGGCTTCCGCTTCCTCTGGCGCGACGACCTGCTGCGCGTGCTGGTGGGCGCCGCCGTGCTGGGGCTCCTGTTCATTTCAGCGTCCCTGACCGTCGAGGTGTTCTACGTCAAGGACGTGGTGGGAGCCGGGAACGCGGGCTACGCCCTTACCGGGGCGGCGTGGATGATCGGCATGGTGGCCGGTGCCACCGGCCTCGCGAGCCGAGTGGCGCGCGGCGGCGCCGCCGCGATGGCGGGTATCGCCCTGGCCGCGCTGGCGGCCCAGGGTGCGGGGATGGCCTTCGCGGCGTCGTGGGCGATCCTGCCCGTGGTGCTCGCCGGTTACGTGGGCGGCGGCCTGGCCCACGGCCTGAAGAACGTGCTGATCCGGACGGTGATCCAGGAGCGCGTGCCCGAGCGGCTCCACGGCCGCGCCTTCGCCGCCTACAACGGTCTGCGCAACACGGCCGAGCTGGGCGCCCTCGGAGCGGGCGGCGTGCTCGTCTCCGTGCTGGGGGCCCAGCTGGCGCTGCTCGGAGCGGGTCTGGGCTGCGTAGCGGCCGGCCTGCTGGGACTGGGCCTGATCCAGCGTCCCGGCGCGCCGGTGCCAGCCACGGCCGCGGCCGCGAGCGGCTGAGCCGGGTCGTCCGCCGCAGCCTCCTAAATACGGTGGGTGACCGACCTCGACGCATACGAGCGCCGGTTTCGCCGCGATGGCCTGCCGCTGTTCATCGAGGACCGCTCGGCGCGCGAGGACGTGTGGACGCGCGCGGCGCCCCTGCTGGCGCTCGTCTTCATCGGGGAGATGCTCGGCGCGATCCAGCTCGAGTGGTCGCTGCTCGCCAACCTGGCCGCCGCGCTCGCCGGCCTGGCGATCCTGCTCGGCGCGTTCGGCTTCCTGAACCTGGCCCGCGGGCGGCGGTTCTGGTCGCTGCCGCAGCACGTGGGCAACCTCGAGCTCGCGGTCTTCCTGCTCGTGCCCGCGGCGCTGCCGCTCATCTTCGGCGGGCAGGTGGCCAGCGCGGCCGTGACCGTGGCAGCCAACGCACTCATTCTGCTGCTGGCCTACGCGGTGATTGCGGGTGGCCTCGTGTGGATCGTGCGCTGGGCGGGGACCAGACTCGTCGCGCAGCTGAACGCTGCGCTGACCGTGCTCTCCAAGGCCGTGCCGCTCCTGTTGGTGTTCGCGCTCGTGTTGTTCATCAACACCGAGATGTGGCAGGTCTTCTCGAGGATGCCCGACGTCTTCCTCGTTCTGGTCGCCGGCCTGCTGGTGGGAGCCGGAGCCCTGTTCGTGATCGTGCGGCTCCCGCGTGAGGTGAAGGAGCTCGAGGACGAGGCCGGCGACGGACCGGCCCTGGAGCGTCGGGAGCGCTTCAACGTCGGGCTCGTGCTCTTCGTTAGCCAGGCGCTCCAGACCGTGGTTGTGAGCCTCGCCGTGACCGCGTTCTTCATCGTGCTGGGCGCTCTCGCGGTGGGCCCGTCGATCCGCGAGTCGTGGGAGGTGGCCCAGGGCTCGGTCGTGCTCAGCTTCGGCCTGCTGGGCGAGCAGATCGAGATCACGGAGGCCCTGCTGCGGGTGTCAGGCGGGATCGGCGCGTTCGCCGGGCTCTACTACGCGATCGCCGTGCTCACCGACTCCACCTACCGCGAGGAGTTCCTGGACGAGCTGACCGGCGAGATGCGCGACAGCTTCACGGCCCGAGCCGAGTACCGGGCAGCACGGGCAGGGGGTTCCTGATCCGCCAGGATTCACGCATGCCGAGCGTCCAGGAGATCGTCCGATGAAGGGCCCAGTCACCATCGTCGGCGCGGGCCCCGGGGTCGGCGCCGCCGTCGCACGGCGGTTCGGAACCGAGGGCCACCCCGTGGCGCTCGTCGCGCGCAATCGCGACCGGCTCGAAGGCTATGGTGGGCGAGCTCGAGAAAGACGGCATGCAGGCGGCCGCGGCGTCGGCGGACGTGCGCCGTCCCGCCGAGCTCCGGCACGCTCTGGCCGATCTGGCCGCCCGCCTGGGCCCCGCCGAGATCCTGTGCTTCAGCCCACTGGCGGACGTGAACCTCATCAAGCCCCTACTCGACACCACAGCCGACGATCTCGGAGCCGCGCTCGAGCTGCAGGTCGTGGGCGCCGCCGCGGCGGTCGGCGAGGTCCTGCCAGACATGCGCGAGCGCGGCCGAGGCACCCTCCTGTTCACCACGGGCAGCGCGGCGCTCACGCCGAGCCCAGAGCGAGCAACCTCCGGAGTCACCTACGGCGCCGAGAACGTCTACGTACAGATGCTGCACGACGCGCTCGCCCCCGAAGGAATCCACGTGAACCAGACCGTAATCGTCGGCCCAATCGGCCCAGGCAAACAGCACGAGCCCGCCACGGTCGCCGAGAGTCTCTGGCAACAGCCACGTGCGCCGCGACGAACCGCTGACAGTGATCCGCTGACAGGCGCCCGTCTGCTGCCCCTACGGACGAGGCGGGGGGGCGTCCGGCACCCCCGGCCGCAGAGCATGTCAGAGCGAGCCGCTTGCGGCGAGCGAACGAGCGCGCAGCGCGAGAGCTCTGCGGACGGGGGTGACGGAACGCCGCCCCGCCCGACAGCAAACGCCTCAGGTCACCTGGTAGTTAGGCCCGTCGCCACCCTCAGGAGGAGTCAACCGCCCACCCTTGGCGGTAATCGCCCCACACTGCACGCAATTCGACGGCGTGATCTGCAACCGAACCTCATGCTTGCCGTCGAGCTTCCCGTTGCCGTCCTCGCGAGCGCCCTCGAGCTCATCCTCGGGCACCTCGTAGACCGCCGCGGGGCACATGTTCTGCCACATCAACGCCACCTCCAGCGGCACCTTGTCCTGGATGCGGATGTGGTTGGGAGCGTCGTCGCGAGTGGCGTTGCCGGTGAGGAAGACCGAGGACAGCTTGTCGAAGGTCGTCTTGCCGTCGGGCTTGGGGTAGCGCTTGTCGCCGTCGCCGATGAACACGTCCACGGTCGCGTCGTCGTGGGTCTTCCAGCGCCCGCCGGGGAAGCGGCCGCCGGAGATCTCCATCATGTTGGCGATCGCCCCGCCGACCAGGAATCCCCTGGAGAAGGGCTGGCGCATGTTGCGCGAGCGGCGGATGTCAGTCTCGATCTCCGAGCCGCGGACCTTGGCCTCGTAGTTGGAGAGATCGGCCATGCCCTCCTCGCCCGCCTTGAGCCGCTCGTAGATCGCCTCGGCGGCGAACATCCCCGCGTGCATCGCGTAGTGGACGCCCTTGAGCGTCGGGATGTTGACCATCCCGGCACCGTCCCCCGCGATGACCATCCCGGGCGCCCAGTAGCGGTCGGGCTGGGCCCAGTAGCCGCCTGAGGGGATCGTCTTGGCGCCCCAGCCCACACGCTTGCCGCCCTCGATGATCTTCGCGACCAGCGGGTGCCCCTTCAGCTCCTGCAGGGCGTCGTGGACCGAGAAGGTGGCATCGCGGTAGTCGAGCCCCACCACCATGCCCATCGACACCCGGTCCTCGCCCATCGGGTAGATGAACGAGCCGCCGAACTCGCGGTACTTGGGGCCGAAGCGCAGCGGCCAGGCCATGGTGTGGATCACGCGGTCGAGCGGCCGCTGTACCTCCCACACCTCCTTCACGCCCAGCTCCCATTGCTGCGGGTCCTCGGAGCCCAGGTCGAAGTGGCGGATCGCCGCGCCGGTGAGGTGTCCCTGGGTTCCCTCGGCCAGCACGGTGGCCTTGGCGATCAGGTCGGCGCCGGGCTCGAAGTTGGAGAGCTCCTCGTTGTCCTTGCCGCGGCCCTTGTCGCCCGAGCGGACGCCCACCACCCGCCCGTCGTCGACCAGGAGCTGGGCGGCGGAGGTCTCGCCAAGGATGTACACGCCGGACTCCTCGGCCTGCCCGGACAGCCAGCGCCCGAGCTGAGCGACGGAGGTCACGTGGTTGCCGTGGTTGCGAAACGGCGGCGGCGTGGGCTTGAGCGGGATGGCGCGCTTTCGGTTGGGCAGCAGGTAGACGGAGTCCTTCTCGACGGCGCCGTAGGTGGGCCAGTCGCTCTCCGGCAGGTCCGGGAAGAGCTTCCTCATGGCAGAGGGGTTCATCATCGCCCCCGACAGCAGGTGGGAGCCGGGGCCCTTGCCCTTCTCCACCAGCGCCACCGGCACCTCGCCGAGGGACTCCATCAGCGCCTCGTCCTCGGCCAGCAGCTGGGTCAGCCGGATGGCGCAGGAGAGCCCCGCGGGGCCACCGCCCACGATCACCACGCCGACCTCGATGCGCTCATCCTCGGGGTCGGTGGGCGAGCCTACGAACTCCTTGGCGGAGTCGACCGGCGGCGGGAACTCGATCGGCGCGGTGGACATCCGGGCGTCAGCCTCGCTTGGCCTTCAGCGCCTCGGTGAGCTTGGGCATGATCTTGTTGAGGTCGCCGACCACGCCCAGATCGGAGAACTCGAAGATCGGGGCGTTGGGGTCCTTGTTGATGGCGACGATGTTCTCCGAGGACTGCATGCCGACCTTGTGCTGGATCGCCCCGGAGATGCCCGCCGCCAGGTAGAGCTTGGGCGCCACCGTCTTGCCGGTCTGCCCGATCTGAGCCGCGTACGGGTACCAGCCGGCGTCCACCACCGCGCGGGTGGCGGCCACCGCTCCGCCGAGGGCGTCGGCGAGTGACTCGCACAGCTCGAAGCCCTCGGCCTTGCCGAGGCCGCGGCCGCCGGCGACCAGGATGTCGGCGTCCTCGATGTTCACGTCGGCGCCGCGCTGCTCGCCGCGCTGGACCATCACGGCCTTGGTCGAGTGATCCTCGAACGGCACGTCGACGTCGATCACCTCGGCCGAGGCGTCGCCCGACTCCTGGACGTCGAAGGCGTTCAGGCGGCCGATGATGATGCCCGGCTCGCCCGCGTAGCCCACGTCCACGATTGCGGAGTCCTGCAGGATCGGTCGCTCGGCCACGAGCTTGCCGTCCTGCGCCTTGACCGCCGTGACCTCCATCGTCACGCCGGCGTCGAGCCGCGCCGTGAGCCCGGCCCCGATCTCGAACCCGAGCAGGCCGCCCCCGAACAGGGCGTACTTGTAGTCGTTGTCGGCGATCACCTTGGCCATCGCGTCGACCACCGGCTGGGCCAGGCCCTCCGGACCCTTGACGCGGTAGACCTTGGACGCGCCGTAGCGGCCCAGCGACTGGCACAGCTCATCGGTGAGGTCGTCGCCGCCGACCACCACCGCGGCGGCCTCGCCGCCCAGCTCGCCGGCGAGCTTGGCGCCCTCGGATACCGCGCCCAGCGAGTTCTTGTTGAACTCGCCCTCGTAGTGAAGTGCGTAGACGAGGATGCTCATGCCAGCAGCTTCCTTTCCTCGAGCCAGCCCACGATGCGCTCGACGGTCTCGTTCGTGTCCTCGTCCTCGATGATCTCGCCCGCGGCCTTCTCGGCGGGCGGGTTGATCTCGAGGACGGTCGTGCGCGAGCCCTGCTCACCCACGCGGTCCGCCTCGATGCCCACGTCCCCGACGGACTTCACGTCGCGCTGCTTCTTCTTCGCGCCCATGATCGCCTTGAGGGAGGGGTAGCGCGGCTCGTTGATGGCATCGCCGACGGAGATCACCGCGGGCAGCTCGACTTCGACGGTGTCGTAGCCGTACTCGGCCTGGCGCTCACAGCGCAGCTTGCCGTCGCTCACATCCAGCTTGATCACCTGCGTGAGCGAGGGCATGCGCAGATGGTCAGCCACCACCGCGCCGATCGTGTAGCACTCGCCGTCGGCCGACTGCTGGCCGAGCAGGACGAGGTCCGGCGACTCCGACTCGAGCACCTTGGCGAGCGCATAGCCGGTGGCGCAGACGTCGGAGCCGGCGAGCGCATCGTCGGTGAGGTGCACCGAGCGGTCGGCTCCCAGTGCCACCGCCTTGTTGAGCGTGCGGCCGGCCTCGGACGGCGCCATCGTCACGGCGACGATCTCATCCACGTCCGAGTGGCCACCCTCGCGGATCTGCATCGCAGCCTCGATCGCATGAGTGTCGAACTGGTTCAGCGTGGTCTCGCCCGAGCGGTCGATGCGCTTGGAACCCTGGTCCATGCGCTTCTCGACTGCGGCGTCGGGCACCTCTTTTACGAGGACGCAGATCTTCACGGAAGCTTCTCCTTGGCTTGATCCTGGGCGCGCCGGGCGGCAGCCTGCCGGCCGGAGGCGAAGGCCGATACTACTTCATTGACTGACGAGTCAATCGTGTCCCGGCGCCAAGGGCCAGGTGTTCGGACCTAGGCCGGTACGGCCTCGCGGATGAAGTCGATGATCCCCTGCACCGGGGCGCCCGGGGTGAACACCTCGGCCACGCCCAGCTCCTTGAGCTCTGTGATGTCCTCGCTCGGGATCGTCCCCCCCACCACCAGCACCACGTCCTCGGCGCCCTCGTCCTCGAGCAGCGATGCGATCCGGGGCACGAGGGTCATGTGGGCCCCGGAGAGGATCGACAGGCCCACGGCGTCGGCATCCTCCTGCAGCACGGTCTCGACGATCTGCTCCGGGGTCTGGTGAAGACCCGTGTAGATCACCTCCATGCCCGCGTCGCGCAACGCCCGGGCGATGATCTTGGCGCCTCGGTCGTGCCCGTCCAGGCCGGGCTTGGCGACGACGACGCGGATCTTCCTCGCGGACATGGGGGATGCAGGGTATCCGGGTCTCGAGCTGCCGGTCAGCTCTGGCGGCGCGCACGCAAGGACAGCACGCTGCCGAAGGCCAGCATCGCGAGCCCGAGGATGATCATCGCGCGAACGTCCTTGCCGGTGTTGGGCAGAGCGCCGCTGTCGATGTCCGCCTCGAGGTCCTCGTCGGTCGCCAGCTCGTCGTTCTCGAGCTGTGCGGCGTCCTCCTCACCGGTCGGGTCGGAGCCGGCGGCCTCCACCACGATGGTGCCCTCCATGTTCGGATGGGGCGTGCAGATGTAGGCGATGGTCCCAGCCGTGTCGAAGGTCTCCGAGCGGCTCTGGCCCTTGGGGAAGATGCCCGTGTCGAACTCACCGTTGCTGGCGGTGGCGGAGTGGGAGCTGGGGCCGTCGTTGGTCCAGGTGACCGTGTCGCCCACGACGACAGTGACCGTCGCCGGCGTGAAGCGATAGTCCGAGATGGTCACGTTGGAGGTATCCGCTGCCTTGGCGCGCTTGGGCTTGGGCTTGGCCTTGGCCTTGGTGGACGCCTTCGCGCCCTCCTCGTCGGCGGCCGGCTCTGCGGGGACGGTCTCGGCGGGCGCGGCCTCGCGGGCACCGGTTGCGCGGGCGCGGTCTCGGCAGCGGGCGCGTCCGGGGCGGTCTCGGCGGGCGCCGGCTCCGGCGCCGCGGTGGTCTCGGCGGGAGGCTCGGCCTCGGTGGTGGGCTGATCGTCGCCGCTGCCCTCCTCGGCGGGATCCTCGCCGGTCCCATCCTCGCCATCGAGCGGGTCGCCGGTCTCCTCGGCTGCCGCGGTCGGTGCGGGCTGATCCTCGGACGCGAGCAGCGAGCCCGGGAGCACCAGCGCCGCCACGACGGCGTATACCGCGGCGAGAACGAGCCAGTGCCTCATCACGACCAGGGTAATGCTTTTCGCAGGGGTGGTGCGGGAATTCCGGCGTCAGTACAGCCGGCGCGCCCGCCAGTGGGGGCGCTCGAAGCGGAACTCGGCCCGGTAGAGCGAGCCGTCGTCCAGCTTCAGGAGGAACTGGCGGCAGCTGCCGGCCCACGCACGCTTGGTCCGCCACCAGAACACGTAGCGGTCCGTGCGGGTGGCGGTAGCGCAATCCTCGGTTCCAGACGCTGAGTGCCGGTTCGCCGCTGTCCGGCGTCTCCCCGGCTCCGCACTCCACCTCGGCCACCTGGGGATAGCCGTCGGCGAGCACGTCCAGTCCCCGGTAGCCGCCGAGCGAGAAGCGCAGCCGGACCGGGAACCCGGCCGTCCGGCGGTTGACCGCCGGGAACGCGTCCACCGGCCACAGGAAGCCGCTGAAGTG
The DNA here is from genome assembly GCA_963734365.1 of uncultured Thermoleophilaceae bacterium. Classification (GTDB taxonomy): domain Bacteria; phylum Actinomycetota; class Thermoleophilia; order Solirubrobacterales; family Thermoleophilaceae; genus JACVRW01. The sequence continues at coordinate 212,791 of CAVTGV010000002.1, read as the reverse complement.
GTAGCTGCGGTCCACAACCTCGTAGACCACGGTCGTGGAAGCCGAGTTGCCTGCGCCGTCGGTCGCCGTGACCGTGAAGGCGTGCTCGCCGGGCGCCGAGGTATCCAGCGGCGCTCCGTCGGCCACGTCCCCGGTGCAGGTGGCCACTCCGGAGCCGCCGTCCTCGTCGCGACACTCGTAGTCCGCGTTCACCGCCTCGCCCAGCGAGTAGACCGCGCCGTCGGCCGGCGTCCGGACCTCGATCGCCGGCGGCGCCAGGTCGACCACCACGATCGTCGCAGTGACAGTGGTCTCGTTGCCGGCGCGGTCGCGAGCCGTGACCGTCAGCGTCTGCGGGCCGAGCGTCGAGGTGTCGAGCGAGTCGCCGTCATCCACGTTGCCCACACACGACTCGAGCCCCGAGCCGCCCTCGTCGTCGCACGAGAAGTCGACCACCACATCCGCGCCCAGGGGCACGCGGGCGCCGTCCTGCGGGCTGCGCAGGTCGATCGTGGGGGGCACCGTTTCGCACGCCCTGGTGCCGGTCAGGGTGATCTCGTAGGCGCCGGCGGAGCGCGGGACACCCGCCCAGCGCTCGAGCGGCGAGGCGCCCCCACGGCCGTCGGCTCCCACCAGATAGGCCACGTTGTTGAAGATCGCGCCCGCGTCGCTCTGGGGATCCCGGTCGTGCGGCGACACGGCGAGCAGGTACTCGCCGGGAGAGGCGGGAGTCAGTGGGTCGTTGGCCGGAAGCGTGGACTGCTTTGTGTCCGCTGAGTCGTCGTCGGCGTACACGCCCCAGCCCTCGCCGTCGAAGAGGAAGAGCTGCGTGTCGGTGGCGGTCGTGCCCACGGTGGTGGCCGAGAACGAGGCGCCGCCCGCGAGGCAGATGCGGTAGAGGTCGGAGTCTGCGCCGGCCAGCTGGCCGCTGATCGAGCTCACGAGCTGCGTGGTGAGGTTCTGGGCCGTGGCGGGCGTCTCGCCCGCGTCGCCCTGCTCGGACACGGGCACAGCCACCGCCGCGGGCGCCAGGGCGAGGCCCGCGAGCAGGACGATGGGGAGCAGAAGGCGCAGCTTCACGCCGTTCGCATCGGCACGAGAGGCACGTTTCATTAGTCCGCCCGGCGCGAGCATGGACGCCGGTCCGGACGAAATCGGCGTTGCGCCCTAGAAGACGGGCGTCTCGGTGTAGGTGCCGAAGACCTCTTGGAGGGACTGGACGATCTCGCCTTCGGTGGCGTGGGCGCGCGCGCAGTCGAGAAGGGGATCCATCAGGTTGCGGTCGCCGGCAGCGGCGGCGCGCAGATCGGCGAGCGCGGTCTCGGTGGCCTCGCCGTCGCGGCGGACGCGCACGGCCTGGACGCGGCCGATCTGCTTGCGCTCGAGCTCGACGGGGATGCGCAGGATCTCGGTCTCGTGGGCATCGTGTTGCTGGTAGCGGTTGACGCCCACGATCACGCGCTCGCCGCGCTCGATCTCCTGTTGCAGGAGGAAGCTGGCGTCGGCGATCTCGGCCTGCGGATAGTTCTGCTTGATCGCCTCGACCATCCCGCCCAGCTCGTCGATCCGGCCGAAGTAGGCGTAGGCGCCCTCCTCCAGGCGGTCGGTCAGCGCCTCCACGAAGTAGGAGCCGCCCAACGGATCGATCGTGTTGGTCACCCCGGTCTCGTGCGCGAGGATCTGCTGGGTGCGCAGCGCCACCCGCACCGCCCCCTCGGTCGGCAGGGCGAGCGCCTCGTCGAAGCTGTTGGTGTGCAGCGACTGGGTGCCGCCCAGAACCGCCGACAGCGCCTCGGTGGCCGTCCTGACGATGTTGTTGAGCGGCTGCTGGGCGGTGAGCGACACCCCGGCGGTCTGGGTGTGGAAGCGCATCAGCAGCGAGCGCTCGTCACGGGCCCCGTAGGTGTCCCTGAGCTCGCGGGCCCAGATACGCCGCGCGGCGCGGTACTTGGCGATCTCCTCGAAGAAATCGATGTGCGCGTTGAAGAAGAACGACAGCCGCGGCGCGAACTCGTCCACCGACAGCCCGCGTTCGAGCCCGTGCTCCACATAGGTGAAGCCGTCCTTGAGCGTGAAGGCCAGCTCCTGCACAGCCGTCGAGCCTGCCTCGCGGATGTGGTAGCCCGAGATCGAGATCGGGTGCCAGCGGGGCATCGCCCGGGCGCAGTACTCGACCATGTCCGTGACCAGCCGCATCGCCGGATCGATTGGGAAGCACCACTCCTTCTGGGCGATGTACTCCTTCAGGATGTCGGTCTGGATCGTCCCCGCCAGACGCTCCGGCCCGATCCCCTGGCGCTCCGCGGCAACCACATAGAAGGCCAGCATCACGGCCGCCGGCGCGTTGATGGTCATCGACGTGGACACCGCACCCATGTCGATGCCCGCGAACAGCGCCTCCATGTCGTCGAGCGAGTCGACCGCAACCCCCTCGCGCCCCACCTCACCCTCGCTGCGCGGGCTGTCGGAGTCGTGGCCCATCAGCGACGGCATGTCGAACGCGGTCGACAGCCCCGTCTGGCCGTGGTCGAGCAGGTAGCGGAAGCGCTCGTTGGTCTCCTCCGCGGTCCCGAAGCCCGCGAACTGCCGCATCGTCCACAACCGCCCGCGATACATCGACGGATAGACCCCCCGCGTGAAGGGGAACTCGCCCGGGAAGCCGATGCCCTCCGCGGGCCCCACGTCCTCCGCCGTGTACAACGGGGCCACCGGCTCCCCGCTCAACGTCGAGAACAACGCGTCCCGCTCGGGCAAGCGTGAGAAACGCTCGCGAAACCAGCGCTCGGCATCAGTCATCGCACCCGGCTCCACTGCCATCGCCGCAGAGTCTAGGGCCGGCTTGCGCGAGAATCGATGTGTGCCCACGCCACGGGACATGGAGATCCGGGAGGCCTACGCGCGCTTCGCCGCCGGCGACGTCGAGGGCGCGCTGCGGCTGTTCAGCCCGGACGCCGCCTACGTGAATCCCGTGGCGGCGCTGGAGCCCGGCACCCGGCGGGGTATCGATGAGGTGGCGTCGGCGCTGCGCTCGATACACGAGCAGATCGACTTCGATCAGATCGAGGTGCGCGACATCACGGAGGGACCCGGCTGCCTCTTGGTGACCCTTCGGGTCGAGGGCCGCGGCCGAATCAGCGGGGCGCCGATCGACCAACTCTTCTACCACGTGCTCCGCTTCGCCGGTGAACAGGTGACCGCCTTCGAGTGGTACACGGGCCGGGACGAGGGCGTGGGCGCGGCCGGCCTGGGATGAGCGCCGAGACCGAGAACTCCAACCGCCGCATGCTGCGGGCTCGCGACGCGATGGACCGCGACTACGCGCAGCCACTGGACATCGCGGCGCTCGCGGCAATCGCGTACGTGTCGGAGGCCCACTTCATCCGGGTGTTCAAGGCCACCTTCGGCGAGACCCCGCACCGCTACCTCCAGCGCCGGCGGGTCGAGCGGGCGATGTTCCTGCTGCGCGAGACCGACCGCAGCATCACCGAGATCAGCCTCGACGTGGGCTTCAACAGCCTCGGCACCTTCACTCGCACGTTCACCGAGATCGTGGGCGATCCGCCCACCACCTACCGCTGGCGCGCGGCCGATCTCAGAGCGGTTCCGGCGTGCTTTGCGAAGGCGTGGACCAGACCGAGCAGTTTTGGAGAAGCCAAGCGTGCAGGCGGCGATTAGGTTCGTCGCATGATCACTTCACAGACGCATTCACAGGTATACGTGCTGGACCAGGACGAGGCGCTGGACTTCTACGTCGGCAAGCTCGGCCTGGAGGTGAACACCGACGCCGATCTCGGCTTCATGCGGTGGCTCACGGTGAACGTCCCGGGCAAGCCCGAGATGCAGCTCCTGCTCGAGAAGCCCGGGGCCCCCGCACACGACGATGCGACCGCGGAGCAGGTCCGCGAGCTGGTGACCAAGGGCGCGCTCGGCATGGCCGGCATCTTCGTGGTGGAGGACGTCCACAAGAGCTACGAGGAGCTGAAGGCCAAGGGCGTGGAGTTCACCGAGGAGCCGACCGAGCGCTTCTACGGCACCGACTGCGGCCTGCGCGACCCGTTCGGAAACCACATCCGGATCGGCACGCCGAAGGAGGGGCCGATCGAGGTGCCGGACGCGGCGCAGTTCGGGCAGGAGAACGGCTGAGCAGGCTCGCCGTCGGCCAGGTCAGGCGCCGTTGACCTCGATGATCACGGCGTCGCCCTGGCCGCCGCCCGAGCAGATGGCGGCCACGCCGAGGCCGCCGCCGCGGCGCCGGAGCTCGTTGGCCAGCGTCATCAGGATGCGCGCGCCCGAGGCCCCGATCGGGTGCCCCAGGGCAATCGCGCCGCCGTTGACGTTCACCTTGTCCTCATCGACCTCGAGCATGCGCATCGAGTTGAGGGCCACCGAGGCGAAGGCCTCGTTGATCTCGAACAGGTCGATGTCGTCCACCGACAGACCCGCCTTCTCGAGCGCCTTGCGCGTGGCGTTGGCTGGGGTGCGCGCCAGGTAGGGAAACTCGTCGGCCACCGCCGCCTGGGCCACGATCGTGGCCAGCGGGGTGCGCCCGTTGGCGCTCGCCCACTCGTCGCTCGACAGGACCATGGCGCCCGCGCCGTCGTTGACCCCCGGGGCGTTGCCCGCCGTGTGGGCGCCCTCCTTGTGGAAGGCCCCGCGCAGCTTGGAGAGAGCCTCGAGCGAGGATTCGCGCCGCGGCGCCTCGTCGATCTCCACCGTCGTGTCGCCCTTGCGTGAGCTGATCGTGACGGGCACGATCTCCTCCGGCAGCCGCCCCTCGTCTGTGGCCTGAACGGCCAGCTCGTGCGAGCGCAGCGCGAAGCGGTCCATGTCGGCTCGGGTGATCTCGAGCTCCTCGCCGACCTCGTCCGCCTCCTCACCCATGTGCTTGCCGCTGAACGGGTTGGTCAGGCCGTCGGTGACCATCGCGTCGAGCGCCTGGGCCTCGCCCATGCGGAAGCCGAAGCGCGCCTGCTTGAGCAGGTAGGGCGCGCCGGACATCGACTCCATTCCGCCGGCCACCGCCACGTCGAGGTCGCCCGCCCGCACCGCCTGGTCGACGATGCCCGCCGAGCGCAGACCCGACGCGCACACCTTGTTGATCGTCTCCGAGCCGACCTCCTTGGGGATCCCGGCCTTGATCTGGGCCTGCCGGCTCGGGATCTGGCCCTGCCCGGCCTGCAGCACCTGCCCGAACACCACGTGCTCCACCTGCTCGGGCGCCACCTCGGCCCGCTCCAGCGCCGCGGCCATCGCGCTGCCGCCGAGGTCGGTGGCGTCCAGCGGCGCCAGGGCGCCGCCCATCTTCCCGAACGGCGTGCGCGCGGCGCCGAGGATCACGGTCTTGGGCATCTGGGCTACGTCTCCTTGCGGGTGTGGTGCGAGTTTCGAGGGAGCTCGAAACCATATCGCCGGGCTATGCTCCCGCGCCCATGTCCGGACCAAGCGTAAGCGCCCGCCGCGGCGCCCCAGAGGAAACGGCCGCCGATACCCGCGTGGTCGGGTTGTTCGACGGGGACAAGCTGGCCGATCCGGCCCTGCAGAGGCTGGTGGAGCTCGGCGAGGCCAAGCCGGCGCTCAAGCGGGTGGCGGTGACACATGAGGACGCCCCGGGCGGCGGCCAGCGCCGCGTTCTGATCGCCGGGCTGGGCAAGCGCGACGACTTCGACGCCGAGCGGGCCCGGGTGGCCGCCGGCGCGGCCGCGGCGAGAGCGAAGGAGCTGGGCGCTGTATCGCTGTCCTGGGCCGCCCAGCCCGGCGAAGGCGTGGCGGGCGCTCTGGTGGAGGGAACGCTGCTGCGCCTCTACGCCTTCGAGCGCTTCAAGAGCAAGCCGAACGACAACGACGAGATCGAATCTCTCGAGATCGCCGGCGAGCACGTGGACGCCGATGAGGTGGAGCGAGCACGGGTGGGCGCGGTGGCCGCCAACGCGGCGCGCGATCTTCAGAACCTGCCGGCCAACGTCGCCACGCCCGCGTTCCTGGCCGAGCGGGCCGCGGAGATCGCCGACGAGCACGACTCGCTCGAGGTCGAGCTGCTCGACGGCGAGGCGCTCGTCGCGCGCGGGATGGGCGCCTTTGCCGCGGTGGCGCGCGGTAGCGACGTGGAGCCGCGCCTCATCGTGCTGCGCTGGCGCCCGCCGGACGCCGCCGGCCCGCACCTGGCCTACGTCGGCAAGGCCGTGACGTTCGACACCGGCGGCATCTCCATCAAGCCCTCGGCGAAGATGCAGGAGATGAAGTTCGACATGTCCGGCGGCGCCGCGGTGATCGAGGCGATGGCGGGCATAGCCGAACTGGGCGTGCCGGCCACCGTGACCGCGGTTGTTCCGTCGACGGAGAACATGCCGAGCGGCCACGCGGTCAAGCCCGGGGACATCGTGACCGCGATGAACGGCACCACGATCGAGGTCAACAACACCGACGCCGAGGGGCGGCTCATCCTCGCCGACGCTCTCTGTTACGCGGTCGAGCAGGGCGCGGAGCGGATCGTCGACCTCGCCACGCTCACGGGCGCGGTCCTGGTCGCTCTCGGGCACACCTACGCCGGCCTGTTCTCCAACGACGACGACTGGTTCGCGCAGGTGGAGGCCGCGGGAGAGTCCACCGGCGAGATCGGCTGGCGGTTGCCTCTGCACCCCGAGTTCCTCGAGCTGACCAAGGGGCAGTACGCCGACCTGACCAACTCGTCCGACCAGCGGGTGGCGATGTCCAGCTACGCCGCCGAGTTCCTGGGCCAGTTCGTGGACGACCGCCCGTGGGTGCACATGGACATCGCCGGGACGGCATGGGGAATGAGCCGGAACTACGTCGGCAAGGGCGCCAGCGGGTTCGGCACCCGCCTGCTGATCGAGTTGGCGCGCGGCCACTCCTAGGGCCGAATTCCGCTCCATAGAGGGGCGCTCGGGGCCGACGCGCGGTTTCACACAGTTTCACGCTGTGTGACATCGGTCACAGTCGGGTTAGGTCGGCGAATCGGGTGGCTACTTTCGCCGGGTAAGTCAACCGGCCCTGTCCGTGTGCGGGAGAGAGACGCGCGGACACGGCAAGCCCTGGCAGGGGTCCTCGTAGTCACCGCTCGGCCGTTTGAACCGGCCGACTGTGTGCGTGGGCGCCGTCGCCGGGCAGGCACCACCGGAGGGATCTCCGTTGAAGAAGCAGGGAATCATCCTGCTGGCGCTCGCGTGCGCACTCGTGCTCGCAGCGTCGGTGGGGATACCGGCGGCCGCTCAGCAGGAAACGCGGCCCGCCTCTGACACGACCACGACAACCAATTCCAACCCGAGCGGCGGGGTGAGCCCGCGGGCCGAGGCAGCGAGTGCCCGGCTGCTCGGCAGCTATGACCGCTGGCGGGCGAAGCTGGATCGCTACGGGGTCTGGCGCGGGCGCAATCTCGTGGTTGCCGCGCGCAACCAGGACCGCCCGGCCGCCGCCGGCGAGCTACGCGAGTCGATCGAGCGCATGAAGACGCGCTTTTCGAACTACCTCCGCTCCCCTCGTGGGCGCGCGGTGCTGTACCGGATGAAGCTGCGCAGGATCCCGGGCTCGGCCCGGCAGCAGCTCGCCTCCATCGCTGCGTGCGAGTCGCACGGCGACCCCCGGGCGATCGGGGGCGGCGGTACCTACCGCGGCATGTACCAGTTCAGCTTCAGCACCTGGCAGGTGGTGGGCGGTAAGGGCGACCCGGCCGCTGCGTCACGCCACGAGCAGACCTGGCGCGCCTGGCTGCTGCTCAGCCGTCACGGCGCGGGCCACTGGCCCGTCTGCGGCTAGCAAGAGACGACTTCCGGAGCGGCGGGCCGCGACCCTGCGGTCCGCCGCTACCGGACGAGGGCGCGCCGCGGCGGTAGATGGGCGGCGCGCCCTTGCCGGCGCCCTAGCGCTCCGGCCGCTCCTCGCGAACGCGCTCCTCGCGCACCACGTCCGGATCGTTGGGGTCGCCCTCGCGTACCACGCGGTCCTCCTGGTACTCGTTGGCCGAGCCGCGCTCTGACGACGTCCCCGCCGGGTCGTCGTAGCCGTCGGTCGTGCGCTCGCGCGACGTCGCGGTGGACTCGTCGTAGTCGCCGCCGCGGTCCTCATCGCGAGTGGCCGCCGGCCGGGGGACATCGATCTCGGACTCGCGGTCACGGTGCGAGCCCCGTTCATAGTCGCCCTTGGTGTCGGGGTCGACGTCGTGCGCTTGGGCGTGCTGGGCCTCCGCCTCTTCCTCTTGGTCCTGCGCGCGGGCGACCTGCTGGCGGGCGGCAGCGTCCTCGCGGCGGGCGCGGGCGGCGCGCTCCTCGGCCTCGGCCTTCATCTCGTCCGCCTCAGCGGTGCGCACGTCGGCTTCGCGCCTGAGCTCGCGTGCTTCGTGACGGCGCGACTCATTACGGCGGTCACGGCTTCGCCGGCCCAGCACCAGGGCCAGCGCCAGCAGAATCAGGACAACTACGACGATCGCAATGATCACTCCAGCGTCCATTCCGGCTCCTCTCTCGGGTGTCGGAGTCCGGTTACCCCGTCAACGTGGTGCTCACGCGCCTATTTGGAGCCGGCGGCCTCCGGAGCGTCCATCTCGCGCAGCTCGCGCTTGAGCACCTTGCCGGTCGCGTTGCGGGGCAGCTCGTCGAGGAACCAGATCTCGCGCGGGACCTTGTAGCGGGCGAGATTCTTCTTGACGTGGTCCTGGAGGTCCTTCTCGCTGGCCTCGCGACCCGCCTCGAGCACCACGAAGGCCCGGAGCCGCTGGCCGAAGTCCTTGTCCTCCACCCCCAGCGCGGCCGCCTCTGACACCGCCGTGTGGCGCGCGAGCGCGTCCTCCACCTCCTTGGGGAAGACGTTTTCGCCGCCCGAGACGATCATCTCGTCGTCGCGACCCTCCACGAACAACCGTCCGCCGGAGTCGAAGCGGCCGACGTCGCCGGTGGCCATGAGCGCGTCTATCACGTCCTTCGAGCCTCCGCCGGTATAGCCCTCGAACAGCATTTCGTTGCCCACGAAGATGCGTCCCGTGAGGCCTTCGGGAACCTCGCGGCCGTTCTCGTCGTAGAGCTTGACGATGGTGCCGCGCGGGGGCTTGCCGGCGGTGCCGGGCGCGGCGCGCATGTCCTCCGGGGTGGCGATCGAGGCCCACGCCACCTCGGTGGAGCCGTAGAGGTTGTAGAGCGTGTCGCCCACCTCGTCCATCCAGGTGGTGGCCAGATCTCCGGGCAGCGCCGAGCCGCTGGCGGCCACGACCTTGAGCGACGACAGGTCGTAGCGGGCCCGCACCTCCGCGGGCAGCTCGATGATGCGCTGCATCATCACCGGCACCACCACCAGGGAGTCGCAGCGGTAGCGGGCGAGCATGTCGAGGCACGCCTCCGGCTCGAACTTGCGGCGCAGGACGTAGGTGGTGCCGAGGATCAGCCCGAGAGTGAAGTGGGCGAACCCCCAGGAGTGGAACAGCGGCGCTGCGATGTGCGAGACCTGGCGGGTCTTCAGAGGGATCCTCGAGAGCAGGGACACCGCAGGGTCGAGCGACTGCGGATTGCCCCGCGAGGCACCCTTGGGCGTGCCGGTGGTGCCGCTGGTGAGGATCACCGCGCGGCCCTCCCGTTCCGGCGGAACCACGTCGCTGCGGTCTCCGCGGGCGATCAGCTCGTCCAGGGTCGGGTCGGCGCAGCTGTCCGAGTCGTGCCAGGCCACGAACCGCTTGCGGCGCTCCGCGGCGCCCTCGAGCAGCCCGGAGAACTCCTCGTCGTAGATGAGCGCCCGGGGCTTCTCGCGCTTGGTCACCTCGGTGAGCTGCGGGCCGGCGAACGCGGTGTTGAGATAGAGGGCGTCAGCGCCGAGCTTCGACACCGCGATCGACGCCTCGATGAAGCCGCGGTGATTGCGACACATGATCCCCACGCCGTCGCCCTCGACCACGCCGGCGTCGGCCAGTGAATGTGCGAGCGCGTTCGTCCGGGCGTTCACCTCGGAGTAGGTGAGCGAGCCGAGCTCGTCCACGACCATCGTCTCGCTGGGGTAGCGCTTGGCCAGGGCGATCGACCCTGCGGCCGGGCTGCGGCCCCACTGCTGGAGGGTGCGTGCCACGGCCCACAGCCGGTCGGGACGCATGGGCCGGACCACGCCCGCCTCGGCCAGCACCTTCACGTTGCCCAGCTGATAGACCACCTGCTCGGGCAGGCTCTTCCCGTCACTCACCTCGGTCGTTCCTCCATCTGCTCGGGCTGCCTCCGCGTCAATTGTGAACGGGTACCGGCCTCGGTGCGCCCTCGCGACCGGATCAGGCGGCCCGGGTCCGCACGGCGGCGCGGAGCTCGGGCCAGGTCGAGGGCGGACCGGAAGGACGCCGGATCTTGTGCGGCTCGCCCTGCGGAAGGCCCTCGAGCAGCTCGCGCCGCCCCGGCTCCTCGAGTTGCCGCGCCGTGGTGATCTCGGCCGTGTCGATCACCTGCTGGCGGCGCTCTGCACTCATCCAGTTGCGTCCCATCGCGGCGAGGTCATCGCGCGTCGGCTCGATCAGCGCGACCTCCGTGCCGAAGCGGCGCACCTTGGTGATCTCACGCTGAAGCCGCCGCCGCGCGGCCGAGCGGGTGATCTCCGTGAACCAGTCGAGTGGACCCGCGGCGCCGGCCGCCCCGGTCATCGGGTTGAGGCAGATCACGAGGTCGAGGCCCCGGCCCGCGACCAGGTCGAGGTTCGACGGGGAGCACACCCCGCCGTCCACGTAGCGGCGGGGGCCGATGCGCACGGGCCGATAGAAGCCGGGAATCGCGCACGATGCGGCCACGGCGTCGGCCATCTCGGCGCGGGGCGCCCCGAAGCGTCCGAACGGGGTGCGCCGCCCGGACTCGTAGTCGCACGCGACCGCCCAGTAGTTGGGATGGTCGACCCAGCGCCCGCCCACGGCGCGCCGCACGATGTCCTTCAACGACTCGGTGGAGATGAGCCCGGCCGGCAGCCAGCCGGCGATCAGCTGAAACGGCGTGTGCCGTTTCGGGCGCGCTAGTGCGGTGAGCGCCATCCGCAATGACCCGGGACCTATCCAGGGAACCCCGCGGTGCAGCCGGAAGGTCGCCCCGGCCGCGCGGTCGGCCTCGGCCGCGGGCCGGCCATCCGCTCCCGTCAACCCCTCGAAGACCTCCCCTCGGGAGTGGGCGACCATGAACCACGGCGGGATGCCCGCCGCCACCAGGCCGCCCATCATCGAGCCCGCAGACGTTCCGACCACGTATTCCGCGCTGCCCGGATCCCAGTCCGTCTCGCGGGCGAGTGCGTGCAGGGCGCCCGTGAGCCACGCGCCGCCGAGCACGCCTCCCGCGCCGAGCACCAGCCCCACCCTCCTGGGTCGCGTCGTGGGCGCGTTCATCGGCGACCAGCCTAATCGCGCTTTCGTATTCGGTGGAGTTCGGGCGCGAGCCTGCGCAGCGCGTCTGCGACTGCAACGCCCGGCCGCCGCGGAGGCCCGCGGGCGCTCACGAGCCGTCGCTCTCAGGGTGGTCGTACACGTCCTTGCGCCAGGGCGGGGCGATGCCATCGTCGCGCCGGCGGTAGCGCCTGCGATCGCGGGTCTCGAGGGGCACCAGGCGCAGGCCCTCGGAGGTCGAGGTTCGCTCCCGGTTAGCCGGGCCCGGGTAGAGCGGCAGGCGACGCACGCGCGGCGCCGGCAGACCTGGGGTCTTGCCCGCCCACACGCGCGCGACGGGGGGCTCGCCCCCGCGCCCATCGGGTCCGCTCGGCCCGCCGCTCCGCGGCCGCACGACGGTCCGGAAGGGGATGTGCCCGGCGTGACTTCCGCGCGACACCCTGGTCCAGCCCGTGCCGCCCACCCAGCGTCCCTGACAGTCCTTCTCCTTGCAGCCCTGGTAGCGCCCGTGTGAGCTCGCGCGGACCCAGGTGCTGCCGTCCGGCTCGAGACGGATCTGGAAGGACTCCCAGTCGTCGCGGTGGTAGCCCGGGTAGCCGGGCGCATCGGCCACGATCCCGCGCAGGCGCGGCAACAGCCAGAGCGCCTCCCACGCCTTGTCCGAGCCGGCCACGACGCTGTTCGAGTCGGGGTAGTAGAGCCAGTACTGGACGTAGGTCCGCCCCTCGCGCCGCAGGACGCGCGTGAACACCGTGGCCGGGGTTCCGGCGTCGCTGCGATGGACGTCGAGATCGCGGTCGTCGGGCGCGTTGGCGCAGCGCGGCCGGCGGCAATGGCGCCAGTCCACGGGCAGCTGGTGCTCGCCGGGCTCGTAGACCAGGTTCGGGGCGTGGCTGCGGACTAGGCCCGCCACCCGCGGGCCGTACGCGCGGGCGAGCGCGGCGTCGCCATCCCGTTCGCTGCACCCTCCTCGGACCGCGCAGACGAACCGGTGGGCGAAGAAGCCGCCCAGCGAGCGACCGTCGATCAGCGGCGCCAGCGCCGCCAGGGCGCCGAGCCCGAGCGCGAGCACGAGCAGCAGCGCGAGCCACTCCACGGTCGCCTGTCCGAGCTGTCGGTGAGGCAAGTCAGCCGTCCTCGCCGAGGAAGGTGGCCGGGTTCAGGCAGGAGTCGGCGATCCGCAGCGCCTCGCGTAGCGGCATGCGACTGGCGACGGTGAACTCGGGGTGTCGCCGTTCGTACTGGAAGCGCTTGTAGCCGAGGCAGACGATCCAGGCCCGGCCGGCGACCCGCTTGACTCCCCGGAGAACATGGAACGCCGCGGCGGCACGCTCCGCCGCGACCGGACCGCGGGGCGGCGCGAAGCGAGGTGGCGGCCTGACCGGCGGGCGCGATAGCTCCCCGGAGGTGCTGAGCCCCGACGCAGCCCCCACCCGAAGCGCAGCCACCGGCTCCGAACCCGCCGCCGCCGGCCCGCAGCGCCCTCCCGCCGTGCAGGCGATCGCGTGCGCGATCGCCGCGCCCAGGCTGCGGCCCTCCACGTTCGGCGCCAGCGCGAGCAATGCCCCCAGCACGAGCGTGACCGCCAGCAGCAATCCGACCCATTCGACGGCCGCCTGTCCGTGCTGCGAATCCACGCCCGCGACCGTACGCCGCCGCCACGCACCTGTGGCGCACGAGCGTTACAAGTGCGTGACGGGACAGACCGCTTCTCGGTCAGCCAATCCGGCTCGGGTGTGCGTTTGGGACTCGGCTCGAGGTCAGACGCGTCCTGCCGCTTGGCGCTGACGCCGTGCGATCGCGTCGACGATCACCGCCGCAAGCAACACGCCGCCGGTGACCATGAACTTCACCGGCGTGCCCAGGCCGAGCAGATCCATGCCGTTCGAGATCGACTGGATAACGAGCGCTCCGAGCAGCGCATCCCACACGCTGCCGCGGCCCCCGAACAGGCTGGTGCCGGCGATCACCGGAGCGGCGATCACGAGCAGCAGGAAGTCACCCGCGCCCGAGGACTGGTTCACAGCGAGCAGCCGGGAGGCGGCCATGATGCCCCCCACCGCGGCCATCGTCGAGGCGATCATGAACACGACGATGCGCACCCACTGCACGTTGATGCCCGCCCGCCGAGCGGCCTCGGCGTTGCCGCCGACCGCAAAGATGTGGCGGCCGAAGGTCGTCCTCGTGGTGACGTAGTAGAAGAACAGCACGAACCCGAGCAGGATCAGCACGGCGAGCGGCAGCCCGCGGTCGTCGTTGAGCACCCAGATGGCCACCAGCACGGCTGCCGCCACCAACGCGATGCGAATCACGACCGTCGCCAGCGGCGGCGCCGGCAGCTCGGCTCGAATGCGACGCTGCCTGCCCAGCAGGCTCAGAGCCGCGAAGGCGGCGATCGCGATCAGCGCGAAGATCCAGCCCACCGTGTCGCTGTAGAAGGTGTTGGTGAGCCCGGTGATCTTGGGATCGGTGAGGTTCACGGTCCCGGTCTCGCCCAGGACTTCGAGCTGAGCGCCGGGCCAGGCGAGCAGGCCGGCCAAGGTCACCACGAACGATGGGATCCCGAACGTCGTGAAGACCGAACCCTGGAACAGCCCGATCGCCGTCCCCGCCAGCACCGCGGCGGCGATGGCGAGATAAGGAGACCAGCCCTGCTTCTCCGCCAGCACGGCCATAATCGCCGCGCAGAGGCCGCTCACTGCCCCCACCGACAGGTCGATCTCACCCAGCAGCAGAACCAGTACCACGCCAACGGCCACCAGCCCCACGGCGGTTGCCTGGAGCACGAGGTTGGTCAGGTTGACGGAGCTGAGGAAGCGCGCCTCCTGGGAGTAGAAGATCAGCCAGATCACCGCGAGAACCAGGACCACCCGCAGCTGGGCCAGGTCGCCCTGGACGAAGCGGCGGACCAGGTCGTTGCGGGGCTGCTCGCCCTCGCCCTCGGCGGTGGTGGCGGCCGGACTGCTCTGTTGCGTGCTCATCGTCCGTCCTCCGTCTGCTCGCTCGAGTCCTTCTGCTCGCTCGAGTCACTCGTCTCGCCCGAGTCAGGCGTCGCAGTCGGGTCATCCCCGCCGGCGCCCGTGATGGCCCCCACGATCTCCTCCTGACTGGCCTCCCCCACTGCGAAGTCGCCGGCCTTGCGCCCCAGCCGCAGCACGAAGATGCGGTCCGCCACCTCGAAGACGTCAGCGAGGTTGTGGCTGATCACCACAACCCCATGACCTTCCTCGCGCAGGCGCTTGATCAGCCCGAGCACCATGGCGGTCTGACGTACGCCGAGCGCCGCGGTGGGCTCGTCCAGCAACACCACCTTCGGCTCACCGAGCAAGGAGCGCGCGATCGCGACCTGCTGGCGCTGCCCGCCGGACATCGTGCCCACCTCCGCCCGCACGTCGGTGATGGTCACCGCCAGCCGGCTGAGCAGGTCTCCGGTCCGTTTCTCCATCGCGGTCTCGTCCAGCAAGCGCGTGGCCCTGCCAGGACCCTCGCTGAGCGTCTCGCGGCCGAGATAGAGGTTCTCGACCACATTCAGGTTGTCGCACAGGGCGAGGTCCTGGTAGACGGTCGCGATGCCGAGGTCGGTCGCGTCGGTGGGGGTCGAGATCTTGACCTCCTGGCCCTCGAAGAGAATCTGACCCTCGTCGGCGCTGTGGATCCCCGCGATCGTCTTGACCATCGTGGACTTGCCCGCTCCGTTGTCGCCCACAAGTGCCACGACCTCGTTGTCGTGGACCTCGAAGTCGACGTCGGTGAGCGCCTGGACCGGCCCGAAGCTCTTGCTTACACCCTTCAGCGCCAGTACGGGACTGTTCCCATTCATCTCTCAGATTCCTTTCGCCAAAGGCGGGTGGGCGATGGCCCCGCGGCGTGCGCCGCGGGGCCGTCGTCACCTGTTTCCCTACTGGATGCCAGCCTCCTTGCAGGCCGCCGCGTACTTGCCGGCGCAGATGTCGCTCACCGGCCAGAACTTGTCCTTGACGATCGTGTCGTTGATGTTGTCCTTCGTGACCGCCACGGGCTTGAGCAGGACCGACGGGACTTCCTTCATGCCGTTGTCGACCTTGTCGTTCACGAGCCCCGCGGGCGCTTCCTCACCCTTGGCGAGCGCAACGGCGAGCTGAGCCGCCGCCTCCGCCTCGGGCTTGATCGCCTTGTACACCGTCATGTACTGCTCGTCGGCCAGGATCCTCTGGATGGCGGCCAGCTCGGCGTCCTGTCCCGTGGTGGGACGAGACGAGGGCTTGATGCCCGCCGACTTCATCGCGGCGATGGCGCCGCCCGCCGTGCCGTCGTTGGCGGCGTAGACGCCCACGAAGCCGTCCTTGCCGGAGGCGGTGATCGCCTGCTCCATCTCCTGCTGAGCCTTGTCCGGGCTCCAGTCCGGCGTGTCGTACTCCTTGGCCACCTTGAAGGAGCTGTCGTCGATGACGCTGTGCGCGCCCTCCTTGAACAGCTTGGCGTTGTTGTCCGTCGGGGCGCCGTTGATCATCACGATGTCGCCCTTGGCGCCGTCTTCATCGAGCTTCTTCACGAGGCTGTCGCCCTGCAGCTGCCCGACCTTCTCATTGTCGAACGAGATGTAGTAGTCGACGTCCGCGTCGGTGATCAGACGGTCGTAGCTGATGACCGGGATCTGCGACTGCTTGGCCCGCTGGACGATCGCCCCTGCGGAGGCCGCGTCGACCGGATCGAGCACCAGCACCTTCGCGCCCTTCGTGATCGCGGCCTCAGCCTGCTGCTGCTGCTTCGCCGGGTCCTGGTCGGCGTTGGAGTAGAGGATGTCGCAGTCCGAACACAGCTCGCCGACCTTGCGCTCGAAGTTCGGCCGGTCCTGAGACTCGTAACGGGCGGTCTTGGACTCCGGCAGCAGCAGGGCAATCGAGCCGCCTCCACCGCCGCCGCCGCCTCCGCCTCCGTCGTCGTCATCGTCGTCGCCGCCGCAGCCGGCGACTCCCAAGAGAGCCACGAGCGCCGCAATGGCGACGACCCAACTCACTTTCCATCTGTTTCTCTGCATTTCCCCTCCTAGGGTTGCGTGCTCTCGATCGTCGACTCCCCGAACAGCCTGTCGTCGATCGGGCTTCTCTCGCGGATGCCTGTGGCGAGCGTCAGAGACACCATGCTCGTGCGGCCCGGGAGGATCGAGGACACGGGCCGCTCCACATCGAGTGGACCGGCCGTGTCCCGGTTCGACTCACGCACTGAGCCGAGGACTCGGGCTGCTCTCCTCTCACCGGCGCGGATCCTTACCCCCTCAGGGGGTTTGGTCAAGGCTTGGGGCCAAAGAAACGGTTAAGCGGGCGTGTGTTTGCTCGCGCCCCGAGGCGTGGCCGGGCGGCGAAGTGGTGCGAATAGACTCGCCGCTGGTATAGACCAGCAAAGGGGAGTCGTGCGACTCGGAGTCGAGGGCGCCCTCGTCGACGGGCAGTTCGTCGGGGGAGATGTGACGGTCTCGGATGGCGTCGTGGCCGAGGTCGGGGTGTACCCCGCGGGGCGCACAGGCACCGCCGTGCCGGGATTCGTCGACGCTCACATCAACGGCGTGGCGGGGATCGATTTCCTGTCGGCCGACGTGGGGGGCTACCGGAGTGCGGCCGAGGCCCTGGCGCGCACGGGAGTGGTGGCCTTCCAGCCGACGTTCGTCTCGTCGCGCGTGGACGCCTACGCCGAGCCACTCGCCGCCGCCGCGGAGGTCGCGGCCGCAGCGGACGGCCGCCCGGTCGTGACCGGAGTCCACCTGGAGGGACCGTTCCTGTCGCCGCTGTGGCCGGGCGCGCACGACCCGATCCACCTGCGGCCGCCCGAGCCGGGGCTGGCCGAGCGGCTGGTGGCCGCCGGCCCGGTGCGAATGATGACGCTGGCGCCCGAGCTTCCGGGTGGGCTCGAGTTGGTCGAGCGACTCGCCGGCGCCGGACTAGTGGTCTCGTGCGGTCATTCAGACGCAGACTCGGCGACCGCCCACCACGCGTTCGACCGGGGGGCTCGTGCGATCACCCACCTGCACAACGCTCATCGCCGCTGGCGTCCGCGCGACCCCGGCGTGGGTGGCGTGGCCCTCGTACGCCCGGAGGCCACCGTGCAGGCGATCGTCGATGGCGTTCACCTCGCCCCGGAAGCCGCGTACGGCGCCTTCCTGGCTGCTGGATCGCGCTTCTGTCTCGTGACCGACGCCATCGAGGCGGCCCTGCTCGACCCGGGCGAGTACGAGCTCGGCGGCCGCCCGGTGCAGGTACAGGACGGCGCGGTGCGCCTGCCCGACGGCACGCTGGCCGGAAGCGTGGTGACGATGGACCAGGCGGTGCGCAACCTGGTCTCGAGCGGGGCCTCGCTGGCCGCGGCCGTGTATGCGGCTTCAGCCGCACCGGCCCGGCTGATCGGCCGGACAGACCTCGGCGCCCTGCGGCCTGGGGCGGCCGCCAACCTCACGGTGCTGGACGACGAGCTGCGGCCGCTGCGCACCCTCGTCGGCGGGGTCGAGGCGTTCGGCTGAGCGTCGCGGCTGAGCGACCTAGGTGGTGGAGGTGACCTTGCGCAGACCGGGCGGCTCGTCCGGGTCGATCCCGCGCCCGACGGCGACCGCCAGCGCCAGCTGCTGCGCGCGTACCGCGGCCGCAAGTGCGCAGAGCGGCTCTCCCGGCCGGGCCGGATAGGGCAGTGCCGCGTCCGGCCGGTCGGACAGGCGCAGGACCGTGGTTCCCGCGCGCTCCAGCTCGCCGGCGAGGTCTTCGACGTCTGCAGCGGCCGGTCCCGAGGCGCTGACCGCCAGGAGGGGGATGCTGCCACGCGCCACCGTCACCGGCCCGTGGCGGAAGTCGGCGGCCGACCAGCCCTCGGCCCGCACGCCGGCCGCCTCGCGCAGCTTGAGCGCGGCTTCGAGCGCGATGCACATGAGATATCCGCGTCCCACGGCCACCAGCTCGTCGGCGTCTCCGAGCAGCTCGGCGGCGCGCGTGGCGGGGCCGGTGTCGGCCAGCAGCTCTTCGATCAGCTCGGGAATCCGATCCCAGTCAGCGCCCGTCCACGGCACACGACCGAGGGCCTCGGCAACCAGCGCGACCGCGGCGAGCTGGGCGGTGAACGTCTTCGTGGCGGGGACCGCGCGTTCCTCGCCGGCGTCGAGCGCAACGGCCACATCGGCCACGCTCGCCAACGGGCTGCCCGCATCGTTGGTGAGCGCGACGGTCCGCGCCCCGGCGGCGCCGTAGCCCTCCAGCACCGTCGTGATCTCCGGCGTGCGACCCGACTGGCTGATCGCGAGCGCCAGCCAGCCGTCGAGCCGAAGCTCCGTCCCGTAGAGCGTGAGCAGGCTCGGCGCGGCGAGGGCCACCGGCCGGCCGGTAGCCGCCTCGAGCAGATAGCGAGCGAAGATGGCTGCGTAGTCGGACGAGCCGCGTGCCACGAGCACCACGCCGGCGGGCTCCTCGCCCTGCAGCGCCTCGATGATCCGCGAGCGGCGTGCCAGAAGCCGGCGCAGCACCCCGGGCTGCTCGGCCATGTCTGCGCGCATGCGCTCGCCCTTCATGCCCGGGGCTCCGGCCGGGTCTGGCGCAGCTCGATCTCGTAACGGTCGCCTCGATAGAGGGAGGTTGCGTGGAAGGCGGGCGTCCCGCGGCGGTCCCGCGCGAGCGTGTGGAAGAGCAGGCCGGCCGCACCCGGCTCCACTCCCAGCAGTAGAGCGTCGCCGGCGTCGATCGCGACGGCAACCACGCGCTGCTCGGCGCCCGTGAGCTCGATGGCGTAGCGCTGGCGCAACAGGTCGAAGAGGGACGCGTGCTCGAAGTCGGCCTCGGCGATGCCCGGAAGGCGGTCCACCGGAAGGTGTACGCGCTCCAGCGCGAGCGGGTTCCCATCCGCTGTGCGCAGGCGCTCGATCTCGGCCACCGGGGCGCCGGGTGCGACCTCCAGTGAGCCGGCCAGGAACGACCCGGCCTCCACCACGGCCTGGGCGCGCACGATCGAGCCGGGAGTCACTCCGCGTGCCCGCATGTCCTCGCTGAACGAGCTGAACGAACCCGCCTGGGCCACACGCGGCTCGGCCACGAAGCTGCCGCGGCCGTGAACGCGGTACACGACTCCCTCCGCCACCAGCCGGTCCACCTCCGTACGAACGGTCATCCGGGCGAGGCCGTAGTGATCGGCCAGCCGCCGCTCCGAGGGAAGCGGCGCGCCGGGGCCGAGCGAGGTCGCCAGCGCCTCGATGATCTCGCGCACGGCCTGCCCCTTTGGGCGCCCCAGGGGCAGGCGCACCGGCAGGTGTTGCGGCACCGGCTCACCGCCCGCCACGGACACCCCCTCGGCATACAGCCGCGAAACGGCGCGTGAG
Source organism: uncultured Thermoleophilaceae bacterium (assembly GCA_963734365.1). Classification (GTDB taxonomy): domain Bacteria; phylum Actinomycetota; class Thermoleophilia; order Solirubrobacterales; family Thermoleophilaceae; genus JACVRW01. Next base: position 193,154 of record CAVTGV010000002.1, on the reverse strand, counting down.
GGCCACGGCATCGGTGATGGCGCTGCCGATGACCACCGCGAATGCGCCGGCGTCGAGCGCGTCCTGCGCCGCAGCCGGCGTGGCGTAGCGACCCTCGGCGAGGACCGGGCAGTCGAGCTGCGCGGACAGCCGGGACACCAGCTCGAGGTCGGGCTCCTCCGGCGGCGCCCCGCTGCTCGTGTAGCCGGAGAGGGTGGTGGCCACAGCGGCGGCGCCCGCGGCTTCGGCGGCCACGCCCGCCTCGAAGGAGTCGACGTCGGCGAGCAGCGGCCGGCGGAGCTCGCGCGCGAGTCTGGACACGAACGCGTCGCCCTCGATCCCGCCCGGCCGTGGGCGAAGTGTGGCGTCCACGGCGACGATGTCCGCGCCCGCCGCCGCCACATCACGGGCGTCCTCGAGCGTGGGCGTGATGTACACGTCGCTGCCCGGCACCTCGCGCTTTCGCAGCCCGATCACGGGCAACCCGACGGCCGCCCTGATGGCCGTGATCGCATCGCTCCCCTCGGCGCGGATGGCGCACGCGCCGCCCGCCTCGGCGGCCCGGGCGAGCGCCACCAGGTGCGCCGTCTCGGCCAGTGGGCTCCCACGAGGGGCCTGGCAGGACACCACGAGCCCACCCCGGATGGCGTCGAGCGAGTCGCTCATCGCGCCTTCCAGAGGATGCCCGGCTCGGGCTGCAGGTGTGCGCCCAGTGCCGCCAGCCGAACCGCGCCCGCGAGCGAGTCGCCGGCCGGCGGCACCAGCTCGGTGGCGGGGCGGCGCTCGCCCAGCGAGCGTGCGAAGGGCTCCACCAACGGCGCCCCGGCGCGGAAGACGTTGCCGGTGTACGACAGCGCGGCAGGCTCGTCCGCCGCGAAGAGCCTGGCCAGCGCGGCCGTGCCGGTGAGAGCGAGCTCGCGTCCGGCGTCCGCGAGAATCGCGCAGGCCTCGGCGTCGGACGCCCGCGCCTCGACCGCCACGTCGGCGGCGAAAGCGGCGATCGCCCTCGTCGGGACAGGCGCCGAATAGATGCGTTCCGACAGGCCGGGCGCCGGCCCGTAGCGCCGCTCGGCCGCGCGCAGCAGAGCCCGCGAGCCACCGCGCCCGTCCGCGTGCCGCAGAGCGGCATCGAGGCCGGCACGGCCGATGGCGTAGCCGCTGCCCGCATCGCCCAGCAGCGAGCCCCAGCCGTCGACCTTGACCAGGCGCGCGCCCCGGCGAGCCACGCAGACCGTGCCGGTCCCGGCCGCCACGACCGCGCCGTCGCGCTCGCCGAGGGCTCCGAGCAGCGACGTCAATCCGTCGCTCGCGATCGCGAGCGCCTGAACGGCAAGCTCGGTACGCAGCAGCTCCTCCACGCGCTGCAGGTCCTCTTCGGCGGCAGCCTCCAGGCCCGACAGTCCCACCCCCATCAGCACTGGCGTCTCCGGCAGGGGGCCCAGGCCCGCCACGGCGGCGAGCAGTCCCTCGCCCACCTCCTCGGGCCCCACGCCGCCGCTCATCCGCAACACACCCGGTGCCGTGGCGGTCCGCGTCGGGCTGCCGTGAGGCGGGCCGCGCTCCTCCTCGGCGAGCGCGGCCCTGATCCCTGTCTGTCCTGCGTCGACGGCGAGCACCGCCGGACTCACTGCAAGCCGGCCTCCTTGCACGCCTTCGCGTACGCCCCGCTGCAGATCGCGGGGAGCTTCAGGAAGCCGTCCTTGACCACGGTGCTGTCGATGTTGTCCTTCTCGATGGCGATCGTGTCGAGCAGGGCGGAGGGCACCTGCTTGGCCCCGTTGTCCACCTTCTCGGGGGCCACGTCGGCCGCCGGCTCCTTGCCCTGCGCGATCGGCACAGCCAGCTCGGCCGCCGTCTCAGCGATCTGGATGATCGGCTGGTACACGGTCATCAGCTGCTCGCCGGTGAGGATCCGCTGAATGCCCGCCAGCTCGGCGTCCTGGCCGGTCACGTAGCGCGAACCCGGATCGATGCTCGCGCCCTTGAGCGCGGCAATCGCGCCGCCCGCCATGCCGTCGTTGGCCACGTACACGGCGTCGAAGCCGTCGTTGCCGAGATCGGTGATCGAGCCCTCCATCTCCTGCTGGGCCTTGTCGGGGCTCCAGTCAGGCGTGTCGAAGCTCTTCACGACCTGCGCCCCGCGCTTCTCCAGCGTCTGGCGCGCTCCGTCCTTGTAGGGCTTGGCGTTGCTGTCGGTGGGGGCGCCGTTGATCATGACCACCTTCGGGCTGCCGCCACCGGCCTTCTCGACCGCGTCCATCTGCACCTCGGCCTGCTGCTGGCCCACCTTGAACGGGTCGATCGAGACGTAGTAGTCGATCTCCGCGTCCGGAATCAGCCGCCCGTAGGCGATCACCTTCACGTCGGACTGCTGGGCCCGCTGCACGATCGCGCCGGCCGACTTCACGTCCACCGAGCTGATCACGATCACCTTGGCGCCCTGGGTGATGGCCGCCTCGGCCTGTTGCTGCTGCTTGGCCGGATCCTGGTTGGCGTTCGCGTAGATCACCTCGCAGTCGGCGCAGAGCTCCTTCACGCGCCGCTCGAAGTTGGGCCGGTCCTGCTCCTCGTAGCGAGTCGTCTTCGTCTCGGGCAGGAGCAGGGCGATCTTGCCGCCTTCGCCTCCGCCGCCGCCACCGTCGTCGTCGTCGTCGCTTCCGCACGCGGCGACTCCGAGCACCAGCGCAAGGGCCGCCGCGGTCGTCGCGAGTGCCCGGTTCCACCGTCCCGCCATGTCCGTCCTCCTCCTAAGATGCCAGGAACCGGGCACGCTACCACTCTGGTCTAGACCAGTAGCGGCTGGATGAGGCCGTAGCCTGTGCGCCCTATGAAGCTCGGTCTGCTCTCCACCGCACAGATCAACGAGAAGCTCGTGGCCGGCGCGCGCCTCGTCGACGACGTCGACGTGGTGGCGGTGGCCTCCCGTGACCGTGGCCGTGCGGAGCGTCAGGCCTCGGCGCTCGAGGTCGGCACGGCCCACGGCTCCTACGAGGCGCTGCTCGCGGATACGGACGTCGACGCGGTGTACATCTCGCTGCCCAACTCGATGCACGTTGACTGGTCGATCCGGGCGCTCGAGGCGGGCAAGCACGTGCTGTGCGAGAAGCCGCTGGCCGGCTCACCCGAGCCGGTGGAGCGCGCGTTCGACGCGGCCGAGCGCGCCGGCCGGGTGCTGGCCGAGGCGTTCATGTGGCGCCATCACCCGCAGGCCAAGCTCCTCGTCGAGCTGCTGCCCCGGGTCGGCCGGCTGCGCCTGGTGCGCACCGCCTTCTCCTTTCCACTCGAACGCTCGGACGACGTCCGGCTGTCCCACGAGCTCGGAGGCGGCAGCCTGATGGACGTGGGCTGCTATTGCGTGAGCGGTGCGCGCCTGGTGGCGGGAGAGCCGTTGGAGGCGCTGGGGCGCGAGGTGGTGGGGGGCGACGGCGTGGATATCCGCTTCGCCGGTGCGCTGCGTTTCTCGCAGGACGTCCTGGGCCACTTCGACTGCGGCCTCGACATGCCGGGCCGCCACGAGCTCGAGGTCGTGGGCAACGACGGATCCCTCTTCGTGGGCGATCCCTGGCACTCGCGCGAGCCGGTGATCGAGATCCGCAACGCCGACGGGTCGATCGAGCGGGTCGAGGCCGAACCGGACGACCCCTACGCGTGTGAGCTGCGCGACTTTGCCGCTGCGGCGGCCGGTGAGCGCGAGCCACTCTTTGGGCGTGCCGACGCGGTGGGCCAGGCGCGCACGATCGCGGCGCTCTATGGGAGCGCTTCGAGCGGCGAAGTGATCGCCGTCTGAGCGCCTGGCCGTAGCCTTGAAGGGCGGGACATGGCCGTGAGGAGCGCCGACATAGACGCTCCGCCGGCGGGCATCGACGCCCTGGCGGAGCGCTACGACCCGGAGGTGATCGACCTCCCGGGTGGCCGTGCCCTGGTCCGGCTCGCGGTGTCCGGCGGCGAGGCGTGGGACGCTCGGCTCAGCGGCCGGCGGCTCAAGCTTCTGCGCTCACCGGACACGCGGGAGCCCGACGCCGTGATCACGGCGGATGCCGCGACCTGGCAGCGGGTGGCGGATGACGTTCGCGGCGGCATGCGTGCCTTCCAGCGCGGCCGCCTGCGGATGCGCGGCAGCCTGCACATCGGCGTGGGCTTCCTGGCCGCAACGAGCGGCTCGGACGATCCCGGCCGGCTGCGCTTCGAGTCCCTGCGCACGCGCAGCGGGCGCATCTCGATCCTGTCGGCGGGCACGGGCCGCCGCCTGCTGTTGTGCGTGCACGGCCTCGGCGGGACCAAGGCCTCGTTCCTGCCCACGGTCGCCGCCCTGGCGGACGACTTCCAGGTGGTGGCGATGGACCTGCCGGGCTTCGGCGAGTCGGACAAGCCGATCGGTGCCCCCTACGACTCCTCCTGGTTCGCCCGCTCGGTCTTTCACACCCTGGACGCGCTGGGCGTCGACCGCGCCCACCTGGCCGGAAACAGCATGGGCGGGCGAGTGGCGCTCGAGGCGGGGCTCACCGAGAGCGAGCGCGTACGCAGCCTGACCCTGCTCAGCCCGGCGCTGGCCTGGCTGCGCGACCGCCGCTGGGCCCTGCTCGTGCGAGTGCTGCGCCCGGAGCTCGGACTGGTGCAGCCGGCTCCGCGCGCGGTGATCGAGGGGCTGGTCCGGCGCTTCGTGCCGGGCGGTGACGACGGCTGGTCGGCCGCCGGCGTGGACGAGTTCCTGCGCGCATACCTCAGCCCGCGCGGCCGGGCCGCCTTCTACGCCGCGGCGCGCAACATCTATCTCGACGAGCCGCACGGCGACACCGGCTTCTGGACCCGGCTCGCGGGCCTCGAGCCGAAGTCGCTGTTCATCTGGGGGCGCGACGACACGCTCGTGCCGGTGGGCTTTCGCAAGTACGTGGAGGAGGCGCTGCCGTCGGCGCGCCACCGCGTGCTGCCCTGCGGCCACGTGCCCCAGCTCGAGCGGCCCGGGGAGACCCACGCCGCGATGCGCGCATTCCTCGACGCCTGAGCGGCGAGCGGGCGGTGCCCGCGAGCCTTCTTCGACGCGGGCTAGAAGTCGCCGCCACCGCCGAAGTCGCCGCCCCCGAAGCCTCCGCCGAAGTCGCCGCCTCCGAAGTCGCCGAAGTCACCGCCGTCCGTGGAGGCGTCGGCGTTGTCGTAGCCGCCGAAGCCGCCGAAACCGCCGCCCAGCAGCGAGCCGATGAAGAGGCCCGGGAACAGGCCGCCGCCGTAGAAGCCGCCGGCCCAGGGCCCGAAGGCGGGACCGGCCTGCCAGTAGGGCACGCGGCGCCCGTCGAACTCGACCTCGCGCATGCCCGGCTCCTCGCCGTCCTCGATCCGCTGGGCGTCGGCCGCGCAAACCGGCACGGGCCGCGACTCTCCTCCCGGCGGCGCCCACTCCACGTCCTCCACCGACGGCCCATGGCGCGGGTCGAAGAAGCAGGGCGCGCGCCGCTCGGGCTCGGGCTCGCCGGCGAAGCGGGCCCGGGCCGCGCTCATCGCCCAGCGCCCCTCTTCGAGCAGTGAGCTGACCCGCTCCATGTCCTGCGGGCGGCGAGCGGCGTCCCAGGCCTGCTCGGCCTCGCCGTAGCGCTCGACCGCGAGGTTGTAATGGGTCTTGGCCTGCTCGTCAGCGTCCGGCATCGAGACGTCGACGTCGAGAGCCCTGATGTCGTCGCCGAGGGCCACGAGGTCGTCCCGCGCGGCCACCTTCACCTGAGCGAGGTCGGCTTCCTCGCGCTTGCGCCGGTTGCGCCGGCTCCAGCCGAACAGCGCCAGCGGCACGGCGAGCACGACCACGAGGAACCACGGGAAGCCGCCTCCGCCCCCGTCGCCGCCGTCGCCGCCGGCCCGAGCCTCGCCCACGCGTTCCACGAAGTCCTCGAGCACGGCCGCGGAGCCGTTGCCCTTCTCGGCTCCCACTGACTGCGCGGCCAGCTTCCCGGCCTCGCCCTCGGGCAGCACGTTGTCGGTGGATCCCGCTCGCAGCGAGTTGCCGAACACGGCCGCGTACGTGCCCGGCTCGCCCACTGACAGGGCCATCTCGCGCAGCGCCGCCCCCGGGTCGCCCCCGGCCTCGTCGGCGGCGTCCTCGGGGAGCACGGCGATGTACAGCGGCCCGGCATGGCGCTCGGAGATGGAGTCGCGGAGATCCGCTACCTGCTGATCGGTGAGCGGCTGCTCGGCGTCCGGATCCACGTAGATGGGCGTGTCGCGCAGGGCGTCGGCGGCCTCGGTGAGCGTGCCTTGCGCGAACGCGGCGGGGCAGAGGACGAGCGTGAGCAGGGCGGCAAGCAGGATGGTACGCACGAACACAGGATCGCAGTTCGTCGCTGCCGCTCTCCGGCGCCGCTGGTCAGCTCCTGATCACGCGCGCGAGCAGCTCGGCGGCGGGCCGGCCCGGATCGTGCAGCAGCTCGACGAGCTCGGCGCCTGCCAGATCGGCCACCTTCGCGGCCAGCTTGTGCTCGTCCATCGGATGTTCGGGCGAGCCCAGCGCGGCCTCCACGCGGGCGAGCTCGTCGCCGTTCGCGCTCAGGAGGCACTCCGACTCGAGCAGGCTCGAATCGGTCTCGACGGGGATCGTCTCGGCCAGCTCGCAGCAGTCATCCTCCACCCGCTCGAAGCTCTGCACCAGCGGCGGTCCGTGGAGCAGCGTCCAAGCGGTGCAGTACGGGATCGAGAACTTGGCCTCGAGGCCATCGGCCGGCCGCGGGCCGTAGCTCGCCGCCTGGAGCGAGACCGGATGCACGGTGATCGTTAGCGAACGCGGCTCGCCCACCTGCGCGGCCGCCTCGATGGCGCCGTGAGTCTGCAGGCAGCAGGGCCAGGCCTTGATCCAGTTCTCGTCGATCGCCGCCGAGGAGGGGTCGGGGCGCTCGAATGCCCCGCCGGTGGCCTCGGCAAAGCCGCGCGCCGCCCTGGCCAGCGGCACGCGCGCCCCCGCCCGGGCCAGGCGAGCCGCGCGCGCACCCGCCGCAGCGGCGAGGCCCACCTGCAGCGACTTGCCGTGCGATCCGAACGCCGCGCGCAGGCCGGCCGCGCCCACCAGGGCAATCGCCATCGCGTCGTCGCGCTCGTGCTCGTTCAGCCCGATCAAGGCGCCCGCGGCCACCGCCGCGCCCACCCCGCCACACACGGCGGTCGGGTGATAGTGACCGTCGTAGAGCGCCGGATGGCTGGCACGGGCGACGGCACCCATGGCCTCGAATCCGTCGGCGTAGGCGGCGAGCACGTCGCCGAGCGTTCCGTCCTGCTCGGCCCCCACCACGAGGGCCGCCGACGCGCTCGGCGCGCTCAGGTGCGCCAGGCCGGGCAGATAGGTGTCGTCGAAGTCGAGCACGTGACCCGCGGTGCCTACCGCCGTGACCGCGTCGCCCGCTCCCGCGGCCGCCCGTGCGGCGGGCTCCGAGGCGCCTCGGACGGCACAGGCGAGCCAGTCCAGGAACGCCGTCCGGTAGCGCGGATCGGTCACGACCCGAGACGGCGGCGGAACTCGCCCGCCCCGACGACCTGCGCACCGGCTCCGGCTACACGCTCGGTCAGGGCACGGTCGGAGGTCACGACGGTGAGGCTGCCCGGGTCGTCGTCGCCGGCAACCAGCTCGACTATGTCGTCGTCCGCGGCGTCGCGCCCGCGGCGGCGGGCGAACGCGATCGTCACTCCCTTGGTGCGCTCGAGCTCGAAGGGCCGGCCGTCGAACACCACGGTCACCTCGTCGCCACTCGACCGCGCGAGCTCGCCCAGCTCCCCGGCGAGCGCGCGCATGGCTCCGGGCCGGTCGCGCCACCACCCGGTGGGACGCGATCCGATCACGTTCATCCCGTCCACCAGCCAGCGCGTCACACCGGGATCCTCACGCCCGTGAGCTCCTCGCTCAGCTCCCACAGCCGCCGGCGGGCGTCCGGGTCGTAGGCCTGCGGTTGTGCCTCGCTCTCGCGGGTGCCGTCGAAGAAGCGGCCGGTCACGCCGTCGAGCTCGGGGTCGGTCACGAGCCGCAGCGCCGCCTCCACCCCCTCCTCCACCGAGCTGCGCGACTGGCCGAAGGTCTCGCGCACCATCTTCGTGTCCATCAGGGTGGCCGGGTGCAGGGCATTCACCGTGGGGCCGCGACGTCCGAGACGATCGGCGAGCTCGAACGTGAACAGTGCCTGCGCCAGCTTGGAGCGCGCGTAGGCCGTGTAGGCGTCATAGCCGCGCTCGAACTCGATGTCGGCAAAGTCGAGCGGCGCCTGGCCGATCGAGGACACGTTCACGATGCGGCCGCCGTCGTCCAGCTTGGGCAGGAGCAGGCCGGTGAGCGCGAAGTGAGCGAGGTGGTTGACGGCGAAGGTGAGCTCGTGGCCGTCGGCGCTCACGCGGCGCTCGGGCTCGATCACGCCCGCGTTGTTGACAAGTGCGTCGAGTTGGTCGACCTGCCCGGCGAGTTCGCGCACGTCCTCCAGCGAAGCGAGGTCAGCAACCAGGCCGCGGGCCGCGCCGGTCTCCGTGGCCGCCGCACCGACCTTCCCGGGTTCGCGCCCGTGGACGATCACGGTGGCGCCGCGCCGGGCCAGCTCGGCCGCCAGGTGCCGGCCCAGCCCGTCGGTGGAGCCGGTGACCAGGATGGTCTGGTCTGACGGCGCCTTCATCCCCTGCGTTTGACGATCAGAACGATGAGGACGATCAGCAGCGCGCCCGCGGCAGCCTGGGCGGCCAGCGCGGTACCCACACTCTCGTCACGGGTGGCGTTGCGGATCGCGGTGAACATGATCGACGCGCCGAAGAACAGCACGAGCGTCCACATGACGGTGTTGCGCTGCACGGCGGCGCACGATAGGCGAGGCGCCGTTTGCCGGAGGTCCGCGCGCCTCTAGCCTCGTGGGCCGTGAGCGACCGACCGGTCCTGGCCGGCGCCCTCGGCGCCTTCGTGATCGCCTTCTCGGGCATCCTCGTCCGCGTGGCCGACGTGTCGCCCTCCACGGCGGCGCTGTTTCGGTGCGCCTATGCCCTGCCCGCGCTGGGCCTGCTGGCCTGGATCGAGCGGCGACGGTACGGGCCCCGGCCGCGGCGCGAGCGGGCGCTCGCTCTCATCGCGGGCGCCTGGTTCGCGGCCGACCTGACCTTCTGGCACCACTCGATCGAGGCGGTGGGCGCGGGGCTGGCCACCGTGATCGCCAACGTGCAGGTGGTACTCGTCGGGTTGATCGCGTGGGCCGTGCTGAGCGAGCGGCCGGAGAGCCGGGTAGTCGGTTCGATCCCGTTGGTGTTCTTGGGCGTGGTGCTGATCTCGGGGGTGGTGGGCGCGGGCGCCTACGGGGACGACCCGCTGCTGGGGGTGGTCTACGGGCTCGCCACGGCGCTGGCCTACGCGTTGTTCCTGCTGATCCTCCGCCAGGCGAACGCCGACGAGCGCCGCCCGGCCGGCCCGCTGTTCGACGCCACGCTCAGCGCCGCCGTGTTCTCGGCACTGGGCGGGCTGTTCGTGGGCGACCTCGACTGGGTGCCGGACCTGGAGGCCCAGGCGTGGCTGGTGGTGCTGGCGCTGACCGCCCAGGTGCTCGGCTGGCTGCTGATCTCCGTGTCACTGCCGCGGCTGCCGGCGGTGATCACCTCGATCGTGCTCATGCTGCAGCCGGTGGCCGCGGTGATCCTCGCGGCGGTGCTGCTGTCCGAGGCGCCCTCCGTGATCCAATTGAGCGGAGTGGCGATCGTGCTGGCCGGCGTGGCCGTGGCGACGGTCAAACCGCGGGCCCGAGCCGCCACCGCCGCGAGGACCTAGACTTGGCCGCGGTGGCAGAGCGCTTTCAGGAACCTGGTTGGTTCACGAAGAACGTGTTCAACCGCGTGGTGGCCCTGCTCTCGCGTATGGGCATCAGCCTCGCCGGCTCGCGGGTGCTCGAGCTGCGCGGGCGCAAGTCGGGTGAGCCTCGGCGCACGCCGGTCAACGTGATGACCTTCGAGGGCGGGCGCTACCTGGTGGCGCCCCGCGGGCACACGCAGTGGGTCCGCAACCTCCGCGCGAGCGGCGAGGGGCGCCTGATCAACGGAAGTCACGCCGAGGAGTTCAGCGCCACCGAACTGGCCGACGACGAGAAGCCGGCGCTCCTGCGGGCCTACCTGAAGCGCTGGAAGTGGGAGAGCGGGCAGTTCTTCGGCGGAGTGGGCCCGGACGCGACGGACTCCGACCTGCTCCGGATCGCGCCCGACCATCCCGTATTCAGAGTGACGACGTAGGCTCGCAGGCACCGCCTGCTCGCCGGTCAGGTAACTTCCCGCAGCTTGCCCGTCTCGACCTCGTAGACGAAGCCGCGCACCTTGTCCGTGTGGGGGATGAACGGGCTTGTCCTGATCCGGGCCAGCGACTGTCGCAGGTCCTCGTCGAGGTCCGAGAACGTCTCGGCCGGCCATTGCGGCTTGATCCCCGTCTCCTCCTGGATCTGGGCGCGGAACTCGTCGTCGGTGAAGGTCAGCATTCCGCAGTCGGTGTGATGGACGAGGATGATCTCCTCGGTTCCCAGCTTGCGCTGGGAGATCGCCAGCGAGCGGATTTCGTCGTCGGTGACCACTCCCCCCGCGTTGCGGATCACGTGGGCGTCGCCCACCTCCAGCCCGAACAGCGCGAACGGGCTGACCCTGGCGTCCATGCACGCGACGATCGCGACCTTGCGCGCCGGCGGCATCGGAAGGTCACCCTTGTCGAAGGTCTCGGCGAAGGTCTCGGCGTTGGCCAGCAGGTCGTCGGTGTGGGACATCTGGGGCTCCTCTGGTCGGGTCAGGCAGCGGCCGCCGGCGCCAACGTTACGTCGGAGGGCCGGGGATGGCGCAGCAGGGCGCCGTCCGCGGCGACCTCATAGGTGCCCACGCGGCGCAGCGGCGGCGAGTACGCGTGCAGGGTCACCGCGGGGGCGGCACCGCTGTGGCGCACCCGGTGGATCGCCTCGCGGGCGATCGTCACGGTGTCGCCGGCCCCCAGCGCAACCTCCACTGCGCCGCCGAGCGCCAGGCGCTCCTCGCTGATGCTCCCGGCGAGCACGGTGATCGCCGCGGCGCTCTCGTCGTGGTCGTGGAAGCCGGTGTCGTGGCCGGTCATCCAGCACACCACGTAGACCTCCACGTCGTCGTCGCGGTGGAGGAGCGTGTGTACGCGCTCGTCGCTGTCGTGGCGCACGAGCGAACCCCAGGCGTCCTCGTCCTCCACCCAGGCGAGCAGGCGCTCGCGCAGCTCAGTCGCCGCGAGCTCGCTCACGCAGGCACCCAGGTGTGGCCGAGCGCCCGCGAGACGTTGTCGCGCCGCACGATGTCGGCGAAGCCGTCTCCGAACGCGTGAGCCACGGGATCGGAGCCGGTGAGCGCCACCGGGTGGTCGGTGCCGTGCACGAGGCCGCCGACGCCGACGACGGTGGCCATGGCCCCCACCGCGCGCGGGCCGTAGGACGACGTGTCGTAGAAGCAGAGGTCGTCGCGGGTCCCGGCGTGGCGAGCGGGCCCCCCGCGGGCGGCGGTGCGCTCGGCATGAAGCGGCGCCAGCCCCGCCAGCAGCGCGAAGATCACCCTCAACGCCGGGAACTGCCGGCGCACGCCGCCCTGAAACCCGAGCCACGCGGCCTGCTGCTGGGCCACGTACGAGGTCGAGGGGTGCCACCACGCCGGCTCGCCGGCGCCCCCCGGGCCCGGCGGGCCGGGATGGACGAAGAGCGGCGCGCTCTCGGCCTCGAGCAACTCGAACAGCTCGAACAACTCCGGGCTCGGCCGCGGGGATGCGAGCTCGCCGGCGGGCAGGCAAACGCCGGCCGCCCCCATCCGGAGCGCCTCACGAGCGAGCTCGGTCCGGCCGGCGGCGGGAGGGTGGTGAATCGCCGCCCACCAGCCGAGCTCGCCCGGAAGCTCTCTCCCGGATTCGTTCCAGGCCGAGACGACGGAGAGGAGGGCCTCCGCCCCGACCGGGGACGACAGGGCGACGAGCGCCCGGTCGACGCCCTGGCGGGCCAGCCGCTTCACGCGCAGTTCCGGCTGGTGGTCGCCGGGATCGATCTCGAACGCGGGCTCCGCCTCGAGTCGAATCTCCCAGCGGCCTAGCCGCCACACCGCGCGTGGCGCGCTCGCCCGGGTCTCGAGCACCCTGAGCACCGCTTCGGGCCACAGGTGCTGATGAACGTCGTAGGAGCTCGCCACGGGCGTGACGATAGCAATTCTCTATAAACCCGGTCGAGATAACCTAGATTAAGCATCCGACCCCTGAAACAGCGCGGGCCCCGCGACGTCGCCGTCGCGGGGCCCGGTATTCGTTGCCGGCCGCAAGCGTTGCGGCCAATGACTTACAGAGCGGCTACCACCGACTTCGTCTCGAGGTAGTTGTCCAGCACCTGGCCGCCCATCTCGCGGCCCCAGCCGGACTCCTTGTAGCCCCCGAACGGCATGGCGGCGTCGAACACGTGGTACGTGTTGATCCACACCGTGCCCGCCCGCAGCAGCTTGGCCGTGCGATGGGCCTTCGAGATGTCGCTGGTGAACACGCCGGCGGCGAGCCCGTAGTTCGAGTCGTTGGCCTGCGAGACCAGCTCCTCGGGCTCGTCGAAGGGCATCGCGCACACCACGGGGCCGAAGATCTCCTCCTGCACCACCGACATGTCGTTGGTGGTGTCGGTGAGGATCGTCGGCTGCACGAAGTAGCCGCGGTCACCTGAGCGATCGCCACCGGAGACGGCGTTTGCGCCGTCCTGCTGGCCCTGGCTGAGGTAGCCGAGCACCTTCTCGAACTGCTCGTCGGAGATGAGCGGGCCCATCTCGCTGTCGTCGTCGGTGCCTGGGCCGACCTTGATCTTCTTGGCCGCCTCGGCCACTCCGGCGACGACGTCGTCGAAGCTGTCCTTCTGCACGTAGAGCCGGGTGCCGGCGTTGCAGCACTGGCCGTGGTTGAAGAACACCGCGTGCGCCGCACCGGCGATGGCGCTCTCGAGGTCGGCGTCCGAGTACACGACATTGGGCGACTTGCCGCCCAGCTCGAGGCTCACCTTCTTGAGGTTGCCGGCCGCCGCCTCGACGATCAGCTTGCCCACCTCGGTCGAGCCGGTGAAGGCCACCTTGTCCACGTCGTCGTGGGCCGCGAGGTGTGCGCCCGCGTCACCGAAGCCGGTGACGATGTTGACTACGCCCTTGGGCAGCCCGGCCTCGAGCATCAACTCGCCCAGGCGCAGGGCCGACAGCGGCGTCTGCTCCGCCGGCTTGAGCACCACGGTGCAGCCGGCCGCTAGTACCGGACCGAGCTTCCACGCGGCCATCAGCAGCGGGAAGTTCCACGGGATGATCTGGCCGACCACGCCGACCGGATCACGCAGCGTGTAAGCGTGGTAGTTACCCGGTGCCGGAAGGGCCGAGATCGGGATCGTCTTGCCCTCGATCTTGGTCGTCCAGCCGGCCATATAGCGGAACAGGTCCGCCGCCAGCGGAACGTCCGCCGCCCGGGCCACGCCGTAGGGCTTGCCGTTGTCCAGGGCCTCGAGCATCGCCAGCTCGTCGCCGTTCTCCTCGATCAGCTCGGAGATCTTCCAGATCATGCGGCCGCGGTCGGAGGCGTTCATCGTCCGCCACTCCGACCCGTCCGCGAATGCCGCCCGCGCGGCCTTTACCGCACGCTCGATGTCCTCGGCCTTGCCGTGGGCCACGTCGGCGAGCTTCTCCTCGGTGGCCGGATTTAGCGTCTCGAACGTCTCGCCCGACGCCGAGGCCACCCATTCTCCGTCGATCAGCAGCTTGTGCTCGGCGGATACGAAAGTCTCCGCCTGCTGCTCGGTTGCAACGGCTACTGCCATAAATCTCACTCCCTAATTCCGCGAGAGTCGTCCCGCGGATTTCGCCTCTCATGGCACGAACACTTGTCGAGTATGAGTACCCAACTCAGGCCAATTCACGCCTTTCAGCTGCGCTGAAATGGCGCCATCGGCTAGGCGGAGTGCAGCGCCGCGCGGACCCGCTCGCCCAGCAGGGCGAGGCGCTCGACCGGCTCGTTGCTGAACACGAAGCGCAGCTGGCGCGCGGCCACCGCGCCGCCCCAGCCGTCCATCGGAGTAGCCGCCACGCCGTGGTCGAGCAGCCGCGCGGACAGCTCCGCCGGGGCCACGCCGAGCGCCTCCGAGTCGAGCAGGGCCGCCCAGGCTCCGTGCGGGCTCACCACCGGCAGCCCGTCCAGCTGACGCACTGTCTCGTCCCGCCGCCGCTCCCACTCGGCCGTCGCCCGGGCCACGTCGTCGTCACCGATCTCGAGGGCGACCCTGGTCCCTATCTGGGCGAAGCCGCTGGCCACCAGGCCGTTGTAGATCTGTGCCCGCGACACGAGATCGGTCAGCTCCCGGGGCATCACCACCCAACCCACGCGCCACGCGATCATCCGCTGCTCACTGGAGGGAGCGCCCACGATCACCGTCCGCTCGCGCATGCCCGGAAGCGCCGCCGGGTGGATCACGCTGCGGCCGTCGTACAGCACCGCCTCGAAGCCGGCCCAGTAGAGCAGCCACACGTCGTTCTCCACACAGAGCGTCGCCACCGCGTCCCACTCCTCGGAGCTCGCAACCCAGCCCGTGGGAAAGGAGGCGTTGTTCAGGAAGACGACGCGCGTGCATGCGGTGAGCGCGCCGCGCAGCGCGTCGAGGTCCAGGCGCCACTCGCCGCCGCCGGAGTGCAGCGGCACGAGCCGCGGCACGGCGCCGGCGAGCCGCACGCGGTTGAGCATCCCGGCGTACGTCGGATCGGTGAGGATCACCTCGTCGCCCGGGTCGGTGATGCACAGCAGCGCGTCGAGCATCGCCTCGCCCTCCCCGCACGTGATCACCACCTCGCTGAGCGGGTCGTAGCGCGGGCCGCCCCGGCGCTCGACGTAATCCACGACCGCCGCCTTGAGGTCGTCACGGCCGTTGAACGGCAGCCAGCTGTTGGCGTCGTCGTCGCCGATCGCCGCGCGAGTGGCTTCGAGGGCCGCGGCCGGCGGCGGGATGTCGGTGTCCAGGTTCTCCAGCCGGAGCACGTCGGGATCGCTGCCGGCGGCCGCGGCCACCCGGTCGATGTTGAAGCCCGGGATGTCGTCCAGGCGCCGCGCCGCGTCCATCGCTCAGCTCACGCCGGCAGCAGGGCCCCGCCAAAGCAGAACTCGCGCCCGATCGGGAGCTCGGCATCGAGCGTGCCCCGGTAGGAGCGTGCGCTCACGAGGCCGGCCTCGTCTCGCTCCCAGCAGTCGGGTGCGATCCGCGCCACCCAGCCGCTGCCGTAGGGCTGCGCGAGCAGAGCCTGGGGGGCACGCTCGAGTAGCGAGTTGAGGTCGATCACCGATCCGCTGAGCGGCGAGCCGATCGTGACCGTGCGGCCCGAGCGGCCCTGAACGGTGGCAAGCGTGTCGCCCGCCTCCACGCGGTCCACGGCCCAGAAGCGAACCTCGGGCGCGAACCAGAGCATCTCGCCGAGCGGCGCGCTCACGCCCACGGTGGCGATCCCCTCCTCGATGCTCGCCCACACGTGGCGGATCGCGAGGTAGCGGCGATCGGACGGCACCACGAACCGAGCCGAGGGAGCAGCGCGCTTGATCGAGATCTCGGCCATCGAGCGAGCCTGGCCGCGCGGCCGGACGGAACCGCCGCGGGACGTGTCAGGGTGCAGGGTCCGATCCCGACTCCCTTCCAGTGGCCGAGTTCCGAGAGCTTCCCGAGCACGAGCTGAGCGGCCTCGATGACGATCAGCTCATCAGCTACCTGCAGGCCGCGCGGGCCGCGGGTCGCCACGAGGCCATGAAGCCGGCGGTGGCGGTGCTCGTGTTCGGCTACCACGCGATCCTGGTCAACCGCGCGCGGCTCAAGCTCCCCGAGTCCGACGTCGAGGACGTGGTCTCGGAGGCGATCGCGAGCGCGATCGTGTCCGCGTTCGACGGCAGCTCGGTGGGAGAGTTCAGGAGCTGGCTGCACACCATCCTGTCGCGCCGGATCGCCGACTATCACGATGCCCGCAGCCGCCGCCCGAAGACGGCGCCGCTGCCCGGCGAGGACGAGGAGACCTGGGGCCACGAGCCGCGGACGGGGCCCGAGGGCGATGCCCTGTTCGCCCGCGAGTGCATCCGGCGCGCCCTGGACGAGCTCCAGGACGAGCGCCACCGCGCCGTGATCGACCTGTACGTCCTCGGGCCGCACTCGGCCGGCGAAGCAGCCCGGCAGGTGGGCAACGGCATGACCGAGGCGAACGTGCACCAGATCGCCTCCCGCTTCGAACGACGGGTCAAGGAGCTGCTCGAACGATGAGCGACGTGCAACGACTGCTGGGCGAGTACAAGCGGGCGCACACGGACAGCGCCGAAGCGGATCCGCGCCCGTTCCTGGCGCAGGCCACGGGCACTGACCGCGAGCTGCTGGCCGGCCTGATCGACGCGTACCTGGAGGTCGCGCCCAGGCGCGAGCTCGACGCCGCCGCGCTGCGCGCGTCGCCCGCCGGGACGGTGGCCGAGGGCGTTCAGAGGTCGCTCGAGGGCCAGAGCGGCATGTGGCCCTCGGTGCTCCCCCGCCTGCGCGCGCGTGCGCGCCTGCGCCGCGCCGAGCTGGTGGGCCAGCTGGCGGCCCGGCTCGGGGCCCAGGCCGAGGAGGAGAAGGTCGCCCTGTACTACCACCAGATGGAGCAGGGCCTGCTGCCCGAGCGCGGCGTGTCGGAGACCGTGCTTGAGGCGCTCGGACAGATCGTCGACTGGAGCGGGGAAGCGCTGCGCAAGGCGGGCCAGATGCCCGCGCCCGGCCCGCCCCGCGGCGATCCTGGCGCCGTGTTTCGCCCGCACCACCGTGGGCCGCGTGGCTCCGCCGCCACCGGGTCAGGCGCCCTCCGAGGGCGCTGCGGCCGAGGCGACCGAGGACTGGGACGAGGTCGACCGCCTCTTCCGGGGCGGTCCGGCGTCAGCTTGAGCCGCGCGCCCCTGACTCAACACCCATGCACCAGCTGCTCGCGCTCCACCGCCATGCGCTGCGAACCGGCAACCTCTCACTGGCCACGACCGTGGCCCGTGCGCTGCGCACCGATCCCGAGCTGCGCGAGCGAGCCGACCGCCACCTGCAGACGCGCGCCCGGGGCCCGGCGCTCTGGTCCGCGGCGGCCGCGCCTACGATCGGTGTGGTGATGCAGTCGGAGATCGAGCGACAGGCCGAACGCGTGCTGGGCGAGGTGCCGGGCTGGATCTGGAACGCCAACACGCTTCCCGTGCCGGTGGACCAGATCGCGGACTCGTGCTTCGGGCTTCACGTGCGCGACGTGGAGGACCTGCGCTCCGCCCCCGGCGTGCCCGCCCTGGGCACGAGCGAGGGCCTGTCCGGGCTGCTTCTGCCGTCGCTCGGTGAGATCTGGGTCAACGCCGGCGAGGCCCGCGATTGGCCGCCGCGGCGGCGCTTCACGATCGGTCACGAGCTGGGCCACTGGTGCCTGCATCGCCACGAGGGAGCCGTGTGGTGTCGCAAGAACGCGATCGACCCGCCCGCCGACGACGGCGAGGCGGCAACGCACCACGCGCGGCGCGCGTATCCGCCCGAGGAGTCGGAGGCCAACGCCTTCGCCGCTGCGCTGCTCATGCCGGCGGAGCTCGTGCGCCGCCACTACGAGCGGCTGCGGCGCCGGGACCCCGACGACTGCTTCATGCAGCTGTGCTCGCTGTTCGGGGCCTCGGGCGCGGCGATGAGCCGCCGCCTGCGCCGCGTCGTCTAGTCAGATGTGAATCGCCACCGGCCGACGGCCATCGGTCTCCGGCCGCTCCGGCACCGTCCTGTGCATGCCCGCCGCAATGCGGCGGGCGGTCCACGCGGCGGCCGCCGCGTCCAGCACGTCGTCCACCGCGGTGGAGCCAGCGGCCGGCAGCTCGCCGGGCAGCCGTATGCCCTCCGCCTCGAGCAGCGCCCGTCGTTCCATCATCCCGTTGTAGGAGCGCTTGGGCCAATCGGCGGGACGACCCTTCATGGCGCCGAACGAGAGCTCGGGGTGGACCTCGCGGATGCTCGCCCCGGCGCTCTCGAGGCAGGCCTCGACCTCGAAGATCTTGGTGCGCAGGCCGTAGGACTGCCGCGAGACGCCCTGCCCGGTGAGCCTGCGGCTCACGGCCACCGCGTCCGCATGGGTCCCCGCCTCGAGCACGGCGCGCGGCGCCGTGACGAACACACTGTGCCTGCGCGGTCCGGCCAGCCGCCTCGCCTCGAGATCGAGTTGCCGGAAGCCGCGCTCGGGCAGGCCGATCGGGATGTCCACTCCGATCACCTCCATGGGGCCGATTCGCTCGAGCAGGGTCGCGAAGTCCGCCGCCACGGCCACGCCCGGCCGCCGGCGACCCGCCAGCAGGACGGCCACCCAGCCCTCCTGGCAAGCGTCGACCCCGGCAACCATCACGCGAGCAATAGCATCCTCCGCCGCATGGACTTCGACCTCTCTCACGAGCAGCAGGAGATCCGGCGCCTGGTGCGCGACTTCGCCGAGGGCGAGGTGGCACCCGTGGCGGAGGAGCTCGACCGGACCAAGGCGTTCCCCTACGAGATCGTCGCCAAGCTCGGCGAGCTCGGGCTGATGGGCATCCCCTATCCCGAGGATGTGGGCGGCGGGGGCGCGGACAACCTGAGCTACGCCATCGCCGTCGAGGAGCTCGCTCGCGTGGATTCGAGCGTGGCGATCACGGTTGCCGCGCACACCAGCCTGGGCACCTGGCCCCTGTATGCATTCGGCTCGGAGGCCCAGAAGGAGGAATGGCTTCCCCGCCTCTGCTCCGGTGAGCGGCTGGGCGCCTTCGGCCTCACCGAGCCCGAGGCCGGCTCGGACGCCGGCAACACGCGCACGCGCGCGACCCTCGATGCCGGTGACTGGGTGATCAACGGTGCGAAGCAGTTCATCACCAACTCGGGCACCGACATCTCGGGCTTCGTGACCATCACCGCGCGCACCGGCGATGACGAGGTCTCGAACATCCTCGTCGAGAACGGCACGCCGGGCTACGAGGTTGGCGAGCCGTACCGCAAGATGGGCTGGAACGCCTCCGACACGCGGCCGCTCAGCTTCGACGACTGCCGTGTGCCCGAGGAGAATCTCGTCGGCCGGCCCGGTCAGGGCTTCCGGCAGTTCCTCCAGACGCTCGACGGCGGGCGCATCGGCGTGAGCGCGATGGGAGTGGGCCTGGCCCAGGGGGCGCTCGACGAGGCGCTCGCATACGCCAAGGAGCGGATTGCCTTCGGGCAGGCGATCTCGAAGTACCAGGCGATCCAGGCCAAGCTCGCGGACATGTCGACCGAGATCGAGGCCGCGCGGCTGCTCACCTACAAGTCGGCGCTGGAGAAGGATGCGGGCCGGTCGTTCAGCCTCACGGCGGCCCAGGCCAAGCTCAAGACGGGCCGTCTCGCGGTGCGCGCCGCTGAGGAGGCGGTGCAGATACACGGCGGCTACGGCTACATCGAGGAGTACCCGGTGTGCCGCTTCTACCGGGACGCGAAGGTGCTCACCATCGGCGAGGGAACCGACGAGGTCCAGCAGATGGTGATCGCCCGAGCCCTCGGCTGCTGAGCCCAAGCGCTCGTGCGGCGAAGCGTCGCCCTGTGGCTCTTGCTCGCGGCCGCCTACGCGGCCACGCTCGGGCTCCACGCCTTCGGCGCCTCCGACTACGGCGGGGACGAGCCCCACTATCTGCTCGCCGCGAAGTCGGTGGTCGACGACGGCGACGTGGACGTGCGCGACGAGTACGTCGCGCGCGCGTACGAGGACTTCTACCCCTACGAGCTCGAGCGCAAGGGCCGGCGCACCGAGGGGCGGCTCAACGAGCCGATCGGCGCCGGCTTCCCGCTGCTCATCGCACCCGCCTACGCGGTGGGCGGCGCGACCGCAGTCGAGCTCTTCCTCGCCGCGATCACCGCCCTCGGGATCGTGCTCGCCTACCGGCTCGCGTTGCGAGTGGTGCCCGACCCCTGGGCGCTCGGCGCCGCGGCCGCGGTGGGTCTGTCGCCGCCCCTGCTCGCCTACGCCACCGCCGTCTACCCCGAAGCGGCCGCCGGCACCGCGCTGGCGGGCGCGGCGTTGATGGCGGTGCGCCTCGACTCGCGCCCGGGTCGCCGCAATGCCGTCGTCTGCTTCGCACTGCTGGGCCTGCTCCCCTGGCTGGGTATGAGGTTCGTGCCCGCCGGCCTCGTGGTGGGCTTCTTCGCCGCCCGCCCGCTCTGGCGGTCACGCCGGCGGACGCTCGCGATCGGCTCGGTTGAGCTGTCGCTGTTCAGCCTCGCCCTCTGTGTGGGCATCAACGAGGCCCTCTTCAGCGGGCCCACCCAATACGCCGCGAACGCCCCCGGCGTGAGCGCCACGGGCGCCACCTTCCCCGTCGGCTACGCCGAGCGCAGCTACCGCCTGGTCGCGTTGTTCATCGACCGCGGCTACGGGCTGCTGCGCTGGGCGCCGGTCTTCCTGCTGGCCTTCGGAGGCCTGTGGTGGCTGTGGCGCTCGCATCGGGAGCGCCTGGCGCGCGCCGTGCCCCAGCTGCGCGAGATCGAGCTGACCGGCGACCTCTGCGCCGCCGTGCTCGGCGTGCAGCTGGCGCTGGCCGCCTTTCTCGCGCCGACGATGTTCGGCTTCTGGTTCCCCGCGCGCCATCTGGTGGCCGCTCTGTTCCTCGCCATTCCCCTCGTGGCCTGGGGGCTGAGGCACCTGCCGCGGGTCGGGATGCTGCTGGCCGCACTGACCCTCGCGGCTTCGGTGTGGCTCTACGTAGACGTGCGCTGGGGCTCCGCTTCGCTGGTGGGCGACCGTCCCCGGGCTCCGTTCGGTCCGCTCACGGACCTGCTTCCCCAGTTCAAGAGCGACAGCGCCTGGCCGTTCCTGCTCGCGGGCGCCATCGGAGCCGGAGTGGCCGCCCTGGTCCTGCTCGAGCTGCGCAGGTCGAGAACCGTGGAGAGCGGCTCGCCGCACTAATCTGGCCGAGATGTCCGACGCGAGCACGGTTCGCCGCATCATCGAGGACCTTCCCGACACCGACGAGGGCACCTCTTACGGAACGCCCTCGTGGAAGGTTCGAGGCAAGTTCTTCGCCCGCCTGCGCGACGGGGACACGGTGCTGGTGGCGAAGGTCGACAAGGGCGAGAAGCGGCTCTTGATGGAGGCCGAGCCGGAGGTCTTCTTCGAGACCCGGCACTACGAGGGTTACGGCTACTTCCTGGTGAGGCTCGAGAACATCGACGAGGACGAGCTGGCCGAGGTGCTCGAGGACGCGTGGCGTCTGGCGGCGCCCAGGCGGCTCGTGGCCGAGCGCGACGAGTCGAGCTAGTGACCTAGGCGTTTCCGATCACGACGCCCACGGTCGCCACGATCACGCCGCCCAGCGTCACCTGGATCAGCGAGCGCGTGAGTGACACCCGCATGAAGCGGCGCCTGATCCAGGCGATCAGCACCAGCTCCACCGCCACCACCCCGTAGGCGAGCGTGAGCGCCCGGTCGACGTCGGCGATGAGGAAGGGCAGTGCGTGCAGCGAGCCGCCCACGAACGTGGCCCCGCCGGTGATCCAACCGCGCGTGAGTGAGCTGCCGCGGCCCGTGAGCGAGCCGTCATCGGAGAGCCCCTCCGACAGGCCCATGCTGATGGCGGCGCCAAGCGCCGCGGCCACGCCCACCAAGAGCGCCTCGCGTGAGCCGGCGAGGTAGGCGGTCGCGAAGATCGGCGCCAGCGTGGAGATGGTTCCGTCGATCAGGCCGATCAGTCCGGGCTGCACCACCTGCAGGGCGAGCCGCCGGTCGTCCGTGGCGCGCAGGCGATCCAGGAGCTGAGTCGCTGACGTCATGGACATACTATGGCAAATGATTTAAAGTAAGGGTTGCCTAATGACAACAGCGGACGACACTCTGATCCAGGCCCTCCACGAGCGGGGCATGCGCGTGACCCCCCAGCGTGTCCTCATCCACCGGGCGCTGCGCGACGTCGGCCGGCACGTGACGGCCGAGCAGGTGCTGGACAGCGTGGCTGTGTCGCTCCCCAACGCGTCGCTGCCGACCGTCTACGCGGCGCTCGAGCTGTTCGAGGAGCTGGGCATGGTGCGGCGGCTGGCAGCGGGCACGGGCGCCTCCCTCTGGGACCCTCGCACCGATGAGCATCATCACCTCGTGTGCTCACGCTGCGGGGCGGTGGAGGACGTGGACGCACCGCTCGACGTGGCCCCGGTGGTGCGCGCCGCCCGGCGCCGCGGCTACCGGCCGGCGGCTGCGGAGCTGGTGCTCACCGGGCTGTGCGCCGACTGCTCGGCCGCGGAGGCATCCCACCAGCGCTCGAGCCGCTCGACGAAGGCGCGCGGCCGGTCCGCGTAGAGGCGGGCGCCCAGTTCGAACGCGTCGGCCTGGAGCGCCGCCCGCCGGCTCGCCACCGCCGCCACCAGCTCCGGCGGCGCCTCGGCGTTCTCCCGCGCCCAGTCGAGCAGGAGCGCGAGGTCGTGGTCGTCGCCCAGACGGTCGGACAGGTCGTGGGCCTGGTCGGCGACGCTCGACATCACCGGCTTCCACACGAACTCGAGCAGCGAGTGGTCGTACCAGAGCTCCTTGGCCCGCTTGCGCCACTCGTGCAGCCCCTCGACGCTCACCTCCTTGCGCTGCGCCCGGTACGCCCGCCGCCCGCGGCGGTACGTGCGCCGCAGGCCCGGCTCGAGCGCCTCGAAGCCGCTTCCTTCGAGCGGCCAGCTCGAAACGCGGGCGCGCACGTCGCCCAGTAGCTCGGCGGCCCGGGCCCCGGCCTGCCCCACCACGCCGCCGCCGGTGCGCAGCCGGTGAGCCTCGAGCGCCTGCCGCAGCGGCCCGGCCACCGTCGGCTCCAAGCCGAGGGTGTCGATCGTGGCCACCATCACGTCGGCGTCGCGTGTTCCCGCGAGCTCGGCCGCGGCGGCCCGCAACGTGCCGTTCTCGCGCCGGAAGGTGTCCTTGCCGAGCTCGCTCCGGATCAGGCGCAGCAGCGCCCGCAGCTTCTTGATGTCCTTGCGAGCGGTGTGGACGGCCTCCTCAGCCGGACTGTCGGTCGCGCCGCTCAGCTCGTCGATCGCGTGGTCGATGCGGCCGCGCGCCACCCGGGCGATGCCCTCCGGCAGCGGCTCGTCGGGCCTCAGGCGATACGCGCGGGAATCGCTCACGGCCGGGAGGCTAGTCCTAGTCGGAGGACGCGTCTTTTTCGAGGAGCGTGGCCGCGGCACTGGCGGGGTCGAGTCGCCGGGCCACCACCTCATCGAGCAGCTCCTGTACCGAGTCGTCGCTCCGAACGCGGGCCTCGAGCCCGCGGCGCATCCGCGCGGCGGCCAGCGCGATCACCTCGTTGAGCAGGTTGCGCCGGCGGCGCTCGGCGAGCGTCCCCTCCTTCTCGATGAACTCGCGGTGCTCGGCGATCTTCTCGGCTAGCTCGTCGATTCCCTCATTGCGGGTCGCCTCGGCCTTCACGATCGGCACCCGCCAGCCCTCCTGGGGCCCCAGCGAGAGCACGCCGCGTATCTCCCGCACCATCGTGTCCGTGAGGGGGTGGTCGGACTTGTTCACGACGATCACGTCGGGGATCTCCATCACACCCGCCTTGAGCGCCTGGATCGAGTCGCCCGAGCCGGGCATCAGCGCGAGCACGATCGTGTCGGCGTGGTCGATGATGTCCACCTCGGCCTGACCCACGCCGACGGTCTCCAGGAACACGTCGTCCTTGCCGGAGGCGTCCATCAACAGCGCCGCCTGCAGCGTGGCCTCGGACAGGCCTCCGAGCGAGCCGCGGCTCGCCATCGAGCGGATGTAGACGCCGGGGTCCAGGAAGTGGTCGGCCAGCCGGATGCGGTCCCCCAAGAGCGCTCCCTGGGTGAAGGGCGAGCTCGGGTCGATCGACAGCACGGCCACCTGGCGGTCGCGCGCCCGGGCGCCCTCCACGAGCCGGGCGATGATCGTGGACTTGCCCACGCCCGGCGGCCCGGTGAAGCCCACCACCGCAGCCCGGCCGGTGCTCGGGTAGACCTCGCGCACGAGCCGCCAGCCCTCGGGATCGTCGTTCTCCACCAGCGAGATCGCCCGTGCCAGAGCGCGCTTGTCGCCCGCGAGCAGGCGCTCGGCGAGGTCCGCGGCGGTGCGTCCGGGGGCCGGCATCGAGCGGCAACTCTAGCCCGGCGAAGCACCCGGCTCGGCCGGGTGCGCACGACCATTAGTCCGACAGCAGGTGCTCTCCCACGTCCCAGGTCCACAGCTCCACGACGTTGCCGTCCGGGTCGTCCACGTACGCCGCCCGGCCGTGGCTCTCGCCGAAGCGCAGCACCTCCACCTCTTGACCGCGCTCGCGCAGGGCCGCCACCGCGGCGTCGAAGTCGGCCTCGGCGATCTTCATCGCGAAGTGCACGTGCACTCCGCCGCGCCCTCCGGCCAGGCCCACCTGGGGCCGCCAGAGCCCGATGCGGGTGCGATCGCCCGCCATCACCCACACGGCCTCACGGTCGGGCCAGCGCTCCACCACCGGCAACCCGAGGACCTCCGAGTAGAAGTGCTCCGACGCCTCGAGGTCCACCACCTCGAGCACGAGCTCGGACACACCCGACACCGGAATCGCGCGCTGGTCGCTCATCCGGCCGCGACCCTACCGCGAAGCACCCGGCTTGGCCGGGTGCGCACGACCCTACTCGTACGCGAGCGCCTGCAGGATGTCGAGGCGCGCCGCCCGGCGGGCCGGCCAGATCGCCGCCAGCACCCCGGCCAGGGCGGCCAGCACGAGCAGGATGAGCAGAGTGCCTATCGGGTAGGCCAGCTCGAAGCCCTCGTCCGCCAGCGGGCGGGACACGAGCGCGGCGAAGATCACACCCAGGATCGTGCCGAGGATCGCCCCGATCAGCGCCGTGATCACCGACTCGTAGCGCACCAGGCTGCGCACCTGGCGGCGCGACATGCCCACCGCCCGCAGCATGCCCAGCTCCCGCGTGCGCTCGTGAATCGAGAGCGCCAGCGTGGTGATGATCCCGAGCAGCGAGATCACGATGGCCAGCGCGAGCAGGACGTAGAAGAGGGCTACCACCTGCTGGATCTGCTCTTCCTGGTTGTCCTTGAGCTCCTGCTGGTTGAGCGTGTCCACCGTGGGGAAGCGCCGCTCCACGGCGGTCTTGATCTGCCTCTGGACGGCGTCGGCGTCGGCGCCCTTGGTGAGCCGCACGAAGGTGAGGCTGGGCTCGCGGGTGCCGAACTCCGTGCGCAGCTGCTGCTCGGGCACCACGAAGTTGCCGAGCAGGTCGGCGTTGTCCTTGACCGTGCCCTCGATGGTGTAGGTGGCGGTGCGCTCGAGCGGAGTGCGAACGCTGATCCGGTCGCCCACATCGAGGTCCTTCGACTTCGCCCAGGCGTCGTCCGCCACTGCCTGGCCGCCGGTGAGCGAGGACAGCGTCTGGGGCGAGCCCTGCTTCCAGTCCAGTGACAGCACATCGCGCACGTTGGCCGGGTCGACGCCCGAGACGTTGACGGTGTTCCCCTGGTACTTGCCCCCGGCGAAGCTGAGCGACGAGACCGTCTGCACGTCGGGCACCTGCCGCGCCACGCGGGCGGCCCCCGGGCTGATCGGCGAGAACCCGTCGCTGTTCTGCAGCACCAGGTCGCCCTGGAAGTTGCGATCGATCGCGTTGCCCACCGAGGCGCTGATCCCGGCGGCGAACACGGTCACGAACACCACCACCGCGAGCCCGATCATGAGTGCGCCGGCCGTGACCGCGGTGCGGCCCGGCTTGCGCACGGAGTTCTCGCGCGCCAGGCGTCCGGTGAGCCCGCGCAGCCGCTCCAGCGGCCAGCCGATGAGCGAGGCCAGCGGGCGTACCAGCCGCGGGCTGAACATCGCCACGCCGAAGAGCGTGAGCACCGCTCCGAGTCCCACCACGCCCGCGGCGGCGTTCGAGTCCGACACCACGCCGAAGATGCCGAGGCAGGCGAGCGCCACCCCGGCCACCGTCATCAGCACGGCCACGGCGGTGAACACGCGTCCGCGCGCGCGGCTCTCGGGAAGCTCCGCCTCCTGGAGCGCCGCCATCGGCGACACCCGGGTGGCGCGCACCGCCGGCACCAACGCGGAGGCGAGCGTGACACCCAGCCCGATCACCAGGGCCACGATGATCGTGCGCGTCTCGACGACGGTGCCCGTGTTGGGCAGGTCGATGCCGAAGGACTTGAACAGAGCGTTGAGGCCCACGGCGATGCCCAGACCGGCGGGCACTCCGAGCAGTGAGCCCACGAGCCCGAGCAGCGTGGCCTCGAAAATGGTCCCGCGCAGGATCTGACCGCGCGAGGCCCCAAGCGTGCGCAGCAATCCGAACTCCCGGATCCGCTGGGCGACCGTGATCGAGAAGATGTTGAAGATCAGGAAGCTGCCCACCAGCAGGGTGATCCCGCTGAACACCAGCAGGATGATGCGGAAGAAGCTGAGCTGGTCCTTGATGTCCTGGGACTGGCGCTCGGCAGCCTGCGTGCCGGTCTCGACGGTGAGGCGCGGGGGAAGGACCCGGTCGATGCGGTCCCTCAGGAGCCGCGGCGAGACGCCAGAAGCCGCCTTGACCGAGATCCCGTCGAACTCGCCCTCCTTGTCGGTCAGGCGCTGGGCCTCGGGGAGCGTGAGCTGCGCCGTGCCGGAGCCGCCGGAGGCGGTGTCGCCCAGCCGTTGGATACCGGTGATCCGGTAGGACTTGACACCGGCGTCGCCCGCAATACGCAGCGTGTCGCCGGGCTTCAGGTTTTCGCGGTCCGCGGTGGACTGGTCGAGCGACGCCTCGTCCGCGGTCCGCGGAGGGCGCCCCTCGGTGTAAGTGAGGGTCTCGAACGGCTTGGGAGCAACGGACGAGATGAACTGAGGCGCGAAGCTGTTGCCGAGCGCGTCGCCCTTCTTGTCCACGAAGCGCCCGACCGAGAAGATCCCGCCGGCCGCCTTCTCCACTCCGTTGACCGCACGCACGCGATCGAGATAGCGGGCCGAGAAGGGCGGGACGTCGCCTCCGTTCTCCGACTCCACGGCGGTGCTCGACGAGATCGCGACGTCGGTGCCCTCATACGCCTGATCGAAGATGTCGTCGAACGACCGGTTGATCGTGTCGGTGAGAACGAAGCTGCCGGCGATGAAGGCCACACCGAGCAGCACGGCCAGCATCGTCACCAGCGCGCGCAGCTTGCGCTGCGCCACCCCGCGGAAGGCGACCTTGGCCATCGGCTAGGCGACCGCCTTCATCAGCTCGATCACATCGTCGGCACTGCCCGCCTCGGCGTCGTGGACCACCAGGCCGTCGCGCAGCACGAGCAGGCGGTCGGCGTACGAGGCGGCCTCGGGATCGTGGGTGACCATCACCACCGTCTGACCGAGCTCGTCCACCGAATGCCGCAGCAGGCCCAGCACCTCCTCGCTCGACTTCGAGTCGAGGTTGCCGGTGGGCTCGTCGGCGAACACCACGGCCGGCTTCGAAGCCAGGGCCCGGGCCACGGCCACCCGTTGCTGCTGGCCGCCCGACAGCTCGGCCGGCCGATGGGTGCGCCGGTCGGACAGGCCGACCGTGTCGATCAGGCGCTCGAGCCATTCGGCGTCGGGCTTCTGGCCCGCGATCGAGAGCGGCAGCACCACGTTCTCCTCGGCGGTGAGCACCGGGATCAGGTTGAAGAACTGGAAGATGAAGCCGAGCTTGTCGCGGCGCAGCTTTGTGAGGTCGGCGTCGTCGAGGGTCGTGATGTCCACGTCGTCGAGCGTGACGGTGCCCGAGGTGGGCCGGTCAAGGCCCGCGAGGATGTGCATGAGGGTCGACTTGCCCGAGCCCGACGGCCCCATGATGGCGCTGAAGCGGCCGCGCTCGAAGCCGACGGTCACGCCCGCGAGCGCGTTCACCGCGGCGTCACCCTCTCCATACCGGCGGCGGACGTCGGTGGCGCTGACGATCGAATCCATGCGCCGCAGGGTGGCAAACGTGCCGGTTGCGCGCAGTACGGCTAACCCGACATAGTGATCCCATGGATCCGAAGACGATGTGGGGCTCGGGCAACTACGCGGCCGTGGCGGAGAAGATCACCGACAGCGCGGAACGGCTGGTGGAGGCGGCGGCGGTGGAGCCGGGCATGGAGGTGCTCGACGTGGCCTGCGGCACCGGAAACGTCGCGATCCCGGCGGTCAGGGCGGGCGCCAGGGCCACGGCCCTGGATTTCTCCCCCGACCTGCTGGAGGTGGCCCGCGAGCGCGCGGCCGACGCGATGGTGGAGGTGGACTGGGTGGAGGGCGACGCGCAGGACCTGCCCTTCGAGGACGCCAGCTTCGACCGCGTCCTGTCCGCGTTCGGGCACATGTTCGCCCCCGATCACGCGCGCACGGCGCAGGAGATGAAGCGCGTGTGCCGGCCGGGCGGCGCGATCGGCATCTGCTGCTGGTCGCCCACAGGCGCGGTCGGGCGCATGTTCACCACGGTCGGGCAGGTGGTGGGCGGGCCGCCGCCGGACGAGCCCCCACCGCTCTGGGGCACGGAGGAACACGTGCGCGAGCTCCTCGGGGATGCACGCTTCGAGCGCGGTGAGGTGGTGTGGCGCGATGCCTCGGTGGAGAGCTACGCGGACTTCATGCTCGAAAGCTTCGGGCCGCTCCTCAACGCCCGTGAGGTGCTCGGCGAGCGCGAAGGGGAGCTGCGCGACGCCCTGATCGCGTACTACAACGACGAGAACCTGGCCGACGACGGCACGCTGCGCTTCAACGGCGACTACCTGATTGCGGTAGTTCCTAAGCCCTGAGGAAGGCGAGCACGGCCAGCACGCGCCGGTGGTCCTCCGGCGCGGGCGGCAGCCCGAGCTTCCCGAAGATGCTCGTCACGTGCTTCTCCACGGCGCGCTCGGTCACGATCATCTGCTCGGCGATCGCGTGGTTCGAACGACCCTCGGCCATCAGAGCGAGCACCTCGCGCTCGCGCGGGGTGAGTTGCTCGATCGGGTCGTCGCGACGGGCGCGGCCCACGAGCTGGGACACCACCTCCGGGTCGAGCGCCGAGCCGCCCTCCGCCACGCGCTTGACCGAGTCGATGAAACGCTCGACGTCGGCCACCCGGTCCTTGAGGAGATAGCCCACCCCGCCGGCGCTGTCGCCCACGAGCTCGAGCGCGTAGCCCTCCTCCACGTACTGCGACAGCACGAGGACGCCGGTGTCGGGCTGGCGTTCGCGGATCTGGAGCGCGGCCCTCAGGCCGTCGTCTGTGTTGCTGGGCGGCATGCGGATGTCCACCACGGCCACGTCGGGCTTGTGGGCCCCGACCTTGCGCAGCAGGTCGTCGGCGTCCCCGGCCTGCGCCACCACCTCGAAGCCCCATTCCTCGAGCAGGCGCACCACGCCCTCGCGCAGCAGGACCGAGTCGTCGGCCACCACCACCCTGGTTGCGCTCTCGAGCTCACTCATCACACGGGGATCCTCGCAGTCACGGTGGTTCCTCGTCCCCGCGGGGAGTCCACGTCGAGCCGGCCCTCGAGCACAGCGATGCGGTCGGCAAGGCCACGCAGCCCCGTTCCGCTCTCGGGGTCGGCTCCGCCGACCCCGTCATCGCGGACCGCCACCACCAGGCGGCCGTTGGTGCGCTCGACGCTGACCGAAGCTCGGCTGGCGTGGGCGTACTTGGCCACGTTGGTGAGCGCCTCGGCCACCACGAAGTAGGCCGCGAGCTCCACGGCCTCAGGCAGCCGTTCGCCGGGGAGCCGGTCCACGTCCACCGGCAGCGGCGCGCGGTGGGCGAGAGTTTCGAGCGCCGTGTCGAGGCCGCGGTCCGACAGCACGGCCGGGTGGATGCCGCGGGCGAGTTCGCGCAGCTCGCCCAGGGCGGCGTCGAGCTCCTCGGTGGCGCCGGCCAGTAGCGTCGCCGCCGCGGCCGGATCGTCCTGTAGGCGCGCCCGGGCCAGCCGCAGCTCGAGCGCCATGGACACCAGGCGCTGCTGGGCACCGTCGTGCAGGTCACGCTCGAGCCGCCGGCGTTCCTCGAGCCCGATTCGGAGCATGCGCTCACGCGAGTCGCGCAGCTCCTCGAGCTTGCAGCGCAGCTCTGCGTCGAGGCGCTCGTTCTCGAGCGCGAGCGAAGCGGCGGCCCCGATGGCGTCGACGTGGCCGTCCCGGCTGTCGAGGAGCAGCGGGTCGTGCAGGATCGCGGCCACCGGCCGTCCGTCCCGTTCCACCTGCGTGAACGCGCGCGCCGAGCCGGGCGCCGGCAGCTCGCGCGCTTGACCGTTGGGGCCGACGAAGCGCCCGTCCTCCGGGATCCAGTAGAGGACCTCCAGCGAGGGGTCGCCGAGGGCCTCGGCCAGCGCATCGCGCAGCTGGCCGCTCGCCGGCACTTCGCTCAAGCGGGCGATCAGCGACCCGACCGCTCCGCTCTGGATCATGCGCGCCCGTACGAGGGTCGACAGGAACAGGTAGGGAACCAGTCCGAACGGGATCATCGCGCCGATCCAGGCCGCCTCGGTCACGATCGAGTCGAGACCGCCCACCTGCAGCACCACGGTCAGGATCAGCAGCAGCATCAGGGCCACGCCACCGGCGTAGACCGGCACCAGCAGCCGCCGTTGGGTCACGCCGGCCCTGCGCCAGCGCCGGACGAGCACCACCAGCACCGACACGACCAGGATCGCCCCGGCCACGTTCACCGCGGTGCTGATCACCTGCACGGCGGTCTCGCTGCGGTCGACGAGGAGAACGTTGTCGGGGCAGTTGGTGCAGTCGAAGTCGGCCCGAGGGTCGAGGAACAGCCAGGCCGGGAAGATCCCGATGGTGGTGACGAGATAGGCGACCCAGACGATCAGCCGCTCGGCCTGGGACTTGAGGCTGCCGTCGGGGAAGGCGAGCAGCAGGTGGATCGCCGCGGCGAAGTAGAGCGCGCCCAGCAGCTGGCCGAAGGTGAACGCCAGCGGCAGGTCGGACAGGCCGAAGGACGCCACGAGCCACGCGAACCCGGTGACCGCCATGAGCATCCCCACGCGGTTGTCCGGACGCCGGGCCCAGGCGAAGAGGCCGACGCCAACGAAGCTCCAGCCGATGAACAGCGTGGCGGCGATCCAGATGCCGCGCAGCTCGACGGTGTCGCTCGTGAAGATCAGCGCGGCCACCGCGAGACCGAGCACCAGGCCCGCCACAGCGAGCGCCCAGAGCGCACGGCGCAGGCTGGTCAGAGGAGCGCCTCCAGTGCCTCGCCGGACAGCTCCGACTTGGGAATGAAGCCGCGCGCGCCGCCGAGCGTGCCGAGATCGGCCAGGTCCCGGCTGGAGGTGAGGACGATCGCGGGGGCGTTGCCGTTGCGGGTGAGGCGCGCGGCCACCTCGATGCCGTTGATGTCGGGAAGCTGCACGTCGAGAAGGACGAGGTCGGGGGCCAGCTCGTGCACCGCGTCGATCGCGCCGAGGCCGTTCTCGGCCTCGCCGATCACCTCGAAGCCCTCGGACTCGAGCAGCATGCGAGCACTCGCCCGGAAGCTCGGGTGATCGTCGACTATCAGGACAGTCCTGGCCATTGCAACGAAGATTGTGAAGCGGAACGGCCCTGGGGCCAATACGGATACCCGCACCTATCATCCAGCCCCGCGATGGAGAGCGCCACCGAGCCGATCGCCGCGCCGCCGTCCGATCTCCCTCCGGAGATCCGCGGCGAGCCTCCGCCCCGTAACGGCGGGCTGCTCACGCTGCTGCGCTTCATGCGTCGCAAGGGCATGCTGAATCTGAAGTACCTGCGTCTCATTGCGCGGCTCGGCGTCTGGAAACTGCGGCTGGGGAAGAGGGTGCACCTGGACGGGCTTGCCTTCGTTGGGCCGGGCTGCTCCCTGGAGGTGGGGCCGCGCGCCACGCTCGAGCTCGGCCGCTGGTCCTGGGTCGGGCACGGCTGCAAGATCCGCTCGCACGAGGGAAGCGTGTCGGTGGGGGCCAAGACGGTGCTGGGCCAGGAGTGCACCATCTCCGCCTTCCAGCACGTGTCGATCGGCCGCGAGTGCGTGATCGCCGACCGCGTGATGATGATCGACTTCGACCACGGGATGGTCGAGGTGGAACGCCCCATACGCCTGCAGGGGATCTACAAGCGTGATGTCCGGGTGGGCAACAACGTGTGGATCGGTTACGGCGCGTGCATCCTGCGCGGCGTGACGGTGGGCGACAACGCCGTGATCGGCACCAACGCCGTGGTCACCCGCGACGTCCCGGCCAACGCGGTGGTGGGTGGCGTGCCGGCGCAGCTCATCCGTATGCGCGAGGCGCCGCGCTCGATGCGTTACTCGTAGCGGTTCTGTAGCGCAAACGTTGCACGGCAGCGGTGAAGGGGGTGGGTCTTTAGGCCACGATCCTCCGCATGCCGGGTGAGACCGCAATTGCGGCGGTGAGAGAGCCGGAAATACGGTCTCACCGCTCGAGGCCCTCGATCGTCGAGCTCGCCGAGCGTCAGCACGGCGTTGTTGCGCTGGTCAGCTCTCGAGCTTGGCCTGAGCGCTCGGGCGGTGCGGGGCCGGGTGGCTGCCGGGCGGCTTCACCGGATTCACCGCGGCGTGTATGCCGCTGGGCCGACCCACCCTCGCTGCCCATGGGCGCTGGATGGCCGCCGTGCTGGCGTGTGGCCGCGGCGCCGTGCTCTCGCATCGCTCGGCCGCGGCGCTCGTGGGGCTCAGGCCCAGCGCGTCAGCGCGAATCGAGGTCACCGTGCCGCGCCCCGCCTCGCGTGGGCATTCAATCCGAGGAATCGTCGTGTGCGGCCGGCCGACGCTCTCGGCGCCTGACATCAGCGTTCGGGACGGCATCCCCTGCGTGTCAATTGCCCGCATCCTGCTCGACCTCTGCGAGCGACTCGATGACGACGCCGTCGCCAAGGCGATCACCCGAGCCGAGCAGCTGCGCGTTTTCGATCAGCCGGCGATCGACGATCTGCTCGAGCGCAATCACGGCGCGCGCGGGATGGCTCGGCTACGGCGGGTGACGAATGAGCTCGATCCACGGACCGAGCACGACCCGCAAGGAGCTCGAACGACGATTCCTCCTTCTCTGCCGCAGTTCCGGCCTGCCGGCACCGCTGGTGAACGCGTCGATCGCAGCTCGACAGCCGAAACATTCGTCCCCGACTTCCTCTGGCCGGCCCAACGCCTGATCGCCGAGACCGACGGCTACGAGACCCACGGCACGCGGGAGGCCTTCGAGCGTGACCGCCGCCGCGATCAGCTCCTCGATGCCGCCGGCTACCGCACGCTCCGCTTCACCTGGCGCCAGCTCCGAGACGAGCCCAACCGCGTCGCGCAGACGCTGCGGGCGGCCCTCGACCGTGCGGATAACCGCACCGTGTTTGGCCGGTAGGCCGCATTGGACGGGCCCTCGCCGGGGCGGATGCTCTTCCGCATGAACGAGAACCGCACAAAGAACCTCGCTGCTCGCGCCGGTCGCTGGAGCGCGCAGCATCGAAAGAAGGCCATCGTCGGCTGGCTGCTGTTCGTGATCCTGGCCGTCTTCATCGGCGGTTCGGTGGGCACGAAGGTGCTCGGCGACGACGACTACGAGATCGGGGAATCGGGCCGCGCGGACGCCGCGGTCTCCAACCATTTCCCGGACAAGGAGAGCGAGAGCGTCCTCATTCAGAGCCAGAACGGCGCCCGCAACTCGGATAGAGAGTTCCGTGCGGTCGTGAACGGAGTGGTAACCAAGCTCGAGGGCACAAAGCACGTGCGGGCCGTTACGAGCCCCTACGCGTCCGACAGCGAGGGCCAGCTGTCCGAGGACGGCAAGTCCGCCCTAGTGACGTTCGAGATTCCCGGCGAGAACGCCGAGGACCACGTCGACCCGGCGCTCGCCGCGGTCGCGAAGCTCGACAAGCAGCAGCCGTCGTTCCGGATCGAGGAGTTCGGCGGGGCGAGCGCCGACAAGGCGCTCAGCGCGGCGTTCGAGGACGACTTCCAGAAGGCTGAGGTCACCTCGCTGCCGATCACGCTGATCATCCTGATCCTTGCTTTTGGTGCTCTGCTGGCCGCCTTCGTTCCTCTGGTCCTGGCCATCACGGCCGTGGCCGCGGCGATCGGCCTGCTCGGCCCGATCAGCCAGATCTGGCCGGTGGAGGAGACGATCAACTCGGTCGTGCTGCTGATCGGCCTGGCCGTGGGCGTCGACTATTCACTGTTCTACCTGCGCAGGGAGCGCGAGGAACGCGCACGCGGTCGTTCCGAGGAAGCGGCGCTCGAAGCTGCGGCCGCCACCTCTGGCCGTGCCGTGCTGGTCTCCGGCTTCACCGTCATGGGGGCCATGGCCGGCATGTACTTCGGCGGCGCAGCCACGTTCGTCTCGTTCGCCACCGGCACGATCCTCGTGGTGGCGATCTCGGTGATCGGCTCGCTGACCGTTCTTCCCGCGGTCCTGTCGAAGCTCGGTGACCGTGTGAACAAGGGCCGCGTGCCCTTCCTGAAGCCCGAACGGCGTACCGGTGAGCCGCGCGTGTGGGGCTTCGTGCTCGACCGCGTGCTCAAGCGACCGGTGGTGTCGATGATCGCCGCCGGCGCGGTGCTGGTCGCGCTGGCCGTGCCGGTGTTCCACATCCACACGGCCGACACGGGCATCGACGGGCTCCCGCGCTCGCTCGAGGTGATGCAGACCTACGACCGCATGCAGGCCGCATTCCCGGGTGAGCAGTTCACCGCTGACATCGTGCTCGAGGGCAAGAACCTCGACCGCGATCAGATCCAGGCGGCGGCCGCCGACCTGCGCCAGGTGGCGCGTGACTCGGACCAGTTCAACGAGCCGGTCACGGTCGACGTCAGCCCCGACAAGCAGGTGGCGGTGCTCGAGGTGCCGCTCGCGGGAACCGGCACCGACGAGACGTCGATGGCAGCGCTCCAGAAGCTGCGTGACGACGTGGTGCCGCAGGTGTTCCCGAGCGTGAGCGGCGGCGAGCTCGTGGGGGTCACCGGCTTCACCGCCGGCTCGGTCGACTTCAACGACCTGATGGCCTCCCGCATCTGGTTCGTCTTCGCGTTCGTCTTCGCGATGGCGTTCGTGCTGCTGCTGGTCACCTTCCGCTCGATCGTGATCCCGATCAAGGCGATCGCGCTGAACGTGCTGTCGGTGGCGGCGGCGATGGGAATCGTCACCTACGTGTTCCAGGACGGTCACTTCGAGAACCTCCTGAACTTCGACTCCACGGGTGCGATCACGTCCTGGTTCCCGCTGATGCTGTTCGTGATCCTGTTCGGCCTGTCGATGGACTACCACGTGTTCATCCTCAGCCGGATCAAGGAGGCGGTGGACCGCGGCGAGTCGACCGAGGACGCCGTGTCACACGGGATCAAGTCGACGGCCGGAGTGGTGAGCGCCGCGGCGCTGGTGATGGTGGCGGTGTTCAGCATCTTCGCCACGCTCTCGTTCATCGACATGAAGCAGTTCGGCGTGGGCCTGGCGGCGGCGGTGCTGATCGACGCCACCCTGGTGCGCGGTGTGCTGCTGCCGTCCGCGATGAAGCTCCTCGGCAAGTGGAACTGGTACCTGCCGAGCTGGCTCGAGTGGCTGCCCAAGGGGCCCGCGCTCGAGGGCGGAGCCGAGCCCGTGCGGCCGGCCCCGGAGCGGCGCGCGCCGCGTCCCACCGGCGAGCCGCGTCCGGCCGAGGGCTAGACGATCGACGCCAGGGCACCGGGGGCGCGAGCCCCCGGTGCCCCACGCGTCAGTCCGGGAGGGCGACGAAGTTCACGCGCTCGCCAGAGGCGAAGATCCTCGCGAAGCGCCCGATGTCGTAGGGCCCGTCGCCGTCGAGACCCTCGATCCGGTATCCGAGCTCGGCACACAGCAGGTTGTGGAGGCGTTCAGGGGTCGTCCCGAAGTACTCCGCCGAGCCCGCCCCGTGCTCGAAGGCCACCAGCGGCCGGTGGCGCATCAGCGTCTCGGCCGCCCCGGCCAGCACCTCTTCCTCAGCCCCCTCCACGTCGATCTTGAGGAATGCGGGGCTCACGCCCTCGGGGAGCACGTCGTCGAGCCGCTCGCAGCTCACCGTCAACTGATCGACGGGGCCGCCGCCCGGCGTTGGCCGCCGGGCCAGCCCACTCCACGCTGGTGCGTCGAGTACGTGCGTGAAGGAGCGCTGCGCCGCGCGGTCGGACAGAGCTGCCTGCCGAACCTCGACACCGGGGAACTCTGCTCGCAGTCGCTCGGCCAGGTCGGGCAGCGGCTCCCAGGCGATGTGTCTGCCGTCCGGACAGAGACGCACCAGCTCGCGCAGGACCGCGCCCTCGTGGGCGCCGACGTCGAGGCAGTCCGAATCGGGCTCGAGGGCCTCGCTGAGCAGCGCGATCAGGAGGCGCTGATCGCGGAGGTCGGCGCGCGCGTGCTTGGGCAGGAAGGCCCGCCGAACGGCGAGCGCCTGGCGCTCGATCCCCAGGCGCACGGCGGCGCTGCGCACGCGACTGCGAACGGACACGACTTGAGTCAGGGGAGCGAGCGGGGACCCACCAGGCGCGGCAGAAGCACCCGATTGCCGTTGAAGCGGATGGTGATGGCCCACTGCATGGTGGCGGCCGACAGAGCTCCGACGGCTCTGAAGCGGCAGTTCCGCCGCAGCCTCACCGTTCGCGTCCCGAGCGTCCCCTTCGGGCCGACCACCCGCACGGTCACCGTGCCCCGGCAGCCCGCACGCCGGCTTACGCCCCGTGGCCTGAGCAGCTTGCCGGTGGCCTGGAAGCGCCGATTCGAGACGAAGAACCCGTACGCGAGATCGTCCACCGGCCGCAGCCCCAGCGCTCGCCCGGCCCCGATCGGATCGTCGGTGATGATCGCGTCCACGCCGGCGCCGGCCGCCGCCCTCACCTGCCCCGCCCGGTCGAGGGTGTAGGGCGCCACCAGGCGTCGCTCGGCGTGAGCGCGCCGGACGTAGGCGCGGCTCACCGGCCACTCCGGCGAGATCCAGCGATAGCGGTTCGCCACCGCCAGATCGAGGAAGGCATCGGCTGTGGCGTTGAGGCTCAGCAGGCTCGTGGCCACGCCGGGGAGGCGCCGCCGCGCCGCGTCGAGGTTGTCCGGGATGAAGCTCTGGATCAGGAGCTGACGCCGCGGCAAGCGGCTGCGCAGCACCACGTCCATGACCCGGTTGGCGTAGGCGGGCGTCGAGTCGAAGTCGGGATCGGTGGGCACGTTCTTGATCTCCAGGTTGACCCCGGCACCGGCGCGCCGTGCGTAGCCGAGCACCTGCGCGATCGTGGCGATCCTCCCCCGCGGCGACACGCGGCGGACCGGCAGGCCGCTGCCGGGACTGCCGAGCACGTCGGGCCGGCAGCGTCGCAGCGCGGCGAGGGTGAAGGAGCGCACCTCGCCGGTGCAGTCGGTGGTCCGGTCGACCGTCGCGTCGTGGATCGCCACCGGCACGCGGTCGCGGGTGAGCTTCGCGTCCACCTCGAGCACGAAGCCGTCACGCGCGGCGTGGCGGTAGGCGGGAAGCGTCTCCTCGGCGAACAGCGCACGTCCGTCCACCACGGTCCCGCCGCGGTGGGCGTGGAGCGAGGGAGCGGCCGACGCGGCGGGCGCGAGGATCAGGAGGACGGCGGCCGCGGCCGCGAGACGAGCGCTCATCCGGCCACCCTAACCCGCAAGTGCTTGCGGAGCGGGCGCCGGTTCGGATACGGTAACCGGGTTGACTTTGTGGTCAGCCGCACAAGTGGGATGGACTCGCATCACGCGCTGCGGGCTCGCCGTGGCCCTGGCCGTCGCTGCGGCGGCCGCCGCAGCCGCTCCCCCGGCCACGGCCCAGACCGAGCGCCCGCTCACCGTCATGACCTTCAACGTCTGGTACGGCGGCGCGCAGCTCGACTTCGGCCAGGCGGCCCGCGCGATCCGCCGCTCGGGTGCGGACATCGTGGGCCTCCAGGAGCCGGAAGGCAACGTGGCCCGGCTGGCGCGAGCGTCGAGCCTGCCCTACTACGACGCGAGCCTTCACCTGCTGTCGCGCTACCCGCTGTTCGCAGTCACCCGCGGCGGCGTCCGGCTCGCCTACGCGGCGCTCGACCTCGACAGTGTGGTGGCCATCGGAAACCTGCACCTCCCCTCCACCCCCTACGGGCCCGAGGCGGTGCGCGACGGCAAGGGACCGAAGAAGGTGCTCGCGCTCGAGCGCTCGGTCCGGCTGCCCGAGATCCGCCCGTGGCTGCGGCCGCTGGCCGGCCTCGGCCGCGCGGGCACGCCCACCTTCCTGACCGGCGACTTCAACTCTCCCTCGCACCTCGACTGGACGGCGGCCACCGCGGCGGCGTTCCCACAGCGCGTGAAGTTCCCGCTCGCCTGGCCGGTGTCGAGTGCGCTGGCGCGCTTCGGACTGCGCGACTCCTATCGCGAGGCCCACCCCGATCCGGTGGCATGGCCGGGGCTGTCCTGGACCGCCGGCACGCCGCCCCCTCGAATCCGCCCCACCGAGACCACCGACCGCATCGACTGGGTGATGGCCACCGGGCCGGCGACCACACTCGCCAGCCGTCTCGTGGGCGAGCAGGGTGGACCGAGCGTGGAGCTCGGCGTGAGCCCGTGGCCCTCCGATCACCGCGCGGTGGCGTCCAGCTTCATGGTCACGCCGGGCAGGGCCCCCGCACTGGTGAGCGCATCTCCTCGCGTGGTCACGAGGGGTGACCGGGTCACGCTGCGCTACACGCGGATGAAGCCCAACGGACGCAAGGTGGCGATCCTCCGGCCGCACTCCGACAAGCCGCTGATGTCGTTGCCGATCTACGACGCCTCGGATCACGTGGCGCCGCTGCTCGGCACCCGACCACTTCGCCCCGGTGCCTACCGGGCCGGGCTGCTCGACCGGAGCGGTCGCGTGCTCGCGGCGTCGCCGTTCTGGATCGAGGCGCCGGGCACGCGGCCCGCGATCCGAGCGGCCCGCAGCAGCTTCGAGCGAGGCGCGCCGATCAAGGTGCATTTCCGCGGCGCCCCGGCTGACAAGTACGACTGGGTCGGCATCTACCCGGAGGGCGAGCCGGACGTCTACAACTACCTGGGCTTCCTCTACACGGGCGCCCGTCCGAGCGGGAACGTGACCTTCACGCAGGCAGATCTCGGCAAGCTTCCTGCCGGCCGCTACCGCGCCACCCTGATGCTCGACGACGGCTACAGCGTCCTCGCGCAGACCCGCTTCACCGTCACCCGCGGCCGATGACCCGCGCGGTCGCGGCGGAGGTGCGCGGGCCGGTGCTCGAGATCGTGATCGACCGGCCGAAGGCCAATGCCATCGACCGCGCGACCAGCGCCCAGCTCCACGAGGCCTTCGCGCGCCTGCGTGACGACCCGGAGCTCAGGGTGGGCATCGTCATGGGAGCGGGCGAGCGCTTCTTCTCCGCCGGATGGGACCTGAAGGCGGCGGCGGCCGGCGAGGAGGATCCGGCGAGCGACTTCGGGCCCGGCGGCTTCGCCGGGCTCACCGAGATGTTCGACCTCGACAAGCCCGTGATCGCCGCCGTGAACGGCCTGGCCGCCGGCGGCGGCTTCGAGATGGTGCTCGCCTGCGACCTGATCGTGGCCGCCGACCACGCCGAGTTCTTCCTGCCCGAAGTCAGCCTCGGCATCGTGCCCGACGCCGGCGGAGCGCAACGGCTGCCGCGCCGCCTGCCGTGGTTCGTGGCCATGGACCTGCTGCTCACGAGCAGGCGCCTGAGCGCGCAGGAGGCCGCCGGCTGGGGGCTCGTCCGCTCCGTGGTGCCCGCGGCAGAGCTGCGCGACGAGGCCCGCGGGCTGGCCGAGCACATCGCGGGCTGCCCGCCGGCGGCCGTGCAGGCCACCAAGGAGATCGCCCGGCG
Source organism: uncultured Thermoleophilaceae bacterium (assembly GCA_963734365.1). GTDB lineage: Bacteria > Actinomycetota > Thermoleophilia > Solirubrobacterales > Thermoleophilaceae > JACVRW01. The sequence continues at coordinate 153,450 of CAVTGV010000002.1, read as the reverse complement.
CGGCGAGGGCCTGACCGTCGAGGAGCAGTTCGCCGCGATGGCCGCGGGCGACTGGCCGGCCTACGCCCGGGCGCTGGCGGCCGGTGACTTCCTCGAAGGAGCGCGCGCGTTCACCGAGAGCCGGAACGCGCGGCAGGCGTGAACGCGGAGTGGCGTTCGCCGCTGACGGCGGACGCCAACGACGGCACCGTGGCGCTCGTGACCGGCGGCGGCACCGGGATCGGCCGGGCCACCGCACTCGAGCTGGCCGCCACCGGCGCGGCCGTGGCCATCTGCGGCCGGCGCGAGGAGCCGCTGGCCGAGACCCGCGCTGCGGTGGAGACCGCCGGCGGCGTCTGCCTCGTCCACCCGGCGGACATCCGCGAGGAGGAGCAGGCCGAGCGGCTCGTGGAGGACGTGCTGGCCCGCTTCGGCCGCATCGATGCGCTGATCAACAACGCCGGCGGCCAGTTCACGGCAGCGGCCGAGGAGATCAGCCCCGGGGGTTGGCGCGCCGTGCACCGGCTGGCGGTGGACGCCGCCTGGCAGCTCACGCGCGACGTCGCCCGGCGCTCGATGATCCCGGGCGGCGGCGGCGTGGTCATCTTCAACACGTTCAGCCCGCGCCGCGGCATACCCGGCTACGCGCACGCGTGCGCGGCGCGTGCGGCGCTGGAGAACCTCGCCGCGGGACTCTCCGCCGAGTGGAGCCGGCACCGGATCCGGGTGATCGCGCTGGCCCTGGGCAGCATCCACACCGAGGGCCTCGAGTCCTACGGCGACGATCTCGAGGCCGCGGCTCGGCTCGTCCCGCTGGGGCGGCTGGGCAGCCCCGAAGAGGTGGCGGCGGTCACGGCCTTCCTCGTCTCTCCCGCGGCCGCCTACATCACCGGAACCACGATCACCGTCGACGGCGGCGCCGACGCCTGGGGCCAGGGCGAGCCGCCGCCCCCGCTCAGCCCACGCTGACCGGCAGAGCGAACTCGCGCGGTCCGCGCCCGAGGGCCTGCGACGCCGCGTCGCGGCCGGTCCGCACGGCGCCCTCCATGTAGCCGGCCACCCACTGATCCGAGCCGCACACGTAGAAGGGCGGCGCGTGCGTCCCGTGCAGGGGCCCGACCGACATCACGTCGCCGGGACGCCAGCCGGTCACGTAGCCCTGTGTGAGCGGGTCGATGCCCCAGAGGCGGGTGGCGTAGAGGATCGGCTCGAGCGCCTCCTCCCCCATCAGCGCGGCCAGGGTCTCGAGATACTCGCGCCGGCGCTGTGGCTCCGGCGTGGCCAGGAACGGCCCCAGCCGGTCGGGCGGAGTGAGCGAGGAGAGGATGCCGTCGCGCTGGATCCAGACCGAGGACCAGACGCCGTCCGTGGTGGCGCCGCCCACGTCCCAGAACGAGTCCGGGTAGGCCACGACGGTCTTGAAGGCGAGCGCGTGGCGCTGGCGGTGGAGCGACTCCAGCCGCTCGGGCGAGACCCCGCTCACCACCACGTCGCGCAGGGGACCCACCGGCAGCGCGCACACCAGCGCCTCGGACTCCAGCCGCTCGCCGCCCGCGAGTGAGACGCGGCAGCGGCCGGGAGCGACGTCGATCGCCTCCACGCGGCAGCCGAGCCGCAGCCGCTCGCCCAGATCCTCGGCCATGCGCAGCGCCACGGTGGCCGAGCCCTCGGCCACCCTGAGGTTCTCCCAGCGGCTCTCGTCGTAGAACCCCTGCGCCCCGCTCACCGCCTCCTTGCGCAGCTGGGCCAGCAGTGAGGTGCGCTCGATGGAGTCGATCGAGAGCGAGCGAGCCATGTGCTCCAGCAGGCGGATCACCCCGGGCCGCGCGTCCTGAGCGCGAAGCCAGTCGCCCACGCTGGCCGTGTCGAGCCGCTCGGCGTCGGTGTGGCTCCAGGGGTCGGCGGGATCCACGCCGCGGGCCAGCGCGGCGAAGCCGGCCTCCACACGCTCGAGATCGGCTTGGTCGGCAGCGTCCATCCAGGGAGCGCCCTCCGCGATCGTCACGCCCTCGTCCGCCCCCCAGGCGTAGGGGAGATCAAGTGCGGTGTAGCTCGGCTCGAGCGTGAGACCGAGCTCGCCGGCCAGCTCGAGGTAGCCCGCCATCCAGTCGGACACCACCTCGCCGCCGAGCTGCACGGGGCGACCGTCCGGGAGCAGCTCCTGCTCCACCCGCCCGCCCGGGCGCTCGCGCGCCTCGACGACCACCACGTCCGCGCCGCCCGCGGCCAGGTCGCGTGCCGCGGAGAGGCCCGCGAGACCGGCTCCGACCACGATCACGTCATGCACGCCGAGGCCCTCTCAGCATCGTGCGACAGCATAGACGATTTGTTGACTTTGTAGTCAGTCGCACGATATCCTGAGGCCGATGACCGACGCCGCCGGCCTGCAGCGCGCTGCCCTCGATCACCTCTGGATGCACTTCACCGATATGGGGTCCTACGCGGATCCCGCGGACCTCCAGGTGATCGTTCGCGGTGACGGCTGTTACCTGGAGGACGCCAACGGGAAGCGCTATCTCGACGCTCTGGCCGGGCTCTTCTGCGTGAACGCGGGCTACGGCTACGGCGCCGAGATGGGCGAGGCCGCTGCGGCGCAGATGCGCGAGCTGCCCTTCGCGATCAACTGGACCTACGCCCATCCTCGCTCGATCGAGCTGGCCGGGGTGCTGGCCGACCTCGCTCCGGGTGACCTCAACCGAGCGTTCTTCGTCTCCGGTGGATCGGAGGCGGTGGAGGCGGCCTGGAAGCTCGCTCGGCAGTACCACGCCGCGCGCGGCGAGCGGCGCTGGAAGGTGATCGCCCGCGACGTCGCCTACCACGGCACAACCATGGGCGCGCTTTCGATCACGGGCACCACCGAGCTGCGCACGCCCTTCGAGCCGCTCGTCCCCGGCGTGAGCCACGTGTCCAACACCAACCGCTATCACCGCCCGCCGGAGGAGACCGAGGAGCAGTTCACCGGCCACCTCCTGGACGAGCTGCAGGCCGCGATCGAGCGGGCCGGCCCCGGCACGGTGGCCATGGTGATCATGGAGCCGGTCCAGAACGCGGGTGGCTCGTTCACTCCCCCGGCCGGCTATTTCGAGGGCGTGCGCGCTCTCTGCGACGAGCACGGCATCCTGCTCTGCGCCGACGAGGTGATCACCGGCTTCGGGCGGCTCGGGCACTGGTTCGCATCGGAGCGCTTCGGCATACAGCCCGATCTGCTCACCTGCGCGAAGGGCCTCTCGTCGGCCTACGCGGCGATCGGCGCGCTGCTGGCCAGCGAACGGGTGATGGAGCCCTTCGCGCAGCCGGGAACGATGTACGAGCACGGCATGACCTTCGGCGGCCATCCGGTGCAGGCCGCCGTGGCGCTCAAGAACATCGAGATCTTCAAGCGCGACCGCATCCTCGAGCACGTGCTCAACTGTGAGCCGCGCTTCCGCGAGACCCTGGAGCAGCTGCTCGAGCTGCCGATCGTCGGCGACCTGCGCGGAGCCGGCTTCTTCTACGCCCTCGAGCTGGTCAAGGACAAGGAGACACGCGCGGGCTTCTCCGACGAGGAGTGCGACGAGCTCCTGCGTGGCTTCGTGTCTCCCCGGCTGCTCGAGCGCGGGCTGATCTGCCGGGCCGACGACCGCGGCGATCCCGTTGTCCAGATCTCGCCCCCGCTCGTGGCCGGCCAGCGCGAGTTCGACACGATCGCCGGCACACTCGGGGCGGTGCTGCAGGAAGCCGGCGAGCGGATGCAGGTGGCGGCGTGAGCGGCAACGGCGGGCCGCCCACCGACTTCGACGCGATCGTCGTCGGCGCCGGACACAACGGCCTGACCTGCGCCGCCTACCTCGCACAGGCCGGCCTGCGGGTGTGCGTGCTGGAGCGCCGCGACATAGTTGGGGGCGCCTGCGTGACGGAGGAGGTCTGGCCCGGGCAGCGGGTGTCGCGCGCGTCCTACGTGGTGTCGATGCTCCAGCCCAAGGTCGTGCGCGAGCTGCGCCTTCACGAGTTCGGCTACGAGGCGATACCGCTCGATCCCGCGTTCGCCACGATCGGGGACAACGGCGACCCGCTGTTCATCTTCACCGACACGCGCGCCAGCCAAGAGTCGATCGCGCCCCATTCCCGCCACGACGCCGCCGCCTACCCCGCGTTCGAGGAGCTGCTCGAGCGCTGCGCCGGGTTCCTGCGCCCGCTGATGCTGCGCCCGCCGCCCGCGCTCGGCTCAAAGCGCCCCGGTGACCTGCTGTCGCTGCTGCGTGAGGCCGGCCGCGCCGCGGGCATGAGCCGGCGCGACATCCTGGAGCTGTTCCGGGTCATGACCATGTCGGTGGGCGACCTGCTCGACGAGCACTTCGAGTCCGACGCTCTCAAGGGAGCGTTCGCCAGCACCGGCGTGGTGGGCGTCTGGGCCGGCCCGCGCACCCCGGGGACGGCCTACAACCTGCTCCACCACGCTCTGGGCGAGCTCAACGGAATCGGCGGCCTGTGGGGCCACGTGAAGGGCGGGATGGGCGGCATCAGCCAGGCCATCGCCCGCAGCGCCGAGGCGTCGGGCGCGGTGGTGCGCACCGGCGCCGGGGTCGCGTCGATCGATGTGACGGACGGACGCACACGCGGCGTGACCCTCGACAGCGGCGAGCAGCTGAGCGCGCCGCTGGTGGTCTCCGGCGCCCACCCACGCACCACCGTGCTGGACATGGTCGGCGCCGATCACTTCCCCGACGAGGTGGTGACCGACATGCGCCGCTACCGCACACGCGGCGGCTCGGTGAAGGTCAACTGGGTGCTGTCCGAGCTCCCGCGCTACGAGGGCGTGTCCGCCGCGGACCAGCAGCGGCTGCTGCACACCAGCCTCGCGCTGTGCCCGTCGGTGGACTACCTCGAGCGCGCCTGGCAGGACGCCACGCGCGGCGTGCCCGCGGAGGGCCCCTACGTGGAGATGGAGGTTCCGAGCGCCGTCGATCCCTCGCTCACCGACGACGGCACGACCGTCATGACGATGTTCACCCAGTACGGCCCGTGGCGCGAGGAGGACTGGGGCGAGGGCGCGCGCGAGGCCTACGCGCAGCGCTGCCTCGACATCGTGGCCCGGCACGCGCCCAACATCCGCGAGGCCGTGGTCCACCACGAGGTGCTCGCGCCGCCCGACCTCGAGCGCATCTTCGGCCTCCAGGGCGGCTCGATCTTCCAGGGCGAACAGGGCCTCGAGCAGATGGCCTTCATGCGGCCGTCGCCGCTGCTCGCCCAGTACGCCACGCCGGTCGACGGCCTCTACCTCTGCGGCGCGGGGACGCACCCGGGCGGCGGGGTGATGGCGGCCTGCGGGCACAACGCCGCGCAGCGGATCCTGAAGGACCGCAAGGGCCGCAGCCTCAGGCCACGGCGGCCGGCGTTCGCGCGGAAATAGGCTTCCCACGATGGCGTCCGGCACGGTCACCTGTACGTCGGGAGCCGAGCTGTCGTACGAGGTCCGCGGATCGGGACCGCCGGTGGTGATGGTGGCCGGGCTCGGGGACGACCTCAGCTCCTGGAGCGCGCAGGTCGACCGCCTGTCTCCCAACCACCTGGTGTTGGCCTTCGACAACCGGGGAAGCGGAGGCAGCTCCACCCCTCCGGGTCCCTACACCATCGAGGCGATGGCCGACGACGCTCACGATCTCGTGACCGAGCTCGGCCTGGCTCCGGCGAGCGCCGTGGGCAGTTCCATGGGCGGGGCCATCTGCCAGCGCTGGGCGCTGCGCCATCCCGGCGACATCGACCGGCTCGTGCTGACCAATACCTGGGCCGAGCAGGACACGTTCACCAATGTCCTGTTCGACCACTGGATCGCCCTGGCCGGCGTGGGCGAAGGGCCGGTGCTGCTCGGCAGCCTCCTGCTGTTCTCGTTCTCGGCCGGCTACCTGGCTGAGAACCCCGATATCGCCCGCGAGTTCCTGGCCTCGGACCCACCCGCTCTCGCGGGCTTCGAGGCGGCGGCCCGAGCATGCCGGGGGCACTCGGTCCTGGAGGAGGCGCACGGCATCCGCCAGCCGACGCTCGTGATCGCCGGGAGCGAGGACATCCTCACCCGGCCCGCGCTCTCGGTGCGGCTGGCCGAGCGGATACCGGACGCCAGGCTCGAGCGGCTCGACGCGGGGCACATGGTGTTCTGGGAACGCCCGGAGAAGTTCAACGACCTCGTGACCGAGTTCCTGGACGGCGCAGCCGACGACCCCGCCGGCAGCTAGCGATCGCAGCCTGTGGTGAAGCGCGGGTCAGCCACGCCGAGGCGGCTCGGCCTCGAGGCCGAGCTCGTCGGCCAGCCCCGCCCACAGCTCGCGGCGCGCATACTCCACGTCGAGCTCGCCGATGAGCACGCGGATGCCGTACCCGTCACCGAGGGCCATGAGGCGATCGGCCATCCGCTCGGGGTCGGCGTCCTGGCGAAACGCGCCGCTCTCCTGGCCCTCCGCGATGGCTTCGGCCAGCCACTCGCGCATGCGCGCGTAGAGGCGCACCGCGGTGGGGCGCAGCTCCGGGTGGCGCACGGCCCGCAGCCATAGCTCCACCCACAGGATCCAGTCGCGCTCGAGCACGCCGGTGTGGGGAAGGAACTGATCCGCCATGAGCGAGAGGCGCTCCACGTGCCCGCGCGCATCGGCCCCCTCCTCGATGCGCACGTCCCCCGCCAGCTCGTACGAGTACTCGAGCGCCTCGGCCAGGAGCGCCTCGCGTGTCTCGAAGTGGTAGTGCACGAGCGAGGTGGACACCCCGGCGTCGGTGGCCACGCGCGCGATGCGCAGGTCGTCGATGCCGTCGCTCGCGATGCGCTCGACCGCCGCGGCCAGGATGCGCTCGCGCGCCCCCCGCTGGACGGGCTCTACCGCGGCCGCCGGACTCATGCCTGCGCTGCCAGGTCCGAGCGGATGCGGTCGGCGAACCAGCCTATGGCGGCCTCGCGCCCGGACAGCGGGCCCGGCTCCCAACCGCGGGTCTCGATGCCCGCCTGCACGTTGGCCACCAGGTCCACGTCCTCGTGAGACACGAGCTCGTTGACCTTGCGGTTCGCGTAGCGAGCGGCGCGGCTACGCAGATCGGAGTCGGCCGGCAGCAGGGTGATCGCCTGATCGTCCGTCTTGAACACGCCGTCGGGATTGATCCGCCAGATCCCGATCTGGTCGGGATAGAGGTCGATGGTGGTGTTGGGGTAGATCAGGATGAAGCGCCAGGCCCGCTGATCCTCCTCGGCCAAGCCGGGCATCGGCGTGACCAGGCGCTGATAGGTCCGCTCGATGAGGTTCCCGGACGGCTTGTCGCGCAGCGGCGCGTCGAACCACGCCCAGTTGTCGTGGACCTCCACGTCGTAGCGCTTGTAGTCGAGCAGCCGCATCAAGCCCGGATGGGCGATCGGCACGTGATAGCCCTCGAGGTAGTTGTCCACCACGATCTTCCAGTTGGCGGGCTGGGAGCTCGGCTTCTCGTGCAGCGGCTCGAGCGTCTCGAAGGCGTAGGGCGCGAGCCGCTCCGGCAGGCCGGCCACCTGCTCGGCCAGCGGCTCTGCAGCCATGTCGAGGTTGACGAAGATAAGCCCGCACATGACCTCGATGCGGGCGGGAAACAGGCCGAGCTCGGACTTATCGAGGCCGGGAATCGAGCGCCCCTCGGGGACGCCGATGAGCTGGCCATCGAGCCTGTAGGTCCAGCCGTGATAGAGGCAGCGGATGGCCTTGGGGCACTCCCCCGTGCCGCTGAGCAGGCGCGAGCCGCGATGCCGGCACACGTTCCGGAACGCACGCAGCTCGCCGTCGTCGTCACGCAGCACCAGCACCGGCTCCTTCCCCGCCACGGCCGTGAGGTAGCGGCCCGGCTCGGGCAGCTCGGACACGTGGGCGACGAACTGCCACGTGCGCGCGAAGATGCGCTCCTGTTCGAGCTCGAGCACCTCGGGATCGCGGTAGAAGCGAGGCGAGAGCGCCGCGGGCAAAGCCTGGGAGACCGTTTCGACGGCCATTCAGCACCATCCTGACTTTGTGATCAGTCGCATGATACCATGGCCTTGTGCGTCACTTCGGCGCCCGTCACGCATGGCTCTCGATCACTCCAGAACCCGAGCGCGAGCTGCCCGAGGCGATCGCCACGTTGCGCGCCGCGGGCACCCCTGCGCCCGATCTGGTGGAGCGAGAGCGGGCGCGAGTCGAGCGGCTCGTGACCCGCGGCAGCCGCCGCGCGTGGCGGGAATATCTCGCCGGTGTGTCGGCGCTCGCCGATGCCGCCTCGGGCAGGAGCGACGTGGCTGAGGCCCGCGCGCTCGTAGACGAGGTGATTCGAAACCACGACAACCTGGCCCTGGGCCTGGCGAGCCGACGCTCTCCGGGCCGCCTGACCCGCAACGGAGGAAGCGCATGACCGTCACCCCCGCCGCCCCGGAGCTCACGGGCGACTTCACGCCCGAGCAGCTCGAGCTGCAGGAGCGCGCCCGGCGCTTCGTCGAAGACATCCTCATCCCCAACGAGGAGCAGGCCGAGCTGGCCGGCGGGCACATACCCGCCGAGCTCAAGCAGCGCATCAAGGACGAGGCCGTGGCCGCGCGGCTCTCGGGTGGTCTGCACTCCCCCGAGTACGGCGGCCAGGGTTGGACGAAGACCGAGTGGTTCCTCGTCGAGGAGCAGCTCGGGCGCTCCACCAACGCGCTCTCCTGGCACATGCCGGGCGCGTACAACGTCCTCGCCAACGGCACGCCCGAGCAGATCGACCGCTACCTGCGGCCGGCTCTGCGCGGCGAGCTCCACGACGCCTACGCCGTCACGGAGGCCGAGGCCGGTTCCGACCCCTCGAAGATCGAGACCACCGCCCGCCGCACCGACGGCGGCTGGGTGATCGACGGTGAGAAGTGGTTCGTGACCTACGGCGACATCGCCGCGGTCTACATCGTCATGGCCAACGTGCTCGAGGGCGGCCGCACGCTGCCCACGCTGTTCCTGGTGGACCGCGACAGGCCCGGGATCGAGGTGGTGGACGATCCGCCCTTCACCCACACCTATCCACACGGTCACCCCACGATCCGCTTCAGCGGGGTGGAGGTGCCTGAGGATGCGGTGGTGGGCGGACTCGGCGGCGGCGAGGACCTCCAGCGTGCCTGGTTCACCGAGGAGCGGCTGGGCATCGCCGCCCGCGGGGTCGGCTCGATGTGGCGGCTGATCGAGGAGGCCACGGCCTGGGCGCTGGAGCGCGAGCAGGGCGGCAGCCGGATCATGGACTACCAGGGCGTGTCCTTCCCGCTGGCCGACTCGGCCGCCGACGCCGCGGCGGGACGCCTGCTCACCCTCGAGGTGGCCCGCCTGGCCGACGCCGGCGCGGACCCCAAGCTGGTGCACGCCAAGGCATCGATGGCCAAGCTGTTCGTGAGCGAGGCCGCCTGCCGCTGCGCCGACCGCTGCGTGCAGATCTTCGGCGGGCGCGGCTACATGCGCACCAACGTAGCCGAGCGCTTCTTCCGCGAGCTGCGCGTGGATCGCATCTGGGAGGGCACCAGTGAGATCCAGCGGCTGATCATCGCCCGCGCCCTGGAGCGGCGTGGCGTGGAACGAGTGCTTCACTAGTGGTCTTCGACGGGAATACGGTCGCGGGTCGGCGAGCGAGAACCGAGCATGGGCGTGACCGCGAGCGCAGCCAATGCAGCGCATTGGCGAGCATCGTGGGTGCGGCCAGGCGATGGTTCGCAGCCGCCGAACGCGAGCGTATTTCCGGAGACGACCACTAGCGCTCCGTGGACCTCTCTCGCCTCCTCCACCCGCGCTCGGTCGCGGTGGTCGGCGCGACCGAGCGACACGGCTCCTACGCCGCCCAGACGCTGATCAACCTGGACGCTGCCGGCTTCCGAGGCGCCGTCTGGGGGGTCAATCCGGGGCGTGAGCAGGTCTTCGGCCGGCCCTGCTTTCCGAGCCTGAGCGCCTGTCCCGAGCCGCCCGACGCGGTGGTGGTGGCCATCCCCGCCGCCGGGGTCGCCGCGGTGATCGACGAGGCCGGCGCGCTCGGGTGCGGCGGAGCCGTGGTCTACGGAGCGGGCTTCGGGGAGATGCAGGCGGGTGCCAGAGCGCAGGGAGCATCGCCGGGCTCGGGCGCGGGCTCCGGCGACGCCGAGGCGGGCGCCGCCCACGAGCGCGACCTGCGCGAGGCTGCGCTGCGCCACGACCTGCCCGTGTGCGGCCCCAACGCCAACGGCATCGTCGCCCTGCACGAACGGGCCGCCCTGTGGGGCGACGCCCTGCGGCCGTTCGAGCCCGGCCGCGTGGCGCTGGTGTCACAGAGCGGGAACGTCTCGGTCAACGCTCTCAACGCAAATCGCGGTCTGCGCCTGCACACCGTCGTGTCGTGCGGCAACGCCGCGGGGCTCGACCCGGCCGTGTGGGTGGCGCAGCTCGCGACCGACGCCGGCGTGGGCGCGGTGGCGCTCTACCTGGAGGCCGACGGCGACGGCGCGCTCCTGGCCGAGGCGCTCGGATCCTGCGCCGAGCACGGCGTGGGCGTGGCGGTGCTGAAGGTGGGCGTGTCGGCGGCCGGCTCGGCCGCCGCGGCGGCCCACACCGGCGCCGTGGCGGGGGACCAGCGCGTCTTCCGGGCGCTCGTCGAGGAGGCAGGTGGAGCCTGGGCCTCAGACGTCCACGAGCTGCTGGAGCTGGCCAAGGCCCTCGCCGTGCCGGGACAGCGCCGCCGCTCGGCGGGGCTCGCGGTGCTCACGTGCTCGGGCGGCGACTCGGCCCTCGCCGCCGATGAGTGCGAACGGCTGGGCCTCGCGCTCCCGCCGCTGGCGCCCGCCACCGTCACGCGCCTTCGCGAGCTCCTGCCCGGCGCCGCCACCGTGGGCAACCCGCTCGACTACACCGCCCTCATCTGGGGGGAGGTCGAGACGCTCCGCGACATCGTCGCGGTCACCGGCGAGGATCCGGCGATCGGGCGCGAGCTCGTGCTGTACGACCAGCCGGTGGGCATCGACGGCGCGTCCGAGGAGTCGTGGGCCGACGTGCGCGAGGGCATCCACCGGGGCGCCGCGGCCAGCCCGGTGCCCGTGATGGTCGCCTCCACGCTGCCCGACCTGCTCGACGACGCCGCGGCGGCGCGCTTCGCCCAGGACGGCATCCCCGCGATCTCGGGTCTGAGGACCGGTCTGGCCTGCGCGGCCGCCCTCGACCGGCCTCCGGGCGACCCGGCCCGTATGCGGGCCATCGCGGCAGCAACCCGGCGCACGGCGCGCGCCGGGGGCAACGGCCGCGCCGAATGGCTCTCCGAGCACGAGACCAAGGAGCTGTTGCGAACCGCGAACCTGGCCGTCCCGGCGGGCCGCTTGGTGCGCGACGAGCACGACGCCGTAGCGGCGCTCGGCGAGCTGGGCGGACCCGTGGCGGCCAAGCTGAGCGCGCCCGCGTTGCGCCACAAGACCGACGCCGGTGCCCTGGCGCTCGGCCTGTACGAGGAGGGCGAGCTGCGCGAGGCCCACCGGCGCCTCGCCGGCCTCGCCGGGGGCCTCGAGCGGCCCGCGGTGCTGGTCGAGCGGATGGCGCCTCCCGGGGCGGAGCTGCTGGTGGCGGCGCGCGCCGACGGCGTCGTGCCGAGCCTCGTGCTCGGGGCGGGCGGGGTCTGGACCGAGCTGATGGCCGACGCCGCGGTGGTGCCGCTGCCCGCCACGCCGGAGCGCGTGGAAGCGGCGATCCGGAGCCTGCGCGCGGCCCCGCTGTTCACCGGCGGGCGGGGTGGCGCGGCGCTGGACGTGGCCGCGGCGGCGACTCTCGCGGCGGCCGCCGGCGACCTGCTGCTCGAGGCCAACCTGGAGCTGATCGAGCTGAACCCCGTGCTGGTGCACGAGCGGGGCGCAACGGTGGTCGACGCGCTGGCCGTGCGTGCATGAGGGCCGCCGTCGTGGGCGCCGGACTGGCCGGGCTGACCGCCGCCGATGAGCTCCAGCGCGCCGGCTGGGAGGTCACGGTGCTGGAGGCGCGCGACCGCGTGGGCGGGCGAGTCTGGTCGCGGCGCCTCGACAACGGAGCCGTGGTGGAGATGGGCGCCGAGTACCTGCTGCCCGGCAACACCGCCATCCGCGAGCTGGCCGAGCGCTTCGGGCTGGGGCTCTGGGACAAGGGCATGCGCTACGGGAGGCGCGAGCCGCGCGGCGGCGATGCCACCAGCTACGAGGAGATGGTGTCCGCCGCGGAGGTGGTCGAGCGCACTCTCCCCGAGGCGCCGGCGGGCGTGAGCGCCCGCGAGTTCGTGGACGGCCTCGACCTGGTGGCGGCAGCCCGCGAGGCGCTGGTGGCCCGGGTGGAGATATCGAGCGCCGACTCCGCCGATCGGGTGGCGGCGCGCGACCTGGCCGGGATCGCCCACGTGGACGAGAAGCCTGCGCCGAGCATCGCGGGCGGCAACGACGGTCTGGCGAAGGCGCTGGCCGCGGAGCTCGGACCGGCGGTCAGGCTCGGCTCCCCGGTCGAGCGCGTGGCATGGTCGGCGGAAGGGAGCGCACCGGGAGTGCGCCTGGCGGCGGCCGGGGCGGAGCTCCGCGCCGACGCCTGCGTGGTGGCGGTGCCGGCCCGCGTGCTGTCACGGATCGACTTCGACCCACCGCTGCCCGGCGCACTCGCCGGGGCGTTGTCCGGCGTCCGCTACGGCCACGCGGCCAAGCTGTTCGTGCCGCTGGCCGAGCCTGCGCCTCCCGGCGCCGTGATGTCCGTGCCCGAGCGCTACTGGTGCTGGACGGCCACCGCCGACAACGGGGTGGTGCAGCCCGTGGTGAGCGCGTTCGCCGGCTCGTCCGCGGCGCTCGATCGGCTCGGCGTGGCCGACGGGCCGGAGCGCTGGCTGGCCTCGCTGGCGCGGCTGCGCGGCGACCTCGCGCTCGATCCCGCGGGCGCCCTGCTGTCCACCTGGTCCGGCGATCGGTGGGCCGGTGCGGCCTACTCGAGCTCGCCGCCGCTCGAGCTCGCGCGGATCGCCTCGGAGCCCGTGGGACCGCTTGCGTTCGCCGGCGAGCATCTCGGCGGGGAGTTCGCCGCGCTGATGGAGGGTGCGATCCGCAGCGGCCGCGAAGCGGCCGCGGCGCTGACGCGGCAACGCTGATCCATCCGAACGTGCGAGTTGGATGAGGTGCGATGGAGCGCACCAATCTGGGTCGCATCGCCGCGTTCACCGACGGGGTCCTCGCAGTGGCGATCACCCTGCTCGTGCTCAACATCGACGTTCCGGACGTGAGCGAGGGAGAGCTGCGCGACGCCCTCATCGACCTCCTGCCGTCGATCTACATATACGTCCTGTCGTTCGCGGTGATCGGGCGCTTCTGGATGATCCATCACAACCTGTTCGAGACGCTGGTGCGTTTCGACGGGATGCTGATGTTTCTCAACCTCGTGTTCCTGCTCTTCGTGGCCCTGCTTCCGTTCGCCACCGACCTGCTGGGCGAGTACCCGGACTCCGGCCTCGCCACGGCCAGCTTCTCCGTGTCAGTAGCGCTGGCCTCCCTGGCTCACTGGACGATGAGCACCTACTCGGTCAGACGCGGCTTCGTGCATGAGCGGCACGTGCCGTCGTACAGCGGGAGCCGTTCGATCAGCGCCCTGGCCATAGGGGTCATCTTCATCGTCGCCGCGCCCCTGGCCTTCGTGGCCACCGAGATCCCCCACGTGCTGTGGATCTCGACCTTCCTGGTGCGCTATCCGCTGCGCAGGCTGGCCACCTGAGTCTCGCGGTAGACCGCGGCCACCTGCCGGGCCACGTCCGCCCAGTCGAAAGAGAGCACGTGCTCCTGCGCCTCGGCCACCAGACGCTCGCGCAGCTCCACGTCGGTGAGGAGCCGCTCGGCCATCGTGGCCAGCGAGTCCGGGTCGCGTGAGCGGAAGCGCAGGCCCACGTCCTCGTTGGGAACCACCTCGCGCAGCCCGCCGGTGTCGGCCACGAGACACGGGCAGCCGCTGGCCATGGCCTCGAGTGCCACCAGCCCGAAGGGCTCGTAGATCGAGGGAACCACCGTCAGGTCGGCGATCCGGTAGAGCGAGTGGAGCACGTCGTCGCCGATCCAGCCGAGGAAGGTCCCGTGCTCGTCCAGGCCGAGCTCATGCGCCTGCTGGTGCAGTTCGGCCTCGGCCGTTCCCGAGCCGGCGACGATGAAGCGCACTTTGCCCAGCCGCTCGATCAGGCCCGGCAGTGCCTCGAGCGCGAGCTGGAACCCCTTTTCGTACACGAGCCGCCCCACCAGCAGCACCAGGCGCTCGTCAGGAGCCGCGAAGCGGGCCCGGAGCGAGTCGAGATCGTCGACGGGCACGAGCTCGGAGGGATCGATCCCGTTCGGGATCACCGCCACGTTCTCCTCCTCGAGCCCGTAGATGTCGGCCACGTGCTCACGCATGTAGGACGAGCAGGTGATCACACGCTCGGCCCGGTTGGCCATCCAGCGCTCGACTCCGTGTATGTAGGACTGCGGGTGCTTGTCCACCCAGCCCTGGTGGCGCCCGTACTCGGTGGCGTGGATCGTGACCACGAGCGGGGCCCGGAAGCGCTTGGCCAGGTGATCGCCCGCGGACGCCACGAGCCAGTCGTGACCGTGGACCACGTCGAAGTCGTAGCGGTCGCCGACCTCCACGCCCACGGCCAGCATGTCCGAGTTCATGTGCTCGATCCACGCCACGAACTCCCCCAGGTCGCGCGGCCGCTCCGGCTCGCGCACCCGGTGAATGAGAACGCCGCCCATCTCCTCCTCGGGCGGGTCCTCCTCCCGCCCGCGGGCCAGTACGTGCACTTCGAGGCCGCGCAGGCTGAGGTTCTCCGCGAGCTTGCGCACGTGGCGGGCGAGCCCGCCCTCGATCAGCGGGGGGTATTCCCAGGAGAGGATGAGGATGCGCATCAGGGCGTCGTGAGCGAGGCTAGGTCCAGATGGGGCGCGAGGTTCCTAAGGGTGGGCTCGGGAACGGCCTCGGGGGACAATACCTTCGCCGTGGCGGCGGCCAGGGCCTCGGTATGCGCGGCGCCGTGTGCCGCCACGCGCCGGGAGGGATAGTCGGCGGCCAGGCGGCGCGTGGCCATGAAGGCCCAGTCGCTCGACTGGAGCGCCAGCAGCTCCCGCGCGGCCCGCTCGAGCGCCGGGCGCCGGCCGCCGTCGCGCGCGGCCGCAGTCACCGTGCGCAGCTCGGCGCCGCGGGCGGCGAACGCGAAGTCGGCCACGCCGGCCGAGTCCCAGGTCGACAGGTCCTTGTGCTCGCCCCAGCTCGAGGCGGCCAGCGGCCGCTCCGAGGCGGTCATCCGTTCGAGGCCCTCGCCGACCGTCACGAGCTCGAGGCCGCGTCGCGGTGCCTCCTCCAGGACCGCCGCGAGCCACGCCGGGCCCTCGTACCACCAGTGCCCGAGCAGCTCGGTATCGAGTGCGCAACAGAGCAGACCGCCCTGCTCTAGCCGCCGCAGGGCCCGCTCCACGAAGTGGCGGGCGTGCTCGCGCGCCAGCTCCAGAGCGGTCTCGCGGCGGTAGGGCTCGCCGGCGTTGTCCCAGGGCTTGAGGTCGTGCAGCGTGCGCCGGTGATAGTCCCGGTATTCGCCGGACGCGGGATAGCCACGGCGGTCGTTCCAGACGAGCTCGACGGTGGCCCAGTCCACGGGCAGCGCCAGGGGGCCCGCCGCGGTGGCCACCGGGGTGAGATGGTCGAAGCCGGGCTGAGCGGTCTGGTCGACACAGAAGGCACGCACGCCGTGGTCGGCCAGCTCGCGCTCGAGGCCGGGGATGTAGGCGCACTCCGGCAGCCACAGACCCCCGTCCCAGACCCCGAAGCGCTCCAGGTGCGAGCTCGTCCCGGTGGCCAGCTGCAGCCGCAGCGCGGCGTCGGTGGCCAGCAGTGGAAGCACGGCGTGCGTGGCCGCTGACGTCCACAGCTCCACACCCTCGAGCCGGCGAAAGGCGTCCAGCAGGTCGCGGCCGTGACGCAGGAACGCCTCCTCGGCGAACACGTAGTCGCCCGCCGCCCGCCGGACCTCGGCGGCCAGGTCGCCCTCGCCGCCGCTCTCCAGGCCGGCCGCGTCCTCGGCGTGGACCGCCGCCCGGATCTCGCGCAGGAAGCGGAGGTAGCGCTCGCCGGCGTCCCCGCGCATGGCCTCGAACTGATCGCAGAGCACCGGCGTGAGCCCCACCGTCACCGGCGCGCCGTCCAGGACATCCAGCAGGGGCAGATACGCGCAGGCCACGGCCTCCCACAGCCACTCCTCGCCGAAGGGCCAGGTGCCGAAGCCCTCCACGTAGGGCATGTGGGAGTGGAGTACGAGCGCCAGCGCGCCCGGGCGCTCGGGCGTCACGCCGGCAACGGGCTCGGGTACCGGCCCACGGCACGCGGAACGGCCACGCAGCCCGCGAGCACGAGCGTCCCCACGACGATCGCGGGCAGCGGCTCGATGGCGAGCGTGGCGACGCTGTTGAACGCCGCGTGGATCGCGATCACCGCGAACAGCGAGCCGGTGCGCTCGTAGACGAGGCACTGGCCGACGCCGAAGACGGCGATCACCGGCAGGATGACTGCGGAGTTGGGACCCTGGAAGTGAAGCGCTCCGAAGACCAGGCCGTCGATCAGCGCCGCCGTCCACACGCTCAAGCGGGTGCGCAGCGCGCGGTAGAAGAAGCCGCGGAAGAAGAACTCCTCGGTCACCGGGGCCACCACGATCACCGCGACCGCCACGAGGAACGCGGCGATGAGGCTCCCCTCGCCCAGGTCGTCCAGGTTGGTCTCGTCCACGCCCAGCAGCTCGATGTAGCCGAGCTCGAAGCCGAGCATCAGCACGAAGCCGAGAACGGCCCAGCCCACGGTGGGCCAGAGGCGGGTGGCGCGGATGCCGAAGTGCCAGGGTCGCGGGTCGAGCTTGAGCTTGGCGAACACGAGCGCGGAGAGCGCCAGCAGCCCGTCCTGCACCACCAGCAGCAGGAGGAGGGCGAGCGCCGCGACCGTGTCCGACAGCCCCAGCAGCAGCACGGCGGGCAGGAGGGGCACCGCTGCGGCCAGTATCAGCGCGAACGCGGCCAGCAGGGACACCGGGGCGTACCAAGCGGGCCAGGCCGGCCGGGCCGCCACGGGCAGCTCGGGAGCGGCCGGCGTCAAGGTCTCAGCACCGCGACGAAGTCGAGCGCCTGCTCGAGCGGGCCGTCGCGGAGCGCGAAGTCACGGGCCGAGAGTGCGGGCACGAAGCGGTCGTAGAAGGGGCGCGTGACACCCAGCCCGGCGTGCACCCGGTCCCAGCCGGCGCGCAGAGCCAGCTCGTGCGCTCGCAGCACGCGGGCGTGGAAGAGACCCAGCAGCTCCACGTGGCCGAAGACGGTCGCACAGAGGGCGCGGAACTCCTCGACCCGGTACTCCTTGAGGTGCCAGGGGTTGTCCGACTTGTCGGCTCCCGGCGGGGCCAGGGTCAGGAGGTTCGGGGTCGACACGTAGGCCCGCCCGCCCGGCCTCAGCAGGTCGCGGAAGTGGCGCAGCACGGCCTCGGGGTCCGGCACGTGTTCGATGGTCTGGAGGAAGACGACGGTGTCGCAGGGCTCGGCGTAGCTCTCCACGAGGTCGCGCACGAAGCGGACTCCGGGGCGCGCGTACTTGCGCCGGGCGTGCTCGTGGGCCTCGGGGTTGGCGTCCACGCCGGTCACGCGCCGGGCGCGGCGCGCCAGTACCTCCACCCCGTAGCCCTCGCCGCAGGCCATGTCGACCACGTCCAGCCCGCCGCAGCGCTGCGCGACCCACTCGTACACCGCCAGATGGCGCCGAAACCAGTAGTTCTCCGCGGGCACGTCCGGCAGCGTGCGCTCGCCGGTCAGCTCGAGCGGGGGCACGCCGGCCGGCTGGCCTCTCTGCACCGTCTCCTGCATGGGCGGCGGGAGTCTAGGGGCGCGCAGAGTCCTGGGACGCATCTGGGCGTGCGAGCCGAGCGGGATAGGCCCTGGGTACTACTGTTCTGCGGCCCATGCCGACGGCCGAGAGCATCCGCGACGCCAACGTGCGCTACCACGACCTGGCGGCGTCCCACTACGACACGAAGTGGGGCATCAACTACGAGGAGGCCGGGCAGGCGCAGGTCACCGGCAAGCTGCGCAAGGCGCTGGGCCACGAGCCCCGCCGCTACGGGCGCGCCCTCGAGATCGGCGCGGGCACCGGCTACTTCACGCTCAACCTGCTTCGCGCCGGCGTGATCGGCCAGGCGGTGGCCACCGACATCTCACCCGGGATGCTGCGTACGCTCGAACGCTCGGCGCGCGAGCTCGGCGAGCCCGTGGAGACCGCGGCCTGCGAGGCCTCCGAGCTGCCCTTCGCCGACTCCGAGTTCGATCTCGTGTTCGGCCACGCCGTGCTGCATCACCTGCCGGACCTCGACGCCGCCTTCCGCGAGTTCCGGCGTGTGCTGCGGCCGGGCGGCGTGGTGGCCTTCTGCGGAGAGCCCTCCCGCTACGGCGACCGACTCGCGGCCGTCCCCAAGCGCGGAGCGGTTGCGCTCGCGCCGGTCTGGCGCGCGCTGATGGGCGCCGAGCCGCGCGGCGCCGGCAACGGCGACGTGCTGTGGACCGAGGAGGAGCTGCTCGAGCACGAGGTCGACGTGCACGCCTTCACGCCGGCAGCCCTGTCGTCGCACGCGGAGGCCGCCGGCTTCACCGGCGTGCGCGTCCGCGGCGAGGAGCTGGCCGCCTCGCTGTTCGGCTGGGCCAACCGGACGCTCGAGGCGTCCGCCGAGCCCGACGGCATTCCCTGGGCCTGGCGGGTCTACGCCCACCGCGGCTACCTGCTGCTGCAGAGCGTCGACCGCTCGCTGCTGGAGCCGCGGCTGCCGGCGGCGCTGTTCTACAACCTGCTGGTCTCCGGCACCGCCCGGTAGGGCTCAGCCGCCGGCCAGGGCCAGCGCGGCCGCCGGGGCCGCCCCGGCCAGCAGGACGAGCAGAGCGTCGGGCGCGCGCAGCGCCAGGGCGGGCGGAGTGCCGGGGGCGAGCGGGCGGAACGCGCGCGCCTCGCCCACCACCCAGTCGAGTACCCCGTCCATGAGGGGCAGGGGCCGCAGCTCCACCCCGCGCATGCGGTCGGCGAGTGAGCGGGCCGCCGCCACGAGCCGGCCCTCGGCGGCGATCCCGTCGAGGACGGTCACGGCCTCGGGCAGCGAGGGAATGGCCCGCAGCCGGCCGAGCGCGCGGCGGAAGACCTCGCGCAGGCCCTCGGCCCCGGCGGCCGCCCGCAGCCAGGTGGCCACCAGGACGATCAGAGCCGCGCGCAGCGCCCGGCGCAGCGCGAGGTCGAGCCCGAGCCCACCTCCGAGCGTGAACACCAGGGCGCCGATGCCGAGGATGGCCGCGAACAGGAGGCCCACCGGCACCGGTTCGCGATCGGCTCTCGCCGTCGCCCAGGCCAGCGCGAGCCAGGCCGAGACCGCCCCGAGCACCAGCCACTCGGTGCTCACCAGCAACAGCGCGAAGGCCACGGCGGCCGCCAGCGTCACCGCCCGCGGATCGAAGCGCCCGCGCCAGGCGGGGCGAGTGCCGGTCGCGGCAGCGACCTCCTCGTCACGGGTGTCGGGCTCCTCGGCGGGCACGCCGGCGCTCTCCAGCTCGTCCCAGTCGCGCAGCCCGCGCCGGTAGACCAGCACCTGGATCACGCTCGCGAACACCGCCCAGATCACGAGGCCCGCCGCGGTCAGGGCGAGCGCGTCCGCCGTGCCCACCTCGATGCCCACACGCCGGCCGATCGCGTCGTAGGTGCCGGCGTAGGCGTCGAGGCCGCCGGTGACCACCCAGATGAAGAACGCGGTGGTGGCCGCGTTGTGCAGCAGGCGCAGCACGGCGCAGGTGAGCACCTGTGGAGTGAGCGCCCAGCCGCGCGCCTCGAGCCGGCCCAAGAGCGGCGCGGTGGCCGCCTGGGTGAAGGGGATGCCAAAGCGCGCCGGGCCGATGATCGCCACCGTCTCCAGCATCGCCGCCACGCTCGCTCCGAAGCCGGCCCGGGCCCCGCGGCGCTCTGCCACCCGGGCGAGGGCCACTCCTCCGGCCAGGGCGATCCAGAAGCCGCCGGTGGGCGCCGCCCGGGCGGCGAGGAAGGAGACCACCGCGACGTGAGCCGGGCCCGTGGGTGCGGGCGGAGCGGCGGTGGCCATTAGGCGAAAGTAGCGGGCGCCCGGCCGCGCGGGCCCGCTGTCCGGCGTCTAACCCGCGGTGAAGCGGCGAATCGGCGACTCGGCGATGCGGCGGCCGAGATCGGCCACCTGATCGTCGCTCAGGCTCTCGGTGGGAAAGCCGGCAGCCTCGAGCTCCTCGCGGACCTGCGCCACGCCCTGGACGAAGTCGAGCTGGGCGCCGAGCTTGACCATCACCGACTTCGCGTGCTCGTCGTCGATGGCCGCGCTGCCGTCGGCCGTCGGCTTGAGCAGCCAGGCCTTGACGGCCTCGGCCTCGGCCAGTGTGAGCTCGAGGGTCAGGCCGCCGTCGACGGCGGTTTCCGGGACACCGTTCAACACCTCGCTGGACATGCTCGCTCTATCGGCGCCGCCCCGGCCCGCCGTGACCGCGACCGCTGGCGGCTGGACGCCTGGCTAGCCCACGCTGTAGCGCGCGAAGGCCCGCTCGCGCGCCTCCCGGTGGTCCACGATCGGCTCCGGATAGTCCTCGCCGATCACGCACCCGGCCTCACGCTGCACGTCCTCCGGCATGGTCCAGGGCTCGCGCAGGTAGTCGTCGGGCACGTCGCGCAGCTCGTCCACGTAGCGGCGCACGTAGCGCCCCTCCGGGTCGTAGCGCTCCAGGTGCAGCGTGGGGTTGTAGATGCGACGGAAGAAGGGCTGCGGATCCACCCCCACCGACGCGATCCACTGCCAGTTGCCGTTGTTGTTGGCCTCGTCGCCGTCGACCAGGAAACGCATGAACCAGCGCTCGCCCCAGCGCCAGTCGATCCCCAGGTGCTTGGTCAGGAACGACCCGACCACCAGCCGGGCGCGGTTGTGCATCCAGCCCTCGCGGCGCAGCTGGCGCATGGCGGCGTCCACGAGCGGGTAGCCGGTGCGGCCCTCGCACCAGGCCTCGAAGCGCTTCTCGGCGTAGCTCCATGAGATCGAGCCCCGGTAGCGCTCCTGGAACTCCGAGCGCGCGTTGCGGGGAAACTCGCGCAGCACGTGGTGGTAGAAGTCGCGCCAGCACAGCTGGCGCCGGAAGGCCTCGGCTCCCTTGCCGCCCGGGAGCCGCTCCTCGATCTCGCGGGGAGACACACATCCGAAGTGCAGGTAGGGCGAGAGACGCGACGTCCTGTCGCGGCCCAGCGCGTCGTGGTTGTCCGTATAGCTCTGGACCTGATCGCCGAGAAAGGCCTTGAGCCGCTCGCGGGCGGCGGTCTCACCTCCCGGCGGGGGCTCGGGCACCTCCTGCTCGAGCGCCAGGTCCGACAGCGACGGGATGCGGCCCTTGGCGAGGCCGCTGGGCAGCGATGGCAGCTTGCGGGGGCGCCCCACGACCTCGCGGCGCGGCATCTCGAGCCACGAGCGGTGGAAGGGACTGAAGACGGTGTAGGGCTTGCCGTTCTTGGTGCGCAGCGCGGTGAGGTCGTCGACCGCGTGCAGGCCGGGGTGGGCGTTCGGCTCGATCTCGGCGCGCTGGAGCGCGCGCCAGACACGTTCCATGCGCCGGCGCGCGAACGGGCCCGAGTCGGCGGTGAAGTGGACCTCCCCCGCCTCGAGCTCGGCGGCGAGCGCGACCAGCTCCTTCTCGGGCGGGCCGTGCCGGATCACGAGCTGGCCGTCCAGCCGCTCGCGCAGGTCCTCGAGCGACTCGAGCAGGAACTGCGTGCGCGGCCCGGAGGCGTGGCGGCCGTGCAGCAGGCGGTCGTCGAAGCAGAACACGGGCACCACGGTTTCGTCGGCGTCGAGCGCAGCTCGCAGCGCCGGATGGTCGTGGACGCGCAGGTCACGTGTAAGCCAGAGGAGGGCGGGCACACAGGAGATACGAACCGCCGCGGCCGCCGGATGGCGCCCACGGCGAGGCCGGTCGCCACTAGCCTCTAGAGGAGATGGCGCAGATGATCGAGCGCTTCCCGCTGTTTCCCCTTGGCCTCGTGCTGCTCCCGCAGGAGCTTGTGCCGCTGCACATCTTCGAGGACCGCTACAAGACCATGATCGGCGAGTGCCTCGACGACGAGACCGAGTTCGGGATCATCTGGCTCTCGGACGAGGGCTCAAGGACGTGGGCTGCTCGGCCCGCATCTCGCGAGTGCTCGAGCGCTTCGAGGACGGCCGGATCAACATCCTGGTGGAGGGGACCGATCCCTTCCGCCTGCTGCGCCGCATCGAGGACCTGCCCTACCCGGCCGGGGACGTGGAGGTCCTCCCCACCGAGGAGCCCGCGGACGACGAAGCCGCGGACCAGGCGCGCGAGCGCTACGCCGACCTGGTCGAGCAGGTCACGGACTCCCGGCCCGAGTCCGATGCTCTCGACCGTCTCGACGCGTACGGAATGGCGGCGACCCTCGACGTCGAGCCCGCCGCCAAGCAGAAGCTGCTCGAGCAGCGCTCGGAGAGCGACCGCCTCGAGCAGCTCGGCACTCTCTTCAGCGAAGCCCTCGAGCGGATCCGGATGGCCGAGCAGGCGGCCGAGCGAGCGAGCGGCAACGGGCACCTGCGCGGCGCGTAGTCGATCGTCACTGCCGCCCGCCTGCCGGGCCGGAAGGTCGCGGCGACCGACGACGACGAGACCCCCGGCCTGACGAGGAGCCCCAGGCGTACACTCGGCTGAGGTAAGCGTTGACGAGTGAGATAACCCGGGTTGCCTCCTTGCTCGGGTCCGCTCGTGTTACCGGGACCGTGAGCTATTCGGCCTGGACGGCCGGGCGCGGCGCGTGTGGCGTCATGGTTTGGCTCGACGTGCTGTGCTGCTCGGGGCCGCGCGGGAGTAGAGCGGCCACGGCCAGCCCGACTAGCGCAAGCGCCGCGAGCACGACCATGGCGACTACGTAGCTCGTGTTCCCCGATGCGAGGTCGGAGACCAGGATCGTGCCGGCTATCGCGGTGCCGAAGGACGAGCCAAGGTTGGAGATGCTGCGCGACAGCCCGGAGATCTCACCCTGCAACTGCTCCGGAAAGCTGGATTGAACGACGTTGACCGACGGGGTCAGCATCAGCCCGAGCCCCAGGCCGATCAGCAGCAGGCCGGGCGCGAAGGCGACGACTCGCGACGAGGCCCCGACCAGGGCCAGCAGGAGGCCGATCCCCGCCAAGGTCGTCACGAAGCCCGCCATTATCAGCGCTTTTTGCGAACGCCGCTTGGCGAATCGCTCGGCCCCGAGCGAGGATGCGAGGACGCCCAGCGTCGCGGCGGTGAAGATGACACCCGTCTCGATCGCGTTGTAGCCGCGGACCGTCTGCAGGAACACGGCAACCACGAACGACGTCCCCATCAGCAGCAGCCACTGGATGTTCTGCGTGGCCAGACCGAGGTTCGACGTTCGGTTCCTGAACAGCCCTGTGGACAGCAGCGGTTCCTTGCCGACTCGCTCGCGGCGGCGGATGTAGAGGAAGAACCAGATCAAGAACGCGGCCCCAGCGGCCACGAACCCAGCCATCAGCGCGACGTTGTTGTCGGCCTGCAAGATCCCGAACACCACGCAGAACATGCCGACGGCCGACAGGATCGCTCCGAAGGCGTCGAAGGGGCGCGTGGGGTCCGCCGCGATCGGATCCTCGATCCTGCGGCTCAGCAGGACGATCGCCGCGACCACCAAGGCCTGGAAGACGAACGCGGCGCGCCAGCTGATTCCCGTCGTGATGACGCCACCGATCAACGGCCCCGCCGCGGCGCCCACGCCACCCATGCCGCTGATGACGCCGAAGGCACGGGCGCGCGAGGTGAGGTCGCTGAAGCGCAACGTCGTGAGGATGTAGACCGGGGGGATGAGCAGCGCCGTGCCGACGCCCTCCAGCACCGAGTTGCCCAGGATCAGGACGCCGAGGCTGGGAGACACCGCACTCAGCAGCGCGCCGATCCCGTACAGCACGAGACCGGCGGTGAAGCAGCGCTTGCGACCCCAGCGGTCGGTGAGCTTGCTGCACGGGATCATGAGGATGGCCATGATCAGCAGGAACAGCGTGATAGCGGCCTGCACCCCGGCCACGGTCGTGTCGAGATCCTGCGTGATGTCGTTGATCATCACGTTCATGTTCGAGCCGGCGAAGCTGCAGATGAACTGGGCCAGTGCGAGCGGGGCCAGGAACCTGCGCCGCTCGGAAGCCGATATGGACACCGCGGCGCTCACACGCCCATATGCTCACGGAGCGAGCAAGCCGCCCGAGCTCCCCGGCCAGAAGGCAGCTGCCATCGAGAGTGTTCGGTCGCCCGTCGAGTTACGAGAGCGCCTTCGCCTTGAGCGCGTCGAACTCGTCCTGCGTGATCGCCCCCTGGTCGAGTAGCTGCTTGGCCTTGGCGATCTCGTCGGCGGAACCGCCTGCCGCCTCACGCACGTACTGGTCGAACTGCTCCTTCTGTGCCTGCGCCTGGCTCACGCTGCGCTCGCGCATCCCGTCGTGCTCGACGATCAGATAGATCAGCACGCCGAGCCACGGCAGGATGACCACGAAGACCACCCAGAGCGCCTTGGCGAAGCCACCGATGTCGTGGCGGCGGAACACGTCGATCAAGACCGTGATCACGATCCAGATCCAGATCACCCAGAAGAAGAAGATGATCATCGACCACAAGACATCCATGAACGGATAGTCGGCCGCTATCGGCACAGTCGCGCTCCCCTCCTCGCCAACCAGTCGAGCGGATGTATACACGCACGGACGGTCGTCCCCGCTGCCGCCCAGCCGCCAAGCCGCGAGCTTCGAGACAGCTCGGCGCACGTCCACCAGCGACTGCCCAGGCGAGGTAAGAACCAGCTCGCCCCAAGCCAGTCAGGGCGCTGCTCCTATCCAGGCAAACGGACATCGCGGGAAGCTCTTAACGCGCCCGTCCGGAGCAGCTGCCAGCCGGGCCACCTCCAGCGCCGACTTGCCGTCCACCAGAGCGTGATGGACCTTCGCCACGATTCCGCAGCGGTCGGCGCCGATCCGCGGCGCCAGGAGAATCACCCTGGAGATCCGCCACCAGCGCCGCCGATCCATCCGCCGGATGAACAACGTGCTCAGGAACTACAGCTAGCCCTCGGGCACTGCCTCCACCACGCCGCCCCGGCGCGGGTCGCCCCCGCCGGTGAGCTCGCCACTGGCCGGGTTGCGGGCCACGGCCTGCACGCCGCCGAAGAAGAGGTTCTGCTCCGTCCAGCGGCGAACCGACCAGGCTCCGGCCTCCAGCCGCTCGAGGGAGGCCTCGTCGACCCCCGGCTCGGCATCCACCTCCCGGCCCTCCACGTGGATGCGCGGTCTCGACACCGCCTCCTGCGCGGGAAGGCCGAGATCGAGCACGGCGAGCACCGTCTGCAGGATCGCCGAGCGGATGCGGTTGGAGCCCGCGCTGCCGATGGCGATCTCCGGGCGGCCCTCAGAGAGCACCACGGTGGGCGACATCATGCTCGGCACGCGCGCCCCGGGGTCGTGACGGTGAAAACCGAGCGGGTTCAGGTCCTGCTCGCCCAGCATGTTGTTGAGGTGCATGCCGGTGCCGGGCACCACCACGCCCGAGCAGGAGCCGTTCGAGCACGTGACCGACGCGCAGGCTCCCTCCCCGTCCATCACCGAGACGTGGGTGGTGTTGCCCAGGCGCGAGCGGACCTCGGTCGCCACCGAGTCGAGCGCATCCTTGGCGAGGAAGCGTTCGAGGTAGCCCTCGCGTCCAAGTCCCTCGAGGAATTCCTCGTCCCGGGCCCGGTTCGTAGACGCGATCACCTCGGCGATCACGCCCGGGTCGTGCGGCCGCTCGAGCCGTTCGAGGATGCCCAGCGCATCAGCGATCAGAATCCCGCCCGACGACGGCGGCGGGTTGGTGAGCACCTCGCGGCCCTGGTAGCTCACGCGCGCCGGAGGCCGTTCGATCACCTCGTAGGCGGCCAAGTCATCGGTGGTGAGAAGTCCGCCGCGCTCGAGCACCCATGCGCTGCAGGCCGCGGCCACGTCACCGCGGTAGAGGAAGTCAGGGCCCTCGGCGCCCAGTCGCTCGAGCAGCGCGCCCAGCTCCGGCAGCCGGATGGTCTCGCCCTCGCGCAGGGTCCGCCCCTCCGGCGCGTAGAGGGCGTCGCTCTCGGGGGTCGAGCGGAGGATCGGCTCGAGGATCGTGAACAGGAAGGCCTGCATAGGCACGACCTCGACCCCCTCGCGGGCCGCCCGGGCGGCCGGGGCGCACAGGTCGGCGAGCGACACGGTGCCGAACCGCGAGAGCGCCTCGGCGAGGCCCAGGGTCGTTCCGTAGGCCCCGCACGACGACGGGCCCACGTTGAAGCGCTGAATGGCGTCCTCGGAGAAATGGACGTCGATCGGCACCAGCGAGGCCGGTTCGCGGCTCTCGTCCCCGCGGCCTGGCGCGGCCACGAAGAAATCGAGCAGGTGGCTGCCGCCTGCCGGCGTGTGCACGAGCATGAAGCCGCCGGCACCCGGCCCGGTGAGGGGCGACTCGGCGACGAAGGACATGAGCACGCACGCCACCGCCGCGTCCACGGCGTTGCCGCCGGCGCGTAGAACATCGGCTCCGGCCCCCGCGGTGAGCGGATGACCGGCGGCTACGACCCCTCTCATGAGGCCAGCGTATCCCCGCGGCGATCCGGACCTACGCGGGGAGACGGCGGATCAGCCGCGCGGCATGAACTCCGGGACGTCCACGTCGCTGAGCATCCCGGCGGTCTGGCGTTCGCGCTCACGCGACCGGCTCACCCGCGGCTCGGCGTCCGCGGGGATACTCCGAGATTCCCGGCGCGGCGCCGCGCGCTGCAGCGGCCGGTCGCCGTAGCCGGTGGCCACGACGGTCACCCACACCTGGTCCTCGATCTTCTCGTCGACCATGGCCCCGAAGATGATGTTCGCGTCGGGATGGGCGGCCTCGGACACGGCCTTCGCGGCCTCGTTGACCTCCCACAGCGAGAGATCCCGGCCGCCGGTGACCGAGAGCAGGATCGACCGCGCCCCCTCGAGCGAGGTCTCCAGCAGCGGAGACTCGATCGCGTGCTCCACCGCATCCATCCCGCGCCTGTCGCCGGTGCCCATGCCGATGCCGAGGAGAGCCTGGCCCGCCTCCGACATGATCGTGCGGACGTCCGCGAAGTCGAGGTTGATGAGTCCGGGCAGGGTGATCAGGTCGGAGATGCCCTGAACGCCTTGACGCAGCACGTCGTCCGCCACGCGGAAGGCCTCGACCATCGAGGTCGACTTGTCGAGCACGGTGAGGAGCCGCGAGTTGGGGATCACGATGAGCGTGTCCACCTCGCGGGCGAGCTCCTCCACTCCCTGGTCGGCCTGCTCGCCGCGGCGCGCGCCCTCGAAGGAGAACGGCTTGGTGACGATGCCGACGGTGAGTGCGCCGATCTCGCGCGAGATACGCGCCACCACCGGCGCCGCACCGGTTCCGGTGCCCCCGCCCGATCCGGCGGTGATGAAGACCATGTCCGAGCCCTTGAGCCGGCCCTTCAGGTCGTCGTAGCTCTCCACGGCCGCGGCCCGGCCCAGCTCGGGGTCGGACCCGGAGCCGAGGCCGCGCGTGATGTCGTGGCCGATGTGCACCCGGGTCTCGGCGCCCGAGCCCTCGAGCGACTGCATGTCGGTGTTGACGGCGACGAACTCCACGCCCTCGACCTCGGCCTCGATCATCCGGTTGACGGCGTTGACGCCGGCGCCGCCCACTCCCACCACGCGCAGGAGCGGCTCGGTCACGCCGCTCGACATCGCGCTGATCATCGGCAGCGGCTCACGGTCTGTGGGGTCGGAGACCGAAGGCGACTCGGGCTCACGGTCGAGGATGTTCTCGGGGATGTCCGCCGAGAACACCGAGCGCAGGCGCTCCTCGGGCGTGGGCACGCCCTCGTAGCGGCCCGAGCTCTGCCGGCGCTCGCGCCGACGCTCCTCGCGCTCCTCGGCGCGGCGGGCGGCCTCCGTCATGCGACCGCCGACCGGCTGGGGCGGGGGACCGGTGCGCTCGACCGGCTCTGCGCCCTCGCGATTCGCTTGGGGCTCGGGCGCCTGGCGGGTGGCCTGCGGCGCGGGCCCGCCCTCGGGCAGCGGGCGGCCGGCCTTCGGCTGCTTCTTGTCGTCGGCCTCGGAACTCTCGGGAGAGTCCTCTGTCTTGCGAAACAGCTGCGCCAGGGGACCCTCGCGCATGCTCGCCCGGTTACCGCTTGCCATTCGCAAGGACCTCCTCCGCTAGCTGACGGTAGGCGTAGGCCGCCTTGCCGTCCGGGTCGTACTTGAGCACCGACATGCCCTTCACCGGCGCCTCGGCGAACCGCACCGTCTTGTTGATGCGTGACGCGAAGACGCGGTCCCCGAAGTTCTCCTCGAGGATCTCGATCGCCTCCTTGGCGTGCACCGTGCGGTTGTCCACGAGTGTCGGCAGGATGCCCTCGATCTCGATGTCCGGGTTGAGCTCCTCACGCACCATCGACAGCGTGTTCTGGAGCTGGATCAGCCCTCGCATGGACAGATACTCGCATTGGACGGGGACGATGACCTTCTGGGAGGTCGTGAGCGCGTTGATCGTGAGCAGCCCGAGGCTGGGCGGGGTGTCGATGAAGATGTAGTCGTAGTCGTCGAGGATCGGGGCGAGCGCCTTCTTCAGGGCGCGCTCGCGGCCGATCATCGTGGACATCGCGATCTCGGCGCCGGCGAGGTCGATCGAGGCGCAGGCCACGTCCACCTCGCGCTTGCGGATCACCTCTCGGATCGAGAGCCCGTGCACCAGCACGTCGTACATCGAGGTCTCGAGCGAGTCCGGGTCGATCCCCTGGCTCATGGTGAGGTTGCCCTGCGGATCGAGGTCGACGCAGAGCACGCGATGTCCCCGCTCGACGAACGCCGCCGCAAGGTTGAGGGTGGTGGTCGTCTTGGCGACGCCGCCCTTCTGGTTGGTGAAGGCGATGACCTTGGCCGTGGGCGTCATACGCAGTGCCTATTCGCACGTACGCGAGCGATTCCTTCCGAGCGATGCTCTATGGCGTCGGGCCCGGAGCCCCGGTTGCCCACAGGCGCTCGTCGTCCCAGGCCCCCGTGATCACCAGGTCCGGGTCATGGCCGCCGGCCTCGGCGCGGCGGGCGGCGAGCAGCTGTAGACGCGCGGTGAGCGGGATCTGCACCATCAGCTCGTCAGAGGGAGTGGGCTGATCGAGCTCCGCCACCGGCACGTTCTCCGCGCGAGCGGCGTTGGCGAGCTGGCCCAGGAAGTCGTCGCCGTCGCGGCCGCTGCCGAGCACGAGCAGCGCATCGTCCGGCCCGAGCGGAACGGCTGAGCCGTGGAGGAGCATCTCGGCGTCGTAGCCCTCAGCGGTCAGGCGAGAGGCCTCGCGCAGCTTGAGCGCGCCCTCACGGGCGGTCACCGCGCCCGGCCCCGATCCCGTGAGCACGAGCAGGCGTGCCGGCTCGGGCAGCCCGTCGAGACCCGGCTCGGCGATTGCCGTCTCGGTGGCCTCCGCCGCGGCGACGACGGCGTCGGGGCCCAGTCCCTCGGCGCCGAGCTCGGCCGCGATCAGCGCGAGCACCGCCAGGGCCGACGTGTAGCTGCGCGTGTAGGTGTGCGAGCGCTCCTTCGGACCGGTCTCGATGGCCTCCGGCCAGCCCACTCCCTCGGCCGTGATCGAGAGCGTCTCGGCGCCGGCGTCGAGCGCCCGCCGGCGCGACGCCTGCGCGTACGCGGTCTCGCCCGTGTGCGTGAGCACCACCACGGCGTCGCCGGGGCGCAGAGGAGCCCAGCGGGCGAACTCCATCGAGGAGGCGAAGCGCGCGTCGACGCCGGCGCGGGCGAACATCAACGCCCCCAGCTCTGCCGCGTGCAGGCTGGTGCCGGTGCCCACCAGCCAGACGCGCTCGCCGGCGGCCAGGCGCCGGGCGCCGGCGGGCAGCTCGAGCGACGCCAGGCGCCTCAGCTCGTCCGGTTGGGCGTGAATGGCGCGTTCGAGCTCGGTCATATCGGCCACGCTAGCGTGGGATCCGGGTGCAGACCGTTCTCGACAGACGGCTGGTCGTTGTCATGGGCAAGGGCGGGACCGGCAAGACCACGATCGCCGCGGCGCTCGGGCTCGCCGCTGCGCGACGCGGCCGGCGCACCGTGGTGGTCGAGGTGGCCGAGCAGCAGCGGCTCCTGAGCCTGTTCGGGAAGGGCGCGAGAGATCACAATGAGGTCGAGCTCGCCCCTAACCTGTTCGGCCTCTCGATTGATCCTCACCGGGCCATGGAGGAGTGGCTGCGCCACCAGCTGCGCTCCGGCACGCTCGCGGGCATCCTCGGCGGCAGCCGGATCTTCCAGCTGCTCACCGCCGCCGCGCCGGGGGTCTCCGAGCTGGTGACCATGGGGAAGATCTGGGATCTCGCCCAGCTCGAGCGGCGCACCGGCGGCTCGGTGTTCGACCTGGCGATCGTGGACGCGCCGGCCACGGGCCACGGGCTCGCGCTGCTTCGGGCGCCGGCCACCTACGCGCGCATCGCCCGCGCCGGGCCGATTGCCCGCCAGGCCGGGCGGATCGACCAGTTCGTCCGCGATCCGCGCAGCACCGGAATCATCGCCGCGGCCCTGCCGGAGGAGATGCCGGTGGCGGAGACGCTCGAGCTCGAGGACCGCCTGGCGGAGGACGACATGGCCCTGGACGGCATCGTGGTCAACGGCCTCTACCCGGAGCGCTACGGGGCCGACGACGTGGGGCGCCTCGAGAGCGTGGACGGGCGCGGCAGCGACACCGCCCGAGCGGCCCTCGCCACCGCGCTGCTCGAGCACCATCGCGCCGCCGCCCAGCGCGAGCAGCTCGAGCGACTCCGCGCGGACGCCGGCGCCACGGTGAGCACCCTCCCCTTCATGTTCGCGCCCGCTCTGGGCCGCGCCGAGCTCGACGAGCTGTCCGAGCTGCTCGAGGAGACGCTGTGATCGAGGACTGGCTCGCCCGCAAGAGCATCTGCATCTGCGCCGGATCGGGAGGCGTGGGAAAGACCACCACCTCGGCGGCGATCGCGCTCGGCATGGCCGCCCGCGGCAAGAAGGTCGCCGTGCTCACCATCGATCCGGCCAAGCGGCTGGCCGGCTCGCTCGGCCTGCCCGAGCTCGGGAACGAGGAACGCCGGGTGGAGGCGGATGTCGACGGCGAGCTGTGGGCCATGATGCTCGACGCCAAGCGCACCTTCGACGACCTGATCGAGTGGCACGCGCCCGATGCGCGCACGCGCGACGCCGTGCTCTCGAACCGCATCTACCAGGAGCTCTCTAACGCGGTGGCCGGCTCGCAGGAGTACATGGCCATGGAGAAGCTGCTCGAGCTGCACCAGCAGGGCCGCTACGACCTGCTCGTGCTCGACACGCCGCCCACGCGCAACGCGCTGGACTTCATCGACGCGCCCAAGAAGCTCGCCGCCTTCATCGACTCCCGCTCGCTCCAGTTCTTCACCGCTCCCGGTTTCCTGGGACTCAGGGTGTTCGGGCGCGGGACCGGGATGCTGTTCTCGGTGATGAAGCGGGCCACCGGCATCGACCTGCTCGAGGACCTGTCCGGCTTCTTCAACAGCTTCGGCGACATGGCCGCCGGCTTCCGCGAGCGCGCCGACGGCGTCAACCGCCTGCTCGGCGACAGCCGCACCGCCTTCGTGCTGGTCACCTCACCGCGCGCCGACGCGATGGACGAGGCCGCCTTCTTCCATCACCGGCTGCTCGACGCCGGGCTGCCCTTCGCCGGGGTCGTGGCCAACCGGGTGCGCACGCCGCTGCCCGACGGTGACGTGTCGGCCGAGGTCGAGAAGCTGGTAGGCGAGCCGCTCGCCGCGAAGGTGCTCTCCACGTGGGAGGACGAGCGCCGCCTGGCCGCCCGGGACCGCACGAACCTCGACCGGCTGCGAAAGCGCCTGCGTCGCAGCCCGATCATCGAGATCCCGGAGCTGGAGGACGACGTCCACGACCTGCGTGGCCTGGCGCTGATGGACGAGTACCTGTTCTAGTGACAGGTACTAAGCCGGGCCCGCGTAATCCTCGGGCTCGTCCCGCGCCCAGTCGTCCGAGGCCGTGACTCCGTCCAGCTGGGGCTGCTCGGGCGGAGGCTCAGGCTCGGGCTCGCCGGCCACGGGGACCGGCTCGAGCTCGGAGGTGTCGTAGTCGTCCTCCTCGAGGTCGTAGTCGAGGTAGGGCTGCGTCTCGCCGCCCGGATCCGGCTCGTCGGGCTCGTCCGCCTCGTATGGCTCCTCGGGCTCGAAGGGCTCGTCGGGCTCGGGCTGCGCGGCCGCCGCGGCCGCACGCTCCTTGCGCAGGTCGCGCGCCTGGATCTCCCCCAGTGGCTCGGGGTGCGTCTCCACGAGGATGTCGTCCGCCACGCTCTTCAGGTCCGGGTCGAGGTAGCCGCACAACACGTCGCGCAGGAGCGCGCGCACGTGACCCTCGATCTCACGGACCAGCTCACTGGGCGAGTCCTCGGGCACCCGGCCCGTGCCTCCCATCAGGACGCGCTCGAGCGAGACGGCCGCCTCGATGCGCCGCTGAACGCTGCGCCGCTGAGCTTCCTCGGCGCACAGCGCGGCCACGCGCAGCGCGAGGCCGGCCTCCCCCGCGTCGCTCGTGGCGTCGAGAAGGGCGCGCAGGGCGAGCAGGTAGTCGAAGAGCGCCTCGGAGTCGCGCGTGTGGTCGCAGCCCATCTCGAAGCGCCCGAGCGCCCACTCGATCGTGCCGGGGCGTGAGGACTGGTCGAGCGCGGCCACGAACTCGCGCAGCGCGCGCTCCTCGCCCTCGCGCAGCACCCAGCCGTCGCCGCGGCCGCGGCCGCTCGCTCCCATCGGAAGGGCCACCCAGCGGCCGCCGTCGCTGCGCCGCCAGCCCGGCGTGCCGAGGCTCACCGCACCCGGGCTCCAGAGCCGCAGCGCGGTCACGACCTTGCCGAAGCGCTCTCTGGCCTCCACCGCTCCGAGGCGCTCGTGGGCCGCGGTGTCGCGATCGAGCACGCAGAGAAGCGCGGGCGCGCCGTCGCCGCCCTCGGGGTAGACCGCCTCGGCGGGCGCGTCGGCGTGGTCTCCCCGCACGAGCGAGAGCCCGCCACCCAGGTCGAGCCGCTCGGCCTCCATCCACGCGCCGTCGAGCGGCGCGACGACCCGGTCGCGCACCGCGTCGCGGTAGAGCGTGGTCTCCACCTCCAGGTAGACCCGCTCGAAGCGCTCCTCCGGGAAGCCGAAGCTGGTGGCGTCCTCGTAGAGGCGCTCGAGCATCGCCCGCAGCGCGGGCTCGGCCTGCTCGCCTCGCAGTCCGTTGACTCTCAGCCAGGCGGCCGCGCCCGCCCCGAGCTCGTTGCAGGCCGGGCTGCAGGTGTCGAGCTCGCGCAGTCTGGGCCAGCGTTCGGCGATGAAAGGCCCGGTCCGCGGCTGGTAGCGGTAGAGGACGGCTCCGCGCCGGTCCCCCTCGTCGACCACGTCGAATTCGAGCTCGGCTCCATCTCGAAGCTCGTCGGTGAGAAGCGCTGCAGCCTCCAGCGCGAAGTCCCGGAGCGCAGCGTGGAGGGCGGGGTTGCGCATAGCCGCGAATTCGCTTCGCGTGGCCGGGATCCTGCCCCGGCGGAGTCATCTACGGTGTCCGCATCGTGGTAGTGATGCGTAGGACAGGTATGGCCGCCCGGATCGATCCATCGCTGCGCGACTCCTACGAGAGCTGCCGCAAGCTGCACCGGCGCCGCGATCCGACCTACTACTGGGCCACCCGCCGGCTGCCGCCCGACGTGCGCCCGGCGGTGCACGCGCTGTACGCGTTCGTGCGCGAGGTCGACGACGTGGTGGACGCGCCCGGCGCCACGCCCGCGGCCGAGCGCAGGACGGAGGTGGCCCTGTGGGAGGAGCGGCTGCGGCGCGCCATGGCGGGACGCCCCCCGGGCCATCCGGTGGTGGCCGCGCTGGCCGACGCGGGCCGGCGGCACGATCTCCCACTCCACGAGCTCGACCTCTACTTCGACTCCATGCGCATCGACTGCGCTCCGGTGCGCGTCCAGACGTGGCCGGAGCTCGAGCGCTACATGCTCGGCAGCGCGGGCTCGGTGGGTCACATCCTCGGAGCCCTGCTCGGCGCACCGGAGGCCGGCCGGGAGCCCTTCGAGCGCCTCGCGCTGGGATTCCAGCTCACCAACTTCGTGCGGGACGTCCGCGAGGACTGGGAGCTCGACCGCGTCTACATGCCCGCCGAGGACCTCGAGCGCTTCGGGGTCTCGACCCGCGACATCGCGAGAGGCGAGCCCACCCCCGGCTTCCGCCGCCTACTCGCGCTCGAGGTGGAGCGGGCCCGCGCGCTGTTCAGGGAGGGCGCCGCAGCCATGGAGGTCGTATCGCCCAGCGTCCGGCGGGGCATGCGGATGGCCCGCTGCGTATACGAGGGCGTGCTCAACCGCACCGAGCGCCTCGGATTCGACGTGTTGCGCCACCGGGCCGCCCTGCCCCCCTGGGAGCTGGCCGGCGTGGTGGCCACGGGGCTACGCGCGAGCGCATCCGGCGAAGCAGCCGGCTCGGCCGGCCGCGCACGATCCGCATGACGCGGCGCGCGACCCTGCGGGGCGGCGAGCGCACCTCGCTCGACGGCACCCGGGCCGACGTGCTCGTGTGCGGCGCGAGCTTCGCGGGACTCTCGGTAGCCCGCGAGCTCACCGGCAGCGGCGCCGACGTGCTCGTGGTCGACCGCTATGAGGTCGGCGAGCGGGCGACGTCGGCCTGCGCGGCGCCGCGCCCATGGCTCGAGGCCATGGGCGTGGCCGGGGCGATCCGTCAGGAGCTCCCTCACATGAGCTTCCACACCCCGCACGGCTCGGTGCGCTACCGCCTGCCCTGGAGCTGGGCCGCGTTCGACTACCGGGAGCTCTGCCGGCTCCTGCACGAGCAGACCGACGCCCGCTTCGAGATCGCAACGGTGCGCGAGCGCGACGACGGGGGCGTGCTCACCGACCGCGGTGCGCTGGCCGCGCCGCTCGTGGTGGACGCTCTCGGCTGGCGGCGGGTGCTCGCCGGCCGGCGCAACCAGCCGCCCGAAGCGCCACTGTCGCGCGGCCTCGAGGTGCATCCCGACGGCGGCGGCACGGACCTCGATGTCTGGATCGACCGCTCCCTGGTGCGCCACGGCTACGGCTGGAGCGTCCCGGCCGGAGGCGAGCAGAGAGTCGGCGTGGGCTCATACGAGCCGCGCGACCACGTGAGGGAGCCGACCGTCGACCTGGCCGGCCGGCTGCGCCGGGAGCCCGTCCGCTACCAGGGCAACTGGTTTCCCCACCGGCTGCGGCGGGCCGCCGAGGACGGCACCTTCTTCGTGGGCGACTCGGCCGGCCACTGTTTCCCGCTGTCGGGCGAGGGCATCCGCACCGCCTTCTACTTCGGGATCGCCTGCGGCCGCGAGCTGCGAGCGGTCCTGGCCGGCGAGCGCAGCCGCGACGAGGCCCTGCGCCGCTACGCCGCGTTCAGTGCCTCACACAGCCGGGCGTTCGGGCTCGCGCTGCGGCTGCAGTGGCTGATCCCGCGCCTGCCGCCCCACGCGCTCACACTGCTGCTGCGCGGTCTCGGCCGGCAGCGGCTGGTGGACCGGGCGTTCGGCTGGTACCTCGACCAGGCCCACCCGAGCTTTGCCGGCAGCGAGAGGAGCTACGCGGCGACGACGGTGCGCCCCTCGGCGCTCCTGTCGACGCAGGCGCCGTCCTCGACGCCGAGCCACTCGCGCCCGTAGCGGCGCATGTCGTCTATCAGCGGCACCAGGGCGATGCCCTTCCGCGTGAGCGAGTACTCCACGCGCGGAGGCACCTCGGGGAAGGTGTGGCGCTCGACGATGCCCTGCTCCTCGAGGCCGCGCAGTCGCAGGGAGAGCGTCCGCGGGCTGATGCCGGCCAGCGAGCGCTCGAGCTCGCAGAAGCGGCTACGGCCCTCCGCGAGGTCGCGAATCACGAGGATCGTCCACTTTCCGCAGATGATGTCCGCGGTGGCACACACGGGGCAGCTGGGATCGCCCATATGCGCCAGGATAGCGCAAGACTTCACGAACTGAAGTAATGGCCGGCGGCCCTCAGCCGCCGCTCAGCCGCCCAGATTGCTGAGCAGCCCGCCCGCGCTCGAACCCCCTCCGGAGGATCCGTAGACCCGGCCCTCGCTCGGCTGCACCAGCACCCAGCCCTGCCCGGCGAACGCCATCTGGATGGACTCTCCGGAGCCACGACCGATGAAGTTCTTCATCTTGATGTTGGTCTTGATGCTGGTCTGGAGGCTCGAGGCCCAGGTGATCGCGGCGTTCGGGTCGGCGAAGGTCGGTGCGTCGCCCGTGTTGAGCAGGACGGGAGGCCCGTCGGAGACGATCGCCACCCAGCCCGTGCCCTGCAGCGCGGTGTTGAACAGCCCGCCGGCCACGAAGCCGCTGGCGCCCTCCACCTTCTTGATGTCCCAGTCGATCCCGGAGTCGAACGCGAGGAGGTTCTTCCCGTTGACCGTGATGGCGTCGTTCTCCAGGTAGAGCAGGTGGATCTCCTGGGCGGTGTCGGCCAGGAAGACCTCGCCGGTGCCGGACATCTTCATCAGGGTCGTGCCCTCGCCCGACACCGCCTTCTTGAGCATCCGGCTCATGCCGCCCGAGCCGGCGTGCTCGAAGTCCACATCACCCTGGTAGGCGACCATCGCGCCGGCCTTGGCCTGGATCGTGATCTGGTCGAGGCTGACCTTCAGCAGCTTCGAGTTCTGGAGCGCGAACGCCTGCTCCGACTGGGTCTCCTGGAACTCGGCCAATGTGCTCTGCAACGGATCTCCTTTGCTGGGTCGGGGTTGGTGGCGGCTCATGGTGACAGCCCCGCCAGGCTCACGCGGCCGGTTCGAGCTCCTCACCGAACACCGAGTCCACGGAGGTGTGCCGTTGTCCGTCGGAGGACACGAGCAGCTTGAAGTCGTGGGGGTGGGTGGCGGCCTTGAGCGCCTCCGCCATCGTCACCCGGCCCTCCTGCACGTGGTGCAGCAGCGCCTGATCGAAGGTCTGCATGCCGTAGTAGGCGCCCTCCGACACCACCTCCGGCAGCTTCCCGGTCTCCTCCGGGTTCATGATCATGTCGCGCACCCGGCCGGTCATGCGCAGGATCTCGCAGGTGGCCACCCGCCCGCCCTCGTCCGGGGTGGGAACCAGGCGCTGGGAGATCACCGCCTTGAGCGTGCCCGCGAGCATCGCGCGCGCCTGGCGCTGCTCGGCCTGCGGGAAGAAGTCGATGATGCGGTTGACCGACTCGGTGGCGTCCACGGTGTGGATCGTGGACAGCACGAGGTGACCCGTCTCGGCCGCGGACAGGGCGGTGCGGACGGTCTCCTCGTCGCGCATCTCGCCCACCAGGATCACGTCCGGGTCCTGGCGCAGCACGCGCCGCAGCGCGCGGCCGAAAGAGGCGGTGTCCTCACCCACCTCGCGCTGGTTGATGATCGAGGTCTTGTCGCCGTGCAGGAACTCGACCGGGTCCTCGATCGTGACGATGTGCTTGGCGTACCTCGAGTTGATGTGGTCGATCATCGCCGCCAGGGTGGTGGACTTCCCCGACCCGGTGGTGCCGGTGAGCAGGATCAGCCCGCGCTCCTCGTCGGCGATCTCGGAGATCACGGGCGGTAGCAGCAGCTCGGAGACCGTCTTCACCTGGAACGGGATCGCACGCGCCACCAGCGAGACGGAGCCTCGCTGTACGAACGCATTGACGCGGAAGCGGGCCACGCCGGGGACCGCGTAGGAGAAGTCGACCTCGCGCTCGGCCCGGAACGAGTCCAGCTTCGCCTCGTCGGTGAGCATGTGGTGGAGGGTGGCCTCGGTGTCCTCGGCGCTGAGCGGCTCAGATCCCTCGATCGCCTCGAGCCTGCCGTGGCGGCGTATCACCGGACGGGCGGGCACCTTCAGGTGGAGGTCCGAGCCCTCCTTCTCGATCACTTGCATCAGGGCGGCGTCGATATCGAACATTCCGTTCGCATCGGCACCCGGCGGGCCGCCGTTTAGCTGGGGCGCAGGCCGTTGGACGCGACTAGGCCGGCGAGGCGCAGCGGACGATCCGGCGCACCGGGAAGCCGTCGCTCCAGGGATCGACCGGCCCGTAGGCGGCCAGCTGCATCCAGAGCCGGTCGGACGCGCGCACGCCGCGCAGGTAGAGCCGGATGTAGCCGTTGTTCCAGTTCGTGGACGTGCGCTCGATCGGCAGCCTTCTGTTGCCCCCGCGGGCCACCGCTACGTACACGCCGTACTCGGGGTTCTCGCCGTTGCGGTCGGTCGCCGTCTTGAGGCGCCAGAAATCGCCCTTGCCCTTGAGCTTGCAGGCGTAGTGCTTGTAGCCGTCCTTGTGGATGAGCGTCCAATCGCCGCCCGGCGGCTTGGCCATGGCCGGGGCGGCCGCCGAGAGCGCGAGGACTAGTAGGAACAGCGAAAGCCGCCGCAGGCTAAGCAACGTCGCGCAGCTTCTGTGCTTCGGCCAGCGACTGCAGCTTCTTCAGCGACTGGTTCTCGATCTGGCGGATGCGCTCGCGCGTGACGTTGAACGTGCGACCCACCTCGTCGAGCGTCCGCGGGTGCTCGCCACCCAGGCCGTAGCGCAGCTCGAGCACGCGCCGCTCGCGGTACGAGAGGTTCTCGAGCGCCTCGCGCAGCGCCTCCTTGGTGAGGATCTCAGCGGCGCGCTCGTAGGGCGACTCGGCCCGCTCGTCGGCGATGAACTGGCCGAACTCGGACTCCTCCTCGTCGCCCACCGGCTTCTCCAGCGAGACGGGGGCCTGGGCCGAGCGCTTGATCGACTCGACCTCGTCCGGCTCGATGCCGGTGTGCTCGGCGATCTCGTCGGGCGTGGGCTCGCGACCGAGCTCGGTGACGAGCTTGCGCTCGGCGCGGCCGATCTTGTTCAGCTTCTCCACCACGTGCACGGGGATGCGGATCGTGCGCGCCTTGTCCGCCAGCGCGCGGGCGATCGCCTGGCGGATCCACCAGGTGGCGTAGGTGGAGAACTTGAAGCCCTTGCGGTAGTCGAACTTCTCCGCCGCGCGCACCAGCCCGAGCGTGCCCTCCTGGATCAGGTCGAGGAAGGGCAGTCCCTGGTTGCGGTAGTTCTTGGCGATCGACACCACCAGGCGCAGGTTGGACTCCACCATCTTCTGCTTGGCGTCGAGGTCGCCGCGCTCGATGCGCCGGGCCAGGTCGACCTCCTCCTGCGCGGTGAGCAGCCGGACCTTGCCGATGTCCTTCAGGAACAGCTGAAGCGAATCGGTGGTCATGTCCGGCTTCAGGTCGATCGTGGCCTTCTTGCGCCGCGAACGACGGTCCACGGCACGCTCGACCTGTGGCTCCGAGTGCGTCGGGTCGTCCTCGACCAGCTCGATCTCGGACTTCTCGAAGTAGCCGTGCAGCTCCTCGATGTCGCCCTCGTCGAGCTCGACCTCGGAGAGGGCCGTTGCGACCTCGGCGTAGGTGAGCACGCCGGTGGCCGTGCCCTTTGCAACGAGGAGCTTTACCTCCTCGAGCTCTTGAAGTTCAGCTACAGACATTCTCTTCCTTACGGCGCGCAGGGCCCAGCGCGAGGGCGCCGGGCCCAAACAGTCAGACTATGTACACAGTAACGCTGCAAAAGGTGAAGTCAAGCGGCCTGATGCGGTATTTCCCCCTGACTAGCCAGTCAACCAATTTGGCCCAAGCCTACTCGCTCGCGAAGCGTTATCCCGGGGCTCGCTTGGGGAACTTGTCCCCGGTTCGGGGCACGAACGAAACCTCGCCGGGACTAGACTGGCCGCCCATGGCAGAGGAAGACGGAGTTCTCGGAAACCTGCCCCGCTCGCGCCCGGGGAAGCGAAGCGACAAGC
Organism: uncultured Thermoleophilaceae bacterium; assembly: GCA_963734365.1. Taxonomy (GTDB): domain Bacteria; phylum Actinomycetota; class Thermoleophilia; order Solirubrobacterales; family Thermoleophilaceae; genus JACVRW01. The sequence continues at coordinate 113,607 of CAVTGV010000002.1, read as the reverse complement.
GCGGCGCGGGGCGTCCCGCGGGCGCCGCCGGGGCGGCGGCGGCAAAGGCCGAGGAGACGGCCGCTCCCGCTGCCCGGCCCGCGCCGGCGGCCAAGAGGGCCGCGCGACCGCGCGCGAAGCCCGCTGCCGCCGAGCCGACTGTTGCCGCCGACCCGAGCCCGGGGACGGATCCGGTGTCCGGCGCAGTGCGAGCCGCGACCAAGGTTGCCGGCACGGGCGTCCGCGTGGCGGGTGCGGTGGCCCACGAGATATTGCGGCGCGTGCCCCGGCCCTGATCCCAAGCTCCGGGAGTGACCCCGTTTTCGGGGTATGCTGGATCGATGCCTAGCGCCGCGAAGGAATCCCCTCGCTGCCTGATAGTCGACGACCATCCGGTGGTCCGAGCCGGCGTTCGCGCGGTGCTCGAGCAGGCCTTCTCCGGGGCGCTGATCACGGACGCCGCATCGGTGGAAGACGTGGGTGAGGTACTCAACGGCGACGCCCTCGACGTGGTCATCGTCGATCCCTGGCGGACCGGCGTGGACGTGGGCCAGCTGGTGGCCCGGCTGAACAGCGAGGTACGGGCGCCGGTGGTGGTCTTCACCTCCGACGGCGGTGCGCGTCTGCTCAGCGAGGCGCTCAAGGCGGGGGTCAAGGGCTACGTCCGCAAGGACTCCCCCTCGGAAGACCTGATCCGGGCGATCGACGCCGCCCGCTCCGGCGAGTTCTACGTCGACCCCGGGCTCTCGTCGACGATCGTGCTCGACGAGGGTGACCGCACGCTCAGCGCGCGCCAGCGCGAGATTCTTCAGATGCTGGCCGACGGCATGCAGACCGACGCCGTGGCCGAGAAGCTCGGTCTCTCCACCGAGACGGTGCGCACCCACACAAAGCGGATCCTCGCCAAGCTCGAGGCCTCCACCCGCACGCAGGCCGTGGCCATCGGCATCCGCCACGGCCTGATCGAGTGAGCGCGGAGCAACCCCGCCCGCTCACCCGGCTCTCCACCGTCGACGCTCTGGCCGAGGCGTTGCGCGGCCGCATCCTCGACGGCGACCTTGCTCCCGGTACGCCGCTGCGAGAGGAGGCCCTGTCGGGCGAGTACGACGTGGCCCGCCACTCCCTGCGCTCCGCGCTGCGCGCCCTGCAGGGCGAGGGGCTCGTGCAGATCTCGCCCAACCGCGGGGCCCGCGTCACGAGCCTGTCGCCGGACGACGTGCGCGGGCTGTCGGAGCTGCGCACCGCCCTCGAGGTCGAGGCCGCCCGTCGCGCGCTCGAGCGGGGCGGCGGGGAGCTGCCCCGGAGCGTTCACCGCGCGGCCGCGCGACTCGCGGAGCTGTGCCGCGGCCCGCAGCCCGTCCTGGGGCCGGGTCGCGGAGGCCCACGAGGCGCTACACCACGAGATCGTCCTGGCCGGCGACAGCTCGCGCATCGCCGCTGTGCACCGCCAGGCGAGCGCCGAGCTGCGGCTCTTCGTCCTCCAGCTGCCGCCCGCCTGGACCTTCGAGCGAATGGCGGCCGACCACCTCGAGCTGGTGTCGAAGCTCGAGACCGAGGGCGCCGAGGCGCTGCGGCCCCACATCGCCGAGTCCACCGCCGCGCTGCTGGCCTAAGGGGTCACACGCAGGCGCGGTGGGAAGATGCGCCCGTGCTGATCGCGATCGAGGAGGCGCGCCGCATCGTGCTCGAGCAGGTGCGGCCGCTGGGCCACGAGTCCGTCGAGTTGCCCGCCGCGGCCGGACGGGTGCTGGCGGAGGCCGTGACGAGCCCCATCGACGTCCCGCCCTTCGACTCCTCGGCCATGGACGGCTTCGCCCTGGTGGCGGGCCCGCCCGCCCGGCTGGAGATCCTGGGTGAGTCGCGCGCCGGCCATCCCTGGGACGACCGGGTGAGCCCGGGCGCGGCGGTGCGCATCTCCACCGGCGCCGCGCTGCCGGCCGGCGCCACCGCCGTGATCCCGGTCGAGCGCACACAGGCGAACGGCGAGTACGTGCAGGTGGAGGAGACGGCTGAGGGCGCGAACATCCGCCGGGCCGGTGAGGACGTGCGCACCGGCGACATCGTGCTCGACCGCGGCATGCTGCTGGGGCCGGCCGAGCTGGGCGTGGCCGCTTCGGTGGGACGCGCCGAGCTCAGCTGCGCGCGCGCCCCGCGGGTGGCGCTTCTCGTGACCGGGGACGAGCTGGTGACTCCCGGCCGGCCGCTCGAGCGCGGCTCGATCTACTCCTCGAACGGATACGCGCTCGCCGCGCAGGTGGCACGCGCCGGCGGCCGGCTGATCGGCTTGGAGACGGTGCGCGACACCGCAGAGGGCACACGAGAGGCGATCGGCCGGGCCCTGGACGGCGCCGACGTGGTGGTGGTGTCCGGCGGCGTGTCCGTGGGTCCGCACGATCACGTGAAGGGCGCCCTGCGCGAGCTGGGCGCCGAGGAGCGCTTTTGGGGCGTCTCGCTGCGCCCGGGCAAGCCCACGTGGTTCGGAACGCGCCAGAACGTGCTCGCCTTCGGCCTCCCCGGGAACCCGGTCTCCGCGATGGTCACCTTCCAGCTCTTCGTGCGCCCCGCCCTGGCCGCCCTGCAGGGCGCGGACCCCGTGGCTCCCCGGGCGAGCGCGCGGCTGGCCGAGCCGGTACGCCGTCACCGGGTCCGGGAGCAGGCGGTGCGCGTACGGCTGAGCCACGCCGAGGACGGGCTGCGCGCCACCCCGACCGGTGAGCAGGGGTCGCACATCCTCACGTCGATGATCGGAGCCGACGGCCTCGCCCTGGTCGCCGCCGGCGAGGGCGAGGCCGGCGCCGGCGAGCGGGTGGAGGTCGAGCTGCTGTGAGGGTGCGCGATCCGCGCCGGCTGCTCGAGCGCCGCCGGCGCGCGCGGGCACGAGTGACGCTCGTGGACGAGCCGCGCTCCGCCTACGCCGAGGACGGCTCGATCGGGTCGAAGCAGTCCGCCGAGGTAACGCTGCCGCGTCCGGACCTCGAGCGGATGTGGTCGGCCGAGTATCTCGAGCGACTGGCCCGCACCTACTGGAGCTTTCTCACCCGCTTCTCGCTGGGCATCCTGCGGGTCCTGTACACCGACGACGCGCGTGAGGTGGTGGTGTTCCGGCGGCCCTTCCTCCTACTGCGCTTCCACAAGCCCGAGTACCACCTCGAGCCCGACGGGGGGAGCGTGACCTGGCCCATCGAGAAGGGTTTCCTCGTGGCGCCGGCGGGAAGGGGCGGGCGCGGTTACCTGCGCCTGTCGGTCTCGCGCACCGACCCGGAGGACGCCTCCACCGACGAGGTCACCGTCACAATCGCCTCCGAGGTCGTCAACTTCTACCCCCTGATCGCGGGCTGGGGCTGGTTCGCCAAGGTCGGCCGGCTGATCTACAACCAGACCCAGCTGCGCATCCACGTGATCGTGACCCACGCCTTCCTGCGCTCGCTGGCCAATCTCGAGCTGGAGGAGTCGCGCGTGGGAGCGCTCAGCCGAGCTTCTCGCCCGTTATCTCCCGTAGCTTTGCCCGGTCGTGACGAGCGGTGATCGTCCGCACCGTGCCCGAGCGGGACCGCATCGAGATCGACTCGGTGGTGGCCCCTTCGCGGCCGCTCAGGTTCACGCCGTCGAGCATCTCGCCGTCGGTCACGCCGGTGGCGGCGAAGAAGATGTCGTTGCCGGACACCAGCCGGTCGCGGTCGAGGATCTCCTCGAGGTCGTAGCCGGCCTCCAGCGCCGCATCGCGCTCCTCGTCGGAGCGCGGCCAGAGGCGACCCAGGATCTGCCCGTCGGTGCACTTGATCGCGGCTGCGGCCAGGACACCCTCGGGCGTGCCGCCGATTCCGTAGAGCAGGTCCACCGGTGAGCCCTCGGTGACCGCCGCCAGCGCGGCCGACACGTCGCCGTGCGGGATCAGCCGGATCCGGGCGCCCGCGTCGCGGATCTCGGCCATCGCGTCCTCGTGGCGCGGGCGGTCGAGCATGATCACGACCAGGTCGCCGACCCCCACCCCCTTCTCGCGCGCCATCAGCTTGAGCGTCTCGGCCAGCGGCCGGTCGAGGTCGAGCACGTGGGCGAGGCTGCGCGAGGTGGCCATCTTCAGCATGTAGACGCAGGGCCCGGGGTCGAACATCGTTCCGCGCCCGGCGAGCGCGATCGTGGCGATCGCGTTGGGCAGTCCCTTGGCACACAGCTCCGTGCCCTCGAGCGGGTCCACCGCGATGTCGACCTTGGGCTCGGCCCCGTCGCCGATGTGCTCGCCGTTGTAGAGCATCGGCGCCTCGTCCTTCTCGCCCTCGCCGATCACCACCACGCCGTCCATCGAAACGCTGTCGAGCAGCAGGCGCATCGCGTCCACCGCGGCGCCGTCCGCTCCCTCCTTGTCGCCACGCCCGATCCAGCGGGCGCAGGCCAGGGCGGCGTACTCGGTCGTCCTCACCAGCTCCATGGCCAGGTTGCGGTCCGGGCGGGCAGCGCCGGAGGCCTGCTCGGCCCCGCCGCTGTCGGTGTGAGCCTCCATGACGGCAGACGCTACTACGCCCGGATGGGTCTAGATGACGCCCGGCGGCTTCTTCGCGTCGCCGTAGATCGCCTGGCGCAGGTAGCCGGCCACCAGCAGCCCCGCCGAGGCGACCAGGGCCACGAAGTAGCCGATGCTCAGGCCGATGTCGACGCTGTCACCGGGCCGGCCCAGGATGATGCCGTTGCAGAGGATCAGCATGAAGGCGACGATTCCCACGATCATCGTCACCTCACCCGGCTTCCAGGTGAGCCGATGCCCACGGGCGATGATCCAGGAGAGGATGAACGGCGCGGTGCAGGCGAGCACGAGCAGCCAGTCGAGCGTGCTGAAGACCTGCCAGGCATTGGCTCCGTCGCCGCCGCTGCGGCCCGCGATCACCGAGTTGGGATTGGTCTCGCTGCTGGTGAACCAGGGCAGCCACAGCGACACGAACAGCACCAGCGCCGAGCCCATGCCGAAGTACTCACCGGGCGTCAGGCGCGAGAAATCGAGGTAGCCGCCCCTCCCCTCAGCACGCGAGGCTTCCATCACGCCGCAGGCTACAGCGGATACGCTGAGGCCGCCAAACCAAGAGAGGAGATCGCGTGGCGGTAACCAAGATCATCGAGGTGGTGGGGAGCTCTCCCGAGAGCTCGGACGGAGCGGTCAAGGCCGCGCTGGACGACGCCCGCCAGACGTTGCGCAACATCAAGGCCGTGGACGTGGTGTCCACCGGGCTCCGGGGCGAGAACCTCGACGAGTGGCGCGCCCTCGTAAGAATCTCCTTCCTCGTGGAGCGCGTGTCCGAGTAGCCCCCGCGTAACATCGCGGGGTAGGCGAGACGCAGGGTCTCGAAGCCCCACCCGTGATCAGCGACACCGCACAATCACAGCCCCGTGGAGGGGTCGAGGCGCTGCTCGAGGAGGCGCGGGGTCGCACGCTGCTCCTGGTGGAGAGCGTGTCCGACGCGGATCTCGACCGCGTGCACGACCCCCTGATGAGCCCGCTGGTCTGGGACCTGGCGCACATCGCCGCGTTCGAGGACCTGTGGATCGCTCGTGACACCGGCGCCGACCTGCTGCGCCCGGATCTCGCCGACCTCTACGACGCGTTCGAGACGCCGCGAGCCCACCGCGGCGACCTGGCCTACCTGCGCCGGCCCGAGGCCCTCGCGTTCATGGAGACGGTGCGCGAGCGAGCCCGGTCGGTGCTCCACCGGGTGTCCCCCTTCATCGGCGAGCTGCTCGTTCAGCACGAGCAGCAGCACAACGAGACGATGCTGCAGACGCTGCAACTGGCCGACGCCGGGGTCTACTCCCCGCCGCGGCCAGAGCCCGGCCCGGCTCCGGCCGCCGAAGGCAAGCGCCGGCTCGCGGCCGGGAGCTTCGCCATGGGCGCGGCCGAGGAGGGCTTTGCCTACGACAACGAGCGGCCGCGCCACCTGGTCGAGGTGCCCGCCTTCACTATCGATCGCGCCCCCGTGACCAACGCGGCGTTCAATGAGTTCGTGAACGACGGCGGCTACGAGCGCAGTGAGCTCTGGAGCGACGAGGGGTGGCACCACCGCGAGCGGGAGGGCTGGGAACGGCCGCTGTACTGGACCTCGGACGGGCGGGTGCGCCGCTTCGACCGCACGGTCGAGCGCGAGCCGGCGCTTCCGGTGATGCACGTGTCGTACTTCGAGGCCGAGGCCTTCGCCCGCTGGCGGGGGGCACGGCTACCCAGCGAGGCCGAGTGGGAACGCGCGGCGCTGGAGGCGGGAGAGGACACCGGCAACCTCGACCAGCTCGACTTCGGCCCCGGTCCGGCCGGGCCGTTCGTGGGCGACTGCTGGGAGTGGACCGCGTCCGAGCTGGACGGCTATCCCGGCTTCAGAGCCCACCCCTATCCGGAGTACTCCGAGGTGTTCTTCCGCTCGGGGTACCGAGTGCTGCGCGGGGGCTCGTGGGCCACCCGGCGCCGGGTCGCGCGCCCGACCTTTCGCAACTGGGACCGCCCGCAGCGGCGCCAGATCTTCGCCGGCTTCCGCTGTGCGGACTAGAACGGCAGGCCGCGGCTCGGGACCGGCGAGGACTGCACGATCGAGGTGGTGGTCTGGCCGTAGGGCGCGAAGCGGTCGATCACTTCCTCCATGTGCTCCACGTCGCGCACCCAGACCCGCATGATGTAGCAGTCGTCTCCCGTGATCCGGTGGCACTCGACCACCTCGGGAGTGCGCTGGGCGAGGTCGGCCACCTTCTTCAACTCGCGCGGGGCGGGCCGGATGCGCAGCACCAGGCTCAGGGAGTAGCCGAGGGCACGCGGGTCGATCTCGGCCCGGTAGCCGTTGATGGTGAGGCTCTCCTCCAGGCGGGCCAGCCGGTCGGCCACGGCGGGGGCCGACAGCCCCACCCGTCGCCCCAGCTCGGCGTTGGATAGACGGGCATCGGCCTGTAGCTCCTCGAGCAGCTTCAGGTTGGTGGTGTCGAGGGACATCTGCTTTTGATTCGTAGCCACAGCGCGGATCCTACCTTTGTTGTGCCCTGGTGAGGTGATCCATGCCGGGCGATGCTGCTGCCATGAGGAGTGAGCGGGTCCCGCCTCACCTGTACTTCATCGTCAGCGCCGTCTTTCACTACCTCGGGCCCGCCTTCGCGGTGCTGCTGTTCGTCCGCGTGGAGGTGCTCGGCGTGGCCTGGCTGCGGATCGCCTCGGCCGCGCTCGTGCTGTCGCTGTGGCGCCGCCCCTGGAGGGTGCTCGGGACACTCGGCCACTCGGGCCGGATGCTGCTGCTGGCCTGGGGCGGCGTGCTGGCGCTGATGAACTGCTGCTTCTACCTCGCCATCGACCGGCTCCCGCTGGCCACGGTCGCGGCGATCGAGTTCCTCCCTGTGGTGGGCCTGGCCGCGCTGGGGGCGCGCACCGGCCGCAACGCGCTGGCGCTGCTGCTGGCGGTGCCGGGCGTCTACCTGCTCACCGGCATCCAGGTGGAGGGCGAGCCGCTCGGCGTGGCGCTGGCTCTGGCCAACGCCGCGTTCTTCGCGCTCTACATCGTGCTCGCCCACCGTGTGTCGCGGCTGGAGGTGCTGAGCGGGCTGGACGGTCTGGCCGCGTCGATGCTGGTGGCGCTCGTGGTGGTCACCCCGATGGCCGGCTGGGCGGCCGTCCCGGCCTTCACCGATCCGGTGGCGCTGCTGGCCGGCGCCGGTGTGGGTATCTCGTCGTCGGTGATCCCGTACGTGAGCGACCAGCTGGCGATGCGCCGTCTGGCCCGCGCCACCTACTCGCTGATGGTGTCACTGCTGCCGGCCACCGCGACGGTGATCGGCGTGGTGGTGCTCGCTCAGGTGCCCACGCTCGCCGAGACGCTCGGCGTGGCGCTCGTGATCGCCGGCGTGGCCGTGCATCGCGAGCCGAGCGCGGTGGCCGCCGCCAGCCAATAGTCCGTTTGACGCTGCGGTGGTCGCCCGACCGACGCTCAGGGCTGCGCTCCTCGCGAGTAACCCGTTTGACGCTGCGGTGCTCGCCCGACCAACGCTCGGGCTGCGCTCCTCGCGAGTAACCGCTTGACGCTGCGGTGCTCGCCCGACCAACGCTCGGGCTGCGCTCCTCGCGTAGGCTGCTCGCGCTCATGGATCTGACCGGAGTCGGCACGCTGGTGGCCGGAGGAGCGTCGGGGCTCGGCGAGGCCACCGCCCGCGAGCTCGCCGCCCGCGGCGCGCGAGTGGCGATCGCCGACCTGAACGAGGAGCGCGGGCCTCGGGTCGCCGAGGAGATCGGCGGTCTGTTCACTGCCGCCGACGTGACCGACGAAGAGCGCGTGAGCGCGGCGGTGGAGGAGGCCGTGCAGGCCTTCGGCGGCCTGCGCTTCGCGGCGTCCTGTGCGGGGATCGGCTGGGCCGAGCGCACGGTCAAGAAGGACGGGCCCGCCACCCTGCGCCCGTTCGAGACGGTGATCGCGGTCAACCTGATCGGCACCTTCAACGTCCTGCGCCTCACCGCGAACGCGATGGCCGCGAACGAGCCCGACGGCGAGGGCGAACGCGGCGCCGTTGTGATGACCGCCTCGATCGCGGCCTTCGACGGCCAGATCGGCCAGGCGGCCTACTCGGCCTCGAAGGGCGGCGTGGTGGGCCTCACGCTGCCCGCCGCCCGCGACCTCTCCCGCCTGGGAATCCGGGTGTGCACGATCGCCCCGGGGCTGTTCGACACCCCGCTGCTCGCGGGCCTGCCCGACGACGCCCGCGAGGCGCTCGGCGCCCAGATTCCCTTCCCCTCCCGGCTCGGCCGCCCGGACGAATATGCGCGTCTGGCCTGCCACATCGCTGAGAACACGATGCTGAACGGAGAGACGCTGCGCCTGGACGGAGCGCTGCGGATGCCGCCGCGCTGACTCTGAGTAACCTTGGGGGTCCCCTCGCGACCCTCTTTCTTCCCCCGCGCACAAGGAGTCGTCAGAACCATGGCCGAAGCAGTGATCGTCGACGCCGTCCGAACGCCGATCGGCCGCGCCTTCAAGGGCTCACTGGCCCAGCTGCGCCCCGACGAGATGGGCGCCTTCGTGGTGGATGCCCTGCTCGAGCGCAATCCCGAGGTGGATCCGGCGCTGGTCGAGGAGGTCTACTGCGGCGTAGGACTGCCTCAGGCGCTACAGGGCTTCAACATGGGGCGGATCATCGCGCTGCTCTCGGAGAAGCTGCCGGTGGGCGTGAACGGCGCCACCGTGTCGCGCTACTGCGCGTCGAGCCTCGAGTCGATCCGCCAGGCCGCCAACGCAGTGGTCGCCGGTCAGGGCGATGCCTACATCGCCGCCGGCGTGGAATGGGTCTCGCGCTACAACGAGGCCGTGGAGGGCGCGCGCCCGCAGGATCAGAACGAGCATCTCCAGGGCAAGAACGGCGACCCCGACGCCTACATCTCGATGGGCCTCACCGCCGAGAACGTCGCCGAGCGCTACGAGGTGAGCCGCGCGGACATGGACAAGTACGCGCAGCGCTCACAGGAGCAGGCGGTGGCCTCCCAGGAGAACGGATACTTCGACCGTGAGATCGTGCCGGTGACCCTGCCCGACGGCACCGTGGTGGCCAAGGACGATGGTCCGCGAGCCGGCTCGTCTCTCGAGAAGCTGTCCCAGCTCGAGCCGGCCTTCAAGGAGGACGGCAAGGTCACGGCGGGCAACTCGTGTCCGCTGAACGACGGCGCGGCGGCGGTCCTCGTGATGTCGGCGGACAAGGCGAGCGAGCTCGGACTCAAGCCCCGCGCGCGTGTGATCACCTCGGCCACGGCGGCGATCGAGCCCGAGTACATGGGCGTTGCGCCGATCTGGGCCATCCAGAAGGTGCTCGAGCGCGCCGGGATGACTATCGACGACGTGGACACGGTGGAGCTCAACGAGGCCTTCGCGGCTCAGGTCATCCCGATCATGGACCAGTGCAAGATCCCGCTCGAGAAGCTCAACCCCCACGGCGGGGCGATCGCCCTGGGCCACCCGTTCGGAATGACCGGCGCACGGATCATGACCACGCTGCTCAACGGTCTCGAGACCGACGACCGGACGATCGGCCTCGAGACCATGTGCGTGGCCGGCGGCCAGGGGCAGGCGATGCTCGTGGAGCGGCTCAACTAGGGCTCTCCGCCGGCGCCGGCTCGTTCGCCGGCACGAAGCTGCGGATCAACCCGGCCAGCCGCTCGGGCTGGTCCTCCGGGCTGAAGCTGAGCGAGTCCTCGATCCACTCGAGCCGCGCGTCGGGCAGCAGGGCGGCGAGGCGCTCGGCGTGCTCGGCCGGGAAGAAGCGATCCTCCTTCGACCAGGCCAGCAGCACCGGACGGTCGAAGGAGCGCAGCCGTTGCGCCGCCTGAAGCGTGTAGCGGACGTCGATTCCGGCGAGCACGCGCTGCAGGTCGCGGCGCACCCCGCTGTCGCTGAGCACGGGCAGCACCCAGCTGTCGGACACGGCGGGCTCGACCGGCCGCTTGGACAGCCAGCCGTAGGCGATCGGCAGGCGGCGCAGAGCCCTGATGCGCATCGGGGCGAAGCCCGCGACGAGCCCGCCGGGGAGCCGCGCGGGCGCGAACACGATCCGGAAGAAGCGCGGCGGGAAGTTGTCGAAGGCGTCGCACGAGGTGAGCACCACGCGGCCGATGCGCTGCGGGTCGGTGGTCGCCGCTATCTGCGTGAGGGCGCCGCCGGTGTCGTTTCCCACCACCGTGGCGTCGTCGAGGCCGAGGCTCTCGAGGGCGCCGCTGATCAGGCCCGCGAGCGCCGGCGCGGACAGATCGGCGTTCTCGCCCTGGGGCTCGAGATGTGAGCCCAGCGGGAGGTCGAGGGTCACGCGGGTGTACCCCTCCAGCAGCGGCACGACCTTGCGCCAGAGGTTGGCGTTCACCAGCACGCCGTGCACGAACACGATCGGTGGACCCTCGCCGGTCACGTGCGCCTGGATCCGGGTGCCGCCGATGTCGAGCCGCCTCATCTCTCCCAGGGCCGGTGCTCTGAAATTCGCCGCGCTCGTCGTCATGGCCGTCCTCTCAGTCGACATACAGGTTGTATGGCGAATAGCATACAGACTGTATGCCGAGTCCCGAGCAGACGCGCGAGCGCCTGATCGACGTAGCGCACGACCTGTTCGCCGAGCGCGGCTACGCGGCCGTGGGCACCGAGGAGATCGTGGCCCGGGCGGGTGTCACGCGTGGCGCGCTGTACCACCACTTCCGGGACAAGCAGGACCTCTTCCAGGCCGTGTTCGAGCGGCTGGAGGAGCGAACGATCGCCTCGATCGTGTCCCGGATGGCCGGCATCGAGGACCCCTGGGAGGAGCTCGTGACCGGGGTACGCGCGGCGCTCGACACCTCCACCGAACCGGCGGTGATGCGCATCTCGCTGCTGGACGCCCCCGCCGTGCTGGGCTGGCGCGAGTGGCGCGAGATCGGCGCTCGCTACAGCCTCGGCCTGGTGGCCGCCGGACTGCGCAACGCGATGGACCAGGGCGTGTTCCGCGAGCAGGAGGTCACCCCGCTGGCTCACATGCTCGTGGGAGCGCTCTCCGAGGCCGGGATGATGATCGCGAACTCCGACGATCCGCCCGCCACGCGGCGCGAGGTGGAGCCGCCGCTCCTGTCGCTCCTGTCCGGCCTGCGCGCCTGACGCGGCCGGCCCGCGCTACGCCGCCGGGCGGTCCCCGACCCAGTAGCGCGGACCCGGGCCCAGGCCCGCGGCGCGGTCTCCGGGATTGGCCAGCTGACAGCGCTCCAGCGACAGGCAGCCGCAGCCGATGCACTCGGTCAGCCCGTGCTTGAGACGCTCGAGCTCCGCTATGCGGTCGTCGATGCGGCTGGTCCAGCTGCTCGACAGGCGTGACCAGTCACGCTTTTTGGGTGCGCGGTCGGGTGGCAGCTTGGCCAGCTCGTCGCCGATCTCGTTCAGGGTCAGCCCGATGCGCTGCGCGAACACGATGAAGGCGATCCGCCGCAGCACCGGGCGCGGGTAGCGGCGGTGGCCTGAGCCCGCCCTCTCCGAGTGAATCAGGCCGCGCTCCTCGTAGAAGCGCAACGCCGAGGCCGCGACCCCGCTCCGTTGCGACACCTCGCCGATGGTGAGCAGCTCGGACATGCCCTCGAGAGGTAAGCACGTCCGCTCGCAAAACTCAAGCTCGATTGAGCTTTATGTCAGCAGGACGATCTTGCCCAGCTTGCCGCCGGCGGCGAAGCGGTCGTACGCCTCCTCGGCTCGGTCGAGCGGGTAGGTCTCCGCCACCGGCACGCGGATCGCTCCGGACTCGAAGTGCGGGAGCACCTCGGTCTCCACCCGGCGCGCGGCGATCGCCTTTTCCTCCAGCGGGCGCGGGCGCAGCACCGAACCGTGGATCCGCGCCCGTTTCTGCATCAGCGCGAGCAGGCTGATCTCCGCGACCGGACCGGTTCCCCCCACTCCGATCACGCTGATCCGGCCACCGAGGGCCAGCGCGCCGAGGTTCTCCTCGAGGTTGCCCGCCCCCACCAGCTCGAGGATCACGTCGAAGGGACCGTGCTCGCCGAAGCCCTCGGGCGCAATCGCCTTCGCCCCGAGTTGGCCGACCTGGTCGCGGAGCTCCTCACGACGGACCGTGGCGGTGACCCGCGCGCCCGCGGTGCGCGCGATCTGGACGGCGGCGGTGCCCACACCACCGGCCCCGCCGTGCACCAGCACGCGCTCGCCCTGGCGCAGCCCGGCCTGGGTGAAGAGGGCGTCGTGCGCGGTGGTGAACACCTCGGGCAGCCCGCCGGCTTCGGGCCAGTCGAGCCCTGTCGGGGACGGGCATGGCCTGGCGCTCGTGGATCACCGCGAGCTCCGCCTGGCCGCCCCCGCCCACCACCGCCATCACGCGATCGCCCTCGGCGAAGCGCGAGGCGCCCGGGCCCAGCCCAACCACCTCGCCGGCGAGCTCGAGCCCGGGGATGTCCTGGGGCTCCCCGGGCGGTGCGGGGTAGCCGCCGCGGCGCTGGAGCATGTCGGCCCCGTTGATCCCGGCGCCGCGCACGCGGACCTGGATCTGGTTCTGGCCGGGCTCGGGATCGGGTTGATCCTCGGCCGAGAGGCTTCCGTCGCTGATGGTCACGGCGCGCATGGGCGGGAAAACTAGTGCCCCCGAGCCGTTTCATCTGTGAACGGAATCCAGTGATCGCATGTGTCCAGCACCGCGAATAGGGTGAAGAAGCCGAGATGAAGGCCCCCGCCCTCTTTTCGCGCAGTCCCCTGCCGCCGCTCTGGCGGGAGGCTCGCATCGGGCTGGAAACGGCGCTGCTGCTGAAGGATCCGGTGTTCCGGGGCGAGGGCGTGACCGACGGCCGCGGCCGCCCGGTGCTGCTCATCCCTGGCTTTCTGGCCGGAGACGGATCGCTGGCGATGATGGCCGGCTGGCTCAAGCGTGTGGGCTACCGGCCGTCGCGGGCGGGGATGCGCGCCAACATCGACTGCTCGGGAGCCACCGTCACTCGGCTCGCGGACAAGCTCGAGGCGCTCGTGAGCGAGCAGGGGCAACGCGCGGTGATCGTCGGCCAGAGCCGGGGCGGGACGATCGCCAAGGTGCTCGGCCGCAGCAGGCCCGACCTGGTGTGCGGGATCGTGGCGCTCGGCTCGCCCCAACTCGACCCGCTGGCGGTTCATCCCCTGGTGCGCCTCCAGGTCGAGGCGGTGAGCCGGCTGGGCTCGCTCGGCACACCTGGGCTGTTCAAGCGCTCGTGCATCGATGGCGATTGCTGCGCCTCGTTCTGGGAAGACCTGGCCGCGCCGATGCCGCGCGGAGTCGGGCTGGTGTCCGTCTACTCGAAGTCGGACGGAGTGGTCGACTGGCGCTCCTGTCTCGATCCGGGCGCCACCCGCCTGGTCGAGATCAGCGCCTCACACTGCGGCATGGCCGTATCGGCCCCGGCCTGGCGTGCGGTGGGCGACGCGCTCAACAGGTTCGCCCGTGCCGAAGCGCGCCGGCGGTCATCCGGCAAGGCCGCGCCGCGCCGCTTCCCGCGCGCCGCCTGAGCTAGGGCACCACCACGGCCGCGCCCTGGAGGTCGCCGGAGCGCACGTGCGCGAGAGCCTCGTTGGCGCTCTCCAGCGCAAAGGTCGTGACCTCCGTTCTCACCGGCACCTGTGGGGCCAGATCGAGGAACTCGACCCCATCGGCGCGGGTGAGGTTGGCCACCGAGCGGAGCACGCGCTCGCCCCACAACAGCTCGTAGGGGAACTGCGGGATGTCGCTCATGTGGATGCCCCCACACACCACGCTGCCTCCCTTGGCCAGGGCGCGCAGCGCCGCCGGCACCAGCTCCCCGGCGGGAGCGAAGATCAGCGCGGCATCGAGCTCCTCGGGCGCCGGGCCCAGCGCGTCGCCGGCCCACTCGGCCCCGAGGCGCAAAGCGAACTCCTGCCGCTCGCGATCCTCCGCGCGCGTGAAGGCGAACACCCGGCGGCCCTCGTGCACCGCCACCTGGCAGATGATGTGGGCCGCGGCCCCGAAGCCGTAGATGCCGATCCGCTCGGCGTCTCCGGCCATGCGCAGCGTGCGAAATCCGATCAGCCCGGCGCACAACAGCGGCGCCGCCTGGAGGTCGGGATAGCCGTCCGGGATGGCGAAGCAGAAGCGTTCGTCGGCCACCGTCAGCTGCGCGTAGCCGCCGTCGCGTCCGTAGCCGGTGAACACGGCGCGGTCGCAGAGGTTCTCGCGGCCGCCGCGGCAGTAGGAACAGGTTCCGTCGGTCCAGCCGAGCCAGGGCACGCCCACACGCTCGCCGGGGCTGAAGCGCTCGCCGCCGGCCACCACCGTGCCCACGATCTGGTGGCCGAGCACGAGTGGCAGCTTGGGCTCGCGAAGCTCGCCGTCGACGATGTGCAGGTCGGTGCGACAGACCCCGCAGGCCGCCACCTCCAGCAGCAGCTCGCCGTCGCCGGGCTCCGGCCGGGGCAGATCCTCCTCGCGAAGCGGCTCGCCCGCGCCGTGGAGCACCATCGCCCGCATGAACGTAGGCTAGCCCGGCCGTGAGCGATGGCCCTCTTCGTGAAGTCGACTGGCTGCGGGAGCGCCTCGGCGCCCCGGGCCTACGCGTGGTGGACTGCCGCTTTCGACTTGGCGAGCCGGGAGCCGGTGAGCTTCTCTGGCGGGCGGGCCACATCCCGGGCGCCGCCTTTCTCGACGTCGACAGCGATCTCGCCTCCGCGCCGGGCGAGCGCGGCCGGCACCCGCTGCCGGCCGGCGAGGACTTCGAGGCCGCGGCGCGCCGGGCCGGGATCGGCGTCGGCACCTCGGTGGTGGCCTACGACGAGGCCGGCGAGGGCGGCGCCGCACGGCTGTGGTGGCTGCTGCGGCATTTCGGCCACGACGACGTGGCCGTGCTCGACGGTGGCCTCCGCGCCTGGCTTGAGAACGGCGGTCCCCTGGACGACGGCTCGCCCGACCCACCCGATCCCGAGCCCTTCAGCGCCCGGCCCCGAAGCGGAGACACCGCCACCGCGGAGGAGCTGGCGCGCCACGAGGACGGCACGCTCCTCCTCGACGCCCGCGCCCCCGAGCGCTACCGCGGCGAGGTCGAGCCGGTTGACACCGTCGCCGGCCACATACCAGGGGCGGTGAACCTGCCCTTCGCCGATGCCGCCCCCGAGGGACGCTTCAGAGACCCGGAGGAGCTCCGGGCGCGGTTCGCCGCGGCGGGTGCCGAGGGCAGCGCCGCCACCGGGCTCGTGGCCTACTGCGGCTCGGGCATCACCGCCTGCACCCTCGTGCTCGCTGCCGAGGTCGCGGGGGTCGGCCCGGCCCGGCTCTATCCCGGCTCCTGGAGCGAGTGGTCGCGGCGCGGCTACCCCGTCGCGCGCCAGGACAGGGCACGTTCGACCGAGAGCCGCAGCAGCGGTCCCGGCGGCCGGCGCTCGGCGTAGGGCTCGTACTTCGCCACCAGGGCGTCCATGCCGGCCGCGCCGCTCTCTACCGGCAGCACCTCCACCGTGCCGATCAGCTGCACCCAGGCGAGCCGGCTCCAGTCGTCGTCGTACACGTCCACGCACAGCGCCGCCTCGGGCCGGCGGCGCAGGTAACGCACGCGGGCGGGTTCACCCGAGCGCTTGGGCTTGTCGTCGATCACGCTCCACACCGCGTGGTCGGCGAGCGCGTAGGTGACCGGCAGAACGCGCGGACGCTCGGCGTCATCCACGAAGGCCAGGCGGGCCACCCGGCTCGAGTCGAGCAGGTCGGTGGCCCAGCCTGGTAGGTGATCTACTTCCACGCGCAAAAGGCTAGACCGACGACGAGGAAACCATGGACATCGCCATCGGCTTGCCCACAACGCTCGAAGGCATCGACGGCAAGACGCTCACTGAGTGGGCGCGCCGGGCCGAGGATGCCGGCTTCTCCTCCCTGGGGGTGCTCGACCGCGTGGTCTACCGCAACTACGAGTCCCTGGTGGCGCTCGCGGCGGCGGCCGCGGTCACCGAGCGGATCAAGCTGCTCACCGGCATCCTGATCGCCCCCTACCGCGTGAACGCCGCCTTGCTGGCCAAGCAGGCGGCCACGGTGCAGCACCTGTCCGGCGGGCGGCTCGTGCTGGGTGCGGCGGTGGGTGCGCGCGAGGACGACTACGAGGCTTCGGGCGTGCCCTACAACGAGCGTGGCGAGCGCTTCGACCAGATGCTGGCCGAGATGAAGAGCGTCTGGGCCGGCGAGAAGAAGGGCTTCGCCGGAGGCGTGGGGCCGGACGTGTCGGACAACCCGCCCAAGCTGGTGATCGGCGGGCAGGTCGACGCGGCCTTCCGCCGCGCCGCGCAGGCCGACGGCTGGATCGCCGGCGGGTCGCCGCCCGACGCGTTCGGCCAGGCCCGCGAGAAGCTCGAGGCCGCGTGGAGCGAGGCGGGCCGGGAGGGCAGGCCGTACGCCGGCTCGCTCGCCTACTTCGCCCTCGGCGCCGACGCCGAGGCAGACGCCAAGAAGGGCGTGGGCGGCTACTACGAGTGGCTGGGCGAGTATGCCGACCAGATCGTGGGAGCCGTGGCCAAGGACGAGGACACGGTCAAGGGCTACATCCAGGCCTTCGAGAGCGTCGGCTGCGACGAGCTGGTCTTCTTCCCCAGCTCCGCCGATCCCGAGCAGGTGGATTTGCTGGCCGCGGCGGCGCTGTAGTAGTAGGCGAAGCAGCCGGCTCAGCCGGCTGCGCACGATGGGCTTTCTGTCCTATACGCGCGCCACGATGGTGTGCGATGCCGTCGGCCAAGGTCCTGATCGGCGGCGCCGCCGCCACCGCCGCGCTGGGCGTGCGGGTCGCCCGGGGCCTGTACGGACGCTGGCGGCTCCTGCCTCCCGACGATCGCGAGCGCATCGCGCGGCTGGCCGAGGACACCAAGGACAAGGCTCTGGCCCTGCGCGGCTCGGCCGCTCCCGCCCGGGCGGATGCCGAGGAGGAGCTGCGCGCGGCCAACGAGACGCTCGCCGCGGCGCTGGTGGAGACGGCGGAGTCCGACCCCGAGATCGGCGAGTCCGAGGTGCGGGAGCTGCGCGAGGACCTGCGCCGGGAGCTCGAGCGGCTCGCCGGCGCCGAGATCAAGGCCTCGCGAACGAGTCGTTCCGCCGACGGCCGGCCCGGATAGTCGAAACAGCCCGCGTAGTCTCGGACGGGATGGAATCCGTCTGGGACTACCCGCGGCCTCCGGCCGTCGAGCCCTCCGCCCGCCGCGCGCGGGTCGAGCACGGCGGGGTGGTCGTAGCCGACTCCGAGCGTGCTCTGCGGGTGCTGGAGACGAGCCAGCCTCCGGGGATCTACTTCCCGCCCGACGACGTGCGCATGGACCTGCTGGATCCCCACGGGCAACGCACCGTCTGCGAGTGGAAGGGCCAGGCTCACTACTGGACGGTGGCCGGATCCGAGGCGGCCGCGTGGTCCTACCCCCAGCCTGTGGCCTCCTACGCCGAGCTGCGCGACCACGTGGCCTTCTATCCGCAGCGGGTGGACGCCTGCTACCTCGATGACGAGCGCGTGCAGGCCAACGCCGGCGACTTCTACGGCGGCTGGATCACCGCCGACATCGGCGGCCCGTTCAAGGGCGGTCCGGGCACGGCCGGCTGGTAGCCCGCGCCATCGGGCGCCGCGGCTGGATCCTGCGCGACATCCACCGGTCGAGGTGCGCGAGGTGCTTGCGGCCTGAGGTGAGGCTGTAGGCGATCAGCGCGACTACGAAGATCGTGAAGCCGTTGACCTGGCCGGTTTCGGCGAAGTCCCAGACCCCCAGCGTCAGGATGCCGAGCGTGTCGAGCACCACCCCGACCACGAACAAGCGCGTGATGTTCTCCATCCCGTAGCGGTAGCGCAGGACGAGGAAGGCGGCCAGCATGATCCAGAAGCCGGCCTCGAAGCTGATGGCGAGGATCCACTTGACGTCCATGTGTTGTTTTATATCAAACGTTCGGTATAAACTCAAGACGTAATGCCCAAGGTGGTCGACCACGACGAGCGTCGCGCGGAGCTGGCCGCAGCCGTGTGGCGGCTGGTCTCGCATGAAGGCCTGGATGCGCTCACCGTTCGCCGCGTGGCCGCGGAGGCGGACTGCTCGACCGGGGCGCTCGTCCACTACTTCCCGGATAAGGAGGCGCTGGTTCTGTTCGCCTTCAGGACGGTGGCCGACCGGGTGGGCCGGAGGGTCAACCGGACGGCGGCGGACTCGGGTGCTCCTCTCGAGGTGGCCCGAGCGCTGGTGATGGAGGCCTTACCGATCGACGCCGAACGACGCGCCGAGGTACGGGTCTGGTTCGCGTTCCTCGGGCTCGCCCTCACCCGTCCCGCGCTGGCGCGGGCACAGCGGGTGGCCTATCGCGCCTGGCGCTCGCGGCTCGCACAGCTGCTGCGCGACGCCCAGCGCGAGGGTCAGGTCGATCCCGCACTGGACGCCGAGCGCGAGGCCGGCGAGCTCGTCGCGCTGGTGGACGGCCTGGCCGTCCAGGCATCCTTCGAGCCGCGCACCTTCACGTCCGCGCACCTCACCGAGCTCGTGGAAGCCCGCCTGAGCCGGCTCCTAGTAGCGTCGCAGCGGTGACCGCGCGCCCGCTTCGGTTCGAGGACGAAGCTCTGCTGGTGCTCGACCAGCGCGCGCTCCCCGGTCGGGAGACCTGGATCCGCTGCCAGACGGCCACCGAGGTGGCCGACTGCATCCGGGAGATGGCGGTGCGCGGGGCGCCGGCCATCGGCGTGGCCGCCGCCTACGCAATGGCGCTCGCGCAGCTGCGCGGCGAGGATCTCGAGCGGACGGGGACCCTGCTGCGCGCAACCCGGCCCACGGCCGTGAACCTCGCCTGGGCGGTGGAGCGCATGCAGGCCGCGGCGGCCCGCGCCGGCGGATCCGGATCGCTACTCGAGCTCGCGCTCGAGCTCCACCACGAGCAGGACGAGGCCGACCGCCGCCTTTCGGCCCTCGGCGCGGCCCGGTTCAAGGCCGGAGACCGCGCACTGACCCACTGCAACGCCGGGGCGCTCGCCACCGCGGGCTACGGAACCGCCTGCGGCGTGCTGCGCTCGGCCTGGGAGCAGGGACTGCTCGCGCAGGTGTGGGTGGACGAGACGCGCCCGCTCCTCCAAGGTGCGCGGCTCACTGCCTGGGAGCTCGAGCGGGCCGGCATCCCTCACCGGGTGGTGGCCGACTCGGCCGCGGGATCGCTCATAGCCAGGGGCGCGGTCGATCGTGTGGTGGTCGGCGCCGACCGCATCGCCGCAAACGGCGACGTGGCGAACAAGATCGGCACCTACCCGCTGGCCGTGCTGGCGGCCCGTCACGAGATTCCCTTCTACGTGGCGGCACCGCTCTCGACGGTCGATCCCGCCACCCCGGACGGCGGTGCGATCCCGATCGAGGAACGCGACCCGGCCGAGGTATCCGAGCACGGACAGGCCTTCAACCCGGCCTTCGACGTGACCCCCGCGGAGCTCGTGACGGCCATCTTCACCGAGGCCGGCGTGCTCGAAGCCCCGTACGACGAGGCGATCCGCCGTGTCACCCCGGGCTGAGATCGTCGCCGTAGCCAGGGAGATGCTCCGTCTCGGGCTCGTGGCCGGGACCTCCGGCAACGTGAGCGCGCGCGAGGGCGAGGTCGTCCACATCACGCCCAGCGCCCTGCGCTACGACGAGATGACCGAGACGGACCTGGTCACGCTCAACGCGGAAGGGGACGTGGTACGGGGCGAGCGCGAGCCGTCGAGCGAGCGGCGCGTGCACCTCGCCGTGTACGCGGCACGGCCCGAAGTGGCCGCCATCGTGCATACCCACAGCGTGCACGCCACCGCCTGGAGCTTTCTCGGCGAGCCGCTCGACACCGGAACCGAGGAGCTCGAGCAATCAGCCGGCGGCGCCGTGCAGACCGCGACCTGGGCGCCGACCGCAACGGACGAGATCGCCCACCGAGCCGTGGAAGCGCTCGAGGGGCGGCGGGCGGCGCTGCTCGCGCGGCATGGCGTACTGGCGCTGGGCGACTCGGCGAGGGAGGCGCTCGTGACCAGCCAGATGATCGAGCGCCAGGCCCAGCTCGCATTGCTGCTGCGCGGCGGGTCCCGCCCAGCGTGACTCACCGCACACAAGCCCGGCCCGATGCGCGACAACCTTCGGGGCGTGCTCAAGCGCCTTCCTGACGGAGCCCCGATCCTGATCCGGCCGATCCGCGCGGACGACAAGCGCATGCTGGAGAACGGGCTGCGGCACCTTTCGGAGGAGAGTGTGCAGCGGCGCTTCCTCACACCCAAGAGCAGCTTCAGCCGGGCGGAGCTGCGGTACCTGACCGAGGTGGACGGCCGCGATCATGTGGCACTGGTGGCTGAGTATCCGGCTGAGCCGGTTCGCCGCCTGATCGCGGTCGCTCGCTTCGTACGCGACCATCAGGACCCCGAGTCGGCCGAGGTGGCCATCGTCGTGACCGACGAATGGCAGCGCCGCGGCGTCGGCTCCCTGCTTACCGAGCTGCTGGCTGCTCGCGCCCGCGGGCGCGGCATCCGCCGCTTCACGGCGACCATGGCGGCCGACAACGTGCCGGCCCACCGCCTGATGCGAAAGCTCACCGACCATCTCGAGCAGCACCACGCCGGAAGAGGCGTGGACGAGATGGTGCTGGATCTGGCCGCCTGAGCGGCCGCGGGTCCTGCCTCACTGCGCTCCGCTCGGGCCTGCGCGGCTCACCGGCGTGGTCCGATTGGCAGTGAGGGGGTTGGGCCGGGGGGGTCCCTGACGAAAGTGACGCTATAGGGCACCTAACGTCAGGAACCCCCCACCCGCCCGGCCGGGCGGAGCTAAGAAACGGTCCAGGTCTCGCCCGAGTGGAGCAGCTCGTGGAGCTGCTCCTTGCCCACGCCGGCGCGGGCCTCCTCGAGCTGCACGGCCAGATCCTGGCCGTAGACCGGCCGCGAGATCGACCGGAACACCCCGATGGGCGTGGGACCGGTGGGCCGTGACGCGAGGTGCGCCAGCTCGAAAGCGAGGCTGGGCTCGGGGCGCTGCGCATCGTGGACGAGGATGGCGTCCTCGCCGACGTCGGCCACGTCCACCAGCTCGAGCCGGCCGTCGGCGCCGCGGGCCACGCCGTGCTCGCCCTCTGCGCCGAAGCGGATCTGCTCGCCGTGCACGAGCCGGATCTGGTTGACCTCGCGCTGGCCCTTGGCCCGGACGGCGTCGAAGGCGCCGTCGTTGAAGACATTGCAGTTCTGGTAGATCTCGACCAGGGCCGCGCCCTCGTGGGCTGCGGCCGCGCGCAGGGTCTCGGCGAGGTGAGGCTTGTCGGTGTCCACGGTGCGGGCCACGAACGAGGCCTCCGCTCCGAGCGCGAGCGAGACCGGGTTGAACGGGTGATCCTGGGAGCCGAAGGGCGTGGACTTGGTGACCTTGCCCTCCTCGCTGGTGGGCGAGTACTGCCCCTTGGTGAGACCGTAGATCTGGTTGTTGAAGAGCAGGATCTTGAGCGGCACGTTGCGGCGCAGGGCGTGGATCAGGTGGTTGCCGCCGATGGACAGGGCGTCGCCGTCGCCGGCCACCACCCACACCGACAGGTCGGGCCGTGACGTGGCCACGCCCGTGGCCAGCGCGGGGGCGCGCCCGTGGATGCCGTGCATCCCGTAGGTGTCCATGTAGTAGACGAAGCGCCCGGCGCAGCCGATACCCGTGACGAACACGATCTTGTCCGGCGGCACCCCCAGCTCGGGCATGAAGGACTGAACCGAGGCCAGCACGGCGTAGTCCCCACAGCCCGGGCACCAGCGCGTCTCCTGGTCCGAGGAGAAGTCGGCCTTTGTCAGCTTTGGCGAAGCACCCGGCTCGGCCGGGTGCGCACGATCCGTCCTCAGGACGTCGCCGCCGTTCCCGGAGTGGCCGTTGCCGCCCGCCGTCATCCGATCCGCTCCTCGATCTGCTCCATCATGTCGCGGGTGAAGATCGGCAGGCCGTCGACCTTCGTGAAGCTCTCGCAGTCCACCAGGTACTCCGCGCGCAGGACCTTCACCAGCTGACCCATGTTCATCTCCGGCACCAGCACGCGCTCGTAGGAGCGCAGCAGCTCTCCGGTGTTGCCGGGCAACGGGCTCAGGTGCCGGATGTGGGCCGTGGCCACGCTGAGCCCCTTCTCGCGCCGCAGGCGCCGGGCGGCGCCCTGGATCGCGCCGTAGCTGGAGCCCCAGCCGAGCACGAGCAGGCTGGCGTCGCCGTCCGGGTCGTCCACCTCGATGTCCGGCACCTTCACGCGGCTCACCCGCTCCGCCCGCAGGTGGGTCATGTGCTCGTGGTTGTCCGTGGCGTAGGAGATGTTGCCGCTGCCGTCCTCCTTCTCGAGGCCGCCGATGCGGTGGCGCAGCCCCGGCGTGCCCGGCACGGCCCAGGGCCGCGCGAGCTTGCTGTCGCGGGCGTAGGGCATGAAGCCGGTGGGATCGGTGGCGAAGTCGGGATCGATGCCGGGCAGGCTGTCCACGTCCGGCAGCTTCCAGGGCTCGGAGGAGTTGGCCAGGAAGGTGTCCGTGAGGAGGATCACCGGCGTGCGGTGGGTGATCGCGATGCGCGCCGCCTCGATGCCGGCGTGGAAGCAGTCCGAGGGCGTGCACGCGGCCACCACCGGGAGCGGCGACTCTCCGTGGCGCCCGTAGAGCGCCAGCATGAGGTCGGCCGCCTCGGTCTTGGTGGGCATGCCGGTGGAGGGGCCCGCGCGCTGCACGTCGATCACCAGCAGCGGCAGCTCGTAGGCCACGGCGAGGCCGATCGTCTCGGCCTTCAGGTCCATGCCCGGCCCGCTCGTGGCGGTCACACCCAGGTGCCCCGCGAAGGCGGCGCCCAGCGCCATGTTCACCGCGGCGATCTCGTCCTCGGCCTGAACCGTGCGCACACCGAGCTTCTGGTAGCGCGACAGCGCGTGCAGCAGCTCGGACGCCGGCGTGATCGGGTAGCTCGCGTAGAACAGCTGGAGGTCGGACTGGATGCCGGCGGCGATCAGGCCGTAGGCCAGCGCCTGGGTGCCGTTGACGTTCCGGTAGGTGCCGGGCGGCGCGGGCGCCGGGTCGACCTCGTAGTGAACGGCGAGCAGCTCCGCCGTCTCACCGAAGTTGTAGCCCGCGCGGAAGGCGGCCAGGTTGGCCGCCGCGAGCTGGGGCTTGTCGGCGAACTTGGCCTCCACCCAGGCCACGCTCGGCTCCGTGGGACGCCCGTACATCCAGGACACCAGCCCGAGCGCGAAGAGGTTCTTGCAGCGGGCGGCGTCCCGCGGGGTGATGCCGTCCACCTCCTCGGTGGCCCGGACGGTCATAGAGGTCATCGGGACCCGGAAGACGCTGTAGTCGTCGAGCGAGTCGTCCTCGAGGGGATTCGACTCGTACCCCGCCTTGCGCAGGTTGTGGTCGGTGAAGCCGTCCTCGTTCACGATCACGGTTCCGCCCTTTTCGAGTGTCCCGACGTTCGTGATCAGCGCCGCCGGGTTCATGGCCACCAGCACGTTGGGGTGGTCGCCCGGGGTGAGGATGTCGCGCGAGGCGAAGTGGATCTGGAACGCCGACACGCCGTGCGGGGTGCCGGCCGGCGCGCGGATCTCGGCGGGGAAGTCAGGCAAGGTCGCGAGGTCGTTGCCGACCATCGCCGTCGCGTCGGTGAAGCGACTTCCCGTGAGCTGCATGCCATCGCCCGAGTCGCCCGCAAACCGGACGACTACGCGATCGAGCTTCTCGACGGTCTTCTCTGCCATTAAGCGGCGCCGTCCGTGTGGAGCGGGCCGTTCATCGAGTGTACCCAGGGCCGCGGCCGGGCCCTCACGGGGTCAGATCCGTCAGCGGCGACGCAGCGGCGGCGGGCGCCAGCGCTCCTTCAGAACGCTGCGCTTGGGCTCGTAGAGGCGCATCGCCAGGCGGAAGCGGCCCGGCGGCGCGGGCAGCCAGTTGGCGCGGGCGGCCGCGCCCCGCGGCGCACGCCGGCCGATGTGGATGGTGAACGAGCCGTCCTTGCCGCGCCGCAGTCCAGGCGTGCGGTCGCCGACGGCGTAGCGGTCGATCGCGTTCTCCACCAGGAAGCGCTCGTCGTCGTACATGGTGAGCGACCAGAAGGCGCCCACCGGCGGCAGCTGTCCGCGTGGAAAACGCAGGGTGTAGCGGTGGCGGCCGCTGAGCGCACGGCCGCGCGAGTCGGTGAGCGCGAGCGGGTAGACCGTCTCCGGGCGTGTGTTGGCGCCCAGCGCGTTGCGGGCGACCACGGCGCGCGCCAGCCAGTTGCTCCCGTAGTCGCCGATGTAGTGACCGGCGATGAGCCAGCCGTTGTTGCGGGCCCGGCTGCGGCGGTTCTCGCGCCGCTCGGCGCGCTCGATCAGGCGCGGTCCGGCTGCCACGGCGGCCTCGAGAGCCTCCCGCTGCACGCCGGTCGCCTGCGTTCCCGGGGTCCTCCCCGCGCCGACGCCGGCCTGCGCGAACGCCCGCACTGCGCAGGCGTCGCCGGCCGGTGGCGGGTTGGCGGCAAGGTCCGCGCCGAGGGTGTCGTAGAAGGCCAGGCCCGAGGGCACCACGGTGGGCGGCTGCGCCGGAAAAGCGGGCAGGACAAGCGGGGCCTGACGCTCACCGGCGCTCCAGGCCGCCAGGGCGGTGGTCCGGTAGCCGCGCATCAGGTCGGTCACGCGCGCCAGGTCGGCCTCGCTCTTGACGAGCGTCCGGCCCAGCACCCAGACCAGGTTGGTGGGGCTCTGGATCCTCTTGACACCGGCCGGCAGCACCCCGCTGAAGCCGGGGCCTACGAGGGCGTAGGAACCGGCGCGGGTGCCCGTGGTCCTTCGGCCGACGTAGGCGAACGTGTTGGAGTAGGCGTCGAGGAACTGGATCACGTAGTAGCGACCCTCGGTGTCGGGCACGTCGAACACCCTCGGGCCGGCCGCGAGATTGGCCCGCCCCACCGTGTAGCGTGGTGTCGACGTTGGGCAGCACCACCGTCTTCACGCTCGGATTGGTGAGCGCGCCGATGCTCACCAACTGGTTCTCGGGGAAGCGCAGCACGGTCCGGCCCACGGACACCGGCCCCAGGCCATAGACATACGCGGCGAGACCGCGGCTGAAGTCGCGGCGCGCGGCCGGGCTGCCGCCAAAGCGCTTCTCCGCTCTCTGCAGCTCGGAGCGGTAGTAGTCACGCGCGTCCCCGCGGACACCGCCGAGAGCGCATTCGGGGACGCTCGGGCGGGCCTGCGCGGCGCCGGCGGACAGGGTCGCGAGCAGGGCGGCGGCGACCGTTGCGAGGATGGCCAGGCGGCGCGGCACGCGCGACAGCCTAGCCGCACGACACGGGCGCGGGAGGCGCGTCACCGACCGTGCTCGGCTAGCATGCCCGCCCCCCGATCCCTGCGCGCACTGCGAACGCTCGCGCGCACCGCGCGCTCGCCGAACACGAACGCTCGCGCGCGCCGCGCGCTCGCCAAACTAGGAGTTATGAACGTCTCAGTACCCAAGGAGGTCGCCGACGGCGAGACCCGCGTCGCGCTGGTGCCCGAGGTGGCCCAGCGGCTGGTGAAGAACGGCGTGGAGGTGACCGTCGAGGCCGGCGCGGGTGAGGCCGCTCATCACCCTGACGCCTCCTATTCGGAGGCGGGTGCGAGCGTCGGGGACGGCTTCTCCGGCGACGTGGTGGCCAAGGTCGCGCTGCCGAGCTCCGAGGAGATCGCGCGTCTGGGCCAGGACTCGGTGCTGGTGGGCTTTCTCCAGCCGCTCACCGCGGGAGACACGATCCGGGCGCTGGCCGAGGCCGGGGTCACGAGCTTCGCCATGGAGGCCATTCCGCGGATCTCCCGGGCCCAGTCGATGGACGCGCTGTCCTCGCAGGCGACGGTGGCCGGCTATCGCGCGGCCCAGATCGCCGCGCTCGAGCTTCCGCGCTTCTTTCCCATGCTCACCACCGCGGCGGGCACGGTGCGCCCGGCCAAGGTGCTGGTGCTGGGCGCCGGGGTGGCGGGGCTGCAGGCGATCGCCACCGCGCGGCGCCTCGGCGCGGTCGTGCAGGCCTTCGACGTGCGCTCGGCGGTGAAGGAGCAGATCGAGTCGCTCGGTGCACGCTTCCTCGAGCTCGACATGGGCCTCGAGGACGCCGAGGCGGCGGGGGGCTATGCCCGCCAGCTCACCGACGAGGAGCAGGCCAAGCAGCGCGAGCTGCTGGCGGTCGAGATCGGGAAGATGGATGTGGTGATCTCCACCGCCGCGGTGCCCGGACGGCGCGCGCCGCTCCTGGTGACCGAGCAGGCCGTGCGCAACATGAAGCCGGGCTCGGTGATCGTCGACCTGGCGGCCGAGACCGGCGGCAACTGCGAGCTCACCGAGGCCGGCCAGACGGTGGTCAAGGAGGACGTGACCCTGGTGGGACCGATCAACCTGCCGGCGTCGATGCCCGACCACGCCTCGTCGCTCTACGCGCGCAACGTGCAGTCGCTGCTCGAGCTGATGGTGAACGAGGGTGAGCTCCGGCTCGACTTCGACGACGAGGTGATCGCCGGCGCCTGCATCACGCGCGACGGCGAGATCGTCCACGAACGAGCCCGTGAGGCGGCGGGGGCCACCGCCTAGCCATGGACCTGCTGACCGAGCTGACCATCCTCGTCCTCGCCGCCTTCGTGGGCTTCGAGGTGATCTCGAAGGTTCCGAACACGCTTCACACGCCGCTGATGTCGGCCACCAACGCGATCCACGGCATCGTGCTCCTCGGCGGCCTGCTCCTCATCGGCGAGACCGAGGGCTTCCTCAACGAGCTGCTGCTGGTGATCGCGATCGCCTTCGGGACGATCAACATCGTCGGCGGCTTCCTGGTCACCGACCGCATGCTCGAGATGTTCAAGCAGCGCCAGCCGCCGCCGAAGCAGGTGGAGGCCGAGGAGGAGCCGCCGCGCCTGGAGGAGGCGGCCTGATGTACACGGCGACCTTCCTGCAGGACCCGGACTTCATCCGCGTTCTCTACATCCTCGCCTTCATCTGCTTCATCCTCGGCCTGCGGCTGCTCAACCATCCGCGCACCGCGCGCCGGGGGAACATGATCGCGGCGGTGGGCATGGCGATCGCCGTGACGGCCACGCTGCTCTACGACTTCGTCGGCGACTACCTGTTGATCGCCGTGGGCATGGCGGTGGGCACGGCCGTGGGAGTGCCGGCGGCCCGCAGCGTGAAGATGACCGCGATGCCGCAGATGGTGGCGCTGTTCAACGGCGTGGGCGGCGGGGCGGTGGCGCTGATCTCCTTCGTCGAGTACCGCGACTCCCTCGACCTTCTGGGCGGCAACCCCAAGCTGGAGACGCTAGTGCCGATCCTGTTCGCGGCGATCATCGGCTCGGTGTCGTTCTGGGGCTCGAATATCGCCTTCGGCAAGCTGCAGGAGATCCTGCCCGGCCGGCCGATCCAGCTGCCGGGGCAGCAGATCGTGAACATCCTCGTGCTGCTCGCGGTGGTGGCCTGCGCGGTGGCGATCGCGGCCGGCACCGACTCCGAGCTGCTGTTCCTGGCCATCCTGGTGGGAGCCGCGATCCTCGGCAACATCTTCGTGCTGCCGATCGGCGGGGCGGACATGCCGGTGGTGATCTCGCTGCTCAACGCGTTCACCGGCCTCTCCGCGGCCGCCGCGGGCATCGCGCTCGACAACGTCGCTCTGATCGTCGCGGGAATGCTGGTGGGCGCCTCGGGCTCGATCCTCACCGCCCAGATGGCCGAGGCCATGAACCGCTCGATCATGAACATCGTGGCCGGCGGCTTCGGCGGCGTGGTCACCGCGCCGTCCGCCGCTGACGGCGGCGAGCAGAGGCCGGTGCGCTCCACCGGCGCGGCCGACGTGGCCATCCAGCTCGCCTACGCCTCCAAGGTCGTTGTGGCTCCCGGATACGGCATGGCCGTGGCCCAGGCCCAGCACACCGTCCGCGAGCTGGCGGACGAGCTCGAGAAGCGCGGGATCAGCGTGGACTACGCCATCCACCCCGTGGCCGGCCGCATGCCGGGGCACATGAACGTGCTGCTGGCCGAGGCCGACGTGCCCTACGACCATCTCAAGGAGATGGACGAGATCAACCCCGAGTTTCCCCAGACCGACGTCGCGCTCGTGATCGGGGCCAACGACGTGACCAACCCGGCCGCCCGTGAGAACGAGGGCTCGCCGATCTACGGAATGCCGATCCTCGACGTGGACAAGGCAGCACAGGTGATCGTGCTCAAGCGCTCGATGAACACTGGCTTCGCCGGGATCGACAACCCGCTCTTCTACAACGAGAACACCGCGCTCCTGTTCGGCGACGCCAAGGAGTCCGTCGCGGCCGTGCTCAGCGAGGTCAAGGAGCTCTAGGCCGTGGAGGTCGTGGCCTCGGGGTACGGGCTACCCGAGGGGCCACGAGTGGACCACGACGGTGCACTCTGGTTCTGCGACGCCTTCGGTGGCGGCGTCCACCGGCTGGGAGCGGGCGACCCTGTGCCTGAGGTGGTGGTGCCGGACCGCAAGGGCATCGGCGGGATCGTGCTGCACGCCGACGGGGGCGTGGTGGTGTCCGGCCGCGACCTCGCGCACTTCCCGAGCGGCGGCGACAGCCGAAGCCTGCTCGCCGTGGAGGGCGTGTCGGGGTTCAACGACATCACCACCGACCGTTCCGGCCGCGTGGTGGCGGGCGGCCTGCGCTTCTTCCCGTTGCGCGGCGAGGAGCCCGTGCCGGGGGGTGTCTGGCGCGTGGGCGAGGGGCCGGCGGAGCTTCTGTTCGAAGGGATCCTGTGGCCCAACGGAATGTGCTTCTCGCCCGACGGCTCGATCCTCTACGTGAGCGACTACGCGGACGGGAAGGTGCTGGCATGGGACGGCCACGAGGTCTCCGAGTTCGCCCGTGTACCGGACGGCGAACCCGACGGCCTGACGGTCGACAGCGAGGGCGGCGTGTGGGTGGCGCTCGGAAACGCCGGGCAGATCGCCCGTTTCGCCGCAACCGGAGAGCTAGAGGAGCGCCTGGAGGTGCCCGCGGAGTTCGTATCGAGCCTTTGCCTCCACGGCGAGGACCTGTGGATCACGGCCGTGAGCGAGGGAGTCGGGGTGGTGCTGCGGGCCGAGGCGCCGGCCCGGGGCGTGGGCGTGGAGCTCGCGCGGGTGTGAGGGTCTGTTTTGCTGCTTTCCCGCTTGACTTCAAGCTCACTTGAGCTTGTAACCTGGCCGGCATGACTACAGCAACCACCCCCAGCCGTCTGATCACCGACGAGGTCACCAGCTGGCCCGGCGTGGAGGCCGGCACCGGCAGGCGCGGCGAGTTCTCCTTCACGGTCGGCCGCCGCGAGATCGGCCATCTGCACGGCGATCACGCCGCCCACTTCGGCTTCCCCAAGAACGTCTGGACCGACCTCTTCGAGCAGGAGCGGATCGACTACCACCCGGTGTTCCCCGGCAAGCCCGGCTTCGGCGCCCGCCGGATCGAGACCGACGACGACGTTCGCGACGTGATCGAGCTGCTGCGCGTGAACTACGACCGCGTGGTGGCCAAGCACGGCCTGCCTGAGGGCGTCACGTAAGCCGATCGTGCGCAGCCGGCAACGCCGGCTGCTTCGCCTAGGCAGCCGTCCGCCGGTACTTCGCGACCGCCAGCGGCGCGAAGATCCCGATCAGCACGACGCACCAAACCACGGACAGCCAGATGCTGTCGCCGGCCGGCGCGTCGAGCCAGAGCGCCCGCATCGCGTCCACCACGACGCTCACCGGATTGGCGTCCGCCACCTCTTGGAGGCCGCCGGGCATCGACTCGACCGGTACGAACGCCGACGAGATGAACGTGATCGGGAAGATCAGCGTGAAGCCGAGCCCGTTCGCCGCCTCCGGCGAGGAGACCGACAGGCCGATCAGCGCGAAGATCCACGAGAACGCGAAGCCGAACAGCAGTAGCAGGCCGAAGCCGGCCAGGACCTCGACGACGGTCGAGTCGAAGCCGAAGCCGATGACGAGCCCGGTGATCAGCAGCACCACGATCGACAGCGAGTTCGTGACCACGTCGGCCAGGGTGCGGCCGGCGAGGACCGAGGCGCGCGCGGTGGGCAGCGAGCGGAAGCGGTCGATCAGCCCCTTCTTCAAGTCCTCGGCGAGACCCAGAGCAGTGACGAAGCCGCCGAAGGCGATGTTCTGGACGATGATCCCCGGAATCAGGAAGTCCACGTAGTCGTATCCCGGCGTGGAGATCGCGCCGCCGAAGACGTAGACGAACAGCAGCACGAACATCACCGGCTGGATCGTGAAGCCGAGCAGCAGATCGGGATTGCGCGGCAGGCGCACCAGGTTGCGCTCAGCCATCACGAGCGTGTCGGGCATCAGGCGAGTCATGCCGCCACCTCCGTTTGCTCCGCCACCTCGGCCCCGTGGCCGGTGAGCGTCAGGAAGACGTCGTCGAGGGTGGGCCGGCGCACGGCTATGTCCTCCACTCCCACGCCCGCCCGGTCGAGCCGGCGCGCGGCCTCCATGATCGCCCCGCTCGCAGTGCTCACGGTCACGCGGACGATGCCGTCCTCGGCCTCGGGTGCGTCGTCACCCATGTCCGCCAGCGCGGCCTGGGCCGCGGCCGCCGCGGCCGGGTGGGTGAGCTTGACCTCCACCCGCTCGCCGCCCACGCGCTTCTTCAGCTCGTCGGCGGTGCCGTCCGCGATGACCCGGCCGCGGTCGATCACCGCGATCCGGTGCGCCAGCCGGTCCGCCTCGTCGAGGTACTGGGTGGTGAGCAGGACCGTGGTGCCATCCGCGACGAGGTCCTCGATCGTCTCCCAGAGCTCGATGCGGCTGCGCGGGTCGAGACCGGTGGTGGGCTCGTCCAGGAACAGCACCGGAGGACGCGCCACAAGCGCCGCGGCGAGGTCGAGCCGCCGCCGCATCCCGCCCGAGTAGGTCTTGGCCACCCGGTCGCCCGCCTCGGCCAGCGAGAACCGCTCGAGCAGCTCGTGGGCGCGCTTGCGCGCCGCCCGGCGCGACTCACCGTACAGGCGCCCCACCATCACCAGGTTCTCGACCCCGGTGAGGTTGTCGTCCACGGCGGCGTATTGACCGGCCAGGCCGATCCGTGTGCGGAGCTCCCGCGCCTGCGCGGTCACATCGAGTCCCACCACCCGGGCGCGGCCGGAGTCCGGCGCCAGGAGAGTGGTGAGGATCCGCACGGCGGTGGTCTTGCCCGCGCCGTTGGGCCCGAGCACGCCGAGCACGGTGCCGGGCGCGGCCTCGAGGTCCACGCCGTCGAGCGCGCGGACCGACCCGAACGTCTTGACGAGGCCCTCCACCTGGATGGCGGGGCCGCTTCTCGCTTCGTTCTCTTGCATCCCGACACCCTCGCGAACGTTCAGGCCAAGATCTGTCCTAAATGGGCAGAATCATGGGCGCCCGATGAGCGAGACCACGTCGAGCCGGCTGCTGACCCTGCTGTCCCTGCTCCAGGGCCGGCGCGACTGGCCCGGCGCGGAGCTGGCCGAGCGGCTCGGCGTGTCCGGCCGCACGATCCGGCGCGACGTTGACCGCCTGCGAGACCTCGGTTATCCGGTCGACGCCATGACGGGTCCGGCGGGTGGCTACCGGCTGCGAGCGGGGACCGCCATGCCACCACTGCTGCTCGACGACGAGGAGGCGATCGCCATCGCGGTCGGGCTGCGCACGGCCGCCGGCGCCTCGGTGGCGGGAATCGAGGAGACGGCCGTGCGTGCGCTGGTGAAGCTCGAGCAGGTGCTGCCCTCGCACCTGCGGCGCCGTGTGCAGGCCCTTCAGCGCTCCACGATGACGCTCACCCCGGCGAGCGGGCCGCAGGTGGACCCGCAGCACCTCACAGTGATCGCGGCCACCTGCCGCGACCGCGAGCGGCTGCGCTTCGCCTACCGCGCACGCGACGACTCGGACAGCCGCCGGGAGGTGGAGCCCCATTCCCTGGTCAACGCCTGGCGGCGCTGGTACCTGGTCGCCTGGGACCGCGACCGGGCCGACTGGCGCACCTTCCGCGTGGACCGGATGCTGCGACCGGCCGCCACCGGCGTCCGCTTCGAGCCACGCGAGCTGCCGGCCACCGACGCCGCGGCCTATGTGGGCCAGACCCTGGCCTCGGCTCCGGCGCGCTACGACGCCCGCGTGACCGTGCACGGGCCCGCGCGCGAGCTGTCGTCCCGGCGCTGGCTGGGCGGAACCGTCGAGCCGATCGACGACGAGCGCTGCGTCTACCGCACGAGCGACGACAACCTCGATTGGCTCGCCGTCCGGGTGGCGATGATCGGCTACGAGATCGAGGTCCACGAGCCGCCCGAGCTGGTGGAGCGGCTGCGCGAGCTGGGCGGGCGCATCGAGCGCGCCATCACTCCCTCAGCACCAGGTCCATGACCACACGCTCGTAGGCAGCGCGCTCGCGTCCCGTGGGCGCGCGGTGGGGAGCCACGCGCCGGAGCTCGAACCAGCCGAGAAACGTGCTGTAGGCCATTCGTGCCCGGTGGCGCGACTGGGCGGCGCTGAAGCCGATCTCGCGGAAGCAGCCCTCGAGGAAGTCGAGCCGCTTGTCGGCCACGCGGCGCAGCACCGGCCCCACCACCGGGTCGTGCGCCGCGGCCAGCAGGCCGACGTCGGCCTGGCCCGCGGCGTCATCATCCTCGTAGCCGATCGCAATCGCGAGCAGGCGGCGCAGGCGCTCGCCGGGATCGGCGATCGGCTGGACCATCTCGATCACGTCGTCGGTGCCGTCGCGCTCCCAGAACTCCAGCGCCTCGGCGATCAGCTGATCTCGGTTCGAGAAGTGCCAGTAGAAGCTGCCCTTGGTGGCCCCGAGCTGTGCGGCGAGCGGCTCCACGGCCACCTTCGAGGTTCCCCCGTCGGCGATCGCGAACAGCGCTGCGCGGATCCAATCCTGCTTTGACAGTGCCACGGCCGTACGCTACCGTATGGCGGCACCGTACGCCACCGTATGGAGGATCGCCGCCATGGCAGAAATCAGGAACGTGCACACCCGCGAGATCGCCGCGCCGCACGCCGAGGTCGGCGCTCTTCTGGACTCACTCGGCAGTCCCGCCGACCGGCTCTGGCCCAGCGACCTCTGGCCCACCACCGTCTTCGAGCTGGACCGCCCGCTGGCCGTGGGCGCCCAGGGTGGCCACGGCTCGATCCGCTACGGCGTGGAGGAGTACGCGCCCGGCCGGCTCCTTCTGTTCCGCTTCACCCCCGGCAGCGGGCTCGAAGGCGTGCACGGCTTCACGATCGAGCCGCTGGCGGCCGATCGCACCTTGCTCACCCACTTCGCAGAGGCCAGGACCACCGGCCGGCTGCGGCCCCTCACGCGCCCGCTCGTGAGCTGGCACGACACCATGATCGAGACGGTGCTCGACCGGGCCGAGCGCGAGGCGACGGGCGAACCGGTGAGCCCGACCCGCTGGCCGCGCTGGCTGCGGGCGGTGAACGCCGCCGAGGTCGGCCTGGCGCGCCGGCTGGGCAAGCTCCCGGCTCGACCCGGTGAGGCGCCTTCCGATCATGCCCGGCAGCGGCTGTTTCGCCTCAGCGCGGTGCTGGTGCCCTCCGTTCTCCTCGCGATAGCCGCGCTCCACGCCGTCTGGGCGTCCGGCTCGCCCTGGCCCGCCGACGACTTCGAGGCGCTGGCCGAGCGGGTGATCTCGAGCGGCGAGATGCCCCCGGACTGGGCGACCTGGACGGTGGCGGGTGTGCTCGCAGTGGCGGCCGGCTCGGTGGCCGCGGTGGCCGCCGGGCGCCGCGAGCGTCTGCTGCGCGCCGCGACCTGGACCACGGCCGGGGTGCTCGTGGCCCGCGGCGCGCTGTTCGTGCCGGTCGACCTGCTCGGCGGTCTGAGCTCCGAGGTCGAGCGGCTCGACCTGGCGCTCTACTCGCCCCTCTGCCTCGCGCTCGGAATTGGTGCGGCGATCGTGGCTCGATCTCACGAATCGGCCGGCTCGCGCGTCGTAGGTGTGTGACCAAGAACGGACGAACACCCACAATCGACGTCCTCGACTGGACGGACCTCCGCGCTCAGCTGGACGAACGTGGCTTTGCCCAAACGCCGCGGCTGCTCGACGCCGGGCAGTGCGAGGAGCTCGCCGACCTCTTCGACGACGGGCGCTTCCGCTCCACCATCGACATGGCGCGTCACCGCTTCGGGGACGGGCGCTATCGCTACTTCGACCATCCCCTGCCGGAGACGATCCAGGCCCTGCGCGCCGCCTTCTACCGCCGGCTCGCGCCGGTGGCCAACGAATGGGAGGCGCTGCTCGGGGGGCGCGACGACGAGTTCCCGCTCGAGCACGAGGAGCTGCTGGCGCGCTGCCGTGCCGCCGGGCAAGAGCGGCCCACGCCGCTGATGCTGCGCTACGGCGCCGGCGACTGGAACGCGCTGCACCAGGACCTCTACGGCGACGTGTACTTCCCCTTCCAGGTGGTCACGATCCTGTCGCGGCCGGGAACGGACTTCCACGGCGGTCAGTTCGTGCTCCTGGAGCAGCGGCCGCGAGCGCAGAGCCGCGCCCATGTGCTCGAGCCTGAGCAGGGCGCGTTCGTGATCTTCCCGACCCGACAGCGCCCACAGCAGGGCAAGCGCGGCTACCACCGGGTGGGGCTGCGTCACGGCGTGAGCACGATCACGAGCGGCTCGCGGACCGCGCTCGGGATCATCTTCCACGACTCGAAGTGAAATAAAGTCCGGCGGTGCCGGTCTGACCCTCATGCG
This sequence comes from uncultured Thermoleophilaceae bacterium, assembly GCA_963734365.1. Lineage (GTDB taxonomy): Bacteria > Actinomycetota > Thermoleophilia > Solirubrobacterales > Thermoleophilaceae > JACVRW01. The sequence continues at coordinate 78,528 of CAVTGV010000002.1, read as the reverse complement.
GATTCTCTTTGCCACCACCGCAGGCGGCGGGCACGTGGGCCCGCTTCTGCCCTTCGCCCACGCCTGCGAGCGGGCGGGACACGACGTGATCGTGGCCGGATCGCCGCGGGCCGAGCCCCACGTCACCCGAGGCGGCCTGAGCTTCCGCGCTCTGGACCCGCCACCGGAACAGGAGCGCGTGCGGGTGAGCGAGTCGCTGGAAGCGTTCTCGGGCGTGGAGCGGCTCGTGCGCGCGCTACAGGACCTGTTCATCGGCTGCCACGCCCGCGCCGCGCTGCCGTCCATGATCGCGCTGATCGACGAGTGGGACCCGGCGGTCGTGGTGGGAGAGACCGCCGAGTACTCCTCGCTGCTGGCCGCCGAGCGGGCCGGCCTCCCCCAGGCGCGCGTGGGCGTCGGCCTCGCAGCTTCATTCGAGTTGTCGGCCAACGCCATCGCCGCGCCGGAGCTCGACAAGCTGCGCCGGGGCCTCGACCTTCCCGGCGATCCGAACGGAGAGCGCGCGAGCCGGATCGCGCTCCTGACCCAGAGCCCACCCTTGCTCGACACGGCGCGTGACCAGTCGCAGAGGGCACCTCTGCGTTTCCGGGCGCCGGCGCGGCCCGGCGCCACGGCCCTGCCGGCCTGGCTCGACCGCGGCGATGAGCCGCTCGTCTATCTCTCCTTCGGGAGCGAGGCCGCCACCCGCAAGAGCCAGTATTTCCCTGGGCTCTACCGCGGTGCCATCGACGCCCTGGCCGCTCTGCCCGTCCGTGTGCTGGTCACGATCGGCGACGCACGCGAGCCGGCGGAGCTCGGCCCGCTGCCGAGCTCCGTGCACGTCGAGCAGTGGGTTCCGCAGGCGGCCGTGATGCCGGACACCGCAGTGATGGTCGCTCACGGCGGAGCGGGGTCCACGCTCGGCGCCCTGGCCGCGGGCGTGCCCTCGGCGATGATCCCGCTGTTCGCCGACCAGCCGATCAACGCCCAGCTCGTGCAGAAGGCCGGGGCGGGCATCGCGATCGAGGGAGCGGAGGCCGGCCTGCCCCGGCTCGCGGACACGGTGCGCACGCTGATCGACGATCCGTCCTACCGCCACGCGGCGGGCGCGATCGCCGACGACATCCGCGCGCTCCCTCCGGTCGACGCCGCGGTCGACACCCTCGTCGCGCTCGCCGGCGAGCGCGAGCCCGCCTAGTCGCGCGCCAGCCCGAACTCCTCGATCATGACCCGGGCGAACTCGGTGTCGGGCCGCTCGCGTCGCTCTCCGTCGACGGTCACGTCGACTACCTCGTCGAAGAGCGCCATCAGGCCGGTGAGCCCCGCCGCGTCCTCCAGCGGTTCCTCGTAGCTCCAGAGCAGGTTCTCGATCGTGCGCCCGCCCGCCTCGAACGCCCAGTACGACGCCTCCCCCTTGTAGGGACAGAAGGTGCGCTGGGCGGTGGGCTCGAGCTCGACCTTCACGTCCTCGCGCGGGAAGTAGAAGCGCGTGTGCAGGTTCGTCTCGAAGACGAGCGTCGGACGGGTGGTCTCGGCCACCAGCTCGCCCTCGACCTCGATTCGCAACGGCCGCGAGCTGCGGCGCACGTCCACGCGGTGGTAGGGGTCGCGCGGGTGCGAGAAGACCTCCTCGTCCTCCTCGTACCAGGAGTCGAAGCCGTCGAAGTCGAGTACCACGTGGCCGTCGAGGTCCGGATCCGCGAGACGGAACGCGACTCCCGCGCGGGTTTCATCCCCCACCTGGAGGTCGAGTGACTCGCCCTCGGTCGAGTGCGCGCTGAAGGGGATCCCCGGGTGGAGGACCGGCGCGTCGGACGGCGTGCCCTGATCCGCGGCCGGGCGAAGCTCCCCGGCTACGTCGTCGACCGGCACGGCGAAGGAGGGCACGATACGGCGGGGCTCCCACACCAGAAGAGCGCGCCTCGAGTCCACCACCTCCTGGTCGCCGACCGTCGCTCGTATGCGCTTCTCGATCGGCTCGTGCCGAAGCTGGTCCATCGCCGACAGCATCAGATCCCGTACGCGAGCGCTCATGGACGAACTGTTGCAGATCGATTTCCGTGCGCTGCGCGAGAATCCCGGCATGGGTTTACGCGAAGACCTGGCCGAGCTCACGTCGGCCCTGGTGGCGATCGACTCGGTCAACCCGGCGCTCGTTCCGGGCGGGGCCGGCGAGGCCGAGATCGCGCGCTACGTGAGCGACTGGGCCCGCGCTGCCGGGCTGGAGGCCGAGCTGCTCGAAGACACCCCCGGACGTCCGAGCACGCTCGTGCGGGCCCGCGGCAGCGGCGGCGGGGCGACCCTGCTGCTCTGCGGCCACCTCGACACGGTCAACGTGGACGGCATGACCGATCCGCACCGGCCGCGGATGGAGGGAGACCTCCTGCACGGCCGGGGGGCCTACGACATGAAGGCCGGCGTGGCGGCGGCGCTCGTGGCCTGCCGCGAAGCTGCCTCCCTGGGACTGGCCGGCGACGTGGTGGTGGCCGCGGTGGCCGACGAGGAGCACGCGAGCCTCGGCGTTCAGGAAGCGCTCGAGGCCGTCGCGGCCGACGCCGCCGTGGTCACCGAGCCCACCGGGCTGGCCGTCGCTATCGCTCACAAGGGCTTCGTGTGGGCGGAGATCGAGGTGAGCGGGCGGGCCGCCCACGGCTCGCAGCCGGAGCTGGGTGTGGACGCGATCGTCAAGAGCGGCCCGCTGCTCACCGCGCTGGGCGAGCTCGACGTCGCGCTGGCCGAACGCCGGCATCCACTGGTGGGGCGCGGCTCCGTGCACGCATCGCTGATCGAGGGCGGCGCCGAGCTGTCCAGCTATCCCGCGCGCTGCCTGCTCGGCCTCGAGCGGCGCACGCTGCCGGGCGAGACGGGCGCCGGCGTGGAGGCGGAGCTCGCAGCGCTGCTCGACCGCTGCCGGGAGACCGACCCCGATCTGGTCGCCGAGCAGAGGACCCTGCTCGTCCGCGAGCCATTCGAGATCGTGCCGAGTGCCGAGATCGTGAGCGCGGTGAGCGAGTCGGCCGCCGAGGTGACCGGCGCCGCCGCGCCGGAGCTGATCGGGGCGAGCTACTGGGCCGACTCGGCCTTCATCGCGGCCGCCGGCATCCCCACGGTCCTGTTCGGTCCGGGGGGCGAGGGGGCGCATGCGCTGGAGGAGTGGGTGAGCGTTCCCGACACCGAGGTGGTGGCGCGCACCCTGATCGCCACCGCGGGGCGGATGTGCCGCTGAGGGCGGTGGTCAACCTCGCGGTGGAGCCGGGCGCCGTGCCCGCCCCGAGCGACGAGGCGGCCGCGTTCCACACCGGCCTGCCCGGCTACCGCCCCACGCCGGTCCACGAGCTCTCCGGGATCGCCGCGCGGCTCGGGCTGCGGCGGCTGGGCCTAAAGGACGAGTCGGACCGGCTCGGGCTACCGGCCTTCAAGGTGCTCGGCGCATCCTGGGCGGTGGAGCGCACGCTGCGCGAGCTGCCCGCGGTCGACACGCTGGTGGCGGCCAGCGCCGGGAACCACGGTCGCGCGGTGGCGCACGTGGCCGGACGGCGGGGCCTGGCCTGCCGGGTCTACCTGCCCGCCCGCTCGATGGAGGCGCGCCGGCGGGCGATCGCCGCCGAGGGCGCCGAGGTGATCGTGGTGGACGGGAGCTACGAGGACGCCGTGGCCGCCGCCACCGCGGCGGGCGGCGATGCTCGCGCCGCGGAGATCGCCGACGTGGGCGACTCCGGGCCGGCCCACTGGGTCATCGACGGCTACCAGACCCTGTTCGCCGAGCTCTCGGCCGAGGACGCCTTCGACCTGCTGATCGTGCCCGTGGGCGTGGGCTCGCTCGCGGCGGCGGCCGCACGCTACGCCGCGCAGGCCGGCCTCCGCGTGGTGGGCGTGGAGCCCGAGCGCGCCGCGTGCCTCGGCGCGTCGCTCGCGGCCGGGACCCCGACCGCCGTGTCGACGCCGGGTACCACCATGGCGGGGCTCGACTGCGCCGAGGTCTCGCCCGCGGCCTGGCCCTCGCTGCTGCGCGGGATACACGGGACGGTGGCGGTCAGCGACGCCGAGGCCGCCGCCGCCGTCGAGGAGCTCGCGGCCATCGGGCTCTCGATCGGTCACAGCGGCGCAGCCACGCTGGCCGGGCTGAGTGCGCTGGTCACTGACTCGGGCTGCGCGGAGCTGCGCGAGGCCGTGGGTCTCGGGCCCTCGACCCGGGTGCTCGCGCTCGCCACCGAGGGGCGCACCGACCTGGACCCCTGAGCCGGCCCGCGTGCGTACCATCGAGGTGTCGTGACCGACTCGGGATCCCTCAACGGACGGCCCGCTCACGGGCATCGAGTGGTGGTCGTCGGCGGCGGCTTCGGAGGGCTGGCGGCGGCGCACGCACTGCGGCACGCCGACGTGGACATCACCGTCGTCGACCGCCGCAACTTCCATCTCTTCCAGCCGCTGACCTATCAGGTGGCCACCGGCGCGCTCACCCCCGGCGAGGTGGCTGCGCCGCTGCGAGCGATCTTCGAGGGCGACGACAACGTGCGCGTCCTGATGGGTGAGGTCACCGGCTTCGACCTCGAGCAGCGGCTCGTGCACCTCGATCCCGAGCTCCCCGCGGGCCACCGCCTCGAGTTGCCCTACGACACCCTGATCGTGGCGGGCGGCTCGAGTTACTCGTACTTCGGCCACGACGAGTGGAAGGCCTACGCGCCCGAGGTCAAGTCGCTAGAGAGCGCTCTCGGCGTACGCGGGCGCATCCTGAGCGCGTTCGAGGCGGCCGAGACGGAAGCTGACGAGGAGTCACGCCGGGCCTGGCTGACCTTCGTGGTCGTGGGTGCCGGCCCGACCGGTGTGGAGATGGCGGGTCAGATCGGCGAGCTGGCCCACGACACCCTGCGCGGCAGCTTCCGGGCCATTGACGCGGCCGGTGCCCGCGTCCTGCTCGTGGAGATGGCCGACCGCGTGCTCACCAGCTTCCCGCCCTCCCTCTCGGCCAAGGCCGACCGCTCGCTGCGGGAGCTCGGCGTGACCCCGCTGCTCGGCCACTCGGTCGTCGACATCGATGCCGACGGCGTGACGGTCGACAATCCCGACGGGTCCCGCGACCGGATCCCCGCCCGCACCGTAGTCTGGGCGGCTGGAGTGACCGCCTCGAAGCTGGCCGCGCGGCTCGGTGAGGCCACCGGCGCAGACCTCGATCGCGCCGGCCGGGTGGCGGTCGAGCCCGATCTCAGTCTGCCGGGCCATCCCGAGGTGCTGGCGCTGGGTGACATGGTCCGCGTGCGCGGCGAGGACGGCGACCCGGTGGTCTACCCCGGAGTGGCGCCGGTGGCGATGCAGGAGGGAAGGTACGCCGCCCACCTGGTCCGCGAGCGGCTCGCCGGACGATCGCCCAAGCCCTTCCGGTACCACAACAAGGGCAACCTGGCCACGATCGGCCGGGCTCGCGCAGTGGCGGACCTCCCCGGCCACATCCGGCTGAGCGGCCTGTTCGCCTGGCTCACCTGGCTGTTCGTGCATCTCTGGTATCTGGTCGGCTTCCAGAACCGGGTCGTGGTCTTCATCCGCTGGGGCTTCAGCTTCTTCACGCGCGGGCGCGGCTCACGGTTGATCACCGGCGGGGCCGAGACGGCGGAGGAGATCTCTGCACGCGGGGACGCGGCGGCGCGATAGACGGCGCTGCCGTGACGCGCCCGTTTCTGCACCAGCCGCTCACCGACAGGGAATACCTGCGCCTGTTCGAGGAGTCCGATGCGGAGGAGCTCTATGCCCTGATAGACGCGGATCGCTCCTATCTCAGCCGCTGGATGCCCTGGCCCGCGGGACAGACCCTCGACCGGACGGTCGAGTTCATCCGCGCGACGCGCCGGCAGGTGGGCGCCAACGACGGCTTCCAGGCGGCCATCGTCTCCGACGCCGAGATCGTCGGCGTGGCCGGCTTCCACAGCCTCGACTGGGCCCACCGGCGAACCAGCATCGGCTACTGGCTGGGTGAGCGCTTCCAGGGTCGCGGCACGATGACCCGCGCGGTGAGCGCCCTGGTGGCTCACGCGTTCTCGGTCTGGGATCTCCATCGCGTGGAGATCAGGGTGGCTCCCGAGAACCGGCGCAGCCGGGCCATCCCGGAGCGGCTCGGGTTCCGCGAAGAGGGAACGCTGCGCGACGCGGAGTGGCTGGGCGACCGCTTCGTGGACAACGTCGTCTACGCGACGCTGGCGCCGGACTGGGAGCGCGACTAGCCCGCCGGCCCAGCCCCCTCGAGGGCGCGCTCGAGGTTGTCGAACGCCTTGCCCCAGCCGTCCTCGTGCGAGCGCACGGCCTCCTCATTCCACAGGCCGCTGTGGGTGAAGCGGACCGTGGTGGCGCCGTCCTTCTCCTCGAAGTCGAGCTCGATGAGCTGACGGGTGTCGTCGCCGTCCCAGATCCAGGTGAAGGCCAGGCGGTTCGGGGGTTCGATCTCCGTGTACTTGCCGCCGCCGCCGTACTCGACGTCCTCGTGCGGGTTGCGCATGACCACCCGCACATCCCCGCCAACGCGCAGGTCGACCTCCGCGTCGGTGGTCTCCCAGTCGTGCTCGGCGTGCCACCAGCGCCGCATCACCTCCTCGCTGGTCCAGGCGTCGAACACCGCCTGGGCCGGCGCCTGGTAGGTGCGCTCCATGCGCAGGGTGTTGCCCGTGGTCATGTCCCTCGCTCTCGTCGCCGTCGCAGATGCAGCGTCACCCAGGCGCGGGCGAGGAGCAACCCGACCCCCGCGCCGCTCAGCGACGGCAGCATCTCCTCCAGCGGAACTCCTGACACATGAGCTATCACGAGGCGTGCTCGTATGCGTCGTGGTAGTCCCACCACTGGTAGGGCGCCGTCTGCGGGTAGCCGTCGGGCGAGTCTTCCCACTCCTCCTGGCGCCCGAGCGCCGTCATGTCGAGGTAGGCCCAGGTCGTGCCCATGGCCTCGTCGCCGCGGCTGTCGATGAAGTAGGTGCGAAAGACCTGGTCGCCCTCGCGAAGGAAGGCGTTGGTGCCGTGCCACTCGCCCACGCCGAAGTCCTTGTCGAAGTCGTCGGTGAGCGTGTACCAGGGGATGTGCTCCCAGCCCATCCGCGCCTTCCACTGCGCGATGTTCTCCTGCGGGGCGCGCGACACGAACGCGAGCGTGGTGTCGCGGGCGTTCAGGTGGGCGAGGTGGGCCACCTGGTCGGCCAGGAACGAGCAGCCGCCGCAGCCGCGCTCCGGCCAGCCGTCCACTGTCGGCTCGTAGAAGAAGCGGTAGACGATCAGCTGACGGCGGCCGTCGAACAGGTCGAGCAGGTTCGCCGGCCCGTCCGGGCCCTCGAAGGCGTAGTCCTTCTCCACGGCCATCCTCGGCATCCGGCGGCGCTTCGCGGCGAGCGCGTCGCGGGCCCGGGTCAGCTTCTTCTCCTCAACCAGCAGCTCGTCGCGTGCGGCGTCCCACTCCTGGGGCGAGACGGTCGGTGGTGTGTTCATTTCGGCTTGTCCTCCTTGAGGTACTCATCGACTACGTCGAACAGGCGGCCCCACAGGGCGCGCTGGCGATCCATCCAGTCGGCCGCCTCGCCGAGCGCGTGGGTTTCGAGGGAGAGCCGGTGGGTCCGGCCCTCCACCACGCGCGTGATCACGCCGGTCTCCTCGAGCACCTTCAGGTGCTTGGAGATCGCGGGCTTGGACACGCCGAAACCGCCGGTGGCGTCGCCCACGGTCGCCGGACCGGCAGCGAGCCGTTCGACGATGCCGCGGCGGATCGGGTGGGACAGCGCCTTGAACGGATCATTAACCACAAGGTTAACCGTAGCACGGGAGACACACTAGGGGCGTGGACAACCCCGAGATCGCTGATCGCCTGGAGGCGTTCGCGTCGCTGCTCGAGCTCGGCGACGCCAACCAGTACACCGCCCGCGCGTACCGCCGCGCGGCCGAGACGGTCCGCACTGCGGCGATTCCCGTGGCCGAGCTCGTGCGCTCCGGGCGGGTGCGCGAGCTGCGCGGAATAGGGCCTGGGATCGAGAAGCGCCTTCGCGAGCTCGTCGAGACGGGCGAGATCGCCGAGCTGGCGGAGCTCGAACGCCGGCTCGCACCCGATCTGGTCGGCCTCGGCCGCTACCTCGGCCTCGGGGCCAAGCGCTCGCTGGAGCTCGCTGAGGCCCTCGATGTCCGCACCGCCGACGAGCTGCGCGCCGCCGCGGCCGCCGGCCGGCTGCAGACGGTGCCGGGGATCGGGCCCAAGACCGAGGCGAGGCTGCTCGAGGCGCTGGCCCGCGAGGCCGAGCCGCGGCCGAGGCACGGGCTCCTGCTCAACAGCGCGTGGGACCTCGTCGGGAGTGTCGCGGCCGCGCTCGGCGGTGCGGCGGCCGGCGATCCACGCCGCTGGCGCGACTCCTGCGAGCGGCTTGCCGTGGTGTGCGCGGCGCCGGACGCCCAGCCCGTCCTGGCCCGCTTCGCCGCCCTGCCTCAGATCGTGGCGGTGATGGAGGAGCGCGAGCGGGGCGCGCTGGGAGTGACCATCGAAGGGGTGCCGATCGAGCTCGTGGTGGCCGAACCGGAGCGCTTCGGCACGGCCCTGGTGCGCGCCACGGGCTCGCCCGCCTACGTCGACGCGCTCGAGCCGCTTCCCGACGCGCCCGACGAGGAGGCGGTCTATCGCGCCCTCGACCTGCCGTGGTGCCCGCCGGAGCTGCGCGAGCAAACGTTCCGCGGCGAGCCGCCACCGCTCGTCGCGCCCGGCGACATCCGCGGCGACCTGCACTGCCACACCACCTGGTCGGATGGCAGGGCGAGCGTCGAGGAAATGGCCCGCGGGGCGCTGGAGCGAGGCTACGAGTACCTGGCGATCTGCGACCACACGCCCGCCGTGGGCGCCGTCCGCGGCCTCAGCGCCGGCGACGTCCGCCGCCAGGCCGAGGAGATCGCCGCCGCCAACGAGCTGCTGGCACCGTTCCGCGTCCTGCGTGGGATCGAGTGCGACATCCTCCCGGACGGACGCCTCGATCTCCCCGACGACGTGCTCGCGGAGCTCGATTGGGTCCAGGCGAGCGTCCACGGAGGGCAGCGGATGCCGCGGCGGGAGCTGACCAAGCGCGTGGAGGAGGCGATGCGCAATCCGCATGTGCGCTGCCTCAGCCATCCGACCGGCCGGATCATCGGCCGCCGCGCGGAGAACGCGCTCGACCTGGAGCGCGTCTTCGAGATCGCCCTGGAGACGGGAGTGGCGCTCGAGGTCAACGGACTGCCCGCCCGCCTCGACCTCAGCGGCGAACACGTCCGCGACGCGCTGAGCGCCGGCGTGCAGATCGTCTGCTCGACCGATGCCCATTCGGTGCGCGGACTCGAGAACATGCCGCTCTCGGTGATGACGGCACGCCGCGGGTGGGCCACCTCCGACCAGGTCCTGAACACCCGCCCGCTGGATGCGATCCTGAGGCGCTGAGGTCGCGAGCTAGCGGCTCGGCTGAACCGCCTCGAGCGCCTCGGCCCAGCTCGTGAAGTACTCGATCCGGACCATCACGCCGTCGCGAAAGGTGGTCACCTGGTGGTACATCTCCGTTTCCAGCTCAGCGCCGCTCTCCTTGCCAAGCACGTGGTAGCGAAGCCTGACCGCGACTCGGTCCCCGGCATCCACGGCTTCCTGCGGCTGGAGCGTGAGCTCGTCGAACAGCTCGTCGAGCCCCGCCCAGAAGCGCCTCACCTCCTCCGGGCCACGGCAGGAGTCCGCCCTCTGTAGCGCGGGCAGCACCCAGTCGACCTCGGGGTGAAAGAACTCCACGGCGGCGTCGAAGTCACGCCGGTTGTAGGCCGCCATGTAGGCGTATGTCTTGTCCACGTTCTCCTGCGACACCGCGGGGAGTATCTCGTTCGCGCCGGGACAACCGCAGAGGTAGGTTCAGCGGATGAGCGCCCGCCGGTGGCGCACATCCCTCAGCCATGTTCACCAGACGGGTATCCGTGCTCATCGAGCGTCCGCTGGACGAGGTCTTCGCCTTCGTGGAGGACGCCCGCAACCGGCCCCGCTGGGACGACAGCGTGGAGACGGAGGAGCTCACCTCGCCGGAGCCGATCGGCGTGGGCAGCACCGTCCGCACGACCCTGCGCTCCATGGGCCGCGAGTACCAGTACACCTGGGAGGTGACCGAGCACCTGCCGCCCACCCGGATGACGATCGAGAGCACGTCGGGCCCCTTCCCAACCACGCTCGCGTTCGAGCTCGGCGAGCGCGACGGAGCGTCCGCGGTGGCCTTCGCGGTGACGGGCCGGCCCAGCGGGCCGCTGCGTCTGTTCGAGCCGTTGATCGCACGCGGCACCCAGAAGAACCTCGACCGGGGCTTTGCGCGGCTGAAGCAGCTCCTTGAGACCGGCACCACCCCCCGCCTTTGAGCACCCGCTCCTGTTTGGTGCAAGACCGGCTCGGGTAGCGCCTCAGGACCGTGCGAATCGTTCGGTTGCTCGCAATCGCCGCTCTGGCGGTTGGGCTCTCCGCCACCGGCGCCGCGGCGGCTCCTACCGCCCGAGTCCACGTGACCAGCCCCGACGGGGCCGCGAAGCTGGCCGAGGGCACGCCCGCCGAGTTCCGGCGGGGCGGCTCACAGAACCTCACGATCAGCGTCGACCCGAGCCGCGGCTACCAGACCATGGACGGCTTCGGCGCGTCGATCACCGACTCCTCGGCGCACGTGCTCTACGGCCTCAACCGCAGGACCCGGAGAGCCACCATGGAGAGCCTGTTCAGCCCCCGGAGCGGAAACGGCCTCTCGTTCCTGCGTCAGCCGATGGGAGCCTCCGACTTCGTCGCGAACGGCTTCTACACCTACGACGACGTGCCCGCTGGCCGGACCGACTACGGCATGAGGCGATTCTCGATCGCGCACGACCGGGCACAGATCCTTCCGCTGCTGCGCAGAGCGCTCGCGCTCAACCGGCGGCTGAAGGTCATCGCCTCGCCGTGGAGCGCTCCGGCGTGGATGAAGACCAACGGATCGCTCATCGGCGGGCGTCTCATCGACGACCCGCGCATCTACGCCGCCTACGCGCGCTACTTCGTCAAGTTCGTCAAGGGCTACCGGCGCGCCGGGGTGCCCGTCTACGCCGTGACCGTCCAGAACGAGCCGCAGAACCGCAACCCGCGCGGCTATCCCGGGATGGCTCTGCCGGTGGCCCAGGAGGCCAAGCTGATCGAGGCGCTCGGACCGGCGCTCAGGCGGGCCGGCCTGGACACGAAGATCTTCGGCTACGACCACAACTGGGAGACGCACCCCGACGACATCGCCTCCACCCCGCCCGGCGAGGATCCCGAGACCGAGTACCCGAGCGACCTGTTGCGTAGCGGCGCCGGGCGTTACCTCGCGGGCACGGCCTTCCACTGCTACGCCGGCGACCCCAGCCGCCAGACCGCGCTCCACAGGGCCTTTCCCGACAAGGGGATCTGGTTCACCGAGTGCTCGGGCTCCCACGGACCGACCGATCCGCCGGCCCAGGTCTTCTCGGACACGCTCAAGTGGCACACCCGCAACCTCGTGCTCGGCGTGACCCGCAACTGGGGCAAGACGGTGGTCAACTGGAACCTCGCCCTCGATCCCTCGGGCGGTCCTCACCTCGGCGGGTGCGACACCTGCACCGGGGTGGTGACCGTCGGTCGCGGCAACCGCGTCACGCGCAACGCCGAGTACTTCACGCTCGGCCACCTGGCCCGCTTCGTCCGGCCGGGCGCTAAGCGGATCGCGAGCACCTCCTTCGGGACCACGGGCTGGAACGGCCAGATCATGGACGCGGCGTTCCGCAACCCCGACGGCTCGACCGCGCTCGTGGTCCACAACGAGAACGACGATCCGCGCAGCTTCGCCGTCATGCAGGGAGGCCGGTCCTTCGACTACACGCTTCCCGGCGGCGCGCTGGCCACGTTCACCTGGCGGCCCTCGGCGAGGCTCGACGACGGCCTCCGCCTGCTCGACGCGGACGCGATGACCGCCGCCGCATCACCGGCCCCTGACGCGCAGAACGCGGTGGACGACGACGCAACCACCCGCTGGACGACCGGCATCGCCCAGACACCCGGTCAGTTCCTGCAGATCGACCTGGGTGACGCTCAGAGGGTCCGCAGGGTGGTGCTCGACACGGGCGTCGACACCGGCGACTACTCACGCGGCTATGCGCTCTACACGAGCGCGGACGGCGTGCAGTGGAGCAGCACACCCGTGGCCACCGGCACCGGCACGGGACAGCTCACGACCATCGACTTCAAGGCGACCGAGGCGCGCTTCCTCAAGGTCGTCCAGACCGCGACCGCGCCGCAGTGGTGGTCGGTCGCCGACCTGCGGGTCTACCGCTGAGGAGGGAACCGATGCGCACCCGAATCCTGCTTATCCTGGCCGGCCTCGCCATCGCGGCGGGGGCCGGCACCGCTTCACCGGTCGCGGCCGCCGAGCTGCCCTACCAGGACCCCAGCCTGAAGGTCCCGCAGCGGGTGGCCGACCTCCTGTCCCGCATGACGCTGGAGGAGAAGGTCGGGCAGATGACCCAGACCGAGCGCTATCAGGTCTTCGACGACGAGACGCCGATCACGACCTGGAAGCTCGGCAGCATCCTCTCTGGCGGAGGCTCCACGCCGCCGCAGAACAACGCCGCGGCGTGGGCCGACATGGTCGACCGCTTCCAGCAGGCGGCGCTAAACACGCGCCTGGGGATCCCGCTTCTCTACGGCGTCGACTCGGTGCACGGCCACGGCAACCTCTACGGCGCGACGGTGTTCCCGCACAACATCGGCCTGGGCGCCACCCGCGACCCGGCGCTCGTCCGCCGGGCCGCTCACATCACCGCGTCCGAGACCCGCGCCAGCGGCCCGCAGTGGGCCTTCGCACCGTGCATCTGCGCCGCCCGCGACGACCGCTGGGGCCGGACGTACGAGAGCTTCAGCGAGGATCCGAGCCTCGTAGAGCGCATGGAGACAGCAATCGACGGCCTCCAGGGGCGCCGCGGGCACCTCGACGACGCCGATCGCGTGCTCGCCACCGCCAAGCACTACGCCGGCGACGGCGACACCGAGTACGGCACGGCGACGGGCGACTTCAAGATCGACCAGGGCGTGGCGATCACCAGCCGCGACGACTTCTGGGAGAACTCGCTGCGCCAGTACATCCCGGCGGTCCAGGACCACCACGTGGGCAGCGTGATGCCCTCGTTCTCGAGCGTGGACTGGACCGAGGACGGCGTGGGCAACCCGATCAAGATGCACGCCAACCGCGAGCTGATCACCGGCGTGCTCAAGGATTCACTGGGCTTCGACGGCCTCGTGATCTCCGATTGGGAGGGGATCCACCAGCTCCCGGGTGAGTGGCCGGAGCAGGTCCGCGCCGGCGTGAACGCCGGCATCGACCTGATGATGGAGCCCAACGCGTACCAGAGCTTCTTCACCACCCTGCTGGCCGAGGTCAACGCCGGGCGCGTGCCGATGAGCCGCGTGGACGACGCCGTGAGCCGCATCCTCACCAAGAAGTTCCAGCTCGGCCTGTTCGAGCACCCGTTCACCGATCGCGCGAATCTCGACGCGATCGGCTCCCGTGCGCACCGGGCGGTGGCCCGGCGGGCGGTGGCGAAGTCGCAGGTCCTGCTGAAGAACGAACGCCGCACCCTGCCGCTGAATCGCAGGCAAGGCGTCTACGTCGCCGGCTCCAACGCCAACAACATCGGCAACCAGGCCGGCGGCTGGACCATCACCTGGCAGGGCGGCTCGACCAACCAGATCCCGGGCAGCACGATCCTGCAGGGCATCCGCAAGGCCGCGCGCAGCGGCCGGGTGACCTACAGCGAAAACGCGTCCGTGCCGATCCGGCGCAGCGACATCGGCGTGGTCGTGGTGGGCGAGACGCCCTACGCCGAGGGCTTCGGCGACGTGGGCGGTCCACGCTGGTCGAACGATCCCGGCGACAACGGCCAGCCGCGCCCGGTCAAGGACATGCAGCTGTCGGCCGAGGACAAGGCGGCCGTGGACAAGGTCTGTGACCGAACGAGGAAGTGCGCCGTGGTGGTCGTCTCCGGCCGCCCGCTGATCATCGATCCAGCACAGCTGTCGGAGATCGACGCGCTCGTGGCAGCGTGGCTGCCGGGCAGCGAGGGCGACGGAGTGGCCGACACCCTGTTCGGCGCGCGGCCCTTCACGGGCAGGCTGCCGGTCACGTGGCCGCGCACGCTCGACCAGGAGCCGATCAACAAGGGCGACGCCGACTACGACCCGCTCTACCCGTTCGGCTTCGGATTGCGGACCAGCGCTCGGTAGTAGGGAGTCCACGACATAACGGCCCGCTGGGCGAGGCCGTCGACCACGGTGTCGAAGCTCAGGCGCTCCGGTGACCACTCCTGCTCGCCGACGCGAAAGCTCGCTGGCGCCAACGGATGCAGCGGCACCCGCCCGCTGCCGTCCAGCCAGTCGGTGCCCATGACGAGCCTGCCCTCGCGCGCGGCGACCGCGAACGTCGGCAGCCACGGGTTGTGGGAGCGAAAGCGGCCCAGGTAGGGCGCCCACTCCTCCGGGCAGCTGCCGTCGTCGGTGAGCGCCTCCGTGTCGTCCGGCTCGGGCTCCGGCGGCTCACGGCCGCCGGCGAGGGCGAGCACTCCCTCGCCGAGCAACCGCGCGCCGCCGAGACCGTTCGCGAAGGCCACGACGCCGATCCCGGCGTCCATGTCGGCACGCATGTGGGCCACGTAGCCGAGCATGTCCCCCGAGTGGCCGAAGCCGTCGTCGTGGATGTCCAGCCCGTAGCCATAGGGCTCGTCGCCGGGCCCGTTCGGAGGATGTGCGGTCTTCATCGCGGCCGAGCTCGAGGCCGAGAGGAGATCGCCTCCCGCCACCAGTGCGCGCAGGTAGGCGGCCAGGTCGCCGGAGCTGCAGCACAGGCATCCGTCGGCCTCCGCCGACTCGACCCACGGTGCGGGCACCAGCCCGTGCTCGCGCCGCCACGGGCGGTCGTCGTAGAAGGGCGCGTGCCCGCCCGGCAGTCGCCGCCTCGTGTCATGCAACATCACCGCGGCGGAGGCGTCCATTCCGAGCCGGTCGAGGATGCGCTCCTGCACCAGCTCCGGGTAGGGGCGCCCGCTCACCTGCTCGAGGATCACGCCGATCGCGCGGTAGCCGACGTTGGAGTAGTGGCGGTGCTCGCCGGGCGCAAAGCCGGTCTCGGTGTTGGCGAGCGCGATCACGTCGTAGTTCGAGCCCGGGGCGAGGTCGGACGCCTCGATCACGCCGGCCGTGTGGGTGAGCAGATGGTGCAGCGTGATCGGGCCGAACCGGCTGGGCACGGCCAGCCAGGGCACGTAGTCCGTGATCGGGACATCCAGGTCGAGCACACCCTCCTCGGCCAGCTGCAGCGCCACCACCGCGGTGAACGACTTGCCGATCGAGGCGATCGGCCACAGCATGCCGGGCGAGGCCGCCCCGTAGGTGCGCTCGAGAAGGATCCCGTCGGCGTCGGTCACGGCCAGCGCCAGCGCGGGTGCCATTCCGCTGTCCAGCACCCGGGCGGCCAGCGCGTCGACCCTGATCTAGATCGAGTTCCACGGCCGGCGCACGCTACCCCAGCGCGGGTTTGGAGCGCGATCGGGGACGGGTAGTTCCGAGACATGCACACGGAACCCAGGTACGCGCTGCGGCTGCTCGCCGCCGTCGCCACATTGCTGCTGCTCATCCTCCTTCCAGGCGTGGCGGAGGCGCGCGGGCACGGGCCGGGCCGCTGCGTTGCAGGCGCCGCGGGCGTCGGCGACTCGTATTACCCGCTCTACGGCAACGGCGGGTACGACGTGCGCGACTACGACCTCGACGTGACCTACGACCCGGGCACCGACCGGCTCGACGGCGACGCCAAGATCCACGCTCGGGCCACGCAGAGCCTGTGCAGCTTCGACCTCGATTTCGTCGGGCTCGACGTGCAGAGCATCAGGGTCAACGGGCGGCGAGCGCAATGGAGCCGCAACGGCCAGGAGCTCGTGGTCACCCCGAAGCATCGTCTCAAGAAGGGCCGGCGCTTCCAGGTCGAGGTCCGCTACGGCGGGGTGCCCGTGGAGTTCACGCTGCCCGGGTTGGACCTCCGGACCGGCTTCATGACCACGCCCGAGGGCGTGACCGTCGCCGGCCAGCCGGAGGTGGCCGCCGCGTGGTTCCCGGTCAACGACCATCCCGTCGACAAGGCGGCCTATCGCTTCGAGGTCACCGTGCCGCAGGGCTACGAGGTGGCGGCCAACGGCTTCCTCGTGGATCGCGACCGCCACGGCGGCTGGACGACCTGGGACTGGCGGGCGCGCGAGCCGATGGCCTCCTACCTGGCGACGATCGACATCGCCGACTGGGACGTGAACCGCGGGCGCCTCGACAACGGGCTGCCGGTCTACGACGCCGTCGACACGGGGATCACGGGCGGGCTGCGTGAGGAGATCGACTCATCGCTGGCGCGTCAGGGTGAGGTCCTCGACTTGGAGAGCGAGGCCTTCGGGCCGTATCCGTTCAGCACCGTGGGCGCGATCGTGCCCAACCAGGACGACCTGCAGTTCGCCCTCGAGACCCAGACCCGACCGGTGTACTCGAAGCTGTTCTGGCTCGACCGCCAGGGCAACCCCGAGAACGGCGATGGCGTGGTCGTACACGAGCTCGCCCACCAGTGGTTCGGCGACTACGTGGCCGTGGAGCGCTGGCAGGACATCTGGCTGAACGAGGGTCCCGCCACCTACGCCGAGTGGCTCTGGGAGGAGCATGAGGGCAGGGATACGCCTCAGGAGATCTTCCAGGCGACCTACGACTCGACTCCCGCGGACGATCCGCTCTGGGCCGTGAAGATCGGCGATCCGGGCGTGGACCTGCTGTTCGACAACGCGGTCTACGTGCGCGGCGCAATGACGCTCCAGGCGCTGCGCAACGAGGTCGGCGACGACGCGTTCTTCGCCATCCTCCGGCGCTGGATCGCAACGCAGGGTGGTGAGAACGGCAGCACCGAGGAGTTCATCGCCCTGTCCGAGCGGGTCTCCGGGCAACAGCTCGACGATCTGTTCCAGACCTGGCTGTACACGCCGGTCAAGCCTCCGGCCTCGGCCGTCACCGGCGGCGCTGCCAAGGCGGCGTCGCTGTCCGGCAAGGAGCGCAAGCGGGCCGCCGCCTGGCTCGACAAGATGGATGAGCGGCTGAAGGAGCAGGGACGCCACTGAGCCCACGGGCCTGCTGATCCCGGCGCGGGCGCGCGAGCCGCGCGCGCCGGGATCGGAGTCCCCTTGCCCGGATCGGGCTCCGGGCTTACGGTGGACTGGGCATGCGCCAACCGGCCCTGGCGATGAGCTGATGGCTCGCGCCGATCACGAGATCTCGCGCGACCGGCTTCGTTTCCTGCGCGAACGTGAGCTGGCCCGCTTCTCCGAGCTCAGGCCCCGGGGGATGCGACTGCTCGACCGTGCGGCGGCCAACATGCCCAACGGCGTGCCGATGTCATGGATGGCGTCCGCCTACGAGCATCCGCCGATCGTGGTCGACCAGGGCAGCGGAGCGCTGTTCACTGACATCGACGGCAACACGTACCTGGACTTCAATCTGGCCGACACGAGCATGTTCCCGGGCTATGGAGGGGAGGCGATCGCCCGGGCCGCCGGCGATCGGGTGGCGGCCGGAGCTCAGTTCATGCTTCCGACCGAGGAGGGCCCGGCAGTTGCGGCGGAGCTGGCCCGGCGCTTCGGCCTGCCGTCCTGGCAGTTCACGCTCTCGGCCACCCAGGCGAACACGGAGGCCATCCGCGTGGCTCGCGCGGTCACGGGGCGCAGCACCGTCCTGATGTTCGACGGCAAGTACCACGGCCATGCCGACGAGCTGCTCGGTGAGCTCGACGCCGCCGAGGTCGTGCCCGAGGGTCGTGGCGTACCCGCCGATGCGACGCGCCACGTGCGGCTCGTCCAGTACAACGACCTCACGGCGGTCGAGCGCGAGCTGGCCGGCGGCCAGGTGGCCTGCGTCCTGGCCGAGGCCGCGGTCACGAACACGGGCGTGATCCAGCCACGAGAGGGCTTCCACGACGGGCTGCGGAGGCTCGCGTCGGATGCGGGTGCGCTGCTGATCTTGGACGAGACCCACACGCTGGTGGCCGGCCCGGGAGGGCTCACCGCCCACTGGGGCCTCGAGCCCGACATCCTCGTGCTCGGCAAGGCGATCGCGAGCGGCATCCCCCTGGGCGCATACGGCATGACGGCTCCGATCGCGGCGCAACTCGAATGCGGCCTCTACGAGTCGTACGGCGACGGGATCGCCACCGGCGGCACCCTGTTCGGCAACGCACTCTCACTCGCAGCGGCTCGGGTGACGCTCTCGGAGGTGCTCACCGACGAGGCCTATGAGCACGCCGCCGTGCTCGGCACGCGACTGGCCGACGGCATCGAGGCCACCGCGGGAGCGGCCGGTCTGCCGTGGCGGGCGCACCGGCTCTTCAACCGCTCCGGGTACACGCACGGACCGCGGCTGCCGGCGAACGCGCTCGAGGCTCGCTCCGGCTTCGACATCGAGCTCTTCAACGTCCAGCGGCTTTACATGGCCAACCGCGGCGTCTGGGAGGCGATCGACTCGGCGGGTCCCGCCTGCGGCACCCAGACGAGCGCGGCCGACGTGGACCGGTACATCGGGACGCTGGAGAGCTTCCTGCGCGAGCTGACCTGAGGACCGCCGCCCCTGAGATCATCCCGCGCTATGTCCGGCTACGGCCATGGGCCCGTGCGCGACTTCTCCGTCGCCATCGACACCGCTGACGTGGAAGGGGCGCTGGTGGTCTGCGACCCCGAGGTCGAGTTTCTCTCGGTGCTCACGCTCGATGGCCGCGCCTACCGCGGACACGACGGGATCCGCCAGTACTTCGTCGACGTGGCCGCGGCGTGGGAGCGCTACCACGTGGAGGTGCACCGCGTGGTGGACGCGCCGGACGGGCGGGTGGCGATCGTGATGACCATGCACATGCGCGGGCGCGGGAGCGGCGTGGCCATCTCGGACCCCACCGGTCACGTGTGGACGCTCAGGAACGGGCGGCTGCTGCGCAACCGGGTCTACCGCGACCCCGCTGAGGCCCTCGCGGCCGTGGGCGCGGCGTAGCGCGACACCCCGAGCTCATACTCAAGACGGATGCGGCCGGGCGCCCGATCGGCCACGATTCGGCCTATGCCCGGCCGGCCGCTAAGGCTCCTAGCGAATTTCGTGAACGCCGCGATCCCCTGGGTCGTCGCCGTTTTCGTGATCCTGGTGGTTCTCGACGAGGGGCGGCAGGACGCAAGCTCCGCCGAGGTGCTGATCGGCATCCTGAGCGCGGTCGTCCAGGGAGTGGCCCTGCGCTGGCGCCGCTCGCGGCCCGAGCGGGTGATGCTCGCGGTGCTGGCGGGCGGCGTGGTGCTGCAGCTGCTCTTCCCGACCATCGTGGTGCCCTTCGCCGGTCTGTTCGCCGTCGGCTCGCTGGCCGCAGCCAGACCACCGCGCGTGTCGCTCGTCGGGCTCGCGGGCCTGGTGGCGCTCTCGGCCATGAACTTCTTCACCACCACCGACGAGGACGCCTGGTTCACGATCGTGCTCGCCGTGGTGGCCTGGGCGCTCGGCGAGGCGGTGCGCAGCCGCCGGATGGCCGTCGAGGAGGGTTATCGGCGGGCCCTGGGCGAGGAGCAGGCACGCATAGCGCGCGAGCTCCATGACGTGATCGCGCACAGCGTCTCGGTGATCGTGGTTCAGGCCTCCGCGGCGGATGACGTGTTCGACGAGCACCCCGACCAGGCTCGCAACGCGCTGCGCTCCATCGACCGGGCGGGCCGCGACGCCCTGCGCGAGCTGCGCCTCCTGCTGGGTCAAGTGCGCCCGGGCGACAACGGCGAGCTGATCGGGCCCCAGCCGGGCCTCGACCGCCTCGACGAGCTGGCCGAGCCGTTGCGAGCCGGTGGACTCGACGTGGTGATCCGGCGCGAAGGAGAGCAGTCCGAGCTGCCGGCAGGTCTCGATCTTTCCGCCTTCCGCATCGTCCAGGAGGCCCTCACCAACACGCTCCGACACGCCCGCGCGACGCGAGCGGAGGTGACGCTCAGCTACGGCCCCGACCTCCTCGAGGTGGACGTCACCGACGACGGACGGGTGACCCCCGTGAACGGGGAGGTCGTTGCCGGCCACGGTCTGGTCGGGATGCGCGAGCGGGCCGCGCTGCTCGGCGGCACGCTCGAGGCGGGTCCGCTGCCGCAGGGGGGCTACCGGGTGCACGCGCGGCTGCCGGTGGAGACGCCGGCGTGACCTCCGTGCGCGTGGTGATCGCCGACGATCAGGCGCTCGTGCGCGGCGGCTTTCGCATGATCCTCGACTCCAGGAACGACATTCAGGTCGCGGGCGAGGCCGGCGACGGGGCCGAGGCGGTGGCTCTCGTCGAGCGGGAGACGCCCGACGTGGTGCTGATGGACGTGCGCATGCCGGCCGTGGACGGGATCGAGGCCACGCGCCGGATCGTGGCCTCCGGCAGCCAGGCGCGCATCATCATCCTCACCACCTACGACGTGGACGAGTACGTGTTCTCTGCGCTGCGCGCCGGGGCCAGTGGCTTCCTGCTCAAGGACGTCCGGCCGCAGGACCTGGTCGAGGCGATCCATATCGTGGCCCGGGGCGACGCCCTGCTGGCTCCCAGCGTGACCCGGCGGCTGCTCGAGCGCTTCGGCGACGCCCTTCCCGAGAGCACGGACCCGGCCGGAGACCTCGACGAGCTGACCGAGCGAGAGCTCGAGGTGCTGCGCCTGGTGGCGCTGGCCCTGTCCAACGCCGAGATCGCCGCGCGGCTGGTGCTCACCGAGGCCACCGTCAAGACGCACGTGTCCGCCATCCTGCGCAAGCTGCGTCTGCGCGACCGCGTCCAGGCCGTGGTGTTCGCCTACGACATGGGTCTCGTGCGCCCCCGCTCCCTCTGAAGTAGTAGCCCGGATCCCATACTCGCGCCCGATGTGAGCGCGGGACGGCAGACGTACGGTGATCGGCGTGACCAACGCCGCGATCGAAATACGGGGCCTCGGCAAGCGCTTCGGCTCACTGCAGGCGGTGACCGACCTCAGCTTCTCCGTGCAGGCCGGCCGCGTCACGGGCTTCCTGGGACCGAACGGCGCGGGCAAGAGCACCACGCTTCGCATGCTCCTGGGGCTCATCAGGCCGAGCTCGGGCGAGGCCAGCTTCGCGGGCGTGCCCTACGAGCAGCTCCCGCACCCGAGCGCCCAGGTGGGAGCGGTACTGGAGGAGGCGAGCTTTCACCCGGGCCGAAGCGGCCGCAACCACCTGCGCGTGCTCGCGGCCGCCGGCGGCCATCCCGAGTCGCGGGTGTCCGTGGTGCTCGACCGGGTCGGCCTGACGGAGGCCGCCAACCGGCGCGTGAAGGGTTACTCGATGGGCATGCGCCAGCGGCTGGCGATCGCCGCGGCGCTGCTCGGCGACCCCGACGTGCTGATCCTCGACGAGCCCTCCAACGGGCTGGACCCGCCCGGCATCCGCTGGATGCGCGACCTGCTTCGCTCCGAGGCCGCGCGCGGCCGGGCGGTGCTCGTATCGAGCCATCTCCTGAGCGAGGTCGCCCAGAGCGTGGACGACGTGGTGGTGATTGCCGGCGGCCGTCTGCGGGGCAGCGGAACGCTGCCGAGCGTGCTCGGCGGCCAGAACGGACCGGTCACCCGCGTGCGGGCCGCCGACAGCGAGCGGCTGGCGCTGCTCCTGCGTGAACGGCGGGAGCTCGTGGAGGCGGACGGGCCGGGCGCGCTGCTGGTGCGCGGCGCGACGCCCGAGCGGGTGGGCGAGGTGGCGGCGGAGCACCGGGTGGTGCTCTCGGAGCTCGTGGCGGTCTCTCGGTCGCTGGAGGATGCGTTCCTGGAACTGACGGAGGAGGCGGCATGAGGGCACTGCTCAGGGCCGAGTTGCTGAAGCTGACCACCACGCGCACGTTCGTCGCCCTGGCGGGCGCGGCGGTGGGCACGTCGCTCGTGATCTGCGCGCTGGTTGCGCTCCTCACCGAGCCGACACGTGAGTCGGTGCTCACCGACGTGTTCACCACGGACACGAGCGGGCTGTTCATCGTCGTGCTGGCCATCATCGGAATCACCGGCGAGTGGCGCCATCGCACCATCACGAGCTCGCTGCTCGCCGCACCCGGACCGCGTGCGCTTCCTCGCCGCCAAGACGCTCGCCTTCGGTGTGGCCGGTCTGGTGATGTCGCTGACGATCTCAGTGGCCGTCTCGGTGCTCGGCTTCGCGATCCTGACCGCCCGCGACCTTCCCCTGCCCGACGCCGGCGAGCTGGTGGTCCAGCTCGCCCGGAACGCCGAGTCGGCTGCGCTCACGGGCGCGCTGGGCGTGACCGTGGGCTCGCTCATCCGCAACCAGCCGAGCGCCATCGTGGGTGTGCTCCTGGTCTCGTTCGTGGTCGACCCGACCCTGCTCTCGCTCGTGCCCGAGGTCGGCCGCTACGGCCCCACCCACGGCCTGCCGCTCGCGGTGATGGACACCGCGCCGGAGGACGTGGGTGCCCCCGAGGGATCGCTGCTGTCGCCTCCGCTTGCCGCCCTGGCGCTCCTGGCCTGGGTCGCAGGCCTGTTCGCGCTCGGCGCGGCCCTGCTGCGACGGCGCGACCTCAACTGAGCCGCCGCGGCTGGCGCTAGACGTCGACGGCGGGCAGGCCGTCGAGGCTGCTGCTGTTCTTCTCGCGCTGGTAGTCGGTGAGCGCCTCCGGCCCGCCCACGCGAAGCTTCTTCTGCGCCCACAGGTCCGTGTGCTCGCGCTGGCCCTCGTAGCTCATCAGCGGGACCCCGTAGCCGCACGAGTCGGCGATGCGGGTCACGTCGACCACCACGATCGAGCGGCGCGCCTCGGGCGTGGCCGGTCCGTCGAAGTCGAAGCGGACGAGCAGCTCCGCGAAGCGCGGGTCATCCGGCGTCACCACCTCGCCGCGGCCGTGCAGGCGCAGGATCCGCGGCGGGCCCTCGAAGGCACAGAGCATCACGACCACGCGGCCGTTCTCACGCAGGTGGGCGATGGTCTCCGCGCCGGAACCCACCGTGTCCAGGTAGGCCACCGTGTGGTCGTCGACCACCCGCAGGCTGCCGATCGGGCCCTTCGGCGAAACGTTCACGTGGCCGTCTCCCGACAGCGGCGCGGTTCCGACGAAGAAGAGAGCCTGGCGGGCGATCCAGTCGCGCTGGTGCTCGTCGATGCGATCGAAGATCTTGCCCATGCGGCGAGCCTACACAGGGGACTTCGTATACCGTGCCCGGCCCCTGTCGCACGCAGCTCGCATACGAACTGGCCCTCAGCGCGGGCCGCGTGTAGCCGCCGGATTGGTCCTGGCGGTCGCCTTGCTGGGCGCTCTGCTCGGCCCGGCCGCGTCGGACGCGCACGCCGCGGGCAAGGCTCGGTTCAGCGCTCACGGAGGGATCAACCACGCCTACGTGCTGGGCGCCAAGCGGGGGCAGAGGCTCCGGCTCGTCGACGCCCGCGGCCGCACCCTGGCCGGCGGGAGGGCCGACCGGCTGGGCGCGAAGATCTTCCGGAAGCTGTCCCCCGGACGGGGCTACCGGGTGCGCAGCGGACGCGGGAAGACGAGCGTGAGCACCCCGGCGTTCCGGGTGCTGCGCGCCGGCGACAACCCAGCGCGCTCCTTCTACCGCAGGAAGACCCTGAAGCAGGGACTCAACTACGTGAAGGTGCGCGACGGCGTGGAGCTCGCCATGACCGTGCGCCTGCCGGCGGGCAAGACCCTGGCCGACGGCCCCTTCCCCACCTTCATCGAGTACTCGGGCTATCAGGTCGCGGCCCCCCACGACCTGCTCGATTCGGTTGTGAACTCGCTCAACGGAAGCGGAGCTCCGGCGGACCCGCTGGCACCGGCCACGTCCACCGCCGTGGGCTCGCTGATAGGCCCGCTGCTCGGCTTCGCGGTGGTGAGCGTGCAGATGCGCGGCTCGGGCTGCTCGGGCGGCGCCTTCGACCTGTTCGACCTGCCGACCACCTACGACGGCTACGACGCGGTGGAGGCGGTGGCCGCCCAGCCCTGGGTCAAGGGCGGCAAGGTGGGCATGGCGGGCATCTCCTTCTCGGGCATCACGCAGCTGTTCACGGCGGGTACCCGGCCGCCGCACCTGGCGGCCGTGGCGCCGATGTCGGTGACCGACGACACCTACACCGGCACCGGCTACCCCGGCGGCATCTTCAACTCTGGGTTCGCCAAGACGTGGATCGAGGAGCGCATGTCGGACGCGCGGCCGGCTCCCGCGGGCGGGCAGCCCTGGGCCCAGGCGCTCGTGAAGAGCGGCGACAAGAACTGTCGCTCGAACCAGGCGCTGCGGCTGCAGACCCAGGACGCGCTCGCTCTCCAGAAACGCAACCCGTTCCGGACGCCGTCCCTGTTCGCACAGCGGGCGCCGGGGCGGTGGCTCAAGCGCGCGAACGTCCCCGTCTTCCTGGTCGGTCAGTTCCAGGACGAGCAGACCGGCGGCCACTTCCCGGAGAGTCTCGGCTATCTGAACAAGAACCGGCGCGCGTGGATCTCGCTTCAGAACGGCGTGCACGCCGACTCGCTGGGGCCCACCACGATCACGCGCTGGGCGGAGTTCCTCAAGCTCTATGTGGCCGATGAGATCCCGCGGATCCCGCCCTCGATCATCGGGCTGAGCGGCGCGCTCTACCAGTTCCTCGCCGACGCCGGTGCGGCGCCGGTGCTGCAGTCGCGCTTCGCCGGGTTCACGAGCGTCGACGCCGCCAGGGCGGAGTTCGAGAAGGATCCGCACGTCCGCCTGCTGATGGACAACGGCGCAGGCCCGCAGGGCCCGGGCTCGATCGGCGCCACCTGGGAGCTCGGCTACGACTCCTGGCCTCCACGTGAGGCGCGCGCCACCCGCTACTACCTCGGCGGCGACGGCGCGCTCGGCGCCAAGCCGGCACGGCGCTCCAGCGTTCGCTACGTGGCCGCCCCGGGCGCGCGGCCTCAGAAGACGCTGCCGGGCGACGGAGCCGAGGACGCCTGGAAGGCCCAGCCGCCCTATGACTGGGCGCCGCTCGCAGCCGGCAAGGGCCTCGGCTTCACCTCCGGGCGGCTCGCCCGCGACGTGGTGATCGGTGGGCCGTCCAGCCTCGACCTGTACCTCAAGTCGTCGGCCCGCGACACGGACCTCCAGGCCACGCTCTCCGAGGTGCGCCCCGACGGCCGGGAGACGTACGTCCAGAACGGCTGGCTGCGGGCCTCGCACCGCAAGCTCGACCCCAGGCGGTCCACCGCGATCGATCCCTTCCCCACGCACCTGAAGCGTGACGCCGCGCCGCTGCCGCGGGGCCGCTACGCGCTCGTCCGGGTGCCCATCTACCCGGTGGCCCACGCCTTCCGCGCCGGCTCGCGGATCCGCGTGACGGTCCAGGCCAGCGGGGGCGACCGCCCGCGCTGGGAGTTCGCCACGATCGACCGCGGCCGCACTCGCAACACGGTCGCGCTGGGCGGCGCACGGGCCTCCAGGCTGGTGCTGCCGGTGCTGGCCGGCGCCACCGCACAGGGCACGCCGCTGCCCGCTCCCACCGCCCTGCGCGGGGAGCCCAGCCGCACCTACAGGGCCGCGTCCAACGGCGGCTGAGACCGGGCTGTCCGCTAGCGTGGCGGACGGCATCGCCCGGTCGCGATGCTAGCTCGAGCGGAAGGGAGCCCCAGATCGTCCAGTCCCTAGGCGGGGGCGAAGCGTGCCTCTGAAATCGCGAGCCGGACGGATCGGATCCACGCGACTGCCGCTGAGGCGGCGGGTACTGCCGCGGCTGGGCGGCCGGGACATCGCCATCGATCTCGGCACGGCCAACACCCTTGTGTTCGTACGGGGCGAGGGCATCGTGGTGTCGGAGCCGTCGGTGGTGGCGGTGGACACGATGTCCGGGGCGGTGCATGCGGTGGGCGAGGAGGCCCAGCGCATGATCGGGCGCACGCCGGCGCGCATAACGGCGGTGCGCCCCCTGCGTCACGGCGTGATCGCGGACTTCGAGATCACGGAGAAGATGCTCCGCCACTTCATGGGCCGCGTGCACCGCAGCCGCCACGCGCGTCCGCGCGTGATGATGTGCGCGCCGTCGGGCATCACCGATGTGGAGCAGCGGGCGCTCACCGAGGCCTGCGTGGCGGCCGGCGCGCGCTCCGTCCAGCTGATCGAAGAGCCCCTGGCGGCGGCCATCGGCGCCGGGCTCGCCATCGACGAGCCGCGGGCGAGCGTCGTGCTCGACGTGGGCGGCGGCACCAGCGAGGTGGCCGTGATCTCGCTCGGAGGAATCGTGGTGTCGCGCTCGCTGCGCGTGGGCGGCTACGACCTCGACGATGCCGCGGCAGCCTGGCTGCGAACCACACACGGGCTCGCGATCGGGGAGACCACGGCAGAACGCGTGAAGCTCGAGGTGGGCGGGGTCGCGCCCGACCAATCTGAGGGGAGCTCCGACGTGAGGGGCCGGGACCCCATCTCGGGCCTGCCCCGGCAGGTGGTGATCGGCAGCGAGGAGATGCGCGAGGCGCTCGAGGACCAGGTGGTGTCGATCGTCGAGGCCGTGAAGGAGGCGCTCGAGGACACCCCGCCGGAGCTGGCCTCGGACATGCCGCAGCGCGGGATCGTTCTCGCCGGTGGAGGCGCATTGCTGCGCGGACTGGCCGAGCGAGTGGAGCTCGAGACCAAGGTGCCGGCGCGGCTGGCCGAGTCCCCGCTCGACTGCGTCGCGCTCGGCGCCGGCCAGGCCCTCGAGGAGATCGAGCTGCTCGAGCGGGCCGGCGGCGGCAGCAGGTAGGGGTGCGCTCCGCTTGGGTGTAGCCGGGGGTCGTGCGTGGTCTGTTGGCTGGGGAAGGGGGCACTTCGAGGGGGGGCTTGGGCTGTTAAGCACCAAATAGATGCACAGCGACCCAAACCCCCCTCCCCCTCACTGCCAACCGGACCACGCCGCGCCGCGCCGCGCACGCCCGAGCGGAATGCCTAGAGCAGGCTCTCCTGGCCCGCCGCGACGCCGCCGCGGCGCCGCGGAAGCCCGGCGGCCTCGGCCAGCGCCGTCTCGACGTCGGCGAGAATGGCTCGCTCCGAGCGCGAGGCCACAACCGGCTCGGTCAGCCCGTCCACGTGGACGTACGTGCGGCGTCCGTCCCGGCGGTCGGCGCCCTCCAGGGGCACCAGCGCATAGACGCGGTCGGCCCGCACGAACTTGCCGTAGCCGAGCGGGATCATCCTGGGGTCGCGCTTGGCCATCGCTCGTGACGATAGCCGCGAGACCGGTCAGGCTCGTTCGGCCGCGGGCTCGCGCACCTCGGTCGGCTCGTCGTCGCCGGCTGTTCCGCTCGCCGCCGCTCCGCCGGGTCCCACCGGCTTGGACGCGGCCTCCGCGCCGCGCGTCTCCACGTCCTTCTGGAAGATCGCGTCGGCCTCGGCCGCCATGCCGGCGCTGAGCCGGTCGAACAGGGGCGCCAGCGCGGTACGCAGCACGAGCAACGCACGGGCCCAGGACGGGACGACCACCCAGCGAGTGCGGCCCTCGATGCCGTCCGCGATCGCCTGGCCGGCGTCCGCCAGTGGATAGGTCTTTCCGAGCGGCCCGCGCACCTCCCCTCGCATCCCGCCGAGGGCCGGGTGGGCATCGCCTCCGCGGACCATGTCCGTGTCGATGAAGCTGAAGTAACCCACGCCCACGTCCACGCCGAGGCTCTTGACCTCCGTGCGCAGGGAGTCGGCGAAGGCCTCGGCTCCGGCCTTGCTCGCGGAGTAGGCGGCCATGCCCGCGCCATGCATCGCGGCGGCGAGCGATGCGATGACCAGCACGTAGCCCTCGCGCTCGATGATCGCCGGCAGGCAGGCGCGGACGGTGCGCCACACGCCCAGCAGGTTGACCTCGATCGTGCGCTCGAAGGCCGCGGGATCGGTGGATCGCACCATCCCGGCGGGCGCGATTCCGGCGTTGGCCATGCAGACGTCGATGCCGCCGAAGCGCTGCACGGTGCCCTCCACCGCCCGGGCGAGGGCCTCGGTGTCGGTCACGTCGCACTCGAACCAGGCGGCGTTCGAGCCGCACTGGGCAGCCACTCGCTCGAGCTCCTCGGGCTCCAGGCCGACGAGGGCCACGTTGGCGCCACGTGCAGCCACGCGGCGGGCGGTTTCGGCGCCCAGCCCACGGGCAGCGCCGGTGATGAAGACGGTCTTTCCCCGTACGGTCCATTCCATGGCGGCCAGCCTAACCGAGCGCGCTAACGTGCCTGGGCAGTGAGCGACTCCGCTGAACTCCCGCCCGGGCGCGTGGCCGAGCTGCTGCGCGAGACCGATGCGCAGCTGGTCGACGTCCGCACGCCCGAGGAGCACGAGGCGGGGCGGATCTCGGGAGATGTGCACATCGAGCTGGAAGAGCTCTCCGCCGAGGCGGAGAGCCTGTCGCGCGACCGGCCGGTCGTGTTCTACTGCCGCTCAGGGGCCCGCTCGGCCATGGCCACCAGCGCCTTCCGCCAGGCGGGTTTCGAGGCCTTCAACCTGGACGGCGGCCTGCTGGCGTGGGTGGCCAGCGGACAGCCGATCGAGCCGCACAACGGTCGCGTGGCCGCTCACTGAGCGAGCTGCAGCTGAACCTCGTAGGGCCCGCGGCCGGTGAGGCAGGCGGCGCCACAGCGGGCCGCCAGCACCACCGCGTCGCCGATCGGGAGTCCACTGCCCAGGCCGTAGGTGAGCCCGGCGGCAAAGCTGTCGCCGCAGCCGTAGGAATCCTTGACAGGGCCGGGCAGCGGGGTCGGTTCCCAGTGCCCCGACTCTCCCGAGGCGGACTCCCATTCTCCGCCGTCCCCGCCCTTGGTCCGGACCACGTAGCGCGGCGGAGGGTCGAGATCGCCGGGGTCGTAGCGCTCGCCGGGGTCGTTGCCACTCGCCACCAGCGCGTCCAGCTCCACGCGCGCCTCGGCGAGCGCCGCGAGCGCGCGGGCGGTGGCGACCAGCGCCCCCGCTCGCCGCGCCTGGCGGACGGCCTCCACGTCGCCGGCCGTGAGGTAAACGGCGGAGGTCTCATCAAGCTCGTCCCACGGCAGCGGATCGCCGCCCGCCGGGCCCAGGCGCGGGCCGAGCACGGTGATGGTCCGCTCGCCCGCGGAGTCCAGGTGGACGAAGCCGCGGCGCTGCTCCTCGTCGCGGTAGGCGGCGCGGATCCGCAGGCCGAGGTCGGAGAGCTCGCTCTCGCAGCGGTGGCCAACCGGATCGTCGCCGAGCGCCGTGTACAGGGTCGCCTCACCGGCGAGCCTGGCCAGCTGCCTCGCGGCCACCGCACCGCCGCCCGCCGGCAACTGGAAGCTGCGATCGGCGTGGACGATCTCGCCCGGAACCGGCACATGGGGCACCTCGGCGAACTCGATCCACTCCACGTGCCCCACCACGGCGACCCTCATCGGGCGGCAGCATTGCAGGAACGCCGTAATTCGGGGCGAACTAGGCCGTCGGAGAGGTATGACTCCCACGACGCAGACAGTCCGCGATCTGGCCTTCCTCCCCCTCGAGTGCGACGTGCCCGACGGGCAATCGCTGCGCGAGTGGCGCAACCGCCGGCGACGCACGGCCGCACCCTCGCGCCGGCGGCGCCTGCTGCTTCGCACACGGCGCTGAGCGCCGGGGCGCTAGCGTGGCGCCCCCATGGACGATCCGCTGCGGATCGGGCGCCACGCCGCCATTCCCCTCTCGGAGATCGAGCTGCGAACCAGCCGCTCCTCGGGACCGGGCGGCCAGCACGCCAACGTGACCGCGTCGCGTGTGGAGGCGACCTTCGACGTCGAGGCGTCGCGCGCGCTCAGCGAAGAGCAGAGGCGCCGCATCTCGGCGCGGCTCGGTCCGGTGGTTCGGGCGGTGGCTCAGGACACCCGCAGCCAGACCCGCAACCGTGATCTCGCACTGGAACGGCTGGCCGGGCGGCTCGAGTCCGCGCTGCACGTGCCGCGACCGCGGCGCTCAGGTGGGCCCACCGCCGCATCGCGGCGCCGGCGGCTGGAGGGAAAGCGACGCCGCAGCGAGCTCAAGCGCGGGCGCCGGCGCCCTGGTGCCGAGGACTGAAGCCCAGAGGGCGAGTGACCTGAGTCGGAAGGTCGGCTTCAGCTTCCCGAGCGGCTGGGCGAGGCTGGCGACGCACACGGGATGAGTCGATGCAGAGCATCGGCGATTCCCGTCGGGTGGCGCCAGGCGCGTCCAGACGCCGGGAAGGTGCGCACGAAATGACGACTCAGGTCACTAGGGCGGCGCTTGGGCGCCGCCGCCCTGGCCCGTTTGAGCCGGCGGCGTGGGATTCACCGGAGGCGCGCCGCCGCCACCACCCGTGGCCGGCGGAGTGGGCGGGGGCGTGACCGGGGTCACTCCCGTCCCACCCGTGGTGCCACCGGTGCTCGGCGGAGTGGTGGGTGTCACGGGCGTGGCCGTGGTGTCGGTCGCTTCGGTCTCCGTATTGGTCTTGTCGCGCTCAGTCTCCGTCTTGTCGCGGGCCGGCGCGGACGTGGTGGGCACCCCGAGATCGGCCGGCGGGTCGTCGCCGCCGCCGGAGTCTCCGCCGGCGGTCACGATCAACACGATCAGGAGCAGGAAGACGGCGCCGAACACGCCCAGAGCGACCGCGCGACGGCGACGGTAGACCGCATCGGGCTCGCGTCCGGGCGGCCGCCTGGGACCGTCCGGAGGCCGACCGCCGGTCTCGAGACGGCGTGTCGTCTGGTCGTCCACGAACGGCGGAAGGTAGCAGTCGTCACCCGGCCCGACGAGGGGCGCAAGGCGGGTATCAGCAGGGCTTTCCCGCTAGTGGGCCTTCTCAGAACGCTTCCCCGGAAATGCGAGTTCCAGGGGCGCCTGGAACCGCAGTTTCGGGTGAAACGTTGTGGGAAGGTCCGCTAGGCGTAGTGCAGGTCCGTGGCCTCGTCCTCGACCACCGGACGCTCGCAGGTGGGACACCACCAGCGCACTTCCAGCGACGTCCCGCAGGCCTCGTGGCGCGGCGGTTCGGACGAGTCGCGGTGGCGGGCGCCCCAGTCGGCGAGCATCCGCAGGGCGCCGGCCAGCTCGTGACCCGCCGCACTCAGCTCGTAGACGAAGCGGCGCGGGCGTTCCGAGTAGGGCTGAGCCACCACGAGCCCCTCGGCCTCCAGGCGGCGCAGGCGCTGGCTGAGCACGTTCGGCGGCGATGCCGCCCAGGCCCTGCTGCAGGTCGCCGAAGCGCCGCGGCCCGTCGAGAAGGGCCTCGACGATCAGGAGCGTCCAGCGATCTCCGACACTGTCGAGAGCGGCCGCGAGGGGTGTCGGGGCGTCCGCCACGAGACCGAGTTTCGCAGGGTCAGCGGATCTGTATAGTCGCTAGCAATTTGCAAGTCACTAGCGGGAGAGAGAAATGAGCGCCGTCGAAACGCTGCAGGAAACGATCGCCGGGGTCGCGGAGCGGGTGGGGCCCTCGGTGGTGGGGCTCGGCCGGGGGTGGGGTTCCGGCTCGGGCGTGATCATCGGAGCGGGCCAGGTGCTCACCGCGGCCCAGAACCTCCGCCGGGACGAGACCACGGTGGTCTTCCGTGACGGCCGGCGCGACGCCGCCACGGTCGCGGGCGCGGACACCGACCTGGGGCTCGCCGTGCTGTCGGTCGACACCGGTGACCTGCCCCCCGTGGCGTGGGAGCCCGGCGACGAGCTGGGCATCGGCGCGGCCGTGGTCGCGCTCGCGGATCCGGGCGGCCGCGGCCTGCGCGCCACCCAGGGGTTCGTATCGTCGCCCCCGCGCAGCTTCCGCGGGCCACGCGGCCGCCGGGTGCGGGGCGCGATCGAGCACACGGCTCCGCTGCCTCGCGGCTCCTCGGGCGGGCCGCTCGTCAGCCCGTCGGGCAACCTGCTGGGAATCAACAGCATTCGCCTCGAGGGCGGCCTCATCCTCGCCGTCCCCACCGGGAAGTCGGTGAAGGAGCGCATGCTGCTCGTAGCGCGCGGCGAGGCGCCGGAGGCCCATCGCCTCGGCGTTGCGGTGGCGCCGCCGCGGGTGGCGAGGCGCATGCGCCGCGCGGTCGGGCTCCCCGAGCGGGACGGCCTGCTGGTCCGCGCAGTCGAGGAGGACAGCCCGGCCGACGGCGCCGGGATCGAGCGCGGCGACCTGATCGTCGCGACGGGCGGTGAGGAGCTCGACCGGGTCGAGTCGCTCTACAGCGCCCTCGATGCGCTGCCCCCGGCCGGCGGCGAGCTCGAGCTGACCGTGGTACGCGGCAGCGAGGAGCGCACCATCACGGCGAGCTTCGGATCATGAGTCCCGTCGCCGAACATCCCTCCCCCATCGATCCCGCGGAGACCGAAGCGCTCGACGCGTACTCGCGTGCCGTCGTGGCGGTCGCGGAACGGCTGGCGCCCTCGGTGGCGAGCCTGCGCGTGATGCGGCGCACCCGCGGCGGACAGGTTCCCGCCGGCGCCGGCAGCGCGGTGGTGCTCACGCCGGATGGCTTCATGCTCACCTCCGCCCATGTGGTGGGCCGGTCGAGCGCTCGCGGAAGGGCCAGCTTCGCGGACGGGCGCGAGGCGCGCTTCGAGGTGATCGGCCGCGATCCGCTCTCCGATCTCGCCCTGCTTCGCACCGACAGCGGCGACCTCGAGGCGGCGGAGCTCGGCGACGCCGAGCAGCTCAAGGTGGGACAGCTGGTGGTGGCGATCGGAAACCCCAACGGCCTCGGCGGCTCGGTGACCGCGGGCGTGGTGTCGGGCCTCGGCCGCTCGCTGCCGGCACGCTCGCGGCGCGCCTACCGCATGATCGACAACGTGATCCAGACGGACGCCGCGCTCAACCCCGGCAACTCCGGGGGCGCCCTGGCCGACAGCCGCGGGCGCGTGGTGGGGGTCAACACCGCGGTGGCGGGCGTGGGCCTCGGCCTGGCCGTGCCCATCAACGAGACCACCCAGCGCGTGGTCTCGAGCCTGATGGCGGACGGCCGCGTGCGCCGCGCATACCTGGGCATCGCCGGCGGTCCGCGTCCGGTGCCGCCCGCTGCCCGGGCCACGGCGGCCGCCGACACGTGCATCGAGGTCGTGGAGGTGGTCGACGGCAGTCCGGCGGGCCGGGCGGGCCTGCGCGCGGAGGACCTCATCCTGGCCGTCGACGGTGAGCCCACCGCCCGTGTGGAGGACCTTCAGCGGCTGATGGTGGCCGATCTGATCGGCGTGCCGGTCAAGATGCTGGTGCTGCGAGCGGGACGCACGCAGGAGATCGAGCTGACACCGGAGGAGCTGCACTGATGACAACCCCGACTCTGTACGAGTGGGCCGGCGGGACCGAGGCCTTCGAGCGTCTGACCCAGGCGTTCTACGACAAGGTCCGCCAGGACGACTTGCTCGAACCGGTGTTCAGCGGCATGGACGAAAACCATCCCGCGCACGTGGCCATGTGGCTGGCGGAGGTCTTCGGTGGGCCGTCGCGTTACACCGAGGAGCGCGGCGGCTACCCGCACATGCTCGCCAAGCACCGCGACCGCGCGCTGACCGAGGAGCAGCGGCGGCGCTGGGTGAGCCTGATCTGCGACGCCGCCGACGACGTCGGGCTGCCGGCCGATCCCGAGTTCCGCTCGGCGTTCGTGGCCTACCTCGAGTGGGGCACCCGCCTGGCGGTGGCCAACTCGCAGCCCGGCGCCGAGCCGCCCCCGAAGGCTCCGGTGCCGCACTGGGGCTGGGGCGAGGCGGAGCCCTACCGGCCCGGGGGCTGAGCTCGCCCGGCCGCTGGCGCGGCCGGCTACTACAGCCCCGGAATGTGCCGCACCGCGAAACCCGCTGTCGGACGGTCGCCGTCCTGCCAGCGCGTGCCGGCGGTGTCCTGGCCGCTCGTGTCGAAGCGCAGTCCGGCCACGTACATGAAGATGTGGCCGTTGTTGGCGTAGATCGTGATCCACCGGCCGGGTCCAGGCGCGCCGTAGCTGACGAAGCCGCCCGAGGTCATCGGGCTGTCCAGGAGGCCGGCGCCGGCCAGGGCGAACGAGACCGAGCCCGAGCAGTCGTAGCCGTTGTCGCGCCACGCGCCGTGGCCTCCGCCCCACTTGTACGGGGTCTTGGCGATCTCGTTGGCCGCCAGGATCACCCGCTTGACCACTTCCGGGGCGTTCTGCGGCGCGATCGCCGTGCCGTCGGGCAGCACCCGCGCCTTCGCGCCCGTGCGCAGGAAGGCGGTGGTGTTGAGGTAGGCGCGGAAGTTCGCGAGTGCCTTCTGGGCGTCGCGGAGCTCGGCCCGCACCTCGGCGTCCGTGGGTGCGCCGGGACTCGGGCCGTCCTTGGTGGGACTGGCCGCGGTAGCCGAGCTCGACGACCCGGCGCCCTGCAGCTCCACGACCCGGGCCTCCGTGCGCTGCCCCTCCCGCTGGCTGTGGTCGAGCCGCTTGCGGCCCGCGCGGGCCGTCTCCGGCGTGAGCACCACCTCGCCGGCCGATGCGCCGGCCGCGGCCGCGGCGCGTTGCTCCTCGGGCTGCGAGGCCGTGGCACCGCAGCCCGCCAGGGCCACGGCCGACAGCACGACCAGCGTCAGCCGGGTGAGCGTTCTTGTTGGTATCTGGACTTCCACTCCGAGTAGGGCATCCCGTAGACGATCTCCCGGGCCTCCGCGTCCTCGAGCCCGATACCCCGCTCCTCCGCGGCTTCGCGGTACCAGCGGGCCAGGCAATTGCGACAGAAGCCGGCGAGCTCCATCAGGTCGATGTTCTGAACATCGGTCCGAGAGCCCAGATGCTCAAGCAGACGGCGAAAGGCGGCTGCCTCCAACTCGGTGCGCGTGGGGTCGGGCATGGATCTGGAACGATAGGGAGGATGAGTCAACCCGACCGCCACTCGCCCACTCCCCCGACCGATCCGAGCGGGATCGACCAACCGCACGACATCCTCGCTGCCGAGGAATTCGGCATCGGCACACGCGACAACCGCTTCCCCGCCGACCCCAGCGGAATCCAGGAGCCCCACGACATCCTGGCCGCCGAGGAATTCGCGATGCCCGCTCCGGGAGCGGCCAGTGAGAGCCCGAGCGTGGCCAGTCGTGCCACCGACCCCCGCGCAGTCGTCCCGCTGATGCTGCTGCTCGCCGCGATCGTGGTGCTGGTGCTGCGCCGGCGGGGCTGACTTGGCTGAGCTCTCCCCCGGCAACCGGATCGCGATCACGGTCGACCGGGCGCTGTGCATCGGCTCGGGCGACTGCGTTGACACCGCGCCGGATGTCTTTCAGCTCGACGAGGAGGACAAGGCCGTGGTCGTGGACCCCGACGGCGCATCGGTCGACGACGTGATCACCGCCGCCGGCAACTGCCCCGTGTCGGCCATCTTCGTGGCCGGCGAGGACGGCGACCTGTATCCCTAGTCCTGGCGGCCGCGGCCGTAGACCAGCTTGAGCAGCCCTCCCACCAGCTTCGTGCGCCGTGAGCTGTAGGGCATCATGTGCAGGTCGCGCTTGAGCGGCGCGAAGCTCGTGACCAGCAGCGTTTGCCGCTTCGTGTACTTGCGGATGCCGTCCGCTCCATGGCGTGACCCCAGCCCGGACTCCTTCCAGCCCCCCATCGGCAGCTCCATGGCCACATAGTTGACCTGGGCGTCGTTGACCGTGACAGCGCCCGCCTCGATGCGGCGCGCCAAGCGCTCACCCTTCTTCGCGTCCTTCGTCCACACCGACGCCTGCAGGCCGTAGGGACTGTCGTTGGCCAGGCGCACGGCCTCGTCGGCATCGCCGACCCTCATGATCGGCACCGTCGGCCCGAAGGTCTCCTCGCGCATGCACTCCATCGTGTGGTCCACGTCCGCGAGCACCGTGGGCTCGAAGTAATGACCGTTGTCGTCGCGGCGGTTGCCGCCGGTGAGCACCCGAGCGCCCTTGTCGACGGCGTCGGCCACGTGACGCTCGACCACGTCGGACTGAGGCGGGCTGGTGACCGCGCCGACGTCGGTCGAGCCCGGCCCCGCCGGGCGCCCCTGGCGCAGCGCGTTGACCTTGTCGGTGACCCGGCGCACGAAGTCCTCGTAGATCGGTCCCTCCACGTACACGCGCTCGGTGGAGATGCAGGTCTGTCCCGCGTTCTGCATCGAGTAGTGCACCGCGGCGTTGGCCGCCCGCTCGAGGTCGGCGTCCGCACAGACGATCATCGGATCCTTGCCGCCCAGCTCGAGCGCGACCGGCGTGAGCGTGCGGGCCGCGCGCTCCATCACCTTCTTGCCGGTTTCCGTGGATCCGGTGAACATCACGAAGTCCACCTCGTCGATCAGCGTGGAGACGGTCTCGCGCGAGCCCGGCACCACCTGGAACACGTCCTCGGGCAGCCCGCACTCGCGCAGCATCTCCGCCATCAGCAGCGAGGTGAGCGGCGTGATGCTCGAGGGCTTGAGAAGGACCGAGTTGCCGGCGGCCAGCGCGGGGATGCAGTCCCCGAAGGAGTTGGTGAGGGGGTAGTTCCAGGGCCCGATCACACCCACCACCCCGACCGGCGCGTAGCGCACGATCAGCTTGCGGCCCTTGGCGAACGGCGAGGAGGTCTTGACCTTCTCCTCGGCCAGGTACTCCTCGGCGTGCTTGGCCCAGAAGGCGAAGGCCCCGACGCCGTAGCTCACCTCCGCCGTGAGCGCGTCCTCGTAGGTCTTGCCGGTCTCGGACACGATCGTGTCGATCACGCGCTCGGTGTTGTCGGAGATCCATTTCTGACAGCGCCGCAGGACCGCGCCCCGGCCATCGAAGCCGAGCGCCTCCCAGCCGGCCTGCGCCCGGCGGGCGCGGGCCACCAGCTCGGCGACCTCGCCGGGCGCCACCACCGGCACCCGCGCGATCACGGCTCCGGTGGCGGGGTCCTCGACCTCGATCGCGGATGTTGCCGCCGGGGCGGGCTCTGAAGGGCTGATCGTTTCGGCCACGTGTCCTCCTGGAATCGTTGGAAAGAACCTACCCCGCCCGCGCCCGCCGGCGGTCGCCCTGCTTTCGCATCACGCTCGTGGCCCGTAGGGCGTGCCGTCCGGCCATGGCGCTCGAGCGCGCCACCCAGCCGCGCCAGCGCGGGATCACAGCCACGAGCTCCTTCGAGTCGAGCAGGCCCACGGTGCGATCGGCCACCTCCTCGGCGCTCAGCAGGCGCGGCGCCGAGAACACCATCGCCGCGTCCTCGTCGCCCGCCCGCTCGTGGACCATCTGCGTGTCCGCGGAGTCGGGACAGACCGCGTGGACGGTGATCGGCAGCCCGGCCACGTTCAGGTCTCCCTGAAGTGAGCTGGTGAAGCCCACCACCGCGTGCTTGGTGGCGGCGTACACGGCGAGCCCCGGCACCGGGGCGAGGGCCGACAGCGAGGCGATGTTGATGATGTGGCGGTTGTGCCCCGCACCGCTGCTCATGGCCTCCACCGCGGCGCGGGACCCGTACATCACGCCGAGCACGTTCACGTCGACCAGGAGGCGCACCTCATCGTCGGTGTGCTCCCACGCCTTGACGGTCCGCAGCAGACCGGCGTTGTTCACCCACACCTCGAGCGGTCCGCGCTCCGCCGCCCGGCGGGCGACCTCGCGGTGAGCGTCGGGATCGCGCACGTCGAGGATCATCGACGAGCCGCCGACCTGGTCCGCGGTGACCGCCGCCGCCTCAGCGTCGATGTCGGTGCAGACCACCGTGTACCCGCGGCCCGACAGGCGCCGCGCGACCTCGCGCCCGAAGCCGCGCCCCGCCCCCGTCACGACCGCTACGCCGGGCATCAGCCGGACGCTGTGGGGGCCAGCCGGTCCTGCCGCTCCCCCGGCGTCGCGACCGGGTCGAGTGGACGCTTTATGCCCTCCACGCGCCGGCGCTCCGTCTGGAGCTGCCGCATGTAGGGCTGGAAATCGACCTGGATGGTGTGACGGGGCGAGGCCACGTAGCGCCGGCGCATTGCCTCCTGCTCAGCGGCAATCTCGCTGCGCATGGTCATCGGGTCGGGAAGCGCGGCCCTGCCCTCCAGCAGATCGGCGATCCACTCGGCCTGCAGCTCGGCTATAGGCATGATCGCGCCGAGCGGCTGGACCAGCCCGATGAAGTACAGGCCGGGCCGCTCCGGATGCACCACACGCCGGAAGAGCGACACGCGGTTGCCGTCGGTCTCGATCACCTCCGAGGAGAGGAACGGGAAGGTGATCTTGTAGCCCGTGCACCACACGATCGTGTCGATCTCGGCGCTCGTGCCGTCCACGAAGTGCACGGTGGATCCGTCGATGCGGGCGAGGTTGGGCTTGACCTTGATTCGCCCGTGGCCGATCCGCGGCAGCAGGTCGGACGAGATCGTGGGGTGCGCCTGACCGAGCTTGTGGTCGGGCTTGGGCAGGCCGTAGGCCTCCATCCTTCCGGTGACCTGCCTGAGCTGCTGCATGAACAGCCGGCGGGTGACGGCGAAGGGAAGGCGCGACATCCAGTTGGGCGCCAGCTCGTCGGTGGGCTTGCCCCCGATGTACTTGGGGATCACATACGCGCCGCGGCGCATGGCCAGATAGGTCATCTCAGAGTGACGCGAGGTCTCCACCGAGATGTCGGTGGCCGAGTTGCCGATACCCAGCACGAGCACTCGCTTGCCGATGAAGCGCTCGTCTGGCTCGCGGTACCAGTGGGCATGGAGCTGGTCGCCCGTGAAGGTGTCCTGGCCGGGGAAGGGCGGGTCCGGCAGACGCGGATCCCAGTGGTGTCCGTTGGCCACAAGCACAGCCTCGTAGAGCTGAGAGCTGCCGTCGTCGAGCGTGACCCGGAAGCCGCCCTCGGGGGCGGGCTCGACGTTCGTGACCTCGGTCCGGAAGCGGATCCGGTCCCTGAAGCCGAAGTGGTTGACGAAGTCGTCGAAGTAGGTGGCTATCTGCGCGTGGTGCGGATAGTCCGGATAGTCCTCCGGCATCGGGTAGGTGGCGTAGGCCATCATCCGCCGGGAGGTGTTGATGAACAGCGAGCGGTACGCCGACGACATCCCGTTGTCGTTGTCGTAGCGCCAGTTGCCCCCGACCTCCGAGCCCTTCTCGAAGCAGTCGAAGTCGATTCCGCGGGCTTGCAGCACCTGGCAGGCCGCTATGCCGGAGGAGCCCGCACCGATGACGCACACCTTGCCCATTAGGCGCAGCGAGCCTACCAAGTTGGCTGGCCAGCCAATACGCTCCGCCGATGCCAACGATCGAGGCCAACGGCCAGACGCTCTACTACGAGACGCACGGCGAGGGCGAGCCCCTTCTGTGCGTGATGGGCCTCTCGGCCGATGTCCTCGCATGGACGCTGCAGGTACCGGCCTTCTCGGCCCGCCACCAGACGATCATCTTCGACAACCGCGACGTCGGACGCTCGTCGATGGCCACCGCGGAGTACGAGATCGCCGACATGGCACGCGACACCCTGACGCTCGCGGACGCACTCGAGCTCGACAGCTTCCACCTGCTCGGCGTCTCGATGGGTGGGGCCATCGCACAGGAGATGTCGTGTCAGGTCCCGGAGCGCATCCGCACGCTCACCCTCGCGGTCACGTTCGCCGCCGGCGGGGCCTGGGCGCGCAAGCTGGCCGAGGTGTGGGCCTCGCGAGTACACAAGATCAGCCGAGAGGAGCACGTGGACGAGCTGATCCTGCTCAACCAGTCCGAGGAGTTCTTCGAGAACTCCGAGATGGTCGAGTTCGTCCGCGGGATGATGCTGCAGAACCCCCACCCCCAACCGCCGGAGGCCTTCGCCCGCCAGCTGGCCGCCTCGAGCCGCCACGACGCCCGGGACCGTCTGGGCTCCCTGTCGCTGCCGGTGCATGTGATCGGATCCGAGCACGACATCCTCGTACCCGTATGGAAGGCGCGGGAGCTGGCCGAGCTCATCCCCGGAGCCAGGCTCACGGTGATCGAGAACGCCCCGCACGGAGCCAACGTCGAGCGGGCGGAGGAGTTCAACCGGCTGGTGCTCGACTTCATCGCCGAGGCGTCATCTCAGGCGGCCACCACGGCCTGAGGGGCGCCGGATCGACCAGCCGCTCGCGTAGCGCGGCGATGCGCTCGTCCGTCAGCCCGCCGCCTCGCAGTCGGGCCTCGAGTTCGCCTTCCTCCACCAGCGCGACGATGAGCTCGGCCGCGGACGTGCCGCGACCGCTCAGGAAGCCCTCCAGCTCGGCCGCCATGGCACCTTCCTCGCGAGCCTCCCAGAAGGGGATCAGGCGCTCGTCGCTGAAGGCGTAGTCGGACACGATCGCGCTGGTCTCTACCTCCGCGAGGGCCAGCAGCAGCACCGTGATCAGCCCGGTCCGGTCGCGTCCGGCCGCGCAGTGCACGAGGACGCCGCCGGGCGGAGCGTCGGCCACCGCGGCGAGCACCCGTGCGCTGCGCTCCGGGAAGCGGTGCAGGTGAGGCGCGTAGTAGAGCGGGGTGGCGCCCTGCGCGCCCCCCGCCCATTCGTCCCAGAACTCGCGGTCCTCGATCGCGTCGTGCGGCAGGTGGACGGTGGTGATCCCGGGGGGTCGCCGCTCGGCGGCGCCGTCGCGTTCGTCGTCGTTTCGAAGGTCGATGACCGTGCGCACGCCGTGGTGCTCGACGGCGGTCCAGCCCGCGGCCGTCAGCTCGTCCGGCGAGTCGGCCCGGACCACGGCTCCCCAGCGCGTCTCCCCGCCGCCGGCCACGGGCAGGCCGCCGAGGTCGCGGGCGTTGTGGACCCCCTCCCAGTCGAGGTGGCGCGCCGCCTTCAGGACAGCTCGGCCACGGCCGAATCCACGTCCACGTTCACCGGGGCGGCCCGATCGAACTCCACGATCTCCAGCACCCGTGCCACCGGCCGGCCGGCCGGCGCCACCACGCGCAGCTCCTGGCGCCGGCTGCTGAGGCGGCGGACGAGGCCGAACAGCATCGCCACTCCACTCGAGTCGATGAACTCGAGCTCGCTCATGTCCACCACGAGGCCGCGCGCCGACGTGGGC
Organism: uncultured Thermoleophilaceae bacterium; assembly: GCA_963734365.1. Classification (GTDB taxonomy): domain Bacteria; phylum Actinomycetota; class Thermoleophilia; order Solirubrobacterales; family Thermoleophilaceae; genus JACVRW01. Next base: position 37,675 of record CAVTGV010000002.1, on the reverse strand, counting down.
ACCGCCTCCTCGATCTGGTTGCCGGTGGAGGGCGCGCCCGCAATGTCCAGCTCTCCTGTGAGGCGCGCGACGATCACGTCGCCCCGATCCTCGATTGCGAGCCCGACCAGTTCCTCCATCAGCTTTCTCCTCCGTTGCCCTGCAGCCTGCGAGTCATTCGCACCGTGGTTCCCTGTTCGGTCGGCACCACTTCAACGGTACCCATGAGGCCCCCCATAAGCGAGATGCCGCGGCCCTGGTCGCCGGGGCGCGGGCTGCGCCAGTTGCCCCAGTCGCGCACGGAGATCTCGACCTCTTGGCCGTCCAGCCGCCCACTCACCTCGAACGGCATGCCGCCCGCCCCGCCGGCGTGCTCGATCGCGTTGGTGGCCGCCTCCCCGCAGGCCATCACGATCTCGGCCACCTCCTGCTCACCGCCGTTCGCGTGCCCGAGCCAGCGGCGCAGCATCGAACGCATCGGAGCCAGCGACTCCGGGTCGCACGCGAAGCTCACCGTGAAGCGGTCCGAGACGGGCAGATTGCGCAGGGCGAGGATCGCCACGTCATCGGTCGCGCCGCTCACGGGCACCAGCGTTCTGAGCAGGTGCTCGCAGAGCCGCTCGGGATCGTCCGCCGCCTCACGCACCCGCGCGGCGAGCAGCTCCATCCCGTCGTCGAGATGCTCGCCCGGCCGCTCGATCAGGCCATCCGTGTAGAGAACGACCGTGGAGCCGGGCTCCATGCCCACCCTCTGCTGCTCGTAGGTCGGAAAGGCCAGCACTCCGAGCGGCACCGAGCCGCCACCCTCGAGGAACTGCGGCTGGGCGTCCCCCGCCACCAAGAGCGGCGCGAGATGGCCCGCGTTGACCCACTGCATCTCGCTCTCGTTGGGATCGACGACCACGTACAGCAGAGTGGCCATCTGGCCCTCACCGCCGTCGGTCCACACGAGCCTGTTGAGCTGCTCGACCACCCGCGCGGCGTCGTGCCCCTCCAGCGCGTAGGCGCGCAGGGCGCTGCGCAGCCGGCCCACCATGGACGCCGCCCCGAGACCCTTGCCGGCCACGTCGCTCATCACGAGGCCCACGCTGCCGCCCGGCATCGGGATCACGTCGTACCAGTCGCCGCCCACCTCCGCCTCCGCGGCCGCCGGCTCGTAGCGAGCGGCCACGTCGAGGCCAGGTGGCTGGGGCAGACGGTCGGGCAGCAGGCTGCGCTGGAGGGTCTCGGCTATGCGGTGCTCGCGGTCGTACAGGCGGGCGTGGAGGATCGCCAGAGCCACACGATCGGCAGCGAGCCTGAGCAGCGTCAGGTCGTCGGGCGAGAAGCGGCGCGGCGCGGCCGCTCCCGCCAGCAGGACGCCGGTGACCGTGCCGTCGGCCAGCAGCGGCACGCCGATCAGCGAATCCAGGTCGACCCCCGAGAGCACCGAGTCGGGCAGATCGCCGGGTGACGGGGCGTGCGCGAGCATCGCCTCGCGGGTCTCGGCCACGCGGCCCGCGAAGCCCTCGCCGAACGCGATCGTGTCGGGCGCCCCGTCGTCCGTCTCGGTTTCGGGCCGCGAGGGACCCGCGGACGCCCTCACGCTCAGGCGCTCGTCCTCCTCGGTGAGCATGATCGTGGCGGCGTCGGCCTCGAGCACCTCACGAACCTCGCGCACGAGCGACGAGAGGATCTCGTCGAGCGTGCCCGAGGCCAGGGCGGCATCGACGAGGAGCGTCACGCGGCTCACCAGATCGGTGACACGCTCGGCCTCGGCGCGGGCGGCCTGCTCGCGCATCAGGGCCTCTCGCTCCGCCTCGCGGCGAACGCGCTCGCTCACGTCGCGGATGAAGCCGGACACGAACGGCTCACCCTTGATCTGGATCTTGGAAACGGTGGCCTCGCCCGGGAAGCGCGTCCCGTCCCGGCGCAGGAACTCCACGTCGAAGCGCTGGGTGGCCACCGCGCTCGGGGTGGCCACGAGCGCGTTACGGCGCTCGTCGTGACGGTCATGGAACTCGGGCGGGATGATCAGCGCCCGCATCGGGGCGCCGATCGCCTCCGCCGACTCCCAGCCGAACAGGCGCTCGGCGGCGCTGTTCCAGGAGGTGATCACGCCGTCGGTGTCGAGCGTGATGAAGGCGTCCGGTGCGCTGTCGAGCAGGAGCCGGGTGCGGGCCTCGCTCTGCTGCAGCGCGTCCGCCCGCCGGTCGGCGTCGAGCGCCTCGACGCGCGTCCGTCCGAGCACCCGGGTGAGCAGCAGTCCCACCACGAGCGGAGTTCCCACCGCCAACAGCCAGCGCACGATCGCGCTGCCGGGCTCCACCGCGATCAGCACGATGGCGTAGCAGACACCGATGAACGCGACGTGCCACAGCGCCGCGACGACCCGGAAGAAATAGAACGCGAACAGCGCCGTCCAGGTGTAGAGGAGCGGATAGGTGACCGTCGCCTCGACGTAGTAGTTGGCGAGCGTGAGCATCACGGTGCCGAGCGCCAGCGCAACGTGCAGCTGCCACGTGCGGGCGCGGCCGGCCCAGAGATATATGGCAACCGCCATGACGGCAGCCGCGGCCGCGAGCAGCAGCAGCTCGCGGTCCATGACCTCCTCGGCGTGGGGCAGCAGAACGGTGAGCGCGCCGAGCGCCGCCCCCGCGAGGAAGAGGTAGGCGAGGGAGCGCGCCTTGACGCGATTGTCGAAAAGCTCGGGAAGCTCCCTCACCGGGGCATAAGCCTAGAAACCGGGGCCGCCGCCGCGCGCCGATAGGCGCGCCAGCGCCTCGTGGCATTCGACCACCCGGCGCTTGACCGGATCGTCGTCGGAGCGCGCGTGCACGAGGTCCCAGGTCTTGTCGGCCACGTCGCGGGCGCTCTGCGGCGTGGCCTGGTTGCAGAGCATGTCGATGAGCTGCAGCTCGAACGCGTTGAGCTGCTCACGCGGGTCGCCCGGAGGCATGCGCGGGAGTTGAGCATCGGTGGCCTCACGCCACATCTGGGTGGCCATGACGAGCCGGTTGCGGAGCTCCATCTGGTCCACGGAACGGGCAGCGTAACCGCTGGGTGCTCAGCGGTGCGCGGCGAGACTGCGCAGCATCGGCAGCGGGTCCAGAGGCCGGCCGGTGGTGCCGCGACCACGCCGCATCTCGAGGTGCAGGTGGTCGCCCCAGCACGAGCCGGTACAGCCCACCGCACCGATGCGCGAGCCGGCGCCCACGCGCTCGCCCTTGCGCCGCGGAGAGGGACGAATCATGTGCAGGTATACGAACGTCCTGCGCGTCCGGGCGTTCCAGATCGCCAGGTAGTTGCCCCGCCCGCCGTCGTCGCCCTTCTCGACCACGATCCCCTCGCGCGTGGCGCGGACCGGCGTCCCCGCCGCGGCGAACATGTCCTGGCCCTCGTGAACGTGTCCATAGCGTGGAGCCCCGAAGCGGGCGTCGGCTTCGCCGAAGTCCGCGTGGCCGTCGACGGGGAAGACCGCCTCCGGCGCGGGGGCGTGCACCCCACCCGCCGCCGGGACCACCGTGGAGAAGACCGCGGTGATGGTGGCGAGCTTCAAGGGCCCGCGTTGCGCTGCTCGTGTATCGCGTCGTTCACGGCCCGGACCACGCCCTCGGGGTCGTTGACCCATTCGAAGCGAAACTCGGAGTCGTCGGTACCGGCGGTGTCGAAGTCGACGGTCCCGACCCGGAGCATCCGGTCGAAGAGGCTCTGGTCGAAGTTCACGTTCTGGACGCGGTCGAGCCGCGTCTCCTGCACCTTGCGGCTCACGATGCCCCGGCTGATGCGCAGCCGCTGATTGGTGATCACGTATTTCGTCGACACACGGCGCAGATAGCCCACCACCAGCACGAGGGCGCCGAGACCGACGCCGAGCACGATCGCGAGGACGGGCTGATCGACCGCGAAGAAGACGATCAGGAGAAGCGCGAGCGCCACCAGCAGACCGAGCAGGTAGAAGGAGGCCAGCGCACGCCACGAGGGGTGCCCCAGGTACACGGACTCCTCGCCCGCACGCATCTCGATGTCGCCCGCCACCGGCGGAACCCTAGCCGCAGCCACGCCGGTTAGTTTTCGGCCATGCCCGCCCTTCACCTGCTCCGGGTGTTCTGCTCCGAGGACGGCACGGGTGGCAACCCGCTCGCGGTTTTCCTGGACGGCGCTCAGATCCCGGCCGCGCGGCGCCAGGAGATCGCGCGCGAGCTCGGCCTCAGTGAGACCGTGTTCGTCGACGATGCCGCCCGCGGCGAGATACGGATCTTCACCCCCACCGTCGAGCTCGACTTCGCCGGGCACCCCAGCGTCGGCACCGCATGGCTCCTGGCCGAGGAGGGCGGCCCGGTGGCCGCGCTTCACCCGCCGGCGGGCGAGGTACCGGTTCGCTACGACGAGGGGCTGAGCTTCATCGCCGGGCGCCCCGAGTGGCCGCCCACCTACGACTGGGAGCAGCTCGAGTCGCCGGAGGAGGTGGAGGCGCTCGACGGGCCCCCGGCGGGGCACGACATGGTGGGTGCCTGGGCCTGGATCGACGAGCAGGCCGGAGTGCTTCGCTCGCGCATGTTCCCGGTGCGGATCGGCATCGCGGAGGACGAGGCCACGGGCGCGGCCGCGGTCCAGCTCGGGGCGCGCCTCGGGCGCGACATCGACATCCACCAGGGCCGCGGCTCACGCATCCTCGCGCGCCCGCGCGAAGACGGCTCGGTGGAGATCGGCGGCCGCTCGCTGCTCGATGAGGTGAGGGACTACACGCTCAACTCGTAGAGTGGGCCCGGTGACCGAAGGCCAGCGCCCGCTCGAGCTGATCCACGCGCGCAACCTGATGACCGGGTTGTCGACCCCAGCCTTCCTGGTCGACGCCGACGGGATCGTCGTCTTCTACAACGACGCCGCGGGCGCGCTGCTCGGCCGCCGCTTCGAGGAGGGCGGCCAGCTCGCTCCCGAGCGCTGGGGCACCGAGTTCGGGCCGCTCGACGATGAGGGCAACGCGATCCCGTGGGAAGAGCTCCCGCTCACCGTGGCGCTGCGCGGCAACCGCCCGGCTCTCGGCCGGTTCCGGATCCGTGCCCTCGATGGCCGCGAGCACGAGATCCACGTCACGGCGATCCCGATCGTCACGATGTCGGGCACGCACGGAGCGATGGCGATCTTCTGGTCTATCGAGGAAGGGGAAACCTGACTTGCACCTGAAGGTCTGGGGCGCCCGCGGCTCGATCCCCTCCCCGGGATGGGAGACCAGCCGTTACGGCGGCAATACGTCGTGCGTCTCGGTCACGCTCTCCGACGGAACGCTGGTGGTCCTCGATGCGGGCACGGGCATCCGCAGCCTCGGCCTGGCGCTCACCCCGGAGACCGACCGCATCTACATCCTCCTCACGCACCTGCACCTCGACCACATCCAGGGGCTCATGTTCTTCGCCCCCCTGTTTCGCCCCGACGCCCACATCGTGATCTGGGGCCCCGAGGCGCCCGACGCAACGCTCCAGGACCGGATCGCCCGCTACATCTCGGCGCCACTGTCACCGGTGGAGGTGCGCGAACTGCCCTGCGACGTCTCCTTCCGTGAGGCCCCGCACAGCGAATGGGAGGTGGGCTCGGCCACCGTCCGCGCGGCGTCCGTGACCCATCGCGGGCCGACGCTCGGCTACCGCATCACCGACGGCGACACCTCGCTCTGCTACATCCCCGATCACGAGCCGGCGCTGGGCACGGACCTGACCCGGGACGATGCCGACTGGATCAGCGGCTTCGACCTCGCCAAGCGCTCGACGCTGCTCCTGCACGACTGCCAGTACTCCGACTCCGAGTACGACTCCCACATCGGTTGGGGTCATTCGCGCCTCACGGACACGCTGACGTTCGCCCAGCGGGTGGAGGCCGAGCGGCTGATGCTCTTCCACCACGACCCGATGCACACGGACGACTTCCTCGATCGCTTCCTGGTCGACGCCGGCCAGCGCTGGGCCGGTCTGGGACGCGGCCCGGCCGATCTCACCCTGGCGGTGGAGCGCGACGAGCTCGAAGTGGCGCTCGGCCGGGCCGCCTGATCAGGCGGCGCCGGCTCCCGGGCTCATGAAGGCGATCGCCGGGCCGAGCCCGGCCTCGCCGCGCAGCGTGGCGATCGCCCGGCCGGGCTGAACCGCCTCGCGCGGGCTTCCGATGAGGGGGCCGAGAGCGCGGGCCGTGGCCTCCAGGTCCTCGACGAGAAAGGCGATCCCCCACAGCCGCGCCGGGCCGTCGGGGTCGGCCGCCACCCGCGTGCCCGCGGGCGCCTCCACCAGCTCGAGGATCAGCTCGGCCATGCGAAAGAAGGCCTGACGCAGCGAGCCTCCCGGCGTGGGGCCTTCGCGGCGGCGGCGCAGATCGAAGCCGGCGGCCTCGAGCACCGCGACGGTGCGGTCGAGCTCGGGTGTCATCACCACGAGATGGTCCACGGACACCACGCCGTTGGGATGCGGAGCCCCGGCCACCGGCGCGCGCTCGGACGCGCTGGTGGCGAGGCCGTCGAGCTCCAGCGTTGCGGTGTCGCGGAGCGACCAGGACAGGATCCCCCTCTGTTCGCCGCGTCCGGCCAGGCGGATGCGAACACTGCCCACCGCGACTTGGTCCCCGTCAACCCGAAACCCGGCGTCGCGCCAGGAGCCGGCGTCGTCCGCCACCACGAGCTCGTCGACGGTGGGCGCAGGCCTCAAAGCGCGGGAATCCGGGTGGCCGCCTCGCGCAGCCCGTCCAGCGACGCACGCCAGGCGCCCTCCTCCGCGGCCGTGAGCGTGGGCATCAGCGGCTCGCCCGCGCCGTCCGAGCCCAGGCGCGCGGGTAGGCTCGCGCACAGACCGTCCTCCACGGGCACGCTCACCGGGATCAGGTAGCCGTGCTCGCGCAGCACGTGGCTGGCCAGGCGGGCGGCCGCCAGCGCGATCGCGCTCGTGGTCGAGCCCTTGAGCAGATGCACGCGCGGTCCCGCCTTGCGCACGTACTCGTCGATCGCCTCGAGGTCGAGGGGCCTGCCGCGCTGCTCGGCCATCTCGTCCAGCGTGAAGGGCCCCACCCGCACGCACGAGAAGGGCAGGACCATCGACAGCCCGTGCTCGCCGATCACCCAGGCGTGGACGTTGGCGGGATGAACGGCCAGCTCGCCCGCCAGGCACTCGCGCAGCCGCCAGGAGTCGAGAGCCGTGCCGGAGCCGAAGACACCCACGCCGCGGCCGCGAAAGCGGCGGGTGAGGTACTCGGTGATCGCATCCACCGGGTTGACCACGACCATCATCACCCGTGGAAGCGCATCCTCGAACGCATCGGCCACGGCGGCCGCCACCCCGAGGTTCTCGTCGAGCACCTCCATGCGCGACATGCCGGGCGCGGGCCGGGCTCCCGCGGTGAGGACGGCGAGGTCGGCCGGCGCCGCCTCGGTGAGCGGCCGGCCCTCGATCCGGGCGACGGGGAGCAGCGACGAGCCGTGCTCGAAGTCGAGCGCCTCGCCGCGGGCCCGGTCGGCGTTGCGGTCATAGAGCACGAGGCGGTCGGCCACACCGGTCTGCAGGATCGCGCCGGCGCACGCCACGCCCACGGCGCCCGCGCCGATCACTGCGACCTCAGGCACGCAGGACCCCGGGCGCGTCGTCGAGCAGCTCGTAGGGGAACGCCTCCACGCGATTGCCGTCGCGGCCCTCCATCGCGTCGGCCGAGCAGAGCGAATTGAGCACCGCCTCGTGCACCACCTCGCCCGCGGCCTCGAACAGCTCCCGCAGGGCCGGGGAGTCGTCGCGCAGGAGCCGCTGGGAGACCTCGGCATCGTCCGCGCGATGGCTGGTCCGGTTGGCGGTGGAGAAGGCGAGGCAGAACTCGCCGCTGCCGTTGGAGGCGAACGAGCCGGCGCGGCCCAGGCCGAACGTGGCCCGCACGGCCAGCCGGCGCAGCTGGCGCTCGTTCAGCGGGGCGTCGGTGCCCAAGACGATCATGATCGAGCCGCCCTGGGCGGGAGGCTCCGCGACCGGCTCGGGCGCAGGGCGCGGGCCCACCAGCAGGTGCAGATCGCGGCGCGCGCCGTAGTTCGAGACCACGAGGCAGCCGAGCATCCGCTCCCCCGCGCTGCGCGAGGACGTGCCCACGCCCGACTTGTAGCCGAAGCAGGTGGTGCCCGTGCCGGCCCCGACCGCTCCCTCGCGCGCCTCATCGCCGCCGGCCTGCGCGATCGCCTCGAGCGCGTGCTCGGGGCGCACCGCGAGCGCGCGGGCGTCGGAGAGCCAGCCGTCGAAGCACTCGCCCACGATCACGTTCACCGTGTCGCGGTCGATCGCCGCCTTCGGGTTCAGCTCCAGCAGGTGGCGCAGGCCGCCCTCCCAGACCGGCCCCACCGACAGCGTGTTGGTCAACAGCATGGGACTCTCCACGGTGCCGAGCTCGGCCAGCTGGGTCAGCCCGGTCGGCTTGCCGTAGCCGTTGATCACGTGGCAGGCGCCGAGCACCTTGTCGGCGTAGAGGTTGCCCGCGTGCGGGAGAATGGCCGTGACCCCGGTACGCAGGCGGTCGTCCTCGATCAGCGTGCGGTGGCCCACCAGCACTCCGGGCACGTCCACGAGAGCGTTGGCGGCACCGGTCGGGAAACGGCCGACGGTGAAGCCGAGCTCGCGGAGGCGCCGGCGCATCGGCGGGAGCATAGGCTGCCGCCGTGGGAGCGATCGTCGCCCGAGCCCCGCTGCGCGTGGCCCTGGGAGGGGGCGGCACCGACCTGCCCAGCCATTACCGCGAGCACGGCGGCTTCGTGGTGTCGGCGGCGATCGACCGTTACGTGCACATGCTCGTGTCGGCGGAGATGCAGTCCCGCTTCCGGCTCAAGCACCTCGAGTGGGAGGAGGTCGACCGGGTCGACGACGTGGCCCACCCCATCCTGCGCGAGACGCTGCGGCGTCACTGGAGCGGCCCGCCGCTCGAGCTCGCTTCGGTGGCCGACGTCCCGCCCGGTACGGGCATGGGCTCGTCGGGGGCCTACACCGTGTGCGCGGTGCAGGCGCTGCGGGCGGCGGCCGGCGCGCCCGAGCTCGAGCCGGGTGCGCTGGCCGAGGAGGCCTGCGCGATCGAGATCGACGTGCTCGGCCGGACGATCGGCAAGCAGGACCAGTACGCGGCGGCGCTCGGTGGCGTGCGCGCCTACAGCTTCCTTCCCGACGGGCGCGTGGAGGCCCGCCGGCTCGAGTTGCCCGGCGCCGTGACCCGCGCGCTCGAGGACGATTGCCTGCTGTTCTTCACGGGTGGCGAGCACTCGGCCTCGGACCTGCTCGAGGGCGTGTCCGGCGGCGACGACCGCAGCCGCAAGGTGCTCACCCGCATCGAGGAGCTGGCGCGGGCCACCTGTGCCGCGCTCGAGGCCGGCGACCTGGGTGCGTTCGCCGAGCTCACCCACGCGAGCTGGGAGGCCAAACGCCGGCGCGCGCCCGGCACGGTCACGCCGGCGATGGATGACCTGCGCGAGCGGGCGCTGTCGGCCGGTGCGCAGGGAGTGGTCTCGCTTGGGGCGGGCGGCGGCGGCTTCCTGCTCGTCTACGCGCCGGACCCGGAGCGCACCCGCGCCGGGCTCGCGGGCGCCGAGGAGCTCGACTTCGGCCTCGCCGAGCGCGGAGCGGTGGCGCTCAGGGCGCCGTTTCCCTGACCGCGCCCGGATCGGCCGCAGCGCTGCCCCGCCCGCGCAGAAGCGAGCCGCCCACGAAGAGCACCGACACGATCACGCCGGCGAAGGCCAGCAAGGCTACGAGCCGGAACGCCCACTGCATCCCCGCCGCGAAGGCGTCGCGGACCAGCTCCAGGATGCGATCGGCGGTGGCGCTCGAGAAGCGGGCCAGTATCTCGGCCGCCGACTCCGTGCCCGCAAGTGCACCGTGGAGCGCGTCGACGTCGCTGTTCGGGAGCCCCGAGCCCGACAGGTCCGCCTGGAGCTTGTCCTCCGACGCGGTGATGAAGATCGTGGTGGTGAGGCCGAGACCCACCGATCCGCCCGCCACCTGGAACATGTAGACGATGCCGCCGGCGAGGCTCGAGCGGGACGGATCGAGCGCTGTGATCGCGGCGGTGGTGATCGACGAGTAGAACAATCCGACGCCGATGCCCAGCACCACCATGCCGGGCACCATGTCGATCCAACCGGAGTCGCGGTCGATCAGCGAGATGAGGAAGGTGCCAAGGGTGAGGCACAGGGCGCCCGCCGTGACCATCAGCTTGGCTCCCAGGCGGTTGTACAGGCCTCCGGCGATGAAGGACGTGACCGCGAACACCGCCATCATCGGCAGCAGCGCGGCTCCCGCCTCGAGCGCCGAGTAGCCGAGGATCTTCTGGAAGAACTGCGGCAGGAACAGCAGCGACGCGAAGAACGTCGCCGACATCATGAGCGTCGTCAGACAGCACGCCCGAAAGGCGGGGTTGCCCATCACGTCGCGCGGGATCAGCGCCCACGAGCCCGCCCGTCGCTCGTTCACGGCGAACGCCACCAGGAGCAGCACACAGGCGGCGAACAGGCCGAGGATGCGCGGGTCGGACCAGCCCCAATCCGTGACCTGGTCGAGCGCCACCAGCAGGGCGACAAGGCCGATCGACAGGCTGGCGATCCCCGCGTAGTCGATCCGCTCGCGCCCGGTGTCCGCCTTCGACTCGTCGATCGCGCGCCAGGTGGCAAAGCAGGCGATCGCGGCGATCGGCAGGTTGAGGAACATGATCCAGCGCCAGCTGAGCGCCTCGGTGAGCGCGCCGCCCAGCAGAGGACCGGCGGCGTTGCCGAAGCCGGCGACCCCGAGGATCAGTCCGCCCGCCAGCCCGGCCTTGTCCTCGGGCAGGGCGTCGTAGGTCATTCCGAGGGCCGCGGGCCACATGATCGCTCCGCCGATGCCCATCAGCCCACGGCAGGCGATCAGCCAGAGGTCGTCCTGCGCCGCGCCGCCCAGAACCGAGAACGCCGCGAACACGGCGGCCCCGATGAAGAACAGCCGGCGGCGGCCGAACATGTCGGCCAGGCGCCCGCCGGTCACGATCAGCACGCCGAAGATCAGCGCGTAGGCGTTGATCACCCACTGCACCGTGGTCACGTCGGAGTCGAAGTCGCTCTCGATCGCCGGCAGGGCGACGCTGAGCGCAGTCAGGTCGTTGGCGATCACGAAGATCGCCAGCGCCATGGCTCCCAGGGCCAGCAGCGTGGCGCGATCGAGCCCGGCCATGGCTGCGCACGCTACACCGGCGTGCGAGGCGCGGCTAGGCGGAGTCGTCCCCCTCTGACTCGCTCTCCTTGATGTCCTCCGCCACCCGCTGCTTGAACGGCTTGAGCTTGTCGTACAGCTCGTCCGGCGCGACCTCCTCGTGAGGCTCCGATTCCCCCACGAGCCACGGTGCGGCGTCCACGGCGGTCCGCCACGCGGCTTCGTCGGGATCGGTGTCCGAGCCGGCCCCCGCGGCGCCCGGCTCGTCGGGCGCGGGCTCGACCTTGTCGAGGTAGACGTTGGTGTACTGACCGCGTTGGTTCTCGTGGTACTCGATGCGCACACGCTGGCCCTCGAGACGCTGAGCCTCCTTGCCAATCGACTCCCTGAAGGTCGTGTACTCGTTGCCGTCGCGGTCGCGGAGCACGTAGCGCACGTTGCCGCCGCGGGTGTCGAAGGTCATCACGCGCTCGATGTCGACGACGGATTCCATGCTCACCCCCTACCCGCGTCTCACCATCCATACAAGTACGGTTACGCGCCCATGGAGCGGCGCAGACTCGGCAAGACGGGACTCGAGGTGTCCGAGATCGGCTACGGCGCCTGGGGCATCAGCGGCGTCCAGTGGGAGGGCGCCGAGGACGACGAGTCGATCCGGGCCCTCAACCGCGCGATCGATCTGGGTCTCAACTTCATCGACACGGCTGCCGCCTACGGCGACGGCCACAGCGAGCGGCTGGTGGGTCAGGTCGTGCGCGACCGCACCGAGCAGGTGTACGTGGCCAGCAAGGTCCCGCCCAAGGACCTCACCTGGCCGGCGGCCGAGGGCAGCCACGTGGAGGACGTGTTCCCGGGCGAGCACCTGCGCCGCCTCACCGAGCGCACCCTCGACAATCTGAGGCTGGAGACGCTCGACCTGCAGCAGCTCCACGTGTGGCGCGACGACTGGCTCGGCCAGGGCGACTGGCAGGAGACGGTCGAGGCGCTCAAAGAGGAGGGCAAGATCCGCTTCTTCGGCGTCTCGATCAACGACCACGAGCCCGACAGCGCGCTCCGGATCGTCGAGAGCGGCATCGCCGACACCGTGCAGGTGATCTACAACGTCTTCGACCAGTCGGCGCTCGAGCGACTCTTCCCCGCGGTGCGCGAGCACGACGTGGGCGTGATCGTGCGCGTGGCGCTCGACGAGGGCGGCCTCACCGGCCGCATCGGACCCGACAGCACCTTCCCCGAGGGCGACTTTCGCAACGAGTACTTCAGCGGCGATCGCAAGCAGCAGGTGAAGGACCGCGTCGACGCGATCGTGGACGACCTGGGCATCGACCTGGACGACATGCCCGCAACGGCGCTGCGCTTCGTGCTCTCCGAGCCGGCCGTGTCCACGGTGATCCCCGGGATGCGCAGCGTGCGCAACGTGGAGCGCAACATGGCGATCGGTGATGGACGAGGCCTGCCCGCCGAGCAGGTCGAGAAGCTGAGGGAGCACCGGTGGGATCGCGTCTTCTATCCGGACTCGCCCTAGCCGCGCTCGCCCTGCTCGCCGTTCCGGCGGCCTCGCAGGCCCGGGACTTCCCAGGCAGCTTCCTCTGGGGAACGGCGATCTCCGGATTCCAGACCGAGGCCGGCGGCAGCCCCTCGAACAGCGACAGGCGCAGCGACTGGTGGGTGTGGTCCCACGACCAGGCGAACATCGCCGCCGGGCGCCAGAGCGGCGACCGGGTGGAGCGCGGGCCGGGGCACTGGCGCAAGTACCGCACCGACATCGCGCTGGCTCGCCGTGGGCTCGGCGCCAACGCGTTCCGGTTCGGCATCGAGTGGAGCCGCATCTTCCCCCGCTCCACCGCAGGAGCGCACACGCCGCGCCAGCTCGACCGGCTGGCCGACAAGGCCGCGGTGCGCCACTACGCGGCCGAGCTGCGCGCCATCCGTCACCGCGGGCTCGAGCCCATGGTGACCCTCCACCACTTCACCACCCCGCTCTGGCTGCACGATCCGCTGGCCGCGCGCGCCGCACTGGCGAGCCGCGGGCCCGACGACCCACTGCCGAAGATCGCTAAGGGCGGCTGGCTCAACCGGTCGACGGTCCGGGAGTTCGGCAAGTACGCGGCCTGGGCCGCCTGGAAGTACGGCGACCTGGTCAACCTGTGGGTCACCCTCAACGAGCCGATGGTGGTGGCGGTGAGCGGGTACGTGAACGTCCCGGGGGCCATCGCCGGCTGGTTCCCGCCCGGCGCCTACTCCTTCACGGGGGCCACCCGGGTGGTGCGCAACTTCGTGCTCGCCAATCGCCGTGCTTACGACGGCATCCACCGCTACGACCGCCGCGCGAAGGTCGGGCCGGTCCACAACATGGTCGCGTTCACCCCCTCGAACCCGGCCAGCGCCGAAGATCGTCGTGGCGCCGAACACGCCGACTATGTCTTCAACCGCGTCTTCCTCAACGGGGTGGTCAAGGGCATCGACGACAAGGACGTGGACGGCCGGGTCGAGCCGGGCGAGCGCAACCGCAAGCTCGCCGGGCGTGCCGACTTCATCGGCCTCAACTACTACTTCCGCGGCCGCGTGACCGGCCTGCCCGCCCCCGCGAGCACCACCGTCCCGCTGTTCGACTTCCTCCCCGGCACCGAATACCGGATCCCACAACGCCCCGCGGCACCGCCCTGTCCCACCACCTGCACCGAGTTCGGCTGGGAGATCTACCCGCAGGGCTTCCGCCGCTCCCTGAAGACCGCCGGCAGCTACGGCAAGCCCATTTACGTAACCGAGAACGGCCTCGCCGACTCGGACGACGACCAGCGCCGCAGCTACCTGCTCAGCCACCTCCGCCAGATGCGCGCAGCGATGCAAGCGGGCGAAGCCCGCGTGAAGGGCTACTTCGCCTGGTCCCTGATCGACAACTTCGAATGGAGCTCCGGCTACTACCCCCGCTTCGGCTTCTACTCCTACAACCCGAAGACGCTGAAGCGCACCCCGAGACCAAGCAGCCGAACCTTTCGCCGGATAGCGCGCTCAGGAACGCTGCCGGGCTGAAGCCCCGGGCGAATCCACGCGATCCCTCACGGGCAAGAGCGCACGTCGGCGATCCGAGGCCGGACGCTGTGGCATTCAATGTCCGGGAGGAGGCGGCGGGACTGTCTCGGAACGGGACGGGCCGGTCGGACGGCCGCGCGCGGCATCACCCGTCCGCAGAGCCCACGCGCTACGCGCGCAGGTCGCTCGCCGCAAGCGGCTCGCTTCGACATGCTCTGCGGCCGGGTGTGCCGCACACGACCGCCAACGCCGGGCGCCGGCGTCGGACGAGGCGCAAGTCAGCGATTGGTCCGACCTGCCACATTCGGTCGATCGCGGCCGAGAGAGCTAGTGCATTTCGCGCAAAGCGATAGCGCTGGTGCGCGGTGATTGGCTGTCGCTTTCTCGTCCAAACCAGCAGCGCGGTTCGCTCGCGCTTGCGCTCTCGCAGCTCGTCCAGAGCACTAGAGCGGCTGGAGTTGTATCAGCGTGATTGCGCGATCGGCGCTGGGGTTGACTTCGGTCTGCCATCCGACCACACGCCGTCCCGTCGCCTGCTCGATTGTGGCGCGGCACTCGTTGGCCACGCGCCCGGTGAGCCCTTGTCGCGCTTCACTGACCAGTTGCTCGTGTCCGTCTTGGACAAGCGTTCTCTCGAGTGTCGTGAGCATGTCCTGCGCGATGACCGCTACGTGGTCGTGCGTGCTGTACGCCTTCACCTTCGTCGGACCTTTGCCAGAGCTCCGCTTCAGCGCCCCTGTTATGGCGTTGCAGATCGCCATTGCAGCCGGGCCGTCGGTGCTGTTCCGCTCCTGGTTCGGAGAAACGAGGTTCGTTTCTGTCTTGCGCCCTCCACTTGGAACGCCGCCCTCCGGCTTTGTTGTGCTCACAGAAAGTCGGGTGACAGCCGCCATACGGACTCCTTTCTATGTGGCTCGGCGCGGGCAAGGGACCGGACGGCTCCCGCGCGACGCGATGTCCAACACGGTCGGTACAATAGCGCAATAGCTATTGCCGCAATAGTCATTGCTGCAATCCCAGTTGCCGCAATAGGAGTTGCTGCAATCCCAGTTGCCTTTCGGGCCTTTCCCATCGCCGCGACCGAACGGAGCCAATGGCCGAAGACGAATTCCTTACCGCCCTAACCACGCTTGAGGACGTCCTCGCCGACAACGGCAGGCGTACAAGCCTGATCAAGAAGCGGATCGCCCAGCTCCGCCGCTCGCGCTCAAAAGGTGTGTCGTACACCGAGCTGGTATCCGGCGATGACAGTCCGCTCATCGTCCAGCTGCTCACCGAGAGCTCAAAGGCACTGGACACCAGCGGCGCGAACGTGCGCCGAGCGGAGGCGCAGGCGCTACACGCCGAGGGCATGACGATGGAACAGATCGCGGACCGCTTCGGTGTCACACGGCAACGCGTCTCGACGCTCCTACGCAAGGCCCGGGAATGACCCAGCCGGCGCTCGCGAACCGCCGCAGATCGAACAGTCCCGGGACCTAAGCTGGCCGAATGGCGAGCGTCGCACTGAGCCGCCGCGTCGGGAAGGTTGTCGGCTACCCGCCGCTCTGCGAGATGGGCGAGGTCCAACGCCGAGAGTTCCACGAGGCGCTGCTCGAGGCCGCCACCTTCGAAGACCTGCCCGGGAAGTGGCAGCGATCCTTGCGGCGGAAGGGAATCGGCCGAAGCTGCGGATCGTGTCGGACGCCTAGTCCTCTTCGAGCGAAGTCTGGTTTCGCAGCCCCACGGCTTCGAGGGCGGCGGCTCTGGACGTGTATGCCTTCCAGTAGGCGATCTTCCCGTCGCTGAAGCCGAACACCCAGGTTGCCGGTGTGGACAGCTCCACGCCGCTTCGTCCAACCGCCTCCCAGCGCCCCGACACCACGAGCTCTGTGCCGACCGGCTTGAAGTCCTCGGCGCAGATCAAGAAGGTTTCCCAAACTTCCGACTGCGCCAGCCACCACGCACGCACTTCGTCGTGCCCCCGGCACACCTTGCCCTCCAATGCTGCGCCGAATGGAACAGCTTCAACATCGAGGCTCAGGTGGGCGAGATACGCGTCGATGTCCCCCCGGTTCCACACCTCGAACGCTCGCTGTACCACGTCGATGGACTTCTCCTGCGACATCGTCCGCGCAGTATCCCCCGCCGAAAGGGAGGGTGCGAACGCAGAACTTCCCGCTCAAAACGACCGCTCGATGGCGCCGCATGGAAAAGAGCAGCGAGGAAATGGCCCCCTGCACAGAGTGACCCCGGCGAGTTGCGCCGGTTGGCGCGTTCTCGTCCTCGGTTTGGCGGGGAGGCGGACGAAGGCGTCCGCTATCGGGACGTTGGAGCGGTTGGGCCGCCGCCTGCAGGAGGTCCCGCCGGGCCGGAGGGCTGGTATCCAGATCAGCCCAGCGGCCCGTTCTACGAGCTGGATTGGCATTCCTGCGCACGCATCCGCACATACTCCGGCGGCGTTGGGGATGGCGGTCGCCCCAACGGCGGCGACATCTATGACCTGACCTGACAGCTTTGGGACCTGTCCACGCGGTCCGGAGTTCCCCGAGTTGCGCCAGCGCCTGTACGAGCTGTTCCTGCCAGACCACCAGCCGCCGCCGCGACGGCGCGCCGCCAGGGCCGCGCAAGCCGCTGGGTAAAAGTCACAGGGACCTCTGGCCAGACCCGGTCGGCCAGTTGTTTCATCGTGGGCGACCCTAGCGGGGGGTGGCAGGCTTCGGGGTGGGTGGGGTTTCGGTGTCATCGTTTGGGCCTGCGGTAGCCGGCGGCGGCCTGGACGCTGGAGGGTCGCCACCTCTGCCCTCCCCGAAGGGTTGGGACCCCGGAGTCGTTGAGCCAGTTGGCGATCGCCTGGAGCGTCATGCCCTCGGCTCTCATCTCGGCGATGCGCTCCTTAAGCAGGGGAATGTCCTGCACCGAGGGGCGGCTGATCGAGCTCCCGTTGGCGCGGGCCGCGGCGAGTCCCTGGCGCGTGCGCTCGCCAAGCCGCTCGTGCTCCCATCCGCTCACTATCGCGATCACGTTGGCCGCCTTGCGTCCGGCCGGCTCGGCGGTGTCGATCTGGTCATCGAGCGATACGAACCTTGCACCGGTTCGCCCAATCGCCTTCAGAAGGCTGCCGAGCTCCGTCACCGCCGGGCTCAATCGCGGCAGGGAGTGGATCACCATGCAGGACGCGTCACCGTCCTGCATGCGCCGCAGGGCACGAGCGAGCCCGGGCCGATCGGGAGCCCCGACACCCTTTCGTTCGACGTCTCGGACGATCTCCAGCAGCTCCCAGCCACGTTCACTGCACGCGGCCTCGATCGCCGTCATCTGGTTGTTCAGGCCCGACTCGTCGAGGGACTCGAAAGGGCCGCCGCTCACGTATCCGATGGCGCGCAACTTCTGTCGCTGCTCGGGCTCTGCCGGCGGGTTGTGGTTGCCGGTGTGTCCGGCGGTCATTGGCGGCCGCCGCTGGACGGGCGCCGGGACAACTACGGATCGATTAATGGTCGCGTTAGGAGTGCTGGTGGCGGGGGTTGCGCGTCCGCGCAGGGCTCCTAGCAGCGCCGAGGCCAGTAGTAGTGGTACGGCCAGGGCCAGCATCAGGCCCGGGTCGAACTCTTCTCTTGGTCCGGAGCGGCGGCCGGCGACACAGACGCCCCCAGCCCGGTGTCCCGCGCTAGCGCAAACGCGCCGGCCTGCGCCACACGCGCGCTGGCGAACTGCGCCGAACGCCGAGCGTCACCGCCCGGCTGGCGCGCCAGCCGCGTGGTCGACCGTCCCGTGGCCGCTAACAGCCGCCGGGCGGTCTGGCGCCCCACAACCCCGTCAGCCGCGACCCCGGCCGAGCGCTGAAAGCGGACCACCCCGGCCTCAGTCAACGGACCAAACAGCCCATCCACCGGCCCCGGCCGCTTACCTAGCCGCCTCAGCAGCCGCTGCAGCGCCCGCACCCGACGCCTATCTATCCCCTCAGTCCGCTGGCCAGCGGTGCTGGGGGTCCAATAGCCGGCCCAACGGGCCAACGGGACACTCTTGGCCTGGGCGACAGCCACCAACACCGGGCGCGCCTGCGCCGCCCCCCCGGCCGCTAGGCCGGTGGCGGGCCACAAACACAGCACCAGCGCGGCCAACAGCCCCACCAGCCCGGCCCGTCCAACACACGAGCCATATGTCGTTTGCATGATTACTCCTCATCGAGCGATGGGCCCGGGCACAACCAACACCCGGGCAGACCTGATCGACCCCGAAGGGGCTAACCAGGCCGCTCGATGACGGCGACAAAAGCCGCCGGGCGCCACAACGGCGGCGCCAGACACAGCCGCCGGCCATAGCGCAAAGCGGCCAACGCCGCCACTGCCGCAAGAAGAGCGAAAAGAGTGCTGAACCCAAACCCAACACCGCCACCCGCCGACCCCGCCGTAGAGCTCGGCGACGGCAACGGCGACGGCGACTGCGAGCCACCGCCACCCAAACCACGCGACCCCGCCTCACCAGCCTCACCGGCCGGATCGGCGCCGACGCCGGCGACGGCCAGCTGATGGGCAATGGACGCAGAGAAGAATGGCGACGAGGCCAGACCCCAGCCACCGGCGGACATCTGGCCACCGTGGATCAACGACTGCCGCTCGGCCACCGGCACGGGCAGGTCAGGCGAACCAAGGACGAGTTCCACGTCGGACGGGGACGAACCCCCGCCCAGCGATGAGACCGGCGCCACACCGGCAACGTCATCAGTCGACGGCCCAGAACCCGCACCATCGATAGCCGGTAGGTCCGGACCCGACACAGAGCCAAGCAAATCGCCCGCAACGTTCACGGCCGGCGGCACCGCATCGTCCGCCACATCCGCGACCGGGGCGACCACATCATCAGTGACGTCGGCGACCGGCGCGACCAGATCGTCAGTGACGTCCGCGACCGGGGCGACCACGTCGTCGGTGACGTCCGCGACCGGGGCGACCACGTCATCGGTGACGTCCGCGACCGGGGCGACCACGTCATCGGTGACGTCGGCCACCGGCGCCACCACGTCATCGGTCACGTCGGCCACCGGCGCCACCACGTCATCGGTGACGTCGGCCACCGGCGCCACCACGTCATCGGTGACGTCGGCCACCGGCGCCACCACGTCATCGGTCACGTCGGCCACCGGCGCCACCACGTCATCGGTGACGTCGGCCACCGGCGCCACCACGTCATCGGTGACGTCGGCCACCGGCGCCACCACGTCATCGGTGACGTCGGCCACCGGCGCCACCACGTCATCGGTGACGTCGGCAACCGGCGCCACCACGTCATCGGTGACGTCGGCCACCGGCGCCAGCACGTCATCGGTGACGTCGGCCACCGGCGCCACCACGTCATCGGTCACGTCGGCCACCGGCGCCACCACGTCATCGGTGACGTCGGCCACCGGCGCCACCACGTCATCGGTCACGTCGGCCACCGGCGCCACCACGTCATCGGTCACGTCGGCCACCGGCGCCACCACGTCATCGGTGACGTCGGCCACCGGCGCCACCACGTCATCGGTGACGTCGGCCACCGGCGCCAGCACGTCATCGGTGACGTCCGCAACCGGCGCCAGCACATCATCGGTGACGTCGGCGACCGGCGCCAGCACGTCATCGGTGACGTCCGCAACCGGCGCCAGCACGTCATCGGTGACGTCCGAAACCGGCGCGATCAGATCATCGGTCACGTCGGCAACCGGCGCCAGCACGTCGTCAGTGACGTCCGCAACCGGCGCAACCAAATCGTCGGCGGCCTCGGCAACCGGTGCCACCAGCTCGTCGGCGGCGTCGCTCACCGGGGTCACCGTGTCTTCGGCTGCCTGGGTGATCGGGGCGACCAGGTCGTCGACGGCGTCGCTTATTGGGGCCACCGTGTCGTCGGCGGCTTCGGTGACCGGGGTGGCCAGGTCGTCAGCGGCGTCGCTCACCGGGGCGATCGCATCGTTGATGGCGCCGACGGGAGGCGTGACCGGGTCGGTGGGCTGGGTGAGGGGGGCCAGGAGGTCGTTGCCGGCACCGGTTAGCGGTGCCGGCAGGTCCTCGGTGGTGTCGGTGACCGAGGCGGGCAGGTCAGCGGCGGTCTCGGTGGCCGAGGCGGGCGGCTCGGTCGTGGCGGCCGGCGCCGGGGCCGGTGCCGGGAGTGCGGGCGTCTCGTCGGTCCCCGGGGAGGGGGCGTCGGCGTCTTGGGGCTGGGGCGGTGCGGGCGTCTCGGTCGTGTCGGTCGGAAGCGCGGCGGCCGCGTCGTTTGCGCCGCCGGTCACCGGCGTTACGAGAGCGGCGGCGGTCTGCGATAGCGGTGCGGCGGGGCTGTCTGTGTCGGCGCTCGGGGTCTCGACCGGGTCGGCGAGGGGCGCGCTGTCCTGCGCCGGTGCGGTCGCTGGATCGGTCTGCGGTGCGGGCGTCGGGGTGCCGTCGCCGTCGGCGGCCGGAGTCGACGTGGCCGGCGGGTCGGCTTGGGCCGCGGTGGTGTCCGTCGGGGCGGCGTCTGCCGCCGCCGGGGCCGGGGCGGGGTCTGCCGGAGCCGTGGGCAGGGCTTCGGTTGCCTGCTGGGTGACCTCCGGGGCCGCCTGCGTGACCTCGGGGACGGTCTGCGTGACCTCGGGGACGGCCGCATCGGGGTTGGGCACCGCCGGGGCGGGCGGCAGCTGGGCCCCGGCGCTGGGCGCCCAGGCCGCCATGGCTGCGCAGGCCACCGCGGCTGCGGTCGCAAGGCGCTTTGCGCGGAGCCTCCCGACTCCGGTCCTGTGGCAACTTGGGCTGTTGTCTGCGGCACTCACGACGTAGTTCCCTCGAGACCCGTTGGGGTCTACCCGACACTCCGCCGGGCCGAGCGGACAACGCGCTGGATTCGCTCGGGTTTCCCGGAAATTGCGGACTTTCAAGGCCCGAAACCTGTGCACGTATACGCAACTAGCCGCCACAGAAGCTCCCGGAATCCTTCAGAACCGTGTTCAGACGACAGCAACCAGCGGCGCCGCCCACCGAAACTGAGCTACTCCGAGCGCGACCTGCGTCGGCTCAGCGAACGCCGCCCGGTCGTTCGCGGCCAGCCAGAATGCATCGTGCTCGTCCTCCAGCGCGGCAGCTACAAGGTCGAGCTCGCGCGACGTGGGCGCCTCGCCCAATGCGGCGAACGCCTTGCCGACTAGGTCGCTCACTGTCTCCGCTCCGCGGCGATCGCCTCGAAAGCCGCCCAAGGCGGTCTAGACCCCGTCTAGAAGCCTCCAAGGCACTCCTGGGCGCGCTGGGACCACAACATTCGCTGGGGTAAGGCGCTCTGTGCGCTAGTCCCAGCCCATGAGCTGCTTGAGGCCTGCTCAATGGCGAAGGCTGAATGTTGAGCGGGCGGGAGGGTAGAAATCCAGCCCTGATCCCTCCCGCCCGCGCGACGCGGGCGACGGTGACTGGCGGAGTGCCGCGCCCCGTCCCGCTGTCCCGTTGTCTCTCCGGGTGCCCGAGCCGCCGGGGGGCGTCTGGGGTCGCTAGCGGGATCACGTGAATGCCCGGCCGGCGAGGGGTCAAACAACCTCTCGAAACTCTCCAACCTCTTCCGGGCTGGGGCGTTACCCACCGTGATGCCACTTAGTGACGACCCGACAAGCCACGATGGTGACCGTGACTCGCTGGCCGGACACGACGACCCGATCATCCAGCAGGCAGCAGTCGGGCTACGCCTGTGGGGGCGGTTGAAGCAGATCGAGCCTCCCGAACAAGCCTTCCACGCCGTTGCGGACCTCGACACTGAGGACCTGCGCGCCGTGGTCATCCATCACCTGTTCGCGTGGCACCAGCAAGTCGGCGCGGCGCAACGGCGAAGGTCCGACCCGGCCTAGCGGGCAGGCGGCTACCGTGATGCGCGGGAAGCTGTCGCAACGTGCGCCTGCCGCGCTGGTCAGCGACGCGGGAGCGGTGTGCTCCCGTCCATTCATCGCCCGGACGATTTGTACAGCTCGTCCCGCGAGCGGACGCGGACCGGCTGGGCGGCCGCGACCGGGGCCATCGCCTCCAAGATGTTCCGCAAGTTCACGACGAGCGCGCCCTGGACCGGCCGGGGCGCGCGGTCACCGTTGGTGTCAAGGAGCCGGCGCGCGACCGACTCAAGGTCCTCACAGATGCGGCGCACGTCGTCTACGTTCGCATCGCGCACCGCGTCCGCGGTGCGGCCGAGGATGGCGACCCAGGCGTCGCGGAATCGTGGCTCCCAGTCGGCGACGGCGCCGGCACGTCCGATCGTTCGCGCCATGCTGCGCGTATCGGCGACCGCCTGCTCGAGGCCAACCAGCACGTCGCCGAGGTCCCGTGTGTCCTGGATGCGCCGCGCGGCGTTGCCACGGAGGTTGAGCCGTCCACTCTCGCGCGCCCGTCGAACGTCGGCCCAGGCGTTGTCGATGTCGTGATCTAGCTCGCGCGTGTGCTCCACCCAACGGTCCGGCTCGGGAGCAGCGTTGCTTTGAAGCCCGCTGGCCATGTCGGCGAGCAGTACGCCGAGGCGGTCGTCGAGGTCATCGATGCGGCGCGCGGCACTACGATCGCGCAGCGGCGGCCAGACCGCGAGGTTGACGGCGAGACCGACCGTGATCCCGATGATCGTGTCGGCCAGCCGCGCAAGCAGCATCGAGCCGTCGTCGCTGTAGCCCGTGAGCAGCACGACGAGCGCGGTGGCGGCGGCGGTGGTCGACTCCGCTCGCATCGGACCGATCGCGCCCACGGCAAGTGCCGCCAGCAACACGAGCGCCAGTGAGGCCCAGCTGACGCCCAGGATGGGGGTGACTGCGAAGGCGAGCAGGACGCCGACCACGGCGGCGGCAGCTTGCTGGATGCCACGCGTCAGCGTGCGATAGACGGTGGCGTGAACGGTGAGAAGCGCGGCCCATGGCGCGAGGAACGACTGCGGCAGCGAGAACACCTCGACGGCGAGTAGCCAGGCGACGACGGCGGCGGCGACCGTCTTGACGAGCTGCACCACGTCGGTCCAGACCAACGGGTCCCGCAGCCGATCGTCGAGTCGTCTTGCCATCCCACGGTTATGCCCGCTCTGGCGGGATCCTGACCTCGCGCGCAGTTCGCTAGTGCTTTGCGCCAGTTGAGGAGATCGTCGCCGTCATGCGGACGGCCGGCGACGGCGCGCACGGGCGACGCCAGGCGTGGCCTGATCGTGGTCCTCTGGCGGACCGGGCTGCGCATCCAGGAAGCGCTGGCCCTCCCTACTTGTAGGCGATGCCGGCGCTCGTTGGACCGGCGAGCGGAAGGACGTCTACCTCCCTGAAGCCTGCCTCCTTGCACCATGCGGCGAAGTCGGCGCCCGTGAAGTCAAACGCGTCGCCGAACTCGATCAGCATGTTGAGCGACATGAGGAGACCGAACGCGTTTTCGCGGCGCGCGTCGTCGATGATGTTCTCGATGACGATGTAGGCCCCGCCCTCCGGCAGCGCGTCGTAGGCCGCCTTGACCAGCTGCTTTTTCCGCTCGAGGTTCCAGTCGTGGAGGATCAGTCCCATCGTTATGACGTCGGCCTCGGGTAGGGGTTCGCCGAAGAAGTCACCGCTAATCGCCTCCACCCGATCGCTCAATCCGGCTGCCTCGATCGTGCGTTTGGCGATCGGCTCGACAACTGGCAGGTCAAGGGTGGTGCATTTCATGTGGGGGTGCCGGTTTGCGAGGATGATCGAGAGCTGACCGGTGGCGCCGCCCACGTCGCAGAGGGTCTCGTACTTGGAGGAATCGAACTTCTCCGCCAGCGCGTGGAACGGCCCCGCGGAGATCCCGGCCATCGCGTTCAAGAACTGCTCGAGCCTGCCCTCGTCGCTATAGAGCTCCTCGAACACCGCCTTGCCGGTGTGCTTGATCTCGTTCTGGGGCTCTCCGGTCCGCAGAGCCACGGTGAGATCGCCCCAGAATCGATATAGCCGTGTGTTGGCCATCTCGAGGATCCCGCCGATGTAGGCCGGACTCGCCTTGTCGAGAAAGGCCGCGCCTGCGTCCGTATTGCGGTAGACGGCAGCGCTCCCATCACCCTCGCGATCGAGTAGCTGGAGGGCGACGAGCGCATCGGGGAAGTCGGGAACCGCCCGCTCGTGAAGCCCCAGCGCCTCAGCGATCTCCGCAGCTGTCATCGCGTCGCCGCCCAGCTCGGTGAACAGCTCGAGCTCGACTGCAGATAGGAGCGTCTTCGACGCCCAGAACCCCATACCGACCTGCATGATCTCTGAAGGGTCGACTTGCCCAGTGATCCTCTTGTCGTCGGTGGTCATGGGCTGAGCGTACGGCGATCGTGAGCTCCAGTCGGTGCGGTTACCCGAAGGATCGTCGTACGGGCAGCCCGAGGTTCGAGGCTCGGCGTGCCGGCCCGGTCACCATGCCCGGATGATCGGAACGGGGGCACGGCCGGGATTTAAACGGCCCGAATGCCGAGCTGGTGGCCGAGACGTTCGCCGCTGCACTGGTCGCCCGGCGCAGTTACGACCCGAGCCGTGGGCCTCCCGGAAGCTGGTTGTATGCCATTGCCACGAAGAAGCTCAACGACTGGCGCCGCCGAGGGTGCGCCGAGCGACGCGCCCGTCAGGCGGCTGGGCGTGGAGCGAGCCAACGCGACGCCGTGCGAGCCCGGCTGCTCGACGAGCGCGACTATCCCGAGATCGCCGCGCAGGCGGGCGTCTCGGAAGCGGTCGTGAGAAAGCGCGTCAGCATGCGGTTCGAGGGAGCGGTGAGGCGCTGATCAGCCCGTGACCCCGGGCGCGCCGGCAGCCCCGACCCGCGAGCAGACATGGGTGTGCGCCCCGCGGGCGGCCGGGGCGGTGGCCCCGACCTCGACGCAGAACCGGCGTCGGGCGCTGCGCGGCACCCGGCTGGTGAAGGTGATCCTCTGCGACTGACCGCGTCGCAGCTCGTGGATTCGGGTCGTGCGGGTACGGCCGAAAAACGTGACGTCCCACAGCGACGAGAGCAGCCGGCGGCTGCCGCGGCGACGGTTGTGCACGCGCGCGACGTACCTAGCGGTGGTTCCGGGCTGGACGCGCCGCGGCCCATGCAGCGTCAGGGCCAGCCCGCGCCGGAGCGGGTGGCGGCGGTAGCGCACGTGCTCGAGGCGGTGGATGTTGCCGCGCGCGTCGCGCCGGCAGCGCACGCGGTGGTGCAGGAGGATGCGATGGCGCTGGGTGCGCGCGTTACTGAGGTAGAGGCGCGTCTCGAGCTCCACCGGCGGGGTGTCGATCGCGGTCGACGCCGGCAATGCGTGGCAGGCCCGCGGCGTGCGGAAGGCCGAGGCGCCGATCCGCAGCCTGAGCGCTACGCGTCCGCCGCCGCCGCGGCGGCGCAGCACGATCCGTGTCCGGGGGCGGCCCCTCGTCGCTGCGATGAAGCGGCCGGACGAAGCGCGTCTCAGCTTGAGCGTCCGCACCGGCCTTCCGCGCGGTCGGGCGAGCTCGCCCAGACCAGCGCGCTCGAACAGCAGCCGGCCCAGTCTGACGGTGGCACCGGTGAGCCGCATGCGTGGGATGACGGTGTTGGCGCGGAGGTCCACGCTGCCGCGCACGGCGCGGACGGGTCCGAGCTGCCGCCGACGGCCGAGCATGATCGGCGGTCGCCGGCGCACCTGCGCGGCGCGCGACCCCGCGGCATCGCCGGGGCACGACGAAGCCGGGCAGTCCGGCGCGTAATAGACGACGAAGTTACCGGTGTGGTTCAAGAAGCCCCAGGTGTTGCTCTTGATGCTCGTGTTGACGTCGACGCCGGCCGAGCAGCCGAAGGTCCAGGCGGTCTGAGCACTGCCGGTCTGGTAGCTGCAATCCGATGACAACGGTCCCCAGATCCGGTTCATCAGATCGTCCGGCGGCTTGGTGTAGGCGCAGTAGTCGCCGGTCCAATCGTCGTAGCAGGGGTATTGGTCGTTGACGTACAGCGAGCCGAGCGAGATGAAGTTCTGGCCGCCGCCGATCACACCCGTCCCCGAGGCCACTCCCGAGCAGTTCCCCTCGGATCCGTATCCGTCGGAGCAGTAGGAGACGTGGTAGCGCTGGTAGAGCGTCGGCATGAGCGTGCGGTAGATCCAGGTGGCGAAGCCCTGGTTGGCGGCGCTCTCGACTCCGATCGCGTCGAGATCCCAGTCGCCGCTCGAGCGCAGCTGGCTGACGAGCCCGAGCAGGCCGGCGTCCTGGCGCACCTCCTGGCTCTGGACCAGGAGCGACTTGTCGATCTCCGTCACCATCTGAGCGAACTTGTCCTGCAGGCCGGAGTAGGTCGTCTGGAACGAGCTCGTGGCCGTCGGCGAGGCCTGTGGCACCGCCGAGAGCACGTACGACTCGGCGTTCAGGGTCGCGCCGAGCAGGGGGTTCGCGAACGAGCTGAACGTGCCCAGGATCCCGAAGATCGAGCTGAACAGCTGGCCAAAGTCGTACTGGGCTGTCGTTCCCGCCCCCGCCTGCAGCCCGAGGTCCTGGCCGATGGCGGGCAGCTCGGCGTTCTCGGCGATGAACAGCTTCTCTCGCATCTGGTCGAGCTCGGCGAAGAACGCCACCACCTGGCCCGCACGGTAGTTCTCGGCCAGCATCTGGTTGACCACCGTCTTCCAGTCGCCGGCGGTGAAGCCGCTGGTCCCCGCCGGCGGCGTGCACGCCCCGTAGCTCGGCGGGTTGCCGGGGATGGGGTTCGAGCAGTTCGCGATCGAGATCAGCCCGTCCTTCAGCGTGGTGAGATCCGAGGCCTGCGGGGCGTTCTCTTTCGACCAGACGTCGCGCACGCTGGTCGCGGTGCGGGGGATGACGGCGCTGTTCTTGGCCAGAGTCGTCAGGGCAGCGAAGGCGTTCTGCGGACCGCCGGCTGCGAAGGCGGGGTAGCCATCGGCTAGGTAGCGCTCCCAGCCGCCCGTGTTACGCCGGTTGTAGAACCAGGTGCGGATCCCGGACGGGCCGCGGGCGACCACGTCGTCGCGTCCGTCGCCGTCGACGTCACCGGTCCGGATCGTCGAGTAGTACTCCGGGTGATGTACCCACGGGTCGACCGACAGCCCCAGCGCCGGCGAGGCCGGCATCTGGCTCCACGTGTTGCCTTCTCCGTCGTAGGTCCAGGCCGACAGCGCCGTGCCGTCGAGGGCCAGCACCTCCTGTTTGCCGTTCCCGTCGATATCGGCCGTCCTGATCGACCCCCACTGGCCGGGGGAGATCCAGGCGCCCTTGCCGGTGAGCGACCCGGCGACAGGGGAGCCGAGCGTCGCGAGCCGCACGAACGAGCCCGATGTGGAGCCCGCCGCCGGGGGCATCCACTTGTAGACCCGCAGCCCGTCGACCGCCCGCGCGAACAGCTCGTCACCGGCCACGCCGTCGATGTTCGCGCCGCGCATCGTCTCGTAGTACGCGGGACTGCTGCCAAGACAGTCGCTGCTGCCTGCGCCCGTCGCGCCGGCCGCCGAGAACGGGCAATCCGGGCCGCCCGATTTGTCGCTGAAGGGGCCGGCGATCGCCGACGGGTTGTTCCCGCTGCCGGCCAGCCGCGTCCACCCGGTGAAGAGATTCAGCTCGAAGCCGGCAACCCCATACCAGTTGCGGCCCATGATGTCGTTGAGGCGCGAGGGCAGCGCGACCGAGCTGGTGTCGTTAGCGCTGAGGTTGGCCGCCTGCAGAGTGAGATAGCACTCGGGGGTGCCGCACTCGCTCAGGGAGAAACCCGAGACGTACCCCTCTGACGACGACGGGTCGGGCACGCGCGTCCAGGCGCCCTTGTCCCAGACGTAGATCGCAAGCGAGGGATCACCCGCCGAGGTGTCCTTACGCGCGAACAGCGCCGTGACAGTGCGGCCGGTCCTCGGCGGGTGAGTGAGCGGCGCGACGTGGATCGTGGAATACAGCCTGGAATCGCCGTAGTCGTCGGAGTCGGGGAACGGGCCCTTGTCGCTGATCCGCGTCCACGTGCCGCCGTCGATGTCCTGACCACCGCTGGGCGGGGCGTACTGGTACACCCGCATCCCGTCGCAGAAGCGGGCCAGGATCTCCTCGCCTCCCTGGTCGTCGATGTCAGCGGCCTGGATCGTCGTGTAGTACCACGCGTTGCGCAAGCTGCAAGGAGTGCTCTCCTGCGGCGGCGGGGGCGAGGCAAAGTCCGCCAGCACTTGGCGGTTGCCGTCGGCGTCGACCTGGGGACGCCACTGGCCGACGGTCTTGTCGAACCAGTAGATCTCCAGGCCCGCGTCGTTGCGCCCGATCAGCTCGTCGCGACCGTCCCCATTGACGTCGGCCAGCTGAATCGTCGAGTACTTCGACGGATCGGTCCAGCCGCCGGCATCGGTCCAGTTCGGCACGGCGAAGGAGGGCCCGCAGTTTCCGAGGTAGCTCGTGTCGGCGCTCGGGCAGGCGGCACCAGCCGCATTCGATGGCGCGAACGCGAACGACACCGTCATCAGCAGCGCCGCGAAGACGTGCTTCGGCCCCATCGCGTACCCGGCGCGAAACAGGCCAAGCGAGCGCGGTAGGGATACGCCAGGCTTCATGCCTCTTACCCGAAAACCATGGGTAGCCTCCTCCAACGAGTAGCGCCTGTCAAGCGGCGGACACCGAGCGGTCGCGATCGTCCGATCCGCCGCTCCCTCGCTGATGAATCCAGTGCGACACGGACGCTCCTCCGGTGGTTGCTTGTTGGCGATGGTGGTGGATGCAATGTCCGGCATGGTCACCAGGTGAGCCCGCCACGGCGAGATGAGATGGACACGTGCTACCGGGCCTTGCCACTCTGGGATCCGGGCAGGCTGCAACCGAATCGTCACACGGGAAACGCCAACGCATGAGTACGCGACCATCGTCACCTGGAGATGAACAGGCGGACGGATCATCCGTACAAATCGGCGCTCTCGTTCCGCTGACTCGGCCTGGCTGGGTGGAGGCAGGCCAACACTTGCTGGCTGGACTCGAGCTGGGCGTTTGCGAAGTCAATGACGCCGGCGGGATCGTCGGAAGACCACTCGGGCTGGTGGTCCGAGACACCGCGGCTGATCCCCAGAGGGCCGCGGCGGCGGTCGATGAGTTGGCTCGGCTGGGCGTGGCTGCCTTGGCGGGGGAGTATCACAGCGTCGTCGCTCGGGCCGTTGCCGCTAGGGCCGACGCCCTCGGCCTGCCGTTTCTCTGCTCGTCAGCGGTTCTCGACGCGCTGACCGAACAGCCGACAGATTGGGTCGCGCGCCTCGCCGCGGCGCAGTCCCACGGCTGGCAGATCTACGCAGACTTCCTCCTCAGCGCGGGCCACACTCGAATCGCCGTAGCAGCCGAGCCGAGCGTCTACTGGGCATCTGGGACCCGCATTCTGCGGGACTACCTCGCTCCGCGCGGCGGCAGCGTCATCGAACTCGACATGGGCGCGCTCGCCCCGACGGCCGTGTGCGACGAACTCGTCGACAATCGCGCGACAGCCGTCCTTCTTCTGGTCGGCAACCCGGAGCCGGCAGTGTCGATCGTCAAGTCTGTCCGCCGCGACCAGCGCATCGCCGAAATCATGATTGGTGCTCCGGCCGGGCAACCGGAGTTCGGCGAATGGGCGACGTTGCTGGGCGACGACGGTGCCGCGATTCCGTTCTTGCGCTACCTGCCCGAACGCCTCAGCCCTGTCGGTGCACGAGTCGAGAAGGCCCTCCGCGAACGGCTCGCCGAGGCGCCCTCCTTCGTCGCCTTCGAGGGCTACGACACCGTCGCCGTCCTCGCCGATGTGCTGCGCTATCAAGGCGCGGACCGGGCGCGTACTGCCGAATTCTGGCCGCGCGTTGCGGTCGAAGGCACCCGCGGGCAGATCCAGTTCACCCGCACGCCAGGCATCAGCGTTTGGCAATGGGCCTGGCCGCCGATCCAAGTCGTCGATCGAGATCCGGCAGAACCCGATCGCTTTCGGATCCTTCACCCCAGCTGAGAGAGCACGGTCCGATTGATGGCCCGCTCACAGGGCGTCTCGCGCCGAGGGATCCAGCCGCCCGGGACCGTGCCACAAGCCGATCCCTCAGCTGGACGGCGACTCGGCGGATGTGGTGGCTCGGCCGGCGGTGATGTGGGCCGGCCCTGGAAGGGGCCGGCCCAGCGTTTGCGAGCGGTGGTTACGGGATGATGATGTTGCTTCCGGGGCCGCCGTCGAGGGTGCCCGGACATCCCGCGCACCGGCGACCCGCCTCTCGCACGTTCTCGCGCCCCTTCTCTGGACGATTCCGCGGATGTAGCACCGGCCCAGCCCGAGTGGCTTTGGCGTCGTTCCGATAGCACCCTTGCACCTACGTCCGCACTCCCCTTCCCGCCTGATAGACCCGCCCGGTTGCCCGATGCCTTGGCTGCCGAGTTTGATGAGCCGCAGGCGCCTGACTCAAGGCGCAGCGGCTCCCGCGAATCGCGCAAAGGAGCGACGCCAGTGGTGCACCCTGCCCCGGCTTCCGCTCGCCACGACGGGATGACCCTTCCTGCCGTACCGGGTGTAGCGTGGCGTGCTGATGGGTGTCGACCTCGACTTCTACTTCCCGTGGCGAGTCTCGGGCACCTACCTGGAGGCGTGCAACTGCGAGGCGATCTGTCCCTGCCGGACGATCGGGGGGCAGAGGGGTGGGCGCTCGACCTACGGTGTCTGCCTGGGATCGCTGTCGTGGCAGATCGACGCGGGCTGGGCCGGCGGGGTCGCGCTCGCGGGGCTGCGAGCCGTGCTCGCACTCCGGTATGACGACGATGAGCCGGGCTCCCCGTGGAGCTTCGTGCTTTACATCGACAAACGCGGAGATGAGCACCAGCGGGAGGCGCTCGAGAGCATCTTCCTGGGCCGCGTTGGTGGCACCCCCGAGCTGCAGTTCCCCTGGGTCTGGAAGCCGAGCACGCTGCTGGGCGTGCGCCACGTTGCGATCGAGGTGGACCACACACCCGGTCACGGTTGGTTTCGCGCTGGGGGTCAGGTCAGCGTCCGCGTCCGCGAGCCCGTCG
Organism: uncultured Thermoleophilaceae bacterium; assembly: GCA_963734365.1. Taxonomy (GTDB): domain Bacteria; phylum Actinomycetota; class Thermoleophilia; order Solirubrobacterales; family Thermoleophilaceae; genus JACVRW01. The sequence goes on along the minus strand of CAVTGV010000002.1, from coordinate 6,607 downwards.
CCGAGCTGGAGACAGTGACCTGCGTCATCCCTGGCCACCATCGGTCCGGGCGCGAAGTCGTCGCTGACTTGCTCAGGGTCGAAGACGGTCCACTCGAGTTCGAGCTGAGCGGCAAGTGCGGCTACGAGGCGACCTTCGATTACTCGTCCGAGACCGCCTGACTCAGTTATCCATCGCCGACCTCCCGGCGCTGTCCATTGATGGCATCTCCGAGCGGCCGGGAACGGTCAGCCCGGGCAGCCGTTCCGGAGCCAGCGCGACGCAGAGCGCAAGGACGACGAGGAGCAACGCGATGCCGCCTTTGGCGACCCTCTCCCACGGCAGCAGCTTCTCGAGCGCGACCAGGGCGGCAATCACGGCCATCCACGCGACACTCATGAAGCCGAGCGCGAACAGCGTCGCCATCAGAGCCCAGCAGCAGCCGACACACCAGCCGCCGTGCTCGACACCCATGCGCGCGGCGCCAAGTCGGCCGTCGCGCCACGATCCGACCACGAACGCGAGCGGGCTACGGCACCTGGCAAGACAGACGTCCTTGAGCGGAGTGAGCTGATAGACGGCCGCGACTGCGATCACGGCGCTCGCGGCGTAGCGACCATTGCGACTCCAGGCGAGAGCGTCGAGATCGACCGAGCGGAGCAGGTCAAACAGCCCGTAGGCCACGATGCCGACCGCCGTCCAGACGACGATGTAGCCGCCCACGAATGCCGCCGTCCCACCCCGCACTGCCGCGCGACCAAGGTCGCGCTTTCGCCCCTGGACCTTCGCGTAGGCGACGACCATCGGGCCTGCCGAGGGGAACATCATCGCCGCCATCATCACTATCCACACCGAGACGTAGAAGCCGAGCGATCCCGGGTTGGTGCCGGGGCCCTCGTCCATGCCCGCCATCCGCTCGTCGGTAAGCAGCCAGCTGAGGGCGGCAACTACGAGCAGTGTGGCGACGATCGCCGCCCGCGCCAGATCGTTCCGCTCGCTCGCTGGCCAACCCGAAGCGTCCACCGCCCCGACTATTGCACCAGCACGCGGCCCGTCCCACCCACGGCGTCAACCGCCAAGGCGCGAGCCCAACCAACGTCAAGCGGACAAGCGTGCGCTACAACGCCCGGTTGCGCCAGTGCGCCACCTAGCTCGGCTCCCACTTCCCTCACCCCTATGGCACCCATCACCGACAGCGACCTCCATGCCGGCGGAGCCGCGACGCTGCCTCGCCTCGTGGGACGAGTACGCCCGCGGCTCGCCCGGAGGGGCGCTGCTGCGCCTAAACGGCGTGGCGGCGGCCGTCTTCCCCGACGAGCCCGAGCGCGGCGTCTACAACAACGCGCTGCTGGGTCGCGACCTCGGGGCCGCCGAGCGCGCCACGGCCGTCGAGGGCGATGGAGGCGGCGTACTCGTCGGCCGGGATCGAGCGCTATGCCGCGTGGGTGCATGAGAGCGACGAGGGGATGCGTCGCGAGTTGATCGCTCGCGGGTACAAACTCAGACCGAGTCCACCGAAAACGTGTCGCAGTCACCCGGCTCCCCACGCTCGCGCCCCTTGTTGAACCAGCGCGCCCGCTGCTCACTCGTCCCATGGGTGAACGAGTCCGGGTTGATGCCGCCCGGCGCGCGGCCCTGAAGCCGGTCGTCGCCCACCGCCTCCGACGCCCCCACGGCCTCCTCCACATCGCCCTCCTCGAGGTCGCCCGCCTCGTAGACGGTGTGGGCCCAGGCGAAGTCGCCGGACGCCCCGAGCTGCTGGGTCATGTCGTTGTAGAAGGAGAGGTCCACGTACACGCGCTGATCGGCCGGGCAGTAGAACGGGCCCACCGCCGACGACGCGCTCCCGCACCCGGTATTGACCCCGCCCCGGTAGAGCACGAGCTGTGACCGGTCGTACTCCCGGATGCTGCTCCAGGTACCAGCGGTCGAGCGCCTCAAACTCCACCGCCCCGCAAACCTCCATAGATCGGACCCCGTCCCCGCACTACCGTTTCGGCACTCCGGGTCGGCCGGCGCAGAATGAGGACCTAGACGACTACAGGTGACTTGCCAGTAGCGCTTGGAACTGCGAGAGGGGCATGTCCTCCGGGATAAGACCCGTACCCCTACAGGGAAGGCATTCCTCCGACGTGTCGCGCGTGATGCGGCCGTCCCCGGTTACCGTCTCGACATAGCCCCGGCCACCGCACTCCTGGCACGGCACCTTGACGGAAACCGTTAGCTCGACTGAGGAGTGCTCACCACCTTCCATCTCGCGAGCACTCTACTGCTCAGACCGCGAGGCCCAGGGATCGTGCCCCTCACGGGGTAGTCGTCAAAGAGGACTGGCCCTGCAGTCGATCTACGATCCCGTTCGCCTCAATAGTGGATAGCCTCGGCGCGCTAGATCACGCGAGTCGGCGTCATACCGCTTCTTCGGCCGGAAACCGCTGGCCACAGGGCCAGCCAACCGATGGTACTCCTCTAAGCGCGGCTTTTCGCCCTCTTGCTTTCCAGTGACCCATCCAGGACGACGCTGGCGGACTGTCGCCGCTTCGCATGGAGAGCAGGAGCGCCCATGCGGACGCCTCGGCGGCTGCGTGTGGTGGTAGGCCTCAGCTTGACGGTCGCGCCGACTCAGCGGCGTCGGCCCCGCGCCGACTCGCGCTTGCGAGTCAGGCGCGGTCAAAGCGACTACCATAGGTGTGCGCTCGCAGAAGTTGGCGGGCGATCTCTGCGGCTCTAACTCTAGGCCGGCTTGTGCGCGTCGACCCTCAGCGGTCCGCGCCCTCTCCCAGGTTCAAGGAGCCAAATATGTCGATTTCGACACCGGAGCGGCTCTCACCGCTCAGCATCGACCCCGCGGAGCGGACGTCCCGCGATTCCGCTCACGACCCGCCCGTGCAGCGTCGTTTTCCCGGTTGGCGGTGGGTCGCGGTGGCTCTCGCCTTCCCCATCGCCGGGTACATCGGCTGGGGGGTCGGCGGCCACGTGGACGCCGTCGGCGCGGCGCTCGTGGGTGGCGCGCTCACCGGAGCCGGCCTCGGCGCCGTCGAGTGGTGGGCCGCCAAGGGCGTTCTCGGGAAGGCGCCAGCCTGGATCGGCGTGAGCGCCGTCGGCTATGCCGGCGGGCTGGCCGCCGGCGCTGCACTCGTCGGCTACGAGACCGACCTCGGTGCGTTGGCCGTGATGGGCGTCGTCAGCGGCGCGGTGCTCGGCGGCGCCCAGGGGCTCGTCCTTGCCCGGCAGGGACGCCGTGCGCTCGCGCTGCCGTGGGCGGCTGCGATGCCGGTCTTGTTCGCAATTGGGTGGGGCGCGACGACGCTTGGCGGCATCGATGTCGACAAGCAGTTCACGGTGTTCGGTGCCTTCGGCGCGGTGGTCTTCGTGCTGCTCAGCGGCTTGCTGCTCGCGCGCTTCACGCCCGCGCGCTCGCCCGTGACGTGATGGATGCCGTCGACCATGTGGTGCTCGGTGCCGGTGCTGTCGGGATGGCAGTCGCGGAGGCGCTGGCCCGCCGTGGCGAATCGGTGCGCGTCGTCAATCGGTCCGGCCTTCGCGAGCCGATGACGGGCGTCCAGTCCGTCGCCGGCGACGTAACCGATCCAGCCTTCGCGGCGTCGTCGACGCGCGGCGCGCAGGTCGTCTACCAGGCGCTGAACCCGCCGTATCACCGCTGGGCGCAGGAGTTCCCAGGTCTGCAGGCGGCGGCGATCGCTGCCGCGCAGGCCGCCGGGGCGCGCCTGGTCGTGGTCGACAACGTCTACATGTACGGGCGGGCCAACGGGCGGCCGTTCACAGAGGACCGCGCCTCAGACGCCCACACCCGCAAGGGCCGCGTCCGCGCCGGCATGGCCGGGGAGCTCATGGCGGCGCACAACGACGGGCGCGTCCAGGTCACCGTCGGGCGGGCGTCAGACTTCTTCGGGCCGCGCGCGGGCGAGCAGTCCTTGATCGGCGACTGGGTCATCCCGCCGGCACTCGCCGGCAAGACCGCTTCGGTGATGGGCGACCCCGACATGCCGCACACCTACACCTTCATCCCCGATATCGGCGACAACCTCGTCCACCTCGGGGAACGCGACGACGCGCTGGGACGCGTCTGGCACTTGCCGAGTCCCGAGACTCGAACAACGCGCGAGGTGGTTGAACTCGTCTACCGGGCCGCGGGTACCAAGCTGCGGCTGAGGGTCACCCCGGCGTGGCAGATGCGCGCGCTGGGGCTCGTGAACCGGACGGTGCGCGAGATCAACGAGATGCGCTACGAGTTCGACGAACCGTTCATCGTCGACGCGTCCCGCGCGGAAACCGAGCTGGGGCTGCGCGCTACCCCTCTTACCGACGCCGTCGACCAAACCGTGCGCTGGTACCGCGAACAGGAGAGGTCCTCCTCAGCCGAGCACCAGAAAGTCACCGCCTAGATCGCGCCCGGAACGGCCCGTCGAGTCCAGTGGGTGCTCGCGCGCAAGCGCAGAGGTGAAGGGCCCGCCGGCCGCGCTACATCGAACGCTTGACGAACGCCAACGCCCTGTCGGCGACTTCCCGCGAGCCGCTGTCGAAGGTGAGCGAGTGCCCCCGGTTCGGGATCATGGCGATCTCGGTGACGCCGGCGTTTCGGCGCTGTTTCTTGAATGAGGCGTTCGCGATGGACCACGGCACCGTGTGATCCTGGTCGGCGGAGATGATCAGCAGCGGCCCGCGTTCGGGGCTCCTGGTGTCGACCTTCGCTTCGGTCCACGGATTCAGGTTGGCGGTTGCCGCCTGAAAGGTCGTCCCCCCGGATCCGGGTACGGAGAAGGCTTCATACAGACGCCTCGCCTCCTGCTCACTGACCGCGTTGGCGAAGGCGTACCGGAACTGCTCGTAGCTCAGTGGGACCGCGCGGTTGCGGTTGGCCGGGTTGCGGAGAACCGGCCAGGAGGCCTTCAGCGCGGTGATCGGAATTGGCAGCACGCCGCGAAACGGCGCGGGACTGATGGCCACAGACACGGCCGCGAGTCCGCGTCCGGCGATAATCTCCGTAAGCAGCCCGCCAAAGGAGTGCCCGATGACGGCAGGTTTCGCCGCCAGCCGGCTGATCACCTCTACGTAGTGGTCGGCGATCTGCTTGAGCGTCTTGCCGGCGAAAATGTCGGGGTCCGCCCTCGCCTCGTCGACGGTCGCCGGATCGTCCGGCCAACCGGGGGTGAGGGCCGTGTAGCCGGCGGCCTCGAAACTCGCGGCCCAGCCCTCCCAACTGTTGGCCAGCAGCCACAGGCCGTGGACGAACACGACCGGCGGACGGCCTATCTCGTTCGCCCTGTCGATCTGCTGCGCCTCTTGGTCCGTAACCGTCGCCATGGCCCCTCCTTCACCGTGCTCACTCCGCGCAATGGGGGGACGGGAATACGCCGCGGGTGGCGCATTCTCACATGTCGTGGTCACTGACCCTAGGCGCGCCAATTCGATACGGGCGCCAAGTCCTTCTTTCCGCGTGGATGCGGAAGTCTGGGGCCCTCACGAGTTTGCTTGCGCAACGGACGAGATCGAGCAGCAAAGAGAGTTATCCGTCAGCCCCAACGACCCGCCTCAGTCTTTGCCGGTTGGGGAGGCGTCGCTGCGCGCGAATCGTTCGCTGTGTCGCTTCCGCGCGAGGATGCGAAGCACCGGCGAGAGAGTGCTCCTTTCGCGTGAACTCGACAGCCGTCCAAGACGCGCGCGTCGTTAGAAACTGAACGGTCCAAGGAGACGCTTCACCCCATACTCGCGCACGCCGCCCGACAGCCCCGGGTCGAAGCGCGACGGTACTCGAGCTCGGCGTGCCGGTGACTCGAATGAGTGCGGCGCAACGGCTCGTCCCTGAGCGGCACCGGCGAGCGAATACTTCGCGAGCGGGAGTCTCTCCGAACGGCGCAGGTGCCCGCCAGACCGAGGGACCGACGACCCCGAAGACGCTGAAGCGCACCCCACGAGCCAGCAGCCGCACCTTCCGCCGGATAGCACGCTCAGGAACGCTGCGAGGCTGAGGAGATTGACGTTCCGGCGCTGGCGGGCGTGCGCGGCACACCCGGCCGCGGAGCATGTCCGAGCGAGCCGCTTGCGGCGAGCGATTCGAGCGCGCAGCGCGAGGGTTCCGCGGACGGGTGTGACGCGCGCGACCGCCCGACAGCAGCGCTAGACAGAGTCCACCGAAAACGTGTCACAGTCACCCGGCTCCCCACGCTCGCGCCCCTTGTTGAACCAGCGCGCCCGCTGCTCACTCGTCCCATGGGTGAACGAGTCCGGGTTGATGCCGCCCGGCGCGCGGCCCTGAAGCCGGTCGTCGCCCACCGCCTCCGACGCCCCCACGGCCTCCTCCACATCGCCCTCCTCGAGGTCGCCCGCTTCGTAGACGGTGTGGGCCCACACACCGGCGTAGCAGTCCGCCTGCAGCTCCAGCCGCACCGACAGCCGGTTGGCGTCGCCCGGGTTCTGCTGCTGGAGGCGCCGCACCTCGTTGCTCGTGCCGAGCTGGTTCTGCACGTGGTGTCCGAGCTCGTGGGCGATCACGTAGGCCCAGGCGAAGTCGCCGGAGGCCCCGAGCTGCTGGGTCATGTCGTTGTAGAAGGAGAGGTCCACGTACACGCGCTGATCGGCCGGGCAGTAGAACGGGCCCACCGCCGACGAC
>CAVTGV010000001.1:0-28793 GCA_963734365.1 uncultured Thermoleophilaceae bacterium | reverse complement strand
GCTGGTCGCTCAGCTTGCCGATTAGTCGTCGGCGGGGCTGGGGTCTATGGGGCATGACAGCGGAGATGTCGAAGAGCAGGCTGCTGTACTCGGCGACGATGTCGCTGGACGGCTTCATCGCCGGGGCCGGTGGCGACATGGCGTGGTTGACCGAGCACCTCGTTCCCTCTACGAGCCCCGAGATCGACGAGCTGCTGGCCGGCATCGGTGCGCTGCTGGTGGGCAAGCGGACTTTCAGCGGCGACGATCCGAACAAGGGCACGGACGAGGAGGGCGCGTTCGGCGGTCGCTGGGCGGGACCGTCAGTCGTCCTGACCCACGATCCGCCCGCCGAATCCACGGACCCTGATGTCAGCTTCGTCGGTGACCTGGCCTCCGCCGTTCAGGCGGCCAAGGACGCCGCGGGCGGGAAGTACGTCAACGTCCTGGGTGCCAACGTTGCCAAGCAGTGCCTCGAGGCCGGGCTGCTCGACGAGATCCTGGTGCTGATCGCACCGGTGCTCCTGGGTGACGGAACCCGGCTGTTCGAGCACGCCGGAGGAACGAACATCCGTCTCGAGCCGATCTCTCGGCAGGCGGGATCAACGAGCCTCTGGTTCCGCGTTGCCGGCTAGGACACCTTCGCGCACCACGTGAGGGGCCCGATCGGCCCGGCGTTGTACTGGTTGAAGTAGTGGTAGGTGTCGATCCGGTGGGCGCGCCAGCCCAGCAGCCGGCCGCGGCGCCACCACTCGACTCGGATGTCGAGGTAGTAGCCGAGTCTCCAATCGCCGTCGAACGCGGTGGGCGCGCCCGCCCACGTGACCGCCCTGCGGTCGCTCACGCGTAGCGTGCCGCTCCAGCCCGAGACGTCGACGGTCTGGTCGTTGTGCTGAGCGGTGAAGAAGACCCGGTAGCGCACCAGGCTCCTGTCGCGCCGGCCGCGACGCAGGTTCACGCCTTTGACCACCGGCGGCGCCGTGCTGGCCGTCAACACACCCCGGCCGGGGAATACCCGGTACCGGCAGCCGGCCGGCTCCTGCGCAGCGCTGTAGCCGGTCCGGCCGTGTTGACCGAGGATGATGTCGGCTCGAGCCGCCGGCGCTGCTGCAGCCACGGTCGCGAGCCCCGCCACGACCAGCAGCATCAGTCGAACGCTCCGACGGCGTGCTGCCGGTTTGACCTCGCTCACAGCCCATCCCTCTGTCAGGCCCCTGCCAAGGGCGAATGCAAGTCCAAACCCACCGTAACCCGGGTTGGGCGATGGGCAATCGCTGGCGTCCGGAGCTTGGGGTCCGTGTCAGAGGCGTGCGCTGCGGCTGAGCCGTTTCTCGAACCAGTGGTGGGCAAACGGCTCGTCGTTGAACGCGGGCACCTCGACGTAGCCGGCCGAGCGGTACATGGCGATCGCCTCGACCAGCGAGCGGTTGGTCTCCAACCGGGTCGCGGGTGCGTTGCTGTCCAGCGCGATCGCCTCGAGCTCGGTGAGCAGGCGGCGCCCCGTGCCCAGGCCGCGCGCTGACTCGGCCACCCACATGCGCTTGAGCTCCGACGGCTCGTTCGCGTGATGCTTGACCGCTCCGCAACCCACCGGCTCGTCACGCAGGTAGGCGACCAGGAAACAACCGCGCGGCGGCACGAGCTCCTCGGGATCGGCTGAGATGCCGGCGTCAGGATCGAAGCCCGACTCCGAGCGCCGGTCGAGCTCGGCGAAGTAGGCGCGCAGGCAGCGCCTGGCGTCCGGTCCCGCGGGATCGGCGGGCCGTATCTCGATGGCGGCGGCCATCACGAGACGCCGAACGGTTCGCATCGCGTCCACGAGCTCGTCTCGCTGGCCGCGATCGAGAGGGGCGAGGATCGAGGCGGCCAGGTCGTTGCTGCGCTCGTCGAGCAGCGACCGCTCGGAGACGCCCGCCGGGGTCAGCCGGGCCACTCGGACGCGGCGGTCCGACCGGCTCGCCTCCACGCGCACCAGGTCGTCGGCCTCGAGCGCGCGCAGCAGCCGGCTGGCGTGGCCGGAGTCCAGCCCCAGCCGCGCGCGCAGCGACCGCACCTCGCAACCCTCGGTGCCGATCTCCCACAGCACCCGCGCCTCTCCCATCGGACGGCTTCGGGCGAGGAAGCGATCGTCGAGGGCACCGGCCCGCTGGGTCACGGTCCGGTTGAACCTTCGGACCTCCTCCACCTCCGCCCGATCCATTTATCTGATCTTAGTCAGAGAACGTAGCGTCCCCGCGTACGGTCCTACTCGGCCGGAACGGCCGACCGCAGGGGCGGGAAGCCGCTCATCAGGTCCGCCGCCTCGACCTCGAAGATCTCCACCGGCTCGGGCAGGCCGCGGAACCGCCACGCGCCGAGGTCCGACAGCGCGACTCCCTCCGGAAGCGAATCGCCCAGCGCCGTCCGGACCGCCGAGGACATCACGATCTGGCCTCCGTGCGCCGCGAAGCAGATCCGCGCGGCGGCGTGCACCGAGAGCCCGACGTAGCCCGTGTCGGTGAGTGAGGGGCGCCCGCGATGCAGGCCGATGCGCAGCCGCACGTCGTTGCCGCCCGGCCAGCCGCCGGCCGCCATCGCCCGCTGGATGGCGAGCGCGCCGTCCAGTGCCCCCGGGGCGCGCTCGAACACGGCGAAGACGTCGTCCCCGCGGGCGGACACCTCCTTGCCGCCGGCCTCGCGCACCGCGGCGCGCACCCGGCGCCGGACCTCGGTGAGCAGCGGGGCGTAGTCGTCACCGAGGCGGCCGAGAAGCTCGGTCGAGCCCTCGATGTCGGTGAGCAGGAACGTCACGCGGCCCTTCGGCAGCTTGCGCTGTGGCTCGAGCTGGGAGCTGATGAAGCCGATGGGCATGATCCCGTGCTTCTTGGCCGCCCTGAGCAGGCGGCCGCGCGCCCGGTCGCGCGCAGCCTCGTCCTCGAAGGCCACCTGGCCGAACCGCGCCAGCGCATTGCGCACGTGTGCCGCATCGTGGATCGGCAGCCGGCGTTTTCCCTGCGAGTCGATGTACGCGAAGGCGCTGTCCGGAAGTTGCGCGCGCTCCTTCGCGCCGAGCGTGGCCATGGGGGCATGATCGCAAGAGCGGGCGCCGGGATCTCAGCCGGGTGCCGCCGCGGTCATGCCCACCGCCATGGCGTGCAGCGCTCTCACGACATCCCGCTCGTCTGACTCGACGGGATCCTCGAGAGGGTGTCCGGACACCACGTAGCCGGCCGCCACCTCGTTCCAGACGATGGCCAGGTGACCGGAGTGAACGGTGGTGAGCGGCAGCGGGGGATAGCGGACCACGAGCGCCGGCCACGGTCCCACCCGTATCCGCCTCACCACCCGCGGCCGGGCGGGGTCGAAGTAGCGGCCGACAGGGTTACCGCCCGGGGCCGGCGGACGCGACCCCACGAGCCTGAGATCGCGGGCCGGGAACGAACGCCGCGCGGGCCACCGGCCCGCCCGGACCCTCAGGTCGAAGGAACCGCAGCGCCCGCCGAACAGCAGGTGAAAGACCGCGCCCTGGCCCGGCAACCCGCCGGCCGGGCCGGGCTCGACGTCGATCAGGTACTCGCACCGCGTGCGGTCGAGCGCTCGGGCCCGTCCCCACGTGCCGTCGGGCGCGGCGAGCGCCGAAGGGCAGCGAGGGGGCATTTCGCTCTCGGCTGTGACCGTCCGGCACGCGGCGCGAACGCTCGGGCCGGCGCGCACGAGCAGTCCCGCGTCCAGCGCGCGCTGCGTGGACGACCGTCCGCGCCCGCGCTCGCCATCGCCGGCGTTTCCCGCCACCACCGCGATGAGCGCGGCGGCGAGGACGATGACCAGGGCCGCAAGGGTGAGGCGCATCTCCGTTGATACGCCGCGAGGAGGGCGGCGAGTCCCGCAGCGAGCGGCGTCGCTTCAGCCGCTGCGGGAGCCGCGCAGCAGGACCGACCAGGGCCGTACGCTCACCGTCGTGAGCAGCTCGTCGGGCCACGGGTCCCCGGCCAGGCGGGCGTGGATCGTGTCCTCGCCGTCGGCTTCCACCACGAGCAGGACGTTCTCGCCGTCACCCTCACCCATGGGGCCGCCGAGGACCACGAAGCCGTCTTCGGCGAGGGCGTCCATGAAGTCGGCGTGCTCGTCCCATCCGTCCTGCTCACGGCGGCCTCGCGAGTGGTCCCAGGCGGGACCCTTGGCGCGCTCGACGAGGTAGTACCCGGCCACGGAGGGCAGGGTACGCCGCCGTGTGTCAGGCGGGCTCTCGGCAGCTGTAGCGATAGCTGGAGCCGGCCATCTTGCCGGTGCTCGCCATCTGCTGGACCTGCTCGCCGTCCAGCAACCGGAACTGCGCCTCGAAGGACTGGCTCCGCGGATAGCCGACCCAGATCGGCACGAACAGGGTCTCCACATCCTTACCCTCGGGCCGCAGCGGTACCCGCTTGGCGGTTCCGGGCAGCAGTGCCCCGGCAGCCTGTGAGTCGTACAGGGCGTACTGGAGCGACGGCCGGTGGTCCTGGTAGCCGCGCACCTGGATCTCGATCCAGACGACGTTGCCGACCTCGCGCCGGTCCTCGCGGGTCAGGTGCAGGTGGCTGCCTGTCTTCTGGGCGTACTCCGCCCGCGTGATCCGGGTGTGCACCTGGCGGACCTCCATCGTGGCCTCGGGCGGCGGGCGCTCGTTGACCTCCACGCCGGGGACGAACTGGACGGCGAGACCGGCCAACGCGCTCACGATGCCGACCACGGCAGCGGCGCTCGAGAGCACGCCGATGGGACTGTCGTTCGAGCGCTGTCGCTTGAGGATGAAGCCGAGCGCCGCCAGCAGCAGCAGGCCGGCGGCGACGGCGATCAGCAGCCAGCCCCAGGTGCCGTGGTCGTCGCCGCCGGCGGACCCGGGGAGGCCGAGCATCGTGCTCGTGGGCGGCGGGTTGGATTGACAGGCGCTCTCCACCGACCGGATCTCGGCCCGCTTGGCCTCCGATGACTGCTCGGCTGCATTGCCGTAGCCCGGGGTCTGGATCTCCGTGTCCGACGTGTGGTCGTCCAGATCGGTCTCTGGCACCTGATCCGTGGGCGTGCCCTCCTCGGCGACCTCGCCCTCCGGGACGGTGCCGGCCTCCGCCGGCGGCGTGGGATCGATCGCGGCTTCGGGCTCGAACACCTGGCTCGACTCGACCGGGGTGGCGACCTGCGCCGAGCTGTCCGGTGCGAAGGCCGGGACGGTGAGAGAGAGCAACAGGGTGACCGCGAGGACACCCAACACCAGGCGCCACATAGGACCAGCGTCTCGCGGACCCCGGGATCATTCTGTGAGGATCGGCACAACGCCGGCTCGGCGGCCGCGCTCAGCCCATCCCCGCGCTGTCGACGACCTCGTAGTGCTTGACGGTCGAGTCGCGCTCGATCAGATAGCGGTCGTCCTCGGGGTAGTACACGGCGGTCTCTATGTCGTCGCCGGCGAAGGCCCGGATCGCATCGAGCGACTCCCACAGCGAGAACGTGAGGAACTCGGTGCGGTCACCGTCGTCGCGACGCAGCATCAGCGCACCGCGATTGCCGGGTGTCGCGCCGTAGGCGTCGAAGCCCGTCTCGCCGATGTAGCCGGCGTACTCGTCCGCGTCCTCGCGGCGGACCACTCCTCTCCAGATACGTGCGGTCATGGTCTGGCTTGCCCTCCTTTTTCGTCGTGTCCGTCAGACTCGTACCGAGATGACGTTGGAACACGTTGACGTGCTGATCGTGGGCGCCGGCCTGTCGGGCATCGGCGCGGGCTGTCATCTCCAGCGCAACTGTCCCGGAAAGACGTACGCGCTGCTCGAAGCCCGGGACTCGATCGGCGGGACCTGGGACCTGTTTCGCTATCCCGGCATCCGCTCGGACTCGGACATGTACACGCTCGGATACTCCTTCCGCCCCTGGTCGGAGGCCAAGGCGATCGCCGACGGGCCGGACATCCTCAGGTACGTACGAGAGACGGCCCGCGAGTACGGCGTCGACCGGCGGATCCGCTTCGGCCACCGGGTCGTGCGCGCCGACTGGTCGACCGAGGATGCCCGCTGGACGGTCGAGGCCACGCGCGGGGACTCGGGCGAGACCGTCCGGCTCACCTGCGGCTTCCTGTTCATGTGCAGCGGCTACTACCGCTACGACGAGGGCTACGCGCCCGAGCTGCCCGGCAGCGAGCGCTTCGGCGGCCCCGTGGTGCACCCGCAGAGATGGACCGACGACATCGACTACGCGGACAAGCGCGTGGTGGTGATCGGCAGCGGAGCCACCGCGGTCACGCTCGTTCCGGCGATGGCGGAGAGCGCGGCACACGTGACGATGCTCCAGCGCTCGCCGTCCTACGTGGTCTCCCTGCCGGCCGAGGATCCCGTCGCGAAGCTCGTGCGCCGCGTACTGCCGACCAGGGCGGCGTATTCGGTCCTGCGCTGGAAGAACGTGCTGCTCACGATGCTGAGCTTCGAGCTCAGCCGGCGCCGGCCGCGGGCCATGAAGGCGCTGATCCGCAAGGGCCTGGAGCGCCGGCTGCCGCCCGGATACGACATCGACACCCACTTCAAGCCCCGCTACAACCCCTGGGACCAGCGCCTCTGCCTGGTGCCCGACGGCGACCTGTTCGAGGCGATCGGCAAGGGTCGCGCCTCGGTGGTCACCGACCGGGTGAGGACCCTCACCGAGACGGGTATCGAGTTGGAGTCCGGCGCCGAGCTCGAGGCCGATCTGATCGTCACCGCCACGGGTCTCAACCTGGTGCCCTTCGGAGGTCTGCGGATCGTGGTGGACGGAGCCGAGGTAGAACTGCCGAAGACGATGGGCTACAAGGGCATGATGCTGAGCGGCGTGCCCAACTTCGCGGCCGCGCTCGGGTACACGAACGCTTCCTGGACGCTGAAGTGCGACCTCACCTGTGAGTACGTCTGCCGGCTGCTCCAGCACATGGACGCCCACGGTCTGCGGCAGTGCACGGCTCACAACCGGGACCCATCGGTGGTTGCGGAGCCCTTCATCGACTTCAGCTCGGGGTACATCCTGCGCGCGATCGACCAGTTCCCCAAGCAGGGGTCGAAGACGCCCTGGCGACTCCACCAGAACTACGCCCGCGACCTCTTCGAGCTGAAGTTCAACTCGCTCGACGACGGCGCGATGGAGTTCTCCAATCCCGCTCCGGCCGGGCCGCGGCGGGAGCGCGTGGCCGCCTAGCGACGGATCTCGGTCACCTCGGCGTCGATGGCGGCCATCCCGAGCGAGCGCGCCACCGACACGCGGTGGTGGCCGTCGTCGACGAAGTGGCGATCGCCCACGCGGTAGACGGAGATGGGCGGAATCGGCGCGCCACGGCGGCCAGCCATCCAGAGCCGCTCCCAGCGGTGGCGGCTGAGGCCCGAAGGGAGAAAGCAGCGGTCGAAGGAGCGCGCCTTCGCGTGCTCGGTCGTTCCCACCACCGAGCAGAGGGGGATCGCCGCAAGTCCGGCGCGACGGCGGGCGCGTGGCGGGAGCCCGTCGAGCTCGTCGGTGAGCAGCGGCAGGCGGCGGTCGCGCTCGGGCCGCCTCAACAGCCAGCCCAGCACCCGTGCCCTGCGCCGGCGTCGCCGGGCTCGCGCGAAGGCCGTCTGTGCGTCGATCATGAGGTTGCCCGTCTCCATGCACCCGAGACTCGCCCTAAGACGTCCAGGCGACATCGGCACTACGGAGCGATCTGAGCCTGTCGGAGCCTTACCTACCGCTAGCCGCCACGCAGGATCTCCTCGCGGGCCGAATCGAGGTCGCTGTGCGTGACGATTCGCACGATCAGGCCGTTGCGGACCAGGAACGTCACGATCGCGGTCTGTTCCACCGGGATCCGCGTGACGGCGCCCACGCTCGTCATCCGCAGCCGGGTGACGACGAGGCCCGGTGCCACGTCCTCCGCTTCGTCCAGCTGGATGCTCACCTCGTCGAGGGCGCCCTCGAAGCCGGCGAAGTAGCGCCGTGCTCCCTCGTAGCCGCGGTAGACATCCGGCTCCATCGACGCGTCGGGCGAGACGACGAACTCTCCGTCCGGCGCCAGGAACTCGAGCATGGCCTCCACGCCCTCGTTCTCATAGCGCTCGAGGAACAGCCTCACCGTCTCCGATGGCGCCGGCACGACTGGCGAGGCTACTCAGCGGGCGCGGGACGTAGGCTGGGTGAGATGGAGGCCGCGACGCTGGTGGTGGACGTGAGTCACGAGGAGAAGTACTGGTACCCCGATGACGGAGGGGTCGTGTGGCTGTCGGGCTATCAGGTGGTGGAGCGCGGATCGGGCCGCTTCCTCGGTCGCGACGCTCCGGAGCTGCGTGCGCTGGGCATACGGGTGGCTGCTGTAGCGGGCGCCGGTGCCCATCACGCCGAGGCCGTGGCCTCCGAGGACGTGGAGCCGGGGCGGCCGCTCGAGCTGCGGCGCGACCCCGGCAACGAGCACGATCCGAACGCGATCGCGGTTCACGCCGCGGGCGGCGGAGACCAGGTGGGCTGGGTGCCGCGCGAGCTGGCGGCGGAGCTCGCGCCCCTGATCGACGAGGGCCGGCCGTGGACGGCGCTGTCGCTGCGCGAGATCCGGTCCTCGCCGAGGGACCCGCGGACGGGCCTCACCATGGTGCTGGCGCAGGCCGGGGCGATCGAGTTGCGGGAGGTGTGAACGCAAATGGCCGATGAGGCGGACGAGCTGTACGCGCTGCCACTCGACGAGTTCACGAGCGCCCGCAACGAGCTCGAGAAACGTCTGCGCAAGGACGGGCAACGCGACGAGGCGGCCGAGGTCAAGGCTCTGCGCAAGCCGACCGTGCCGGCCTGGGCGCTCAACCAGGTCGCGCGGCAGCGTCCCGGCGAGGTGGGCGATCTGATCGACGCCGGCCGCCGTGTTCGTGAGGCTCAGGACGAGCTCCTGGCCGGTGGAGACCGCGAGGCGCTCGACCGCGCGGGCAGCGATCAGCGCGCGCTCGTGAGGACGCTCGTGCGGGCGACGGTGGACGCAGGCAAGGAGGGCGGCATCGGCACGGGTGCCGCCTTCGAGGACAAGGTCGGGGCGACGCTGCGTGCCGCGGCGGCCGACGACGAGGTGGGGGCCCAACTCGTGGCCGGTCGCCTCGAGCGCGAGCACGAAGCGGTGGGGTTGCTCGGCTTCGAAGCCGGGCCGGCCGTGCCCGCCCGCGACAGCCCGGCCCCCAAGAAGCGGGCCGGCCGGGCGCCGAAGAAGCGCTCGGCTAAGAAGAAGGGCGATGACGACGCCGAGCGCGAGGCCGCCGCGGAGAAGCGCCGCGCCGAGGCCCGGGAGCGCAAGCGGCTCAAGGCGCTGGAGACGGCAGCCAAGGCCGAGCAGCGGGCGCGCCGCGCGGCCGAGGCCGCCGAGCAGGCCACGGCGAAGGAGCGCGTGACGGCCGAACGCGCGGTGAAGCGCCTGAGCAAGGCGGAGGCCGACGAGGAGAGTGCACGGGCGAAGCTCGAGGAGGCGGTGGCCGAGGTCGAGCGCCTCGACCAGGAGGGCGCCGAGCCGTAGGCGGCGGAGCGGCGGGGCTCAGCCGCCCGGCTCAGCCGGTGGTGTGCACCACCACGGCCTCGATCTGCCGCTGGCCGTGGCTCCCCTGGTACACCGGCCCGGCTGCGCTGATGCGGTCGCCCGGGCCCGGCAGCGGATCGGGCCGCAGGTCCCTGCGCACGTCGATGACCGACACGCCGGGCGCGGTTATCGAGTCGCGCGACAGCAGGACGAAATGGGCGTCACCGTCGCCGTCGGGGTCCACGCGCTCGACGTAGACCACGCTCCCGCTGGCCGTTCGGCAGTTCGCAACGCCCGCCGGGCAGGTGGCCGGCTCGGGCGCGGGCTCCGTGGCCGGGGGCGGCGCCGGGTCGGGCGCACGCACCTTCGCCTCGTCAGGGGAATCGCCACCGCAGCCTCCCAGCGCGGCGGCTGTCGCCAGCACGGCGACGATGGTCGGCCGGGCCCTCACTCCTCGGTGGCCGTGACCGACAGCGTGCCCACCTCGCGCTCCTCGTTGCCACGGGCGGGCTCGAAGAAGATTGGGTAGTCGCCCGCCGCGGGCACGAGCACGTCGAAGCGGGCCGGCGTGACCGGCTCGGCCGCGTTGCTCAGCCCCAGCAGCGGGATCGACACCTGGCCGGGCTCGTCCACCCTGACCTCCACGGTCGCCGCAGCACCGCTGTCCAGCCGCCGGGTCTGATCCTCCGCGGCGTCGAACTCGAGCGTGGCCGGCGGGCCGCCGATCGAGGCCGGTGTCTCGCCGGGCGTGGCCGACGGAGCCGTCTCGGTCTGGGTCCGGGTCTCGCTCTGCGCCTGGTTGCGGTTGGGATCGGGCGGGGCGAGGGGATCACCCGAATCGCCCGGCCGCGAGAAGGAAGCGATCAGCGCGGCCACCCCGATCACGAGGGCGAACAGCAGCAGGGCGCGGCGGAGATGCACGCTGCCGATGGTAGGCAGCCCATCCGTCCATGCCGATGCTTGGACGGATGTCGAGACATTCACGCGCCTCCTTCAGTGGGCCAGGGGGGGAGTCGATTACCGGAAGCGGAAGCTGGAAGACCGCGGCGACTGGCCCGAGCTCCCGGCACAGACCCACCCAACGACGTCACCTCAAAGGAGGAGACACACATGCTGCGGAAGCTCCGCGAGCGCATTCACAACGGGCAGGAGGGCTTCACCCTCATCGAGCTGCTCGTAGTCATCCTGATCATCGGCATCCTGGCTGCAATCGCGCTGCCTGCCTTCCTTGGCCAGCGTGAGAAGGGGCAGGACGCTGAGGCCAAGTCCAACGTGCGCAACCTCGTCTCGCACATGGAATCGTGCTTCACGACCAACGAGGACTACGCCACCTGCACCGCGGCCAACCCGGACATCCGGACCAGCGGCATCGCAATCGGCCCCGGCCAGGGCGAGGTATCGATCGCCCCCAACGGCACCAGCGGCTACACCCTCGTCGGCCTGTCCAAGGCGGGCAACACGTTCCGCTACGTCAAGGACACGACGGCCAACCCGATCGTCAACAAGACGTGCACGGGCACCGGGGGCTGCAAGAGCGGTTCCTGGTAAAGGCGTACCACGCCTGAACCACAGCTTTGGGGGGCGGGCCCACACGGCCCGCCCCTCAACGTTTCAGGCCCAGCTACCTTCCTCCCGCCCCCGTGATCACCGCCCCCGCAATAGTCGCCACCGGCCTCATCGGCGCCCTCATCGGGAGCTTCCTCAACGTCGTGGCCCATCGACTGCCGAGGAGTGAGTCGCTGGTGCGGCCGGGCTCGCACTGCCCCGCCTGCGGCGCACCGGTGCGGCCCTACGACAACATCCCTGTCTTCTCCTGGCTCATGCTGCGCGGCCGCTGCCGGAGCTGCCGAGCCCGCATCTCGGCCCGCTACCCGCTCGTCGAGCTGCTCACCGCGGTGGCCTTCGCGGCCGTGGTGGCGGTCAACGGCTTCGACGAGGACCTGCTGCTCGAGCTGCCGTTGGTGGCGGCGCTGATCGCCCTGGCCGCGATCGACTACGACCACCGCCTTCTGCCCAACAGGATCGTCTACCCGCTCGCCGCCTGGGGACTGATCGCCACCTTGCTGGTGGACCGCGGCGATCTCGTCGAGAACGTGATCGCCGGCGCAGCCGCGTTCACGTTCCTGCTGCTCGCGGTGCTCGCCTACCCCCGCGGCATGGGCATGGGCGACGTGAAGCTCGCCGGAGCGATGGGCCTCTACCTCGGCCTGTCGATCATCCCTGCTCTGCTCACGGCCTTCCTCTCCGGCGCCGTGATCGGCCTCATCATCATCGCCAGGGAGGGCCCGGCCGGGCGCAAGAAGGCCGTGCCCTTCGGCGTCTTTCTCGCCCTCGGCGGCATCGTTGCGCTGCTCGCCGGGCCCGAGCTGATCGACCTCTACGAGGACGCCTTCCTCTCCTGATCGCCTCCCCGTCCAGCGGATCTGGACATTTGCGAGTGGGCGCTAATGGGGTCCCGCCCGGAGTCGATAACCGGAGAGAACTTCGATGGCGTTCTCCCTCCGCAAGAGCTCAGATCGTGGTGTCGTAGGTCTCGACATCGACGGTCGCTACCTCGCCGCCGCACAGGTGGACTCCGGTCGCCTGGTGCGCGGCGCGAGCCTCGAGCTGCCGCCCGGACTGGTCCGCGACGGCGAGGTCACCGACCGCGACGGTCTCGCCGAGGCGCTGAAGACCTTCGTCGGCCAGGCCGGGCTGCCCAAGCGGGTGCTGCTCGGCGTGGCCAACCAGCACATCGTGGTGCGCGTGGTGGAGCTCCCTCGCATCGAGGACGAGCGCCAGCGCGACGCCGCCGTCCGCTTCCAGGCGGCCGAGGCCATCGCGATGCCGCTCGACGAGGCGGTCCTGGATCACCAGGTGGCCGGCTACGCCGCCGCGCCGGACGGCACCGCCCGCATGCAGGTCGTGCTCGTGGCCGCGCGCCGCTCGATGCTCGAGGCGCTGCTCGACGCGGCCAAGAAGGCCGGTCTCAAGACCGAGGGAATCGATCTCGACGCGTTCGCTCTCGTGCGG
The DNA here is from genome assembly GCA_963734365.1 of uncultured Thermoleophilaceae bacterium. Classification (GTDB taxonomy): domain Bacteria; phylum Actinomycetota; class Thermoleophilia; order Solirubrobacterales; family Thermoleophilaceae; genus JACVRW01. The sequence goes on along the minus strand of CAVTGV010000001.1, from coordinate 16,321 downwards.
ACGCTCGCCGCCGCGTCCGCCGGCGGCTCCGATGACGTGGCCCGCGTGTACTGCCATCTCGGCGGCGTGACCAACCTGGCCGTGGCCGTCGGCACCGCCTGCTTCTTCACCCGGCCGCTTGCCGCGGTGTGGGACGAGGACGACGTGGGCTCGCGGCTCGCCGACGAGATCCGCCTGTCGATCGACTACTACATGACCCAGCCGCAGGCCCGCCCGGTGGGCGAGGTGGTGCTCTCCGGCCCGGGCTCGAGCGACGCTCATCTGGTCGACAGCCTGGGCGTGCATCTCGGCGTACCCACCTCGGTGGCGGCGCCGCTCGGCGCTCTCGACCAGTCGTCCGTCGGCGGTGAGGACCCGCACCGCCTGACGGTGGCCGCCGGCCTCGCGATGGGTGGGGTGGCATGAAGCCCGTCAACCTCATTCCCACCGAGCAGCGCAGGAGCCGGCCCAGCGGCAACGGCTCGGGCAGCGCCTACGTGATCGTGGGCCTGCTGGGCGTGCTGCTCGTCATGGCGGTGGCCTACGTGCTCACCGCCAACAAGGTCAATGCGAACCGGACAACGGCCCAGGAGGCACGGCAGGAGGCCGACTCGCTGGAGGCCGAGCTCCGGGCGATGGACTCCTTCACCGACTTCGCGTCGATCAAGGAGCAGCGGCTCGCTTCCGTGATGACCACCGCGCAGACGCGCTTCGACTGGGAGCGCCTCATGCGCGAGGTCTCGCTGATCATGCCGGAGGGCAGCTGGCTGCAGACCACCGAAGCCTCCACCACGGGTGATCCCGCTGCCGCGGGCGCCGTGGCCGCGGCCGCCGCCACCGGGGCGGGCGCCGCCCCGGCGGGGCCCGCAGCGACGTTCGTGGGCTGCACCCGCCGGCAGTCCGAGGTGGCCACGCTGATGGTGCGGATGCGCGAGATGTATCGCGCCACCGACGTCGAGCTCAACGAGTCGATCCGCGAGCAGCAGAGCGGCGGCGACGCGGGCATCGAGAGTTGCGGCTCTCGCTACAAGTTCGACGTGACGGTTTCCTTCGAGCCGGCGGCGCCGGTCAAGGAGGCGCCGCGCGGATCGCTGCGCGTGCCCGCCTCGCTGGGTGGTGGGTCGTGAACCTCACCTCCCGCGACCGTAAGATCGTGTTCGCCCTCGTGCCGGTGCTCGTGCTGGCCGGATTCTGGTTCCTGGTGCTTGCGCCGAAGCGCGAGCAGGCGGCGAGCGCCGAGCAGAGCGCGGCCAAGCAGGAGCAGCGCGCGGAGACCGCCCGGACGCAGCTCGCTCAGGCCAATCGCGCCGAGACCGACTTCGCCTCCGACTACGGCGAGATCGTCCGTCTCGGCAAGGCTGTTCCCGCGAGCGTGGACATGCCGAGCCTGATCGTGCAGCTCGACGAGGCCGCCGAGGGCACCGGCATCCGCTTCACGAAGATCGCCACCGGCGACCGCACCACCACCGGGGCCGCGCCTCCCACCCCGCCCGCCGCGACGCCCCCGAGCGGTGACACCGGGGCCCAGGGGACGACTCCCGCGGCGGCGGGTGGTGAGCCGGCTCAGAGCGCTCCCGGCGCGGCGGCCGAGTCGGCCAACAACGCGGCCGCCACCTCCAGCCAGCGCAACGCCGCGGCCGAGCAGTCCGGCGTGAGCCCGAGCGACGCCCAGACCTCCACCTCCTCCGGCCAGGGACTGCCCGTGGGCGGCGGCACGGCCGCGCCCGGCGTGCCCGGCGCCGCGGGCACGAGCTCCGTGGCCGGTCTCGAGACCGTGCCGCTCGAGCTCGAGTTCACCGGCGACTTCTTCAACCTCGCCGACTTCTTTCATGACGTGAAGCGCTTCGTGCGCGTTGCCGGCACCAGCGTGGTGGTGGGCGGCCGCCTCATCACGATCGACGGCGTCAAGTACGCCAGCGATCCGGAGCTCTTCCCGAAGATCAAGGCTGAACTGACGGCGACCGTGTACCTCTCACCGAAGGCGGAGGGCGCGAGCGCCGGCGCGACTCCCGCCGGGCCGTCCGGCACCACTCCGGCCAGCACGCCCGCGGCCGTGGAGGACTCCGCGCCCGTGACCCCGGCCCCGACCGCAGCCGCGACTCCATAGGGGGCCTGGCGATGAAGCTCTTCCTCACCGATCTCTGGCACGACCTGCGCGAGAAGCGGCTCTGGCCCGTGGCGCTCGTCCTCCTGCTCGGCCTCGTGGCCGTGCCCGTGCTGGTGGCCAAGCCGGCCGGAAACCCGGCTCCGCCGCCCGCGGCCGCGGTGCCGGCGCAGAAGGCGCAGTCCGAGGACGAGGATCTGGCCGAAGTCGCCCGCGTGGAGCTCGGCGACACCGATGGCGCGGGCTCCGGCTCGACGCTGGGCGTGTTCGATCCCTCCGACCCGTTCCGGCCGCCCAGCAAGGTGACCAAGAAGGCCAAGGAGGAGGAGAGCGTCCTCAACGGCCTCGACGAGCCGTCCAGCGGCATCGGCGGCGACGTCGTCCCCTCGGGGGGCGGCGACGCTTCGGGCGGCGGCGTGGACCCGGGCAGCGGCGGCGAGACCACCACGGGCGGCGGCGAGACCGGCGGCGAGACCCCCGGCGGCGGCGACGGCACGGAGACCACGACCACCACCTACAAGTACGTGGCCGACGTGACCTTCAGCGCCAACGGGCGCACGCGCCGGATCAAGGGCCTCGAGAAGCTCGACATGCTGCCGAGCCAGGCCGCGCCGCTTCTGATCTTCATGGGCGTGACGGCCGAGGGCGGCGACGCCGTCTTCCTGGTCGACTCCACGCTCGACGCGGCCGGTGAGGGCCGCTGCAAGCCGAGCCCCTCCGACTGCGCGTTCGCCTACATCGGCGCCGGCTCGGAGCACGTCTTCACCGAGGAGGACGGCGACAGCTACACCCTGCGGATCGACGAGATCCGCAAGGTCAAGGTCCCGCCGAAGGCCGAGCAGGCCCACGCCGGCAAGGCGTCCGGTGCCCGCGCGACGGCCGCGGTGGGCACCTCCCGGCGCTTCGCCCTGCCGCTGCTCGCCGACCTCGTGATCGAGGCCAAGAACCGATAGGGAGACCCAGATGCGACGCACCCTGATCACCTACCTGACACTGGTCTCCGCGGCTCTCCTGATGCTGCCGGCCACGGCCGTCTCCGCGCCTTCGAAGAAGCGCGCTAAGGCGTCCACGCCCACCATCACGCGGGTCACTCCGATGCGGCTACGCGTTGGCGCCCTGCTCACCATCCGCGGCCGTAACTTCAAGGCCAAGCGGACGAAGAACACGGTGATCTTCCGCGGGCCGGACGGCCGCAGCGCGTTCGCCAAGCCGCGTCGCGCCAGCCGCAAGAAGCTGGTGGTGGCGGTCCCGAGCGCCGTGGCCCGCCTGGTGGCCAAGAACGGCGACGGACCCAAGCCCACCCGCTTCAAGCTGCGCGTCCTGGCGGGCAAGTTCAGCAAGTTCACACCGCGCCGGCTCTCCCCGGTGATCGTCTCCGCCGCCAAGGGCCGCGGCCCCGGCGGCGGCGGTGGTGGTGGCGGCGGCAGCAGCAGCGCCGGCTGCCCCGGTACCGACTACGACCACGACCTGCTCTCCAACGCGCTCGAGGCACAGCTCAAGCTCGATCCCTGCATCGCCGACACCGACGGCGACTTGGTCGAGGACGGCTACGAGTTCCAGGCCGCCATCGACCTGAACCACTATCCGCGCACCAGCCCGCTGCCCTACCCGGGCAAGCGGCCCTACCCGAACCCGCTCGACCCCTCCGACGGCACCGCCGACGGAACCGACTACGACGGGGACGGCCTCCTGCTGCGCGAGGAGTTCCTGCTCTGGCTGAGCTACTCGGCCGACGGCGTCCGGCGCGGCTCACACCCGCCGGCTTTGGGTCGGCTGGTGTACAGCGACGGGCTGCAGAAGTCGATCGACTCGCCGCCCCCCGCCGCTCCCGCCGGCGTGCTCTACAACTGGGCCATCGACATCGACGACAACGGCGTGCTCTCCGACGACGAACGTGACGCCGACGCCGACGGGCTGGGCAACTGGGACGAGGTGCGGGGCCGCATGACCGACGAATGGTGGCCCGCCCAGCACGACGGGGAGAACGAGCCCAAGGAGTCGGCGTACCCGGGCGTCGAGTTCCTCAACAACACACCCGCCGGCCCCGATCTGCCGCCGTTGAACGCCCATGTCGACCCGGACCTGGACGGCGACGGCGTGCTCGACGGCGCGGACGACAACGACCACGACGGTCTCAGCAATCAGTTCGAGGTGCGGCGGCCGAGCGACTGGATCTCCGACGCGATCGTGGGCTTCCCCACGGCGGCCAACCCCTGGGCGTACGTCAACCCGTTCAACCCCTGCAAGCCGTTCAACTCCGAGCGCTGCCACGCACACCCGCCGTTCGGGTACTACGAGAGCGACGAGGTGCCGCCGATCGGCCCCAACCCACCTGGCGGCTACCCCACAGTCCACCCGGTCACGCCGGACGGCTGAGCGGCTCTGGCCACGCGCTGCTGTCGGGCGGTCGCGCGCGTCAGCACCCGTCCGCAGAGCCCTCGCGCTGCGCGCTCGTTCGCTCGCCGCAAGCGGCTCGCTCTGACACGCTCTGCGGCCGGGTGTGCCGCGCACGCCCGCCTACGCCGAAGCGTTCGGGGCCCCCTGAGTAGGGTGTTGGGCGCCTTGTCTTTTCGCTTCGTAACAGCCGGGGAATCCCACGGGCCGGGGCTCACCGCGGTGGTCGAGGGCCTGCCCGCCGGCCTCGAGCTGCGCCCCGAGGACATCGACCGCGACCTGGCCCGGCGCCAGCTCGGGCACGGCCGCGGCGGGCGCATGAAGATCGAGAAGGACCGCGCCGATGTGACCGCCGGCGTGCGGCACGGACGCACCCTCGGGAGCCCTGTTGCCCTGCGGATCGAGAACCGCGACTACCAGAACTGGGAGGAGCGGATGAACCCGTGGCCGGTGGACGCGGAGGTGGCCGAGGTGCACCTCCCGCGGCCGGGCCACGCCGACCTGGCGGGGATTCAGAAGTTCGGCTTCAGCGACGTTCGCAACGTGCTCGAGCGGGCCTCCGCGCGCGAGACCGCCGCCCGGGTGGCGGCGGGCGGGCTGGCCAAGGCCTTCCTGCGCGAGCTGGGGGTCACGATCCGCTCGCACGTGACCCGCATCGGAACCGTGTCCGCACCGGAGCGCCACGGCCTGGCCGCCGGCGACTTCGACGCTGTCGACGAGTCTCCGGTGCGCGCGCTCGACGCCGCGGCGAGCGCGGCGATGGTGGCCGAGATCGACGCCGCCCGCAAGGCGAATGAGTCGCTGGGGGGCACTTTCGAGGTGATCGCCTTCGGGCTTGTTCCCGGGATCGGGTCTTATGTCTCGTGGGAGGAGCGCCTGGACGGCCGCCTGGCCGGCGCGGTGATGTCGATCCAGGCGATGAAGGGTGTGGGCATCGGCGACGGCTTCGCCCTGGCCGAGCGCGTGGGCTCCCAGGCTCACGACGAGATCTTCTTCTCCACCGAGCGCGGCTACTACCGCGAGACCAACCGCGCCGGCGGGCTCGAGGGCGGGATGACCACCGGCGATCCGCTGGTGGTGGTGGGCGCGATGAAGCCGCTGCCCACGCTCACCAAGCCGCTGCGCTCGGTGGACACGGAGTCCAAGGAGCCGGCCCAGGCGCTGCGCGAGCGCACCGACTCCTGCACCGTACCCGCCGCCGGTGTGATCGGCGAGGCGATGGTGGCGCTGGTGCTGGCCTCCGCCTACCGGGAGAAGCTCGGCGGCGATCACATCGACGACGCGCGTGCCGCGCTCGCCGCGTACGAGGACCGCATCGGCTGGAGGAGTGAGCGATAACCCCCGGCGCGTTTGTGCTGGTGGGCTTCATGGGTGCCGGCAAGTCCACCGGCGCACGGGCGCTCGCGGCAGAGCTCGGGGGGGAGGCGCTCGACTCCGACCGCGCGCTCGAGCAACGGCTCGGCGAGCCGATCGAGGTCTTCTTCGACCGCGAGGGCGAGTACGCCTTCCGCGCGCGCGAGGAGGAGGTGGTGCTCGAGCTGCTCCAGCGCCCCGACGCACTCGTGATCGCTCTCGGCGGCGGCGCCGTCGGCTCGGAGCGGGTGCGCGACGCGCTCGCCGCCGGCGGCCATACCGTGGTGCATCTCGAGGTCGAGCCGGCCGAGGCATGGCGCCGCGCCTCCAACCACGGCCGGCCGCTCGCCCGCGATCCCGATCGCTTCGAGCAGCTTCACCGCGACCGCTCCGCGGTCTACGAGTCGGTGGCCGGCGCGGTGATCCCGCCCGGCCAGCGCGAGGGCATCCGCCGCACCGTGCCCGCCCTGCGGGCGCTCGCCGAGGCCCCGGTGGGCACGCGTCTCGTCTGGGCCTCGTCGGCCGGTGGCGACTATCCGGTGTTCCTCGGCGAGGGCCTCGTGGCCTCCGGTTTCTTCTACCCGCGCGAGGGACGGCGGCTGATCGTGACCGACGAGAACGTCCGCGCGGCGGTTGCCGTCCCGGGCGCCGAGGAGCCGATCGTCGTGGCCGCGGGGGAGCAGAGCAAGACGCTGGCCGGGGCCGAGGAGCTGCTGCGCTCGCTCGCCCGTGCCGGAGCCGAGCGCTCGGATCTGGTGGTGGCGCTGGGCGGGGGCGTGGTGGGAGATCTGGCGGGCTTCTGTGCCGCCGTCTACCAGCGCGGCATCCGCCACGTGCAGGTGCCCACGAGCCTCGTGGCCCAGGTCGACTCGGCCTACGGCGGCAAGACGGGGGTGGACCTGCCCGAGGGAAAGAACTACGCCGGTGTCTATCACCAGCCCTCGGCCGTGCTCTGCGACCCGGCCGTGCTGGCCACGCTGCCCGGCGCCGAGCTCGCGGCGGGCTACGCCGAGGTGGTCAAGACGGCTCTGATCGCCGGGGGGCCGCTGTGGGCGCGGGTGCGCCGCGGCGAGGACGTGGACGCCGGAGTGATCCTCGGCTGCCTGCGCACCAAGCTCGCCGTGGTGGCTGCCGACGAGCGCGACGAGGGACGTCGCCAGGTGCTCAACCTCGGTCACACCGTGGCTCACGCGATCGAGTCCGCCACCGGGTACCGGCGCTACCGCCATGGCGAGGCCGTGGCCATCGGCCTGCTCGCGGCGCTGCGGCTGTCGGGCCGCGAGGCGCTCCGCAGCGAGGTGGCGGCGCTGCTCGAGGCACGCGGGCTTCCGCCGGCCTTCGAGGGCGCGACGGTCGACCAGGTGCTCGAGCTGATCGAGCGCGACAAGAAGCGGGAGGGCGGGCGCGTGCCGTTCGTGCTCGTCGAGGCGCCGGGCCAGGTGAGCCCCGGCCACGTGGTGGATCCCGGGGCGCTGCGGCGGGCCCTGGAGGAGGTGCACGCCGGATGAAGACGCGGGTGGAGGTGCTGCACGGCGTGAACTTCGACGTGCTCGGGCAGCGCGACCCCGAGATCTACGGGGGCCTCGGCCTAAAGGAGCTCGAGTTCAAGGTCAGCGGTTTCGCGCGCGACCTCGGCCTTGACGTGAGCTTCTACCAGTCCAACCACGAGGGGGAGTACTGCGAGTTCCTGCACCGCGCCGGTGAGAGCTCGGATGGGCTGATCCTCAACCCGGGCGCGTGGACCCACTACTCGTGGGCCATCCACGACGCGCTCGAGGTGGCCGCGCTCCCCGCCGTCGAGGTCCACCTCTCGGCCGTAGACGAGCGCGACGAGTGGCGACGGGTCTCGGTGATCGGCGACCTCTGTGTGGGCCGGGTGCAAGGCAAGGGTGCAGACGGCTACCGTGATGCGCTTCAGATGCTCAAGGAGGCGATGCAGCGATGAACGTGCAGGCGGCCGGGGCCGTGGAGGCTCGCACCGACCAGCTCGTGGAGCTCCTCACCGAGCGCGAGCTCGACTGCCTGCTGGTGACCGAGCTGATCAACGTGCGCTACCTCACGGGCTTCACGGGAACCAACGGCGCCTGCGTGGTCACGCGAGACGAGCGGCTCTTCCTCACCGACTTCCGCTACGTCGAGCAGGCCGCCGAGCAGGTCCACGGCTATGAGGCCGTCCAGGTGGGCCGCGACATGGCCGGCGACATGGCGCGCCGCCTGCGCGGCCGATCGGGTTTCGACGACGAGCACGTGAGCGTCGCGCTGCACGGCAAGCTCGCCGAGAAGGCCGGCGACGCCGTGGAGCTGGTGGGCGCCGGCGGACTCGTGGAGCGGCTGCGGGCGGTGAAGGACGAGACCGAGGTGGCCGCCATGCGGCAAGCCGCCGAGCTGGCCACCGAGGCCTACGAATCCCTGCTGGAGCTCGGCTTGGCCGGGCGCACCGAGCGCGAGGTGGCCACGGGGCTGGTCCGCTTCATGGAGGACCGCGGCGCCGAGGGCCCGTCCTTCGACCCCATCGTGGCCTCGGGCGCGCACGGCGCGCTGCCGCACGCCGTGCCGCGCGACGAGCTCATCCCCAAGGGAACGCTCGTGGTGGTGGACCTCGGCGCACAGGTGGACGGCTACTGCTCGGACTGCACGCGGACGATCGCGACGGGTCCGCTCGATGACACCGCCCAGGAGATCTACGACCTGGTGCTGAGCGCCCAGGTCGAGGCGCTCGGGGCCGTGAGGGCCGGAGCGGGCTGCGCCGCTGTGGACGTCGTGGCGCGCGACGTGATCGAAGCGGCCGGGCACGGGGAGCGCTTCGGGCACGGCCTGGGCCACGGGGTGGGGCTCGAGGTGCACGAGGCGCCGCGTCTGGGCAAGACCGCCGAGGGCGACCTCGAGGCGGGCAACGCGGTGACGGTCGAGCCGGGCGTCTACCTGCCCGGGGTGGTGGGCGTGCGGATCGAGGACCTGGTGATCGTGACCGAGGGCGAGCCGGAGATCCTCACGGGCTTCCCCAAGGACCTGGTAACCACCCAGTGAGATCGACTGCTCGCGGACACCGTCCGCTCGCCTAACTGATGGTCCTGGCGGCCCTCGCCGCCCTGCTCGGCGCCTTCGTTGGGTCGGCCACCGGCTTCGGCTTCGCGCTCGTGCTATCCCCGGTGCTGTTCTCGGTGCTGGAGCCGCTCGAGGCGATCTACATCATGCTCGTGCTCTCGCTGGTGCTGAACGCGCTGGTGCTGTTCGAAGGGGGACGGCCGCTGCATGTGGACTGGCGGCGGCTGACCCCCCTGTTGCTCGCCGGGCTGCCCGGCCTCGCCGCCGGAGCCGCTCTCCTCCTCGTACTCGACCGGCAGACACTTCAGGTGGTGGTGGGGGTGGCGGTGATAGCGGGCGGAGCGTGGCAGCTGCGCTCGCGCGCCCGGGGACAGCGGGTCCGCCGCCCGCTGGCCGGCGCCGCAAGCCTCGCGGTGGGCTTCACGAGCGGAGTGCTCACCACCTCGCTGAGCGTGAACGGACCGCCGATCGTGCTCTGGCTCGAGGCGCACGGTGTGCGGCCGGCCGAGTTCCGGGCCACGCTCGCGGCCAGCTTCCTGGCGCTCAGCAGTGCGGGCGGGGCGCTGTTCCTCGTGGCCGAGGGCACCGGCGGCCTGGACCTGGGAGGGCTGCCGCTGCTCCTCGTCCTGGTGGTGGCCGGCTACTTCCTCGGTGCGATCGCGTTCCGGCATGCCGAGCACGAGCGCTTCTTTGTGCTGGCACTGGGGCTGGTGGTCCTCACCGGTGTGGGGAGCGTGCTGGCCGGCCTGGGCGTGTTATGAGCTCGTCCCTGCCCTCGGTCTCATCGGGCGTGAATACCGTCTTGCACGCCGCCTCGATCAATGCGAACATGCGTTCGTATGATCGTCTGCGTCCTCTACCCGCGCTTCGAGCTCCTGGCGGCGCTCGGCGATCGTAGAGCGCTGCTGTCCGAGCCGGTGGCGCTGGCCCCCGAGGCCGGGCGCGAGCAGATGGTGGGGGAGGTGTCGGCACCGGCCGAGGCGTACGGACTGGTTAAGGGCATGCGGATGGGCGAGGCGATGTCCCGCTGCCCGGCGCTGCGGCTCGTGCCCCCCGATCCCGAGGGAGTGCGCTCGCTCTGGAACGACGTGCTGGACCGCCTGGAGGGCATCGGCGCCCAGGTGGAGTCCGACGGCGCGGGCGCGGCGTTCTTCGAGGCGAGCGGGCTCGAGGGCATTCACGGCGGCGAGCTCGGTCTCGTGCTCGGCGCGGCGCGCCGGGCCCTGGGCACGGGTGCGCGCTTCGGAGCCGCGCCCAGCCGCTTCGCCTCCCACGCGGCCGCCCTTCAGGTTCGTCCGCGTCGAGGCCGGCACTCGCTGACGGTGGAGGAGGAGAGGATGGAGGCCTTTCTGGCCCCTCTTCCCGTCGCTCTGTTGCGCACTCGTCCCGAGCTGGAGGCGCTGCCCGAGCTCTTGGAGCGGCTCGGGATCCGCACCCTTGGTGAGCTCGCGGCCCTGCCCGCGCGGGCGCTGGCCGAGCGCTTCGGGCATCCAGGGCTGCTGGCGCTCGACCTGGCGCGGGGGCGCGACCTTCCCCTCGAGCCGCGCCGTCCGCCCGAGCCGGTGAGCGAACGGCTCGATCTCCCCGAGGCGGTGTCGGGCCAGCAGCTCGAGCGGGCGCTCGAGCTGCTGATCGCCCGCGTGCTCGCCCGGAGCGAGCGGCGCGGCCGCTCGCTCCGGGCGCTGGCGGTGTCCGCTCGCTTCGTGGCCGGTGGCACCTGGCGGATCGCGGTCACGCTCCGTCATGCGAGCGCCGATCCCGCGCGCATCCGGCTCGCCCTGGCCCCCAAGCTGGCCGAGCTGCCCGCTCCCTCCGAGTCGCTCGGGCTCGAGGTGGAGGCCTTCGGGCCTCCGGCACAGGATCAGGGACGCCTGCTCGACGAGGCCGCCGCGGTCCGCCGCGGCCGGTTGGGTGAGGCCGTCCGCCAGGCTCGCCAGGCGGCGGGAGCGGATGCCGCCCTGCGCGTTCTCGACGTGGATCCCGACTCGCGCATCCCCGAGCGCCGCGCAGTGCTGGCGCCCTTTCCGGATCAGTCACCACGGTGACCCCCGGCTCCTCACGCCGGCTCGGTGCCCCCAAGCCCACCTCGGTTCTCCCCGGCGACGGAGGCGCGCCGCGCGTCGTGGCCGGCGCACAGGTCGACACGGTGCGCGAGGAATGGGTGGTGGAGGATCGCTGGTGGACGGCCCGGCCACTGCGGCGGCGCTACTTCGAGGTGGTTCTCAACGACGGACGCAACGTCGTGCTGTTCCGCGACCTGGTCGGCGGGGGCTGGTTCCTCCAGCGGGCTTAGCCCGTACCCCCGGCGTCCTGAAACGACCGCGTAGGTCCGATAGGGGTTGAGGGGAGGCGGGGCCGGGTCGATACTGCAGGTGATGAGGGCCGACCGGCTCACCACCCTTGCTCGCCTCGGCGCGATGTTCGAGCGGACCACGAGTGTCCGCAGCGAGGAAGATCTCCACAAGGTCCTGGAGGACGTCTGCCGCACGATCGCCGACCTGCTCGGCTACAACGCCGTGGTGGTCAACGTCTACCGGCCCGCGTACGACGACATGCTCACCGCCTCCGCCGTGGGCTCGGAGGCCTCGGTGCAGGCTCTGGTGGGCAAGGCCTCGCCCGCGGAGACCTGGTATCCGCTGCTGGCCGAGCGCTTCGAGCGCCGCGGCGCGTACTTCATCCCCGGGGAGGAGTTCGACTGGGACGAGCTCGGCGTGGACACCTTCGTGCCTGACATCGCGCCGAGCGACGATCCCAACGCCTGGACCGCGGAGGACGCGCTGTTCGTGCCTCTCTACGACAGCCGGGGCGGGCTCATCGGGGTCATCTCGGTGGACGAGCCGCAGACCGGACGCCGGCCGGGCGACGGTGAGCTCGACGGCCTCGTGGCGATCGCCCGGCACGCCGCGCTCGCCCTGCGCATTGCCCAGGACACCGCCGACAGCCTGCAGCACCAGCAGATGCTCGAGGGGGTGCTGGCGGTGTCGGCCCGGCTCGCGGAGGCGGACGAGACCGACGAGGTGCTGCAGGCCGTGTGCGACGGCATCAACCACGCGCTCGGCTTCGACAAGGTCGCCATCGAGCTTGCCGAGGAGGACGGCGCGCCGCTCGTGCCCGTGGCGGCGAGCGGCTGGCCGCTCGATGCGGAGGCCGTGAACCATGGACTTCCGCTCGAGGCGGTCGAGCCTCTCTTCACCGCGGAGTTCGAGGTGGCGGGCTGCTACCTGATCCCCACCGAGGCGGCCGAGCATCTCCTGGGCGCGAACCGGGTGAACTATCGCTCCGAGATGAACGGCATGGGTCCCCACGCGTGGGCGCGCCACTGGCTGCTCGTGCCCCTGGAGGAGCCCGAGGGCAACCGGCTCGGCCTGATCTGGGTGGACGACCCGCGCGACCGCCTTCTGCCCACGCGGGCGCGGCTGCAGGCCCTGCGGCTGTTCGCCAACCAGGCGGTGGCGGCTCTTCAGACGGCCGACCGAGCCGTGCGGCTGCGCCACGAGGCCACCCACGACACGCTCACCGGGCTGCCCAACCGGCGTGCCTTCCTGGCCCGCTTGAGCCGCGAGGTCAATCGCCCCCGGGGCGAGCTGGCCCTGATCCTGTGTGACATGGACAACCTCAAGCGAGTGAACGACGAATACGGCCACGAGGCCGGCGACCGGGCCCTCAAGGCGCTCAGCGACGCGCTGCGCACGGGCCTGCGGCGCAGCGACGACGCCTACCGCCTGGGCGGCGACGAGTTCGCCGTGGTGCTGAGTGGAGCGGGCCGGCTCGACGCGGAGCGGGTGTCGCAGCGCCTCCAGGCCGCGCTGGCCGTAAAGCGCAGCACGGGCCAGGAGGTGGAGGCGAGCTTCGGCATCGCCGTCCATGAGCTCGGTGAGAGCCCCGAGCAGCTGGTGGGCAGGGCCGACGAGCTGCTCTACCGGGCAAAGCGCCGCCGCTCGGTGGCCTGAGCTCGGCGGGCCGATACGCTCGCTTGGATGTCCGCAGAGAACGTTGAGTTCCTCCGCGAGGGCTACGAGGCCCTCAGCCGCGGCGACATGGACACGTTCAGGTCGCTGTCGAAGGAGCGCCTGCACCCGGAGTTCGATTTCCACTCGGTCTGGGACGGCCGGGTCTTCAAGGGCCTCAAGGGGACCCAGGAGTGGATCTCGGACACCCGCGAGACCTGGGAGGACTACGACCAGGAGCTCGAGGAGATCGTCGACCTGGGGGATGACGTGCTCGTGGTGCTGCGCATCTCGGCTCGCGGCGGGGAGAGCGGCGTGCCGGTGACCCAGGAGCTGGCGGTCGTCTGGACCTTCGAGGGCGACCAGGCCGTGGCGGCGCACTCGTTCGCGTCGAAGGCCGAGGCTCTGGAGGCCGTCGAGAAATAGCGTCCTTTCCACGTGCGAACATGTGTTCGTGTCCTACGTGGAGCTGCACTGCCACTCGGCCTACTCGTTCCTGGACGGGGCGTCGCACCCGGTGGAGCTGGCCGGTGCCGCTGCCGAACAGGGTCACAGTGCGCTCGCCCTCACCGACCACGACGGGATCCACGGAGCCATGGAGATGGCCCAGGCGCTCAAGCCGCTCGGCGTCCGGCACATCACGGGAGCCGAGATCACCCTGGACGACGGGTCGCACCTGACGCTGCTGTGCGAGACGCGCGAGGGCTACACCAACCTCTGCCGCCTGCTCACCGCCTCCCACTGGCACACCCGGCGCTGGGCCCGTGAGGGCTGGTCCGATCCCACGGCGCAGGTCACCGACGGGCGCCGGCCCGGCCAGGACCCGCTCGACGAGCAGCCGTCCGTCTCGCTCGACGAGGTGGAGCGCAACTCCGCCGGGCTCGTGTGCCTGTCCGGGTGCGCGGGTGACGGCGCGGTGGCGTCGCGGCTCGAGGCCGAGGACCATCCCGGTGCCGCCGCGGCGGGCCGCCGCCTGCTGCGGATCTTTGGCCCCCACCGCTTTCGGATCGAGCTGCAGCGTCCCTTCTGGCGTCACGACCGGCGTCGCAACCGGCTCCTGACCGAGCTCGCCGGTCGGCTCGGGGTGCCCTGTGTGGCCACCGGCAACATCCACGCCCACGCCCGCGAGCGCATTCCTCTGCAGGACGCGATGGTGGCCGTGCGGCTGGGGGCCACCCTCGACGAGACCGAGCCACGCCGTCGCGGCAACTCCTCGCACGTGCTCTCGCCGCCTGAGCGGATGGCCCAGCGCTTCCGCGAGCACCCCGACGCCGTGGAGGAGAGCGGCCGCCTGGCCGAGCGCCTTCGCTTCGACCTCACCGAGGACCTCGGCTATCGCTATCCGGGCGCGGAGGACCCGGACGCCGATCGCAACCTGGCCGAGCTCTGCCGGGGGATGTTCGAGGAGCGCTACGCCGGGCGCCGCAGCCGCGAGGAGGCGCTCGGCCGCCTCGACGAGGAGCTGCGTGTGATCCGCCATCTGGGGCTGTCCGGCTTCTTCCTGCTCCACCGCGACATGCTCGAGCTGGCTCGTGGGGTGGCGGCGGAGGTGCGGGGGCCGGAGTCGGCGCGACGGCTGATGCCTCCGGGGCGGGGGAGGGGCTCGAGTGTGTCCTCGATCGTCTGTTACCTCACCGGCCTCTCGCACGTGGACCCGATCGAGAACGAGCTGCTGCTCGGGCGTTTCCTCAACGAGGAGCTCACCGCGCTGCCGGACATCGACCTCGACTTCCCGCGCGACATCCGCGACGTGCTGATCCCGCGCGTGCACGACCGCTACGGCCGCGACCGCTGCGCGCTGGTGGCCGCCTTCGCCACCTTCCAGGTGCGCTCGGCGGTGCGGGACTTCGCCAAGGCGCTCGGGCTCCCGCCAGGCGAGATCGAGCGCTTGGCCCGGGCGGTCGATCCCTGGAAGGACCGCAACGACATAGGTGAGGAAGTGCCCGAGCAGGACGCCCGGGGCTATCGCTCGCCGCGCTGGGACTCCCTCGTCAAGCTCGCTCGCGACGCCTGGGGCCTGCCGCGCCACCAGTCCCAGCACCCGGGTGGGATGGTCATCTCCACCCAGCCGCTGATCGACCTGTGCCCGGTCCAGCCGGCCTCCATGGAGGGGCGGCAGATGGTCCAGTGGGACAAGGACTCCTGCGGCGACGCCGGCTTTCTCAAGATCGACCTGCTCGGGCTGGGGATGCTCTCGGCGGTCGAGCGCTGCGTGGACGAGATCGCGCGGGTGCGGAGCGAGCGGATCGACCTGTCGCGAATCCCCTACGACGACCAGGAGGTCTACGGCCGCATCCAGGAGGCGGAGACCACCGGGGTGTTCCAGATCGAGTCGCGCGCCCAGATGCAGATGCTCAAGCGCACCCGGCCCGAGAACCTCGACGACCTCACTGTTCAGGTGGCGCTGGTTCGCCCGGGGCCGATCGTGGGCGGAGCGGTGCATCCCTACATCGAGAACCGCAAGGCGCTGCGGGCGGATCCCTCGTACCGGGTGCCCTATCTGCACCCCACGCTCGAGCCCGTGCTGCGCGACACGCTGGGCACGATCGTCTTCCAGGACCAGGTGCTCGAGGTGGCCATGGCCTTCGCCGGCTTCAGCCCGGGGGAGGCCGAGGGTCTGCGGCGCGCGATGAGCCGCAAGCGCTCGGAGGCGGCGATCCGCGTCTACGAGGAGAAGTTCATCGCCGGCGGGGCCGCCCACGGCGCGTCACGGGAGGTGGCCGAGAAGGTCTGGCACCAGATCGTGGGCTTCGCCGGCTTCGGCTTCCCGAAGGCGCACTCCGCGGCCTTCGGACTGCTCGCCTACCAGTCCACCTGGCTGCGCGTCCACTACCACCCCGAGTTCCTCTGCGCCCTGCTGAACGAGCAGCCGATGGGCTTCTACCCGCCCGACAACCTGGTGCACGAGGCCCAGCGCAGAGGAGTGGAGGTGCTGGCGCCGTGCGTGGTGCGCAGCGACGCCAAGTGCGTGGTGGAGCCGCTCCCAGCCGGCCTGGGTGTGCGTCTGGGACTCGGATACGTGAGCGGGGTGCGCGAGCACGAGGTCAAGGCGATGGCCGCCGAGCGCCACGGGGGAGGCGAGTGGCGCTCGCTCGGCGACCTGGCCGGTCGCTCGGGGGCGTCGGGGAACGCTGGGGAGGCTCGCCTGGGCGGGGGCGTGCGACGCCCTGGTCGACGGTCCCGAGCAGGGCCGGCGCCGGCGAGCGCTGTGGATGCTCGGCGTCGCGGTGCCCGGCACGCCGGTGGAGGAGGGCACCCAGCTGGCGCCCCCGCTCGACCCCCACGAGGGCCCCGAGCTACGTGCGCTGTCGGCCTGGGAGCGGATGCTGGCCGACTACGGCTCCACGGGCGTCACGCTGCGCGAGCATCCGCTCGAGCTGATGCGACCCGGCCTGCCGGACGACCTGCGCACCAGCGAGCAGCTCGAAGAGCATCAGAACGGCCGCCGGGTTCGCGTGGCCGGCCTCGTGGTGGCCCGCCGAGCGCCCCGCAACGGCCA